>NZ_CP047948.1:0-2543463 GCF_014280215.1 Synechococcus sp. A15-127 | reverse complement strand
TCGCAGTCTTCGTCTGGGGTTTTGGAGCTCTATGACTGGTGAGAACAATTCGACGCCTGTGGGATGAACAGCGGTTTTCCACTTGTTCACAGGCCGTGAAAAAACCTCCGTTGAGCGGAAGCTCCAACAGAGGTTCTCTTTCCCCAGGTTCTGAAGAGTGTTTTGGGCGGTTGTCCTCAGGCGCTTTGGCGATTGTCTACCGCTTCAGAAACCCATGACGTCGGCAACGGTGGCCAGATCAGGGTCCAGATCCGTGTGGAAGGCAGCGTCGTTGTTGTTGATCGCGCAGTCGGGATCCTTGAGGCCGTTGCCGGTCAGAACGCAGACGACATTGGCTCCTGTCGGGACTTCATCGCGTCGTTTCAGCAGACCCGCCACCGAGGCGGCGCTCGCCGGTTCGCAGAAGATTCCTTCCTCTCCACCCAGCAGCTTGTAGGCCTCAATGATTTCCGCATCGGTGACGTCCAGAAAGGCCCCGTTGCTCGCCTGACGGGCTGCGATGGCCTTGTCGCGGTTCACGGGATTTCCGATCCGGATCGCCGTGGCGATCGTTTCGGGCTCCTTCACGGTTGTCCCATGCACAAGAGGGGCTGATCCACTGGCCTGAAAGCCCATCATTCTCGGCAGCTTCCGGCTGTGGCCTGCCTGCTGGTATTCCTGAAATCCCATCCAGTACGCGGTGATGTTCCCTGCATTCCCCATCGGGATGCACAACCAGTCGGGGGCTTCCCCGAGTGCATCGACGATCTCGAAAGCAGCAGTCTTCTGACCCTGCAGACGGTAGGGATTGACGGAATTCACCAGGGTCACGGGGTACTTCTCCGCCGCTTCCCGAACGATGTCGAGAGCTTTGTCGAAGTTGCCGCGGATAGCCAGCACTTCTGCTCCGTACACAAGAGCCTGGGCCAGCTTTCCCTGGGCGACGTAGCCGTCAGGGATCAAGACGAATGCGCGCATGCCTCCCCGACGGGCATAGGCCGCTGCGGCTGCCGATGTATTTCCGGTGCTGGCGCAGATCACGGCTTCACAGCCGGCTTCCTTGGCCTTGCTGATGGCCATGGTCATGCCGCGGTCTTTGAAGGAGCCGGTTGGATTCAGGCCGTCGTACTTGACATGGACGGTCACACCCTTGCCGATGCGTTCGGCAACGGATGGCACCGGAATCAGCGGTGTGGCGCCCTCCCGCAGTGTGATCACCGGTGTCGACCTGCTGACCGGCAACCAGGCCCGGTAAGCCTCGATCAGCCCAGGCCAGTCCTGCATCACCGGCTTATCGGCGAATCGTCGACGGAGGTTCTGAACGAAGGTCACCGGATCGCTTATTACCTGAGCCGGAATCTAAGTGTCAGGGCTCAGAGACCTCAGGGGTTTCCATCTTTCAAACCGTCCAGCGGTGAGTCTGAGAAGAACTGCACGAGGCCAGCGATGGACTGTGCTTTCTCAATGACTCCAAACAGTGCCGGAAGATTTACAGCCATCACCTCGTTGGGATACGACTTCAGGAAATTGACAGCTGTCAGGCCGCCTGCCTCCTGCAATCCATTGATCACACCGGCACGGATGGCAGGGACGCTGACATCAGGAGACGGAGAATAGATCGGATAAATGATCTTGCCGACACGATGGACGATGGCATCTCCGATCCGGGTGTTGATCAGCCGGCTGGTCAAGACAAGTGGAAGCTCCAGTTTCTGATTGAGTAACTTCGCGACCTCCTCGGGTTTCTGTCCGGAGATCGCCAGCAGATCTTCCAGCAGACCGATGGCCTCACCGGTTTCGGCAAGATGCTCGATTTCCTTGACGGGAATCGAGCGTCGGAATCCTCCGGAAACGAGAGCAATGTCCACTGCGGCCATCGCCTTTGGCGTTGGACAACCGATTGCGAGACCGGTTGCTGCGACAAACCCGAGCACGGATCGACGGCATCTCCGGAGGCTGACCATCACTGCTTTGTTTTGACGAAACCTAAGCGGGAACTCCAGCGGCGACTCGCACGAGGCGGACAACTCCCCGTTCGGCCAGACCCTGCGCCACCTGAAGTCCCATTCGGCGTGCGTCGGGCTCATTGATGATTCTGGGAAGGCGTTTCATCAGCAGATCAGGGCTGAATCCCGGTAGAGATTGCAGAACGCCGATCAGTTGACGGATCGGTTCGAGCTGGAGCAGCGGATCGTTCTGGATCGACCTGTTGGCAGACATTCCAGGAGGCTGCAGACGTTTTGGCAGCCGTTGGCCCAGGCGCTTCATCGTGAGCCATCCGAAATCGTCAAGACGTTGCACCGTGGCATCCACCAGCTGCTCCCGCAGCAGACCACCCTTTGACGAGAACAGGAAGTCGAGAAGTTGGTCGAGGAGCGTGTCCAGGTCGAGGTCGGTCTGACTGGCAGCGCTCGAGACCAGGTTTTCGAGGCGTGTCCAACGGAAGATCTCTCCATCGAAGAGCATTTCCTTGAGGCTCTGTCGCAGCTGAGGATCCGGATCTTCCATCAACCTTCGAGCGAAATAGGGATAGGCAGCACCGAGGATCTTGAAATCGGGGTCCACGCTCAGAGCGATCCCTTCGAGAGTGACGAGTGAACGGATGATCAGTGCGTAATAGGGGGGAACTCGGAAAGGGAACTTATACATCACACCGGACATATCGTCTGTCACGCTTTTGAAATCCATTCTGTTGACACCCATCTCGATTGCTTGACTGAAAACCGATTCAAAGGCGGGCACAATTGGCTCGAGATTGACATCTTCAGCAAGAAATCCAAGGGTAACAAAGTCCTTCGAAAGTTTGTTGAAATTTCTATTGACAAGATGCACCACTGCTTGGATCAAGCCCGTTCTTGATTCACGACTGACTTCACTCATCATCCCGAAGTCCAGATAACAGAGTCGACCGTCTTCGAGCGCCAGAAGGTTTCCAGGATGGGGGTCAGCATGGAAGAAACCATGCTCCAACAGTTGCTGAAGACTGCAGTTCACCCCAACTTCGACCATGTCGTCAGGGTTGACACCCATGTCGCGCACGGCTTCGAGGTTGGTGAGCTTGACTCCGTCGATCCATTCCATGGTCAGCACGCGCCGGCTGGTTGCCTCCTGATGAATCCGGGGAACGGCGATGCGAGGGTTGTTGCTGTGAAGTTCACGGAACTGTTCAGCATTCGCTGCTTCGTTGAGGTAATCCATTTCCTCGAACACCCGCTTGCCGAGCTCATCAATCAAGGCGACCAGATCACTCCGGATCAGTCCGATGTTGCTGTTCAACCAGGAAGCGATGTTTCGGACGATGTAAAGATCGAGTGTGATCTGCTCGCGCAAGCCGGGGCGCTGAACTTTCACAGCGACCCGCTCTCCGTTGTTCAGAACACCCCTGTGGACCTGTCCGAGGGATGCGGCCGAGATCGGTTCCCGTTCCAGTTCCAGGAACAGTTCATCGACCGAAGCCTGTAGGTCCTCCTCGATGCAGGCCATGGCCAGATCACTGTCGAAGCCAGGCAGTTGGTCCTGCAGTTGAGCAAGCTCCTCCAGCAGAACGGGTGGAACGATGTCCGGTCGGGTGGACAGGGCTTGACCTGCCTTGATGAATGCCGGTCCGAGATCCACAAGCAAGGTTGCGCACTCCCGGGCGCGGGAACGGGCCTGCCGAGGGTCCTGCAAGCGCCGGAACAACCAGTCCCAGCCCACCCCGATCAGAAAAAGACCGATCGGCACCAGGGTCTGCCACAGGCGTCGGATCAGCCGTTGTGGATGGCCTGCATAGATCCGTGTGATGGCCGCAGGGTCGTACTCCAGCAGTCCAGCGGCTTCGATGAAGTCACCGAGCTCCTGCGCCATGGTTCCGGTCTGAAGGGACTCCCTTCTAAACGAACCGTGTCGCCGCTACGGTCAGCACGACCACAGGAGCTGACTGTGCTCACCGGTCTTCAGCTGCGGAACATCGCTCTGATCGACAGCCTCGAGCTTGTCTTTCAAGCCGGTTTCACTGTGCTCACGGGTGAAACGGGTGCCGGCAAATCGATTCTTCTCGATGCTCTCGACGCCGTTCTCGGTGGTGCTCAGGGCGCAGCAGGTCTGCGATTGCTGCGTCCAGGCTGTGATCTGTCCCGTATCGAAGCCAGTTTTGAAATCACCGAGTCGGTGGGTCGCTGGCTGAGCCGCGAAGGACTCGCTGAGGATGGACAGGACGAACTGATCGTCAGCAGGGAATGGCGCCGACAGCAGCCCGAGCGGGTCACCAGTCGATCACGCCTGAATGGCGTCGCGGTCAACCGGCAGCAGTTGCAGGATCTGCGGCCCTTGCTTATCGATCTCACCATTCAGGGTCAGACACAGCAACTGTCCCGTTCCGGTCAGCAGCGTCGTTGGCTTGATCGTCTCGGTGGGGCTGGTCTCGCCGAATGCTCTCAGGCGGTTCGTACGGCATGGCAGCTCTGGCGTGAGGCTGCGGCTTCCCTGCTGGCCCTTGAAGACAAGCAGGAGGGCTTGGAACGGGATCGGGCCGAGCAGGAACAGCTGCTGGATCAGCTCGAGCAGGCTTGCTTAGAGGATCCGGATGAGTGGGGCCGGCTGGAGCGCGAGCAGGATCGGCTGGTTCACGGTGTTCATCTTCAGCAGGGCCTGGCTGAGGTGTTCGGCCGTCTGCGCGATGGAGCGGATCAGGCTCCGTCTCTCCAGGATCATTTCGCAGCGGTGAATCAGGAGCTGCAGGCCATGAGCCAGATGGATGCCTCGCTGATTCCCCTGCACGATCGGGCTCTCGACCTCCAGACAGGGGTCGAGGATCTTTTGCGGTCTCTGGATCAGTACGGGGTGGCTCTTGAGAGTGATCCTGAGCAGCTCGATTGCATTCAGGAGCGACTCGAACAGCTCAAGCGGCTGCAGCGGCGTCATGGGCTCGATCTGGCCGGCCTGATCACCCGTCGGGATGAGCTGCGGGAGCAGCTCATGGAGGGGGGGGTGTCTGCCGATCTGGAGCGATGGCGTCAGAGGGAACAGCGGTGTCGATCGGCTCTTGATCAAGCCAATGCCCTGCTCCGTGCGGCAAGGCTGGAGGCTGCCGAGTCACTGCAGAGCTCGCTTCTTGATCTGCTGCCTCCCATGGGACTGGCGAATGTGCGCTTTGAAGTGGAACTCCTATCCATCGATCCCACGGAACACGGGTCGGATGCCGTGCGCTTTCTGTTCTCCGCCAATCCCGGACAGCCCCTCGCACCGCTGATAGAGGTGGCGTCCGGAGGGGAGATGTCGCGGTTTCTGCTGGCATTGAAGACAGCTCTCGCCGCGGTGGATGGGTCCAGCACGTTGTTGTTTGATGAGATCGATTCCGGCGTGAGTGGCCGGGTCAGCGGTGCGATGGCGGAGTTGCTCCGTTCCCTGGCGCGGCACCGGCAGGTGTTCTGTGTGACCCATCAGCCCCTGGTTGCGGCTGGGGCCGATCACCATTTCCGCGTCAGCAAGGACGTGCGGGACGGCATCACCCGTTCACGGGTGTCCCACCTGCGGGACACTCAGCAGCGACAACTGGAACTCGCTGAGTTGGCCGGTGGTGATCAGGCCCGTGCCTATGCAGCCAGCCTGCTGGACCAGAAATCTGCCTGAAGTTTCGAATTCTTCTTAAGATTTTGTGCTTACCATCGGGGCGACATGGGGCGATCTGCTGCCAATAACGCGAATCGCCCTGCTGCTGTGGATCTAGCCCGTACGGATCAGGACGATGAGATCCGGGTGCGGGGGGCCAGACAGCACAACCTCAAAAACGTCGACGTCACGATCCCCCGCAACAAACTGGTGGTCTTCACCGGTGTGAGTGGCAGCGGCAAGAGCTCACTGGCGTTCGACACGATCTTTGCGGAGGGTCAGCGCCGCTACGTCGAGAGTCTCTCCGCCTATGCCAGGCAGTTTCTCGGCCAGGTGGACAAGCCCGATGTCGACGCCATCGAGGGTCTGTCACCGGCCATCTCGATCGATCAGAAATCGACAAGTCACAACCCCCGTTCGACCGTCGGCACCGTCACCGAGATTCAGGACTATCTGCGTCTTCTGTTCGGGCGTGCCGGTGAACCCCACTGTCCCAAGTGCGGGCGTTCGATCCGGCCTCAGAGCATCGACGAGATGGTCGATCACATCCTGCTGCTGCCTGAGGGAACCCGATATCAATTGCTGGCACCGGTGGTCCGGGGCAAGAAGGGAACCCACACCAAGCTGATCAGCGGTCTGGCAGCGGAGGGGTTCGCACGGGTCCGGATCGACGGCGAGGTGCGTGAGCTGTCAGACAACATCGAGCTCGACAAGAACCACAGTCACAACATCGAAGTGGTGGTGGATCGTCTCGTGGCCAGGGAGGGTGTGCAGGAGAGGCTCACCGATTCCCTGCGCACTGCTTTGAAACGCGGTGATGGTCTCGCTCTTGTGGAAGTGGTTCCCAAGGCAGGAGAGGAGGTTCCGGAGGGCGTCGATCGCGAGCGTCTCTATTCCGAGAATTTCGCCTGTCCGGTGCACGGAGCGGTGATCGAGGAACTCTCACCTCGACTCTTCTCGTTCAACAGTCCTTACGGCGCCTGTGAGGCCTGTCATGGCATCGGCCACCTCCGCAAGTTCACGGTGGAACGGGTGATCCCCGATCCCAGCCAGCCGGTCTACGCGGCGGTTGCTCCCTGGGCTGAAAAGGACAACAGCTACTACTTCTCGCTGCTCTATTCCGTCGGTGAAGCCTTTGGATTCGAGATCAAAACCCCTTGGAACGAGCTCACCGATGAACAGAGGGATGTGCTGCTGAATGGCAGTCGTGAACCGATCCTGATCCAGGCCGACAGTCGTTACCGCAAGGGCAAGGGCGCGTATACGCGTCCGTTTGAGGGAATTCTTCCGATCCTGGAACGCCAGTTGCGCGATGCCAGCGGTGAGGCTCAGCGCCAGAAGCTGGAGAAGTTCCTGGCGCTGGTGCCATGCGAGGCCTGCCACGGGCAGCGGCTGAGGCCGGAAGCCCTCGCGGTGAAGGTGGGTCCTTTCCGGATTCCAGAGCTCACGGCCGTCAGCGTCGCTGAAACCCTGGAGAGGATCGAGCAGTTGATGGGCGTCGGGATCCATGAAGGTTCCGAGCCGCTGCTGACGCCGCGTCAGATCCAGATCGGCGATCTGGTGCTGCGGGAGATCCGTCTGCGGTTGCGCTTCCTTCTGGATGTGGGGCTCGATTACCTCAGCCTCGACCGTCCGGCGATGACCCTGTCAGGGGGAGAGGCTCAGCGCATCCGTCTCGCCACCCAGATCGGTGCGGGGCTCACCGGAGTGCTCTACGTCTTGGATGAGCCCAGCATCGGCCTGCATCAGCGGGACAACGACCGGCTTTTGGACACGCTCAGGCGCCTTCGCGATCTCGGCAACACTCTGGTGGTGGTGGAGCACGACGAAGACACCATCCGGGCAGCGGATCATGTCGTGGACATCGGTCCCGGTGCCGGAGTGCATGGCGGCCACATCGTGGCCGAAGGCTCCCTGGAGAACCTTCTGTCCAGTGAAGAGTCCGTCACAGGTGCCTATCTCAGCGGACGCTGTTCCATTCCCACGCCTTCTGAACGTCGCACAGGTGGCAACCGCCGTCTGCAGCTGATCGACTGCAATCGCAACAACCTGCGCGATCTCACCGTGGAATTTCCGCTCGGTCGACTCGTCGCGGTGACCGGCGTCAGCGGAAGTGGCAAGAGCACCTTGGTGAACGAGCTGCTTCACCCAGCTCTGGAAAACGGCCTCGGACTGAAGGTGCCGTTTCCCAGCGGTCTGGGTGAGTTGCGTGGAATCAAGTCGATCGACAAGGTGATCGTCATCGATCAATCCCCGATCGGCCGCACGCCCCGTTCCAATCCGGCCACTTACACCGGTGCCTTCGATCCGATCCGCCAGGTCTTTGCCGCCACCGTTGAGGCCAAGGCGCGCGGTTATCAGGTCGGTCAGTTCAGCTTCAACGTCAAGGGCGGACGTTGTGAAGCCTGCCGCGGACAGGGCGTGAACGTGATCGAGATGAATTTCCTCCCCGATGTCTACGTGCAGTGCGATGTGTGCAAGGGAGCCAGGTTCAACCGTGAAACCCTGCAGGTGAAATACAAGGGCTACACGATTGCTGATGTCCTGCAGATGACGGTCGAGCAGGCTGCGGAGGTGTTCGAGGCGATTCCTCAGGCTGCGGACCGACTGCGGACGCTGGTGGACGTCGGCCTCGGTTACGTGAAGCTCGGACAGCCGGCCCCGACACTGTCTGGCGGTGAGGCGCAGCGAGTGAAGCTCGCCACCGAACTGTCCCGCAGGGCCACCGGTAAGACGCTCTATCTGATCGATGAGCCGACAACCGGCCTCAGCTTCTACGACGTCCACAAGTTGATGGAGGTGATGCAGCGTCTTGTCGACAAGGGAAATTCGATCATCTGCATCGAGCACAATCTCGATGTGATCCGTTGCAGCGACTGGATCATCGATCTTGGCCCCGAGGGTGGTGACCGTGGCGGGGACTTGCTGGTGACCGGCACACCGGAAGAGGTGGCCCAGCATCCGACCAGTCACACGGGGCGTTACCTGCGTCGTGTTCTCGATCAGCATCCAGCAGAGATTCCTTCTCTCGCCGCCTGATGTTCAGGTTCCGATGCCCGCGATCGTGTCTGGTGTCCCTGATGGCGGGACTTGCCCTGACGGGTGTGGGAACTCCTGCGTCCGCCCTCGAGCGGTTGGTTCTGCGGATGCCGTTCCTGGAAACCAGCATCACGATCAATCTGGGGGAAGCCGAGACGGTCGATCAACTGTTGCGATCCAGTCCGGATCTCGAGGATCTGAGGGCTGCGAGCGGCGACAGGCTGTCCAACCTGCTGGAGGGGATTTTTCTTGCACCGCTTCCCCCTGAGACGCGTTCGTTTCTGGAGGGATCAACCGGTCAGCCACTGCTTGAGCAGGCCCTCCAATCCGCCGTTGCTCTGGTGCAGCTCGAAGGGGTCGAGTCAGACACCTCCGGGCGGATGCTCACCGATGCGCTGATCCGGGCGGAACGCAATGGGCAGGCGACTGTGCTCGGTCTGCTGCGTGAAATGCCAGGGAAAACGGCCACCATCGACATCTCGAGGGTCGCTTTCATCGCCTCCCGACTGATCCGTAACACGGAACAGGGTCGCAGTCTGGTGAAGGCTGCACCGGCTGAGCCGTTCAATTCTTCGTTGCAAGCCCGGCTGAGGGGCGCCTGGTCCCGTCGGGAGATTCAGGTGTCGGTGCCCCATCGGCAGGAACCGCTGCGAACGCTGGTTCTGGAACCGCAGCGGAATTCGAATGGACGCCTGGCTGTGATATCCCACGGACTCTGGGATGATCCCGAATCGTTTGAAGGCTGGGGAGAGGTGCTTGCTTCGGCGGGTTACACCGTGCTTCTTCCCGATCATCCAGGCAGTGATTTCGAGCAGCAGAAGGCGATGCTTGCCGGGGACCGTCCCCCCCCGGATCCGGAGGAGTTGACCAGACGTCCCCGCGATGTCTCCGCACTGATCGATGCCGTTGCATCAGGTCGCATCCTGCGCAATCAGTCGCTCAACACCGACGCGGTCGCTGTGATCGGACATTCCTGGGGCGGCACCACGGTTCTTCAGCTTGCCGGTGCAGATCCAACCGATCGAAAGATGCTTTCCCGCTGCAGTGATCTGGAGGATCCAGAGGGGAACATGAGCTGGGTGCTGCAATGCAGCTGGTTGTCCACCATCCGAGAGGCGGGAGCAGCCGACCCGCGTGTGCGTGCTGTGGTGTCCGTCAGTCCCCCGTTGCGTCTGCTGTTCGATCCCGCCAGTTCCAGGAGCCTCAGCGGGAAGGTGCTTCTGATCAGTGGCACCGCTGACTGGGTCGTTCCATCCGGTCCCGAGGCGATCTCGCCGATGCGAGAGACGAAGGCAGCACGCCATGGACATCGTCTGGTGCTGTACGACCGGGCCAATCACTTCACGGCCCGCAGTTTCAGGGGTGATCCGCAACCGGCGGCGATCGGTGCCCTTCTGCTCGCCTGGCTCAACGAGCAGCTCGATGTGTCCGGTTCCGTCACATTCTCCGGTGGTGGTTGGGGTGATCCGGAGCAGCGTCTGGTTGATGTCAGTGATCGTCTCTGAGATTGCTGTCTGTTTACAAATTCGTCGCCTCCGGGGATGTCTCGAAAGGGGCGACATCTCTGTCCAGGTCAATCATCTGTGGGCCTGACCCGGCAGCAGTGCTTGTTTTCTAATCTTTTTTTCATCTTCTCAGGCTCTTTGTTTCTCTAAACAAAAACGAAGCCCTTCCAGGCTTTTGCTGTCTGTTGATGCCACGAATGGGTCTGCGTCTGTTGCATCTGCACCTGCATGGCCTATTCCGTTCCCATGAGCTGGAGCTTGGGCGTGATGCCGACACAGGCGGGCAGACCCTGTACGTCCTCGAGCTTGTCAAGCATCTGGCGCGGCAACCGGATGTCGATCAGGTCGATGTGGTCACCAGGCTGATCAAGGACCCCCAGGTTTCGAGTGACTATGCCGTTCCTGAGGAACCCATCGCTTCCGGGGCCCGCATTCTGCGTTTCCGTTTTGGTCCAGATCGATACCTGCGAAAGGAACGGCTCTGGCCGCATCTGATGCAGCTGGTTGATCAGCTTGTCGATCATCTGCGTCAGCCCGGTCAGATGGTCGACTGGATTCACGCTCATTACGCCGATGCCGGCCTTGTGGGTTCCCTGGTCAGTGAGCGGTTGGGCATCCCCCTCGTTTTCACAGGCCATTCCCTCGGTCGCGAAAAGCAGCGGAGACTTCTGGCTGCTGGGGGCGACCCGCTGCAGATGGAACGCTCCTATGCCATCAGGGCCCGCATCGACGCTGAGGAGCGGGCGCTCGCACAGGCAGATCTGATCATCACTAGCACCCGTCAGGAAGCGGAGAAGCAGTACTCCCGGTACAGCAGTTTCCAGCTGCAGCGTGCCCACGTGGTTCCACCGGGTGTGGATTCGAGTCGTTTTCATCCCTCCGCCACGTTCACGGAAAAGGCCGAGCTGAATCAGCTGCTGCATCCCTTCCTGCGGGATCCCTCCAAACCTCCTCTGCTGGCCATTTCACGGGCGGTCCGTCGCAAGAACATCCCCGCTCTTGTCGATGCGTTCGGTCAGTCAGCCGCTCTGCGTCAGCAGTTCAATCTTGTGCTGGTGCTCGGATGCCGGGATGACCCTCGCCAGTTGGCCGAACAGCAACGTGAGGTGTTCCAGCAGGTGTTCGAGCTGGTGGATCATCACAATCTCTACGGCACGATCGCCTACCCGAAACAGCATCGGCGTGACCACATTCCCGCGATGTACCGCTGGGCGGCCCGCCGTCAGGGCCTGTTCGTCAACCCGGCTCTCACGGAACCCTTCGGACTCACGTTGCTCGAAGCCGCTGCCTGTGGGTTGCCCATGGTGGCGACGGATGATGGGGGACCCCAGGACATTCAGGCCCGATGCGGCAACGGGCTTCTGGTGGATGTGACCGAGCCCGGGGGTCTCCGAAGGGGACTGGAGCAGGCGGCCAGAGCTGGTGATCTCTGGAGACGTTGGAGCGATAACGGTGTGGAGGCAGTCAATCGGCACTTCAGCTGGGGCGCCCATGTCCGTCACTATCTGGCTCTGATGGACGCCACAGCCGACCGGATCCCAAGGGTCCGGCGAGCTCCACGAAGGAGTCGGATAACGCCTGCGCGCCCTCTGATCAGCTGTTGACTCCCGGCAGCACCTTCACGCAGCCTGCGGCTCGATCAGCTTTGCTGCGAGCCTCCGCGAGATGTTCCCCGCGTGCCAGCGCCACCCCCATCCGGCGTCCGGCACGTGCATCCGGTTTGCCGAACAGCAACACCTGGGTGTCGTCCTCCCGGAGTGCTTCGTTGATGCCGTCATAACTCACGGATTCCAACGGTTGATCGGCAAGGATCACGCGGCTGGCCGCGGCATCCGCCGTCCTCAGGGCAGGGATCGGCAGATTCAGCACAGCGCGCAGATGCAGCTCGAATTCGCTCATGTTCTGGCTGATCAAAGTCACCAGTCCGGTGTCGTGGGGTCGAGGTGACAGTTCGGAGAAGATCACCTCATCGCCGCACAGAAAGAATTCGACACCGAACAGCCCCACTCCACCGAGGTTGTCCGTCACGGTGCGGGCCATGGCCTGGGCCTGCTGAAGCTGTCGGTCATTCAGTTCAGCCGGTTGCCAGCTGCACTGATAGTCCCCGTTCTTCTGTTCATGGCCGATCGGTGCACAGAAGAGCGTGTCTCCGTTCTGCTGACGCACGGTCAGCAGGGTGATCTCCAGGTCAAACTGCAGGAATTCCTCGACGATCACCCGGGTCGAGGTGCCCCGGGCACCGCTGAGGGCCGCGTTCCATGCTTCGAGCAGCCCATCGGCGCTGCTCACCACGCTCTGACCTTTCCCGGAGGAGCTCATCACGGGCTTCACGACCACGGGCCAGCCCAGTGGCTCCGAGACCTTCACCAGCTCTTCGGCGCTGGACGCATAGGCGAATCGGGCTGTCCGCAAAGCCAGTTCTCCAGCGGCGAGATCACGGATTCTGTCCCGGTTCATCGTCACAGCGGTGGCTCTGGCCGTGGGGATCACCGTGGTGCCCTCCTGTTCCAGCTCAGCCAGGGCCGCCACGGCCAGGGCTTCGATCTCCGGGATCACCACATCCGGTCGATGTCTGCGGACCACCTTCAGCAGATTGTCCGCATCCGTCATCGTCAGCACTTCGGCCACATCCGACACCCGCATCGCCGGGGCATCGGCATAGCGGTCGCAGGCGATCACCCGACAACCGAGTCGCTGGGCCGCGATCGCAACCTCCTTCCCAAGCTCTCCGCTTCCAAGCAGTAAAACGGTGCGAGGGAATCGGCTCATGAGCTGCTGTTGCTGCGGATCTCACCAATCAACCAGACCGCGATGAACCCCAGGGAGGAGATCCCGAAATAAATCAGCACCCACTTCAGGACGCGGTCAGGGTCAGCAGCGGCCTGGCTGAGCAGTTCCGCGGTTGTGCTGAGCAGGCTCTCCATCAGGTCTCGAGATCAGGAATCAGGGTGAGCTGGCGGACCGGCGGTTCTTCACTCACGAATCCCCAGGCATCAAACACAGAGGCATCGGAATGGGTGATGCGCTGTTCCGAGCCCTGGCGTTCCAGCTGAAAACCGTCCGCTGCCATGCGTCGCATCAGGCTGGCGGATTCCTCGAAGCGCGCTGCCATCGCTTCGAGGCTGAGGCAGTCCGTGGTCAGTCCTGTTTCCCGCCAGGTGAAATAACTCATCAGGGTTCAGCCGATGGGGCGCAACAGCAGGCCCAGCAGCACCAGTCCCGCTGTCATCAGCCAGAAGCATGGCACCACCGTGCGTTCGCTGGTGCCACCCAGTTCGAAGTGGTGGTGCAGTGGTGCCATCCGGAAGATGCGACGCCCCTGGCCATCGGGTCCCTTGGTGGCTTTGAACACCCAGACCTGCACGATCACGGACACGGACTCGGCGAGAAAGACTCCTCCCATCACCAGCAGCGGCCAGAGACTGTCGGTGAGCAGGGCAACGGCGCTGAGAGCGGCTCCCATGGCAAGGGAACCGGTGTCACCCATAAAAGCCCGGGCCGGGTTGCGGTTGTGCATCAGAAAACCGAGCCAGGCCCCGGCCATTGCCATGCAGAAACCCGCCATGGCGGGATCCCCGCTGTGACCACGGAGCATCAACTGGATGGCCAGACCGGCGAACACCAGGGCACCACAGCCACTGGCCAGTCCATCGAGGCCATCGGTCAGGTTGGTCGCGTTGCTCTCAGCCAGGAACACGAACAGCCCCAGGGGCCAGATCAGCAGTCCCAGCGGAAGTGTCATGCCAAGGGGCAGGGAGATCGTGCTGTCGATCCACCCGTGCCATGCAGCGACGCTGAGGAAGGCGACCGCCGCCACCATCTGCAGAAACAGTTTTCCGCGTGGCGTCAGACCGGTGTTGGTGCGTCTGGTGAGGCTGCGCCAGTCGTCGAATCCGCCGATCACCATGTAAGCGAGTGTCACGCCAGCCACGGCCAGCAGCTGTTGTGAAGCCTCCCCTTCCGGACTGATCAGGCCGCCGATGATCACTCCGACGGGCACGACCAGCAAGCCGCCCATTGTGGGTGTGCCGGATTTGCTGAGGTGGGCCTTTGGGCCCTCTTCCCGGATCACCTGCCCCATCTTCAGTGCCCGCAGCCGTGGAATGCCTGCAGCTGCCACCAGTGCGGCAGTGGTCATGCTGATCAGCAGCGGCAGGCTCAGCTGAGCATTCGCGATCCACTTGTCGGTGGCCACGCTGGCGGCCAGAACAACCCCGATCAGAAGGGACGCACTGAGCGATCCGTTCTCCCACCAGCGATGGGAACGGTTCTCCGGGCTGGCGGACACGGCTCGATGTGAGCAGGCGCAGGGACCTTAAACGAACGATAGGGAGTCGACCACTCCGGTCTTCTCCGGTCTTCAGAGCCCCCGGCTCAGTCTTCCCACTGCTCCTCGTTCTGTTCGTCGGCGTTGTTGTAATCCTCCTTCTCACCCATCAGGGCGGAGAGCTCCTCTTCTTCCACGGTGCTCACTTCAGGAGAGCTCGATTCCTCATCAGCCACCAGACGACCACTGGCTTCGAGCCATGTGAGCAGATCCGGCTCTTCTCGCAGCGGCAGCACCGGTGCCGGATCCCTGCGCCCGTAGCGGGTCAGGGAAGGGTTGATGCTGTCGAGAGCACTCATCAGTGAAGGACACAGTCCAATCAGTCAACATACGTCATGACCCTGCTGATCACCGTGAACAAACCCCTGGTGATGACCATCTGCTGGGGCGCCGCGGCCGCTTTGAGCTACGCCCTGCGCCATTGGGGTGAATCGCATCCAGAGCCTCTCCAGGCGCCATTCGGAGTGGTCCTGGCGGTTGTGTTCGCACCGGCTCTGGTTCTGGGGATGTGGCTGCTGATCGACGGGAGGGGAGAATCAGTCGATTGTGATCAGGAGACCCATTGATGGGCCGCGCGAACAAGGTGGTGCTCGCCTACTCAGGCGGTGTCGATACCAGTGTCTGCATTCCATATCTGAAGCGGGAATGGGGTGTCGAGGAGGTGATCACCTTTGCCGCTGATCTCGGACAGGGCGATGAACTGGAGCCGATCCGCCTCAAGGCTCTCGATGCCGGTGCCAGTCAGTCCTTCGTCGGTGATCTGATCCAGCCGTTCATCGAGGAATTCGCGTTTCCTGCCATCCGGGCCAATGCTCTCTACGAAGGGCGTTATCCCTTGTCCACAGCACTGGCAAGGCCTTTGATCGCCCGACGCCTCGTTGAGGTTGCCAGGGAAGTCGGTGCCGATGCCGTCGCTCATGGATGCACGGGCAAGGGCAACGACCAGGTGCGATTTGATGTGGCCATCGCTGCTCTGGCACCAGATCTGAAGGTCCTGACTCCGGCCAGGGAGTGGGGCATGAGTCGTGAGGAGACGATCGCCTACGGCGAGCGCTGCGGCATTCCCTCTCCTGTGAGCAAGAAATCGCCTTATTCCATCGATCTGAACCTGCTGGGCCGCAGCATCGAGGCTGGTCCTCTGGAGGATCCGATGGTCGCCCCTCCGGAAGAGGTTTTCGCGATGACGGTATCCGTCGCTGATGCTCCGGATGTGGCCGAGGAGATCGAGATCCGTTTTGAAGCCGGCGATCCCGTGGCGATCAACGGAACGAGTCTCGATCCCGTGGCCATGATCCGTGAAGCCAATCGCCTGGCCGGCCGCCACGGCATCGGTCGACTGGACATGATCGAGAACCGGGTGGTCGGGATCAAATCCAGGGAGATCTATGAAACTCCCGGATTGCTGCTGCTGATCCAGGCTCATCAGGAGCTGGAGAGTCTGACGCTGGCGGCGGATGTGCTGCGCAGCAAGCGACAGCTGGAAAGTCAGTGGGCTGATCTCGTTTACCAGGGTCTCTGGTTCGGTCCGCTGAAGGATGCTCTCGATGGGTTCATGGATCGCACGCAGACCCACGTCAATGGTGTGGTGCGGTTGCGGCTGCTCAAGGGCACGGCCACGGTGATCGGCCGTGGCTCAACGGAGTCCAGCCTCTATGTGCCGGAGATGGCCTCCTACGGCAGTGAGGATCGTTTTGATCATCGAGCTGCGGAGGGATTCATCTACGTCTGGGGACTGCCAACCCGTCTCTGGGCGGCCTCGCAGCGCAGATCAGGCTGATTTCCGTCGTTGCAGCAGGGCAGGAATTCGCAGCATTGGGAAGCGGAGAATATTGGTGCTCTCCGCCTGCACCAGGGGGGGCTGACCGGCCCTCAGCTCCGAACCCTGACTGGCCAGTAATCGGTAGCGCTCCAGCAGTGGCTCCAGCCGCTGCTGGAATTTGCGTTCGAACAGATCAGGTAAATCGTCCAGAAGCGCTTCGTAGGTGCGCACCTGTTCCTCAAGTTCAGAGACTCGACGCTGAAGTGTGTTCAGATCGCGCTCGTTGACGTCCGAGACAGAGGCGATCCATCGCGGCTCGGGGGCCTGATGCTGGTCATCTGAAGAGTCCATGGGCGGACGCTATCGCTCGCCCATGGACTGCACAACCGCTCAGCCGGCTGTTCCCGCAGGTGTTTCCGATGCTTGCTGTTGTTCCTGCGGCTGAGCAGGCGCTTCGCTGCCCGGCATGACACGGGGTGCCGGCAACGGGCCTTCCTGCTTCACGGTGAGATAGCGGATCACATCTTCACTGAGACGCATCGCCTTCTCGAGCACAGCCACCTGCTGACCGTCACCGTTGTGGCTCAGCTGCACATAGATCCCTTCTTTGTGCTTGTTGATCGGGTAGGCCAGACGGCGCTTGCCGCGCATCTGATTGTCCAGAACTTCTGCTCCCGTCTCCACGAGCATGTCGCGGTATTTGGTGAGGTGGCTCTCCACTTCCTCCTCCGGAATGTCCGGGCGGAGGATGTACATGGTCTCGTAATAGGGATCGTGCGTCATGGGCTGTTCCGACTGGGACGGACGGCTCACTTCGGTGAGCGACGGATCCAACACCTTATCCCCCGGGGTGTCCTTCTCAGTACAACTGCATGCGGACAGCCTGGCTGATGCCCGGCAGGTCCGGCTCGCGGCCGCGCAGGCACTCCGCCAGGGCGAACAGCAGGATCGCCAATGTGGCGATCACCACGGTGCTGGACAGCGTCCGCATCAACAGTCCGCTTCCGCCAAGGGGTTGGAGCAGAATCGTGAAGGCGAAGCCCAGCACGACGAGAATGATGTCGGTGAGCAGCGCCTGGAGCGTGTTGAAACGCACGAAGTAGGGAACGTTCGGGTTGCGAACAACCGCCAGAAACAGCACGAAGAACAGGAGCAGACCCCCGAGTCCGAAGGGAACGCTCCGTTCGAGCAGTGCCAGGGGCAGAACGGGAAGAGTGAACCACTGCATCCATGGGTACTGCTGGAACAGCGGGCCTCCAAAAGGAATGGCGTCGCTCCAGGGCAGCAGATAAACCAAAGGGGCCACCACCCGCTGCCAGACAGGAATCTCCACACCGCCAAGAGAACTGAATCGACGCTAGGCCTTCAGCGCGGTTTCAGCTGCCGAGCGCATGGCATCCACAGGCACATCGTCATGGCCGCTCCAGAGCCTCAGGGAAGCGGCCCCCTGCTGTACCAGCATCTCCAGGCCATCGATGCAGTGCAGCTGGCGCTTTCGGCCCCATTGCAGCCAGGCGGTGGGGCGCGGGGTGTAGATCAGGTCATAGAGCGTTGCTTCGGTTTTGATTCCGCTCCAGAGGCTCTCTCCCAGTGGCATGGCGCCGGCTTGGCCGTGCTGAGCCATGCCGACAGGGGTTGTATTGACGATTAGGTCGCTGGCTGCGATCACGTCCGCGATGGATGGGTCCGAATCGAGCAGAGGGTCCAGGGGTGCTTCCTCCAGGTTCAGATCCTGCACAAATGGCTGAAGGGTCGTGGTTTGACGCCCGATCACGCTGATCGCAGTCAGATTGAGAGTCTGCAGGCCTGCCACCACTGCCCTGGCCGACCCACCGCAGCCGACCACCACCGCCCGGCGTCCCGTCCAGTCGATGTGGGTTTCAAGGGGCGCGAGAAAACCGTTCACATCGGTGTTGCTGCCTGTCCAGCTGCTTCCGTTTTCAGGAATCAGGGTGTTCACGGCCCCTAGGCGGCATGCCAGTGGGCTCAGCTTCCGGCACAGGCCGGCAACGGCCTGCTTGTGGGGAATGGTGACGTTGAGGCCGCGGCAGCCCACGGCGTGGAGTCCGTCGAGCACATCCCGGAGATGGTGTTGTTCACAGGGCAGGGCGAGATAGCGCCAGTTCAGCCCAAGCTCAGCCAGGGCCGCGTTGTGCATCGCTGGTGAGAGGGAATGCCGCACCGGGTTGCCGAGCAGTCCCACCAGGGCTGTGCCGCCGTTGATCATCGTGCTGCGGGATCGCCCATCCAGCCTGCCTGTTCGGGAACCACACCTCGCCTGTCCAGGGCTCTGCTGAAGAAGATGACGTGGTTCAGAACCGCATTTTCAGGAGGTGACCACCGATGGGCAAGGTTGTCGGCATTGACCTTGGCACTACGAACAGCTGCGTGTCTGTGATGGAGGGTGGCAAGCCCACCGTCATCGCCAACGCCGAGGGCTTCCGCACAACGCCCTCCGTGGTCGCTTACACCAAGAACCAGGATCAGCTTGTCGGTCAGATCGCCAAACGTCAGGCGGTGATGAATCCAGACAACACCTTTTATTCCGTCAAGCGATTCATCGGCCGACGCGTCGATGAGGTCAATGAGGAATCCAAGGAAGTGAGCTACGGCGTCGAGAAGGCCGGCTCCAATGTGAAGGTGAAGTGCCCAATTCTCGACAAGCAGTTCGCCCCTGAGGAGGTGAGTGCCCAGGTGCTGCGCAAGCTGGCGGAGGACGCCGGCAAGTATCTGGGAGAAACGGTCACCCAGGCGGTGATCACCGTTCCCGCTTACTTCAACGACTCCCAGCGCCAGGCCACCAAGGATGCCGGCAAGATCGCCGGCCTCGAGGTGCTGCGGATCATCAACGAGCCCACTGCTGCCGCTCTGGCCTACGGACTCGACAAGAAGAGCAACGAGCGCATCCTGGTGTTCGACCTCGGCGGCGGCACCTTCGATGTGTCTGTGCTCGAAGTTGGCGACGGCGTGTTTGAGGTGTTGTCCACCGCTGGTGACACGCACCTCGGCGGTGACGACTTCGACAAAGTGATCGTTGATCACCTGGCCGAGACGTTCAAATCCAACGAAGGCATCGATCTGCGTCAGGACAAGCAGGCCCTGCAACGCCTTACCGAAGCCGCTGAAAAAGCGAAGGTCGAGCTGTCCAACGCCACCCAGAGCGAGATCAATCTGCCGTTCATCACGGCCACACCTGAGGGTCCCAAGCACCTGGATCTCACCCTCACTCGCGCCAAGTTCGAGGAACTGGCCTCCAAGTTGATCGACCGCTGCGCCATGCCTGTGGAGCAGGCGCTCAAGGACGCCAAGTTGTCCTCCGGCGAGCTGGACGAGATCGTGATGGTGGGTGGTTCCACCCGCATCCCGGCTGTGCTCGAACTGGTCAAGCGCATCACCGGCAAAGACCCCAACCAGACGGTGAACCCCGATGAGGTGGTGGCTGTCGGTGCTGCCATTCAGGGCGGTGTTTTGGCAGGCGAGGTGAAGGACATCCTTCTGCTCGACGTCACGCCCCTCTCCCTGGGAGTGGAAACCCTCGGCGGTGTGATGACCAAGATGATCACCCGCAACACCACGGTTCCCACCAAGAAGACCGAGACCTACTCCACGGCTGTGGATGGTCAGACCAATGTGGAAATTCACGTGCTCCAAGGTGAGCGCGAGATGGCGTCCGACAACAAGTCACTTGGAACCTTCCGTCTCGATGGCATCCCCCCGGCACCCCGGGGTGTGCCTCAGATCGAGGTGACCTTCGATATCGATGCCAACGGCATCCTCAGCGTCACCGCCAAGGACAAGGGCAGCGGCAAGGAGCAGTCCATCTCGATCACCGGTGCGTCGACCCTGTCGGATACCGAAGTCGACAAGATGGTCAAGGACGCCGAGGCCAATGCCAGCGCTGACAAGGAGAAGCGCGAGAAGATCGACCTCAAGAACCAGGCCGAAACCCTCGTTTATCAAGCTGAAAAGCAGATGGGCGAACTGGGCGACAAGGTCGATGCCGACGCCAAGGCGAAGCTGGAGGAGAAGCGCCTCAAGCTCAAGGAAGCCACCGAGAAGGACGATTACGACGCGATGAAGACTCTGCTGGAGGAATTGCAGCAGGAGCTCTACACCGTTGGAGCATCCGTCTATCAGCAGGCTGGTGCTGAAGCGGGCGCATCACCCGATGGTGAGGCTGATCCAGGCAACGGTGCCGCCGGCAGCACTGGTGCCAGTGATGATGTGATCGACGCTGAATTCACGGAATCCAAGTGATCGGCTGAGCCGTGACCATTGAAAAGGGGGCCCATCGGCCCCCTTTTTTATTGCCCGCAATCGCTTGACGGTTGTGATCACTCAGCGATCTTCTCGACCGCAGCCAGGGACTTCTCCACCACACCCTCGGGCAGGGTGACGTAGCCGAGATCAGGTGCCTGTGCCTGAGCTTTCTCGGACAGCATGAACTCGAAGGCCTTCTTCAGAGCGGCGGTCTTGCCGCCGTTGCCCGTTTCGTAGGCCAGCACCCAGGTGAAGGTGACGATCGGGTAACCCTGGGGTGGATTCGGGTTGCCACCGATCAGATCCGAGCCGATGTCGATGGAGTCGAGAGCGGCGCTTTCCGTTTCATTGGTGGGCTTCACCTGCTCACCGGAGGCATTGGTGACAGCGGCGGCCTGAAGCTTGCCCTTCACATAGGCGGCTTCTACGTAACCCACCCCACCCTTGATCTGATTCAGCTGGGCGGCAACGCCTTCATTGCCTTTCGAGCCGACGCCCGTGGGCCATTTGACGGCCTTCGCAGCACCGATCTTGGTCTTCCACTCCTCGTTGATGGCCGAGAGATGCTTGGTGAAGTTGTACGTGGTGCCGGAACCGTCGGAGCGACGGACCACGGTGATCGCCTGATCAGCGCAGCCCAGCTCGTTGAAGTTCTTGACCTTGCCGAGGAAGATTCCGGCCAGCTGGTCCTGGCTCAGTTTCAGATCGCATCCGTCGAGGTTGTAAGCGACTGCGATGGCTCCGGCCGTCATCGGGATCTGCAGCACACCACGGCTCACCTTCGCGATCTCATCCTTTTTCATCGGCTTGTCGGATGCACCGAAATCCACGGTTCCGGCCGTGAACTGCCGCACTCCGGCGCCGGAGCCAACCGACTGGTAGTTGACCGCGACGCCCTCGGGCTGGAGCTCCTGGAACCAGCGCTGATAAATGGCCGCGGGGAACGAGGCACCGGCGCCATTGAGCTTGCCTGTGACCTGGTCACCCCCTCCGCCACCGGTGCCGCCGCCACAGCCGGCGAGCGTCACGGTGGCGGTGATGCCGGCAGTGGCCGCAAGACTTTTGAGGATGTTGGAACGACTCATGAATCCGATGTGGGTACAGAGGTTGAACCTTCCGGAAGCTATGCAGGCGAGTCCAAGGCTGATTTAAGACTTGCTCATCATTGATAGCGAATCTTCCAGGTGCTGTTCGACCCATTCCGCGGTGGCAGGTGTCAGTAGAACACCGTTTCTGTAGTGGCCGGTCGCCAGCAGCAGCCCTGGTTCCAGCCGTTCCAGCAAGGGTGCCGGTCGCTCCACCGGTCTGGCCCGCAGTCCGCTCCAGTGTTCCAGCACCTTGGCGTTGCGCAGCCACTCGGGTGCTGAGTCTTCGAGATGGCGCATCAGTTGCAGCGGTTCCGGCTCTGATCGCTCGCCAGGTTCCACGGTGGCGCCGAGCAGCACATGACCGTGTCCATCGGGAATCAGGTTGTATCCCCGATGCACCAGGACGGCTGGCCAGCTCATCCAGTTCGTCGGCCCGGATGTGATCTTCAGTCTCAGAGCCTGTCCGAGCACCGGCTGCATCGGGCGTGGATGACCCAGTGGCTCCAGGAGAGCAGGACTGTTCAGCGCTGCGCAGATCACGACGGTGTCCTGATGCAGGCAACTCCCGTCATCGCAGCCCAGCCGCCAGCCACCTCCCTGTCCGGGCTCGGCGCGACTGATCGTCTCCACAGCAGCGGCCACCCCAGTCACCGGCAGATCGGCGAGGGCCTTTCGCAGAGCTTTCAGCAGCATCAGCGGGTTGATGCGTCCATCCCGTTCGGAGAGCAGTCCCCCATGGGTGATGCCCGGCCAGACGCCCTGCAGCTGGTGTCGTTCAAGCAGGGAGAGTCCACAGTCTGACCTGGTGTCGGCAAGCTTCCGCATGCGGCCGAGCGTTTCATCACCGTCTGCGAGCTGCAGCAGCGGTGTCTTCAGGATCAGTTCCGGTTCCTGCCGCTGCAGTGCGCAGACCCACGAGGGCCACAGTGCCATGCTTCTCTGCCGGAGGCGCCAACCGCGACCACTCGAACGCCGGAACACGTTTCCCATGAGAACGCCCAGCGATGCATGGGTTCCCGTCAGATGGTTCCCGTCACCGCTTGTGCGTTTGACCGATTCTTCAAGGCCTGGATCGATCAGTGTGATCGGGTGGCCTTGTCGTGCCAGGTGCCAGGCCACGCCGGCGCCGACGACGCCGGCACCGACAACGGCAATCGTTCGGTTCAGCTGTAGGCCTCGGCCGGGATTACATCGGAGTAGGCGTCGAAGCTGGCTGCCAGGGCGCTGTAAGAGCGCTGAAGGCGGGATCCATCCTGCAGACGTGCAGCTTCATCAAGATCAGCCAGGGCTTCCTTCAGCTTGCGGGCGATCTTGTCTGCATCCTTGCGCTCAGAGCGATCCAGACGCTGATTGATGTACAGCATTTCGCGGCCCACCTCCTGCATCGGTCCATGCAGAAGGTTGCGGGTGAAGACCCAGTCCTCGGCGCTCACCAACCGGGCCAGATCCGGAAGACGCGACTTGGTGTCTTCGAACGCAGCGGCCTGACGGCGGATCACAGCCAGATCGTCAGGTTTGATGCCGGCGGCGTTGACAGAAGCCGGGGCCAACAGACCCAGGCTCAACGTGACGCAGAGGCAGATGGCGGCCAGGCGTCGCAGGGCCTTCAGCATGGTCAGGAAAAAACCTTTGAGACTTTAACCAGCGGTTTCAGCGCGGGAGAATTTGCTTTTCAGTCTGTAGTCGTGAGCGAGCCTACGGTCATCCTTCAGCTGATCTGTCCGGATCGTCCAGGGCTGGTCAGTGAGCTGGCCGGGTGGGTGGCCGCTAACGGAGGAAACATCCGTCATGCCGACCATCACACAGATGCCGGTGCAGGTTTGTTCCTCAGCCGGATCGAGTGGATGCTCAACGGTTTCGGCATTTCCCGTCAGGCACTTCCGGAGTCTGCGGCTGCTCTGGCGGAACGACTGCATGGGCAGGCTCAGCTGCATTTCTCGGATGAGCTGCCTCGGGTGGCGATTTTTGCGAGCCGGCAGAGTCATTGTGTTCAGGATCTGCTCTGGAGGGTGCAGAGCGGTGAATTGCCCATGCGGGTTCCCCTGGTGATTGCCAATCATCCCGACCTTGAGGCGTTGTGCACCGGTTTCGGTGTTCATTTCGAGTGGGTGCCTGTCACCCGGGAGACAAAGCCGGAGGCGGAACAGCGCATGCTGCAGCTGCTCCAGGATCACGCCATTGACCTGGCCGTGCTGGCGAAGTACATGCAGGTGCTGAGCAGTGATTTTCTCAGCCGCTTTTCCGAGGTGATCAACATTCACCACTCCTTCCTGCCGGCTTTCAAGGGAGCGCAGCCGTATCACCGTGCCTGGGAGCGCGGTGTGAAGCTGATCGGTGCCACGGCCCATTACGTCACCGAAGACCTTGATGCCGGCCCGATCATTGAACAGACCATTGCCCATGTGAGTCACCGCGACGAAGTGGACGATCTGATCCGCAAGGGTCGTGACACCGAGCGACTGGCTCTCGCCCGTGCCTTGCGACTGCACCTGTGCCGCCAGGTGATGGTCTATCGGGGGCGCACGGCCGTTTTTGCGTGAAAGAGCGTTTTCTCGGAAAGGACCTCGCCGGTTTCGCAGGTCGCTGCTTTCTTATCGGACTGTTTCTGCTGCCCTCCAGCGCTCTGCTGGCGGCACTGTTCCTGTTCGTGGCTTGCCTGAGCGGCAGTCGTGGTCGCGATCAGCCGATCTGGCGGGATCCCTGGATCCTGCCGTTGCTTCTGGCCGGCATGCTGATGCTCATCGGCTGCCTTCTTTCGCAGACCGGGGCTCTTGCCTGGGCTGGCCTGGGCAACTGGCTTCCATTCATCTGGGGCTTCTGGGCATTTCAGCCTTATGTGCGCTCCGCCGACCAGCGTCGCCTGGCCGCGCGTGTGCTTCTGGCCGGAACCGTTCCCGTGCTGATCACGGGTTTCGGTCAGATGTTGCTGGGCTGGTCCGGCCCGTGGCAGCTGCTCGGTGGTGGGATCGTCTGGTTTGTGGCTCCCGGAGGCCATCCCGAAGGCCGGCTTTCCGGTCTGTTTGATTACGCCAATGTCGCGGGCGCCTGGCTCGCTGTGATCTGGCCGCTCTCACTGGCGGCGGTGCTGCGTCGTCGGGATCCCCTCTGGTGTCGTGCCGTCGCGATGCTTCTGGCATCAGTCCTGGTGGCTGCCGTTGTGCTCACCCGTTCTCGTAATGCCATGGGGGCGTTGCCGTTGGCGCTTCCCTGGGTACTGGGTCCGATGCAGTGGTGGTGGCTGTTGCCTCTTCTGCTCCTAGCCGCGATGCCTCTGGCGCTGGCGGTGCTTCCGGGTGTTCCCGACTCTCTTCAGCAATGGGCACAAGGTCTGCTGCCCTCCGGCCTGAGACAGCGTCTGGTGGAGGGGCAGTCCACGGACAGCCTCACCCGTTTGGCCCAGTGGCGTTTCGGGGTTGAGCTCATCGCTCAGCGGCCGTGGCTGGGCTGGGGTGCGGCGGCCTTCAGCGTTCTGTATCCGATCCATGCCCAAAGGAAATGGCACGGGCATTCCCACAACCTCCCCCTGGAGCTGGCGGTCAGCCATGGTCTCCCGGTGGCGGTGCTGCTGGTGGGAACCGTTCTGGCGCTGATCGTGGTGGCGCTGAAACGGGGCATGCTCCGCCGGGGTCCGATGGAACGGGGCTGGTGGACCGCCGTGCTGGTTCTGGTGGCGATGCACGCCACGGATCTGCCCTTCTTCGACAGCCGGCTCAACATCCTCGGCTGGGTGCTGCTGTCAGGCCTGCATGGCTTCATCCGGGAGCACGGTGATCTGGAGGCAGCGCCAGATCGTGATGCTCCCGCAGACGCTCCGGGGTGATCGCACTCCGGAGATGCGTCCAGGGCAAGGTTCGTGAGGCGTCCCAGTTCTCCTCGATCACATCCCGCCACGGGGGTGGTGGCGGTGAAGCCTGGCCCGGCATGGGCTCCAGTTCGCCATTGAGAGCGGCGCGGTAGGCCTTTTTCCAGCCACCCATGCTTTCCCTGGCTTCGCCAACCGCGGCGATCACCGGGGCAAGACGCCGGTCGCTGCGCGACAGCAGTGCCTGGATCACGCTCCAGCCGTAACTTTCCGGTCGCAACTCCACTCCTTTCGGCTTCAACCGTTTCGCCAGTCGTTTCAGTCGTTTGTCCGCTTCAGGTCTGACGCCCTGCCACTGGAACGGCGTCTGGGCCTTGGGCACGAAGGTGCTGACACCGAGGGTGAAGCGCAGCCCTGCCGTGTTCTTCTTCAGGGTCAGCAGCAGGTCGGCCGTGGCGTCCACGTCATCGTCCGTCTCCGTTGGCAGTCCGACCATTCCGTACAGCTTGAGTCCACGGAGCCCTCCTTGTTTGGCGTGACTGGCGGCCGCATGGATCTGTTCGGTGCTCAGTTTCTTATTCACCACCTGCCGTATGCGTTCGCTGCCGCTTTCGATGGCGATGGTGAGGGAGCGACTGCCCCGCTTCGTCAGGATCCTTGCAAGCTCCGGAGTCACCGTGGCGGCCCGCACGGAACTGACGCTGACGCGGGTGTCATCGAACCGGTCCCGGTCCAGCCAGGTCAGCAGATCATCGAACTGCGGGTGCTGCGTCACTGAGGCTCCCAGCAGCCCAAGCCGGCGGGTCGCTGTCAGGCCTTTCTCGACCGCCGGGATGAGTCCGTCATCCAGCGATGCGCTGCGGAACGGCAGGGTGAGGTAGCTGGCCAGACAGAAGCGGCAGAGTTCCGGACAGCTGCGCACCACCTCCACCATGTGGATGTCCGGCCAGGCGGCTTCCGGTGTGATCACCGTGGAATGGCTCAGGGTGTTGCCTCGCCAGGTCTGCTTTTCGATCACCGATGGCAGATCCGGATCGATGGGCTCCACGCTCAGCAGCGTTCCATCCGGGTCGTACCGCGGGGCATACAAGCTCGGGACGTAGACCCCCGGAACTCCGGCCAGCCGTCGCAGTCGTTCGGCTCTTGGAGCCTGCCGGCAGCTCTTTAGGGCATCGACGAAGGCTGGCAACAGCAGTTCGCCATCTCCCAGAAGCACGGCATCGAAGAACGGTGCAAGGGGTTCGGGGTTGGCGGTCAGCACCGGCCCCCCGCCGAACACGATCGGGTCGGCGTCGCTTCGATCGACAGCCCAGATCGGAATGCGCTGGTTCCGCAGCAGCTCCGGCAGAACGGGTCCATCCAGCTCCCAGCTGAGCGATAGACCGAACAGATCGATGTGTCGATGCAACGGATCCGACTGGTCCGTGAACAGCCGGCGGACGTCCACATCCGCGCGCTGGGCGAGGGTTGCCCAGACGATCTGGTAGCCGAGGCTTGTGATGCCGACCGAATAGGTGCTCGGGAAGGCCAGCACCGCCTTGAGGGCATCGCTCTCCGGGACTGCCCGCTCAAACAGCAGCGTTTCCTGGTTCAGCGTTCGTCTCCAGAGTTGGATGCCGGTCTCGGTGGTGCGTTGAACGGCCGTCGTTGCCGATCCAGGTGGGTCTGCATCCGGTTCTCCGCATCCAGTTCCATGCCCATCTGACGCTCATAGATCGAGCGGTGGTCAAACAGCCTGGCCACGAGGAAGCTCATCAGGCAGGCCACCATGATCGGCCTGAGGATCAGCAGATCCTTGGTGAGGGCGAAGGCCAGAAACATCGCCGAGATCGGTGTGCGGGAACAGCCCGCCACGAAAGCCCCCATCCCGGCGAAGACATACGTGGTGGGGACATGACCCGTCAGGGCTTCCACGCCGCCACCGCAGGCGAGTCCGATCGCACCACCCAGGGTCAGCATCGGCATGAACAATCCCCCCGGGGCTCCCGAGGCCGCGGCCAGGCCTGTGCTGAAGAACAGCACAACGAAACTGGTGAGCGCCAGCCTCACGTCCGCAGTTCCCTCCCCGATCAGATGGTGCAGTTCCGCAGGGTTGTGGAACGTCTGTGGGAGAGCGGCATAGACCCCGCCCAGCAACAGACCGCTGAGGGACATGCGCAGGATCAGACGACTGCCGAACCAGCTGTTGCCATGGCGCTGCAGGGTCAGCACGTAGCGGCAGTAGAGCTCTGCAAGCAGTCCGATCACAGCACCGAGAGCGATCAGATACGGGAAATCGATCGGCAGAAATTTCAGGAGGGGAGAGAATTCGCGCTCCACCTGAAATCCGACCGTTCCATCCAGTCCTCCAGAGCCTGGACTGAGGCCGAGGTACCCCAGAACGTCAGCCCAGGTGTCGGCGGAGAAGGTGGTGATGATCACCAGCAGCAGCACCACCGGCCTGGCCGAGTGAAGCAGTTCCTCGATGGCGTAGATGAAGCCGCCGATGGGTGCGCTGAACACTGCTGCGATCCCGGCCCCACCGCCGGCGGCGACGATGACGCGCCGGAAGGCGACCGGAGCCTTCAACCAACGCGACATCTGCCAGGCCACGGAACCACCCATCTGCACGGCAGGTCCTTCAGGACCGAGTGGGAAGCCGCTGCCGATGGCGATGATGCCAGCGAACAGTTTCACAAGGCCCACCCTCAGGCCCATGGGCACTGACTTGTGGCGAAGAAACCCCATGATGTGAGTGATGCCGGCGCCACCGGCGGCTGGAGCGAAATTGGTCACCAGCCAGCCGGAAACCATGCCGCCGACCCCCCCCAGCGCTGGCAGGACCACCCAGGCGGGCAGTTCGTTCAGCAGTTCCAGGCGCCAGTCCCGGAGCAGGTTGATGCCTCCTTTGAACAGCAGTCCTGTGATCGCAGCGCCGAGGCCCGTGAGCGAGAGGGCCAGCACCACCACGAGCCAGCGCCGCTCGAGCAGTGTGCGAATGCTGCGGCTGGAGCCAAGTTGGTGACGTCGCTGTTTCGGTTCGCTCGTGGAAGGCACGTGTTGAGAGTTGTTCAGGCGTTTGCAAGCACTGCTGCTTCCGCATCCGAGGTGACCACCCGTCCCTGATCTGCGAATCCGTCGATCTGGTCGAAGTTCAGGTAGCGGTAGAGCTCGCCGGAGAGGGGGTCGATCTTTTCGGCCGCGATCGTGCGGTATTCCTCAGCTGTTGGGATTCGTCCCAGCAGGGCGCACACCGCCGCCAGCTCAGCGCTTCCCAGATACACCTGGGCACCCTTGCCGAGACGGTTGTTGAAGTTGCGGGTGCTGGTGGAGAAGACAGTGGTGTTGTCCTCCACCCGTGCCTGATTGCCCATGCACAGGGAGCATCCGGGCATCTCCATGCGTGAGCCCGCTGCCTCGAAGCTGGCGTAGTAGCCCTCGGCCTTGAGGGTCTCCTCATCCATGCGGGTTGGGGGGCAGACCCAGAGACGGGCCTTGTTGCTGCCGGAGCCCTCCAGCACCTTGGCCGCGGCGCGGTAATGGCCGATGTTGGTCATGCATGAGCCGATGAACACCTCCTGCACGGGGTTCCCGGCCACCTCACTCAGCAGCTTCACGTTGTCCGGATCGTTGGGACAGGCCAGCACCGGTTCGGTCAGTTCGTCCAGGTTGATGTCCAGCACTTCGGCGTACTCCGCATCGGAATCGGCACTCAGCAGCTGGGGGTTGGCCAGCCAGGCCTCCATCTCCTTGATCCGGCGGGCCAGGGTGCGGGCATCGCTGTAACCGCGGGCAATCATGTTCTTGAGCAGGGCCACATTGCTTCTCAGGTATTCGCTGACCGTCTGCTCGGAGAGCTTGATCGTGCAGCCTGCGCAGGAGCGCTCGGCACTGGCGTCGGTGAGTTCGAACGCCTGCTCGAGCTTGAGGTCGGGAAGACCTTCGATCTCCATGATCCGGCCATTGAACAGGTTCTTCTTGTTGGCCTTCTCCACGGTGAGCAGCCCGCGTTGAATGGCCACCCATGGGATCGCATTCACCACATCCCGCAGGGTGACGCCAGGCTGCAGCGAGCCGCTGAACCGCACCAGCACCGACTCGGGCATGTCCAGAGGCATGGCACCGATGGCCGCGGCGAAGGCCACCAGGCCGGACCCGGCTGGGAAGGAGATGCCCAGGGGGAAGCGGGTGTGGCTGTCGCCACCGGTGCCCACCGTGTCGGGCAGCAGCATCCTGTTGAGCCAGCTGTGGATGATCCCGTCGCCGGGGCGAAGGGCGACGCCGCCGCGCTGAGCGAAGAAGTCGGGCAGATCCTTCTGGGTCTGCAGGTCCACCGGTTTGGGATAGGCGGCGGTATGGCAGAAGCTCTGCATCACCAGGTCGGAGGAGAAGCCCAGACAGGCCAGCTCCTTCATCTCGTCCCGGGTCATCGGCCCGGTGGTGTCCTGGGAGCCGACTGTGGTCATCAGTGGTTCGCAGCTGGTACCGGGACGCACTCCGGTGAGACCGCAGGCTTTGCCCACCATCTTCTGGGCCAGGGTGAAGCCCTTTCCGGTGTCCGCTGGTGCACTGGGACGGATGAACAGATCGGAGGGTGCCAGGCCGAGCTTGGCGCGCACTTTGTCGGTGAGGGCGCGGCCGATCATCAGGGGAATGCGGCCGCCCGCACGAACCTCATCGCTGATGGTGCTGGGCTTCAGTTCGAACCGGCTGACCACCGCGCCGTCTTTTTCGATCGTGCCGGCATGAGGACGGATGGTGATCACATCACCGGTGTTCAGGCTTGTGACGTCACATTCGATCGGCAGAGCCCCGGAGTCTTCAGCAGTGTTGAAAAAGATCGGTGCGATCTTGCTTCCGAGGATCACCCCACCCGCCCGTTTGTTCGGCACATGCGGGATGTCATCGCCGGTGTGCCAGAGCACGGAGTTGATGGCGCTCTTGCGGGAGCTGCCAGTGCCCACCACATCGCCCACGTAGGCCACGGGGTGACCGTTCTCTTTAAGAGAGGCGATGGTCTTCAGGCCATCGGGGTCCCGAGTCTCCAGCATCGCCAGAGCGTGAAGGGGGATATCAGGGCGTGTGGTGGCGTGGGTGGCCGGGGAGAGGTCGTCGGTGTTGGTTTCTCCCTCCACCTTGAACACCGTCACGGTGATCGTTTCGGCAAGTTCCGGCCTTGAGGTGAACCAATCGGCCGCAGCCCAGCTGTCAACCACCTGCTTGGCGAAGCGGTTGCTGGCTGCCAGTTCCATCACCTCGTTGAAGGCGTCGTACACCAGCAGGGTTCGGCTGAGGCCTTCAGCGGCGCAGCCGGCCAGCTGCTCATCGCTGTGCTGGAGCAGCTCGATCAGGGCCGACACGTTGTAGCCCCCCACCATCGTTCCCAGCAGGCGCGTGGCCTCCAGCGGCGAGACCAGGGGACTGGTGGCCTCCCCTTGGGCCACGGCGCTCAGCCAGGTGGCTTTCACATAGGCCGCCTCGTCCACCCCGGGGGGGATGCGATCCACGAGCAGCTCTCGCAGGGTCGTCTCTTCCCCAGCCGGAGGGTTCTGCAGCAGCTCGGTGAGCGCACTGGTCTGTTCAGCCGTCATGGGGAGCGGCGGAACACCCTGGGCTTCGCGTTCAGCGGCAAGCGCGCGGTAGGTGCTCAGCATGCGAAGTGACGAGACGATGCGGAAGTCCATTCTTCATGGAGACGGGTCTGTCCTTCGGTTCAGAGGTGCGTAGCCTTGTACCGGTTTGAAGCTGCTCGATGGCCGCCACCTCCGATCTGCACGTGGTGGAGACGCGTCCGCTGGTGGCACCCGCTCTTCTTCACGCAGAACTGTCGATCGACGCCAGCGCAACCGAGACCGTTGCATCCGCTCGACAACGCATTCAGGCGATTCTGCGGGGGCAGGATCAGCGGCTTCTGGTCATCGTCGGGCCCTGTTCGGTCCATGACGTGGAAGCGGCGCGCGAGTACGCCAGCCGTTTGGCGCCTCTGCGTCAGACCCATGCTGCAGAGCTGGAAGTGGTCATGCGGGTCTACTTCGAGAAGCCGAGAACAACGGTGGGCTGGAAGGGCTTGATCAACGACCCCCACCTCGACGGCTCTTATGACATCAACAGCGGATTGCGTCGGGCCCGCGGGCTGCTGCTGGATCTGGCGCGGGAGGGGATGCCCGCCGCCACCGAACTTCTCGATCCGGTGGTGCCGCAGTACATCGCTGATCTGATCAGCTGGACGGCGATCGGGGCCCGCACGACGGAAAGTCAGACGCACCGCGAAATGGCATCCGGTCTGTCCATGCCGATCGGCTACAAGAACAGCACCGATGGCAGTGCCACCATCGCCATCAATGCGATGCGGGCGGCATCGAAGCCGCATCATTTCCTCGGCATCAACCGGGATGGTCACGCTTCGATCGTGAGCACCACCGGGAATCCCCATGGTCACCTGGTGCTGCGCGGCGGCAACCGCGGCACCAATTATCACCTCGAAGCCGTTCAGGATGCGGCAGCCGAACTGGCGGGTGCCGGACTCTCAGATCGCCTCATGGTGGATTGCAGCCATGGCAACTCCAACAAGGATTTCCGGTGCCAGGGCGAGGTGCTGCAATCGGTTGCCGATCAGGTTCGTGAAGGCTCCTCCAATCTGATGGGCGTCATGATCGAGAGTCATCTGGTTGAGGGAAATCAGAAGCTCTCCGGTGATCTGTCAGAGCTCACTTACGGCCAGAGCATCACGGATGCCTGCATCAGCATCGAGACCACCCAGCAGTTGCTTGGCCGTCTTGCAGAGGCTGTGGCGACTCGCCGCTCAACGGTGATGGTCTGATCGATCTCATCGGATCAGCTGTTGCCAGAGCAGTGCAACGCCGATCGGCACCGAAAGGTTGTCGATCCCGGCGAAGCTGATTTGTTCCAGAACAACGGCACTGCCGCTGATGAGCAGCAGAGTCGGAACTGAAATCGCAGCCTGGGTGCTGAGAGCGAGAACGATCAGGCAAAGGCCTGAAGCGATTGCCATGGTCACTGTGCCTGCAAGGGACTTCGTCTGCCCGAACAACGTCCAGCGAGGGCTGTTCAGTCGACGACCGATCAAGCCGGCACATCCATCGCCGATGCCCATCACAAGAATTCCGGCGGTGACGGCGTCTGCTCGTTCAGGCCAGAGCAGAGCCACCAGAAGTGTGATCGAAAGTCCGTAGGCGCTGGTTCCAAAACTTCGTCGACCGATGTCTTCGATGCTCTTGAGCAGTCGCCAACGATGGTTGATCAGAGTGAGCGTTGTCACGACAATTCCACAACTCACAATCAGGATTTTTGAGAGTCCAAAAGTCCATGCCATCGGAATGGTTGCGGCCGTTCCGATGTGGACAATCTTGCGACTCAGCTCACCATCATTGTCTCCGAGTTGCCTGACCAGGTCAGCGATGCGGAGCAGCGATGCGATCCAACTGCCAATGATCAGCAACTTGAGGACGATGCTTAGTTCTGCAGGGTTCAAGGTTGCTGTTGGTCTGAGTTGGTGCTGGTTGAGGTTGCTTTCTTTTTGGTCTTGCCGACATAAGGAAGATCGTCTCGAGAAATCTGATAGTTCAGTTTACGAATGGCATCAATGAATTCTGACTTGCTGTCAGCATTGGTGATGTCGAGCCGGATGAGATTGTTGCGATCGCTGAAGTATCGGTTCACGTCTTTTTCATGCTGGGACCAGCAATCAATATAGTGCTGCTCCAGCTGTTGATCGCTTATTGAGTTGACATTAAGAAGCTTCTTGAGTGCTTTTTTGTATCGGCGTGTGTAGGAGCCCAGCGCCTTGTTTCTGTGGGTGAATTGAGATTTAATCCAATCATCAACCTTGCGGTAATTGTAAATAAAATACGAGCCAGGGTAGTGATAATCCAGCTGGGGAAACAGGCGATATCCAAAAAACAATTCACCATCAGAGCTGACATATTCCATATCGCTGAAGACTTGTATATCTTCCAGGCCATGCAGCAGTGGTCTGAACAGGCGAAGGTTGGTGAGCATTGTTCGAGCAATTTTTCCCTTCCGGCAATGCATTGTTGGATACCCGTCCCAGCGGAATAACCGATCAATGCTGCGTGTCGCGATTTTATGATGTCCGATGACAAAAATTTTAGGCGGCTTTTCAGGTAACATGATCAGACTTTTTATTATATGTATTTTACCACAATCAATGTCTCTTTGTTTGTGTTAACATAAAAACAATGCTTTTGATGGCGATGCTCTCTCTCAAGTTGGTTGCCATTGCCAAAGACGAAGCCCCCTATCTCGCGGAATGGATTTTTCACCATCTTTATCTTGGTGTTGATGAAATTGAGATCTATATGAATGGCATTACAGACAATAGTTATCGCATTATTCGCCGAATTTCTGCATCTTCGAGCCGCGTTAAATTTGTCCAGTCTGATGAATTGCTGCGGTTATCAACGAAGGCAAAGAAATCTTTTCAAGTAGCCATGTATGATCACGCTATCAAGAATGAAAAGGCAGCTCGTAAATTTTCTCACCTCCTGTTTCTGGATATCGACGAGTATCTGATGCCAGCTGAGTTTGGGACGGGTATTCGCAGTTTATTGCGGCAAAATCAAAGAGCAGATGTTGTTTCTTTTCTATGGCATTCGGATCTTCCTTCTTTGCAGCGCCTTTCATTTTCGCCTGTGTTGAGCAGATCACTTTGGATGAAGAAAATGTGCCAAATGAAGTCGATGTGCCGACTAAATGGTGCTGTTAAGGGCTCTAAAATTCATACTTTTAACGTTTATCAGAACAAATCTCACCAGGCTGATTTCCGATTGAGTGATGGTAGTTCTCCAAAGCTCAACGCTACGCGTAAACGAGTTTCCAGTTCAGATCTTGAGAGATTGTCGGGTAAATTTGAACCATGGTTTGTTTACCATAGAGTGTTCAGAAGCCATGATGAATATTGTGCTTCTCTTGTAAAAGGGCGATTGCATCGAAATAATCGTCAACCCATCAAAGATAATCGTTACGGATATTGCATTGAGGTTGATGGAGAAGATCTGGGGCGTTTCCATGGAGATCCGATAGAATATCGAATCAATTGGTGGCATCAAATCTATTATCAGTGGTCGTATTCTTGGTTTGTCAGACGCCTTGGCTTGAAAAAGCTGATCAGTGAAGGTCAGTCATTCACAATGCGTCGCTATCAAATACTCAAAAAGTTGATCGATAGACAACCTGAATTGCAACACCGTTATCGCACACAACTGAGATCCACTCGTTTCGAGTTGAGCTGATGGTTGTCAGGCTGCTTGCTGGTGGTTGGTCATGGTTCTCAGTTTGAGAATCGCTTTGGCTTCCAGCTGACGCACTCTTTCCCGGGAGACATTGATCTGTCGACCGATCTCCGCAAGGGTGAGTGGCTCCTCACCACCGAGGCCGAACCTCAGGCGCAGGATCTTCTGTTCGCGCTCATTGAGCTGGGACAGCCAACCGCCCAGATGTTCCTTTTGAATGCTCCGATCCATTCCTTCCATCGGCTCATCACCGTTCGGATCTGCGATCAGTTCGCCAAGGGTGCTCCGATCCTCTTCCCCGCGGGCGTGGGCATCCAGAGAGGCGCACGGAGCACTCTGGGAAATGAGATCCTCGAGTTCCCGCGGTTCGATTCCCATGGCGTGAGCCAGCTCCAAACGGTTCGGTTGACGACCGAAGCGATGCGACAGCTCACGGGAGATGCGCCGCATTTTGGACAGCTTCTCGCTGATGTGTATCGGCAGACGAATGGTGCGGGCACTGTTGTCGATGGCCCGGGTCATTCCCTGACGGATCCACCAGTAGGCGTAGGTGGAAAATTTGTAACCCATGGCTGGATCGAACTTATCGACCGCCCGCTCTAGGCCGATGGCTCCCTCCTGAACCAGGTCCAGAAGCTCCAGGCCCTGATTCTGGTATTTCTTGGCGACGCTCACGACGAGCCTGAGATTGGCAGCCATCATGCGGTCCCGGGCACGTTTGCCCATTCGGATGCGATGGCGCTGTCGTGCTGACAGTTCGTCTTCAGGAAGCTCCTGAAGCTGCTTCATGTCCTGGACATGGTGAGCAAGCTCAATTTCCTCGGCTGCAGTCAGCAATGGGATACGCCCGATGCTGCTGAGATAAAAACCGATGGAATCAGTGGCCAGACGACCACCCTGACGCGTTGATGATCGCCGTCCTGCGGACGGCAATGCAGGTTCCTTCCGTTTCGACTTTTCAGTCGTATCGGAAGATTCCAGAGGGATCCCCATCACCCTGGTCTCCTGAAATAGATTTGCGCTGAATTTAGCACTCACACTCCCGACCAACTCCTTCGAATCCGAAGACTTTCAGCAGTCGCCCATCAATCGCCCCTTTTTGTTGATCGGGTTGCAATTTCCCTCAGGTGATGAGGGATGTCTCGTGCACTCCAGTAACACTAGGCACAGTAACTTTGCGCTTCTTCATATCATCCGATCAAGACAGCTCGATGCCCCGGCTCCATTGCTCGATCAGCTGCAACTGGGAATTACGCTCGTCCTCTCCTTGGTTCGGTCGTCGTTGCACAAAGCTTCCGTCGCTCTGCATGTCCCAGGCCCCTCGGTTGTCTCTCAGATACAGCTCCAGCAGCCGTTCCAGCTTCAGGCGCAGTTCAGGTTCTTCAACCGGTGTCACCGCTTCGACGCGGCGGTCGAGGTTTCGCGACATCCAGTCGGCACTGCCGATGTAGGCCTCCGGCGCGCCACCGTTGGCAAACCAGAAGATACGTGAGTGCTCGAGAAATTGACCGATGATGCTCACAACCCTGATTGTTTCACTCATCCCTTCGCGACCCGGGTACAAGCTGCACATCCCCCGAATGATCAGTTCGATCGTCACCCCTGCTTGAGAGGCTTCATACAGCAGATTGATGATTTCGGAGTCCACCAAGGAGTTCATCTTGGCTTTGATATGCCCTTGCCGGCCCTCCCGGGAATGTTCGATCTCACGGCGGATCAGCGACTCCATCCCCTTCCTTAGGGTGACCGGTGCCACAAGCAGGCGTCGGAAGCTCTGCTGTTTTGAGAACCCTGTCAGGTAGTTGAACAGCTCCACAAGGTCCTGACCGAGCTCGGTTCTGGTTGAGAGAAGACCCAGGTCTGTGTAGAGCTTTGAAGTTTTTGAATTGTAATTACCTGTTCCGATATGGACGTAACTTCGTAGCTTGTCTTGCTCCTTGCGAACAACGAGAACAATCTTTGTGTGAGTTTTGAGGCCAAGCACTCCGTAGATGACATGGACTCCGGAACGTTCGAGATGGCGTGCCCACTGGATGTTGTTGTCTTCGTCGAAGCGGGCTTTCAGTTCCACTAGGGCCATCACCTGTTTGCCGTTCTCAGCGGCGCGGATCAGAGCCGCGATGATCGGCGAATCCTTCGAGGTGCGATACAGCGTCATCTTGATCCCCATCACCTGGGGATCGTCCGCTGCCTGGTTGATGAATTCTTCGACGGTGGTGGAGAAGAGTTCGTACGGGTGGTGGAGAAGGATGTCCTGCTGACGCATCACCGCGAAGATGTTCTCGAATTCTTCCGGCTTGATGGCACCCTCCTCGATCAGGTGCTGCTGTGATCTGGCGAGCATTGCCGGGGTCAATCCGGTGTGTGATTTGTTCTTCAGTTGAGGAAGCGGCAGGCTTATCAGTCCGAACAGATCATCCAGTCCCAGGGGGCCATCGATTCTGTAAAGGTCCTCTTCCTCGACGGCGAGTCCGGTGATCAGCATCTCCACCACGTCTTCCGGCATCTCGTTGGGAACCTCAAGGCGCACCACCTCTCCTCCCATGCGGCGTTTGCGCAGCCCCTGCTCCAGAGCCAGCATCAGATCGTCGGCTTCAAGGTCACGCAGTTCGAGGTCGGCATCGCGGGTGACCCGGAAGAAGTAATGCCCTTCAACGGTCATCCCTGGAAACAGCAGCTCCAGGTTGAAGGCGATCACCTGTTCAAGGGGAATCGCTGTGTGAATCGGTGCCGGTTCGGCATCGCTCAGTTCTGATGGGATCGCGACGAATCGGGGCAGATTCTTTTGGGGCACCTTGACCCGCGCGAACTGACGTTCTCCGGTTTCAGGATCATGGATGATCGCTGCGACGTTCAGACTGAGGTTGCTGACGAACGGGAAGGGGTGGGCCGGATCCACCCCCAGGGGCGTCAGCAAGGGGAACACCGAGGTAAGGAAGGTGTCGTCAACCCAGTTCTTTTGGGCATCGTTCAGCTGGACGTAATCCAGCAGGTGCACCTTGTGTTTGAGCAGCTCGCTCTTCAGATGCAGCCGGTAGTGATCCTGCTGTTGCTGCAGCAGGGGGATCAGGTGTTCGCGGATCGTGAGCAGTTGCTCCAGCGGCGTTTTGCCGTCTTCACTGGGGCTGGTGATGCCTGCCTCCACCTGGGATTTCAGGGAGGCCACCCTCACCATGAAAAATTCGTCGAGGTTGTTGCTGAAGATGGCGCTGAACTTGGCCTGATCCAGCAGTGGTGTGCGTTCATCCAGTGCCTGAGCCAGCACACGCTGGTTGAAGGCGATCCAGCTCAGTTCTCGATTGATATAGGCATTCTTGGGGAGGACAGCTGCACTCATGGTGGGGTTGTGGCTTGCAACGCGCCGTCTCGCGAACGTAGCAATCATGAGCTGCTGAAACTGTTCTCCTGACGCATCGGCAGAGGACTTCCTGCGACCAGAGCGATCACGATCAGCAGCAGCAGGCCGGCGCCTGCGAAGGGACTGGTAGGGCCGATCAGGTCGTAGCTCAGACCTGCCAGAGGCGGTCCGAGAAAACTGCCGAGGCTCTGCAAGGCCTGGAGACTTCCGAGAGCGGCACCCTGCCCCTCCTCCCCCAGCCGTCTGGACACAAGGCTGCGCAGGCTCGGTGTCACCAGGCCAGTTCCGAAGGCCAGGATGCCGACAGCAAGAAAAATCGTTCCGGGCTGATCCGCCGAACCCAGAACCGGAATCATCAGACAACCGGCGATCACCAGTCCCAGGCCGAGCAGGGTCAATCGCCATTCTCCAAACCGCTTCACCAGGGGGCCGATCAGGCCTCCCTGCACAACCGTTGCGACGACGCCGACCACCAGAAATGCCGTGGTGGCCAGTTCAGGCCCCCAGTTGAAGCTCTGCTTGAAATACAGAACGAGGATCGCCGTGAAGCCGTTGAAGGCCAGAAAAAACAGGAAGAAGCTGGTGCACAGCCGGCCGACGCTGACCTGGCTCATCACGGAGCCGATCCGCGCGAAGGGGTTCAGGGCACGCCGGTCGGGCAGGGTCCGCCGCGCTTCCAGCGGATGGGTTTCCGGCAGCAGGCTCAGCACCACAGCCAGATTCAGCATGGCGAAGCCTGTCGCCACCCAGACCGGTAGAGAGACGTTGATGCCTGCCAGGCGACCCCCGAGGAACGGTCCGGCGATGAACCCGAGGCCGAAGGCCACACCGATCAGTCCGAAGGCACGGGCCCGTCGCTCCGGAGGACTGATATCCGCCAGCACGGCGCCTGCTGTGGCTGCGGTTCCCCCGCTGATGCCATCGATGATTCGTGCAGCGAACAGCAGGAGCAGTGGAATGGATGCTCCCTCAGACCAGGGCAGGCTGATGGTGAGTGCGAACAGTCCCAGGCCGACCACCGAACCGGCGACGCAGATGGCGATCACTGGGCGGCGCCCATGGCGGTCGCTCAGTGCACCGATCAGCGGTGTGACGAGAAATTGAGCCAGGGCATAACTGCCGGCCAACAGTCCGAGGGTGCGGCCGTCCGGTGCAAAACGAGCCAGCAGGAACGGCAACAGCGGAAACACGATGCTTTCGCTGAGTCGATCGTTCAGCAGCGTCAGAAAGGCGCTCAGCAGGGTGGGAATGCGGAGACGCTGCAAGGGGGCTGTGAGTCGAGGAGACTCACATTCCCACAGGCCAACGGCATGGCCCTGCGACCGATCCACTCCGGCGACCACCTGCTGCTGCGGGAGATCTACGCGGATGCGATCGAAACCCAGGCAGCGCTGCTTTATACCCCTGAGCAGGTGAGGGCCTGGGCTGCTCTGGCCTGGTTGCCGGGCGTCCTGGATCGGACTCTGAGGCAGGGGCACGGCTGGATCAGCGGGACGGATGCCGCGTTCGCCATCCGCGATCCCAGAGATCGCTTGTCGTTGTTGTATTGCCGCGGTCGGGAGGCCCGTCGGGGCCATGGCAGTGCCCTGCTGGCCCAGATTGAGGACGATGCCAGAGCGGATGGCCTGGAACGGCTTCGAACGGAGGCGAGCCAGCTGAGCCGACCTCTGTTGGAGCGGCGAGGTTGGCTGGTCCTGGCCTCCGAATCGATCACGATCGGCGGGGTGCCCTTCGAGCGTTACCGGATGGAAAGGTTGCTGCGCCAGCCCCGCAGTTGATCCAGACAGTCCATGGCGTTGCCGTCCTGCAGAGAAGCCTCGACGCGCGACACCCCTGCATCCAGCGTTTCACTGATCCCTGAGAACCACAGGTAGGCACCGGCATTCCAGCGCACGGCATCCCGGAGGGGGCCGCTGTTTCCAAGGGCGTCCAGGGCCTGGGTCTTCCAGGTGGTTTCGTCGGACCATTCCACATCGGCGTCGTGGCAGCCGTGATCGCGGGGGTGGAGGATCAGGCGTTCCGCCGCACCGTTTCTGACCCGAGCGGTGATGCAGGCCCGGCCGATCGGAAGATCCGTTCCACCTTCCAGTCCTTTCACCGTGAGCAGATCGGTTTCTCCGGCGAGTTTCAGGGCTTCCCAGGCTCGGCTTTCCGTGGGGGGATGCACGAATCCGCTCACCAGAAGATGCTCACCCTCATGAGGGGTCCACAGCAGTTCAAGGCTGGCGACGGGGGGGCGTTTTCCCAGCTCCTCTCTGTAACTGATGAGGCTTTCGGCGATCGGGAAGTGATCCGGCTGATGGATCAGTGCAAAACCGTTGCGGTCGAATCCGTCCTGCACAGCTGTGAGGGGTAGACCACCGAGCTCGAGATCGAGGGCTCGGAACAGGTCGATCGCCGTGACGCCGTACTTGATCGGCATGCGGTTGCCGCCCTGCAGAACAACCGGTTGGCCGCAGGCCAGCAGCACCAGGGCTGTGAGTGGGTAGATCGGTGCGGTTCTCGTCCGACCGTCGAACGGCATGCCGAAGCACAGCGGAGACCTCTGATCGGCCTTGCTTCTCAACACCGGGCCATGGATCCGGTAGGTGTCGAGCATGCCGGTCAGTTCCTGAGGCTCTGGCCGTCGGATGCGGTGGGCGATCAGAAAAGCACCGATCTGTGCCGGTGTTGCCTCACCCTCCAGCATCAGGTTGAGGGCGTCAGCGGCCTCCTCACGGCTCATGCCCTTGCTGGTGTGCTCGCCGCTGCCGACCTTGCGCAGGTGTTGCTTGAACCGCTCGCGACCGCTCAATACTGTGCTGGTCACCTGCGGGCAAGTCTCTGACGGCAGTGTTCAGGAGCGCCTGGGCCTTTGGAGGTAGTGGTTGTTACCAATCGATTCAACCAGTGGGTAAGACGCTCAATCCATCGAAGCTGCCGTGGCGAGGATGACTGGGGTTGTGACGGCCATCCGCGTAGTAGAGGCGTTCCAGAACGAGATTGGTTGCCGGTTGTGTTTGGAGGTGTTGGCTGAGAAACAGAGAGGAGATGGATCGGAACAGTTCACTCATCGCCCTACAAGCATCACTTCACTATTTCACCAGTTTTCATGGGCTCATGGATGTGACGGATGTTTCGAAATCGAACTCTGTTTTTGGTAGTTATTGCTGCATTTCGGGATCAATGATGACGCAACAGTCTTGCCGCTGCTGAGACATTCCACCTTGGAATGCTGCATTGAAGCAGTGCACTGTTGTTTCTCTTAAGCATGACTGTTTCCGCCATGTCCACTCCGTCGCTGGCCGCGCCCACGCAGGCCACGGTGACGGCCACCTTGATGGCTGCCAAGAAAGCCAAGGGTCTCAGCTTCGCTGATCTCGAGGCGGCCATGGGTCTCGATGAGGTTTGGGTTGCCTCTCTGTTCTATGGACAAGCCACTGCATCGAAAGAAGAGGCTGAGAAGCTGGCAGAACTGCTTTCTCTCGACCCGGTAATGACTGCCGCGATCCAGGAGTTCCCCACCAAGGGAAGTCTCGAACCGGTGATTCCGACTGATCCGCTGATTTACCGCTTTTATGAAATCATGCAGGTTTATGGAATGCCTTTGAAAGATGTGATTCAGGAAAAGTTCGGTGATGGCATCATGAGTGCTATTGATTTCACCTTGGATGTGGAAAAAGTCGAAGATCCCAAAGGGGATCGCGTGGAAATCACCATGTGCGGGAAGTTCCTGCCTTACAAGAAGTGGTGATCAACGGATGATTGGGGGGGCATTGACCCGGGCTCAGCCATGCTGAGCCCTTTTTTTATTACCGGAATTGCTGCTTCAGCTCGCGATTTGCGAGTTCACGACGTTCATCATCTTCAAGGGTCTGGCTTAACTCCATCAAGAGCTGCCGACTCGCCGGAGTGGCGATGCAACCAAGAGCGCGGAAGGCTGCATCCGCTCCCGTGATGGATCCGTCTTGGCAGATCTCTGCCAGGCGGGCGCTGATCGATTCACCATCACGGCGCTGAAGAACACGGATGGCCGCCACCACCACGGGATCTCGAAAATCCCTGATCGCACCGTCGCAGAACGTCAACAGTTCGCTGTCGCTGAGACGGTGTGCCCGAAAGCTCAACAGTTGCAAACCGGCAAGGCGCTGCTGCTGTCCGGGATGGTTCAGGCAACGGCTGATCACCGAGCCTGGAATCTCAGCTCCCCAGCATCCCAGTGCCTGAACGACAACCAAGTTGTCATCGTCGTCATCCGGTGAGTCGACCAGCATGGTGAGCAGCCAATCCCGTGCCTGGCTCTGGTGGCAAAGACCAGCTGCCATCACCAGCTCTTTCTGAGCCCCGTGGCTCTGCAGAAGCTGCTCGATCTCCGGCCAGCCACGTTCGGCCAGCATGCCAAGTTTTTCGCAGAGGGCCCAGCGCAGCTCAGCAGAAAGGCTGGGGGAGTACACCCCCCCCAGCCAGTCAGGCTCCAGAGGAGCCCGTCGTGATTGCGCGAGTCGCTCCCAAAGAGCGGCTTCGTCCAAGCTCATCAGTTGATTCAGCGAGCTCCCAGCTCAGCAGCCAGTTCGCGTTCGAGTTTGTCATCGTGCTCTGTGGGAAGCACGTTCTCCATGGTGGTGCGGTGCGTGCTGTAGAAGAGCATGCCGATGAACACCATGCCGCCAACGATGTTTCCGATGGTGACCGGAAGGAAATTCCAGAAGATCACCTTGGTGAATGGCACTCCCGATCCAAGAATCGGACCTGCGGTATGAAGGAACTGGTTCACAACGATGTGCTCCATGCCCATCGATTGGAACGCTGTGATCGGAAGCCAGCAGGCCAGGATTTTGCCGGGGACGCTCTTGCTCACCAGGGCCATGGTGACGCCGAGGCAAACCAGCCAGTTGGCCACGACACCCCTGAGAAAGGCAAGGAAGAAGCCCATGCCGCCGAGAGCCTCGTATTTCTTTTCAACGTTGATCTGGTTGAGGGCGATGATTTTCTGAGCCACGAGATCCCAGACCGGTGCACCAACATTGTCTGCAGCGCCGTCCATGGTGCCGCTGGTCAGGCTGATGGCCATGATCAGTGCCACAACAGCGGTGCCGACCCAGTTGCCGATCCACACCCAGATCCAGTTGCGGAACGTGGCGGGCCAGGAGCTCTTGCCGGCCCAGGTGGCCATGGGCAATAGAGCGAAGTTACCGGTAACAAGCTCCATTCCGAACAGAACGATGCTGGCGAAGCCGAAGGGGAACAGCAGCGAGCCGACGAAGGGCGCTTTAACGGTGATGCCCACGGTTAGGGCCAGGATCACAGCCAGGCCGAGAATCGCACCGGAGTAAAAGCCCCGGATCAGCAGATTCTTGATGCTGACGGTTGATTTCTTGCCGCCGGCGGCGATCATGCCGTCGACAAGCTCATTGGGAAGCACGTAGTCCATCGAATCAGTGTGGAAGGTGATTGAAAGGTTTGGATTCAGCCGCTGATGTGATTCATCAGGCGGGAGAACAGATCAGAGTTGCCGCCCTGACGATTGATGGAGGCTCCGTCCCGACCGCTGGCGCTCAGCCAGTTGACGAAACGAGAGAAAAAATCGCTGCGGTTAGCCATAGGAGAGGGGAGAGTGGTCGAGAGGTTGAGCCGTGGCTTCAAAAGGAAGCGCCACGGCGTTGAGGCATCGATCAGTTCCGTGGCGTGGCACCGAACTGTTCGATCAGCACCTCTTTCAGGACGGCTTTGATCTCATCGGCCGGAATTGCTTTTCGGTGGATTTCTCCGATGGCAGGGTTCGGACCCTGAGAGCCACCGAGCGTCAGGGTGTAGCCCTCTCCCATCTCTCCGTCGCTGTTCTTGGCCTTGGTACCGGTGAGACCGATGGCACCCATGTAGGCCTGGCCGCAGGTGTTCGGGCATCCCGTCCAGTGGATCTTCAGCTCTTCGGGAAGATCCAGTTCCTGGTCCAGTTCCTGAGCGGCTGCAAGTGCCTGGTCCTTGGTGTTCGTGAGGGCGAATCCGCAGTAGGTGCTGCCGGTGCAGGACACCGTTCCGGCGGCGATCGTGCCGGGCTGAAGCGGGAACCGCTGCAGCAGAGGATCGGCCTTGAAGGCGTCGATTCTGTCGGTGGAAAGTCCTACGAAGATGACGTTCTGGTCTTCGGTGAGGCGCACTTCACCGCTGCCGTAATCAAGGCTTGCTGTGGCCAGATCCTGCAGATCCTGTGCTTTCAGGCGCCCGACCGGAACATGCACGCCTGCGAAGGACAGGCCGTCTTGTTTCTGAGGATGGATGCCGTAATGGGACCGTGGTGTGGTGTCGAAAATGGAGCCAGGGTCGGGCGTGAGGCTTCCGAAGCGTTCCTCGACCATGAGGCGGAACGCTTCCAGACCGACCTGATCCAGATAGAGACGGAAGCGTCCCTTTGGACGTTTGTCGCGTTCACCGTTGTCCCGCCAGATTTTGATCACGGCATCCGTCATGGCGCAGATCTGATCCGGCTTCACCCAGGCATTCAGTGGAATGGCATAGGCATTCATCTGAGAGGACAGCACTCCGCCGATCCAGACTCCGAATCCCATGACGCCATCCTTTTCCACAGGGTGAAAAATAATGTCGTTGTGAAGGAGAAAATTATCCTTGGCACCGGCAACAGCTGTATTCCACTTGCGCGGAAGGTTGGAGAATTCGGGGTTTCCCTCGCAGTTGTTGGTGAGAAAATCCTGCAACTCCGACGTGTATGGCCTGGTATCGATAATTTCGTTGGGGTCGATGCCGGCGATGGGGTTTCCGGTGACGTTTCTGGGATTGTCGAAGCCGGATTGAATGGTGCTCAGGCCCGCTTCCTTGAGTCGTTTCAGAATTTCAGGAAGGTCCCCCAGCAGCACACCTCGAAGCTGGAGGTTCTGTCGGGTGGTGATGTCGCAACTGCCCTGCTCTCCGTACCGTTCAACGATGGAGGCGACGATTCGCAGTTGATGCGCCGATAAAACTCCATTCGGAACCCGCAGGCGCAACATGAATTTGCCCGGTGTCTTCGGACGCCAGAACATGCCGAACCACTTCAGGCGTAATTGCAGATCTGTTTCATCAATCTGCTCCCAACCGAGCTCAGCAAATTTTTCAATTTCGCTGCCGACAAGCAAGCCGTCTTTGGCAGCCTTGTTCTGCTCGATCTTGTTGAGCTTCTTGCCATCCAGATACGGCCTGGAAGGAGAGCTGATGGTCATGAGCTTTATAAGGATAGGGCGGACTGATCGCTCAGATAGAAGGCGCTGATCAGCTGAAATGGCCCGAAGACCTGAAGCACTTCAGAAAGAAGGGAGTGCCCGGACTTTGTAATTAACGCCTGTAATCCAGGCTCGGTCCGTATCGAATCGAACAATTTCTGCGGAGAGTGTCGAAACTGTGTTGCTTGTTGGATTTGTTGTCTTCGCTACATCCTGTGACTCCCGTCGAGCCGTAAAAGGCTTTCTTCCTGTGAGTCAGTATTGGCGTCCGATTTCGCCAACCATCCGCACAGCGCCAGCTCGGAGCATTTGCCAGACACGCTTCATCGCGGCGAAATCCCTGTCAAGTTCGCTGCGTCTGAACGCGTCTCGGTTCCTGGGGCTGTACCTGGAGTCACCCCGTTCCAGCGGTTCCCGGTAGGAACGGCTCTCCAATGCAGCACGATTGACGTTGCGTCGAGGCGCCATGGACCCGGCAGAGTTCAGAACACCCTGATGACATCAGTCGGCATGGCCATCAATCCGTGGCCGTTGCTACGGAACAAGTCTTCGGCCCGTTCCTCCCGCGCGCTGCGCCTGGTGGTGCACGGCCGCAGCGGCGGTGAAGTGCCTGTCTGCCTGACCACGCTGGTCGCTGAACTTCAGCAGCGACGATCCTCTCCCGTTCAGTTGGAAGTGCTGACGGCTGAAGCTCCTGAACCCTGTCCGACTGCGAGCACCTGGCTGATTCCTCTTCTGCTCTGGCCCGGTGCCCATGCCCGCATCGATGCTCCTGCCATCCGTCAGCGCCTGAGGGCTGAAGGGAAGGAGGTCACCATGCTTCCGTTTCTCGGTGCCTGGCACCACTGGTGGGATGCAGTCGCGGCTGCGCTGGCTGGACTTGACTCCAAGCGGCCTGTTCTTGTTCACCACCCTTTGCGTTCCGGAGTTGCCGATCGTTTCCTGGCCGGGTTGTCGGAGCGGCTCGGGTTGCCGTTGCTGCCGTTTGACCGCCTGGAGGATCATCGAAAGACCGATCCCGAGGCTCAGCCTCTGCCTCTGACACTGGCTCCGAATCGGATGACGGAAGCCCTGCGCGAGGCTGGTGGGCTACCCCCCCTTCTCGAGCATTCCCTGACTCGTCAGGCCCTGATCGAACTGTTAGCTGCTCTGCCGTGACGACCGCTGAACATCCTGGAACCGTTTATCTGGTCGGAGCTGGCCCCGGTGATCCGGAGCTTCTCACCGTCAAGGCTCAGCGTCTTCTGAGCCGTTGTGATGCGCTGGTCTATGACTCGCTGGTGCCGGAGGAAGTGCTTGATCTCGTGCCGGTGGGCTGCGAGCGCCGTTTCGTCGGTAAACGGCGTGGCCACCATTCGGTTCCGCAGCCCAGCACCAACGCCGTGCTGCTGGAAATGGCCCAGAGGCACGCTGTTGTGGTCCGGCTCAAGGGAGGCGACCCCTTTCTGTTCGGTCGGGGTGGGGAAGAGGCCGCATACCTCGCCGACCGCGGCATTCCTGTGCAGGTGGTTCCAGGGGTCACGGCCGGCATCGCTGCACCGGCCTATGCCGGAATTCCCGTGACCCATCGTCGGGCAGGTTCCTCCGTCACCTTTGTCACCGGCCATGAGGAGATCGATAAGCGTCGTCCGTCGGTGAACTGGCGTGCACTGGCAACAGCCAGTGATGGATTGGTCATTTACATGGGTCTTCACAACCTGCCGCGCATCGCTGAGGAGCTGATGCTCGGTGGTCTGTCGGGGGAGACTCCGGTGGCTGTGATCCAGCAGGGAACTGTCTCCGGCCAGCGGTGTCTGAGGGCACCTCTGGCGCAGGTCGCAGCCGAGACCCGCTCCCAGCAGTTCAAATCCCCGTCGATCGTTGTGATCGGCGAGATGATTGACCACCGGGTGGAGGCCTGCATGCCAGTGCCTGCAGCGGTCACCATGCCGATTCCGTTCTGAGGTGCTGGGCCTTCATTCCCGCAGACGGGTTCGCAGTTGAGCCAGGTTGCAGGGGCGGGTTTCCGGATCCAGCTGAGCGCGGATCAAGCGGTCCCAGGCTGTTGTGACCGCATCCAGAGATCCCGGAAGCACGAAGACGAACGTGCCGTTGGCGACGCCGGCCAGACATCGGCTTTGCAATGTGCTGGTGCCGATGCTCTGGAAGGACAGCACCCGGAACAGTTCGCCAAAGCCGTCGATTGTTTTGTCCAGCAGGGGGGCGACGGCCTCCGGTGTGCCATCTCGGCCGGTCAGCCCGGTACCGCCGCTGCTGATCACCACGTCGACATCGGCATCGGCGATCCAGCGGCTCAGTTCCGCCCGGATCCGATAGCGGTCATCGGGGCAGAGAGCTCGCTCCTTCAGCCGATGGCCGGCGGCTTCCAGGCTGTTCTGCAGGTGATCACCGCTGGCGTCATCGGCGAGAGAACGCGTGTCGGAGATGGTGAGCAGGGCGATGGAAAGGCCCAAGGCACAGCGGTGCAGAACCCGGACGCTAGAACCGCATCAGATGAGAAGGCCAGGGTGCTGCGGGTGTTGCTGTTCGCCTCACTGCGGGAACGGGCCGGTTGGGAGGAGCGGACGCTGCCGTTGCCGTCGGAGTCGCCGACAGCGCGGCAGGTTTGGGAGGGTCTGCACCTGGGTCCGCTTCTGGGGATCAGCATTGCCGTGAACCAGCAGCTGGTGGATGCCGATCAGCGGCTCAAAGCCGGGGATGAACTGGCCTTTCTGCCCCCGTTCACGGGGGGGTGAACCATGGCCACCGTTCAGGTTGAGATCCGTATGGCCGCCTTCGATCCCTGGCAGGAGCTGTCCGTCTGGGGTGGGCATGCTGCGGCCAGTGCGGTGTTCATCGGTCGGGTCCGGGCGATGGCCATGGATGGTCGCGTTCTGCAGGCTCTCGAACTTGAGCACTACCCCGGCCTGTGTGAGCGGTTACTTGAGGCGATCGCGGAGCGGTTACGGCAAACCCACGCAGCAGACCGGGTGTTGGTGCTGCATCGGGTAGGCCGCTTGTCGCCGGGTGAGCCGATCGTGTTGGTCGCGGTGGAGGCGGATCATCGCGGTCCAGCTCAGCGCTGCGCTGCGGATCTGTTGGAGGAGCTCAAGCACCGGGCTCCGTTCTGGAAGCGGGAATGGTGCGGTGATCAGGGGGTCTGGCTGAACAGCAACACATCGCTCTGGGCTTCAGATCCCAGAGCCAGGGGACTGTCGCCAGAGCCATGACTGATCAATGGACGCTGAACCGGCTCAATTTCGCGGGCGATTGGCAGGGACCGGGCGCCTGGTTTGGTCGCGATGCAGCGGGACGCTTGGATCTCGCCTCGCCGAATCGTGTGATCGACCCAACGCGTTACCGCATCTCATTCCCAGACGACGACAACGGACGATGGGACGGGTCAGGTTTGATGTTCGCCAAGGGTGGCCACGCCAGTTATGCCATCAGCCGGGCGTCGTACAACGCCGGCGGGGGGTGCTGGCAGTTTCAGGGGGCCGGTGGGCAATCCAGCCTGTCGCTGGATCAGCAGCGGCCTCGCTTTGGTCACGAGATCAATCTGTTCAGCGGCCGTTCCCGCTCGATGCTTGTGCTGCTTTGGGAGTGGACGGATAGCCATTGGTGTCTGCACATGGTTGGTGCGGTTGCTTTCCGGTGCCGCCAGTCCATGGAGATCGAACAGGTTCGACCTGTTCCTGATTCGGCGGAGGCGCTGCTGGAACCGCTGAGGGGTTGGCGGGGGACTGCGGAACAACTCAGGCCTCAGCAGGGGACCGGCGGTCGTGTGCGTTTGCTCGGCTCAACGACGTTTGCACCAGAGCAACTGCTGCGCTCCTCCTGCTCCGCCGTCATGCCGGATGGTCTGGTTTTCTCCGTCCCGGAGGAGCTTCCGGGAGGGGCTTTCCAGCTCGAGATCGGAGGCCTGCTCAGTGCTGAGTTGTTCCAGCAGATCAGCATTGAGGTGGATGCCGATGGTCGGCTGATCACCTGGGAACGACGTCGTTTTCAGAACAGCCTGGGTCGCAGCAGCTGAGCCCAGAGGCGTGTGCCGGATTCCAGGTGATCTGCATCAGCAGGAATCTCCAGCAGCAGATCCGCCTGTTGGAGTGATCCGATGCGGGAGGACGCCTGTGACCCATTCACCCTTGCCAGAAGGGTTCCATCGTCTTGGGTCTCGAGTCGGGCTCTTGCCAGCTCAGGTCGGCCCGGTCGACGTGCCAGCGGATCGGCCAGTTCAACCTGCAGACGAGGAAACAGTTCCGGTTCGCTTTGTCCCTCCAGTTTCTGGAGCGCTGGCCACAGCAGTTGCAGACTGGTGATCGCTGCTGCCACAGGGTTTCCGGGCAGTCCGAAGAAGGGAACGCCGTCTCCCAGGCAGCCGAAGGCGAAGGGGCGACCTGGCCGCAGGAACAGTTTCCAGAAGTGCACTTCGCCGAGTTCGGCGGCAAGTTGGCGGATCCAATCGCTGTCGCCGGCAGAGACACCTCCCGTGCTGACGACGGCATCGCAGGTGATCGCAAGATCGCCGAGGGCCTGTCGCAGGGCATCGGGTTGATCCGGCACCACGCGGCGGTGGTGAACGGTCTGGCCGAGCGACTGAAGCATCGTCTCCAGCAGCGTGCCGTTGCTTTCCCAGATGGCGCCGTTCGGTCGGACACGTCCAGGTGACACCAGCTCATCTCCACTGATTAGCAGGCCGATCCGTGGCTGCTGCCACACCTTCAGCTCAGCGACTCCGCAGCCTGCGAGGCGTCCCAGATCCGCGGGTCCCAGGCGCTGCCCTGGGGTCAGCAGGACGTCCCCTTGAGCGCATTCTTCGTCGACACCACGGATCCAGGGCCTGTCCGAGGCGTCCTGGTTCAGGACGATGCCGGATCCGCAGACGGTGACCAGTTCCTGTGGCAGGACCCAGTCGGCGCCATCGGGCAACGGAGCGCCGGTGAGAATCCGGATCGCCTCCCCGGTTTCGAGGCTGCCGTCGAACGGTTGGCCAGCGGCGGAGCGACCCTTCAAGATCCAGCGTTCTCCGGGTTGGGGCTGGCTGGATTGCCCCAGGGCGTAGCCGTCCATGATCGAGGCTCGAAAGCCCGGTACCGACTCCCGAGCGAGCAGTGTCTCAGCGCTGATGCGACCGCGAGCCTCGGCCAGCTTCAGCGATTCGCTGCGGTTGAGCGGTTGGATCGCATCCAGCACGCGTTGACGGGCCTCAGCGAGACCCAGACCTTCGCGGCCGTACGGCTCAGCGGCTCCAGGCACCGTTGCGCCCCCCATCCTTGTGCTGCAACCGGACGGCTTCGATCGTCATGCCTGGATCCACGGACTTGAGCATGTCGTACAACGTCAGCAGACCCACGGAGACGGCGGTCATCGCTTCCATCTCGACGCCGGTCTGACCGATCGTGCGGCAACGGCAGCTGAGGGTCAGCCCAGGCAGCGCTTCGTCGGCTTCGATGGTCACCTCCATGCCGCTCAGGGGCAGGGGATGGCACAGAGGGATGAGTTCCCAGGTGCGTTTCGCGGCCTGAATGGCAGCCACCCTGGCCACGGCGAGCAGATCTCCCTTGGGGGTCTCGCCGCGGCGGACCATCTCCAGTGTGGAGGCCATCATCCGGATCGCACCGCAGGCATGCGCTTCGCGGCGGGTGGCGGCCCGGTCGCCAACCTCCACCATGTGCACCTCGCCCTGTTCGTTGAGGTGGCTGAGATCGTCGGCCATCAGATCAGGATCACCGCACCGCTGGTGAGGTCGAAACAACTGACCACCAGTCTCATGCGGCCGTCAGCTTCCGCCTGACTCAGCAGATCACTCTGTTTCAGAAGGTTTGCCGCGGTTCCCCTCGCATTGCGTCTGATCGCCTCATCGAGGGTCGTGCTGTCCGAAATCTGCTCCCGGATCGGGTTCAGCAGTCGTTCCAGTGATGGCGACAGATCATCACCGCCCATGGCAGAGGTCACCGCACCGCAGCCGCTGTGGCCCATCACCATCACAAGGGGGGTGTTGAGGACACTGACGCTGTATTCAACCGAGGCGATCGCTTCGGTGAAGGCGGTGTTGCCTGCATTGCGGATCACGAACAGTTCCCCGGGTGTGGTGTCGAAGATCCAGCTGGGGGAGACCCTCGAATCGGCGCAGGTCAACAGCGTTGCCCAAGGCTGTTGACCATCGATCAGATCACCAGGCGGATTGAAGCAGCGGTTGCCGTGGAGCTGAACGCTGAGGTCTGTCGAGGTGTTGGTCGCGGCGTCCTGCCAGGCCCTGCTGAAGCGCCGGTTGCCCTCCATCAGCGCCTGGAGTGGATCCTCCGGTGAACAGAACCTCGATTCAGCTGCTTCTGCCACCTGCACACCTGCAAGCACAGCGACACTGAGGCCTCCACAGGCATTCAGCAGCTCTCGGCGTTGCATCGGCATGCCGGCACCCTATGCAGGCCGGCATGCCGGGGGTGTCAATCAGCGTTCGCCGAGAGTGGACCAGAGAGTGGCTTCGGAGCCGACCACCGGTTCGATGGTGACCGTCGGTGCTTCCGGGATCGCTGCCACGCTGCCTGCCACGGCATCCCGCTCACCGAGGGGGGCCCAGAGGGTGGCGGGGCTGGCGATCACAGGCTCAACAACTGCTGCACCACCCTGGATGAGGCTGGTTTGGCTGCGGACCAGTTGAACGGCCAGGGAACCGACGATGAAGGCTCCGAGGAAACCGGCGGCCACCGTGATCGGGCTGCGGCCTGTGGAGACGAAACTGTTGGTCAAGGCTGAAACCTCACGGATGTGAGTTTCAGTATGGAAACAATTGGTGTTCTCCGCTACTGAATGGAGAGAATTCGGTAGCTGATTTAACGGTTCTTACAATTTCAAAGCTGGCTGATTCATGGCGCGCTCTGCTTTCGGCGGTCACCCAACCGTGTGACATGCCGAGCAGCATTCCAAGGGAGATGGCGAAACGCACAGATGCAATGTTGTTACAACCTGAACATCTCTGATCGCCTGCATCTTCGTTGTCATCATTGACACCGTTCAGCGCTTGATTGATGGCCCGCAGCAGCATTTCCGCCAGCCATTGTTTTGCTTTCGAACAGGACTTCATCGGCACTTGGCGCTGCATCCCTCTCTGCGTGCGCCGCAAGCTGGATCTGGTCGGTGTGAAGCTGAAGCTCAGCCATTGGCTTGCCCTTTCGCAGCCTCAGCGCCAGGCCCTTGTGGATTGGTCAGACGCCGCCGATGCTCTCGATCAGATGCGCCAGCACCTGCGAACCATTTCGCGGGAGATGGCCGATGGCATCGTCAGAGATCTTCCGCCGGCTGTCGATGAGCCCTGGCAGCAGGGAACCGCGCTGCCGGATGAGATTCACAGCGCCGCTGAGGCAAGGGGGGTGGATCTGACGCCAAAGCAGTGGGCAGCGATCAGTGAGCTGGACCGCTTTGCCCTGTGCAAGCTGGTGCGGCCCGGGCATGACCACCACAATCTCGAGGCTGCTCTCAGCGAAGTGCTGGGGTGAGCAGACGGCGCAACCCGTCCAGCCGTCCTTTCTCCTGCTCCATCGGTTTCACCACGGAGACGGCCGGGGCAACGATCACCGCGCAGGCTTTCAATTCCGGCTGCTTCGAGACAGGACAGGCCTGGTCGTGCATCAGGGTGTTGGCTTCACAGGCCTTCTCCTGGGTGAAGCCCCAGTGCATCGGCAGGAAAACGGTGCCGCGTCGGATGCGATCAGTCACGTGAACCGTCGCGGTGAGATGGCCGCGGCGTGAGCTGATCGCACCAAGCTCCCCGTGACGCAACTTGAGCTCCTGCGCGTCCCCCGGATGGATCTCCAGCAGCGGCTCCGGGTGCATGGACTGCAGTCGTTCCACCTTGCCGGTGCGGGTCATCGTGTGCCACTGCCCCAGATAGCGCCCCACTGTGAGCACCAGCGGGTAGGTGTCGCAGGGCGGTTCCGCCAGACCGAGCGGTTGTTCGGTGCAGAAGTGAGCGCGTCCGCTGGGGGTGGCGAAATGCTGGTCGCAGTACAGCCGTTTCGCTTCAGTGCCAGGCCTGCAGCCTCTGGGAAAGGGCCACTGCTGAGGTCCCTCATTGTTGAGCAGGGCATGGCTGAGGCCACTCACATCACAGAGTCGGCCTGCGGTGAGCGTTGTGAATTCCGCATAGACCTCAGCCGCTGATTCGAAGCCGAACTGCTCGGCGTAGCCCAGCCGGCGACCCACCTCGGCAAACACGTCCCAGTCCGGACGGCTCTCACCGAAGGGTCGTCGGAAGGCCGGGCAGTAGGTCACCCGCCGTTCGGAATTGGTCATGGCACCGGCCTTTTCGCTCCACTGGGCAGCGGGCAGCAGCAGGTGGGCGTAATGGGAGGTCTCTGAATCGGCATAGGCCTCACTCACCACCACCAGGGGGCAGTTCCCCATGGCGGCCTTCACACGGTCCAGGTCCGGCATGCTCACCAGTGGATTTGTGGCGGCGACCCACCAGAGATCCAGTTCGCCCCGTTCCATCGCCTCCACCTGCTGCCAGGCTGCCAGCCCTGGTTTGGCGGAAATACGGCCAGCCGGCAGGTTCCAGGCCTTCTCCACGTCGGCGCGGTGGTCAGTGTTGGTCACCAGTCGATATCCGGGCAGCAGGTGAGACAGTCCGCCGGCTTCGCGACCACCCATGGCATTCGGCTGGCCTGTGAGAGAGAACGGACCAGCTCCAGGCTTGCCGATCTGACCGGTGAGCAGGTGCAGGTTGATCAGGCCGCCCACCACTGCGGTGCCTTCCCGCCGCTGGTTCACCCCCATCGACCAGAGGCTGAGCACCGTTTCGCGACGGTGAAACAGAGCGGCCACCTCCCGCAGACGTTTCTCTGGAATGTTGCAGAAGCGGGCCACCCGCCTCGGAGTCCAGCGGGCAGCCACGTCGAAAAAGGCGTCGTAGTTTTCGGTGTGGTCGTCGATGAACGTGGCGTCCTGTCCGTTCTCGCGCAGCACGAGGTGGGCGATCCCGTGCAGCAGCGCCAGGTCGCTGCCCGGTGCGATCGGCAGGTGAATGTCGGCGGCTTTGGCGGTGTCGGTGCGGCGTGGGTCCACCACCACGATTTTCAAGCTGCCGGGATTGCGTTTTTTGCGTTTCAGCAGTCGCTGGAACAGCACCGGGTGGCATGCGGCCGTGTTGGTGCCGATCAGGAAGGCCACGCTGCAGTGATCCAGATCCTCGTAGCAGCACGGAGGGCCGTCCGATCCCAGGCTGCGCGTGTAGCCGGCCACAGCCGAACTCATGCAGAGCCTTGAGTTCGCGTCGAAATTGTTGGTGCCCAGCGCGCCCTTCAACAGCTTCTGGGCGAGGTAGTAGTCCTCGGTGTGGAACTGCCCTGAGCCATACATGGCGATGGCATCGGCGTTGCCGCGCCTGGACACGCTGCTGCGGATCTGATCGGTGATCCGACCGAGAGCATCGTCCCAGCTGATCGGGGCGAAGTCGTCCTCGAGGCTGCTGCGGAACAGGGGCTGACGCAGCCGACCTCTGGCCAGGGTCTCTCCGACCGTTGCCCCCTTGATGCAGACCTGTCCCAGGCTGGAGGGATGTTGCCGGTCGCCACGGGCGGTCCACATCGGGTTGCCTTCGGCGTCCCGCTTCACCGCCTGGCCTTTCACAGCCGGTGGAAGGAGTTCGAGGCCACAGCCCACACCGCAGTACGGGCACTGACTACGGACGCTGGGGGGACCGTCGCTCATCTGGACAAGGGATCAAGAACGAAACCCGGGGCCGAAGCCCCGGGCTGATGGGCAGTGATCAATCGCTGCCTACGGAGGTGGCTCAGGCCACTTCGCCTTCGTGGAGTTCCGCGAAGGAACCCTTGGGCTCCTTGAGGAAGAAGAAGCAGAAGAAGGCCACGATCAGTCCAGCCACGCCCAGGATCTGGAAGAAGGCGCTGTTGGAAGCCGCGATCACCTCGGGGGTGGGTTCGCCGCCACCGCCCATCCACATCGGCAGCAGGCTGAAAATGGTGAGGTAGGTCACAGCGCCGACGTTGCCGTAGGCGCCCACCAGACCAGCCACCTGACCGGTGACGCGGCGCTTGACCAAGGGCACCAGCGCGAAGGTGGCGCCTTCACCGGACTGCACGAAGAAGGAGGCGAGCATGGTGATCACCACGGCCACAAAGATGCCTGTGGAACCGGAGAAGGTGCCCGGCTTGATCATGCTCATCACCAGATAGCCGATGCCCAGGCCGGCGGTGAGGAAGCCCATGGTGTTCTTGCGGCTGCCGACGCTGTCGGAGATCAGACCACCGGCGGGGCGGGCCACCAGGTTCACAAAGGCGAAGCAGGAGGCCAGGATTCCAGCGGTGGCCTTCGGCAGATCGAAGGTGGTTTCGAAGAAGGTGGGCAGCATCGACACCACGGCCAGTTCGGACCCGAAGTTCACGATGTAGGTGAGCTCGAGAATCGCCACCTGGCGGAATTCATAGCGGTCTTCCTTGGGGTAGACCTTGGTGCCGAGGATCAGCTCGCGGTTGGTGCGGATGATGCCCCATGTCTGGAACGCGAACCAGAAGGCCACGGCACCCAGGGCCAGGGGATAGGTGGCCGGCGTGAGGAAGCCCACCTTCTGCAGGCGCCAGCAGAGCACGCAAAGGATGGCGGCGAAGGGCACATTCATGCCCAGCAGGCCCCAGAAATCGCGCATCGAGGTCACTTCCAGACCAGCGGTCCGTTCTGGACGCTGGTACGTCCTGCCCGGGGGGGTGTCGGTGACGTTGAAGAAGTAGAAGACGCCGTACAGCGCCGAGATGATGCCGGTGAGCGCGATCGCACCGCGCCAGTTGAGAACAGCACCGGTGGGCAGTTCAAAGCCGCCGGAGAAGGAGAGGAAGCCGGCGAGGGCGACCATGGTGAGGGCTGAGAAGGCGGAGCCGAAGTTGCCCCAGCCGCCATAGATGCCCTCAGCCAGGCCGATTTCCTTGGGCGGGAACCATTCGGCCACCATGCGGATGCCGATCACGAAGCCGGCGCCAACAATGGAGAGCAGCAGGCGAGCAACCACCAGCTGGTTGAAGTCCTGGGCGGACGCAAACAGCAAGCAGGGGATCACCGAAAAAACCAGGATGCTGGAGTAGGTGATCCGAGGACCGAATTTGTCCAGCAGCATGCCGATCAGCACGCGAGCCGGAATGGTGAGGGCCACGTTGCAGATGGCCACGGTGCGGATCTGACCAACGGTCAATCCGAGATCCGCTTTTACGGTGGTGGCCAGAGGGGCCAGGTTGAACCAGACCACGAAGGTCAGGAAGAAGGCGATCCAGGTGAGGTGGAGGGTGCGATACCTGCCCTGGAACGACCAAAGGTCGCCAAGCATTGAGAGGAGAAATTTTTAAACCGCGGGCTTCAAAACGAAAGGGTGCCCGTGGGTGGCGAAACGGTCAAAAAATATCCGTTAAGTGGCGCATTCAACCAATGTGCGATGAATCTGTTGGTTTAATCGGTTACCAACTGGCTGGTTTCTGTGCTCTGCCGCACATTGAATCGACTGATGATTTTGATCAGGATATTTTCTGTGGATCGATCTGGTAGCAAGCACTACTGCAAGACCACGGTGTCCTAGATCTTCCATAACTTCATTCGCTGGCGTGAATCCACTTCCGCAGGTGTGTCTGCTCAGTGGTGGCGACAGCCGACGCATGGGATGCGACAAGGCGTTGTTGCCTCATCCCGATGGTGGTGTCTGGCTGACGGCGATTGTGGATCAGTTGCTGCCTCTTGAACTCCCGGTCCAGGTCGTCAGTCGTCATCAGACCCATGCCGATCAACTGGCGCATCGTTCCGATGTGCGTGTTCTGCTGGAACCGCCGCCCTGGAGCGGGCCGCTGAATGCCCTGGCCAGGGTGTTGCCGTCGACACCGGGCCAGGCGGTGCTGGTTCTTCCCGTGGATATGCCGCGACTCAGAACGGACACCTTCAGGCAATTGATCATGGCCTGGCAATGCAGGCCGGATCGGATCGCCGTTGCGCATGACGGTGAGCGTCTGCAGCCACTTCTGGCGGTGATCCCATCGGGGGCACCGTTTCAAACTGCCCTCATCGAGCAACTCACCGCCGGCCATTGGCGCTGGCTGGACTGGTTGGACCGGCTGCCGCTGCAGACGGTGCGATTGCCGCGCGATGTGCTGCTCAATGCGAACCGACCCGAGGATCTGGCAGCGTTGACCCCATGACTAGTGAGCCATCGGTTGCCGATCAGCGTTCTCGGACGCTGGGTGTGTTGCGGTTGTCGTTAACAGCCCGCTGCAATCTGTGCTGCCCGTACTGCTGCCCCGATGCGGAGGATCCTCCAGGGCTGCTGAGTCTGGAGCAGCAGTTGCGTCTGATTCGGGTTGCCTGTCGTCTCGGCGTGCACACCCTGCGGCTCACCGGGGGTGAACCCCTGCTGAGTGACCGCTTGCTCCCTCTGCTTCAGCAGATCCACAACGGACGGGAGACGCTCGGTGATCCTCTCAACGGGTTGCGCGAGGTCGCTCTCACCAGCAACGGCGTGCTGCTGACGTCCGAACGGGCGACGGCACTTCGTGCGTCCGGTCTGGATCGGATCACCATCAGTCTCGATGCTGTCGATCCAGAGGTGGCGGCGCGCATGGCCGGCCTCCGTGGCGGTGTTCCTGCCGGTGAACGCCTCCTGCAGCAGGTGTTTGCCGGCCTGCAGGCTGCCACGTCAGCCGGTTTTGATCCTGCTGCCGGTCGCCTGAAGCTCAATGCTGTGATTCAGCGGACTGTGAATGACGATCAGTTGATTCCCTTAGCGGATCTGGCGCGGCGCTGGGGGCTTGAGCTGCGTCTGATCGAATTCATGGATGTCGGCAATCGCAACGGCTGGGGTCCGCAGCAGGTTCTCCCGGCCGCTGAAATGGTGAAGCGCATCGATGCGCGGTGGCCCCTCCAGCCGCTCGGTCGCCCTGTGAGCGGTACGGCGCGGAGCTGGCGTTACTCCGACGGTGCAGGCTTCCTCGGTGTGATCGCCTCCATCAGTGAGCCGTTCTGTTCTGATTGCAACCGTTTGCGCATCACGGCGGATGGCCGTGCCTTCACCTGTCTGTTCGCAGCGGAGGGCACGGATCTGACCCCGGTATTGGACGTGGAGTCAGACCTCGAGCGGACCATGGCCGCTCTCTGGCATCGGCGAAGCGATCGCTACAGCGAGGAGCGTCATGGCAACGCTGATTCAAACCATCATGCGGAAATGGCCTATCTGGGTGGGTGAACCGTTGCTGTCGCGACCGTTTCCCAAGGCTTCTCCCGGTACAACACGTGCAGTGTTCGGGTTTTCATCGACCCGGTTTGATGTTTGAACTGCTGGCCTACGAACGCTTCCGCGACACACCATCGGTTCGGTTCTTCGATATCACCGTGGAAACATCGAATGCCCGTGACCTGGTGATTCACACCGGGCCGGCGACCAGCCCACCCAACGATCCGGCCAGTGGCGCCTGGCAGTTCTATCTTCATCCTCACCAGGAGGACAATCTGCTTGCCGCCAGTGGCGGTCGCACGTTCTATCTCGTGAATCTGGCCTGGGAGAAGCCGTTCCACATCGTGAGATTGGAGAGTGGCGGCGACATCCTGCGCATTCCTCCGGGCACCTTCCATCGTTCGGTGTCAGATCCCGATGGTTCGGTCGTCCTGAACCAGGCCGTGCGCGAGCAGGGAGTCTCCCTCGTGAATGAATTCCGCGTTTACAACAGTGCTCGCATTCCGGCCTTGATGGATGCCACGACCATCACAGCGCCGAAACCATGCCTTCATGGAGTGGAACCGGCGCTTCAGGCTGCCTGAATCAGGCTGGGTTCGTGGTCCTGGCCGGATTCTGATTCCACCATCGCTTCGATCAACCAGCTCAGTTCGCTGACCGTTCCTGGTGGGCCACTGAAGGTTCCACAGACGGCTGCGGTGAGATCGGGTTTCGAGGAACTGGCCAGAACGATGTAGCGCTCGGTGATTTCGCCGCCCGCACTGGGATCGAAACCACGCCAGCCGGCCCCCGGCAGATAGACCTCGGTCCAGGCATGCAGGTCGTAACTCTGCGGTGCCGGGTCGGCGAGGTGATAACCACTCGCAAAGCGAGCCGGCAGTCCAACACTGCGGCAGCACTCCGTCATCAGCATCGCCAGATCCCGGCAGGATCCGATCCGTTCGCGCAGGGTCCGGCCTGCTGGCCAGGCCGGACCCGCGTGGCGCTGGGTGTACTTCACCCGATCCTGAATCATCTCCATCAATTGGTGGAGGAACGGCAGCACCTGTTGATTGCTGCCCATCAGCGCATCCTGTGCCAGCTCCACAGCGGAAGGATCGTGCTGGCCATTGGGTAGCCAGCCTTCGAGTGCTCCGAGCAGATCCTGGTTCAGTTGTCGCCGGGGGTAAGGGAGGGGCGGTTCAAGACCGTTGAAGCAGTCCAGCAGCGGTGCTGCCGGGTGTGTCACCACCAGACTGCTGGCCTGAATTCGCAAGGCGTCGGTGGGTCCGAAGAAGCGGACGCGTTGGATGGCATCCCCGCTGGCAGCGAGGAGGTCATGGCTGTGGCTCGGTTCAGGCGTGATCTGAAGGCTGTGCTCGATCAGATGTTGATGGCCCTGGGCGCGAGGACGCAGGCAGAGCCTGTGTTCGCCGAGCTGAACCGGGGCCTCGTAGCGGTAGGTGAGGCTATGGGTCAGCTGAGCGCGCATGAGGGGTCAGAGGGGGTGGAGGCGAGGTCGCCGGTGATGAAATATCGGTTGTGAATCAAGGCATGCAGCTGGTTCAGGTCGGTTTGCAATTGATCGATGGCTTCATGCAGTCCGCGCTCGATCAGGACATCAATGCGGATGTAACTCCATTTGGCGAGCACCTGACCCCGCAGACATTCGAGGTCATCCGGAGGCCCTGCCTGGGGGGCCCGTTGAATCTGCGACAGGGTTTCATTGATCGCCTGAAGGCAGAAACGCACGGAACGGGGAAAGATGGGATCCAACAACAGAAACCGAGCCACCGATGACGGTGTGATGGCCTGTTGCACGCTCTGGCGATACATCTGATAGGCGCCAGCTGTGCGCAGCAGAGAGATCCATTGCAGTTCATCCAGCACCCCCCCCACTTCCGTGGGCGCTGGCAGCAGCAGGAAATATTTCACGTCGAGGATGCGTGAGGTTTTGTCCGCCCGTTCGATCAGCCGGCCCAGTCGGCTGAACAGCCATGTCTGATCCCGGTTGAGGGTGACGTCGGTGATGCCGTAGAAGAGCTGACAACCTCTCCGGATGCTGCGCAGCTGCTCCTGATCCGGTTCTTGCCAGAGCGCTTCGCCTTCCTGCACGTTCCAGTAGAGATCGTTCAGCTGCTCCCACATTTCGGTGGTGATCACATCCCTGATCTGCCGTGCGTTTTCACGGGCATTGGCGATGCAACTGACGATGCTGTTCGGGTTGTCGCGATCCAGAAGCAGAAAGCTCACGACCTCTTTCGGAGATCCCTGGGAATACATCTGCTCGAAGCTGTCCCGATCACCAATGGCATCGACAAGGGGCAGCCAGGGTTCCGCGCTGCCGGGTGGACAGTCCAGTGCCATGGCTTCACTCACTTCGAGGAACCGTGAGATGTTCTCGGCGCGTTCGATGTACCGGTTGATCCAGTACAGCGAATCAGCCACTCGGCTCAGCACGGCAATGCCTCCTGTCTCTGAGCAGATACAGGGTTCTCACTCACCACCCAGGTGTCCTTGCAGCCTCCACCCTGGGACGAATTCACCACCAGGGATCCCCGCTTCAGCGCCACGCGGGTCAGTCCTCCAGGACTGACCCAGTTGGCCTTGCCGCGCAGCACGTACGGACGCAGATCCACATGGCAGGGGTACAGCTCTCCTTCGCTGAGGGACGGGACCGTGGACAGCTGAAGGGTGGGCTGGGCGATGAAATTGCGAGGGTGAGCCCTGATCTTCGCGGCGAAGCCATCGATCTCCCCAGCCGTGGCGTGAGGGCCGATCAGCATTCCGTAGCCACCAGCCTCGGCGACGGACTTCACCACCAGTTCGTTCAGATGTTCGAGCACGTAACGCAGATCGTCGTCCCTCGAGCACAGATAGGTGGGAACGTTGTCAATGATCGGCTCCTCATTGAGGTAGTAACGGATCATGGACGGCACGTAGGCGTAGATGAGCTTGTCATCGGCGACTCCGGTGCCGGGGGCATTGGCGATCGCAACCTGACCGGATCGCATCACATCGATCAGTCCCGGCACGCCGAGCATCGAATCACGACGGAAGACCGTGGGATCGAGAAAGTCATCGTCGATGCGGCGGTAGATGACATCGACAGGCTCCCGTCCAGCTGTGCTGCGCATCCAGACCCGACCGTCCTCACAGATCAGATCCCGGCCCTCCACCAGGGTGATCCCCATCTGCTGGGCCAGGTAGCTGTGCTCGAAGTACGCACTGTTGAACACTCCAGGGGTGAGCAGAACAACCCTCGGTGCATCGCTCCACGGAGCCAGATCCTGCAACGTGCGCAGCAGATGCGATGGGTAATCGTCGATCGGTTGCACGATGCGCCCTTCGAACAGGCTCGGGAACAACCGCTTCATCACGCGCCGGTTCTCCAGGAAGTAGGCCACTCCCGAGGGGCATCGCAAGTTGTCCTCCAGAACACGCCAAGTTCCCTCTCCATCCCGGATCAGATCCAGCCCGGAGATGTGGCACCAGCGGTTGAGGGGAGTGGTGATGCCCTGCATCTGCGGGCGCCACCCCTGGGAACTTTCCACATCTTCACGGGGAATGACACCGTCCCGGAGGATCATCTGCGGGCCATAGACATCCTCAAGAAACTGATCGATGGCTTCCAGGCGTTGAAACAACCCTCGTTCCAGTACAGACCAGTCCTGGCGGTGGATCAGCCGTGGCAGAGGGTCGAAGGGAAGGATCCGCTCACCGCCCTGAAGCCCTGAGCCATTCAGGCGAAATGTGGCTCCAAGACGGCGCAGCAGGTTGCTGGCGGATGCATGGCTGCGGTTCAGTTCCGCCAGTCCCATGGCACCGAGGGACGACAGCAGCGGTTCGAGATCTTCCCGGGGTGCGGATTGTTCACGGCAGAAATATTCGTCGTACCCGTCGGTCGGTCGGTACTGGGTGAACATCGCCAGAACAATGGATGCATGCATCCAAAAACTCGACAGGGGGCGCATGGGTTGCCGTTGCTACACATTGCTCGACTTGAGTTCCAAAAGCGGGATCAGCATGTGATTTGCGTATCTCTGGTGACGTGAAGCCCCCCTCTGAATGCGGTCTTCGGCTGATCTCCCGTGGAGTTCCAGACAACTTGAATCCACCAGGAGAAAAAAGAAATCTGTATCCCCTTAAACTGTTTTTAATCTTCTGCTCAACTAAGAAGTCCAGAGGGATGAAACTGGCCTTTCTTCCTCGGAGGCTGTCTTCTCACACCAGCAGCCTCCAACACATCATTGATCCAGGCATCAACTTCTGATCTCAAAGCTCAGCCAGGAGTTGAGTCAGAGCATTGGAAAAGAGCATTCGGCCACTGCGCCTCAGAGCCGCACTTTGGCGTTTCCAGTCGTTCTGAAGTTGTTCTGGCCCATCCGCTCCCATGGCGTTCACCACATAGCTGCGATCAGCTCTGATCCAGTTCTCCAGGCTGGAACCGGAGACTTCCAGATGGCATTGCAAGCCGATGGCATGGCGTTTGACCCGGAACACCTGCTCCTTGCAGTGCAGTGATGAACCCAGCAGTGTTGCTTCGGAGGGCAGGCGGATGCGATCGCCATGCCAATGCAGCACGGTCTCGCTGGGATGAAGCCCCTGCAGCAGCGGCTCCTCGCTTGGGTCAACAACCCAGTGGATGGCACCGAAGCCAACCTCCTTCAAGGGGTGCGCCGGGTGGCCCACCAGCAGCTGTTCAACGCTTCCCCCGGCCGCCATCGTCAGGAGTTGTGCGCCCAGGCAGATCCCCAGGACCGGTTTCTGCTGCTGATGCCAGGACGTCAGCCAGTCCAGTTCCCGTTGCAGCCAGTCCATGCCTGGCTGCAGGCGGTCGTTCACGCTCATGGGGCCTCCCAGCACCAAGGCGATGGTGTTGCGGCACCCATCCGGATCAGGGAAGGGATCTCCCAGAGATGGCCGCCGGACGTCAATCTGCATTTGCCGTTCCCGGGCCAGATCGGCAATCAGGTCGGGACCTTCGTGGTCGACATGCTGCACCACCAGCAGGGTGGTGCTCAAAGCAGCAGATAGCGCTGCGCGAGGGGAAGCACCTCCGCGGGTTCGCAGGTGAGCAGTTCGCCGTCGGCGAACACTTCATAGGTCTGCGGGTCCACGCTCACATTGGGCAGGCTGGAATTGAGCTTCAGAGCGCTTTTGCCAACGCTGCGGGTGTCTCGGACGGCCAGGCAGGTGCGTTCCAGCCCGAGTTGGCTCTGAATGTCGGCATCCATCGCTGCCTGGCTGACGAAGGTGAGGCAGTTGTGGACCAGTGCCTTGCCGAAGGCTCCGAACATCGGCCTGCCATGCACAGGGCCCGGGGTTGGGATCGAGGCGTTGGCATCACCCATCTGGGCCCACACGATGGAACCTCCCTTGAGCACCAGTTCAGGACGGATGCCGAAGAAACCAGGCTTCCAGAGCACCAGATCGGCGAGTTTGCCGGTCTCGACGGATCCAACCTCGCTGCTGATGCCGTGGGCCAGGGCCGGATTGATGGTCACTTTGGCGATGTAGCGCTTGAGCCGGTGGTTGTCGTTGCGATCGGAATCTTCCGGAAGCGCTCCCCGCTGCACCTTCATCTTGTGGGCCGTCTGGAACGTTCGGGTGATCACTTCGCCAACGCGGCCCATGGCCTGGGAATCGCTGGCAATGATCGAGAAGGCACCCAGGTCGTGAAGGATGTCTTCGGCGGCAATCGTTTCGCGGCGGATGCGTGATTCGGCAAAGGCCACGTCCTCAGGGATCTTTGGATCCAGGTGGTGACACACCATCAGCATGTCGAGGTGCTCCTCGAGCGTGTTGCGGGTGTAGGGCCGGGTGGGGTTGGTGCTGCTGGGCAGCACGTTCGCTTCACCGCAGATCTTGATGATGTCGGGGGCATGACCACCGCCGGCACCTTCTGTATGGAACGTGTGGATGGTGCGACCCTTGATCGCGGCGATCGTGTCTTCCACGAAGCCCGCTTCGTTGAGGGTGTCGGTGTGGATGCAGACCTGCACATCCATCCGGTCCGCGACCGACAGACAGGCATCGATCGCCGCCGGTGTCGTGCCCCAGTCCTCATGCAGCTTGAGCCCGCAGGCCCCTGCCAGCACCTGCTCTTCCAGGGCCTCAGGTGTGCTGGCGTTGCCTTTGCCGAAGAAGCCCAGATTCACCGGCAGTCCTTCAGCGGCCTGCAGCATGCTGGCGATGTGGAAGGCGCCGGGGGTGCAGGTGGTGGCGTTGGTGCCGGTGGCAGGTCCGGTTCCGCCACCCATCAGGGTCGTCACACCACTGGCCAGGGCGGTTTCGATCTGCTGCGGGCAGATGAAGTGGATGTGGGTGTCGATGCCACCGGCGGTGAGGATGTGGCCCTCGCCGGCGATCGCTTCGGTGCCCGGTCCAACGATGATCGTCACCCCTTCCTGAGTGTCGGGGTTGCCGGCTTTGCCGATGCCCACGATCCGGCCGTCCTTCAGGCCTACGTCAGCCTTGACGATGCCCCACCAGTCGAGGATCAGGGCGTTGGTGATCACTGTGTCCACGGCGCCACCTGCCCGTGAGATCTGGGACTGGCCCATGCCGTCGCGGATGACTTTGCCGCCTCCGAATTTCACCTCATCGCCATAGACGGTGTAGTCCTTCTCGACTTCGAGGATCAGCTCGGTGTCCGCAAGGCGAACCCGGTCGCCAGTGGTGGGTCCGTAGGTCTCGGCGTAGGCCTGGCGGGAGATGCGGTAGGGCATGGGTCAGGCGTCGAGGGATCCGTTGATCTGGCCGTTGAAGCCGATGACGCGTCGGGCACCGGCAAAGGGAATGAGGTTCACGTCGCGACTGTCGCCAGGTTCAAAGCGGATGGCGGTGCCGGCGGGGATGTCGAGACGATGACCGCGGGCTGCGGCCCGGTCGAACTGCAGGGCGGCGTTGGCTTCAGCGAAGTGGAAGTGGGAGCCCACTTGCACCGGTCGATCGCCACTGTTGGAGACGCTCACCGTGGTGACGGGTCGTCCCGCATTCAGCTCGAGTTCACCCGGTTCGGGAAGCAGTTCGCCGGGAATGAGAGGTGCCATGGGTTCTGCCTCAGCGAATGGGGTCGTGCAGGGTGACGAGCTTCGTGCCATCGGGGAAGACCGCCTCGATCTGCACTTCATGCACCAGCTCCGCGACACCTTCCATCACCTGATCACGGCTCAACCAGGTGGTGCCCTCCTGCATCAGTTCCGCAACGCTTTTGCCGTCACGGGCGCCTTCCAGAACCAGAAAGCTCAGCCAGGCCGTCGCCTCAGGGTGATTGAGCTTGAGGCCGCGGTTGAGCCGTCGCTCAGCCAGCAGGGCCGCGGTCACGATCAGGAGCTTGTCCTTTTCCTGAGGACTGAGATGCATGGGAAGACTCGGTCATGGTCAGTGTGTCTCCGCAATGGCCTCAGCAGTGTTCTCCTTGAACATCAAGCTCTGCAACGGCTGTTCCTGCAAGGGCTGTTCTTGTAAAGGCCAGACCCGCGGGATGCGGGGAAGGGCGAGACCCCGCAATGTCCGTGTCCGAGCCCAGATGCGGCTGAACCAGAAGCGGGCATCCCGGCTCGAAGGACCGATGTAGCGGGCAACAAGCCCTTGATCCAGCGTGCTGCAGCGCATCGTGCCGATCAGGCCATGCCGGTCGTCCCGCGCATCCTTCAGCAGCATGGAGATCGCTTCGGGACTGAGAGGCTTGGGTGCCGCCCACACCAGGGACCCGAACACCGGTGCACCGGCCAGTCCGTGGCAGTCCGTCAGGCTCGATCCACTGAGCTCCAGCCGATCCACCAGCTCCCATCGCGGTGAATCGGCTCCATGGCGCTGAATCTCAAGGCATGAGCGCCAGCATCCCTGATTCAGCCGTTCCTCCGCGGCGGTCCGCCCCAGCCGCACGATCTCCGCACTGAGAAATGAGGCGTTCTCCGGCAGGCATACCCTCAACGTTTGCTGAAACAGTGCATCGGCATACAGCACCATTTCCTGAGGCAGCCATTCCAGATCGCTATTGTCATCCAGGGTGCAGGTCACGTCCTGCCTGGACCAGGCTCCATCGGGATTCAGGCGGCTGCGGCCGACAGAGCCATAGACCTTCTGAGCAGCCACGCTGGTGATCAGGCTGCGGCTTTCAGCTTTCAGGTTCAAGTCGATGCTGAGCTGATCGCCGCCCACCAGGCCACCGGCGGTGTGAAGAAGGGGTAGTTCGCAGCGGCCGTCGTCCCCCGCCTCCGCCCGCAGAAGTTTGAACGGAGCACGGCAGCCACCCTGGTGACGGGTTCTGCCGCCGTCATTGGTTGTGAACTGCAGCCTGCAGTGGCCGTGCCAGGGCTCGAGTCGTTGCATGGTTGCCACGCTCCATGGCTGCTCTCGACTTCTCTGTAGCAATCCATACCAAGCCATCCGCTGCTGCTGGGCAGGCTCCCAATCAATCGGGATGGGATGGGTGACGGAATCGGTGCTTGTGCTGGAGCAGCGCCTCGCTCCCAATTCCTTGAAGCCAGATCTGCGATTACCTCTGACGGCTGATGAAAGAACGGTGCTGCGAGGTCGTCGCCGCACGGTCTGCGGCCGGGAGGTGCTGCTGCAGTTGCCGCGGGACCAATCGCTCCAGCCAGGAGATCAACTCTGTGATGCTGATGGAATCACGCGGGTGGAGGTGACAGCGGCACCCGAGGCGTTGCTCCGGGTGCAGGCCGCGACTCCACTGGAGTTGATGCAGGCCGCTTATCACCTGGGCAATCGCCATGTTGCCCTCGAGCTTTATCAGCAGGAGCTGTTCTTGCTGGATGATGCCGTCCTCGCCGATCTGCTGGAGAGCCGAGGTCTCAAGCTGAGTCGGTGCGTCCGGTCGTTCGCGCCGGAGGCGGGTGCTTATGGAGTGCATCAGCACGGATGACATCGCTTGCCCTGCTTCAGCTGGTGAGTCCGGCTTTACCGGTCGGAGGATTCAGTTATTCCGAGGGCCTGGAAGTGCAGATTCAGGCCGGCATGCTGGCGGACGAAAGGGCTCTCGAGGGCTGGCTGGAGGCAGAGCTGACCAGGGGCTCCCTGCGGCTGGAGGCAGCGTCGCTGGTGACTCTCGCCGATGACTGCTCGGCCTGGGTTCTGCGTGGGGATGCTGCGGCGCGCCAGCGACTGTTGAATCTGGACGGCTGGCTCCTGGCGACGCGTGATGCCGCTGAGCTGCGCGCGCAGCATCGTCAGATGGGTCAGTCCTTGCTTCTGTTGTTGGCAGAGATGGGCCATTCCCTGCCGGCTCCTTTATCTCTGGCCTGGCCGGCGTCATGGGCCTGGGCCGCGAGGGCTTTGAAGCTGTCAGATAGAGAAATGGTGCAGGGTTACCTCTACAGCTGGGTAGCCAATCAGCTCAGTGCAGCGGTCAGGCTGTTGCCGTTGGGTCCGTCCCGGGCCCAGGTGCTGCAGCAAAGAGCGCTTCCCTTGATCGCCGATCAGGCTGAGCAGCTGCTTGATCATGATCCTCAGACGTTGTGGAGTGGCGGTGTCGGTGTCGGGCAGGCGCAGCTCGCCCATGCTGAGCTCTATTCACGCCTGTTTCGAAGCTGATGAGCAGCAAGCTGCGTTTAGGAGTCGCCGGTCCGGTTGGCTCAGGAAAGACAGCGCTGGTGGAAGCGTTGTGCCGCCGCCTGCGTGATCAGCTTCAGCTCGCTGTCGTCACCAACGACATCTACACCCAGGAGGATGCCCAGTTCCTGACGCGGGTTGGTGCTCTGGAGCCTGAACGGATCCGAGGCGTTGAGACCGGCGGTTGCCCGCATACGGCGATCCGAGAGGACTGCTCGATCAACCGGGCTGCAGTGGCGGAGCTTGAGGCTCAGTTTCCAGGTCTTGATCTTGTACTGGTGGAAAGCGGTGGTGACAACCTCGCCGCCAGTTTCAGTCCGGAACTGGTCGATCTCTGCATCTATGTCATCGATGTGGCTGCTGGAGACAAAATTCCACGGAAAGGAGGACCTGGTATCACCCGTTCGGACCTCTTGGTGATCAACAAAATCGATCTGGCATCAATGGTGGGTGCAGATCTCTTGGTCATGGAGCATGACACCAAGCGGATGCGTGGTGATCGCCCCTGGTGTTTCACAAACCTTCAAACTGGAGAAGGCCTCGAGAGCGTGGAGGCGTTTGTGTTGCAACAGCTACCGAATTAAGTCAACGAATCGCGGCAATTCCCAAAATGTTGTTGTCGATACAAAGCGGGTCGAAGTCGGTTCATACGGTCCCATGGTCGCCCTCATGGCGGTCTCATCCACCGTGTGTCTTTCTTTATGAATTCAACGTTTACGAAGCGTCTGCTTGCTGCATTCGCGGCCACGACAGTGGGAGTCACGATGACCGCCTGTGGCGGTGGCAGCGATGATTCCGCTAGTGGCGACTTTGATGGTGAAATCAAGGTCGGCATCCTTCATTCCCTGAGCGGAACGATGGCGATCTCCGAAACGACTCTGAAAGAAGTCGAGGAGATGGCGATCAAGGAAATCAATGAAGCCGGCGGTGTCAAGGTCGACGGCAAGAGCTACAAGATCACTTACACCTCTGAAGATGGTGCCTCGGATTGGCCCACCTTCGCAGAGAAGTCTCAGAAGCTGATCGACGCCGACAAGGTTGCCGTTGTGTTCGGCGGCTGGACATCGGCTAGCCGGAAAGCAATGCTTCCGGTTTATGAAGCCAAGGACCATTTCCTCTTCTACCCGATTCAGTACGAAGGCCAGGAGTGCTCCAAGAACATCTTCTACACCGGCGCTGTTCCCAACCAGCAAGCTGAGCCTGCAGTTGACTGGCTGTTTGAGCAGTTCGCCGACAAGTATGGCAAGAAGGTCTACCTGGTTGGTTCTGACTACGTTTATCCCAGAACTGCTAACACCATCATCAAAGAGCAGGTCAAGAGCCTGGGTGGTGAGACGGTCGGTGAGGACTACATCCCTCTCGGCAACACTGAGGTGGCGCCCATCATCGCCAAGATCAAGAAAGAGTTCCCTGATGGTGGAATCATCATCAACACTCTGAATGGCGATTCCAACGTTGCCCTGTTCAAGCAGTTCAAGGCAGCAGGAATCACTCCTGACAAGTACCCGATCATGTCCTTCTCCATCGCTGAGGAGGAGATCCGTCAGATCGGACCTGAGTATGTGGGCGGCACCTATGCAGCCTGGAACTACTTCATGTCCCTCGGGACCCCAGCTTCCGACACCTTCAACGCAGCATTCCTTGCCGAATACGGTGATGAGCGTGTGACGAACGATCCGATGGAGTCGGCTTACAACATGGTCTACCTCTGGAAGGCTGCTGTTGAGAAGGCTGGCACGTATGAGGATCTAGATGCAGTGCGGAACGCACTGATCGGCATCAAGCTTGATGCTCCTCAGGGTCCGATTGAGATGTATCCCAACCACCACATCTCGCAGACTGTGCGGATTGGTGAAGCCAAGGAGAGCGGCCAGTTCGAGATTCTCTGGGATAGCAAGACCCCCGTTCCTCCCATCACCTGGAACCAGTACGTTCCTGAGACTAAAGGCTACAAGTGCGACTGGACGCTTGATCGTCCTGACGCCGGAAAGTTCAAGATGTGATCGTTACGTCTGAACTCGTTTGAATAGTGGGCCACAATAAATTTGTGGCCCCTTTTTTTTACCCCATGTACTGATGGAATTAATTTTTTCACAGCTCCTTGATGGGCTCAGCATCGGGTCAGTTCTGCTTCTCGCAGCGACGGGCTTGGCCATCGTTTTTGGTTTGATGGGAGTGATTAATCTCGCTCATGGCGAGTTGATGATGGTTGGAGCGTATGTGACTTTTGTCACACAAAATATGTTCAAGCCACTCGGCGAAGGCATTTTTCAATTTTATTATCTTTTTGCGCTCTTTTTTGCCTTCATCATCACTGGCCTCGTTGGAGTTCTTTTGGAAAGAACATTAATACGACAGCTATATGGGCGACCTCTTGAAACATTGCTCGCTACGTGGGGTGTCAGCCTCGTTCTGATTCAATTCATCCGTAGTGTTTCAACAAGTATGGTTGTAGGGATATTAGTTGCCATCATCCTTGGTTATTGCTTTAAACGCTTCTCACCTACAAAACTCAAGAGCGCTTCGTTCTATCCCTATCTTTCAGGACTCGTCTGGGTTGTGGCATCAGTGATTGGTTTCGTTTCAATCACTGCGATGTCAGCTTCTAAGCCACTTTCTAAAGCTTGGTTTGGGCCTCGAAATATTGATGTGACGGCCCCGAAATGGTTGCAAGGAAGCTGGGGTTCGATTGCGGGGATTGAGTTGCCGGGTATTCGAATCTTCATCATTATCCTCTCTGCTCTTCTGCTTGGCTTTGTGGCATGGTTTCTTACAAAGAGTGTCTGGGGATTACGCATCCGTGCGGTGACTCAAAATCGTCAGATGAGCAATTGCCTCGGTATTCCCACTGACAGCGTCGATAGCATCACCTTTGGCATTGGGTCTGGCCTGGCTGGTGTGGCTGGGAGTGCGATTACCTTGCTTGGCTCCGTGGGTCCCAATCTCGGTGCTGCCTATATCGTTTCCTGCTTCATGGTCATTGTTCTGGGAGGGGTGGGAAATCTTGTCGGCACTGTGATTGCTTCGATGATGCTTGGAATCATTCAATCCATCATTGGATCTGGCGCCATTCTGATTGCTTTCCCAGATATACCAGCTGCTCCTGCTGCAGTCATTGAGTTCTTCGCAACAACGAGCATGTCCTATGTGTTGATCTTTATCTTTATCATTTCGTTCCTTCAATTTAAGCCAACTGGGATGTTCCCTCAGAAGGGCCGATCTGTCGAATCCTGATCTTTTCATTTTCATTTTCCATGAAAATTTTCAAAAAGCTGCTTCCCTGGCTTCTTCTAGCTTTCGCATTCTTTGTTCTACCGACGATTCTTTCACAGTTCCGCCTCAATCTTTTTGGCAGGTATTTTTCTCTAGCTATCGTTGCTTTAGGCATTGATCTTATCTGGGGATATACCGGACTTCTCAGCCTGGGTCAAGGTATCTTTTTTGCCCTGGGTGGTTATGCCATAGCTATGCATCTTCTCTTGGTGACCAACAATGATTTCACCACGGGAGCCAATGGTCTGCCTAAGTTCTTCGAGAATTACGGTGTTGATAACCTTCCATTTTTCTGGCAACCATTCTGGTCGTTCCCTTGGACACTGATCGCTATTTGGTTGATTCCTGCTCTGGTTGCAGGTCTTGTTGGATATCTGATTTTTAGAAACCGAATCAAGGGTGTTTATTTCTCCATTATCACCCAAGCATCCTTGATGGTTTTTTACCATTTTTTCAATGGTCAGCAGAAGCTGGTCAATGGAACAAATGGTCTTAAAACCAGCACCACTGAGATATTCGGAATGATTGTGGGCTCAGACGATGCTCAACTCATGTTTTATCGAATCACTCTCATAATTCTGCCGTTTGCCTATCTTCTTTGTAAGTTTCTGACCAGTGGACGTTTCGGTGATGCTTTGATCGGTATCAGAGACGATGAGGCGCGGTTGCGTTTCAGTGGGTTTAATCCAGTTCCATTCAAAGTCATTGTCTTTCTTGTTGCTGGCGCCTTGGCTGGTATCTCTGGGGCACTCTATACAGTTCAGTCAGGTATCGTTTCACCTCAATTTATGGCCATTTCAATGTCCATTGAAATGGTGATTTGGGTTGCTGTTGGTGGTCGTGGAACATTGATCGGACCGATTATCGGTGCTGTTTTAGTGAATTATCTGCGCAGTCTGGTCAGTGAAGCGCTGCCTGAAGCCTGGTTGTTTGTGCAGGGTGGTTTGTTCATCTTTGTGGTTGTGTTAATGCCTGATGGCATTTATGGATGGTTTAAGAATGGCGGATTTGCATCGATGATGGCAGCCTTTGGAATTGCAAAGAAGTCTTCAACGTATCCAAAGCTGGAAATGGATGAGGGTTATACGACTCAATCTCAATAGTCTTTCCTTGTTCAACCTTTGCTTTCATGTCAACCAACACTGTTTAAGCTATGTCAACACCAATTCTTGAATTGAATGATGTCAGCGTTGATTTTGATGGTTTCTTCGCATTGACTGATCTCTCCATCTCTCTGGAGCATGGTGAACTACGGTCAATCATTGGTCCCAATGGCGCTGGTAAAACAACTTTTCTAGATGTCATCACTGGAAAGGTTAAGCCAACCAAAGGCTCAGTCTCCCTGCGAGGCTCCAGCATTATTGGTTTGTCGGAACAGAAGATTTCAAGATTAGGTGTTGGTCGAAAGTTTCAGACACCTCGCGTGTTTGAAAATCTTTCGGTCTCCAGAAATCTTGAGTTGGCTGCTTCACCGAGCAAGATGCCATTCAGCCTGATGTTTGAAAAGCTGAATAATACGGCTAAAGATGAGGTCTATCGCTTGATGGATTATGTGGGCCTTGCTCCTTATGCCAAGGTTTTGGCCGGTTCCTTGTCTCATGGTCAAAAGCAATGGCTTGCGATCTCAATGCTTGTTGCTCAATCTCCAGATATCATTCTTCTGGATGAGCCAGTTGCAGGTTTGACCGATGAAGAGACGAACAAAACAGCTGAACTGATTAAATCCCTTGCAGGTGAACATACCGTGGTGGTAATTGAGCATGATATGGAGTTTATTCGTGATCTTGCCGCACCAGTCACTGTGTTGCATCAAGGGCAGTTGTTGACGGAAGGTTCACTCGACGACGTCAAGTCTGATCCAAAAGTGATTGAGGTTTATCTCGGTCAATCCGAATAACGTCATTATTTAATTTGTCAATCTCTGAAGAACCATGGTACAAACTACAACCACAGCTCATCCCAGCTCCACAAAAACTATTCTTCGAGCTAGCGGCTTGAATGTGTATTACGGTGAGAGTCACATTCTTAGAAATGTTGACCTGCATATCCCTGAGGGGGAAATGATTTGTTTGATCGGTCGTAATGGAGTGGGGAAGACAACCTTTCTGAAGACGATCATTGGTCTTCTCGAGCAACGATCTGGTTCGATTGAATATGATGGAAAAATGTTGACAAATCAACCTCCTTATAAACGTGCCAGAGGAGGAATTGGTTATGTTTCTCAAGGTCGAGATATCATTCCTCGAATCACGGTTCGCGAGAATCTTTTGATTGGGATGGAATCACTACCAGGTGGGATGGGTCGAAATCGGCATATTGACCCGATTGTTTTTGATTTGTTTCCTATCTTGGAGCAGTTTTTGAATCGTCGTGGCGGTGATCTCAGTGGAGGTCAGCAGCAACAACTTGCCATTGCACGTGCACTGCTTGGTAAGCCAAAACTTCTTTTGTTAGACGAGCCGACTGAAGGGATTCAGCCTTCGATTATTCTTGATATCGAACGTGCTGTCAGGCGCATCATTGATGAAACAGGCATCAGTGTTCTTCTTGTTGAGCAGCATCTTCATTTTGTTAAGCAGTCTAGTTTTTATTATGCAATGCAACGCGGTGGTATTGTTTCGAGTGGCCCGACGTCTCAATTGTCTGATCAAGTAATTGGAGAATTCCTGACAGTTTAATGAGTGCAAAAAAGGGGGGATGTGATCATTATGATCACATCCCCCCTTTTTTTGTTGGCTGATTCTTTTCAGCAACCTCGATTCAACATCCAAGGACGTGAATCGTTTGTGCGTAGTCGAGTTTTGGTGGCCTCAGGTGCGTGGATTGAGTTTTTCTTACTGATAAGTTTTGGTTCCTTTGCTTCTACTTTCAATCGAATTGAAGAGGATAATGTCATGGGTGGGTTGAAAACCCTCTTCCCTTCACTGCCACAGGTAGGACATTCTGTTTGTATGGCACGTTGATCAATAGATCGCCATACCTCATAGGTGTCACATTCACCTGATTTGCAGGAATATTCGTAGACAGGCATGTTGCTGGTATTAGTGAATAATGAATAAGTAGATAGTGTTTAACATGGAAGAATGTCCTTGTCGAAAATCGACGTTGGTATGGCGAGAGTGCAGCATGCGTTTGGAATATCGACGATTCCACTGATTCGTCCCTCGACTGGTGCGCAGCTCAGCAAAAGGTAAGCCTGTTCACCTGTGTAGCCAAACTTTTTCAGGTATTCAATTGCGTTGAGGCAGGCTCTGCGATAAGCGATATGTACATCCATATAGTATTGCTTGCCTTCGAATTCATCCACTGAAATCCCTTCGAAAACTAGATAATCAGAGTAATGAGGTTCAACAGGGCTTGTCTTAAACATAGGATTGACCATCCCATATTTAGCCATTCCGCCTTTGATCAGCTCAACATGAAGATCCAGATATCCAGACATCTCGATGGCGCCACAGAATGATATTTCACCATCTCCTTGAGAAAAGTGAATGTCACCCATGGAGAGCTTTGCACCCTCCACGTAGACAGGAAAATAGATGCGTGTCCCTTTCGTCAGGTTTTTGATGTCGCAGTTTCCTCCATGTTCGCGAGGAGGAACAGTGCGAGCTGCTTCGTTGGCAATCCTTTCGAAATCCCCAGAGGCAACCTTCCCGAGAATGGCACTGTTCGGATTAGGCAGAGCTGCCAGAACAGGTTCCGTTCCTGAGAGTCCAGCCCCATAGGTTCTGCGGTCTGGAGCGGTCTGAACCAGCTCGGTTTCTCTGCGGTTCCATTCCTGAAGCAGCTCCATGGATGGAGCACAACCAATCAGGCCTGGGTGGGTGATGCCAGCGAAGCGAACTCCTGGGATGTGACGAGAGGAGGTGTAAATCCCTTCCAAGTCCCAGATTGCTTTCGCTGCTTTTGGAAAATGATCGGTTAAAAATCCTCCACCATTTTCTTTGGCAAAGATGCCGGTGAAGCCCCATTCATCACCCTGAAGTGCTCCGACCTCGAGGATATCAACAACCAGGATGTCTCCTGGTTGGGCACCATTCACCCAGATGGGTCCACTTAAGACGTGAACAACTTCAAGGTTGACATCTTCGATATCTTTCGGGTTGTCATCATCTTTAATCTGACCATCAGTCCAATCTTTGCACTCAATGCGAAAGATATCGCCTGGGTTGACTGATGCGACTGCGGGAATATCGGGATGCCAGCGGTTATGTCCAGGCATTTCTTGTTGATCCATTGGTTTGGTGAGATCAACTTTGAAAAGGGTTTCAGGCATTGCGGATGAAAAGCCGACATCCCACATTGAAGGCAAACGAAAAGGGCCAAAATGTGGCCCTTTATACGCAAAGAAAAATTGCGATGTTTTGAAATAAAAAATATGTTTTAAGTGATACTTTTTGAGGATTTGAAATATGATACTTCCATCATTTGTTAACAGTACTGCACCTTTGCTCTTAAGAAAGAGCAAAGGTGCGACTGAATCTATGTCAGTTCATGGCTGCAGCTGCGGGGACCGGTTCTGCGACGCCGTTCTGTGGCATGGGTCCTAACTTGACCCCATCGGGGTAGTACTTCCAGCCATCGCGGATGCGAACTTTTTCGTCCCAAGGGAGTTTGTACTCTCCATTGGCAAGGTCCTTGACCCAGGTGAGGTAATTCTCTTTCTCTCCTCCTGGTTTTCCGACATAAGCCCGACATCCAAGGTTGAAGATGTTATTTTCGAGAGCCCAGTTTTCTCTTGCCTTGTCAACAAGCCGAGGGAAGAGTTCGGCTGTGACAATTTCCCATGGGTTTCTATGACCCTGCTGGATTACGTTGCCATCATAATTGCAAACTGTTCCTTCGCCAAAGTAGTAGAAGACGCCATCATAGCCTGCCAGATTCACAGAAATGGTGTACATCAGATTTTGCCAAGCGTTGGTCCGGTTGGTCCAGATCCATTGATCATTGACTTGGGTTGAGTAACCTGAAATGCGGATATAAACATTGGCGCCTTTGTAAGCAGCCTCCCGAGCGAGTTCTGGGAACATGCCGTCATGGCAGATGCAGACTGCAAGCTTGGACCCCTTGGGCCCGTCGCAGACCGGCATTCCATAGTTACCTGGAGACCATGGCTCAATCGGCACCCATGGCTGCAGTTTTCTGTAATGAAGAGCAATTTCGCCATCTGAGTTGATGATGATGGCCGAATTGAACGGAGGCAGGCTGGGATCGTCGTTCTGCTCCATCAGGGAGAAAACACCCCAAACATCATTTTCCTTACATGCCTGCTTGAAGCGATCGATTTCCGGGGAGTCGATGCGTAGTAGCATCTCGTCGTAGGTCCAAATCGCTGTGTTTAAGCCTTGAGTGGAGTACTCAGGCATCACAATCAGATCTGCTTCCGGATACCCAGCTTTGGTTGAGGCTACGGCTTTGCAAATCTGATCGACTTGTGTCTGGATATCTGCTGGACCCTTGATGACAGGCACGGGGTATTGAATCATTGCGACTAGCAATGATTCTTCCCATGAGCTGACGCTGCCGGTGCTGGCCATTTGGTAAGAATGAGAACCATTCCTATCGTCTGTTCAGAGGCTGGGTGGGGCTGTATCAACCACAACTGTTGCGCCATGTTGATGCCGTCAGTGGCTCATTTGTCTTGGAAGTCGCCTTTCCGGCAAAGGTTCTGAGCTAGACGCGGGGCCCATGCAGGTGCTGGCTCGCGGCCTTTCTCCTTGGTTTCTCCATCGAAGTAGAGCAGCAGTTGCCAATCTGTCTTTCCTCCTTCGACACCCGGAGTTTCACCCTCCGACAACCGGCGACCATAAATGTTGTCGTACTGAGGCCAGTTCGGCAGATCAGGCATGCTGCAGACCGCATTCACTTCTGCCTGTAGCGTCACGTTCCCGTTGGTTGTGACGCTGATGCCTCCATCGAAGAGACCATTCGGTTGGCCTGGTTTGAAGGTTTGGGTCAGGCGAATCTCGGCATCTCCTACCACCACGAGTGTGTCGCCAAGCGCCGCTTCGTGACTTGGCGTTTCCTTGGCTTGATTGGCACATCCCTGCATGGCTGTCATGGAGAGCGCGATCAGGCACGCCATTGCCCCTCGTCCAAAAAAATCGTTCACGTGCTTCGAGGCAGTGCTCTGCCGTTCTTGTGACGCCTCCCACTCTGCTTGTCCGTCGTTCTGTGAAGACTTTTTACCGGTTGCCAGTTTGTTTCGGCGTGAACGACACATGAGGGCGGATTCTTGCCAAACTCTGTCTGTATCGAGCGCTACCAAACGTTCACCCTGATACAGGGCGCAGTGGTTCGCAGGTCATGGAACGGGGGCCTGTTCATCAACGAGAGGACGCCATGTCCAAACTTCAGTCTCAAAGTCAGAAAGTCCAGACGTCTCAACTGCTCTACCGGCCGGCCGGACGGAAGGCGACAAGAGGCGAGATCATCCGGTCCAAGAAAACGGCTGAGCTTCTCCGTCTGACGCAGGACGGGATCCAACAGTCTGAGCCTCCTGTTGCAACAGGACCAGCATCAGCCCGTGTGAAGCCACTGCGGCGTGGTGGCTTCCTTCGCTCAAGGATGACTGCTGAGTTGCTCGGGGTTGATCTGATCGGCCGCTGACGATTCGGTCGAAGCCGGGGGGTGGCGCCTCAGCAGGCCCCGAGTGTCTCTCCGGCTGGTTCATCCTGCGTTGCATATTCCTTGACATCAGCTCTGACCTGAAGCATCTGGCCTTGGAGTGACATCCTCCAGATTTCGAGGCGAGCATTTTCAGGTGCTTCGAACCAGAACAATTCAGTCGGCAACACAACTTTTTCTCGATAGAACTGATCCTGGCCGACGCATTTCACGATCACCATTTGATCGGTGTCGTTGTGATAGACGCATTCCATTGTTGAGCCATCTTCAATAGTGGCATCTTGAAGATTTTTCGCCTCAACAAGTGTTGGATTGGTCACCGATTGGATCTTGTTTCCGATTTGGTTTAGACGGCTTGATACCAAAGTCGATTTTTCTGTAGCGTCTGTAACTTTTAGCGTTCCCGGTGTTGCTTCACCTGTGTTCCTGAGGGTTGTTTGCGTGCTGCGGGATCAGTGGTGCCGGATGGCAGCAAGGCCTTGTTCGTTTGAGATCAGAGAAAACACACAGTGGCAGTTTTTCGTCTCAAATGAAACATTTGTTTTTGTGGCGCCCCGAGAAACTGATTCTGTCTTGTCATAGAGGCTGTGATGCAGAACTCAATCAGCATCTCCATGAGTCAATCCTTTGAAATGGAGCGCATCAACCGTGCCATTGATGAAACAGCTGATCCTGCCCAGTTGCAGACAATTGCCAAGCAACTGTTGCAAGCATGGTATTCGCAGAAAGCTGCGACGAATTGGGTGATTCGCCAGCACCAGCAAGGGATCTGACAGTTCTATGTTGACGGGAAGGCCTGGACAAAGGCCTTCCGAATTAATATCAGTAGCTTTTTTTACGCCACCAATTCCGTAGGTGTTGTTCTGGGCTTGTGATTGGGTCGCCTCAGGGTCTGTGCTCGCGTCGACGTCGCAGACATGGTTCGATCAGCTTGCCCGGCATCACTCAAATCAGCTTGGAGAGATGGGTTGCAGCTTTTCAGTCGCGACCAGCTCGGCAGTTGGTGGGCAATCGGTGATGCCATGAGATCTGACAATCCACATCTCAGCAGTTCAGCAAAACGATGCACGGCCAGTTCCTCTCCGTGTCGGTCGTACGGCAGACGGTTGATGGCTGAATCGATGCCGAACTGTCGGACCCGATCTTCGCCGACCCGTCGATAAAGCACCTCAAGGGTTGGTATTTGATCCATGGTCATCACGGATCCTTCGTGTTCCATCAATCCTCGCAGCACGGTGCCGAAGATCTCACCAGCCATGCGCTGGAGCCCTTCGCTGGGTTTGCTGCCCAGTTCCTTGTGTTTGTGATCAAACAGGCCGAGGTCCACCTGAGCGATGCGGGTCGGGGCCACATGGCGAAAGACCTCCGACAGAAGTCCGACCTCCAGCCCCCAATCGGATGGGATGCGGAGGTTCATGGCCAGATCGGTTGTGAAGGCAAATTCTCCTGCGAGTGGATAACGAAAGGACTGCAGATACCGCAGGTAGGGAAGCGGGCCGAAGATCTGCTCCAGGCTCACGAGCAGTGGGCCGACAAACAGCCTTGTTGCGCGTCCCTGCAGCGCCTGCGTTTCCAGCGAGAGCCTGCTGTAGAAGGCTTTCACATAAGCCACTCCATGGGAACGATCCAGCAGCGGACGCAACATGCGTTCCGGGTAAGCCGAACCGAAGGTGCGGATGTCGGCATCGAACAGACCCACCACCTCAGCGTCCTGACAGGCGACACCAAGTCCTTGCCAGACCGCCCAACCTTTGCCTGGAGGTCCGGTGACATCCAGTCCCAGCTCACCCATCGATTCAAGGAGCTGCTTGACCGCCGGTCCATTGGTCCAGTGCACCTGAACCGGGAAGGGCATGCCGGAGAAAAAGGCTTCCGCATGCGCCACATCCGCCGCCGTCGGCGCCGCCAGGGCGATCACAAGGCGGTTCAGACCTTTCAAGTTGGAGAGGGTGTCGCGGATCAGGCCAAGGGCGGGTCGGCTGAATTCCTCCATCAGGCAAGGAATCAGCAGCGTTGTGGGCCGTTGCGTCAGCTCTCGGTTGAACGCGACGGAATCGAGATTGCCAAGGCTGTAGTCATGAACCGTGGTGATCAGGCTTTGCTGAAAATCCATGCGGTGTTCAATGCGACAACGGTGGCTGAGGTCCTGGCCCATACCTGAACGGTGTTCAGGAGAAACAGAATGCAGCTCCCGCGCGACGAAACGCTGCAGGCACTGCTCCATGACCTCTACCTCGACGATTCTTCCGTTGATCCCGAGGTGCTGTCGTCGCAATTGCTGCAGATTCTGCGTGGTAGTGCAAACGATGGCGATTGCATTGCCGTCGATGAGCGCTGGTCAGGGGCTGATGCCGTTCTGATCACCTATGCGGATACGGTGACAGAGCAGGAGAAGCCTGGCCTTCAGAGCCTGCGGCTTCTGGTGAACCGTCACCTCAACCCCTTCGCATCTGTCATCCACGTGCTGCCTTTCCTGCAGTCCACCAGCGATGGCGGTTTCGCAGTGGCCAGTCATGACCAACTTGAGTCGCGTCATGGTGACTGGGGTGATCTCTCCGCGCTTGCCGGGGGGCGACGCCTGATGGCTGATCTGGTGCTGAATCACATCTCGGCGTCCCATCCCTGGGTCCAACAGTTTCTCTGCGATGACGAACCGGGTCGCTCCTGTGTTCTGGAAGCCTCTCCCTCCACCTGCTGGGACGCTGTGGTCCGGCCCCGCAGTTCTTCCTTGTTCACCCAGCTCTGCGGTCCCGCGGGAGTGCGTCAGGTCTGGACCACCTTCGGTCCTGACCAGGTCGATGTGGACTGGCGCAGTCCGGAGGTTCTGCTCGGGTTCACGCGATTGCTGGCACGGATGGTCCGCCACGGGGTGCGCTGGGTGCGACTCGATGCCGTCGGTTTCATTTGGAAGACCCCAGGCACCGGCTGTATCCATCTGCCCCAGGCCCACCGGATCGTCGAGGTGATGAGGCATCTCATGGATGCGGCCTGCTCACACGGCGTGGTGGTGACGGAGACGAATGTGCCGGAGCAGGAGAACCTGTCGTACCTGGTCAGTGGGCGGGAGGCTCATCTGGCCTACAACTTTCCCCTTCCACCCCTGTTGCTGGAAGCAGCGATCAGCGGTCGTGCAGATCTGCTGAATGGATGGTTGAGCCGATGGCCTCAGCTTCCGGAAGCAACGGGTCTGTTCAATTTCACGGCCTGTCATGACGGGGTTGGGCTGAGGGCCCTCGAGGGGCTGATGCTTGAGAGACGTCTGCTGCAGCTGTTGATTGCCTGCGAACAGAGGGGTGGCTTGATCAGCCATCGCCGACTGACCAGCGGCGAAGAGGCGCCGTATGAAATCAACATCAGTTGGTGGAGCGCCATGGCGGATGGGGGAATCGATCCTGCCCACCACCAGCGGGCTCGATTTCTCATGACTCAGCTGCTGATCGTTGCCCTGCCGGGAGTTCCGGCTTTCTACCTTCCCGCCCTGCTGGCTGCGCCCAATGATCTCGGACGCTTCCGTCGCACGGGTCACCGTCGGGATCTCAACCGACCTCAGTTCAAGGCGGAGGCTTTGGAGCGTCGTCTTCAGGATCCAGACAGTGATGCCACGGCGGTGACGACGATGCTTGCTCGGGCTCTGGATGTTCGCAAGACCCAGGCTGCGCTCCACCCGGACGCAGCCCTTGAGGTGCTCAGTACGGGTCGATCCGATCTTGTGGTTCTGCGCCGTTCCCGCCATGGTCAGGTTCTGCTGGCGATTCACAACCTCACTCCCTCCCGCCTGACTCTGGCCCTGGGGGGATTCGTCGACCCTTTGACAGGCCCCTGGGTCGATTGTCTCAACGGCTCGACTGAAGCGCTCAGCACTCTGCTGCAGTTGGAGCCCTATGCCGTGCACTGGTTGATTCAGTCATGAGAGAACGCCTCAGTTCCCGGTGGTGGGTGGTGACGGATCTGGATGGCACCCTGCTGGACCATGCCTACGACTGGACTCCGGCCGAAACGGCCCTGAGATGGCTCCAGCAGCGTGGAATTCCTGTGATTCCCTGCACCAGCAAGACCGCGGAGGAGGTGCGTCAGTTCCGGGCAGCGGCTCAGCTGAACGATCCCTACATCGTTGAGAACGGCGGTGCCATCCACGGTTCATCCGACACAGGTGAGGACTGGGAGGAGGCTCTTGGTCCCGGTTGGTCAGCTTTGAAGCCTCAGTTGTCTGAGCTGGCCAAGGAGCTCGGTGAACCGCTGCAAGCTCTCGATGAACTGACGGATGATCAGGGAGACCGCCTGCTTGGACTCTCCGGCGAGCGATTGCAGCAGGCCCAGCGCCGTCGTTGGAGTGTCCCTTTCGTTCCCCCGCCCGTGCAGATTCAGCCTCGCCTCGAGGCTCTGGCGTCAGTCCGCGGTCTGGCAGTTGTTCGCGGTAACAGGATGTGTCACCTCCTCGGAGCCGACGTCAGCAAAGGCAGGGCGTTGAATGTTCTCAGGCAACGTGTCGGTGCACCCGGGGTGAAGGTGCTGGCCCTCGGGGATTCGCCCAATGATCTTCCTCTGCTGGAGGTGGCTGATCTCGCCGTTGTTGTTCCTGGCCCTGCAGGTCCTCATCCGGAGTTGAGTGTGAACGTGGCGAGCGGTCGCTTTCAACTGGCTCGGGATATTCATGGCGCTGGCTGGGCTGAATCGGTCAGGCGCCTGCTTCCTGAGAATTAGCACGAAATCGTGTCAATATTATCACGATTTAGTAATAATATCGTGCTAATTCAGCAGGCTCTGCCAAAAGCGTTCTGTGTCAGCCAGAGTTCGCGGCAGTCCGTTCAAGGCGATCACCGGTCGGCAGCTCAGGCTGTTGATCAGAACGGCCTCGTCGTCTGGGTTCAGGTCTGATCCAAGCTCCGCTTCCTTCACCAATCCCAGAGTCAGCGCCCGTCCCCGCATCACCCCCGGCAGGCATCCGCTGCTCAGTGGCGGCGTCAGCCAGGAACCGTTACGCCTCACCATCAGATTGGCCACTGTGCCGCAGCACAACTGACCTCTGGTGTTCAGAAGCAGGGCGTCATCGCACCCTTGCAACGTGGCTTCCCGACGTGCCAGGACCGCCTGGCTGTAGGCAAAGGTTTTGCATCGACTGACCAGGCTGTCGGCGTTGCGTCGTTCCTGTTGACAGATGATCGCTGTCACAGCGTTGAATGTCGGTGCTCCGGACTCGAGTGTCATCCAGAATCGATGTCGGGCCGGTTGAGGTACATCGATTCCCCGCCGGCCTGATTCGCCACGGCTCCAGTTGAGTCGGAGGACAGCGCTTTCCCTCTGCAGACCACAGCGCTGGGTCGCTTCCTCGATCAGCGGCTGCAGATGGCTCCGCTCCGGGGGAGGTGCCATGCCAAGCAGGTTGGCGCTGATGCTCCATCGCTGCAGATGTTCCTCCAGCAGTCGAGGTTCCCCACTCTCAATAAGCACAGTTTCGAAGAGGCCATCGGCGAGTTGCAGTCCACGGTCGTTGAGGGGCAGGCTCAGCTCATGCGGTGCCCCCCACTGCCCGTTCAGCCAGGCGATCGCTCGGGTCATGCAAGAGCCTCCAGCAGTGGTTGCAGTTTCCACATCAGCTCTTCCGCTTCGCCATCGGGGTCGGAGTCGGCGACGATGCCGCAACCGGCGTGGGCCCGCAGAGTGATGCCGTTTCGCATCAGCGATCGGATCAGAATGTTGCTGTCGAAACGTCCATCCCAATCAACTCGGATCAGTGACCCGCAATAGGGACCGCGGCTGGTTGGTTCCAGTTCATGCAGGCGCTGACAGGCCCGCAGTTTCGGGGCACCGCTGATCGACCCCCCCGGCCAGCATGCCTGCAGCAGGTCCACCCAGCTCAGGTTCTGCCGCAGCTGGCCTTCCACTACGGAGGTGAGGTGGTGCACCGAGGCGTAACTCTCCAGCCCCACCAGTTGTGGCACCTCGATTGAGCCCGGAATGCAGACCCGGCCGAGATCATTGCGCAGCAGATCGACGATCATCACGTTCTCAGCTCTGTCCTTGTCGCTGGAGACCAGCTCCGCTGCCAGGTCGGCGTCCTGTTCCGGTTCTGGGTGGCGTGGTCGCGTGCCTTTGATCGGCCGTGTCTGGACCCGGCCCGCTGAGTCAACCTGAAGGAAACGTTCCGGTGAGGAGGAGAGCAGCGCTTCTCCGTTATCGGCGATCACCAGTCCGGCAAAAGGGGCAGGACAGCGTTGCCGAATCCTCTGGAACAGCTCCAGGGCTGAGCCATCGGCCGGCCAGGTGGTGCTGCAGCAGGCGGTGAGGTTGGCCTGGAAAAGGTCGCCGTCCGCGATCAGTCTGCGGATGTGCCGAACGCCATCGGCGAAACTCCGCGCATCGGTGTGGTGCGTCCACGAACCAAGAGGGATGGCCGGACCACGATCGAACTCCGAGGTCTGGCAGGCGGCAAGCCCTGCCGCAAGCTCTTCCATGGTTTGAGGATCGGTGCCAACGACCCACAGTTCCCTGCGCCGGAGATCAAAATTCAGGACGGGATCATGCCGGGCGATCCAGAGACTGGCCATGGCATCGCTCGACCAGGGGTTGCCGGGTTCACACCAGGCGGCAGCTTCGTAACTGAGCCATCCGGTCCAGTGACCTGGGCCGAGCTGATGCAGGGCTGCAAATGGATCCCGGGCGTTTGCATCACCCGGCAATCCCCGGCAGCAGATGATCTCCCGGGGGGTGCTGGCGATGGTGACCCTGTGCCCCAGTTCGCTCCCGTCACCATCGAGCCAGATCAGTCCCCTCTCTCCGTTCTCTGCTGCCAGTTGCCGGGCCACTGCGACAGGCTCGCGCCAGGGCAGCTCCAACCACTGGGGGGTGATCATGGTTGGTTGGCGCTGCAGAGATCAGCCCGGCCAGCCTCACGCAGGGCGGCATCACGGATGCGACAGCTGTCGCAGACTCCGCAGGGCGTGCTGCCTCCGCTGTAACAGCTCCACGTTGCCTGAATCGGCACATCCAATCGAAGGGCTTCTTCCACAATTCGGGTTTTGCTCCAGTGCACCAACGGTGCCCACAGCTGTGTGCCATGTCCTTCCCGACCGGCTTTGCTGGCCAGATCCGCCAGATCCTGAAAGGCATGCAGGTAGTCGGGGCGGCAGTCGGGGTAGCCGGAATAGTCGACTGCGTTCACGCCCAACACCAGCCGTTCGGCGCCTCGGGCCTCAGCGAGGCTGAGTCCGATCGCGATGAACACCGTGTTCCGTCCCGGTACATACGTCGGCGGGATCACACCATCTTGAACTCCATCGGTGGGAATGGTGATGGCGGCATCGGTCAGAGCTGACCCCCCCCAGGCGGCAAGGTTGACAGCAATGCGGTGGTGTTCTGCGAGGCCAAGGTGATCCGCAACTGCGGCAGAGGCCTCCAGCTCTCGGCGATGGCGTTGGCCGTAATCAAAGGACAATCCGATCACCCGGAATCCATCCTCTAATGCGAGGGCTGCTGCTGTCGCGGAGTCCAGTCCTCCCGAGAGCAGGGCGATAGCCGTTGCGGACGTCATCCTTTCATTCTGAAGTCTGGCCTGTCATCCAGCTGTATGGTCTTTTCCAGGGAGGGTTGACTGACATCGATTTCTGGTTCTGATTACGATCTTCCAAACAATTTTATGCCGCGTAAATAATGTACGGCTTTTGCGAATCGAGCTTTGATGTCCGAATTGAACATCAGTGCTAGCGTCCAAATGAAGCATTCATCTGACCATGTCTGAAGAACAGCAGGCCTCTCAGCAGTCTCAGGCCAAGATCAAGCTTGGAGATACAGAATATGATTTCTCTTCTCTTTCGGATCCAGCCAAACAGCTTGTTGCTGCTCTTCGTTCGTCGGAAGCTGAGATGAAGAGTCTCCGCAACCAGATGGCTTTGATGGACGTGGGTCGACGTGCTCTTGTCGCTCAGCTTCGTCTTGCTGTTGAGAATCCTGAAGCATTCGCTAAGTTACAGAATACGGAATCCAGCTCTGACGGCGGTCAGGGCTGAACCCATCGGCATGCGGCTCTGACTGAATGGCAACTGACAACAATCATCCAGTCTGGGAATACAGAGTCATTCATTTGAATGTCTCTCCTCCAGCCGGGTCCTCGCAGGCTAAGTCTGCTCGGCCTGTTTCCGAAGGGCCTCCGCCTCCATCGGTGAAGCAGCCTCCAAAGCCCACTCCATCAGCTGAACCGCAGAAATCGGGTTCTCCAAACCCGATTTTTTCTCAGGCCTATCTTGAACAGGAGTTTCCAAGCTTCTACTCCCATCCACCTTCATCTCGCCAGGGTGCTAGTGGGGGAGGAGGTCAGAGTTCTCATCCAGCACACCAGCTTCAGAGCTTTCTGAACACCAATGGTGAACATGGTTGGGAATTGGTTGGATTTTATCCAGTCGGCCCATTGATGCTGATGATCTTCAGACGTCAGAAATTTGTTGAGGCCGAGAAGGCTCTGATCGATCCAAGTGAATCTGCCGCAACGACGTCATCGCCTGATCTGGTTTCGAAAATTCTCGACCGACTGGAGCAGCTTGAATCAGCTGTTGGTGCGGGAGCTGCAGCAAAACCAGAGGTTGAGGATTCACAGGATTCCAGTCAGCCAAGAATTCTTTCCAGTGATGAATTGCGTTCACTTGAGAAGTTGCCACCTCTCACAACGCAGCAAGCTGCTGAAGCCATTGGCTATCGATCAGTTGAAACATTGCAACGCTTTTTAAGACGCTATGGTTCGAAGCCAGGATTGGTGAAGGCAAACATCAGTGGTGCCGCTGTTGTCTTTCGCGGTAAGTTTGTAGATTCTGAATCGGGGCGAGAGCAGGGAATGTGGTGTGTCTTGCCTGATGCTATGTCTTGATTGTGCAATCAGGTTTCCACAGGAGTTGTCAGCTGATTCAGGGAATTCAACAAGTCTGAAGGATTTGCATCTTCGGCGATTCCATTTAAATTCTGTTGTAAGGACAGGCCTGGGAATGTGCCAAAGGCGTGTCTCAGCATCAGTTCGCCGTCCTGCAGATCGATATTTTGATTCTGATCAATATCGATAATGCTATCTGTTTGACTTGATAGGCCTATTGAATCGATCTGCTCGTCTTCTTTGGTGTTCAAATGGTTGCTTAGGATCAATGCATTATCCAGGAGTTGTTGGTAGCCAGTGAGGTTGTCATTTGTACTGTTGAAGACGGGTATCAGTTGTTCAAGGTGTTGGCCACTAAGCTTTTCTGTCGCTCGTAATGTGAGCCAATCCATAGAGCTTTGTTCGATTATGTTTTCCGACGAGATCAGAGCTTGGCCGTTTTCTAGAGTCGCTTTAATGGGGGTCTGATCTGCATTGTCAATGCTTAGTTCAAACTCGATTTCCTTGCGCTGGTCGATAATTTCAATCGATTTGAATCTCACGGTTTCAGGCGGTGTTATTGTATTTTCGGTTAGAGATAAATAAGGCAGATTGCTAAATACGCCACCTGCATTGGCAACTGGTGAGCTTGCTAATATGTCGACAAAGAGCAAGTCTGTTTCTGTCTTTGTCTTTCCAAAGACAGTAAAACCGCCATTCTGATTGTCTAGATTGTCGCTGTTGTCGGCAAGATTGAAAAACCACTGGTTGGTGGCACTATCGGGATCGTTGCCAATTTTGGCCATCGCAATCGTGCCTCGTGTATTGCTTCGCTCGCTGCTGAATTCGTTCTGTACTGGCGAAAAGCTTTCAATAGTGGATGGACTTGTTTGGTTGTCAGACCATTGAAAGCCTCCTCCCTGAAGCACAAACCCAGAAATCAGACGATGAAGAATAACGTCTGTATATTTTCCCTCTTCAACGTAGCGTTCAAAGTTGGCGACGGTCTGTGGTGCTCCGGATATCTGGTCGTCAAGTAGAGAGACGTCAATCCAGTCCTGAGTGAGGACGATCGGTAGTTGATCGCCAAGAACGGAATTGATGCGTTCGGCTAAATTATCACTAAGGAGGAAACGTCCAACTAGATGCCCTCCTTGAAATGTCTGGAGGTTGATGGAATGAGTTTCACTGGAAGCTGATCGATAGATGATCGGCTTCCAGTGATCATTCTGAGTCAACCACTCATCAAAAATAGCCTGCAATTCCTGATATTCCAAAGCAGTTGATCTGTCTTCTCTTTATGTTACCTGTTGATCTGAGATTAGACTGTTCAGATTTTCGATAATGTCGGCGTGCGTGACTGTGTCGTTACTGAAACCGTTTGAGAGAGATGTGCTTGGGAAGGTGCCAGTGGCCTGACGCAGAATCAGAGCCAGATCACTCGTGTCGAACGTACCAGAGTTGTCAATGTCAAGCACCTTGTCTGGTGTTTGAATGCCAAGGTCAAGATATTTTCGAACGGAAGATTCCGTTGCACGTTCTCCACTGGTCGACACTAGTTGGTTCAGAATTGGATCAGTTTCCAGACCACCTTCCAGATGACGACGTGTGATGGCAAGTCCATCAGCAAGGGCGTTGATGATGCCATCGGAGTCCACATCCAATTTCCAGAGCACCGTTTCAACTTGGACGGCTTCCCCGTCTTCATTGATGACAGTGGTGGTGGTTGTGTCTGGAGCAGCGGCAGTCAAGCTGGCGAATGCCAAGCCACCTGGTGAGACGATCTCACCATTCACTTGCATGTCATCATCGCCACGCCCACCATCTCTGACGTACAGAGCCATGACATCGCTCTTGCCATCGGAATCAGAGTCCTCGAGGAGTGCTCCCGTCCCGGTTGTGCTGTCGTACTTGAAGATGAAAGCATCACCGTTACTAGGTTTGCGATACCAGATCAGCTCACGAGTTTCATTTGGATCGCTTAGTTTGGCAATGATGTCATCACTGAGTTGAATTCCGATTCTCTGCAGACCCAGATCTGGAGTGGTGGAAGCATGATTGGAATTGAAATTTTCCCCTTGTAGTGCGTTACCGGGCATGCTTTCAGCCAGGAAACCGGAGAGTGTGCTGCTGCTTGATCGTGCCGAAACGTTGACTGGCTGGCTGATTGGAGTGAGGTCTTCTGCCTCATCCTTGGTGTCATTCCCTAATTCAGAAATTTCTTTTGCTCCGAACTCTTCTGTGGAACCGGTACTGGTCAGTTCTGCAGGCTCGTTGTCGTTTAGCTCGGTGACGTTTTCGGATGAAACCTGTGTGGATACCGTGTCGGGGACATCTTTGGTGACAACGACAGCCATTGTTGAACTGGAAGTGCTTCCATCGCTTGATTTTAAAGAGCTCTTAAATGCAATTGGGTTTCCAGAAATTTCCTGACCCTTGGCTCCTAACTCTTTCTCCAACTCTGCTTTCAGTGTGTTGACTTCGTCGGTCGTTGGTTCTGAAAGTTTGGCCAAACCCATTAAGTCGTTTTTATCGATATTGACAAAGTCTTCAAGATCGCTCTCTTCCCCGAAGAAGCTGTCAAAAACATCGTCGTACGAAATGATTCCTGTTCCGATTTCCTTTTCAGCTTCTTCCAGACTCGAGTGACTCTTGGCAATCAGGCTATAACTCGTTGTATTAAAGGAATAAAAGTGAGGATTGACAATGAACTGGTAAGTTTTTCCGTCTTGGAATTGGTCTGTGGACAGATCAAAAAGAAGTGTCTCATCTGATGGATTGAAGACAAATGAGCCGTCTTCTTTGATTGTCTCCGTCCCCCAGTTAACACTCCAGTCTTCATAATTTGTGGATTTGTTTTGAACAAATAAATTCACATCTTCGGTGAAATCAGTGGCACGAAGGGTGTAGATGCTTCCCCCATTCAGTTTCATGGTCCACCAGTCTTCCGGGTCCAGTGAATTCAGTTCACCTGCAGTGGGTACACCATCGACAGTGATCGAGCCACTTGGGGAATCTTCCGTATCGGTATCAATATCAAGACTGACCGATGTATCCAGACTGGCGCTGATGTCTACTGTGGGAACAATTTGACCCGGTGTTGGAGGCATCCAGGAATTGATTTCAAGCTTATAGGAACCTGCTTCAACGTATGAGCTGAATGTGTTGGACCATGATTGATTCAACCATTGGCCCCCGAGGTCGAACAGATCCATGAACACTTCACCCTCGAAATCTTCAGGTGCTGTAAGGCTGAAGGTGAGATTTCCAGCAACATCAACATTGAAAATCTTTTCTATTCGGTAATTGTCCAGGCTGACTTCGAAATCATGGGTGAGTGAGTCTTCAGTAAAGGTTTTTTCTGAATCGAATGTGGCAGCACTGGTGTTGATTTTAAGTTGATAGTCTTGGCTGATTTCATTCCATGTTTCGCCATGCTCGACAATGAGTCTCCATTCACCTGCCGGTAATTGGAAGCTGACATTCCGCTCATCATTGGTTGGAGAATCTTTCCAGTCGTCTTGCTTGGAATTGAATGAGCCTCCTACATAATCGAAAGTCCTCTCATTTTCCAAGACAAAGTTAAGGTTGGCATCGCCTTCGTCGTCGAGAGTTTCACCGTTGACATCTGTGAGATCAATGGTGACCTTTGAAAACTCTTTTAGCTTGAAGACGTATTCATCAACGAATTGGAAATTGCTGCTCAAGCTTGAGACATTTCCGTTGTCTTGCACATAAAGTCCCTCATTGAAAACAACATTGGTCAGATCATTCAGTAAGAACCAAGAGTTGGCGTCTTCAAAGCTGAAATCCACGGAGTTATTCCAGACTTCGAAATCTCGAATTTTGCTGCTGTTTTTCAGACTGTCTTTTAATGAGTTGCCTGAGTAGGTCAATTTGACGACTTCAGAAGATGTTACGGCACTATCGAGTTGGAACTCGAGATCACCCCATCGGTTCAGGATGACACTAGTGGCTGCAATCTTTCTGGTTTTACTTTCACTATCGGTCGCTTCTAGTGAGAAATTAGATGGATTTGGTAGATTCTCATTGCTGAGTTCAGCGTCTCCAATATAGATGCCGCTTGGATCTTCGAGCTGAAGATGCATCATCTTGCCTGCCACATCGGCATACATGATGTGAGGCCCCTGTTCATCAGGAGATTCATTTTTCAAGGGCATGAAGTAGAATGATTCAGCAGCAACTCCGTTTAGGTTGGTGAAGGCGTTGTCTGCTTCAGTGTTGCTGTCACTGATGGCTGAGAGAGACGGATCATAGGTTGCTTCCACAAATGTCCCTGAAGGGACTGATTCACTTAGGGTGAAGACCAGTTTCTTGCCATCGATAGTGATGTCTTCTTCACTCAGGGTGAGGCTCGTTTCAATGCCTCGGGCTGGATCGAAAGAATAGAATTGGAAGTCTGCTTTTTCTGGGATGGTTGCTTTGTCTGCATCGCTGGAGAAATCAGCATCTCCATAGAATTCAAGAGTGATCTTTTTGCCTTCCACCACACTCATTTCAGGATTAAGCATGATCTGCTCGCTGAAATCAAAGCCCATCAGGCTGAAGGCAGCCCAGTTATCAACTCTGATCTTTTCGCCGGCTTCCAGCTTTTGTCCATTGATATCAACAAAGCCGTGCCCTGCTTTCGTTAAAGCACCTTCCTCGTCGTAAACATCATCAGTTAACTCAAAGGAGACTTTGCTCTCAGGGGTCAGCACGATGCCACTCTCTTCTTTTAAAGTGATAATCAGCTGATGTCCCCAGTCGACTCGAACTTCATATTGATCATTTTGGACAAGTTTTTTATCGATCTTCAATTTGATATCGCCAGGTTTGTACGTTGATCCATTGTCTCCAATGTCGGCAAGTTCATTCATCCCGGCGTAGTCCACCTGGATTCGCCGGTTTGAATCTGATTCTGGGCCGAGAGGATCTGTCCAAGCCCATTCGAAGCCTGGCTTACGCAGACCAAAATTGTTGACCCACTCGTGAGTTTCTGTGTGGAAGGAACTGTTATAAGCTTCCTCCGCTTTCATGAAAGCAGTGTCATTGCTTTCGTCAAAGACAACGTACCCCCACAGATCGACAGAAGCCTTTTCTCCACCTTCAGGGATGTTGAAATCTATGGTTGTGCTCGACAATGTCCTGAATTCGTCGCTTTCGTCAACGATGTCTCCAAATGTCAGCACTTGATCTGCGAAGAGCTCAATCTCGTCGAGATCTTTGATGGCGTTGAGTTCTTCTTCGGTGAAGCTCAGGTTTTCTCCAGCACGCGTGGCATGAGGGCCTGTGCCTGCTTCAGGGTCTCCACCATGGCCACTGACATTCCACGTGAAAATTTCGTCTCCAACAGTGATTTCTAAACCGGGGCCGTAACGCTTTTCATTTGGATCGCCGCCGCGCTCATCGAATTCGGCATCTGGACGATCTTGTGCATCGCCGTCGTGCTCATCAAATTCGGCATCTGGACGATCTTGCGCATCGCCGTCGTGCTCATCGAATTCGGCATCTGGACGATCTTGCGCATCGCCGTCGCGCTCATCGAATTCGGCATCTGGACGATCTTGCGCATCGCCGTCGTGCTCATCAAGATCGTCTTGATTCTCGATATTTGCCACTTCACTACCATCATCAAATGGCTCGACTTCTGTCACGACAGCGTCAAGACCTTTGGACTCAGCGTAGAGATCGATCAGAGCCCTGAATTGTTGGCCATCAGTGATGGAGTTATGGCCTGGATTAGCAATTGATGCGAAATCAAATGATTCATAAAGTTCAAGATCATCGAAGAAGCTTTCAAGCTTCTGTTGTAGATGACCCGTAAGTAGTTCCGGTGTGAATGCTGTTTCTCCTTCATCCAAGGCCAAGGGGATATGGATTTCAGATTCATATTGAGGGCCATATGGATCATGGAAGCCCCCTCCCGACATCATGAATAATTCTTCTTTTTCAAAATCGCTGAGAGGGGACTCTTGATCAGAATCGCCTCCATAAATATCAACTAATAGTGTGTAATGGCGATGTTCTGAGTGCGTATGCCCACCTTCATGTTGTTTGGGTATTTCAAGCTCGACATTCAATAAAAGGTCATCTCCACTGTCAAATGCTTTTCCCTCGACCTTCAATGTTTTCGCAGCTTGCTTTTGCTGGTTCCAGGGAAGATGCCATGGTGTTTCGAAAAAGATATTCGGGAAGTAATCTGACCACTCTGGGTAGTCAACCGAATCATCAATGGCAAGGACACCTAGACCATCGCCGTAGCGATCAATTGCGACAACATTAGTTTCGTCCCAATTCTGCCAGGAGCGAGTGATCAGGCTGAAGCCATCGGGATCAGCGGCTACAGCAGTTCCTTCTTCATTTAGTTTTCCAAACCAGATTGAGTTGTAAACTCTATCAAGCTCCCCATCTTGATGTTGGAGGGTCAACGTAACACTGAAATCATTTAGCCCTTCTCCGTCAGTCTCTGCAGCAAGTTTCAGACCTGGGTTAACGACTTCAGTGCCCGCGCCACCACCAATGAATTCGCCATCACCGCCCCCGTCTTGTGTCATGACGTTAGGTTCGTCATGCATCTCACCGGAGTTGTCAGCTTCCGCAGTAGGCCCATTATTATTAGCTTGCTCATTGCTTGACTGATTTCGATCAATCTGAGGTTGATCTTCTTGGCCATTACCTGATACACCACCATCACCGGGCACACCACCATTGACCGGAAGTCCACCAGTGTTGTCAGTTTCATTGGCATTTGGCCCTAAAGCGTTATCTGTGTTATTTGTACCCTCTTGATCTTGCATCACAAGTTGGATGCTCTCCATATTGTGATGGTCTTGATTGAGATCGTCATCTTCATCATTCCCTCTTTCTCCCTCTTCGCTGTTCATTGGTGGGTTACCTTCTCCCATGTCATGTGGTTGTTCTCCACCCATACCCTCATGTCCATATCCAGGGATAAAATGGCTTTCGATGTATTTGGTCCAAGTAATATCTGTTTCTTTGGCCCACGTTGCACTATCCGTAATCGCTTGAATCAAACCGTCTAGGCTTTCAAATTCATGAATGCTGCCAATGGCAATTTGGGAGTTTCCTGATGGTCCTATGGTAAGTGTTGCACTTGCAAGATTGTCATTGTCAATAATGACGTCAAAAATCGACTTGTCGAAAAAGAGATAGGTTTCACTTTTGTTTTGCTGTTCATCGTTTCCTAAGGCATCTGCAGGTATAGATTCGTTGATCAGATCGTCATATGACATGCGAATTTCCCAATCCTCTGGGATCGCATAGTCCATCGCTTGCAATGAGGGGTTGGCACCTTCTTGTTTCAATGCAATTTGAATCTCGCTGAATGCCGCCTGCACGTCGCTCAGTTCAAGTTTTGTCCAAGTTGAGAATTCGTCATCTTCAAGTGCCTCTGGATTCCACGTTTCAAGAATTAAATCGTCCGTAATCAGAGGGTCAAGACTGATGAAATCGACGTCTCCTGCAAGATCCCAATCAATTCTGAATTGTGTTTCGATCTTGCTGATAGCCATGCGCAGGCCATCATTTGATCCGTATGCATTTTCAGACAAACTCCCCAATCTGTCGGAAAGTTTGTCGTCATTAAAATCAACTACTTTTCCTTTTTTGTCGGTGAGGTTGAAGGTTGTTTCGCGACCCGTTTCTGTGAGATTTGCCACATTATATGTGGCAAATGATTTGATTTTGTTGGGTAATCCTTCGTGTTCAGCAAATCCGAGTTCGGCCCCATCATTAAGGCCAAGGTTAGTTCCCTTCAGGACAATTTGATCGTTGGTGATGTCAAAATATCCTTCTGATTCTTCCATTCCATTGATTGAATATTCAGTGTCGCCTATTTTGATATCCAGTTGGAACGCATCAAGAGACCAGAATTCGGAGATGGGGTAACTCTCTGCCATGAGCGGTCCGACAGTAACGTCGGCAGTACCGTCCAACTCACCATCAATCTTGAAATCTACTTCGAAGCTATAGCCTTCTTGAATCTCTTCACTGACAAAGACGAAAATATAATCTTCTCTCATGCCTGGCATCATCCCTGTGTCGGGATACATCAGTCCGAATGGATCAGTAAAGCTGGGTATATTGTTTTCAATAACTGTTCCATCGTTGTCAACTAACTTGACGGTTCCTGTGAAATTACCCAGATCATCAAAATGTTCGGATAAATCCCCCATGAACGACAGTTCTGCCAAGATTGCCTTGCTGGCTTCGCTGTGTGCTGCTTCACCGGGGCGTCCATGGAAAAATTCACGGAAATTTGTCTCGTCGTAGTTAGTCGTTCCGCTTAATTTGTTTGCAATAGAAGTGAATGCTGCTGAGTAATTTTTTGCTATGTCAGGATCGCCTTGTGTCTGTGTCTCAGGGTCTGTGTTTTCATTGTTTTCATCATTTGCCTGGTTGTTTGCAATAGTTTCTTCTTCGTCCTCAGGCTGCAGAGCTATGTCGTCGAAATTGTTGGCATTGTTGTTGTCTGGCAGGATTGTTCCGGAAAGATCAGCATCTGTTAAATCTGCACTCTCTAGATCAGCACCAGACAGATCAGCATTGGAGAGATCAGCACCAGACAGATCAGCATTCGAGAGGTCTACACCTGCCAGATCAGCACCAGACAGATCAGCATTGGAGAGATCAGCACCAGACAGATCAGCATTCGAGAGGTCTACACCCGCCAGATCAGCACCAAACAGATCAGCATTGGAGAGATCAGCACCTTCCAGATCAGCATTCGAGAGGTCTACACCTGCTAGATCAGCACTAGACAGATCAGTATTGGAGAGATCCGTACCTTCCAGATCAGCATTTGAGAGGTCTACACCTGCTAAGTCAGCACCAGACAGATCAGTATTGGAGAGATCAGCACCTTCCAGATCAGCATTGGAGAGGTCTACACCTGCTAGCTCAGCACCAGATAAATCTACAAAGCTCAGATCTGCATTTGCTTCTATTACCTTTCCATTAATGGTAATTACTGCGTTTGAGTCATCAGTGTTCTCTGGACCGATACCCCCTCCGTCTCCGACTGGTTGCGGTTGGTCCTCTTCACCGTTGTCTTGCTCAGCATCCGGATCAAAGTGATCCCCTGGGCCATTACCATTCTCTCCATGGTCTGGCCCAAAGCCGTGATCTTCGTTCCCTGGTCCGTCCCCTCCCTCTGGTGGCTCCTCCTGTTCGTTAATGATTCCTGCCCAATTCTCCAACTCATCAATCATCCACATCCTGTGCTTCAGCAGGTCGCTCCAGAACCAGCCAAGTGCAGGTATCTCGCTCAGCCCACTGGTCTCCAGCTCACCATCCAACCAAGCGTTGACCACATATCCGTAAGCGTCGAGACCGTGGAGCTTGCTCATGATGAGAAACCAAGGGTGATTAAGCAGCTCCTGCACTCGAAGCATGCTTTGCTTCGGCAGGAGCTCATCCTCTTATGATAGATATTTTTTTCATATTTGTCGAGTCTGCTTGGTCATTAGTCATGGTCATTATTGGATTCTTGATACCCCCCCCCCCCGAGATCTTAATTTCTTTTTAAGGGTCCAGTAAATCATTCATTGAGAAAGTGGTTTGGCCGTAGGAATTTATCTATTGAATGTGATCAACTTGTCTACCGCGGATGATATTGCGTCGATTATTTTTCAGTGTTTTCTGAGTCGTGATAACCCTTGAATGTATATCTGATATTTTATCTGTGCGCTTCTTGTTTGAGCACTAAATCAATAAAAAACCGCCAGCTGGTGACTGGCGGTTTTGGGGTGATGTCATTAGTGCCGATTGGTGGCACTAGATGTCAAAGTTATTATAGGAAGTCGAAGCCAGAGACAATATCAGAACTTGAATTATTCTCTTCATCCTGGAAATTGATTTCGATCTTTCCTAATGAGCCGTCAAGTTCTTGGAGGGCTTTATAGCCATATTTATCACCTTCAACAACCAACTTGTCTCGCTTGCCAAAGTTATCAATTGTCAGTTTTTTCTTGATATTTTCTAGTGAGTCAATTTGTATTTTGTCTTTTTGATTGTCGTCACCCATATTGAATTCGGCCTTTTTGACCTTACCCTCAATAACCACTTCGTCTTTACCGCTGCCAAGGTCAAAGGTTGCCTTTTTGACAGTTGCATCAGCTCCAATCACAATATCGTCTCCACCGGCACCGGTATCAACTGTCGAATTTTTGAGAGTCCCACTCTCAAACGTTGCCTTGTCTTTGCCTTCCTGCATAGTGAAGCTCGCGTTATTCAGCACTTTGGATGTACTGACCAAATTTGCAGTAACGCCCTCCTCGAAAACAAATGTCGAGTTTTTGATTTTGGAGCCATCAATCTTGAGGTCAGGCTTGTTGGCGACAATTTCAACATCTTCAACTTTCTCAGTGGCTTTCAATGTCAGGCGACCAGTGTTGTCTTCGGCAATCTCGACTTTGTCTGCTATTTCTGCTTTGACTGTTACTTTCGAGCCACCGGTTGTTGTTGCGACCACACCCTTGTCTGTCGCTTGAACCGCAATATCCGAGGAGGTTTTGATATTTTTGACTGCTGCTTTAGCTGCTTCGGAAGCATTGCTGGTCGGTGCCTTGATAGCGGCTCCCTGAGGTGTAGTTCCAATTGCAGGTTCACCAGTACTTGTTGTGACAGGCGGTGTTTGACTGGAAGCACTCGGTGTTGATGGAGTTGTACTTGTCTCTGTGGGCGTGCTCGGAGTTGTTGGCGGAGTGGGGATATCATTTTCAATGGCCTTAGAGATTTCAACATTATTGAATGTGTTGTTCTCGTCCTTGAAGCTATTGGCTGGAATTGTAATTGTTGTATCGCCAGAAACGTTGTTTACTGATGGAGTGAATGTTCCGTATCGGATGAGCTGATCTGCTGTTGTTGCATCTTGCAGTGTCAGCGCTCCACCAGTAACGCTGACGTGTTCGAGCTTGAAGTCGGTTGGCACACTTTGAACGAACTGAATTGCAATCTGACTTGCATCTAAATTAACATCATTCAGGTCGTGGTTGATTGTTATTGTGGGAGGGATAAGTGTATTGATGTTGATGATGATATTTTGCGGTGTATTGTTTACATTTCCGGTGATGTCGTTGTATCTTCCGACGGGAACTGTGATGACGCCGGCAGTCGTGCTGTTAGCTTCTGGGGTGAATAGTGCAGTGTAAGTAAGGTTCTCTCCGGATAATTGGCTGATGGAGCCTCCGGTTACCAAAATATCTTCAAGTTCGAAATTCTTAGGTGATTCTGACTGTATAGGCTCAGAGAATGTGAAGGTGATATTAGCAGTCTCACCAATGGTGAGTTCTTGATCGTCCGCTGTGATAGCAACTGATGGAGGCGTTGTGTCTGTGGTGTCGACCGAGAGTGTTATCGATCGAGCAGTGTTGGGGTTCCCAGCAGCATCGGTGAATTTTTCAGCGTCAACAGATACAACTCCATCATCATCGCTGTTGACAGTTGGAGTAAAGGTCGCGGTGTAGGAGTTGCCGCTTCCGTCAAATTCACTTAGAGCACCACCAGCAACGGTTATATCTTCGAACGCAAAGTTTGTTGAGGTCTCTGAGAGGGTGAAGCTGATGTTGGCCGTTTCACCAATGCCGAGAGAGTTGACGTTGGTGGTAATCGCAATCGTTGGAGCTGTGATGTCGGTATTCACCGACATTGTGACTGATCCAGCAGTATTGGCATTCCCAGCCGCATCAGTGAATTTGCCCGCGTCGATGCTCACGACACCATCGGCAACGCTGTCATCCGTTGGTGTGAAGGTTGCGGTGTACGTGGTTCCTTCGCCGCTGAAGCTGCTGAGTGAACCACCGCTGACGGTGACATCATCTTCGGTGAAGTCAGCTGAATCCTCTGAAAGGGTGAAGGTGATGGTTGCCCTTTCATTGGTTGTCAGTGCGTCATCGCTGGTGGTGATCGCAACTGTCGGAGCTGCGGTGTCAGGAACGACAGTGTTCACCGTCATGCTCACGGATGCATCGCCGGTGCTTGCATTGTCGGCTGCATCTTTGAAGGCACCTGGAGCGACGGAAACAACACCAGTTGTGGTGCTTTCGGGAGTGGGGGTGAACATGGCGGCATAGCTGGTGCCGCTTCCAGAGAAGTTGCTGATGGAACCACCGGTCGCGGTGACATCGTCAACAGTGAAGTCCGTCGAGGCTTCAGACAAGGTGAAGGTGATGGTTGCTGTATCGCCAACACTCAGTTCACTGCTGTTCGTTGTGATCGCGACCGTTGGGGGTGTCGTATCCCTTGTGTCAACAGTCATGGAGACTGATGCATCGCCGGTGCTTGCATTGTCGGCGGCATCTTTGAAGGCACCTGCAGCCACGGAAACAACACCATCTGTGGTGCTGTTGGCAGTGGGTGTGAACGTGGCTGTGTAAGCCGTGCCACTCCCTGCGAAGTCACTGAGCGCACCACCCGTCACTACAACGTCGTCGACGGTGAAGTCAGTTGCTGCTTCAGAAAGTGTGAAGCTGATGCCAGCTGTCTCACCAATCGTCAGCGATGCGTCATCGGATGCGATCGTGATGGTAGGCGGTGTTGTGTCTGGAGCGACAGCATCACCCAGTGTCACGACACCATCGATGACATCTGTGGTGGTGAGTTCAGTTGCGTTACCCCCAACAAGGCCTGTGATTGTAACTTCATCGATCTTGAGGTCAAAGTCGAAGATCTGATCAGCGGTCCCCTTGGGAATCTTGATCAGCAATGTGCCAATTGTTAGCGGATTGTCCGTAGTAATAGCAGTTGGATCGTCGATAGTTATACCAGTTGTCGATGCCATGGCAACGCTTATGACACCGGAGGTTCCATTCTCGATTGCAGCAGCGGCGCCGGTAGTCAGCTTGGAAACGCCATCTCCGGAAAACGCAGTTCCGGGATCAACCAACCAACCTGCCTTGTTGTCGCCTGAGAGCGTGCCTACAGCATTGAAGTTCGGGACGTTGACTGTGAGTAGTTCAATTTCTGTTGACGTACCATCGTCTACGAAATTGAGAATTGTTGGGTCGTAATTGACCTTGATATCTAGTCCTGTGATGGCTGTGACACCCTCTTCCAGTAGAGTGATATCAACGGGAAGGCTAATGCTGAGATCTTCAGCTGCATCTACAACAGATGCGACGGTTGTTGATCCGATGCGTACGATTGGATCTATGGGGCTTGCACCTTCTCCTGCCAGTTGGGCGATACTATCGCTCACGTAGTCGTTCACTTGCATGGATTCAGAGTTCTCTAGTCCAACTATAGTTCGAAGTCCCTGAATTGCATCGCCAACACTCAACGCGCCGCTGCCGTCTGTATCGCCGATAATTGTGGGATCGGTGTAGGAATAGCCAGTAAAGCCTTCATCGAGGCCGACGATGTTTCTCAGAACAGTGATTGCATCACCGACTTTGATTTCTCCGTCGCCATCGTTGTCGCCCATGATGGCGATCTTCATCAGTGCAGACGACCCCATGATGTCCAGGGGCGCTCCTGTGTCTTTACGGCCGGATGCCTCAACTCCGAACAGTTCTTCTGATCGGAATGTACTGTTCATCGGTACGTTGGCATCGATGCGGAACAGTTCACGATCATCTTCGATGGCGGTTAGTTCAGATGATCCGGTCAACGTCACGGTCAAGCGACCATTGCTTTGATCGAGATCCGTGGAGCTGACGCTCCAGCCTGCATCGGTGAGGTCACTCGCCAGCGTGATCGTGTTGCTGCTGGCAATAGTGAGTGAACCTGGGTCGAAGTGCATTGTGACGCTTAACTCGCGCAGATCAGTGGTGTCGGTGATGTAAACAGGGATTCCGTCTCCACCTTCAAGATTTACCTCCTGGCCTGGGGCACGGGTGAAGCTTGGCAGGTAGACCAGCCTGCTTTCATTCGTCACGGTCTGGATCGTGGTGGATTCCACCGTGTCGTCGGTGGTCAACTGCAAGCTTCCAGAGACAGATCCGACGAGCGCATTGCCGGTGGAGGGATCCATGGCCAGGGAACCATCGGCATTCAGACCCTGCAGGTGACCTTTTCGGATGCGGAAGTCGTATTGACCCGGTTGCGCCATCTCAGCGGGATCACTGGGGACGAAGGACAGACGGCTGGTGACTGCGTCCTTGTGGACAGAACCAGGAATTTCGGTTTCAACCCCATTGACGGTTCGTACGAGGAAGACTGACTTGCTGTTGCCAGCGACTCGCAGACCGCCGATGTTGACCGGGATGTTGAGGTTGAAGCCAGCGGTGGTGCCACGTTGCTCAGCCTCTGTTGTCTCCAGGACGGCTTGACGGACTTTGAACTCGTACTCACCCATGTTGCGGCCTAGTTCGATGTACTCGGCTTCCGTAAGCGAGCCATCGAACCCTGGTTGTGAACCATCTGTACTCGCATTGGTGTCGATCTTCAGTTTCTGACCTGTGGCAGCACCCTCTCCGGACAGCATGGCGATGTAATCACCAGCGGCGAGCTGAATCACCAGTTGTTCCGTGAGTCCTTGGGACGGATGCTCCAGGCTTGCCGACGAGGTGAGCTCGGTGCCATCGGCTTTGAACAGACGGATGTCCGGATCGGCCTGTTGGGTTGAATCGCCGAGAATCTTGGTGCTCAGTTCATAGGACCCTGCCTGAGCGATGCTGAAGCGGAACAAATCGATGTCGTCGGCACCGACGAAATCACTGCGAACAGGTGCATCATCATCCAGTCCCAGTTCAGCGCGATAGAGGTCTGCGAAGGGATGGGCGTTCTCTCCGCCATCGACGCCGATCTCTCCCTCAAAGATCAGTCCGGTGGTGGGGACCACAGGACTGTCCAGTTCCACTGCTGTGTTGTCCTCACCTGTTGTAATGCCAGTGGACTCCAGGGAGTCGGCAATCAGATCGAGATCGAATGTGCTTCCTTGCAGTGTTGAGAGGTCCGATCCGTCGTAGCTGACGGAGTTGTTCAGAAAGCCTGTGAGGGTGCTGTTGCCTCGGCCAGTGACCGCTGCAGCCAGAGATGCAGTGAGGGTGTAGGCACCTGTGCTGCCAGCAACCGAGTGGCTGAGATTTTCCGGGTTGACGATTTCGTTTCCGGAACCTCGTACGGCAAGGAAATATTCGGTGCCGGGGTTGATGCTTGCGCTGAAGTGGGCATCACGGTTTTCATCGTTGGGGTCAGTGATGCTGACGTCACCCTGATTATCATTGCCGTTGACACGTAGGTATTCAGATCCAGCATCGTTCATCGTGTAGAGATCCAGAGCCACGTCGAGTCGCTCGGTGGCCTCAACACCTTTTGCTTCAACACTCAGAATACGTGAGTTTGTGCTGGTTGCATTGCCTTCTCCATTGCGATCGAAGAAGACCCTGAAATAGTCAATATCCGAAGGCCCCACCAGTAGGTCGTTGGTGGTGATGTCATCCCCGATTGTTCCGGCACCTGTGAAGTTGTTGCTGCTGAGATCAATATCGGTGATCGAAGTTGCGCCGATGTAGCCGTCGGCATCCAGTTCAAGGCTGCTGAAATTGGGTTGATAATCAATGTGTATCTGATAACTACCTTCGTTCACAGTGTTGACTGATCGGCCGTTGATTGAGGTCGGTTCATAGTCCTGTTGACCTTCAAGCTGGGATACCCCGATGTAATACGTCTGATCTTCCAGCACTTCTACGTTGAGATGGCTTCCCTTGTGATCTGCCTCGGTGCTTTCAGTTACGTTGCCAGCGATGTCCTGGGCATAGCTGCCAGCCGTGTCGCTGGCAATTTCTTCACCTCGGGAGTTGAAGAAACGGAGCATGGTTGCTTTTGTCTTCTCATTGGAATCTGCTACCGCGTCGATATCAATCAGTAATCTGCCATCTGTAGTGGCATTCAGGGTGTAAAGGTCAACGTCGTCGACGAGAAGCACATTCCTTGTTGTGCCATCCTCTCGGTTGAGATCGGTTCCGAAGGATTCGTTGAGGGAAAGACTGTTGCCGGGCGTTAATTCAATGGTATCGGCATTGATGAGTGTTCCGTTCGGGTCAGATTGAACGTTGGTATTGACGATCACGTGCAACTGCGTAATGCCTGTAGAACCGCGGAATCGATCCGTGGCAGCAGCAGCGTCGTAGCCGTCTACCGTTCCGTCAGGGCTACCGTCTGCTCCGGTTGTGTCAGCAGGAACAGCCTTATATTCCTCGTTGCCGTAGCCAGAAACTGCGACGGCGTAAATGCCTGGATCAAGATTCAGATCAAGGCGTGAATAAACATCATGGCCATAATCATCATTAACAGCCAACTCGTTGCCGTAAGTTTCACTGCTTGGATCGGCGTTGAATAGTCTCAGGACTGTATCAATCTCCGCATCGTAGAAACCGTCCATGTCGGCATCCATATCGAAGGCTCCAATCACGCCGACATCGGTGTTGCCATCGGCGGCACGAATTCGGAAGGACGTGTCTCTTCTGTCTTTACCTGGATCAAAGGCCATCTCCTGCACAGGAGTGAATTTGACGGCAAACATGTTTGCGGTCGTCGTGTTATCTGCTGTTCCATCTGCCGTGACCTGATAGGAGGAATTGACGGCTGCAAGATATGAGGTATCAAATGTACCAATGGCATCTGAGATGGCGCTGCCGTCGAACAGAACGATGTCTGACAGATCAAAGTTGCTTACATTTTCCCGATTGAAATCAAACAGCAAGTAATGCTGCGTGTTTGCCTTCAGCGTGTCGACCATATTCGCTGGGCTGCTGATCGCTGCTGTGAGCGTTCCCCCATTCACCTCATAGGCTTCCACATAAGCCATCGGACTTGCTTTCGGGCTGGTGAGAATCGTGATGGGTGTCTTGACACCTGCACGAGCTTCGCTGGGAATTTCGAACGTGATCATGTCGACATCTTTCTGGCCGACGGTGTACCAGTTGCTAGCAGCATCACCGGTCACTGAATAGTCAATCGGATCTGTTCCGATCCAGACGGGGACATCGAAGCCGTTTTTGAAAGAAGCTGAATTGATGATGTCGAGCGCTCCTTCACCGGTGGTTGGGTCGGCTGCGAAGCGCGCTGTCGCTAAGGTGCCATTGCGATCTTGCGCTTCAATCTCTCGGAGTGGAGCAGTGGAGATGTTGAGTACGTAACGTCCTGTATCGGCATCGATGGCGTTTTCCTCGCGAAGAGGGTTGTAGCCGTCGTTGTCGTAACCGCTGACGCCGAGGTAGTACTCACCATCAGCAAGTCTGGCATTGATTTTTGATTGGAAGGGTAGTGTGCCAGAGTCGTCGTCATAGCCGATTTGTTCGCCGTAAGCATTGAACAAGCGCAGAATTGTATCGACTGAGGGATTAACTACTTCGCCGGCATCATTTTTCAGGAAGCTTGTTTCGATGGTGACCCGAGCACCTTTTGCCTGAACTGGGTCTGCACCATCAACCAATTCTCCTGAGTTGTCGATCGCTGCAAAGTTGACACCTGAGCTATCCACCACGAATTTGAACAGATCGATGTCTTCCGGAATCCATCCGCCAAACAGTTCGGCATTAGGAGTGTTTTCGCTTGTGATTAAACGATCACGGCCCATCCAGTTTCCAGCGAAACCATCTGTGTTGATGACATGTGTTGCTGAACTTCCGGTTAGTTCCTTTGTCGTCACTGCCGTGGTGTCGATGGTGAGGCTACCCAGATCGTTCGCTTCATGCGTTGTGGTGTCTTGATCAGTGCCTCGATAATCGAGATTGGCTTCTTGTGTTTGCAGACTGAGATCGTAATGAACACCATCGGTTGACCAATCCCAGCGCATGTCGGTCCAACCATCAAAGGTGGAGTTCAATGTTGCTGTGTTGCCGAAATAAACGTCAAAGCTGACATCGTCATAATCGACAATTTGTCCTGCTTCACTTCCTAGACTTGCTTCGCCGTAACCAATGACATCTCGCGCGTAAACACCGGCCTGTGTATCGCCAGCCTCCCTGTTGAGAAAATCTGCGTCGAAGTATTCGTCAATGCCAACGAGACCGAGCGCAGAGTCATCCAGCGGCGCATTTGCGAACACGCTATCGATAATGTAGTAACCCTCATTGTTGGCTGTGTATTTCAATTCACGCGACTCATCCACATCAGTTGTGCCGGCATCATCTGCTCTGCCGTTCTGAATTGCTTTCCAGTTTCCGTATAGGTTGTTGTTCTGCTCTTGGGTGCTTAATCCAAAGGACCCCTCGTGTGTAAATCCATAACCTGTGTAAAAGTCGCCAGTGCCATCGCCGTAGTAATAGGTGAAAGTATAAAAGGCGTAGTCTGTTGGGCTGCTTCCTACAACATCAGCTTGGAGTTCTGGAGAAAAGGCATAGTTCGGATTGTTCTGGAAGAAGTTGTAGGCTTCGCCGGTCTCTGAACCAAGACCGTTATTGCCACTTCCCAGCGTGTGGATGGCGAATGCTGCTGTTGCGTCAGCGTCAAGATTGCTGTCGTCGGAACTCAGCTTGGTCCCGGCCGGAGTGATGGTATTGCCGCTTGCATCCAGGATGTCGTGAGACACTTGGAAGTCATAATATTTATCGATAAAGACATTGTTGTCGAGTTTCTCAACCTCATCGGCATCACGTTTCAGAGTCTGTACTGAAGTGATGGTATAAACACCGTGATCCCCAACCACTTGTTGGTTCAGAGTGTAGAGGGGTGTACGATCGACGACCTGGGCGTAACCATGGCCTGTGTACAGTTCAGAATCAATCGAATTGGCCTGAGTTTGAGCGCTGTCACCACTCAGGAAACCTGGAAGAGTTGTTGTTCTTTCAACAACATCATTGATGTCTACCTGAACATCGATGGTTTTGATGAATGGTTCACCGCTGGCTCCCGTAGGAACGACATCTGAAGCTGTGACTTGGAATTGGAAGTGTGGTCTTGATTGGCTTGCCAGTGATTCGTAATCAGGATCAATTTTGAAACTCAGTACACCTGTTGATGCATCGATGTTGAAGAAATTGGCATCTCCAGAATTGGCACCTACCAGGTTGTAATTAAAATCCGTGGTGCCGTCATGGTCGACAGCTGTGAGTTGACCAACGGTACGATTGCTCCCTTCGTTGATTGAGAAGTTTGTCGCAGAGCTGAGTTCAAATTCCTCGTTGATGTTATTCAGAGGGATGCTGAATTGCTTATCTGCTGTTGAACCATCTTCAGATGTCGCTCGCACGGTCACCGTGACTGAGGAATTAGCCTCGAAATTCAGAACATCTGGAACCTGGACTGAGATGATACCTGTGTTGGGATTGATCCCGAAAGTATTAGCCGGTGCATCACCCTGTGCATCCACAATGCTGTAGGTCACACCGTTGTTGGTTCCATCCGCGTCGGTGCTGGAGGCTTGGATCCCAGTCGTTGTCCCGGAGGGTGCATTTTCGTTCAGGGCATTATCAGTCGCATTGCTATCGACTGGTGCGCTTACGGCAGACTCATTGACATCGCTAACCCTGATGGTGAGGATTTGCTTTGCTGTTGAGGTTCCCGCTCCATTGCTAGCCGTGAGTTCCACGGAATAGACGTTGTTTGTATCAGCATCGGATGGGCCTTCAAAGTCAGGTGCTGCGACGAAGCTGAGGGATCCGTTGCCGGCGTCAACGCTGAACAGGTTTTGGTCAGCTCCGCCAGTGATGCTGTACGTGTATGGACCCTGAGATTCGGGATCTGTAATGGCCTGACCGGCGACAAAGTCGTCCGACGTAGTGACAGTTGTGGTTCCTTCATTCAGATTTCGCGTTGCAGAGCTGTTGAAAAACGGCAACGCTTCAATCACATTTTCAACATCGATTGTGAACTCACGCTTGTCTATCGATCCATCGGATGACTGTGCAACCACTTCAATGGTGTGACTCTGGGCCGTTTCAAAATCGATTCCATCTGCGTTTTTGACAGTGACGACACCGCTGATGGGGTTGATGGTGAAAAGAGCACCATCCAAGGCATCACTTAATGAGTAGGTAATGGTGTTATTTGTGCCATCATTGTCGATTGCGTTGGCTGTGATGCCAACCTCCGTTCCTCCCGGAGAATTTTCGGCAACGCTGCCGTTATCAGCTGGATCCAGGAATGCAACGTCATGCTCATCGACATCTGTAATTTCAACCTGGATTTGACGCCTGTTGCTCAGAGTGATCGGCTGACCACTCGCATCCAACTCGTTATCAGGGCCACCGTTATCTTGTACTTCAATGGTGAGATCGAAGATCCAATTTCCGTTTTCTTTTAGTGCTTCGTAATCGGGTGGATTGATCAGGCTGAGTTCTCCTGTTGCCTCATCGATTTGGAACAGACCTGCTGCTGTATCAGTTGCTGAACTGTCGTTTACGATTCTGAAGCTCAAAGCATTTTGGTCGGCAGCATCTGGATCGCTCGCCAGCAACGTTGTGACTGTTGTCGTGCCTTCTGAAACCTTATAGAGGTCTTTATCAGTTGTATCTTGATTGATCGTGGAATCCAGGAATGTCGGGCTTTCGTTGATATCTTTGACATTGATCGTGACTTCCTGAATCACCCCGATTTCGGTTTGGGCGCCATTAATTGTGGCGATTTCGTTGGAACGGATGTTGACTTTGTAAGTGTTATCTGCGCCGCTATCGTTTGCCTGCTCGAAATTCGGTTGTTCTTTGAAGTTCAAGACCCCGAAAGATTCATCTCCGATTTGAATCGTTTCAAGTGTGAATCGTTCTTGATCGGCTCCTCCAACAATGGTGAAGTTGTTGTCGCTTCCGCTAAGTTGGGCGGCAAGTGTCACATTTTCGTCAACGGTGTAATTCGCCTTGCTGCTGTAACGGTAGACAAATCCGTATTTCTGGATGTCTAAATAGGCATTTTCGACCAAGTCTGCTTCGTCTTTGTTGGTGAATCCAGAGTCAAACGTCCCTTCGCTGCCATCTTCACCAAATGCATCACCTTTCTCTGAGCCCAGTCCAGATGTTCCAAAGCCGTACACCTGAATCGCATTTCCATGCTCTGTATCGACGTCGTCGTAGGCGGTTAGTTCAACGCGGCCGACTTCCCCTTCCGCTCCATTGACGATGCTGTGGATCTCATAGGTTCCAGTTCCAGTTCCAGCGGTTCCTTGCGAATCGGTCAGGGCAACATCTGTAATGGTGACGCTGTTGTTGGCATCAGGCGTTAGGCCTTCTGCGTAGATGGCGTCGGCGCCAGTTGCATAGCCATAGCCTTTGTACGAATCACCATTGCTATAGGTGAACGTGAAGTAGTAAGTGATTTTATCTCCACCATCAGTGGGAGCCACAAACATTCTCTCAACCTGTTGAACGGCTGAGTAGATGTTCATCCTCTTGTAGTTCTTCAGTGTCGCTGTGACATTGTTGTTTTCATCGTCACCATCAAACACTTGAACAGCAGTGCGATCGAGGACGTCTGCCACTTCACGTGTGGACAACAGACGGCCTCCGAAGGTGAGTGCTGCATCCTGGAGTAGAGCAACCGCTCAAGCCACCATGGGTGATGCCATGGATGAGCCGGCTTTGGATCCGATTTCATTTCCCGGCACTGTGGAAGGGATCATCGCTCCAGGAGCGAACAGCATGCCGTCGTAGGTGCTGAGTCGTTGAGAGAAGGCGGTAATCCGGTCGGCACCGGTTGTAAAGTCAATTGCCCCTCCACCTGTCTGAACATTGGTCAGAGAATTGTCTTTCCAGACAGCTCCAACCGCCAGCGAACTTGCGATGGCAGGGGTAGCCAGGTTTTCTCTTAGATCATTGTTCAGGTGATTGGCGAAATAACTGTTGCCAGCAGCTGAGACAACTGTGATGCCGTGATCTTCGAGCTCTTGGATGATTTCTCTGACCTGTTGGACAGACGGATCATCTTCTGGACGGGTGGCGAAGAACCCTCCACCCAGAGACATGTTGACAGCAATGATGTTGTGCTCGGTTCGGTGTTGCAGAACCCAGCGCAGGGCTTCATTGATATCAGCTGCATTCATTCCATAAGCGTCACCAACTCGTAGGCCCAGTACATCGACGCCAGTGGCCACTCCGATTTCTGGATCGCTTGAGCCAACGGTTCCTGCGACGTGGGTGCCATGGCCGACGTTGTCGATGAATTCATCAGTAGCTGCTGCTATTTCAGCGTCAGTAACTGTGCCATCGTTGTTTGTATCCAGCAGAGTCAGTTGCCGGGTTGTGCCGTTTCCAGCACTGCCGATGAAATCGACATAACCCGCAAAATTATCTTTCAGTTTGTCATGTGTTCCCTCAACCCCTGAATCAAGTACTGCGACACTGAAATTTTTGTAGTTTTCAATGTTTTCGCCAAACAGCAGTGGCCGTTTCCCGTCGATTGCAGTGTAACGAGGGTCATTACGCAGCCCTGTTAAACCGATGAGATCAAAAGCTGGGTTGTTGACCACCAGCCGTTCAGCCGGTGTGTCGTCGTTGACGATGACAGTCGATGCTCTGAATTGACCGGATTGCAGAACTGCATTCCCGGTCGGATTGCTCAGTTCAACAACTAGCTGCTCATCAGGTTCATAGTTTGAGTCACCACTGAGGGTGATTGTTATTGTTTTTGAGTCTCCGTCGCCAGCATTGAAGCTGACGGTTCCACTGGCATCACTACCGTTGCTGAGATCGTCTGTGCTGATCGTGTCGTTTAGGAATCCTGAGAGTGTGCCGCTTCCGGTTCTGCTGTTGTTGGTTGTATCCGTATTGGTATCAGTGCTTGTATCGGAGGTGTTTGTTGACTCTACAAAGTCGGCTTCGTTGGAACTTTTGATTCTCCAGTTGACCGTTGCTGCACCTGTCAGATCTCCGCTTCTGGAGACGGTGAAAGTCACCGTAGTTGATTCATCTGCGGCTGCTTCTGCGACGAAGTCCGCTGTGGAACTGATCGAGACGCTACTCAGCCCTGCTGCCGTTGCATCCAGAACTGCAAAACCATTACTGCCTGAGCCGCTGTAGTTTGGTGCTGTTGTTGACAGGTAGACATTAATTGGTGTTTGTCCCTGGTCGGCTGCGAAGTCATCTTTCGCTGTGAAGTGAAGGTTGAATAGTTTGATACCGCTTTCGCTCAGGGCCTTCTCGTCGCCAGGCCAGTCAATTTCTCCGCCCCAGGTGGTGTTCGGATCGTCGTCGAACAACTCGTTCGCGACAATGTAGTTAAAGGCAATACCTGTATTCGTTGATGTATTTCCGTCGATCTCGCCAGCTTCAAGCCCTGTAAAAGTCCTGCCACTGCTTTCCAGTGAGCCGCGCAGATCAGATTCGCTGAACAGAGTCGGTGCCTGGAAGAGATCGGTCCCAAGCTCAGCGGTATAGCCATCGAAGGTCAGCTTCGAACTGTCGAAGGTCACAACCGCGCCCACGCCAGCCAGGTTGACGCTTGCAGGATCGTTGACGTCGTCAGAAGCAACGCGATAGTACACAGGTACCAGCAGGGACTTGGAATCGTCTGCAAGAACTGGTGTTACTGCGATCGATTGCGTCTTCGACATGACTTCCAGCTGAGGATTGACACTTTCATCAAATTCTAGCCATGATTCGTCTGTTTGTCAGCCAAATTTAAGGTTTGATATTGTGATTTATCGTTCAGAAAACATGCAAAGCAGGCTTCTTTCTGCCTGGGTGATCAACGCTATTAGCCAATAAATCACCCAGTTTTTGTTCTTTACCATCTCAATGCTGTTCCTGGGGTGATCCAGATCACCGAAAATCAAATGGTTTGGATGAACGCCAATCCTTCAGCCAGTGCATTCAGGGGTTGGCTGTTGTTTCCACCGAAGCCGCCAACGGCTTTTCCTTGCTCCAACCAGGTCTCGAGTTGTCCGGCGTTGGTGTCGCTTCCAACCAGCATATGGTTTTCGGAGGCAACCCCCTGAATGCTCTGAATCAGAGCTTCTCCAGGAAACGTTCCCAGAAGATGGCGTAGCAGAATGTGACCTTCCAGGGCTGCTGTAGTTTCTCCATCGGCATTGAAGTCCGATTGCCAATTCGTAATTTCATCCGGCTCATTTATCACATCAGTTACTGATTCAGGTGCTGTTTCATTCAGTTGGTTGATGCCGGCATAGCGGATCACTGTTTCTGATGCTCGCTCCCAGCGATCTACTTGTCGTACCTCCAGTGCCTGCACTGTCTCACTGGTGAGTGTCAGGCTGTCACTGCCGTCACTGTGTAATTCCAGCACACTGGCATTACGGTCTGTCGGATTGACTTGTGTTGTCCAGTCGGATTCATTTTCCCAGCGATATTGCCAGCTCCCAGCGTTGACCAGTTGTTTGATCTTGAGTTGTGTTCCATTCTGATCAAGGGCAAGGATGGGTTCCGGTGGCTTTCCTGGAGCCTGTCCAATGACAAGATCACCGCTGAGTTCCTCTCGCAAACGTTCATTGGCGGCGTCTGCCGTGAACAGCAGGGCATTCCCGTCTCGGTCTTTGATCAGCCAGTCCTCTCCCCTGTCATCCTCCAGTCCCCAGATTGCTGCCATTGCTGTGAGGTCAGCGTCGGAATAAAAGTCAGGCCACCCTTCGTCTGGCTTGGTGTACGACATTGTCGTCTCCGATGCATCCGGATCACCGAAGCGTTCTCCGGCGACGTCCCCATCGCTGCTGTCAAAAGGGTGTTCCAGGCCCATGACATGTCCGAGTTCGTGAACGATCGCAAAGTCGAGATAATCCTGGTCATTGGCAAGCACAGGAGCATTGATGACGATTTCCCACCAGGATCGACGTCGCCCCTCATTGCTGAGGGCCAAGCCAAGTGTTGTTCCTGATCCTCCGACTTCGATTTCAGTATCAAAGTAAATATTGATCTGACTGCCATTGGGTGTGCTGCTTTCGACGAAATCCAGATCAAGTTGTTGATCCAATTTTTGGAAAGCATTCAAAATCCAGCTGTATCGTTCATCATCGATTGCCATTGTGCTAATCCACTGAGGCCCGACGCTGCCGCCTCCGATGTAGGTGTCGCCACTTTCGTCATGGATATAAATGCGTACATTTTCACTATCGTCTCCAAAGATACGTGCACTTGCTCCTGCTAATTCTGGGCTGATCAGTTCTGCAATCGATGGAATCATGGGATTTGGGTACTTCTTGCGCAGAGCTGTTGATCTTGATTGTTGCCACACTCGCCTCGACTTTACCTGTCTTCCGGGTCAGGTGATCGGTTCCCTGTTCTGTTGCACCATCAATTCGTTCAGCAGGCTGACGATGCCCTGTTGAAAGCTTGTTCCATATCCACCATCGGCGAGCGCTGCACGTATCGAGGCTTTGGACTCTGGCTGGACAAAGAAGGTGATGGCGGATCGACCCAGGCGGCTTGCCTGCACCTGGCTCATCGGAGAGTTTGAAGCTGTCATGGTTGTTTGACCTTTCAGGGTCTGAACGTGACTCCAGCCTCTAGGCATTAGCAGGCTTTTTGTACCCCCATTTGGGGGGTAAAAGCATGCTTTTTTTCCCCAAATGGGGGATCAGCCGCTTTCCTGCTACCGCAGCCCCAGCCATTTATGGGTCTGAAGTCCGAGCTTCCAGCGACGCTGGCACCGGACATGCTCAATGGACAGACGTTGACCGTCTTCGCTTTGCCAACCCGGTTGCAGCAGAAGCACCGTTCCAGGACTGGTTTGTGAGGCCATCTCCTCGGCGAAGCTGAGATCGTCCAGTTCATGGACGATCACCTTGAGCTCGTCGCAACGCTGAAGCAGTTCTCTGCGCGGAGGACAGTGGCGTTTGGGGGAGAGTGTGATCCAGTCCGGAGAGCCGCTGAGGCGGTCGACACCGCTTGTTTCCAGGTGTGTTTCGTTGCCATGTTCCGCGAGAACGTCTGTCAGGCGTGACAGGTCGTGGTGAAGGGGTTCTCCTCCGGTGATCACGGTGAAGGCTGCGCCATTGCGTGCGGCTTCGACGGCTTCCTGTGCCAGGGCATCGATGTTCCGGCGCGGATGGTTCTCCAGAGGCCATGAATGCTTGGTGTCACACCAGGTGCAGCCCACCTTGCATCCAGCCAGTCGGATGAAGAAGGCACTGCGTCCGCAGTGATGCCCCTCACCCTGAAGAGAGTGGAAGGTCTCCACAACGGGAAGCGAATCCGGAGGACTCATCGCTGAGTCTTCAGTGCCTCCACTGGTGATGCTGGCAGGCGTTGTTGAGCTGCCTCAATCAGCCCTCGGAACAGCGGGTGGGGCCGACCAGGGCGTGAAAGGAATTCCGGGTGGTACTGGCAGGCTGTGAAGAAGGGATGCCCTTTCAGTTCGATCAGTTCCACCAGGCGACCGTCCGGTGAGGTGCCGCTCACCACGTAACCGGATTCGAGGAACAGGTTGCGGTAGGCATTGTTGAACTCATAACGATGACGATGTCTCTCGTAGACCACTTCATCGTCGTAAAGGCGATGCGCCAGGGTTTCCGGTGCAATGCGGCATGGATAAACCCCGAGACGCATGGTGCCTCCCAAGTCCACAACATCCTGCTGTTCCGGCAACAGATGGATCACCGGGTGAGGGGTGCCGGCATCCAGTTCAGCGCTCGTCGCTTCCGTGAGGCCAGCCAGGTTCCTCGCCCACTCGATCACGGCGGTCTGCATGCCGAGACAGAGACCGAGGAAAGGCACCCGTTGTTCCCTGGCCCAGCGGATGGCAGCGATCTTGCCGTCGACCCCTCGATTACCGAAGCCTCCCGGCACCACTACCGCGTCCATGCCGCGCAGCAGTGCATCGGCACCCTCACTCTCAATCTGTTCGGCACAGACCCAGTGCAGGTCCAGGGAGGCGTCCTGGGTGAGGCAGGCGTGCCGCAGGGCCTCCACAACTGAGAGATAGGCATCGTTCAGCTGGATGTACTTGCCGACAAGCGCCACCTTCACCGCCGGGCCGGGGTTGCGGAGTTTGTGCACCAGCTGAGCCCAGCCGTCCATGTCGCTGTCGTGATCGGTGAGATCCAGCACGTCGAGCACTTCGCGACAGAGCCCCTCCACCTCAAGGTTGAGAGGAACGGCATAGATGCTGTCGGCATCCAGGGAGGGGATCACGGCTCGTGTGGGGACGCCGCAGAAGCCTCCGATCTTGCGCTTCATCTCCTCCCCGAGCTTGCGGTCGCTGCGGCAGACGAGCACATCGGGCTGGATGCCGATGGATCGCAGCTCCTTCACCGAGTGCTGCGTGGGTTTGGTCTTCAGCTCTCCGGAGGTGCCGATGAAGGGCAGCAGTGTGACGTGGATGTAGGCGAGGTCGCGGCGCCCTACATCCCCCCGGAATTCACGGATGGCTTCGAGAAAGGGGAGTGATTCGATGTCGCCCACCGTGCCTCCGATCTCCGTGATCACCACATCGGCATTGCTGTTCGCTGCCACCCGGTGGATGCGCTCGCGGATCTCCCCTGTGATGTGGGGGATCACCTGGACCGTCCCGCCGTTGTAGTCGCCTCGGCGTTCCTTGTTGATCACCGCCTGGTAGATCGATCCCGTGGTCACGCTGTTGAGGCGTGACATGGCGGTGTCGGTGAAGCGTTCGTAATGACCAAGGTCCAGATCGGTCTCGGCGCCGTCTTCGGTGACGAACACCTCACCGTGCTGGATCGGGCTCATCGTGCCCGGATCCACATTCAGGTAGGGATCCAGCTTCAGGATCGAGACGTTGTACCCGCGGGATTTCAGCAGTCGCCCCAGGCTTGCGGCCACGATCCCCTTGCCGATGCTGGAGACGACACCACCGGTGATGAAGACGAATTTGGCCATGACCTGCCTGGCGATTCTTTAAGGTAGCTTTCGTCGCCTTTGGCCTCCAGAGCCCCAGGCAACGATCCATTCAGTCCTCTAGCAGGCTGCGCACATCCAGGCGGTTTTTTCGTGGATCTGCAGGCGCTGCGTGAGCAGATCAGCACTGGGCTGATCGTTGGCTTCATCAGCCACTGAAAACACGCTGCGTGCCGTTCGCGCCACTGCCTCGTGACCGTCCCTGGTGTGAGGCTGGATGAGTCCTCAAGCGAGGCCAAGGCGCTGAGGGTGCTGCCGAATGGTGCCGGTACTCCGAGGGCCCGAATCCGTTCTGCGATCTCGTCGAGGGCAGTCCACAGCTCCGTGTACTGCTCCATGAACATCAGATGGAGCGTGTTGAACATCGGTCCAGTGACATGCCAGTGGAAGCCGTGCGTTTTGCCGTAAAGCACATAGGTATCTGCCAGCACTCGATTCAGACCTTCGGAAATCTGTTGACGTTGCTGGGCGCTGATGACGATGTGATTAAGGATCAGGAATCCAAGCCCTGGATGTAATCGCGAACCTTGCTGCGGCGCTGGGGCTGCCTCAGTTTCAGCAGGGCACGGGTTTCAATCTGGCGCACTCTCTCCCTGGAAAGTTTGAGCTGCTCCCCGATCTGGGCCAGGGTCTGTGGCGTGTCGTCCTCCAGTCCGAAGCGTCGACGCAGCACAGCGGCCTCCCGGCTGGTGAGTTCATCCAGCAGATGCTCCAGGTCGTTGTGCAGTTCATCGTGGGTGAGGGTCTGTTCCGGGGTGGCCTTGCCGTCTTCGATGAGATCCCCCAGTTGCGTGTCCTGATCGCGACCGACACGGGTGTCGAGTGAGACCGATCTGGGCACCCGCGCCAGGGTCTGTCGCACGGTGTCTTCCGAGAGGCCAAGTTCACGGGCCAGATCGGAGATTGAGGCAATCCTCCCCTCGTTGCTGGCGATTTCCTGCTGCACCCGTTTGATGCGGTTCAATTTCTCGGTGACGTGCACCGGCAGTCGGATGGTGCGGCTCTGGGTCGCGATCGCCCGGGTGATGCCCTGACGGATCCACCAGTAGGCATAGGTGCTGAAGCGGAAGCCACGGGTGGGATCAAACTTTTCCACCGCCCGTTCCAGGCCGAGGGTGCCTTCCTGCACCAGATCCAGCAGTTCCATGCCCCGTTGTTGATATTTCTTGGCGACGGCCACCACCAGGCGAAGGTTGGCCTGGATCATGTGGTCTTTGGCCCGTCTCCCCTCTCGCAGTGCCGTCCTGAGTGTTTTCGGCTCCAGAGAGGCCTGCTGCGCCCAGGCGGAATAGCCGGCTTCGAGCCTGTTCTGCAGTTCCTGAAGACTGATGCCGGCGGCCCTGGCCCACTCCTGTCGAGTCGGCCAGTGGCTGTGTTGATTCGCTTCGCGTCGTTGCAGTTCCTCCAGGCGATGCAGCTCGCTGATGGCGGGATCGTGCTCGGCAAGATCCTTCTGCTGGTGCAGCAGCGTTTCACGCTGTTGCACCAGGCGTGCCAGGGTCACCTCCTCCTCATTGGTCAGCAGATCAACGCGACCGATGTCCTGCAGGTACAGCCGCAGCAGATCCGTCGTGCTGCGGCTGCGGCGTTCACGGGTTTCCCCTGTCCGTCGGGGTTGGCGGGGCAACAGCGCAATGCAGAGGTATCCGACTTCACTGTTCACTCTGGATTCTTCCGGTGCGAGAAAAGCGCCGATTCCCTTCGGGATCTGCTCAGGCTTCTGTGTCGGGATCCACCCAGGTGCTGGCGACGTGCAGCTCCTCCAGCTGCTTGTCGGCCACCCCGCCTGGGGCGCTGGTCATCAGGCAACGGGCCTGTTGGGTCTTGGGGAAGGCGATGGTGTCGCGGATCGATTCCTCACCGGCCAGCAGCATCACCATGCGGTCTATTCCGAAGGCCAGGCCGCCGTGAGGTGGGGCGCCCACATCGAGAGCATCCATCAGGAAGCCGAACTGCTCCTGGGCTGCCTGCAAGGGCAGACCGACGGTCTGCAGCACCTGGCGCTGCAAGGCGGAGTCGTGGATGCGCAGGGAGCCACCGCCCAGTTCCAGACCATTGAGCACCAGGTCGTAGGCCTGGGCACGGGCTGAGGGCAGAGTGCTTGCCCATTGGGTCGGATCACTACCGAGATCCTGGATGTTCGGTGCGCAGAAGGGGTGGTGCAGCGCTTCGTAGCGGTTTTCGTCGCTGTTGAACTCGAACATCGGGAAGTCCACCACCCAGAGGAAGTTCCATTGGTCGTTGTCGCGCTCGGCCTTGACCATGCCCAGCTCCTTGGCCAGGTATTGGCGCACGCGGTCGAGCGCCTTGTTCACCGTGGCGGTGTCTCCGGCTCCGAACAGCAGCAGCGTGCCGGGTGAGGCATCTGTGCGACTCAGAAGCTCATGTTTCTGCTCCTCGGAGAGGTTGTCCTTGATGGCTCCGATGGTGTCGATCTCACCGTCCTCGCGCACGCGGATGAAGGCCAAGCCACCGGCACCGGCTTTCTGGGCTTCGCTGAACACATCGCCGCCGGGCTTGATCCGCACGTTGCTCACCGCATCGTTGCCGCCGGGCACTGCGATGCACTTCACAGCGCCGCCGGACTTCACGGCACCGCTGAACACCTTGAAGCCCATGTCCTTGACGATGTCGCTCACGTTGGTGAGCTCCATGCCATAGCGGGTGTCCGGCCGATCGGTGCCGTACCGCTCCATCGCGTCATGCCAGGTCATGCGCGGGAAGGGCCTCGGCAGTTCGATGCCCTTCACACCCTTCCAGATGGAGCAGATCAGGGATTCGTTCAGCTCCAGGATCTGCTCCTGGTCCATGAAGCTCATCTCGATGTCCAGCTGGGTGAATTCCGGCTGTCGATCGGCGCGCAGATCCTCGTCTCGGAAGCAGCGAGCCACCTGGTAGTACCGCTCGATGCCGCCCACCATCAGCAGCTGCTTGAACAGCTGGGGTGACTGGGGCAGAGCGAACCATTCGCCACCGCAGACGCGGCTGGGCAGCACGTAATCGCGGGCGCCTTCCGGGGTTGAGCGTGTGAGCACCGGGGTTTCGACTTCAATGAAGCCCTCGCTCTCAAGAAAGCGGCGGGCTGCCTGAATCGTCTGGGCCCGCAGACGCAGGTTGTCGTTCATGCGCTTGCGGCGCAGATCCAGGTAGCGATGGCGCAGCCGCAACTCCTCGCGGGTGTTTTCCTCGTCGTGGACCGAGACCGGAAAAGGCAGATTGCCCTTCACGCTGTTCAGCACGGTGATGCCGCTGGCCAGCACCTCCACGGCACCGGTGGCCAGCTTGTCGTTCAGGGATTCCGCCGGCCTGGCTCGCACCCTGCCATGCACCTGCAGGACGGTTTCACTGCGGAGATGTTCTGCGACAGCAAAGGCTTCCGAGCCCAGATCAGGGTCCACCGTGATCTGAACCGTGCCGCTGCGGTCGCGCAGGTCGATGAAGATCACACCGCCGTGGTCTCGACGCCGGTCCACCCAGCCGCAGAGCTGCACAGCGTCGTCGATGTTCTGCTCGCGCAGGTCGCCGCAACCGTTGCTGCGCATGGGGTGTCTCAGATGGTGACAGGCGAGTTTCCCATAGCTCAGGCCCGCCTCAGGCCCGTCGATAGAAGGGCCGTTTGACAACGGTGGCGGGTTGGGCCTTGCCGCGGATCTCAACGGTCAGTTCGGTGCCGACTTTGGCCAGCGCCGGTGGCACCGAGGCCAGGGCGATGGGCTCCTCAAGCGTCGGAGACCAGGTTCCGCTGGTGACGATGCCGATGCGTTCGCCGTTGTGCAGCACCGGGTAGTCATGGCGGGCGATGGCGCGTCCCTGCAGTTTCAGCCCCACCAGTCGTCGGGACGGGCCGACTTCGGCAGCCCGTTCCAGCGCCTGCCGGCCCACGAAGTCCGCTGGCATTTCGAGGTGCACCAGCCATCCCAGCCCTGCTTCGAAGGGGGTGGTGTCAGCGTCCATGTCCTGCCCGTAGAGATGCATGGCCGCTTCGAGGCGCAAGGTGTCCCGTGCTCCCAGTCCGCAGGGAGTGACGCCCTCCTCCAGCAGCTGTTTCCAGAACTTCGGCCCGTCGGCGGCGCTGAGCAGCAGCTCTGCGCCGTCCTCACCGGTGTACCCCGTCCGGGCCGTGAACACCGGTTGACTCAGCCCTTCAAGGGTCAGGTCTCGGTGCCCGAAGCGGGGAAGGCCACTCAGATCGCTGCCACTGAGACGTTCCAGCAGGGGGATGGCCTGCGGACCCTGGAGGGCCAGCAGCACACCGTCAGCCTTGCTGTCGGTGACCGTCAGTCCAGCCGGTTCCATCCGTTCACGGATCCAGGCGGTGTCGTTGTCGGCGCAGGCCGCGTTGATCACCAGAACAAGTGAGCCGCGATCAGCATCCAGGGCACCGCGGTCGTAAACGATCAGATCGTCGCGGATGCCTCCTCGGTCGTTGAGCAGCACCGTGTAGCAGGCTTCACCCGGGCCGATGCGGTGAAGGTCGGTTGGGACGAGCTGTTGCAGAGCATCCTTGGGCTTCGGGCCGTCCAGTCGCAGGACGCCCATGTGGGAGATATCGAACATCCCCATCCGTTCACGGACAGCTTTGTGTTCCTGAATCAATCCGCTGAACTGCACCGGCATCTCCCATCCGGCAAAGGGGACCATGCGGCCACCGCCCTCGCGGCAGAGGTCGTGGAGCGGGGTATGCAGGAGTGCCATGGCCCATCAGTGGCGACGCGCAATCTTATGGACCGCTTCAGCAGTTGGAAGTGAAACCGGAAATTCGTGTGCTGACTTCGTCCATTTTCTGAACCGTCCTTACCCTGAGCTTTCATTCAGGGGATCTCCCCGTGTCCATGCGGCTCTGTTGCCGAACCTGTCAGCACTGCTCCGGTGGAGGAGCGGCTGCTGCCGGTTGGTGCCGCTTGCGCCGTCTGGAGGTTCACGCTGAGGTGGCTGATCTTGTGGTCTGTCACCACTGGACGCCACGGTCGCCGGAGCTGCCCAGGATCGGCGCTGCCGTTGTCCAGGAGATGGACCATCAGCTGGAACTTGACCGGGCCTTGGCTTGAGGCCGACTCAAGAAACCGAGCCAATTTGCATATGTGTGATCCTGCTCACCTCGTACAAGGAGAGATAATCAGAAAATAATCGTCTGAATTTGATTGGATTTGAGTGCTTCCGGCACCAAAGCGACGCCGCTCGAGCTGATGGAGGAGCACCCTGAGGGGGACCGCCTCACCCTTCCGACCGGTGCGTTGGTGTTTCGGAGGGGAGAGCCGGTTCAGGCGATCCACGTCGTTCAGCGAGGTCTCGTGGAGCTCAGCAGTGGCCCTCGCAATCGCATGCGTTACGGGCCTGGTGAACTGTTCTTCTACGAAGATCTCGTTGCGGCCACCGAATATCACAGTCGTGATGCAAGGGCACTGACTCCGCTGGCGCTGATCCGATTGAATCGGACCGGTTTTCTGACCTTGATTCATCGGCATCCCACCCTCGTGCTCGATCTGCTGCTGAAGCAGCACCAGCGGCTGCGGCAGCAGCGCAGCCAGGCGCGGCACTTCTATTGACGGTTTCCGAGCAGCAGCAGCAGGCTGCGGGTGACCTTGGCGGCCAAGACAGCGCTGATCCCACTGGTGTCGAGCTGCGGAGCGAGTTCCACCACGTCGGCCGCCACCAGCTGATGGTGTTGCAGGATCTCGATCACTGCGGCGAAGTCCCGCCAGTGGAAGCCTCCGGGTTCCGGTGTGCCTGTGCCGGGTAGGACCGCTGGATCAAACCAGTCCAGATCCACCGTGAGATAGATCGGTTTCCCTTGCAGTGGTGTCAGGGCTTGCCGCAACGCTTCTGCATCCGTGATCCGGCGACCGCTGGCCTTCAGGTCCTGGAACTCTTCTCGGGTGCCGCTGCGAATCGCCAGCTGCAACAGCTTTCCGCTGGGCAGCACGTCCAGACAGCGACGCATGGCACAGGCATGGCTGTGGCGTGTCCCCAGCCAGCTGTCGCGCAGGTCGGCGTGGGCGTCGAGCTGCACCAGCACCAGATCGGGGTGCCGTTCCGCCACGGCGGCCACAGCGCCGGAGCTGATCGAGTGTTCTCCGCCGAGCATCAAGGGCCGCAGTCCCTGGGTCAGAACCGTGGCTGTGGCCTGACGAACCAGCTCCAGCACAGGTTCGGGGGCTCCGAAGGGGATCTCCACGGCTCCCAGATCGGCGAAGCTCAGATCCTCCAGGTCCCGATCCAGCTGGGGGCAGTAGGTCTCCAGTCCCTGGCTCACCTCACGGATGGCTGCTGGTCCGAAGCGGGTTCCAGGACGGAAGGAGGTGGTGCCGTCATAGGGCACCCCGAAGAGCCCAACCTGGCAGCCGGAGGCATCGCGTTTCGCTGCCATGAAAATGGTGCCGCTCCTGTCGAACAAGGGCTGCTTGTCCGGATCAGCCATGGTTGATCTCCCGATCGATGAATGCGGGGACGGCCTGGAAGGCCCCTTGCTGCCAGCGCGGACTCCAGATCTCGCAGTCGGAGGTCACGACCGCTGCCCGCTGGCTGTCGCTGTGCAGATACCGGGGGCCATCCTTGGCCGCGAAGGTCCAGCTCCACCATCCGCTGGGGTACATCGGTACCCAGCCGTACATCGGATCCGCGTGGCCGAACACCTCCCGGATCAGTTGCACCATGGCGATATGCACCTCTCGGAAGGCTTCCGGTGATTCACTCTGGGTGCCGAACACGCCGCCAGGTCTGAGAATGCGCCGGCACTGCTCGAAGAAGCCCCGGTTGAACAGGCCTTCTGCCGGGCCGGCGGGGTCGGATCCATCCACCAGCACCACGTCATAACTGCTGTCCGGGGCGTCTGCAGCCCAGGCAATGCCATCCCCCACGGTGAGATGCAGGCGGGGGTCGCTCCAGGCGGATCCGCCAAGCGATGGCAGATGGGTCCGGCACAGATTCACAACTTCGCCGTCGATCTCCACCATGTCCAGATGCTGCACGCCCTGATGGCGCAGACACTCCCTGGCGGTGCCGCCATCTCCGCCGCCGATCACCAGCACGCGCTCGATCGCCTCGGCCCCGCAGAGGGCCGGATGGACCAGAGCTTCGTGATAGTGACGTTCCTGCTTCTCGGCCGTCATCCAGCAGCCATCCAGCAGCAATGCATTGCCGTAGCGCTCACTGCGGATCAGGGTGATCCGTTGGAAAGGACTGGTCTTCTCCACCAGCACCTCACCGGCGAGTCCGTAACGGACCTGCCGATGTTCCTCATCAACCCAAACGGGCATGGTGATCCGACCTCCGACTGTTTCCAGCTAACTCCGCAGCCGGGGGAAGATGCCAGCGTGAATGCATGGTGCAGGATCTCGTCGTCAACAAGCGCCTGGTGATCCCTGCCGGGGAGTTGCAATGGCGTTTCTCAAGGGCTTCAGGGCCCGGCGGACAGGGCGTGAACACCACGGATTCCAGGGTGGAGCTGCTCCTTGATCTGGAGGCCTGCTCGGTGCTCGGTCCCGTCCGTCGGGCACGGCTGCTGGAGAGGCTGGGGTCAAGGCTGTCCGATGGTTGTCTGCGAGTCGTAGCCGCTGAGGAGCGGTCCCAGTGGCAGAACCGCCAAGCCGCCATGGCTCGGCTGTCGGATCTCCTGCGGGAGGGCCTCAAGCCTCCTCCTCCATCGCGGAAGGCCACGCGTCCAGGTCGGGGTGCTGTGAAGCGGCGTCTGGAGGCCAAGAAAAAGCGCGGTGATCTCAAGCGGCAACGCCGAAACAAGCCAACACTTGAGGAGTGATCCACCGCCATCCATGCGGATCGAGCAGCAGACCATCGGGTTGACCGTTGATGACAGCCTGATGAGGATCCACGTGGCCCGGCCCGTTGCGCCCGGACCCTGGCCCGGCATCCTTTTTTATTCGGACATCTATCAGCTCGGGGACCCAATCCTGCGGCTGGCCAACCGGTTGGCGGGCTATGGCTTCGTGGTGGCTGCACCGGAGATTTTTCACCGGGTTGAGCCTGTGGGCACCGTGATTGAACCCGATGCGGTCGGGCGTCTGCGTGGCAATGACGCCGCACGCCGTACGGAGGTCAGCGCTTACGACACCGATGCCCGTGCTGTTTTGCAATGGTTGGAGCTGGATGAGGCCGTGGATGCCGCTCGCCTTGGGGCGATCGGTTTCTGCATCGGTGGTCATCTTGCGTTCCGGGCGGCTCTACGCCCGCAGATCAAGGCCACGGCCTGCATCTATCCGACAGGCCTTCAGAACGGTGGGCTCGGCCGTGGCGTCGCCGATTCACTGCAGCGGGCCGGGGAGATTCAGGGGGCGCTTCTGACGGTGTTCGGGTCCGAAGATCCTCACGTTCCCGGAGAAGCTCGTGAGCAGATCCTCAGTGCTCTGGTTGAACTCCGGCACGAGACGGTGCTGTTTGACGCCAATCACACGTTTCTGAGGGATGACGGTTGGCGCTGGGATCCGCCACTGGCGGATCAGGCCTGGGCAACAGTCATGGCGTTTCTGCAGCGGGAGCTGACTGCTCAGCTTTGATCTGGGCCTTGGCCTGTTGCCAGAGAGTTTCCAGCTCAAGGATGCTGCGGCCCTGAAGATCGCCGTCAAGGGCGGCTTCAACCCGGGAAAAGCGATCCAGGAAGCGCCGGTTGGTGCCGGCCAGCCCTTCCTCCGGTTCGATGCCACACCATCGGGCCACGTTCACCAGGGTGAACAGCAGGTCACCGAGTTCCTCCTGGGCATGGCCCCGATCGCCGCTCGCCACCGCTTCCTTGAGCTCATCGAGCTCCTCGTGCACCTTCTCCCAGACCCCGTCGATGCTGTCCCATTCGAAGCCCGCCTTGGCGGCCTGCTTCGAAATGGTCATGCTCCCAGCGAGAGCTGGCAGTGCGCGCACTTTCCCGGCGAGACGATCGCTCAGGGGGCTGTTGGAGCAGCCGTGGATGTCCGCCTGTTCAGCCGCCTTGATCTCCTCCCAGCTGCGGAGGTCGCCACCGAAGACGTGCGGATGACGGCGGATCAGCTTGTCGGTGATGCCCCGAGCCACCGTGTCGAGGTTGAAGCGCTTCTCCTCACTGGCGATGCGGGCGTGAAGCACCACCTGCAGCAGCAGGTCACCGAGCTCTTCATTGATGTGGTCGTCATCGTTGTGGCGGATGGCGTCCGCCACCTCATGGGCCTCTTCCAGCAGGTAAGGCACCAGGGATGCATGGGACTGGGCCAAATCCCAAGGGCAGCCGCTGTCGGGATCCCGCAGTCTTGCCACTACATCGATCAGCTCCTGCAGGGCCTCGGAGCGGCTAGCAGCCATGGTGCTGGGTTCGCTTGCGCGCCCACCCTCTCACCGCCTGCGCTGCCGGCGCCATTCCGATGGCCAGGGGTCACCGTCGAGCAGCAGATGCAGCCAGACGCTCGCCTCAAGGCTCAGCAGCACCGCCAGAGCTGATGCGGGATGGCGACGGACTCCTTGCACGAGCGCCTGGATCAGTTCAGAGAGGGATTGTCCGGGCAGCAGCGCCATCACCAGACCGGCCCAGCCAAGCAACAGCAGCAGACGCAGCAGCGTGCCGATCACGGGACCGTGGGACCAGAACGAGCGATGCGGCAACAGGGTTCGGTAAGGCCACCAAAGCCACTGCAGCGCTCCCCAGCGATGAAGGGCTAGTGATCGGGTGTCCAGGTCGGGTGAAAGCCAAAGCCCTCCGATCAGAAAGGAGGCTGCGGCGATCAGACCAGCCTGCCAGCCCAGAACCAGCGCGACCACGAGGCCCCAAGGCAGGCTCCAGAGAGCTGTGGCGTGATCGTGATTCCGGCCTGAGGCCATCGCCGTGTTCAGGCCATGCTGGGTTCAGCGTGCCGCGTTGAGGCAGAATCCGCTCCATCGGGCGATTAGCTCAGCGGTAGAGCACCTCCCTTACAAGGAGATTGTCACTGGTTCGATCCCAGTATCGCCCATTGGTCCATTCAGGTCCGTCACTCCGGTTGATCTCCGTGTGTTCATGCCACAGGTGGAACGAAAGAAGTTGTGTCGGGAGATCGATCAGCACAATCAAACTGCCCTGCCTTTCCCTTTCGGGTTTTGTATAGCTTTCAGCCTGCCATTTTTCTTGGGGAGGCATCAGGCTTCCCGACAAATACTCAGGTGGTGATGGCTGACGTCATCTCCATCGTTTGAAGCACTGGATGCTGAAACGGTTCTGGGAAACTGAAGCCATCGGACGAATCGTGATTGTGAGGCTGAGTGTTGTTTGATTCCACTTTTGCAGGAACCGCTAGCGATTCACTCCCCCAGGTGAGCTAAAGATGCTGAGAATTGTCTGAAAGTTGTTGCCTGAACCGGTGCTTATATCGGGCATCACGATCACTTTGTCCAAGGAGTCACCGGCTGTCACTCACTGCCTTTCCCCGTTGTGTTCGCCGCGAGCTTGCTCGGTTTCGGCGGGATGGCTATAAGAAAATGTCCCGCCTGGCTTGCGCTTCGTGAAAATCTCGCAATCCATTGGAATTCAGTTGCAAAAACGGAAGGAACTGCTCTACAACCTCGGCGCGATTTCCTCCTATACGTCGATGCTGATATTTCTTTGGCATGGCATCGTCATCCTGTCGTCCAAGCAGCAGCCAAAGCACACGCTTGTTTTGTATGCCGCGTCTACATTGTTTTCAATTCTTGTGATGGCTCCCTACAAGTGGGATAAAAAGTGGATGCGAATTAAAACGTCGATTGGTATGACTGTTTTCGGCCTTTCGTTGCTGATCTATCTGTTCTGTTTCTGGGCGTACTGATTTTTCTGCCGCGGGAATCTTTGCGATGATCGATCGGCATCATCTCGGATTCAGTAACGGAAGCTCGGCCGTGTTGTTCTGTAAGCATGGCCAAAAGTTGCCTGATTCCACGCTTGATCGGCTCGAACATGTCCGTGTCCTGATGCGGCGGATGGCATGAAGGTTCCGAAGTTCCCGGTGCTGCTGTGCCGATAGTTATAGCCACCGCCGTAATGAGGCGTTGAAAAATAACTGTGATTCTGAGCGACGGCAGGAGTTGCGCTCAGAAGGGAAGCAACGACACAGGAGGCCAATGAGCGAATCATGGATTTTCATTCGGTCTGGTTCACTTCACTGTGATCAACTCTTTTCACCTATGGGTGAGCATTGCCTGAGAGGTATTTTGGAATTGCCTGGTTAGATGATGATGGTTTCAGCGAATGCTGATGTTGTATTGCGTCATGTTGCTGATTAAAATCTTGAGTTGATGGCGGGTGATGGAGGTCTGTTTAATCATATGCTCACGATTTTCGATGGGTGCCATGCCCTCAAGCTTTTCCAGGATTTTGCTAATCACCATGCAGCTCTGAATCACACTCGCTGGGCTTTGTTGAAATCTATTGATCCGTTTTGGCTTAACTCTTCACGCAGTGATTGTCTGGCCGACTCGATCAACTCGCTGGCATGGCGTTGTCGATGGAGCGATCTCAGCTGTTGAGGTGAAGCGGATGTAGGAATGGAACTGGTGCCCTGAGATCCTTCCGGGATTTGCATGTCGACTGCTTCTCTTTCCATTCAGCCTTTCATGGCCGCGATCTCTGGATAGAAGAAGCAGCTCAGTGCTGCATGAGAACTTGATGAAGCCCAACGCTCGTTGACTGTTCAAGGTCACAGGGTCAGAACCTCTGAAGTTGAGTCACCGCTGTCGCAGCCTGTCAAAAGGCGCTGCAGCGATGACCTGCCTCTGTTCGCTGGAGGCTCAGAAGGATCAGAAGCAGAAGGGAAGGAACTGGGTGCGGCAGGCCGCATAGCCGTCAATCAGGGCGCCGAGGCCGATCTGGTGAGCGATGCCGGCACCGGTGAGGCCTTCGGTGAGGATTCCGATCACGATTCCGAGCATGGCCGCGCGTCCGTTGAAGAGCTCAGCACGCTTGAGCTGCTCAAGATGAATGTCGCGGGCAGCAGTGGACTGAAACCACGTCTCGTTGGTTTGGTTGGACTGCATGACCGTTAAGCGATTGATACAAAATGTAACGCGTTTGTTTCGATTTGTCTCCTGCCCGTTTCTCCGCTCAGCGAAGCTGATACCTCTCGCCAGGGCTGGAATTCAGCCAGCGGGTCTCGGCAGGCAGGCATGTCGCTGTCTCTGCAGCCGACCCGGCCATCTGCAGCAGGCTGCTGAGCGCTCCTTCGAAGCGAACATCGCCGCCTGATGTGCTGGCGAGGACGGTTCGAGGCTGGAAGCGTTTCACCAGCTCTGGCACGACGGAGCAGCCTTTGACGAAGGCCCCTGCCAGCGGCAGTCCGAGATCCACCATCGGTGTGATCACGGCATCCAGTGGTTGCGGCGGAAGACTGGGATCGAGGAAGCCGTGTGGCTCCAGATAAAGCTGGCCGTCGGGATGGTGCAGGAGATAGCCGTTCTCCACCTGCGGGACAGGTGCGCCGGCAGTGGCGCGAATGGTCAGCTGTTGATGTTGGCTGCTTTCACCAGGCTTGAGCTCCGTCACCGCGTGGAAGCCGAGTGACTTCACCACACGGGCAGCAGCAACCGAGCCGACCACCGGCAGATCCCTGGGCAGCAGGCGCAGCGTTGCTGGGTGGGCATGATCAGCAAGTCCCTGGGTGAGCAGCAGCAGATCGAGGTCACCAGGAATCGGCTGTTCTGTTCCGAGTTCCCCTCGGAGAAACCAAGGCCCTGGAGGGAAGCTCAGCATGCCCCGCAGCCATGGATCCACCAGGATCCGCAGCGAGCCGATCTCGAGCAGCCAGCCGTTCGCTCCCAGATAGGTGGCAGCGAGGGTCATGACGTGAGCTGCTGCCGATCCCGGCAGCGTTGACAGAGGCCGAAGAATTCAAGCGTGTGAAACAGCAGTTCAAAATCTCTCTGAGTGTCCTGGGGCACGCTCAGGCCTTGGATCGGGCAGTGATCAAGCGGTCGTGTTTCTCCGCAGTCCACGCAGGTGAGGTGGTGCCGGTCCTGTTCCACCGGGGCATACAGCCCCTCGCCGGTCGGCAGATGGCGACAGCGCACCATCCCCTTCTGCTGCAGTTGTCTCAGGTTGCGGTACACCGTGGCGAGACCCATGGCTGAGGGGCCACCAGCCAGGCTGCGGTGCAGCTGCTGCCCGCTCATTTCGTTACCGCAGTCCCTGAGGGCGGCGAGCAAGGCTCTCTGACGGGTGCTTGGGGCGGGCAGGGTGTTTGTCATCCGATCAATGCGCCACCAGCCAGCGTCCACCGACGCTAATCAAGACAAGCCCAGCCATGCCGATTCGCCAGTTTCGGTCGAAGGATCGCATCAGCCGCTGCGACAGCACCACTGCTCCGGCCCATCCGATCACCACCACAAGGGTCTGTGCAAATCCGATCACATGCGGGTCCGCCTGCCATTGGGGCCAGCCTTCAGGCAGCAGCGTGCCGCCTTCACCCATGCCGAGGGGCAGATGGCGCGCCAGCAGCAACGACCAGAGCAATGGCAGGCCGGCGTAGAGCCAGCGGCGGTCGAGCCAGAGTCCCGCCATGGCGGGCAGGGCGAGCGCCAGCACCGCGATGCTCAGCCGTGGAAGCAGAGCTCCCTCCTGAAGTGAGTCAGGAGTCAATGGCAGCCAGCCGAGCAGTCGCTGCCAGTGATGCAGACAGATGCCGCCGGCCAGCACGAGGATCAGACCTCGTTCCCCATCAGGGGGCTGCATGCGCGGCTGAAGGTCCGCGGCAGGCGGTCGCAACCGCAGCTGGACGGAACGGTTCGGGCAAGCCTGTGCGCAGGTCAGACACAGCACGCAGTCGCGATTGTCACTGAGGTGAGCCGGGTGCGTGCCCAGAGGACAGCCCTTGCTGGCCAGCCCTTCGCCGTCCGCAGGCCCCCCTTTGAAACAGGCGTAGCTGCTGCAGCTGCCTCCGCAGGTGCCCGCTTCAGCCCGCAGTTCCAGGATCGAGAGTTTGGCGAACAGGCCGTTCATGCCGCCCACGGGGCAGAGATGCCGGCACCAGAAGCGCTTTTCAAACACCAGGGAACTCAGCACGGCACCGGCGGTGATCAGCAGCAGCAGACAACTGCTCAGCCAGGCCGTGTCCTCCAGATTCCACACCTCCTCCCACACCAGGATTGCGGCGAATCCAGCCGCCAGCAGCGGAGCGGCCCAGCGATCACTGTCGCCATTGGGCCAGACCCGCTTGCGCCAGGGAGTCAGGCGCTGAGCGATCTCACCCCAGACCATGAAGGGGCAGATGGCACACCAGAGACGACCCACCAGCGGATAGGTCAGCAGGATCAGCGGCCACCACCAGGCCCAGAACAGGATCAGAACCGGATTCTCAGCACGGTTCTGGGGGCCGAGCCAGAGCGCCAGATTGGCCGCCACGAACAACCAGCTCACCAGGCCGAACAACAGACCGTTCCAAAGAGAGGGGGAACGCATCCATTCGCGCAGTTGCGGTTTCCAGCGCCAGAGGTCAAAACGAAGCCTCCGTTCCCGTTGGTTCGTCCAGAACACGGCTTCCGGCAACACCGTCGGCGGTGCTGCGGCGCTGGTCTGCCCCACCTGACTGTCCTGATGGGCCTGGCGCAGGGCTCGATCCACCAGATGTTCCAGTTCGCGGATGTTGTTTGGAAAGTCGTGGTTCTGGAGGCGACGCACGATCGAGTCCGGCAGCTGCGGTGCTCGGTTCCAGCCCCGATTCGTGCTCTGCAGCCGCAGCTGGTACCGCAGCCAGTCCCCCAGGTCGGAGCGGCGCACCCGCAGAGGAGGCACCCTGATGGAGATCACGATGGCATCGAGGCATGGGACGGGGCTCTCACTGGTGAACATCACCCGCCCTTGAAATCCCGGTTCCTGACCGCGGGCCAGGGCCACCAGCCGCTGCTGCAGAGATGGTTCTATCCGATCGATGCCACTCACCAGCAGGCTGTTCTCTCCCAGATGGTCGAGAAGCTGGCGACCACTTCCCTGCAGATCCGCCGGGTCCAGGCGCAGCAGCAGACGACGACGCTCCCCGGAACCGAAATGGATGAGAGCCGCGAGATTGTCCTTCTCGAGACCAGGTTCACCACTGATCAGCACGGGCCGGCGATCAGCGTCACGGGCAGCCTCCAGCACGGCGGTGCGCAGACGCTGGGCATAGCGACTGGATCCCACCACCCCTCGGCGCGCCCGCCCCAGTACGTAAGGAGCGAGTCGTTGGAAGTCCGTGCCGGAGTCAGGCACCAATCAGCTGTTCGCTCAGGTTCCAGAGGCGTTCGCGTTCCACTGGATTGTTGGCGGTCGGGGCGACGCGACAGCGGCTGGGGTGGCCTCGAAGGCCACCGAGCCGGTTCGGTCCGTAGTGCTCTCCGCCCTGGGCCGAGGGGGCAGTGGCGGCATGCAGCTGGGGCAGGGCTCCCATGGCAGCGCTCTGGAACAGGGGATCCATCAGTCGATAGACCAGGGCTTCGGCTCCGTTGCCGCCACTGGCGATGGCGGTGGGTTGCAGCTGGGTCCGAGCCAAACCGGGGTGGGCAGCCAGGGAGCGGATGGTGCTGCTGCGCTGACGTAAACGGGCGTCCAGCTCCAGAGCGAACATCACGTTGGCCAGCTTGCTCTGGCCATAGGCGCCGTAGCGCTCATAGCGCTGTTCCCAGTTCGGATCGTCCCAGTGGATCCGTCCGAAGTACTGGGCACCCGACGTGACGGTCACCACGCGGGCATCCGGACGGTTCTCCATCAGGGGCAGCAGCGCTTGGGTGAGGGCCTGGTGCCCCAGGTGATTCACTCCGAACTGAAGTTCATGACCTTGAACGGTGGTGCGGCGAGGGGGCGCCATCACCCCGGCATTGTTGATGAGCAGATCGAGATGGCCGTAGCGATCGCGAACGCTTTCGGCAGCGCGTTTCACGCTGCTCAGGTCGGCCAGGTCAAGCTCGAGCAGCTCCAGTCGGCTGAGACCCTGATCCTGCAGCTGTTGCTGTGCTGCTTCGGCTTTCCTGCTTGAGCGGCAGGCCAGAATCACGGTTGCCTGACGGGCGGCGAGTGCCTGGATGGTTGCCAACCCGAGGCCGCTGTTCGCACCAGTGACCAAGGCAAGGCGACCCTCCTGCGAGGGGATGTCGTCAGCGGTCCATGCCACGGGAGATCACTCTTCCGGGAAGAGCAGTTCGGCCAGTTCGTCAGCATCCACGTCGTAGACACGGGCGAGGCTGGTCTCGATGGCGCTGGTCACCTCGCCGGGCAGGAAACGCATCGAATTGAGTGCGTCCTCGGCGATGTCGTCCGTGAGGAGTTGCTCCTCACCATCGAGCTTCTCGTCGTTGATCACCGCCATCACCCAGCTCTGATAGGCGTAGACCAGGTCGGCGAACTCAAGTTCGGGATCGTTCAGGTCCAGGGCCATCGGGGGTCCAGCCGTTCCTTCCAGTCTGACCTTTCGCCGGAGAGGATGAAGCCCATGGATTCCGCTGATGTCACTGGCCTCCAGGCCACCCTCTTCGATTTCGCGATCACAGAGCTGGTGCGTCAGCACCGTCAGAGCTTCCAGCCGCTCTGGACCCGCGACAGCTGGGTCAAGCTGTTGATCTGGCTGTCTCTCAACTGCGGCTCCCGTGGAGATGAGGAAGGGATGAAACAGTTCGTCGATGCCCTCGGACCTGTTGTCATATCAAGGATGCGTCGTGTGTTCTTTGAGCGGGAACTGGATGATCTCGATCTGCAGGTGATGGGTGATCCTGCGGAGCAGCACGTGCTGGTGTTGCCGATGGCTCCAGGTGTGTCGCTCGATCTGGAACGGGCCACCGCTGCCGTTCAGCGGGTCGGTCTGCAGGAGCTGGTGGTGGCCGACCAAAACCGCTGGCAACAGCTGGATGCGGTGGTGGCGATTCCGAGGCTGGAGCTGGCGACATGACGTTGATCGGCCGTTACCGGAATGGCGGTTTCGAGGCCGTTGCCGATGCCGTGATCGAGTTTTTCGGCCGTCGGGAGGATCTGCAAAGGCCGGGGCTGGCTTTCGGGCCTGCCGGAGAAGGGGAGCCGGCCAAGCAGAGCACCGATATCAGCCTGGTGGCCATCGACCGCAGCGATGCAGAAGCCTTCGCCTTGTCCCAGTTGATCGTGCGGGGTGTGAATGCTGGCCTTGAGCGGTACCTGCAGGAACGGCCGCTGTTCCGCGAGTGCTGTCCGGATCAGGAGTTGTTCGTTGTACCGATCTTCAATCTTCAGCACTACGCACCCGGAGAAGGGTTCAAGCGTTGGCACTGCGACTGGACCATCGGCGAGGAGGCCACTGAGCCGGTCCATCGCGTGCTGGCCTGGATTCTTTACTGCAATTCGGTTGATGAGGCAGGAACGGAGTTTCACTGGCAGGACCATCACGAACCGGCGGAGCGGGGCAAGCTCGTGATCTTTCCAGCCGGCCCGTCTCACATTCACAGGGGTCGGGTTAACGATCAGCAGAACAAGCTGATTGCCACAGGTTGGATCAATGCAGGATCAAGGGATGCTTATCTCACGCGCTTGGCAGCGGAGTGACGTTCATTGTTCAACGTCATTCTTCTTGCTGAACGTTGATCTGTGGCTCTGCTTCCTGCTGCTCGGGAAGCAGGCGCCGGTCGGCCTGGTGTCTGATCTCAAGTGTTTGCTGTTTTGAAGGCGGCCACTCCATCGGATAAACCTGCCGTTGTGGAAAGGGAATTCCGATGTCGTGTTCTTCGAAGCGGCTCCAGATCACCTGGCGAAGATCGCTTTCAACCTGAAATGCTTCCAGAGGATTCCTGACCCAGAAAAGAACTTTGTAATTGATGGAAGAATCTGCAAAACCGGTTGTGAAGGCTGCTGGAGCTGGGTACGGCAGAACCTTTTCATGTTCTTTGGCGAGTTCGACAAGAATCTCGATCACGCGGCCCGGTTCATGGTGATAGGCAGCTCCAACCTCCACGGCACCGCGACGTGACGTCTCCTGTGCTGTGAATGACTCCGCTTCCTGGGTGAAGAACGTCTGGTTGGGGATCAGCAACTCTGCGCCATCCCGTCCGCGTTTGAGTTGTGTGGCTCTCAGCCCCAGCTTTCGAACGGTGCAGGGATCACCATTGATCATCAGGATTTCACCAGGTCTCACGGTTCCTTCAAACAACATCCAGATGCTGCTGATGAAGTTGGAGATGATTTCCTTCAAGCCGAAGCCGATGCCGACAGACAGTCCTCCAGCGATCGTCACCATGGCGGCGCCGTTGATGCCGAGATAATTGGCGACAACAACAATTCCCACCCCGATCAGGCTGTACTGGAGGATGACTTCCAAGGCGATTCTGCTCTGTTTGCTGAGCCCGAAGAACTGGGTGAAGAAACCGGAGAGCAGTCCTGCCGGCTGTCTGGACAACGTGACAATGGCGTAACCCAACATCAAGGCTGTGAGCAATTTGCCGATGGTGAGCACAACGCCGAATACGGTTCCGATCGGGAGCATCGCCAAAGCATCTCGGCTGCCCAGCATCTGAAAAAACGTCAGGATGATGACCACGAGAACGACGGGTCTCAGGATCGTCTGATCAATCTCGTCAACTGGCCATCGTGGATGTCTTTCCTTGACCAGGTTTTTGATTGGAACCAGCGCACGCCAGAGCAGCCAAAGACCTCCCAGAAAGCTGAGGAAATGTCCGGGCAGCCCCAGAGCTCCCAGGAGGAATCCGCCCAGGAAGGCAAGGCCTGGTGTGACGATTCGGCGCACACCAATAGTCTGAATTCTGTGCAGCTGTTTGATGATCTGGTTTTCCAGAACCAGAAGGCTGACCATTATAATGATCTGCAGAATAACTTCGCCGCGTTGTAGATAACCCAGCCAGCCAATGGCTTCAACCAAAATACCTTGAATCATGATTTTTCCTCCATCATGGTTTCGATGATGAGATCGGTTGTTTCTTTCGGAGTTTTAATGTCGTAAATCGTTCGTTGCAGTGCTGTGGTGATCACCTTGTATCGAGCAGGATCTCTGAAAACCACCGAGTTGGTGAAGCTTCTTCGAAGTTCATCGCTGCCGCCTCGAAGCTCAAATTGAGCTAAGGCTTGTTCTCCTCCCACGATTTTTGAGGCAACAATCTTGGCGGCATTCTTATTCACAGGAAAGCTATTTCGGTTTTCCAGTACATAGGTTTTCTGGGCCCAGGGCTTTGTGATGAAATCCATCAGCCCGAGAGCTTTCTCTCGTTGAGCTTTGCTGGAGTTGAGGCCCAGTGACCAGACCTGGAGCTTTGTGATGGATTGGAATTTATCCTTGTTGATATTTTTTGGCAAAGGTGAAACGCCAAGCTTGTCTTTCAGCTTTCTGCGAAGTTCTGGAAGGCTTGAGCTCCAGCATGTGATCCAGTCGAGATTCCCTTCCAGAAAGGAGGAGCGCAGAGATTGTTGACTATTCATAAATCGTACATTCTGTTGATAGCTCATGTGTTCGAGCCAGTGAAGCCAATCAGTAATCTTCTTCTTCGACTGTGCGTCCGGTGCTGTTCCGCGCATCGCTGAAGCCATGGGCTGTTCGGCTCCGTACAATTCAGTCGTCCAGAAAATGTCTTTCAGGTTAAGTGACATCCCGAACGTTGTTTCTTTATGGATATCGTTCCCGAACTCCTGCTTGGTTTTTGGCGGATTTGTTATTTTCTCCTTGTTGTAACAAGCGACTTGGATGTACTGTGCCACGGGCCTGCCTAACAATTTTCCCTGGCGATTGGTGACCAGTTGGAAAAGGTGATCTGGAGTGCCCTCTCGCTGTGGAGTTGTGAGTTCAACGGTATCAATTAATCCCTTTTCGTGAAGAGCGTGAGTTGTGTTGCTGTCCGTGATGATGATGTCTGGTCCGAATCCGGCCCAGGTTTGGTTGCTGATCTGATTGACGAAATTTTCGTTGTCGTAGAGGGCTAGTTTGATTCTGATGCTTGAGTCGTAATCACGAAATTCCCGGATCACGCTTTGAATTTTTGATTGGAGCTCTTCGTAGTCCTCGGCGTTGACAATTTCTTCAATACCGACGGTTTTTGCCACTCTCAGAACCACCGGAATGCCGGCGTTGCTGGTGCCGCATCCGTTCATGCTGAGGCCGATGCCTGCAAAGGCGGCCAACATTGCCCAATGGCTGCGTCTGAGCACGGATCCACCAATCGTCCGCCCAAATTTATGTGGATTTCCCGGTTGAGTCCCCCTTTTGCGACCATGAGCCACGCACTGCTCCGCATCCGTGCCTGATCTGGCCAAGACCTACGACCCGGTTGGTACGGAAGCTCGTTGGCAGCAGGCCTGGGAGGACCAGGGGGCGTTTCATCCCGATCCCAGAGCCCTCGGTGAACCGTTCTCGGTGGTGATCCCACCGCCGAACGTGACCGGCAGCCTGCACATGGGCCATGCCTTCAACACGGCCCTGATCGACACGATCGTGCGCTACCAGCGCCTGGCCGGAAAGAACGTGCTCTGCCTGCCCGGCACCGACCACGCCTCGATTGCGGTTCAGACGATCCTTGAGAAGCAGCTCAAGGAAGAGGGCAAGACCCGCCACGACCTCGGCCGGGATGTTTTTCTGGAGCTGGCCTGGCAGTGGAAGGCCGAAAGCGGTGGCCGCATCGTGGGCCAGCTGCGACGCTTGGGTTATTCCGTTGATTGGAAGCGCCAGCGCTTCACCCTCGATGAGGGCCTGAGTGAAGCGGTGAAGGAGGCTTTCGTGCGCCTGCATGAGCAGGGGCTGATCTACCGCGGTGAATACCTGGTGAACTGGTGCCCCGCCTCGGGGTCGGCGGTGAGCGATCTGGAAGTGGAGATGAAGGAGGTGGACGGTCACCTCTGGCATTTCCGCTACCCGCTCAGCAGCGGCGAAGGCCATCTGGAAGTGGCCACCACACGGCCTGAAACGATGCTGGGCGACACGGCGGTGGCGGTGAATCCCACCGACGAGCGCTATGCCCATCTGGTGGGTCAGACCCTCACGCTGCCGTTTGTGGGGCGGGAGATTCCAATCGTGGCCGACGACCACGTGGAGAAGGATTTCGGCACCGGCTGCGTCAAGGTGACGCCGGCCCACGACCCCAACGATTTCGCCATCGGCCAGCGCCACGGTCTGCCCCAGATCACGGTGATGCGCAAGAACGGCACGATGAACAAGGAGGCGGGCCAGTTCGAGGGGCTGGATCGCTTCGAGGCCCGCAAGGCGGTGGTGGCCGGCCTCGACGACCTGGGGCTGCTGGTGAAGGTGGAGGACTACCGCCACAGCGTCCCCTATTCCGACCGCGGCAAGGTGCCGGTGGAGCCGCTGCTGTCCACGCAGTGGTTTGTCAAAACCGAGCCCCTGGCGGCCCGCTGTCGCGAGGCTCTGGAGAAGAAGGATCCCCGCTTCATCCCGGAGCGCTGGGAGAAGGTCTACCGCGACTGGCTCACTGACATCCGCGACTGGTGCATCAGCCGCCAGCTCTGGTGGGGCCATCGCATCCCCGCCTGGTTCGTGATCAGCGAGACCGGTGGCAAGTACACCGACACCACGCCCTACGTGGTGGCCCGCAACGAAGCCGAAGCCCTGGAGAAGGCCCAGGCTGAGTACGGCGCGGCGGCGGAGATCGAGCAGGACGAAGACGTGCTCGACACCTGGTTCTCCAGTGGCCTCTGGCCCTTTTCCACCTTGGGCTGGCCCGATGCGAGCAGCGCCGATCTGCAGCGTTGGTATCCCACCAGCACCCTGGTGACGGGCTTCGACATCATCTTTTTCTGGGTGGCCCGGATGACGATGATGGCCGGCGTCTTCACCGGCGAGATGCCCTTCCAGGACGTCTACATCCACGGCCTGGTGCGGGACGAGCAGAACCGCAAGATGAGCAAGAGCGCCGGCAATGGCATCGATCCGCTGCTGCTGATCGAGCGTTACGGCACCGATGCCCTGCGCTTCGCCCTGGTGCGGGAAGTGGCTGGTGCCGGTCAGGACATCCGCCTCGATTACGACCGCAAGACAGACACCTCCGCCACGGTGGAGGCTTCCCGCAACTTCGCCAACAAGCTGTGGAACGCCACTCGGTTCGCGCTGATGAACCTGGGCGGCGAAACCCCCGCCCAGCTTGGGGATCCCGACCCCGCTGCGCTGCAGCTGGCGGATCGCTGGATCCTCTCGCGTTTGGCCCGGGTGAATCGGGAGACAGCCGAGCGCTACAGCAATTACGGCCTGGGTGAAGCGGCCAAGGGGCTCTATGAGTTCGCTTGGAACGACGTCTGCGACTGGTATCTGGAGCTGAGCAAGCGCCGGCTCAATCCCGGAGAGAACCCCTCAGCCGAGGCCGTTGCGGATCAGCGGGTGGCCAAGCAGGTGCTGGCCAAGGTGATCAGCCAGATGCACCTGATGCTGCATCCGCTGATGCCCCACCTCACCGAGGAGCTCTGGCACAGCGTCACCGGTGAGCCGGAGACCAGCTTCCTGGCGTTGCAGCCATGGCCGGCACTGGAGGAGAGCGCTTTGGATGATGCTTTGGAAGCCTCCTTCGCCGAGCTGATCGCTGCCATCCGGGTGGTGCGCAACCTGCGGGCGGTGGCGGGCCTCAAGCCCTCCCAATCGGTGCCGGTGCGCTTCGTCACCGGCCGCGGCGAGCTGGCGGCTGTGCTGACCAAGGGCACGGCTGACATCACGGCGCTCACACGGGCGGAGTCGGTCGCGGTGATGGCACCGGCGGAGGCCGACGCGGCTCCGGTGGCCAAGGCCCTGGCGGGGGTGAGCGGCGAGCTGCAGGTGCTGCTGCCGATCGAAGGCCTGGTGGATCTCGATGCGCTCAAGGGTCGTCTGGAGAAAGACATCGCCAAGGCGGAGAAGGAGATCAAGGGCCTGGCGGGCCGGCTGGGCAATCCCAACTTCGCCGACAAGGCACCGCCGGAGGTGGTGGCCGAATGCCAGGCCAACCTGGATGAGAAGCAGGCTCAGGCGGATCTGGCCCGCAAGCGCCTGGCCGACCTCAGCTGAGTGCCGCTTTGATCCGTGTTGATCGCTTGAGCAAGACCTACCGGGTTGCTGAGAAGCAGCCCGGGCTGGCCGGCACCCTGCGCCATTTCATCCGCCGCCGCACCCGGGACGTGACCGCGGTGCAGGACGTGTCGTTCGCGATCGAGCCCGGTGAGATGGTGGGCTTTCTCGGTGCCAACGGGGCCGGCAAAACCACCACCTTGAAGATGCTCTGCGGGTTGATCCACCCCAGCGCTGGTGATGTGCAGGTGGCGGGGTACCGGCCGCAGCGTCGTCAGGCGGAGTTCCTGCGCCGGATCACCCTGGTGATGGGCCAGAAGCAGCAGCTGCTCTGGGATCTGCCGCCGATGGATTCCCTGCGGGTGAATGCGGCGGTGTATGGCATCCCCGATGGGGTGGCCCGGCGGCGGATCAGCGACCTGGCCGATCTGCTGGAGCTGGGGGAGGAGCTCACCAGGCCGGTGCGCAAGCTTTCCCTGGGCCAGCGGATGAAGGCCGAATTGCTGGCGGCGCTGCTGCACGAGCCAGAGGTGCTGTTCCTCGATGAACCGACCCTGGGGCTGGATGTGAATGCCCAGGCCAGGGTGCGGCAGTTTCTGGCGGACTACAACCGCCGAACGGGTGCGACGGTGCTGCTCACAAGCCACTACATGGCTGACATCACGGCGTTGTGCCCCAGGGTGCTGCTGATCCACCAGGGGCGGTTGTTTCACGACGGTCCCCTTGATGCCCTGGCCGATCAATTGGCGCCGGAGCGGGAGGTGCGGCTGGAGCTGGAGTCACCCACGACCCCAGAGGCTCTGGCGGGGTTGGGGCGTCTGGAGCAGTTGGAGGGCTGTGATGTGCGGCTGCTGGTGCCCCGTGACCAGCTCACCGCCGTGGTGGCGCAGCTGCTGGATCGCTTCCCGGTGCGCGATCTGGATGTGACCGATCCGCCGATCGAGGAGCTGATCGGTGGGTTGTTCCGGCAGGGGCGGTTCTGATGCGGATCTTCGGGCTGAACCGCAGGATCATCCGGGTGCTGCTGGGGTCCCAGTACGCCCACATGCTCGAGTACCGCGCCGAGATCGCCCTCTGGGCTCTTTCCGGGGTGCTGCCGTTCATCATGCTCAGCGTCTGGAGCGGCAGCGAGGCCCGCTCAGGCTTGGGGCTGGATGGTGTGGCCCTGGATCGCTATTTCCTCAGCGCTTTTCTGGTGCGCCAGTTCTCGGTGGTGTGGGTGGTCTATGCCTTCGAGGAAGACGCTCTTCTCGGCCGGCTCTCGCCCTACCTGCTGCAACCGCTGCATCCGCTCTGGCGTTATGTGGCGGCCCACCTCGGTGAGCAGCTCACCCGTCTGCCCTTCGCGGCCCTGATCGCAGCCGTGTTCTTTGCGGTGCAGCCCCAGGCCTTCTGGCTGCCTTCTTTGGGGGGCTTTGTGCTGGCTTGGCTCGCCACCTGGATGGCCTTTGCCATTGCTTTCCTGTTCCAGAGCTTGATCGCGGCCCTGTGCTTCTGGAGTGAGAAGGCCAGTGCCCTGGAGCGGCTCCAGTTCATTCCCTTCCTGTTCCTTTCCGGCCTGCTGGCTCCGCTCACGGCTTTTCCGCCGGCGGTGCGGGCCTTGGCCCAGTGGACGCCCTTCCCGTATCTGATCGACTTTCCCGCCCGGGTGCTGGCAGGCCAGCCGGTGGACCTGCTGGCGGGCTTCGGGGCGCAACTGGCCTGGATTGCCCTGCTGTTGCCGCTGGTGCTGCTGCTCTGGCGTGCCGGCGTGCGCCGTTACAGCGCCATGGGGGCCTGATGGGGCGGTACTGGCGGACGTTGCGTCGCTTCTGGAGCACCGCCGTGGCGGTGCAGTTGGAATACCAGGCCAACGTGTTGATCGAGCTGCTGGCGGTGGCGATGAGCCTCAGCGGCAGCCTGTTTCTGCTTTCGCTCTTTTATGGCCCCGATCAGACCCTGGGGGGTTGGAGTTGGGCCCAGGCCCTGATGGTGCAGGGGCTCTACACCGTGTTCGATGGCATGGCCACCACCTGGCTGCGCCCGAATCTTGGGGCGATCGTCACCCATGTGCGGGAGGGCACCCTGGATTTCGTGCTGCTCAAGCCAATCGACAGCCAGTTCTGGTTGTCGCTCCGCACCCTGTCTCCGGCTGGGTTGCCGGAAATTGGCCTGGGGCTTGTGCTGCTGGCCTGGGGCAGCCATCAGGCCGGCGTAGTGCTCACCTTGTCCTCACTGCTCACCGTGCTGGTGATGCTGCTGGCCGGTGGCTTGATCCTTTATTCGCTCTGGTTCCTGATCGCCGCCACCAGCATCTGGTTCGTCAAAACCTGGAATGCCACCGAGGTGTTGCGAGCTCTGCTGGCTTCGGGGCGTTACCCACTCACTGCCTATCCGCCCGCCCTGCGCCTGCTGTTCACCCTGGTGTTGCCGGTGGCGTTTCTCACCACGGTTCCGGCCCAGGTTCTGCTGGGTGAAGCCGCCGCTCCGATGTTGCTGGCGGGTCTTGCGCTGGCTGTCCTGTTTTTCGCTGCTGCCCGCGCGTTCTGGCTGTATGCCCTGCGGTTTTACACCTCGGCGTCCAGTTGAGTGCAATGCTCCGCACCGTGGGTGCGACGGTCTGTCTGATGTCAACGCTTCAGCAATGGCTCCCTGATCTGTTGGAGGTTCTGCGCTCACCGCTGGGGGCGGTGGCCTTCATTCCCCTCTATGCGCTCTGGGTGACGCTGCTGCTGCCTGGCGTGTGGGCATCGATGGTGGCGGGGGCGCTCTACGGCACCTGGATCGGCAGTGGACTTGTGTTCCTGGGAGCCTGTCTTGGAGCGGAAGTTGTGTTTCTGCTGGGTCGCAGCTGGCTGCGGGAGTGGGCGAGAAGGCGGTTGCAGCAGGTGCCGAAGCTGCAGGCGGTGGAACAGGCCGTGAGTCGGGAGGGCTTGAAACTGGTGCTGCTCACCCGGCTGTCGCCGGCGTTTCCGTTCTCCCTGCTCAACCTGGCCTACGGCCTCAGCGAGGTGTCACTCCGGGACTACAGCGTTGGTTTGATCGGCATCATCCCCGGCACGGTGCTGTTCTGCGGCCTCGGAGCTCTGGCGGGCGATGTGGCTCGCTTCCGGGAGGTGCTGGCCGGGGAGGCAGATCCACTGACCTGGGCTCTGCGGGTGGCCGGTGTGCTGGCGACGGTTGGGGTGGTGGTGCTTGTCAGCAGGACTGCGCGGCGCGCACTTCATGACGTGGAGTCGTCGCTCTGATCCGGGTCGGGCAGGGGCCAGTCGCGCAGAGCAGCGATCAGGATGAACCAGCTCAGGCGCGTGCGGGAGATCGGGCCGCGGCGCTGCTGCAGCTCAGCCAGCTTGGCTCGGCCGCAGTCGGTCTTGATCCAGCGGTGAAGGGGCTGGTTCGTCATGCGTTCAGCAGACCTTTCAGCTCATTTTCATCGATCACCTTCACGCCAAGGCTTTCGGCTTTGGCGAGTTTGCTGCCAGCCTCTTCACCTGCCACCAGATAGTCGGTCTTCTTGCTGACGCTGCCGGTCACCTTGCCGCCGGCGGCCTCGATCAAGGCTTTGGCATCACTCCGGCTGAGGGTCGGCAGGGTTCCCGTGAGCACCAGGATCCTTCCGGCGAGAGTTTGATCAGCATCTGAGCCGGAGCTTGACCGGTCGTCTGGTTCCGCCTTCAGGTTCAGTCCCACACCCTTGAGCTCCTCCAGCAGCTGATGGTTGGCCGGGTTGGCAAACCACTGGCTGAGGCTGCGGCCGATCTCCGGTCCGATGCCATGCAGGGCCGCGATGCTGTCCGGCTGTTGACGGGTTGCTTCCGCCAGTTCATCCACGTTTGGGAAGGCGGCGGCCAGGGCTTTGGCATTCACCTCACCGATGTGGCGGATGCCAAGCCCATAGAGCTGTCGTGGCCAGGGTTTTCCGGTGGATGCCTCCAACGCACGCACCAGGTTGGCGGCGGACTTCTCCCCCATCCGCTCCAGACTTGCCAGCAGGGCGGCATCCAACCGGTAGAGATCGGCGATGGAACGCACCAGCCCGCGTTCCACCAGCTGCTCGATCAGCTTGCCCCCAAGACCATCCACATCCAGGGCACCCTTGCTGACCCAATGGCGCAGGGCCCCGCGCAGGATCGCCGGGCAGCTGCTGTTGATGCAGCGGGTGGCCGCCTCCTGCTCCTCCCTCACCAGGGTGGAACCACATTCCGGACAGACTGTGGGGAGGCTGACGGGTTTGGCATCAGCAGGCCGCAGCTCCGCCAGAACCCGCACCACCTCCGGGATGATCTCGCCGGCCTTGCGCACCACCACGGTGTCGCCTTCATGCAGGGCCAGTTCTGTGATGCGGTCGGCATTGTGCAGCGTCGCCCGGCTGACGCTGGTGCCGGCCAGAGCCACCGGTTCGAACTCGGCCACAGGGGTGACGGCTCCGGTCCGTCCCACCTGAACCACCACGCGAAGCAGCCGGCTGGGGGCTTCCTCAGCCGGGAACTTCAAGGCGATGGCCCAGCGGGGCGCCTTCTGAGTGAACCCGGCTTCATCCTGGAGACGCAGATCATTCAGCTTCACCACCACGCCATCGGTGGCGTATGGCAATGCGTTCCGTTGCTGTTCCCAGCGATCGCAGAAGCCGCGGATGGCCGCCAGATCCGGGCACAGCTCGCGGTTGGGATTGACGCGGAAGCCGGCCTCGATCAGCCACTGCAGCGCTTCCCATTGGGACGTGCCCTCCACTTCAGGTGGCCGATGCAGGGTGTAAGCGAAGAAATCGAGGCGGCGCGCCGCCACCACCTTGGGGTCCAGTTGCCGCAGGGTGCCCGCGCAGGCATTGCGCGGATTGGCGAACAGGGTCTCCCCCCGCTCCTCTCGCTCGGTGTTGATCGCAGCGAAGGTGTCGTCGGGGATGAAGGCTTCACCACGCACTTCCACCCATTCGGGCGGGTCTTCGATCTGAAGCCGCAAGGGGATCGAACTGATCGTCCGCACATTGGCGGTGATCTCTTCACCGCTGGCACCGTCTCCTCGGGTGGCTGCCCGTTCCAGCACCCCATGGCGGTAGCTGAGGGCAAGAGCGTTGCCATCGATCTTCAGTTCACCCACCAGTGGCAGTTGCGTGTCAGCTGGACGATCCAGCACCTTCAGCAACCGTTCATGCCAGGCGGTCAGTTCGTCCTGATTGAAGGCATTGTCGAGGCTGAGCAGAGGGATGCGGTGGGCAACGCTGACGAATCCCTCCGCCGGAGAACCGCCGACGCGTTGGCTGGGGCTGTCGGCGCTGACCAGGCGTGGGTCGGCCTGCTCGAGATCAACCAGTTCCCGGTAGAGGCGGTCATAGACCGCGTCCTCCAGCAGGGGGGCATCCAGCACGTAGTAGGCATGGGCTGCCCGGTTGAGCAGAGCCCGCAGTTCCGCGGCCCTGGCCTGCCCCTCAGGCATTGACCCGGTTGATGCGCGCGATGCGCCAGTTGTCCTCCACCTTGGTGAAGGTGAAGTCAAGAGGCAGCTCGTCGTCGTTGTCTGCCTTCAGTTTCACGGTGAGGATCACGTCGCTCTCCTGCATCCGGGGCCGCCCGGACTTGAGATTGCGATAGCGGTTGAGTTTGAGGCCGGCGAGGAAGCGCATGAACTGCTGGCGGTTCACATGCTGCCGGTAGCCCTTGGTGGTGAGCAGGTAGGCCGCATCGATACGACCGGCAGCCACCTGGGTGAAGAATTGCTTGATCAGTGGATTGATGCCGCGGGCGCTGAGCACCAGGCGAACCGCGGTGTATGTCCAGAACAGGAGCAGAGCCCCACCACCGGCCAGCAGGGCCTTGATCCCCACCTCGCGTACAAGACCCAGTTCCATCGCCTGCCTTCAAAGCAGCGACGAGTCTGACTGACCAAGGCAGGATGACGCTCAACCGCAGCCTGTTCTCCGTTGCCGTTGCTGCCGTTGTTGCCGCTGTTTCACCGGCTCAACCGTGAACATTTCGAAGGTTCCCTGGTGAGTAGGAGCGCCGATCTCCCTCTGGTGGCCCTGCGCTGGAGCGATGGCCGCATGAGCCGCACGGCTGGCTGCTACCGGCGCGGCCCAGGCGTCGCAGGGGATCGCGGCTGTGAAATCGTTCTGTCCCGACCGGTGCTGGAGCCACTGCCCCGGGCTGCCACGGAAAGCACGCTCTGTCACGAGATGATCCACGCCTGGGTGGATCTGGTGCAGAAGGTGCGTGAAAGCCATGGGCCGCGATTCCGGGAGCGGATGGCGGCCATCAATGCCTCTCAAGACAGCTTCAAGGTGCAGGTGCGTCATTGCTATCCCGTTCCGGCTCGTGCACCGCGTTGGTGGGCCGTCTGTCCGATCTGTGGGCAGCGCTCTCCCTACAGGCGGCGACTGCGCAATGCAGCCTGCCGCCGCTGTTGCGATCGGTTGCATGGGGGGCGATGGGATGCCAGTTGCCTGCTGCGGTTCGAGCCCGCCGACTGAGATGGAGACCTTTCTGATGACCCTGCAGCTCGGCGGGATGACGATCGCGTTGATCGGCCTGCGACGGGAACGCTGGCTTCGGCGCCGGCGTCGGTAACGTCGAAGCATGGAGCAACGCATGGAACGCCGGTTGGACACCTGGCTGGAAACCGGTCGCCAGCTGGTGGATGGGGTGTCAGGTCGGCGTCCCGGTCAGCGGCGGACGTCTCTGGATCTGGATTCGATGGGGCGCTGGGTCGGCGAGAAGGTCGATTGGCTGTTGGACGACGATGACGACTGGCGTGAGCCATGGCAGGAACAGACGTCACCGGAGGCATCCAGACGAGGCGGCAAGCGGCCGCTCCAGGCGGTGTCCCGCCGCCGGCCACCGGCTGCCGACGACAGCTGGCCGGAGGATGAGAGTTTCCGTTTGCAGCGCTGGCAGAGAACCGCCGGGCTTGATGGGCAGTTCGATGAGCAGCCTGTCCGGCAATCGATGCGTTCGCCACGTCGCGTGCTGCCACGCTCAAGTCGGCGCCGAGACTGACAGCAACGGGTCCTCTGGATACGTTTCAACCAGAGTTATTGCTTCCAAATGAGTGACCTGATCGTGGTTGGCTTTCCGAAAGCCGAGGAAGCTGAGCAGGTGCGTCTCGAGTTGGCCAGCATTCAGCAGGAGCATCTGATCTCCCTTGAAGATGCAGTGGTGCTGGAGCATGGCGAGGACGGTCACGTCCATCTCCGCCAGGCCATCAACATGGCGGCTGCCGGTGCTGTCAGTGGCAGCTTCTGGGGCATGCTCGTCGGACTGCTGTTCCTCAGCCCGCTGCTGGGTGCAGCTGTCGGCGCCGGTGCTGGAGCTGCCTCAGGAGCACTCACCGACATCGGCATCAATGATCAGTTCCTGCGGGAGCTGGCCGAAACCCTGCCCAAGGGCAGCGCTGCTCTGGCTCTGCTGGTGCGGGACGGCACGCCTGATCGCGTGATCGAGCGCCTGCGCAGCCATGCCCCCAACGCCCGCCTGGTGAAAACCAACCTCAGTCATACCGATGAGGACAAGCTGCGTGATCTGCTGAAAGCAGCTGCTCAGCAGGCTGAAGCACTGCGTCTTTCCTGACGCGCACGCCCTGACACCCGGTAGGTGCAGCCCCTGGCAGCGAGCTGGTCGTTGACTTCCTCGACCAGCTCCCTGGGCATGTCCTCGGCCATCTGATCGGCCGTGGCGTTGATGGACGGGGATCCCAGATCAAGAGCTTCCAGCAGTCGGGTCCACTGATCCACAAGCAGACTGCGGCTCATGGGTTCGTAGCCCTGGGCTTCCAGATGCGTCCCGCAGACCGTTCGGTTCCAGAGCACGGAGCGTCCCTGGCCGTGAGGACCGGCATTCATCGCGGCACCGGCTTCCAGGGCGGTAGGGGTCGGACGGCCGCGGCGATCACGCCAGCCCTGCTGTTCCAGGCTGCGCCCGCAGTGAATGGCCGAAATGCCGTAGATCCGACCGAGGTCGGTGAGGCTGAGCCAGAGAGGAGTAACAGCCATGACACGGAGAACCTGTGTGTTCACATGTTCCTCGGAGCACATGTATTGGCAAGTTGTCAAGAGCAAATCCCAACAAATTCGGGCATTAGTTCATGAATTCCTTTGAAGCTCCTGGCGCAATGTTGGGCCCAGCCAGGTTTCCAGCTGTGGGCTAAACACCTCCCGGATCACAGTCAGGGCCTTGCCTCCGCGGAAGAATCGGTAGTGGCGACTCCAGAACGGCCCGCGCAGTCCGAAGGTCAGCTCAAGCCAGTCGGCATTGACCAGGGCGAGGCCATCCACTTCTCGGAACAGTTCGGAACGGCCTTCCGTGAGACTCCGCCAGATGGGCTGGTTGCGATCGCGCAGGTGCAGATCCGCTTCCGTCTGGTTCCACCAGCTCTCTGCCCAGGCCAGAGGGAGACCGTCGCAATGAAGCCAGACCTGACGCCGCAGCAGCGGGGGGGTCAGCTCTTTCACTTCGGGGGGTGCATCGGGATGATCGAGTGGCTCCGGCGTCATGCCGATCAGATCAACGGCGACAGGCTGACCGGTGAGCAGCCTGAGATGACGGGTCGGGCTGCCGTCACCCAGCAGCATCAAGCGCCACGGTCCTGGCAGCTGACGCGGGCCCTCCCCGGTCAGCACGGCCGCGGTGGGGGCCTGCCAGAGATGCTGCGGAGAGGGCAGAAGTGAGCCAGCAGATGTCAGTGGATCCCTCCTACCGCCAGGCTGCGGCGATGGCCGTCGCGGCTGATCACGGCCCCGCTTTCGCTGACGGACTCCAGCACCCAGCCGCTCGACCCGATGGCGGTTCCAATCCCGCTGGAGAGGGAGTTGCTGCCCAGCAGAAAAATCGCCGAGCTGTTGTTGCCGGGTCCCTGCACCACACCGGTGAGCTGAGGCAGCTCGTCCTGAACCACTGGCGCGCCGACTGGGGGTTGGGGTTGGAGTGTCCGGAGAGGCAGAGTCAGCGGTTCCAGCGCGACGGTGGGTGCTGGCGAGAGCCTGGGTGCCGGCGTTGTCACGGCTGGAGGTTCCGGTTTCGGCTCTGCAGTGCTGATCGGTGGTTGCGGACGCAATCGCTCGATGAGCAGCAGCTGGCGTTCCTGCTCGAGGCGTGCACTGGTGGTCTGCCAGTTGCCGGTCAGCCAGGCCATGCAGACAATTGATGCTGCCGTGACGGTGGTCAGCAGTGGAATCTGCCAGCTGTCAGCCCCGCGTGGCGGGTTGTCCGCAGGGGGCAGAGGCTGTGGTTGGTGTACAGCAACATCAACCGGCACCAGATGATTTGCATCCCTGCGAAGTGCCGGGTCGGCGAACACCTTGTCCATCACCTGCTCGGCGCGCAGGTTCCAGTAAGCACGCGACGTGGGAAGGCGTGATGCCAAGGCTGATGGCCGATGGTCCCAACGCTATCGAGCCTGACCGGCAGCGGCGAGGTCCTTCTGCTGCCGTTGACGCAGCTCCAGCCACATCAGCAGGGCTGTGATGTCCGCCTGGCTGACACCGGGAATGCGGCTGGCCTGCCCCAGGGTGGCGGGCTGAATGGCTGTGAGTTTTTCGCGTGCCTCGCGCGACAGGGTGCCGATGCTGTCGTACTCCAAATCGGAGGGCAGCTTGCGTTGGCTCTGGCGTTTGACCTGATCGATCTGCTGCTGTTGCCGCTGTAAATATCCGCTGTATTTGATGTCAATCTCAGCGCCCTCGCGCACGGGGAGAGGCAGGTCTGCATCGGCCAGGCCATGGCGCACTAGATCGGCGGCGTGCATGCCAGGTCGGCGCAGCAGGTCGGCCAGGGTGATCGAGCCCTTGATTGCCGCACCGGTCTGCTGCTCAACCGCCGTTGCTGAGGGATCGCTCGCTTTCAGCCGCATCGTTTCCAGCCGACGCTTCTCGGCCTCCATCGCCTGAAGTTTGTCTTCGAAGATCCGCCAGCGGCGGTCGTCGATCAGGCCGAGTTCGCGGCCGAGAGGAGTGAGGCGACGGTCGGCGTTGTCGCCTCGCAGGATCAGCCGGTATTCGCTGCGGCTGGTGAGCACTCTGTAGGGCTCGCGAAGGTCCTTGCTCACCAGGTCGTCGATCATCGTGCCGATGTAGCTGCCCTCACGGGGGAAGTGCACCGGCTCCTGGCCTCCGATGAGCCGAGCGGCATTGATGCCGGCCACCAGGCCCTGAGCAGCGGCCTCCTCGTAGCCGGTGGTGCCGTTGAGCTGTCCGGCGCTGAACAGGCCCTGGACCCGTTTGGTTTCCAGGGAGGGTTTGAGCTGCGTGGCGGGCAGGTAGTCGTAATCCACCGCATAGGCGGGTCGCAGCATCAGGCATTGCTCCAGGCCGGGCAGGGTGCGCAGCAGCTGCAGTTGGATCGATTCCGGCAGACCTGTGGAGAAGCCCTGCACGTAGATCTCCGGGGTGTCACGTCCTTCCGGCTCCAGGAAGATCTGGTGGCTGTCCTTATCGGCGAAACGAACGATCTTGTCTTCGATCGAAGGGCAGTAGCGGGGCCCTTTGCTGTCGATCACACCCCCGTAGATGGCGGTCTGCTCGAGGTTCTCGCGGATGAGTTGATGGGTGGCGGCGGTGGTGCGGGTGATGTGGCAGCTCATCTGCTCACCGCTCGTCCAGGCTGCCGGATCAAAGGAGAAGAAGCGATCGGCCGCATCGCTGGGCTGTTCCTCCAGCTGATCGAGGGCGATGCTGCGCCGGTCCACCCGCGCGGGGGTGCCCGTCTTGAGTCGGTCTGTGTGGAAGCCGAGTTGCTGGAGGGCTTCCGTGAGGCCTTCGGCGGCCTGCTCGCCGGCGCGGCCTGCTGCCATCGATTGATGCCCCACCCAGATGCGGCCGCCCAGAAAGGTGCCGGCGGTGAGGATCACGGCTGTGGCGCTGTAGGTGCTGCCGAAATAGGTGCGGATACCGGTGATGCGTTGCTGATCGCTGTCGCCACTCATCTCAAGGCCAGTGACCATCGCTTCGCGCAGGGCCAGGTTGGGGGTGTGCTGCAGCAGCTGCAGCATCTGGCGGGAGTAGAGGCGTTTGTCGGTCTGGGCGCGCAGGGCCCATACGGCGGGTCCGCGGCTGGCGTTGAGGATGCGTTTCTGGATCGCTGTGGCATCGGCCAGGCGACCGATCACGCCACCGAGGGCATCGACTTCGTGGACCAGTTGGCTCTTGGCCGGTCCGCCCACGGCGGGGTTGCACGGTTGCCAGGCGATTCGGTCGAGATTGAGGGTGAACAGGGCCGTGTTCAGTCCCAGCCGTGCAGCGGTGATCGCGGCCTCGCAGCCGGCGTGACCACCTCCCACGACGATCACGTCGAAGACTTCGCTCGGGGTCGTGGTGAAGCTCATGGATTCATTATCCGCAGCTACGGAAGCGGATCTGATCCGCCGGGGGCCTTGCTTCGCTGCAGCGTCTCCTGAGGCAGCTCCCCGTACTGCTTTCTGTAGCGGCGAGCGAAGTGGCTGCGACTGGTGAATCCCAGATGAGCCGCGATCGCTCCAACTCCTTGCAGGTGGATGCCATCACAGCGGTTGGGGTCCAGCAGCAGCTGCCGCACCAGATCGAGGCGGATCGATCGCTGAAGATTCTGGGGGGTTTGACCGAAATGCTCCTGACAGCCCTTGAACAGGGAGGTGCGCGACTGATACAGGACCGCACTGAGCTCATCCATGGTGAGGTTCTGGTCGGAATGACACGAAAACCAGTGCAGCAGCTCGATGGCCGCTTCATGGCGAGCTTCTCTTTGACCGAACGTCATGGAATCCACCTCGACATCCTCGAAAGCGCCTAGCAGGCATCCGATCAGCTCGTCCACCTCTCTCGGATCGGTGGCCTGATCGTGTTGCTCAATCAGGTGTCTCAACCGGGCTCGCAGTTCCGAGCGCAGAGGTTCATGCAGTTCCAGCTGATTGGTGTCTCTCCAGCGATCCAAGGTCAGCTGTCCTGCCCCGTGCTGGCTGTGTCGCTCCAGCAGGTGATCTCGGGAGATGGTCACCGTGGCCAGGCTGGTGCCTGCCGGCAAACGCAGATCGAAATCGTGCAGCTGGTCGTTGTAACCCATCATTCCGGGCCAGGGCATGCAGACCCCCTGGGCCCGGATGGGATCAGTCGCTGGTGGGTCACTCAGCGGAATGGCGATCGTGCAGGGCCTTGGGCGTCGGGTGCCGCTGAGGAACAGCGTCTGGTTGATCTCCAACTGGTTGAGACGGAAGAAACCGCAACTGATGATCCGCAGACGTCCCTCCAGAGGGCCTTCGCTGAGTTGGAGTGCGCTCAGGTTTGGAGAGACAGGCTGAGACAGGCTTTGGAGATCGGCGCAGCTCTGAAAACGGGCGTCCAAAACCTTCACCGCTAGGGGCCCACCAGAACGCTCCGCAATTCTCAGCTGGTGGCTTCCCTTCCGGAGGACTCAACAACCGGAAGGTCACCGGATTCTCACGCCGCCAGGTTGCGGAAGCGGGTGAACTGGGGCTCGAACAGCAGCTTCACCGTGCCCACCGGTCCGTTCCGGTGCTTGGTCACGATCACTTCGGTGATGCCTCGATCCGGGGTTTCCGGGTTGTAGTACTCGTCGCGGTAGATCATCAGCACCAGATCGGCATCCTGTTCGATTGAGCCCGATTCCCGCAGGTCGCTCAGCATCGGCCGTTTGTTGGTGCGCGATTCCACGCCACGGCTCAGCTGGGAGAGGGCGATCACCGGCACGTTCAGTTCCCGGGCCATACCTTTCAGGGCGCGGGTGATCCGTGAGATTTCCTGCACCCTGTTGTCTGGGCTGGAGCCTTCCATCAGCTGCAGGTAGTCGATCACCACCAACCCCAGCTCTTTGCCTTGTTCCGCCATCAGCCTCCGGCAGAGGGAACGCATTTCCAGCACGCCGGAGTTGGGTTTGTCATCGATGTAGATCGGCAGCTGGCCGAGGCTGTTGATGCCCTGCCCCAACAGTGGCCATTCCTCCTGCTGCAGCCGGCCTGTACGCAACCGGCCAGCTTCAATGCCCACCTCCATCGACAGCAGCCTGTAGGTGAGCTGCTCCTTGCTCATCTCCAGAGAGAACACGCAGACCGGTAGGTCGTGCAGCTGGGCCACGTTCTTGGCCAGGTTGAGCACGATCGAGGTTTTACCCATGGCTGGACGACCGGCCACGATGATCAGATCACTCCTCTGGAGACCCTGGGTCATGGCATCCAGGTCGTAGAAGTTCACCGGGATCCCGGCTACCGAGGTGCCCAGAGAGCGACTTTCAATCTCTTCAAACGTCTGGGTGAGGATTTCGGCGGTGGGAGTGAGTCCCTTCGAGGGCTTTTCCTGGCTGATGGCAAAGATCGTCTGCTCCGCCTGATCCAGCACCTGATCCATGGGCAGGCTCTGATCGAAGCCCAGCTTGATGACCTCGTTGCCGGAGCGGATCAGCTGACGGCGGAGAAATTTGTCCATCACCAGTCGCGCCACCTGCTCGATCGAGGCCGTGGAGCTCACCCGCTCCACCAGTTCGATCAGACGGCCGTTGCCACCCACCTTCTCCAGGGAACCGGTGTCCGCCAGCCAGGCGGTCATCGCCGTCAGGTCTGTGGGTTTGCCCTGACCGTGCAGCATCAGGGCGGTTCGAAAGATTTCGCGGTGGGCATTCAAATAGAACGCCTCCGGTTGCAGAACATCGGCGACACGACCGATGGCGTCAGGGTCCAGCAGGATGCCTCCCAGAACCGCTTCCTCCGCCTCGAGGTTCTGGGGCGGAACGGAATCGGGCAGGGCCTCGAAGCTGGGCTCTTGATCCCGACGCCCACGGGCGAAACCGCGGCGTCCCCCTTCGGCTGACTCGCCTTGATCACCAAGGGGAACACTCACCATGGCGGCCGGTCGACGCAATCAGGTCTCACACTCTGGCCCGGCTGCGCCGTTTGGCCAGGGGTCAATAGCTGACCACCTCGAGATTGATCTCAGCTGTGACCTCGGTGTGCAGCTTCACGGTCACGGTGTATTTGCCCGTGCGATGAATCTCCGGAACCACGATGTCGCGGCGATCGATCTCCTTCTTGGTGGCGTCTTCGATGGCTTCGGCCACGTCACCGTTGGTCACGGTTCCGAACAGGACGTTGTCTTCACCGGTCTGCTTCTTGACCGTAAAGCGGCCGATGGTGTTTAAGGCGGTTTGGAAGTCAAGGGCCTGCTGCTTGAGAGCGGCCTGGCGCTCGGCTTCCTTGGCACGGCGATGCTCTACCTGCTTCATCACCGCGGGAGTGAGAGGAACGGCCTTGCCGAAAGGCAAGAGGAAGTTCCGTGCGTAACCGGGAGCGACTTCCACCAGATCCCCGTCCTTTCCGAGACTGAGGACGTCCTCGTTCAGGACGACTTGAACACGCTTGGGCATGGGACCGGGACTGACGACGGTTTCGGTGCGATCGATCACGTTACGACGTGGCCGATCGGGATTGGATTCAGGAGGCGCTACCCACATATCGGGCGGTGCGAACCCGGCTGGCGAGGCCGAAGCGTTTCAGCAACCGGATGTGCTGCCAGGTGAGGTCGAATTCAAACCAGCGCAGACCATGCCGGGCGCTGGCGGGATGGGCATGGTGGTTGTTGTGCCAGCCCTCGCCGAACGAGAGCAATGCCACCCACCAGCAGTTCCTGGAAAGATCCGGACAGTCGAAATTCCTGTACCCGAAGGCATGGGTGGCGGAATTCACCAGCCAGGTGACGTGATACACCACCACGAGGCGCAGTGGAATCGCCCAGAGAACCAGTCCAAGTCCACCACCGTGGATCTGAGCCGCTTCGCCGATCCAGTAAAGGCTGAGTCCGAGAGGAATCTGAAGCAGCAGGAACCAGCGGTCCAACCAGCGATAGAAGGGATCGCACTGGAGATCACCTGCGTATCGGTCCAGCTCTTTCAGAGCGGGAATCTCGTGCAGCATCCACTCGCTGTGGCTCCACCAGAGTCCGCGACCGGCATCGTGATGATCGGAGACCTGATCGGAGAAACGGTGGTGGTGGCGATGCAGTCCCACCCATTCGATGGGACCGCTCTGGCAGGCCAGGGTTCCCATGAGCACCAGCATGCGTTCAACCCACACCGGGACGACGAGGCTGCGGTGGGCGACTAGGCGATGCAGTCCGAGCGTGACCCCCAGCACGGTCATCCAATACAGAACCCCAAAGGCCACAAAGCCCTGCCAGCTCCAGAACCGTGGCAGCAGGGCGACCGTTGCAAGGACATGCATCACCAGCATGAAGCTGGTGGTTCCCCACTTGATGCGTCGCTGCCTCGCCGGCAATGGACCGCGGGGGGCCATCACCGCCGCCCGCTGCCGAAGCTCGCGGGTGTCAGCTGTTTGGGTGGATACCAACAGGAAACTCCAGGGTTTGGCAGAACCGCTCGTGCGCAAACACGGTGAGTGGTTTTTGCCTGTATTGACGGAAATCTAAAGGAATTGACGCTGCAACCAGTGGTGAAACCCCTACGGGAGAGACGCAGCATGGAGGCACGCAGCAGGCCTGGAGCCGGGAGTGACACGGTGAAGACTGGTGAAGTGACAGCCTCGATGCGGGCGCGGGCCCGTTCTCTTGTCGCGGATGTGGCCCTGTCGCAAGCATCGTCAGCGGCACTACGCACGGCAGCGGTTGAATCGCGACTTCAGCGGGTGTTGGCCGCGATGGCCGAGGAGCGTGTCGGCACGCAGCATTTCGCCTCTCTGACCGGATATGGACACGGGGACCAGGGACGCGATGTGGTGGATCGGGTCTTTGCGCGCGTGCTCGGCGCTGAGGCTGCGGCCGTGCGGCTTCAGTTCGTCAGCGGTACCCATGCGATCGCTGCGGCACTGTTCGGTGTGCTTCGCCCCGGGGATCGTCTGCTGTCGATCACAGGCCGGCCCTACGACACCCTGGAGGAGGTGATCGGTCTGCGGGAGCAGGGGCAGGGATCCCTGGCTGAATTCGGTGTCCGCTACGACGAACTGGAGCTGACACAGGACGGTGGGATCAACACAGCTGCACTGGATCAGGCGCTGGAGGTCCCGACCCGGATGGTGCTGATTCAGCGCAGCTGCGGCTACAGCTGGCGCCCGTCGATTTCCGTTGCGGAGATCGGACGCTGCTGCGAACGCATCCACGCGTCTCAGCCCGATTGCATCTGCTTCGTTGACAACTGCTATGGCGAATTGGTGGAAGAACAGGAACCACCGCATGTCGGAGCGGATCTGATCGCCGGTTCCCTGATCAAGAATCTCGGTGGCACCATCGCTCCGGCCGGGGGCTACGTGGCCGGTCGGTCTGATCTGGTGGAGCAGGCCTGCTGCCGTCTCACGGCTCCGGGAATCGGCCGGGAGGGTGGAACCGGATTTGATCTCCAGCGTCTTGTGCTTCAGGGATTGTTCCTGGCGCCGCAGATGGTCGCGGAGGCCCTGATCGGAGCGGATCTGGTGGCGGGGGTGTTTCAACGGCTCGGGTGTGCCGTTCAGCCTGCGCCGGGAGCGTTCCGCAGTGATCTGATCCAGGCGGTTCGCCTCGGTTCACCGGAGGCACTCAAGGTGGTGTGCCGTGCATTTCAGAGCATGTCTCCGGTCGGTTCCTACCTGGATCCTGTGCCCGCTTCGATGCCTGGTTACGCCAGCGATCTGGTGATGGCGGGCGGAACCTTCATCGATGGTTCGACCAGCGAGTTCTCCGCGGATGCTCCGTTGCGGGAACCGTTCAATCTCTTCGTGCAGGGCGGAACCCACCGGGCCCATCTCAGCCTCGCGCTACAGGAGGCACTGGCGGCTCTTGATGCTGCGGAGCTGCGCGATCTCCCGCAGACTGGTGCGAGCTGCTGATCCGCCAGACGATGGCGTTTGCGTTTCCCGAATCCTTCCGCTTCGCCGAAAGCCACGAATACGCGAATGCCGACGGCGAGCTGGTGCGAGTCGGCATCAGCGCTTTCGCAGTGGATCAGCTGGGGGACATCGTCTTCGTTGATCTTCCTGATGTCGGCGCCAGTCTCAGCAAAGGCGACAGCTTCGGTTCGGTGGAATCCGTCAAGGCCGTGGAGGACATGTACGCCCCGATCGACGGCGAGGTGGTGCAACGCAACGAGGCTGTGCTCGCGAGTCCCGAGGAACTTCAGAACGATCCACACGGGGAAGGCTGGCTGCTGGTGATACGGCCCGGCAACGCATCCCAAATGGAGTCCCTGCTTGATGCGGCGGCCTACAGCGCCAAGGTGAACGCCAGCTGACATCGGCCGCCGGTCTCCCTTCTTTACGATCGGCGGGATTTTCGCTGCCGCTCACCTTGGTCTCCCCCTTCCTCGAGCGGCATCTCGGCCCGGGCAACGCCGAGCAGCGGTCCATGCTGAAGACCCTCGGCTACAGCGACATGGCGGCCTTCATCGCCGATGTCGTGCCACCGGACATCCTCGATGAGCACCCTCCTTCGGAGGCCATGCCGGAGGGCTGCAGCGAATCGGAGGCCCTTGAAGATCTGCGCCGCATCGTTGCCGACAACACGGTTCGCCGCTCCCTGATCGGCCTGGGTTACCACGGCACAGCAACGCCGGCACTGATCCAGCGTCACGTCTTTGAAAATCCCGCCTGGTACACCGCTTACACGCCCTATCAGGCTGAGATTGCTCAGGGTCGCCTGGAAGCGCTTCTCAACTTCCAGACCCTGATCAGCGAGCTGACCGGTCTGTCGATCGCCAATGCGTCTCTTCTGGACGAGGCCACGGCAGCTGCTGAGGCGATGGGACTGAGTTATGCCGTCTGTCGCCGTGCTGAGGCCCGTCGCTTCCTGGTGGATGCCGCCGTCCTGCCACAGACCTGGGCCGTGCTGCAGACCCGCGCCGAGCCTTTGAACATCGAGCTGGAGCGGTTGGATCCCGGCGATTTCGTGCTCGATGCCACGGTATTCGGCGTTCTGCTGCAGCTGCCCGGCAAGGAGGGCCAGGTTTGGGACCCCACTGCTCTGATCGAGCGGGCTCATGAGGCCGGGGCTCTGGTGACCGTGGCCATCGATCCCCTGGCTCAGACCCTGATCGCGCCGGTGGCCTCCTTCGGTGCTGACATTGCCGTCGGCAGCGCCCAGCGCTTCGGCGTGCCGATGGGTTTCGGCGGACCTCACGCCGCTTTCTTCGCCACCAGGGATGCCTACAAGCGCCAGATTCCCGGCCGACTGGTGGGCCAGTCGAGGGATGCCCAAGGCCAGCCCGCTCTGCGCCTGGCTCTTCAGACCCGTGAGCAGCACATCCGACGCGACAAGGCCACCAGCAACATCTGCACGGCGCAGGTGCTGCTGGCGGTGATGGCCTCCTTCTATGCGGTTCACCATGGGCCGGACGGATTGACCGCCATCGCACAGCGGATCGTGCGCCTGCGACGTCGACTGGAGGCTGCTCTGGTGGCACTGGGTTACCCGGTTGCTCCTGGAGAGCGGTTCGACACCGTGGTGATCCGTTGCAGCGATGCCCCTGCCGTGCACCGGGCCGCAGCCGAGGCGGAGATCAACCTGCGGGTGGTGCCTGAGGGGGCTGCGCCTGATCAGGCGGAAGGCTTTGGCATCACCTTGGATGAACTCAGCAACGAGTCGGAACTGAAGCGGCTGGTGCTGCTCTTGGCTGCTGCTGCTCAGCGACAGACGCCTCCGATCACTGAAGTTGTCTCCGGTTCCCTCGACGGCGTGCCCGGTCGCGAGGAGCCCTGGCTGACGCAAGCGGTGTTCCATTGCCATCGCAGTGAAACCGAGTTGCTGCGGTACATCCAGCGCCTGGTGAGCCGCGATCTTTCCCTCGTGCACGGCATGATCCCGTTGGGCAGCTGCACGATGAAGCTCAATGCCGCCGCCGAGCTGCTGCCGGTGAGCTGGCCTGCCTTCGCGTCGCTGCATCCCTTCGCCCCTGAGGATCAGGCCCGTGGCTACCGCCACATGGCGGATGATCTGGAGCGCTGGCTTGCTGCTCTCACAGGCTTCTCAGCGGTCTCCCTTCAGCCCAACGCCGGCTCGCAGGGGGAGTACGCCGGCTTGCTGGTGATCCGGGCCTGGCATCACTCGCGGGGGGACAGCCATCGGGACATCTGTCTGATCCCCACCAGTGCCCATGGCACCAACCCCGCCAGCGCCGTGATGGCGGGCCTGAAGGTGGTGCCTGTGGCCTGCGATGACGAGGGGAACGTCGATCTGGATGATCTGGCGGCCCGGGCTGAGGAGTTCAGCGACCGTCTCGCCGCTCTGATGGTGACCTACCCCTCCACGCACGGTGTCTTCGAGCCAGGGATCCGTCAGATCTGTTCGGTGGTGCATCGCCACGGCGGGCAGGTCTACCTCGATGGAGCCAATCTCAATGCCCAGGTCGGTCTCTGTCGGCCGGGAGCTTTCGGGGCTGACGTCTGCCACCTCAATCTGCACAAGACCTTCTGCATTCCCCATGGCGGTGGTGGTCCGGGTGTCGGCCCCATCGGAGTTGCGGAGCATCTGGCCCCGTTCCTGCCCGGTCACCCTCTCCAGTCAGACCAGCCCACCGCGATCGGGCCGGTGTCAGCCGCCCCTCTCGGAAGCGCCAGCATCCTGCCGATCAGTTGGATGTACCTGCGCATGATGGGGGCGGAGGCTCTGCGCCAGGCCAGTGCGGTCGCTCTGCTGTCAGCGAACTATCTCGCTCATCGGCTGGACCCCCACTACCCGGTGTTGTTCCGGGGGACCACCGGCTGCGTCGCTCACGAATGCATTCTCGACCTGCGACCGCTCAAGCGGGATGCGGGTGTTGATGTCGATGACATCGCCAAGCGCTTGATGGACTACGGCTTTCATGCGCCGACGGTGAGCTGGCCGGTGGCGGGCACCGTGATGGTGGAACCCACCGAGAGCGAGAGTCTTGCCGAACTGGACCGCTTCGCTGACGCGTTGATCGCGATCCGTGAGGAGGTGCGTGACATCGAATCCGGTCGGATGGATCCGGTGAACAATCCCCTGAAGCGGGCTCCCCACACCATGGCCGTGGTCACAGCTGATGTCTGGGATCGTCCCTACAGCCGCTCCACCGCCGCTTTCCCTTTGGCTGATCAGCCGATGAACAAGCTGTGGCCTGCGGTCGGACGCATCGACAACGCCTTCGGTGATCGGAATCTCATCTGCACCTGCCCGTCGGTGGAGGACCTGGCTGTGCAACCCGCTGCAGCCTGAAACGCCGGATTATCTGGTGTTGCCTCGCTCAGGCGTGTAAATTTTCACTGAAAACCGAAAACTTGATTTGGTTCGATTAGGACCACCATCAACCAGCTGCAAACTATTCGACAACTGATTCGTCTGTCGGGGGACACCATGGATCGGAAGACCATCTTCAAAAGCGATCAATCATCGGACCGAGTTGAACCGGTCCTGCCCGCATTGCCCGAGGGTCTGGAATCCGCTCTGCAGCGGGGCCACACCCTTCCGATCGAAGGAACGAATGTCGTGAGGGTTCCCTTCGGCGTGCGTCGCTCTCGCCGTGTGCGGGCGGAGCGGCCTGATCACTGGGCCACTCTGGTGATCCCGTTGCAGCCCATCGGTGATCCAACGCCACCGCCAGCCGCTGCCTGAACACCGCCAGCCGCTGCCTGAACAGGGTTTAGGCAGCGTTAATCTTCGACGTCTGTTCTGACAGTCGCCAGTCCAGCAGTGCTTTCACATCGGCCAGAGAGCAGGACGCTGTCCGAAACGGGAGCAGAAGCATTGGACTGCGTTCCGGTCTCACCAGCCAGCTCTGGTTGGTCTGAGGCAGCAAGAGAAAGCCGCGATAGCGAACCACGGCCTGTTGGCTCATCAGGAATCCCATCGCTCAGGGGATCATCGGTATGTGTCTCCGTCATTTGAGGCCACAACATCTGGTGTGCTCGTCACTAACGGAATCTTTTTGGGATCACGGTGCCTGGTCTGAAGAATCTTCAGGCATCTCGGATAAAACCTGTCACTCGAAGGCCTTGCGGCGCAATTGATGTGATTCAAGTGGCAGTTTTCAGATATTTTGGATACAACGTGATCAAGCCAACGCCATCCAGATCTGGTGTGTCATGGCAGAGCGAACAGCAGGATGTCAGCCTCCGCATCGGCGGCGCTCAGATCATCGATGACAACATCCATTCGGTGGAAGCCCAGCCCATCGCCTTGCTGCAAACGCTCCGGAACAGCGTCGCTGCCGTTGAGATTCACCGTGCCACTGATGACCTGAAGCCAGAGCAGCGGCCCGCCGGTCGAGGGGAGCGTCAGTTGGCTCGTCTGTGCCGGTCTGGCACGCCAGAGATGCACGCTTCGGGCAATCCGCATGGCACCGTTGTTGCTCTGAGGAGAGATCAGCGGTGTCCATTGGGCACCGATCGGGAAGGATTTCTGCTCGTAGGCGGTGGGAATGCCACGCTCCTCCGGTTCGATCCAGATCTGAAGAAGCCGGCAGGATTCCGTGCTGCTGTTCATCTCGCTGTGGGTGATGCCGGTGCCGGCCGACATCCTCTGCACCTCTCCGGCATGGATCACGGCGCTATGCCCCATGGAGTCCTTGTGGCTGAGTTCACCGTCCACCATCACCGTGATGATCTCCATGTCCCGATGCGGGTGCATGCCGAAGCCTCTGCCTGCCGCGATGGTGTCGTCATTGATCACCCGGAGGGGGCCGAAACCCATCCAGTCGGGGTCGACATGGTCGGCGAACGAAAAACTGTGCCAGGAGTCGAGCCAGTCCAATCGGCTGTGGAAGCGCTCAGCTGCCGGTCGGAAGATGACGGTTGGAGCTTGTGTGGTCTCAACCGGTTGCATGGTGGTTCCGAGGTGGGATCAACAAAAGGCTGTTCTGATTCAGAGCAGCAGTGGGCTCATCTGCAGCAGCCGCTGCAGCAGGTCGTTGATGGTGTCGTCCTTGGCGGGTCTGGCGTTGTTGCTCAGCAGTTGACGTCCAACCACCTGAGCGCCGAGGTGGGTGAGCTGGATGCGTAAGGACAGGAGCAGTTCCATGCCGCCACCTCCGGAGAAGGTGGCCATGGCGATGGGCCGGCCATTGAAAAGCGCTCGGAAGTCCTCCCCGGTCACCGACAGCCAGGCGATGGCATTGGAGAGTGATGGTGGGATCGAGCCGTTGTATTCCGGAGCGCAGATCACCCAGCGTGTGGCTGTCATCAGCTGCTGCTGAACCGGTTCCACCGCTCGCGGCATTCCCTGGGCCTGGGAGCGGGGGGTGAACAGCGGCAGATCGATCTCCGTTAAGTCGAGCACCTCAGCGGTCTGACCAAGGGCTCGGGCCTGCTGGGCAAATCGCTCAGCCAGTTTCAGGTTTTCCCCATTGCTGGCGGAGATCACCAGCAGATCCGTGCGTGCTGTGTTTTTCATACCCAGAGCATTGACCAAGGTGTTTTAGGAACCTGCTGGAGATGGCCACTACGCCGGGGCGATCGTCAGGCTGCTTTCAATTCAGCTTCGCGGTAAGGCACGAAGCTGGCTTTGCGTGCTCCACAGATCGGGCACTGCCAGTCGTCGGGAATCGCCTCGAATGGGGTGCCTGCGACGATGCCGGAATCCGGATCTCCCTCGGCGGGGTCATAGATCACCGAGCAGACCTTGCAGATCCATTTGCCCGGGATGGGTTGGTCGGCCTGGCCTGCCGTTCCTTTGCCTTGCAGGGCCTCCAGGGCGACGCCATAGGTTTCGGCGTGATGCTGCTCGATCGGGGTCAGCAGACCGAAGTTCTTGGCGGCGGTTCGGAAGGTGTCGGCATGCTCCTGGGATTCGCTGCTTTGCTCGGCGAATTCCGCCTCGGCTCCGCTGTCCCGGTCCTGACGCGCCTGGGCGGCGAACTCCGGATACATCGTTGTGTACTCGTAGGTTTCGCCTTCAATCGCCAGTTCCAGGCATCGCTTCAGCATCGCTTGCTTCTCCTCGTCGCTGAGCCGGTCGGGGTTGCCTACCACCAAGTCCGGATGCAGGAGGCGGAAGTGCGCAAAGGCATGCTCTGTTTCCTGGGCCGCCGTGTCACGAAACAACTTGGCCAGGTCTTGGTGGCCCAGTTGTTTGGCCACATCCGCAAAGAACAGGTACTTGCGATTGGCCATGCTTTCTCCCCCAAAGGCCGCTTCAAGGTTGGCCTGGGTGGAGGGCTTCGAAAGATCCATTGCCGACGATCAAATGATCCATACTCTACAGCTAACTCGTAGTCGGTATGAGTTAGCGGGTTGCCTGGCTGCTCAGTAGTTGGCTCCGCTGCGTCGCTGGTGCACCGCCGTGCTGCCCTCGGCGTCGAACAGCCCTCCATGGTTCACCTCGGCATAAATCAGCCAGTGGTCTCCGCATTCCATGCGCTGCTTCACGCTGCCTTCCAGCCATGCCAGCGCATCTGGAAGAAGCGGTTGTTCGGCAGGGCTGTCTTCAAGTTCCAGTCCCTTGAAACGATCGGCGCCAGGTTCGAAGGGTTGGAGAAACTGTTTCATCAGTCCGTTTTCGCGTCCTTCCGCCAGCACATTGAGAGCGAAGCGATCGCCCTTGTGCAGCAGTGTTTCCACCGCACGATCCTTGGCGACAGCCACCGTGATTCCAGGGGGTGTGAAGCTGGCCTGACTGACCCAGCTGGCGACCATGGCGCCGCTCAGATCCCCCTTGCGGGTGGTGAGCACGCACAGGGAGCCAATGACCCTCCCCAAGGCCACGACAGCGGGGTCGCTGCGACTTTCGCTCAGCCCGCCGGCGCTGCGGCGCTGGGCACGCTTCTGCGTTTTCAGCAGTTGACGGCCGAAGCGGGTGCCTGTTTCCTCCAGCTGCTTCACCCGAGCAGCATCGGGGCTGAACTTCACCCGGATCGGCTCGAAACCGAAGCTGAAGCCCCCATCGCGCAGTTTGTTCTCCAGCAGATCAACGGCTTCTCCGCTCCAGCCGAAGCTGCCGAACACACCAACCGGTTTGCTTCGATCTCCTTCCGCCAGCAGGGTGCCGAGAGCCGACACGATCGGTGTCGGAGCATGTCCCCCGAGCGTGGGCGAGCCGATCAGGATGGCATCAGCCTGCTGAATGGCCCTCACCAACTCATCCGCGGGGGTGAATTCACAGTTGAGGCTGTTGATGCGGATGCCGGTGCGGCTCACACCCTGTGCCAGGGCATCGGCGATGGCGGCTGTGTTGCCGTAGGCGCTCGCGAACAAGAGCACAACGGTCAGGCTGGCCTGTTGATGGCGCTCTCCCCAGCGGCGGTAGTCACTCAGCAGGCTTCGCCAGCTGCCCTCGATCGCCGGACCGTGGCCGGGGGCAATGGTGCGGATCTCCAGCTCTTCCAGCCGTTCCACAAGGGCATCCACCTGGCGGGCCATCGGTGCCATCAGGCAGTCATAAAAATGACGGCGCTCCTCTTCGGTGCTGCTGCGGTTGCTTTCGGCCCAGCTTTCGGTGCAGAGGTGGGCACTGAAAAACTTGTCGCTCATCAGCAGGCCCAGGCTTTCCTCGAACGCCAGCATTCCGCCTGGCCAGCGGGGGGTTGGCGCCGGCAGCAGCATCAAGCTGCGCTGATGGCTGAGGGGAAGCGATTGCTCCTGACGGATGACCCGCAGGGGCGGCAGGTCTGGCAGTGGTGGTTGCTCGCTCGTTTCTCCGGGAGGGGCCGGCTTGCGTTGGCTCCACAGCTCTTCGATCAGCTTGGCGCCCGGGTTGGAGACGATCAGTTCCAAGTCGGAATAGGCCTCCGCCAGATCGCGCAGAAGGGCAACGCGGTTGGGGTTGACGTGCCCCACGACCACCAGCAGCGCTGTGTCGCTGCTGGGCAGGGCCTCCGCAAGCACCGGCAAAAAGGCTTCGCTGTAGGCCACACCTGGGGGATGCACCAGCACGGCAGGGGCCCCATCACCGGCCTCAAACAACACACTGTTGGCGGTGCTGCCCCGTTCCAGGGCGTATTCCAGCTCGAAGCGGCTGCGTTCAGGACTCAGTCCGCGCAGCCCGATCACGCCGGGGTCAATCGGCAGCTGGATGGTCTGCCGAGTTGCGGTTGCGCTCATCAGTAGTGATTGCCAACTTTTCGGTGGTGCACGGCAGTGCTGGCGTCGGTATCCGCCACATTGCCCTGCTCCACCACGGCGTAGATCACCCAGTGGTCGGGGCCTTCCATGCGCTGCTCAACCCGGCAGCCGAGATAGGCCAGCGCGTCTCCCAGAACTGGGCCGCCATCCGCGACACCGTCGAGCACGTGCACACCGGCGAATCGATCAGCTCCGGGAGGGAAGCGCTTCAAGAAATGTCTGAGCAATGGCTGGTGGTTGTCCTGGCGCAGCACGTTGAGCACGAAGCGATCGCCAACCTGCATCAAGGCCTCGATTGCCCGATCCTTCGCCACCGCAACGGTCAGTCCTGGAGGCGTGAAGCTGGCCTGACTCACCCAGCTCGCCACCATGGCGCCGCGGCGTTGCGACTCGCCGTCTCCTTGACTGGCGGTCACCACGTAGAGCCCACCGCTGATGCGACCGAGGGCCTTGTCGAGGTCGCCGTCGAGGCTCTTCATCGCAGCGATGGCCTTGTCTTTGGTCAGAAGCTGGCCGAGGTCGGTCCCCGCCTCTTCGCAGCGCTGGTAGTCGCTTCCCTGAGGCAGCTGACGGATGCGCAGCGGCGCGAAGGCTGGTTTCTGTCCCTGACTGCGCAGCTGGTCGGCTACGGCATCGATGGGTTCGTCGTTGCCACCGAACGCGTCGTAGACCCCCACCAGTTGCTTGGTATGAAGCGCTGCCAGCAGAGTGCCGATCGAGGTCTGCAGGTCGGCATCCGGCTCTGCCGGCCAGGTGGGAACCACCACAGCCTTGGCGTCACCGATCAGGGCGGTCAGTTCCTGAGGGTCCGTGGCGCGAAGGTCGACCAGCTGCACCTGGGCATCGGCTTTGCCCACTCCATGGGCGATCGCCTGGCTGATCCGATCGGAGAACCCGTATTGGCTGAGATAGCAAACCGCGGCGTAACTTTCGCCCTTGCTGCGTTGGCTGCTCCAATCGCGGTAGTCGCCCACCCAGTGACTGAGGTGGTGGTGCAGAAGCGGACCATGACCAACGGCGATCGTTTTGATCTCCGGCAGGTTGTCCATGCGTTTCAGGGCCTGCAGCACGCTGCGGGCATTGGGCCCCATCAGGCAGTCGTAGTAGAAGCGGAAATCGGGAGCGATCGCGCCAGGGTCACGGTCGAACACGTCGTCGGAGCAATAGTGCAGTCCGAAGGCGTCACAGGTGTAGAGGATGCCTGTGCCGTGGTCGAAGGAAAAAATCGTGTCCGGCCAGTGCAGGTTTGGCGCACTGAGGAACTCGAAGCGGTGCTGGATGCCGCTGTCGGGATTGGTGCCGAGATCGAGTTCCTCTCCGGATTTCACGGCACGGGATTTGAACGGTCGGTGCACTTGGTCCTTCAGGAACTGCAGCGCCACCTTCGAGCCCACGATTTCGATCTCGGGATTGAGATCGATCAGGTCACCGATCAAACCGGAGTGGTCGGGTTCGGTGTGGCTGACGATCAACACATCGATCGCGGTTGGATCGATCTGCTCCTTGAGCAGGGGGATCCAGCTTTCGCGGAATTTGGCATGGCTGGTGTCGATCAGGGCGGTGCGTTCTCCCCGCACCAGAAAGGCGTTGTAGGTGGTGCCGTTGCGCAGGCCGAATTCGATGTCGAAGCGGCTGCGCTCCCAGTCGAGGGAACGGATTGTGGTGGTGTCGGCGGCAATGGCTTCGCACTGCAGCGACAGCTTCGGAGCAGCGGGAGCAACGACCATGAAACCGACCGTGACGGAAGTGAACTTTACGGAGATTCCCGGAAGCCCAGAGGCAGAGACTGGTAGCAACTACAACTTTTTCTTATGGCGTCCTCGACGCTGAGGCAGAGCATTGGGCCCGGGATCCTGCTAGCCGGTGCCTGCATCGGTGGATCTCATCTGATGTCGTCCACCACGGCTGGGGCCCGTTTCGGGTTTGCTTTGGTGGCTCTGATCCTGCTGACCAACCTGGTCAAGTACCCCTTTCTGAGGGTGGGAACCCGCTTCACCGCGGCCACTGGACTGTCGTTGCTTGAGGGCTTCCAGAAACGCAATCCCCTGTACCTCCCCCTGTACTTGGTGGTGAGTCTGGTGACGGGGACCTTCACCATCGCGGCCGTCAGCTTTGTGGCGGGCCTCCTGCTGACCAATGTTCCCGGTTTGTCGGATCAGGACCCGTTCGCACTGTCCATTGCTGTTCTGGCGGTGAGTGGGCTGGTGCTGCTCCTGGGGCATTACCGGGCTCTGGATCGTCTCTCCAAACTGCTGGTGCTGCTCTTGACGCTGCTGACCGGTGTGGCGGCGGCTTCGCTTCTGATCCGAGGCCCCGTTGGAGATGTGGCGTCCAGCTGGGTGAGCACCGATCCCAGCCCCTGGACCATGGCCAACCTGGCCTTTCTGATTCCGCTGATGGGCTGGATGCCCGGACCCGTGGAGATGTGCGTATGGCTGTCGTTGTGGATGTTCTCCCGTGCCCGCGACACCGACCACACCGCAACGCCGAAGGAGGCCGAGTTTGATTTCAACCTCGGCTATGGCGTGACCGTGGTGACGGCGATGTTCTTCGTGATCCTGGGTGCCTACACGATGTACGGCAGCGGTGACGGAATGCTGGCCGGCAGTGGTGTGTCCTTCGCCCAGAAGCTGATCAAGCTCTACACCGCGGCCATGGGCGGATGGGCGGCCTGGGTGATCATTCCGGCGGCCTTCTCCGCCATGTTCAGCACCACCCTCACCTGCCTGGATGCCTACCCCCGCAGCATTGCGGCGATCCAGGGCTTGCTGCGTCATCACGACAGTGGTGATTCGGCACCGGGGCCGATGCAGCGTCGCTTCGATATCTGGGTGATCGTGCATTTCCTGGCCGCTGTCCTGGCGTTGGTGGTGGCCAAGAGCGGCGGGATCGGGGTGAAGGATTTTGTGTTCGGGGCGATGACCGGCAGTTTCCTGACGGCTCCTCTTTTTGCCTGGATGGCGATGGACACGATCAACAGCCCCTTGGTTCCGCTTGAGCACCGTTATGGGCGGCTGACCCGGGGCTTCTGCTGGTTCGGCCTGGCATTTCTCACAGGCTTCAGCCTGCTGTTCATCGCCCGTTACTTCGTCGGTCTCGGAGCCGCCTAGGCGACGAGGGGCCAGCAAAAAACCCCCGCCGAAGCGGGGGGGAGTCCGTTCTGTCCACCGCCGTGCGGTGCGTCAGCTTTCGACTTTCACCGTGACACTGGTATGGCTGACGGCTTTGCCGGCTCTGATTTCCAGAATGCCGTCGCGGTAGGTGGCCTGCAGCTGATCGCGGTCGAGTCCTGTGGGGAATCGGAAGCTGCGGCTCCAGGTACCGTTGCGAAATTCGCTCAGCAGAGCGGGCTGCTCGGATTCGCCGTCGAGTGCGCCACGGCGCTCGGCGCTCACCACCAGGGTGCGGTCGGTGGCTTTGACGTCGATGGACTCACGCTCCACACCCGGCAGCTCAAGGCGAACGGTGTAGGAGTCATCGGCTTCGACCACCTCGGCGTTGGGAACACGTTCGGCGGAGGCCATCTGCTGTTCGAGACGCTCGAACAGATCGAAAGGGGATTGATGCAGGGTCAGCATGATTGTTGATCCGAAGAGTGAACATCTGCGGACTGGGTTGAATGCCCGCAATGACAATCTGCGCTGCCTTGATGATATTCAGAAGGGCGAGAACCGTCTATTGAGGTTCGGTGCACACGACTGGGTTCGGTTGGCACCACTGGAATGTCGTTGAAACCGAAACGATGGATCCGAGCTCAGCTCCACCACCAGTCGCTGAAACAGGCCGCCTGGCCGCAGCGGCGGTTCTCTTCGTCCCAGAGGGTCCAGATGCGGGCATCGCGGATCTGGAACCGGCGCCCGCTGTGGCTGACGCGGGTGCCGCTGTAGCCACGAATCGCTTCCTTTGTTTGTGCCTCGATGAGGGCCGTCTGCCGCTCGCTTCGCTCCTCCTCCGGTGCCGTCAGGCGTGAGGGCATGCCCACGAGCTGCTCCCATCGCACGCCCCAGAGCTGCAGAGCTGCGGCATTGCCGTAGATGATCACCGGGTCGCTGCCCGTGCCATGGGCCAGCATGGGAAAGCCGCAGGCGAACAGTTCCTGGCAGGCCAGTCGCGTGGACTGGCGCGAGCGTTCACAAGCCATCAGCGGGCGACCGAAGGCCCGCTGATGAGAACTCAGCAGCAGCGTCACCAGTCCACGCTTCTCCCCGGTCAACCAGGGGGCTTCATTCATGCCCTGATCAATGGCCCGCTGCCATGGCCTGGAGCATGGCCCGCTGGGCACTGGCCTGACCGTGGCCGCGAAGGTTGCTCAGAAACGTGCTGCGCGCGTCTGGGAAGCGGGGGTCCTCGGCCAGCGGCAGATCGCCGGCGGCATCGAGGCCCGTGTCGCCCTCCATCGCTGCGGTGATCACCACAAGATCACCATCGAGGCTGCGGTTGTAGCGCCACCAGAGAGCGGGATCGAGAACGGCCGGATGCGGCAGGAGAGGAGGAGGCATCTCCTCGGGGGGGGGCGGCGTCCCCGGCTCTCTGCTCGGCGAGGCTGGCCAGGGCCTTGCGCCGCTGTTCCGCCAGGTCCTCCAGAAGCTTGGTGCGGGTGCGGCCCCGCAGCTGGAACAGCACGAAGGGGTCTTCGCTGAAGCGATCCCCCATCAGGAAATAAACGGCGCTGATGTGCTTGCAGGGGTTGGCCTTGTCAGGGCAGTTGCATTCGCTGCGCACCTCCTGAAGCTTGAACGGGAACAGGCGCTTGCCGCTGGCGGCGAAGGCACGCTCGATATCCGCCGGCATGATCCCCGCCAGCAGCTGAGCGGACCAGCGCGCTTTCTGCGCCAGTGCTTCGAGCACGTAGGCCCAGTCTTCATCGCTGAGCACGTCAAGCCAGAGCTTCACCTTGTAGGGGTCCTCTCCCGTGCCCTGCACCCGGGCATGCACGCGCCGGCCTTCGAAGCGGATCGAGGTCACATTGCCTTCGCGGGCGTAGCTCCAGGCCCGCTCCAGCCGTTTCTTGAAGCGGTAGCCGTTGATCAGCTCCATCCACTGTTCCACCCACCAGGGCTGCTGGCCGAGTCCTTGATCGCCGATGGATGTGATGCCGTTGGTCGTGGTCATCGTGCTCAGGTGTCGTCGAGGGCAACGAGATTGCGGAGTTGATCGCCGGCGAGGCTTCCGAGCCAATCCTCGCCGGATCCGATCACATCCTCCGCCAGGCGTGATTTCTCTCGGATCATCCGATCGATCTTCTCCTCCACCGAGCCGCTGGTGATGAATTTATGCACCATCACTCGGTTGGTCTGGCCGATCCGATACGCCCGGTCTGTGGCCTGATTCTCCACGGCCGGATTCCACCAGCGGTCCACATGAAACACATGGCTGGCTCGGGTCAGGTTCAGACCGACTCCGCCAGCCTTGAGAGACAGCAGGAACAGCTGCGGGCCGCGGGGATCCTCCTGGAAACGATCCACCATCGCCTGGCGTTCGCTTTTGCGAGTGCCTCCATGCAGGAAGGGAACTTCCGCTTTCCAGCGTTGCTGCATCCAGGCCCTGAGCAGATGTCCCCATTCGGCGAACTGGGTGAAGAGAAGGGCGCGATCGCCGGCTTCGATCACCTCGTCCAGGATTTCCTCCATGCGTTGCAGCTTGGCGGAGCGCCCCAGAAAGTCATCGTCCACCGCGTCTTCCCTCAGGGCCAGGGCCGGATGGTTGCAGATCTGCTTGAGCCGGGTCAGCAGCCCCAGCACCTGCCCGTGACGCTGGCCGCGGGGTGCTCGGGCGATGGCATCCAGGGTGTCCTCCACCGTTTTGCTGTAGAGGGATTTCTGCTCCTTGCTCAGGCCCACCCACTCGCTCAGCTCCACCTTCTCCGGCAGATCCGAGATGATCGACTTGTCGGTTTTGAGCCGCCGCAGGATGAACGGACCCACCCGGGCCTTGAGGTCCCGCAGTGAGGCCATGTCGCCGTACCGCTCGATCGGCATGCGGTAGCGCTGGCGGAAGAAGTCCTCTTCCCCAAGCACCCGGGGATTGAGGAAATCCATCAGCGCCCAGAGCTCGCTGACCCGGTTCTCCACCGGCGTGCCGGTGAGGGCGATCCGGAAGCGGTTGCTCTTGCTGGGGCGCGCCAGATCCCTGGCGGCCTGGCTCTGCTTGGCGCTGGGATTCTTGATCGCCTGGGCCTCATCGATCACCACTCCCTGCCAGTCCTGACTGTCCAGCAGCTCACTGTCCCGCTGCAGCAGGCCATAGCTGGTGAGGACCAGATCCACGTCCTTCAGGGCCTTGCGCAGCGTGGCCGGGGTGGAGGGCCGGCGTGGACCGTAGTGCTCCTGCACCGTGAGCTCCGGAGTGAATGCTTCCGCCTCCCGCTTCCAGTTGGTGAGCACGGAGGTCGGAGCCACCAGCAGCACCGGACGCTTCAGCTCCTGTTCAGCCTTGAGGTGCTGCAGGAAGGCGAGCAGCTGGATCGTTTTGCCCAGCCCCATGTCATCAGCCAGGCAGGCTCCCTGATCGAAGCGGTGCAGAAAGGCCAGCCAGCCCAGCCCCCGTTCCTGATATGGACGGAGCTGACCGCAGAATCCTTCCGGAGCCGGCAGCGGGTCCGGCGCCTTCTGCTGGTGGTACTGCTCGAGAACCGCCTGCAGGCGGGGCCCGGCGTCGAACTGATGCACCGGCAGACGCATCAGCAGTTCGCCTTCCGCCGCCGTGAGCCGCAGCGCATCGTCCAGGCTCAGGTCGGTGGAGGCCCCGCAGAAGCGTTCGGCGTTCCTGAGATCGTTGGGCCGAAGTTCGATCCAGGCCCCCTTGTGCCGCACGAGCGGACTTCTCTTGTTGGAGAGCCGTTCCAGCTCCCGCAGGGTCAGGGTGACCCCCCCGATCATCAGATCCCAGCTCCAGTCGAGGGATTCCCCCAGGGTGAAACCGCTGGAGCGTTCGGGCAGTTCCGCTTTGATGGCCAGACCCAGGCGACTGGCCAGGCCGCCCGACAGGCTTGGGGGGAGATCCACGCCGACTCCGGCATCCCGCAGCTGGCGCGCTGCCGTTCGCACCAGGACGAAGGCTTCCGCTGGCGTGAGCTGCATCGTCTCCGGAGTTGCGGTGTCCAGTCCCCGTTCGATCGGAGGGAAGACACTGAGAGCCCGTCCCAGTCCTTCCAGCAACACCTCACCGGGCTGATCCACCTTCACCTCCCCCAGTTGCAGGGTGTCGGCTCCTGATGCCCAGGCCGCGGCGGCTGGCAGTTTCAGGCTGGGGTCGGCTTCCGCCTGCAGGCCGAAGCGCAGTTCCCAGAGGTCTTCACCTTCCGAGGGCGTGTTCAGCTCCAGGCAGGTGCGGGCCGCAGCGACATCACCGGCGATTCCTTCCCTCCAGTGCAGGCTGGCGCTGGAGAGCCGTTCTGCCTCTTCATCGCTCACCTCCACCACGCCGGTGGACGACGCGAGGGCGTCCTGCCAGAGGGTCAGCAACGGGTCCAGCCCATCGCCGGAGGGCCGGAAGTCCTTGCGCAACTGCGCATCCACGAGGTCCTCCAGCAGCGTTGCGACCCGCAGACGACCGCTGCGGGGCCTGCAGCAGGCCACGGGATTGGCGGCTCGCATCGCTTCCGGCCGCAGCCGCGTCATGCGATTGCTGCGCCGCCCCATCGGTTCCCTCCAGGGAAGAGCGCAGGTGGCCACTAGGGGCAGGCTGGCGGCGAGATCCTCCAGTCGTCGCCGATCCTCCTCTCGGTTGAGCAGGGGCACCCAGCGGGCTCGGTGGGGGTACCCCTCGCCCTTGCTCAGCTCCATCTGCGGAATCCAGCGGCCACGAGCCACCAGGCTCAGGGCCCACCGCTGCAGATGGCTCCACCAGCGCAGTTCATCGGCCAGGTCGGGATGATGACCTGACAGGGGCAGTCGAGAGAGCCAGTCCGTGGCAGCCGACGGCTCCACCGCCAGACCCTCCACCTGCCAAGGCCACCATTCCGTCTGTTTCGGGATCGGCTCTCCCGCCTGCATCGGCAGGCCGGTCCAGCCCGTCGTCTCTTCATCGATCGGCTCGTCTGCCTTGCTGCGGCTTTTGCGGGGTTTCACCGAGCGGCTGGGCAAGGTGAGGCAAGCCGTGGCATCGATACTGCCGTCGGGCAGCAGATCCCGCTCCTGCAACCAGGCCTTGAGGTCTTCGCTGGCGAGCGTGAAGGGATGCAGGGCAGGAGTCAGGCCCGGTCCCGCCGGAGTCGCCACGCGCCACGTGTCAGCCCACACCAGCAGGGCCGGCTGCCCTGAACTGGTGGATGAGCGGATGGCTGGAAGCCAGGTGGCGTGCAGCAGGCTCATGGCCGCGACGCGGGAAGGAAACGTTGGAGTCCGTTGAGCAGGAGAGCACTGCCGATCAACGGCAGCCAAGCCTGAAGGAGCTCTACGACTAATAATGCCAGAGCGTCAGTCCGCAAGTTGTCAAGGCTCAGCGGCAGGCCGAGGCTGCGCACGCCGCAGACCGCTCCCACCAGCCCCGCCTGCAGGTGGCCGTCGTCTGGGTCCACACGCTGCAGATGGAAGGCCAGCAGGCCGTAGAAGAGACCACAACCTCCCGAGCGGATTGCCATCTCAAGCCCCCAGGGCAGGCTGATCAATCCAGCGCTGATGCCGGCCAGAACGGCCCAGCCGATCGACTGCCATCGCAGTCGGGCGCGGGCCTCGGATTCGCTGGGCAGATCAGCCACGGTGGTCGGCGGCTCAGGAGCGATCATGACGGCTGGAATCGCCTTCCCTCCCATGGCTGCCGCCGCTTCGTCATCCCCAGCAGCGTCTATGCCTCGCAGTGGTGAGCAGATCAGGGCAGCGTTTCTCAACTTCTACGCCGAGCGTGGTCACGCCGTGATCTCGAGCGCATCGCTGATTCCCGAGGACCCCACAGTCCTGCTCACCATCGCCGGGATGCTTCCGTTCAAGCCCGTGTTCCTGGGGCAGCGGGAGCGGCCGGCGCCGCGGGCCACCAGCAGCCAGAAGTGCATCCGCACCAACGACATCGAGAACGTGGGGCGCACGGCCCGGCATCACACATTTTTCGAGATGCTCGGAAATTTCTCCTTCGGCGACTACTTCAAGCAGCAGGCGATCGAGTGGGCCTGGGAGTTGAGCACGCAGGTGTACGGCATTGATCCTCAGAACCTGGTGGTGAGCGTCTTCCGGGAAGACGACGAAGCCGAGCAGATCTGGCGCGATGTGGTGGGGGTGACCCCCAAGCGGATCATCCGCATGGATGAGGCCGACAACTTCTGGGCGTCCGGCCCCACCGGTCCCTGCGGGCCCTGCTCGGAGATCTACTACGACTTCAAGCCAGAGCTCGGCGACGAAGGCATCGATCTCGAGGACGACGACCGCTTCATCGAGTTCTACAACCTGGTGTTCATGCAGTACAACCGCGACGCTGAGGGCACCCTCACGCCGCTGGCCAACCGCAACATCGACACCGGCATGGGTCTGGAGCGGATGGCGCAGATTCTGCAGAAGGTTCCCAACAACTACGAAACCGATCTGATCTTTCCCCTGATCCAGGCGGCCGCTGATCTGGCGGGAGTCGACTACCACCAGCTCGACGACAAGGGCAAGACGTCGTTGAAGGTGATCGGCGATCACAGCCGTGCCGTCACCCAGTTGATCTGCGATGGCGTCAACGCCAGCAACCTGGGCCGCGGCTACATCCTGCGGCGGCTGCTGCGCCGGGTGGTGCGCCATGGCCGCCTCCTGGGCATCGACAAGCCCTTCCTGGTGCCGATGGGGGAAGCGGCGATTGCCTTGCTCCAAGGTGCTCACCCCAGCGTGATCGACCGCCAGGAGGTGATCCTGGCTGAACTTCAGCGGGAGGAAGCCCGCTTCCTCGAGACCCTCGAACGCGGCGAGAAGTTGCTGGCGGAGGTGCTGGCCTCCAAGCCAACCCAGATCAGCGGCGCCCAGGCGTTTGAGCTGTACGACACCTATGGCTTCCCGCTGGAGCTCACCGAGGAAATTGCCGAAGAGCATGGACTCTCGGTGGACCTTGCTGGATTCGAGGCCGCCATGCAGGAACAGCGCCAGAGAGCCAAGGCCGCAGCCGTGAGCCTTGATCTCACTCTCCAGGATGCGATCGAGCAGGTGGCAGCAGACCAGGAGCCCACGGCATTTCGCGGCTATGCGGTGCTGGAGCACCCCAGCTGCGTGCAGGCCCTGGTGGTGAACGGCGAGCCGGCAACGACGGCCTCCGCCGGAGATGCGGTGCAGATCGTGTTGGACACCACGCCCTTCTACGGGGAGGGTGGCGGTCAGGTGGGGGATCGCGGCGTCCTCAGCGGTGCTGATCTGATCGTGGCGATCGAATCGGTGAGTCGCACGCGGGACGTGTTTGTTCATGCCGGCCGACTCGAACGCGGTCAGCTGTCGCTGGGGGACACCGTCAATGCTCAGGTGGACCGCGCCTGTCGTCGTCGTGCCCAGGCGAACCACACGGCGACCCATCTGCTGCAGGCTGCCCTCAAGCAGGTGGTGGATCCAGGCATCGGTCAGGCCGGTTCGCTGGTGGACTTCGATCGACTCCGCTTCGACTTCCATTGCCCGAGTGCGGTCACCCCTGAGCAGCTGGCTCAGATCGAGACCCTGATCAACGGTTGGATCGCGGAGGCTCACGGCCTCGACGTGCAGGAGATGGCGATCGATCAGGCCAAGGCGGCTGGTGCTGTGGCGATGTTCGGCGAGAAATATGCCGATGTGGTGCGTGTCGTCGATGTGCCCGGGGTGTCGATGGAGCTCTGCGGCGGCACCCATGTGGCCAACACCGCTGAGATCGGGCTGTTCAAGATCGTGGCGGAGAGCGGTGTGGCCGCCGGTATTCGCCGGATCGAAGCCGTTGCTGGCCCAGCCGTTCTTGCTTATCTGAATGAGCGTGATGCGGTGGTGAAGCAGCTGGGGGATCGCTTCAAGGCCCAGCCCAGTGAGATCGTCGAACGGGTGAGTGCTCTGCAGGAGGAGTTGAAAAGCACGGGTAAGGCGCTGGCGGCAGCCCAGTCCGAACTGGCGGTGGCCAAGGCGGCGGCTCTTGCGGCCAGGGCTGAGAGCGTCGGCAGCTTCCGGCTGCTCGTGGAACGTCTCGATGGCGTGGATGGTGCCGGACTGCAGGGGGCGGCCCAGAGCCTTGCTGATCAGCTTGGGGATGGTGCTGCGGTGGTGCTTGGCGGACTGCCCGACCCCTCCGATCTGGGCAAGGTGATTCTGGTGGCGGCCTTCGGCAAGCAGGTGATCGCTGCCCAGCTGCAAGCGGGCAAATTCATCGGCGGCATCGCCAAACTCTGCGGCGGCGGCGGCGGTGGTCGCCCGAACCTGGCCCAGGCGGGAGGCCGCGATGGGTCAGCCCTGACCGATGCTCTCGCCAAGGCTCGATCGGAGCTCGAAGCAGGCCTTCAGTCCTGAAGGTACGTGGTCTGGCGCAGGCTGCTCTCCAGGTGATCCAGCAGGCGACGTGATTCATCGATGCGGAGCTGACCGGCGCTGATCGCGGCTTCGGCGGCCACCCGCAGTCGTTCCAGCAGAGCGCGGGGATCGTGTTCCATCGCCTCAAGGACATCGGCGTTGGTATCCCCACGCACGACGTGGTCCACCCGATAGCTCCCTCCGGGACTCAGCCGGATGTGAACGGCGTTCGTGGTCCCGAACAGGTTGTGCAGATTGCCCATCACCTCCTGGTAGGCGCCGCTGAGGAAGAGCGCGATCAGATAAGGCTCACCAGGCGTCAGATCGTGGAGTTCCAGCAGCGGCTTGGGTTGGCCGTCACCGATGAACCGATCCAGGCGCCCATCGGAATCACAGGTCAGATCAGCCAGATTGGCCAGCCGGGTCGGACGCTGGTCGAGCCTCTGAATCGGCAAGACCGGGAAGAGCTGATCGATGGCCCAGGTGTCCGGCGCGGAACGGAAGATGGAGAGGTTGGCGTAGTACGTGCCAGCGAGAGCACTGCGGAGGGCTGAGAGTTCCTCGGGTACGGCTCCCTGCTCCGGTAACTGCCTGGCGATGGCATCGGCGCAGGCCCAGGTGAGTTGTTCGGCGGTGGCACGGTCGGGGAGACCCATGTAACCGAGCCGGAAGGCCGCGAGGGCGTCCTGCTTGAACTTCAGGGCGTCATTCCAGGCTTCCTGCAGACGGACGAGCCGTGCATCCGTGGTGTCCGGCAGCCCCTGAATCGTGGCCAGGGTTTCCCTCAGGTTGCGGACGGTGAGCGGTTCTTCAGCAGCAGGATCGGGAATGGAGGCCGGCAGGGCGCTGCTACCCAGCACGTCGAACACCAGCAGCGAGAAGTGACTGGCGATGGCGCGCCCGCTTTCACTCACCAACGTGGGCACCTCAACGCCGTTGGGTTCGCAGCATTCCCGCACCGTGGCCACCACGTCGTTGGCGTAGTTCTGCAGGGAATAGTTCGTCGAAGCCGCCGTGGCGGTTCGGCTGCCGTCGTAGTCGATGCCCAACCCACCGCCGACGTCCAGGAAGCCCATGGGGGCACCGAGCCGTCGCAGCTCCACGTAGATCTGAGCGGCCTCCTGGAGGGCGTCCTTGAGAACGGCAATGTCGTTGATCTGACTGCCGATGTGGAAATGCAGCAGACGCAGATCCTTGAGCAGATCGTGATCCCGCAGACGTTCCACGGTGGTCAGCAGGTCGGGAATCGAGAGTCCGAATTTCGCCTTGTCGCCCACTGAGCTTCCCCAGCGCCCGGTGCTGCGGCTGGACAGTTTGGCGCGCACACCGATGTAGGGAGCCGCTCCGAGACTGCCGCTCGCCTCGATGATGCGATCCACCTCGTCGGGTTGTTCGATCACAACCACCGGTTGTCGGCCGAGGCGCCGCGCCAGGATCGCTGTCTCGATGTAGAGGCGATCCTTGTAGCCGTTGCAGATCAGCAACGCATCCGGGTCATCGAGCAGAGACAGGGCAATCAGCAGTTCGGCCTTGCTTCCGGCCTCCAGCCCGAAGTTCCAGCGGCGCCCGCAGCTCACCAGCTCCTCCACCACGTGGCGCTGCTGATTGCATTTCACCGGGAAGACACCCTGGTAACGGCCCTGGTAGCCGTACTGGGAGATCGCGCGCTCAAACGCGGCGTGAAGCCGCTCCAGCCGGTCTTCCAGGATGTCGTCGAAGCGAATGAGAAGAGGCAGGCCGAGGTTGCGACCGCGCAGTTCGTACACCAGATCCACAAGGTCAAGACTGCCGCCGCGTTCTCCCTGCGGTTGAACGCTGATGTGTCCGCGGCCGTTGATCGCGAAGTAAGGCTCACCCCAGCGGTCCAGCCCATAGAGCGCTGAACTGTTCTGGATCGACCAGCCTTCGCCGTCAGCCACCTGCGCTCGTCAACGTGCACGGCCGGAATCTAGGAACATTCCTGCCGGAGCTCATCCTCTGTACTTGCCAAGCGGGCAGGCCAGCGTTGACGATGACGGCGCTTTCTGATTGACACCAACCCATGGCCGAACGCACGTTCATCGCCATCAAGCCCGACGGCGTCCAGCGCGGCCTGGTGGGCGAGATCCTCGGCCGCTTCGAGCGCAAGGGGTTCAAGCTTGTGGGGCTGAAGCAGACCACTCCCAGCCGTGAGCTTGCTGAGCAGCACTACGGGGTTCACAAGGAGCGCCCCTTCTTCGCTGGACTGGTGGAGTTCATCACCTCCGGCCCGGTGGTGGCCATGGTCTGGGAAGGCGACGGCGTGATTGCCAGCGCCCGCAAGCTGATCGGTGCCACCAAGCCCCTGGAGGCTGAGCCCGGCACCATCCGGGGTGATCTGGCGGTGAACATCGGTCGCAATGTCATCCACGGTTCCGACGCCCCTGAAACAGCTGCGTTCGAGATCGGTCTCTGGTTCGACGCCTCGGAACTGAACGACTGGACGCCGTCCGATCAGGGTTGGCGCGTCGAGGGTTGATCCCTCTCCGCAAACCGTGACCAGTTGAAAGCCCTCAGCAGCGCTTCATCGCTGCTGCTGAGGGGTTCCTCCGAGATCGCCGCTGTCAGCAGTTGGGCGGTCACGGCGGCGAGCAGCACGCCGTTGCGGTGATGGCCGCAGGCCAGCCACAGCCCGGAACTCGGGCCAGGTCCGAGCAGCGGGCCTTCATCCGGGGTGCAGGGGCGGAAGCCCCACCAGCGCTCCATCGGTGGCCAGCCCGCAGCAACCGGCAACAGGCTGGCGATTCCCGTGTGCAGCTGTTTCTGACCATCTGGGGTGAGCCCCTCGGAAAAGCCTGCCTCCCGTTCGCTCGTGGCTCCGACGACGACCAGACCGTCCTCCCGCGGAACGAGATAGATGCCCGGGCCGAAGATCACCCGCTTCAAGGCCTCGCGAGGGCCCTGGAGAGACAGCATCTGCCCCTTCACGGGGAAGACCGGCAGTTCAGGGACCAGCATTCGGCTCCAAGCTCCACTGCAGAGAACAGCTGCCCTTGTCTCGAAGACCTGTTCGTCTCCCTCAGCGGTACGCACCAGCACGCCCCTGAGAGCTCCATCGGAGTCCTGGGCCAGCTTGCTCACTTCGGCGCCCTCGAGAAAATGCACGCCGAGTGAGACGCAGGCTCGTTCCAGGGCCCGCATCAGCCTGCGGCGGTTGTCGATCTGTCCGTCCTGCTCAAACAACAGACCAGTGGTCCAGTCCTCCCCCAGATCCGGGATCTCCTGCTCAAGTTGAGATCGGTTCAGAGATTGTCCAAGGGCAGCGGTGGGATAGGCATCCCGTTCTCCCGCATCCTTGAACGGCACCACGATTCCACTGGTGCGGAGACCGCAGGGGAGGCTGCTGTCGGCTTCGATCTGGGCCACCCAGCTCGGGATGCGCTCCAAGCTCGTTTCACCGAGCTGCAGCAGCTCGTCTTGCAGTCCTTCTGCGTGGGGGGCGAGCATGCCGGCGGCGACGAAGCCCGCTGCTTCGCTTCGCCGCCGGCTGATCACCAGAACCTGTCGCCCGCGTCTGGCCAGCTGATGCGCCATCGCCAGTCCCATCAGACCGCCCCCCAGGACAAGGATCCGCTCTTGGGCCGCGGTGTCGCTCACGTCGTCCGTCGCTTCCGTTTGTTCTAGGTCAACAGCTCGACAGGCACCGACGCTGCCTTTCCATAGGATTCAGGCGTCTGAACCGATGCCGAGATGGCCGCAGCAGAGCCCGCCTGGGAAGCCGTGATCGGCCTGGAGACCCACGTGCAGCTGGGCACCGACAGCAAGATCTTCACGGCGGCGTCCACCGCCTTCGGAGACGATCCCAACACCCACATCGACCCTGTGGTGTGCGGGCTGCCAGGCACGTTGCCTGTGCTGAACCAGAAGGTGCTCGAGTACGCGGTGAAGGCGGCGATGGCGTTGAACCTCAACATCGCCGAACACAGCAAGTTCGACCGCAAGCAATATTTCTACCCCGACCTTCCGAAGAACTATCAGATCTCCCAGTACGACGAGCCGATCGCCGAGGAGGGCTGGATCGAAGTTGAGGTGGCCGAGAAGGGCAAGGACTCGTATCTGAAGACCATTGGCATCGAACGCCTGCACATGGAGGAGGACGCCGGCAAGCTCGTGCATGCCGGCAGCGATCGCCTGGCCGGATCCACCCATTCGCTGGTGGATTACAACCGGGCCGGTGTGGCCCTGGCGGAGATCGTCAGCAAGCCGGATCTGCGCACGGGTCGCGAAGCGGCGGAATACGCCTCGGAGATCCGTCGGATCATGCGCTATCTCGGCGTCAGCGACGGAAACATGCAGGAGGGCTCCCTGCGTTGCGACGTCAACATCTCCGTGCGACGGGGGCCGGATGCGCCCTTCGGGACGAAGGTGGAGATCAAGAACATGAACTCCTTCTCGGCCATTCAGAAGGCCTGTGAGTACGAGATCAAACGTCAGATCAAGGCCTACGAGACCGGTGAGCCGATCGTTCAGGAGACCCGGCTCTGGGATGAGGGCAAGCAGCTCACCAAGAGCATGCGCAGCAAGGAGGGGGCCAGCGATTACCGCTACTTCCCGGATCCCGATCTCGGCCCGATCGAGGTGAGTGCGGATCAGCGGGAGTCCTGGCGTGCTGAGCTGCCCGAGCTGCCGGCGGCCAAGCGGCATCGTTATGCCGATCAGCTGGGGCTGTCCCAGTACGACGCCCGGGTGCTCACCGACGAACGACCGATGGCGGATTACTTCGAGGCTGTTGTCGCCGCCGGTGCCGACGCCAAGCTCTCCGCCAACTGGATCACCGGCGACATCGCGGCCCATGTGAACAGCAATCGACTTGGCTACGACGATCTGCCGTTCCGCCCGGAGCAGCTGGCCGAGATGGTGAAGCTGATCGACGGCGGCAAGATCAGCGGCAAGATCGCCAAGGAGATCCTTCCCGATCTGCTTGAGAAGGGAGGCTCACCCAAAGCGCTCGTGGACGAGCGGGGACTGGGGATGATCAGCGATCCCGCGGCGATCGAAGCGATCGTGAATGACCTCCTGGAGGCCCATCCGGGTGAGGTGGAGGCCTTCCGGGGCGGGAAAACCAAATTGCAGGGTTTCTTCGTCGGGCAGCTGATGAAGAAAACGGGAGGCAAGGCTGATCCCAAGCTCGCCAATCAGATCCTCAGCCGCAGGCTCAAAGGGGAATGACGACCGGAGCCGCCATCCCTGATGTCTGGAGGGAATGGTTGCTGCACAACCGTGACCGCGGCTGCGATCCGGTTGGCTTGATCGATCGCGCCTTGGTTCAGGGGTTCGAGCGTGCAGCCATCGAAGCGGTGCTCGACTCGCCCGAAACAGTCCTGACGTCGGTCCCGCGATCATCGGCCCCCACACCGGACTGGCGTCGTTGGTTCGAGGCCCCGCTCACCCGACCGGACCATCTGCCGCGGGCCTGGCGGCTCGACACCCCCCTGGCCCAGCTCTATGAACTGCCCGGCCTGTTGTCCCGTCAGGAATGCCGGGAGCTGATCGAGGCCATCAACGGATCGCTCCAGCCTTCCACCGTCACCCGTGGAAGCAGCGACTACCGCACCAGCCGCACCTGCCATCTGCGGCAGGACCACCCAGGGTTTGCCGCACGCCTGGATCAACGCTTCGCGGCCCTGCTGGGCGTTGACCCACGGCTGTCGGAGCCGATTCAGGGGCAGCGTTACGACCCCGGGGAGTATTTCAAGGAGCACACCGACTGGTTCGCTCCCGGCACCAAGGAGTTCACCCAGCACACCAGCAACGGCGGCCAGCGCACCTGGACGGTGATGGTTTATCTCAACGCCGTGGAGGAAGGGGGTGAAACCCTGTTCCGTCGCCTCGGACGGCATTTCAGCCCTGTTCCCGGGATGGCGCTGGCCTGGAACAACCTGCAGGCCGATGGCACGCCGAACCCCTTCACCCTGCATGAGGCTCTGCCGGTCGAGTCCGGCAGCAAGTGGGTGATCACGAAATGGTTCAGGGCGGAGCCAGGACGCAACGGCTGAGCTGATCCTCCAGCTCCTGCTTGGTGCCGCGGTTGTCGATCAAGCGATCTGCCAGCGGGCGTTTGCGGGCCAGAGGCCACTGGGCACCGAGCCTGGCTCGGGCCTGCACCGCATCGAGACCGTCCCTCTGCATCATCCGCGCCAGCTGCTGCTGCTCGTCGCAGTCGACCAGCCAGATCTCGCTGCACAGACCCGTGAGTCCAGCCTCGAACAGCAGGGGAATCATGAGCACCACCACCGGTTCATCCTCCAGGGCATCGAGGGCCTGATCGAACCGCTCTCGGACCACCGGATGAATCAGCTGTTCCAGCCAGGCCCGCTCAGAGGCGTCCGTGAACACGATGCGGCCCAGAGCGGCTCGGTTGATGGCGCATCCATCGATGGCCACAACCTCTCCGTAGCGCTCCAGCACGGCCAGGGTCTGAGGCTGTCCCGGTCCGATGGCGTCCCTGGCGAAATGATCGGCATCCAGCACAGGCCAGCCACGGGCTTCCAGCCACCGTCCAACCGTGCTTTTGCCGCTGGCGATTCCCCCTGTCAGTCCAATGCGTCGTTGCATGCCGCAAAGGCAGGATGAGAACAGTCTCCCTTGACGGCGATGGCGTCCTACTGGAAGCCGGTGCCCGGCGGTGTCACAGCACCCCAGGGCTTTCTGGCCTCCGGCATCGTGGCCGGATTGAAACCCTCCGGCAAGCCCGATCTGGCCCTGCTGCTCGCACCGCAGGGGGCTGTCTGCGCCGGCAGTTTCACCAGATCCTGTGTGCGGGCCGCCTGCGTTGACCTGTGTTCAGATCGCCTGCAACAGCAGGGTGGAGCAGCGCGGGCTGTGTTGATCAATTCCGGCCAGGCCAATGCCTGCACGGGTGACCGTGGTCTGATCGACAGTCAGCGCGCCACTCAGGCGCTGGCGGATCGTCTTGGTCTGGATGCGGAGGAGGTGCTGATCTGTTCCACGGGTGTGATCGGTGTACCGATCCCGATGGATGTGCTGCTGGCTGGCGTTGATCCTCTGGTGGAGGCTCTGAGGCCGGAGGGGGGTTCAGCCGCTGCCGAGGCGATCCTGACGACGGACCTGGTGGACAAACAGATCGCCATTGAGGCGGAACTCAACGGCCGCAGTGTGCGGATCGGTGGCATGGCAAAGGGGTCGGGCATGATCCACCCCGATATGGCCACGATGCTCGGCACCATCAGCTGTGATGCCGCGGTGCCTTCCCAGGTGTGGAAAGGCATGGTGCAGCGAGCGGTGGAGCGCTCCTTCAATGCCATCACTGTGGATGGAGACACCAGCACCAATGACACCGTGCTGGCCTTCTCTGCCGGTGAGCCCTTGCCGGATTCCTGTCACGCCATGCTTGAGCAGGGAGTCACCCTGGTGGCGCAACACCTCGCCCGGGCGATCGCCCGGGATGGGGAAGGGGCCACATGTCTGATTGAGGTTCAGGTGGAAGGAACGTCCACCGAGGCCGGTGCACGACAGATCGCCAGGACGATCTGCGGTTCCTCGTTGGTGAAGACCGCTGTCCATGGTCGTGACCCCAACTGGGGCCGCATCGTGGCAGCGGCCGGTCGTTCCGGGGTGGCGTTCGATCCAGAGGCAGTTGCCCTGTGGATCGGGGCTCATCAGTTAATGGACGCAGGCCATCCCCTGGCATTTGATCGTTCTGCGGCATCGGCTTATCTGAGTGAGCGGGCCCATGGCCGCTACCTGGTGGATGATTCCGTTCGGATCCGTCTTGCCGTTGGCTCCGGGGCCGGACAGGGCACGGCTTGGGGATGTGATTTGTCAGATCAATATGTACGCATCAACGCCGATTACACGACATGACCGCAAGGCCTTGGCGTGACCGGACCATGCCCGTCAGGCATCCTGAGGATCCATAAACTGAAGCTAAACACAACGCGCCACAGTTGTGTTTAGGTGCGATGACTTTCGGGCCGGGATGCCAATGCTGGCTACTTTGACGATGTTGGGTATGAACGCCAAGCCTGCATGGAGGCGACGCCAGGGATGATGAACGTGGATCAAAGATGGTCTCAACAAGGAGTGTCTGGCTCTTCTTACTCATTTCATTCAGCATCTGAACTGAGCCAACTGTTTTGCTTGGTGGGTAAGCGTTTTGATGCTTTGCAGCTCACCCCAGGCAGGCTGAAAGGTGAGATGTCGATTGCTCAGCTTGGGGCTGTCACGCTTCTCAAAATCACCACGACGCATCGGATCCTACTCAATGGTGATCGGGGTCCGGACTGCATCAGTTTCTGTATAGAAGCTTCCGGCCAAGCCAAAGATCACAAGGTCTTCTGCGTTCCCATGTCGGCTTATTCCGTTCATGGTTTCAAGCAAGGATTGCTGGAATCGCACTTCGAACTTTCCGCTGACTCCACCACTTATCTGACGATCACCTCGAGCCGACGCTTCAATGACTATCTGGAGCATTCCGGCCCAGGAGGTCGCCTATCAGGTGTTCACCGTGCAGTTGATTCCACTGTTGGTTGGCGTGTCACTGCGTCGATGGTGCGCTGAGTGGTCTGAACGGTGGAATCCAGTCATTCAGAAGGCCTCCAAGATTCTGTTGCTGGTGTTGCTGGCCTTGATCTTGATCTTGGCGTTGCCGCAGGTGGCGCCGACGTTAATTGGCGACCTCACAGGTGCTTTGCTGATGTTCATCCTGACCTGGATTGCTCTCGGTCTGGGGTTCGCCGTCGCCGGCGACGATGGGGTGGAACGCAGCACGTTTCCGCTGGTGCTGTCCATGCGAAATCCAGGCCTTGCTTTGCTGATCGTGCAACGCATGGCACCCAACGCTGTAGACCTCAAAGCAGCCGTGGTTGGTTATGTGGTGGTCACGGCAGTTGGCACGGCACCCTTCATGCAATGGCGCAAGGCGAACGCTTCCCAGGCTCAGATCACAGGGGACGTTTAAGTCAAACCCATGCAACGTGAATCAGACCATCAAGAGCTGCTGTACATGAAGCCACGCCAAACGTCAGATTTGGCTTGCTTGCTGCTGACATCTGCCGTTGGCTACATCTGTAATCTCAAATTACCGTTGCTTCTGGCAGCAGCGATCAGCTGCATACTGTTGATCCTGATCAGCCGGTTGCGTTATCGACTGAAATCACCAACCCTTTGGTGGACAGGGATCGGCCTCTGCTCAGGCAGTTTTCTTGGTACAGCTGCCTCGATGATGGATGAGATGCAGCAAGGTAGTGTCGCCGCGTTGGTCCACTCACCTCAGGAACGACTGGCGCTTGTTGTTTTGCTGGGCATCACCGGTGTCCTTGCCGGTCGTCGTGTTGGTATCGATCCCAATGCTGTGAGAGGACGCTCGATCGGAGACCTGCTGAAGTCGCTCAGTGGAACGTTCACAGGGTTGTTCAGTATGCTTATTTCGATTGCCTTTGTCTTGAACGGGCTTGAAGAAGCGAGAACACTGTCCAGCCGACTTACCACGTCACTGACCGTCATGATTCTCGCCCTGATCGGCCCAGGTTGGATCAGTCACATACTTATCGTTTATCAGCGCAATCATCGGCATTGATTCAATTAAATCTTAAAAAGATGTTAGTTTTTAATTATAAAAAATGTTGCCTTTGTGCATCGGCTTGATTGAGCCAATACTTCCGATGACATTGTTTTTAACGGCTTTTCCTTCAGGACGAAATCGGAGATCATCCTTCGATGAAGCGAGTGGTGTTCCCCGATCCGCCGGCTAGCACCGACCCCACAACATGATCACATTTCGATCGGATCGAGCCCATCGCTGTCAGGATGTCTTTTTTCTGAACCGTGGAGACCGGAAGCACCTCTGACGTGCCGGTGGCTCGCAAGCCACGCTTCTGGGTCGGGCCACTTCTGGCCGGTTGCTGCTTCACCCTCGGATATGGCATCACCCATCGGTTGGTGACCCTGCAGAGCAATCCCGAAACACCGGAGCCTGAGCTGTTCGCTCCTGCGGAATTTCCCGGTGATTCGCTGAGGTCACTGCGCGACCGCCATGGTCAGACGTCCGGCGACCTGCAAGTGGATGTGGCTGCCATCGAGGCGCGTCTGGAAGCCGAACGCAAAGCGGAGGAGGAAGCGCGTCTGGAGGCTGAGCGACGGGTGGAGGAGTCCCTGCAGCTCAATCAGGCGTTTCAGCCGGTTTTGGAGGAGGCCAGATGGGAAGAGAAGCCCCTGCTCGAGACGGTTCCGGAGGAGCGGAACCAGTCCGATTTCGACCCGTTGCTCGGATCGACTATCCAACCGGTGGCCACGGATGAGTCGCCTCCGCAGCCCTCCTCCATCCTGCTGCCTCTGCCGGAGCCTGTGCTCCCTGTGGTGCCGGCTCCATCGGATCCCCCAGTCATGGCTCCCTGATCGGGGTCTGGATCTGCCACAGTCTGGTTTGTCTTTCTGAGCGTCATGGGATCGCCGGATGCCCTGATCCGCGCCACCGTCAATCGACTCGGTGCCCGCCTCGGCCACGGCCTGGCTGATGCGGCAGCGGAACTGGCAGTGCTGGCGCAGGATGCTCCGGAACGTCTTCGCCAGGAGTGGGATCTGTTTCAGGAGGAAGTTCAGGCCGAGGCCGATCGGCTGGAACACGGTGAGACGACCACCGCCGACGGTGCTGTTGCAGCACCGTCGCAGGAGCAGTCATCCCAGGAGCGGATTGACCTTCTGAGGGCAACGGTGGCGGAGATCAGTCGAGCCCTCGAGGTCAAACCCTGATGGCGCCAACCGTTCGCTTGGCACCCTTGCGGCGGACCCGTCGAGCCCTGCGCATCTGGCGCACAGTTCTCACCCTGATCGCCCTGCTCTGGTGGGATGGTCAGACGTGGACATACCGCGGCGGTGTCAGCCCGGAGAGACGGCAGGAGCGTCAGAGGCAACGAGCCCAATGGTTGACAGCTGAACTCCTCACGCTCGGCTCCGCCTTCATCAAGCTCGGGCAGCTGCTTTCCGCGCGACCGGATGTGCTCCCGGCGGGATGGGTTGCGGAGCTGGCGGAATTGCAGGATCGCGTTCCAGCCTTCAGTTTCGATCGGGTCCAGTCGGTCCTTGAGGAAGAACTGGGACAGCGATGTGCCGAAGTGGTGGATCTGGATCCCGATCCCCTCGGTGCGGCATCCCTGGCTCAGGTCCACCGGGCGAGTCTGCGCAGCGGACGCCAGGTAGTGCTCAAAGTGCAGCGCCCCGGCTTGGATTCACTGTTCCGTCTCGATCTTGATGTCATGCATCAGGTGGCGGTGGTGTTGCAGCGTCATCCCAGCTGGGGGAGGGGTCGGGACTGGCCTGCGATGGCAAGGGAATGTCGTCGCGTCCTGCTGCGTGAACTGGATTTCCGTGTGGAGGCCCAGTACGCCGCACGGTTCCGCCAGCAATTCCTGGATGACGAACAGATCCGTATTCCTGCTGTGATCTGGGAACTGAGCACCCGAAAGGTGCTGTGCCTCGACTACCTCCCCGGCATCAAGGTCAATGACAGAGAGGCCCTGGTGGAGGCCGGGATCGACCCATCCGCTGTCGCTGAGATTGGCGCTGCCAGTTATCTGAAGCAGCTGGTGCGCTTCGGCTTCTTTCATGCCGATCCCCATCCCGGAAATCTGGCGGTCGCCGCTGATGGCGCACTCATCTACTACGACTTCGGAATGATGGGGCTTCTCTCAGACGGTCTGCGTCGTCGACTGGGGGCCATGGTCCGGGCCGCCGCTTCCCGCGATTCAGCTGCTCTGGTGGAACAGATGCAGGCAGCCGGAGTAATCGCCGCTGACATCGACGTGGGTCCTGTCAGACGTCTCGTCCGGTTGATGCTTCAGGACGCGCTTACGCCTCCTTTCAGCTCCAATGTGATCGACAAGCTGTCCGGCGATCTGTACGAGCTGGTGTACGGCCAGCCCTTCCGACTGCCGGTTGAGCTGATTTTCGTGATGCGGGCCCTGTCCACTTTCGAGGGTGTCGGCCGCAGCCTGGACCCTGCTTTTAGTCTTGTCGCCATCGCTAAGCCCTACCTTCTGCCGCTGATGACCTCGAGTGGAGCCGGCTCCAATGATCTGTTCAATGAGATCAGCCGCCAGGTGGGAGCTCTGAGCAGTCGGGCGGTGGCCCTTCCCAAACGGCTGGATGACAGCCTGGAACGTCTGGAACAGGGGGATCTGCAGCTGCAGGTCCGGCTTGGTGAGTCCGACCGTCAGTTCCGGCGGATGATCACCGTCCAGCAGTCGATCGGTCAGTCCGTGCTGCTGGGCTGTCTTGCCCTGAGCACGGCGCTGCTTGCAGCCAGCAGTCGTCCCTTCTGGAGTCTGCTGCCGGCTGCGGCGACCGTTCCCGTCGCGTTCGGCTGGGTGTCCATCCAGCTGCGGCTTCGTCGTGATCAGCGCCTGGAGCAGATGCCTGGTTCCAGTCGCTCCTGAGTCGAAGATCACATCCCATTCGTGTTGATGATAAATTGATTTAAAGACAAGTTGTTTGTTTGTCTGGATGTCGACTCCGAGGCTTTTTTTTACACTTGAGCTGAAGCTTGCAATCGGCCGTTGGTTGCACTTGGCATGGCTGCTCCGCAGTCGCCACTTCCGTCGCAATCTGAAGGCCTGTGGTTTGTCTCCCCGCGAATTGATGCGGTCGATGTCTCACTCCGTCCGTTACCTGCGTCAATGTGAGCGTCGGCGTGATCCCTATCCGGTTGTGGTTGTGGATGGCTTTCTGGATGGGCGCATGATGACGTTGGTGTCCCAAAGCTTTCCTGGCTCCGATGACATGGAAGACATGCCTGTAGAGCGCACGCGAAATGCCATGGCCCGCAGGAACAGAAAGCTGTTTCGCCTCAATCCAGAGTCACTGGAGGGGTTGCCTGTGGATCGTGCCGCCTTCTGGGCTGTGTTCAGTGCATTCATCGATCTCCTGTCTCCCGAGATGATGCATGCTTTGCCCGATCCTGCTCCTGATATGCGGGTTGAATCCTTTCAGTCAGGATTCAAGGTCCGCAAGGATCTCTGGATGGATCGTGGAGGATTTCAGATTTCCCCTCATACCGATGGTGTTCAGAAATATGCAACATTCCTGCTGTATTGCTCTGCGCACCCTTCTCTGGAGCAGGAGGGAACATCTGTTTTTGTGCCCAAAGACAATGGGTTTCGAAGTTGGAGCGGTAAACAGTTCAAATTTGATGATTTTGATGAGGTCTTCCGGGCGCCGTACCGCAAAAACCTCGTGTTCGGGTTTCGCAAGACCGACAACTCCTTTCACGGCAAATATCCAGGCGAAACCACTGTGGAGGCCCGGAAGACCATTTCGATCACCGTGCAGTCGAAGCGTCTCTTCAAGGTCTGAGGCAGGGCCTCAGCTGCGGCCCCGTGGTCCCTGGCCGACTGCGCCGGCATACACGGCCTGACTGCCAAGCTCGTCCTCGATGCGAAGCAGCTGGTTGTATTTGGCCACCCGCTCACTGCGACTGAGGGAGCCGGTCTTGATCTGGCCAGCGCGGGTGGCCACCGAGAGGTCGGCGATGGTGGTGTCTTCGGTTTCGCCGCTCCGGTGACTGATCACGCTGGTATAGCCGTTGCGGCCGCCGAGATCGATCGCCTGCAGCGTTTCGGTGAGAGAGCCGATCTGATTCACCTTGATCAGGATTGAGTTGGCGGTCGCGTTGTCGATGCCTTGCTGCAGGCGTTTGGTGTTGGTCACGAACAGGTCATCACCCACCAGCTGCACCTTGGCTCCGAGACGTTCGGTCAAGAGCTTCCAGCCGTCCCAGTCATCCTCAGCCAGACCGTCCTCGATCGAGATGATCGGGAACTTCTCCACCAGCTGCTCCAGCTGCCCCACCATCTCGGCACTGTCGTAGCTGCCGCCATCGAAGGCATAGCGACCGTTCTCAAAGAATTCGGTACTGGCCACGTCGAGTGCCAGGGAGATCTGCTCACCGGGCTTGTAGCCGGCTTTCTCGATCGCCTGCACCAAAATCTCACCGGCTTCCACGTTGCCAAGATCTGGAGCGAAGCCACCCTCATCACCCACGGATGTGCTCATCCCCCTGGCCTTGAGCAGCCCTTTGAGGGTGTGGAACACTTCGGTACCCATGCGCAGAGCTTCGCGGAAGCTCTCAGCGCCGTGGGGCACCAGCATGAATTCCTGAAAATCAAGGCTGTTGGCGGCATGGGCGCCACCGTTGATCACGTTCATCAACGGCACCGGCAGCAGGTTGGCCATCGGGCCCCCCAGATAGCGATACAATGGGATTCCCAAGCCGTTCGCCGCAGCTCGAGCGGTGGCCATGCTCACCGCGAGGATGGCATTCGCGCCGAGATTGGATTTGTTGTCGCTTCCGTCGAGATCGAGCATGGCGGCATCGACGGCGGCCTGATCCAGGGCTGAGAGGCCGCAGAGCGCCGGAGCGATGCGTTCTTCGATGTGGTTCACCGCCTGCGTGACCCCCTTGCCCATGTAGCGCTCGCCGCCGTCGCGCAGTTCGTGGGCTTCATGGGCACCGGTGCTGGCACCACTGGGGACGATCGCTCTCCCCATGGCTCCGTTCTCGAGCATCACCTCCGCTTCCACCGTGGGATTCCCGCGGGAATCCAGCACCTCTCTGGCCACGATGGTGTCGATGACGAGGTCGAGGGAGTCGATCACGTTGGACGGGGCATCAAACCCGGGGATCTTATGGGTCGACCCCCGCTACCGGGTTGTGATTGAACGCACGCAGCCAGAATGTCGGTAGATGTCGAGGAAGGATCCGAACCCATGCGGATGCTCCACACCATGCTCCGGGTCGGGGATCTGGAGCGTTCCATCGCCTTCTACACGGAGCTGCTTGGCATGCAGCTGCTGCGCCGCAAGGATTACCCCGGTGGACGGTTCACGCTGGCGTTCGTCGGATACGGATCGGAGCCGGAAAACACGGTGCTGGAACTCACCCACAACTGGGACACCGATGCTTATGACCTCGGTGATGGGTACGGACACATCGCTCTCGGTGTGGAGGACATCCGAGGCACCTGTGCCGGTATCGCCGACAAGGGAGGACGCGTGGTGCGCGAGCCGGGACCGATGAAACATGGCTCCACGGTGATCGCTTTTGTGGAAGATCCCGACGGTTACAAGGTGGAATTGATTGAACTTTCCTCCCGCGCGGACACCTGAGCTGAATGACGACTTCCCCCCCCGCTCGGGGCAGCCTCACGCACGAGCCCGATCGCTTCAGCGATGAGGCCTGGGATCTGCTGCTCGCCGGGCAGGATGTGGCCCGCCGCTGGCGCCATGAGCAGCTGGATGTGGAGCATCTGCTGCAGGTGCTCTTCAGTGATCCCGCTTTCCGCCGCTGGATCGCGCCGCTGTCGGTGCGTCCAGAGGATCTGCTCGATCGCCTGGAGGACGTGCTCGCCGAACAGCCTGCCGGCCGCGGCGATGAGTTGTTCATCGGGGAGGACCTTGAGGAACTGCTGGAGGCGGCGGAGCGAGCCCGGCAGCGCTGGGGGTCGCGATTGATCGATGTTCCGCATGTGTTGCTCGCTCTCGGTCGGGATCCCCGCATCGGTGCTGAGCTCTTCGCAGGCCTCGGACTGCCGGCGGATCGGCTGGAGGCCCAACTGCGTCAGCCGGTGATGCAGCCCTCTCCGAGCCCGAGACCTGTGGACCCACCGGTCAGTGAAGGCCCCGTGCGGTCCGCCCCCATTCCCGTGTCGGCGCCTGTGCCCATGGCGCCAACACCATCCCCTGAGCCAGTCCCTGAGCAGGAGCTCGCTCCCCTGGCACCAACAGCGCTCGAGAGCTACGGCCGGGATCTCACCGCCGAAGCGGAAGCCGGTGAGCTCGATCCCGTCATCGGCCGCGATGGTGAGATCCGCAATCTGATCAAGGTGCTCTCACGGCGCAGCAAGAACAACCCTGTGCTGATCGGTGCTCCCGGAGTCGGCAAGACCGCCATTGCCGAACTTCTGGCTCAGCGCATCGTTGCCGGTGAGGTGCCGGAGTCTCTGCAGGGGCTCCGGCTGGTGGCGCTGGATCTTGGTGCCCTGATCGCAGGAGCCAAGTTCCGAGGTCAGTTCGAGGAGCGCCTGCGGTCGGTGCTGGAGGAGGTGAGCAGCTCCGACTCAGGAGTGGTGCTGTTCATCGATGAACTCCACACCGTGGTGGGCAGTGACCGCAGCAGCACCGATGCCGGCAGCCTGCTCAAACCGGCTCTGGCTCGGGGTGATCTGCGCTGCATCGGTGCCACCACGCCGGAGGATTACCGGCTCACCGTTGAGAAGGATCCCGCCCTCAACCGACGCTTTCAGCAGGTGTTGATCCGAGAGCCCGATCTGGCTCTCAGCCTCGAGATCCTGCGAGGCCTCAAGGAGCGCTACGAGCTCCATCACGGGGTGACGATCACCGATGAAGCGATCCAGACCGCCAATCGTCTGGCGGACCGTTACATCAGCGATCGCTGCCTGCCGGACAAGGCAATCGATCTGATCGATGAGGCAGCTGCCCAGCTGAAGATCGAGGTGACCTCCAAACCCCAGGTGGTGGAGGAGGCGGAAGCGGATCTGCGACGGGTGGAACTGGCGTTGCTGGCGGCGGAGCAGGCTCCGGAGGAGCAGCGGATCCAGCTTCAGCGCGAACGGTTGGAGGTTTCGCAGCGCCTGGAGGGTCTGCGTAGCCGCTGGCAGCAGGAACGCAGCCAGCTCGAGGAGCTTGCACAGTTGCTGCAGCAGGATGAGGACCTGCGTCATGCCATCGCTGAGGCGGAGCGTCAGGGGGATCTTGAGGAAGCCGCCCGGCTTCAGTACGACCAGCTGCACACGGTGCAGCAGCGGAAGGAAGAGCTAGAGGTTGCCCTGGCGGAGGCTCAGGCGGCCGGCACGGCCCTGCTCCGGGAGCAGGTGGAAGCCGGTGACATCGCTGATCTTGTGGCCCGCTGGACCGGGATTCCCGTGCAGCGACTGCTGGCCGGCGAACGTCGCAAACTGCTGGCGTTGGAGGCCCACCTCGGCGAGCGCGTCATCGGTCAGGTGGAAGCTGTTGCTGCCGTGGCCGCCGCGATCCGGCGGGCCCGGGCCGGCATGAAGGATTCGCGTCGCCCCGTCGGCTCCTTTCTGTTCCTGGGTCCCACGGGCGTTGGCAAGACCGAGCTCGCCAAGGCGCTCGCCTCGGCGCTGTTCGATGAGGAAGAGGCCTTGGTGCGCCTGGATATGAGTGAATTTATGGAGCGCAATGCGGTGGCCCGTCTGATCGGAGCGCCTCCGGGGTATGTCGGTTACGAGGAAGGGGGGCAGCTCACCGAAGCGGTCCGGCGTCGCCCTTACGCCGTGCTGCTGCTTGATGAGGTCGAGAAGGCCCATCCCGATGTGTTCAACCTGCTGCTGCAGGTCCTCGATGACGGACGTCTCACCGATTCCCAGGGGCGGACCGTGGATTTCCGCCACACCGTCGTGGTGATGACCAGCAATCTGGCCAGTCGCGCCATTCTTGAGGACGCCCGTCGGGAGACCTCGGATGTCTCCGGGCTGGACCAGCAGGTGGAGGCGGCGCTGGCGGCTCAGTTCCGGCCTGAATTTCTCAACCGCATCGATGAGCTGATCCGTTTCCATCCCCTGCAGATCGAGGATCTCGTCCGCATCGTGCGTCTGCAGCTGGCCGACCTTGCATCTCTGCTGGCCGAGCAGGGGCTCGCTCTGCGGGTCGATGACGCGGTGGCGGAGTTCATCGCCCGCCAGGGCTTCGAGCCGGAGTACGGCGCCCGCCCGCTGCGCAGGGTGCTGCGACGCCAGCTGGAGAACCCTCTCGCCACTGAACTGCTGGAGGACCGCTTCCGCGGTGTTCAGGGCGTTCGGGTCGCTCTGGTGGATGGTGAGGCTGGCACTCTTGCCTTCAGCCCATGGGGAGAAGAGGTGCATCCGGTAAGGTGACTGTTTGGCGAGGTGCTGAGGCCCCTTGTCAACACCCGGTTCCAGCCACGTGAGCAGCCCCACTTCCGAGGACACCACCGCTGCAAGCTCAGAGATGGATGCCGAATCCCCCCGTCAGGGCGGGTTTCTGGCCGCCACGGTCGATGAGCTGAAACTGGTGGTCTGGCCCAGTCGTCAGCAGCTGTTCAGCGAATCCATCGCCGTGATCCTCATGGTCAGCCTGTCGGCGGCCACGATCGCTGCGGTGAGTCGCTTCTTCGGCTGGGCTTCATCCCAGGTGTTCCGCTGATCCGCACCCACTCTTCCCCTGTGTCTGACGATCTGATCACAACGGACGCCGCCGAGGTGCTCGACCTTCCCGCTCCCAACGAGGGGGAGGAGGGAACGCTGTTGGAGGAGACCGGAGCCAAGACGGCCATCGCCCGCTGGTATGCCGTTCAGGTGGCATCGAGTTGCGAGAAGAAAGTCAAAGCCACGCTCGAACAGCGTGCCGTGACCCTCGGCGTCAGCAACCGCATCCTGGAGATCGAGATTCCCCAGACGCCTGCTGTGAAGCTGAAAAAGGATGGCAGCCGGCAGTCCACGGAGGAGAAGGTCTTCCCCGGCTATGTGCTGGTTCGCATGGTGCTGGATGAGGACACGATGATGGCGGTTCGAAGCACCCCGAACGTGATCAACTTCGTTGGTGCCGAGGATCGTCGTGCCACGGGCAAGGCTCGCGGCCACATCAAACCTCGTCCCCTCAGCCGCACGGAGGTGGACCGCATCTTCAAGCGGGCTGCGGAGAAGAAGACCGTGGTGAAGGTCGATCTCACCGAGGGTGATCAGATCCTGGTCACCGGCGGACCGTTCAAGGACTTCCAGGGCGAGGTGATCGAGGTCTCCGGCGAGCGCAACAAGCTCAAGGCGCTGCTTTCGATCTTCGGACGGGAGACCCCTGTGGAACTGGAGTTTTCCCAGATCAGCAAACAAAACTGACCAGGCGGCGGCCGTCTCCCTGCGGAGGGCGGCCCTGGAGGTGGTTCCCCACCTCGCCGCATCGGGCCCGAGGGTCCGGTGATCCGCAGCTGTCCAAACCCCCCAGCCGATGGCCAAGAAAGTCACAGCAGTCATCAAGCTGGCCCTGCAGGCCGGCAAAGCCAACCCTGCGCCACCGGTGGGCCCTGCCCTCGGTCAGCACGGGGTGAACATCATGATGTTCTGCAAGGAATACAACGCCCGCACGCAGGACAAGGCCGGGTTCGTGATCCCGGTGGAGATCTCGGTCTACGAAGACCGCAGCTTCACCTTCATCACCAAAACGCCTCCAGCGTCGGTGCTGATCACCAAGGCCGCCAAGATCGACAAGGGCTCCGGTGAGTCCGCCAAGGGCAACGTCGGATCGATCAATCGGGCTCAGCTCGAGGAAATCGCCAAGACCAAGCTTCCGGATCTCAACTGCAACAGTGTTGAGTCTGCGATGCGGATCATCGAAGGCACCGCCCGCAACATGGGCGTCTCCATCAGCGACTGACGTCGCGATTCCTTCATTCACCCTTACCGGGGGAGACATCACTGATGTCGTTCGCACCCCACATCTGTCATGCCAAAAATCTCCAAACGCGTGGCCAACCTGGCCAGCAAGATCGAAGATCGTGCCTACGAGCCTCTCGAGGCGATCTCGCTTGTGCGTGAAAACGCCACAGCAAAATTCGACGAAACGATGGAGGCTCACGTCCGCCTCGGCATCGATCCCAAATACACCGATCAGCAGCTGCGCACCACCGTGGCGCTTCCCAACGGCACCGGTCAGACTGTGCGCATCGCCGTGGTGACCCGAGGAGAGAAGGTCGCCGAAGCCAAGGCAGCCGGCGCTGAACTAGCCGGCGATGAAGACCTGGTGGAGACCATCGCCAAGGGCGAAATGAATTTCGATCTGCTGATCGCCACCCCGGACATGATGCCCAAAGTGGCCAAGCTCGGTCGTGTGCTCGGCCCCCGCGGTCTGATGCCCAACCCGAAGGCCGGCACTGTGACGGGGGATCTGGCCGGGGCGATCAAGGAATTCAAGGCTGGCAAACTTGAATTCCGCGCGGACCGCACCGGAATCGTGCATGTGCGATTCGGCAAAGCCAGCTTCACGGCTGAGGCGCTTCTGGAAAATCTCAAGACACTCCAGGAGACGATCGATCGCAACAAGCCCAGTGGTGCCAAGGGCCGTTACTGGAAGAGCCTGTATGTGACCTCCACGATGGGACCTTCTGTGGAGGTGGATTTCTCGGCTCTGCAGGACATTGAGCTAGGGAGTTAATCAGGCTCTCCTCTACAATCAAATCTTGGCGAAAGCCAAATCGGGCACGCGCCCGGCCAGAGACAGCAGGATTTCCTAGAGCCCGATTCATGTCGTGCTTAACGAAGTAATCCCTGCCGAGGCAGACGCGACACGGTTTCTCCCTTTCGGGATTGGATCGGCACGCGGCCTCGTCTTCGTTCAGAAGACTCGATCGGCCGTGTGCCCGGCTTGTTCCTTTGATCCGATCCAATCCCTATGGGCCGCACGCTGGAGAACAAGCAGCAGATCGTCGGAGAGCTCAAGGAGCTCCTCGCCGACGCCGAACTGGCACTTGTCCTTGATTTCAAGGGCCTGTCCATCAAGGAGATGTCTGACCTGCGGGATCGTCTGCGGGCCAGCGACAGCGTTTGCAAGGTGACTAAAAACACCTTGATGCGTCGTGCCATTGATGGCGACAGCAACTGGGCCAGCCTCGACCCCCTGCTGACCGGAACCAACGCTTTCGTCCTGGTGAAGGGCGATGTTGGTGCTGGTGTGAAGGCTGTTCAGTCCTTCCAGAAGGAACTCAAGAAGTCCGAGACCAAGGGCGGCCTTTTCGAAGGCAAGCTTCTCACTCAGGACGAGATCAAAGCCATCGCGGATCTCCCATCCAAGGAGCAACTCATGGCCCAGATCGCCGGTGCCATCAACGCCGTGGCCACGAAGGTCGCTGTGGGCATCAACGAGGTTCCCTCTGGTATGGCCAGGGCCCTCAAGCAGCACGCCGAAGGCGGCGAAGGCTGATTCGGCTCTGCCGAGACCACTGTTCACTGATCTGTTGCTTTCCCTTTCAAAACCATGTCCGCAAAAACCGACGAAATTCTCGAATCGCTGAAGTCCCTTTCCCTGCTTGAAGCTTCCGAGCTGGTCAAGCAGATCGAGGAGGCCTTCGGTGTGTCTGCCGCCGCTTCTGCCGGCGTCGTGATGGCTGCCCCCGGCGCTGCTGGCGGTGGTGATGGCGGTGAGGCCGCTGAGGAGAAGACGGAATTCGACGTCATCCTCGAAAGCTTTGATGCTGCCGCCAAAATCAAGGTTCTCAAGGCCGTGCGCAATGCCACTGGTCTTGGCCTCGGCGATGCAAAAGCGCTTGTGGAGGCTGCTCCCAAGCCCATCAAAGAAGGCATCTCCAAGGACGAAGCCGAAGCTCTCAAAAAGGAAATCGAAGAAGTTGGCGGAAAGGTCACGCTCAAGTGATTCTTTCAGCCGGCTCGATGCCCGGTATCGGTCCCTGCTTTCAGGGACCGATTTTTTGTCTCATTTTCGTTCAGCAATAAAAAAACCCCGCCAAAGGCAGGGTTTTTGGGTGGTAAGCATTCAGGAGTCTGTCCTTGTTTCGACCCTGAAGAGGCGTACAGCACTCCTCACACATCCGAAAGCTAGAAGGGCAGTTCTGAACTGGTGCGCCGTTCAGGTCGCTCTCTCAAGTGTCACTGTGACACTTTGCGGCTTCACCGCCCGTACGGAATCACCTCAAGCCTGATCGGTTGGCCAGGGCTGAGCGTCCCCCGCGATGCCAGGCGGGGAGGAGCCGAGGGAGTCGTCGGGGCACCGAGCCGAGCGAAGCTGTCACCGCTGTCACCACCCGCGGCCCGCGCAAGCAGGCGGTTCATCGGGTCAGGGTGGGCGAAATACACATGACTCAGGGTCCGCCCTCTGTACACACGACGCTCCAGGCGCCAGCCATCGTCCAGACGAAGCCTGACGAAGCCGTTGCGATCGCGAGCAGGGATGACGGCACGGCCGATGGTGACCGGTGTCGTGCTGCCGCCATGGCCTGCCTGCAGTTCCAGCGTGCTGCCTTTCTGTCTCAGACTCAGCCTGTAGCGGGTGCCCAGATCCTCTCCTCCACTGCGCAGCGAGTAGCCATTGCTGTCGAGATAACGGCTGCAGATGCCGGCGAAGTTGAAGGTGTTCAGCGTGGGATCCATCAGTCCGTCTGCTCGTGCTGTCCAGCACAGCGGCCGCTGTTTGATCTGCTCCAGCACCAGCAGTTTCCAGTCGCTTCGGCCGACCGGTTGCGCCAGCACCGCGAATCTCTCCTGACGCAGCGGTTTGCTGTCAAAGACTCCCCTGGCCGCCAGCCCCGCCGGCAGCAGCAGCGAGAGTGCACCGACTGCGCTCACGCCCACAGCTCGGCGGTAGGTTCGCCACATGTGCGCCATCACGGGAGCACGTGTTGTACCGGATGACGCAGGCGGGAACCAATGGCTGATGGACGGGGGCGCGTGGTGGCTGCAGCCACGGATGGCGCCTGCAGCGGCAATCCCGGTCCTGGGGGCTGGGGTGCGCTGCTGCGGTTCGAGGACGGAAGTGTGGAGGAGTTCGGCGGGCATGACCCGGCGACCACCAACAACCGTATGGAACTCCAGGCAGCCCTCGAGCTTCTGAAACGGTTGAAGGAGCTCCCCCGACATCCCGATCTGACCCTGCGCACGGACAGCAAATACCTGATCGATGGCCTGGGCAGCTGGATGCAGGGCTGGAAACGCAGGGGCTGGAAGACCGCCGCCGGTAAGCCGGTGCTCAATCAGGATCTCTGGGTGGCCCTGGATCAGGCGAGGCTCCAGGATGTGCCGCTCACCTATGTGAAGGGTCACAGCGGTGATCCTGATAACGATCGCGTCGATCGCATCGCGGTTTCGTTCTCCCGTGGCCTGGGACCTGACCTTCAGACGACCTCCGAAGCAGCTGAAGAGCCCGCGCCAGCACCGCTGCAACAGTTGCTCAGCCGTCTCGAACTGGCAGATCGGCTTGCCGCAGGGGGCTTCACGCTTCAGGTCACGGAGCTGGCGCAGTTGGTGGAGCAACCCATGCGTCAGCTGGAGGAGCGCAAGGAACCATGGATCTGGAGGGACTGGCTGGTAGAGCCTCTCCAGGGGCAGCGATGGCGGTTGCAACGCCGCGAGGCAGGATCAGGAGAACCTTGATCAGCTGAATGGCTCCATCACCGTCAGCAGGATCGATCACCAGCGGCGCCTTCTATCGGCGCTGGCTGGCTCCGATGCTGGCCCGGGATGAAGGGATGGATGCCGAGCAGCTGTCCAGGATGGCCCTGGCTGCTCTCGCTCAGGCGAGTCTGCGGCGGCGCTGGCCTGGAGTCTCCACGGTTCTGGCTGGTCTGGCCATGGATCTGCAGCGCCGGGATCTGCGCCTCGAACAGGTGTTGTTCGGCTGCCGCTTCGTCAATCCGGTCGGCCTTGCGGCCGGTTTCGACAAGAACGGAGTGGCTGCCGGCATCTGGGACCAGTTCGGGTTCGGCTTTGCTGAAGTGGGCACGGTGACCTGGCACGGACAGCCTGGAAATCCGCGGCCGCGTCTGTTCCGCCTGGCAGAGGAGCAGGCTGCGCTCAATCGCATGGGCTTCAACAACGACGGTGCTGAGGCTCTGCTCCGGACCCTGAACCGGCAGGTTCTGCCGGCCCGGGGACAGCGTCCTGCCGTTCTCGGCATCAATTTCGGAAAATCGAAGATCACACCCCTGGATCTGGCGCCCGACGACTACGCCTCATCCCTCGAGCTGCTGGCTCCCCTGGCCGATTACGCGGTGATCAATGTCAGCTCTCCCAACACTCCCGGGCTGCGTGATCTTCAGGACACCACGCAGTTGCGCCGGCTGGTGGAGCGGTTGCGTCGTCTGGCAGGTTGCCCGCCCCTGCTGGTGAAGATCGCGCCTGACCTCGAGGATGAGTCGATCGACGGAATCGCCCGACTCGCTTTCGAGGAGGGGTTGGCAGGGGTGATCGCGGTCAACACGAGCCTCGACCGTCTTGGCCTCGAGCGCCGACGCCTCGTGCAGACCGGGCGGACCCTGGCGGAGGAGCCGGGCGGTCTCAGTGGTGTCCCTCTGCGGCAGCGCGCCATCGAGGTGATCCGCCGTCTGCGTGCCGGAGCCGGTCCCGCTCTCCCGCTGATCGGCGTGGGTGGCATCGACTCTCCTGAGTCCGCCTGGGAGCGGATCACGGCTGGAGCCTCCCTGATCCAGCTGTACACCGGATGGATTTTTCAGGGTCCAGATCTGGTGCCGCGCATCCTGGAAGGGTTTCAGCAACAGCTCGATCGTCATGGCCTGCGCACTGTCAGCGAAGCGGTGGGCAGCGGTCTGGCCTGGCGGGGTGAGGACGTGCCGGAGAGTGGCTGACACCTGTTCAGCCGCTGAACAGCCGATACTCTGCCCCCAGTGGTGCGCCACCTTTGGCCCTGCTCTCCTTCGCTGAGATTCCGCAGCTGCAGGCCTTCACGATGTCCGTGCAGCGTCTGTTGAAGGCTCAGCCCGTGCTGGCGGTGGTCAACGATCAGCATTTGGTGGTCTGCTGGCAGCGCAGGCAGACCTGGTTCTGGCGACTGGGCCACTGGGCCCCGGACAGCTGCCGTGATGGTGTTCCCCTGCTGCGGGAAGCCATGGGGGAACTGCTGGCCGATCTGCTGTTTGAGTCAGACGTCCTGGGCGCGGAGATTCTGCTGGTGTTGCCGGAGGCGTCCTGCGACTGGCGCGTGCTCGAAGGGGCCAGTCTGAGTCGACTGGAGCAGGCCGAGGACCGGTCCCAGTTGTTGTCCGAACTGACGTGGTCGATCGATCCCGATGCCACGGTGCTGGCGCTCTCCCCCTGTGCTGATGCTGTTCTGGCGCTGGGAGCGGCGCGTCCGACCGTGCAGGCCTGGATCGAGGTGGTTGAGATGGCGGATCTGCCTCTGCGGCGGATGGACTGGTGTCTCAGTGCGGGTTTGCGCGCCCTGAACCGGTTCTGTCCTGATTGGACCGGTGATGTTGCCTGGCTGGTGCACAGCTGTCGCGGTCTGCGGCTTGTGCTGATCCGCGCCGGCGTGCCCGAACTGGATCGCTGCGTGTCCTTGGACGTCGACGACCCCCTTGCAGCCTGGGAGCAGCTGGTGCAGGTGGTCGATGCCTGGCAGCAGATCAACCCTGCTGCGCCGCTGGGCTGGTGGCTCTCGCTTCCGGCGAAGGAGCGGGATGGATGGGCTGGTCGCTGCGTTCAGGCCAGGGGTGACACCCGGCTGGATCACGAGATCCCAGGAGCTCCGGTGGCCTGGGATCCCCTGGACTCCTCCGAGCTCGATCCTGTGGTGGAGTTGGTCCTTTCAGCACTGCCTGGGGAACGGGCCTGATGAGCGAATCCCTCCGCCCCGATCTGCTGCGTGAGCATCGTCTCGCTCTCGGTCTGCCGGCATCGCCTCCTCCGCTGCGTCCCGCCCGCGGGCTGCTGCTGCTCGGGGGTGGTCTGGGGGTGGTGGTGGTGCTAACCAGCCTTGCTGTGCATCAGCTGCTCTCGGCCAGGGAACAGGCGCTCCAGCAGCAGGTCGACACTCTCGCGTTCGTGGAGCAGCGCGTGCAGCGCGCTCAGGCGCGCATGGTGCAGCTGACGCAGCAACGAACAACCCTTGAGGCGGACACACGTCGCATCGTCGATCAGCTGGTGTCGGTGCGCTCCGGTTCAGCCTTCCTGGCGCAGCTGCAACGGGTCACCCCTGCTGATGTTCAGTTGAAGACGGTGCGTGTCCAGCCGTCTGAGATCAGCATCAGCGGCGTGGCCCGAAGTACAGGGGGGACCGGCGCCTACGAACGCATCAATGCGCTGGCCCTGAATCTGGAGGCTCTGTCCGCGGTGCTGAGCGATGGTGCGGTCGTTCAGAAGGCGACCGCAGAAGAGGACGGGCTCACCTCGTTCAATTTGAAGGTGGCTATCGATCCCGCGGTGCGCACCTCTGCGGAGGATCTTCGTGCTCTCGGTGCCGACGGACTGGCACGCCGATATGCCCTTCTGCGCGATCGCGGGCTGGCGCTGTGACCAATCTCAACCCCGCAGCCCGCCGTCCGTTCCTTCGTCGCGATCACCTGCTGGTCGGTATCCCTGCTGTCGCCGGTGTCCTCATTTCCATCGCGGTGCTGGTGCTGCTGGTGCAACCCGCCCGTCAGCGGGTGGGAGAACTGGAGACGCGGGTCGGGGATCTTCAGGCCCTCCAGCGTCGGCTGCCCAATCTGGAGGGGGAGCTCGATGGGGCATCCCTGGCCCTGCGTCGTGCCCAGCTTCAGCAGGGTCTGCTGGTGGATCTGATCGCAGGACGTGATCGCATCCGTACCTTCCTGGCCCTGCTCAATCGCGAGGCGGCGGGCTCGGGCGTGGTCATCCAGCTCTATGAGCCCATGGCCTCGCAGGCAGCATCTCCTCCCCCACAGGCCGGCCAGGGGGAGAAGGCAGCCAAGCCGTCCGGTGATCCGCTGCTGGCTCTGGGCTACACCAAAACATCGATCGCCCTGCGGGTGCTCGGGCCCTACGACGGGCTGCAGAGGTTCCTGCAACGCATGGAAATGCTGCAGGTGCTGGTGGAGAGCAGTGATCTTGCCCTGGAGAGTCGTGACGACGGGGAGATCAGCCTCGGCCTGCGGCTGAGTTTCTATGACCGCCAACCATCGTCGGAGTCTGAGAAGCCTGCTGCTGAAGCCGATCAGCAGACTTCGACACCACCTCCGGCTTGAGGCTGGTGGCCTGCCGGTGCCATCGATACCATCCGCGCAGACACCACCCTCCGGAGTTCCGTCCAGGCGTGCTTTTCAACGGATCCCGGAGATGGCTGCCCCTGGCGGTCATGCTCGGCGTGACGCTGACAGGCGTCAGCGCTCTGCCCAATGCCAGTCCTGCCTCCCAGGCCCGTGGGACGGTTCAGCCTGAGCTGAAGCTGCTGCAGCGCGACGGACGTCTTGATGTGATCATCTCCGGGGCCGGTCCCGGCGCACGGGTGCGTCAGCAGCGTCAACAGGCGAGCAGCTGGCAGGGTGTGCTGACCCTCGGGGAGGGAGCTGGAGCTGTCGGGTCGGCTCAGAAGCTGTCGATGCAGTCTCTGGGACTGGCCATGGTCCAGCTGCGTTCGGACGGTTCCGCGACGACGCTTCGGGTGGAGGCAAATCCCGGTCAGGTTCTATCCGCTCCGCAGATCAGAGCGTCCGGAGACGATCTGATCATCAGTTTCACGGGCCTTTCCCCCCAGCGTCCGGAGCAGTTGAGCGGCCGTCTGGATCTGACCCGCCCCGGTCGTGTGGCCCAGCCTGGCTTCGTGCCTCCGATGCGCCCCCGGGCCGTGGCACCTCCTCTGGGCGATATGGCCGTTGGCACGATGCTGATCAACAACCGCAGCTTCGTGCAGGTGAGTGGGCCTTCGGTTTCGCTCACCCTCAACAATGCACCTGCCAAGGACGCACTGATGTCGTTGGCGAGGCTGGGGGGGTACGGGTTCGTCTTCGTCGGAGACGGTGCCGGTGGCAATGGTGAAAACGCCAGTGGCACGCCGGTGAGCATGGCCTTCCGGAACGAGCGATTTGACCGGGCTCTGAACAGTGTGCTGCTGGCGTCCGGACTGCAGGGAAAGATGGATGGCCGCACGCTGTTGGTGGGGACGTCAGTGGCTGCCAAGACCTTTGGGCCTCAGATGTCCAAGGTGTTTCGGCTCAATCAGGTCGACGTGGAGGGCGCCGCCCAGTACCTGGCCAGCATGGGCGCCTCGATGACCCATGTGAAGACCATTCAGATCACCACTGGGGAAGCGGCAACGGCGGGGGCCACTCAGATCAGCAACGCCGCCTCTCAAACCACCAACCAGGTCACTGAGACCGAGACCTACGGGAGCGCCACCGGGCCTCTGGTAGGTCTCAGCGGCGTGACCAATTCGCGATTGAACACTGTGACGCTGGTGGGAGATCCCGGCCTGATCAACATCGCCGAGTCCTATCTGCGGCAGCTTGATCTGCGGAACCGCCAGGTGGCAGTGAATGTGCAGATTCTCAGCGTCTCGCTCACCAACGACAAAACCATCGACGCTTCCTTCTCAGCGCGCATGGGTGACAAGTACGTGGTCAGTGAGAGCGGTAAGGCCCATATGAATTTCGGCCGATACCGGCCGGGAAGCCGATCCGGCACCGGCCTGATTCAGGAGGGCGGGCCCGTGGAGCCGGGGACCTACGCAGCCGGGACGGCCGGAGTGGCGGAGCAGCAGGTCTTTGATCCGCCGTTCGTTGAGGCGCAGCAGGTGGTGGTCAATGCCGAGGGAGAAACGGAGCTGGTTCCCCGTCTCGATCAATTCGGTCGCCCGATCTACGTCCCCTCGACCGATCCGGCGGCGGCTCCGGCACTCAAGCCTGTGCTGGACAGCAAGGGCCGGCCCATCTACGTCGATGGTCAGGATCCGTCCCGTTTCCAGCAGCCACAGGATTCGTTCTACGCCTACGTCGAATCACTGATCACGTCCTCCAGCGCCAAAACACTGGCCGAGCCGACTCTGATCGTGCAGGAAGGCGAGCAGGCGCAGGTGGAGACCGGTCAGAGCGTGATCACGGGTGTGGATGCCACGGAAACCGCCAACGGTTCGACGCAGTTTCAGAACACGCGTGAGAACGCAGGACTGACCGTTGACGTGTCGGTTCAGAAAATCGATGACAACGGCTTTGTGACGCTGACGCTTGATCCGGAGATCTCCGTTCCGATTCCCGCAGGCACGCAGCAGGGCGTCGCGATTTTCAACATCCAGGCCCGAAAGCTCAGATCCGGCCGGGTGCGCCTGCGGGATGGGCAATCCCTGATCCTCACCGGTGTGATCAACGAACAGGACCGTCAGCAGGTGCAGAAGTGGCCGATCCTCGGCGACATCCCGCTGATCGGACAGCTGTTCCGACAGTCGGCCTCCTCGCGCGTCAAGGATGAACTGGTGATCATCGTCACGCCCAGGATCCTCGATGACGATCAGGGCGGCAGCTTCGGTTACGGCTACCGAGCAGGCACCTCCGCAAGCCGTCAACTGGTGCAGTCACGCCCCTGAGTCCGATCAGGGAAGGATCGGCATCAGAGCCTTCAGGGCGATCGGGGCCAGGGTCTGAACGGTCGACAGCATGCTCCCCAGCAGTGCCGATCCCAGTCCGTTGCCAGCCGGGGTGGCTGCAGCGGCGGGCTCCTGAACGCGGCTGCTGGCCCGCTTCAGCTGATCGGCTTTGATCGGATCACCCTGCTGCTCAAAAAGCACTCCGGCGTGCGCAAGGTCGCGCCCGGCCAGATCTGGCTTGCCCTGCTCTCCGCGGCTGAGCCCCCGCGCCACCCAGCTCAACGCCTCCTGCGGATCCTGCAGGATGGCGGCGCTGAACAACTGCTCCGCCTCCATCCAGCGACCTGAGAGGGCAGCGTCAACGCCCGCATTGTGCAGGTAAGCGTGGCTGCGGATGCCGCGAACGATGCCCTGTGCTCCCTGCCAGTGGCTTTGATCCAGGGCGCCGACATCCAGGCGGGCGCCGCTGAGGTCTGCATCTCTCAGGTCGGTTCCGTACAAACGGCTGCCACGCAGATCCGCACCACGTAGTGAGGCCCCCCTCAGGCTTGTGAAGCTCAGATCGCTGCCGCTGAGATCGGCGCCATCCAGGCGTGCCTCACCGAGGTTGGCCCGCTGCAGCCTGGCGCCGGCCAGTTGCGCATCACGCAGATCCGCATGCACCAGATCCGCATCAGCCAGCCGGCAATCCGGGCAATGACGTTGCTGCAGTACCCGGATCAGATCCCCAGGAGCCGTGGGTTGCGCTGCAACGGGAGCCCCCAGCAGCAGGATCGAGAGCAGGCAGCCTCGAAGCGGCATGGTGGGATGGAGTGAGGGGGTCACGTCCCTGCGTTCTATCGAGGGTCGGGATGGGCGTCGACCTGCGCCATGGCGGAAACCGGGTGGCTCTGGCGGCGCAGCTGGGCTGTCGTCCCTCCGAGCTGCTCGATGCCAGTGCCTCTCTTGTGCCCTGGACTCCGTGGCTGGGCCGGTTGCCGCTCGGTGCGATCCGCGACTATCCCGATCGCAGCCACGCCGCTCTGCGACAGGCGATCGCGACTTGTCACGGGCTTGATCCGGATCTGGTGCTGCCGGGCAACGGTGCTGCTGAGCTGTTCACCTGGGTGGCACGGGAAGCCGCCGCCGCCGGTGTCAATCTTCTCCCGGCGCCAGGCTTCGCTGATTACGGGCGCGCCCTGCGTTGCTGGAATGCCGACTGGCGCGAGCAGAGCCTGCCGCTGCACTGGTCAGCGAACTTCCCACAACGTTTTCCATCACCGGCGGAGGCGGCCGTGCTCTGGATCTGCAATCCGCACAACCCAACGGGTCAGCTGTGGAGTCGCGCCTCGCTCGAACCGCTGCTGCAGCGGTTCTCTCTGGTGATCTGCGACGAGGCCTTCCTGCCACTGGTGCCGGCGGGTGAGCGCCAGTCGCTGATTCCGCTTCTGGCTGATCACGACAACCTTGTGGTGGTCAGAAGTCTCACCAAGCTGTTCGGGATCGCTGGGCTGCGTCTTGGGTATGTCCTCACGCGCCCTGAACGGCTGCAGCGCTGGGCGGGCTGGCGTGATCCCTGGCCCCTCAACGGTGTGGCGGCTGTCGTCGGGGAGAGGTTGCTCTCGGATCCGGCGCGATACCGCAGCTGGTGCGCCAAGGTCCAGCGCTGGACGGCCAGCGAGGGGGCCTGGATGCAGGAGCAGCTCAGCCATCTGGATGGTGTCTCCGCCCTTCCCTCCGCAGCGAACTACCTGCTGATTCATGGCGATCACTCCCTGGTGAGGATGCGGCAGGAGCTGGAAGAGCGTCATCGCATCCTGCTGCGGGATTGCGGTTCATTCCGTGGCCTGGGCGAACGTTGGCTGCGCATCGGTCTGCAGACGCGGAGACGCAACCGTCGGATCGTCGAGGCTTTGCGTCGGGTTCAGTCCACAAGGCTGCTGAGCAGGTCCACCAATCGCTGATCGGCGTCCTGTACGGCCAGTTTCTCCATACCCGTTCGCATCTCCTGCAGCAGCTCCGTATCCGTTCCGAGCAGCCTGAGGATGGTGTCCCGCAGTGCCGTTGCCTCGGGGGCATGCTGGTGCACGATCACGGCACCGCCGGTGCGAGCGGCGCAGGCCGCATTCGCCTCCTGATGGCGATCGGCAGCCTGGGGAAATGGAACCAGGATCGAGGGGGTTCTGCAGATGGCCAGCTCACTGAGGCTGCCTGCACCCGCTCGGCTGACTGCCAGATCGGCATGCTGCAACAGGCCGGGGATCTCATCACTGAAGGGGAGTTCCACCAGGTTCGGATGCTGAAGTTGTCCGACTTCAGGGTCGTTTCGACCGGTGAGATGCACGATCCGGCATCCCTGCTCCAGCAGCTCCGGGACCACAGCGCGGACCATGCGGTTGAGCCCAACCGCTCCCTGGCTGCCACCGATCACCACCAGCAGAGGGCCGTCGCTGATCGGCACCCAGTCCGGTAGCGGCTGGCTCTCCAGAAACGCAGTTCTCACAGGCATGCCTGTGAGCAGCGGGCGATGGCCGGGAATGCGATCCGACGCCACGGGGAGTCCCACGGCCACCGCACGGCAGAACCGGCCCATCAGTCGTGTCACGCGTCCCGGGATCGCGTTGGCTTCATGGAGAACGGCCGGAACACCGCACCAGCGCGCGGCCACGATCGCCGGAGCTGCGATGTAGCCGCCGGTGGTGAACACAACCTCGATTCGCTCCCGTCGGATCAGTCGCCGGACCGTACCGATGGCGCCGATCAGACGGATTAGTTGAATGAGCTTGTTGAGACCGCGACCCTGAAGCCCGCCTGCGCGAACCGTTGTCAGGGGAATGCTCTCCGGGACCAGCTGCGTTTCGAGCCGGTCGGGCACTCCCAGCCACCGCACCTGCCAGCTGTCCGGCAGGGCTTCCGCCACGGCAATCGCAGGGAAGAGATGCCCCCCCGTGCCGCTGGCGGCGATCAAAAGCCGGGTCATGACGGCAGACGTCCCCCCATGCGCGACTTAACTTAGGCCCACTGAATGGTTCCGACTGGTGCGTTCACTGATTCGGGCAGCGGTCTTCTCCATCCTCAGCGGAACGATGGTCGCGTTGTTCGTTGAGGGGGCTCGGGCTGCAGATGGATTCGGTCCCCGTCTGGAGCAGGTATTGAACGGCGGCAATTCAGCCGATCTGGCCGCCCTGGTCGCCGGTGATGAGTCGTCGGTTCTGGAGCGTCGTTACGCGAGATTCAGCAAGGAGTTTCCTGAAGCCCGCTGGAGTGTCCGCCCTGCGGACTCCCTCAAGGACGGACGCCCGACCTTCGAGGTCACGGTCAATGGGGTGGGAGAAGCCGATGGGCTTCGCTACCGGCTGGAAGCCAGCCAGCGTCTTGCTCTGAGCATCGAAGGCGGGCGGATCCTCGACCAGCAGCTGCTGGAGGAACAGTCGCTGCTGCGCAGTGGCGATCAGCCACTGCCGGTGTCGCTCGAGATCCCCGATGCAGTGCTCACCGGCAGCCGCTACGACGTTGATGTGATTTTCGAACAACCCCTGGGTCAGGCCATCGTGGCCGGAGGGCTGATTCCGCTGACTCCCCAGGAGGTGGCGGAGCAGGCACGTCCCAGTCTGCGTCTTGAGCCGATGGGTGGTGGCGGTCTGTTCAAGACCGTTCAGGCGCCGCAGACACCTGGATCCCAGTTCTGGGCAGCGATGCTGGTGCATCCTGACGGGGTCGTGACCATGAGCAAACGGGTTCGCGTCGTCAGCTCCAAACAAGAGTTGGATCACTAAAGTAACGATATCGTTGCGTTTGCGTCACGATATCGTGTCAAAAAGGCGATGCAGGGCGGAGACGTCCTCGTCCCCATGCCCGCGGCCGATCAGTTCGGCCTCCTGCTGTTGGACCAGATTGCTGATGGGCAGTGTCAGCTGAACGCTGTCTGCTTCCTTGAGGGCGATGCCGAGATCCTTGTGATGCAGGGACAGGCGGAATCCCAGGGGGTAACGCCCTGCGAGCATCCCGTCGGCGCGATTGCGTAGGGCCCAGGATCCCGCCGCTCCACTGCTCAGTGCCGCCACCACCTCCTGCATCGGCAGACCGAGCCGTGTCCCCAGGGCCATCGCTTCGGCGACGGCTGCATAGCTGCCTGCCACCAGCACCTGGTTCACAGCCTTCACCTGCTGTCCGCGTCCCACCGCTCCGAAGTGATGAACCGTTCCACCGATCACCTCCAGCAGAGGCCGCACCCGTTCCAGGGCCTCAGCGTCTCCGCCGGCCAGCACCGTGAGGGTGCCGGCCCGAGCTCCCTCGGTGCCGCCCGTCACAGGGGCATCGATATAACTCACGCCCTGTCGTCTCAGTCGCTCTGCGGCGGCCACGGCTGTGGAGGGAGCGATGGTGGAACAGTCGAGCACCACGCTTCCGTTCGGGAGTGATGCAGCGGCTCCCTGGCGACCGAAGAGAACGGAGTCCACGGCAGCATCGTCACTGACGCAGAGGATCAGCACGTCTACATCCCTGCTCGCCTCTTCCGCGGAGCTGCAGGCCTGACTGCCCTCCAGATCCGGATGCTGTTCCGCAGTTCTGCTGCGGGTGTGCACCTTCAAGCCCAATCCGGCCCGTCGCAGGTTCACCGCCATGGGCAGGCCGATCGCTCCCAGGCCCACCATCCCAACGCGCAGGTCAGATCTGGTCATGCCTTGCTCTGAGTTCATTCAGATCTTCGCCGGGTGATCCAGCCACATTGCCAACCATTGATCTGCGGTTCCCCATGCGCCTGCCGACCCTGGCTCCCCTTGGCCTGATCGTCCTCACCATCGCTGAGCCGATGCTTCCGGCATCAGCCCAGTACATCTACGACGATGGAACGGACGTGGCGATGCGCCGCGACAACGGTCTTTCCGCTGCGCAGCGCGACGAGCTGTTCAGAGCCAGGCGATCCTGGAAGCAGAGCAACTTCGACCGTCGGGTCGGAATTCTGCGGAGTGAGCAGCGCTGCATCAACCGGGCTGCAGATGCTGATGCTTCCAGGATCTGCCGGCAGGACAAGAATCGTGCCCGTCAGCAGCTTCGTTCCGAGTATCTGGCAGAGATCAATCCTGTTCGGCGTCGGGTCGGCCTGCCTCCTCTGGAGATGCGTCGGAAACGTTGAAATGGATTGCGATCATCCAAGGCCAGCGATGGTGTTTCAGGCGAGTGCTGGCGACTGGAGCCGCTGATCATCCGAAAGGCCGACAAGCTTGCGGAGAATCGTGATCGCATCCGACACGCCGACGGAGCCATCTTCATTGACATCCATCACCAGTCGTGGCTCGACACCCGGGAAGGCAGCGAGATCGTGCTCCAGCCCAACGATGTGCCGAAGTGTTGTGATCGCGTCGGACACGGAGTGTTTCCCATCCCCATCGTTGTCCCCCAACAGTCCCACCAGCTGGGTGCTGGTGGATCCGGTCAGGGTGTTGTCCGCATCCACCTGGCCGCTGACTGAGAGCACCGATGTGCTGCCGGTGGAGGCGTCGCTGTTCACCGTTGCCTTGAGCTGCAGCAGGGTCGCCTGATTGGTGACGGGATCCACCGGGAGGTCGCTGGTTCCGTTGAGGTTCACCGTGAGCTGATGGGTGCTGGTGTCGGCGTGGCTGGCGTTGATGCTCCAGCCAGCCTCCTCCAGCGTGGGGTCCAGGCTGACGGGGTTGGAGGCGTCGAGCAGAAGAGCTGCCGGGTCATGGCGCACCGTCACACTCAGATTGCGGATGCTGCCTGGGTTGGCGAGCTGAACTGGAAGACCGGAGTGGCTGCCAACCTGAATGTCCTGGCCACCGGTTCGCGTGAAGCGTGAGCTGATCAGGGTCGGGGTTGCTTCGGATGCCGTGATCTGTAGAGCAGTGGCGGAGCCGAGCTGGGTTGTCCGCGCTGCATCACGGAAGAACGCCACATTCATCGTCTCCTGGTCTTCGGCGACACCGTCCCTGGAGATCGACTGGGACCAGACGAAGACTCCGTCGTCGTCAATGGTTCCCGAGCCCTGGAGCTGACCGCTGACGAGGTCATCGCTGGTCAGGCCGTCTCCACTGGCGCTCCAGTAGAGAGTTTTGCCTGCATCCGCCTTGTCGCTGACCGCGATCAGAAAGGCTTCATCGCCTTCACTGAGCGTGGTCCGGGCCGCATCGATCACCAGAGAGGATCGGCTAACGGCAGTTTCGGTGACGGTGAGGCGCAGCGGCTCGTTCGGGGCCTGCTGGAAGTAATCCGGATCGCGGCTGGCCCGGGCTGTGATGTCCAGCCATTCGTCAGCTTCTGCGTCGGCGTTGGCAACGATGTCGATTTCGATGGAGACCGTGCGCTGTCCCGCGGCGAATTCGGCGCGCAGGCCGGTTTCAAAAACAGCGTTGTCCAGCAGGACATCATGGAAGAAATCCTGGTGATCGCCATCCTTGCCATACCAGTTGAGATCCTCATGGCGATCGAAGTCGATCAGCACTGAGGCGGCCTCTGAGAGATCGCCGTCGTAGCGGGTGAACACCAGGCGGGCTGTTGACGTTCCGGACGTGGGTTCCTGGATGGTGCTGCCGCCTTCGAACTGAACGCTCAGGGAGGGAGTTTTCCAGGTGCGGTTCAAGTCATGGTTTCCGGAATCGCCCAGCAGACTCACGCCCTCGATGGGGGTGGAGCGGGCTCCTGTTTCGTGACCGTGCAGCTGCTGGAGGGCCTGAATATCGAGGGGTGTGAACGCGGGATTGCCGTCGGAGTCGATGGCATCGACGTACGACATCACCGTTCCATTGGTATCGATCGCCGCATCGACATCCCCATCACCGGATTCATGGGGGTGCTCAAGTCCGAGAGCATGGCCCAGTTCGTGAAAGGCGACGCCGGTCCAACCCGCCTCACTCGATCCCGCGAAGGATGAGGATTCGTGGTGAGCATCGGCGGCAATCTCGATCGTGTAATCCTGCGGATCACCGCGCTCGAGCCTGCCGTCGTCGTAGGTCAGCCATGAGGAGCGGTAGATGCCCGAACTCTCGCCATCCAGGGTGGTCCGCGGCGTGTCGGGGTCAGATCTCGGCGCTTCCTGGATGATCACCTGGGTCTTCGCGTGACCCAGCGGAACAACCGCGAACTCCGGTTCGATCAGGGAATCCGTGTAAGCCAGCACGTAGTCCCACCAGCTGCGTTTGGTGGAGGTGGCGCTGATCGTCTCATCGAACGAGACGTAGATGACGCCGTCATCGCTGAACAGATATTTCGCCGCCAGTTGCTCAGCGCTCAGCGACGAGCCGTCTTCGATGATGATCGCAGTGCTCATGGGAGTTGTCGCGCAAGCGCTTCGGCCGATATCGGCAACCTAGGCAGACCACCGGTAGCCAGAAACCGTGTGATCGAAGTGGATTTGAGCTGACTCGATCACCTGGGGTGCTGCTTGGAGCCGGCACAGCTGGCACAGCTCATCGATCAAACCCTTTGATTCGTCCAAATCGGTTGAGATTTTGTCTGCTTGATCCCGTTTCGGTTGTCACTGTGCCCTTTCGATTTCGAAGCTGAATTGATATCTGGCTTCGGTGCTGCTGATGCAACGTCTTCCTGGTGTTTTGCTGTCAGGCGTCATCGCCTTGCTCCCCGGACTGACCGCCTGCGGCAATGATCCTGGGGCGGCGCTCGGCAGCAAGGCCTCGGCAGCGGCACGCACCGGTCCGGAGGCCCAGTGCATGAGCGGCAACCGCGCCTATTTCGGTGACACCCACCTGCACACGGCCCTGTCGCCCGATGCCGGTCTGGCCGGCACCAAGCTTGGCTTGGACGAGGCCTATCGCTTTGCCCGCGGCGAGACCGTCACCAGCAACACCGGCCAGAAGGCGGCTCTGAAGCGCCCGCTTGATTTCCTGGTGGTGGCCGACCATTCCGAGAACCTTGGTCTCGCCCAGGGCCTCGAGACCTCCAACCCTGAACTGCTCAAGTCGTCGCTGGGTCAGGAACTCCACGACCTGCTCAAGGCGGGCAAGGGCCGGGAAGCCTTCTATTTGCTTGTCCAGTGGATGGCCAAGGGATCTGAGGCCCTGATCTCCAACGACGCCTACATGACCAACGTCTGGGAGATGAACAACACGGTGGCCGAGCGCTACAACGACCCCGGCACCTTCACCAGCCTGATCGGCTACGAATGGACCAGCCAACCCGGCGGCGGCAACCTCCACCGTGTCGTGATTTTCCGGGATGACAAAACCCTGACGGACAAAATCCTTCCGTTCTCCGCCTTCGATTCAGAAGACGCTGAGGATCTCTGGGCCTTCATGGCGGCCTACGAGAAACAGACCGGTGGGCGTGTATTGGCCATCCCCCACAACGGCAACCTCTCCAGCGGCACGATGTTTCTGCCGCAGCACCAGAAGACCGGTGTTCTGATCGATGCGGACTATGCGCGGATGCGCCAGCGATTCGAGCCTCTTGCGGAGATCACGCAGGCCAAGGGCACCGGCGAAACCCATCCGCTGCTTTCGCCGGAAGATGAGTTTGCCAACTTCAACATTGTCGATAATTCCAATCTCGGCGGCATCAAGCCCACAACGCCGGAGATGTATCCCTACGAATATGCCCGTGCTGCCCTGCGCCGCGGCCTGAGGCTCGAGCAGGAGCTTGGGGTGAACCCGTTCAAGTTCGGGATGGTCGGCTCAACGGATTCCCACTCCTCGCTGCCCTCCACCGCGGAGGACAACTGGTGGGGCAAGTCACCGGCCCTTGAGCCCATTCCGGAGCGCTGGAAAGACGTCCTGATCAAGTCTTCGAAGGATGCCTCCCTCGACCTCACCGCCCTGCAGCTGGGGGCATCCGGCCTGGCAGGGGTCTGGGCGTCCGGGAACACCCGGACCGCCCTCTGGGATGCCATGGCCCGCAAAGAGGTGTTCGGCACCAGCGGCACCCGCCTGATCGTGCGGGTCTACGGCGGCTACGACTACAGCGGTGATGAGATCAAAGGTGCGGACTGGGCGTCGGCCGCCTGCGCCAAAGGGGTTCCCATGGGTGGTGATCTGATGGCGGCCGCCGATGGCCAGGTTCCGTCGTTGCTGGTGCAGGCCCGCAAGGATCCTGATGGCGCCAATCTCGATCGCATTCAGATCGTCAAAGGTTGGCTGGATGACGCCGGCAAGACCCACGAGCAGGTGTTTGACGTCTCCTGGAGTGATGCCGACAAGCGCACCCGCGGCGCTGACGGCAAGGTTCCGTCCGTTGGCACCAGCGTGAATGTTCGAGAGGCGACCTACACCAACAGCATCGGCGCCACCAACCTCACGGCCCACTGGACCGACCCCTCTTTTGATCCCAGCCAGAAGGCCTTCTACTACGTGCGGGTCTTGGAAATCCCGACGCCCACCTGGCTGGCCTACGACCGCAAGAACTTCGACCTCTACGACGAGATGCCAGACAACGCCCCATACACCAGTCAGGAGCGGGCCTACTCCAGTCCCATCTGGTACAACCCCTCCTGAGGTTCCGGCCAGCAAAAAGCCCGCCCCCGGAGAAGGGGCGGGCCGACGGTCGCTTTGAGAGCAATCGGATCAGAGATCAGGCTTCGTTCAGGGCAGCAACGCCAGGCAGCACCTTGCCTTCCAGCAGCTCGAGGCTGGCGCCGCCACCGGTGGAGATGTGAGACATCTTGTCGGCGAGCCCGGCCTTCTCAACGGCTGCAACGGAGTCACCGCCGCCGATGATCGTGCAGCAGCCCTTGCCGCTCAGCTCAGCCAGGGTGGTGGCGATGGCGTTAGTGCCAGTGGCGAATTTCTCGAATTCGAACACGCCCATGGGGCCGTTCCAGATCACGGTCTGACAATCCCCCAGGGCGGCCTGGAACACTTTCACCGCATCCGGACCGATGTCCAGACCCATCCAGCCGTCGGGGATGGCGGTCACATCGGCCACCTGGCTGTTGGCATCGGGGGCGAAGTTGTCGGCCAGCACCACATCCGTGGGCAGCAGCAGTTCGACGCCCTTGGCCTTGGCCTTGGCTTCCAGCTCCTTGGCCAGCTCCAGCTTGTCTTCTTCCACCAGGCTCTTGCCCACCGAGAGGCCGCGGGCCTTGTAGAAGGTGAAGATCATGCCGCCGCCGATCAGCACCTTGTCGCACTTGTCGATCAGGGCCTCGAGAACGCCGATCTTGGAGCTCACCTTGGAACCGCCGACGATGGCAGCGAGGGGACGTTTGGGTTCATCGACAGCGCCCTGGAGGTACTGAAGCTCCTTCTCCATCAGGAAGCCGGCCACGGCGGGCTTGAGGAACTTGGTCACACCCTCGGTGGATGCGTGGGCGCGGTGGGCGGCACCGAAGGCATCGTTCACGTACACCTCGGCCAGGCCGGCGAGTTTCTCGGCGAAGCCGGCTTCGTTCTTCTCTTCCTCGGCGAAGAAGCGCACGTTCTCAAGCAGCACCACGTCTCCGTCCGCCATGGCCGCCACCTTGGCCTCGGCGTCGGGGCCGATGCAGCTGTCGGTTTTGATCACGGGCTTGCCCAGCAGCTCGCTCAGGCGGGCGGCCACAGGGGTGAGGCGCATGGCGTCGTTCACCTGACCCTTGGGGCGTCCGAAGTGGGCGGAGAGGATCACCTTGGCGCCCTTGCCGGTCAGGTCATTGATCGTGGGCAGCGCTGCGCGGATGCGGGTGTCGTCGGTGATGGCACCGGCGTCATTCAGGGGCACATTGAAATCAACCCGCACGAGGACGCGTTTGCCGCTCAGGTCTCCGGCATTGAGGCTGGCCAGGGAACGCTTCGCCATGGGGTTGTGTTGTGCGGTAAGAAATCGGGAGGAGATTAACCCCGTGTTCCTTGATCAGGGAGGAGCCATGTTCGAGACTGTCCTGTTTCCCATCGATCGCAGCCGTCAGGCTCTGGAAATCGCCGCCAAGGCTCTCGAGCTGGCTCGCAGTCACAGCAGTCGACTGGTGCTGCTGTCTGTGGTGGAGGCGGAGCGGCCCGGGATGCAGGACCATGGGGTGGTGGCACAGCTTCTTCAGCAGACCCGTGAGCAGGTGGAGCAGGCGGGAGTCCCCTGTGAGGTGGTGGAGCGGCAGGGCAAACCGGCTTTTGTCATCTGTGATGTGGCGGACGAGATGAATGTGGATGTGATCGTGATGGGCACCCGAGGTGTGAATCTCAGCAGTGACGGTGAGAGCACGGCGGCCCGGGTGATCCAGCTCGCTCCATGCCCCGTGTTGGTGGTGCCGTGAGCACACCTGCCATCCAGTGGTATCCGGGCCACATCGCCAAGGCGGAGCAGCAGCTCAAACGCCATCTCGACAAGGTGGATCTGGTGATCGAGGTGCGCGATGCCCGCATTCCTCTTGCCACGGGCCACCCCCACCTCAACCGTTGGTTGAAGGGCAAGCAGCACCTTCTGGTGATCAACCGGCGCGACATGGTCACCGCCGCTGCCAAGGAGGCCTGGGAGGCCTGGTTCAAGGCCCAGGGTCAGCGGACGGTTTGGTGTGATGCCAAGGCCGGGACCGGCGTGAAGCAGGTGCAGCAGGCGGCGATCCGTGCCGGCGACCAGCTCAACGAACGCCGCCGTGGCCGGGGTATGCGGCCGCGGCCAGTGCGGGCCCTCACGCTGGGGTTTCCCAACGTGGGCAAGTCCGCCCTGATCAATCGTCTGGTGCGGCAGAAGGTGGTGGCCAGTGCCCGGCGGGCCGGGGTGACGCGAACGTTGCGCTGGGTCCGCCTGGGGCAGGACTTGGATCTGCTTGATGCGCCAGGGGTTTTGCCTCCCCGACTCGATGACCAGCAGGCGGCCCTGCGGCTCGCCTTGTGCGACGACATCGGCCAGGCCGCCTACGACGGTGAACTGGTGGCTCAGGCCTTTCTACAAATGTTGCTCGATGTGGAATCGATGGCTGCGGCTGGGGTGAGGATTCCACTGCTGCAGGATCGTTACGGCATTCCCCTGAGCGGTGAAACGGCGGACCCAGCCCTTTGGCTGGATGCTGCAGCGGCCCGTCACACATCCGGGGAAACCGCGCGCATGGCCCAGCGGCTGTTGGATGATTTCCGCAGGTCGGCCCTCGGCAGCATTGCCCTGGAGCTGCCGGCATGAGTCCGCAGTGGAAACGTGCCCCGTTGCCGGAGGAGACGTTCACGGACCGCTTTGGCGAAGGAGAGGGAGAGCTGCTGTCGCTCATGTACCCCAAACCACTGCCGATGCGGTTGGACCGTTGGCTGGTCAGCCAGCGCACTGAGCAGAGCCGGGCTCGAATTCAGAAGTTCATCGACGCGGGGTATGTGCGCGTCAACGGCAAGACCGGCAAGGCCAAAACACCCCTGCGTCAGGGGGACGAGGTGCAGTTATGGATGCCGCCACCGGAGCCGCTGCCGTATCTCAAGCCGGAGCCGATGGATCTGGATGTGCTGTTTGAGGACGACCATCTGATCGTGCTCAACAAGCCGGCAGGGCTGACGGTGCATCCGGCGCCGGGCAACAAAGACGGCACCTTGGTGAATGGCCTGCTGCACCACTGCCCTGATCTGCCTGGGATCAGCGGCAAGCTGCGCCCGGGAATCGTGCACCGACTGGACAAGGACACCACCGGCTGCATCGTCATCGCCAAATCCCAGGAGGCGCTGGTGCGGTTGCAGCTTCAGATCCAGAAGCGGATCGCTTCCAGGGAATATCTGGCCGTGGTTCACGGTGTCCCTGACGGGGACAGCGGCACGATTGTTGGTGCGATCGGGCGGCATCCGGCGGACCGCAAGAAATATGCGGTGGTGAGCAGTGAGTCCGGCCGGTATGCCTGCACCCACTGGAGCTTGCTGGAACGGCTCGGCGACTACTCCCTGTTGCGTTTCAAGCTCGATACCGGTCGGACGCATCAGATCCGGGTGCACTGCGCCCACATGAACCATCCGGTGGTGGGAGATCCCAGCTACAGCCGCTGCCGCAAGCTGCCGATCGACCTGCCAGGCCAGGCTCTGCATGCTGTGCAGCTGGGACTGGACCACCCCATCTCAGGCGACCGGATGATGTTCGAGGCCCCTTTGCCCCCGGTGATGGAGAAACTGCTCGCGGTGCTGCGCCGACGAACCGGTTGAGAATCCGACCCTCAGCTGTCACAGAGACTGGACATTCCCTTGGCCGCGCCTTGGATGGTGGCGTTACGCACTCTGCTGATCGATGGTCATCCGTGTCTGCTGCCGCAGGGTCTGGCTGGCCTCGTTGATGCGTTCGATCCGCAACGAGATCGTTCCCCTGCCAATCCGCCGCCGTCTGATCGTTGTGGATCTTCCCCGCGTTGCCTGAAGATCCCTTTAGCGCGGAAGCCGGGGGCAGGCCTCGACGAGCAGGCGACTGATCGGGGCCTGAGGAGCTTCGAACAGTCGATCGCCGGGGCCCTCCTCAACGATCCGCCCCTTGTCGAGAACGATCACGCGATGACAGAAGCCGCTGGCGACGGCGAGGTCGTGGGTCACGAAGATCATCGCCAGGCCCAGCTGGTGCTGCAGGTCCCGCAGCAGGCTGAGCACCTCGGCCTGCACTTCCGCATCCAGCATGCTGACGCTCTCATCGCAGATGACCACCTTGGGCTCAAGGGCAAGGGCGCGGGCAATCGCCACCCGCTGCTGCTGGCCGCCCGATAGCTGTCGGGGCAGGCGGTGCTGGAACTGCTCCACCGGGCTGAGTCCGACCCGCTCCAGCAGGCCGCGGGCCCGTTCCCGCGCTGAGGCCTTCGTTGCAATCCCATGGATCAGCAGGGGGTCTGCAATCGCATCGACCACCGGCAGGGCTGGATTCAGACAGGCCAGTGGATCCTGGAAGACCATCTGAAGTGCCCGCCGGGCGCTGCGCAGCTTCTCGCCGCGCAGTTTCAGCAGGTCTTGTCCGAGCAGATCGACTCGCCCGCCGCGGATGCTGTTCAGGCCCATCAGGGCGCGGCAAAGGGTGCTCTTGCCGCAGCCGGAGGCACCGACCACTCCCAGCGTCTCGCCGGCCCGCAGGTTGAAGCTCACCCCTTCCACTGCCTTCAGCCAGACCGGTGCCCAGGGCATGCCTCCGATGGCATGCCAGCAGCGCATCTCCTCGACCTGCAGAACCGTTTCCCGATCCGGTCGCTTCGGGGAGCGTCCCCCCTCTCTGGCCCGAGCCGAGGCGACGAGGCGCTGACCGACATCCGATCGCGGCTCGCGGAGCAGCTGCCGGCTCGGGCCATCGTCCACCTTGCGGCCCCCATCGAGCATCGCCATCCGCTCACACCAGCGGGCCGCCATCGCCAGATCGTGACTGATCAGAAGCAGGGCACTGCCGAGCTCCTTGCAGAGACCGCTCAGTTCCGCCATCACCTGACCGGCAACGGCCACATCGAGGCTTGTGGTGGGTTCGTCTGCGATCAGCAGTGGCGGTTCCAGGGCGATCGCCAGGGCAATGGCCAGACGTTGCCGCATGCCGCCGCTGAGTTCGTGGGGATAGGCCCGGATCCGCCCAGTGCCGATTCCCACCCGCTCCAGCAGTTCTGCGGCGCGCTGTCGGCGCCAGCGGGCGGAACTCTCCGGTCGGTGCGCCTGCAGGGTGTCGATCAGATGGCTTCCGATCGGCATCAGGGGATTGAGGCGGGTCATCGGGTCCTGAAACACCAGTCCGGCGGCCTGACCACGCAGATGACGGAGAGCCGCCCGATCCAGTTCTCTCGGGTCGCTGCCTGTGAGCTGAAGCCGCCCTTCGCAGCGACTCCCCGGTGGCAGTAGCTGCAGCACCGCACGCGCCACCGTGCTCTTGCCGCAGCCTGAGGATCCAACCAGGGCCAGAGTCTCGCCGGCCTCGAGGGTCAGATCGAGTCCGTTCAACGTCCAGTGATCGTTGCCTGGGTAGCGCAGTCGCAGCTGCTCGAGCTCCAGAACCGGCCGGGACATGGACAGGGCAGGGGGAGCAGAGACGAAGACCCCAGCACTGAATACCATGGATTGACCCGCCGGGTCGGATGCTCGACGCCGCTTCAACACCGGATGTGCCCCGGACCGATGCCGGTCCCGTTCCGGTCTCCTGCGGCCTTCCTGAATTGCGGCGACATGCGATCCGCAATCCGGACGACTACGCCATCCCGCTGCCGGAGTGGCTGCGTCAGTGCATCAGCAACGTTCCCCCCGGAATCGGCCAGAGCTGCCCCACGGATCCAGAGGCCCTGCTGGTCTCGGCCTTTGATTTCGGATTCCAGCTTCACGAGGGCCAGTTCCGCGCCAGTGGCGATCCCTACATCGTTCACCCGGTGGCGGTGGCGGATCTGCTCAGGGACATCGGAGCCAGCGCCAGTGTCATCGCCGCCGGCTTCCTGCACGACGTGGTGGAGGACACCGACGTCACGCCGGATCAGATCCAGCAGCACTTCGGCGCTGAGGTGCGTGAGCTCGTGGAGGGGGTGACCAAGCTCGGCGGCATTCACTTCAACAATCGAACCGAAGCCCAGGCGGAGAACCTGCGGAAGATGTTCCTGGCGATGGCCAGCGACATTCGAGTGGTGCTCGTGAAGCTGGCCGATCGTCTCCACAACATGCGCACCCTCGGTGCGCTCAAGTCCGAGAAGCAGCAGCGCATCGCCCGCGAAACCCGGGAGATCTATGCGCCTCTGGCGAACAGGCTCGGCATCGGCCGCTTCAAATGGGAACTGGAGGACCTCGCCTTCAAGCTGCTGGAGCCCGAGGCCTTCCGGGAGATTCAGCATGAGGTGGCCAGCAAGCGCAGCGAGCGCGAGGAGCGTCTGGCGGTCACGGTGTCGCTGCTGAATGACCGCCTCGGTCAGGCGGGCCTTTCAGGATGTGAGGTCAGCGGACGTCCGAAGCACCTCTACGGCATCTGGAGCAAGATGCAGCGCCACCAGAAGGCTTTCCACGAGATCTATGACGTGGCGGCTCTTCGGATCATCACGCCCAGTGTCGAGGCCTGCTACCGCGCTCTGGCGGTGGTGCACGACAGCTTCCGACCGATTCCCGGTCGTTTCAAGGACTACATCGGTCTCCCCAAGCCGAACGGCTACCAGTCCCTGCACACGGCCGTGATCGGTCGCCACCGGCCGATCGAGGTGCAGATCCGCACCATCGAGATGCATCGCGTGGCGGAATTCGGCATCGCCGCTCACTGGAAGTACAAAGAGGGGGGGTCACCGGCGAGCAGCAGCAGTGATGCCGAGCGCTTCAACTGGCTGCGGCAGCTGGTGGACTGGCAGCAGGAGGGCGGCAGTGACGACCACAACGACTACCTCGCATCGATCAAGGAGGACCTTTTTGATGAGGAGGTCTTCGTGTTCACACCCAAGGGTGATGTGGTGGGCCTGCGCAAGGGGTCCACGGCCGTGGACTTCGCTTACCGCATTCACTCCGAAGTGGGGGACCACTGCCACGGGGCGCGCATCAACGATCGGTTGTGTCCGCTGGCGACATCGCTGAATAACGGTGATTTCGTCCAGATCCTTACCAGCAAGACCGCTCACCCAAGCCTGGACTGGCTGAATTTCGTCGCCACACCCACAGCGCGCAATCGCATCAGACAGTGGTACAAGCGCAGCCACCGTGACGAGACGATCGAGCGCGGCAAGCAGCTGCTGGAACGGGAGCTGGGTCGTGACGGCTTCGAGGTGCTGCTGAGTGGTGAAGCGATGGCCCGCGTGGCTCAGCGCTGCAATGTGCCCTCCACCGCTGACCTGCTGGCCTCACTGGGATTCGGAGCCGTCACCCTGCATCAGGTGCTCAACCGTCTGCGCGAGGAGATCCGGCTGCTGGCCGAACGTGAGGTGCCTCCCGCCGCTGATGAGGAATTGGCGCGGGCTCTCGTGCCTCAGCGGGCTGCCAGCGCGGACAGGGAGCGCCGCGGGGTCGGTGATGGGGCCATTCTCGGGATCGAGGGGCTGGATTACCGCCTGGGTGGTTGCTGCAGCCCGCTGCCGGGAGAAGCCATCGTCGGCACGGTCGCTCTCGGCAACCACGGCATCACGGTTCACCGGCAGAGTTGCGCCAACGTGGAGACGATCCCCACGGAACGACGTCTGCCCGTCCGTTGGAACTCCGAGGCCAGCACGGGGCAGCATCGCTTCCCGGCGCAGCTGCGGATCGAGGTGATCGACCGTGTCGGCATTCTCAAGGACATCCTGATGCGTCTCTCCGACGGGGCGATCAATGTCAGCGACGCCAGGGTCAAGACCGCCAAGGGTCGTCCGGCCCGTATCGATCTGCGGGTGGAACTCAGCGGTTCCGATCAGCTCACCCACACGATGAATCAGATCCGCTCGATGGCGGATGTGATCGACATCGCTCGCACCGGAGTCGGGTAGCTGCTGCGTCAGTCCAGTCAGACCTGTCAGTTCAGGGAGCGTCCGACCTCGGCCATCGCCTCACGGCGTCGGAACAATCCGTAGGCCAGCAGTCCCAGAAGCAGGGCCAGAACGGCTCCCACCACAACTGATCCCAGCAGGATGCGGTTGGTGAAATCCCAGCCCTGAGCCCAGAGGGTGCTGCGGGTGATGTCGCCCACTTCGGTATCCGCCGAGCCGGGTCCGAGCACCCGGCGGCCCACCAGATAGTTGAACCAGTAGAGCGGAACGTAGGTGAGGGGGTTGCTCACCAACGTTCCGGCCGCAGCCAGCAGTGGATTGCCGCGGACCATGGCGGCCGCCCCAACGCTGAGGATCATCTGCAGCCCGAAGAAGGGGAAGCAACCGCAGAACACCCCCGCGGCCAGCCCCCGGGCACGGCAGGCAGGACTGCCCTTCTGTGCCCAGATCCACTGGAGGCCCCGCTGCAGTCGCTCGACGGTGCCCTGGAGCATGGAATCGGGGGTGTCGCTGCGGATGGGGCGGATCCTAGGAATGGGATTCCCCGTTGCAGCCGATCTCTCTGAACCCGACAGATACCATCGCTGCGGTGGCCACAGCGGTGGCCCCGGGGCAGGGGGGAATCGCGGTGATCCGCCTCTCCGGGCCTGATGCTGAGGCGATCGGACGGGCCGTGGTGGTCTGTCCCGGCCGGCAGGACTGGAAGAGCCATCGGATCCTGTATGGACACGTGCTGGATGCAGGCCGATCCAGGCGCCTCGATGAGGTGCTGTTGCTGCTCATGCGTGGCCCCCGCAGCTTCACCGGCGAAGACGTGGTGGAGATTCACTGCCACGGCGGCGTCATCGCCGTGCAGCAGGTGCTGGAGCGCGTGTTGGCCCAGCCCGGAGTGCGTCGGGCGTTGCCGGGTGAATTCAGCCAGCGGGCGGTTCTGAATGGCCGCCTCGATCTCACCCAGGCTGAAGCGATCAGTGAACTGGTGGCGGCCCGCAGCCGTCGGGCTGCGGATCTGGCCATGGCCGGGCTGGATGGAGGCATTCAGCAGCGGATCACGGCACTCCGGGAGCGGTTGCTGGACCAGCTCACGGAGCTGGAGGCACGGGTGGATTTCGAGGAGGATCTGCCGCCGCTGGATGGTGAGGCCCTGCTGCTGGAGCTGCAGGCGGTGCGCCAGGAGCTCCTCGCCCTGGTGGCGGACGGGGTGCGGAGCGACTCCGTGCGGAGCGGCCTGCGGGTGGCCCTGGTGGGTCGCCCCAATGTCGGCAAGAGCTCTCTGCTGAACCGGCTCAGCCGGCGGGAGCGCGCCATCGTGACGGAACTGCCCGGCACCACACGCGACCTGCTGGAGAGCGAGATCGTTCTGGACGGTGTGCCGATCACCCTGCTCGACACCGCCGGCATCCGTGCCACGCAGGATGTGGTCGAACAGATGGGGATCGCCCGCAGTGAACAGGCTCTCGCCACGGCGGACCTGGTGCTGCTGATCATCGACGGTTCGATCGGCTGGACCCCCGCTGATGCCGCTCTGCTGGCCAGGATTCCCGCTGGAGTGCCGCGCCTGATCGTGGCCAACAAGGCCGACCTGCAGCAAGGGCCCTGTCAGGAGCCTGCGGAGGTGAGCGTCTCGGCGCTGCACGGCGATGGGGAGGAGCAGCTGATCCAGGCCTTGCTGGGGGCCTGCGGTGCTGCCGACACCGGTGGCATGTTGCTGGCTCTCAATGAGCGTCAGCGGGATCTGGCCGCTGCGGCTGCCGCGTCTCTGGCCCGCAGCCGCGAGGTGGCGGAGCAGCAGCTGCCCTGGGATTTCTGGACGATCGATCTTCGGGACGCCATCCGGGCCCTGGGGCAGATCACCGGTGAGGAGCTCACGGAGGCGGTGCTGGACCGCGTGTTCTCGCGGTTCTGCATCGGCAAATAGGCTCGCCGGAGCTCATGATCGCGGTGTGGACTGGCAGGCTCCGGCACTCATCCGTGCCCTCGATCAGTGGCTGGAGGAGGACATCGGTCGCGGTGATCTCACGGCGACCGCTCTCCGTGGCCGGACGGGAGCGGCGCACTGGATCGCCAAGCAGCCCGGTCGTTTCTGTGGAGGCCCTCTGGTGGAGCGGCTGTTCCAGCGTCTGCACCCCGGGGTGCGTGTCCGATTGCTGGTGGAGGAGGGGGCTGCCGTCTCATCGGCTGCCCGCCTGCTGGAGCTTGAGGGAGCCGCCGAAGCCCTGGTGGCTGGCGAGCGCACGGCCTTGAACCTGGCCATGCGCCTGTCCGGGATCGCCACGGCTACCGCTGAGCTGGTGGCCCAGCTCCAGGGCACGGGTGTGCGGCTGGCCGATACCCGCAAGACGACGCCAGGGCTGCGGTTGCTGGAGAAATACGCCGTCCGCTGCGGCGGCGGCATCAACCACCGCATGGGGCTGGATGACGCGGCGATGCTCAAGGAGAACCACATCGCCTGGGCGGGGGGCATCACGGCGGCGATCGCGGCGGTGCGGCGTCAGGCCCCCTGGCCGACACGGGTGATCGTGGAGGCGGAAACCGACCACCAGGCCTGCGAAGCGGTGCAGGCCGGAGCCGATGGCGTGCTGCTGGATGAGTTCACCCCAGAGCAGCTCACCGTTCTGGTGCCTCGTCTGCGAGAGCTCAGGACGAATGGCGTGGTGCTGGAGGCCTCTGGTGTTCAACCCGAAGACCTGAAGGCCTATGCGGCCAGTGGCATCGATCTGATTTCCACCAGTGCAGCGGTCACCCGCAGCCGCTGGCTCGATCTGAGCATGCGCTTCACCTGAAGAGGGATGATCGGAGCCGGATGTTCCGGCGCGGATGCTCAGCCTGTCCCACACCCTGGACGCCCAGCTGCGGGCGGCGATGGCACGGGCGTTCCCCGCAGCCGATGGGCCATTGGATCCGCAGCTGGCGCCTGCCAGCAAGCCGGAATTCGGTGATTTCCAGGCCAACGGTGCCCTGCCGCTGGCCAAGCCGCTGAAACAGGCGCCGCGGCAGATCGCCTCAGCGATCCTGGAGCAGCTCCAGGCCGACCCCGACTTCTCCGATCTCTGCCTGGATCCTCAGATCGCCGGACCTGGTTTCATCAACCTCACCCTTCGCCCGGAGCGGCTGGCGGCTGAGGTGGCTGCCCGGCTCGGGGATGCACGCCTCGGGGTGCCGGCGGCGGAGAACACCTCACCGGTGGTGGTGGACTTCTCCAGCCCCAACATCGCCAAGGAGATGCATGTGGGGCACCTGCGCTCCACGATCATCGGCGACTCGCTGGCGCGGGTGCTGGAGTTCCGCGGCCATCCGGTGCTGCGCCTCAATCACGTGGGCGACTGGGGCACCCAGTTCGGGATGCTGATCACCCACCTCAAGCAGGTGGCTCCCGAAGCGCTGGAGACAGCGGACGCCGTGGATCTCGGCGACCTGGTGGCCTTTTACCGCGAGGCCAAGAAGCGGTTCGATGAGGACGCGGCCTTCCAGACCACATCCCGGGACGAGGTGGTGAAGCTGCAGGGGGGCGACCCCGTCTCGCTGAAGGCCTGGGGACTGCTCTGCGATCAGTCGCGCCGTGAATTCCAAAAGATCTACGACCGCCTCGACATCCGCCTGAGCGAGCGAGGTGAGTCGTTTTACAACCCGTTCCTGCCGGCGGTGCTGGATGGCCTCCAGACCACGGGTTTGCTGGTCACCGATGACGGTGCCCAGTGCGTGTTCCTCGAAGGAGTGCAGGGCAAGGACGGCCAACCCCTGCCGGTGATCGTGCGCAAGAGCGATGGCGGCTTCAATTACGCCACCACCGATCTGGCGGCGATCCGCTATCGATTCGGTGATGGCCCTGAGGGGGATGGCGCCCGCCGCGTCATCTACGTAACCGATGCCGGCCAGGCGAACCATTTCGCGGGGGTGTTCCAGGTGGCCGAGCGGGCCGGTTGGATCCCCGATGGAGCTCGCCTTGAGCACGTTCCCTTCGGCTTGGTTCAGGGGGAGGACGGCAAGAAGCTCAAGACCCGATCCGGCGACACGGTGCGTCTGCGGGATCTTCTCGATGAAGCGGTGGAGAGGGCTGAGGACGATCTGCGCTCGCGTCTGAAGCAGGAGGAGCGCAGCGAGTCGGAGGAGTTCATTCAGCATGTGGCGGGAACTGTTGGTTTGGCGGCGGTGAAGTACGCCGACCTCAGCCAGAACCGGATCACCAATTACCAGTTCTCCTTCGACCGGATGCTGGCGCTGCAGGGCAACACGGCGCCGTATCTGCTGTATGCCGTGGTGCGCATCGCCGGCATTGCCCGCAAGGGGGGCGACCTGGATGCCTCCACGGCTCAGCTGGCGTTCACCGAGCCCCAGGAATGGGCCCTGGTGCGTGAGCTGCTGAAGTTCGATGCGGTGATCGCGGAGGTGGAGGAGGAGTTGCTGCCCAATCGTCTGTGCAGCTATCTGTTCGAGCTCAGCCAGGTGTTCAACCGCTTCTACGACCAGGTGTCTGTGCTGAAGGCGCCACCTCAGGCACTGCCGTCTCGCCTGGCCCTCTGCCGCCTGACCGCTGACACCCTCAGACTGGGGCTCGGACTGCTGGGCATCGCCACCCTGGATCGCATGTGAGTCAAGCCGAGCGCCGCTTCACGCCGGCCGGTGCCCCTGCGGCCCGTCCTGCCGTTGAAAACCTGAAGGGCTACAGCGCACCTCTGGAAGGACGTCGTGATCTCCTTCGACTGGATTTCAACGAGAACACCATCGGTCCCAGCCCGCTGGTGGCCCAGGTGCTGCGGAGTTTCAGCAGCGAGGAGATCGCTGTTTATCCCGAGTACGACGGGCTGCAGGAGGCGGTGGTCCGCAACCTGCTGGAGACCGGTTGCCGAGCCGGACTGCAGCCGCATCAAGTTGGTGTGTTCAACGGCGTTGATGCCTCGATTCATGCGGTGTTCCAGGCCTATGGCGATGCCGGAGACCGTCTGCTGACCACGGCTCCCACCTTCGGCTACTACAGCCCCTGTGCGCGCATGCAGGGGATGGAGATCGAGGCGATTCCCTACGACGGTGCGGGGTTCTCCTTCCCTCTGGAGATGATTCGTGAGGCTCTCGAGGCGCGATCACCGCGGCTGCTGCTGATCTGCAACCCCAACAACCCCACGGGAACACGTCTGGAGCCGCAGCGGATTCTTGAACTGGCGACCGGGGCCCCCACCACGCTGGTGGTGGTGGACGAGTTGTATGAGGCGTTCACCGGCGACAGTGTGCTGCCGTGCGCTGATTTCTCGGCCACGCCGAATTTGCTGGTGTTGCGCTCACTGGCCAAAACCGCCGGGCTGGCGGGTCTGCGCATCGGCTTTGCCATTGGTCATGCCGATGTCGTCGACCGGGTGAGCCGCGTCACGGGTCCGTACGACGTCAACAGCGTGGCTGTGGCTGCGGCATTTGCGGCGCTGGCGGATCAGTCCTACGTCGATGCCTACGTCGCAGAGGTGCTGCGCGCCCGCGCCTTGACCCTGGAGGGTCTGAAGGCTGCAGGAATCCGTCATCACTGCGACGGCGGAAACTACCTGCTGATCTGGCCGAAGCGTCCTCCGGTCGAGGTGGAGGCGGATCTGCGCGCAGCCGGAATCCTGGTGCGTTCGATGGCTGGCAAACCGCTGATCGATGGCTCCCTGCGCGTCAGCCTCGGCACCAGCAGTCAGATGCAGCGCTTCCTGGAGACTTTTCTCGCCATCGACCCGTGACGCGTCTGCTGCTGCTGGCCACCGGTGGAACCATTGCCGGGCGTGCTGCTGAGGCGACCCAGCTCAATGCCTACACCGCCGGTGTCATGGCCGGAGACGAGCTGCTGGCGGCGCTACCGCAGTTGCAGGGGCTGGCGGACATCGCAGTGGTGCAGATCACCAATGTCGACAGCGCCGACCTGTTGTTTGAGCATTGGCGCGCGCTGGTGGGGCGCATTCGTGATGCCTTTGCGGCAGATCCAGAGCTGGCCGGGGTGGTGATCACCCATGGCACCAACACGTTGGAGGAAACGGCCTGGCTGCTTCAACTGCTGATCGATGATCCTCGGCCCGTTGTGCTGGTGGGAGCGATGCGTCCGGCCACGGCCCTCAGTGCCGATGGGCCGCTCAACCTGTTTCAAGGCGTGCAGGTGGCGTTGAGCCCCGAAGCCCATGGCCATGGCGTGCTGGTGGTGATGGATGGCCAGATCCATGGCGCTCAGCGGGTCACCAAGGTGGCCACCCAGGGGGTGGGAGCCTTTGCCAGTCCCTGCGGCGGACCGCTGGGCTGGGTGGATGACGTTGGCGTGCATCTGTCAACGGCGAGCGGATCGCGGCAAGTGCCCTTTACAGGGCTCGCTTTACCGGAGCAATGGCCGCAGGTGGCCATTCTTTACGGGTGTGTGGAGCCCGATGCTCGTGTGCTGATGGCGTTGCTCGAGGCTGGTGTTGAAGGCCTGGTGTTCACCGGCACTGGTGCCGGCCAGTTGTCCGCCGCTGAGCGTTCGGCGCTTCAGGCTTGGCAAGGGAAGCGGCCGCTGATGCTGCGTGCCAACCGCTGTGGATCAGGGCCCGTGCATGGGTGCCCTGAGGATGAACGGCTGGGACTGCTGGCGGCAGGCCGCCTCAATCCCCAGAAAGCACGGGTGCTGGTGTTGTTGTGTGTTGTCGCGGGTTTCGATCGCGCAGGGCTATCGGCACGGTTGCTCAAGCTCGGACAAGTGAACTGATTGTCTTCGTCATCATCAGTTGCCTCACCGAAGCTTTTGGCTGATTTTCTAATCATCGATGTGAATCAATTCCGCACTTCCGCGATGTTCTTTTTGGCTGCTTTTAGTTTAAAGAAATTGAAATGATGTCATGAGCAACCAGGCAAAGCGACGCTTGAGGCGTCAGGGAAAAAATAACTACGACATCAAGCTTAGTTTTGCGAGCGTTGAGCAAGCGGGCAATGAAGGAGTTGCGATTCGCGGTTTCATTCCTCCGTCTGAGGAGACCATTCCAGCTCATCCCGTGAATCCACCAGCAGTGGCACCCATTGCTATAGATACAACGTCGGAGCTTCTCCTCAACTACCAGGTCGTTGGAGGTGTTCCCTACGAGTATGATATTGGTCAGTTTGAAATTACTGCAGCTCAGTATTGTGCGTTTCTCAATGCTGTCGATTCCGAGGGTGAGAATCCAAAGCAGCCGTGGACTAAGGTCAAGCTTTGGAATGAAAAAAATAATCCCTTGGTGGACCCTTTCAGGGCCAAATTTTATATGTAGATCACGCTGATGATGGCCAGCATTATGCCGTGGCTGATCCGGTGTGGGCGGATAAGCCGGTGATGATGATCAACGGATTTCAATTCGCGTATTTTATAAATTCTCTTGTTAATGGGGAAGCGGTTGGGCACAAGCGGTCCAAGCGAAAGAGCCCTCTCGGATTTGATGTTGACGTGACAGATCGTTATTATAAGTTTTCTGAGACGATTGATACTGGTTCTTATGATTTAAGTGATTCGAATTATGCATTTCTGGCGCGTCAGAATGTCGATGGTCTGTTTTTCCCTTCCCAGGATGAGTGGATCAAGGCTGCTTATTATGCGGGCGAGGAGACGGGAAACGGAACGAACTACTTCTATTTTCCAACCGTCAGTAATGAGGCTCCGATTCCCCTGTTTACCCAGGAAGGTAAAAGTCAAGATCTAGCAAAGGGGGAGGCTGCTGACAGCTCTTTTGCTCGAGTGAATGTCAGCAATACAGGTGAAGTTCAGGCTGAGGATCTTGAATCAATTGTAAAGGGTAATCAAGGCTATTCTAATTATGATTTTGGTGTTTTCTGGCAGCCTTGGTATGCGCCAGCGGGTCAGACCTATGGGAATGCAAATGTTACAGATGTTGGCGGCTCCGATAGTCCATCCCCCTGGCTTGCTTACGACATGGGTGGAAATGTTGTCGAGTACACCGACACCATTGCTGGTGCATTAGATATCCCCCATCTCTCGGAAGATGTTCAGCAGCTTCCTGTTGGATTTCGGGCCCATGGCGGCATCGCTAATGCAACGGGGTATCAACTCTGGATCACCGCAACTGGCGCCGGAGATCCTTACGGACAGATCATTGGATCTGCCTATGAATACGGTGGAGCCCGGTTGAGCTTTCTTGGCGATGATCAGTCGAAGAACAAGACTAAGAACCTAAGGCTTTCCAGTCGAGCCGATGTGATTACTGGTCAGAAAGTGGTCACGCGAGCTGATTCGATCGCCACTTTTGACACCCACTATTCCAAGAGTCTGGGCGAAACGATCGCATTGCTTTCTGAGGAAGATGCTGGTTATGTGTCGATGCCCAGCTCTTTTTTTAATGTGTCCAAAAAGGATGGCGGTCGAAAGTACTATTCCATGACCCACGATGCCACTGGAACGAGCCGGATCGTGCGTGGAAAACAACGGGCGAAGGACATCATGAAGGCCGGCGGGTATTCAGATTCTGATAAAGCCTTTCGGGCACTGCCGCCGATGGAAGGGGATGTTCAATTCATTGGATATTTCAATCCCAACACTGGTGCCTATGGGTATTCAGAGTTAGAGGCAGATGCAGTTGGATTTGCCGAGTTGGGATACATCTCTCAAGGACCGGTTTGGTCGGTTTGAGTGGCTCCAGCTACTGCATCACCGTGATCACGGTGGTGTCGTCGAGGCTGCCCGGCAGGGTCTGCGACTGGCCGACACGGCGCACTGCGGTTCCGCCCATGGCATCGAGGAACGGCTGCACACCCCCTTGATCACACCCTTCAGGTGCGTCGCCGTTGACGTACTGCACTGGAATCACGCGCTTGGGGTTCAACTGATTCACCACCGCCTTGGCTTCTTCGGCGTTGAAGATCTTGCTGCCGCCGCCGACGCCGATGATCAGCACATCCGGTCGTCCGAGTAACACCCGGTCGGCCCCGCTGAGTGGTCCTGCCGTGGCACCGAGATGGGCAAAGTTGAGTCCTCCCTGCTGCCAGCGCCAGATAGTGGAGTCGCCGAAGCGGCGACCTTCGATGCGGTCGTGGGGGTTGGCGAATCCCTCCAGCACCAGTCCGCCGATGCGATAGGAGCCCGGCGCCACCAGAAACCGGCCGCTGGCAACCCCACGGGCCCCTTCATCCGCCAGTTCGGAACTGGCCAGAATCACCCCGGCGTTGACCCGTGGTTCCCCGAGGCCTGCAGCGCAGCCAACCGCCCGATAAGGATTCAGCAGCACGGACTGCCCTCCTCCTCGGATCAGCAGCGCCCGCTGCCCATAACTGCTGATGGTGACGCCTGTACCGGCAAGAGCTGAAGCCTGAAGGCCCAGAGCCAGTCCGGATGCAGCCATCAGGGTGGTGCGCAGCACGGGCATCGGGAACGACATGTGGCCAAGGACGTTAACAGCGATGCCCTTCGGCCTCCCGCAGGAAATTGGCCAGCAGCTGATGGCCGGCCTCCGTGAGCACACTTTCGGGATGGAACTGCACGCCCTGCAGGTGAGGGTGGTCTCGATGCCGCAGCCCCATGATCGTTCCGTCTTCGAGCCAGGCCGTCACTTCAAGGCATTCGGGAAGACTGTCCCGCTCAGCGATCAATGAGTGATAGCGGGTGGCGGTGAGGGGCTGAGGCAGCCCTGCGAAGACGCCTTCACCCCGGTGCAGAACGGCGGACGTCTTGCCGTGCATCTGTTCGACGGCACGGACCACGCGCCCGCCGTGCACCTGGGCGATGGCCTGGTGACCAAGGCAGACCCCAAGGGTCGGAGTCGTTGGCGACAGCTCCCTGAGAATCTCGAGGCAGATGCCGGACTGGTCCGGATCCCCCGGGCCTGGGGAGAGCAGGATCGCGTCGGGTCGCAGCTCTCGGATCGCCGTCAGATCGAGTTCGTCATTGCGGTGCACCCTCAGGTCAGCTGCGATCGGGTGCTGCGGAGCGAGCTCCCCCAGGTACTGGACGAGGTTGAAGGTGAAACTGTCGTAGTTGTCGATGACCAGCAGCATCGTCTCAGGGGGTGGGGATCAGAGCCCCAGACGGAGCAGCAGGGGGGGAAGCAGCAGGAACAGGGCGATCAGCAGTGAACTGATCGCAGCCACCAGCACGGAAGCGGCGGCACAGTCCTTGGCGATGCGGGCCAGCGGGTGGTAGCGGCGGCCGATGGCCAGGTCGACCACGGCCTCGATTGCCGTGTTCAGCAGTTCGAGCACCAGCACGGCGGCCACCGTCAGCACCAGCACCGCCATCCGGATCAGATCCAGCTGCAGCCAGGTTCCGAGACCGAAGACCACCAAGCCGATGATCACGTGGATCCGGAAGTTGCGCTGACTGACGAAGGAGTAACCCAGGCCCTGAGCCGCGTACCGGAAACTGGCCGGCAGATCTCCGGCGATGCGCCAGGATCCCCGCCGGACACCGCGCTGTCCTGTACCAGGCATGGCAGCGACCTCCTCAGGCACCGGGATGGGGGTGTCAGTGGGCATCTCGCAGGGGATCGGTGACCACCAGGCCTTCACCTCGCGGCTGAACACTACCTCCAATGTCCAGGAGATGCTCCTGTAGCGCCAGCATCGCCGCCAGGGATTGATCATTCGGATGATCCCAGCCCAGCAGGTGCAGCAGTCCATGGCTGACCAGCCAGCGCAGTTCGCGCTCCAGGCTGTGGCCCTGCTCCTCCGCCTGGCGCTGAGCCGTCTCAACGGAAACGACGATGTCGCCGAGCTCGAGGCATGGGGTGTTGGGCCAGCCGTCGCTGGGATCCAGCGCTGCGAAGGAGAGCACATCGGTGCTTTCCGCCCGATCCCGCCAGTGCTCATTCAGTGCGGCGATGGTGCTGTCATCGGTGAAGCGCAGGCCGAGGCTCATCTCCTCGGCGGTACGCAGCGGTGCCGGGCAGGTCAGCTGGGCATCGGTCCGGACCGCTTCGATCCAGCTGATCAGTTGTTCAGGCCAGGGAATCAGGCCCGTCTGAAGGCCTGGTCCGAGATCCAGGGCCAGGTCGAGGGAGATCACGGCTGGCTTCCGGTCAGTGCGGCAGGGTCGGACGCCCCAGCCAGGCCACCAGAACGATGAACCCGAGGAATCCAAAGGCAGTGAGGCCGAAATGCACCAGGCTCTGACGACCCTTGCGCACCATGTTGCGCATTGCCTGTTTGGTGAAGCTGGGGGGTGACGAGGTTTCCGTGGCCATCGGATTCAACTGTCGGCATCGTCGCCGGGACGGTCAACACCCTGCCGCAGGGAGGCATCGATGAAGGGGTCGAGTGCGCCATCCATCACACCCTGCACATCGTTGGTCTCCTCACTGGTGCGCAGGTCTTTGACCATCTGATACGGATGGAACACGTAGTTGCGGATCTGGTTGCCCCAGGCCGCTTCCACGATGTCGCCACGGATGTCGGCGATCTCAGCGGCTCGCTGCTCCTGGGCGATCACCAGCAGCTTGGCCTTGAGCAGCGCCATCGCCTTCTCCTTGTTCTGGAGCTGGGAGCGTTCCTGGGTGCAGCGCACCGCCAGGCCGGTGGGGATGTGAAGGATCCGAACCGCCGTTTCCACCTTGTTCACGTTCTGTCCGCCAGCCCCGCCGGAACGACTGGTGGTGACCTCCAGATCCTTTTCGGGGATGTCGATGTCGACCTCTTCATCGATCTTGGGCATCACCTCGATGCCGGCGAAGCTGGTCTGGCGCTTGTCGTTGGCGTTGAACGGTGAGATGCGCACCAGGCGATGGGTGCCCTTCTCGTTTCGCAGGTAGCCGTAGGCGTAGCGCCCTTCCACTTCGATCGTGCAGCTCTTGATGCCGGCTTCCTCACCCTCGGAGAGTTCGTCCACGGTCACCTTCATGCCGTGGTCCTCGGCCCAGCGGGTGTACATGCGCAGCAGCATCTGAGCCCAGTCCTGGGCATCGGTGCCACCGGCGCCGGCATTGATGGTGAGAACAGCGCCCTCCTTGTCGTAGTCACCACTGAGCAGGCGCTCCAGCTCCCAGCGGTCCAGGCCAAGGCGAAGACCGTCCAGGCCCTGCTGGGCCTCCGCGAGCATGTCGTCGTCGGGCTCAAGGTCGTACAGCTCAAGAGTGGCCTGAGCGTCCTCGATCGACGCGCGCCAGCTCTGAAGTTGCTGCAGCTGCGCTTTTACCTCGTCGAGGTTGCGCATCTGCTTCTGGGCGTTCTGCTGGTCATCCCAGAAGTCGGGCTGGGCAGCCAGCTGCTCGAGATCTCTCTGCCTGGCGTTCAGTGCGGGGACGTCAAAGACAGTCCTGGGCATGGCCCAGGCGGTCAGTGAGCTCGGAGAGATCGCGCTTGAAGTCGGTGAGGTCCAGCAAGGACGGGTCCTTGATCAGGGATCGACGCTACCAGCGCCTTCGCTTCATAGAGTCCGTAGATCGGTGTCATTCGAGCCATGGCCAAGGTCGAGATCTACACGTGGCGCACCTGCCCGTTCTGCATTCGGGCAAAGCATCTGCTGGACAGCAAGCAGGTGTCGTACACGGAGTACGCCATCGACGGTGACAATGCCGCCCGCGATGCGATGGCCGAGCGCAGTGGAGGCCACCGCAGCGTGCCCGAGATCTTCATCGATGACCGTCACATCGGAGGGTGCGATGAACTTCATGCGCTGGAGCGGGCCGGCGAGCTTGATCCTCTGCTCGCCGCCTGAGCCATGCGTCAGCTGTTCGTTCTGGACCCCCTGCAGCAGGTCCGTCCGGAGAAGGATTCGACGGCGGCGTTGATGCAGGCGGCCCAGCGGGCGGGCGATGACATCTGGGCCTGCACACCATCGGATCTGATCGCCCGGGGGGATGAGCCCCTGGCTGTGGCCCTGCCGGTGACACCGGACCCCTGGATCGGTGTCGGATCTGCGGAGCGTCAGTCGTTGTCTGGATTCGACGTGATCTGGATGCGCAAGGACCCGCCGGTGGATGAGGCCTACTTGTACGCGACCCATCTTCTGGAGGTGGCCGAGCGCGCCGGTGTGCGCGTGCTCAACCGCCCTAGTGCCCTCCGCGCCTGGAACGAGAAGCTCGGAGCTCTGCGCTTCAGTCGCTGGATGGCACCGACGCTGGTGGCCGGCCGTGTCAGCGAGTTGACCCGATTCGCGGAGGAGCAGGGTGAGGTCGTCCTCAAACCTCTCGGTGGTCGGGCCGGGCTTGGTGTGATCCGGGTTTCGGCCGATGCTCCCGGGCTCAAGGCCCTCCTCGATCTGGTCACCGATCAGGAGCGGCTGCCGGTGATGGCACAGCGGTTTCTTCCGGCTGTGATGCAGGGCGATAAGCGCATCCTGCTGGTGGACGGAGAGCCGCTTGGAGCGGTGAACCGGCGTCCCAGCGCCGGTGAGTTCCGCAGCAATCTGGCGGTGGGCGGTCAGGCCGAGGCGACGGTCCTCAGCGAGCGGGAACGTCGCATCTGCGAGGCGTTGACGCCATCCCTGCGCTCGGAAGGTCTCTTCTTCGTGGGCATCGATGTCATTGACGGCATGTTGAGCGAGATCAATGTCACCAGCCCGACGGGCATCCGCGAGGTGGAACGGCTGATGCAGCAGCCGCTTGCGGATCAGGTGATCGAGCGGCTGCGTGGACTGCTCTGAGCTTCGGAGCTCCAGTCGAGCTGGTCGGCCAGGACGGCCAGCTTCAGACCCACTTCCTGGAGTTCCCGCTCAGCGATCGATCCACGCACCAAACCTGCACCGGCCGTGAGATCCAGACGCTGGCCGCGGGCATGGCCGCAGCGGATGGCCACACGCAGTTCGGCATCTCCGGCGCTGTCGATCCAGCCGAACGGAGCGGCGTAGCCCCCCCGTTCGAACGGTTCCAGGGTCCGTAGCCAGGCCATGGCCTCCCGACGCGGCAGACCCGCCACAGCAGGTGTCGGGTGGAGCTGGTCCGCCAGCGCCAGAGCGGAGAGGCCGCCGGTCTCCGCCGTGATCGGTGTGTGCAGATGGGTGAGGCGGCCATGGCGTGCCAGCTGAGGCTGACGCCGTCGCCATGGCGTCAGGCCCGCCTGGCGAAGTTGATCGGTGATCGTCTCCACCACCAGTTCATGTTCTCTGCGGTCCTTGTCCGACTGCAGCAGCTGTTGACCGTCATCGCCATGACCGGCGGTTCCGGCCAGCGCATCGCTGCGCAGGCAGCCTCCCCGAAGACTCAGCAACCGCTCCGGTGAGGCTCCAAAGAACACATTCCCGGCTTCCCGCTGCCACAGAAACCGGCAGCTGCCCGCCTGCTGCCGCCTCAGGCGGCTCAGCAGAGGCAGCGGATCGAAGGGCTGCGTCAGATCGATCGACTGGCGCACCGCCAGCACCAGCTTGTGCAGTTCGCCGCCGTTGACCAGCTCAAGGGCACGGTGGAGTGCACCGCTGTACTGGTCCTGCCAGGGCAGTGCGGCATGCCGGCTCCAGAGAGGTTCGGCCTTGTCCACGGGATCGGCTGGCCGGGACTCCTCCAGATCCGTTGCCTTCAGCCAGAGCCGTTCGGCCAGATGACGGGCATCGGCGGCATCGGTGACGACGCCGTTGATGCGCAGCCAGCCGCGGCGTCCCTGGCGGCTCAGTTGCCAGCAGGGCAGCACCGCCTGGACCGAGGGCACCGTCATCGGATCCTGCTGATGTCCGGTGGTCTGATCGAAGAAGCTGAAGCTGAGCAGCACCCGCGGTCTGGCCTGGGGCGGGCAGTCGGGCCGACCATCCACCAGCCGCCCCAGCGTCAGATCGGAGAAGCGCTGGGCCAGTTCGAAGCGGCGGCTTCCCGCCAACTCCAGCTGCTGGCAACGCCCAGCTGCCGCCAGACTCAGCCCAGGCGCACTGTCCCAGAGCATCCGGAAAGTCTGCTCGCCGGCCACCCCCGTCAGCGCCCACATGGGGTCAATGCCGTCGAGAGGCAGCGCCAGGCTGAGCAGCCCATCGTCGCCGATCCGGTCCTTCCATCCGGACTCGGCAGCACTCAGCAGGTCATAGAAGCGTGAGTCAGCCGGCATCCGCGGCGAAGGCTGTGCAGGGGGACTGCTCAAATGTATGGGTCTTCATCCGGACCGAGGCGGTCCAGTCCATGCCAGAGCCTCAGGATGTCGCATCCCGTTACGACAAGCGCCGTCGTCTGTGGATGGCAGCGATCAAGTGGCCGATGTACTCGGTCGCTGTCATGCCGGTGCTGCTGGCCGCCGGCTGGCGGCTCGGGGCCGGTCTTGGCCTGCGCTGGGATCAGCTGCTTGGTTTCCTGCTGGCGGCGATCCTGCTGCTGCTCTGGGAGAACCTCAGCAACGATCTCTTTGATGCCGACACCGGCATCGATGAGCGGGGGAAGCCCCACTCGGTGATCAATCTCACCGGTCGTCGCGACTGGGTGGCCCTGCTCTCCAGCACGGCACTGCTGCTCGGCCTGCTGTTGATGGGCTGGCTGGCTCTGCGCAGCAGTCCCGCCGTTCTGCCGCTGGTGCTGCTGTGCTGCGGCATCGGATACGCCTATCAGGGTCCACCGCTCCGTCTGGGGTATCGGGGCCTGGGGGAGCCCCTCTGCTGGCTGGCCTTCGGCCCCCTCGCCACGTCGGCTGCCCTGCTGGTCCTGGCTCCCGAGGGAACCGCCGCGATTCCCTGGCGCATCGCCCTGACCCTCAGCGCGGGGCCGGCGCTGGCGACCACGCTCGTTCTCTTCTGCTCCCATTTCCACCAGGTGGAGGAGGATGCAGCCCACGGCAAGCGATCGCCGGTGGTGCGTCTCGGCAGCGCCAGGGCAGCGGCTCTGGTCCCATGGTTCGTGGCCCTCACCCTGGCCTTGGAATGGATCCCCGTCCTGCGGGGGCAGTGGCCTCCGACCGTGCTGCTGGCCGGCATCGGTCTGCCGGCAGCCACGGCGTTGATCCGTCTGTTGCATCAGCACCATGACCAGCCTGAGCGGATCGTCGGCAGCAAATTCCTGGCGTTGCGCTTTCAGGCCCTCAACGGTCTTGGTCTGAGTGTGGGACTGGCCCTCTCGGCGGTCAGGCTCTATTGATGAAGCCATGGACCTTCAGCTGCAGATCCGACCGTTCCGGTTTGCGCTGATTCAGCCGCTGCGCACGGCTGCAGGGGTGCTGCGTGATCGTTCCGGCTGGCTGCTGCGGCTCGAGAGCCGTGGTGGCCGAATCGGCTGGGGGGAGGTCTCCCCGCTCGATCAGGCACTGCTGCCCCGCTGCCGGCGTGAGCTTGAGGCGCTGCCCAGCCCTCTGACGCGGGACACGCTCGAGCCGCTGTTGCCACGACTCAGCGGCGCCATCGGTTTCGGCCTCGGTGGTGCGCTGGCGGAACTGGATGGGCTGGTCGGAGATCGTGCCAGGCGCGGCTGGCTGATGGCACCGCAAGGGGCTGAGCTGCTGCCGGCCGGAGGCCTGATGCTGCCGCATCTGGATCGTCTGCTGGAGCAGCGCGGACGCCGTCGGGCGCTGACGCTGAAATGGAAGGTCGCGGCAGAGGCTGACGGGCTGGAGCGCCGCTGGCTTGAGCAGTTGATGGAACGCCTTCCGTCGACGGCGCGTCTGCGGTTGGACGCCAACGGCGGTTGGGACCGAACGACAGCGCTGGCCTGGATGCGCTCGTTGGTGGGAGATGCACGCTTCGCCTGGCTGGAGCAGCCCCTGCCCCCGGACGATCGAGATGGACTGGAATCGCTTGCCGAGCAGGGGCCGGTGGCGCTGGACGAGTCCCTGATGCGCGATCCCAGGCTGCGGGAGACCTGGCCAGGCTGGCAGGTGCGCCGCCCAGCCGTGGATGGCGATCCGCGTCTGCTGCTGCGGGATCTGCAGGAGGGCATGCCGCAGCGGATGGTGAGCACCGCTTTTGAAACAGGGATCGGCCGCCGTTGGTTGCATCACCTGGCAGCACTCCAGATGCAGGGTCCGACCCCGGCGGCCCCGGGGCTGGCTCCAGGCTGGTGTCCTGCCGGACCGCTGTTCTGTGATGACCCGCAGGTGGTGTGGGAGGCGGCGGCCTGATGGAGGCGTCTGCTCTGCTCAGCGGTCCCGGGGAGTCCGCATGGCTGCAACTGGGACGGTCTGCGTCAGACCCGCCAGTCCCGGAGCGATTGCTGCCGAAGGGGCCTGGAGTGGTGATCGGCAGCGGTGGCAGCACCGGTGGACGACGCCTCTGCCTGCAGCCGGCGGCGCACCTGGATCGCTCCGCTGCCGCCACGGCGGATTGGCTGCGGAGCATCGGCATTGATCCGGCGGCCTGTCTGACGCTCAATCCCTTGCCGATGCATCACGTCAGCGGGTTGATGCCCTGGTGGCGCAGCCGCTGCTGGGGAAGTCCGCACGCTCCGCTGGCTCCCGATCTGATGAAGCGCCCCGAAGCGTTGATGAGCCATTGCAGCGACCTGCCGGACTGGCAGGGGCGTGTGCGGCTGCTGTCGCTGGTGCCGACCCAGCTCGCCAGGCTGATGGCGCACCCAGCTGGAGAGGCCTGGCTGCAGGGCTTTGTTGTGATCTGGGTGGGCGGCGCTGCGCTGCCGGCATCTCTGGCCGCGCGGGCCAGGGAGCGGGGCATCCGGCTGGCCCCCTGTTACGGCGCCACGGAGACGGCCGCGATGGTGGCGGTGCTTCCCCCGGATCGCTTCCTTGCCGGTGCAGCGGGCTGCGGTGATCCGCTCCCGGATGTGGATCTGCGTCTGACGGAAGCCGGCGGCCTGCAGGTCAGAACGGACCGTCTTGCCTGGGGCTGCTGGTGCCCTGATCAACCGGATCGGATCGCCCCGCTGGCCGATGCCGACGGCTGGTGGAGTTCCGGCGACAGGGCCGTCATCGGAGAGGGGGGTCTGCAGCTGATCGGACGGCTCGATTCCGCCGTTCAGTCCGGCGGCGAGACGGTGTTCCCCGAGCAGCTCGAGCAACGTCTGATGGAGGCGGCCCGCAGGCAGCGTCTGCCGCTTGCGGCAGTACTGCTGCTGGGCGTCGACGACGCTGAGTGGGGGGCGAGGCTGGTGGCGCTGATCCGGCCGCAGGTGGGCTGCTCCGAGGTGGACCTGCTGGCCTGTCTTCAGGCGGTCACGGTTGATTGGATGGCCGCGGAACGGCCTCGTCGCTGGGTGCTCTGTCCGAATCTTGCAGCGAGTGACGCAGGCAAATGGCAGCGCGATCACTGGCGGCGTTGGCTAGAGCGGGTTGATGCGGCCGAGGCCTGAGGCCTCCAGCCAGCGGTCGACGCCCTCCGGCAGGTTGCAGCGCCGGCGGGTCGTCGCCTTGATCGCGACATGGCGGAGCAGGCCGCGGCCCACGCTGGAGCCGGCATGCAGAAAGTTGCTGCTCACTTCGAAACTGCCGGGATCCAGTCGCTTGGGCTCGAGCGTCACCACCAGACCATCGCCTGCGTGGACCGGTCCGAGGAAATCGGTGCTGCAGTGCACCACCGGCAGGGCCACGTCGGGGAAGCTGTCCTGGCCGCGGCAGCCGGGGAATACATCACCCGCTTCAAGACCGAAGGCCTGCAGGCTTTCCTCCCAGCTTTCATGACACCAACGCAGCAGCTGGTGAAAATGCATCACACCAGCAGCATCGGTGTCGCCGAAGCGAACCGTCCGTTCCAGGGTCAGCCAGGGCGTGATGTCCAGAGGACTCAGCGATCCACAGATCCCATGATCACGTCGATAGAACCAAGGATGGCCATGATGTCGGCCACCTTGTGTCCCTTGAGGATGTGGGGAAGGATCTGCAGATTGTTGCTGTCAGCGGCTCGGATCTTGAAACGCCAGGGAGTGACATCGTTGTTGCCCTGGATGAAGATGCCGATCTCCCCTTTTCCTGATTCCAGACGGGTGTAGAGCTCACCGTCAGGGATCTTGAAGGTGGGCGCCACTTTCTTGGCGACGTACTGGTAATCGAAGCCTGCGGCCTCGCTCCCCTTGCCTTCGTTGAGCCGTCGCGCCTCGAGATTTTCGGTGGGGCCACCGGGGATCATGTCGCAGGCCTGACGCAGGATCTTGAGGGACTGGCGCATCTCCTCGATTCTCACGCGATAGCGCGCGTAGCAATCACCTTCCTTCTCCCACGCCACCTGCCAGTCGAAATCGTCATAGCACTCGTAGTGGTCCACCTTGCGGAGGTCCCAGGGCACACCGGAAGCCCTCAGCATCGGGCCGGACAGGCTCCAGTTGATGGCGTCCTGTTCCTCGATCCTGCCGAGCCCTTCGATGCGGCGCCGGAAGATCGGGTTGTTGGTGATGAGTTTTTCGTATTCGTCGATCTTCGGTGCGAACCAGTCGCAGAAATCGCGACACTTCTCCAGCCATCCCCAGGGGAGATCGGCTGCGACACCGCCGATACGGAAGTAGTTGTTGTTGATCAGGCGCTGACCGGTGGCCGCTTCCCAGAGGTCGTAGATCATCTCCCGCTCCCGGAAGATGTAGAAGAAGGGCGTCTGGGCTCCCACGTCCGCCAGGAAGGGTCCAAGCCAGAGCAGGTGGTTGGCGATGCGGTTCAGCTCCAGCATCAGCACGCGGATGTAACTGGCACGCTTCGGCACCGGGATGTCCGCCAGCTTTTCCGGAGCGTTGACCACCACTGCCTCGTAGAACATGCCGGCCGCGTAGTCCATGCGGCTCACGTAAGGCACGAACATCACGTTTGTGCGGTTCTCGGCGATCTTCTCCATGCCCCGGTGGAGGTAGCCGATCACCGGCTCACAATCCACCACATCCTCACCATCGAGGGTGACCACCAGCCTCAACACCCCATGCATGGAGGGGTGGTGAGGCCCGAAGTTCACCACCATCGGCTCCGTGCGCGTTTCCAGCTGCGTCATGGGAGCCACGGATCGATAGATGAATCAATCTTAAGGAGTCCAACTCGGGTCGTTGCTTGCCGATCGCGCCTCAGTTCAGCCACGTGCCGGTGCTGGCGGATGCCGTTGTGGCAGCTGCGCAGCCTCTGGCGGAATCGGCCGGTCTGCTCATTGATGCCACCCTCGGTGGAGGCGGTCACAGCGCTCTGCTCCTGGAGCGGCATCCGGAGTGGCGGCTGATCGGCCTCGATCAGGACCCCACGGCTCGCGCAGCAGCGGCCGAGCGACTGGCTCCCTTCGGAGAGAGAGTTCAGATCGTCGCCGCCAACTTCGCGGACTTCACCCCTGACGAACCGGCTCTGATGGTGCTTGCGGATCTGGGGGTGAGCAGTCCCCAGCTGGATGTGGCGGCGCGAGGATTCAGCTTCCGACTTGACGGGCCTCTGGACATGAGGATGAACCCGGATCAGGGGAGGGAGACGGCGGCGCAGCTGATCGGGAGGCTTGAGGAGAGTGCGCTGGCCGACCTCATCTATGCCTATGGGGAGGAGCGACTGTCGCGGCGCATCGCCCGCAGGATCAAGGCGGATCTGGCCGAGCAGGGGGCCTACAGCGGGACGGCCGCCCTGGCCTACGCCGTGGCCGGCTGTTATCCGCCGAAGGCGCGGCGGGGACGCATTCATCCCGCGACCCGCACCTTCCAGGCCCTGCGGATCGCTGTGAACGACGAGCTGGGTGTGCTGGACCGACTGCTTCAGCAGGCCCCGGACTGGCTGGAGCCCGCTGGGCGGCTGGGAATCATCAGCTTCCACTCTCTCGAGGATCGCCGCGTGAAGACGGCATTCCTGCGTGATGACCGGCTGGAGAGGCTCACCCGCAAGCCCGTCGTGGCCTCCGAGGAGGAACAGGACAGCAATCCCCGCAGCCGCAGTGCCAAGTGGCGACTGGCTCGGAGGGTCGATGCCGGTTGATCCGATCTGGTGGCTGGCGCTGGCCCTCCAGCTGGTGGCTTTGCCGGGAACGCTGCTGCCGGTGCTGCCAGGACTGCTCTGGCTGCCGGTCGGTGCCGGGCTCTGGTGCTGGCATGTCGGCTGGAGTGCCGGCTGGCCTCCGCTGCTGCTGGCCACGGTGACCTTCGCCTTGGGGCTGATCGCCGATCTGCTGGCGGTGAGCCTGGCCACAGCGAAACTGGAGGCTGGTCGCTGGTCTGCTCTGGCAGCGGTTGTCGGCCTCGGCTTCGGACTGTTGGCCGGTGGATTCGGGGTGCTGATCGGTCCCTGGTTGATGGCAACCGTCGTGGAGGCATGGTCGCTGCGAGAGCGCTCTCCGGAGCTCGGCTGGAATGCCCGCGCTGTCCGCTCCATGCGGGTCGGCCTGGCGGTTGTGGCCGGACTGCTCGTGAGCCAGGTGGCTCAGCTGCTGCTGGCGTTGATCGGAGCGGTGGGGTTCGTGCTGCTCACCGCCCTTTGAGGAAATCGGCCCGGTCGTCGGAGCCGAACAGCTGGCGGTAGGCGGCACCGGTGATGCAGAAGACGAGGGGAACCGCCGCTAGCAGACCCAGAACCATCAGCAGAACGCCGATCAGAAGGATGATTGTCTGCAGCACCAGCAGGCCCAGCACCTGCCACCACTGACCCTTCACACGTTCAAAGCCGCGGCGGATCGTCGTGATCGGGCCACGACCATCGAGGAGTGCGATGAAGCCCAGGAAAGACTGGTTCACATGCACGAACACCGCCACAACCCAGCCGCTCAGCAGCGCAATGAGGGCCACTGGGCTCTGCATGAGCTTCATGACCATCGTCTGATAACCCGGGATCAGCACGTTGAGCTGCTGCGGATCGCTCAGATCGCTCGCGAAACTGAGATTCAGCAGCCGGGCGGCGGGCTGGATGGCCTCGGCGGCGGTCAGGGCAACCCCGATCACGATCAGAGCGATCGGCAACAGCAGCAGAGCCAGCACCAGCTGACTGCTGAACAACCGCCAGATCGCCGGACCGTTCAGGGCGGCGAGATCCGCGAAGGCCGGTCTTCTTCCGTCGAGTCCGATCCAGGCACCACGCACCAGCCCGATGCTGATCCAGAGATCGATCAGCGTTGTGGCCAGAAATCCGGCGATTCCGGGAAGCAGATCCACCAGCGAAGAGAGGATCGTCGCGACGACCGCGAAGCCGACGAAGCTCCACGGTGAAAGCAGGAAAGCCCTCCAGCCATCCCGGATCGCCAAGCCCGCATCGAGAGAGTGCCCCGGCGTGCTGGTCATCATCGGTTTCAAGGATCAGTCGGAAGGTACTGAGTTCAAGGGGTGAGCGCACGCACTGCCTGCGTGATCACACGGATCGCCTGCTCCACGTCCTCCTCGGTGGTGCTTCGTCCGAGGCTGAGCCGCAGGGAGGCTTCCGCCAGCTGTCGGCTGCGGCCGAGAGACTGCAGCACATGGGAGGGTGAGCCGTTGCTGCAGGCGGATCCGCTGCTGCAGGTGAGTTCCGGACGCAGAGCCCGATGCAGGCGATTGCCATTGACCCCGGGGACGCTGATGTTGAGGTTGTGAGCCAGGCGTGGTGCCTGAGCTCCGTTGAGCAGGATCTGAGGAAGCTCTTCCTGCAGACCGCGGAGCAGGTGATCCCGCAGCTCCTGCAGTCGCGCGGAACGGGATGCCCGTTCCGCGACCGTCAGCCGTGCCGCGGCAGCGAACCCGACGATCAGGGGTGCCGGGAGGGTGCCGGGGCGCAGGCCCTGTTCCTGGCCGCCACCCCACTGGAGAGGGGTCAGATCGATCCCCGGGCGGATCACCAGGGCTCCGATCCCTTTGGGGCCGTACAGCTTGTGGGCGCTGAGGCTGACCAGGTCCAGTCCCAGTGCATCCGGATCGAGGGGAATGTGTCCGAAGGCCTGGGCCGCATCACTGTGAACCGTGATGCCCCGTTGCCGGCAAATCGCGGAGAGTTCCGCCAGTGGTTGCAGCACTCCGATTTCATTGTTGGCCGCCATCACGCTCACCATCACCGTGTCAGCGGTGATCGCATCCTTGAGATCGTCCGGGCTGATCAGGCCATCGGCTCCAGGCTGCAGCAACGTCAGCTGGAATCCCTCGCGCTGAAGCTGATCGAGAGGGTCGAGAACAGCGTGGTGTTCCGTGACCACGCTGATGAGATGGCCCGGCCGGTCTCCGGAACGCCTCCGGGCTCTGGCGTGGCCAAGCAGGGCGAGGTTGTTGGCTTCGGTGGCCCCGCTGGTGAACACCACCCGTTCGGGTTCCACCGCCAGGCATTCCGCCAGCTGCCGTCGCGCCAGGGAGACAGCGGCGGCGGCACTGAGCCCGAGCCGATGCTGCCGGCTTGAGGGATTGCCCCACTGCTCGCACCAGTACGGCTCCATCGCCTCCACCACTTCGGCGGCACAGGGCGTGGTTGCCTGGTGATCAAAGGCAAGTGGTGACGAGGTCAGATCAGAGGCGCGGGTTCTTGTCACCATGGTGCGCAGATTTCCGCCGCAACGCGCATGCGTTCTGTGCTGTCCAGGCTGATGTTGTCCGTAGCCGTTGCATTGCCTGTGCTCCTGTGCACTGCGCCGATCCGCGGGATCGATCGTCAGGAGGTGCTGGAGCAGATGAAGAAATCCAGGCCTCAGGATCTGAAGGTGCTGATCGAGGAGCCCGATGCCGGAGGCCCGCGCATCATCGGTATCTATGAGGTGAGGACGCCCTCGTCCACGGACACCATGCGGCGTTATCAGATCTGGGAGGAATCCCCTTCCGATCTGAACATCTACTTCGAGTCGGTCGATTGCAGCACCTCCAGCCCGGTTCGCGTCAAACGCACCGCGACGGCGGTGTATGTGCGGACGATCAATCCCGGGGGTCCGGTGAACGACACCAACCGTGAGGATCATCTGGTCTGGTGGGCGGCCTGTGTTCCGGAGCTGGCGGGCACCGATCCGGTCACGCTGAGGGACAAGGCCCTCTCTCTGGGGTATTCGACCCTGATTCCCGAACGTCAGGAGCAGTTACCCGCACTGGCTCCCTGAGCTCGTGCTCCATACATTGCACTGAGTGCGAGCCAGCCATGAGCGACGCCCCCCCACCCAGCACAGACGAGCAGGAGGTTCCGGCGCCGAGGCTGCTGCTGGTTGACGATGAGCCCGGTCTGCGAACAGCGGTTCAGGCTTACCTCGAGGACGAGGGATTCGATGTGACCACTGCGGTGGATGGCGAGGAGGGCTTCGTGAAGGCGCAGCAGATGCTGCCGGATCTGGTGATCAGCGACGTGATGATGCCGAGACTCGATGGCTACGGCCTGCTGAAGAAGCTGCGGGCCGATGAGCGTTTGGGAGGAACCCCTGTGATCTTCCTCACTGCCAAGGGGATGACGGCGGACCGCACCCAGGGGTACATGGCCGGCGTGGATGACTACATCCCCAAGCCGTTCGACCCGGATGAACTGGTGGCGCGGGTGCGCAACGTGGCGCAACGCCAGCAGCGGTTGCTGCAGGAGGCGGCCCGGTTCGCTGACACGGACATGGGTCAGATGGCCAAGCAGATCACTGAAATCCGTTCACTGCTGGCCCAGGCGGAAGCTCTGCCCGCGAAAGAGCCGGTGGTGCACAGCTTCACGCCGCGGGAGGCGAGCGTGCTGCAACTGGTGGCCGAGGGGCTGATGAACAAGGAGATCGCCCGCCAGCTGGAGACCTCGATCCGCAACGTCGAGAAATATGTGAGTCGGCTGTTCAACAAGACCGGTACCTCCAGCCGGACGGAACTCGTCCGTTATGCGTTGGAGCATCGTCTGGTGACTTGAGGGCTGGCTGGCGCGAGGCGGCGCTCAATCAGGGCTGGACGTATCGCGACCGAGTGCCGCGTGCTGATGCGGGAACCGTGGTGAGCCATTGGCTGGCTGAGCGCTACCAGCATTCCGATGTGGCGGTTTGGCAGCAACGGATCGCTGCTGGTGAGCTGCGTTGGAACGACTCGCTTCTCTTGGAGGATCGACAGCTGCAGGGCGGGGAACACCTCTGCTGGCAGCGGCCGCCCTGGCTGGAGGAGGCGATTCCCGATCAATGGCTGACGGTCCATGACGACGGCGATCTGCTGGTGATCAACAAGCCGTCGGGCTTGCCGGTGATGCCCTGTGGTGGCTTTCTTCGCCACACGCTCATGTCATTGCTGGAGCCGACTGGTGCCCGGCCGGTGCACCGCCTGGGACGGTTCACCTCCGGCTTGCAGGTGTGTGCCCGTACGCCGCAGACCCGTGCGCTGTGGTCGAAGCAGTTCCGGCCGGAGGGCGGTTGCCGCAAGGTGTATCAGGCCTGGAGTCAGCAGGTTCCAGGGTTGGAGCTGGGCCAGTGCCTGACGGTCAGCAGTGATGTGGTGGAACGGACTCATCCGCTGTTGGGCTGGATCTGGGGCCCGGAACCGTTGGAGCAGGAGCCGATCCGCAAACGGCTCTCAGCTCACTCCCAGCTGGAGCTGTTGGAGCGCACGGCTGAGGGCGATCGCTTGCAGGTGACGATCACCACAGGGCGGCCGCATCAGATCCGCATCCATCTGGCGCAGCTGGGCTGCCCTTTGCTGGGGGATCCGCTGTATCTGCTCAATCGGGGGATTTCGGTGACGGCAACCCCTGGCGATGGGGGCTACCGGCTGCATGCCTGGAGATTGGAAGCGGAGGGGATCACATTGCGATGTTCGCCTTCCCCTGATTGGGGGATCTGCTGAACGGTCGCCATCCCTCAAGTGGGGGATGAGTTGATGTCTCAGCCCTTGCGGAACTCGATCAGGCGGGAGAAGTAAAAGGGCGCCTTGTTGAGGCTGCGGCGCACCAGTTTGAAACCGCAGGCTTCCGCTGCCCTGACGATGCCGTCTTCCTTGAGGGTGTAAGCCCGCGTGGTTTTGCTGGGGCCCGGGAACAGCTGACCGATGCCCTTCAGCAGTGCCAGCAGTGGTGTGTAGGGCGCGAAGCTCACGATCAGGCGCTGTTCGGTGAGGCTGCACAGGTGCTTCACCATCTCCTCGGCCGGTTGCTGGGGGTAATGGATGAATACATCCAGGCAGCACACCGTGTGGAACGAGCCGCTGAGGCTTTCCAGGTCGCTGGCGAAGAAATTCAGTTTGCCCATGTCGAGACCCGCCTCGCGGGCGCGACGCTCCGCCTCCTGAGCCATGGCTTCGGAGATGTCGCTGGCGCTGATCGAGCCGGCCCCCATTCCGGCCAGCGGCAGGCTGAGGCTGCCGACACCACAGCCGGCATCACAGAAGCTCACATCGTTGAGCTCACCGCTGTCCTGGATCCAGGCCAGCACTTCATCCACGGTTTTCTGGTGACCGATGCGGATGTTGCGCTGCACCTTGTTCACGTCATCGCTTTCGCTGTAGATGCGGTTCCAGCGATCGAAGCCCGTGGTTTCGAAGTAGCCCTTCACCTCCTTTTTTTCGGCCTGTTTCTGCTCCAGCAGTTGATCGGGGGCCATCGAAGCAGGGTCGTGTTCGGCGGGATCTTAAGCAGCGCAGTCCCAGTGGAGCTCCTCAGCCGCGTGGCGACTCCAGCGCAGTTGGTTCCTCAACGGTTGCCCTAGCAGGGCCTGCTCCACGCCGCTGACGCCATCGCTCAGCCGTCGCGGGGCCACGGTGGCGCTCCAGATCGCAGCGCCTGGCTGCCCGCACCAGCCGGCCAGCCGTCTGACGCCCTCCAGCTGGGGCAGGGTCACCCCCGCCAGGGTGCCGTCCTCCAGTCGGCAGGTGCCGTTCGTCACCAGCAGCACCCGCTCATCCCAACGGTGTTCTCCATCGGCAAGGCCATAAGGAGCCAGGGCATCGCTCACCAGCACGATCTGATCCGGTGCCAGCCGTTGCAGCAGCACCGCCATGGTGGGATCCACGTGCACCCCGTCGGCGATCAGTCCAAGGGCGATGCCGCCCCGACGACAGGCTTCACCCAGGGGCCCCGGGGCCCGGTGATGCAGACCCGGCATCGCATTGAAGGCATGGGTGAGCATGCCCACCCCCTGATCAAACCCCACAGCGGCCTGGTCCGCCTTCGCGGCGCTGTGGCCGAGAGCCACCATGATTCCGAGCTCCCTGAGCCTGGCGATCACGGCGCTTGCACCCGGGAGTTCCGGAGCCAGCGTCATCAGGGAGATCTCCGTCTCGAAACCGCCGATGCGTTCATCGAGCGCCTCCAGGCTGGGAATCGCCAGGTGTTCCGGCGGGTGGGCGCCGCGGCGCTCATTCGCCAGAAAGGGTCCTTCCAGATGGGCTCCCAGCAGGCGGCAACGGCCGGCCTGTTCTTGGCGGCGAGCCTCCTGCAGAACGCTGAGGGCCTGCCGGAGCGGCGCAATGCCGCAGGTGACCAGCGTCGGAGCGATCGCTTCCACGCCATCGGCCCAGAGCTTGTCCAGCAGATCGATCAGACGCGACAGATCGCTGGGCTTCAGTTCTGGGAAGGCCAGGCCCAGCCCACCGTTGATCTGCAGATCGATGCCGCGGGGACTCAGCCAGTCGCCGTTCCACGACTCACCGGCTGTGAGGTCTCCGGTCGCCATCGGCAGGATCTGCCGGATGATTCCCTCCGGAGTGATCTCCACCTGGTGGAGCTGATCCAGCTCCCGATCGAGCGGGGCCGGCAGACGCACATCGATGATCCGTCGCATCGGGTCGGGCCTGGCAGGGTCGTGCGGGACGATGGCAGTCTCGCCGGAATGCCCTGTGACAGACGATCTCCCCCGCGTGGCCGTGGTGATGGGCAGCGATTCCGACCTGCCCACCATGGAGCCCGCAGCCGCGATCCTGCGGCTGCTTGGCGTTGAGGTTGAGGTTCGGGTGCTGTCGGCCCACCGCACCCCTCAGGCCATGATCGATTTCGCGGAAGGTGCCCGTGGGCGTGGCATCCGCGTCATCGTTGCCGGCGCCGGTGGTGCGGCCCATCTGCCGGGGATGGTGGCATCGCTCACGACCCTGCCGGTGATCGGAGTTCCGGTGCAGAGCAAAGCACTCTCCGGCGTGGACTCCCTCCATTCGATCGTGCAGATGCCCGGCGGCATTCCCGTCGCCACGGTCGCCATCGGCGGAGGTCTCAATGGCGGTCTGCTCGCCGCTCAGATCCTTGCGGTTGAAGATGAGCAGCTCGCCATCCGGCTGGCGGATCACCGCCGCGGTCTGCACGATGCAGTGGTTGCCAAGGATGCCCGCCTTCAGCAGCAGGGCAGTGCGGCGTACCTGACGTCCATGAACCAGCCCTCGCCCTGAATGATGTCCTGGCCCGGTTGGTTGCGAGTCGGTCTTGCTCTGCCGCTGTTGGGCCTCAATGCCTTTGTGCTCAAACGGGTGCTGGTGCAGTTCGCCCCGTTTCCAGGTCTGTTTCTCACAGCGGCTCTGATTGCTTTTCTGCTGGATCTTCCCTGCCGCTGGTTGATGGCACGGGGCTTCAGTCGCAGCCTGTCGATCGCGGCGGTGGTGCTGGTCAGTGTCGGACTGCTCGTGCTTGCCGCCGTGGAGCTGGTGCCGCTGCTGATCGAGCAGCTGAGTCAGCTGATCAGTGCTGCGCCGTCTCTGCTGGCGGCGGCCGAACAACTGATCAACAGGGGCCAGGCCTGGGCGGTGGACCGCGGGCTGCCCGCTGATTTCGCGGATCTCAGCAGCGACCTTGTCACCCAGCTGAGTCGGGTGGTCACCCAGCTCAGCCAGCGTCTGCTGGCGATCCTCGGTGCCACGGTCGGCACGACCATCAACACCGTGATCGTTCTGGTGCTGGCTGTGTTTCTGCTGCTGGGGGGGGATTCGATCACCCAGGGGCTCGCCCGCTGGTTGCCGGAGCGCTGGCGTGATCTGGTGATCACGACCCTGGAGCGCACCTTCCGGGGGTACTTCGCCGGGCAGGTGCTCCTTGCCCTGATCCTCAGCGCCGGTCAGCTGGTGGTGTTTTCCGTGCTGAACATCCCCTACGGCGTGCTGTTCGCCGTGCTGATCGGTTTCACGACGCTGATCCCCTATGCCAGTGCAATCACGATCGTGTTGGTCAGCGCCATCCTCGGAATCCAGGATCCGCGCACCGGTCTGGAGCTGCTGGTTGCGGCGATCCTGGTGGGCCAGGTGGTTGATCAGGTGATCCAGCCGCGCTTGATGGGAAGCATCGTGGGGCTCCAGCCCGCCTGGCTGCTGATTTCGCTTCCCCTCGGAGCGCGCATCGGGGCCATCAACGGGCTGGGAGAGCTGCTGGGATTGCTGTTGGCGGTTCCCGTCGCCAGTTGCATCAAATCCCTGGCTGATGCGATGCAACAGGAATCACCCCCTGCGACTGCAGGGCGTTGATCACCAGGGCGACGGACTGGGAGAGCTCCTGAGCACCGGTGTCGATGGTCAGTTCCGGATGTTCCGGGGCCTCGTAGGGGCTGGAGATTCCGGTGAACTCCTTGATCACCCCAGCGCGTGCTTTGGCATACAGGCCCTTGGGATCGCGGGATTCACACACGTCGAGGTCGGCGGCGCAGTGGATCTCGAAGAAATCTCCGTCCTCGACCAAGGCGCGGGCCTTGTCACGGTCAGCGCGGAAGGGGGAGACGAAGGCGGTCAGAACGATCACACCGGAGTCGAGAAACAGCTTGGCGACCTCGCCGATGCGGCGGATGTTCTCCTCACGGTCGGCATCGGAGAAGCCGAGGTCTTTGCACAACCCGTGGCGCACGTTGTCTCCGTCGAGGACGTACGTGGCCAGCCCCTGTTCGAACAGAGCGGCATTCACCGCGTTGGCCAGGGTGCTCTTGCCCGATCCGGAGAGCCCTGTGAACCAGAGGATGGCGCTGCGGTGACCCCGCTGCTCAGCCCGGGCTGAACGGTCCACCGACGCCTCGTGCCAGACGATGTTGGAGGCCTTGGGGGTAGCAGCGGTCATCACCACGGGCTCAAGTGGCGGCCATTCTCCCTTAACCGCCAGCCCGTTTCGGCCGGTAGCCCTCGGCCTTCAGCCAGTCCAGTGCCAGGTCCACCTGATCGCCCTGCAGCTCGATCACGCCGTCTCTTGCTGTGCCGCCGCTGCCGATGCGGGTCTTGAGCTTCTTCAGCAGTGCCTTGAGGCCGCTCGCGTCAAGCTCCAGACCGCGGATCATCGTTACCGTCTTGCCCCCCTTGCCGCCGCGGGTCGGCTGCACCCGAACCATCTGATCGGCTTTCGGCCGGGGCTCCGCCGACGGGCCACTGGGCCGCTGCAGACTGTCGGCGCTGCTGAATTCCTGCCAGCCGCCCTTCGGCATCCGCCTTTCGCAATCGCTCTCATTGTCGATGACCAATGCCGCCGCCACTCCCCGCTGGGCTGACTCCAGCCGAGGGCTGGGCCGTTTGATCGAGCTGCTGATCGGGATCGGGTTGCTGCGCCGGCCGCTGTTCTTTCAGGCCCGGCAGCTGATCATCCGCACCGCCGAGCGCAGCGGCATTCCCTGGCGAGCCCGTCGCGAGGAGCTGCGTCAGGCCGCTGCACCGCTGCTGGAGTCGAGCACCACCACTGGTCTCACGCCACCGGCCTACTACCGCGCCCGGTTCCACGCTTATGAGCAGGGCAATCTCTGCTGGCAGGCCGCAGCGGAGGCGGAGCAGGCCACCGATGCCATGGCCCTGCGGGTCTGGCCCGACGACGATCTGACGCCAGCTCAGGCCCAGACGCGTCTGCGGGATGCCATCCATGCTGCTGTTCAGCCCTTGCTGCAGGGCCCGATCCGCCGAGTCGTGGATCTGGGCTGTTCTGTGGGGGTCAGCACCCAGGCTCTCGCCATCTGGCTGAATCAGCGTGCTGATGCCGCCGGGTTCGATGGCCCGACTGTGATCGGTCTGGATCTCTCACCCGACATGCTCGCGGTGGCCAGGGTGCGCGACAGCCAGGGACTGGTGGCCGAGTGGTGCCATGGCGCTGCCGAGAGCACCGGATTCGAATCGGGGTCCGTCGATCTGATCAGCCTGCAGTTCGTCTGCCATGAGCTGCCGCAGCAGGCGACCCACGCCGTCCTCGCCGAAGCAGGACGGCTGCTGCGTCCAGGCGGGGTGCTGGTGATGGTGGATCAGGATCCTGCCTCCTCTGTTCTTCAGCTGTTACCGGCGCCGGTGGCCACGCTGTTGAAAAGCACGGAGCCTTACATCGAGCAATATTTCGCCCTCGATATGCCGGCGGCGTTGCAGCAGGCCGGGTTTCGGGATCAGAGCATCCGTGCCTGCGATCCGCGGCATCGTGTGATCGCCTGCTTACGCTGATTCAACGCTCCACCGTGGATCCGTGACCAGCACCCTGCCCCCCACCAGCACTACGGATCCATCCAGCCTGCAGCCATCGGTGCGTCCCGGAGCCCACGGTCGATTCGGTCGTTTCGGTGGCCAGTACGTTCCCGAAACACTCATGCCTGCTCTGGCGGAGCTGGAGCAGGCGGCCGCCCAGGCCTGGAAAGATCCAGACTTCACCGCCGAGCTGAACCAGCTGCTGAAGAACTACGTCGGTCGGGCCACACCGCTGTACGAGGCCGAGCGTCTCACCGCCCACTACCGACGCAGTGACGGTGGCCCTCGCATCTGGCTGAAACGTGAGGACCTCAACCACACAGGTGCTCACAAGATCAACAACGCCCTGGGTCAGGCCCTGCTGGCCCTGCGCATGGGCAAGAAGCGGATCATCGCCGAAACAGGCGCCGGTCAGCACGGTGTGGCCACAGCCACCGTCTGCGCCCGCTTCGGCCTGGACTGCATCATTTACATGGGCGCTGAGGACATGCGCCGTCAGGCTCTGAACGTCTTCCGGATGCGTCTTCTGGGGGCCACGGTGCAACCGGTGACCGCTGGCACCGCAACGCTCAAGGACGCCACCAGCGAAGCGATCCGCGACTGGGTCACGAACGTTGAAACCACCCACTACATCCTCGGATCCGTCGCCGGTCCGCACCCCTACCCGATGCTGGTGCGTGATTTTCATGCGGTGATCGGTCAGGAGGCCAAGCAGCAGTGTCAGGAGGCCTTCGGTCGCCTTCCGGACGTGCTTCTGGCCTGCGTCGGTGGTGGCTCCAATGCGATGGGACTGTTCCACCCCTTTGTGCAGGACACCTCAGTTCGGTTGATCGGCGTGGAGGCCGCTGGTGATGGCGTCGACACCGGTCGTCACGCCGCCACCATCACCGAGGGGCGTGCGGGTGTGCTGCATGGCGCCATGAGTCTGCTGCTCCAGGACGGAGACGGACAGGTTCAGGAAGCCCACTCCATCAGTGCTGGACTGGATTACCCCGGTGTCGGCCCCGAGCACAGCTATCTGCGGGAGATCGGTCGGGCTGAGTACGGCGCCGTCACCGATCAGCAGGCGCTCGATGCCCTGCGTCTGGTCAGCGAACTGGAGGGCATCATTCCGGCCCTTGAGACCGCCCATGCCTTCGCCTGGCTGGAGACCCTCTGTCCCACGCTTTCTGAGGGCAGCGAGATCGTGATCAACTGCTCCGGTCGCGGCGACAAGGACGTCAACACCGTGGCGGAGAAGCTGGGGGACCAGCTCTGAGGCCGCGGCCGTTCAGCTGAGCAACAGCTCAAGGTGGCGTGCCACCCGCTGGACAGCGGCTTTCGCTGTGGCATAGGCCATTCGCATCGGTCCCACCAGGGCCACCTGTCCGATGCCTTCGGATCCACATCGGTAGGGAGCCTGAACGACCGAGCAGGTCTGGAGCGCGGTATGGGGATGCTCCTCACCGATCCAGACCCGGGCCTGACTTCCCTGATTGACCAGCGCTTCGGGACGCTCATCGATCAGTTCCAGGAGCGGTCTCAGATCACTGGCGCTGTGGAATTCGGGCTCTGCTGCAAGTCGCGAAAATCCATGGACCACCGTCGGTTCGCCTCCGGTCGGTGTGGGTTGATCCAGGGCGCTGCGCAGCACGCCTCCGCTTCGTTGCAGCTGTGGCGGCAAGGCATCCCAGTTCAGAGCTCCCTGTTCCAGCTGTCGATCGGTCCAGCGCTCCATCGCCGCTAGTTCCTCGGCAGCTCCATGGGGAAGCCTCAGGTTGAGGTGGCTGGCCCGGCCGCTGTCCTCGACCAGCAGCACTAGAAGCCTGTCTCCGCTCTTCACCAGGCGCACAGCTTCCAGCTGGTTGCGGGGAGGGGCCGGACGGGTGATCAGACTCATCAGCCCTGTGAAGTCCGTCAGTCGTCGCGCCAGTTGCAGCAGCAGATCGTCGAGGGCCGCCCAGCGCAGGCTGAGGCCCGCCAGCTCCCGTTCCAGCAGCTGCACCGCTGACCCGGGTTCCGGCAGCAGGCAGTCGACGTAGTGGCGGTAGCCCAGCGGGCTGGGAACCCGTCCGGCGGAGGTGTGCGGCTGCGTCAGCAGTCCGCGCTGCTCAAGAACGCCCATCGCGGACCGCACCGTGGCGGAGCTTGCGGGAATGCCGAAGCGTTGCACCAGGGTGCGGCTGCCTACGGGTTCGATCGTGTCCACATAGTGGTGGACCGTCGCCTGCAGCACCTGTCGTTGTCGTGCGGACAGGGGCTTCATCAGTAACGGGGCACCTGCGAATCCACCTGCATGCTCCAGGCGTCGATACCACCCTCAAGGTTCCACACCTCTCCGTGCCTCTTCTGTTCCAACAGCCACAGGCCGAAATGCTGGCTGCGCACACCGGCATGGCACAGCACCACCACGGGGCGGTCGGCCGGAAGTCGCGAAGGAACCGTGTCGAGCCAGTCCCCGGAACGGCTCAGCGGCAGATGAACCACCTCAGCAGGGAAAGGCGCGATGGCCAGTTCGGCGTCTTCCCGCACGTCCACCAGCTGCGGAGGGTTGTCGCCACTTTCGATCCATCGCTGCAGCTCCGCAGCGGTGATCGGTCGGGGATGAAGGTCTGCCATGGCGCCATTCTGCGGCGATGGACAAAGATGAAGTCACACGATGTTGCAGGCCCATGAAGGCCCGCCCCTTTCTGAGTGCGCTGATCGCAGTGCTGCTCTCCCTGTTGCTGATCACGCTCGGCGTGCTGTGGGCCATGGACCGCCGCAGCCCGCTCCGCTTGGCGGAGGCGTCGCCGGAGCTGCCTCGTGCTGCCCGCTTTGTGCCCCGTCAGGCGGCTCTTTCCCTTCATTGGTTGGCGGATCCGTCCCGTCTGCCGGCCTATGTCCAGGCGGTGGCTCCCGCATCGGAACGACGACAGGCGCGAGACGCCGCACGTCGCTGGCGTGAGGGCGTCTTCGCTCTGGCAGGCCTGGATTACGACTCCGAGCTGGCCTCCTGGCTCGGCTCGGATGTCAGCCTCACCCTGCTGGATGCCGACGGATCCGGATCCGATCCCGGCTGGATCCTGGCTCTCTCCAGCCGCAGCAGCGATGGCGCCCGACTCTTTCTGCAGCGTTTCTGGCAAACCCGCAGCCTGGCCGGGACCGACCTGCAGGTGACCAGCTACCGCGGCATGGGTCTGATCAGTGGCCGTGGGGCTTTGCAGGGCAGGGCTCCGGTTCCTCTGGCCACGACGCTGATCGATGACGATCTGCTGCTGCTCGCGTCAGGTCGCGGCGTGCTGGAACAGGCCCTGGATGTGTCTCAACTCCAGGATCAGCACCAGCTGGGGGATGCGCAGTTACAGCGTCAGCTGGAGGAGCTGGGTCAGGGGGTCGCCCTGATGACCGTGTCTCCCTCAGCTCTGGAGCACTGGTTCCAGCTGCCGGCGGCCCTTGCCGACCGGCCTGATCTTGAGGGGCTCGTGGCCCGGCTGCATCCGGACGGTCGTGATCTGGCAGTGGATGGTCTGCTGCGTTTCCGCGGCCCTCTGGACATTGCCTCCTGGGCACCGGCCGATGGGCTGATTCCCGCAGCGGTCGGACGCCCCGTTTGGCTGGCGCAGCTGCAGGATCCTGGTCGTCTGATCCGTGCCGACGATGACCACCCCTTGGTGCAGTGGGTGGGTCCCCTGCTTCGGCATGTCCTCTCCGATCAGCCTGCGGCGGGTCAGATCGCTCGCCTTGATGACGGACCGCTGCTGTGGTTGCAGCAGGCGGAGAGCTGGCTGCTGGCCACCCGTCCTGGCCATCCGACCCGGTCATCGCTGAACGACCGATTGCAGGAGGAGGGGCTGGCCCGCTCCGAGCTCTCCGGAGACGGCGAAACGCTGCAGGTCTGGACGCGGCTGGTGCGTCAGCGAGGACGCGGAGAGGGGCTGGACGCCCAGCTCGCCGTCGCCAGTGCCGGTGAGGCGGATCTCGACTGGTGGGGAGATTCCCTGGCTGCGCTTGAGCGTCGCAGGGAATCGCGAGGCATCTCGGATCGTCAGAACCAGTGGCGTGCCCTTCATGGGGCCGAAGCGGCGAGTCAGACCTTGCTGCTGGCGGATCAACCGGCCCGCAGCCTGCTGGGCCGCTGGTACCCGTGGAGGCTGGTGCAGGCACTCTCGGGTGATCCGCTTCAGGCGAGGGTCAAAGGTCTCGCCCTGGCGCTGGAGAGTGATCACAACGATGGGAACCGCTCCGTGCTGCCGATGCATGCCCGCCTCGAACTCGGTTGAACTGCTGCTGCTGCGGCATGGCATCGCCGAGGAGCGTCCCGGTGGGCTGGATCATCCGGATCGGGCTCTCACCGCCCGGGGGCGCCAGCGGACCCAGGCCGTCATCGCCGCACTCGTGTCCCGCGGTGTTTGTGTGGAGCGCTTGATCACCAGTCCTTACCGGCGGGCACTGGAGACCGCGCAGATCGCCTGCGAGGCCGGCCTCAGCCCTCAGCTGGAGCCGCACCCCTGGCTTCAGCCCGGTGGTGCGGCCGCCTCTCTGGTGCAGGCCTTGAGCGGGCGGGTTGGTTTGGTGGGCCATGAGCCTGATCTCAGCGATCTGGCCTGCTCCCTGCTGGGTCTGGTGCCGGGCTCCCTGGCGCTGCGCAAGGCCGGAGTCATCCAACTGCAAGGTTCCGGCGGGAGCTGGCAGCTGCAGGCCCTGCTGCGGCCTGGACTGCTGCTGGGCTCAGACGCTCCGGCTTAGGTTGCCAGTAGCGGCATCGAGGCGTTGGCACAGCAGCAGTCCGGCGAACTGCGCCATGCGCGCACCGGAATCGAACTTCGACCCGGCCTGGACGGTGTTCCGGCCACCCAGTCCGCCATCTGCGACATCGATGGTCAGAAGGGCCTGCTCACCTACCGGGGGATCCCGGTGGATGACCTGGCGGCCAACAGCAGTTTTCTCGAGACCGCGTTCCTGTTGATCTGGGGTGAGCTGCCCACGCACGATCAGCTCGAGGCCTTCGAGCACGAGGTACAGATGCACCGGCGGGTGAGCTTCCGGGTGAGAGACATGATGAAGTGCTTCCCGGCCTCCGGCCATCCGATGGACGCGCTGCAGTCGAGCGCCGCCTCGTTGGGACTGTTCTATTCCCGGCGGGCGATCGATGACCCGCAGTACATCTATGACGCCGTGGTCAGGCTGATCGCCAAGATCCCGACGATGGTGGCGGCTTTTCAGCTCATCCGGAAGGGCCAGGATCCGATCCAGCCCCGGGACGATCTGGCCTACTCCGCCAATTTCCTCTACATGCTCACGGAGCGGGAGCCGGACTCCCTGGCCGCCAGGATCTTCGATCGCTGCCTGATCCTGCACGCCGAGCACAGCCTCAACGCCAGCACCTTCAGCGCCCGCGTCACCGCCAGCACCCTCACGGACCCGTACGCCGTGGTGGCGTCTGCCGTGGGCACCTTGGCCGGCCCATTGCATGGAGGTGCCAACGAGGATGTGCTCGCCATGCTCGAGCAGATCGGCTCAGCGGAGAACGCCGGCAACTACCTCGATGAGGCGATGGCCGCGAAGCGGAAGATCATGGGGTTCGGCCATCGTGAGTACCGGGTGAAGGATCCCCGCGCCGTGATCCTCCAGGTTCTTGCTGAGGAGATGTTCGCCCGTTTCGGCCATGACGGCCTCTACGACGTGGCACGGGGGCTGGAGGTGGCGGCCGAGTCCCGACTGGGGGCCAAGGGCATCTATCCCAACGTCGATTTCTATTCCGGGCTTGTGTACCGCAAGCTTGGAATTCCCCGAGATCTGTTCACACCGGTGTTCGCCATCGCGCGGGTGGCCGGCTGGCTCGCCCACTGGCGTGAGCAACTCGGTGCCAACCGTATTTTCCGGCCCTCGCAGATCTATTCAGGCTCCGAACCACGCTCCTGGACGCCCATCAGCGAGCGTGAACCGGCTGCGGCCGCCTAAGTTGCAGGCACTTCCGACGACACCATGGTGAGCCCGGGACTGGACCTGGAATCGAGTTTCAGTCAGGCCCTCGAAGGCCTGGGACTCTCAGCGGACGTGGCCCGTCTGCTCTGGCTTCCTCTGCCGATGCTGCTGGTGCTGATCGCAGCTGTGGTCGGTGTGCTGGTGTCCGTCTGGCTGGAGCGCAAGATCTCCGCCGCCGTCCAGCAGCGCATCGGACCCGAGTACGCCGGTGCCCTCGGTGTTCTTCAGCCGCTGGCTGACGGCCTCAAGCTGCTGGTGAAGGAGGACATCATTCCGGCGCGGGCCGACAGTCTCCTGTTCACGCTTGGGCCAGTGCTGGTGGTGATCCCGGTGATCATCTCCTGGCTGATCATCCCCTTCGGCCAGAACCTGCTGATCAGCAACGTCGGCGTTGGCATTTTTCTCTGGATCTCCTTCAGCAGCATCCAACCCATCGGCCTGTTGATGAGTGGCTATGCCTCCAATAACAAGTACTCGCTGTTGGGTGGATTGCGCGCCGCCGCTCAATCGATCAGTTACGAGATCCCGCTTGCCCTGGCCGTGCTGGCCATCGTGATGATGAGCAACTCGCTCAGCACCGTTGACATCGTCAGTCAGCAGACGGGGGCTGGCATTCTCAGCTGGAACATCTGGCGTCAGCCGGTGGGCTTCCTGATCTTCTGGATTTGTGCCCTGGCCGAATGTGAGCGACTTCCCTTCGACCTTCCTGAAGCAGAGGAAGAACTGGTGGCGGGCTATCAGACCGAGTACGCCGGCATGAAATTTGCCCTCTTCTATCTGGCCGGTTACATCAACCTCGTGCTTTCGGCAGTTCTGGTTTCAGTGCTGTACCTGGGTGGCTGGGGTTTCCCGATCCCCGTGGAATGGTTGGCTGGTTGGCTCGGGCAATCCGTGGATGCCCCGGTGGTTCAGGTGATCACCGGTTCCGTCGGCATCGTGATGACCGTGCTGAAGGCCTATCTGCTCGTCTTCGTGGCCATCCTCCTGCGTTGGACCACCCCACGGGTCCGCATCGATCAGCTGCTGGATTTGGGCTGGAAGTTCCTCCTGCCTCTCGCTCTCGTGAACCTTCTGGTGACGGCAGCCCTCAAGTTGGCCTTTCCCGTCGCTTTCGGCGGCTGACCTGAACCTCCTTAAAGGTCCTGTGCCGTCATCATGGGCGCAGGCTTTTCACATCCTTCCTCTTCACCAGCCCTCGATCCATGTTCGGATTCCTCAGACAGGTCGGCGACTACACCCGGGATGCGGTGGATGCGGCCCGCAATCTGGCCCAGGGATTCGCGGTCACCTTCGATCACATGAAGCGCCGTCCAGTGACGGTGCAGTACCCCTACGAGAAGTTGATCCCGTCCGAGCGTTATCGCGGACGGATCCACTACGAGTTCGACAAGTGCATCGCCTGTGAGGTGTGCGTCCGGGTCTGTCCGATCAACCTGCCGGTGGTCGACTGGGTGATGAACAAAGCCACTAAGAAGAAGGAGCTGCGGAACTATTCCATCGATTTCGGGGTCTGCATCTTCTGCGGCAACTGCGTTGAGTACTGCCCAACCAATTGCCTCTCGATGACCGAGGAGTACGAGCTGGCGGCATTCGATCGCCACAGCCTCAACTACGACAACGTCGCGCTCGGCCGTCTGCCAACCAGCGTCACCACCGATCCATCGGTCCAGCCGCTGCGCGAACTGGCGTACCTGCCCGCCGGTGAAATGTCCCCTCACGGTGTGGCGGCGGATCGCCCCAGAGCCGGTCGTCTGCCTGCCGAAGTGCTCGAATCAATGGCGCCGCCCACCGGCAAGGATGCGGGAGAATCCTCTGTGGCTGCCAAGCAGGGGGACGCATGACCATCGCCGGAACCACTGAGCTGATCTGTTTCCTGGCGTTGTCCGCCGTCGTTGTGATCGGTGCCGTCGGCGTCGTGCTGCTCAGCAACATCGTTTACTCAGCATTCCTGCTGGGGGGTGTGTTCATGGCGGTGGCAGGCCTGTATCTGCTGCTCAATGCCAGCTTCGTGGCCGCCGCTCAGGTGCTGGTCTACGTCGGTGCCATCAATGTGCTGATCCTGTTCGCGATCATGCTCGTCAACAAGCGCGAGGATCTCAAGGCGATCGATCGACTGAATCTCCGTCGCCTTGTTTCCGGCGGTGTCTGTGCGGCTCTCCTGGCTCTGCTGGTTCGGGTTGTGGTCACCACTCCATGGTCTCTGCCCGGTCCGCCGGCGATCGGTGAGGAGGCGACAGCACGCATCGGCGAACACCTGTTCACCGATTACCTGCTGCCCTTCGAACTGGCTTCGGTGCTGCTGCTGATGGCCATGATCGGCGCCATCGTTCTGGCTCGGCGTGATGTGCTCGCCACCGATGTCGCCACCGGTGAGGTGGCCGATCAAGGCCTGATCGAGAAGGCCCGTACACCTCTGCTGCTTGAGCGGCGTTCCTCTCCCTGATCCGAACCGAATGATGTCCGAGCTGCTCAACGGATTGCCGTCTCTTCAGGCCTATCTGCTGCTGGCCGCGATGCTGTTCTGCATCGGCGTCTGGGGCCTGATCAACAGCCGCAATGCTGTTCGGGTGCTGATGAGCATCGAGCTGATGCTCAATGCGGTCAACATCAACCTGATGGCCTTTTCCTCCTACGTCGACGGTGACCTCATCCGGGGTCAGGTGTTCGCCGTGTTCGTGATCACCGTGGCAGCGGCAGAGGCGGCCGTCGGTCTGGCGATTCTGCTGTCGCTTTACCGCAACAGGGTTACGGTTGATATGGAACAGTTCAATCTGCTCCGCTGGTAACGGCGGACCACCGGTTCGATGCGTCTCGAGCGGGTCTGGGTGATCTATCGGGCAGAGAGTCAGCCTGCTCAGAGGGAAGCCCGTCAGTGCGCCCGAGAGCTCAAGGAGATGGGTGTCGAGGTGGTGACCGCCATGTCGGGAGCTCGGGTGAATCCCTTCCCGGGCCTGCTGGCTATGGAGGAGCCGATGCCGGACCTAGCCGTGGTGCTCGGAGGAGATGGCACGGTGCTCGGGGCTGCCCGTCATCTTGCGGTGCATGAGATCCCGATTCTGTGCATCAATGTGGGCGGCCATCTGGGTTTCCTGACCCACGACCGCCGGGTTCTGCGCGGGGATGAGATTTGGCAGCGGCTGCTGAACGATCAATTCGCCATCGAGCGCCGGATGATGCTCCAGGCGATGGTGGACCGTCGCTGCGCGGAGGAGCGAGCTGATTCCCCGGCTCCTCTGCTTCAGCCGGATCTGGAGGATGACGAAGAGCATCACTGGGCTCTCAACGATTTCTACCTGCGGGCCTACCGGGATGAGATCTCTCCCACATGCACCCTGGAGCTGGAGGTCGATGGTGAGGTGGTCGATCAGATGCGAGGCGACGGGCTGATCCTCTCCACTCCCACAGGATCCACCGGCTATGCGCTCGCGGCCGGTGGACCGATCCTGCACCCAGGCATCGACGCCATCGTCGTGGCACCGATCTGTCCGATGAGCCTCTCCAGCCGCACGCTGGTGGTGCCTCCGAGAGCCAGGCTGGTGATCTGGCCGCTGGGCCACGCCGATCACCGCGTCAAACTCTGGAAGGACGGGGTCGGCTGCACCGTGATCGAACCGGGTGAATGCTGTGTGGTGCATCAGGCCCGGCACCATGCGCAGATGGTGCAGCTGGATCAGAGTCCCTCCTACTACCGCACCCTCGCCTGCAAGCTGCACTGGGCCAGCAGTCTCACGGCCTCGCAGCCATCACAGAACTGATCATGGGTCTGGAGATCGAGCGCCGCTTTCTGGTCACGAATGACGGCTGGACATCCCAAGCCGGGCCCCCTCAGCCTCTGCGGCAGGGATATCTGGCCTCCAGTGCCGAGGGCATCACGGTGCGCATGCGTCTGAGGGGTGAGGATCAGGCCTGGCTGACGCTCAAGGCTTCAGCGGATCCGAGTGGAATCGCGCGTCATGAATTTGAGTACGGCATCCCCGTCTCTGATGCCGAGGATCTGTGGCGGCTCGCGCCTCATCGTCTCGAAAAAATCCGTTATGCCCTCGATCTTCCAGGTGGGGAGTGGGTGGTCGATTGTTTTGCAGAAGCCAATGCGCCCCTGGTGCTGGCCGAAGTGGAGCTGATGCGGGCGGATGATGCTCTGGAGATCCCGGCTTGGTGCGGCAGGGAGGTGACGGGACAGGCCCGTTGGTCCAATGCCGTCCTCGCCAGCGACCCGCTGCAGAGTTGGGGGGCTGAGGAGAGGCAGCTCTGGGGATTCCGCTGAAGGTCCTGGAAGTTTCTTTGGATTTCCTTTAGATTCAGGGGACTGCGGGCCGTGTCCATGGTGGGCCTCTACGACAGGCAAGGAATGCTCCGCTTCGTCGGCAGCAGCATCGATGCCTGCCTGGATTACGCGGCCCTGTTCGAGATCCCCCTGATCCCCTGCTCGCTGCAGTCCTTACCGGAGCCGATGATTCCTTCCGTCAGGATCCGAGGGACTCGGCATCTGGAAGGGCACAGCAATTGAATCCATCGCGGCAGATCTTGCCGTTGTCCATCGCCCAGTTCAGCAGCGCCACGCGGTTCTTCGATCCGGTCTTCGTGAAGACATTGCTGACGTGGTTGTCGACCGTTCGTTTGCTGATCGTCAGTCGATCGGCGATTTCCTGGTTTGTCAGCCCTTCCGCCACCAGTTCAATGATTTCGATCTCCCGACCGGACAGAGCGATCTTGAGGGGATCCGTAGCTTCGGCGGATGACATGGTCCGGTCCCCCGTTTCCGCCATGTTAGGTCCGTCAAAGAACCTAATCCTGCATAGTGGGGCGCGAAAGCGGATCAAGGTTTGACGACGGCGCTGCAGCGCACGCTCCAAGCAGGGAATCTGGCGATCACCGCTGAGGTGATGCCACCCCGCGGTGGCGATGCCTCTCACACGCTGGCCATGGCGGATTGCCTGAAAGGACGGGTGCATGCTGTGAATGTCACCGATGGAAGCAGGGCGGTGATGCGGATGAGCAGCCTTGCCGTGTGCAGGCTGTTGCTGGAGACAGGCCTGGAACCTGTGCTCCAGCTGGCTTGCCGGGATCGCAACCGCATCGCTTTGCAGGGGGATCTGCTCGGAGCCCATGCCCTTGGCATCCACAACCTTCTCTGTCTCACCGGTGATCCGGTGCGGGCCGGCGACCAGGCCGATGCACGTCCGGTCAATGAGTTCGAGTCGGTGAAGCTGCTGCGTCAGGTGTCCGCCTTCAACAGCGGAGAGGATCCGGTCCAGGGAACCCTGGCGGATGGAGCCACCCAGCTGTTCGCGGGCTGTGCGGCCGACCCCCAGTCGCGCAGCTGGAGCGGTCTGCAGCGGAGGCTTCAGCGCAAGCACGATGCCGGTGCCCGCTTCGTTCAGACCCAGATGGTGATGGACGCAGCTGCGCTGGAGCGGTTCCAGCGGGAGCTGGCTGGCCCATTGCAGTTGCCTGTCCTGGCCGGGGTTTTCCTGCTGAAGTCAGCCAAGAACGCCCGCTTCATCAATCGCGTCGTGCCAGGTGCCTGCATCCCGGACGATCTGATCGCTCGCCTCGAGGCGGCTGCTGATCCGGCGATGGAGGGGGTGGCGATCGCCGCCGAACAGGTGAAGCGTTATCTGGGCATCGTTCAGGGGGTCCACCTGATGGCGATCAAAGCCGAGCAGCGGATCCCGCTGATCCTTGATCAGGCCGGCATCAGCATCAGCTCGCTGCCGGAGTGAGGTCGGTTCCGAGCAGTTCCGCCATCGCTTTCTGCTGCGGGGAGGGCTCCACCAGGTCCTGTCGGCGGGCATCGGTGATCAACCAGTCCAGGGCTGCTTCCTGCAGATCGAAGTGGTTGCCGTCCTTGCCGACGCAATAACGGCCGAACACCAGCTTTTCCAACAGCTGCACCCCGGCTCCGATGCGGGAGTAATCAAAGATGATCGAGTTATCGACCACAGCGCCTTCGCAGATGTGGCAGCTGGGCCCGATCATCGACGGCCCGATGATCGTCGCACCGTCCTCGATCTTGGTCATGCCCCCCACATAGACGGGGCCCTGAACATGAATCTTGTCCCAGTTGGCCGCCACGTTGAGACCGGTGTAAACCCCTGGGCTGACTTCCTTCCCGGGGATGCCCACCTGACGCACTTCACCAAGCAGCACGCTGCGGATCGCCTGCCAGTAGTCGGGGACCTTGCCGATGTCCACCCATTCGAAGTCCATCGGGATCGCGTAGAACGGGGCTCCGATTTCGGCCAGTTTCGGGAACAGATCCGAGCCGATGTCGAAGGACACACCGGAGGGGATGTGTTCGAAGATCTGGGGCTCGAAAATGTAGATCCCGGTGTTGATGGTGTCGCTGAGGGCCTCCTCGACCTTCGGCTTCTCCTGGAAGTGTGAGATGCGGTCCTTCTCGTCCGTCACGACCACGCCGTAGCTGCTCACCTGGTCCTTCGGCACACGCTTGGTCACCAGGCTGGCCAGCGCTCCTTTTTCACGATGCCGCCGGACCGCTTCGGTGAGGTCCAGGTCGATCAATGCATCCCCGCAGAGCACCACAAAGGTGTCATCAAAGAAGTTCTGGAAGTCCTGGATCTTCTTGAGTCCTCCGGCGGAGCCCATGGCGTTGCCGATCAGTTCGCCGTCCTCGATGCAGCCTTCGAAGCTGTAAGCGATCTCCACTCCGAAGCGTTGACCGTCCCGGAAATAATTCTCGATCTCCTCGGCCAGGTGCGACACATTGACCATCACCTCTTTGAAACCGTGCTCCTTGAGCAGTTCAAGCAGAAACTCCATCACCGGCTTCTGCAGGATCGGGATCATCGGCTTCGGGATCACATGGGTGATCGGTTGAACCCTGGTCCCCTTGCCAGCCGCCAGGATCATCGCCTTCATCGGCGTCGCGGACATCACAGGATGCTGAAGATTAAACCGTGTGTCAGGCGGCCACGACACTCCGGGTCGGCGATGTGGCTGGCACCTCGAGTCGACTGAGGGGCAGCTGGGTCATGGAGCCCGGTTCCGGGATCCTCCGCAGCCGCAGCGGACCGTGCAGCCATCCCGTCTGCTCCAGTTCCACCTTGCCCTGAGAGGACAGAAACAGCAGCGCCCAGAACACGCCGACCCGATCCGTGTCGAGGTCCGCAGCGGCCACGTCGCCCCAGTGCTCCACCAGTCGATCGAAGTCGACCCAGGCCAGGCAACTCTCCCAGTTCTGCAAGGCCATGCCGAGAGCAGCCGTGGTCTCGGGCAGCTTTTCGCGGTGGGCCAGGCTTGCCACCTGGGCGATGGCTTCACGGTTGCTGTAGCGCTTCTGACGTTGACGGCGGCGTTGCAGCAGGTCATCCGACTCCAGCTGCTCGGCGATCGTCTCCAGCTGTTCGATCAGCTCTCCGAGGGTGACGGGCCGGCGCAGCGGAGGCGGTGCCACGGGGCGGCGCTGCAGATGGCGCTCCGGCCGACGCGGCAGATTGAAGGATGGATCCAGCCAGCCCTGGTCCTCGAATTCCGCCTCGAAATGGTCCTCCACCTCGGGTGGTGGAGGCAGCATGCTGATTTCCAGCATCTCCGCTTTCAGTCCCACCAGCACGGAAGCGGCCAGGAATGCTTCGCTGCTGTCGGCCAGATCCCGTTCGTAACTTCCGCCCCGCCCTGCGATCACGGCGGCGACCTGTCCTGGCACTTCGATGCGTTGACGCAGTTGATCCAGAAAGCCGTCCACGACGGCGATCACATCAACATCCCAGGGATCGAGGTCCCCCCGCTCAGCAGCGTCCTGAAGCAGTCGGATCGCCAGACGGGCACCGGCATCGGCTCCAGTGGTCGGTCCAACCTGGGACAACAGATCACGATCGCTGGCTGAACCGTATCGATCAGCTGCTGCTTAGGCCAGTGGGCAGCGGGGATTCGCCTCAATCGGCAACGCCGGGCTCATCGTCCTGGCTGCTGCTGCTCACGGTGGTGGCAGGCAGCAGGCCCAGCTGTGTTTCCACCGTTGAGCGGTAGCGGTTCAGATCGGTTTCCAGTTCCTGGATGCGCACCTGCTGGGCTTCGAATTCGCTGGTCTTGCTGAACTGCTCCACGTTGTTGAGCATTCCGGTCCAGGCAGCGAAGAACCAGGCGGAGATCGCTCCGATTCCGGCCACGAGCAGCAGAAGCCCCGCCAGAGGCAGGGTGTGGTTCACACCTGGAAGGATGTGGACGGTGGTCGGCGCGGTGTTCTCCAGGGTGAAGAACACCATCAGCAGGCCAAAGGCGAAGATCAGGCCGAAATTGATCTGGCGCATGGCGAGCGTCTGGCGGTGAACGGTCAGAACTTACGGACTTCCGGCGTCAGTGGTGCAGTCCTCGACACTTGTTCACGCAGCAGGCAGGGCAGGGGCCTGCAGCTGATCCCCACCCGCCATGGCCGGGACCGCCAGAGACTGATTGCGGATCAGCGGAGCTGATGGCTGGCTGATCCGTTCCATGGCACCGAGATCCCGGCTCACGAGCGCTTCGATCGAGGTGCGGTAGCTGTCGGTCATCAGCCGTGGATAGAGGCCGATGCCGATGATCGGCACCAGCAGGCAGCCGATGATGTACACCTCGCGAGGCTCTGCATCCACCAGGTTGGTGTGCGAGGTGAGTTCCTGCTTCTCCTTGCCGAAGAAGATCTCCCGCAGCATCGACAGCAGGTAGATCGGCGTCAGGATCACGCCCACGGCCGCCAGGCCGCAGATCACGACGCGGAAGGGCAGGGTGTAGGCCTCATCGGTGGCGAAGCCCGCGAAGACCATCAGTTCGCTGACGAAACCGCTCATACCGGGTAGCGCCAGAGAGGCCAGGGCGCAGACGGTCCAGAGGGCGAACATGATGCGCATCTTCTGGCCGATGCCGCCCATCTCATCCAGCTGAAGCGTATGGGTGCGGTCGTAGGTGGCGCCGACCAGGAAGAACAGGCTGGCACCGATCAGGCCATGGCTGATCATCTGCAGCATCGCGCCGCTGGTGCCGAGGGCACTGAAACTGCCGATGCCGATCAGCACGAACCCCATGTGACTGATGGAGCTGTACGCGATCTTCCGCTTCAGGTTCCGCTGGGCGAAGGAGGTCAGCGCCGCATAAATGATGTTGACCACCCCGAGCACGATCAGCAGTGGTGCGAACTGGGCGTGAGCGGCCGGCAGCAGCTCGCAGTTGAAGCGCAGCAGGGCGTAGCCGCCCATCTTCAGCAGGATGCCGGCCAGCAGCATGTGCACCGGAGCTGTGGCCTCGCCATGGGCATCCGGCAGCCAGGTGTGCAGGGGGACGATCGGCAGCTTGACGCCAAAGGCGATAAGCAGACCGGCGTAACAGAGCAACTGGAAACCGGTGCCGAACTCCTTGGCTGCCAGGGCCGTGTATTCGAAGCTGGGAGTGCCGCCGCCGAAAAAGCCCATGGCTAGAGCCGCGAGCAGGATGAACAGCGAGCTGCCTGCGGTGTAGAGGATGAACTTGGTGGCGGCGTACTGACGTTTCTTGCCGCCCCAGATGGCCAGAAGCAGATAGACGGGAATCAGCTCCAGCTCCCAGGCCAGGAAGAACAGCAGCATGTCCTGGACGGCGAAGACAGCGATCTGGCCGCCATCCATGGCCAGGAGCAGGAAATAGAACAGTCGCGGCTTGAAGGTCACCGGCCAGGCCGCCAGACAGGCGAGCGAGGTGATGAAGCTGGTGAGCAGGATCAGTGGCATGGAAAGGCCATCAGCGCCCACCGCCCAGGTGAGTCCGAGATCCGGAAGCCAGTTCACCCTTTCGGAGAGCTGCAGACCGCTGATGCTCGGCTCGTAGCCGTAGAGATAGGCAGCCACCGTGATCAGGAAGGTGATCAGGGTGATGCCCAGTGCGTACCAGCGCACCTGCTTGCCATCTCCGGCATCAGGGATGAACGGGACCAGCAGGGCTCCAACGATCGGGAAGAGAATCGACAGGCTGAGCCAAGGGACAGTCGCATTCACGGGGTCAGCCACCCCGGCGACAGCAAACTCGATCACGGGCGTCCAGGACCACCACTGGATGGACTGTAGAAATCACATCGGTGCTGTCATCACCTCGATAGGCGATGACACACACAGCGGCTTCCGATTCGGGTCGCAGACTCAGGCCGTTGGAGCTCCGAGAACACCGAAAAGAACCACCAGGGCGATCACTCCGGCGAACACGATCAGGGCGTAGAACTGAGCGCGGCCATTCTCGAGATACTTCAGTCCCTCACCACTGCCGAGGGTGAGCAGGCCCGTGAGGTTCACAACGCCGTCCACCACCTTGGCGTCCACTTCCAACACCTCACGGGCCAGTTTTCGGCTCCCCCGCACGAACAACTTCTCGTTGATCGCATCGAGATACCACTTGTTGGCCAGGAAGGCATTGAGGCTAGGCACACGCGCTGCAACAGCTGATCCGAGATCGATGCGGTGCAGGGCGTAAGCCAGCACGGCGATCGTGATGCCGGCCGCGGAGATCGCCACGGAGGCTCCTGCCAGAGGCAGGAACTCCTCCCAGCTGAACTGTTCGGCCATCTCTGCCGCTTCTTCGGGATTGAGCAGTCCGGCGAAGCGGCTGTTCCAGGGAGTGCCCAACAGTCCGATCAGCACGGAGGGCACCGCGAGCACGGCCAGAGGCAGGGTCATCGACCATGGGGACTCATGCAGGCTGCCTGCATGGTGAGCGTGGTCCGTATCGAGGGACTGACCAGCGGCCGCCATCAGCTCAGCCTGCAACTGCTGATCTTCCCCGCGGAAGTCCCCCTCGAAGGTGAGGAAGTACAGCCGGAACATGTAGAAGGCGGTCATTCCAGCGGTCAGGAATCCGACGAGCCACAGCACTGGGTAGCTGTTGAAGGCCTGGCCGAGGATCTCGTCCTTGCTCCAGAAGCCCGCCAGAGGCGGGATGCCGCTGATGGCGATGCAGCCGATCAGAAAGGTGATCGCCGTGATCGGCATCTTGCGGCGCAGTCCGCCCATCAGTCGCATGTCCTGAGCCAAGATCGGTTCGTGTCCGACCACGTCCTCCATGGCGTGGATCACGGAGCCTGAACCCAGGAACAGCATCGCCTTGAAGAAGGCGTGGGTCACCAGGTGGAACATGCCGGCCACAGGGGCGCCGCATCCCATCGCCAGCATCATGTAGCCCAGCTGGGACACGGTGCTGTAGGCCAGCCCTTTCTTGAGATCCATCTGGGTGAGGGCGATCGAAGCCCCCAGGAAGCAGGTGATCGTCCCGACCACTGCCACCACCAGCTGGACACTCGGGAACTGGATGTAGAGGGGTTCCAGTCGGGCCACAAGGAAGACGCCCGCCGCCACCATCGTCGCTGCATGGATCAGGGCCGAGATGGGAGTGGGTCCCTCCATGGCATCCGGCAGCCAGACGTGCAGTGGAAACTGCGCCGATTTGGCCATCGGCCCCATGAACACCAGCAGGCAGAGCAGCAGCGCGGCCCATGGGGCGACGCTGCCGTTGACCAGTCCCTGCTGAAGACCATCGGCGATGCCCTGGAAATCGAAACTGCCGGTGGCCCAGAACAAGCCGAGGATCCCGAGCAACAGACCGAAGTCACCGACCCGGTTCACCACGAAGGCTTTCTGCGCGGCATGGGCTGCACCGTCGCGGTCGTACCAGAACCCGACAAGCAGATAGGAACACATGCCCACCAGCTCCCAGAACACATAAATCTCGAGCAGGTTCGGGCTGATGATCAGCCCGAGCATCGAGCTGCTGAACAGGGCCAGGTAGGTGAAGAAGCGGACATAGCCCTTGTCGTGGGCCATGTATCCATGGGAATAGACCATCACCAGCAGAGCGATGGTGGTCACCAGGGCCAGCATCACGGCGCCGAGCGAATCCACCACGTACCCCATCGGCAGGCTGAAGCTGCCGGCGCTGGCCCAGATAAAGAGATGTTCCACCGGTGCGGCACCGGCCAGCTGATCGGCGAGAACGGCATAGCTGAGGACTGCCGCCGCACCGACACAGCTGATCAGCAACAGTGCCACCGGCTTGCGCAGCCTGTTGATGGTGCGGTTGAAACTGATCAGTCCGAGACCGGTGATCACAGCCCCCAGCAGGGGCAAAACAGGGATCAGCCAGGCGAGTTCGGCGGCCGTGGACATCCGCTCCAGGCAGGAATGTTCGGAGTGTAGGCAGCTCAGCTCAGCAGACTCTCGAGTGCTGAGTTGCGCACCGATGCCGCTGCCGTGGAGATGAAGCGGTGGGCCCACCAGAACACGCCTACCGCGATCACGATGCCGAGCTGCGCGGGGCGGAGAAATTCGCTCCAGGCCAGAGGCTGGCGTCCCTCCAGCACAGCCAGAAAAGGCACCACCGACGTGCTGGCCTTTAGATCCTCGAACGCTTCGCCGAAGCGGGCGCGCAGACGGCGATCGCCGTGCCAGACGGCGAACAGATGATGTCCGATCAGCCCGACGCAGGTGACAAGCATGAAACTGCTGCCGATCCACAGGGCATGGGTCACGCACCAGAGGATCTGTCCGACCGCCTGGGGGTGCCGGGAGATGCGGATGATCCCTGTGGCGTAGAGGCGAACCTGTGGTTTCAGCACCGCTGGAATCTCCAGCAGGTTGTACGTCGCGGGGTAGAGAAACAGGAAGCTGACGGCCGTGCCGATCCACACCAGCGGGACCATTCCAGGGACCCCCTGAAGATTCCAGAGGCGGATGCCGTCATAGCGATGTGCCAGGAACCAGCCGATCACCACCACGGCGGATGGAATGCTCACGGCCGCGAAGATCAATCGCCAGGCCCGGGCTCCGATGCGCTCTTCCGCCCGGCTGCGGAGCGCCGCGCCGCCACTGTGGATCAGGGCGAAGAGCAGCAGCAGCACGAGCATCATCAGACTGCTGCGGTGATCGGTCATCGGATCAGGCCGAACGGTCAGCGTTGATTCTGTGGGGTGGCAGGGCCGCCCTTACAGTTCCTGCGCCGTTATCGGGCCACCATGGCCGATCTGCCGTTCACGCTTGATCAGCTGCGCATCCTGCGGGCGATCGTCAGTGAGGGCAGCTTCAAGAAGGCCGCGGACAGTCTTTACGTCACTCAACCGGCTGTCAGCCTGCAGATTCAGAACCTCGAGAAGCAGCTGGAGGTGTCTCTGTTCGATCGGGGCGGACGCAAGGCCCAGCTCACCGAGGCCGGTCACCTGTTGCTGAGCTACTGCGATCGCATCCTCAGCCAGTGCCATGAGGCCTGCCGCGCCCTCGATGACCTCCACAACCTCAGGGGGGGGTCGCTGATCGTCGGGGCCAGCCAGACCACGGGGACCTATCTGATGCCGCGGATGATCGGTCTTTTCCGTCAGAAGTATCCCGATGTGGCGGTGCAGCTGCAGGTCCACAGCACCCGCCGCACCGGCTGGAGCGTGGCCAACGGTCAGATCGACCTGGCGATCATCGGCGGAGAGTTGCCGCCGGAACTGAACGAACTGCTGCAGGTTGTGCCCTATGCCAGCGACGAGCTGGCGCTGGTGCTGCCGGTGAAGCACCCACTGGCCCGTCTCGTGGAGCTCACCAAGGAAGATCTGTACCGCCTCGGGTTCGTGTGCCTGGATGCTCAGTCCACCACCCGAAAGATGGTGGATCAGCTGCTGGCCCGCTCAGGCCTCGATGTGCAGAGGCTGCGGATTGAGATGGAGCTCAATTCACTGGAGGCGATCAAGAATGCCGTTCAGGCTGGTCTCGGCGCCGCCTTCGTGCCTGTGGTGTCGATCGAGCGGGAGCTCGCCGCCGGAACGATTCACCGTCCGGTGGTGGCCGATCTGCAGGTGCGCCGTCAGTTGAAGCTGATCAGCCATCCAGCCCGCTACTGCTCCCGTGCCTCTGCGGCCTTCCGGCAGGACGTGCTGCCCGTGTTCGCCAGTCCGGACAGCCCGCTGAGGCAGATCAAGCAGCCTGCTGTTCCGGTGGTTCAGAACTGATCCGCCTCGGGGGTCAAGCCGACCGTGTCATCCGCCACACCCTTGGTGAGGAAACGGTTCTGGCTGATGTCTGTCTGGTAGACGCAACGGACGATGGGCTTGTCCCTGACCGAGCCGATGTAGGCGAACGTGTTCATCCGTTGTTTGCACTCCCGCTCCTGGTCAGAGGTGATCGCGCCCTCCTTGCGCAGCACGGACCAGTTCTCCCGACGGATCACGCATCCGGGCTGCAGGGTCGGCTGGGTGACGAAGCTGCTGGATGGGTTGAGAGTCGTGTACATCTCGATATCCATCACGAAGGCGCTCGCACCCCACTGACGGCAGAACTCCGGGTCGGGCACGGCCATGTCCAGCTGCTGACTGCTGGCGATGTTGCCCTGATCTCCCTGTGTGGTGCTGGTGACGGCACTGCCGATGCCGATGCCCACGATCAGAACCCCGGCCAGAACAGCCGCGGTGAGGGTATTGAAACTGAAACCTGGACCGCCGCCGCCAGGGCCGCCTCCCGGAGCGGGCGGGCGCCCATAGCCGGCTCTGTCACGAGCCCCAGGCGGATAGCGGTCGTAACGGCTGTCCCGTGGATCGCGACTGTCCCGTGGCCCCCTGTCGTAACGGGACCGGTTCACAGGAGTTCGGGCGTGCGGGGCAGGCCCATCGAGTAATTCGTCACGCGTCCGTCCGGGTTGTAGCTGAGCTCTCCTGCCTGCAGCAGCCGTCGGATCTCACCCTCCAGTTCCGTTCCGATGCGGCGGAGGCTGTAGTCGCTGAGTTCTCCTCCGGCAGAGGCATCCACAAGCCCCTTGAACCGCTGTTGAACGCACGTCAGGGCGCTGTCGCTCCAGATGAATTCATTGTCCGGATCGAGATCGAGGGTGAGCTGATCGGGATCCGGTACGAGGTCGTCGTTCTCCACCCGGGCCGTGAACAAACGCACGTGACGGGTGGTGCACTTCAGCAGGGTGTCAGCCATGACGCGCCGTCGGGTGGAATGACTTTAGGAAGCGACTGGACCGTCGGCCCTCTTAAGGTTGGTTTCAACTTTTAACCAGCCGCATGCGCGTCGCTATTGCCGGAGCCGGTCTTGCGGGTCTGTCCTGCGCCAAATATCTGGCAGATGCTGGCCATACCCCGATCGTGGTCGAGGCCCGTGATGTGCTCGGAGGCAAGGTGGCGGCCTGGAAGGACGAGGACGGTGACTGGTACGAGACCGGCCTGCACATCTTCTTCGGCGCCTACCCGAACATGCTGCAGCTGTTCAAGGAGCTGAACATCGAGGACCGGCTGCAGTGGAAGAGCCACTCGATGATCTTCAATCAGCCCGAGGAGCCCGGGACCTACAGCCGATTCGACTTTCCCGATCTGCCGGCCCCGGTCAATGGTGTGGCAGCCATCCTCGGCAACAACGACATGCTCACCTGGCCGGAGAAGATCAGCTTCGGCCTAGGTCTGGTGCCGGCCATGCTGCGGGGCCAGGGCTATGTCGAGGAGTGCGACAAGTACTCCTGGACCGAGTGGCTGAAGATCCACAACATCCCTGAACGGGTGAACGATGAGGTGTTCATCGCCATGAGCAAGGCGCTGAATTTCATCGATCCCGATGAAATCTCCGCCACCGTGGTGCTCACGGCCCTGAACCGTTTCCTGCAGGAGAAGAACGGCTCTCAGATGGCGTTTCTGGATGGTGCTCCGCCGGAGCGTCTTTGCCAGCCGGTGGTCGACTACGTCGAGAACCTCGGGGGTGAGGTGCATCTCGACAGTCCACTGCGGGAGATCAAGCTCAATGACGACGGGTCCGTGGCGGCCTTCCACATCGGCGGCGTGAAGGGCAAGGACAGTTTCGACCTCACGGCTGATGCCTACGTCAGCGCGCTGCCGGTTGATCCCTTCAAGCTCCTGCTGCCGGAGCCCTGGAGGCAGATGGAGGTCTTCCAGAAGCTTGACGGGCTTCGCGGTGTCCCCGTCATCAACTTGCATCTCTGGTTCGATCGCAAGCTCACCGATATCGACCACCTGCTGTTCAGCCGCTCGCCTCTGCTCAGCGTCTACGCCGACATGAGCATCACCTGCAAGGAGTACGAAGATCCTGATCAGTCCATGCTGGAGCTGGTGTTCGCTCCTGCAAAGGACTGGATCGGCCGGCCTGACGAGGAGATCATCGAAGCGACCATGGGTGAGCTTCAGAAGCTCTTCCCGATGCATTTCGGGGGCGACAACCCCGCCACGTTGCGCAAGTCCAAGGTCGTGAAGACACCGCTGTCGGTGTACAAGACAACTCCGGGCTGCCAGCAGCTGCGTCCGGACCAGACCACCCCGATTAGGAACTTTTTCTTGGCGGGTGATTACACGATGCAGCGCTACCTGGCATCGATGGAGGGGGCGGTGCTCAGCGGCAAGCTCTGTGCCGGTGCTGTGGACCGCAAGCAGGATCAGCTGGCATCATCAACCTCTGTCAGCGAGCCGGTCGCGGCCTGAGTCATGCCCCTCGCAGCTCCGGACCTCGACGCAGCCTTCGAGGCCTGTCGTCTGGAGACGGCCGAGTGGGCGAAGACCTTCTACATCGGCACCCTGCTTCTTCCTCCGGAGAAACGGCGCGCCATCTGGGCGATCTACGTGTGGTGTCGACGCACGGACGAGCTGATGGACAGCCCTGAAGCCCAGTCCCGTCCCGTGGAGGAACTGGCTGAGCGCCTGGATCGGTGGGAGGAGAGGACCCGCGCCATGTTCAACGGGGAGATCCGGGATGATCTCGATGCCGTGATGTGCGACACCCTCGAGCGCTTTCCTCAGGACATCCAGCCCTATCTGGACATGATCGAGGGGCAGCGGATGGATCTCACCTGGACCCGCTATCCCCGCTTCGAGGACCTCAAGCTGTACTGCTATCGGGTCGCCGGCACCGTCGGGTTGATGACCCAAGGGGTGATGGGCGTTGATGTGGCGTACACCTCGGCCCCCTGGAGCGATCGCCCGGACACCTCCGATGCAGCAGTGGCCCTCGGCATTGCCAACCAGCTCACCAACATCCTGAGGGATGTGGGGGAAGATCGCGGGAGGGGCCGCATCTATCTACCGCAGGAGGACCTTGACCATTTCGGCTACACGGAGGACGACCTGATGGCGGGACGCCTCAACAATGCCTGGCGCGAGCTGATGGGCTTTCAGCTGGCCCGCGCCCGTGACTGGTTCGCCCGTTCCGAATCAGGTGTGCGTTGGCTGTCCAGAGATGCCCGCTGGCCCGTCTGGACGTCTCTCAGGCTCTACAGGGGCATCCTGGATGCCATCGAGCGCATCGATTACGACGTGTTCAACAACCGCGCTTACGTGGGCAAGGTCAGCAAACTGCTTGACCTGCCGCGATCGTTCGTGCTGGCTCAGGCCCGCTGAAGCGAAGATCAACAAAAAGGCCCCGGGGTGAGTCACCCCGGGGCTGCGAAAATTGTTGTGATTCCGCTTGTCGATCAGACCGCGGTCTTCTGATCAGCCAGCAGATCCTTGAGCTTCGACAGCTCACCGGCCCAGCGTGGATCGGGAGCTGCTTCGCCGGGGGCATCGCTGTGAACCACCTTGTTCACGGCCTTGCGGGCGACCTGGGGCTGGCCGTTGCTGCCGATTCCACCGGAATCGTTACGACGCCTGTTGCCACCGGGATTGCTTTCCCGGCGCTCGGAACGCTCAACCCGCAGAGCGCTGCCTCCGAAATCCTTGCCATTGAGTTGCTCGATCACAGCATCAGCGAGCTTTGGATCGTCGAGGTTCGCGAAGCCGAATCCGCGGCAGCTTCCCGTTTCACGATCCAGCACCGCTTTGAACCGGATCCCCTCCCCCACGCTCTTGAGAAGAGCATCCAGCTCCTGCTCTTCAAAGGTCTGCGGCAGGTTGCCGATGTACAGGCGGATGCTCATGAAGGAAGGTGAGTGCGATCTTTCGGTGTCTGACCGTCATCGTTGACACCTAGAGAGTTAATCACAAAGCATCGCCGTGATGGGACTGCCAGCGGTTGGCCTCCTCCAGAGCGGCCGTCCGCCCTGCGATCCGTCCGAAGGCCCGTTCATGACGCAGATGCTCAAGAAGCCGTCCCAGCTCTGGGCCGGGAGTGATGCCCAGCTCCTGCTGCAGCACGGTGCCGTCGAGGGGAGCGGCCGGGTGGAAGAGGGGATCGTCCTGGTTGCGCCAGCGTTCGAGCCAAGGGCCGCGGAGCTGATGGGGCAGCTGCAGGATCAGGGCTGGAAGGTCGGCTTCCAGGTCCCGGTGGAGCTGCAGGCGGTTCTGCTCGGACAGGGTCGAGATCTCATCGCTCTGGTCCTTCAGGTGGATGCTCCAGCGCCGCAGGTTCCTGCAGCGCTGCCGCAGCAGGCGGCTGGCCCGCAGCTGCTCCAGGCCCGGATCACCGATCAGCGCTGTCAGCCTTGCCAGGGAGAGAGCGGTCTGACGTTCCACGACCGTCATCTCCGCCGCCGCCTTCGGATCCGGGACGGGTGGCGCTGAGCAGCTGGCATCACTCCAGGAAGCCAGCAGTTTCAGCCTCTGCAGGCAGTCGAGGGCGGCATCCGCGTGGGGTCCGGCAACCAGGCGCTGCAGCTCCGCCAGGATCCGCTCCGGTGCAGCGTCCGCCAGTCGCCTGCGGTGGCAGTGAATCCAGGAGGCCGTGCGGTCCTCCAGGGTCAGGGGAATCTCCGCCATCAACCGCAGACCCCGCAGCAATCGCAGCGGATCATCGATGAGGTTTCGCTCCCGCACAGCGGTCAGCAGACCCGCCTCCAGATCGCGGCAGCCACCGGTGGGATCCAGCAGGTCCCCTGGTGGGTTCAGGGGAAGCGCCATGGCATTGATGCGGTAGTCGCGGCGCTGCAGGTCCTCCGTGAGCGTTGATCCCTCCTGACGGGCGAGATCGATCGTCCATGCCCCCAGCACCAGCCGGGCCATATCCCGTTCGGCATCCAGCACGACGCAGGTGCCCCCGAGCTCCTGGGCCAGCTCCCGCGTTCGGATCAGAGCATCGCCGGGTACGACGAGATCGAGATCAGGCTGATCCCGCATCCGGCCCAGAAGCGCATCCCGAATGGCACCGCCCACCAGGGCGGTGCCATTCGGCAGGCGATGCGGCGGCAGCGGCCACCGCTGCGGTGACAGCCGTTTCAGAATGGCGTCCGAGGAGATCCCGGAAGGCATGTGCATCTGCGTGGATTGCCGCTGGGTCGACCGTTGCCAGGCCTATCACGCGGTCGAACGTCAGCATGGTGCGGCGCATCTGACCACGGCGCCGGATTTCGAACCCCGAGGTCCCCGGATTCACGTGTCGGTCCTCGACCTCAAGGACGGCGGCAGCGGTGTCGAGTGGGATGTGCGCTCCTGTGAGAGCTTCGATGCGGACCCTGGGCGATGGGTTCGGTTGCGACCCGGTCATGCGGTACCCACATGAGTCGTCCTCTGCTGATGGCGCTGCACAGCTCTTCGGAGACCTTCGGGGTGGCGGTGCAGGACCCCCTGTTGCCGCAGGAAGGGCCACGGGTGGCGGTGTTCGAGGACGGTCGTGCCCTCTCCAACACGCTGATCGGCCGGGTGGCTGCGCTGCTGCCGCAGGAGCGATGGTCCGATCTCGAGGGTCTCGCGGTGGCCACCGGTCCGGGCGGCTTCACCGGAACCCGTCTGTCCGTGGTGATGGCCCGCACCCTGGCCCAGCAGCTGAACTGTCGTCTGATCGGCGTGAGCAGCTATGCCCTGATGGCCGCGCGACTGGTGGAGCAACTGCCGCCGGAGCAGCGACGGTCACCGTTCTGGATTCAGCGGGAGCTGCCCCGACGGGGCTGGGTCGCGGGCTGTTACCTGCGTGTGGACGGCAGCAGCATCGAGGAGATCCGTGCTCCCCATCTGCTGCCCTCTGGGCTGCGGGTGGAACCGGTTCTCGCGGCTGAGGAGGACGTTGCCGCCGACGTGGAGCGTCTGCTCGCACTGCTGGGGCAGGCCCACAGCCTGGGAACGGCTGCACCCTGGCAGTCGGTGCTGCCCCTGTATCCCACCTCCCCTGTGGGGCCGGTCTGATGGCGGGGCTGCGGGCTGGACTTCTTCTCGGTTGCGGCGTGGCCGTCTGGCTGGTCAGCACCGGCCCGCTGGCCCCCTTCCGGCGGGCGTTCCTGGATCGCAGCCCACCTCAGCTGGTGATGGTGCTCGGGGGGGATGTGGATCGCGAGCGGGTCGGAGCACGACTCGCCCGCGAACTTGATCTGCCGCTTCTGGTGAGTGGCGGCAGCAATCCTGAATACGCCAGTTGGGTGATGCAGCAGGAGGGGCTTGCGCCGGAGCGGGTTCAGCTCGACTACCGGGCCCGCGACACCCTTGGAAATTTCACCTCCGTTGTGGATGAACTGCAGACCCGCGGGGTGCGACATGTGCTGATGGTCACCAGTGAGGACCATCTGCCGCGCTCCATGGCGATCGGACAGGTTGTCGCCGGCAGCCGCGGCATTCACCTGACCGGTGTCCCGGTCTCATGCCAGCCGGACTGCCTGGAGGAGGGGGCTCTCAAGCGCTTCAGCGACTGGCTGCGGGCGCTTGCCTGGGTTGCCACGGGACGCGATCTCAGGGACGCGGCCCTGCCTGATCCAGTAGTGCGTTGATCCGTTGCTGCAGTTCGGCGGTGGTGGCATCCAGATCAGCCCGGCGACGGCCTGTGGGGGGCGGTACGAGATCTCCGATGCGCAACTGGATCGGCACCAGCCGGGGCCAGGTCCGACCGGTTCCCAAGGCTCGATGGCTGTTCACGATGGCCACAGGCAGCAGCGGCGCCCCACTGCGGGCTGAGAGCAGGGCAGCACCAGGCAGAGGCTGGTTGACCCGGCCATCCGGTTGGCGGGTGCCGTCGAGGAACACCCCGGTGGCCCAGCCCTCCTGCAGGCGTGCGGTCGCGGTGCGGATCGCTTCGCGATCACTCGCCCCCCGGCGCACGGGGTAGGCGCCGCAGGCTCGGATCAGCGGGCCGAGCAGAGGCACCTCGAACAGTTCCGCCTTGGCCATGAAGGCCACTGGCCTTCCAAGGGCGTGGCCGAGCAACGGCGGGTCGAGGTGGGAGCCGTGATTCGCCACCACCACCAGGGGGCCCTGGGCTGGAACCCGCTCAATGCCCTCGGTCGACCCACGAAACAGGCCTCGGAACACCGGGAACACCAGCAGATTGCTGACCAGCCTGTAGGTCAGGCTCGGCTTCGGCGCCGGAAGGATCGGTGCGGGATTGTCGGAATTCACAGACCGAGATCACCCGCGCCGGCGATCTGGGAGAGGGTCACCCCATCCATGGAGCGCTTGGCCAACCCGCTGAGCACATTGCCCGGGCCGATCTCCACGACGGTGTCGATGCCTTGATTCCCCATTTCAGTCATCGTTTCCCGCCAGCGAACACCGGTGGTCATCTGCTGCATGAGGCGGGTCTTCAGCAGGTCTCCCTTCTGGGTGGGGATGGGATCGCTGTTGCTCAGCACCGGGGTGCGGGCATCGCGGAACGGGGTCGCTTCCAGCTCTTCGGCAAATCCTGCAGCGGCCTCAGCCATGAACGGTGTGTGGAACGCCCCGGAGACGGCGAGGGGGATCGCCCGTTTGCAGGTCAGGGCTTCCGTGACTGCCTGCACCGCCTCGGGCTGCCCTGAGAGCACCACCTGGGCACTGCTGTTGTCATTGGCGATGAAGGCCCCTTCCGTGCCGGCCACCAGATCCTCCAGCTGGCCACGGTCGAAGCCGATCACAGCGGTCATCGCTCCACCACCAGCTGCGGCCATCGATTCGGACCGGCGCTTCATCAGCGTCAGGCCTGTTTCGAGATCGAAGACCCCAGCGGCATACAGCGCCACCAGTTCCCCAAGGCTGTGCCCTGCCACCAGAGAGGCTTCCCGGCCCTGACGGATCAGCTCATCCACCAGCAGCGACTCCACGACGAACAGCGCCGGCTGAGTGTTGCGGGTGTCGTTCAGATCGGTTGGACCATCGTTCGATTCCCCCTCCCCTCGGCAGATCGCCAGCAGGTCACGGCCGAGCACCTCAGAGGCCATTGCGAAGCGCTCCTCGGCACCGCGAAGGGTCATCAGCGGGTCCGCCATGCCCAGCTTCTGCGATCCCTGTCCAGGGAAGACCCAGGCAATCGCCATTGTTCGAGTGCAAGACGAGGCGGAGATTAGGCGGGCCCGCTCCAGCGCAGCAGAGCAGCCCCCCAGCTCAGGCCGGCGCCGAAGCCACTGCTGGCGATGCTGTGCCCTGGCTGGATCCGGCCGTCACGCACCGCTTCATCAAGCATCAGTGGAATCGTCGCCGCCGAGGTGTTGCCATAGGACGCCAGGTTGCTCAGCACCCTCTCCGAGGGAATCGCGAAGCGTTCGGCGACCGCGTCGAGGATGCGCTGATTGGCCTGATGCAGCAAAAGCCAGTCCAGTTGGTCGGCGGCTGTCCCGGTCTGCGCGAGCAGGTTGTCAAGGATCGCAGGTACCTCCCGAACGGCGAACTTGTACACCTCCTGCCCGTTCATCCGGATCGGCTGGAAACCCCCGCGCTGATGGCTGACCTGCCCCACCAGCGGTGCGCGGTCCTCCACCTGCGGCAGCTGCAGCACCTCTCCACGGCTGCCGTCGGAACGCAGCAGAAAGCCGCCGAGGTCGTCCTGATCGTTGTCACTGCCCTCCAGCACGAGGGCCCCGGCGGCATCGCCGAACAGCACGCAGGAGCGGCGGTCGTCCCAGTCCACCCAGCGGCTGAGCTGATCGGCTCCGACCACCAGAATCCGGCGCATCGCTCCCGTGCGCAGGTACTGGGCCGCGGTGATCAGCGCGAACAGGAAACCGCTGCAGGCGGCCGTGAGATCGAAGGCCACGGCCCGCTGCGCTCCGAGCAGCGCCTGCAGGCGAGGGGCAGAGCCGAACAGATCGTCCGGAGTGGAGGTGGCCAGCAGGATCAGATCGAGGCTGTCGGCGTCCCAGCCGGCCATGTCGAGCGCCGCTCGGGCGGCGTCACAGCTCAGCTGAGACAGGGATTCATCAGCTCCCACCACCCGTCGAGCAGCAATGCCCGTGCGGCTTTTGATCCAGCTGTCGCTGGTCTCCACCCGTTGCCCGAGGTCCTCATTGCTGATCGATCGGGCTGGCGCGGCGCTGCCGCAACCCCTCAGCAGCACACCACCTGACCTGTGGGGCAGCTCGACCAAGGCGGTTGATCCCGGAAGTGGCGTCAGTCAATCACAGTCACTTCGCGCTGCCCCCGACCTTCGGCCGAACGCGGCTCTCGAGCTGTGCCAGATCGTCCATCACACCGTGACTCGCAGCGGAATGGGCGAGGCGCAGGGCACTGACCACCGAAAGGGCTTTGCTGCTGCCATGGCCGATCACACAGATGCCGTTGACGCCCAGCAGCAGGGCACCGCCGTGCTCGGCATGGTCAAGACGCTTCTTGATCCGCTTGAGATTGCTGCGCAGAAAGGCGGAGCCCACCTTGCCCCTCCTGCCGCGGGGCAGCTCCGCCCGCAGGACCCCGAGCAGAACGCTTCCGACCGACTCAAGGAACTTGAGCAGCACGTTGCCGGTGAAGCCGTCGCAGACCACCACATCGAACGCGCCGGAGAGCACATCGCGGCCCTCGCAGTTGCCGGCGAAGTGCAGGCGCGTCTCCTGGCGCAGCAGCTCATGGGTGCGCTGAGCCAGTTCGTTGCCCTTGCACTCCTCCTCCCCGATGTTCAGCAGTCCGATGCGGGGGCGCTCTACCTGCAGCACATCACGGCTGTAGATATTGCCGAGCAGGGCGAACTGGTGCAGATAGGCAGGCTTGCAGTCCATGTTGGCCCCCACGTCCAGCACCAGCACCGGTTGTCCGGGGTCCTTGGTGGGAAACAGCGCACCGATGGCGGGCCGATCGATCCCCTTGAGCCGCCCCAGCCGGAAGATCGCTGATGCCATCACCGCTCCGGAGTTGCCAGCGGAGTACACCGCCAGCGCCTCTCCGCGCTTCACCAGATCCATTGCCACATTGATGCTGGCGTCGCGCTTGCGTCGCACCGCTGTGGCCTCTTCCCCCATCTCGATCGAGGGGCCGCTGGCCACCAGATCCAGATGGCCGGCGCTGACGGCGGCATTCACCTGATCTCCAAGTTGCAGGGCCGCCGCCGCTGCCAGCACCCGGTCGGTTTCACCGATGAAGCGGATGCGCAGCGGGAGTCGTTCGATGGCCTGAAGACAGCCCTCCAGGACCGGCCCCGGAGCGTGGTCTCCCCCCATGCCGTCGACCGCGACCCAGAGCCGGTCGCGGTCCTCGATCTCCGCGGTGTCGTCGCCCCCCTGCAGGCGTCTCAGTGGATCGAACACCAGAGGTTGCAGAACGCTGCTGGCCACCGTTCCGGCGACGTTGCCGGCAGCGCTGGCGGAGCTGGTGGCCCCGTCCACAAGTGTGGTTACGGCGGCATTCCGCCGGTACCAGATCACCAGACGGCGGATTGCCCGCGGCCGGCTGTTCTTACTCCTGGGCCCTTCGGCCGGGGAGGAATCAGGATCCTTCGGAGCCAACGGAGTCGATGATGCGTTGGAACAGATACCCGGTCCCCCGAGCTGTGAGGATCAGCTCGGGATTGGCGGGATCGTCCTCCAGTTTGGAACGCAGCCGGGAGATATGAACATCCACCACCCGGGTGTCCACATGCCGCTCCGGGGTGTATCCCCACACTTCCTTGAGGATCTCGCCGCGGTTGAAGGGTTCGCCGGACCGGCTCACCAGCAGTTCCAGCAGGCTGAACTCCATGCCGGTGAGGCGGATCCGCTCGTCCCCGCGGAACACCTGCCGCTTGTTGGTGTCGATGCGCAGATCAGCCACCTGGATCACGCCCGAGTTGGGAATGCCCGCCACCTGCTCCTTTTCGACCCGGCGCAGCACGCAGCGGATGCGAGCCTCCAGCTCCTTAGGGCTGAATGGCTTCACCACGTAGTCATCGGCTCCCAGCTCAAGGCCGGTGATGCGGTCGGCCACATCACCCAGGGCCGTCAGCATCACGATGGGCACATCCGATTCCTTGCGCAGCTCCTGGCAGACGCCGTAGCCGTCCAGCTTCGGCATCATCACGTCGAGCACCACCAGGTCGGGGATGCAGTCGTGGAACAGTTCGAGAGCTTCGGTGCCGTCACAGGCTGTGACGACGTTGTACCCGATCATCGACAGCCGGGTTTCCAGAATCCTGCGGATGGAAGCCTCGTCGTCGACCACGAGGATTGTTTCCTTGGTGGGAGCCGTGGTCGTCATAACGCCAGGGGCGCTTAGTTGCTTCTGGACACAGATAAAAGGGCACACCCCCGATCTGTTCACCCAACAGCAACTTTCTTCATAGTTCTCAGTGCCCCGATCCAGCTCGATCTACGTCTGTCAGGCCTGTGGCGCCAAGGCGCGTCAGTTCTTTGGGCGCTGCCCGGAGTGCGGCAGCTGGAACACCCTGGTGGAGCAGAGCCAGCCCAGCGGCGATGGCCGCCGCCGCCGTCAGGGTCCCGATCCGAAGCAGGCACCGGCAGCTCGGCGCTCAACCGCCATGGCCAGTCTCGATGACCAGCCTCTGCAACGGCTCGCCACGGGATCTCTCGAATTCGACCGGGTGCTCGGAGGCGGCCTTGTGCCTGGCTCTCTCGTGCTCGTGGGTGGAGATCCCGGCATCGGCAAGAGCACCCTGCTGCTTCAGAGCGCGTCGGCGATGGCCGCCCACAGCTCCGTTCTCTACGTGAGTGCCGAGGAGTCAGCTCAGCAGGTGAAGCTGCGCTGGCAGCGACTGGCCGGTGGTGCCTCCGATCTGCAGCTGCTGGCGGAGACCGATCTGGATCTGGTCCTTCAGGAGCTGGAGGCACTGCAGCCGAAGGTGGCGATCATCGACAGCATCCAGGCTCTGCATGACGCTGATCTCAGCAGTGCTCCCGGCTCGGTGGGTCAGGTGCGTGAGTGCGCCGCGGCACTGCAGCGGCTTGCCAAACGCCAGACCACGGCGCTTCTGCTGGTGGGTCACGTGACCAAGGAGGGGATGCTGGCGGGCCCGAAGGTGCTGGAGCATCTGGTGGATGCCGTGCTCACCTTCGAGGGGGATCGCTTCGCCAGTCATCGGCTTCTGCGTGCGGTGAAGAACCGCTTCGGGGCCACCCATGAACTGGGACTGTTCGAGATGCAGGCTCAGGGACTGGCGGAGGTGGGCAACCCCAGCGAGTTGTTTCTGAGTGATGCTCGCGCGTCAGGCGTGGCGACGATCGTGGCGTGCGAAGGCACCCGCTCTCTGGTGGTGGATCTGCAGGCCCTGGTGAACGTCACCAGCTATGCCAGTCCGCGTCGCACCGCCACAGGCATCGGAACCAACCGCCTCCACCAAATCCTGGCTGTGCTTGAGAAGCACATGGGCCTGCCGCTGTCGCGCTTCGACTGCTACCTGGCCGTGGCGGGCGGCTTGGATGTGGAGGAGCCGGCGGCGGATCTCGGTGTGGCCGCGGCCGTTGTGGCCAGTTTCCGAGATCTGACCCTGCCGGCCGGCACGGTACTGATCGGGGAACTTGGCCTCGGCGGCCAGCTCAGGCCTGTCGGTCAGCTGGAGCTGCGCCTCCAGGAGGCGGCTCGTCTCGGTTTCCGGCGCGCGGTGGTGCCGAAGGGCAGTGGCCTCGGCGGCCTCGCGGCGGGTCTTGATCTGGCTCTGCTCGAGGCCGAGGGCGTCACCGAAGCGCTGGTGCTGGCTCTGGGTGACGCCGTGCAATCGGATGAGGCGCCGCCTCAGAAATAGACATCTACATTGCTGCGGCCGGTGGATTTCAGCCAGTTCTCGATGTCCAGGTAGCCACCGGGATTCAGGCGCACCGCCTGGGTCCAGACATCAGCCGCTTCATCAAACCAGCGGTCGGCTTCGTCTCGGCGGCCGTCCTCCTCGGCGATGCGCCCGCGCTTCTCGTAGATCAGGCCCATGTTCTTGAGGCAGGACGGCTGCTTCGGGTTCTCGCTGAGGGCCTGGCGGTACGTGTCGATCGCCCGTTCCTCCTCACCATTGGACATGTAGATGATCGCCATGTTCTTGAGGGTCTCTCCCCGGTCGGTGGGGTTCTCCTCCAGCTTCAGGCTCTCCTCGTAGTTCTCGAGAGCCTCGGCGTAGTCACCATCGTTCTGAGCCGACAGTCCGTCCCGGTAGTAGACGTAAGCCTCCTTGGACCTGGGGTTGATCGGCAGCAGCTTGACGATCAGGTCCGCCATCACCGTGAAGCTCTTGTCGATGAAGTTGTCGTTGCGGTTGCTGCGGGGCACGGTGCACCAGCGGATGGCGTCCATCCTGACGTCGCCCGTGACGGACTTAGCGTTGACGTAACGATCGACTGACTGTGGGCACAGCACATCAGACCGTCGTTCTCGACGTGGAGGGGATGAAATGCGGCGGATGCGTGCGTTCGGTGGAGCGCACGCTTCTGGATCAGCCTGGAGTGCAGCGGGCGGATGTGAACCTTGTGAGCCGCGCCGCCTGGCTTGACCTGGCGGAGTCTGAGGGCAGTGTCGAGGCGGTGCTTCAGGCTCTGGCCGATCGGGGTTTCCCGGCGAGAGAACGCTCTCTCAACCAGCCTCTTGAAACGCCTGGTTCTGACGACTCTGCAGGTCAGAGCTGGTGGCAGCAGTGGCGGCAGCTGATGGTGGCGCTGCTGCTGCTTCTTCTCTCGGTGCTCGGCCACCTGAGTGAGGCCGGCCAACTCTCTCTGCCGGTGATCGGCAGCCTGCCGTTTCATGCCGCCCTGGCGACGGTTGCCCTGATCGGGCCGGGGCGCCCCATCCTGGTCGGTGGCGTGCTGGCGGCCCGTTCCGGAGCCCCAAGCATGGACACCCTCGTGGGTCTGGGGGTCGGCAGTGCCTATCTGGCCAGCCTCGTGGCACTGTTCTGGCCGCAGGTGGGCTGGCCCTGCTTCTTCAATGAGCCTGTGATGCTGCTGGGCTTCGTGCTGCTGGGTCGCTTCCTTGAGGAACGGGCCCGCTACCGCACCGGTCAGGCGTTAAAGCAACTGGCGCAACTTCAGCCTGAAACGGCCCGGCTGCTGCTGGACGATGGCGCCATCCGCGAGGTGCGCGTCGGGGCCTTGCGCCCGGGTGAACGGGTTCAGTTGTTACCGGGGGACCGGGTGCCAGTCGATGGCGTTGTGATGCAGGGCCACTCGGCAGTGGATGTGTCCAGCCTCACCGGCGAACCGCTGCCGCTGGAGGCGGAACCGGGCACGGAGCTCGCCTCCGGCAGCCTGAATCTCGAGGCACCTCTGGCCATGGAGGTGCAGCGGGTGGGTTCTGAGACGGCACTGGCCCGGATCATCCAGCTGGTGGAGCAGGCCCAGGCACGACGTGCCCCCATCCAGGGTCTGGCGGACCGGGTGGCCGGTCGTTTTTGCTATTTCGTCATCGGTCTGGCCCTGGCCGCCTTCCTGTTCTGGTGGCTGATCGGTGCCGACCTCTGGCCACAGGTGCTGGAGGCTTCCGCGCCGGGGATGATGGCGCATCCCATGCACCATGCCGGTCTCGGCAGCGGCGCCGAGACTCCGATCGGTCTGGCGCTGCAACTGGCGATCGCCGTGTTGGTGGTGGCCTGCCCCTGTGCTCTCGGACTGGCGACACCGACTGTGATCACGGTGGCCACGGGTCTGGCGGCCCGGCGGGGTTGGCTGTTCCGAGGCGGCGATGTGCTCGAGACGGCAGCTGGCCTGGACCAGGTGGTGTTCGACAAAACTGGCACCCTCACCCTTGGACGCCCCCTGGTGACGGCCATCCGGGCGGACGATCCCGAGCGGCTGCTGCAGCTGGCCGCGAGTCTTGAGCAGACCAGTCGTCATCCGTTGGCCCATGCGCTTCTGCAGGAGGCTCAGCGCCGGGAGATTCCCCTCCTGCCCGTGTCGCAGGTGCGCAATGTCACTGGCGAAGGCCTGATTGGCCGGCTTGAAGCCTGTGGTGCGGAGGTGCGGGTTGGCAAACCCGAATGGCTGCAGGGAACGGGACTTTCCTGGAGTGAGGAGTTCACGACCTGGCAGGCCAAGACCGAGGGAACCCTCGTGGCCGTGGCCGAGGCCGACCGACTGCTCGGCCTGGTGCAGATCGAGGATCAGCTGCGTTCCGATGTGCTCACTGCGCTGCAGCAGCTCAGGAAGCAGGGCCTTCAGTTGGCGATGTTCAGCGGGGATCGGGAAGTCGCCGTCCGGCGTCTGGGCCAGCAACTCGGTTTTGCGGAGAGTGAGCTGGGTTGGCAGATGCGTCCGGAGCAGAAGCTGGCGCGACTGGAGCAGCTGGGACGTCAGCGGCAGGTGGCGATGGTGGGGGATGGAATCAATGACGCGCCGGCCCTGGCGGCTGCGGATCTCGGCATCGCGATCGGCACCGGCACCCAGATCGCCCAGGACACGGCCGATCTGGTGCTGCTCGGAGATCGGCTCGACAATCTGCCGGAAGCACTGCGTCTGGCACGACGCACCCTGGCGAAGGTGCGTCAGAACCTGACCTGGGCCTTCGGATACAACCTGATCGCCCTGCCGATCGCGGCCGGGGCTCTGCTTCCCAGTCACGGCCTGCTGCTCTCCCCCCCGCTGGCGGCGTTGCTGATGGCCCTGAGTTCCGTCACGGTTGTGGTCAACGCTCTGGCGCTGCGTCCGTGATGCAGGGGCGCTTCATCGTCCTCGACGGCCTGGATGGCTGCGGGAAATCAACGCAGATGCAACATCTGTCGCAGTGGTTGCCGGCCAGCGGGCTGATGCCACCCGGCGCCCGACTGATCGGCACCCGCGAGCCGGGTGGAACCGAACTGGGCCGGGCGGTGCGGGAGCTGCTGCTGCAGACCTCCAGGGAGCGGGCCCCGGCTCCGACAGCGGAACTGCTGCTCTATGCGGCCGATCGTGCCCAGCATGTCGAGACTCTGATCCGACCTGCCCTCGAGCGGGGGGACTGGGTGCTCAGCGATCGCTTCAGCGGCTCGACCATGGCCTATCAGGGTTACGGCCGCGGCCTGGATCGCCGGTTGATCGAGCAACTTGAGGCGATCGCCACCACCGGCCTGCAGCCGGATCTCACGCTCTGGTTATCGCTTCCTCTGGCGCAGAGCATCCAACGACGTGAGGGATCCAGGCAGGACCGGATCGAAGCGGAAGGCCAGGCGTTTCTTGGCAGAGTCGCCGATGGATTCGCTGCGGTGGCCCGGCAGCGCGGCTGGAGTGCGGTGGCAGCCGACGGAACGGTGGAGCAGGTCAGCCGTTCGCTGGAACAGCTGTTGCAGGAACGGTTCGGGTGAACGGGCTGTTCCAGGATCTGATCGGACAGCCCCTGGCCGTCAACCTGCTCGCGTCAGCCCTGGCTCAGCAGCGGTTGGCGCCGGCGTACCTGTTCGCAGGCCCCGATGGGGTGGGGCGTCGCCTGGCTGCCCTGCGATTCCTGGAGGGGATGCTTTCCGAAACGGGCTCCAGTCCTCGCCATCGCCGCCGACTGGAGGAGCGCAACCATCCCGATCTTCTCTGGGTGGAGCCCACCTTCCAGCACCAGGGACGTCTGCTCACCCGGGCGGAGGCTGAGGAGGCAGGAATCGGCCGCCGGACACCGCCGCAGTTGCGTCTGGAGCAGATCCGTGGAGTCAGCCGCTTTCTGGCTCGTCAGCCGGTGGAAGCCAGCCGGGGCATGGTGGTGATCGAAACGGCGGAGGCCATGGCCGAATCCGCCGCCAACGCCCTGCTCAAGACGCTGGAGGAACCTGGCCACGGCCTGATGATCCTGTTGTCGGCAAGTCCGGAGCGGCTGCTGAGCACCATCCGCTCACGCTGTCAGCTGATCCGGTTTCTGCGCCTCGATTCGGAGGCATTGGATCAGGTTCTCCTGCGCTGTGATGCCGTGGCGGATGATCCGCCGGAAATTACGGCGATGGCGGCAGGGTCTCCCGGAGCCTTGCTGGAGCATCGGCGGCACTGGCAAGCGCTTCCGGACGAGCTGCGACAACGGTTGCAGAACCCGCCCGATCAAGCCATGGATGCCTTGGCTCTGGCGAGGGATCTCTCAGAAGCTCTGGATGGTGAACAGCAGCTCTGGCTGATCAACTGGTGGCAGCAGCGCCTCTGGCGCGAAGGCCGTGGTGCCGAGTCACTCGAGCGACTGGAACGACTGCGGCGGCAGCTGCTGTCGTTTGTTCAGCCACGGCTCGCATGGGAGGTGGCCCTGCTGGATCTCGTCCAGCGGGGACCACAGCCTCCGGGCTGACTCAGGCGCTGGCCCGATCGCTTTCCTTCTTGCGATCCTCGCGAGCCATCGAAATCACATCCTGGAGTCCATCGAGCTGGCCACCGGTGGGAAGCTCCAGGCAATACCCGGCCCCATAAACGGTTTTGATGAACCGGGGCTTGCGGGGGTCGGGCTCGAGCTTGGTGCGTAGATGACGCACGTGCACGCGGATGGTTTCGATGTCGTCATCCGGCTCGTAGCCCCAGACCTCCTTGAGGATCAGGGAGGGAGCAACGGTCTGACCATGCCGCTGAAGCAGGCAGTGGAGCAGTTCGAATTCGAGGTGGGTGAGACGCACCGGGCTGTCGAACCAGATCGCTTCGAAGCGCTCGGGCACCAGGGTCAGGGGGCCGTAGCTGAGAATTTCGTGGTGGTTGCCGGAGCCCACCGGTGCCCTGTCGCTGCGACGAAGCAGCGCTTTGACGCGTGCTTGCAGTTCTTCGAGGTCGAACGGCTTGGTCAGGTAGTCGTCAGCACCCGAGTTGAAACCACTGACCTTGTCCTTGGTGCCGCCCAGGGCGGTGAGCATCAGGATCGGTATACCGGCGGTTCGATCGTCCCGACGCAATCTCTGGCAGAGCGTCAGACCGTCCACCTTGGGGAGCATCAGATCCAGAAGGATCAGATCCGGGGTGTACTGAAGAGCAAGGGCCTGGCCCTTGATGCCATCGTCGGCGCGCTGCACATCAAAGCCGCTGTGTTCCAGATGGCCGCTGACCAGATCACGCATGTCGCGGTCGTCTTCGATCAGCAGGATGCAGGGCTTCATCGATTCGGCGGCGGCGGACGGAGGAACTGGTCGAGCGTGGGTCGTCTGGATCAACGCTGCGCCGATTCTCTCAAGGTTTTGTGGTGTCTGCAGATTTTGAGCTTCAGTGGAAGATCGCGATGAAATCCTGAAACTCTTCGCCTCTACTGGCTTTCCAGGGCTATACGGCGCATTTTTCGGTTCCGGTCTATTCAGGAAGTCTTCCGGTTCGGGCAACCCCGCGTCACGAAATTTCTCTGATTGTCAATAAAAAAGCCACAGCAGATGCTGTGGCTTCAAAGCTCCCCGGGCGGGATTCGAACCTGCGACCAATCGATTAACAGTCGACCGCTCTACCGCTGAGCTACCGAGGAATGGCTCCAGAAGAACTTACCTGCCAGACCTCCCGCCCTGCAACCGTCTGCGCAGCGCCTTGCCGGATGTCCAGGGGCCGATCCGCCCTGCGTCCATGCGGGCTGCCGCATCGCAATGATCCAGCTCCTCGAGGCGGTGGGTGATCCACAGAGCCGTCAGGGGTTCGGGGCTGGATCGGCACAGATGCTCAACAGTGGTCAGCACCGTGCGCTGGCTTTCGGGGTCGAGAAGTGCCGTCGGTTCGTCCAGCAACAGCAGTCCGGCATCGCTGGCAAGGGCTCCGGCGATGGCCAGGCGCTGCTTCTGTCCGCCGCTGAGGGTGTGAATCGGGCGTGTCTCCAGTTCGCTCAGCCCCATCAGGCGAAGCAGGGAGGCGGCCCGTCGACGTTGATCGGAGACGGACGCCCCGGTCCGCATTCCCAGCAGCAGATCACTGCCGCAGCTGGGCAGCAGCAGTTGATGATCCGGGTTTTGAAACACGAGGGCGGCGTGTCGACGTCGCATGATCCGACCATCCTGCGGCTGCTGCAGTCCGGCGATCAGTCGGAACAACGTGCTCTTGCCGCTGCCGTTGCTGCCTACCAGCATCCACAGTCCCGGTCCTGGGATCGTGAGATTGCAGCTGTCAAGGGCGAGTTGTCCTCCGGGCCAGCGGTAGCTGACCTGATCGAGGACGAGTTCAGCGGTCGCCGGGTCAGGAATCAACGGAAAATCCCGGCCGTTTGCTTCCTCCGGTGGCCGACGCCTTTTCATAAAGCTGAACGGCGAGAACCTCACTGATCAGCACGGTCACTTTCTTCCCTTCCACTTTCTCGCAGGTGAGCTCCATCAAGCGGGGCTGACCCTGCTCAAGGGCCTGACGCACCTGCTGGTAAAGGGCTTCCGCATCGGCTTGTTCCTTGCGCTGCACCGATACGGGGACGGGGCTCATGCGAAGAGCCAATTCAACGAGATACACGGGATTCGGGCAGGACGGACCGCCATCTTTGCGGACCAATGGCGCCTTGTGCTGCAACGGATTGGGTAGATCTACTCATCATTCACTGTCTGGTTCGGAGAGCCGCCCCATTTCAAGAATCAGCCCCTAGGCTCGCTTTGTAACGCTCCATGAAGCAGATCTCATGACGATCGCTGTAGGACGCGCGCCTCAGCGGGGATGGTTTGACATCCTCGATGACTGGCTCAAGCGCGACCGCTTCGTTTTTGTCGGCTGGTCCGGCATTCTCCTTTTCCCAACGGCCTACATGGCCATCGGTGGCTGGCTGACAGGCACCACCTTTGTCACCTCCTGGTACACCCACGGCATTGCCTCCTCGTACCTGGAAGGCTGCAACTTCCTCACCGCAGCTGTCTCCACCCCCGCTGATGCGATGGGTCACAGCCTGCTGCTGCTCTGGGGACCTGAGGCTCAGGGCGACTTCGTTCGCTGGTGTCAGCTCGGCGGCCTCTGGGCCTTCGTGGCCCTGCACGGTGCCTTCGCGCTTATCGGCTTCATGCTGCGTCAGTTCGAGATCGCCCGTCTGGTGGGCATCCGCCCCTACAACGCCATCGCCTTCTCCGGTCCGATCGCGGTGTTCGTCAGTGTCTTCCTGATGTACCCCCTCGGCCAGAGCAGCTGGTTCTTCGCGCCCTCCTTTGGTGTGGCTGCGATCTTCCGCTTCCTGCTCTTCCTTCAGGGCTTCCACAACTGGACCCTGAATCCCTTCCACATGATGGGCGTGGCCGGCATCCTCGGCGGCGCACTGCTCTGCGCCATCCATGGCGCCACCGTGGAAAACACCCTGTTTGAGGACGGCGAGCAGGCCAACACCTTCAAGGCGTTCGAGCCCACTCAGGAAGAAGAGACCTATTCCATGGTCACGGCCAACCGCTTCTGGAGTCAGATCTTCGGGATCGCCTTCTCCAACAAGCGCTGGCTGCACTTCTTCATGCTGTTCGTGCCTGTGATGGGCCTGTGGACCAGCTCCATCGGCATCATCGGCCTCGCCCTCAACCTGCGCGCCTACGACTTCGTGTCGCAGGAGATCCGCGCTGCAGAAGATCCCGAATTCGAGACCTTCTACACCAAGAACATCCTTCTGAATGAAGGTCTGCGTGCCTGGATGGCACCGGCTGACCAGCCGCACGAAAACTTCGTCTTCCCTGAAGAGGTTCTGCCCCGTGGTAACGCTCTCTGATTCGGTCAGGGTCGAAACCAAATCAATCAAAAGACGCCGCAAGGCGTCTTTTTTTGTGGGTGTGTCGTGCGTGCTGCCGCTGTGGAACTGGCTGGGAAAGCCGACTCTGAAGGTAAAAGAATGATTAAATTCGGCTTAACGATTGATTAGGCCCTCTGCTTGGCAGTTTCCTCTTCTCGAGCGTCTGTTCGCCAGGCAGCGTCGAACTCAGCGGTGCCATCGTCGCTCAGGGTGGAGGTCCTGGCTCGGGGGGCTGACGTTTTCGGTGGGCTGATCGGTGCGGTCTTGACCGTTCTTGGCCTTGTCAGCGCGGTTCAAGTTGTTCTTGGGCAGTCGTCGTTCTCTGGGCCGCAGTCCATGCAGGGATTGCTTGGGGTGGTTCTGTTGATGTCGGCGCTCCGGCGAGGCCTGTCGTCGTGGTTGCGCGATTTCAATCTTGATCCAAGTCGCTTCAGGAAGGTGTTCATGCTTCCGCTGGTGATAGCGCCTTGTTTGTTTGCCTATCGGGTGATTGTGCTGGATACAAAAAAAGAATTCCAGTCTTATCTCCGTACGATTTCTGAAGGGAGTGTTGTGGAGTGGGCTGGTTTTCTTCTGTTGATCGCATCGGCGTTCCTTGTGTGGAGAACGGCTTTGGCATGGGAACGCTCAACTGCGAAATGGGTCCTCTCATCGCTGGCGGCAGGGTTGTTCTTGGTTGGAATGGAAGAGATGAGTTGGGGGCAGATGATCTTTAACTGGCAAACACCGAAGCTCATGAGTGACGTCAATGTTCAGGGTGAAAGCAGCATCCATAATCTTTGGTTCATTCACCACCACACATGGTCGATCGCGGCTGTTGTGATGTCAGTGTTCTTCTGCCTTGCGATCATTGGGGCATGGGGGCGTCGTTCCGGCTGGGTGCGTTCCCGCTCGCTGGCTGACGTCCTCCTTCCTGTCTGGTGCACGGCCAGTTATTTCCTGATTGCAGCGATCATCTACTGGTGTGTTGTTGCTGCCAAGGCTGGGGTCGATTTCGAGTTTTTTCATACCCGTGAGCAGGAGCTGGGGGAATTGCTGTTCTATTCCGGGATCTTTGTTCATTCGGTGTATCTCTATCTCAAGCCCGGTGGTGTGAAGCCTTCTCGGGGCGAGATGCAAAGCCTGAGTCCCGAAGGCCAACGCTGACACGACCAGTCCTCCAGCAAAGCCTTATCAAGCAACTGTTGTTGAGCGGCGGTCGAAGAGCCCCAGCCCGGGTCGTTCGGGTTCAGCAGGATGATGTCAAATGTGTCTTCAGAAACAGCGATTCCCGCTTTGTTCTTGGGAAATACCACCCGTTCGCGCTGGCTGAGGTGGGGCACGATGTAACTGGTGGTCAACACCTTGGCTGAAGCAGGAATCCTGTTGATGGCGGCGTCGACGTCTGAAAGCATGGCCAACCGGTTCAGATAAGGACCCGTGAAGAACCAGGGCTTGGCTAGTGCCAGCCAGCAGAGCACGACCCAGCCCAGGATGAAGGCGCGTTGGCGTCGGCCAACCTGAGGTGCGTGCGGCTGCCGGATCACCGTGGCATCGATGGCCGCGACCACAGCCACCACCGCCAGCGGGAGGCTGTAATGGTGCACCAGGGTGCGATAGCTCGCAGACGCTGACAGCAGGTTGACCAGCACCAGGGGCATGCCGATCAGCAGCGTCGGCAGAGATCGCCGCCGCCAGAGCCAGATGCAGGGCAGGCAGAGCAGGAGCAGATACTGGCTTCCTCCGCTCCAGTCGAGGCTCTGGAGAATCTGGAGGGGGCTGCCGCTGAGGTGGCTGAACATCCGGCCGGCGGCTTTGGGCCCTTCTCCATCGCGCAGCCATGGGTACAGCCATTGGCTCAACATCAACAACCAGGCGAGAGACAGGGCCGCTGCAGCACCGGCCCAGCGCCAGCGCCGGCGCCAGGCCAGGTCCAGCGCCATGCCGCCGCTGATGAGCACGAGCCCATCACGGGCCCCGAGCATCAGCAGCAGCAGTGCCAGCCACAGGCGTGGCCGTTCCGCTCGTTCGGCCCAGAGCGCCATGGCGAAGGCGGGCATCACCCAGGTCTCCGGGTGGAAATCGAACAGGTTGGCGTTGAACACCACCGGTTGCAGCCACCAGAGGCCACAGATCAACCAGCAGCGCCGTTCCGGGAGGCCCGCCTGTCGGGCAAGCCACCAGATGGGCAGTGCCGTCAGGCTGAGCGCTAGGGCCTGACTGGCCAGCAACCACTGCACCGATGGCAGCAGGCGGTAGGCGCCACCGGCGATGTAGAGCATCCAGGCACCGTGGTCGGCCAGCACATGCACCTGCTCCATCGAGGAGATCGGCGGCAGTCCCCGGCTGATCAGCCAGGCCCACTGATCAAACAGACCCAGGTCATAGGCATTGCTGTGCAGGAGGCCATGGCGAGCCGCAGCGCTGAGCCAGAACAGCAATCCCACGCCAGTCGCCATCACCACGAGGTGGGATGGAACCCTTCTGCTGGATTCCGGGCCGGCTTCAGGGACTGGCGCTGATGGCATCAAGGGGGATCAGATAGGTCTGGCTGACGTCATCCACCCAGGCGTCCTGGCTGCCGGCAGCCAGGTTTCGCAGGGCATGCTGTCGGCCCTCCGACATCGGCCGGTACATTTTCTCCCAGCGGAAACTGCCCGCCAGGTGGCTGGCTCCCTGCTTCCGCCAGCTCTGAAGGCGTTCCGGATTCAGTTGTTTGCTGGAGATCAGCCAGCCCTGTCGTCTGGCCAGGTTCAGCAGTGTTGGATCGGTGCTGGTGACGCTCACGATGCGGCTGCTCTCGGGCAGTTCCTGACGGATCCTCATGGCCAGTGGCATCCAATCCTGAACCTGGCGTTGTTCCAGGGCCCAGTAATCAAAGGACAGAACCGCCAGGCTGATGGCGAGCCAGAGGCTGATCAAGGCGGATGATTGCCAGCGCCGGCATCGCTGCTGCCACTGGTGCCAGCCCAGTCCCATCAAGGGGCAGGCGAACAGCAGCAGTGGCAACTGGTAGTACTCGTGAACACTGCTGGAGCGCATCGTGGCCAGGGTGCAGAGCAGAACCCCCAGCAGTCCGCTGATCGCCGTGCGTCCGTCTGGGCTGCGCCAGCTCAGCCAGATGCCGCTGAACAGGAAGGGCACCCCGGCGATGGCCAGCAACCGCAGCGCCACGCGCAGGCTCAGGTTGAACCAGTTGCCTGGATCCAGCAGCAGGCTGAGGCTGCTGCGATCGCTGCCGCCACCCCAGAACCCGAAGCTGAAGCCGCTGGTCTGGCCAAGTTGGTAAGCATGGGCGTACCAGGTCGCGATGGCGGCGAGGCTGGCGCCGACGTACAACCAGAAGCCGGGTGAGCGCAGCAGGCCCTTGGTGCGTCGCAGGATGTTCGTCTGTGTGGCTGTCTCAAGCTGCGGCTCGACACTCAGCTGGACCATCAGCAGCGGCAGTCCGAGCCACAGCAGTGGGATCACCTTGATCAATCCTGCGCATGTGAAGCACAGCCAGCTCAGCAGCAATGCCCAGACGGGCCCCTGGCGCCGCCAGTGGCTGTGAGCCTCGAGGCAGCCCGCGCCGCAGAGCAACAGCAGGGCCTCGGCCTGAAAGGTGCGTCCGTAATAGACCCCCAGCGGGGCGATGGCGAAGAACAACCCACCCCACCAGCCCGCCCGGGGGCCGAACCAGCGCCGTCCCAGTCGGATCACGAGCCAGATGGTCAGAGCGCTGCAGAGCAGCGAAAGCCCGCGACCCAGCCATTCCTGGAGTCCGAACAGCTGATAGAGACGACTCACCAAGAATGGAAACAGCGGGAATTCCGATTCCACATAGCCCTCAGCGGCGCCGGCCCAGTCGATCTGGGGCAGCCAGATCGGTGTGTCTGACAGGGCGAAGTGGCGGGCCATGGCCGCTGTGTCGGCCTGGCGCCAGCTGTGGACGCCGACAATCGGCATCCACAGCTGAATCAGCCGCAGCAGCACACCGACCGCGATGGGCAGCCAGATCACGGCGTGTTCCAGACGAAACGGGAGGACGCCGCGTAATTCCAGACGTAAACCACCACGATTCCCGCGAGCTGTGCCCAGATGGCGTGCTCATTCACCAGCGTGTAGAAGCTGGTGGCCAAACCGACGTTGGCCAGGGCGGGCAGCGAGGCGACCAGCAGGAACTTGAGCAGGCCGCGCAGCAGCCGGGTTCCCCTCTGGCGACGGTCCCGGAAGGTGAGGGCGTTGTTGATCAGGTAGTTCGAGCTGGCGGCGGTGATCACGGCGATCGGGAGTGCCTGCTGAAAGCTGAGTCCCGGCAGGCTCATCAGCAGAGCGGTGGTGATCAGCTGGACCAGCACACCGCTGGCGCCCACGAGGCCGAAGCTGATGGCGCGGCGCGGCAGCAACCGAAGGCTGGCGGTGTGCAGCAGAGACACCAGAAAATCCCAGAGGATGGCGCTGTCCAGTTTTGAGCTGCCGTGGCGTCGGGGCTGGAAGATCAGCGGAATCTCCCCGACCTTCAACCGCCCTCGGCTGATGGCCAGCAGTTCGTAGAGGAACTTGAACCCGTTCACATCCACCTGGCGCACCAGCGGCAGGCAGCGGCTGAGATTCAGGGCCATGAAGCCGCTCATGTAATCGGTCAGATGGCGGTAGCTGGCGGGCAGGCTTCGGCGCGCGAGGGCGTTGGCCAGGTTCGAGCCGTCGGTGCGTCGATCGCTGAGGCCGCGGATCTCCGACTGATCAAGAAAGCGACTGCCGGCCACCAGATCGAGATGCTGCTGGTCGAGCATCCGCAAGGCATCCAGCACTGAGGCGGGCTCGTGCTGTCCATCGCTGTCCATCACGATCGCCCGCGGGTGAATCGCATCGATCAGGCCCTCTTTGATGGCGCTTGCCAGCCCTGAACGCCCCAGTCGATGGATGATGCGGATGCGCGGATCCCGCAGGGCCATGGCCCGGACCGTTTCCGTGGTGCCGTCGCTGGAGTCGTCATCCACGACGAGAATCTCCAGGGGCTCCTGTTCACTGAGCGTCAGCAGTGAACCGATCACCGAGGCGATCGAGTCTCCTTCGTTGAAGGTGGGCAGAACGATCGAGAGTCCGGCGGGCGACGTGGTCTCGACGGTCTGCTGCGTGGACGACACAACCCGCTGCAATCAGGGTCAGGCTACCGGCAGCGCGCCAGGGCCCAGTCGCCATCTCGGAAGGAAACCACGCAGTTCCCGCGTGATTTCCGGGTGAGGATCCAACCCGCATCACCGTTGCGTCTCCGTCGGATCCGCTGGCGGGCGTACCAGTTCAAGCTCGGCCGTTCGTCATATCCCTGCAGCTGGAGCGGTTGCCCCGGGCTGAGACGACTCAGGGCTGCCACGGGGCGGACGGACCAGGTCTCATTCAGTTCCCAGAGCCACAGCGGCGAGCTGAACAGCAGAGCCAGAGCGATCACGCTGCCGCTCACCAGGCTGATCAGGCCGTGTTGCCGTTGCTGCCGCTGGGCAGACTGCAGCCACCAACCGCCACATCCCCAGCCCAGACCGGCTGCGATGGCCAGACCGCGAAAGGGAGCCAGCCCCGCCCCTGCTGGAGTGAAGCTCACAGCCGTCGCCATCAGCAGCAGCAGGCCCAGCAGCATCCACATCGCTGGAATGCGCAGCAACAGCCGGCGGAGGGGAACCTGCTGATCGGTGCGCTCCACCAGCCAGGTGAGCAGGGGGGCACTGACCAGCGCGAAGGGCAGCCAGAGGGGATGGCTGTACCAGGGGAGCTGGGTTTTCAGCGGCAGGATCGCTCCGGCCAGAACCACAAGGGTGGTCAGACACCAGCGTCCCCAACGGCTGCGACGCTGTTGCCAGGCCCAGAGCAAGGCAGGCGGAAACAGCAGCAGCCAGGGCCAGCCTCCTTCCAGCAGTTCGATCAGCGGCACGCGCCAGCGCAGGTCGCTTCCCTCACCGGCGTCGAGCAGCACCCGGCCAGCTCCGTCGCCGCCCCACATCCACATGGCGAGGGCCCCGCGGTTGTGGGCATGCCAGAGATGCCAGGCGATGCCGGGGAGAAGGCCAGTGAGAAGGCCGGTGACGGCGGCCCCGACCCGACACTGACGCCATTCCATTCCCAGGGCCGCCGCTGCCAGGGCGGCGGCGGCCATCGGTATCAGCAGAGGTGCCTTCAACAGCAGCATGGCGCTGCCCATCAGTCCGGCGGTCAGTCCCCACCAGCGGTCGCCGCTGCGACCGCTCAGGCTGGCGAAGGCCAGCCAGAGCAGCGCCATCGCCGAGAGCTGGCTGCCATCGAGCATGGCCAGACGTCCGTGGCGAGCGATCGGCAGCAAGGTGAGCAGGAGAGCTCCAGTGGCCAGGGCACTGCCGCGATCACCGGGGCGCAGGCGCCACTGCAGCAGGCCGCCGAGGGGCACCACCAGGCTGGAGAGCAGGGCCGGCATCAGTCGCACCAGGCCTTCCGGGGGAAGCTGGTCGCCTGGAGTCGACAGCTGGATCACTGCGCCGATCAGGCTGTGCAGGCCAGGGGCCTTGTTGAGATAAGGCTCACCCCAGAGGGTCGGCAGCAGAGCAGCTTCTCCCTGGCCTTGGCTGAGTTCCAGGGCCACCCGCGCCACGGTGCCCTCGTCGAAATCCCGCAACGGCTGATCACCCAGACCGATCAGGGCGAGGCCGGCTGCCACCAGGGCCATCGCCAGCAGGCCGGGCCAGGGAACGCGCACGGAATCAGGGCATGAACGCATCGTCGCCCCGATGACAGGCCGATCTGGTTATTGTCTCAATGTTCGGGGTGCAGCTCTGTGAATGTGTCGGTCCTCCTTGAGTGACAGGTGCGTTCGAAGGCAGAGCCGGCATTCACAATCCTTCAGGAGGAGGTGTCCATGAGTTCCAGTTGTTTGACCCAGGGTCTGCTGATCGCGGAGAACGCCGGCTGAACGGCACCGTCCTCTGACTGATCATCCGGTTTCGCGGCAAGAGCGGACCCGGCGAGAGCCCCCGGCCGGTGAACCGGTCGGGGGCATCGTTTATTTAGAGATCGCGAGGATCCCCGGGCATGGCTCGGGCGAGGTGCTGGTCCAGAGCGGTTTCAAGGTGGGGTTGGCGCTGACCGTGCCGTTCCAGAACGACAACGCCATCGCTCAGAGCCTGTACGGCATAGGACTCGCGGTGATCGCTGATCCAACGCCGGCTGTTGCGCAGCTGACGCCAGTCGCCCCTGAAGGCCACGCCGTACCGCTCGAGCAGATCCAGATCAACGGCGATCCAGTCCACCGGATGGGCTGTCCTGTCGCGATCGAGGTAGTCCGTCGTGAAGGGAAAGCGCACCAGCACTTCGCGCCTGGCCAGCAAGGGCACCAGGGGGGTGTTGGCGGCGGCGGTTGCCTTCGGCGGGAGCACAGCCACGGCGGCCCGGGCTGCGATGCCGTGACGCCACTGCTGCAGCGGAGAGCTGTAGATCCAGGGGTGAATGCTGTCTGGAATGGCAAAAGAGAGGCTGCGGTGAGGGTTGCTGCTGATCGTGAGCAGCAGCGAGAGCGCCAGGCAGCAGCCCCAGACCAGGCGGGTGCGGCGACCGGGCACCGGATCTCGGCGCCGTTGCCACCAGAACATGGATCCAAGCGCAAACCCTGGTACCACCAGCAGGGTGTAGCGGATGGTGATCGACAGAGGGTCATTGGCGCCCTGGGCCAGGAACAATCCCAGCAGGCAGGGCCCGGCCAGCAGAACGGTGTCGAGGCTCAGTAACGGGACGAACAGGAACGGCAGCGCATGCCCCAGCAGATACAGCAGTGTCTGACCTGGAGGGTCGATCAGTTGCTGCAGGAGCAGCAACGGCTGGCTGATGATCCGCTGGGCCACGCCGAGACTGCTGCTGCCCTCATTGGCGCTGTCTCCGAGGTACTGGCCGAAGTTCTCGACCATGAACCGTTTGGCGTTGTCGTCCGAGAACAACGGCATCAAAAGGTTGGTGCAGATCAGCACCCATCCGCCGCCCCAGATGATCAGCATCAGCGCCATCGGCCAGCGTCCGCGTTGCCGGATCAGCACCCAGAGGCCTACCGCTACGAGCAGAACGCCCGTGTCCTCACGGATCAGTGGGATCAGCAGGGCGGACGTCGCGATCAACCATCGGCGTCGCTCGAGCACGCCCAGCATCAGGGCGAAGACGGCCAGGGGCAGCTGGCATAGATCGGTGAAATTGCCGAGTGTTGGTCCGATCAGGGCGTTGCCGGCGAAGTAGCCGTAGCCGAGCCAGTTGGCGGTGCGTTCCGGGAGCTGCCGGCAGGCGAGGCGATGCAGCACCAGACCTGCCGCTGTGATCAGTCCCACCTGGACGATGGGAAGCGCGGCACCGCCGATCAGTCCGAGCAGAGGAGCCCACAACAGCAGCGTGGGGGTGAAGTGTTGTCCCAGCCGTTCGTAATCCACGGATGGCAGCTCCCCGCCTTGCCCGACGCTGGCTGACAACTGAGACGACAGCGTGCTTTCAAAGGGATGCCCTTGAAGGGTGTTCCACAGCACCTGCTGGAAGATGCCTTGGTCGTAGCTGGCCAGCAGCACCTGGGATCTCCAGCCCTGCAGGGCCAGGCAGAGGAGGGCGAACAGGCCGGCTGCGATCTGGATGGAGCGCAGTTTTCGGGAACGGTTGATGGTGTCAGCGGTGGATGACGTGATCAGAAAAGCTGAAACGCAGAGCTTGCATGTTCCTCAACACAAACATTTGTGAAGTTTTTGGTAGCGTCGCGAACGGTTTTTTGCAATTTCGGTAGCGCTTTGCACATGTCGGCGTAAAGACCGGCACATCGTTGCGTGGTTAACGCGAGGTAAACGGCACCATCCATTCGGGACATTGTCCCCTTTCCGTGTGAGGAATCCCATGAAGCTTTTCCAGCAACTGCTGGTGGCTCCTGCCGCTCTGGGCCTTCTGGCTCCTGTGGCACAGGCCGCTGATCTGAACATCGCTGGCGTCTCTGATTACGCCACGCAAGAGCAGGTCACCAGCGTCACTCAATTCTCTGACGTTTATCCAACCGACTGGGCTTACCAGGCTCTGAGCAACCTGGTTGAGCAGTACGGCTGCGTCGCTGGCTATCCCAACGGCACCTTCCGTGGCAACCGTGCCATGACCCGCTACGAGGCCGCAGCTCTGCTGAACGCCTGCCTCGACCGCATCACTGAAATCACCGACGAACTGCGTCGTCTGATGAAGGAGTTCGAGACCGAACTCGCCATCCTGCGCGGACGCGTTGACGGCCTTGAAGCCCGCGTCGGCGAACTGGAAGCCACCCAGTTCTCCACCACCACCAAGCTGAAGGGTTCGACCCACTGGGTGTTCGGTGCAGCCAAGTACCACGGCAATGGCAGTGATGCCGCAGCTGCTACCAACGGTGGTACCTCCTTCAGCTACGACCTGCGTCTGGCGCTTGAGACCAGCTTCACCGGCAAAGACAGCCTGGTGACGCGTCTGCGCTCCGGCAACATGAACAACATCTACGGCGGCAACGGCGTCGGTCTGTTCGGCCAGGAGTACGGCGTGAACACCGGCAACGCTGTGGTCATCGATCGTTTGTTCTACAGCTTCCCTGTCGGCGACGAGTTCACCGTTGTGGGTGGCCCTCGCGTCCGTATGGACAACATGCTGCCGGTGTGGCCCAGTGCCTATCCGTCTGACATGACGATGGACTTCTTCACCTACGCCGGTGCACCGGGTGCTTACAACCTGGCTCTCGGCGGTGGTGCAGGTGTGTGGTGGAAGCCCGGCGACTTCAGCATCTCCACGAGCTACCTCTCTGCAGATGCAGAATTGAGCGACCCCAATGAGGGTGGCTTCATGACTGATGCAGCTGGTGCTAGCGCCACCACTCAGATTGCCTATGCACCTGAGAACTGGGGAATCGCTGGTGCATTCACTTATGCATCCGGTTTTGAAGGCGGCGGCGCTCTCTATCCCGGTAACGGCACACCTGCAGCTGTTGATTTGTCTGCCTCAGGCAACACCTACAGCTATGGCATTAGTGCTTGGTGGATGCCCGAGGAGTCCGGCTGGATCCCTTCCATCAGTGCTGGCTGGGGTCTGACCGACATCCCCGATAGTGAGATCGTTGGTGTGAAGAGTGCTACCACCCAGTCCTGGTATGTGGGTCTCGAGTGGAGCGATGTCTTCATGGAAGGAAACTCCTTCGGCATCGCTTCTGGTCAGCCCACATTCGTGAGCTCCATGGACACCAAGGGTGATGATGATCTCTACATCCCTGGTGCTGGCTACGCCTGGGAATTCTTCTACAAGTTCCAGGTCACCGACAACATCACGGTAACCCCCGCTGTTCACTACCTGAGCAAGCCCTACGCTGGAGTCCAGCGTGGCGACGACGCTCTGAATGGTATGAGCGGCCTTGTGAAGACCACCTTCAAGTTCTGATCCAACTTCGCTTGGAGCAGACCTGCAAGGTCAAACCAACCCACCGCTTCGGCGGTGGGTTTTTTTATTGCCATACAGCCAGAGTTAAAAAGTTAAGAGTTAGTAATGGACGCAAACTTTGGCGGCCTCCTGTTCAGGGTTTTCTCCCGCAAGTATTTTTTTGAAGGACTTTTAGTCCAAATCCCTCAATTTTGGTGTGAGGAATCTCATGAAACTCTTCCAGCAACTGCTGGTAGCGCCTGCCGCCCTGGGCCTCCTGGCCACTGGCGTCAACGCCGCCGACCTGAACATCAACGGTGTGTCCGACTACTCGGATACCGAAGAGCAGGTCACCAGCATCACCCAGTTCTCTGACGTTTATCCCACGGACTGGGCTTACCAGGCTCTGGCCAACCTGATCGAGCGCTACGGCTGCGTCGCCGGTTACCCCAACGGCACCTTCCGCGGCAACCGGGCGATGACCCGCTACGAGGCGGCTGCCCTGCTGAACGCCTGCCTCGATCGCATCACCGAGGTGACCGACGAGCTGCGTCGCCTGATCAAGGAATTCGAAAAGGAACTCGCCATTGTCCGCGGCCGCATCGACGGTCTTGAGGCCCGCGTCGGCGAACTGGAAGCCACCCAGTTCTCCACCACCACCAAGCTGAAAGGTAAGGCCAACTTCGTTCTGGGTGCCACCAAGGCCAAGGGCGACAACTTCAAGACCTCAGCCGATGCCGAGCGCGGCGAGCGTGATGCCTACAACGCTGAATACGGTGCCTTCTCCTTCTCCTACGACCTGCGTCTGGGCCTGAAGACCTCCTTCACCGGAAAGGATCTGCTGTTCACCCGCCTGCGCGCTGGTAACCAGGGCGACACTTCGGTCTGGGACGGCAATGGTGTTGCCCTGAACAAGCTCGACACGGCAGCCCCCGGCGGCAATGGTGTTGAGATTGATCGCCTGTACTACCGCTTCCCCCTGGGCAGCAACTTCAAGATCCAGGTCGGTCCTCTGACCCGGAACACCGAGATGATGGGCTACAAGGCTTCTGCTTACGCCAAGGGTGGTCAGAAAGTTCTTGACTTCTTCGGAGGCTCCCTGGGTGTTCCCGGTGTGTGGAACAAGGAGACCGGTGGTGGCTTCGGTGCCATCTACTCCAACAAGAAGCAGGTGGAGAAAGGTGACGCCTACTTCACCGTTGCTGCCAACTACGTGGCTGACTCGAATGAGGCGGCTGAAAGCAACCCCAACACGGGTGGCTTCATGACCGATAATTCCGAAGCCAACTTCACAGCACAGGTGGCCTACGGCCACAAGAAGTGGGGTGCAGCTCTCGGCTACCGCTACGGCCAGTGTGGTGCCAAGTTCCGGACGGCTACCCAGTTCACCAAGGGCGGTTCCTTCGGCACGCCTTGCACCGTGACCGATGACAACGGTGACACGGTGCGCTCCGAAGCTTCCAGCAACAGCTTCTCCCTCAACGCCTTCTGGCGTCCTGAGGACTCCGGCTGGATGCCTTCCATCAGTGCCGGTGTCGGCAAATCCTGGCTCACCGGCAACGGTGACTGGGACGACGCAACCGGCAAGCGCCGTTTCGCCAGCTGGATGGTCGGTCTGACCTGGAACGATGTGTTCCTGATGAAGAACGCCCTCGGCTTCGCCGTTGGTCAGCCTCAGTTCACCTACGTCGTTGAGAACGACGACGACGATGATTTCGTGGCTGATGGCGGCTACGCCATGGAACTCTGGTACAAGTTCCAGGTGACCGACAACATCTCCGTGACTCCCGCCGTCTACTGGCTGTCTCGCCCCTGGGGTGATAACACCCAGAACTACAACGGCGACTACAAGTCCCTGGGCGTCTTCGGTGGCCTGGTTCAGACCGTCTTCAAGTTCTGATTCGCCGGCCTGATCTCGATATCAGGCCTCGAATCTCTCCTCACGCAACCCAGAGCCCCCCGCCAGGGGGGCTTTTTTTGTGTGCCGCTCCCGGGCAAGCTGCCGTTGTATGGCCATCGCCCCCGACATCACCGCCCTGATCGGCGGCACTCCGCTGGTGAGGCTGAACCGCCTCCCGGCGCAGTTCGGCTGTCGGGCTGAGCTGCTGGCCAAGCTGGAAAGCTTCAATCCCTCGGCGTCCGTCAAGGACCGCATCGCCAGCGCCATGGTGCTGGAGGCAGAAGCCAACGGCACGATCCAGCCCGGCCAGACGGTGCTGGTGGAGCCCACCAGTGGCAACACCGGAATCGCCCTGGCGATGGTGGCTGCCGCGCGGGGCTACCGGCTCATTCTCACCATGCCGGATTCGATGAGCACCGAACGGCGGGCCATGCTGCGGGCCTACGGCGCCGAGCTGCAGCTCACTGATGGCGCCGAAGGCATGGCGGGTGCGATCGCCCTGGCCCGCGAGCTGGTGCAGGAGATTCCCGAGGCCTATCTGCTGCAGCAGTTCGACAATCCGGCCAATCCTGCGGTGCATGAACGCACCACTGCAGAGGAGATCTGGCACGACTGCGATGGTGTGATCGATGGCTTTGTGGCGGGGGTGGGCACCGGCGGCACGATCACCGGATGTGCACGCCTGCTCAAGCAGCGATCTCCGCAGCTGCGTGTGGTGGCGGTGGAACCGGCTGCCAGTCCGGTGCTCTCCGGTGGCTCCGCCGGTGCGCATCGCATTCAGGGCATCGGAGCCGGGTTCATCCCCGCGGTGCTCGAGCGCGAGCGGATTGATGAGATCGTCACCGTCTCCGACGACGAGGCGATGGATGTCGGTCGTCGTCTGGCCCGCGAGGAGGGGCTGCTCTGCGGCATCAGCAGTGGTGCCGCCGTCGCCGCCGCCCTGCGCATCGGGGCGCGCTCCGACATGACCGGTTGCCGGATCGTGGTGATGCTGGCCAGCTACGGCGAGCGTTATCTGTCCACACCGATGTTCAGTTCCGGTTCGGTGCTGCCGGCGCGCCGGGATGGTCAGCTTTGAGGGATCCCTACGCCGAGCTGGGGGTGAGCAGCCATGCGAGCGCCGAGGAGATCAAGGCTGCTTACCGGCAGCTTGTGAAGCAGCATCATCCCGATGCTGGTGGTGATGATCAGCGCATGCTGGCTCTCAATGCCGCCTGGGAAGTGCTCGGCGATGCGGAGCGGCGTCGGGCGTTCGACCGCAGTCGGGCGTCGCAAACGACGGCAGCGTCGCAGGATCTCAGCCGTGCCAGACGGGCCCAGGGCCAGGGAGTCAGTGCCGATGATGCGCTCGCGGAATGGCTGCGACGGGTCTACGGCCCGATCGACCGTCTGCTCGGAGAGGTGATCAATCCCTTCCCGGCACAGCTCAAGGCCCTGGCGGCAGATCCCTATGACGACGCGTTGATGGAGGCCTTCTGCGCTTATCTGGAGCGCAGTGTTCAGAAGCTGGAACGGGTCAAGACGCTGTTTCAGACCCTGCCCACTCCGGTGTCGGCGCGTGGGTTCGGCCTGAGTGTGTATCACTGCTTCTCTGAGGTGGAGGACGCTCTGCAGGAGCTGGAGCGCTACACGATGGGCTATGTGGACAGCTACCTGCGGGATGGTCGAGAGATGCTGCGCGAGGCGAAGCAGCGGCGCAAGCGGCTTCAGGATGAGCGGCGTCGGCTCGAGATTTCATGACGGTGCGCTGGCGTTTCTGGGCAGCGCTGCTGCTGATCTGGCTTCTGGCCACCGGAGCTGACCGCCTCTGGTGGGAGCTGCAGACCGGGCTTCCCGCATGGGATCAGGCCGACTATCTCAACAGTGCGCTGGATCACGGCCGTGCCATTGGGGTGCTTCCCGGCGGTGGTTGGCAGGGCTGGAATGCCTTGCTGGATCTCTCCCCCAAGATTCCGCCTCTGGCCTCTTTGGTGAACGGCAGTGTGATGGCCCTGAGTGGGGATCATCCCGCGGCTGCCGCCTGGAGCCTCAGCCTCTGGCACGGTCTGCTGCTGCTGGCGGTGGCCGGTTGGGGGCACCGTTTGCAGGGCGACGGGCTGGCGCTGCTGGCCTGCGGCCTCACCGCGATTGCACCGGCTCTGCTGGATCTGCGCACGGATTATGTGCTGGAGATGCCCCTGGCAGCGATGGGGACCCTTGCTCTGTGGCGGCTGAGCTGCTGGTGTGATCCAAGGCGGGGTGGTCGCTGGGGCCAGGCGCTGCTGGCCACGGTCTGTGCGTTGGCGGCAGTGCTGATCAAGCAGAGCGCGTTGCTGCTGCTTTTACCGGCTGGTCTATGGGCGGCCGGTGTTGCCGTTCGTCGCCGAGGGCGCTGGTTGCGTCAGGGATTGCTGCTGCCCGTGCTGACGGCGCTGATGATCGGCCCCTGGTTGCGCCACAACTGGATCACCAGCCTCGGGGGGACGAACCGGGCGGTGTTCGAATCCGCTGCCCGGGAAGGGGATCCCAACCCCTTCTCGATGGAAAGCCTGTCGTTCTACCTGCGTCTGCTGCCGGAGCAGCTGGGTGTTGTTCTGTTGGTGGTGGGCCTGGCAGGGCTTGTGCTGTGGTGGCTTCAGCGCCATCGCTCTCCTGCCGACGAGGGTGGTGCGGATGACCCCCGGAGTTGGCGCTGGCTGGTGATCAATCTTGTGGCCGCCTGGCTGCTCACCAGCCTCAGTCCCAACAAGAGTGACCGCTACATCACGCCGCTGTTGCCCACCCTGCTGCTGCTGCTGGCCCGGGGCTGGTGGCAGTGGGGCCGGCTGCTGCGCCAACGCGCGTCCTGGGCGGCACCCGTGGCTCTGATCTCAGGGTTGCTCGCCTGCCTGCCGGCGGGCATGGCCTTTCAGCTGGATCGCTTCGAGGATCGGCCGCGGGGACCGCTCGAGGCTCTCGTGCAGGCCGCGGGTGGCGGCGATCCAGCGCAGTCAGCGCGCACGTTGATCGTGGTGCCCAGCACCTCCGACCTGAACCAGCACAACGTGAGCTACTACGGCAGACGCCATGGCGGGCAGCTGGTGGGCCGGCAGATGGGCAGCAGCCGAGATGACGTGGGGCCAACCCTGCGGGCTGCGCAGTGGGTCGTGCTGGCGGAAGGGGGGCAGGGATCGGTGCGCAAGTCGGCCCGTCGCCTCGATGAAGCGGTGCGAACCAGTGGCGTGTTCAGGCAGGTGGGTGCATTCGAGCGGCCCAAGGGAGGTAGCTATTCCCTCTGGACACGGCGCAGCGATCGACCGGAGGGAGTCGGTTTCGCGGCACGCTTTCCAGCTCTCGCTGCGGGGCTGGCGGCCGGACCGGCCGGGCTGGAACCGGTGTTTGCCGCGGTGGGCCAGGAACACATGCTCGATGGCCACTTCAGTTACCGCGTCACGGTGCGCCGGCAGGCGGAACAGCAGCTGGCCCAGGATTCAAGCGACCCTCAACCGCACTGGAGCCTGGCGCTGCTGGCGGTGCTGGCCAACCGACCGCAGGAGGCGGCTGCTCATTTCGCGGCTCTTCAGGCGTTGCTTCCCGAGAATCCATGGCCGGCTGTCTATCGCAGTGTGGTGCTGCTGGCCGGCTGGGATGCCTGGGCGGCGTCGTCTGTGGCGGATGCCGCCCATCAGCAGACACCGGATCCGTTGTTGCTTGCCCTGGGAGATCTCAGCGCCGTTCTTGGTGGGGCGGTGTGGCGTGCACCCGCTGCGATGCGGTCCCTGCCCGAGGCCATTGATCGCGTGGAAGACGCCCTGGCGCCTGTCGATCAGGAACAGGCCTCCAGCTGATCCATGCGCAGCCAGGTGTCGGGCACCGGGCGGTTCCAGCGCACCTGGCCGTGATCACCTTTCACGAGCAGCAGTTCCCCCGGCCCTTCGAAGATGTAGTCGGGCGCGGTGGGGTCGCTGGCGGCTGCTTCCAGGCTGCTGTCGTAGGCCTTCCGGTTCACCCGCACCAGGGCTCCCTTGCGCAGGGCCGCCGGCTTGGCCTTCGCAGGGGTGGCGTCGGTGTCAGCCATCGTGAAGAGCAATGCTTGTCCAAGGCTAGAGCCCGTTCCCGCCATCACTGACGCGGGTCGCCCCACCTAGCCTCGCCGGGTTTCTTGCTCTGCACCATGCGCCTGCTGCTTCTCGGCTGCACCGGTCTCGTTGGCCGGGAACTGGTTCCGATGCTGCGCCAAGCCGGTCATCAGCTGACTCTGGTGAGTCGTCAACAGCGCCAGGAGCCTGAAGCGGAGTGGCTGCAGCTGGATCCCGCCGACCCTCGATCCTGGCAGGATCAGGCGCTTCTGCAGGCTCTGTCGCAGGCGGAGGGCGTGGTCAATCTCGCCGGGGAGCCGATCGCTGAGAAGCGCTGGACGCCGGCCCATCAGCGGATCCTGGAGACGAGCCGTCTGGAGACCACCAGGTTGCTGGTGGAGGCGATTCAAGCGTCTCCCACACCGCCGCAGGTGCTCGTGAATGCTTCGGCCATCGGCTACTACGGCACCAGTGTTTCGCAGCGATTCGTCGAATCCAGCCCGGCCGGTGACGACTTCCTCGCCTCCCTCTGTCGCCGCTGGGAGCAGGCCACCCTGGCGGTTCCGGATGGAACCCGCGCGGTGACCGTTCGCATCGGCATCGTCGTGGCCCCCGATGGCGGTGCCCTCGGCAAGATGCTGCCGGTGTTCCGCGCCGGCTTCGGTGGACCGATCGGCAGCGGCCGTCAGTGGATGAGCTGGATTCACCGCAGTGATCTCTGCGCTCTGATCCTTCGGGCGCTTGAGGATCCGAACTGGACAGGTGCTGTCAACGGTGTGGCGCCCCAGCCGGTGTCGATGACGGATTTCTGTCGTGAGCTGGGCCGCAGCCTCGGGCGTCCCAGCCTGTTGCCGGTGCCAGCTCCGGTTCTGCAGGTGTTGCTCGGAGACGGAGCCTCGGTGGTGCTGGAGGGTCAGCAGGTCGGCTCCGAACGCCTGGAGACCCTCGGCTTCAGTTTCCGTTACCCCGATCTGCCGTCTGCACTCGCCGCTGCCACCAGCTGACGATCCCACTGATCAGCGCCGCCATGATCAGCAGGCTGATGGCTGGCGTGAACAGCGGCTGCCAGAGCTGCTGGAACAGATCCATGGCCCGATCCCGTCCCTGGCTCTGGGCGACCACCGCCACGGTGAAGAAAACGGCCCCGGACGCCACCAGCAGCACATTGAGCATCAGCAGTCGGTCGAGCCAGCGTTTCCAGAGCGGTTCCGTTGGGGCACTCATGACAGCAGCGCACTGATGGCAGCTGCCATCCTCCGACCACCGCCGGCCGCACCAAGGCGCCGTTCGGCCTCTTGCCTGCACTGGCGCTGCAGTTGCTGATCCGAGCGCCAGCGTTCGAGCAACTGCAACGCCAGCTGCGCAGACGCCTGGAGGTTGCCAAGGCTGCCGGCGTCCCCGTTGGCACAGAACACGGTGGGGCCCAGCAGACGCCGCTGCGCCTCCGCGAAGGCTGCGGTGAACTGCGGGCCGCGGCCCGGCAGCTGCAGCACCGGCCGGCCGAGCCCGACCGCCTGTTCCGCGGCGGTGCCCGCCATGCAGATCAGCAGATCACTGCTCTGCAGCAGCGCCTGAAAGGCATCGCGCCGCACGTGGATGGTGGCGCCATCGCGATGGATCAGACGATCGCCGCGCTGTTGCCAGCCGGCGGAATCGGCGAGCCGGCCCAGGGCGTCCGCCTCCAGACTCGGCACCAGGGCCAGGTCCAGACTCAGCTCCCCGGAGACAGGCAGCTGTTCGGCGACTGCCAGCAGCAGCCGCAGGTTCTCCTCCAGCTCCGGCCGGCGACTGCCCGGCAGCAGGCCGATGCGTTGCGTTGCAGCGGGCAGCGGCGGCACCGGGGTCAGCACCGGATCCATGAAGGGATTGCCGAGAAAGCGCACCGGTCGTCTCAGCTGCTGACTGAGATCATCCGCTGTGAGCTGATCGCGGCTGAACACGGCCAGGAATCGAGGGGTGGCCAGCAGTTCAGCGCAGGGCCAGGGCAGTCGCAGGCGTCCTTCGTAATGGCTGGAGTACGCCACCAGATAGGTCGCCGCCGGACGTCTGCACAGCCAGGAGGCGATCACTGGAATCACATCTCCCACCACCACGATCAGATCGAAGCGATGAGCCCGTCGCAGCAGCCGCAGCAACTGCTCCAGCAGGTGGAGCAGTTGTCCCTGCATCAGTTCCGTCAACCGTCCGCGCAGGCTGGTGTAGCCGATGCCGCCGGTGCTGAATTCGCGGGTGCGCCCCAGCAGGGGAATCCCTGCTGTTCGGTAGGAATTCCCCTGGCCAACCAGCGGCAGGGCCTGAACCTCATGGCCCTGCTCGGACAGAGCACGGCCCAGCAGAGCACCGGAGAGATCCTCGCCATGGCCGTTGCTGAGCAGAAGAAGACGCGCCATTCACCGCAACCAGCTGATGGGGACTGCGAGGTCGTGAGTCAGAGATTCAGCCAGGTCTTCACCTTCTCGAGGGAGGTCCAGTTCGGGCGACGCTGCAGGCCGTCGTCCAGGGCTGTTCTGAGCTCGTCCGAGATTTGCGGTGCCATCGTCAGCACCTGCTGCACCACCTGCACGTGCTCCCGCACGCCTTTGGATTCCGTCTCCAGCAGCGCCAGACTGAGATTCACCCGGGCCTGTGGGTCCTGAGGGTTGAGCTTCACGGCGAAGCGGGCTGAGCGCAGGGCGTCCTCCGGCAGGTCGCAGAGCAGCTGCAGCCAGGCCAGACAGGTCCAGCCAGCGGATTGACGGGGTGCCGCCTCGGTGATCCGGAGAAAGTCCGGCAGGATTTCCGCGGCGCTGGCTCCCGCCTGATATCGGGCCATCGCCTGCTCGAACAGACTCTCCTGGCTGGATTCCATCGACGGGCAGAGGGGTGGTCCTGTTCAGATTCCCATGCGGCTCAGACCGTTCGGCTCAAACGGCGAAGGAGCTGCCGCAACCGCAGGTCTGGGTGGCATTCGGGTTGGTGAAATTGAAGCCTCCGCCGATCAGTGCGGTGCTGAAGTCGAGCTGCATGCCGTAGATGTAAAGCAGACTCTTGGGATCGCAGATCACCCGGAAGCTGTGGCCATCGGGGGTCTCGTAGTCGTAGGACTCATCGTCCTCGAGGGTGTCGGAGGCGGGCACGAAATCCATCGTGTAACTCATGCCGCTGCAGCCGCCGGAGCGCACGCCCACCCGCAGCACCTTGTTGTCGCCCTGCTCTCCGCAGAGTCTCGCCAGCTGTTGCATGGCTGTTGCCGTGATCAGGATGCCCTTGCCGTCCCGGGCGGTGTGGGTCGGCGCATCGGTGGGGGTGGTGGTCATCATCGCCGCGGTCGCGTGCCCTCACTCTATGGAGCCTCATTCATAGAGTCGCAACAGTTGCGCGCAACCAGGTGCAGGTCGCGATAGTCGGTTCCGGTCTCGCGGGCCTGTCCGCTGCGGTGGATCTTGTGGAGGCCGGCCATGAGGTGAACCTCTACGAGGCCAGACCGTTCATGGGCGGCAAGGTGGGCAGCTGGGTGGACCAGGGCGGCAACCACATCGAAATGGGGTTGCATGTTTTCTTTTTCAACTACGCCAATCTCTTCGCGCTGATGCGCAAGGTGGGCGCGTTCGACAACCTGCTGCCGAAGCAGCACACCCATCTGTTCGTGAACAAGGGCGGCGACTTGCGGGAGCTGGATTTCCGCTTCCCGATCGGTGCACCCTTCAACGGGCTGAAGGCTTTCTTCACCACCCCTCAGCTCAGCTGGATCGACAAACTGCGCAACGCCCTCGCTCTTGGCACATCCCCGATCGTGCGTGGTCTGGTGGATTACGAGGGGGCGATGCGCACGATCCGTGCCCTCGACTCCGTGAGCTTCCAGGACTGGTTCGTCGGCCACGGCGGCAGCCCGGAGAGCATCCGCCGCATGTGGAATCCGATCGCCTATGCCCTGGGCTTCATCGACTGCGAAGCGATCTCGGCCCGCTGCATGCTGACCATCTTCATGATGTTCGCGGCCAAGACCGAGGCGTCCAAGCTGAACCTGCTCAAGGGGTCGCCGCATCGCTGGCTCACCGGTCCGATCCTGGAGTACATCGAGGCCCGCGGCGGCCGGCTGCATCTGCGTCATCGCGTCAAGCAGGTGATGTTCAGCGAGGAGGCGCATCCCGAAGTCACCGGCCTGCAGCTGGGCACTCCGGAGGGCGACATCACCGTCGAGGCGGATGCCTATCTGGCGGCCTGCGATGTGCCCGGCATTCAGAAACTGCTCCCACAGGCCTGGCGCCGCTTCCCTCAGTTCGAGGCCATCCACCAGCTTGAAGCGGTTCCGGTCGCCACCGTGCAGCTGCGCTACGACGGCTGGGTCACGGAACTGGGCGAGGAGCACGAGAGCCGTCGAAGGGATGTGGGCCAGCCGGCGGGCCTCAACAACCTCCTCTACACCGCCGATGCGGACTTCAGCTGTTTCGCCGACCTGGCCCTCGCCAGCCCCGAGGACTACCGCAAGGAGGGAGAGGGTTCCCTGCTCCAGTGCGTGCTCACGCCCGGTGATCCCTGGATCCCGAAGAGTCTCGAGGAGATCGTCGCGCACACCGACCGTCAGGTGAGGGAGCTGTTTCCTTCGGCCCGCCATCTCAAACTCACCTGGAGCAACGTGGTGAAGCTGGCCCAATCGCTGTATCGCGAGGCCCCGGGGATGGAGCCCTACCGGCCTGAGCAGCGCACCCCAATCGGCAACTTTTTCCTGGCCGGCAGTTACACACGACAGGACTACATCGATTCGATGGAGGGGGCGACGATGAGCGGTCATCTGGCTGCCGCCGAGATTCTGCGCAGACCGGCGCAGCTGGCCACCAACGCAGCGGTGGCCTGACGATGGGACGCTGGCTGGAACACACCGTCACCACAGAGGTCCAGGCTCCAGTCGACCGAGTCTGGGCCGTGTGGAGTGATCTTGAGGCGATGCCGCGCTGGATGCGCTGGATCGAATCCGTGAAAACGCTGGATGATCCGGAGCTCACGGATTGGACCCTGGCCGCCCAGGGCTTTCGTTTTCACTGGAAGGCGCGCATCACCCAGCGGGTGGAGGCTCAGCAGCTTCACTGGGAATCCGTCGGTGGTCTGTCCACCAAGGGAGCGGTGCGCTTCTACCCGGAGTCCGTCGATCGCACCGTGGTGAAACTGAGCGTCACCTATGAGCTCCCGAGGGTCTTGGCACCGTTGATGGAGCCCAGCATCCTGGGGGGAATCGTCACCAAGGAGCTGCAGGCGAATCTTGACCGCTTCCGGGATCTGGTGGAAGAACGCGCCTGAGGTGAGAGCTCTTGGTGCTTCAGCCTGCCTGTTGATCGGCCTGGTGCTCACCGCTTGCGCTGGCGGAGAAAAAGCCGACGTGTCTGTCTCCGAGCCCCCACGCCGACCCGCCCAGCCTGCGGTGGAACCGGATCCGCCGCGGTCGATCCCGGACCTCGGTCTGACACCGCTGCCGACGCCGCAGCAGGTTCAGGCTGCCGGCGGTGGCGGCCGGATCGATCCCTTCGCAGCATCGCTGGTTCCAGCGGCATCGGTTCAGTCAGGTCTTGGCACGGAGGCATCCGGTCTCTCGTCGGAGTCGGCGTCTGTCGATGCTTCCGGGAACAGCTCCGGAGTCACCCTCACCGGTGTGTTGCGGGTCGGTGGTCAGCAGCGGGCCCTGGCCCGGAGCGCTCTGGGAATCGGTGTGCTCTGCATCGGCCGTGAGGGCCGTTGCGAGGGTGATCGCGGGTCGCTGCTGCCTCAGGGCTGGTCGGTGCTGGCCATCGACGTGCAGCGGGGGTGCATCCGGCTGGCACGCAACGGCGAGCCTCAGGCCCCGCTCTGCATGGCCTGAGAACAGGCTTCCACCAGCCCTTCGAGGTCGTGGCGTGTTGCCTCGGCATCCACGCGCCCGAAGTGCTTGTGGCAGCTGAGGCTTGTCTGGGGGCCGATGGAAATCAGCTTCACACCGTCGAGATGCCGCAACCAGGCTGCCCCAAGGTGCTGCTCCAGCAGCCTGGCCGTGTGCTGAGCGGTTTTACCGCTGCTGAAGGCGATCACTCCCACGGTCTGCTCGGCCAGAGCCCGGGTGGTGATCTCCGGCATCGCCTCCGGGCAGCGGGATTCATAGGCGGCCACCTCGACCACCCGAATACCCGCCTCGCCGAAAGCCTCCGCCAGAACGGTGCGCCCACCGCTCTGAACTCTCGGCAACAGGATCCGCAGGCCGTAACCGGAGACGGGGAAGTGTTCGATCAGGCTGTCGGCCACGAACTGTGGTGGAACGAAGTCCGCCGTAGCGCCCAGCTCCTCCAGCACCCGGGCCGTCTTGCGCCCCACGGCGGCGAGTCGCAGACCGTCCGGCCGTCGCGACAGGCTGCGACCCAGCCGCTGCAACCGCTGATCCACCGCCTGCACACCGTTGGCGCTGGAGAAAACGATCCAGTGAAAGTTGTCCAGATCGGCCAACGCGTCATCGAGGGGTCCCCAGTCGTCGGGAGGGCCGATCACCAGGGCCGGCAGGTCCAGCACCTGGGCGCCGGCGGCTTCCAGCAGCTGACGGGCTTCTCCCTGCTGTTCGGCAGCCCTCGTCACCACCACGGTGAATCCCTGGAGTGGATCGCTCACGGCACAGGCTCCGCATCCAGTTTCACGATCGCGGATGCTTTGTCCCTCAACGAGCTGGCCTCCCGGCTGCGGCCCTGGTCCTGCAGCAGCCTCACCGCCGTCCGGAAGCCGTTGCGTGCCCCCTCGATGTCGCCTCCCATCAGAAGTGCCACGGCATTGTTCTGGTGGCACTCGGCGTTGTCGGGATCCAGGCTCAGGGCACGGCGGTAGGCCTCGAGGGCCGAGCCGATGTCGCCTCGGCGGCGTTGCATCAGGCCGAGGTTGTACCAGCCCAGGGCCACTTCCGGAGCGCGCTGGGTGGCGGTCTGGGTGAGGCTGATCGCCTCTTCCAGGTCTCCCTGCTCCATCAGCCGTGCCGCCAGGTTGAGTCGGGCTCCGAGGCTGATGCGGGTGTCGAGGGGAATCGCGAGCGCTTCGCGGTAACAGGTGATGGCGCCAACAGGATCCGACGGGGTGATGGCAAGGCCCAGGTGGACCAGCAGCTCGTAGCGCTCGGCATCCTGCACGCCCTCCTGCTCCAGGCCGCGGCGCAGCAGAGGGATCGCCTCTTCATGACGTCCTTCGCTGATCAGCAGGCCGCCGAGCTTGGCGCTGGCATACGGGTTGCCGGGGCTGGCTTCCAGTTCATCCTGCATCGCCTGCCGCAGACGGTTGGCCTTGTCGGTGCCCGCCAGCAGCTCCGGGCGGTAACCGTCATGCAGGATGGCCGGCTCACTGCAGTCAGCGACGCGCCACTGAGGCTCCTCCTCCAGCAGCCCCTTGACGCTGTCGTCGATCATCGAGTGGTACGGCCGACTCCAGCGGATGGCAGGGTGGCGGCGGAATAGGCGGCTGACGCTGGAGTAAGGGGCCATGGCGGCACCCAGCTCGTAGCGCAGCAGGTTGATCACCAGCACATCGGGCTGGGCCATCAGCGCCTTGAGGCTGGGGATGACTTCAGGTCTCAGCTGTTCGTCGGCGTCCAGCACCAGCACCCAGTCGCCTTTGAGAAACTCCAGGGCCCGGTTGCGGGCCGGGGCGAAGTCACCGGGCCAGTCGATCCGCTCCACCCTGGCACCGGCGGCCTCCGCGATGGCGATGGTGGCGTCGGTGGAGCCCGTATCCACCACCACCATCTCGTCGGCCAGAGCGCTCACGGATGCCAGACAGGCCGCGAGTCGGACCTCCTCGTTGCGCACGATCATCGAGAGGCTGAGCATCACCGGCGGTTCGCTTGGCGCGAGGTTAAGGCGCTCAGTCGGTGAAATCCGCTCTGAATCCAGCCGCTGATTCCGGCAGCAGTTGCCCGAGGGCCAGTCGTTGCGCCAAAGGCATCTGCCCCGGGCTGTAGAGCGCGGGAATCGTGGAATTCAGCAGGGGCTGCAGTTCCTCCCACAGATACGGGCTGCCATAGATGAGCAGACCCGCCAGCCGCTTCAACCGCTGCAGCTGGAGAACGGCAGCCCCCCAGGGTTCGCGGCTGTCGCGATCGCCTCGGAAGGGATTGCCGCGCAGGAACAGCTGCAGGAGCACCGGGCCATCACCAAGCCGTTCCAGGGCAAGGGGGCTTCCCGGTTGATCCTGCCAGGGGGAGACACCCTGCCCGTGGATCAGCACCGGACGGAACCCATGGGCGAGGGGCTGTGTGATCGCCGGGGCGCTGCTGTCGAGAGGCGGGCAGGGCAGAACACCGTCCACCCGGATCAGATTGATCCCCGCGGCAGGGCTGATCTCCCGAGCTGACAGGCGGATCAGAGAGCTCTCCACCAGTTGCTCCTCCAGAGCGAGGTCTGCGGCCGTGACCAAGGGGCCTTCGGATTCATCGCCCGGGGACACCCTGGTCAGTGCGGACCGTCGTCGTCGGATGGCGTCCTCAAGCCGCTGGATCGGAATGCGACCGCTGCGCAGTGCCTCCACCAGGCCATCGATGGCGGCGGAGGCATCGGCCGGCATCAGGATCAGATCGGCTCCGGCGGCGAAGGCGAGCACCGCCGCTTCGGCTGCACCATGGCGGGCCGCGATCGCCTCCATCACCAGGGCATCGGTCACCACCAGTCCGTCGAATCCGAGATCACGGCGCAAAAGATCCGTGAGCACTGCCCCGGAGAGGGTGGCCGGTTGCTGCGGATCTAGCTCAGGCAGCAGCAGATGGGCTGTCATCACGGCATCGATGCCGGCGGCGATCAGCCGTTGGAACGGCGGCAGCTCGATCGCGTCGAGGCGCTCTCGGTTGTGGGGGAGCACCGGCAGGTCCAGATGGGAATCGCTGCTGGTGTCGCCATGGCCAGGGAAGTGCTTGGCGCAGCCCAGAACGCCAGCCAGATGCAGTCCGGCCTGGAAGGCCGCTGCCAGAAGTCCGGCGGTCTCCGGATCCTCACCCCAGGCCCGCACATTGATCACCGGATTGGCAGGGTTGTTGTTGACATCGCAGACAGGCCCCAACACCCAGTTGAGGCCGCAGCGTCGGGCCTGATCGCCGGTGCAGCGGCCGTAGCGTTCCGCCAGAGCCAGCGCCACTGAAGGACGTTTCTGGTGCAGACGCCCCAGGGCGAGAGGCGGCACCAGCCAGCTCGCTCCTTCGAAGCGCTGACCGACGCCCTCCTCCACATCGGCGCAGAGCAGCAGAGGCTGTGGTGCCCATGCCTGGAGCTGGTGGGTGCGCTGCCGCAGTTCGGCGGCGCTGCCTCCGAGCAGGATCACCCCTCCCACTCCCTGCTCCAGCAATCGCTGCAGGTCCGCATTGGTCAGCTCCCAGCGGGGGTAGCGGCGCTGGCGGTCCTCGAGGTGACCGCTGGCCCGCACCACCAGCAGCTCGGCGACTCGCCGCCGCAGTTCCGCCTCAGTCGGGCTGCTGTTCATCGCTTCCCGGAGGAATCTCGCCGCGTTCCTGACGTTCCCCCTCAAGGCGGTTCAGCAGGCCCAGCACGGAGGTGCCCTTCTCGATGCCGCGATCGAGCTGGAAGACCACCTCCGGGGACCGGCGCATCTGCAATCGTCGACCAAGCTCACCGCGCAGGTAGCCGCTGGCGGCCTGCAGGCCTTCCAGCACCTGATTGCGGTCCTCCGGTTCGCCGAAGATGCTCACGAAGATCTTGCAGTGCTGGAGGTCGCCGGACACCTCCACTTCGGTGATGCTCACCATGCCCTGATGGACCCGTTCGTCACGGATCCCGTTGATCAGCAATTCGCTGGTTTCTTTGCGGATCAGGGCCGCCACCCGTTCGACCCGCCGCCCCTGAGCCATCACGCAACCGGTGCTGCGTTCACCATGGCACGCAGCACCAGGGAGAGGGTGATGAAACCGCTGATCAGGGCTCCGATCAGAGAGACCGCAGTGACGGGATTGCTGCGGCGACGCGCCAGAGGCTCGGCCACGGAATTCATCACCCCGAGGGTGAAGGTCACCATGTAACGGGGATAGCGGGTGACGTTGAGAAAGAATTCCTTCATGCCGGAGTGAACGTGATGGCTCTGGAGAGAAACTGAACCGACATCAGTATTGAAACAGCCTTCGCCTCAGGCCGCAGCAGCGCTGGGCTCGGATGCCAATGGTTTGTGCATGTCCCGGATGGAGGTCTTGATTTCCAGGTATTCGGCAAGCTGCAGGACGTCGGTGCGAGGAACACTGCGTCCGAGCACTTCGTTGAAAGCCAGTCGCGGCATGCTGCCATCGACGATGCGATAACCCCAGTACAGAAGATTGTCATTCCGTCGGATGCGGGCGTCCTTTGGATCAATCAGCTGACAGTTTGAATCTTCCTTTTGGTAATCCCGGATGTGAGTTTCGAGGGCTGAAAGCAGCAATCGATTGCGTTTCGCGAAGGCACCGTCATCGATGTAGCAATTGATCAGGGTGTGCAGGGCTGCGGCGTGGTTAATGCTTCGGATATGGCGGAAGCTGCGGGTGATCACATCGCCATTCTTGGCGATTCCAAGAGGGCTGAGAGTGGTGGGGATGAGGCAATGATCAAAGCGCCGGATGAATCGTGAAGGGTTCTCGCTGAGAACAGGTGAACAGTCACAGATCACGATTTTGACGTCCGGATATTGGCGTTCGTCCCATTCCTCAGCCTTCAGCACGGTGATCGTGCTCCCGATGAAGCCTTTGCGATGGGCGGGTAGATAGAGCGAAGCTGTTTCATCGTCAGATGTTTGATCTTTGATGAACAGCTTGCGCAGATTCCTGTCGGGATCCAGGTCCACCAAGAGCACGTCATAGCCCTGCAGTGCATAGGCTCCTGCCAGGTGGGCCGCAACGGTGGTCTTGCCGATACCTCCTTTGCAGCTGAACACACCGATGGAATTGATCGGCTGTTGCGAGTGGCAGTCGGAGAAGCCGAAGGATTCGTCGGCTGCCAGATCGTCTTCGCCCAGAGGGTCGTAGTTCCAGCGGATGCCGTAGGGCGTTGATGTGCCCAGGCGCAGGTTGGAGGGGCGTTCGGTGCGAACGTGAGTTAAAGCGGGCTTGCTGAAGCCGCTCGTGGAAATCAGCCAGCCACCGCTGAGGTGCGAACACTGGTCGAGGTCCAGGAATTCAGTGAACTTGCAGACCTCGGCAATGTTCGTTTTGGCGCGGTGATTCTTGACCTGAACAGAGATATTTCATCGTTTCGGCTTATTTCGAAGCCGTCAGTCTTTTTCTGATCTGATTGGCTTGAAATCGTATGGCCCAGCACATCGCATTGATGAATGACGTGCTGACGCATGCTCTCAATGTCGGCGAATTCCCCAGAACCTTCAGCCGCCATGAATTGGTGGCGATATCGTCGAAATTCAAGGCATTTTTTAAAGGTTGCGACCGTTGTCAGTCGTTCCGCTCAACGCCTCCCGCGCGGTGCTGGCGAACATCGGAAGACACTGGCTACTGTGCCGATTCCTTCCGGTGGCCGCAATGCTGGAACTGCACCAATTCCGCCATTCCGCTTTTTGTTTGAAAGTGCGCATGGTGCTTCAGGCCAAGGGGCTCAGCTACCGCACCGTGGATGTCAGTCCCGGCATCGGCCAGCTGGCTGTGTTCCGCCTCTCCGGTCAGCGCCAGGTGCCGGTGCTTGTGGACGGCGACACGGTGCTGGCGGATTCCAGTGCCATCGCTCGGCACCTGGAGCAGCGCGATCCCGAACCGACTCTTCTCCCCTCCGATCCGCAGCTGGCAGCGCAAGTGCATCTGATCGAGGACTGGGCGGACACGACGCTGGCGGCTGCCGGCCGATCGGCGCTGGTTCAGGCCGCGGCTCTGGATCCGGAACTGCGGGTGGCTCTGCTGCCAGACAATCTGCCCGATCCGGTGCGTTCCGCGATGGGGGTGATCCCAGGTGGCTGGGTGAGCACCGTTTCCGAACTGGTGAACCAGGGTGACCGCGCTGATCTGCTGTCCAGCCTTGAACAGCTGTCCGCCGCTGTTCAGCACAGTCCCTGGCTGGTGGGCACATCCATGACCCTGGCTGACCTGTCTGTGGCGGCTCAGTTGTCGTTGCTCTGTTTCCCGCCTTCCTCGGGCAGTCAGCTGGCCGGAAAGGGTGTTGCCGGGCTGCTGGACCATCCCAAGCTGCAGCCTCTGTTTCACTGGCGCGATCAGCTGGAGCTCAAGCTGATGGAGCGGACTCTGGAAGAGGTGTGAATCGGAGCTGGTAGTGGTGATGGGCAACGGCCAGATCGCGCAGGCTCTCACCGGGAGAGGCGTAGCGCCCTTGCCATTGTTCGGCGCAGATCTCATCTCCGCAGCGGTGGTAAGCGCTCAGGGTTTCAATCCGGCTCAGTCGCGGAGGTCCCGGCGCATGAAGGATCTGCAGCACCAGCTCGTCCGCCAGAAATGACGTCTGATCAGGTGTCTCCTGGCGTCGGCCGGTCACCGTGGTTTCCAGCCTCAGGTCTCCCTTGAGCCAGGCGATCTGGCGGTTGGCCGACTCCGGGTCGTCCTCCACCCGCAGCAGCTGCTCGCCGAGCAGGGCCCGACCGATGGCCATGGCATTGAAGCTGCGATCCCCCACCAGCCGATCGCGGGCATCGGGTGCAAACAGGGCCTGGTGGATCAGCGGTTCGTCGGCAGGTGCATCCAGATCGCGGCTCTCCACCTGCCACAGCCCTGAAAACCAGTCCGGATAGATGAGGTCGTCGCGGTTCGAAGGGCGCGACAAGGGAGCCGGCAGACTCCAGTCCGGCCAGCTGTTGAGCCGTTCTTCCAGCGGCGTGGCCCATGCGGGTGAGTCGCTGAGCAGGATGGTGATGGCGATGATCAGGACCAGAAATCTCCGCAAATGTCCGACCCCCTGATCCGTGCCTGTGATGACTATGTGGTGCTGGAACCGGGCCAGCCGGAACAATTGCTCAGCGCCGCCGACACCCTGACATGGCTCACGGGCTGGTTGCGAAAGCTGGAATCGTTGCCAGCCGATCTGGCAGACCATCCCGATCCGGTGGCGGCGGCGCAGCGCCTGCTGGATACGGCCTGTGATCTGGAGATCAGCCCGGGCATGACGCTGCAGTGGTTTGCGGTGCGGTTGGAGCCGCCGGAGCGTTGATTCAGTCGTTGGATCGCTGGGTTGGATCTCGCAGCAGGCTTGGCAGCAAGTGAAGAATTCCGTCGGCCACCACATCGGGTGTCTCCTCATCGATCACCACGGTGAGGTCGGCTTCGGCGTACAGCGGGCGTCGTTCATTTAGCAGCGCATCCAGGGCAGCCTCCGGGTTGGGGCGCTGCAGCAGGGGCCTCGTGGTCGTGTCAGCCCGAAGCCTTTTGAGCAGCTGTTCGCGTTCCACGTCCAGCCAGATCACGATGCCGCTGTGAAGCAGGCCCCAGTTCGGCGATTGCGTCACGACACCTCCACCTGTTGCCACCACGAGCGAGTGACGCTGACTGATGGCGTTGAGCACCTGGGTCTCGATCGCGCGGAATCCCGATTCCCCGTCCTGTTCGAAGATTTCAGGAATGGTGCAGCCTGCGGCCTGTTCGATCACCGCGTCAGCATCCACGAATCCGTAGCCCAGGCGTTCGGCGAGCGGCCTGCCGGTGCTGGTCTTCCCGCATCCCATCATGCCCACGAGGTACAGGCTGCGGCCCCCAAGACGCTGCTTCAGAGAGGGGACGGATTCCGCCATGGCTCGATCAAGGGCATAGCTCATTAGGATGCCCTGCGGCCGGAACGTCACATGACTGAAACGAAGTCACCTGCACGCCACGGCCAGGGTCGTGGTTGTGTGATCACGCGGAGGGCCTGCTTCAGTGCCAGCCACCGCTACTGGTTGCCCGAACTCTCGGCGGATGACAACGCGGCCCGATTCGGCCCCTGTGCCATGTCACCGGGCCATGGCCATAACTACGAGTTGATCGTTTCCATGGCTGGTGGCCTCGATGCCGACGGCATGGTGCTGAATCTCTCCGAGGTGAAGCACGCCATCCGCAGTGAGGTGACCGGTCAGCTGGACTTCCGCTTCCTCAACGAGGCCTGGCCGGAGTTCGACCTCTCAACCCCCGCCGGCTGTCTTCCCACCACCGAGGCGCTGGTGCGGGTGATCTGGCAGCGTCTCAGCTCCCACCTGCCGATCACGGCGCTGCGCCTCTACGAACAACCGGGCCTCTGGGCCGACTACCTCGGACATCCCATGGACGCCTATCTGACCATTCGGACTCACTTTGCCGCTGCTCATCGTCTGGCCCGGCCGGAACTGAGCCAGGCGGAGAACGAGCGCATCTACGGCAAATGCGCCCGTCCCCATGGCCACGGCCACAACTATCTGGTGGATGTGACGGTGCGCGGTTCCATCGATCCCCGCACCGGCATGGTCTGCGATCTCTCGGCGTTGCAGCGGTTGGTGGACGATCTGGTGGTGGAGCCTTTCGATCACACGTTCCTCAACAAGGATGTGCCGTTCTTCGCCGACTGCGTTCCCACCGCTGAGAACATCGCTCTGCACATCGCTGATCGTCTCAGCACGCCGGTGAAGGCGATCGGAGCGCATCTGCACAAAATCCGGTTGCAGGAGAGTCCGAACAATGCCGCTGAGGTCTATGCCGAGTCGCCTCAACTGGAGATGACCCCCGCAACGCTTGAGTCGGTTGCCACCGTCTGATGCGGCGAGAGGTCCGCACCAGACGCATGTTCGGTTGGTGCTTGCGGTCAGTCTCGATGGTCGGTTAGCTCCCCCCCAGGGAGGAGCGGCCCAGTTGGGCGGTTCTGGTGACCGGCGAGTGCTGGAGGAGGCTCTGGCCTGGGCTGATGCCTGCCTGATCGGAGCCGGCACGCTCAGGGCCCATCGCTGCACAGCACTCATCCGCGATCAGGATCTGCTGGAGCAGCGCCTCAGCGCTGGCCGCCCTGCCCAGCCTGCGGCGGTGGTGGTGAGTCGTGGACACGCCTTCCCCATGGAGTGGCGCTTCTTTCAGCAACCGTTGGAGCGCTGGTTGCTGTCCCCTGGTGCGGCGGCGCGGGGTTTTGATCGCTGGATCCCGCTGGGGCCGTCGTGGGACGAGCGATTGTTGACCCTGTTATCGCTTGGAGTGCAGCACCTTGTGCTGCTCGGAGGGAGCCGTCTGGCAGCTGATCTGCTTCGGGAGGACGCCATCGATGAACTTCAGCTGACCCTGGTGCCATCTCTTCTCGGAGGGGTTCACAGTTGGCTGCCGCAGGATGCACAGGGTCTGCCAGGTTCCCTCGGTTCGCCTCGCTCCTGGCGGTTGGACGAGGTCCGCCCGCTTCCGGGAGATGAGTTACTGACGCGCTACAAGCGGATCCGTTGAAATCCGTGGAAGAGCTTCTTACGCTCCAATAATTCTTGAACTCCTGGTCTCATGGCCCGTAAGAAACGCCGCAAGATCCACGGAACTGATGGTGATGACGAGCTGATCGGGACCAAGAAAAAGAACAAGCTGTACGGCTACGACGGCGACGATGTGATCGATGGCGGCGCCGGCGGCAAGAACAAGGCCTGGGGGGGGAATGGTGCTGACACCTTCGTGACCCGTGACGCCAAGGGCTACCTGAAGATCATGGATTTCGAGATCGGCAAGGATCTGATCGAATTCTGCGGCTGTGCCTCCACCAGGATCGAAATGCGCGGTGACAACGCCTGGATCCTCAAAGGCAGCAATGTGAAGGCCGTGGTGATGGGTGTTGACGAGAGTGACTTGACCCTGGATTTCGCCAACCGCATCATTTTCTGAGCCCGTCCCAGCGTTCAGCGTTCCAGGCAGTCTCGTTAGCCTGGCTGTCATGGCCTCGCTCACCGCTCGCTGGCACCGGTCGATCCGGGAGATTCCGGAGGAGCACTGGCTGGCTCTTGTGGGCGCCGATGCCATCCCCTTTTACCGCTGGGGCTGGCTGGATGCCCTGGAAACCTCCCGCAGCGTCGTGCCGGACCAGGGCTGGCAGCCTCTGCATCTCGCTCTCTGGCGTGGCGACACGCCCGTTGCCGTTGCCCCTCTTTATCTGAAAGGCCACAGCTACGGCGAGTTCGTCTTCGATCAGACCTTCGCTCGCCTCGCCGCTGATCTGGGCCTGCGGTACTACCCCAAGCTCCTGGGGATGAGCCCCGTCAGTCCGGTGCTCGGTTACCGCTTCCATGTGCTGGATGGGGAGGACGCCGCTGAGCTCACCGGCGTGCTGATGCAGGCGATCGATGCCTTCTGCGAGCACAACAACATCCTCAGCTGCAACTTTCTCTACGTCGATCCGGAGTGGAGGCCGCTTGCGGAAGCCGCCGGCTGTGCCACCTGGCTGAATCAGCAGAGCCTCTGGAGCCGTGGTGACGATCGCAGCTTCGATGACTACCTGCGGGGGTTCAATGCCAACCAGAGGCGCAACATCAAGCGCGAACGCAAGGCCGTCTCGCAGGCGGGTCTCACGGTCACACCCCTGACGGGGGAGCAGCTGGACCTGCAGCTCATGAAGAGCATGCATGGTTTCTACGAGCAGCACTGCGCCCGATGGGGGCCCTGGGGAAGCAAGTACCTCGAAGAGCGCTTTTTCGAGACCCTGGCTGTCGGCCAGCGCGATCAGGTGGTGCTGTTCTCCGCCCATCGCGGCGACCCGCATCAGCCGGTGGCGATGTCGATGTGCGTGCGGGATCAGCGCTCACTCTGGGGTCGTTACTGGGGCAGCCAAGAAGAAGTTGACTGCCTGCATTTCGAGGTTTGTTACTACGCTCCGATTGCCTGGGCGATCGAACAGGGTCTGGAGAGCTTCGATCCCGGCGCCGGCGGAAGCCACAAGCGCCGTCGCGGCTTTGTGGCCCGCCCCCACGCAAGCCTGCACCGCTGGTATCACCCCCGAATGGACGCTCTGATCCGTGCCTGGCTGCCCAAGGTCAATGGCCTGATGCTGGAGGAGATCGAGGCCATCAATGCCGAACTGCCCTTCAAGACGGAAGCGCCGGGCCTGACTTTGTAAGTTGAAGCAATGGTCAAGACATCTGAAGTCGCTGCGGTCGCCGAGGCGATCGATGTTCTCGATGAGAGCCTCTCCCAGCGCTTCATCGCGCTCGATCCCAACGGCTATTTCCTGATCAAGGTTGATCGGGGAGCCGCTGAGCTGATCCTCGAGCATTACGGCAACACGATCGATGCCAAGGGACTGGCCCATGACCCTGAGACGGGAGAGGTGCTGAGCTGCCGCGGTGGCAGCCGTTCCCGTTCCCCATCAGCGGTGTTCCGCGGTCGCAGTGCCAAGGAGATCGGCATCCAGCTCACCGAAGGCGAGGGGCCTCACCCCCTCAGCCGTCTTGATCACGCTCTTTATCTCGGTCGTGAACTGCAGAAGGCTGAGCACTGCCTTCGCAGCGGAGTCGGCTACGTCCAGGACTGATGTCCTGTTGGATCCGCGGGTCGGATGCCGGCTCAGACCGTTTGCAGTGACCTGGTCGTGCTGGGCTCTTCGGGAGGCAGCGACTCCAGCTGCTCGCGGATTTCACGCTGCACGATCGAGCGGTACTCGAGGAAGTGCTCGTTGTGGGCTAGCACCACCAGGAACTGTTCCAGCAGGGCAGGATTCTGGCGGGCCATGCCCAGCATGTACTTCCAGAAGCGTCCGCGGGTGTCCCGCTTGATGCCCTGGCGCCAGATCACGATGCTGAGCGCACGGAGGTCTGTCCAGGTGGGGAGTTTGGGGGCGGCCTTCCAGCGGGGAGCTCCCATCTTCAGGTAGTAGCTGTAAACCCGGTCCATATAGGCATTGGGCTCATACAGGGCGCAGAACGCTTCGACGTACTCGTTGGCGATGTCCCGGATCGGTCGGGTGGGCTTGAAGTTGAGCAGGTTGGTCTGGTTCACGCCCTTGGCGGCTTCTTCGCCCTGGATCAGGCGACCTTCCTTTTCCAGACGGGCCCACAGGGCTGTTTTCGGCAGGGCCTGCAGCATTCCCATCATCGCGGCGGGAATGCCGGTGCGGGTCACGAAATCAACGATGCGGTGGCCGGCACCATCCTTCTCACCGTCGAAACCGATGATGAATCCGGCCATCACACGGATCCCGTTAGCGGTGATCCGATCCACAGCCGCATCCAGTGGATTCCGCGTGTTCTGCACCTTGCGGGCGGTTTCGAGGCTCGACTCATCCGGCGTTTCGATGCCGAGGAACACGCTTTCGAAGCGCGCGTCGTGCATCATTCGCATCATTTCATCGTCATCGGCAAGGTCCACGGAAGCTTCCGTCGCGAAGCTGAAGGGATAACCACGCTCCTCCTGCCAGGTGCGGATCTCGGGCAACAGCAACTTGGCGTTGCGCTTGTTGCCGATGAAGTTGTCGTCCACCAGGAAGATGGAACGACGCCAGCCCAGGTCGTGGAGCGACTGAAGCTCTGCCACCAGCTGCTCAGGCGTCTTGGTCCGCGGTTTGCGGCCGTAGAGAACGATGATGTCGCAGAACTCGCAGTTGAAGGGACAGCCCCGGGAGAACTGCACGCTCATGGAGTCGTAGGCGTCGAGCTGCAGCAGATCAAAGCGGGGAATTGGCGTTGCCGTCACATCCGGCTTGTCACCGTCTGAGGTGAAGCGGCCGCTGGTTTCACCCCGCTCGAGTGCCTCAAGGAATAGAGGCAGGGTGATTTCGCCCTCATCGAGGATCTTGAAATCCGCTTCGTCTATTTCGGGTGCGTCCGGGGTGGAGCTGGCGAATGGCCCGCCGACGGCCACAGGCAAGCCGCGCTGCTTGGCGCGGCCGATCTGCACGGCCATGTCGTCCTTCTGAACGATCATCCCGGAGATAATCACCAGTTCCGCCCAGTCCCATTCCGCATCCGTGACTTCGCGGACGTTGCGGTCGACCAATTTCATCTCCCACTGCTGGGGAAGCAGGGCCGCCACCGTCACCATCCCAAGCGGAGGGAGTAGTACCTTTCGGTTCACCAGCTCCAGAATCTTTTCGTAGCTCCAGAAGGTTTTCGGGAACTCGGGATAGATGAAGAGGGTGCGCATGGCGTCGGACGGATAGGGGAAAGATCCGGTCGGCCCGGTCGAGGGTCAACGGTGATCCGGTGACACGCGTTCGTTAACGAACCCTAAGCGCAATGCCGAGGGCCCCGTCCAATCTCTGATCTAATGGTGGTCAGCTCCTTACTTGCACATGGGCATTGCCATCTATCTCGGTCTGGTCGGAACCGGTCTGGCCGTTGCTTTTGTGCTCACCAAGCTTCTGAAGGGGATCAAGCTGATCTGAGCGGTTCCAGCCGCTGGTCGGAGCGGCGCTGAATCCAGAGCAGTGCAAGAGCGGTACCGATCCCGCCGCTGATCGCAAAGGTGGTCGGCAGATCCGTCACCATCACAAGGGCGGCCGCCAGCAGCCCGCTCAACCCACCCCCGCCGAGAAAGGCGATCTGACTCAGTCCGGCCATGCGGCCCCGCATCACCTGGGGCGAACCGATCTGGCTGATCAGGTTGCAGCTGCTCAGCAACCCTGCCGTGCCTGCTCCGATCAGGAAGGCCATCGCCAGGCTGAACGCGACTCCCGGAGACCGGGCCATGCCTAGCTGGGCGATCGAGGTGACCAGTCCGAAGCTTCCCAGAGTCAGAAAAGGACGGCGGCAGAAACGGTCACTGTTGCGCTGCAGCACCACACCGCCGGCGATGCTGCCGGCAGCCAGCACGCTGGTGAACAAGCCGAGGTCCTGGGGCGAAGGACCGAGCACGCGCGCCGCAATCAGGGGTGCGAGTCCGGGATGGAAGAAATTCACCAGACAGAGCACGGCGGTCAGGCTTAAGACACCGCGAAGTGTGGATCCGCAGTCCTGCCAGGCATTGCTGAGGCTGGCCCGTTCACCCGGGGCGCTGCGCTGTTCCTGGTCACGCCTGGGCCGGAGCAGAAACATCACGCTGGCAATCGGCAGCAGATAGCTTGTGGCGTCGATGCCCAGTGCCCAGGCCGGACCGGTCGCGGCCACCAGCAGGCCGCCGATCGGCGGACCCACCAGTTTTCCCACGTTGAACACCACCGAGAAGCTGGCCAGATAGCTCCCCAGCTCCCCGGGATCATTCACCAGCAGCGAGCAGTACTTGTTGCGGGCTGTCTGTTCGTAGGCACCGGCGATTCCCACCAGCAGGGTGCTGCCGAGGAGCAGCAGCACCTGGGCTCTGCCATCCAGCAGCGGGATCGCAAGGGCCCCCAGGGCTGCCGCTGCCAGCAGCGCCCACTGCGAGCGCACCAGCACCCGTTCGCAACCGATGCGGTCGGTGAGCACGCCGGCGGGTCCGCTGATCGCAAGGGTTGGCAGCGAAAGAGCCGCGAAATTCAGAGCCAGCACCAGCGGTTCAGCACTGCCGTGCATCAGGATCCAGCCCTTCGCGGTGATGCCGGCGAATGACCCGGCAGTGCTCACGCCGGAGGCGACGAGGAAAAGGCTTCGCTGCTGTTCCAGCCGCAGGGGAGGAGCGGTCAAGCGTCGGCTCTTGCTGCCGCCACCATCGCCCGGGCTCCCACGATCTGTCCGTTCAGGTCGTAGATGTCGGCGCCTGTGATCAGCACCGGCACCATCGATCCCGGCCGGGCCTGGCGTCCGTCTTCACGGGGAAGCACCTGCACCTCGCCGTCCACCTCCGGTGCGAAGCGGGAGCAGCGTCCGACCATCGCGCCGGTCTCCGGGTTGTGCTGTTCGATCAGGACATCCACCGTGCGACCGACCCAGCGTTGGTTGCGTTCCTCGGAAATCGGCTGTTGCAGGGCCATGAGGGCATCCTTGCGAGCCTGGGCCACGTCCGGATCCACGCGGTCTGCCAGATCCGCTGCTGCGGTTCCGTCCTCCGGCGAGAAGGTGAACACCCCGACGTGGTCGAAGCGCTGACGCTCCAGAAAGGCCATCAGATGCTGGAAGTGCTCTTCGGTCTCGCCTGGGAAGCCAACGATCAAGGTGGTGCGCAGCACCGCATCCGGCAGCTGTTCGCGGATCTGATCCAGCAGCCGGTCGTTCACATCCGCCTGCCAGGGGCGGTTCATCGCCCGCAGCACCTCCGGGTGGCTGTGCTGCAGCGGTAGGTCCAGATAGGGCAGCATATTGGCCACCTCGCGGTAGGCCGCCAGCACCTTCGGCGTCAGCCCGGTGGGATAGGCGTAATGCACCCGGATCCAGGGAATCTCCACCTCTCCCAGGGCCCGCAGCAACTCCGCCAGCTTCGGCTTGCCATAGAGATCCAGGCCGTAGTTGGTGGTGATCTGACTGATCAGGATCAGTTCCTGCACGCCCTGCTCCGCCAGTTGGTGCGCTTCGGCGACGATCGATTCGATCGGCCGGCTGCGTTGGTCTCCTCGCAGCTTGGGGATGATGCAGAAGGCGCAGCGGTAATCGCAGCCTTCGGCCACTTTCAGATAAGCCACGGACTGGTCGGTGGTGCGCAGCCGCGGCAGGTGCTCATCCCCGACGAAGCTCGGGACTGCGCTCACACGGTTCACCCGCTCGCCCGCCTCCACCCGCTGCAGCACCTCAACGATGTGCTGGTAGTCGCCGGTGCCGACGATCGCCTTCGCCTCCGGGATCGATTCCAGAAGTTCGTCCTGAAAATGCTGGGCGAGGCAGCCGGCGATGATCAGCTCCTTGCCCTGTTCCGCGAGGGTCACCAGGGTGCGCACCGACTCCTCCCGGGCGTCCTGGATGAAGCTGCAGGTGTTCACCACCACGACGGCCGCATCGTCTTCATCGGCGCTCACGCCGTAACCGGCGTTGGTCAGCAGCCCCAGCATGTGTTCGGTGTCGACCCTGTTCTTTTCGCAACCCAGATGCGCGAAGGCGACGGTCGGTTTCCGGGAGGTTCTCGTCATCACTGCGCCGCAGGGCCGCTCTTCAGCCTACGGAGAGGCCCCTTCCCGGCGGAACTGTCAAACTTCAACCACCTGAAGTTCATGGATGGGAACCACCCGTCTCGTCAGCCGCCGCCGCCAGGACCCTGGAGCAAAGTGGGCCCGGATTGCCATGGCGGTGCTGGCCACCGTCGGTCTGATCGACACCGGCTCCATCACCCTCAAGCGCTGGGGGGTGATCGGTGATCTCACCTGCCCGATGGGGGCAGACGGCTGCGACAAGGTGCTCAACAGCCCCTGGGGCACGGTGGCTGATGGCATCCCGCTGTCGTTGATCGGTGTTCTGGCCTACGGCACTGTGCTGCTGATGGCCTTGCTGCCGCTGTTGCCTGGTCTGCAGGAGAACAAAGCGGATCTGTCCCGCCGCACCTGGTGGGGGTTGTTCGCCGTGTCCGTAGGAATGGCGGTGTTCAGCCTGGTGCTTCTGGGCCTGATGGTGCTGAAGATCCAGGCCTTCTGTTTCTTCTGCGTTCTTTCGGCCGTGCTCTCGCTGCTGCTGATGGTGCTCAGCATTGTGGGTGGTGGCTGGGAGGAACCTGGTCAGCTGCTGTTCCGCGGCATCCTGCTGGCCCTGGCTGTTCTGCTCGGTGGCCTGATCTGGGCATCGGTGCTCGATCCCGAGCGTCCGGAGGCGGTTTCCAGCGGTGGCCCGGGAACACCACCGCTGGTCACCACGGTCAGCAACCCGTCCAAGCAGGCCCTGGCAGAGCACCTCACCGCCGCTGGAGCCGTGATGTATTCCGCTTACTGGTGTCCTCACTGTCATGAACAGAAGGAGCTGTTCGGCAAGGAAGCCGCCAAGACGCTCAAGGTGGTGGAGTGTGCTCCCGATGGCCAGAACAACCAGGTTGATCTCTGCAAGAGCAAAGGTCTGCAGGGATTCCCCAGCTGGGAGATCAACGGCAGCATCGATTCCGGCGTGAAGCCTCTGGAGACCCTTGCCGATCTCAGTGGCTACAAGGGGGCCAGGGAGTTCTGATCCCGCCTCATGGCCGCACGTCCCGGGTGCGGATTCCCAGCGCCCGGGACTGACGGGAATGCCGCTGCCACTGGGGCAGTGGCCGAGGCGCATCGGTGCGGAAATGGCCACCGCGGCTTTCGCGTCGGAACAGGCAGGCCTCCAGCAGCAGACGGCTGGCCAGCAGACGGTGGCTGACATCCAGGAGCAGATTCAGATCGCGGCGGCTGCTGTCTTCCAGGGCGAGGGCCTGATCGCCTGAGAGCGTGTGCAGCTGCTGAAGCAGGGGTTGATGATCGAGCCAGTGCCGCTGCCGCTTCAGCTCGGCCAGGGCCGTCTCCATGCCTCTGACGCTGCGGTCCACCCCCGCCTGTCGCCAGCAGAGCTGACGCAGCTGTTCGATCTGATCCATCAGTCCAGCGCTGGTTTCAGCGTGGTCCAGGTCGGTGGCGCAGCGGTCCAGATGGGGAGCGGCCTGAGGTCCCGGGACTGGGCCGAGTTCGATCGAGGCCATGCGTCCGGCGAACACCAGACATTCCATCAACGAGTTGCTGGCCAGCCGGTTGGCGCCATGCACGCCGGTGCAGGCCACTTCGCCCACGGCGTAGAGGCCGGGGAGGTCGGTGGCGGCCAGCAGATCCGTGGCCACGCCTCCCATCCAGTAGTGGGCAGCGGGTGCCACGGGGATCGGACGTTCCAGGGGATTCAGGCCGTATTCACCACAGCGATCCAGGATCGTCGGAAACCGTGCCTCGGCCTGCTGCTGGGGGATTGCCGAGAAGTCGAGCCACATCTGCTGGACGTTCTGGCGCTGCATGGCATGCACGAGGGCGCGACTCACCTGATCCCGCGGGGCCAGATCCCGTTGCGCCAGGTCGGCCACCGGGCTGCCTCCCTCGGCGTCCAGCAGGACGCCGCCTTCCCCCCGCACCGCTTCCGAGATCAGGAAGCAGGGGGCATCGTCCAGGCGCAGAGCGGTGGGGTGGAACTGCACGAACTCCAGATCCTCCACCGCCGCTCCTGCCTGCCAGGCCAGGGCGATGCCTTCGCCGCAGGCCTGGGCCGGGTTGGTGGTGTTGGCGAACAGGTGACCACCGCCTCCGCTGGCAAGCACGACGGCGCGGCAACGGATCCAGTGCAGCTGATGACCGTCCAGCACCTGGATGCCGCAGCAGCGACCGTTCTCCACCAGCAGCTGGGTGACCCGAACGCCGCGGCGATGCTCCAACCCCTGGCGCTGCTCCACCTGCTCGCGCAGCACATCCACCAGGGCACGCCCTGTGCGGTCCTGCACATGCAGCACCCGGCGATGGCTGTGGGCCGCCTCCAGCGTGGTGGCCAGTGCACCACCAGCTCGGTCGAAGGCCATGCCGAGCTGCTGAAGCCGCTCGACGCACCCCGGTGCCTGATCCACCAGCAGCCGCACGGCATCACCGTCGCAGAGCCCTGCTCCTGCCCGCAGCGTGTCCTCGCCATGACAGAGAGCACTGTCCTCCGGCCGGGTCACCGCCGCGATGCCCCCCTGTGCCCATCGGCTTGAGGAGCGTCGTCCGGTGTTGCGGTTGAGCAGCAGCACCGACAGGCCCTGCGGCAGTTCCAGGCAGCTCATCAGACCGGCCGCGCCGGCCCCGATCACCACCACATCCCAGGGACCGGGTGAGATGGGATCGACGCGTCGGGGATGCACCATCGGACAGGCAAAAAAAACCGCCGGGTCAGCCGACGGTGTCCTGGGGGAAAGTCTCGCCCTTCAGCGGGATCAGCGGTACTGACCGTCGTTGATCCGGTCATCACCCTCGTTCAGGGCGATGGACGGAGGAGTGACCGTGAAGTTGTCGCGGTACTTGGCGAACAGTTCCCGCTGTCGCTCGCTCAGATCCAGATTGAGCACTTCATCGACGTCGCTGTAAGGGCCACCCAGCACGATCTTGCCGGCCATGGTCGGATACATGCCGGGGAACTGCTGGAAGCGACGCACGGAAGAGTTGTTGAGGTCCACCTTCCCCTCTCGCTCAGCGATCTTGTCGTCCGCCACGTTGCGGATCACGCTGCCCGAATACTTCTCGAGCAGGTCGTCTTCGGCATGGACGCTCGCCGGAAGGGTCAACCCGGCGATCAGGCCTGCCATCACCACAAGGCCGGTCAGCCAGCTCAGCAGCCGCTTCATCACAACACTCCGGAGAAATTCGGAACGGTTCATCCGGCAGAGCCGGTCCGGGAAGACTACAAGTCGGATTCCTTGCCGATCCGTTTGCTCCCGGCAGGTTTTGCAGTTCGTTTCACTCGATCAGTCCGCTCATGCCCGGTTGAAGCACAGCGGCGAGCAGGAACAGTCCGTCCACCCAGAGGGTTGTGGTGAGCACAGCGGCAGCCATGGACCAGGTTTCCGAGTCCGGCACCGTGCTCTGGGATTTCCGATGCATCCAGCGGCCGAGCAGGAGCACCGTGATCGCCGCCAGAGAGAGAACGGTCAATGGCAGCGGATGCATCAGCTGCATGCCGGCTTCGTGAAGAAGGGCTGGTGCCAGATCAAGGGGAGCTGAAACAACAGCTGGCCAGAAGGGCATGACTCCGGTGATCGCCATGGTCAGGTCCGTGCAGGCGGTGCCGAGCAGGGAGGCGAGGTAGAAGCCGGATGCGAGATGCCAGCGGCTGTTCAGCCCGGTGATGGCCAGGGGCAGGGCGAAGGCCTCGATGGGCAGATGAAGAACGGGATGGGAGCGGAGCCAGCCCCAGAAGAGGCAGCCCGCCAGCCAGCTGCCGCTGAAGCCCACCAGCAGGGCACCGATGTCGGCACTCCGGCCCTGCCGACCGTGCTGCAGCGGGATGCCGATGGCCAGCAGCACGCCGGTGAACAGCACGGCTGAGAAGGGATGCAGACGCACCCAGGGGGCCTGCAGAAACACAGGCAGCACCACCATCAAGGCCGCGATCCGCTGCGTCGCAGGAACGACGGCGGTTCTGTCGGAGGCTGTGTTTTGCCAGGTGCCTCCGATCAAGATCCGTCCCCGTCGTCTGTGAAGAAAGTCACGAAACCTTAGAAGACATTTTCAGAGCTTGCGTCGGACATAACGTCACCCCGTCTGCGATTCCGTCATGACCGATCCGGCTGCTCCTTTGGGGTTGCTCGAGGCCTGCTGGCGCGATCTGGTGCTTGGAATCGTTCAAGGCCTCACGGAATTTCTGCCCATCAGCAGCACGGCTCACCTCAAGGTGGTGCCGGTGATGCTGGGCTGGGGCGATCCGGGCGTGTCGGTCACCGCCGCGATCCAGCTGGGCAGCATCGTGGCGGTGATCGCCTATTTCCGGGAGGATCTCGCCGGCGTCCTGAAGGGCATCGCCAGGGCCGTCCGGCATGGTCAGTGGTGGGAGCCGGAAGCCCGGCTTGGGATCGCGATGGCACTGGGCACGATCCCGATCCTTGCGGTGGGTCTGGCGATCAAGCTGTTCTGGGATGAGGGCTACGAGAACTCACCGCTGCGCAGTGTTCCTTCGATCGCAATCGTCTCCATTGTCATGGCACTGCTCCTGGCCCTGGCTGAACGGATCGGTCCACGCCGCAAACAGCTGGGTGAGGTCTCCGGTCGCGATGGAGTGGTGGTGGGTCTGGCACAGGTGCTGGCCCTGATTCCCGGGGTGTCCCGTTCCGGCAGCACCCTCACCGCCTCGCTCTTCGATGGCTGGCAACGTTCCGATGCCGCCCGCTTCTCATTTTTGCTGGGGGTTCCGGCGATCACGATCGCCGGTCTTGTGGAGCTCAAGGATGCCTTTGCCGCGACGGGAGAGGCCGGCCCTCTGCCGCTGCTGCTCGGCATCGTCTCCGCCACGATCGTGTCCTGGCTGGCGATTGACTGGCTGCTGAAGTTTCTCCAGCGACACAGCACCTGGATCTTCGTGGCTTACCGGCTTGTGTTCGGCGTTGTGCTGCTGGTCTGGTGGTCCATTTACGGCGCACACTGAAGGAAACGCTCCCAGCTCCTTGTGGAATGAGCCCTCCGCCGGGATCGCGGTCTCGGCCCTTGATCCGGATTCCGTCTCCCGCCAGCCCCAGCCGGCGGTGGTGGATTCCGTCGAGCCCGGCTCGATTGGGGAGGAGCTCGGCTTCGAACCCGGTGATCAACTGCTCAGCATCAACGGTGTGCGGCCGAGAGACCTGATTGATTACCGCTACCTCTGCGTCGAGGAGGAGCTCCATCTCGAGGTGCGTGACTCCTCGGGTGAGCTGCACCGAGTGGAGTTGGAGAAGGATGCCGACGACGGCCTCGGGCTTGGATTCACCGAAGCCCTCTTCGATGGGTTGCGTCAGTGCAACAACGGCTGTCCGTTCTGCTTCATCGATCAGCAACCACCGGGGCGGCGCGGCTCTCTCTACTTAAAGGACGACGATTTCAGGCTCAGTTTTCTCTATGGCTCCTACCTCACCCTGACCAATCTCACCGAGGCGGACTGGCAGCGGATCGAAGCGCAGCGTCTTTCGCCGCTCTATGTGTCCGTGCATGCCACGGAACCGGAACTGCGAGCCCGTCTTCTGGACAATCCTCGGGCGGGTCTGCTGCTGGATCAGCTGGCCTGGTTCGCCGAGCGGGATCTGCAGATTCACGCCCAGGTGGTGGTCTGTCCTGGCCTGAATGATGGAGCGGCTCTGGACCGCACCCTGAGTGATCTGTCCCGTTTCGCTGGCGGTGAGTGGCCTGCCGTGCTCTCCGCAGCGGTCGTGCCGGTCGGTCTCACTCGTTTCCGTCCTGCCGATGACGGCCTGGTGCCGGTGGACCCCGCCTCTGCGAGGGATGTGATCGCTCGGGTGGAAGCTCGGCAGGGTCAGTACAGGACAGAGCTGGGGACGCGTTTCACCTGGTTGTCCGATGAGTGGTATCTGATCGCCGGGCTGCCGCTTCCGTCCCGGGGTGACTACGAGGATCTTCCCCAGCAGGAGAATGGAGTCGGCAGCATCCGCGCCTTTCTGGAGGCCCTGGATCAGGCCACGACCGCTCTGCCCGAGAGGGTGCCGCATCCCCGTCGCTGCAGCTGGGTGGTGGGCCGCATCGTCGAGCAGGCGCTCAAACCTGTGACCGATCGACTGAACGGAGTCGACGGTGTCAGCCTGCTGCTGCACGGATTACCCAGTCCGTACTGGGGTCAGGATCAGGTGGTGACGGGATTGCTGACCGGCCGGGATCTGATCGATGGTCTGCAGGGGCGTGACCTGGGTGAGGAGTTGCTGTTGCCGTCCGTGATGCTTCGTCAGGGGCAGCCTGTCTTCCTCGACGACATGGATCTGGACACCCTGCGTGCAGCCCTGCCTGTTCCGGTGCGCGTTGTGGAGGGGGCGGCTGACATCGTGGCCTCCGTTCTCGGCCCCTCAGGCGAATCTTCCTAAGCTCCGGCGAGAGTATTGACCGCTGTGCATCGGATTTCCGCAGGTCGTGTTCTCATTGCGGGCATGCTGGTCACAGTTGCACTCCCTGCCTTCGGTCAGGACAAGGCGAGTGAAGAGAGATCCGCCGATTATCTCGTCGATCAATCAACGCTTCCGGACGCGATCACGCTGAAGGGAGCACGACCGAAGGCTGATCCATCGGAGATCCAACCGGCTGCCACGTCACTGCCGGCGGATCTGCAACCCCTGCAAGCGCCTCCCAGCCTGGCGCTTCCCGATCAGACCGATCAGGTCAGCATCCATGAGCTGCGCCCGATCACTCTCGAAAATGCCCTCGAGCTCGCTGAAGTCAACAGCCCCAGGCTGAAGGCGGCCGCCAGTCAGGTGGATCAGGCCAAGTCGGCCCTTCGGGCGACGATTGCCTCCTGGTATCCCACTGTTGATTTCTCCGCTAACGGCCTGCCGGAGTACTTCAAGTCCTACACCTACCGGAACCCCGACTTCGTTCCGTCGACCACGATTCCCGCGGTGACCAATCCGCTCACCGGAGAGGTGATCCGTCCGGCACGGGAACGTCGCGGCGAACCCCAGCGCTACGGGCGCGAATGGCGCGCTGATGCGAACCTGCGGGTTCGCTGGGACATCATCAATCCTTCCCGAGTGCCGGACATCGCCGCTGCCCGCGATCGCTATGAGCAGGCAAGAGACAGCTATCTGATCGCTTTGCGTGATCTTCGCCTGGATGCAGCCACGGCCTATTTCCGACTTCAGGAATCCGACGAAGGCGTCCGTATCGGACAGGACTCGGTGCGTGCTTCGCTGGTCAGCCTCCGCGATGCCAGGGCCCGCTACAACGCCGGGGTCAACACGAAGCTTGAGGTGCTCGAAGCGGAGACGCAGCTGGCCCGTGATCGCAATCTCCTCACCGATCGCCTCGGAACCCAGGACTTCACCCGTCGCAACCTGGCGGCGCTACTCGATCTCCCTCAGGACATCACCCCCACCGCGGCGACGCCGGCCCGACCTCTCGGGCTCTGGGAGCCCACGCTTCAGGAAAGCATCGTGGCCGCCTACAACTTCCGCGAAGAGCTGGATCGCCTGATCCTGGACATCTCGATCAATAACAGTCAGGCCAATGCCTCGCTGGCGGCCGTCCAGCCGGTGCTCAGCTTCGTGAACACCACCACCAGTTTCCGAAATCAAGGCCAGACCGGCTTGGACTCGCTCGGGTCCATCGACATGGACGATTACACCTGGGGTGTCCAGAACAGCTCCGCACTCACGGCGACCTGGCGCCTTTATGACGGTGGACGTGCCCGTGCCGCATACCGTCGTTTCAAGCAGGCGGCCGAGGAAAGCGCTTTCAATCTGGCGGCGACCCGCGATCAGATCCGTCTGGAGGTGGAGGACAGCTTCATCGGTCTGAGAACGGCGATTCAGAACATCCAGACCACCTCCAGCGAAGTGCTGTCATCGCGTGAATCGCTGCGTCTGTCGCAGCTCAGGGTGCAGGCCGGTGTGAGCACCCAGCGTGAAGTGGTGGACAACCAGAGGGATCTCACCAACGCTGAGATCCGTTATGCCCAGGCCATCCGGGAGTACAACACCAGCCTCGCCGAGCTGCGGCGTCGAACCGGACTGGATGCTCTGATCGCCTGCCCTGAGTCCAACCTTCCTTCCTCGAAGCCCGATTCAGGTCGCCTGGTCATCCCGATCGAACCGACACCGCTGAAGGCCGCCTGTCCTGCTCTGGCTTCCACGGCTGCAGGGTCTGGGAGCGCTGATCCTGAGGCGTCCCCGGTGCGGGGCCTCTGGTGAGCACGCTGCTCCAGGCGGATCAGCTCAGCAGCATCCATCAGTTGCTGGATCGTGTTGCCGAGCGGCAACGACAGGACTTCGGTCACATCGGTTCGGATGTGAAGCCTGACGGCACGTTGATCACCGCCTGCGATCGCTGGAGCGATGCAGCCCTGGTGGATGGCTTGAACAGGATCACTCCCGGTGAGGGGGTTCTCAGTGAGGAAGGCTCTCAGGTGGTGCCTGATTCGCCGGCTTACTGGGTCGTCGATCCCTTGGATGGAACCACCAATTTCGCGGCTGGAATCCCTTACTGGGCGATTTCCGTCGCCCGCTTCTCTGCAGGGCGTCCCGTCGAGGCCTTCCTGGACATTCCAGCGATGGGCCAGCGCATCGTTGCGATCCGAGGCTGCGGTGTCTGGCGGAACGGTGAGCCGCTGACGGCCCTGACCCGCACCACGGTCACCAGTGCCTGCGTCTCCCTCTGCAGTCGTTCGATCCGCGTGCTCCAGCGCTGCCCGCAGAAACCGTTCCCGGGAAAGCTGCGTCTGCTTGGGGTCGCCAGCCTCAACCTTCTCAGTGTCGGCATGGGGCAGACCGTTGCGGCACTGGAGGCCACTCCAAAGATCTGGGATCTCGCCGCTGCCTGGCTGGTGCTTGAGGAGCTGGGCTGCCCGATCCGCTGGCTGGACGCAGACCCCGGCCAGCTTGTCCCTGGTCAGGGTCTGGCGCAGGCCAGTTTCCCGATGCTGGCAGCCGGTTCCTGGTCTCAGCTGGCTCAGCTGCTGCCCTGGGGAGAGGCACTGCTGCTGCCCTGAAGCTCGTTATTGCATCGGGGCAACGAGGGGTGTTATGGTTTTGTCTTGCGCAGGAGCCGAGAGGCGAGTGCGCAAGCCTGCGGAGGAAGCGAGTGTTTCCGAGTGTCTGCAGGTGCTTACGAGGCCGGAAAGGGAGAGATCCCACGGTGTTGTAAGTTTCAGAAGCGGTCGCGAGACCGCGTTGATCAACACCCACCTTCTGAAAGGGAGGAGAGGATAGTTGATCGAACCTGGACAATTGAAAAGTTTAGGAACTGACGCTTTCATCGCGTTCAGATGAGTATTGAGCCGCAAGGTGAGATGAGCATTTGAATGAAGAAGCGATGAAGGTGTGAGGTCCCGTCAAAAGAACAAACGTGTTGCAGAGAAGCATTGTGCTTGCAATGGCGAGGTTTTCACGAGCCTTGCGGTTGCCGGTGTGCGCAATGTGGAGCAACAACCGGATCTGAGATCCTGGAAAGTCATTAATAGAGAAATCTAGAGATGCACTCTTAAGAACCCTTTCTGTGTCAGCGGGAAGGAGGCCTCAACTGTTGCCGGCAATTGCTGAGTAATGGGTGACGCAATCATGTTGAGCGATTCAGGTAAGCAATTATTTGAGTTGTAAGAGGACATGAACTACAACGGAGAGTTTGATCCTGGCTCAGGATGAACGCTGGCGGCGTGCTTAACACATGCAAGTCGAACGAACCTTCGGGTTAGTGGCGGACGGGTGAGTAACGCGTGAGAATCTGCCCTCAGGAGGGGGATAACAGCTGGAAACGGCTGCTAATACCCCATATGCCGCGAGGTGAAATGAATTTCGCCTGAGGATGAGCTCGCGTCTGATTAGCTAGTTGGTGTAGGTAAAGGCTCACCAAGGCATCGATCAGTAGCTGGTCTGAGAGGATGATCAGCCACACTGGGACTGAGACACGGCCCAGACTCCTACGGGAGGCAGCAGTGGGGAATTTTCCGCAATGGGCGAAAGCCTGACGGAGCAACGCCGCGTGAGGGATGAAGGCCTCTGGGCTGTAAACCTCTTTTATCAAGGAAGAAGATCTGACGGTACTTGATGAATAAGCCACGGCTAATTCCGTGCCAGCAGCCGCGGTAATACGGGAGTGGCAAGCGTTATCCGGAATTATTGGGCGTAAAGCGTCCGCAGGCGGCCCAGAAAGTCTGCTGTTAAAACGTGGAGCTTAACTCCATCATGGCAGTGGAAACTGTTGGGCTTGAGTGTGGTAGGGGCAGAGGGAATTCCCGGTGTAGCGGTGAAATGCGTAGATATCGGGAAGAACACCAGTGGCGAAGGCGCTCTGCTGGGCCATAACTGACGCTCATGGACGAAAGCCAGGGGAGCGAAAGGGATTAGATACCCCTGTAGTCCTGGCCGTAAACGATGAACACTAGGTGTCGGGGGAATCGACCCCCTCGGTGTCGTAGCCAACGCGTTAAGTGTTCCGCCTGGGGAGTACGCACGCAAGTGTGAAACTCAAAGGAATTGACGGGGGCCCGCACAAGCGGTGGAGTATGTGGTTTAATTCGATGCAACGCGAAGAACCTTACCAGGGTTTGACATCCTGCGAACCTCTTGGAAACGAGAGGGTGCCTTCGGGAACGCAGTGACAGGTGGTGCATGGCTGTCGTCAGCTCGTGTCGTGAGATGTTGGGTTAAGTCCCGCAACGAGCGCAACCCACGTCTTTAGTTGCCAGCATTTAGTTGGGCACTCTAGAGAGACCGCCGGTGATAAACCGGAGGAAGGTGTGGATGACGTCAAGTCATCATGCCCCTTACATCCTGGGCTACACACGTACTACAATGCTACGGACAAAGGGCAGCAAGTTCGCGAGGACAAGCAAATCCCATAAACCGTGGCTCAGTTCAGATCGTAGGCTGCAACTCGCCTACGTGAAGGAGGAATCGCTAGTAATCGCAGGTCAGCATACTGCGGTGAATACGTTCCCGGGCCTTGTACACACCGCCCGTCACACCATGGAAGTTGGCCACGCCCGAAGCCGTTACTCCAACCCTTGTGGAGGAGGACGTCGAAGGTGGGGCTGATGACTGGGGTGAAGTCGTAACAAGGTATCCGTACCGGAAGGTGCGGATGGATCACCTCCTAACAGGGAGACAAACAACGATTTTGATGCCTGAGTATTTTTATTCTTAGGCCGAAATCCTGTCACCTTAGGTCGATCGGTACCTCAGCGTTGAAGTAACTGGATCAGCAGCAATGTTGATTTGAGTTATGGAGATGATCAGTTCCTAAACTTTGTCTAGGTCACACCCCACAAGGGTTGAGTTTTTTTTCCTGGGCCATTAGCTCAGGTGGTTAGAGCGCACCCCTGATAAGGGTGAGGTCCCTGGTTCAAGTCCAGGATGGCCCATTCGGTGTTGGGGGTTTAGCTCAGTTGGTAGAGCGCCTGCTTTGCAAGCAGGATGTCAGGAGTTCGAGTCTCCTAACCTCCACTGACCGAACTCAATCTCCATTTTCCGTGTAACGGGAAATGACTCGAAATGCGAGGTGTGATTTGGATGATGTCCGCTGGATGACCCCAGCTTCCTGTCATTCCAAGGATGAGTGAGAACTCATGATTTGGTTGATAAGATGCTGGGCTCAATTCAAGTTATTGAGCAATCAATGATTTGATTTGGAGTCTGGCAGAACCTTGACAACTGCATAGGTGAAGTCTGGAAAAAACAAAGCATCTCATGGATGCATTGTTTTGAGTCTGAGTATCCGAAAGGATGCCTAGAACCAGAGCAATGAAAATTCTTTTGAGCAAGAGCCGAGACTCTAAAATGTTCTTCTTGTCGTGTCGAGCGACGAGGAGTTTGATTTTATTTTCAGTTTCAGTGAAAACTGAAGTTGAAAACAGAAGAATCCGTCTCAACAACGGTAAGCGTTTTAGAGGTTAATTGGTCAAGCTACAAAGGGCTCACGGTGGATACCTTGGCACACAGAGGCGATGAAGGACGTGGTTACCTGCGATAAGTCTCGGGGAGCTGGAAGCACGCTTTGATCCGGGAATTTCCGAATGGGGCAACCCCTAGTACGGCCAGCTGAATCCATAGGCTGGCGCGAGCCAACCCAGCGAACTGAAACATCTTAGTAGCTGGAGGAAAGGAAAGTAAAAACGACTCCCTCAGTAGCGGCGAGCGAACGGGGAAGAGCCTAAACCGATGCTTTCGAGCATCGGGGTTGTGGGACAGCAACGTGGATCAGGAATGTTAGGAGAAGTGTTTGAATGACACGCCACAGAGGGTGAAAGCCCCGTACCTGAAAACTGAACTGACCTAGCTGTATCCCGAGTAGCACGGAGCACGTGAAATTCCGTGTGAATCCGCGAGGACCACCTCGTAAGGCTAAGTACTCCTGTGTGACCGATAGCGAAACAGTACCGCGAGGGAAAGGTGAAAAGAACCCCGGGAGGGGAGTGAAATAGAACATGAAACCGTGAGCCTACAAGCAATGGGAGCCCTACTCATAGGGTGACCGTGTGCCTGTTGAAGAATGAGCCGGCGACTTATAGGCACTGGCGGGTTAAACCGGAAATGGTGGAGCCATAGCGAAAGCGAGTCTGAATAGGGCGTTTGTCAGTGTTTATAGACCCGAACCCGGGTGATCTAACCATGGCCAGGATGAAGCTTGGGTGATACCAAGTGGAGGTCCGAACCGACTGACGTTGAAAAGTCAGCGGATGAGCTGTGGTTAGGGGTGAAATGCCAATCGAACCCGGAGCTAGCTGGTTCTCCCCGAAATACGTTGAGGCGTAGCGTCTGATGCTCCAGCAGGGGGGTAAAGCCACCATTTCGGTGCGGGCTGCGAGAGCGGTACCAAATCGAGATGAACTCTGAATACCCTGTGTGTAGTCAGGCAGTCAGACTGTGGGGGATAAGCTCCATGGTCAAGAGGGAAACAGCCCAGACCGCCAGCTAAGGTCCCCAAATCAACACTAAGTGATAAAGGAGGTGGGATTGCATAGACAACCAGGAGGTTTGCCTAGAAGCAGCCATCCTCAAAGGAGTGCGTAATAGCTCACTGGTCGAGCGATCCTGCGCCGAAAATGAACGGGGCTAAGTGTTGTACCGAAGCTGCGGATTTATGGTAGGGGAGCGTTCTATGTGGGGCGAAGCGTTAGCGTGAGCGGACGTGGACTGCATAGAAGTGAGAATGTCGGCTTGAGTAGCGAAAACATGGGTGAGAATCCCATGCACCGAAACCCTAAGGGTTCCTCCGGCAGGCTCGTCCGCGGAGGGTTAGTCTGGACCTAAGGCGAGGCCGAAAGGCGTAGTCGATGGATAACAGGTCAACATTCCTGTACCGGTTATGTTTTGGGAAGAGGGACGGAGAAGGCTAGCCAAGCCAGATGTTGGTTACTGGTTCAAGCGTTCGAGGCGTTGAGGAGCGGAGAAAACGTTCCGAGCTGAGGCGTGAGTACGAGCTGCTACGGCAGCGAAGTTGGTGACGTCATGCTTCCAAGAAAAGCTCTATACCCGTTAAGGCATAACTGCCAGTACCCGAAACCGACACAGGTGGGGTGGTAGAGAATACCGAGGTGCGCGAGGTAACTCTCTCTAAGGAACTCGGCAAAATGGCCCCGTAACTTCGGGAGAAGGGGTGCCACCGCAAGGTGGTCGCAGTGAAGAGGCCCTGGCGACTGTTTACCAAAAACACAGGTCTCCGCTAAGTCGCAAGACGATGTATGGGGGCTGACGCCTGCCCAGTGCCGGAAGGTTAAGGAAGCCGGTCAGCGTAAGCGAAGCTGGCGACTGAAGCCCCGGTGAACGGCGGCCGTAACTATAACGGTCCTAAGGTAGCGAAATTCCTTGTCGGGTAAGTTCCGACCCGCACGAAAGGCGTAACGATCAGGGCGCTGTCTCGGAGAGAGGCTCGGCGAAATAGAATTGTCTGTGAAGATGCGGACTACGTACACCTGGACAGAAAGACCCTATGAAGCTTTACTGTAGCTTGGTATTGTGCCCGGGCTCTGAATGCGCAGGATAGGTGGGAGACGTTGATCTCATGCTTGTGGGTATGAGTTAGTCACTGGTGAGATACCACTCTTTCAGAGCTAGGGTTCTAACGTTCACCCGTTATCCGGGGAGCGGACAGTATCAGGTGGGCAGTTTGACTGGGGCGGTCGCCTCCTAAAAGGTAACGGAGGCGCGCAAAGGTTCCCTCAGGCTGGTTGGAAATCAGCTGACGAGTGCAAAAGCAGAAGGGAGCTTGACTGTGAGACCAACAAGTCGAACAGGGACGAAAGTCGGCTTTAGTGATCCGACGGTTCTGAGTGGAAGGGCCGTCGCTCAACGGATAAAAGTTACTCTAGGGATAACAGGCTGATCTCCCCCAAGAGTTCACATCGACGGGGAGGTTTGGCACCTCGATGTCGGCTCATCGCAACCTGGGGCTGAAGTCGGTCCCAAGGGTTGGGCTGTTCGCCCATTAAAGCGGTACGCGAGCTGGGTTCAGAACGTCGTGAGACAGTTCGGTCCATATCCGGTGTACGCGTAGGAACATTGAGAGGATTTCTCCCTAGTACGAGAGGACCGGGAGGAACGCACCTCTGGTGTACCAGTTATCGTGCCAACGGTAAACGCTGGGTAGCCATGTGCGGAGTGGATAACCGCTGAAAGCATCTAAGTGGGAAGCCCACCTCAAGATGAGTGTTCCCATGGGGTAACCCAGTAAGGTCACGGGCAGAACACCCGTTGATAGGCTCTACGTGGAAGTCCAGTAATGGATGCAGCGGAGGAGTACTAATAGACCGAGGGCTTGACCAACTTCTTGGTTCTTGCCTGAAAGACAGACTTTGTTTGATTCAGACGCGCAACGAAAGTTGCAGATCCTATGCAGTTCTCAGGGTTCAAAACCCATGAGAATGTTTAACTATCCTGGTGTCCATAGCGGTGTGGAACCACTCCGATCCATCTCGAACTCGGTTGTGAAACGCATCAGCGGCGACGATATTTGGGGGGTAGCCCCCTGAGAAAATAGCTCGATGCCAGGTAAAACATTTCATACGAAGAAACCACCTATTCTCGAGGTGGTTTTTTTGTGCCTAGACGCTTTGTCTGAAACATCCTGCTTGCCGTTGTAGCGTTTCGGCAGTGATGGCGAAGCCGTGGCCAGGCTTGTGTCTCGAATCCGTTGGATGAGTCGCAGGCTCTGGCATGCCGGACTGCGCTGGTCTCAGTGTGATTGTGTGGACCTCAGTGCTGCTTTCGCATACTTCACTCTGCAGTCGATCTTTCCTCTTTTGTTGATCGCCCTGGCGGTGGCCGCGAAAGTCTTCGGAAGCACCAGTGGCATGGATCAGGTGATCGATGCGATCACGCCGCTGCTGCCCCCTTCGGCTGTGGGTGTTGTTGAGTCAACGCTGCTCGGTCTCGTGGCACAGGGGTTTGGAGCCGGTTTGTTCGGCGTTGCCCTGTTGGTGCTGGCTTCCAGCAATGCTTATCTCACGCTGCAGCGGGGAGCGGACCGGCTCTGGGAGGAGTTTCTGCCGCAGGCAACAACTGTTGTGCCTCTGAAAACTCAGGCGATTGACTTCGTGCGGGGGCGTCTGGAAGCCTTCCTGATCGTTGTTTTGGCGGCGTCATTGATTGTTCTGGAGCAGATTGTTTTCAATCTCGGCAGGATTCCTGAAAGCCTGATGGCATCGTTGTTGTCCATGTGGCCCGATGCTGTGGTCGTGCTGAGGACGATTCCATTTCTGAATGTCGGACATGTCATCGTGCCGACGCTGTGGCTGTCGTTGTTAGCTCTTCTGCTTCAACGGGTTCTTCCCAGTCGTCGTGTTCCCTGGAAACCGTTGATTCCAGGGGCTCTGCTGGTGGGTGTGGCGTTGAATGTTCTCAACAGTGCCTTCAGCTTGAGCATCATTTCTCTCGGCAATCGTTTTCAGGCTTATGGCGTGATTGGTGGTGTGATGGTGTTGACCTTGTGGGTCTGGTTGATCGGTGTGATTCATTACTTTGGCCAGTGTTTGAGTGTTGAACTGGCGAGCGCACGATCCACGCGCTTGTAAGGGAAATCCGCCCTGCGAAGCATCTTGAATCCACGGCAACGGCTGCGATGCTGAAGCAAGGAGCCAGCAAGTGATCATGACGCGCCCCTCCCCCTTGGTCTGGCTGGCCATCGTGCTGTTGCTGCTTCTGCCAACGGCCGCAGGGCGCCTGCTGTTGGATCTGGCTGGCGGATTGCTGCTCATCCTGTTGGTTCTGCCGTTCCTGCTGACGGGGCTGGGCTGGATCGGCTGGAAGATTCTTCAGTCGCGCATGGTGACCTGTTCGGCCTGTGGAGCGGTGAACTTCGGGGGATCCAGCGTCTGCAGCGTCTGCGGAACCCCGCTTGATGGGATGTCAGGGGCTGGTCCATCGGTCCCAGCCAGTGAGGTCACCATCGATGTAACGGCTCAGGATGCCGGTTCCGACTCCTGAGCCAGCAGGTGGCGCTCCCGTAGAAACAGAAACAGGGGGGCCCCACAGGCGAATGACACGCTGAAGCTCACCAGGATCGCCACCCACCAGGCGCGGATCTTCAGCCGTGGGCCTTCGGTGCAGATCCAGAGGCTCACGGCCGAAGCGCCGATCAGCAGGTCTGAGCTCAGTGAGCGGGCGGCGGCTGTGCTGGAGGCGTCGGCGATGAAACGCGGCAGATCAAAGGCCTGACCACCGCTTTCAGCGATGAACTCCAGATTGGCTCGCCAGGGGAGCACAGCTCCGAGCAAGGCCAGGGCCAGATAGATCCAGGGCAGAACCTTACGCATCGTCTGAGGGCTCCAGGGAGTCGGGGTCGAGCTGAACCACCGCTTCTTCCATTGTCTTCAACAGGCTCTCGCAATGGTCGAGATAGACCTGTCCATGCAGCACATGCCGTTGCAGCTCCGCCATCGGAACGGCGTCATCCTGCAGCTCGGCCAGGATCAGATCCAAGGCCTGCAGTGCTTCCTCGTAGCTGAGTCCGGAGGCGTCCTTTCGCCAGTCATTGATCCGGTCCTGAAGGGACTCGCTGTCGTTCATGGAGTCGATGCGTCGGAAGCGGGGCGGATGGCATCCACCCTGGTGTCGAGCAGACCATCACGGAGCTGCACAGTCAGCCTGTCACCGGGTTGCACATCGCTGATGCCGGTGACCGCGGCTCCGCATGCGTCGTTCACCAGGGCCAGTCCACGCTGCAGCCATCGTTCAGGCGAAAGTGCCTGCAGCAGAAGCCGTTTCTGCTGCAGCTCCTGGCGCAGGCGTGGCAGGCGGGCTGTCGGTGCCTGCTGCTCCAGCCGCCGCCGCCGATCCTGCAGCCGCTGACGCTCACGGGCCAGCCGCCAGCTCGGCAGATCACGCAGCCGCTCTCGTCTCCGCTGCAGGTCCCGTTCCACCGTCTGGCGATCCGGCAGCAGCGCCACGATGGCGGCGGTGGGGGTGGCGGCGCGGTGATCGGCGACTAGATCGGCCACCGTGAGGTCATCCTCGTGGCCGAGGCCGGTGATCACCGGCACTGGAAAGACCGCCAGATCCCTGCAGAGCCCTTCGTCGTCGAACACCGCAAGATCCTCGCGACTGCCTCCGCCCCTGGCGAGCACTAGAGCTTCCAGTTGCAGGTGTTCGTGACGCATCGTGAGTGCGGACAGCACGCCACGAATGCGTTCAGCCACCGCTCCCTGAACGGGAATCGGCACCAGCAGCAGCCGGGTCATCGGCCAGCGTTCCCGTGCCGTTCGCAGCATGTCCGCCAGCGCGGAACTGGGCACGCTGGTGAGAATGACCACCACGGCAGGTCGCAGCGGCAATGGGCGTCGACGGGCAGGATCGATCACCCCTTCTTCGAGCAGCCGGTCACGCACCTGCTCAAACTGACGCAGCACGGTGGTGAGGCTGGGCCTGATGTCCAGCACCTGCACAGACAGGCTGGCGCGGGCGATCCAGAAATTGAGCTTGCCCACCACGGTGACGCCGTCACCGTCCTGCGGATGATGGCTCAGCTGCTTGAGGCGGGAGGCCCAGACCACAGCGGTGATGCTCGCTTCACCGTCGGTCAGGGTGAGCCACAGATGCCCCTTTTTCAGCTGCGGTCTCGAGACGCTTGCCTCGACCAGGAAGCGGGGGGCGAATCCGCGTTCCAGCAGGCTGCCGACGGCGGCATTCAGTTCACCGACCGAATAGGTCGGAATCCGATCAGCGCTCAAGGCGGCGGTAGGCGAGACCCCAGTAGAGACAGACCAACCCACTCACCATGGCCACGAATGCACCCCATGGTTGATGCAGCTGGGTCAAGGAGATGAAGAAGATCACAAGGGCACTGCTCAGGAGCCTCGATCCATCGCGGCGGTTCTGAACGTAGAGCGGTGCCAATGTCAGCCGTTGTGATTCAGTCCACTGTGAACCATGGTGTGGACATCCAGACAATGACAACAAAAAACCCCACCGAGGATCGGCGGGGTTTTGTGAAGCCCTGAAGGGATCAGCCGAGGCCTACCTGGGACAGGATGCCCTGGCCGGTCAGCAGCTCGGTGCCGAGGCCGATGACGAAGCCGAGCATGGCCAGGCGGCCGTTCCAGGTTTCAGCGAAGTTGACGAAACCGAAACGGGATTGGGTGGAGTCGGACATGAGGAAGAACCGGTTGGTTGAACGCAATGTAACAAAGGATGGAGATTTGTTGCTTGTGCTTTCGGGCACACCGCTGAGTGATGGGCCGGCCTTTCAGTTCGGACGTGATGGCCGCCGTTTTGTTCGGGCGGTGGGGATCGCCTGGCGTGGATCCTCCGGCCAGGGGTGCTTTGGATAGCGCCCGCGCATGTCGCGTCGGACGTCGGCGTAACTTCCGCTCCAGAAGCCGGCCAGGTCGCAGGTCCGCTGCAGAGGCCGCCCGGCCGGGGAGAGCAGTTCGAGCGTCACCGGCAATCGTCCATCGAGCAGTTGAGGGCTGTCAGTGCAGCCGAACATCTCCTGCAGCTTCACGGCAAGGACCACTTCATCCTCCTCGTAGCGCAAGGCGGCACACCGACCGGACGGGATCGGAACCTGGCGGGGCAGCAGTGTCTCCAGTTGCTGTCGATGCCCCCACTCCAGGTCTGTCCAAAGAGCGTTCTCCAGGGTGGTGGGATCCAGGTCCTGCCAGCGGAGGCAGCCGATCAGGACCGGGCCGAGCCAGTGCTCCGCCGTGGCGAGCAATGCCTCAGGCGTTCTCTGCGGCCAGGGAGCTCCCAGATGGCGATGAGCCAGATCCTGGCGCCGACAGAGCTGTTGCAGGGCATCGGTCCAGGGAATCCAGTCGAGGCTGCGCGACTCCGCCAGCAGATCCAGCAGCAGATCGCGGCACTGGAGTCCGTCCGGGGTCGGCAGAGCGTCCTCTCGGATCGTGAGATGTCCCAGCATCAGCCTCCGCCTTGCCCGGATCCGTGCTGCTGCGGCATCCCAGTGCGCGCTGTCCTGCCACTGCCCCTCCTGCGCGGCCAGGCTCTGCAGCGTGGCGTCGCTGATCGCCACGGCGAGCTGAATGCGGGTCTCACGACTGCCGAGGTCCACCCGTGCCACCGCCAGCGCCTCGGTCCCTGTCAGTGGGTCAAGCGGCACCAGATCGGCTCCGCGTCCCTGACGCAACCGGTAGCGGCCCGGCTGGCCGGGACGCTGCAGTGCCAGCCAGCCTGGAAACGCCGCCAGGATCAGCCGGGAGGCGTCCTGCTCCGGTTGGTCATGCGGAGGATCGAGCTTCAGCCTCTCAAGCTGGCGGCGCAGCTGACGGCTGAGCTGTCGCAGCGGGGCCAGCCGTCTCTCCCGTTTGAGAGCCTCGAGCCGGGCGTGAAGGTCGCACCCGCTGTCGCGCAGACGCAGCGGGTCCCGTTCGCTAAGGAGGGCCGCCAGGTCACATCCGAGTTCGGGACAGCCCCGTCGGTGTGCCTCCAGCATCAGCACCCCCAGGCGCGGATGCGTGCCCAGCTGGCCCAGCAGCCTGCCGGTGGGGCTCAGCCTGCCATCGGTGGTCAGGACCCCAAGGGCGATCAGCTGTTGCTGGCCCTCCAGCAGCGATGCCGCAGGCGGTGGCTCGAGCCAGGGAAGCTCCTCCCCGAGGCCTGCGCCCCAGGCTGCCAGTTCCAGTACCACGGGCTGCGGATCCGCCAGCTGCAGTTCCGGCGTGCTGAAGGCCGGCCGCCGCTGCTGTTCCGCTGGAGACCAGAGCCGCACGCAGCAGCCCGGCCCCTGGCGTCCTGCCCGTCCGCGGCGTTGATCGGCGCTGGCCAGGCTGGAGGGGACTGTCTCCAGGCCTTCCATGCCATGCCCGGGGTCGTAGCGCAGCTGCCGGCTGAGTCCGCTGTCGATCACCAGGCGCACGCCGTCGATGGTCACCGAGCTTTCCGCGATGGCGCTGGCGAGGATCACCGTTCCGTCATGGTCAGCGCTGCAGCGCTGCAGGGCACGGTTCTGCTCCTCCAGGGGCAGCTGGCCATGCAGCGGCAGGATCCGCCAGCGCCGCAGGTATCCAGCTGTCTCCAGCAGTTCCTTGCACCGGATGATCTCCGCCAGGCCCGGCAGGAACACCAGCACACCGCTGCGTGCGGGCAGCTCGATGGCGTGAGTTTCGATCGCCCTGAGGACCTGACGAGGCAGGGCCTCATCGCGCCGGGGGAGCTGGTGAACGGTCTCCACAGGGTGAGCCCGCCCCTCGCTGTCCAGCACGGCGGCCTCCGGCAGACGGTTCCGCAGGTCGGAGAGATCGAGCGTGGCTGACATCAGCATCACCGCCAGCTCCGGTTGCAGCAGCGGACGGGCTTCCTGCAGCAGCGCGAAGGCAAGATCGGCGTCCCGACGACGTTCGTGGAATTCGTCGAACAGCACCACGGCCACACCGTTGAGAGCCGGGTCGGCCTGCAGTCGTCGCAGAAACAGGCCATCGGTGATCACCTCCACCTGCGTCTGTGCCGAGCGTTGCTGCTCGCCGCGGACCGAGAACCCGACCCGCTCACCGACGCTTTCCCCAAGGGTCTCCGCCAGGCGGGATGCAGCGGCTCTGGCAGCCAGGCGTCGGGGTTCGATCATCCAGATCCGCCCCTCCAGGATGGGTTTGCCGCCCATCGGGCCCAGGGCGTCCAGCAGAGCCAGAGGCACGCGGGTCGTCTTGCCAGCTCCTGGAGGAGCCTGGAGCAGCACTGTGGATCCCGGTTGCAGCGCTTCGCAGAGCCGCGGCAACAGCGGATCGATCGGGTAGGCCGTCAAGCCGGGGCTAGTGAACGAGGTTCAGCACCCCGAGCAACAGCAGGCTGCTGACGGCACCGAAGGCGGCGAGCAGCTTCACCAGCGGCCCAAGGGAGGTGGTGAGGTTGGCCATAAAGAGTTCCTTAAAGGCCGGAACAATTCCGGTCTAGCTCCGGTCGCCGCCGCTTGTGGTCGCTGTTCGCACGTTTTTACAGAGCGTTGGATTCAGCGCACATGGCGGGTGCCATCCACCGGGTGGTATTCCTCTCCTGTGAGCTCTTCAAACACGATCGCCGGCAGCCCGGTTTCGAACATGGTCTGAAGCGCTTCCTTGAGATAAGGATTCCATCCGCCGGTGCTCACCTGGCCATGGCGCACCGTCCAGTCCCAGGTCCCCTGCAGATCCCGGGGAATCCGCCCTTCGCGGTCGCGGCGGGCCACCAGGTCGAGGGATTCCACCAGCCCCACGATCACCGGTTGTTTGCCGTAGGCAGGCGTGAGGCTGAGCTCGAGTCGCACAGGATCTTCCTTCAGCATCCTCAGACGGAAGCGGGGCGGAAGTCTCACGCCCTTGATGACTGCAGCAACGATCCGTGTTCTCTGATCCACTCGTTCGACCCTCTCATCGATTCCAGAACGGTGCCGTCTGACGACAACCGATCCCTAACTTATTCAGCAGTGGTCCCTGAGGTGTCTGAGCCGGCCTCCTCGTCCCCGCCGAAACGCACCGTCAGCAGATCCTCCTCGGTGATCCGCCCGTCATTGTCGAGCAATTCCGGGTGCACGGTGACACGGCCTGTACGGTCAACGGGCTCATCAATCGGACCGCTTGCCGCACTGAATCCGCGGCTCATCACGCGGAACGCCTGCCACAGCAAAGCCACGAACACGACGCCGTAGAGAACGGGGAACAGGGACGACAGCATCGTTGGGCCAAGCGTTCCAACAGCACCATCATGGCTGCCAGCAGGGACTGGACGCACTCGGTCACAGGTCTGACCGGCCGCAGTCTGGATTGCGCCAGACCATCTCCTTACGGTTTGAACATCTCTTCGTTAGTCCTGCTGGTGAATCTGTCGAACTGGACCCCGCCCCGCGCCCTTCTTGTTCCTGTCGTCGCTGGTGGCCTGTTGATCGGCGGTGCTGCCGCCCAGCAGTTCGTCACGGCTCAGCAGATGGCTCTGGCCGGACCGGCCTCGGCTGCGCTTTCACGGGAATCTTTCGTGGCGGCGGCCGTGAAGCGCAGTGGAGCGGCTGTGGTGACCCTGGAGACCGCGCGCACCGTGCGCAGTCCAGGGGTGTCCGGCCTGCCTCGCGGACTGATGGCGGATCCCATGTTCCGTCATTTCTTCGGAATACCCGGCACGGCGACGCCCCGTTCACGCGTGCAGCGCGGCCAGGGCAGCGGGGTGATCTTCGATGCGGAGGGATTGCTGCTGACCAACGCCCATGTGGTGGAGGGTGCCGACACCCTCAGCGTGGGGCTCTCCGACGGCCGCCGGGTGTCCGGCCGGGTGGTCGGCAAGGACACGCTCACCGATCTGGCGGTCGTGCGTCTCGAAGGCAAGGGGCCCTGGCCCACCGCGACGCTCGGGGATTCCGATCAGCTCAATGTCGGGGACTGGGCCATCGCAGTGGGCAACCCCTTCGGTCTTGAGAACACCGTCACCCTTGGCATTATCAGCAATCTGAACCGCAACGTCTCCCAGCTGGGGATCTCAGGCAAGCGGTTGGATCTGATCCAGACCGATGCCGCCATCAACCCTGGAAATTCCGGCGGCCCCCTACTCAATGCCGATGGGGAGGTCGTCGGGATCAACACCTTGGTGCGCTCCGGCCCAGGAGCCGGTCTCGGATTCGCGATCCCGATCAACCGGGCTCAGGCGATCGCCCGTGAGCTGGTGAAGTCCGGTCGGGTCCAGCATCCGATAGTGGGTATCGGTCTCTCGCCGGTCCCGTCCCCCAATCCTGGCGCTGCCGTGCCTCCCGGGGCTGTGATCCGTTCGGTGCAACCCGGAGGTCCGGCAGACAAGGCCGGCCTGAAGGTGGACGATGTGATCCTCTCCATCGATGGCCGCACCATGAAGGGCCCGGCTGCCGTGGTCAGCGCCATCGAAAGCCGTGGAGTCGGTGAGCGGCTGCGCATCACGGTGCGACGCGGAGAGGACGAGCTGACGCTCGAGGTCACACCGGTCGACCTCTCCACACTTCAGCCGGCCTGAGAGGGCTAGCTCTCGGAATCCCGCAACTGTTCCACGCAGCGGGTGATGCAGTCGCCGTCATCCAGCGAGCAGGTCGTGATGCATTCGAAGTAGGTCTCCACGGCATCCCAGGTCTGCTCGTTCTGTCCAGACGGACCGCCGGACGAGGCAGCGAAACCTGGACGGGAGGCCTTCGTCATCACGGCTGGGAGCGGGTTTTGTCAGCCTATGCACACGTGATGAACAGGTAAAGGAGAATGAGTGCTCCTGCCTAAGCCTGTGTGAAGTCTGCTTAAGGCAGTGAGGCTCTTCGGCTGAGATCGCTGTTCAGGCCGTCTTCTTGCGGCGGGCCTGCCGGTCCTTCTGCTTCTGGCGATTCGCCTTCCGTTTCTCTTCTTGATCCTCTGCGAGCCGCTGCTGTTCCGCTGCAGCCCTTTCTTCCGCCTTCTTTTCGAGGTAATAGCCGTAATCGCCTCGGTACAGGATCAGGTCGCCATCACGCAGCTCCACGATGCGATTGGCGACCTTGGAGATGAAATAGCGGTCGTGGGACACCACCAGCACGGCCCCCTCGAAGTGCTGGAGAGCCTCCTCAAGCATCTGCTTCGCCGGGATGTCCAGGTGGTTGGTGGGCTCATCCAGCACCAGCAGATTGCAGGGGCTGAGCAGCATCAGGGCCAGGGCCAGGCGAGCTTTCTCGCCACCGCTCAACTTGCCCACCTCCTTGAACACGGTGTCGTTGCTGAAGCAGAAGCTGCCAAGCAATGAGCGCACCTGAGTCTGGGTCCAGTCGGGCACCGCCTCGAACATGGTGTCGATCACGGTTTTCTCCAGATCCAGCGCTTCAGCCTGGTTCTGTTCGAAATAGCGCCCCACCACGTTGTGCTCACCCAGGCGGGCCGATCCGTCGTCGGGGGGCTCCAGGCCCATCACCAGCCTCAGCAGGGTGGATTTGCCTGCGCCGTTCGGTCCCACGAAGGCGATGCGATCCCCCCGTTCCACCTCGAGGTCGGCACCGAGGAACAGGATCTTCTCGCCGTAGCTGTGGGTGAGGTTCTCGATCACCGCCACCTGGGCACCGGAACGTGGGGCATCGGGAAAGCGGAAGCTCGGGCCAGCCACCGTCTCGATCGGTGCATCGACCATCTCGACCTTCTCGAGCAGTTTCTCGCGGCTCTTGGCCTGGGTGCTGCGGGTGGCACTGGCGCGGAAGCGGTCGATGTAGGCCTGCTGGGTGGCGATCTCCTTCTGCTGGCGATCAAACGCCGCCTGGGTCGCCTCCTGTTCCAGCTGTTTCTGCTCGAGATGGGCGGTGTAGTTGCCCAGGTAGCTGCGGGAAATGCCCCGTTCCGTGGAAACGATCTGATTGCACACCCGGTCCAGAAAGGTGCGGTCGTGGCTGATCACCACCAGAGCTGCGGTCTGCTCCAGCAGGTAGCCCTCCAGCCACTGGATCGTCTCGACGTCCAGGTGGTTGGTCGGCTCGTCCAGCAGCAGCAGGTCTGGTTCCTGGAGAAGGATCTTGCCGAGGGCGATGCGCATCTGCCAGCCGCCGGAGTAATCCCGCACCAGCTGTTCAGCACCCTCAGGCGTGAACCCGATGGTGGGCAGAAGCTTGTCGATGCGCGCGTCGAGCTCGTAACCATGGAGGGCTTCGAACCGGCTCTGGAGCCGGCCGAGCTCGTGGATCAGCTGGTCGAGATGGGCGGGATCCTCCGCTGCCTTCTCGGAGCCCATCTCATCCTCCACCTGCCGCTGAAGGTTGAGCACCGTGGCCGCCTCTCCGAAAGCCTGAAACAGCTCCTGCCGGACCGAGCGGTCAGGATCCACATCGAACTCCTGCTGCAGGTAGGCGATGCGGGGTTCACCCTGGCGCACCACCTGGCCACTGCTGGGCTCTTCCTCGCCTGCGATCAGGCGCATCTGTGTGGACTTGCCGGCACCATTCACCCCCACCAGGCCGATGCGGTCTCCGGGTTTCACCTCCCAGGTGACATTCCGCAGCACCTCCCCGGTGGGATAGATCTTGCTGACGTGCTCGAGTCGCAGCACCGGCCGAGGGGCGTTGAGCACCCATCATCCCTGCCGGCAGACTGAAAAGTCTCTGGCTCACCACTCGATGCCGAAACTGGAGCAGCTGGCAGCGCTGGTGGTGGCGGCGGGCCTCGCCCTGGTCAGTTACTGGCTGTTCTTCAGCTGGGCTGGTGGCGGCGGTTACGAGCGTCGTGCTCCCTCCCGGGATCAGGCTGCCCTCACAGACCGCCGCGGGCTTTGATCAGCCAGCGGCTCGTATCGGCGTCGTCGAGGCTGGCCAGGTGTGCCTTCACCTCGTCCGGAGTCACCGGCAGACCGAGGTCGTCTCCCAGCCGGCAGATGCAGTCCATCGCTCCGGTGGGATCTTGCAGGGCCTGACGGAACAGTGCCTGGGTCTGATCGGGATTACTGCGGATCCGCTCATAGAGCGCAGCGGCATTGGCGGTCATCGGCCTCACGCGTCTGACGCAACGCTATTCAGAGCCGTGGGATCTGGCCGCAGGCCTCAGGCGGCCCTGTCGATCCCTTCCTCCCGCTGACCGAGGGCGGAGGCGTCCTCCATGCTGCGGGCATCCATGCAGAGCACCTTGCGGAGCTGGGCGTAATTGGCGGCCTGGGAGCTGCGGCCCTCCTGGCTCGCTCCGTATTCCGCCCGCTGCAGCACGTGGTGCAGATGGGTCAGCAGGTAGGTGCTGATCACGGCGGACACCAGCACGTCGCTGTTGTCCGGGCCGCGCCGGTTCGGGCGGCGTCGGGGACGGCGACTCGGCTGGGATGGAGCCTTGGTGGTCGCTTTCGAGGCGGATTGCGTCATGGGGTACTCCGAGGAGGACCAGTGCCCTCACCATAGTCGTGGATACTACCCTTGCCCACCTCTGTACACTTTCGGGTAGCTGAGACTCCATCAGGAGATCCGGTCGTGCCCACCCGTCAGACCTCGACCAGCGGGAAGCCCAAGTCCCCGCGGATTCAGGTGGTCCTGCCCGAGGATCTCTGTGCCCGGCTGACGGCCCTGGCGGAGCAGGAATCCCGCACCGTCAGCAACATGGCGCGCGTGCTGATCCAGCAAGGGGTGCAGCGCCATGAGCAGGGCGATGCGGGGCTATCAGCTGCCAAGGAGTCTTCGCCGGTAGCCATGCGGCCGGAAGACAGGCTCCGCAACAGCCTCGAGGCTCAGCAGCCCCGGCGTCTGCGCGGAGCGCCGCGTCGCCTGAGGCTGCATCGGCCCGGCTGAGGCAGCCTCAGGCCGGTTCCACCCTCACCCCCAGCAGCGTCTCCCGTGCTGCGCCGGTGATCGCCGGCGCGTTGGCCGGGTGGCCTTTGTGGTGCCACCAGGCCAGCAGGGCGAACACGAGGGCTTCCCGGGCTTCCGCCGCCAGCCCCAGGCTGTCGGAGCTGCGCAGCTGCAGGCCATGGCATCGCCGGCGCAGGGCCGACATCAGGCTGGGATTGCGTCGTCCGCCGCCGGCCACCACCAGCTCGAGAGGCCGGACCCCCTCCCGCCTCTGCAGTCGGTCGAGATCCTGCCCCACCACGGCTGCACTGAAGCCGGTGAGGGTGGCGATCGCATCCTCCGGTCGCATCCCGGAGAGGTCACCCAGTCGCCGCTCCAGATCTTCGGCTCCGAAGCGTTCTCGCCCGGTGGATTTCGGCGGATCCTCCTGGAAGTAGGGCTCCGTCAGCCAGCGGCGGATCCAGTCATCCCGGCACTCACCGGCTGCAGCCGTCGTGCCGTCCCGGTCGAAACGGATCCGGCCTTCGCTGAATCGCTGCATCGCCAGATCAATCAGCGTGTTGGCGGGGCCGCAGTCCCAGCCCCGCACCGCCGCGTTGCGATCCGGACCGCATCGCGGGGGGATCAGCGTCAGGTTGGCGATGCCTCCGAGATTGAGCAGGGCCCGCCAGCCGTCGATGCCCCCCAGCAGCGCCGCATCGGCCCTGGGCACCAGCGGTGCACCTTGTCCTCCCAGGGCCAGATCCGCTGCCCGGAAGTCGTGCACCACCGCTCGCTCCAGCAGTCGGGCCAGCAGAGGCCCCTGCAGCACCTGCCAGCTGGCCCCTCGGCGTCCGTTTGCCGGCGGGCGATGCCACAGGGTCTGGCCATGACACCCCACCAGTTCGGCTCTGCTGTCCGGATCGCAGGCCCAGGCGGCAGCCGCCTGGGCTTCGGTGACCGCTTCCGCCAGCTCCAGCCAGGCTCCGGCAGTCAGCGGAGTGCCTTGTCCGGCGGTCACCAGCTGGTGCTGCAAATCCTCCGGATACGGGCAGTGCTGATGCCGGATCAGCCGCCAGCCAGGACGTTCGGCCCTGCCCTGGAAGTCGGCCAGAACGGCATCGACCCCATCAGCGCTGGTGCCGCTCATCAGACCGAGGCAGAGCATGGGCGGGCGATCAGGTCTTGGGCAGTCGCTGTAGGTCGTCCACCAGACCCATCACCACCAGCAGATGCCCTTCCTCCAGCACGTGGGAGGCCGGAGGGTTCACCGTGAGGCTGCTCTGGGGGCCCGCGGCCAGCACATTCACGCGGAAGTTCTTGCGCAGGTTGAGGTCCCGCAGGGATCGACCCATGAACGGTTCCGGCACCTTGATCTCCTCGATGCAGTGCTTCTCATCCAGGGCCAGACGCTCCATCAGATTCGGACGTACCAGTTCAAGCCCGAGGCGTTCCCCCTGCATCCGGGAGGGGAAGATCACGCGGTCGGCTCCGACCCGCTTCAGCATCTTTTCGTGCAGGTCGCTGGTGGCCCGCGCAATCACCTGCTTCACCCGCGTTCCCTCGCTGTCCTTGGCGATCAGGGTGGCGGTGATGCTGGCCTCGATCGGTTCACTCATCGCCACCACCACCGTGCCCATGTCGAGCACGCCGGATTCGCGCAGCGACTCCTCGTCGGTGCAGTCGACCACCCTGGCCTCCACGGTGGGCTCCAGCTGCTGCAGTTCCGCGATGGCGCGTTCCGAGCGGTCCACGGCAAGCACCTCGGCTCCGTTCTGCAGCAGCTCGCGGCAGACGGCGATCCCGAATCGCCCGACGCCGATCACCGCGAAGCCGAGCCGCTCACTCCCCTGGAGCGGGCTCCACTGCCACCATTCCTTCATGGCTGAGGGGCCCGGGGATCACGCTCAGACATACAGATCCTCCCGGGGGTATCCGATCCGATTCTGACGGTGCAGGTGATGGCCCTCTCGGCTGACCGCCTCCCAGATGGCGCTGAGCAGCAGAAACACACCCAGACGACCCACGAACATCCCGATCAGCAGCACCAGCTGCCCGAAACGACCCAGTTCCTCGATCACCCCGAGATCCAGGCCAACCGTGCAGAACGCCGAGATGCAGGTGAACAGCATCTCCAGGAAGGTGAACGGTTCCTCGCCGTTGAGGTTGCTCCCCAGACTGAGCAGCAGGGCCATTCCCAGAACGAACAGCAGCGAGGCGACGGTGATGCCCACGGCTCGCAGCACCACCTTGTCGGAGATCTCCCTGTTGCGGATCACCACGGAATCGCGGCCCCGCAGCGTTGAGCGGGTCGCCGCCATCAGCGCCGCGACGGTTGTGGTCTTGATCCCGCCGCCGGTCCCGCCGGGACTGGCACCGATGAACATCAGCGCCATCAGCAGCAGCGTCCCCGAGTCGGTGATGTTCTCCAGGGAGAACGGAACGGTGGTGAAGCCGGCAGTGCGGGCGGTGACCGATTCGAACAGGGCGGTCATCCAGCGTTCGGGCCAGGTCATCTCGATGAACACCTCCCCCCGGTTGAGCCATTCGGTCACCGCCAGCCCCAGGGTGCCGAAGGCGATCAGCAGCAAGGTGGTCCGCAGCACCAGCCGGGTGTGGAGGCTTGGACGCCGTCGTCCCCGACGGAACCCGAGCCCGACCAGGTCACTGGTGACCCGCCAGCCCAGTCCGCCCATCACGATCAGCAGCATCACAACCGCGTTGACGACCGGGTTCGCGTGATAGCGCTCGAGGCTGTCGGACCAGAGACCGAAGCCGGCATTGTTGTAAGCCGAGATGCTGTGGAACAGCGACGCCCAGATCCGCTCCCCCCGATCCGGGATATCGCTGAAGCCGAAGCCGTAGAGCACCATCGCGCCGATCAGGATCACCGCGGCTGCGGTCAGGGCGATGGCACGGAAGGTGGCGCCCACTCCGCCGACGCCGAATTCATCGAGGGTTCGCCCCCGGTCAAGCCGGCGGCGCAGAGCGGTTCCCTTCACCACGAATCCCTGCAGGAACGTGGTGATCGCCATCAGTCCGAGACCGCCGGCCAGGATCATCCCGGCCAGCACCAGCTGCCCGAAACCGGTCAGGTCCGTGCCGATGTCGATGATCGACAGCCCCGTGACGGTGATGGCGGAGGTGGCCGTGAACAGCGCTTCCCAGAGGCCGACACGTTCGTTGGAACAGAGCGGTGTGCTCAGCACCAGGGTCCCGAGCAGGATCACCAGCAGGCCTGTCACCACCGTGAACTGCGGAACGGTGAGCCGGCGATGCCAGCCCTGGCTGCGTTCGAGGGCCTGGCGGAGGGGCACGCGGTGCGGCTGGAGGATTCGACCAGTGTTGATCAGGTTGGGCCGTAGCGCCACAGGATCAGGGCCGGCACCAGCACGGTCATGATCAGCGTCAGACCGCTTCCGTATCGGGTGACGTCCAGGAACCGATAGCGTCCTGGGCCGAACACCATCAGATTCGTCTGATACCCCACCGGGGTGAGGAACGACTGGCTGGCCCCGAACAGCACGGTGATCAGCAAGGCGGTGGCCGGCAGATCCAGCCCCGGTGCCAGCTGCACCGCCACCGGCGCCAGCAGGGCCACCGAGGCGGCGTTGCTCATCACCTGCGTCACCAGCGTGGTGCCGATGAAGACCACCATCAGCGCCCCATAGGTCGGCCAGCCCTCCAGCCCTTGCGACAGCCCGGCAGCCAGCGCATCAGCCAGCCCCGTTGTCTTGAGGGCGACGCTGAAACTGGTGAGGGAACCCAGCAGCAGAATCACATCCAGGCGGATCGCCCGCTGCAGCTCACCTGCTCGCAGGCAGCCACTGGCCACCACCGCCACGGTGGCGAGCAGCACCGAGGCCACCAGCGGCACCGGCGTCAGGGTCGGCAGCAGCAGCATGCCGACGGCGATCGACACCGCCAGCGGCTTGCGGCGCACCGTCGGCAGGTCCTCCTCCAGCCGGTCGAGCACCAGAAGGTCGTTGCTGGCCTGCAGCCCGCGGATCGAATCGAGCGGTGCCTGAAGCAGCAGCACATCCCCCTCCCGTAACACCACCTGGCCAAGCCGTTCTTGAACGGTTTCCTGGCCGCGGCGCAGCGCCAGCACCGTGGCGTTGTGGCGCTGGCGGAAACGCAGTTCCCGCAGGCTGGCTCCGGCCAGGGTGGAGCCGGCTGGCAGCAGCACCTCCACCGTTTTCTGGCCGCTGGTGCTGCTGTCGAGGTTGACGCCGGCGTTCTGCCCCTGGGTGGTGAGCTGGATGGTGTGGTCCTGCTGCAGGCGCAGCAGGTCCTGGCGGGTGACCCGCAGCAGCAGGTGATCGCCTGCCTGCAGCCGGCGATCCGCCAGGGGGGGGAGCAGGCGTTCTCCGCCACGCTGAAGTTCCAGCACGTCCACATCGAAGCGCCGTTGCAGACGGCTGTTGTGCAGTGAGCGACCGACCAGTTCCGAATCCCCGGGAATCGTCACTTCCGTGCAGTAGGAACTGGTCTGGGGATTGATGGTGAGCTCGTCGCCGTTGCTGCCCCGATCCGGCAGCAGCACCCGCGGGGCGAGCACGAGATAGAGAGCGCCGGCCAGCCAGATCGGGATGCTGATCAGCGTGAAGCTGAACAGTTCCAGGGATCCATAGCCGAGCTGCTCGCTGATGTCGCTCACCAGCAGGTTCACGGAACTGCCCAGCAGGGTCAGGGTGCCCCCCAGCACGGTGGAGAAGGACAGCGGCAGCAGCACCCTCGAGGGCGAGAGCCCCCGGCGGTGGCACCAGTTCTCCACCACCGGCAGCAGTGAGGCCACCACGGGGGTGTTGGGCACGATGCCGGACACCGGCGCGATCACGAAGGCCATCAGGGCGATCAGACGCCGTGGGGTCCGGATCCGCTCGGAGGCGATCAGAGCTCTCAGACGATCGAGGGCACCGCTTTTGAACAGAGCAGCGGAGACAGGGAACAGGCCCAGCAGCGTGATCAGAGCGGGGCTCCCGAATCCCGCCAGGGCCTCCTGAGGATTCAGAACGCCTGAGGCCATCAGCAGCCCAACGCTGAGCAGCCCGGTGAGTTCCGGTGCCAGAGCACCGGAGATGAACAGCACCACAGCCAGGATCAACACGGCCAGGGTGATCAGGGCATGCGGGTCCTGGATCGCGCTGGTCAGCTCGGCCATTCCGGGGCCTGCCCGTTCACAGGTGCCTCCGATTCTGCCCCGGCAGGGAAGAACTGATCCCGGAGCCATTGCTGCAGCCCCCGAAGACCGTCCCCCCGCATCGCTGAGAGGAAGAGGCTGGCGGGCTCCCGGCAGCGGATCGCTTCGATGGCGTCCAGCGAGCAGCGGTCGATCTGATTGGCCACCACCTGGCGGAAGGCCCGACTGCCGAGGGAGTCCAGGAGCCGGTGCACGGTGCTCAGCTGACTGGGCCAGTCCGGATCGGCCAGATCCACCACCAGCAGCAGCACGTCGGCATCGAGGGCCTCTTCGAGGGTGGCGCGGAAGGCCTCCACGAGCGGGGCCGGAAGATCCCGGATGAAACCGACCGTGTCGGTGAGCAGCACCCGGTCGGGGCGTTGGCCCGGGCGGGGCATATCCAGCTTGCGGGTGGTGGGATCGAGGGTGGCGAAGAGTTTGTTCTCCGCCAGCACGCGGTCGCTCTCCCGCCTGCCACAGAGTGCATTGAGCAGGCTTGACTTTCCGGCATTGGTGTACCCCACCAGAGCCACCCGCGGCAGGTCTTGGCGCTGCTCCCGCAGACGGCTGCGGTGCTCCTGCAGTTGCTTCTGATCGCGCATCAGCCGTTCGATGCGTCGGCTGATGGCGCGTCGATCCTTCTCCAGCTGGGTTTCACCCGGTCCGCGGGTGCCGATACCGCCGCCCTGACGCGAGAGGCTGCGGCCACGGCCCAGCAGGCGTGGAAGGCGGTATCGCAGCTGGGCCAGCTCCACCTGCAGACGACCGGCAGCGCTGCCGGCCCGCTGGGCAAAGATGTCCAGGATCAGCTCGCTGCGGTCCATCACCGGACAGTCGAGCAGCCGTTCCAGATTGCGGGCCTGCACAGGAGACAACTCCCGGTCCGTGATCACCAGGGACGCACCGTTGCGGCGCACCTCGAGTGCGGATTCCTGCAATTTGCCCGTCCCCCACAGGGTCTGGGGGTTGGCGCTGCCCGGGCGCTGCTGGATCACGGCCACCGGTGTCGCCCCGGCACTGCGCACCAGTCCTTCCAGCTCTGCCAGCTCCCGTTCACTCCTGCCGGGATCGCGGGCCGCGAGGGTGAGCAGCAGCACGCGTTCAGCCGGGTTGTCGGCGGCGACAGGGGAGGGGGCGTCGCCGCTCGGCAGGCTCGGTGGCTGCAGCTGGCACAGGTCGCGAAGAGCCCCTTCTTCCAGGGTTCGCCATCCCAGGGGCTGCTTCGGATCCGGTTGCAGCAGTCGCGCCGGTCGGCTGCCGTCCGATGCCGTGCAGGGGGCGAAGCACAGCCAGGATCGGGGCGCCAGATCCAGGGCCACCACGCTGTCGCGGGGCTCGCTGGACAGCCCCTGCCGACTGAAGGGACAGCTGATCAGTCTCCAACCGCCGCTCTGCCGACGGGGAGCCTGCGGCAAATGCGTGAGCAGGGGGTCGGATCCGTGGAGCGGACCGATCCATAGCAGACGGCAGAGGCCGCGACCGTCCAGCACCAGATGCAGGGGCTGTTCGAGCTCCAGGGCCATCTCCGCCAGCCGTTCCAGGGTGAGAAGGTCGGCACCGCTGGACTCGGGATGGCGGCGGTGACTGAGCCGTTCGAGCTGACGCTGCTGGGCAGGGCGGAGGCCCCTGGTGCGTCCTGCGAGGTGGGCTTGCTTCAACGGCCGAGCAGCCAGGCGCCGGCCGATCTCAGGCCCAGAGCAAGGCCCGGGAACCGCGTGAGATAGGCAGCACGGCGAATCTGAAAGGCCAGCGGCCCGGCCAGGGTGATGCCCATTCCGGTGAGGGTGGCGTCGCCGATGCCGAGGCTGAGCATCTCCCCGCGGTCCTCGAAACGGAACGGTGCGGCTGTGGACTGGTGGCGCACGGCACAGATGGCTTCGGCCACGGCGGCTCCCTGCTGCATCGCCACCTGAGCGGTGCTCGGCCAGGGATCGTCAGCGTTGCGGGTGGCATCGCCGATGGCGAAGATGCTGCTCGATCCCTTCACGCTCAGATCCGGCTGGATCTGAAGGCGTCCGGCCTCCAGTGCGGGGGAGGGATTCAGAGGTGGCCAGCTCGGCCGACTGCCGGCGGTCCAGATCAGTCCGGCATGGCTCAGGGATGTGCCGTTGTTCAGGTCCACCCGGTCGGCATGGACCTCGGTCACGGCCGTGTTGAGATGCAGGGTCACGTCACGTCGTGCCAGAGCCGCTGCGGCACGCTCCCGGTTGAAGGCCGCGTTTCCGGGCAGGATCGAGTCGCTGAGTTCGATCAGATGAAGGCGCGCTGAGCCCTCGAGCAGATCGGCCATCTTGCAGGCCAGCTCAACGCCGGTGGGGCCGGCACCGGCGATGACGAGGGCGGCATCGTCCAGGCGCTGGTGGCGCAGATCCCTGATCCAGCGGCGCAGGGTTGCCACGTCGGCGAGATCGCGGAAGCCGATGGCATGCCGCAGCACACCAGGGATCCCGAAATCAGCAGACTCCGCTCCGGTGGCGATCAGCAGCTGGCTCCAGCTCAAGGTCTGACCGCCCGCGGTGATCAGGGTCCTGCCGTCGCCGTCGATCGACTGCACAGTGTCCTGCAGCCAGCTGATGCCCCGGCCGCTGAGCAGATCCCGGTAGGGAGGCGCCACTTCCCACAGCTGCAGCTCATCACTGAGCAGCTCATAGAGCATCGGCTGGAACAGGAAGCGCTCCCGCGGCTCCACCAGCACGATGGGGAGGGAGGGATCTCGGCTGCGAAGGCTGAGGGCCGCCGTCAATCCGCCGAATCCACCGCCCACGATCACCACGGCATCGCATGGTGACGAAGGTGCTGTCATGGGCGGTGTGAGTGTTCTGCAAACCATAGGCAGCGTTGCCGGAACGGCGACGGGTGAAGATGGCGCTATGACCGACGGCTCGGACGCCATGACTCGCACTGCGGTCCCCCTGGAGATGTCCTCCCTGGATCCGCTTGCAGCAATGGATCTCGAGGCGGCGCGCAGCGATCTGGAACCGCTCGCCCCTGCGGAGCGACTGGCCTGGGCGCAGCATCGTTTCCCAGGCACTTTCGCCCTCACCACCAGTTTCGGAATCCAGTCGGCAGTGCTGCTGCACATGGTCAGTCAGCTGGAGGACGGTGAGTCCATCCCCGTGATCTGGGTGGACACCGGCTACCTGCCACCGGAGACCTACCACTACGCCCAGCAGCTGACGGAACAACTGGGCATCCGTCTGGTGGTGGCGCAGAGTTCGATGTCTCCTGCCCGCATGGAGGCCCTGCATGGTCGGCTCTGGGAGACAGGGCAGGTCAGTGACCTGGAGACCTACCACCGGATCCGCAAGGTGGAACCGCTTGAAGAGGCGTTCGCATCCCTTGATGTCCGCTGCTGGGCCAGCGGAGTGCGCAGCGGGCAGACCGACCACCGCCGTTCGATGACCTGGCTGGATCCGATCCGCACTCGACTGTCCCTGCGGCCGTTGCTCGACTGGACCCCCAGGGATGTCTTCTATTACATGCAAGAGCATGCTCTGCCTCAGCACCCGCTGTTTGATCAGGGCTACTCGACGGTCGGGGACTGGCATTCCAGCGGTCCGGACAGCGGAGACCACAGCGGCCGCGGCACCCGTTTCGGCGGCCTGAAGCAGGAGTGCGGCATCCACCTGCCGCAGAACGCTGCTGAGGGAATGCTCGGGGACGGCATCTGATCGTGGTCGATCCGGCGGTCTGCAGCACCGGCCTGCTGATCGGAAACAGTCGCTGGCACTGGGCCGAGTTCCAGGCCGATCGCTGGCATTTCGACCACAGCCTCCCCGACCTCAGCCGGCTCGAGATCACGCCGCCTGTTTGGGCGGCTGTCGGCCCGGTGCCGGAGACGCCATTCCTGAACACGGTTCGACGCCTCACCCTGGCGGACGTCCCCGTGGAGGGCTGTCCTCCCTGGCTCGGGGTTGACCGGGCACTGGGGGCATTCAGTGCCTGGAGCCGCAGCATCGAACAGCAACTGGATCGTCGGGCCGGTGTGCTGCTGGCGGATGCCGGCACGGTGCTCAGCCTCACGCTTCTGGACTCCGCCGGTGGTTTCCGGGGTGGTCAGCTGATTCCGGGCCTGCGGATGCAGCTGCAGGCCATGGCCGCGGGTGCATCCGGCCTTGATCTGCCGGCTCTGGATGTCGAATCCCCAAGCCTGTTCCCCCGGGAAACCGATGCAGCGATGTGGCGTGGCGCCCTGCAGGCTCTGGTGGGAGCTCTGGGGGAAGCACAGCGGCAGTGCGGCGCTCTCATCTGGCTCTGCGGAGGAGACGCGGCCCGGCTGAAACCTGAACTGATCCGGGCGGGGCTCCACGTTCGCTGTGATCCCGATCTGGTGATGAAGGGACTGGTGGATCTGATCCCGATGATCAGCCCAGATCCAGATCACTGAGCAGGTCATCCGCCATCGAGGCGGATTTCACTTTTGTATAGATGCGCTCAAGTTTGCCTTCGGCATCCACCACGAAGGTGTGGCGCATCATCCCCATGTATTCGCGGCCCATGAATTTCTTCAGGCCGTAACTCTCATAGGTGGTCGCCACGGCACAGGGCTCCTCGTCCGTCAGCAGGGTGAAGGGCAGTTCGTGCTTGCTGATGAACTTGGTGTGGGAGGCAGCGTTGTCCTTGCTGATGCCGAGCACCTGGATGCCGTGCTCAGCGAAGCGTTCCCAGCGGTCGCGGAAGTTGCAGGCCTCCTTGGTGCAACCCGGCGTGTCGTCCTTGGGGTAGAAGTACAGAACGACCCGTTGTCCCAGAAATGAGGACAGCTTCACGGGTTCACCGTCCTGATTGGGGAGTGTGAAATCAGGTGCCGGATCGCCGATCTGGAGAGCCACAGGCGCAGTCGGAGTCAACTGGCGGCAGCGTAATGGCCCTTTGGCTGATCCCGAGGCGGGAGGCTCCCGATGCCCAGGTGACGCTGACGGAGCGGGAACGCTCCTGGGCGGACGCTCTCGGATCGCAGCGCGCGGAGCAGTTTGCCCATTCCCGTCGCTGGCTGCGCAGCTGTCTTGCGGATCGCTTGCGACTGTGTCCGGATCGCATCCCCCTGGATGCGCCCCCGGGGCATCCGCCTACCCTCGCTGCTGGATGGGGCTGGATCAGCATCAGCCACAGTCCTGATGCCCTGCTGCTGGGCTGGTCCAGCCAACGCATCGGGGTCGATCTCGAACGGCATGACCGCAGCTTTGCGGCGGAGGCTCTCTGCCGGCGCTTCTTCTGCCCCGATGACCGGGATGCACTGCTGCGCCTTGCGGCCGCGGAACGCCGCCCGGCGGTATTGCAGCACTGGATTGCCAAGGAAGCGGCGATCAAATGGCAACGGGGAGGACTGGCAACCGATCTGGACCAATGGTCGTTGAGCGAGACGATCGGCATGGCGGTTCATCGCAGCCTGGGCCTGCGGTTGCAGGTGCACCACGTCAGCCTCGGGGACTGGCGTCTGGCCGTGGTCGGAGCTGATTTCGGCCCGGGACAGCCTCCCCCGATCTGCCGGATTTGAGCTCGACTTGGTCCTGATCGAGCGAGATCGACCGATTTGTGTTGGCGATTTTTTTACCTACAGCTATTTTTTTAGCTGACGTCCCTCTCTGTCGTCCGTGTTTACTCGTCTCGCTGCTGGCCTTCTGGCTGGTGCTTCCCTCGCCACTCTGGCTGCTCCCGCAGAAGCCGGTACCAAGCGTCCTGTCCGCTGGAACACCGGTGGTGCTGTGTGGACCACCTCCTCCAAAGCTTTCAAAACGTTCTTCAAGACTGGTGAAATCACCGACCGTGCTCTTGACGCTGGTATCAACAACTCCGGCTGGACTGCCGAAGAGATCCAGGAAGGCATGACCAAGACCTACTCGGTCGACATCGTCGGTGTGTCCCGCTTCCTCTACTCCAAGGACGGCGTCAAGTTCCTCAAGGATCAGACCGCTTCCTACTTCCCTTACTGGAAGATGAAGTCCACCTCTGTGGTGGCTCTGCGCTCGGCGATCATCGCCGACTCGATCGACGGCAAAATCTCCTCAGCCAGCATTATGGCTGCGCTGCCTGTCGACTTCCGTCTGGCCGACACCTGCGGCACCTACACCGGTGCTCAGAACGTCTGTGCTCCCGACAAGTGCGAAGGCGACGCCCAGTGCACCTCCCTGCTGTCCTGGTACGTCTTCCTGCCCGCTTGCGTTCAGGCCAACTCCGCACTGCCTGAGCCCGCTCCCCGTGCAGTGCAGACCTACACAGCTCCTGCCCGTCCCCTGTGGTGATCAGGCCCTGAGCCGATTTCGTTCATCAAGCCCCGGCTTCGGCCGGGGTTTTTTCATGGTTTGACAAAACGTCCCTGCAGCAGGAGGTGCCGCATCGGCAACGCAAAGCCATCGCGTCCGACACGGCGCAGCTCGCGGCGCAGCTGCTCGATCACGTCGTTCCCCACGTCCGAGATCATGCGTCGGTAGCTGGACCCCTCGGCCAGCCAGCGTTCCTCCAGATCGGCACCGCCGCTGAGCGACAGGGTCTCACCCCAGCTGCGCTCCTCCAGCTCCCAGCCGCAGTTCCGCATCACGTCGGTGCACACCTCGGTGCCAGCCAGCCACTGCTGTTCGCGTTGCAGCAGCGCTTCGAGACCATCCCCGATCGCTGCATCGGTTGCCTGCATCAGAGCGGTCGCCGGTCCCGCTGCCGCTGTGCTGATCAACAGGCGCAGGCCGCTCCCCGCCTTGCAGCGCTGCATCAGGACGTTCCAGAGCATCTGCCAGCTCTCCGGTTCCAGGTCAGCGGCACCGAGGCGGCCCCCGATCCATTCGAAGCGTTGACCGTCCGGAAGCTGGCGGAGCACCCCTGGATCGCCGCAGAGCAACTGCGGTTGCAGGGACGCGTCCAGCAGTTCGAGTTGGGCGCTGATCCGTCTGTGGTCCCCCTCGGTGGGACTCAGAACGGTGACGCCGCCCTCCGGGACGGCCCGCAGCGGATCCAGGGCCCAGAGCAGGGAGCGCATCCCCACGAGCAGCACACGGTCGTTTCGCTTCCATGGCACCAAACGCCAGAGCTGATCCCGCAGGCGATGCAGCCGGTCTCCCTCCTGGCCCAACTGCCGCTGGATCCAGCGCTCCAGGGCCGGGCTGTCGGGCCCACTGCTCAGCAACAGCGGCTGTTCCGCCGCCAGCTCAGCTGCCGCAGCGAGCTGGGCCGCGCGGCGCTCGGCCATGCGCTGGCGGCGCTGCCCTTCCCAGCCCTGGCTGCCGGGTTGCCAGAACACCTCCCCCTGGAGAGCGGTCGGCAGGTACTGCTGTTCCACCCAGTGCTCCATGTAGGCGTGGGGGTAGCGGTAGCCGACGCCATCACCGAAGGCTGCGCCGTCCCGGTTGCCGTCCCGCAGGTGGCTGGGCACGTCCTGTCGGCTGGCCGAGCGAACGGTCTTGAGGGCATCGAAGAACCCCATCACGCTGTTGCTTTTCTCGGCACCAGCCAGATACAGAGCGGCCTGCGCCAGCGGATAGAGCCCCTCGGGCAGGCCGACCCGTTCGAAGGCCGCGGCGCATGCCTCCACCACCACGATCGCCTGGGGATCCGCTAGGCCGATGTCCTCCCCGGCGGCGATCAGCATGCGCCGGAAGATGAAACGGGGGTTTTCGCCCGCTTCCACCATGCGGGCGAGCCAGAAGAGGGCGGCATCGGCATCGGACCCCCGCAGCGACTTGATGAAGGCGCTGATGGTGTCGAAGTGGGCGTCGCCGTGCTTGTCGTAGAGCACCGCCCGCTCCTGGATCGACTCCTCGGCGATGGTCAGATCGATCCGGATCACACCGCCGGCGTCCGGTTCGGAGCTCTCCACCGCCAGCTCCAGGGCATTGAGCAGGCTGCGGGCATCGCCATTCGCGACATCCACCAGATGTGCAGCGGCCTCCGCTGTGATCTCCACCCTGCGCTCGCCGAAGCCCCGCTCGCCGTCGTCCAGCGCACGCACCAGCAGGCGCTGCAGATCCTGCGGTTCGAGAGGCAGCAGCCGGAACAGCCGCGAGCGGCTCACCAGCGCCTTGTTCACTTCGAAGTAGGGGTTCTCGGTGGTGGCTCCGATCAGGGTGACGGTGCCGTTCTCCACCCAGGGCAGCAGGGCATCCTGCTGAGCGCTGTTGAAGCGGTGAACCTCATCGATGAACAGGATCGTGCGCAGACCATGACGCTCCAGCCGGGTGCGTGCCGCTTCCACCTCTTCCCGCAGATCCTTCACCCCTGCCAGCACGGCATTGAGGCTGCTGAAGTGAGCTCGTGTGTGATTGGCCACGATGCGCGCCAGGGTCGTCTTGCCGACTCCGGGCGGCCCGTGCAGGATCAGATTGCCGACGCGATCGGCGGCGATGGCCCGGCGCAGCAGTCGACCGTCCGCCAGGATTCCGCTCTGCCCCTCGAATTCCTCAAGGGTGCGCGGTCGCATCCGATCGGCCAGGGGCGCCAGCCTCCGACGTTGCTGATCACCGTGAAAGGCGAAGAGGTCCTGGCTCAATGGGCACGGACATCTGGTGACAATCTTGCCGCTATCCCGAAGAATCGGGCCGTTGTTGGAATCTTCCGGATAATTCGACCAGACAAGGATTCTCAGTGCGCGCTCCGCAGCGATTGGTTCTGCCACTGATGGCCCTTGCCGTCGTCAGTGCCTGCAAGGGCGAGCCCCCGAAACAACCGCCACCGCCCAAGGTTCAGGTGGCTCCTGCGGAGCTGGCGGTCTTCACCGATGGGGTGGACACGGTCAGCACCCTGGATTCCCTCAACAAGGTGGAACTGGCGGCCCAGGCATCCGGACGGATCCTGCAGCTGGGGATCGATCAGGGGGATCAGGTGAATCCCGGGGATCTCCTCGTGGTGCTCGACCAGGCGCAGCAGCAGGCGCAACTGGCGTCCGACAAAGCGCAGTTGATGGAGGAGGAGACCCGTTCGGAAACGGCCAAGACCAACTGGGAGCGCTACGAATATCTGGCCGCTCAAGGCGCCTCGTCCCAGAAGCAGCTGGATCAGTACCGCACCCAGTACTTCACGTCCCTTGAACAGGTCAACACCGCCCGAGAGAGGGTCAGGGCGACGGAAGCCAACCTCAGTTACAGCAACCTGCGCTCACCGGCCGGCGGCACCGTGGCGGATGTTCATGTGCAGGTCGGTGATGTGATTCAGCAAGGTCAGGTGTTCACAACTCTGGTTCAGAACGCCGAGCTGGAGGCCAGGGTCGAGATTCCTGCCGTCTTCTCCGAGCGGGTGAAGCTCGGTCTGCCGGTGATGCTCAGCGCACCTGGCAGCGACAAGGTGATCAGCACCGGTGCCGTTGATTCGATTGATCCGCAGGTGGATGCGACCACCCAGGGTCTGCTGGTGAAGGCCGTCTTCAAGAATCCGACCGGCCAGCTGCGCAGCGGCCAGCGCCTGCGCACCCGGGTGCTGCTCGATCAGACCGAGCAGCTGTCGGTGCCCTTCGCCGCTGTCACCCAGACCTCCGGTCAGAGCTTCGTGTTCCGTCTCGGAACCCTGGCGGAGCTGAAGGCGAATCCCGGCAAGGCCGATCTGGCCAAGCTCAGCAAGGCGATCGACGCCGGCAAGTTGCCCGCGAATGCCCGCTTCGCTCTGCAGACACCGGTCATGGTCGGGGAACTGGAGAACAACCTCTACCCGGTCAGCAAGGGGCTGTCGTCGAACGCAACCGTGATCACCACGAATCTGCTGAACCTGAAGCACGGCATGCCTGTTCAGGTTCAGACGGGTGCGACACCGAACTGAAGCTGAACGATGTCCGCCTCCAATACCTTCATCACCCGCCCGGTCCTCAGCACGGTCTGCAGCCTGCTGATCGTGATCGTCGGGCTGATCGCCATTCCGATTCTGCCGATCGAGAACCTTCCGGACATCGCTCCCCCGACGGTGAAGGTGCGTGCCACCTATGTGGGGGCTGATGCCGTCTCCGTTGAACAAGGCGTCACCTCGGTGCTGGAGCAGCAGATCAACGGTGTGGAGGACATGGACTTCATCACCTCCAACAGCTCATCGGATGGGGTCAGTTCGATTGCGGTCTCTTTCAACAGCGGCACCGACGGCAACATCAACCAGGTGAATGTTCAGAACCGCGTCTCCCTGGCGGAGCCGCAGCTTCCTGAGGAGGTGCGCAAATCGGGCGTGACGGTGAACAAGGCCTCGAATTCGATCCTGCTGGTTTACAACTTCGTCAATGCACCCGATTCCGGGACCGACTACAGCGTTGAAACGATCAGTGGCTATCTCGACAAGAACCTGACGGACAACATCAAGCGGGTGAAAGGCGTCGGCGATGTCACGTACTTCGGAAACCGCAAGATCGCCTTCCGTCTCTGGCTGGATCCTCAGAAGCTCACCGCCAGCGGGCTGTCCGCCACTGATGTGGTCCAACAGCTGCAGAGCCAGAACCGCCTGGTTCCAGCCGGGAAGGTGGGTGGCGATCCGGCGCCGGAGGGTCAGGAATTCACCTTCACGGTGCAACTGCAGGGACGTCTGACCACGGAGAGCGAGTTCGAGAACATCGTGCTCGCCAGGAACGCCAATGGCGGCCTGGTGAAACTCAAGGATGTGGGCCGTGTCTCCCTCGGCGGTGAGGTCTACGGCGTTGATGCCATCGACCTGCGTGGATCTCCCTCGGTGGGCGTGGCGATCTATCAGCTCTCCGGCAGCAATGCCATCGAGGTGTCCAACGGCGTCAAGGACGTGCTGGAGACCTTCGAGCAGACCCTGCCTGTGGGCCTCGAGGTGGAGAAGATCTACGACACCACCGATTTCATCAGCCAGTCGATCAAGGGGGTCACCAATTCGCTGCGCGATGCGGTGATCCTGGTGGTGCTGATCCTGTTCCTGTTTCTGCAGAACTGGAAGGCCACCCTGGTGCCGGCCATCGCCATTCCCGTGGCGTTGATCGGCACCTTTGCACTGGTGCTCGCCTTCGGGTTCTCGCTGAATCAGCTGACCCTGTTCGGGCTGGTGCTGGCCACGGGCCTAGTGGTGGACGACGCGATCACGGTGGTGGAGGACACCTCCGCGAAGAAGGCGGAGGGTCGCACCGCCGTGCAGGCGGCGATGGAGACGATGGATGAGCTGTTCAGTGCCGTCATCGCCACCTCCCTGGTGAAGATGGCGGTGTTCCTGCCGGTGCTGTTCTTCCCCGGTGCGACGGGAACGATCTACAAGCAGTTCGCCGCAACGATCCTGTTTTCAATCGGGATCTCGACGTTCAACGCCCTCACGTTCTCCCCGATGCTCTCCGCGCTGCTGCTGGCGCGGGAAACCAAGGAGCTCAGCCGCCATCAGTACGCCACGGCTGGGGTGGTGCTCGGTTTCATCTACGGCCTGCTCAGCGCCGGTGACGGTGCCGTGCTGGCGGCGGTGCCGATGGCGGTGGGGGCGGTGATCGGCTATATCGCGTCGCTGCTGACGGGGCTGCCGCTGCGCTTGCCCTTCGCGGCCGGAGGCGCCGTGGTCGGCGTGATCATCGCCGGCATCAGCAAGCTCCCCCCCGTGTTGTTGTTCACCGGGATCGGTCTGCTGGTGGGCTGGTTCATCCCGTCGATCTTCACCAACTTCAACCGCTTCTACAGCGGCTTCGAGAAGCGATACGCCAGCGTGCTCGACATGGTGCTCAAGGCACGTCCGGTGGTGATGGGCGTGCTGGCGATCGGGATTCTGCTCACGGGCCTGGCGTTCACCCGGGTGCCGGGGGGATTCGTGCCGATCGAGGATCAGGGGTATGCGATCGGGGTGGTGCAGGCTCCTGACGGCCAGTCGAGCCAGAAGACTCTCGCCATCAACCGTCAGATCGCGGAGGTGATGAGCACCGAAGAGGACGTGCGGGCCGCGGCACTGTTCAGCGGAGCCAGCCTGGATGGCAATGCTCCCAACAAGGGTCTGTTCTTCGCCGGGTTCAAGCACTGGGATGAGCGTCCCGGGGAGGATCACACCGTGGGCGCGGTGGTGAAGCGCCTCAACCAGAAGTTCTACGAGCAGATCGACGGCGCCCGGGTGATCGTCGTCGAACCACCGGCCATTCCCGGCTACGGCACCGGAGGTGGCTTTGAATTCCAGCTGCTGGATCAGAGCAGCGGCGCGTACTCCCTGGATGATTTCTTCGCGGCCTCAGGCCGGATCATCCAGGCTGCCAACACCAATTCGATCCTGAACCGGGTCTACACCCTGTTCACGCCGCAATCACCCCAGATCGAGATCAAGGTGGACCGGGAGCAGATGGCTTCCCTCGGGGTGGATTACGGCCGCGCCATGTCCACCTTCAGCGTCAATTTCGGTGGTGCCTATGTCAACGACACCTTCCAGGAAGGCAAGGTGCGCCGTGTCTACGTGCAGGCGGATGCGGACAACCGTGCAACACCGGATCAGCTGGCCTCCGTCTATGTGAGCAATGCCGAGGGTCGCCAGATCCCACTGTCCGAGTTCTTCACGGTGACCCCATCCACGGGGCCGAGCGTCATCCCCCATTTCAATCTCTACCGCTCGATCAAGGTGGAGGGCACGCCGGCTGCGGGCAACAGTTCCGGTCAGGCGATCTCGGCGATGCGCCAGACGTTTGAACAGGGCAGCTTCCAGGGTCTCAATTACGACTGGACCGGCATCTCCCGGGAGGAAGTGAAGGCGGGATCCCTGGCGATCGTGATCTTCGCCCTCGGCATCCTGGCGGTGTTCCTGGTGCTCTCCGCCCAGTACGAGAGCTACACCGATCCGATCATCATCCTGCTGACGGTTCCCACCGCTCTGCTCGGCGCCCTGGTGTTTCTCGCCGGTGCGGGCCAGGTGCTGAACATCTATGCCCAGGTGGGTCTGGTGATGCTGATCGGTCTGGCAGGAGGGAACGCGATCCTGATCGTGGACCTTGCCAATCAGCGGATGGGCGAGGGGGATTCCGCCCTTGAGGCCGCCCGTTTCGCGGCTCAGTCGCGTCTGCGGCCGATCCTGATGACGGCGATCTCCTCACTCACCGGCTTCCTGCCGTTGATGCTGGCCACCGGTGCCGGCGCCCAGAGTCAGTCCTCCCTCGGGCTTGTGGTGTTCGGCGGTCTGCTGGTGGCCACCTTCCTCTCCACGCTCGTGGTGCCTGTGTTTTACGTGGTGATGAAATCTCTGCTGGGCGAGGCGGAGGGACGGGACGTCACAACTGAGCAGACGCCGACGTCATGACCCCGATGGATCAGCGACCGGAACTGGATCCGAGCCGTTCCTTCAGCGGCTGGAGGGTGTTGATGGCTGCTGTGGTGGGAGCGGCCACCGGAGCCACCGTGAGTTTCTTCATCCAGGAACTGATCGAACACTCCCCTGCTGAGATCCCGCAGCGCAGCGTTCGGTTGTTCTTTCTGATGGTGATCCTGGCTGGAGCCCTGAGCAGCTTTGCGATTGAGGTGATGCGTCAGCTTCAGCAGGAGGCCACCGATGAGGCTTACCGCCACTACAACCCCCATCGGGGCCGCCGCTGAGCCGACGATCAGGTGATCACTGGTTAAGTGATCACGGTGGGACGGTCCATGCCGGTGCGCTCCTGGATCTCCGCCAGGGCGTTGATGCCGCTGATCATGTCGGCCAGAGCGATCTGGGGATCCTGGTTGAGATCACCGCTGCTGGGCACGTAACTCTCGAGATACACACGGATCGTGGCCCCCTTGGTGCCTGTGCCGGAGAGACGCACGACCACTCGGCTGCCGTCGTCCAACAGGATGCGCAGACCCTGGCCCGTGGTCACGGACCCGTCGACGGGGTCGGTGTAGCTGAAGTTGTCGGCTGTGCTGATGCTGCGGCCTGCGAAGGATTGGCCCACCAGGCTCGGCAACATGGCCTCCAGACGGTCGTAGAGACCGTGGGCGGCGTCGCTGGCCACGGCCTCGTAGTCGTGCCGGGAGTAGTAGTGGCGTCCGAAGCGCTTCCAGTGCTCGGCCATGATCTCGGCCACGCTGCAGCGGCGTTCGGCCAGGATCTGCAGCCAGAACAGCACGGCCCAGAGCCCGTCCTTTTCGCGCACGTGGTTGCTGCCGGTGCCGAAGCTCTCTTCCCCGCAGAGGGTGATCTTGTCGGCATCCAGCAGGTTGCCGAAGAATTTCCAACCCGTCGGGGTTTCAAAGCAGTCAATCCCCAGCTCCTTGGCGACGACATCCACTGCTGCGCTTGTGGGCATGGAGCGGGCAACTCCCGACAGGCCGGAGGCGTAGGCCGGCGCAAGCGTGGCGTTGGCCGTGAGCACCGCGAGGCTGTCGCTGGGATTCACAAAGCAGCGCTGGCCCAGGATCATGTTGCGATCACCATCGCCGTCGCAGGCGGCACCGAAGCGGTAGTCGTCGCTCTCGAGCAGCAATTCGGCCAGCTCGTGGGCATAGGTGAGGTTGGGGTCAGGATGACCCTTGCCGAAGTCTTCCAGGGGTGTGCCGTTGCGCACGCTCCCGGTCGGTGCCCCCAGCAGCCCTTCGAACACGCGGCTGGCGTAGGGCCCGGTGACGGCATGCATGGCGTCAAAGGCCAGCGGGAAGTCGCTGTGAATCAGATCGCGGATCTGATCGAAGTTGAACAGCTGCTGCATCAGCGCCACGAAGTCATCGACGCCGTCAATCACCTCCACCTGCATCGCACCGATGCCGAAGCTGCCGGGTGCATCGAGAGGGATCGCCGGAGCATCGATGATCGTGTACCCCTCAAGGGTCTTGGTGCATTCGAACACCGCATCGGTGAAGCTGGCCGGAGTCGGTCCGCCATTGGCACCGTTCACCTTCACGCCGAAGTCCCCATCAGGGCCACCGGGGTTGTGGCTGGCGGAGAGGATGATGCCGCCGATCGCCTGGCGCTGACGGATCAGGTTGGAGGCAGCGGGGGTGGAGAGGATGCCGCCGGTGGTGACGATCACCTTGCTGAGGCCATGGGCGGCGCCCATGCGCAGGATCACGTCAATGGCACGACGGTTGCCGTAGCGGCCGTCGCCCCCCAGCACCAGGGTTCCCCCCTGCACACCACTCAGGGTGCGGAACACGGCTTCCACGAAGCTTTCGAGGTAGTTGGGCGCTTCGAACTGCTGGCTGCTCTTGCGCAGTCCGGACGTGCCGGGCTTCTGATCGGTGAAGGGAGTGTCCAGGAGCACCTGACGTTGCGTCGGTTCCACCGGGGCCGAGGTGGTCATCACGAAGAGTGGGACTACGCGGAACGTAAACACGGGATGACCGTGGCAGCGTGATGGACACGACCAGTTGCGGTCGCCAGCCACTCCCCGCGCGTTTCGGGCTCGGATATGCACAGAACACTGCTGCTGATGCTGCTTGGAGCCGGATTACAGCTGGCTCCAGCCCACGCCACCCAGGCCTGGAAGCGGGCAAAGCCGTTCCCTGAGGCCTCGGCCGCTGCCAAGAACGCCGCTCAGGCCGTGATCCATGAGGCAGGTTCGGAGGAATGCCTGCGCGGCAAGCTCTCCAACGCCATCGTGCAGCTGTCCAACAGCTGCGACGTTTCCGGCCTCTCCTCGTCGGTGTGCGAGCTGGCATCCGATATTGCTGGTCGAGAGCTTGAACTGGACGTGGCTGAAATGCTCACCACCTCCGAAACACTGCTCCAGATGCTCGGCGACGGGGCATCAGCGCGCTGAGCGAGATCAGGAGGCCCCGAACCCGAAGCCGTTGCCACCACCACCAGGATTCGGTCCACCCTGAGGCTGGTTGGGCTTCGGTGTTTTCTTCACCGGCTCGGCGCAGCTGATCGTGAGGCGCCGGGCCTCGTTGTCGATGCTGTCGCGGCGTTTGTAATCGTTGCTGTCGGCGGTGGTGGATCGTTCGATCACGGCCCAGAGCACGTTCTTGCAGACCACGGGCAGGCGGGGATGGTCCATCAGCGGATCAGCCAGGCTGCGGGCTCGGCTGCAGTCAGCCGCGTCGTTCTCCCTGGAACAGCTGTAGGCGGCGAGCTGAATCTCACGCAGCTTCTCCTTGCTGGGCCATGGCACATAGGGTTCTGCTGCCTGCACCGGCAGGGCGAGGGCCAGCAGCAGCAGAGCCGCGGTGGAGTGGAACGGAGTCATGGGCGCATTCTGACCTGATCGCTGTTCACTTGATGCAGACCGATAACCCTCTGGTGATCCAGCAGGTCTTGTCATCGTCACGGCGCTCAGCGGGTGATCGGGCATCGCCGGGTGACTGATCAAGGTTCAAGGTTTGGAGGGTCAACCAAGCTTTGCCGGGTTCCGTGACACGGATGGTGAGGCGATTGATCCCGGGGAGCAGATCAACATCGTGGAAGGCATTGCGCAGGTGAAAGCTTCCATCGCCAGCGAACGGTTGGACCATGCATCCGCCATCGAACTGGTGCCCGGACTCACGCTTGACGATGCAGTGAACCCATTCACCTTCTGCTCTGTTCTGCTTGAGAGGCGGATCAGCCAGGCTGCGAAATTCATTCAGCAGCAGTTGATTGAACTGCTGAAAGCAACCCAGCAGAACTTGGCCGTGAATGGATCCGTCCTTCAGCGACTCTTTGGCCAGGGAGCAGAAGCGGTCACGATGCTTGTTCCACGCTGAGAAAGTTTTGTCGCCAAGAATCGCGTTCAGCTTGACGTCGGATTGTTCGACATTTTGCGTGGCACAGGCCTGAGCTTCCAGGGTTGTCTGCCCAGGGCAAATCAGCATGGCGATGAGCGGGAGCATGGCTTAAGGCGTGAGGGGCAAGTGTTCGTCAACCCAGCCATGCGGTCTGCTCAATGGCATGGATCTGTTGCTCGAGGGTGAGCGAGGAGCTGTTGCCAAGAGTGAGGGCAGATTCGGCTAGATCAGAGGAGAGGGCATTGCCTGGGAAGGTGCCCATGGCAGAGCGGAGCATGGATTCAGCATCCTGTAGATCAACGATGCCGTTGTTGTTGGTCTCCAGGGAGGAGCTGCTGAGTGCAGAGGTGAGGTGTGCCTTGATCGCGGCTGATGTGGAGCGGTTGGAACCCGGATGGATGACGGCATCGAGGAGGGAGCCGTTGAAAGCAGCAGGTGCCGTCAGTGCTCCACTGGCGACTTCGATGGCATAGGCAGCGGTGGTGAGGATCAGTCCATCGGTGAGGGGGCTGATGGCACCGTCGAGGTCGATGTCGTGGGCATTGGTGAGCCGCTCTGGTGTGAGGGTCTGATCGGCAAAGGCAAAGAGTTCGATGCTGCTGAGCTGATCGGTGCCGTCATGGAAAGCCCGGGTGTCGGTGATCGTGAAACCGGAGCTGGTGGGTGTGACCTCGTAATCAATGAGGTTGCCGGTGAAGTGGGCGGTGTCGTTGCCATCGCCGCCATCGATGAGGTCATCACCGTTGCCGCCGTAGATGGAGTCGTTGCCCCCACCTGAGCTGATGGTGTCGTTGCCGCCTCCGGCATCGAGGCGATTGTCCTGGGCATCACCGGTGAGGTGGTCGTTGCCATCGCCGGTGAGTACATCCTCAATGGCAATCAGGGAGTCGCTGCCGATCTCTGAGCCGGTGGCAGTGCCGCTCAGCAGGTTGACGGTGATGTCCTGAGCGCCAGAGCCATCGAGCATGAAGCCTGGCATCTGCTTGCCATAGATGACGGCATCACGCCCATCGCCGCCTTTGAGGGTGTCATCACCTCCTCCGCCATCGAGGCTGTCGTCACCATCACCACCATCGATGTCATTGTCGATGTCGTTTCCGATGAGTGTGTTGGCTTTGGCATTACCAATCAGCTTGAAGGCACTGCCGCTGTCGAGCCTGGCGTTCTTGATTGAATCAGGAACGGTGTAGGTGGTGAGGTTGGCGCGGAAGATGACGGTATCGATGTCAGTGTCGAGTCCTTGATCATCGATGGTGTCACGCTCGTCATCAATGATGTAGGTGTCATTACCGGGACCACCGATTAGTAAGTCGTAGCCTTCTCCACCGGTGAGACGATCGTTGCCTGAACCTCCATTCAGGGTGTCGTTATCTTGTTCGCCATAAAGATCATCATTCCCTGCTTCTCCATTGAGGAGATCATCGCCATAATCACCATAAAGAAGGTCGTTGCCAGATCCGCCATTAAGCGTGTCTGCTTTGAGTAGTCCATAAATTTTGTCATTGCCGTCTTCTCCGTTTAGGACATCCTCAGTGGGAATAGAATTGGCATCGCCATAAAGTTCAAGATCTTTGATGGGGGTTGGATCTGGATCGGGCTTTGGTTCAGGTTCAGGTTCAGTTTCAGGTTTCTGAGAAGTTGATTCTTGAATGGATGCCGGACTGCTGGTGAGTTGTTCATTGGTCCCATAACCATCCAGATAACTCACAACACCTCGGATCTGCTTGCCGACTTCTGCTGAGGTGAGGGTGTAGGAGTCATCACCATCAGTGGCATCAGCACTGGTTAGTGCAGTCCATGTGGTGCCGTTGTCATTAGAGACTTCCCAGGAGTATTCATAGGTGGGAGCCCAACCTTCAAAGTTATCTGCATCTTGTATGGCTGATGAATCGATGCTGATGGTCTGTCCTACCTTGAAGTCGCCTTTGAGAGTTGCAGTTCCTGTTGGGGCATTGTTGGGTGCTAGTGGGATTTCTGCTAGACCTAAACTTTTATATTCATGCGATGGTCCTCGGAAATATGCGTTTGAATTTGATACGTCAAACCATTGCGGGCTGCTTGTTAAATTCGAAAATATGATTGCATAGTCTTCGGGACCTGCTGTCTGATCGGCAGCATTAGGTTCGCCTACTGCCCAGTTTAGAAAATTAACCTCTTCTCCTGAGATCCAGGACCATGTCCCTTCTTCCTCCTGATCAGTAAGACCTAGCCAATAAGTAGCAACTTCTTCTTCACTACCTCTAAATGCAAATGATTGAATCCACTCATTCTCATCTGCATCATTAATCGTCACTAAGTGCCCACCGAGGGCGACTGCATTGGCTTCTGCTTCTTCCCAGGTGGGCCCTTCGACGATCACATAGGCAGAATCACCACGGCGGATGAAGGGGATCTCCAGAATTGCAGTGCCAAGGTTGGTGATGTCATTCAATGAGCCTCTTCGAAAAAGCTTCCATCCATTGACATCTCTAATGAATAGTTCTGCATAATGCTCAGCGCCTCCCCAGTTGTCTGGCTGGACTCGCCCTGGCTCGCCAGACCAATAGGGAATCCATTCAGATGATTCACCACTTATCCAGTCCCAATTTCCTTCTGTTTTTTCATCGGTATATCCAATCATAGTGGAATTTAAAGATGGATACAGCCCACTAAATTCACTTACGATCCATTCATGCTCTTCCTCGTTGTTAATTGTTAGTAAGCTACCGCCCTTTTTTGTTGCCATATTTAGTGTTTCATTCCAATTTCCCTCTGCGAGCACGTAAATACTATTTCCACGGACAGAAGGATATTGTGTAGCTTGCTCTAGTGCGATATTCCCCTGCATGGATTGATGAGAGGAGCAGTAATAGAGCAGCTCTTCAGCGTCTCCTGCTGAATCTCCAAATTCAACCTTGAAGGATTCATTGCCTGTGATGCCTTGCGATGGACTTCCGTAGCCCGTGATCAGCAGTGCATCAGAGGAACTTTTGTTGTATCCGGTGTCGGAAAGGTAGAAGGGGTGTGAGGTCGCCTCGTTCAGGCGCCGGAAGGTATAGCTCTTGCTGGAGTCGAGGCTCAGGTCACTGAGTTCCTGGCTGCCTCCTGAGTCGGTGTAAAAGTGGTAGTAAGGCGCATCAAAGCTGCCGGCAGACACCCAGAGATCGATGTTCTGGACTGCCATCTGGACCGCTCAGTGCAGGATGAGTCTTATTTTAGATTGCCTTAAGAATTTTCCTGCCTGCGCCTGGCGGCTTTGGTGCCGTTATGGCGTCAGGAGTGTGCTGTATGCCCTCGACAAGCCAGCCTCTAAGCTGGCTACTGCCTCTGGACCCCATCCCCACAGCGGATTTTCTGTTGCTCCAGCTTGCGACGCAGGTGGGGTTTGATCTCCAGTTCGGCGGTGTCCCAGAGGCGGTTCATCTCCAGGGTGACCCGTCGTTGGTGTGGGCAGCCGATGGCGATGGGGTTCTGGTGGATCTCTTCTATCCCTGATTACCTGATTGCTTCTTTGATTGACTCAAAGCTTCGTGGATGCATTGTTCTATTAGTGCTTGAGTTCAAGAATTAGTCCATTCACCTGCAGCGTTCCGATGCCGTCTGCTTTGGGCGTTGCGGTAATTGTAACTGCCTGCTTCTCTTCAATGGGTCCAAGCTCGCAATTCATTCGAGCAATTTTCCAGGATTTGTCGATATAATTATCTTTTTCGATGGTCGAACTCATAAATGTAAGTGTTGGATTTAAGGCGTCGCAGAATATCTCGGTTGGAGGCTCCTTCTCTGCTTTGATGGTTATATAAAAGCCGAGGGTGATTGGTGGTTTGTATGTCACGTCTAGGCTATTCCAGAAATTTAACTTTTCGCCTTTGTCCAGTATCAATGTTGTGGTTTGGGGGGCTAACGTCTCCGGGTTAAAGGTGAATCGATGCAAGGGTTCGCCACCGGTGCATCCAGTAAGGGCAATGAGTGTTCCAAGGATGAAGATGCTCTGTCTCTTCAAGTGGCGCTCACTCTGTTGAGCCTTTTCTAGCGGTGGTCATTTTAGGAGTCAAATGGGTCAGATAAGTTAATTCTGAACCCCAATTCCCTGTCGCAGGATTCAGACTCCGCTGATATTCCCTGACCCCTGAGGAGCCAATGGACGGAGCACTGATTGAAGAAACCATCCGAACTCTCTTCACTGACCTCAAGGAGGACAAGGTGGAGTCAATACTGGTTCAGTGTGCTGACTGGGGAATCAATGTTCGGATGTTCCTTAACGGCGAGATTGTCGAACTGGATTTACTGAAGAACTATGAAGGGTATGAGGTGACCTTCGTTGAGGAAAGGGATAAGGAACCTGCTCAGATCGATGATCTGGGAGATCTAATCCAGCTTCTCAAGGTCTCTTGAGTTCAACGGTTTTAGCGGAACCCGAACCCCTCGCGGGATGGACTTTTGTTTTCCCATTCTTGTGCCAGGGCATCCAACATCATGCTGATGTACCTCTCATCGGCACCAGTGGAAGACTGAAGGTCTTTCAAAACACCATTGATCGTCTTGAACGCATCTGGGATCTGATTGTCCAGGTGTTCCTTTGAGGGCTGGTAAGGCATCTGGTCACAACAATCGTTATGAATTTTATGGGAACCGTGGCGAATGTTTTGTCGTCGCTGACTCTGAAATCAATTCTCGTCTTCGGTTTCTCCAGTAGGGATATGGCGAGTTGCCAAGATTAATTGATCTTCAAGCCTTCTGAATATTATTCAGGTCGATCTCATCAACACCCTGCTCATTAGGATGCTAACCACTATTTTTCTTATTAAGACCGGGCGACCGTGAACTCACGGCGTTCTGAGACCCCTGGCAACCCCTTTGCCGGATGGAACTGGTGAAGAACTTCCCGCTAATAAATAGAGATTGATCATATCGCTGCAGTCACAAGTCTCCCTGCTCCTATCGTCATAAGGAATGTCATCATGATCACGACATCCCATGCCTTCGATTTGATGAAATAAGGAACTGAGATGGTCATTGCAGTGAGGTGAACGGCAACACCAGTCACAACATCAAGGTGAAGAGTGATGAAATATGCAGCAATAATCAATCCGCTACCAATAACCCTCATTCGTTGAAGTAAATCCACGAATCATGCCTTTATTTCATTAAACATAAGGTTCTCATTGTGTTTTCTGTGGGCAAGATTCATTAGGGATAACCGTCAGGAGTAATCTTCGATACTTTTATGCGGTTAGACCTTGCTTCTAGTCTGGAATCGAGGAACCGTTCTTCACCCCATCCCCGCATCGGATCCGTTGACGGTCGAGTTTCCTCTGGATGTGTGGCGTGATTCCCAGTTCAGCCGTGTCCCAGAGGCGATTCATTTCTCGGGTGAAGTGTTTAGCGAGTTGGGGAGAGTGGATCACCAGGAGGGTTTCGTCGTTGGTATACGCAGCAGATGGGGACCAGTTGAAGGATCCCGTGATCACTTTGCGCTTGTCGATCACAGCGAACTTGTGATGCAGCTTGTCGCCGCGGGCCAGTCGGGGAGTGCCGACGCCGCGCAGTGGTTCGTCGTAGGGCTGGTTGTTCCGTTCCAGCTTGCAGTTGTGATCCGGCAGGGCCACCCCCAGCAGATCCAGCACTTCCGAGAAGGAACGGCTGGCAAAGCCGGGATCAGCCACCAGCCGAATCTTCACGCCGGCCTTCACCCGCTCCTGCAGCACATCGGCCAGCTGCTGGGCTGAGAACACGAACAACGCCATATCGATCGAACGGTGTGCTGCACCCAACTGCTGGGCCAGCCAGTTCAACCCGTGTTTCGTGTTGCGTTTCGGGTGGGGGGCGAACAGCACCTCCACCCGGGCATCACCCACCATCACCGTCTGCGGGCCGGCGGATCGTTTCGCCAACCCGAAGCGACTGTCGTTGCGGCCGCCGGGTCCGTCTCCCCACATGCGCTGGAATTCAGCCCGGAACAGCTCCGCCAGGTCCTCACTCCGCAGGTGCAGCATGTGATTGACGTTGCCGCGGGTGCTGTTGCGGCCGGCATCGCCATGGATGCCGGAACTGGTCAGATTGGCTGAGCCGGTGAGCACGCTGCGACCGTCGATCACCAGGAATTTGTGGTGCATCAGGCCGCTGCCGCTGCTGCCGTCCTCGCGGTCGTCCACCATCGGGATGCCTGCCTCCTGCAGCAGGCCGACCGCGTCTCCGGCGGCAGCCTCCTCAGCGCTGGTGATGCCGTCGCCATCAAGATCCGCCAGGTGCTGCAGGCGTTTCCAGCGCTGGCGTTGATGCTTCGCCAGGTGAGTGGGCTGCTGCTCACGCCAGGGGGTGCTGTAGCTGTTCTCCAGAACCACCTGCACCGTGAGTCCGCGATCCCGGGCAGCGATCAAGGCCGTGGCGATCCCGGGCAGCGTCAGTTCCTGCACGGCCACCAGCAGCTCCTGCTTAGCGCCCTCGATGGCCACGATCAGGGATCGCTCGAGATCATCGCCATTGCGCCAGCGTCCCGTCAGTGGCGAGCGGTAGCTGCTGTTGCCGCGGTGATTGAACAGCACCTCGATCTGAGGTGGCTGAGGCAGTTCCGTTGCCGTGCTGCCGATCACGCGACCCTGCTGACTGCAGCCGCTGCTGATCAACAGCGCTGTGATCAAAGAGAAGGATCGGATCACGATGCCGTATGGGGATCACGCTTCAAGGATTCCCCGCGGGGATCAGTGCGGCATCTCCGAAGTTTTGAGCATGGCGATGAACCACAAACTGCTCAGCACCAGGGCAACGGCGACGCCCGTAGCGATCCCGACCCGAGCCATCACCAGCGGAACGATTAAAGGAAACGCCATCGCCCCCGCGAGGGGGGTGATGGCGACGAACCAGCGCAGGGAGGCCGGTGCTTCGTTGTCGTGGGAGTTCAGAACCACTCGGCGCGGGCTTCGCTGGCGGGGTTGCTGTTGTCCTCGGGGGTCTGACGAGCGAAGTTCAAGGTGATGTTGCGCTTCTGCTCACCGTCAGCGGCCGTGGCTTCGATGGGGTACATCTGCTCACCGTCGCGGAAGGGCACCTGGATGCGGAAGGTGCCGTCGGTGGAGAGGGGCACGTCCTCGCCGCCGATGGTGAGGCGGGCCGAGGGATCCGTGGCGCCGTAGACGATCAGCTCCGCGTCAGCCACCAACCAGAAGGAGCGTTGGCGGGGAGCCACGCCACCGAGGCCGGACTCATTGCGTCCGCTGGCCCAGAGGCCGATGCCGGAATCGCTCAGCCCGAAGCTGTCGGAATCGCCGGAGGAGTCGACACCCTCCTGGAATTCCTCGGAACCGACGCGGCGACGGCGGAAGTGCACCGTGGCGCTCTGATACAGACGCTCGTGGAGGCCGCTGTCGCTGGGCTCAGCGGGTGTGATGGGAGCAGGAGCTTCCGGAGCCGAAGTGGTGTCGAGGCTGAAGGGGACGAACTGATCCAGGATCTGCTCGCTGGGGTGCAGAGCCGGGACGCGGGCCACGGAGGAGAAGGCCAGGGACATCCAGGTGGTGCCGATCCGGTAGCCGAGCTCGACGCGGTAGTCGCGGTCGCAGAGGGGAACCGGCAGGTACCACTCGGTGCTGTGGCTGTCGACGGGGACTTCCTGAAGGGTATGAGGGTGAGCGCTGCCGTCCTGCATGCCGGTCACATCGGCAAGGCGCAGGCAGAGGCGGCTGGCGCCTTCCTTCTGAGCCCGCTGGCGGTCATCGTCGGAGATCTCCCAGAACACGTAAGCCCACTGGGGATCGCGAGGAAGGAAGACCACGCGGGTCTCGCTGGTGGAGACCGCGGGAGCACTCAGCTCAGCCTCGATCGCCTTGAGATCACCACCGCGCTGTTCCTGACGCTGCGCCACCTCGCCGACGAGGGCTTCCTTGCTCTTACGGCTGTAAAGAGGAACGCCCAGGTCGCTTGCGATCTGCCGAAGTTGGCGCAGTGTCAGACGTGCCAGAGAAGTGAGGGTTTGGGACACGTCCAAAAACTCCAGTTTTCATTCGGGATCATTGTGCGGCCAAACACCTCGATTCAGACCTTGCCAGGAGTCGGAGTCAGCATCCACTGACGGCAAGCCGTTGGGGGATTGGCGGGGATCACTGTTCAGCACAAAAAAAGCGGGGCAGCTGCCCCGCTTTTGTGAGTGACCGGGCCGACGTTCAGCGGCCGATGCTGCGGAAGGGAACCCGTGACATGTAGTCGATGTCCGTGGTGGCGGAGTTCCCGCGCGGGTTGGGCATCGGCAGATCCTTGAGCCATTCGAGGTAATCGGCGGGAGCGCCGCCCCGCTTGATCTTGGCGCGTGCTGGCAAGGCCTTGCCGGGGCCTCCCATGAACACGATCTGAGGGAAACCGAGGATCCCCCGGTAGTACTCGTCGTAGCGGGGGCTGGTGATGTTGAAGGGGGTGTCACCCAGGTCGCGGCCGGGGAGCACCCGGTTGCGCTGGGAGGGCACCGTGTCGTAGCCGAAGGAATCGAGGTATTCCTGGCTGTCGAGCAGCACATCAACGAGGCCCTCGACCCCTTTGGTGCCGATCACGATCGACCAGGCGATCTCCTCGGACTTGTTGCTCTTGCGGCCCAGCAGCTTCTCCACAAGGTGGCGAACCACCTTGTAGTTGCTGTTCATCCCGTAGAAGCTGCGCTTGAAGGTGTCGGAGAGCACCAGTCCACGGATGAAGTCCCGGACCGTGATCTGCCCGTCCTTCAGCTGGGATTCCAGGTTGACGTCGCGGTCGGAATCGAAGGCGTGGAAGAAGATCTGCCGATAGGCGCTCTCGATCACCGTGACGAGGTTGTCCCGGTCCATGGCGATTTCCATGGAGTAGGCCCGTGCCGTCTCATCCGAGTTGACGCGCAGGGCGGCGACCCGTGAGTTCTGGGTGATCGGTGCGTACTCCAGAAGGGGAATGGCCACGCGAGCTTCAACGTCCACTGCCGCAGATCGTAGAAGTGCCGACCTGTCCCCCCTCCCGCCGCAGGGGCACCGATTACATCCCGTAATAGTGAGTTGAGTACTTCTGCTTACCAGCCGAAGGGAGCCAGGGCTCCGGGCATGCCAGCACCGGCGGCAGCCGTCGCCGCTGCTGGGTCATCCAGCTGGCGGGTTTCCATGCAGAAGGAGGCATTGTTGGAGAGGCCCTGCACGGTGCTGGTGCGCAGCCGCAGATTCGGCCCTGCGAACCAGAAGCGCTCCAGCGAGCTCATCATTTCGTAGTCGGTGGTGAGGATCAGGCCGTTCTCCTCATCCATGCGGAACTGCCCGGCCACCGGTGCCTTCTCCGCATAGCCGCGATCCCTCAGCAGCAGGCCGTTGCGCCCGCTGTCGTCGGTGGGGATCAGCCCGAACATGGTCTGGTCTTCGTGGGATTCGCCGGCTCTGTCCCAGGCCATCGATCCGCTCCAGCGGACCCAGCAGCCGCCCACGATCCGTTCGGCGCTCTCCCCGTTGCAGGCGGCGATCTCCGCCAGCCGCGGGTCTCCCTTCGGCAGTTCCTCCACCACGATGAAAGAGGCTCCTGCCTCGGCCCTCCGATGAAGCAGATGATGCTGGCTGCGCTGGGAGCGCCAGCGGCCGCAGCTCAGCCGGAAGAAGCTGAGGGCATCAGGAATCTCAAGGCTCATCGGCGCGTCCGGGCTGAATCTGATGATGGCAGCGCGCCTCGGCGGCGCTGATCAGGTCCTCCAGAGACAGCTGCAGCGGGGGCTTGTTCAGGCTGTCGGCCAGGCTCTGGAGTTGCTCGGCGGCTGCGTCGAGCTGATGCAGAAGAGAGCGCAGGAAGCCCGGCTCCTCCGCGACCACCGGTTGCTGTTCACACCAGCGCCGTCTGCTGGCGGCATCAGGCAGCGCGTCGCCTGCGGCGTTGCCCATGGCCCGGAAGCTCTCAAGGCAATGGGCCAGCAAACGCAGGTGATGCCGGTCCATCTGGGGCAGAAGCGTCGCGTCGATGCGCGCGATCACCGTCGCGTCGATGGCCATCAGCTCTCGATCGGCGTGATCCGGAAACCGCAGGCATGGCCCCCCTCCAGACGCCAGTGCACCCGTTCGACCCGGCAGTCCGGAACGGTGCGGCGGATCAACAGCAGCTCCTGGTCGCATACGGCGGGGAATTCCTCGGCGATGCGTTGCACCGAGCAGTGCATTTCCTGCAGGCGCCAGCTGCAGCCGTCGTCTTCAGGGCTGCAGCTGGTGATGTAGCCCTCGTCGCGCCGCAGGCGCGTCAGCTGTTCCAGGCGCTGCTGCAGGCTGCCGTCCCCCAGCTGCTGTCGGTACTGTTCCGCCTTGTCCTCGGCCTGCTGGTTGAGCAGCTGCTTCAGCGTCTCTTCGGGCAGGCTGGCGCGCATCGAGTCCAGCAGGCCGAGCGCGAAACGGCGACTCCCATCCGGGAACCGTTCACGCCCGCGTTCGGTGAGGCTCCAGCGATTGCTGGGGCGCCCAGGCCCGCTGGCTGCGGTGCTGGATTCAGCAAGACCCTCCTCCGCGAGGCTGCGCAGATGACGCCGGATCGCCTGAACGGAGAGATCCAGGGCGCCCGCCAGGTCAGCTGCCTCCGCATCCCCGCGCTCCAGAAGCAGGGACAGCAGAGCATCACGGGTGCTGGCCTGAGCCGGGGCGGTCATGGAAGAGGGAACCTCATCACACGATGCCACTGGAAGAGGAGTGCTGGAGTTCACAATGGTGGGCCGCCGTGGGGCGATCGGCTGCCTTAGGCTTCCGATAAGGAAACCACGGTGTTTCGTAATCCGTCTTCGCCTTCATGTCCGACGCCACTCCTGAGCCGACCGCTGAAAGTCTGGAGGTGATCCGCAAGTTCGCTCAGACCTACGCCCAGCGCACCGGTACCTACTTCTGTACAGAACCCAGCGTGACGGCGGTGGTTCTGAAGGGTCTTGCGCGTCACAAGGATGAACTGGGCGGTGCTCTCTGCCCCTGCCGCCACTACGAAGACAAGCAAGCGGAAGTGTCCCAGGCCTTCTGGAACTGCCCCTGCGTCCCCATGCGGGAACGCAAGGAATGCCACTGCATGCTGTTTCTCACGGAAGACAATCCATTTGCCTCCCAGGAGAAGGTTCAGACGATCAGCACCGAGACGATCCACGCCACCGCCGGCTGACCTGCATGACCAGCACCTCCACGCGAGATCTCGTCAGCCAGCCGTATAAGTACGGCTTCGTCACCGAGATCGAGACCGACAAGATCGCCAAGGGTCTCAGCGAGGACGTTGTTCGGCTGATCTCCTCCAAAAAGGATGAACCGGCCTTTCTGCTGGATTTCCGGCTCAAGGCTTTCCGGCACTGGCTCACCCTTGAGGAGCCCGACTGGGCTGCTCTGGGCTATCCGGCGATCGATTACCAGAACATCGTTTATTACGCGGCGCCGAAGCAGCAGGAGAAGAAATCGAGCCTGGAGGAGGTGGATCCCAAGCTGCTGGAAACCTTCGACAAACTCGGCATTCCTCTCAGCGAGCAGAAGCGGCTCAGCAATGTGGCGGTGGATGCGGTGTTCGACAGTGTTTCGATCGCCACCACCTACAAGGAAAAGCTTGCAGAGCACGGTGTTGTGTTCTGCTCCTTCAGTGAGGCGGTCAAAGAGCACCCTGAGCTGATCGAGCGTTATCTGGGCACGGTGGTGGCCAGCAACGACAACTATTTCGCCGCTCTGAATTCAGCGGTGTTCAGCGACGGTTCCTTTGTCTTCATTCCCAAGGGCGTCGAGTGCCCGATGGAGCTGTCCACCTATTTCCGTATCAATTCCGGCGACACCGGTCAGTTCGAGCGCACGCTGATCGTGGCCGAGGAAGGCGCTTCCGTGAGCTATCTCGAGGGCTGCACGGCGCCGATGTTCGACACCAATCAGCTGCATGCAGCGGTGGTGGAACTGGTGACACTGGACGATGCGTCGATCAAGTACTCGACCGTGCAGAACTGGTATGCCGGCGATGAGAACGGCGTCGGCGGCATCTACAACTTCGTCACCAAGCGGGGTCAGTGCCGCGGAGATCGCAGCCGCATCAGCTGGACCCAGGTCGAAACCGGCTCGGCGATCACCTGGAAATACCCCAGCTGCGTCCTGCAGGGCGCGGATTCGGTGGGAGAGTTCTATTCCGTGGCACTCACGAACAACCGCCAGCAGGCCGACACCGGCACGAAGATGGTTCACGTCGGTCCGCGCAGCCGCTCCACGATCGTGAGCAAGGGGATCAGCGCCGGCCATTCCAGCAACAGCTATCGCGGCCTGGTGCAGATCGGCCCCGCGGCGAAAGGGGCCCGCAACTACAGCCAGTGCGATTCGATGCTGATCGGCGATCAGGCGGCGGCGAACACCTACCCCTACATCCGCTCCCAGCAGCCCCAGGCCGCGATCGAGCACGAGGCCAGCACCTGTCGCATCTCCGAAGACCAGCTGTTCTATCTGCAGAGCCGCGGCATCGGTTTCGAAGAGGCGGTGTCGATGATGGTGAGCGGCTTCTGCCGTGATGTGTTCAACCAGCTGCCGATGGAATTCGCCGCTGAAGCCGACAAGCTGTTGGCCCTCAAGCTCGAGGGATCCGTGGGTTGATCCCCCTGACCACTCCGTTCCAACCGTTCTTCTCATCCACGTGATCCGCCCTGACGCCGAGCTGCTTCTCGACATCACTGACCTGCATGCCTCCGTGGAGGATCAACCCATCCTCAAAGGGGTGAACCTGCAGGTGCGGGCGGGAGAGATCCACGCCGTGATGGGTCGCAATGGCAGCGGCAAAAGCACGCTGTCCAAGGTGCTGGCCGGCCACCCCGCTTACCGGGTCACCGCCGGTGCCGTCCGCTATTGCGGCAACGACCTGTTCGAGCTGGAACCGGAGCAGCGCGCCCGATTGGGGGTGTTTCTCGGTTTCCAGTATCCGGTGGAGATCCCCGGGGTGAGCAATCTGGAGTTTCTGCGGGTGGCCACCAATGCCCGGAGGCTCCAGCGGCAGCAGGAGGAGCTGGACACCTTCGATTTCGAAGACCACGTGCGCGACAGGCTCAAGGTGGTGCAGATGGACCCTGCCTTCCTCGAGCGCAGCGTCAATGAAGGCTTCTCCGGTGGCGAGAAGAAGCGCAACGAGATCCTGCAGATGGCGCTGCTCGAGCCCGTGGTGGCGATCCTCGATGAAACCGATTCGGGTCTGGATATCGATGCGCTGCGCATCGTGGCGGCAGGTGTGAATCAACTGGCGACACCGGAGAACGCCACCCTGCTGATCACCCACTACCAGCGCCTGCTCGATGAGATCACCCCGGATTACGTGCACGTGATGGCGGCGGGCCGCATCCTCCGCACTGGGGGGCGCGATCTGGCCCTCGAGCTGGAGAAGACCGGCTACGACTGGGTCGACAAGGAACTGGCCGCTCAGGGGGTGGCCTGACCATGGCAAGCAGCGTGCTGGAGCCGGTGCAGCAGCGGGGGCGGGAAGCCCTGCAGCGGCTCGGCCTGCCCACCCGCCGTCAGGAGGCCTGGCGGCTCACGGATCTGAAACGTCTGGCAGCGCTGGCCGATCTGCCTCTCAGCGCCTCGCCGGCCAAGGCGGAGCAACCCGCAGCGGGCACGGGAGTGCTGCGACTGCGGCTGGATGGTCTTGGCGATCCCCTCGAGGGTGTGACCCTTCCGGAGGGGATCAGTGCTCTCACTGAAAGCGAACTCAGGCAGGCCCTCGGCCATACCCTCGATCGTTGCGGGTGCGCCGACGTGTGGCCGGTGGAGTTGAACCATGCCTGCAGCCGGCGGGTGCTGGCGTTGCGGGTGCGCGGTTCGGTGCCGCCTCTGGAGCTTCTGCAGACAGGTGCTGCGGGGCTGACGGCGACACGGGTATTGCTGCTGATGGAAGAAAAGGCGCAGCTGGATCTGCTGCAGGTGGTGACGGCTCAGGCTGACGCTGCCCACAGCCATGTGCTGGAGGTTCATCTGGGTCAGGAGGCTTGCCTGAACCACGGTCTGCTGGCCTTCGGAGACGGCAGCGCCTCGCTGCTGGCCCATCTGGCGGTGGAGCAGGAGCCCCGCAGCCGCTACGCCCTCACCTCTGTGATGCGGGGCTGGTCCCTTGGACGTCTCGAGCCCCGGGTCGTGCAGGTGAATGGTCAGGCCACCACCACCCTGCAGGGTCTGGCGGTGAGCGATGCGGATCAGCAGCTCGCCACCCACTCCTCTGTCCGTTTCGACGGACCGGAGGGGGAGCTTGACCAACTGCAGAAATGCCTGGCGGCCGGTCGCTCCCACGCCATCTTCAACGGCGGCATCAGCGTGCCCAGGGCGGCGCAACGCACCAATGCAGCTCAGCTGAGCCGCAACCTGCTGCTGTCGGATCGGGCCCGCGTCGACACCAAGCCCGAGCTTGAGATCGTCGCTGACGATGTGCGCTGCGCCCACGGAGCCACCGTCAGCCAGTTGCAGGAGGACGAACTCTTCTACCTGCGCAGCCGTGGGATCGCTGCTGGAGAAGCCACGGCCCTGCTGCTGCGCGGCGCCTGTCTGGAGGTGATTCGGCGGCTGCCGGATCAGGCCGGGATCTGGTCTCCCCTCGAGCGGGTTCTGGAGGGGCTGGCTGCATGACCAGCACCGACCTCAGGTTGGCACAAAATCGTGCCAATATCGATACGCTGGCGTCACGATATCGTGCCGATTTCCCGGTCCTGGAGCAGCGCGCTGCTGACGGTCGCCCGCTGATCTACCTGGATCACGCTGCCACCAGCCAGAAGCCGCTCCCTGTGCTCGAGGCCTTGCAGCGCTACTACGCCTGCGACAACGCCAATGTGCATCGCGGTGCCCACCAGCTCAGCGTCCGCGCCACCGAATCCTTCGAGGCCGCCAGGTCCGCGGCTGCGGAGTTCGTCGGTGCAGCCAGTGCGCGGGAGATCGTGTTCACCCGCAATGCCAGCGAGGCGATCAACCTGGTGGCCCGCAGCTGGGGTGACGCCAACCTGCGCGCGGGGGATGAGGTGTTGCTCACCCTCATGGAGCACCACAGCAACTTGGTGCCCTGGCAGCTGCTGGCCCAGCGCACCGGTTGTGTGCTGCGCCACGTCGGCATCACGGAAACCGGTGAACTGGATCTCGACGACTTCAACGCCAAGCTCAGCGACCGCACCCGCCTGGTGAGCCTGGTGCATGTCAGCAACAGTCTCGGCTGCTGCAATCCCCTCGATCAGGTGATCCCCGCCGCCCATGCCGCCGGTGCCCTGGTGCTGGTGGATGCCTGCCAGAGCCTGGCCCACAAGCCCACCGACGTCGCCGCTCTGGGTGCCGATTTCCTGGTGGCGTCCTCCCACAAGCTGTGTGGTCCCACCGGGATGGGGTTCCTCTGGGCGCGCGAGGCGCTGCTGGAGGCGATGCCCCCCTTCCTCGGTGGCGGCGAAATGATTCAGGACGTCTTCCTTGATCACAGCACCTGGGCGGATCTGCCTCACAAGTTCGAGGCCGGCACCCCCGCCATCGGTGAAGCGGTCGGCATGGGTGCGGCGATCCGCTATCTGCAGGCCGTCGGCCTCGAGGCGATTCAGGCCTGGGAAGCGCAGCTCACCCGCCATCTGTTCGAGCGGCTTCAGGCCATCGACGGCGTGCGCGTTCTGGGCCCCACCCCCGAGCAACAGCCCGAGCGTGGTGCCCTGGCCACCTTCCTGGTCGAGGGCGTGCACGCCAACGACATCGCTGCGCTCATGGATGCCTCCGGTGTCTGCATCCGGAGCGGCCATCACTGCTGTCAGCCGCTGCATCGCCACTACGGCGTCACGGCTTCTGCAAGGGCCAGCCTCAGTTTCATCAGCACCTTCGAAGAGATCGACCGTTTCGGCGAAGAGCTCGCCTCCACGGTCTCCTTCCTGCGGGAGCACAGCTGAGCCTGATCAGGCCGCCAGTTCGCTTCGCCCAGTCGCCACAACCCCGGAGTCCAGGGTGTCGGGCTGTTGGGCGTCGACCGCGTACTGAACCCAGCGATAGGAGCGTGATCCCGGACGGGGAGCTTCGGCGACGGGCTCGGGGCTGGCGTAGATGTTTCCGCGGTACCGAAGAAGGCGCATGGGCTGAAGAAGAGATGCTGCAGCCTTTCAGGATTCACGGTTGATCGACGTTCAGCCCGGCACGTGTTGATGAATGCTGTTTTCCGCTGTCGGAACCATCACATGTTCTGAAGTGGGTTGCGTTTTCAGCGTGGATGAGGTGCCTCCGTCGCTTCAGATCCCCAGCCGCTCCCGGAAGAAGGCTTCCGTCTCCTCCAGCACCTGGATCTGCACCGCGCTGTCCCGGAAGCCATGGCCTTCCTGCTCGAACAGCCGCACCTCCACCGGAACGCCGTTGGCTCTCAGTGCCGCCGCCATGCGTTCGGTCTGCTCCGGGGGCACCACCTTGTCCTGCAGCCCCTGAAAGAACAGCACCGGACAGCGGATCCGATCGGCGTGCTGCAGCGGTGAGCGTTCGTCGTAGCGGGCCCGATCCTCTGGCCAGGCCCCCACCAGGGTGTCGAGATAGCGGGCTTCGAAGCGGTGGGTGTCCATGGCCATGGCGGTGAGATCACAGACCGCATATCGACAGGCTCCGGCGCGGAACACATCGGTGAAGCAGAGGGCCGCCAGTGTGGTGAAGCCTCCGGCGCTGCCCCCTTCGATGGCGATGCGTTCCGGATGGGCCCGTCCGGCCGTGATCAAGGCCTGGGCTGCGGCCGCGCAGTCGCTCACATCCACCACGCCCCAGCCCCCGTTGAGCCGCTCGCGATAGGCCCGCCCGAACCCCGTGGAGCCGCCGTAGTTCACATCCACCACGCCCCAGCCGCGACTGGTCCAGTACTGGATGGCAAGGCTGAGGCCGCGGCGGGCCATGGCCGTCGGACCGCTGTGGCTCTTGACCAGCAGCGGGGCTGCGCCGCTGCTGCCGTCACTCGGCGGGTAGTACCAGGCATGGGTGCGCTGACCGTTGTGGCCGGCGAACCAGATCGGCTCCGCCACGCTGATCGCCGCGGGTGCCAGCACGGCCGGCACCGCGGAGGTATGGATCCAGGGCTCAGCGGCCTGCTGGCGCAGATCCAGCTCCAGCAGGCCGGCCCCTGTGCGGCTGTTGCTGGCCACGGCCACGGCCCGGCCCTCGAGGGCGGCGAGTCCGGCCAGGTCATCGAAGGGCTGGTTCACGGTCTCGATGCATCCATTCAGCCGCAGGCGCTTCAGCTGCCAGCGGCCCTCGCTGCAGACCGCTGCCAGCAGGTGCTCCCCATCCCAGGCGGTGGTGCTCATGCCGTAGATCCACTGCGGCATCGCGGTCTCCGCCGCCATCGGCCAGGGGCGATCCCAGGTCGTTACCCCCGGTTGCTGCAGCATCAGGTTCCACCAGCCACTGCTGTCCTCCGCCACCAGCAGCCGCCCGTCCGGCAGCCACTGGGGCTGGAAAACGGCGGTGGCGTCTCCGCCGGCCAGGCTGGAGGGAGCGGCCAGCTCACCTGTTTCGCTGAGAGGCGACCACCACACCCGGCTGCTGTCCCAGGGCATCGCCGGTTGCTGCCATTCCACCCAGGCCAGCTGTCCGCCATCGGCGCTGAGGACGGCATAGCCGGCGAAGTCCGCCGGCTGGTGCAGCAGCTGCGGCTCCTGATCGCTGCTGTCGAGCGAGACCTGCACCAGCTGGTCACGTCCTGCCATCTCCCTGATCCCGAGCCAGCGACGGCGGCGAAGATCCAGCAATCCGTCGGCCAGATCCCACTCCCCAGGCAGCGTCAGCCGCTGTGGCTCCGTCTTGGCGGCTGCACCCCCTGAGCTGTCGGGCAGGTGCCAGCGCTGCTGCCAGAGGCAGCCCGCTGCGATCCAGACCAGCAGCAGCTGACCGTTCTCGATCGCAGCTGTCAGTACCCCGCCGCCGTAGTCGTGCACGCGGCTGCGCAGGTTGATCGGAGCGGGAGTCAGCTCCACCGGCTTGGTGGCGGAGTCCGCGAACGGGCGGATCAGTGCTGTGGTGCGGCCGCGTTCCTGGGGACGCTGTTCCAGCCAGAGCAGCCAGAGACGTTGATCCGACCCTTTCAGCAGTCGGGGCTCCTTCAGCCCGGGCAGCCTGCCGACGGCGTGATCACTGGCGAGTGGTTGCAGGTGTGCAGCAGGTTCCATATCGCCTGGTTCGGGCCGCTTAACATGTTGAATCAACGCTCTGGAGTCCTTGGCGGGAAGCTTTGCCCAGTTGGCCCGGAATGCCGATAAGGCTCGGGACACCATGCTGGTTCCCAAGCAGGCGCTGGAAACGCCTCCGCTGGAGATTCACACCCTCGGCAATGAGGTGCTGCGACAACCCGCCCGTCGCATCGGCAAGGTGGATGATCAGGTGCGGGAGCTGGCCCGCGACATGCTGCGCAGCATGTACACCGCCAAGGGCATCGGCTTGGCTGCTCCCCAGGTCGGCGTTCACCAGCAGCTGCTGGTGATCGATCTGGATCTGGAGAATGCCGCCACCCCGCCGCTGGTGCTGATCAACCCGGAGATCTCGGCCTCCAGTGCCTCGATCGACACCTATGAGGAAGGCTGCCTCAGCATCCCGGGCGTCTATCTCGATGTGGTCCGGCCGACGTCGATCGAGCTCAGTTACCGCGACGAGATGGGGCGTCCCCGCAAGATGAAGGCGGATGGTCTGATGGCGCGCTGCATCCAGCACGAGATGGATCATCTGAATGGCGTGCTGTTCGTCGATCGGGTGACCGATGCCTCAGGTCTGGAGAAGGAACTCAAGGAGAATGGCTTTCAGAGCCAGCACGTGCGGAGCGTCTCCTGATCCATGCCGATGAAACCTCTGGCGGGCGTGTTCCTCGCCCTGGCCTGCATCCTGGGCATCGCTTCCACCGGATGTGTCTTTGAGCTCGCTTACGGCGATCCCGATCTCGGTGTGACCACCACCGGTTGGATCCTGGCTCTTGCCGCCCCAGGCACGGTTGGGACACTTCTTGTCGCCATTCGCCTGAACAAACCGGCCTGAACCGCTGGATCGACCCGGCCCGGGACTTTTACGATCCGGGGACTTCCGTCATTCGGCTGTGATCCCCCGTTCTCTGTCCATCGCCGCAGGACTGACTGTCTGCGGGGTTCTGGCCGCTCCCGTTGCTCTCGCTCAAGGGTCCGTGTTTCAGGCCGTGCCGGTGGACGAGGCCAATTTCATCCTGGTGTCGGCACCCATCGGCCAGGGTGAACGCTCCCAGCTCAACATCTACGAGCAGCGCACCAGCAAGCGCCCCTGCTTCTCAGTCAGCGGCAGTGCTCCCGCCATGGTGGATCCTCTGCTCTCCACCTTCGACTTCACCGGCATCTGCAGCCGCTACATCGACGGCAACGGCTATTCCCTGCGCATCGGCGGAGATGACCTGGGCACCCGCTACCGGCTCACAGTGGTGAACACCGGCAGCGACATGGAACTGCTGGCGGCCCCCACCCGCGATCGCTCCCAGCCCACCATGCTCGTGGCTCGCTCAGGCGGTGTGGCGTCTGGATTCCTGAAGCTCAGCTTCGAGCCCGGCTGGTCGCTGCGGCGCCGTGCTTACGGCAAGAAGGGGCTTGGCCACCTGTACGTCTATCGCGACACGGCTCCGCAGAGCTGAAAGGGAGTGGAAACACCTGTTGCCGACCTTTGTCAGTGTTCCCACACTGAAGACAGTCGCAGCAGGTGCTCATGCAAGCCAAGGTTCTCCACTGGTTCCACTGGTTGGGTGAGGCCATGACCCATGCCCTCGGTTCCCTCACTGACCGTCATCTCGCTCCGCCGCCGATCGGTCCGCAGCCGTACAGCGACGTGCCCGTCCGCAGGGTGCGTGACTGACACTCAGGCCGCCGTGTCCCCGACCAGTGGATCGGTGCAGCGATAGCAGCTCGCCTCGGCCACGGCATCGGCGCACACCGTCTCCCTGCCGTTGAGGTCGGCGATCGTGCGAGCCACCTGCAGCAGTCTCAGGGCGCTGCGGGTGGTGAGCCCGCGGCTGGCGATCAGGTGTTCCCAGAGCTGCAGTCCATCGCGTTCCAACCGCCCGACCCGGCCGAACTCCTCGGCGCTGAGATCCCGGTTGCAGCCACCACCGGGATTGCGCTCCCGCATTCTCTGACGGGCACTGTTGATGCAGCTCGCTTGCAGCCAGGGCTCGATGCCGGCAGACGGCGTCGGCTCCAGGCAGCGGCGCATACGGCTGGCCGGTGGACGTTCCAGGCGGAGCTGCAGATCGAGCCGATCCAGCAGGGGGCCTGACAAGCGTTGCCAGTAACGCTGACGCTGACTGAGGCTGCAGCGGCAGCCGTGCTCACGGTCGCCATGCCAGCCGCAGGGACAGGGGTTCGTGGCTGCCACCAGAGTGATCGCAGCTGGGAAGGTGGTTTTCAGGCGGCTGCGGCTCAGCCGCAGAACTCCCTCCTCCAGGGGTTGCCGCAGTTGGTCGAGCACGGCCCGGGAGAATTCCGCCAGCTCGTCGAGAAACAGCACGCCGCCGTGGGCGAGGCTGAGCTCCCCCGGCTGCGGACTGATGCCGCCGCCGAGCAGTGCAGCGGCGGTACAGCTGTGATGGGGCGCCCGGAACGGCCGTGTGCTGGGCAGGGTGCCGGGATTGCGCAGCAGGCCGGCCACCGATTGGATCCGCGTGATGGTGAGGGCTTCGCTCCGGCTGAGGGGCGGCAGCAGCCTGGGCAGCTGATGCGCCAGGTGGGTTTTGCCGCAGCCCGGGGGGCCCACCAGCAGCAGGTGATGGCCGCCCGCTGCTGCCAGGGCCAGAGCCCGTGCCGCCAGGCTCTGCTCTACGCCGGGTTGCGCAAGCGGTTCCGGCTCGGGAGCCTCAAAGGCTGTGCTGCGGGGCATCGTGCGCAGCAGCGGACCTCGCTGCTGCAGCTGCTCGACCACCTGGCGCAGGTCAGGGGCGCTGAGGACAGTCAGTTCCGGGATCAGGGCCGCTTCCTCGGCATTGGCCGTCGGCACGATCAGGGCCCGGGCCCCCTGATCCGATGCCAGTTCCGCCAAGGCGATCACGCCGCGGCAGGGCCGCAGGCTGCCGTCCAGTCCCAGTTCTCCGGCGCACCAGATGTTTCTCAGCCGTGGCTGATCCAGCTGGCCGCTGGCGGCGAGCAGTGCCAGGGCGATCGGCAGATCGAAGGCGGGGCCCTCCTTGCGCAGGTCGGCCGGCGCCAGATTGATCACGACCCGCACCAGCGGTCCCCGGAAGCCGCTGTTGCGCAGGGCTGAGCGCACCCGCTCGCGGGATTCCTGGATCGCCTTGTCCGGCAGCCCCACCAGCTGAATGCCCGGCAAGCCCGGTGCCATGTCCACCTCGACGGTGACCGGCCGGGCGTCCAGGCCCTGCAGGGAGGCGCTGAGGCAACGTGCCAGCATCGGGATCGATCCCAGGGTGCATGGCGTTCATGCCCCACCCGTCACAACACCAGTTCCATGGCGGACGACACGATCTTCGGAAAGATCCTTCGCGGAGAGATTCCCTGCGATGAGGTCTACAGCGATGACCGATGCCTGGCCTTCCGGGACATCGCGCCCCAGGCCCCGGTGCATGTGCTGGTGATTCCGCGGAAACAGATCGAGAGCCTTCGGTCCGCGGACGCCGAGGATGGGGATCTGCTGGGCCACCTGCTGCTGGTGGCGGCGCGCGTCGCCAAGCAGGAGGGCCTGGAGGACTGGCGCACGGTGATCAACAGTGGCGCAGCAGCGGGGCAGACGGTGTTCCACCTGCATGTGCATGTGCTCGGTGGTCGTCCTCTGGCGTGGCCGCCCGGCTGAGGTTTGCCTCGTCAGAATGGGCAAATGACAGTTACCGCCACGGCACCGCGCGCCGGTCTCCGCAGTCAGCTCAACAAGCTGAGGAATCTGGCCCAGCCTTTCTTCCTGCCCCTCGATCAGGCCACGGGCTGGCAGTTCGCTGGTCTGCTGGTCGCCCTGCTGTTCTGTGTGGGGGGTCTGGTGCTGGTGGCCCTCACGGGCCTGATCGAGCTGCTGCAGCAGCTGGTGCCGGCCCTGACCGAGAAGTACTTCGGCGGCGTGGCCGCCACCATCAGCGGCATCTGGAGAAGCTGGTGGGGGGTGGGCTTCAGCGGGCTGTTTCTGCTGGGGGCGTCTGCCTTCCTCGCGATGCGCCAGCAGCTGCGCGGCCGCCGCTGGCTGCACTGGCTGATGCTCGGCGTGATCGTGCTGATGCTGCTCACCGTGAACGGCATCAATGCCGGGATCGGTTTCATTGCCCGTGATCTCACCAACGCTCTGGTGGCGAAGCAGGAGGAGGGTTTCTACCGGATTCTGATCATCTACGCCTGTTGTTTTGTTGTCGCTCTCCCGATTCGTACGGCGCAGATTTTTTTCACGCTCAAGCTCGGATTGGTATGGCGCGACTGGCTTTCGCGCAGCCTTATTGGTGATTATATGCGCAATCGTGCCTACTACGTTCTTAATCCAAATGATGAGCAGGCGACTGATCTAGACAATCCCGACCAGCGTATAACTGATGATACGCGATCTTTTACATCCCAGAGTCTTCAATTTACGCTTGGAATCTTTGATGCCCTTCTCACTTTTTCTCTTAATATTCTTATCCTGTGGAGTATTAGTCAAAAGCTTACTTTCTCTCTATTCGCTTATGCGATCGTCTCTACGACAGTCCTTGTATTTGCGGGCCGTCGTCTTGTGAAAATTAATTATGATCAGCTGCGTTATGAGGCTGATTTCCGTTATGGACTTGTCCATATCAGAAATAATGCTGAGTCGATTGCTTTCTATTCTGGCGAAGAGCCTGAGCAGCAAGAGACGGCTCGCCGTCTTGGTTCAGTTGTTCGCAATTTTAACTTGTTAATTATTTGGCAAGTTATCATCAGCGCGATGCAGAGATCTGTTGGTTACGCTGGAGTGTTTTTCCCTTATTTGGTGATGGCGGGGCCATATTTTTCAGGGGATATTGATTATGGTCGATTTATTCAGGCTGGCTTTGCCTTCAACATGGTTGAGGGCTCACTTCTTTTCGTTGTTAATCGTATTGATGAATTGGCTCAGTTCACTGCAGGGGTAGGCCGTCTTGAAGGTTTTCAGAGCAAGGTTGAGCAGGTCAGTCGTGAAGCCTCTCCCGATCGGATCACAAGCCGCGACGCGATCGTGGTGCGCCATGCCGATCTGACGCCCCCTGGTGGCGAGCAGCCAATCCTCCGTGATCTGAGCCTGAGTATCGGTGAGGCGGACCGGCTCCTGGTGGTTGGTCCCTCCGGCTGCGGCAAGACGTCACTGCTGCGGATGATCAGCGGCCTGTGGATGCCGACCCGCGGTGTGGTGGAGCGTCCAGAGACCGGTGAGCTCCTGTTCATCCCCCAGAAGCCCTACATGCTGCTGGGGTCGTTGCGGGAACAGCTCTGTTACCCCACCGATGAAGGCCGCTTCAGCGACGACCAACTTCGCCATGTGCTGGATGAGGTGAATCTCAGCACGCTTTCGACCCGCTACCCCGACCTGGACGTCAAGCAGGATTGGCCTCGCATCCTTTCTCTTGGCGAGCAGCAACGCCTGGCCTTTGGCCGATTGCTGCTGAACGCCCCACGGTTCGTAGTGCTGGATGAAGCCACCAGTGCTCTCGATGTGGCCACGGAGGATCACCTCTATGCGCTGCTGCGTCAGCGGGAGCTGGCGGTGATCAGCATCGGCCACCGCCCCACATTGAAGGACTATCACGACACCGTGCTAGAGCTGAGCGGTGATGGGGGATGGCGACTGCTCCCGGCGACCAGCTATGACTTCGGGCGTCCCTGATCCGGCCGGATGACCTCCCCCAGCGAGACCACCACCCCGTCCACATCGGCGACGACCTCCGATGTGCCGGCGTTCGGCTGGAGCGGTTACGCCGAGCGGGTGAACGGTCGCTTCGCGATGGTGGGGTTCGCAGCGATCCTGCTGATCGAAGCCCTCAGCGGTGACACCTTTCTGCACTGGGCCGGTCTGCTGCCCTGATCAGGGCAGACGGATCAGGTCCACCTGCCAGCGTCCGTCGCGGCTCACCTGCACCGCCAACCGACGGCCGGAGCCATCGAGACTGACGGATCTGGGCACGCCGGGGGGGTCGAGAGGCAACCGCTGCACCGCCGCGACGTTGCGGCGGTAGAGCACCAGTTCGGTGCGCCCGTCCCGCTGCAGTACCACGGCCAGCCGCTCGCCGTCGGCGCTGACGCTGGCGCTGATCGGTTGGGCATCGGCTCGGTTGAGACCTGGAAGTGTCACCGGTCGTCGGCGGGTCAGGTCAATCAGTTCCACCCGTTCGCGGCCGCCTCGCTCGCCCAGGCTGACCAGCCAGCGCTGTCCCAGATCCGGTGCCCGCCGGCTGTTCACCGATTGCCGCAACAGTCCGTTGAGCTCCAGCAGCGGTCTGGGCTGAGGCGTACGGCAGCCCAGCAACAGCAGCGGCACGGTTGCCGTGGCGATCCAGCCCAGCCATCGGCTCATCGCTGCGGCTCCAGTGGTGGCGTGGTGAGACCTGCGCCAGCAGGACGGTCCGGTTCGAGCAGGTCGCTGAGGTCCAGCAGTTCCACGCGCCAGCGTCCCTGTTCGGCCACCTGCAGCGCCAGTTGACGCGCATCCGGGGAGAGGCTCACCCGTACAGGATCGCGGCCGCCCGGCAGCGGCAGGGGATGCAGGCGGTTGTTGAGACGATCGGCCACCACCGCCAGTCGGCGGCGGCCCCTCTGGGTGACCAGGGCCAGATAGCGGCCGTTCCAGCTCAGGGAGGGGGAGCTGTGGGGTTGATGCCGTTTCAGGCTGGGAAGCGGCAGCAGCCGTCCGTCCGACAGGGAGCGCAGCTGCACGGTGGGTCGTCCCCGCTGCGGGCTGATCACGGCCAGGAAGCGCCCGTCACCGCTGAGGGCTGGATCCTCCTGGCTGCGATCCATCAATCCGCCAGCGGCCTGTTCCTGGCGGCTGCCGCAGGCACTGACGCAGAGCGCCAGCACGGTGAGCAGCAGAGGGCCGACCCGGCGGCTCAGTCGTCGAAACGGGAGCTGTTGTCCCGTGGGCGGCTGGTCTGCTGTCGGCTGCTGCTTGAAGGAGGGGTGCTCCCGGTGCTGCCGTTCTGAACAGGGCCGCTGCCCTGCCTGGAGCTGCGTGGTGCCGAGCGGCTTCCGGCAGCTGCCGGGCGGCCTGAGGAACGGCTGCTCGGGGTGAAGGCGGCATCCTCCGCGGCTGATTTCGCCGGGGTGCTGCGTGGAGCCGACGGCGGCTGAGCCTGTTCGGAGGACGGTCGGCCTGAGGGGCGGCTGCCACGCCGCTGATCCTGCCGCTCATTACGACGCTCGCCAAAGTCACTGCGGCGCTCAGCGCGTTCCTCGCCGGCCCGGAAGCGGGCCATGCGACGGTTGCGTTCATCATCCGCGCCCCAGCTCTGATCCTGGTCGTCGTCCCGTCCCCGGGGGCGGCGACTGGCGGCTTCTTCGGGAATGGCGGCACGGCTGGTGCGCCTTGGACGGTAAAAGTCCTCTTCGGGCCGCTCCTCCCGCTCATCCTCGCGACCGCCAAAGCGCCGGCGCAGGGGCTGGGGCTCGTCGAAACGCTCATAGTCGTCATCCCAGCCGCCACGTAGTCCGCCGGAAGCGGGTCCGCCGCGGACGGGGGCCGGCTCATCCTCGAAGTAGGCGGAACGTCGCGCCTGCTCTGTGGCGACGCCGCGCAGACGAACGCTCTCGTAGGCGAAGAACACCGTGGTGCCCGCCAGCAGAAACTGACCGAACTGGAGGATCGGATCCAGCCGCCAGCCCTGGAAAAACAGAATGCCGCCGCACAGCAGCCCGATGGCTGCGAAGAACACGTCGTAATCGCGGGCAAGCGCTGGCTTGAACGACCGCATGAAATACAGCATCGCCCCGCCGACGGCCAGCACGATGCCGACGATGCTGGCCCAATTCAGACTGGCGTTAACCAATGGTGCGCCTCCGCGTGGAGTTCAGTCTACGAGTGGCGCCAGTGCGGATCAGAGCTTGCGATCGAGCCGGTCGGTCTGGCTGATCAGGATCAGCGCGATCGTGGCGGGTACCACGACGATCACACCTCCCCAGATGAGGCTGCTCAGGAAGTTGGAGAGGGAGGGAGTCATGGCGGAAGGCCGTCTGCATCAAAGCCGCGATGATCCTAAGGATCAGGGCCTGGTTTCTACGATGCGCCCGTGAATGCGTTGAGCTTTGTGACGCCGCTGCTTCTGCAGGTTCTGCCGATGGTCCACCTGCTGCTGGGGTTGCTGCTGGCGGCATGGACCCTCGCCTTTCTGCTTCGGATCGTGCTCACCTGGTATCCCCAGGTGGATCTGAAGCAGGGGGCCTGGCCACTGATCGCCTCGCCCACCGAGCCTGTGCTGGCCCTGACGCGACGGGTCGTTGCTCCGATCGGCGGCGTGGATGTGACCCCGGTGATCTGGGTCGGCCTGATCAGCCTGGTGCGGGAACTGCTGGTGGGGCAGCAGGGTCTGCTCTCCCAGATCCTGATGCGCGCTCAGATGACGGCCTGAGGTTGCACCCGGCCCAGTTCAGCCGAGCATTTCCTGCTCGACGAACTTGGTGTGCACGTCGCCGTTGATGAATTCGGGCCGTTCCAGCAGTTGCAGGTGGAAGTCGACCGTGGTCGGAATCCCCGTGATGGCGCATTCGTTCAGGGCGCGCTTCATCCGGGTCAAGGCCATCGGGCGATCCCGTCCCCAGACGATCAGCTTGCCGATCAGGGAGTCGTAGAACGGCGGGATGTCGTAGCCCGTGTACACGTGGCTGTCGACGCGCACGCCCGGTCCACCCGGGGGAAGCCAGCCGGTGATGCGTCCGGGGGCGGGACGGAAGTTGTGGCTGGCGTCCTCGGCATTGATGCGGCATTCGATGGCATGCCCCTGCAGATGCACGTCCTCCTGGCGCACGCTGATCGGCTCCCCACCGGCGATGCGCAGCTGCTCGGCGATCAGATCGATGCCGGTGACCATTTCAGTCACCGGATGCTCCACCTGGATCCGGGTGTTCATCTCCATGAAGTAGAACCCGCCGCTCCGGTCCAGCAGGAACTCCACCGTTCCGGCTCCTTCGTACTGGATGCTGCGGGCCGCGGCGACCGCGGCCTCCCCCATGCGGCGGCGCAGTTCCGGATCCAGCGCTGGGCTGGGAGCCTCTTCCAGCAGCTTCTGGTGACGCCGCTGGATCGAGCAGTCCCGCTCCCCGAGGTGCACCACGTTGCCGTGGCGGTCGGCCAGCACCTGCACTTCCACGTGGCGGGGCTGGTTGATGAATTTCTCCATGTACAGCCCGGGGTTGCCAAAGGCGGCATCGGCCTCTCCCTGGGCTGCCTTGAACAGATTGTCCAGCTGATCGGGGCCGGGCACGAGCCGCATGCCGCGTCCACCGCCGCCGGCCGTGGCCTTGATCATCACCGGGTAGCCCATCTGAGCCGCCAGTTCCGCAGCCTCCTCAGGGCTGGACAGCAGCCCTTCACTGCCCGGCACGGTGGGCACACCGACCGCCTGCATCGTGGCCTTGGCGGTGGCTTTGTCCCCCATCGACCGGATCGCATGGGGGGAGGGGCCGACGAAGGTGATGCCGTGGTCTCCGCAGATCTCGGCGAACTTGTCGTTCTCGGCCAGGAATCCGTAGCCGGGGTGGATGGCGTCGACCCCGCGGGAGGTGGCGGCCGCCAGGATGTTGGGAACGTTGAGGTAGCTCTTGCTGCTCAGCGACTCGCCGACGCAAACCGCCTCATCCGCCAGCTGGACGTGCAGTGCGTCCTTATCGACCGTGCTGTAAACCGCGACGGTGGCGATCCCGAGCTCCCGGCAGCTGCGAAGGATCCGGAGCGCGATCTCGCCACGGTTGGCGATCAGCACTTTGCCGATGGGCATCCTTCAGCACTTCAGGCCTGAAGGCGGATCGTATCAGTGCAGGCCAGGGATTCCGGTGCGAGGCCCCTCGGTCGGTATGATCCTTCTTCGACGAAGCCCGCGCGGTGGAGTCGACCACGCGGATGTGGTGGAATTGGTAGACACGCACGTTTGAGGGGCGTGTGGCTTCGGCCTTGCGAGTTCAAGTCTCGCCATCCGCACTCCATTCTCTTGGCCAGTCCCGCGACAGCTGACCCCGGACTCGCCATCGTTCTCGTCTCCAATGGCCCGGGCGAGCTGACGACCTGGGTCCGCCCCCTGGCGGAACGATTGCACGCGTCTCTGCTGCTGAGACCGCGTCAACCGGCGGCGACCGCCTCCCTGCAGCTGGTGCTGGTGCCCTGCCCGAACGCCACCGGGCTGGAAGCGGAGGCGGCCAGGCCCTGGGGGCAGTTCGACCGGATCCTGCCGGCCCGGCGTTTCTGGGATCTACTGCTGCGGCCGCGCCGTTACGGCCCCTGGCCGTGCCGGGGCGTGGTGGTCTTCCTCGGAGGAGATCAGTTCTGGACGGTGCTGCTGTCGGCCCGCCTCGGCTACCGCCACATCACCTATGCCGAGTGGGTGGCCCGCTGGCCCGGGTGGAACGACCGGGTTGCCGCCATGTCGGAGCAGGTCCGCCAGCAGTTGCCCCCGCACCATCGGCATCGCTGCCGGGTGGTGGGAGATCTGATGGCTGATCTCTCGGGCTTCGCCCGCCGGGATGATCCGCTGCCTGAGGGCGACTGGGTGGCTCTGCTGCCCGGTTCCAAGGCCGCCAAGCTCTGTGTGGGCATGCCGTTTCTGCTGGAGACGGCGGATCGGCTGGCCCAGCTGCGGCCCGGTTGCCGGTTTCTGCTGCCGGTGGCCCCCACCACCAGTGCGGCCCAGCTGCTGCGCTTTGCCGGTGAAGCCAATCCGATCGCTGCCCGCTACCGCGCTGTCGTTGCCGAGCATCGCGACGGTCTGCTGATCACCGCTGCGGGCACCCGCATCCAGCTGCTGGAGCAGCATCCGGCCCACGGGCCCTTGAGCCAGTGCGATCTCGCCCTCACCACCGTGGGTGCCAACACCGCCGAGCTGGGGGCGCTGGCCGTGCCGATGATCGTGATCGTGCCGACCCAGCACCTCGAGGTGATGCAGGCCTGGGATGGGGGGCTGGGGCTGCTGGCACGTCTGCCGGGGCTGCGGCGTCTGATCGGTGCGTTGCTCACCCTGTGGCGGTTGAGGAACAACGGCCTGATGGCATGGCCCAACATCTCGGCCGGCCGTGCGGTGGTGCCGGAGCGTGTCGGGGCGATCACGCCGGAGCAGATCGCGGCGGAGGCGGCGGACTGGCTGGCAGCTCCGCAACGGCTCGAGGGCCAGCGTCAGGACCTGCGGGCCCTGCGCGGCAAGCCCGGAGCTGTGGAGGCTCTGGCGGAGGAGGTGCGTTCTCTGCTGCCTCGCGCGCTCGGATCTGCCTAAGGTTTCGAAGCTCCGATCAGCCCCGAGATGACCAGCTCCGATTGCATCGAGCGCAGCAGTGATGACTGGAAGCAGACGCTCACTCCCGAGCAGTTCCAGGTGACCCGCTGCGGGGGCACCGAGCGGGCCTTCACAGGTGCCTACTGGGACAACAAGGCTACGGGGATGTACCACTGCATCTGTTGCGGGGCGCCTCTGTTCAGCTCGCAGACCAAATTCGAGTCCGGCACGGGCTGGCCCAGCTTCTGGGACGGTATCTCCCCCGAGGCGATCACCACAAAGCGTGATCTGACTCACGGCATGGTGCGGGTAGAGATCAACTGCGCCCGTTGCGACGCCCATCTTGGTCACGTGTTTCCCGATGGTCCGGCGCCCACGGGGCAGCGTTACTGCGTCAACAGCGCCTCGCTGGACTTCCGGGCGGGTTGAGTTTCAGCGGCTCCAGTTCTGACGGCCGCTGCCGCCATGGCAGAAGTTGGTCGCCTTGTTGCGTTCGCTGATGCGGATCGCCTCGGTGATCTGACCTTCCTTGAGCTGATGGCTGTCGAGCACCTGCTGATAGCGGCGATCGATGCAGCGCTCCACAGCCGTCGGTTTGGCGATGGCGTGGGCGATCAGACCCAGAAGCACCACCACGGTCCCTCTGTAGAGCCACTGAGCAAGGTCCGGAACCGGCCGCGCCGGCTTGGACATGGCCCGGAGCGGTCTGGCGGATCGGCGGAGAGGCGCAGTCGTCACGCGGGATCCGGGCTGTCACACCCGCGCATTGAACCGCATCACCAGGGATCGTCGAGGTCGCTCTCTGCAGGCGGTCTGACCGGATCCTCCAGCGGCTCCACATCCAGCGGCTCGCCGGGCTGCTGCACCGGACGACGGGAGGCGGGCACCGGGCGGCGGGGCGTCCACTCCTCCGTGTAGGGCTCCGCGTAGCTCCCTTCATCGGTCTCGTCCATGTAGAGGCGCTGCGGCTGTGCCTCCTGCCGCCGCTCCTCCAGCTCCACGTACTCCAGTTCCTCGTCCACCTCGAGCCGCTGACTCTCGGAGGGTTGCAGACGCCGCTGCTCCTGCTCAACGGGCTGACCGGAGCTCAGCTGGTTCTCCACCGGCACCAGGTTCACCCGGTACCGCTCCCGCTCCTGCTCCTCCCAGCTCGGACCACCGACCCCGAGTTTCTCCAGCACTCCGCTGTTCAACTGCTTGAGCTTGTCTTCGGCTCCCTCGTAAACAATGATCCGATCGGGACCGCTGCTGACGATCTCCTCCACCGGCATCTCCCAGGTGCTCAGCACGCCCTCGCCGAGCAGGGGAACACCGAGCGCCCCCATCACCAGCGTGGTGAGCTCACCGGTCTCGATGTCGAACGCGAAGCCCAGCACCCGCCCCAGCTGGCGGCCGGATTCGGTGATCACCTGGCAGTTGATCACCCGGCTGTAGCGCTCGGGGTTGAAGCCCTCGCTGAGGGAATCGGCGGAATCCACCAGGATCACGTCCCCTACCTGACGGATCCGGTCCAGGGGCATCCAGCGGGGCAGTCCGGGCAGGAATCGGGTGAGCGGGTTGTCGCGCAGGCCCACCGCCACCACCTCGCGGCGATCGATGTCGACGATCACCTCTCCCACCACACCGAGGCGACGACCCGTGTCACGGGTGATCACCTGGGTACCCATCAGTTCCGAGCGAAGCCAGAGGCGATCGCTCGGAATGGTGGCGAGGGCGTCGTTCGAGGAAGGGGTCGAAGTCATCAGACCATTCTGGCGCAAGGCATCTGCGGCGTCCGTTCAGGCGGCATCGGGAAGACCGACCACCTGGGTGTGAGCGCCGCGGGCCTGGGTGACGCCGATCGTGCGCTCGGAGGCGGCAATCATCGGCCGGCGGTGGCTGACCACCATGAACTGGGCGTCCTCGGCCTGTCGGGCGATCAGAGCAGCCAGCCGCTCCACATTCACGCCATCCAGAAAGCTGTCCACCTCATCGAGGGCGTAGAAGGGGGAAGGCCGGAACCGCTGCAGGGCAAACAGGAAGCTGAGGGCGGTGAGGGACTTCTCTCCGCCGGACATGGCTGCCAGACGCCGCACCGCCTTGCCCTTGGGATGGGCCACCAGCGTGAGGCCCCCCTCCAGGGGATCCTCCTGATTCTCAAGCTGCAGATGGCCATCGCCATCGGAGAGGGAGGCGAAGATCTCACGGAAATGCCCATCCACAGCGGTGAAGGCTTCCATGAAGGCGTCCTGACGCAGGGTGGCCACCGTTTCGATCCTCAGCAGCAGTTCCTCCCTTTCGTTGTTGAGCACCTCCAAGCGGTCGTTCAGTTCCGTCAGCCTCTGTTCGAGGGCTTCCAGTTCCTCCAGCGCCAGCATGTTCACCGGCTCCAGGGCCTCCATGCGGGCCTGGATCGCCTGAAGATCCGCCTGCAGTGCTTCCAGGCCGGCCAGACGCAGTGCTTCGGGGATCTCGGGCCGGGGATCGGGCAGGGCCTGTTCCATCTCCTGCAGCCGGATGGCGCCGCTGCGCTGCTCCTCGATCAGCCCGTCGCGCTCCTCCCGCAGGCGCTCGAGGTTCCACTCGGCCTGTTGCAGGGCCTGGCGCTGGCGGGCCACCTCGGCTTCCGCCGCATCGCGGGCCCGACGCTGGGCTCCAAAGCTCTCCTGCAGCTCCTGCTGCTGCTGAGTCAGCTTCTCGCGCAGCTGCTGCAGGTCCTGCTGCTGCTCTCGCCAGGCTCCATGGGCGCCCGCTAGGGCCTGCACCGCCTCCTGCAGTCGGGTCTCTTCGTTGCTGAGGGTCTGCTGCTGATCCCCGAGCCGTTCCAGCGCCAGCTGCCGTTCTCTCCGGGCGTTGAGCAGGGCATCCCTTTCGCTGCGGGCCGCTTCCAGCCGAGCATCGGCGGATTCCAGGTCCTGCTGCAGCTGCTTCCAGGCGGAAGCGTCGTCGTGTCCGTCGCTGCTGCGCTCCGCCGCGTCCAGCTGAGCCAGCTCGCTGCTGAGCGGCGTCAGCTGCTGGGCGATCAGCTCAAGCCGTTCCTGCTGCACCCCCCGGTCCTGCTGCAGGCGGCTGAGCCGCTCCTGACGCTGACGGCTGCGTTCCAGCAGGGGGCCATGGTTGCGACGGGCCGCATTGCGTTCCGCCACCAGGGCCGCCTGGCGCTGTTCCAGATCCCGCAGCGCGGGCCGCTGCTGCTCCACTGCCTGGGAGAGCTTGGCTTCCTCGCGCCGGCAGACCACCAGCGATTCCCCGAGTTCCAGCAGCCGCCGCCGCAGCGGTTCTGCTTCGTCCTGATCGCTGCTGCGACCGAAGCTGAGTCCGCCGCTGCGCTGGGAGAGGCTGCCGCCGGTCATGGCACCGCTCTTTTCCAGCAGTTCTCCCTCCAGCGTCACCGCCCGGGAGCGACCGAGCTGCTGGCGGGCGCTGCCGAGATCGCTGAACACCAGCGTGTCCCCGAAGACGTACGCAAACACCTGGTCGTACACCGGCTCGAAGCGCACCAGCTCGACGGCGCGACCGATCAGGCCCGCTCCAGCGTCCCCTGAACCGGGTCGGGCGCCGCGGGCGAATGCCGCCCCGCCACCACCACCGGGGGCCCGGATCTTGTTGAGCGGCAGGAAGGTGAGCCTGCCGGCGCGACGGCTCTTGAGCAGCTCGATGGCGCGGGCTGCGATGCGGTCGTCCTCCACCACCACCTGTCCGAGGCGGGCCCCGGCGGCCACTTCCAGCGCCAGGCGGTGCCGCTCCTCCACCTCGCCGAGCTGAGCCACCGGGCCGTGGATGCCGTCGAGTCCCGCCTCCAGCAGCAGCCGCAGGGCGCCAGTGCCCCGGCTCTCCTGCAGGGCATCGCGGCGGCTGTCCACCCGTGCGATCTCCCGTTCCAGCCGGGTCTGCTCCTGCTCCAGCCGAGTGCGGGTGCGCTGCTGCACCGCAAGGGAGTCGGCGGCCTGCTGCAGCGCCTGCTTGCCGCTGCTGATGCCCTGCAGCACGGTCTGCCATTCGCTTTCCAGCTGGCTGAGCCGTTCCTGCACCGCCTGTTCATCGGCGCCGTCCTGCTGTTGTTCCCCGCCGAGTTCCTCCAGCCGTTCCGCGTCCTGCCGCAGCCGTTCCTGCAGCTGCTGCTGCTCCTGCAGCAGGGGCGTAAGGCTGCTCTGCAGCTGCTGGCGGCGCTCGGTGCGCTGTTTCTGCTGCTCCAGCCAGGCTCCGGAGCGGCCGGCCACATCGGAGAGGCGGCGGCGGGACATTTCCACAGCGGCTTCAGCGCTGCGGCAGGTGGTCTCCGCCTGCTCCAGGGCCTGAGTGCCGGGGTCCTGCTCCAGCTCCCGCTGTTGCTGAAGCATCTGCTGGCGGCGATTGGCCAGGTCATGGCGCACACCCTGCAGCCGCTGTCCTTCCTCCTGGTGCTGCGTGGCCTGGCGATCCAGTTCGCGTCCGCGGGTCTCCAGTCCGAGCAATTCCGCCTGCACCGCCAGCAGCTGGTCCTCTCCGAGGGCCTTGACCTGCTCCTGCAGGGATTGCAGCTCGCCGGTGGCCTTCCCCAGGGTCTCGCGCGCGCCGGCGATGGCGGTGGCGTCGCGCTGCTCCTGTGCCTCGATCGTCTGTTGGCGGCTGCCGAGATCCCCCAGTGCCTGCCGGGCTGCCTCGAAGGCGAGCACCATCTCCTGCCGACGGCCGAGATGCAGGCGTTCCCGCAGCTCCTGGTACTGGCGGGCCTTGGCGCAGTCCTTCTCCAGCCGCTGACGGCTGGCCAGCAGTTCCTGCTCGATGATCCGGCAGCGGTCCTGCCGTTCCTGCACGTCATCGAGCTTGCGGCGGGTCTGCTCGATGCGGGTGTCGAACAGGGCGACACCGGCGAGTTCATCGATCAGTCCGCGCCGGTCGCGGTTGCTCATCGACACGATGCGGGTCACGTCCCCCTGCATCACCACGTTGCTGCCTTCCGGATCGATGCGCAGCCGGCGCAGCTGGGTCTGCAGCTGCTGCAGGTTGCAGGCCACCCCATCAGCGCTGTAGCTGGAGCTGTAGGAGCCCCCCGGCATCACCCGCAGTTTTCGGGTGACGGTCCATTCGGTCTGATCCGGGCGGATCCACGGCCCCTCCTCCGGCGGCTCAAGACCCTCTTCGGCAGCGTCGGGGCTCCAGTCGCTGAGATCGAAGCGCACGCTCACGGTGGTCTCGGCCGACTTGCCGGCCTTGAGCACGCCGCTGTTGACCAGATCCGGCAGACGGTCGGCGCGCATGCCGCGGCTCGTCGCCAGGCCGAGGCAGAACAGAACGCCGTCAAGGATGTTGCTTTTGCCGGATCCGTTCGGCCCGGTGACCACGGTGAATCCCTGCTCCAGCGGGATCGTCATCGCCCCGCCGAAGGATTTGAACTGTGTCAGCCCGACCTGATTGATATGAACCAACAGGGTTTCGGGCTTTCAGCGAGCCGAAAGTAGCGGAGCTGTCCGAAAGCTCAAGGGGGCGTCAGCGAGCAGCGTCCTGCCGTGATCCGCAGTTGTCCTCTCAGCGCGCCATCCACCAGCTCGAGCTGCACGGCCGCGTCGGGATCGGCGGGCAGGGTTCCCCGGTAGCGGCCGGCCATCACCCGTTCCGCCCAGCCCCGGTCTCCGGACACGGCAGCGCTCCGGGGCTCCAGCCAAACCCGCCGGTGGGGAGCCAGAGGGGTGGCCTCCTGGGAGGTTCCGTTCAGGGGGGGAATGGCGGGCAGCCGCCAGCTGCGGCAGGTCTCGCCGTCCTCCAGGAGCAGGTCGTAGTGGTAGCCGCTGGGGTCGCCCGGGGCACCCGTGTGCCGCAACAGGCTGTAACGCAGCAGGGCTGTTGGGGGATCGCTCATCACTTCTGTTGCATGGCCATTAGCCGGCGCACCAGATCCCGGCTTTCCCACTCCACCCGCCAGCGCGGCCAACGTCCAAGCGGTGCCTGTGCGGATGGTGGAGCGGCCGGAAACAGCTCGGCCCAGCTGGCAACGCCCCAGACCGCCTGGGCGAAGCGGTCGTTCATCGGCCGGTAGTGATCCCGGATGCGCTGGTAGAGCTCAGGCGTCAGACCATTGAAGCGGTCCCGCTCCCAGCCATATCGCCGGGAGCGGCGCAGCAGGGCATGGGTGGCACCGCGTCTTGCCGGCTTGCTTGAGAGCCGGATGCCGCGGGCCTGCAGATGCTCCTGCACGCGGATCGACGTCGCCACCGCCAGGCGTCCGGACTGGGAATTCTCCGGGGCGATGGGCTGCCAGTCCGCCGCTGCGGGACCACCGACGATCTCGATGAGTTGCAGGAAGGGGTCGTCGCTGCAGCGGCCGCCGTAGGGCAGAAACCGGGCCTCGAGCTGCGCGTGGTGCCGTATCCAGCCGAAGAGACGTTCCGGGTCGCATTGCCCACGGGGATGCCGGTGGTTCATCACCGCCTCGGCGTAGGCCTCGAACGGGCAGTGCAAGGCGAAATTGCGGATGTGCTGGGCGTAGTGGGAATTCAGGTAGCCCGGTTGATCGCGCAGGAAGGCGACCAGGGTGATCTCGCAACCATGGCGCTGGAACTGACGCACCAGCCAGTCACCGATGCATTCCTCGGGTCGCTCGCCGCGGGGCTGAGCCAGCAGATGGCTGAGCACCTCATTGGAGATCAGCAGATCGGCGCTGCGGTCCCTGGCCTGCTTCAACCTTGTCTTCCAGGGCTTGAAGTCGCTTCTGCGGGCAGCGATCTTGAGCCGATTCTTGCTGTCGTCATCGAATCGGATGCCGTGCTGCCGGAGCAGGGGCTGATTCGCCTGAAGCCGTTTCTGAATGTAGGTGGAGGCGGTCTTGTGCATGCCGATGTGCAACACCACCCGGGTCATCGCTTCGTTCCACATCCATGACCTGAGCTGAGTCTCGCAAGGCTGCAGCTGGTCTGATCGGCCAGCGTCCCTAACCTGAGAACACTTGATCCCTCAGACCTCATGGATGCGCCCTCGTCGCGGTCCAACGGCACGTCCGAGCATCGTTTCCGTGAGCGGTTCGAGAGCCTTCTGCCCACGATTCAGAAGCGCTGGCCTGATCTGGCGAATCACACGCTGGAGGCGACCCGGGGGAGCATGGATGAGGTGGTGCGCCTGATCGAGAAAAACACCGGCCTGACGCCTGAGGGTGTGCGGGAACAGCTGGAGGAGCTGATGCAGGCGGCTGAAGAGCATGGCCGCACCCTGGCGGACAACCTCGACCCCCTTGAGCAGCAGTTGGAGCAGCTGCTGGATGAACTCAACAGCACCCTGCGTCCGCGCATCGAGAAGCCGGTGCGTCAGCGGCCGCTGCTGGCCGTGGGTGTGGCTCTGGGCGTGGGAGTGCTGATCGGCACGATGCTCAGCGGTGGCAGGCGGGATCGATGAGCGACACGCAACGACCCCGTGGGCTCGGTGCAGCGGCCCGAGCCACGGCTCTGGCGGCCTCGGTGATGGACCTGCACGTGCGCATCGCTCTGCAGGAGGTGGATCGCGAGAAGCGCCGGTTGATCAGCGGCGGCCTGTTTCTTGCGACAGGTGGCGTCTCGATGCTCATCGCCATGGCGGCCGGTGAGGTGGCTCTCGTGCTCTGGATTCAGCAGGCCTGGGAGCTTTCGTTGATACAGGCGCTGCTGGCGCTGGCAGTGGCGAACCTGGTGCTGGCGGGCATCAGTCTCAGGATCGGTGGCCAGGTGCTCAAGGGTCCCTTCCTGCCTCAGACCCTCGAGGGAATCATGAAGACGGTTCGGGCGCTGCTGGGGCGCTGAATCAGCGGATCGCGTACTGCAACCAGCGGCAGTCAATGCCGCCGTTGCTCACCGGCATGCGTCGGCTCGCCTTCATGCGCAGGGCTCCGGTGAGGTTGGCGTTGCCGCTGAGCAGCCACAGTTGCCAGCCTGAGGCCTGGCTGCGCACGAACCGCCCCAGTGCGCCGTAGAGCTGTTCAAGATCGGCCTCATGCCCGATGCGCTGGCCGTAGGGCGGATTGCAGACCAGTACTCCCGGGCCTGGCGGCAGCTGCTGGCCTTCGAAGCTGCCGCTGCGGATCTCGATCAGCTCCTGGAGCCCGGCGGCCCGGACGTTGTCACGCGCCTGGTCAGCGATGTCGGGATCCTGCTCAAACCCAAGCAGCGCCGGCAGTTCAGCGTCGGGTCGTTTCCGTCCGCGGGCTTGGGTTTTCTCCCGCTGCCAGAGATCGGGATTGAAATCCGCCCAGCCCTCGAGGGCAAAGGGGCGGTTAAGCCCGGGGGCCATCTCAAGCGCCGCGGTGGCGGCCTCGATCAGCAGCGTCGCCGATCCGCAGCAGGGATCCACCAGAGGCTCACGGCCATCCCAGCCCGTGAGCTGAATCAGTCCGGCGGCCAGGTTTTCCTTTAACGGAGCTGCTCCCATCGCAGCCCGATAGCCGCGGCGATGCAGGCTGCCGCCACTGCCATCAAGACTCAAAACGGCTTCACCGCGCGCCAGATGCAGATGCAGGGCCAGGTCCGGCGCATCGAGATCGATCGATGAGCGTTTTCCCCAGATGTCTCGTTGCCGGTCCACCAGGGCGTTCTTCACCTGAAGAGCGGAATAGTGGCTGTGATTCAGCCCCGGGGTGATGCCGGTGACATCCACCCGGAAGGTCTGGGATGGGTGCAGCCAGCGTTCCCAGTCCAGGCAGTGCTGAATGCCGTCATACAGCTCGTCGCGACTGCAGCAGGGAAAGCGTCCCATCTCCCGCAGCAGGCGGAAGGGCAGGCGTGCCTGCAGATGCAGCCTGTAGAGACAGGCCATGTCGGCTTCGAAAGCGGCGGCGCGGCGCAGCGGCCGCACCGATCCCGCCCCGAGACGTTCCAGTTCACTGCTGCCGGCCTCTTCAAGGCCCTGGGGCAGAACCGCCACCCCGGGCATCCGGTTCTCATGACCCAAAGGTGGTTGTGCTCCAGGTCACCACTGCTGACAGAATGGCAGCGTCCGGTTCTCCGGACTAGGTGATCCACACCAGTGTTTCGGACAGCGGTTCGATTCCGCTCAGCTCCATTCCCCCATCCCGGGGCTGCAATGGTTTCGACGGGGCATGAGGAGGGTGACTGAAGCCTGCTCGGTGAGAGCAAACCCGTAACTGCGAACAACATCGTTCGTTTCTCCCGTCAAGCAGCCCCTGTTGCTGCCTGACCCTTAGGGGAGATGGGGTGAAGTCAGCCTTATCACCCAATTGACTCATGGGGGCTGGAAGGCCCCTTCAACCATCCCGCGGCGGGTCAGATGTGGCGATTCCCGGCATGGAATCGATGGGAGAGCCACCGTTTGTGAACAGAGGCGGCCAGACTCAACCTCATGTCAAACAAGGACGGCGCCACAAACCACCCTCCGGAGAAACCCGGCGGAGAAGGTTGGCTGGTGAGTGTTGACCAGCAGAAGGTCGTTCAGTTCAAGTCCGATACGCCAACCGCCCATGGTCAATGGGTCATCCTGCGGACCTTTCACTGGCGGCCGCCTGACTACCCGATCCCTGAGACACGTCGGCGGATGCTCCGGCACAACGCCATTGAAGCCTGGGAGACGATGTTGAAAACAGGTTGGCGGAAGTGCTCGCCGCCGGTGCGATGACGATCACTCGGCTGTTGATTGCATGTCTCGAGTGACGCACTCCCTGAGTTGAGCCTCCTTTGTCGGGACCAGGTGGTGGGAACTGACCCAACCAGTGGCGCAGATCTGATCGGCACAGACTCTGACCTCAACAGTGCCGCAGGGAAGGTTGGTCAACTGGGTCGTCATCTCAAGGCTCCGATTGGATTGATTGCAGCGTCTCAACGAGGCTTGGCAACCCTTCGATGACCCACTGGAGCAAGAGTTGTGTCAGGCAGCAGTCTGCTGATCACTGGTACTGCGAAGGGCTTCTTCCTGCAGCTGCTGAACGGCGCAGAGCGCTTCGTGAGCGGCCCACCCGTGGCGGTTCATCAGCTCCTCCACGAGGTAGTCGGGTGAATTGGAGATTCGTGAATTCAGTTCAGCCACAGCCCTGTCATCGCGGGCAAGTGCAAGGAGTCGAAGCGATCGGAGTTGCTTGACGTTGAGCTGTTTCATGCCAGCACTCTGCATGTCGGCTGAATCTGGCGGTCGTTCCCACCGTCTGTGATCAGGCACGACAGTTCCAACCTCAGACGGGTCGGGCTCAGAAGGCAATGAGCGTTAAGGCTGATTGCCGGGGTGCGTGTCCGCTGACGAGAGTGTGTCCATCGAGATCGGAGGCGTCCATGCGAGACGACGGTCCAACCGAGCAGGTCTTAGAAGTCGCCTGACTTTTAGGTCCCTGCTCCAACAGTTTCCACCCAACCGTGGGCTGCTCGTCTGTGACGACTCTCCTCAGCACCGTTCACAGGTGCCCCGCGGGAGACCAGCCCCACCTTGGACGTCATGGCCCCAGGCACCTGAGAGCCCGACACTTCGCCCTGCGCCAGCAATGGCATGCGGCATGACCCCTGTTCCCGTCATCACAGGGGTGTCGGAAGCGAGCAATAGGAGAGGTCACCCCATTCCTGTCGTAGGTGGGCTGGCCTCTCAACCCCTGATCAATTCACGGGTTGCGCAATGCACAAACGAGCGAGCTAGGCCGTCTTTCCAGCGGGAGGGGCGGCCTTCCTCTTTCTTGGACAAGCATCATCCCGTGAACGATGGCAATGGTTAGTTTTCGCCTTTCAAGCGCTGCCAATGAAGTGGAAGCGCCCACCAGATGAAGGCTTCTTTTTTGTTGATGGTTCCTTCCCGTGCGCAACTGGCCTCCGCGTCTTGCTGTTGTGCGAACGTCAATTCATCGAGTTGTTCCAGTTTGGAATATTCGCAGTAACAGTGAGCAGTCGCCAGATCCTCCATCAGTTCTGCCACTTCGCCCCACATTCTTAACTGAATGTCCATGCAGGAAGCATGATAGTCCGAGTATTCAGGGAGAATGATCTCTGACTTGTCGTCAGAGATTTCAATGGCCTTCTCCTTGTCGAGACCTCCTCCATCAAAGGCCTTCACAGGGCTTGCTAATCCCAGTGGAAGCAGCAGCAGTAGCGCAAGCCATCGTTTCACAGTCAAGGGTCCGCGAAGCATCAGCGCATTGTTGTGTGAGCTGAAGGCATCCGCTTGAATGGTCAAAGCTTTTGTTCGCGTGAAAGTGTGCTGCTTAATACCTTAAAGGTGCGAAAGCGATGCGGCGAACACATCGGCATCGAAAGCAGGATGACTACCATGAATTTGTAAAGAGGTAATTCTTGTGCCTTCTTCAAGTAATTCGCTTCGATTTTCGTTTGACTATCTGAACAAGGGGAACCTTGATTATGTCTATCAACACCTCAATCGACTGCTGGATGAGGGCAGGCTTGATGATGCCAGGGCATTCGAGAGTGAGTTTGAAGACCATGTAGAGACCAGGTATTTCTCCAGATGATTATTGGTTCCCCAAGGGAATCAGGTGATACTACAAATAACAGCCTCTTCAGCGAAGCTGTGTCAGTCTGAAGTCTTGTTCATGAGAAGCCTTCACCGCAATTTCCATTTCTCGTTTGAAGGGCCAAGCCGGATCACGCTCGGAATCATTCTGGAGAGAATCATCGATCTCATCAACGAAGAGAGATATGGCGATGCGGATGCGTTGGAGCGTGAGTTTGTGGAATTGGCAGATTATGAGTGATCTTCAGGCGCTGAGGTAAATCTTCCTACCCTTTTCGTTGAACCGATACTTGCCTCCTTTGGGGCCAACGTAAACGGTTAATGTGTCGATCATCGGCGTTGATTTGTTGGCTTTGAACACAGGAGATGTTGTTTCCGTAGCTGCTCTCATGGTTTGCGAAGCGATGCGAGTGAAATGGGGTTGCGGCTGAGCATTCCGCTGGATCACCTCAGCAAACCATTTTGGGAAATCCATTGATGAACAACGATATGATGCGCTGAAAATAACGAATGCCTTCCTGCTGTCAATCCTTGTGCTTCTGATCTTTCTGATTCTCTTAATCACTCCAGTGCGAACTTGATGTGGTCTGTCTTTGTTCGCCTTTCTAGTTTTGCTCAGCTCTGTTTGCATTGTTCTTCGCGCTCAAGTCGTTCTGTCGTGATTCGAGTCAGTCCCTTGCCATGAATGTCGTCTCGAAATCTCCCGTAACCAACAATCTTCTCAGTTTTTCTATGGATTGCGATCTCGTTTTGGTAGATCTGGTCTGATCGTTCCATGCAGCGTCCATGGAAGAAGATGGCAGGCAAACTCTCTTCGGGGACTTCCGGAATGAAAGCATCGAAGCCGTCTCTTGAGCCAAGATAAAAGGTTGCTGCACAAGCCAGCAGGATCAACGGCGGCAAGTATTCAAGTCTCGACATTGACCTTTCGAAGCCAGATCGTGAGCGCAGTCTGCCGACGCTGTCTTCTTCAGGTGCTCAGAGAGAGGGATAGGCGTTTGCGACGCCCCAGAGCACCAGTGCAGTGATCGAAGCGAAGACCACGGCAGTCCATGCTGCGAGATCTGAGGAATTGGCCTGGCTCTTCGGGAGTTGAAGTCTGCGTGCCATCGGTTGTTGTGGGTGTGATCCCCTTTGTCGTGGCTCATCTCGTGGTCTGAAATCAACCGATGTCTGTGAGCCCTCACCATTCGCGGCTTCCTGGGCTGCGCTAGCAAGGAGTCAGTTGCAGAAGTGCGTTGCCGCTCATCAACCTGCGAACCAATCGTCCCGACATCGACCATCCGGAATCGCTGCTTCAACAGCTGTCTGCAGCACTGGCCAAGGCGACGGGCAAACCCGAGGCCTATGTGATGACCCTGTTTGAAGGTGGCGTCCCCATGACCTTCGCAGGCCAGAGCGAACCTTGTGCCTACGTGGAGATCAAATCCATCGGGGCCCTGGCTCCACCAGCGATGACGCGCGAATTCTGCGAACTGATTGAGAACGCGATCGGGATTCCGAAGGATCGCATCTACATCGGCTTTGACGATGTGGATGCGACCTGCTGGGGATGGAATGGCCGCACCTTTGGGTGAGGTCTGTTCCGATCATGCCGTTGGCTTTGCAGCAGCCTTGGATTTCTCCAGCTGCCGCATGATGAAATCCCTGTATTGGCTGGCCAATTCACTGAAGCCCTGCTCCACCAGGCCTGCAACAACATCAACGGCGTCTGTTTCCGTTTCGGGGATCAGCATCACCCCACGTTTGCGGCCCAGGATCATCTCCTGAATGAGAGGTTGCATTTTGCGTGGCGTACCGGATGGGTCCTCCAGCACTTCAGCGGCAGGAATGAAACGCGATCGATGTTGATCATTGGAGTTGATCTGAGCCACGAAGCAATACAGATGACCATCGACTGTCACCAGCCCTCGGAATTCAGACTGTTGTTCAGTGGCATCAACGCAGCAGTATTGATTGCCTTCCCACGGTGATTTCCCGTCAAAGCCTCGGATCTCCTCCACAGCGGCGTTCGCTCCGAATGACTCGTGCGCCAGAACGTCGATCAACCTCGTGCAAAAGCCGGCTTTATCGGTCATGGTCCAAGGGAAGCGCCATCAACCCCATCACAGGGTCAGGGTGAGCCTCTGTATCCGTTGCAACATAAAAATAACCCAGGCCCATGCCTGGGTTATTGGATCCGAAGCCGCTGAAAGGCCGGACTCGTCAATCACTTGACGTAGTTGATTCCTCGGTAGGTCAACACGATGTCACTTTGGGCAACCTGTTGTGCAGCCTGTTCCTGTCTTGCCCGGTAGGCCTTGCCCTGATATTTGAGTTCAATGTTTGGAGCAACGCGCAGGTCTGAGTTTTTGGTGTAAGTGTTGCCAAGAAACGTCAGCTGCATCATGAAGTCGCGAATTCATGAGTACATTTGCCCAGCTCTTCTGGATTAGCAACGTTCCTGGCGGCACAGAGTTATGGAGAAAACCTGAATTAGTTCGCAGGGCTACAGGATCCGGTGGAGTGCAGCGCCATCGGTTGTCCTGTCTCCACAGGAATCGCCAGCGAACAACATTGATCTCAGGGGCGATCGATTCAATCGCTGTAGGTCACCGTGCACTGGTAGCGGGTGTCGGCTGCCACATCAATGCTTTTGCAGGTGGTGTCCGTCACGGTGGCCCGTTTGGGGACCAGCCGCATGGCTTCTCCAGTTGCGAACATTTCGGTCACTCCCTGAGCCGTGGCTTTGCCGTCATGGGCGGCGGCGTGGCTGCCCATGACAAACATCACCGCCATAGCTGCCAGGAATCGCATGATCAGACCGGAAGGTTGTCAATGTTGGTCAACATCATGGTATCGATCCCTTATCGGGTCAGCTGCTGCGATGCGGGATCTGCAAGCTGGCTTCGTCCGATCGTCGGGTTCGCTGACAGGCCATGGTCAGTGGTCGTCGGAGGCTTGCTGTGGGGCTTGCGTCGAGCTGTTCCCCCAGTGCAATGGCTCTTGCATGTTCGTAATACATGCTGTCGATGTCGCCGGCGACTTCCAGGTCGACAGCGATCTTGGCCCAGTAGTTGATTTCGACTTGATCCACAGAGGCTGAAAACTGATGCGGCCATCTCAGCGATGCGTTCGCCTTTGAATTGTTATCGAGGCAACGTTCTGTTGGCGTTGTCAGGAATTCAGCGTTTTTCGGGAGAATGCGGCAGGCTTTCGCTGGAAGCAGGCCTGCCATCCCCTCTACGGATTGGCCCGGAGCTACATGAACTCTCCATGGGTGAAGGCGATTTTTCGAGATGCCGTTTTTGTCATCAGTGATTTTTCGGCTTCGATCGCATCGCTTTCATCACCGGTCTCAATCTGATGAATTTCCTTGAGGGTTTTCAGATAGGCAAGGCAGTGCTGCCGGATCTCCATCAGTTCGAAGTAGCATCCTGCATAACTTGCATTGGCACGCAATTCGTAATCGGGTTTGATCACTGATTCTGTGAACAGATCAAGTGCCCGTTGATACGTTTCGGAGTTGTCAATCATGGTCACGATATTGCTTCAGTCATTCGAAGCAATTCGCTTCCCGGCTTCTGTTTCAAGAGTTACAGCTCATCGGATTGGCTGCCGATCTGGAGCGTCATTCGCCTGGGCAGCAGCGCCAGACGCTGATGTTTCCGTTGGCACTGTTGCGAGCGACACGCTTGCAGACCACGGCGTCGTTGTTCTGGCCGGGGTCGATTGGGCTCATCACCGTGGTGCACTCCGATGCCTGAGACGCAGCGCCGGCAATCAGCATGGTGAGAGCTCCCAGCAGAGTTGCAAGCTTGTTCACGGCATACCGATCATGTCGCCCTTGAACTTAGACGCGATGCAGGTTTATTTCTGCTTGTAGAGGCTGATCAGTCCATGGTCCTCTCTGGCCTTGCGGGGCACGAGCGGGCATGCCAGGGCGCGGAATGGAGCGTGGGTTCCGTCATCGATCAGGGTTCCCATCGGTTCGGCATGGGCGAGATCCAGTTTCATCAGTGATGAGGTCTCTTGAAAACGGTCTAAATAGGTTTGTCGATGGGCTGCGGTAGCCGTTCTCTCCATTTGCTTCCCTCCGGTTGTCAGGGGCGACCCCTTGCTTGGTGACACAACTCCACTCCGCCGGCAGAGTGATGAAAGGTTTGGCTTCCGGGGGCCGGTGCTTGAGACCCTCGTCTGCACGCTGGCCCAAAGGGCTTCTCTCGGTTGAGCTGATGGCCATGCAGGAGTGGACGGACGACTTCATCACCAATGCCCAGCAGGACTTGGTGGCGATGGTGAAGGACTGGAAATATGACTACGGTGCCGATGACAGGCATTGCTCCGCGATGTTGCTGTGGATGGTCCTGAAGCTCCATCCAGATGCAGACATTGATCAGAGCTTTCTTTGGCCTGACCCCCCTTCCGATGGACTGACATGACGCTCGGTACGTTTCTGATCCTTTTCCTCATCGGTCTGACCATGGCCTTGACCTTTCAGTTGGCTTGGATGTACTGGATCCTTGCTGCAGCGGGGGCGTGGGTGCTGGTTCGGCTGATCAGAGGGTGAATATCATCGCCGTGATGCATGCGGAGTTTGTCGAATGGGTGCGACTCCCTCATGCCATTGATCTCGAATCCTTGAACGGTCTTGGTGGTGAGTTCAACAGTCGCGACAAAGCTCTTCGCTTCATCGCATCACTGGCAACACGGCGTCAGCGTTTTGTCTCCAGCGACAGCATGGAACGCACCAATCAGCTGTTCAACCTTTCGATGACCATCCCTGGGGCGGTTTATTTTTTCTCCAAGGGGTGTTGGAATGAGATCAGGCAAGGTCGTGTCACATTGGGTGAACCGACCATCGACATCTGAGCGAGCGTCGGAAAACGATCGTGATCAGGGTGTGTCCATCAACTACGGCGAACCCATCCCGGCGATCCTTGAAACCAGTCGCCGATGTCGTCACTGGACCTGTGGAAATGGTCTTCCGTGTCTTGTCCAGCCAGATTCAGGTTCTGCATGAACCCGGACATGGACCCCTGTTCGAGATGTCCTTCCCGTTGGATCGACCGTGCCTTGCGCAGCCAGGAATAGACGGTTGAGTTTCTGTCGGCATATTTCTGCACCAGAATTCTTTCTTTCAGCGATACCTGCTCACTCCTGGAGAGGCGGGCCAGGATGTCCTGAAGCATCAGGCGGGTTTTCGGACTGAGCATGACAGCCGGGAATCTCGTTGCATGCTGGCGATGTTGAGTGGTGTCTGCAGATGATTGCTGAAACCCGGATCGACGAGCTTAATTGGTTATTTAAAGCACGGATTGATGGGTCTTTTGGAATATCTGATACAGAACTGTTTCATCTGCTCACTAATTTGGCGTGGATCTTGCAGACGTTCAAAGCTTGTGATGGCGGGTTCTGGCATAAAACACCAAGCTCACTGTTCAGCTGCTTGAACAAGCTGAGATTGCCCTGCAGCAGCCCTGGTAGCAGGGATAAGAAGATCAGGCTATGCGGGATTGCCATGATTCATCGCGCCAATCGTCATTGCAAGCGAGCGCGGTACCCCCTGGCTGTATCAGCGATGACGGATCAGCTGGCCGCCCGACGGGAGCCTGACGCGACATCCTGTGTAGACAGGCTGTGATTCACTTCGTCGAGCATCAGATCCAGCAGCTCAATGGCAACCAGTTTCTTTTCCAGTTGAATCGTGGACAGCAATGCGCGGTAAGCGTTCTGCTGGATCAGGGACGGCTGCCCCATGTCCCGGTAACGCCGCTCCAGCAGCTGGCCGAGTCGTTCACGAGGCGATGACTGTGCCACGGGGCCTGGACGATTGCTCACACGATGGTCGGCGGCCTTGCTGTTGAGAAGTGGCGCCTTTACAAATCAAAGTGGAAGAGATGGTGAATTATCGAGCAAACCTTACGTTCAATTCGGTTCCATAATTGATCAGGAAATCGGCTTCTGCCTGATCAGACAGCAGCAGGCAAGTGTGGTGGTTGTAGCCGGTCTGGTAGCAGTACACATCAAGGCCGTCGGGTTGTCGGCGTGAATGCACAACTTCTCCATTGCGTAGAACGTAACGCGTCATGGCCAGACAGTATCGACTTTCGTGCTAATCCTCCTGGGCGGCGCTTCGCCATCTTTGTGATCAGTACCAGATATTGAAGGGATGCCGTTGCTACCGATCTTTGCTGGATTTCAGATCCCCCTGGATCAGATCCGATGGGCTCACATCGCCGTAGAACAGATCGAGATCCGTCTGATACAGCGATTGCGCCAGTCGCACCAGCCCAGGATCCTGAAAGTAGTGGCCCACATCGCTGCGGTCGCCGCTACGGCGGATGTTCTTCTTCGGAAGCTTGCCAAGTTCCGGCAGTCCTTCTCTCCTCAGCGTCAGATTCAGGAGATCCCAGTCGTTCTGCATGCTTTCCATCCGACCGATGAAGCTGGGGACGAGCGTGCCCTCAACGCAGAGGATCATGCTCTGAGGGAGCAGATGCACATCCAGTGCGGAGGTCGGGGTGTTCGCGGTGCATTCCAGAAAGTCCTGGAATGGCATGTTGCGATGCAGTCCCATGTCCTGCATCTGAGGCATCAAGGTCTCCAGTTCCAGCAATTTGTTGTTGTAGGCCGACACCAGTCGGTCGTAGGGATTGCGCACAAAGCTGAAGCTGAAATGCGTCCCACGGCGCATCAGGGCTGTCCGCGCCGTGATCATTCTGGTTTCGCCATGGGTGGCCTCAAGCCAGAAACCATCTGAAGTGGAACGGAACCCCTCCTCCGCCTTCTGCTTCAGCAGGGTGTGCAGAGCGGCTTTGATCGAAGTGTTCGCCACTTTTGGTACTCGTCCGTACAGCAGCGGCAAGGTTTCAAAGGCGATGAAGTGGCGTGGGTTGCGCATTCTTGGGCCTTCCATCGCACACCTCAGAGCGTCCAGTAATCCCGTGGTTTGCCCATGTACTCCAGCATACGTTCGGTATCCGGCTGGATGATTCGGGTCACCTGCTGCCGGACCGTTGGCGTCCATTCAGGAACGTCCACATGCCCGCGTCCTTTGGCTCCGGCTTGATTGTCCCTGGGGAGGCATCCATCGGCATCCAGCAGTTTTCTTGTTTTAGGCCGGGCTCCGATGAACCTCAGCATCTTGCGAAGACTGCTTCGCGGTGAATCGAGCAGGTCTTCAAAAGTCATGCAGTAAATCTGTTCGTCAGGGAAGAACTTTCTGTACTGATTCAGGCGTTTGTAGTACATCGAACATCCCACAATCAATGTTCGCAGTCGACGATCACTCATCAAGGCTGAGAAATCGGCACAGTTGGGATGGCGCCCGGGGCTGCTGTAATGGCGCCATTGCGACACGATGCGTTCCAGAGGATGACGAACGATATAGATCAACTTCACATCAGGCAGGTAGATCGACATCAACTTCGGTGCCTTCCGGAAGCTGCGCAGCTGGCTGGCGTACATCGTGCTGGCCTCGCCGCGAAACTTGATGCCTTCCCCCTTGCGAAATCGTGAGATGTACCAATCCCATCCTTTGGCGTAATTGCGCCCGAAGAACTTCGGTTCCTTGGGTTTGCTGATGAAGATGTCAGGGTGACGCTTCAGTGCATTGGCGAGTGTGGTTGTGGCCGACTTGGCGGCGCCGATGATGATGAAATTCGGCAGCACAGCTCTGTTTTCATCCACCACTGTCTGATGCCGGAGGTTGATGCCTTCCTTGATGCATTGGTTGATGATCTTTTTCATCTCAGGCGGGGATGGTGGCGGCGAGCTGACGGCGGTGGCGGCGCCTGGCTTTGCCGCGCCCCCGTTGCATGGGGCGGCTTGGTGGCAGCGCATCACCCTGCAGCAACTGCTCCACCGAGTAGTCGCGATAGAAGGTCTGAAAGTCTCTCTCGTACATGCAGAGAACCCGGTCGATCAGGGCCGTGCTGGAGAACAGGCTGTGGATGTCGCTTCTCTCGCGACGTCGCACGTTCTTGAACGGCAGACGCCCGACCGCTGGCAGGCCCTCGAGGGTCATGCGGTGGCGGAGTTTCCGCCAATGGCTGCGCATGTGCTCCATGCGTCCCACGAATTTCGGCACAAGGGCGTTCTCGCAGAACAGCAGGTCCGCCTGCGGACGAACGTGGTTGTCCATCAATTCGGGTTCGATGCTGCCGAGGCAGGCGATGAACTGTTCAAAGGCCATGCCATGGAACAGCCCCATCCTCTGCATCGGCTGCGGCACCTCCTGGATTTCGATCAGTTTGTTGTTGTAAGCCGCCACCAGCCGATCGAAGGGATTGCGAACGAAGCTGAAGCTGAAGTGGCTGCGGCGCAGATCCCTGGCCTGTTCCGGGGTCACGAGAGTGGTTTCGCCGTGAGTGTTCTCCCGCCAGAAGCGATCGGCCGACTTGCGCAGACCCTCCTCCGGCCGGTTGGACAGCAGCTTGCAGAGGGCGACCTTGATCGAGGAGTTCGCCACCTTCGGGACCCGTCCGTACATCAGCGGCAGATCCCGGAACAGGATGAAATGTTCCGGCGATGTGCTCATGCAGCAGCTTCCAGGCGTTCCAGGGCGAGCCAAGCCCCCTCGCCGCCGTTCTTGTGGCCTTGCCAGATCTCCGGAATGAAGGAGGCCTTGGGGCAGTGCTGGTTGATCTGCTCGAACAGCTGCACCCAGTCGATCTCGCCGTCCTGGATCTGCAATCCTTCGCCGTCCACATCCCTGGCGTCGGCTAGATGCAGGTGTGCCGTGAAGGGAAGAATCTGATTGAGAAAGTCCCGGAAGGGCAGGTGCAGATGGTTGCAGGCGAGCTTGGAGTGCGACACATCCAGGCAGACCCGCATCCCCTGCTGCTCACAGAAGCTGTGAATGAAGCCCGGGTCCACGAACAGGTTGTGGAAGCGCTGTCCACCGAAATGCCAGGGAAACGGAGGCATCGTCTGAGGAATGATCTCCACATCGCCGCCGCAGTTCAGCCGTCCGAGGCTTTCGATCAATCGCTGCTGCAATGGATGCCGTTCGTCGCGATCGAGGTGGCGGTGTTCGGAGAAGCCTCCGACGTTGGTCACCAGCAGCACCGGATCCGGGCAGCGGAAGCGAGACCGTAGATCCCTTGAGATGTCGATCACCCGCTGCAGTTCCCTGATGGAGTGATCGCGGTAGCCCTCATCGGCGGTGCTCAGATCCAGGGTGTGATCACCGGCGAACAGCTCAGGAGCGTGCACCACCAGCCCGATCTCTTGGCGCTCCGGCAGCACCTGATCCAGTTCCACCTCGAGATCCTTGTAGCTCAGATGGATCTCCACCAGATCGAGATTGCTCACCTTGGAGAACACCTTGATGTCGTGATACCTCACCGGAAGCCCGAAGGGCTGGCGGAAGCGGTAGGTCCGGGGTGTCGCGGCGGGCGTTTCCAGGTCAGAAGGGAAGAACACGTCGCCCTGGGCTTTGGCCACCGGCAGCCGTCGCCCCAGCAGGTCCTGTAATCGGTTGGGCTGAAGCCCCTGCCCCGGGCTCTGGATGCGCACCATCGCTTCTGTGATCTCGGTTCCGGCCGGGACATCGCAGGCGGCAACCAGGCTTTTGGCCAGTACCTCGCGGTTCATCATCTCGCCCTGGCTGATGCTGCGTTCACCGCCCTGACCCATGGATTCCTCCACCCGACGGATGCCCTGGATCATCTGGGCGAATTCGTCCGGCAGCAGGCTCACCTTGTGGTCGTTGCCCTCCATGCCACGGTCAAGCGTGATGTGCTTCTCGATCACCGCAGCACCCATCGCCACCGCGGCGATCGGCACCTCAATGCCCCGTTCATGGCCGGAGTAGCCGACCGGTGCATCCGCCAGTTCCCGCAGCCGTTCCAGGTAGCGAAGGTTCACATCCTTGAAGGGTGTGGGATACGTGGAATTGCAGTGCAGCAACACGTAGTTCGCCCCCTCCTGCTGCAGGTGACGGATGCCGGAGCGGATCTCCAGTTCGCTGGCCATGCCGGTGGAACAGATCAGCGGTTTGCCCGTGGCCGCCAGCTGACTGATCAAGGCGTGGTTGGTGAAATCCGCTGAGGCCACCTTGAAGCCCTCCATGCCCCAGCGGTTGAGTTTCTCCAGGCTGGTCTCATCCCAGGGGGTGCAGAGCGGCACCAGTCCCTTGCCGGCGGCGTAGTCGAAACAGCGGAACAGCTCGTCATCACTCAGCTGGAACCGTTCCAGCAGATCCAGGGTGTACTGCGTCCCCAGATCGGACGCCATGTCGTTGCTGTCGCCGGCGTTGCTGTACAGCTTGCTCATGTCCCGCATCTGGAACTTGGCGCAATCGGCACCCGCGGCATGGGCGGCATCGATCAGCTGCAGAGCGATGCCGATGTCGCCGTTGTGGTTGTTGCCGATCTCGGCGATCACGAAGCTCGGTTCGCCCTCGCCGATGCGGCGGCTGCCCAGTTGCAGGCCATCGGTGGCGGGCAGGGCCACGGCCACGATGCGGCCGTGGCTGTCCAGCAGCGGCAGGGCGATGATCTTGGAGGTGAGCAGCCCCGAAAGCTCGGCCGGTGGCGTGCCCTCCGGGGCGCTGCGGCAGTTGGGATTCATCGCCGCCGTCACCGGGCGGTTCAGGTCGATGTCGCCGCAGCTTGCAATCCAGCGGCGGAAATCGCCATCGGTGAGCACCCCTTGGAGGATGCCGGCTTCCGACACCACGAAGATCAGCCGCGACTGGTTCGCGGTGATCTTGCTGAGGGCCGAGAGAATGCTGTCTTCCGCGAAGACCACGAACTGGGTGAAGTTCCGTTCGATCTGGATGCCCTTCACAGTTCGCCTTTGGCCGGTCAGCTGGTGAACCGTGAGACCTTACCCCACATCCCTGTAGGTGATGGCCACGAGAAGGCGCCTCATCAGTCGGTTGGGCCACTGCACCGCCCACAGGCGCCGCGCCGCGTTGCGGTGCTTCGGGCGCAGCAGGGTGGCGAGCATCAGCAGGCTGCGGGCTTCCTCCCAGTTCTTCGAAACGATGGCCTCCTCAGCGCTGCGCCGCAGCTGGGTGAAGCTGAGATTGGCATTGCTCATGTGGCCAGGACTCTCGTTGATCACGGCAGGAGGGTCTTGCTTCAGCGCCTGCAGCGCACGGATCAGCTCCGCTGGCCCCGCGTCGGTGCCATAGCCCATCCAGGCCAGCCAGGTCGGGTCCGGCAGGGGCAACTCCTGATCCAGGGTGTCGAGATCCTCCACCTCCGCCAGCGTCCGCCACACCCCACTGCCGGCGAACACGTGGCTGCCGCTGGAGGGAGCGATGCCGAAATCCGCCATCACCACCGGGCGGCACCCATGGTCGAGGGCATCGAAGAACGCGGTGGATGAAACGGTCGCCATCAACCGGGCATGCCTGAGCAGCTCCGGCAGCGGGCGGTAATCCAGCTGCAGATTGGCCGGGGGGTGGCCCAGGGTCTGCATCAGGGTGCTGCCGATGTGCGAGTCGCTGGCATGGAAGGTGGCCTCGTCGGGCGCGATGCGCGGTTTGATCAGCACCTCCCAGTCGGGGGAGCGGCGGGCCAGCTCGGCCAGGATCCGCACCATCTCGGCTCGGTCGCGCGCAGCAGCCGGCATCACCACCTGCTCGGCGAACACCAGGCGGCGGGGGCGGTCATCGTTGGGCAACGGCGGTGTGGACGGGGTGCTGCGTCCCAGGCCGGTGAGCACGGTCTGCTGCCGCAGGAACGGGGTGCTGGCCACCATCCTCTCCAGCGCCTCCCGGTCGCGTTCACCGCTGAGGCAGATCAGGTCGTAGCCGAGCCGCCAGCTCATGCCTTCCATGAACTTCTCCAGCACCACGCCGTTGAAGCCACAGAACAGCAGCGGCCGCTCGCTGGCGGGGAGCAGCCCGAGGGCCAGACGGAAGTCGCTGAGCTTGCTGCCTGTCAGGAACACTCCGATGGCATCGAACAGAATCAGCTCCGGATGGGTGAGCAGCTGACCCATCTCATGGCGCCACAGACGCCCCAGCGCCTGCGCCCGCCTGAGGATCGGCGCGGGGGTTCCATTCCGGGGGATGGCGTTGATCGTGACCGCCACGGCGAGCTCAGCCGGGAAGCGGCACAGCGATTCGCAGGCCAGCAGCTGGCTGTCGCTGTCACCGATCAGCAGCAGGCGGAACGGTCGGCTCACGGTGTGATCTCCTTCAGGGCGCGGTGCAATCGCACCGGCCCGTCGTGCACGGCCCAGCCCATCGATTCCAGCCAGCTCTGACTGGGCTTCGGCAGATCCAGCAGCTGGTCCAGGTGATGGATGGAGCGCAGCCGGTGCATGGCGCCACTGCCGAAGAAGCCGCTGGTGCCCTGACTGGAGTGGATGCCGAAATCGCCGATCACCATGGCGCGTCGGCCCCAGGCCATCGCTGTGAACAGCCAGGGGGAACTGACGCCGGCACAGGCGGTGCAGTTCGACAGCAGGGTCAGCATCTGGCCCGGTTCTCCGAAGCCCAGGTTGGGCGGCAGCGTCCAGTCCTCCGGTTCATAGAAGGGAATCCAGGGTTCGTCGTTGTTCCAGGCATGGTCGCGCTGGATCACCACATGCCATTGCGGGGATGCCTCCGCCCACCGGATCAGCTGCCGCAGCATCTGCGACTTGGCCCCGATCTGGGTGGGGATGGTCTGCTGTGCGAGCACCAGCAGGCTGTAGGGAGGGGTGCTGAGTCCACCGCTGAGGCAGCCCAGGTGCGGGCGCTCCGGCATGAACCAGAAGCCACCGCAGACCAGCGGTGGTGCCTTCAGGGACGCCGGCCAGTTGAAACGCATGGCGGCCGCTTCCTGCCGCTGCCGCTCGCCATGCAGCAGCACCAGGTCGCAGCGGTGGCGGCTGGAGAGTTCGCTGATCAGCTTGTCGCCCACCACGGGCGCCAGCGGCCCGCTGAACACCGGTGCCGGTTTTCTGCCTCGGTAACGGCAGAGCTCCCGGTAGCCGTGGACGAGGCGATCGAGCTGGTCGGTGTCCTGCAGAAACAGGCCGATGGCGGTCGCCTCCTCCAGCAGGGTGGTGCCCAGCAGGGCATCGGCAGGGATCTCCAGCTGGGGCCGCACCGCCGGCCAGGGGCTGTGCCATCCAGTTGCGGGAGCGCCGATGGTGAGGCATGGCTGTCCCTGCTGTTCGAGACGGTCGGCCAGCAGGCGGCAGGCATGCTGCTCGGCGCCGCCGTCGCTGATCAGAACGATCGTCATCGTTCCCGCAGCAGTTTCGACAGCCAGCCGAAGCCCACCAACCCATCGCGCAAGCGTCGCAGGAGATTACGGGTCTGATGGCGTTTGCGCTGGCTGGAGCGGGCGCCGCCGCTGCTCAGCATGCGGCGCCCGCCCTCGCTCACGGCGTAGCGCTGCCAGCTGCGGCTGCCCCAGCTGGCCGGACCGGTGCCCCCCCTGGGCAGGGCGGGCAGGCCGTGTGCCAGGCGTTCCAGCAGGGCGTTGACGAAGCGGTCGGCGCCATCCGCCTGAAAGCCCTGCTGCTGAAGCCACAAGGGGTCATGGGTGACGCTGAAGGGGTCGCTGCGGATCGAGGCGAACTCCGCCACGGCACCCGAGGCAGCAAAGAAGTGGTTGCCGAGGGTTTCGGTGACACCGAGGTCACCGACGATGCGCGTGCTCACCCCCATCGCCATCGCTTCCAGGGCCGCGGTGGACGACACGGTGATGGCACAGCCGCAGTGGCGCAGCAGGCGGGTGGCCGGTTTGAAACTGAGCTCCAGGTTCGGCACCGTCTCTGACATCCGGTCGATCATCCCCGCCATTTCGCCGTGGCGCCGATGCAGGGTGCTCTCGATGCTGGAGGTGCGCGGCTTGAAGATCACCGGATGCTCCGGCCAAGCCTCCGCCAGGTGTTTCAGCTCCTGGCACAGGAAGTGGCGTTGCAGCGGGTGCACGGGGATCGAGGGCTGCTCGAAGAAGACGATCGAGGGGCGATCCGGAGGGGGCTGATGCTGCGGCACCCTCCACAGGATCGGCAGTCCGGTGACCACGGCATTGCTGCTGTCCTGCCCCAGGGCGCGACAACCCTGCTGGTAGAGCTCCAGATCCTGGTTGCTGTTGAGGCACAGCAGATCGACGCCGGAGCGGTCGAGCATGCCCTCGAGGGCGAAGCGGAACAGGATGCCGGGATAGGCACTCACCAGCAGGGGGCGACGGCTCGTCTCCTTCCATTCCGCTGCGAGCATCAGCAGCGCGTCGCGGCTGCGGCGGCCATCCAGCCCCAGCACCAGCACATCGACGTTTCCTGCCATCGCACGGGTGAGCTGGCGGAATTCGTTCCAGCGGTGCTTCTCGATGCGGGTGCGCGGATCCGTGCGGCGGATCTCCAGACGCTGCCGTCTGGACAGGGCCCGGTTGTTGATCTCCAGCAGGTGAAGCGTCGTGTCCGCCCCCTGGCGCCGGCAGGCCGCCAGCAGGGTCATCGCCATCTTTCCGAACGAGTCGAAGCAGGCCACAGCAGCGACGGTGCGGCCGGCCAGGCGCTTGTCGGCTGCAGCGGCCATCGGCCTCGCTCGGGAACCCGGCAAAATTACCGTGGTGCCGCCTGAGCCAGTGCGCGGCAGAGCGCCAGGTCGGCGGGTGTGTCGATCTCCGGTCCGGGATGCTCGAGCACAACCGGCTGCCAGGGGGCGCAGAACCGGCTGCCGCCGGCGCGGAAGGCCGCTGTGTCCATGGCGTAGATCGCTCCGGTTTCCAGATAGGCGGGCTCCAGGTCCTGGCGGCGTTGGCGGGGCTGCTGCGGGTCATGGTTGATGCCACGGCCATCGCCCCGCCACAGAAAGCCGTGCCAGGGGGCGACGGCAAAGCTGCTGTTCACCGCTGGTGCATCCAGGGCCGCCAGCACCTGATCGATCTGCTCGCCGCTGGTGAACGGCGAGGTGCACTGCAGAAACACCAGCCGCGGAGGCAGCGGCCCATCCATGCAGAGCTGCTCCAGGGCATGCAGCAGGGCCGACTCGGAACTGGCGGTGTCTCCGGCCAGATGCTCGGGACGCCGCAGCACCTCCGCTCCATGGCTGCGGGCCGCGGCGGCAATGGCGTCGTCGTCGGTGCTGACCACCACCCGGCTCACCCGGGTGCTGGCCAGAGCCGCCTGAACGCTGCGGCCCACCAGCGGAACTCCCTCCACCTCCTGCAGGTTCTTGCCGGGGATGCCTTTCGACCCGCCGCGGGCGGGAATCAGAGCCAGGGCAGCGGCAGCGGCCGTCATCGGTGAGGATTCGGTGTGCCCCGTCTTACCCGATGAACGACCGGCTGGGGGTTCCAGAGACCGGGATGCTGGCGCATCGGACGCTGCCGGCCCTCATGGCCCCGGCGCAGCTGCTGCCGGGGCGGAGCCGGGATGTGGATGCGCTGCTGGCCTGGGGGCGGCGGCCCAGCGCCAGGCGTGTGGAGCGGCTCGCCCAGCGTCGTGGCCTGCCGGTCTGGCATCTGGAGGACGGTCTGCTGCGGTCGCTGGCCAAGGGGCGTCGCCATCCACCGCTCTGCCTGCTGGTGGATGACCTGGGGGTGCATTTCGATGCCACCGCTCCGAGCCGTCTGGAGCAGCGGATCGCTGCATCGCTCAGCGCCGAGCAGCGCGACCGGGCCCGGGCGGTGCAGCTGCTGTGGTGCACCCAGCGGTTGAGCAAGTTGAATCCGCCACGGGAGTCGCTGGCTCCGGAGCAGCGCTTTGTGCTGGTGGTGGATCAGTCCGCGGGGGATCTTTCGATCCCTCTGGGACTGGCGGGGCCGCAGAGTTTCCAGCAAATGCTCCGGGCGGCCCTTGCGGACTATCCCGATTGCACGGTGGTGGTGAAGGTGCACCCGGATGTGATCCAGGGCCGGGCCCGTGGTCATTTCAGCCCTGCGGATCTGCAGCATCCGCGCATCCGGCTCTGCGCCGATGGTCGGCACCCCGCCGCCCTGCTGGAGCGCGCTGAGGCGGTGTATGTGGTGACCTCCCAGATGGGCTTTGAGGCGTTGCTGTGGGGTCGTCCGGTGCATTGCTTCGGCATGCCCTTCTATGCGGGGTGGGGACTGACGCAGGACCGGCTGACGCCGCCGGAGCGGCGCACGGCCCGGCCGGGGCTGGAGGCGCTGGTGCACGCTGCTCTGATCGCCGGCAGCCGCTGCCTCGATCCCTACAGCCTTCAGCCTGCGCCGATCGAGGATCTGATGCGGGCCATCGGTCTGCAACGGCGTCTGCAGAGCCAGCCCGCCGCCCGGGTGGAGGCCTTTGGCTTCACCCCCTGGAAGCAGCGCAATCTGCGGCGGTTCCTGGCGGGAAGCACGCTGCGCTTCCGGTTGCCTCGGGCACGTCCCGGTCGCCGGGCTGAGGCGGTGGCCGTGTGGGGCCGGCGGGCCCGGCCACGGCTGCTGGCGGCCGTCGAGGCCCGGGGGCTGCCGCTGCTGCAGGTAGAGGACGGTTTTCTGCGCTCGGTGGGCCTCGGTGCCGAGCTGATCGATCCGATTTCCTGGGTGGTGGATCAGAGCGGCATCTACTACGACGCCACCTCCCCCAGTGACCTGGAGACGGTGCTGGCGACCGGCCATTGGACCGATCTGCAGCTGTCGCGCGCGGCAGCGTTGCGGCAGCGGCTGGTGGCCGAGGCGATCACCAAATACAACCTCAGCGATGCCCCCTGGCAACGGCCGACGGCGCCGAAGCGGGTGGTGCTGGTGGTGGGGCAGGTGGAAACCGATGCCTCGATCCGCTTCGGTGCTCCCGAGCTGCGCAGCAACCTGGCCCTGCTGCAGGCGGTGCGGCAAGCGGAACCGGAGGCCTATCTCGTGTACAAACCGCACCCGGATGTGGTGGCGGGGCTGTGCCGGGCCGGCGCCGGCGAGGACCAGAGCCGGAGCTATTGCGACGCCGTGCTCACGGGCGGTTCGATCCAGCAGCTGTTCAGCCAGGTGGATGCCTTGCATGTGCTCACCTCACTGGCTGGCTTCGAGGCGCTGCTGCGCGGGGTGGAGGTGCATTGCTGGGGGCTGCCGTTCTATGCCGGCTGGGGGCTGACGCAGGACCGCCTGGCCTGCTCTCGCCGGGGCCGCGTGCTGCCCCTCGACGCCCTCGTCCATGCCGCCCTGATCGCCTACCCCCGCTATGTGAGTCGCCGCAGCGGCTGGTTCATCGAACCGGAGCAGGCCATCGATGAGCTGCTGGCCTGGCGGGACGGCCCGCCGCCGCGCCGGACGCTGGTGCAGGCCCTGTTCCGCCACTGGGGGCGGCTGCGGCGTCGCTAGGGCGTGTCAGGATTCTTTGAGTGCTGGCCAGGGATTTGAGCAGGGGAAGGGCTCCAGCCCTGGTGCAGGTGCGCATTGACGGCCCGGTGCTGCTGTTGATGGGGCCGATCGGCCTGTTCTTCGCCCGCTTCTGCAGCTACCTGCGGGGCTGCGGCATTCCGGTCACCAAGGTGGCGTTTCCGCTTCGGGAATTCGGCTTCCCTTCCGAGGTGCGGGTGCCGTACGACGGCGACATGGAGGGCTGGCGGCCGTTTCTGCGCCAGCTGCTGACGGAACGCGGCATCCGCCACATCTTCATGTACGGGGATTTCATCATTCCCCACCGGATCGCCATCGAGGAGGCCCGCGCCCTGGGGGTGGAAGCCTGGGTGTTCGAACTCGGGTACCTGCGCCCCAATTACGTGACCCTGGAACGGGATCGCGTCAACGCCCGCTCCAATCTCAACCGTCCGGTGGACTTCTACCGGGATCTGCCGCCGGCGGACCGACTGCCCGGCGACATCGTGCTGGATCCCGGCTGGCGCTGGCGGAAGGTCTGGAAGGCACCCACCTTCATCCAGCACGCCTTCACCCGTTACCCGATCATCGAGGGGGAGCACAAGCTGCAGCCTTCACCGGGGTTCCTGTGGTGCCAGCTGCGCGGCAGCTGGCGCTACTGGCTGTACCGCTGGCAGGAGCGGGCGCTGAAGCGCCGACTGCTGGAGCATCTGTCGTTCTTCCTGGCGGTGCTGCAGGTCTCCAGCGACTCCCAGATCCAGATGGGATCGCCTTACCGGGGCATGCACGACTTCATCGAGGACGTGATCCGATCCTTCGCAGCTCATGCCCACGCGTCGGATCACCTGGCCTTCAAACACCATCCGCGGGATCGCGGATACAACAGCTACGCCACGCTGATCGCCCTGCTGGCTCGCCGCTACGGCGTCAGTGGCCGGGTTCACTACTTCCACGACGGACCCTTGAGCCGCTACCTGCGCACCTGTCGCGGTGTGATCACCGTGAACAGCACCGTAGGGCTGCAGGCTCTGTTCCATGCCGTGCCCACCAAGACGATGGGCGACACCTTCTACAACCTCGACGGCCTGACGGATCAGAAACCGCTGGATGACTTCTGGCGCGATCCGCAGCCCAGCGAGCGGCCCCTGTTCTGGCGTTTCTACAAACACCTGGTGATGACGACCCAGGTGAACGGCAACTTCGATGGGGAGTTCCCCTTCCGCATCACCTTCCCGATCGGACCGGAGGCGCGGCAGTTGGAGCCGTTGCCGCAGCTGCCGCCGCTGCGGCCGGCGCGATCTGCCAATCCCTTGGAGATTCCGGCGCGGGTGATGGCCAGGCTGGGCTGGGCATCCCTGGGTTTTGTGCTCTACGGCCTGCAGCTGCCGGCATTGCTGCTGGGTCGGCCTCAGTGGGCGGCGCAGCTGATGACCTGGGCCTCCGAGGTGGCGCTGCGGGCGCTCGGGGTGCAGGTGGTAGTGGACGACAGCCAGCGCAGCGAGGAGCCGCAGGTGCCGTTGGTGCACATCTTCAACCACCGCAGCCCCTGTGATGGCCTGGTGATTCAGGGGGTGCTGAAACTGCCGGGGATGACCACAGCCCAGCTGCATCTCAAATGGGTGCTGCCTGGTTACGGCGCGGCGGCCCGCAACGCCGGCTCGGTGGTGCTGGACCACCGCCAGCCGCAGTCGCGCATGGAGGGGATGCTGCAGGCGTCCACGCTGCTGCGGGAGCACGGTCAGATCATGCTGGCTCCCAACGGTTCCCTGGTAACGCCGATCGAAGCGCGGGTGTCTCCCAGTGCCTGGATGCTGGCGCGTCACTACGGCGGCCGCGTGGTGCCCTGGGTGTTCCGTTACGACGGCATGGAGGAGGCCCTTGGGGCGCGCTACAAGCCCTGGCGGCTGTTGCTCAGCCGGCTCACGGCGCCGCTCGGGACGATTCACTGCCAGCGCGGACGTTCCAGTGATCTGGTGCTCCCGGACGATCCCAGGGATCGCGACGGGTTCACCCGCGTGGTGCAGACCTATTACGCCCGGGCGCTCGGCTGAGGCGGTGCAGCCAGCACCAGGCTGATGTTGTGGCCGCCGAAGCCGAAGGCGTTCTTGAGCAGCAGCCGTTCACGGTCGGTGTCGGGCAGGGCAACCGGTCCGCCCCCCGTCACCGCGAGCTCCACCCCGGGATCGAGTGGATCGGCATTCATGCTGCAGGGAACCAGGCCGGCCCGCATGGACTGCAGCGCCAGGATCGTCTCAACGGCGCCAGCGCCCCCCAGCAGATGGCCCAGCTGCCCTTTGGGGGCATACACCGGCAGGTGATCGGCGGCGGAGCCGAGGCTGCGGCGCAGGGCGCGGGCTTCCGCCAGATCGCCGAGGCTGGTGCCGGTGGCGTGGGCCTGCACGGCACAGAGGTCGTCGGGCTTGCAGTCAGCACGCCTGAGCGCCTCCTCAATCGCCCGGCTGGCCTGCAGCCCCTGGGGCTCGGGGGCGACGATGTGATGCGCATCGCTGCTGCTGCCGCTGGCCAGCAGCCAGCCGAGGGCGTCGCTAGCTGTCACATCCGACTGCCGCATCAGGGCCAGCATGCCGGCCCCCTCCGACAGCACGAAACCGTCGCGCGTCTGGCCGTAGGGGCGGGAGGCCTGCTCTGGTGCTTCGTTGCGAAGGGAGAGGGCGCGCATGGCCGAAAAGCCCACCAGACCGAGACGGTTCACGGGCGCTTCGCTGCCCCCGGCCAGCACCAGATCGGCGCGGTCGTCCTGCAGCAACCATTGCGCCAGCATCAGGGCTTCGGCGCCGGAGGCACAGGCGGAGACGGGGGTGTGGGCTCCGCCCTGCAGTCCGAGGTCGATGGCCACCTGGCCGGCCGCCGCGTCGGGGATCAGCATCGGCACCGTGAGCGGATTCACCCGGCTGGGTCCTCCTTCACTGAGCTGGGAATGCTGCTCATGCATGGTGGCCAGCCCGCCGATGCCGGTGCCAAGCACCACGGCGATGCGGGTGGGATTGAGCCCGCGGCGGTGCTGCTCTGCCATCGCCCAGGCCTGGCGGGCCGCCAGCAGGGCCAGCTGAGCGCAACGATCGGAGCGACGCCGCAGCAGGGGTTCCAGGCCCGCAAAGGCGGTTTCGGCGACGCGGCCGGCGATGCGAACGTTCAGATCCTTGGCCCAGGACTCCTGGATGGACCCGATGCCGGACTGCCCAGCGCAGACCCCGGCCCAGGTGCTGTCGGCGTCATCGCCGAGGGGGGACAGGGACCCCCAGCCGACCACGGCAATGCGCTCAGGCGGTTTCGGCATGGGGAGGCCGCAGCTCGAGCGTTTCCAGGTGATCGAGAATGTCTGAAACCGTGCGGAAGCGCAGCAACTCCTCCTCTTTGATGCGGATGCCGAAACAGGTGTCCGCCTCGATCAGGATTTCGTAGAAGCCGAGGGAATCGATACCAACGTCCTCCATCAGCCGGGCGTCCGGCGTGATGACAGCAGGATCAGTGCCGGAGATGCGATGCAGGATCTCGATCAGACGTTCCTGCAGCTCCTGCTTGTCAGGGCACGCCCCACCCAAGGCCCATCTCCCTTTTGGTCTGGTTAACGTACCAGCCGTGCATTGAGCATTAATCCCCCCGGTACCAGCTGAAGTGCTGGTAGATCGGTTGGTGGGCGACATCGATGAAGTAATCGAGGCGTTCCCGGGGAATGCGGGACAGATCCGCCGCCATCAGGATTTCGGTGATCTGATTGAAATCCCTGGCCAGCGAGAGTCCGCAGACCCTGGCATCCATCAGGTTCACGTACTGACGCAGCAGCACCGGCAGCCGGAACGCATCACTGAGCTGCTCGCGGATGTTCACCTCCAGAGCTTGGATATTGGCGATCGGGTTGGGTTGATCACTGGCCTGAACCGTGCTCAGCGGATGGCGCGGCGCGGGCAGGGGCGGCTCGCTCTGGAGGTAGGGCGGACGCATCAGACCACTGAGAAACGCCTGATTGACCGGCTCGCTGTGGGCGAAGTGGTTGTAAGAGACGAGTCCGTGCAGCGTGTCGTAGCCGGAGCGGGCGGCGATCAGCAGGCCACCGCGGAACAGGGCCATCAGCGAATGGGGCTGCTTCTGGAAACGGCTGGCGAGGGCGACGCGGCCGATCTCCAGATGGTTCCCAAGGGAGGTGAGCCTCGCCTTGATGCCGGGATAGACATGTTCGAGATAGGACTGGCTTCCGTCCGGCAGATCTGCCGTTTCGCAGTGTTTGGGCAGGAACTGCAGGCGTGCGGCACCGGCCAGAGCACCGCTGCCGGGTTCGATCAGCAGCAGATGGTCGTAATCGCTGTCTCGTCCGTCGAGATCCCGCCGGTCTCCGGAGCCGGAGAGCTGTTGCCGGTAGGTGGCCTCCCGCAGCAGCCCCACCGCGTCAGCCACCGGGGCGAAACGTTCCCCGGGAAGCAGATGCAGCTCCAGACCTTCGATCGAGAACAGTCGCGACTGCAGCAGTTCGCGACCGATCAACTCCGCCGAGAGGGTCACCTCGTGGATCTCCGAATCGGGGATGGACGGAGGAGGCAGTGTCATGGATGTCCCATTCCGTCTCAAGTTGAGGGAAGATTAATGCCGCTTTGACACGTCCCAGTCCCTCAACGCTCCTCGTCCATGCCTTCCAACCTGCGCTCTGCCACTGGTTTTCGCCAACTGGTCATCCTGGGGCTGCTCACCTGCGCTGCTCTGGCTCCGGCAGAGGCTGTTCGGGCTGAGGCTGTTCGCTCTGAGGAGGCCACGCTGCTGAGCAGCAGCAGGCTGGGCCGCACACTTCAGGTTCCATCCAGCAGCGAGGTCTTCCGCTACCGACTGGGGCCGGGAGATCGACTGTCGATGTCGGTTTTCAAGATGGAGGGTTACTCCGCCACCGTGGAGGTGCTGAGCGACGGCACCATCAACCTGCCGCGATTGGGCACGGTGGATGTGTGGGGCCTCACGCTCGAGGAGGCCAAGGCCAAGATCACCGCTGGCTATGACGTGATCCTGCGGCGGCCGCTGGTGTATCTGGATCTGGTGGAAGCCCGTCCGGTGCGGGTGACGGTCACCGGCCAGGTGGCGCGACCCGGAGTGTTCTCGCTGCCTTCGAAGGGCCTTGTTGAGGGCCGTGGCTGGCCGACTCTGGTGGATGTGGTGCAGCAGGCGGGAGGCGTGAGTGCCTCGGCGGATCTCTCCAGCGTTGAAGTGCTGCGGCCTTCTCCACGGCCCGGCGGCAAAGCCCAGACCTACCGCTTTGACTACCTGACGGTGTTGCGGGAGGGCGGCCATGCTCCCAATCCGCTGATCTACGACGGCGACAGCATCCGCATCCTTCAGTCGGATGATCTGGAGAATGCCGATCTGATCACCACGGCGACCTCCAATTTCGCTCCAGCGACGATTCAGGTGAACGTGGTGGGCGAGGTGGCACGTCCCGGAGTGATCGAAGTGCCTTCCAATGCTCCTCTCTCGGGTGCTGTTCTGGCAGCCGGTGGCATCACCCGCCGGGGCAGCGAGAACACCGTGGACCTGATCCGCATGAACAGCGAGGGCGAGCCGAAGGTAACAAGCCTCAAGTTTGATCCCACTTCCGTGCTCAGCAGCGCCAGCAACCCGCCCCTGCGTTACGGCGATGTGGTGGTGGTGAACCGCAACCAGCTCGCCAAGGTGACCGATGGGCTGGAGGACGCCTTCCAACCCCTCAATCCGATCCTGAACGTGTCGTCGATCTTCCGGCTGCTGGGGCTGCCGATGACCGGCCTGCTGGGGCTCTGACTCAGAGCCCCAGCCGCTGCCAGATCACCTCCAGATTGGCCTGGTGCAGGGCGGTGCTGAAGCAGTCCGCCAGCTGATCGGCTGACATTTTTGCGCTCACGTCTGGGTCCGCCTCAAGGTTGGCGCGGAAGTCACCTCCGGTGGTGTTCCAGGCTGTGTGGGCATTGCGCTGCACGATCCGGTACGCCTCTTCCCGGTTCAGGCCGCTCTCCACCAGGGCCAGCAGCACCCGCTGGCTGAACACCACGCCGCCGTAGATGTTCATGTTGCGGCGCATGTTCTCCGGATAGACCCCGAGCCCCTGCACCACGGCGGTCATCTCCCGCAGCATGAAATGCAGGGTGACGGAGACATCCGGCAGCATCATCCGTTCGGTGGAGCTGTGGCTGATGTCGCGCTCATGCCAGAGCGCCACGTTCTCCAGGGCCGCCACCACATAGCTGCGCAGCACCCGGGCCAGACCGCTGATGCGCTCACTGCGGATCGGGTTGCGTTTGTGGGGCATGGCGGAGCTGCCCTTCTGCCCCTTGGCGAAGTTCTCCTCCACCTCCAGCACGTCGGTGCGCTGCAGGTTGCGGATCTCGGTGGAGAAGCGCTCCAGCGAAGCCCCCACCAGGGCCAGGGTCTGCACATAGTCGGCGTGGCGATCGCGGGAGATCACCTGGGTGCTGGCGATGTCGGGGGTGAGGCCGAGGATCTCGCAGGTGATCGCTTCCACCTGGGGATCGGTATTGGCGTAGGTGCCCATGGCGCCGCTCACCTGGCCGACGGCTACATCGCTCTGCAGCCGTTCCAGACGGGTGCGGTTGCGTTCGGTCTCCGCCAGCCAGCCGGCCACCTTGAATCCGAAGGTGATCGGTTCGCCGTGGATGGCATGGGAGCGGCCGATCATCTCGGTGGTCTTGTGCTCACCAGCGAGGTTGCGCAGGGCCGCGGCCAGGGCATCCAGCTCCGTGCGCAGCAAGGCGACGGAGCGTTTCAGCTGCAGGGCCAGCCCGGTGTCCAGCACATCGCTGCTGGTCATGCCCACATGGATGTGGCGGCCGGCATCCCCCACGTGTTCGTTCACGTTGGTGAGGAAGGCGATCACGTCGTGACGCACCTCCGCCTCGATCTCCAGGATGCGATCCACCGAAAAGCTCGCCTTCGCCTTGATGGTGTCCACGGCTTCCTGCGGCACCCGGCCGAGGCGGCAGTTGGCTTCGGTGGCGGCGATCTCCACCTCCAGCCAGCTCTGGAATTTCGCCTGCTCACTCCAGACGGCACCCATTTCGGGCAGGGTGTAACGCTCGATCAACGGTCTGCGACGTCGCACAACACGGCGACTCTATGGAGTGGTGGTGGCATAAAAAAAGCCCCTCGGAGATGAGGGGCTTTTAAAATTCAGAAATATGAATTTAGAGAAAGCCAGAGATGGTAGTGCCATCTTCGAATTGGATAGCAATGTAATCGGGAAGCTCTTTTCTACCGTTGTAGAGCTTTTTGCCCTTCAACTTCTGGCCATCAACAACAAGCTTGTCTTTTTTGGAGAAGTTACTAATGCCAATGCGTCCACCACCTTTCACTTCTTCAGGGACTTCGATAGTGTCCTTGCCATCACCAACTTTGATAGCGGTATCACCTTTCAGCTTGATACCCTCTTTGAAGACAACGGTGTCCTTGCCGTTGCCCAAAGTAATGGATGCGCCAACGACCTTTGTGTCTCCGCCGAAAGCGATGGAGTCCTCGCCTTCGCTAGCTGAAAGATCGATTGTGGATTTCTTGAAAGTTCCTTTTTCAACTTCGACTTCAACAGCGCCCGGCCCCTCGCTGATGATGACAGTTTTGGATATTTTGGTGGTATCGAAGATGATCTGTGCTGTCTCGCCGACTTTGGGTGTAGGGCGCACAACTGAATTTTTAACAGCTTTACCTTCCACCGTTACCGGAGCTTCTCCGCCAACTTCGATGTTGATGTCCTTAACGTTGCTCGTCACATCAATGAGAGCACCGTCGTCGGTAGCGCTGATTTCGACGCTTGTCGCTGCATCGTCTGGTATGACGAGGTCATTACCAGCACCGCCACTTACAGAGGTAGCCATTGATCAGGGAGGTCGAGACTCTTGTTGGGAAGAATAAGGCGGCTTGCCTTGATTTTCCATCTCTTGTGGCCACCTCCCCACCTGACGCCCCTGCTTTCATGGCTTTTTCGGGCCAATCAGGTTGCTGAACAGCTCCTCATAGGCCTGGGCAGTAGCCGCAAGGTTGAAGGATCCCTGCATGGTTTGGCGGGCGTGATCCCCCAACTGGTGCGCCCGTGCCGAGTCCTGCAGCAGGGCTACAACGGCTGTGGCCAGGGCATCCACATCGTTGAAGGGCACCAGCAGAACGTCTCTATCGTGTTCCAGCTCGGCGGCGATCGGGCTGCCGATGTTGGTGACCAGCGGTGCCCCGCAGGCCATCGCTTCCAGCGCACTCCAGGACAGGGTGTAGGGGTAGCTGAGGGCCAGATGGCAGCCGCTGCAGCGCAGCAGTTGCAGCATCTGGGGGTGGGCTAACCAGTTCACAACACTGATGCCACTGGCATCCAAGCCGTCCAATGCATCCATGAGGTGGCTGGTGCCCCGGGGCGGTTCCACTCCGTAGCCCTGCCCCTGCTTTCCCACCACCAGCAGCTGAGCCTGAGGCAGTTGCTGACGCACCAGGGGCCAGGCCCGCAGAGCCTGGCGCAGGCCTCGCAGCGGCTCCAGGTTCCGTGAGATCAGGGTCACCAGCGGTTGGCCCGCCGCCAGCTCCAGCCCGTGTTCCGGCAGGTTCAATCGCGCTTCGCGATCCGGCTTGATCCGCTCCAGATCCACCCCCTCGGGCAGCAGTGTGAGCCGCTGTTGCAGTGGTGCTGGAAAGCTTGCCAGTTGGCTGCGGCTGGCAACTACGGCCGCATCCGCCTGGGCCAGGGCCAAATCAGTTAACAGATTCTGGCGGCTGAAGCCGTCGCCCACCGGTGTCAGATCTGCCAGTGCATCATCGAAACCGAAGCCGAGGGCCCGGGGATGACCCCACAGCTCCGGGTACACCACGATCGGCATGGCGGATCCCCAGATGCGCCGCAGTTGCAGGGCCTCCCCCCAGGCGCTGTGGGCTAGCACCAGATCCGGACGGACAGCGTTCTCCCGCAGCTGGCGGCAGAGCAGGGCCACTCCGGCGGCGCGCTCCTTCAAGGAGGGCTCATCCCGATTCTCGAAGTGATAGCGGTGGTAGATCAGTCCTTCCCAGTGCTCACCGCAGGGGGGCTGCTGCTCTGAGCCGATGGCGCGCACCTGATGTCCGGCCGCAAGCCACAGGGGAGCGAGGTCGCGGAACTGCCCTGGGAAGTTCTGGTGGATCAGCAGCAGATGCATAGAAAGACCCTATGCCGATCGGATTAATCTCCAGCTCCTGACTCGGATGGTCCCATGGGGCTGCGCAGCTGGATCCGCCAACGGCTGAACGGCGACCTGCACCGCATTGATCTGGTGGCACCAGGTCCGGTGGAGATCCCGCCGCCTGCCAGGGCTGGCCTGCAGCTGGATCCAGTCGCCGCCCCCTGGTCCGTGGCCCGGCTCACGGATCTGCTGCGGGAGGCGGAGCATCAGCCGACCGTCACCACCTTGCAGGCTGCACGATTGGCCCGCCATCGCCTCTCGCGCTTCTGGCTCGACGCCCCCGTTGATCAGTTGGAGGCTTTATACCAGGGTGAACTCGGCACTTTGCAGCGATTGCTGTTGCAGGGACCTCTGGTGCAGCAGGATCTGGCCGGGGATGAGCAGCGCTGGCGCGATCAGCTTGCCCGCGGCATGGCTCAGCCTGGGGAACAAGTGCGCCAGATCAGTTGGGTGCTGGCCCTGATGCCGTACACCCGGCCTGGTGTGTTGAAGGTGAGCCAGCCGCTGCAGGTGCTGCCCGACTGGCTGCTGGGTGATTACGTGGCCTACTGCGCACCGGAGCTGGAGGAGCAGCTGAACCAACCGGCTGGTCTGTTGAAGGCGGGGACGGATGCACCGGAACCGCTGACGCAACGCCGCGGTGAGCAGGCCATGGCCTGGTTCCGAGATGCCGAGGTGCTGGCTCGGATGCGGGCGCTGATCCGCCAGTACAAAGAGACTCCCCTGGATCAGGAGACCCTGGACGAGCTGTGCGGCCTGCGGCGGGTGGTGGCCCAGCTGTGGCTGGATGTGGAGGTGGCGCAGCTGCAGACGTTGCATCAGACGGCTGTGGGGGCGATCACCCGTGCTCTGCTGCTGGCGGGTTTTGGTGATGAGCTGCTGGATGCCACCGATGAGCGGGCCCGCCGGGAGCTGCTGCCGATGGCGCGGGATCTGAGCCACCCACGGGCTGCGGGCCATCTTCTGGCCCTGCTGCTGTTCGTGCCGCTGGAGAGCGTCACGGTGGAATCGGCCAATCAGTTGCCGGATTGGCTCACGCGCGACTTACGCGAGATCGCTGCTCAGCTCTCGGCTGAGCAGGTGTAGCGGCAGCGGCTCCGGCTGCTCTCCGTCGAGCAGCCGCATCACGCGCTGGTGCAACCAGTCGTTGAACAGCTCCTGCAGCAGCTCCGATCGGGTGTCGTCGTCGAGGCGGGCCCCCTGCCAGGCATCGAGGCGCAGGATCAGCCAGATGTCCACCAGAAAAAAGGGCGGCAAGAGTTGGCCCGTCTGGCTGATGCGCAGCTTCTCCGCCACCTGAGCATGGGCCTGGCTGAGGGGAACAGGTCCGACGCGCCCGCCGTTGTGGCGCTCATCGCCTTCGGAGTAGCAGGCGGCCAGTTCCTCAAAGCTGGCTTCGCCTTCCTGCAGGCGCTGGTGCAGCTCGAAGGCCAGGTCGCCATCACGCACCCGGATCAGGGAATAGTGGATCTGATCACGGTCCAGCTTGCTGGCCAGAAAGCGCAGCTCCACTTCCTCGCTGAACACCTGGCGGCGGAACCGCTCCACCCGTTCGCCCTTGGTGGAGAAATAACGGAGATCCTCCGCACTCCAGCCACGTTCCTGCAGGAACTCTCGGCGCTGATCGCTGGTGTTGATGCCTTGGCCAGCCTCATAGGTCTTCACCAGGTGCTGCTCGATCTCCGTCGGCAGGTCGATCACCAGACAGATCTCGTCGTAGACGCTGGCCTGAGCCATCGCCAGGCAGAGCCCCTGCTGACGCGCGATTCGATTGAGCTCCTTCGCGGTGGTCCAGGCCACTCCCGGTTTGAGTTCGATCCAGTCCGTTTCGTTCATGCGTGAAACTCCTTCCAGACCAGGCGATAGATCAGCAGCCCCACCGGCGGCACTAGCAACAGTGGCAGCAGTGCGAACACGGTGAGCAGCGGCTCCCCCAGCAGGAGCGGGATGGACCACACCAGCACATAGCCGAGCAGCATCAGCACGATCCGCTGCCGCTTCTGCTTCAGCCAGGCCCAGAGGCGGCGCATCCGAAGTCGCAGCCGCGCCAGTGGCGTTTGGGCCTTGGCCGGCCGGTAGGGCCAGAGGGGATGCAGCATCAGCGCATCCGCTCCAGAGCGCGCAGGCGGTCGTCGAGACCACCGGCGATCGAGGAGATGAAGCGGCGGTTGCGCAGGTGCACATCGGCCACCAGGCTCATGCCCGGTTGCAGCGGCACCTGGCGCTGGCCGGCCTGCAGGGTCTGGCGGCTGAGCTTCAGGACGGCGGGGAAGAACAGCCCCGGTTCCTCGGTGCCGAGCACCCGGCGCTGCTCGGCTGTGGTGAGGGCGTCGGACCCGATCCGCTCCACCGTGGCGGGGATGAAGCCGAAGTCGCCACGGGGAAAGGAGTTGATGGCGACATCAGCCCGCTGACCCGGTTGAATGAAGCCGATGGCGCTGTTTGGGATGTAAACCTTCGCCTGCAGTTGATCCTGGGGAATGATTTTCAGCAGCGGCTTTTCCTCGGAGGCGGTGTTCACGACGCTGCCGGTGCTGATGCTGAGATCGAACACCACACCGGAGATTGGTGCACGCACCTCGATCAACGACAGGCGAACTTCCAAAACACTGATCTCGCGATTGAGATCAGTGATGGCTCGCAGATTGTTCTCGATCTCTCGTCGAAGCTGGGATTCACTGCCGGCGATGGTGGCTCCAGCTCCTGCTTCCAGGCGGGCGACCTCCCGTTCCTCCGCTTCCACTTGGTTAAGGAAATTATCTGCCTGGGTTTGTGCTTGTAGAGCCTGAAGCTGGCTGGTGGCACCTTTTTTGTACAGCAGGTTGAAGCGTTGGTTGATGTTTTCGGCTGTTTTGAGTTGCAGGCGGAGGCCTTCAAGGCGGGTGCGGCTGCGGGCCAGGGCCTCGCGGGCAGCGCTGATGTCGCTGTTCAGCTTGCGGCGTTGGGATTCCAGCTGCTGTTGTTGGTTGGCCGTGAGCTCAGCTTCGGACTCTTCACCGAGAATCACCCGATTGATCGCAATCTGACTTTGCAGCTGGCTTCGTTTGCGGCGGAATGCGTGCAAGCGGGTTTCGGCATCGCGGGGGTCGAAGCGCACCAGTAAGTCGCCGACTGCCACGCTGGCGCCTTCCTTCACGGGCACTGCGGCCACGAGTCCATCCAAGGCCGACTCGATCTCGTGCACCGGTGTGGCCGGCTGCAGTTTGCCCTGTAGAGCCACTGTTTCGGGCAGCGGTGCCAGAAAGGCCCAGACACCGGCGAAAGCGGTGGTACCAGTGATCGTCCATACCAGCACCGAGCGGTTGCGCCGGGATTTGTTGAGCAGAACGGGCTGATTGAAGCTCCAGGGCTGCATCAGCTCACCCCCTCCCGGTGCTGACTCTGGTGCAGTCCGAAATACCAGCCCTGTCTTTGCATCAGCTCGTCGTGGTCTCCGACCTCCATCACCGCTCCCTGATCCATCAGCACGATCATGTCCGCCGGCCGCACGGTGGCCAGTCGGTGAGTGATGAAGAAAACGGTGCGACCGCGGAAGGCTTCGAACAGGTTGAGGCACACCTGGCGCTCGGTGCGGGCATCCAGGGCACTGGTGGCTTCATCCAGGATCAGCAGGCGGGGGTTCTGCAGCACGGCACGGGCCAGGGCCATGCGTTGACGCTGGCCGCCAGACAACCCGGCACCCCGCTCGCCGACTGGGGAGTTGTAGCCCTGGGGCTGCTCCATGATGAACTCGTGGGCGCAGGCGATCTTGGCGGCTCGGATCAGCTCTTCGCTGCTGGCATCCGGTTTCACCATCAGCAGGTTGTCCTTGATCGAGCCGTCGAACAGCAGTGAGTCCTGAGGGACCACGCCGATCTGACGGCGCAGCGAATACAGCTCCACCTTGGCGATGTCGAGGCCATCGATCAGGATTCGGCCGTTCTCGGGCTCATAGAAGCGGGAGAGCAGCTTGAGCACTGTGGATTTTCCTGATCCGGAGCCGCCCACCATGCCCACGAAGGTGCCCTCCGGCACCTCCAGTGACACGTTGTGGAGGATCTGGGGCCCATCCTCGCTGTAGCGGAAGTCCACCCCTTGGATCGAGACGCTGCCGGCGATGGGCGGCATCGGGATGTTGGCGGCCTGAAGATCAGATTGTTCTGTGGGCCGGTCGACGATGTCGGCAGCCAGCGTGAGGTTGTTGGACTGAACCTTGAACTCCTGCCAGGTCTGCACCAGCTGGATCATCGGGCCGGTGACTTTGTTGCCCATGATCCGGAAGGCGAACAGGGCCGCGATGTTGAGATCGCCTCGAGACACCAGGTAGATGCCTACCACCATCTGGGCGATCGAGCTGAGTTCATTGATGAACTTGGCGAGCGCCTGGATCGTCTGGCCGCTCACCTTGAGTTTGTAGTCCTCGCCGATGAAGCTGGCGTAGCGGGTCTGGAACTCCCAACGGGTCTTCAGTTCGGCGTTCTGAGACTTGATCGTCTGAATTCCCGTGATCGCCTCGGTGAGGTAGCTGTTGGTTTTGACCCCTTCCTCCACCGTTCGATCGATCTGGTGATCCACCAATGGATTGGCGATGAAGGCCAGCACCACGAACAGGGGCAGGGCGCTGAGGGTGATCAGGGTGAGGGTCGGGCTGATCCACCAGAGCACGGCCAGGTAGAGAAAACTGAAGCCGAAATCGAGAATGCTGGTGAGAGCCTTGCCGATCAGGAAGTCCCGCAGGCGATCCAGCTGGGTGAAGTAATAAGTGATACGCCCGACGGGGCGTTCATCAAAAAAATGCTGGGGCAGACGAACGAGCCGATCCAGGATCGTCTCGCGGGTGTCCATGTCCACCCGGTTGGCGATGCCGGTGAAGATCAGGCTGCGCATGGCTGTGACGATCGCCTCCAGCACGCAGGCCACGATCAAGATCACGCCCACACTGATCACCCCATCGATGGCGTCGGTGCCGCCGCCGATGGCCTGGATCATCCGGAAGACGCCGAGACCGATCACGATCCCCAGAACTGACATCACGGCGGAACAGGCCAGCACCTGGATCAGTTCCTGGCGGTGGGGCAGCAGGTAGGGGCCGTACCAGCTCCAGCTGAACCGCTTCTCTTTGCTGCCCGGGCGACGCCGGATCAGCAGCAACGGCAGCCTTTCCTGGCCCTCGGGGAGCAGCTCGGTTGCTGGCACGCGCAATGGTCCCAGCTCTGGCTCCAGCAGCCGCAGCTGGCCATCAGGGTCAATGCCGTCGATCAGGGCGATGCTGCCCTGGTGTTCGATCACGGCGGGGGTGGGGATGCGGGCCAGCTGGGGTAAGGGCAGCTGAATCAATGCCACGGAAAGATCTAGACCCGTCAGCAGTTGGCCGATGTTGTAGAGATTCAGGCTTGGTTGCCGCTCCAGCAGGCCGTTGATCTGATCCCGCAGGTTGTCTTTGTATACCGGCACGCCATGAACGTCGGCCACGGCCTGGCAGATGGCCATCGGGATGTCGCGGGGACCGCTGGCCCGGTTCAGTTGAAGCGGTTGCCCTTGATGGGATCGTTCCGGCACCGGGGCTGGGCGAACAAGATCGTCCAATTCCGCCTGGAAGGCCGCTCGGTTGGCCTCCAGCTGTGGGTCCGGCAACCAGATCAGCCGCTGTTGCAGCAGAGGTTCAGTGGTTGCCTGGGTCCAGAGGCTGGCGTCCGGTCGGTACCAGTGACCGGGGAGGTCCAGCTCCCCCAGACCTGGAGGCTGATCCACCAGCCAGTGCAACTGGGGCAGCAGCTGCTGCCATTGCTCGAGCTGCTGGCTGCGGCCCTGATTGGCATGACTGAGTTGCCGCAATAGATGTACCGCTTCGATCGCGGGGGTCTGTCGGGCACACCATTGCCTGAGTTCCGCTTGGTTCTTGAAGTGGCTGTGAAAATCAGCCGCTGGCAGAAACAGCAGCTCGCTGGCCTCTGCTGCTCGCAGGTGTTCGATCGGTCGTCCGTGCAGCAGGCTCAGCCAGCCCACCAGCTCTCCTGGTCCGTGCCGCTCGATCGTGCGCCACTGCCGACTGGGGGGCACCTGGGCCAGGCTGCGCACACTGCCGCTCTTGATCAGCCAGATGCCGGAGGTCGCTGTGCACGGTTCAAGCAGGGTCTCGCCGGGATTGAGCTGAACGATCTCGGCCTGTGCCTTGAACAGATCCTCCAATTTGATGGTGGTGGAGGACTGCCCCATGGCGTTGCTGCGTGCGCCTCACGATCGCGTCGTCCCAAAGTACCCGCAGTGTCTTGAGGTTATGGATCTGCTGAAGCTGGAGGCGCAGCAGCCGGAGTTTCTGGCAGCTGCGGAGCAGTTGGCTGCGCAGCATGGCTGGGAGTTGCAACAGCTCAGAGCAGCCGAACAGCCGGTTTCAGCATTTGAGTATGCGCTGCTGGAGGAGGCGATTGCCTCTCGGGAGGGTGATCAGCCGCTGTTTTCGTTGGCCTTGATGGAACTGGCGTTGGCCAAGGGCTACCGATCGCCTTGGTTGCAGGACAACCGCGCCCGAGCGTTGGTGGCGCTGGACCGCCAGAAGGAGGCGTCAGCGATTTGGCAGCAGCTGGCATGTTCTGCGGACGCGGCTCTCAAGGCAGCGGCATTGGGAATGCTCGATCAGCTCAAGCTGGAGGCGCAGCAGCCGGAGTTTCTGGCAGCCGCGGAGCAGTTGGCTGCGCAGCACCGGTGGGAGTTGCAACAGCTCAGAACAGCCGAACAGCCGGTTTCAGCGTTTGAGCATGCGCTGCTAGAGGAGGCGATTGCCTCTCGGGAGGGTGATCAGCCGCTGTTTTCGTTGGCCTTGATGGAACTGGCGTTGGCCAAGGGCTACCGATCGCCTTGGTTGCAGGACAACCGCGCCCGAGCGTTGGTGGCGCTGGACCGCCAGGAGGAGGCCTGTGTGGCTTGGCGGCTCATGGCTTCAGTCAGTGGTTCGGTGGAGATCCAGACCATGGCAGCGGAGCTGCTGGCTCATCACGAACTGGAGGCTGAGCAACAGCGGCGGCAGCGCAAACAACAAAAGCAGATTGATCGCGCCTTAGCTACCCATAGCTATGCAGATCTTGAATCTGCGATTCGTGATCTGGTTGATGCTTTGATCGTGGATCCTGATCACACTCCGCTGCGTCAGGCTTTGATCAAGGTTCTGGAAAAACGGCGGCAATTTGAAGATCCTTGCTGGAAAAAATTATCTTCGCTGTTGCAAGCTGAAGAGCTGATGCTTGAGGCCTCGGAAGTTGTTTTGTCTGAGATTATGTATCGCTTTGGGATGACTCCTGCTGGATGTCGCTCAGTAGCTCAGTGAGCAAACGCATGCTGCGGCGCTGATGATCATGATGCTGCCCCAGCAAGAGGCGAAGACGCTGGTTCTCAAAGCGCAACTTGATCCACTGCTCCAAGGCTTCTGTGGATCCAGTTGAGGCCTGTTCGATGCATTGGCTGTAACCGGGTTGCAACGTGTCGTAGAGGTTAACGAGAGATCTTGCGCATTGGATCAGCAGCATCGCAATCAGAGGGCAGGGTAAATCTGACTGATGGGTTGGGTTATTCCATTTTTTCTTGAGATCTTGCATGGTTTGCAGGTTGTGTTGCCCTGCGTTCCGCAAGATGATCAATTTCTGGTATCGCTGTTCCAGGTCTTGTAGGTCGATTTGGAGATCCGCGGTGTCGGCCAAAAGACGATCCGGGCTGTTCATGATCACAACAGTGCCAGGCGGGCCAGGGAAGGCGGTTTCGTTGATATGGTGCGCGTCCAGGTAGGCCCGTGTGCTCCAGTCGACAGGGAAGGGCGAGCTCCAAGTGGTCATCTCACGGTCTGCAACGCCGATGTCATCATGGACTGGCTGGACATGGGGCCCATGGCTGATTGGCTCTGCCGCCTAAGCCCAGAGGAGTGGGCCCTTGGTCAGTGGTCTGCTGAGGCAGCCAAAGCCCTTGGGGTGGATGGTTGGGTGATTTCTGTTGAAGCTGAGGGTGTCGCTCCGCAGCAAGCTGAGTTGCTCGGGGAGATGCTCGAAAGCCCTGATGGTTTGCCGGTCGTCCTTGAGTGGTGTCTCAGTGAGCACTGTGGCCTTGCCTCACTGCAACAGAAACTTGATGGGATCGGGCCCTGGCTACAGCATCCACGCGCTTATCGGATCGCTGGTCTGCCACTGCTTCTGATTCGTGGCTGTGAGCATCTCGGGAGTGAGCCCTCCGTGGCTGATCGCTTGCAGCAACTCTTTCGAGAACAAGGTTGTGATCCGCTGCCTTGGTTGGTTCCGTGTTGTTCCTCATCTGTGGATGGTTTCGACGGTGTGTATGAGGAGGTTCTGTTGCCGGAACGCAGCTCTCAGCCATCAAGCCGTGCCAATTATGAGTTGCACCTCAGGAATGCTCACTGGCACGAATCACCGCATGGCTGGCACATTCCGGCGGTCAGGGCGCTCGCAGCGAACGACTGGGATCGTTACTGCAATGCCACGGCCAAGCGCTACCGGGAGTGGTTGCGATTGGTCAGCCATTGGAGCGTCCTGCAGCGGAATGGTGATCTCAGGTCACCCGTTCTATTGGAGAGCTGGAGTGGGCATCGTCGTTGGTGGAGTGACGACGGGGAGATCCAGCTGATTGCTGATTCTTCATCCGAACCGATCACCTCCACCGTTCAGGAATTGTCTTGGGGCGAGTGTTCTGCTGAGAATCTGGCGTTGATGGTGCACGGGTATTACCTCGATGGATTGGCGTCGATGTTGCATCGGCTCGATCCGCGAGCTGAGCCATCGATCGATCTCTACGTGAGTACGCCAATTCGGCAACTACACGCCGTGGCCAACGTGTTGCGTCGTCAGGGCTGGCCAAGGGTGCATCTGTTCGGCGTGCCCAACCGTGGCCGGGATCTTGCCCCCTTCGTCCGTCAACTTCTCCCGGCCGCCCTGTCGGTCGGGCATTTGGCCTTCCTCAAGGTGCACACCAAGTCGTCTCCACACCTGGCGGAGGGCAAGGACTGGGGACATCACCTGCTGTCGTCCATCTTGAATCCAGACTTGATGTGTGGGCTTCAACAACGTCTGCAGAACGATTCCGAGCTTGGGCTTTTGGCTCCAGCCGGCACGGTCATGCCGATCACGGTTCAGCTCCATAACAACGGCAAACATCTGGCCGCCTTGCAGCATCGCTGGGGCACTGATGCAGAGCAGCTCCTCGACTCCCGCTTCATTGCTGGAAGCATGTTTGCTGGTCGCTTGGCGTCCTTAGAGCCTTTGTATGAGCATTTACCAGAGCTCTCTTGTTTTGAAGCCGAGGCTGGCCAAACCGATGGAACCCTGGCCCATGCCTTGGAGCGTTGGATCGGGGTGATCCTGCACAAGTCAGGTCAGCGGATGGAAGAATTACCTGGGAATCCTCAATCTGTTCCGTGTTTTGGGTTTCGTTGGGCTGATCAGCCCGAGGATGGCGGCATCAATGCAGTGAGGCCACTTGCGACCTCTGGTTGTTCAAAAAGTCAACCGATTGACACCCCTCTCGTTGTTCAGCATCGTCAAGAAGGTCTTTTAGGGATGTTCCCAGATGTCTCAGATCGATGTGAGCAGAAGAATTCTGCTGGTTTGGATCTGAGCCAGTCCATCAACGTTTTTTCAACAGTCCAGGCACTCGCCGACGCCCATGGCTGGTCTTTGCAAAAGCTTGTGGCTGGTTCTTATTCGCTGGAGGAGCTTCAGAGGTCTCTTGTTGGTGAAGCGATCGCCTCTCGTCAAGCTGGAGCAGCAACATTCTCGCGGGAGCTGATGACATGGGCCTTGGCGGCAGGCTTTCCCTCCCCTTGGCTGAGAGACAACCTGGCGCGTGCACTGTTGCATTTGCAGCGCCCAGAGGAGGCCTGTGAGTTGTGGCGACAGTTGGCGGAATTTCATGACAATCATGAGGTCAAGGCAGCAGCGAAAGAGATGCTGAGCCGTTGTGTCATTCAGAATCAGCTCGAGGCAGCTTTGATGCAAGGGAATCTGCCAATCGCCGACCAATGGCTGGATTCCCTGCTTGAACAGGGTCAGGGGTTCGGACCACATGATTGGCAGAGTTTTGTTGCTTCGCTGGATGATCAGGGGCTGATTCCGTGGCTGTTGCCTTTGTTGGAGTCACGGATCGACACGCAACCCAGTGATGGGTTGTTTCGGTTGATTGATGGGTTGAGATTGCTGCGTGGAGATGCCCACCTTGATCAGCTTCTCAGGGTGTCTCAGGACCAGCTCCTTGCCTTCGGTTGGCGTGCGGCCGCTGGTGAGGCGGTGCTGCTGGCTCGCACCAGCACGGGGCGTTGGATCCAGGCCAGATCAACCGGGCCGAATCTGAGTCGGCCGGATGTGTCAGAGCAACTCCAGCTGCCGGCCCTCAGTGATGCTGGCTTCCTGTCTGTTTTGGCCCTCGAACCGGGCGAAAGCCTCACCGGGCTGTGGTTGCAAGGCCATCAGCAAGCGCTGGATGTGCGGGATCTGCGCGGACTGCCCTACATCGGTGTGGTGGATCAGATGTTGCTGCTGTGCCAGGCGGGTCTGACTCCGTTGGAACGGGCACCAGCTTTGTTTGAAGCCGGGATTGGACAGGCTCTTCAGTCTTTGGCTGCTCCATTGAGCTCACAGCAGCATTGGCAGGAGTTGATCCACCGCCGGGAGCATTTCGGGGTCGTGATGCGTGATGCGGAGATCACGGTGGTGATCCCCCTCTACCGCCGCTGGGATTTCATCCTTGGCCACGTGGCCGGCTTCTGTGAAGACCCCTGGTTCCAGGCGAGGCGGGTGCGCTTGCTCTATGTGATTGATGACCCGACGATTGAAACGGAGGTGTTGGGCTGGTGCCGCGGGCAGCTCACGGATGAGCTGCTGGATGTGTCGGTGATCTCCTTGCAGCGCAACAGCGGCTTTGCCTTGGCCAGCAACTGCGGCGTGTTGGCGGCGGAAACCCCCTACGTCTGTCTGCTCAACTCCGATGTGCTGCCGATCCAGCCGGGTTGGTTGCAGCCGATGTTCCGCACCCTGCTGATGATGCCGCAGGCGCTGTTGGCCCCGCTGCTTTTGACGGATGAGGGCAGGATTCAACACGCTGGGATGACGGCTCAGCCCCTGGGGTTGCAGGATCTGCCCGCCTGTGTTCATAGCCTCAAGGGGTTGGATCCGAGCCAGCTGAAAACCCTCAGCCCGGATGGTTTGTCGTACGACGTTGAGCTGCTGAGCGGCGCAGCGCTGATGTTCGAACGACGACGGTTTCTAGAGCTTGGAGGTTTTGATCCGGTGTTTGGCCGCGGCGACTTTGAAGACCTGGATTTTTCGATCCGCTGGAAGCGAGCTGGTGGTCGTCTGCAGCTAGTGCCCAGTGCCCGCTTAACCCATCTGGAGCGCCAGAGCATCACCCACAGCGTCGATCTGATGGCCCAATGGCGGGGGCTTTTAAACGCTTGGCAAGCGAAGGCACTCTGTGCAGAAGAGCTGGCATGAGCGTTCTCTATGTGAGCCATGGCCATCCGGTCTTTGCCAAAGGGGGTGGTGAACTGGCAGCTTGGCGGTTGTTCGAGGCGTTTCGCAGCAAGCCGGGTTTTGAAGGTAGCGGTTTTCTGGCGGCAGCCTCCTCACCGGATCAATTACCAGCGGGTTCTGAGGTGGTGGGTTTGAGCGCAGATGAATGGTTGATCAAGCGTTCGCCCAATCCCTTTTTTCATGACACAGCGGTGAACCTCTGTCATGGAGGGCAGTTGCATCAAGCCTTGGCCGGGCGATGTTTTCAGATCATTCATCTGCATCACTATTTGCATGTGGGCATTGATCTGGTGCTGGCTTTGAAGCGCTGGTTTCCCAAAGCGAAGCTGTTGCTGACGCTGCATGACTACTGGGGACCATGCGTCTATGAGGGGCGTTTACTGCGTGCTTCTGGAGAGCTGTGCAGTGGTGGTGATCCAGAAGCTTGTGATCAATGTTTGGGAGGTGGGCGTCGCGGAGAATTATCGATCCGATCACAAAGGCTGCAGCGGCTTTTCGGGGTAATCGATCACCTGCTGTGCCCCAGCTTATTTTTGAAACAGCGTTATTTGGATTGGGGCGTTGATCCCAAAAAGATCAGTGTGCTTGAAAATCTTCCTGCCCCAGATTCTTCCCATCAAGTGCCTCTATCCGACTCGGATCTCTTGGAACAGAGTCAAGAAATCCCCCTTGTGGTCGGTTATTTTGGACAGGTCAATCCATGGAAGGGATTGTCGCTGCTAATCGAAGCTATTGGTTTGCTTAGGTCTGTGAATGTTGCTGTTCAATTGGAAGTCAATGGAGCGCATGCTGATGATTTTGAGAGTATTCCTGATGGTGTGCGCTTTAACGGTCGTTATGAACCCGAGGATCTGCCGCAAAGAATGGCCTGCGTCCATGTTGTTGCAATGGCATCAACTTGGTATGAAAACTCTCCCATGGTGATTCAAGAAGCTTTCCAGTATGGTCGACCTGTGATTGTTCCGAATTTGGGTGGTATGGCTGAAAAAGTACAGCATGATTTTTCGGGATTGTTGTTTAAAGCGGGATCGGCAAATGCAATTGCTATTCAAATCAAAAGGCTCATTCAAGAAGATCGCTTGTTGTCGAACCTCCGTGCCAATATTGCGCATAAGAATGCCATCAAAATTGACGAATGTGACTGTCATCAAAAAATATATACGAAGTTGGCTGCTGTGTAGATTGAAGCAAAAAGGTTGCGCTGCATCTTATTGATTGAAATTGAATTTTATTTCGGGCTTCGGAGCTGTGCTCTTCTGAAGTGTAGGAGTTAGTTGAATTGAGTCAGAGCGTAGGATGACTTGATTGCGAGGAGTGTGGCGAGTCAATACATACACGTCTTGTGTTCCTCCCCACCAGATGCCCTGTTTGTATTCACTTAAATGCATGTCTGGTAGGGCTTCGAAAATTTTCATGGCAAAACTTGGGTGCGCACAAGCCGTTCCATATTCAGTCTGAATCAAATCATCTTGCTCTGATTCAGGATAGAAATAAAAATCGAGGCCTTTGTGAATAAATTTTTCTGTAGACGCAACGCTTGAGGGCGGCCCGTGGGTTGTGAAGATCAGCATGCCTCCTTCTTCCAAAAGATCACAAAGTGTTCTTAGCCACGGCAGCCAGCTATGTGCTGGCATGTGTGAAAAGAAGGAAAGAGCAACAACAGCATCGTATCTGTACGGAATGTTTAAATTTGATGGAATATAATCTGATAAGTGGCACTTTGTATTCAAGTATTTCGCGTGGAACTCCACGGCTTTAGGGTGAATGTCGCTGGCTTCTACCCTCGCCTCAGGCATGACGATAGGAAAATGCCTGTTCACCATTCCGAAGCCAGAGGCAAAGTCAAGAAGAGAAAACTTGTCTGGATTGATTGTTGCGATTCCTGTCGGTTGTATATTTCTCAAAATAATCTCGCGAATTCTTGTTGCGGATTCTCGTCCATTGTCGAAGTAGTGTCTTAATGCAGTGGTATCGTCTGGTAAATGTTGCTGAAGAAACTTAAGCAGAAAATCCTCCTCATGCACTATGAGGGGAACCCCAAACTCTTCGCGTAAGTCAGTGCTAGGAGTTTGGTCGCTCATTAGAGCATTTGATTGTGGATTTGAATTCTAAGGCAGCGGGCGATTTGCTCAAGCTGCACCGTGGCACGTGTTGCCGTCTAGATATGGTTACTGTAATTAGAATGAAAGGTCTGTAAAAAATCCCAATCTTGTGCGGCATGATCCAAAGCTGATATTTTCTCCTGGGCAGTGTGTTGAGTTGATGAAATTGTCAAGGCCAGGATTTATGCCTGCGATTGGTGCGACCAACTCGAATCCAAATTGCCAGGAAATATTCTTGAAGGGCTTAAAAGAAATGCCAAAGTTTAGATCGCTTTGGTAAATCGCATAGAGTCCAATCCATGGCCAAGGTGCAAAACCTAAAGAAATAGCAGGCCCCCAAAAAACTTCGTGGATGCAATCGCTGCTGGCGGCGCTTGGTGGCTTGTAGGGAGTTTTGTAAACAGATTGTTCTGCGCAAACATAGGCTGAAGTGACCCCGGCGGTATCCTCCGCAAAGCCATCTTTTGCAAAGTCGTCATACCTGACCGAGAAAATAGATCCATATTGTCCACCTCTTAGCCACTTTGGGTAAGTTATTGTACCAAGGTTGGTCTCCGGGTTGTAAACATCACTCATTAAGCCTGCGCTGAAGCTGATAATTGGCGGCTCAATTGTGTCATTGAGTTTAAAGATTTTTGTCCCCATCAGGTAGAGGGGCTTGGGCAAGTCAGTTGTTTCGTCTAGGTGGAACAATGAGTCGCCACCAAGGCTGATTCCAAATGTTTTGCCAAAATTTTTTGACAGACGGAAGCCTAGCGATTGACCGTCGCCAAATTTTGTCCCACTGTCCCCGGAGCCAAATGTTTCTGATCCAATTGAAAAGTTAAAGGGTGCCCCTTCCCCGCTCAAGCTATGGATCGTCCATTGGAGCTCGAGGCTAAAGTTTTCGTCGGCCCATAGCGAGAGCCAGTTTCGGCTTAGGCCGTCCGCGCACTGATCTAAAAAATCGCCATCTTTGCAAGGGGATGGAGCCTGCTGCCATGAATCGTCAATCGCAGAAATCTGCAGATTGACCCAGGTTCCTGGTTTCCTTTGTAAGGCGTTATATCCAAGATTGGGATACACCGTCTCTCCGATCTGAATCATCGATCCACGGGAATACGCCGGTAGTGGTTCCATAGCAATAACTTTCTCTGCATCTAGATCGCTGAAGGGAACAATGTTGTCCTCGGTGATCACGTCTTTTTGTTCTAGAGGTTGCCAAACCAATGATCGGATTGGTGCATCTGATGTGGTCTCGCCGTTGGGGGATGCATCGACAGAGTTCCAGGTGACTCCCTTTTGCTTGCTGTCTTCATCGTCACGCTCTGGAGTTGACCATTCCAAAGGAGATTGTGTCGTGGAGGGAGGCTCCACGGGTGTCCATCCCTCTGATCGTGCGACGAACGGTTGCAGGAACAATGCTGACGCTGTGGCGATCAACGTCAGCCAAGAACACTTACGAACTGATTGCGTCATTGATTGTCGTCAAGCCGCAGTCTGTTGAATGCGCAATTCGTGCAGTAGGGCCAACTGACCCGGCAGCGGGTTCGTACCGGGGTGCTGTTGCATCAGGTAATCGAGGGCCCGCTCCGGGCTCATGCGGTGCTGGCGCACCAACAAGGCCAGGCAGACCAAGGGTGAGCGTTCCATCGCTGCTACGCAGTGCACGAAGACCGGACCGTGCTGATGTAGCTCGGCCAAATGTGATAAGGCAGTTTCCAGTTCAGCCAGGGTGGGCAGGCGGCCGGCACGGTGGTCCGGCAACACGTATCGACTTGTTCGGAAGCCTTCGCCCAATCCTGCAGGTGGTGTGGCTTCGTCGGGGGCGCAGAGGCTGAGGACACAACGGATTCCTGCTTCCCGCAGGCGATCCAGGTGCCGTTCAGCGCGAGGGGCTGGACCAATGGCGAGTTGATCGACCAGTACCCAGTCGATGCGGAAATAACGGGAGCGTTGCATCAGTTGTCCAGCCACTTCATCAGCCGTTGACGCTGGGCCCGCCAACGATCGCGCAGGTTAGGGGCTTTGTCGCTGCCTTTCCCATTGCCATTGCTGGATGGCTGCAGGCTGCGGCGTTTGCGGGTTGTCACAGCTGCGGACGAATCGCCGTTCTCGCTTGGCTGAGTTTCGTCCTCATCGTTGGCGTAATAGGCGTAAGCCGCAGAGGTGTCGTAAGCGGCGTAGCCGTAGCCGCCGTAGCCATAGCCCCCGTAACCGCCATAGCCATAGCCGTATTTGCCATAGCCGTACTTGCCGTAGCCATATTTGCCGTAGCCGTAGGCGGCACTTTGCTTCTCCGGCTTAAGGGCATTGGTGACGATGCCCAGCAGTGGTGCGCCACTGCTGCGGATGCGGGCAATGGATTCTTTGGGTAAGGAGCGATCGACGCGATCCAGGCTGACGAGCAGCATCAACCCATCGCAGTGCTCGGCCACTAAGGCTGCATCAGCCAGACCCAGCACCGGGGGCGTGTCAAACAGCACCAGATCGAACTGACCTGATTGCTCCAGTTCGTTGACAAGTGAGCGCATGCGATTGGAGCTGAGCAGGCGGGTGGGGTCGGGCGGCCGTCGTCCGGCTGTGAGCACGGTCCAGTTGTTGTAACCGGGCACGGTCTGAATTGCATCGCGCCAGGTTTGGTCGTCTTCTGTGAGCACGTTGCTGAGGCCGCTGAGGTTATTAAGGCCAAGTCGCACGTGCATCTGCGGTTTGCGTAGGTCAGCGTCGATCAACAGCACCCGCTGGCCCATCTCAGAGAGGGTCTTGGCCAACAGCACGTTCACGAGGGATTTGCCTTCTGCCGGCAGCGAACTGGTGAGGGCGATGGAACGAAGTGGCTGGTCGCTGTTGAGAAAGCGGATTGAGGTGAAGAGGTTGCGGAAGGCCTCCTGATAGAAGAAGCGCTGGTAGCGGCGCTGTTTGGCGGTATCAGCGTCTTCTCCAGTGGTGACGGACTTGTCCAGTTCTTGCAACAGAAAGCGTTTGTCTTCCCGCACCCCTTTGAAGAACTCCACGTGGGGGATATGGCCAAGTAGGGGCAGGTTGAGGTCGTCTTTGACTTCACCGGCGTGGTGGAACACATGGTCCATGCGGTCGCGTAGAAGACCTGCGGCAGCGCCGGCCACCAGGCCCAAGACGGTGCCTAGGGCTAGGTTCCGAGGGACTGATGGTTTGATCGGTTTTGGGTTGATCGTGGGTTCCGCGATCACACGCCAGGGAACGGTGCGCTGGGCAATCTCCAATTGGAATTTCTCCCTGGCCGTCACAAGTCCGGCCAGGTTTTGTTTGGCGATCTCCAAACGCTGCCGCAGGGCTTCGTACTGCTTGATCAGGCCAGGCTGCTGCAGGAACTGCTGGTTGAGGGTGGCCTGTTGCATGCGGGCAGTGGCTAAGCGTCCGGCATTGAGACTGAGGGCTGCATCGGCAGCCTCCAATTGGTTCTGGCGCAGTAGCGGCCTGAGCTGGTTGAGCCGTTCTTCGAGACCGAGCACCATCGAGGAGCCGGGGTTGTAGCGGGATCGGGCCTCTGCCAACTCCGTTTCCACCTTGAGCAGTTGTTGCAGCAGACTCTGGTCCACATCGCTGACGGTGAGACCGCTGTTGGCCTGCGCCCCACCTGTGTTGCCGATCGCCTCCTGGAAGCCGCGGGCGGTGAGGGTGCCGCCAGAGATCTCATCGCGCACTTTGAGAAGCCGGTTGCGATCAGCCTCCAGTCCAAGCACCTGTGCTGCCATAGAGGTTTCGCGCTCTTTCAGCGCTCCTGCTTCAGCTGTGGGCTCCAGCAGCGAATAACGGGTGCGGAAGCCGGCCAATTCTCCCTGCAATTGATCGAGCCTGGTCTGCAGCGAAGGGGCTTGTTTGTTGAGGAATGCGAGGCCATCAGCGAGGCGTTGCTGGCGCTGCTGCAGGGCTGCCTGCAGGTAGGTGCTGCTCAAGGCCTTCAGCAGAAGCTCATCCTCTACTGGATCGCGACCTGTGAGGCTCACATTCAAAACACCCTCGGCTTCCTTGCGTTTTGCGCCACCAGTGCTGATGTTGACTCTCGATCTCAGTGCACCCGTTGAGAGCTCAAACTTGTCGGCAACCGGTTGAAGCAGCACTGGGCTTTTCAGCACCTCAATCAGCGTGGGAATGTCGTTGCTTGTGGTGTTGCGGGCTAGCTGCTCAAACATTGTGCCTTCCACGTTGGCCATGCCTGCTCGACCGCCGCCCTCATTGCTGATCGGGTCGGTGATCAGGAGGGAGAACGAGCCCTGATAAACGGGACGGAACAGGCGTTGATAGGTGGTGAACAGTGCCGCCAGCACGATGACGCTGCCGGCGGTCACGGCGACCAGTTTTTTGCGGCGCTGCAGTGCTCGCCAGAGCTCGCGTAGATCAATTTCGTCATCCGTTTTGACAATCTCGGTTGCGCCATGATTTCTCACCCGCACGGTCTGATCTTTGCGGGGATCGAAATCCGGTGATTGCCCCGGTGCGGCCACCAGATTCGACATTCAACATGGCATGACGGATTTGCAACTTAACCGGCAGTGCTCGTCACTCCAAGAACGCATGGGACACTTGCACACTCATTCCGGCTGACAAGAGCCTCGATGCCTGTTCTGCGATCTCTGGCGTTGACGTTGGCTCTGGGAGTTGCCGTGCTGCCCGTCGGGGCGATGCCGACTGAGCAGTCCGTGTCGACGCTTCAGGAGGACGCTTACATCATTGGTCCAGGCGATGTCCTCGACCTGAAGCTGTTTGACGCTGAAGAGCTGTCTGGTTCCCTTGAGGTGTTGAACGACGGCAGTGTGCCTTTGCCGTTGGTGGGCAGCGTTCGGCTCAGCGGTTTGACGCTGCAGCAGGCGACCCATTGGGTGCAGCAACTGATGAGCAAGGAACTGCTACGGCCGGATCTGCAGCTGCGGGTGGTGAAACCGCGTCCGATCCGTGTGGCCCTTGTGGGGCAGGTGGAACGGCCCGGCATCTATTCCCTCACCACCAGCGAAACTGGCCAGACCGAAGGCGGGCCAGAAATTCGGCTGAGCGGTTTACCAACGGTGGTGGATGCGATCCAGAAGGCTGGTGGCATCACCCAGAACGCCAATCTGCGGGGGGTGGTGCTGCAGCGCCGTCTGCCAGGGATAGAGAGTGAGCTCAGTTACAAGCAGGCGGAGCTGGATCTGTTGGATCTTGTTCTGGATGGCAACCAGAGCCAGAACCCTTTCCTGTTTGATGGCGACACGATTCGAATCAGCGAGGCGGAGGAGACCCCTGAGGAAGCTGTGGAGCTGGCGGCCGTGAATCTTTCGCCTCAGGTGATTTCCGTGAATGTGATCGGTGAGGTGGAAAACCCTGGGCGGGTTGAATTGCAGGCCAACACGCCGTTGGTGCAGGCGGTGCTGGCAGCCGGCGGCCCGAAGAACTGGCGGGCCAGCACCGGCAATGTGGAGTTGGTGCGGATCAACCGCAATGGCAGTGCCACGTTGAAGAAGTTCCGGATTGATCTGGGAGAGGGAGCCTCGAACGAGAAGAATCCACCGCTTCGGGATGGAGACTCGGTGAAGGTGAACCGCAGCACCCTGGCGCGGGCCAGCGACGCCATCAATGCGGTGAGTCAGCCGTTGGGCGGTCTGGTGCAGATCTGGACCCTGTTCCGCCTGATCAACACCAACTGATCCTTTCCCGCCTGGCTAGGCCGTGAAGGCCGTTCCAGCTAATTTCAGTGGTGTTTCGGCTCGCGGCGATGACCCTCACCACCAGCCTGGAGCGCAGTGGCCTTGAGGCCATAAGTAAGGAAGGTCAATTGGGCCTGCTCTTTCTGCGGGTGGTCCGCAGCTTGAATGCCCTAATGCGAGCTGATGCGTCACTGGATGGAGCAGCCCAATACCCATTTGGCAGGGCTGTGCCCAAGGATGCAGCGCTTCTCGGTGGAAGGGTTGGGGCACCTGGTTGCTGATTTCGATATGTCGCTGGACCCGCAACCTGGCTGAACAGCCACGGCTGGAAGCGCTGATCAGGGCAGCTGATACGAGGGAGTTGTTTCACGCGGCTCCTTCCCTGGCCACCGTGCTGGCCGAGCCCGCGTTACGTGCGCTGCGTCTGCTCGAAGGCTCACCACTGCCTGCGGGGCGTTGCATTCACCGCAAGCAAACCTTCTTTTCGGTGCAGATCTATACCGATTGCGGCCTTCGGCTGCAGCATTGCCTTGAGGATCCAAAAGCTGTCGTCTGGAGCACGGCTTGGTTGACAAGGAGCCCTGCGGGGAAAGCCCTTACTGACAAGCAGTTGTGGCGCGATTGCGTGGCGTCATTGACACGTAATCGTGTCGACAATCTCTATCTCTCCCTGGGGGCTGGTCTGTAGTTGCATCGGCTTCTCCAGTGCCCATGTAGATGGATGCGATCCGTGGCAGAATTCTCCAATAACTGCAGTCGAGGCGGTCGAGCTCTGCTCCCGTCCGCTGTTGTTTCAGTAGCTGGGGTGTGTACACGTATTGCTATTTGCAAACTGAAACGGTTGGCCTGGACTTCCGAAGGGCCACCCTCGCCCAGTGAAGCTTCGTTAGATCATCTGAAGCTTTCTTGAACCTCCTGCAGGCTTCAGTTTGAACCCCTTAACGACACCCTCACTAATTCCTCATCACCTCCATAGCAACACCCTCGCCCAAAACCGCCCTGTCACAGTCATCACTATGCAGGACGGCAGTTATTTGGCGGAGCTGTTGCTGAAGAAGGGCTACAAGGTGCATGGCTTCAAGCGATGTGCAAGCAGCTTGTGCCTCAGGCCCGCTTCGCAAACAACACCACCGGAAGTGACAATATGTATTTAGCAAACTCCACCACCACTAAGTGATTCTTTGCGAGCGAGCTCATTTGTGCGCCACCCCCCGTTAAGCAGTGATGTACTAATTATCGTTATTACTTAGCCTAAAGAATCGTCCGACACTTTGGCGGCTTAAGTGATGGAACAGGAGCGGCGGCGGGCGGTGGCTGTTTGCGCTGCGGCTGCTCGGAATCAACAATCTGCCGGTGAGATGAAGCACTGCCCGATCGCGCTGCTGGATGCACGGGGACCGGTGGTTTCAATTGCGGTGCTAGACACCATGTTCGACACGTTTCTGCCGTTACCCACGGTGGAGTGAGCTTGATGCCGAACTGGTACCAACCTATATGTGCCGCATTTCATCACTTTTCATTCTCTCTGCTCTGCATGACTGTTCTGGTAACCGGTGCTGCAGGTTTTATTGGATATCACCTCAGCCGCCGGCTACTGGAGCAGGGAACACCCGTGGTGGGTTTTGACAACGTCAACCCTTACTACGACCCCTCCCTGAAGCGAGCGCGTATGGCTCAGTTGGAGACCGCAGCCTCAAAAGCTGGCACCCCTTTCCAGCTGATCGAAGCCGATTTGGAGGATCGAGATGCCGTGGAGGCGACCTTCCATCAGCACAAACCCCAACAGGTGGTGAACCTGGCGGCCCAAGCGGGGGTGCGCTATTCGATCGAGAACCCGGCAGCCTACATCCAGAGCAATCTGGTGGGCTTTGGCCACATCCTCGAGGGCTGCCGACATCACGACGTGGAGCATCTGGTGTATGCCTCCAGCAGTTCGGTGTATGGCGGCAACACCCAGCTGCCCTTTTCCGAGCACCACAGCGTGGACCATCCGGTGAGTCTCTATGCGGCCAGCAAGAAGGCCAACGAGCTGATGGCCCACACCTACAGCCATCTTTATGGGCTTCCAGCCACCGGCCTGCGCTTCTTCACGGTGTATGGGCCTTGGGGCCGGCCGGACATGGCCCTGTTTCTGTTCACCAAGGCGATGCTGGCCGGTGAGCCGATCCAGGTGTTCAACAACGGCCAGATGGTGCGTGATTTCACTTATATCGACGACATCATCGAGAGCCTGGTGCGCCTGCTCGACAAACCGGCCGCGCCCGATCCTGCGTTCGATAGCGCCAGCCCGGATCCGGCCACCAGCTGGGCCCCGCATCGGGTGTTCAACATCGGCAACTCCAACCCCACGCCGCTGATGGATTACATCGAGGCGGTGGAAAACGCCCTGGGTGTTACCGCCATCAAAGAGTTTCTGCCGATGCAGCCCGGCGATGTGCCCGCCACCGCCGCGGATACCTCAGCACTGGAGGCCTGGACGGGTTTCAAGCCCAACACCCGAGTGCAAGACGGCGTGGCTCGGTTTGTGGCCTGGTATCGGGAGTTTTACGCCGCATGATCCTTTTCCCAGAGCTCAACACCTGCATCGTGGCCGTGATCGGCCTGGGATACGTGGGGCTGCCACTGGCGGTGGAATTCGCCAAGCCTCAGCCCTGCCGCCGCACGGGTACGGCGCTGAAACGGCGCGTGATCGGCTTCGATATCAATGGCCAGCGACTGAACGAGCTGCGCCAGGGGTTCGACCGCACTAATGAAACCAGCTCGGAGGAGCTGCAGGCAGCGCAGCTGCTGGAGTTCAAGAGTGATCCAGAGCAGCTGGCAGTAGCCGATGTGTTCGTGGTCACGGTGCCTACGCCGATTGATTCGGCTAAACGCCCCGACCTTAGGCCCTTGGAGAACGCCAGTGCCGCAGTGGGTCGGGCGCTCAAGGCCCGTGCTGCCCAGGGCACCAGCAGTACCCCAGTGGTGATCTACGAAAGCACTGTCTATCCAGGTGCTACTGAAGAGGTATGTGTGCCGATCCTGGAGCGCGAGAGCGGCCTGCGCTTCGACGCCGCGGAGCCAGGAGCAGGCTTTTGTTGCGGTTACAGCCCGGAACGGATCAATCCCGGTGACCAGGAGCACAGGCTCACAAAGATCACCAAGGTGACTAGTGGCAGCACCCCCGAAGCTGCTGATTGGGTGGATGCGTTGTACGGCTCGATCATTGCGGCGGGGACCTACCAGGCCAGCAGTCTCAAGGTGGCTGAAGCCGCCAAGGTGATCGAAAACACCCAGCGCGATCTCAACATCGCCCTGGTGAACGAGCTTGCGATCATCTTCCGGCAGATGAACATCGACACCTTGGATGTGCTCGAGGCCGCTGGCACGAAATGGAACTTTCTGCCATTTCGGCCCGGGCTGGTAGGTGGCCATTGCATCGGCGTCGACCCCTATTACCTCACGTACAAAGCTGAACAGCTGGGCTACCACCCCCAGGTGGTGCTGGCCGGTCGGCGCATCAACGACGGTATGGGTCGCTGGGTGGTGGAGCAGCTGGTGTTGGAAATGGCTCGCCGGGGGATGGTGATCGCCAAAGCCAAGGTGCTAGTGCTTGGGCTCAGCTTCAAGGAAAACTGCCCAGATCTTCGCAACACACGTGTGGTGGATCTGATTTGTGCACTGCAGCGCTACGGGATGTGGCCTTTGGTGGTGGATCCCTGGGTGGATTCGCAAGAAGCGCAACTCAAATACGGCCTCACAGTGCAGCCGGTGATCCCCCATGGCGAGCGCTGGAGTGCGGTGGTGGTTGCGGTGGCGCATCAGCAGTTCAGGGAACTGCAACCGGATCAATGGCAGCCAATGCTCACGCAGGAGGGGTTGCTGGTGGACTTGAAGGGTTTGGTGCCGCGGCAGCTTCAGGCTCTTCGCCTTTAGTCGCCATCATTCCCGATACATCTGCTCCTAGCTCTCATCTCTACTATCTTTAGTGCCTGCATCACCGCTCATGCCAGATCCAAGCCTGCGCCAGCTGCTGCGTCAGCTCTGGGGCTATCTGGGTCGCCGCCGGCGCTGGCAGCTGTGGATGCTTTTACTAGTGATGCTGGCCAGCAGTGCGGCGGAGGTGCTGAGCCTGGCGGCGGTGCTGCCGTTTCTTGCGGTGTTGGCCAATCCCGAGGGGCTCTGGAACCAGTCCTTGGTGCAGCAGTGGGGACCAAAGCTCGGGATCGCCAGCGCCGAGGAGCTGCTGCTGCCAATCACGCTTGCCTTTTCCGTCGCTTCTCTGCTGGCCGGCACGATCCGGCTGCTGACCCTGTGGCTGAATGGACGGCTGGCAGCGGCGATCGGCTCTGACCTGAGCTGTGAGGCCTACCGGCGCACTCTCTATCAGCCTTATGCGGTGCACCTAGCGCGCAACAGCAGCCAGCTGATCGCCTCGATCAGCACGGATGTGATTCGGGTGACCAATGCGGTGCTCAACCCGCTGCTGCTGCTATTGAGTTCGGGGTTGATTGCAGCCAGCCTGGTGGCGACGCTGCTGGCGATTGATTGGGGGATCGCCCTGGGCACTGGCCTGGTGGTGGCCCTTGTCTATGCCGCCGCTATGGCGTCGAGCCAGGTGCCCTTGCAGCGGCTGGCTCGCCAACAAGTGTTTCTCAACCAACGCTTGATCCAGACCCTGCAGGAGGGGTTGGGGGCCATCCGCGACGTGTTGCTCAATGGCTACCAGGGCTTCTATGAAACCCACTATCGGCTGGCCGATAAGCCCCTCCGGCGAGCTACAGCTGATGCCATTTTTCTAAGCACCTATCCGCGTCTGGTGCTGGAGCCGGCGGGGATGGCTCTGATCGCCGTTGCCGGCTACGTGCTGGTCAGCCAGCAGGGGGTGAGCCGGGCCCTCCCCTTGCTGGGGGCCTTGGCCCTGGGCGCCCAACGGCTGTTGCCGATGGCCCAGAAGGTATACGAGGGCTGGGCCCAAAGCCGCGCCGCCAAAGACAGTCTTGCGTCGGTGATGCAGCTGCTGGATCAACCACTCCCTGCGGACAGCTCCCTCCTCTTACACGTTCCGTTGACGCTGACTAACGGGATCCGTTTGAAAGACGTGCACTTTCGCTACGGCCCAGATCTCCCTGAGGTACTCAAAGGTCTGCATTTGGAGATACGTCAAGGCGAGCGGATCGGACTAATAGGCAGCACTGGCAGCGGCAAGAGCACAACCCTGGATCTGCTGATGGGTCTGCTGCAGCCCACAGCCGGCAGAATCCTGGTGAATGGCGACGACCTCCACGATCCGAGCCATCCGGAGCGTTTGGATGCCTGGCGAGCGGCGATCGCCCACGTGCCCCAGAGCATCTATCTGACAGATACCTCATTCGCCGAAAATATTGCCTTTGGCTTGCCTCTCAATCAGATCGATCATGCACAGGTGAGGCGGGCGGCTCAACAGGCCCAGATCGCCACTTTCATCGAAAGCAGTCCGCAGGGCTACAACAGTTTTGTAGGAGAGCGAGGTATTCGATTGAGTGGCGGGCAACGCCAGCGCATCGGCATCGCCCGGGCGCTCTACAAACAGGCCCAGATTCTTGTCTTTGATGAGGCTACGAGCGCTCTCGACACCAGCACTGAGCAGGCGGTCATGGAGGCGATTGAGGGACTAAGCAGAAACCTCACGATCGTGATGATTGCCCATAGGCTTTGCACCGTGAGGCGCTGTGATCGAATTATCCGCCTCGATCAAGGATTGGTCCAGTCGGATGGATGCCCCGCTGACATGATTGATTTAGCTCTTTGATTGCCAACGAAATGAGAGAAGATATCCAAAAATATCGATTATTCGTATCACCTTTTTGCCAAAGAACTCCAGCACTATTCTTAGACCGCGACGGTGTAGTTATCGAGGATTGCCATCACCTCAGTGATCCCGATCACGTGCGGTTGTGCCCAGGCTCTCGGCAGCTCATTGCATCGGCTGATAGTCACGGATGGCCTGTTGTTCTGATTACAAACCAGTCTGGGATCGCGCGGGGCTTCTTCGAGTGGAATCACGTTGAACGGGTCAACCAGCGTATGCAGGAGTTACTTGGATTAGACGCGCCGCTTGCGGCCATATATGCCAATGGCCATGGGCCGGATGCTCCTGCAGGTAGTTGGCGCAAGCCCAGCCCGCAGATGCTCTTAGAGGCCGCAACAGCCCTCAATCTTGATCTGGGGCGCTCAATGCTGATCGGCGATCGTCTCAGTGATCTACAGGCCGGCGCCGCGGCAGATTTGGCCATCCTTTTCCACGTGCTGAGCGGTCATGGACGTAATGCTCGTGCCTCTGTAGTGCAGTGGTATGAACAGGGCCGCCAGGCCGGCGATACAAGCACCGCCTCAGGCCTGCAGTTGCTTGACAGCCTTGAAGAATTCCCCTTGCTCCTCCTGAAGCAGGGCACCCCAGCGCCGCGATGAGTCACCACAGTTGTGATGTGTTGATCGTAGGCGGCGGCATGGTGGGACTTTGCCTGGCCCATCAGCTGCTGGAGCGCAAGATCACATCCAGCATCACTGTCCTTGACAAGGAGCCTGGGCTTGGCCGCCACAGTTCCGGCCGCAACAGCGGCGTGCTGCATGCGGGGCTCTATTACAAACCAGGCAGTGTTAAGGCACGGGTCTGTGTGGGCGGCGCCAGGCGCCTGAGGGCCTGGGTGCAGGAGCGTGGCTTGCCTATGAATGCTTGCGGCAAGGTGATTGTGCCGCCCAAGCTGGAGTTAGATGCCCAGCTGGATGTGTTGGCTGAGCGCGGCACCGCCAATGGCGCCACAGTCGAGTTTTTGGATGAAACCCAGCTCCGCCATTTGATCCCAGAGGCCCGCAGTGCCAGTGGCCGCGCCCTGTGGAGCCCAAACACGGCTGTGGTGAAACCACTTGACGTTGTGATTCGGCTTGAACAGGAGCTAAGAGAGCAGGGCGTTTCCTTTGTTAAAGGCTGTTCGGGGTGGAAAGCAAAGCCGAAGTGCCGTGAGCTGCTTCTCGCGGATGGCGGATCGATCAACTACTCGCATGTGATCAACTGCGCAGGCCTGCAGGCCGATCGGGTGGCCTACCCGTTTGGGGTGGGCCACCAATACACCTTGCTCCCGTTCAAGGGCCTCTACTGGCAGCTCAAGGCAAATTGCCCAATCCAACCAAGAACAAACCTCTATCCAGTGCCCGATCTTAACGTTCCATTTCTTGGGGTTCACTTCACGCCAAGTGCAGATACGACACCAATCGTGAGCATTGGGCCTACAGCAACACCTGCATTTGGCAGGGAGAATTACAGAGGTCTTCAAGCCATCGAACCGGGCATGGCAGCAAAGAATATTGGGTTACTAGCTCGCCAATATCTAAACAACCGTGGTGGATTCCGTCGCTATGTGCATGAACAGGCTTTTCTGACACTTCCACCGTTGCTCATTCGAGCTGCCCAAGAGCTGATTCCAGCTGTCAGACCGAACAACATCGAGCTCAGCCAAAAGGTAGGAATCCGCTCACAACTGTTTAATCGACAGACAGAACGACTTGAAGATGACTTTCTTTGCATACCCGGACCAAGCAGCACGCATGTACTAAATGCGATCTCCCCTGCCTTTACCGCAAGCTTTGCACTAGCAGATTTGATCATTGACCAGGCTCTACCTGTCCTGAACCTGGGATGAAACGGCCTTTCCGCGCAATACTTCTGGCCGCAGGGCTTGGAACGCGACTTAAACCCATCACTCTGCACACTCCAAAATGCTTGGTGAACATTGCTGGAGAACCCCTGCTTGGTCGTTGGCTCGTAAAGCTAGAGCTCGCCGGTTGTGATTCAGTACTAATCAACACCCATTATTTACACGAGAAAGTCACGACCTTCCTAAAGGGCTGGCAAAGCGACCTTATGACCGTGCGTACGGTTCACGAGCCTGAGTTATTGGGCACCGCCGGAACCCTACTGGCTAACCAGGAGTTTTTTGAGGGTTTCACAGGTTTGCTCATTCATGCCGACAACTTTATGAAGGGGGACTTGGAAACTTTCTTGGATGCCCACCATCACCGACAGTCCATCTGCGAACTGACTATGCTGACTTTCGAGACCAAGACGCCAAGCAGCTGCGGAATCGTCGAGGTTGACAATCAGCTAGTAGTCCGAGCCTTTCATGAGAAACTGAAAGAGCCACCTGGGAACAGAGCTAACGGTGCCCTGTACGCCTTCGAACAAGAATTCCTGGATCGCCTCAACCTCATGACACCAATGCCAACCGACTTCAGCACTGAGGTGATCCCCGAGATGCTGGGCCGAATCCAGACCTGGCACACCAACCAGTCATACCTGGATATTGGCACGCCCGAGTCTCTGACGACAGCACAACAATTAGTACGAGACCAGGCATGACTGCTTCTTCGACCAAAACTGTCTCCTTCGTAAATGGCGCTTTTTCTTATTTGGAGCGTCTGCAAGGCTGTTTCAACAAAACCAATTTAGAAGCTGTAGAACATCTCGCAAAAGAGCTTCGTGAAGCGTGGATTGATGGACGAAATGTCTACATCTGCGGAAATGGAGGAAGCGCGGCAAACGCTATTCATGTTGCCAACGATCTGCATTATGGCATCGGCGCTTGCGGAACAGGCGCAAAACTACCTGGTTTACGCATAGAAGCACTGTCAGCCAATAGTGGAGTCGTGACTTGCCTTGCCAATGACACTGGTTATGAAAACATTTACTCACACCAAATTGAGGTGAAGGGACGTCAAGGAGATATATTGATCGCACTCTCCGGCAGTGGGAATTCGCCAAACATCGTCAAAGTTTTGGAAGCTGCTAATCAAATGAGTATTAAAACCTATGCAATTATCGCGTTTAACGGAGGACGCTGCAAAGACATAGCCAAAAAAATAATTCACTTCGAAATAAACGACATGCAAGTTGCAGAAGATACACAACTTGTTGTCGGACATTTATGCATGCAATGGCTTAATTCAAACAAACCATCTCAGCTCAATCCTCTTAAAAATGGCTGAACTCGATTTCATGAGTGTACTTCATAAAAGTACAAAACGAGATTACCTGGCACGCGTTAATGACCCTATATATCCCAAAGCAAAAGCTGCAGAGTTAGCCAAAAAATTCTCCCAGGATTACTGGGATGGCGATCGCCGAGTCTGCTACGGTGGGTATAACTACCTTGAAGGACGCTGGGAAAAAGTAGCTCGCGCCATTACTGAATATTATCCTCTTCCGGAAAAACCCAAGATCCTGGATATTGGATGTGGAAAAGGATTTCTTCTTTATGACTTTTTAAAGGTAATCCCCGACGCAGAAATCTATGGTATTGACATATCAGAGTATGCAATTGCCAACTGCAAGCCGGAAATTAGTGACCGAGTACAAACTGGTAATGCTATCAATCTACCTTGGGAAGACAACACCTTTGACTTGGTAATCTCCATCACGACGTTACACAATCTACACGCATATGACCTTGATCTCGCCCTTCGAGAGATGGAGCGAGTTGGCAAACAAAACAAGTACCTATGCGTCGAAAGCTATCGAAACGAACAGGAAAAAGCTAATCTTCTGTACTGGCAAGTCACCTGCGAAGCCTTCAACACACCTGAGGAGTGGGTCTGGTGGTTCAGACAAACAAACTACACTGGTGATTACTCCTTTATATATTTTGAATAGAGCTGTCCCCATCGCCTATGATGACCTTGGTAGATTTCTATGCCAACGATGAACAGCGGAAGTTCATGGGACTTTAGAGACAAGCAAGAACTGATTGCAAGTCAAGAATACAATAAAGAAGGATACATAATAGAAAAAGCAGACTTCCAACATCTCGAATTAATAAAAAACGCTGTCCAAAAGGCATATTGTGATTTTTGCAATATTAACGAAAAAGAAGTCCAAGATCTTGAAAACGCTCATTTATCAATATCTCACGACAAAAGTAACGACCTTAGGCTCCATATAATGCAAGCCATATATCAAAATACAGGCTTTCACAAAAACTACTATTACGCCGCCAAGAATATAATCCACTCGCTCTGCGGAAATGAGCTGGCGATGCAGAAAAGGCCAGGACTTTCGGTTAATTTACCCCAAAATCCAAGTGACGTTCTTCCAATACATGCAGACACATGGAATGGGGTATCACCATTTGAACTCAATATTTGGATTCCACTTGTTGATTGCGCAAACTCTATGTGCTTGTACATATTAAAGAGAAATAGTTACAAACGTAGGCTTAATGAATCCAAGGAACTATTAAGACTCACATCAGATGAACTTTTTAACGAACTTCGCGACGACTTGACTTGGATTCCGATTGAGTATGGGCAAATCTTAGCTTTCGACCAGTCCCTGCCTCACGGTTATTCCTTGAATGAAGAAAGAAATACACACTGGTCAATTAATTGCCGTTTCAAAGGATTGCATACTCCATACTGGGATAAAAAGTTAGGCGAGTATTTCATGCCAATAACCGTCAAAAACTGTACAAGATTAGGCATGGATTACAGTCACCCAGAAAGCTGGATATGATGAATAAAACCATGAGTCTTGCAAGAGGTTACATCGCCAGCGGCGAATTCAATGGCCATAGAGTTCCACAGCACATTCAAAATCAAATTGTCAAATCATATTGCGACGCAAATAATTTGCGATTTGTGTTATCTCGCGCAGAGTATTGGATTAATGGCAGTACAGATTGCCAATTGTGGGCCGCACTTAATGAAGGCTATAAACATATTGTTCTCTATAGTATTTGGCAGCTGCCCGAGAGAGAAACTGTCAGAAAAGAAGTGTATAAGCATTGTATCACCAATGGGATCACGCTTCATTTCGCTACAGAGCAGATGCGCTCAAATGCAAGCGATAAAATTTTCTCCGAATTCGAAATACTCATCAAATCTAATTTGTTGATCTTAAGGGAGATAGGCTATAATGACCATATAAATAAATTGAAGGATTTATGCATCAACGATACACAGCCTTGTTAAAGCATTGCGATTGATCCTTCTATATGATTATTGGAAGCACAAAGTTCATGGTTATACTTTATTCCCACTCAGTCAAATGCTCCTATCAGTAGAACACTGAAATAGATTTTGACACGGGGCACTTTAGGTAGTATCAACACAATTACAGCTCTCTATGTGCGACCCGACGATTGCCAAGCATTAAGCTCTCCAAGCGCTCCTCCAGTTCGCCTGAACGAAGTACTCGATAGAACCACCGCTGGCCGCTTGATGATCCGCTTCTGATATGCCGACACAATCGCTTCAACTAAAGGATGCCGCCACCTTTGAAGGCTGTGTACTCGCCTATGGCCACTTCAACACCATTCATCCTGGCCATATCCGCTACCTGCGGCATGCCCGTGGCCTTGGTGAGCAGTTGGTGGTCGCTTTAATTGGAGACGGTAGGAACAGGTATGCCTTTAAACAACAGGAGCGGGCGGAAGCCCTCAGCCTGCTTGGCATTGCCGATGCTCTGCTGCTGCTTGAAGCCGATGAGCTGAAGGCAGCTATCGAGGCACTGAAACCAGAAGTCCTGGTTCTAGGCAATGAGTTCAAAAACAACTCAGAAATTCAAGCGACGTTGGTGCAACAACGCCAACAAGGCAGATCCGTTCAATTTCATGCGGGCGATATCCACTACGCCACTGCTGATCTGCTCAGCGGATCTGAACGCGACCTTCGCCAACAACGCCGTTCCCTCTTTCAGGCCGCCTGCCGACGACAAGGAATCGAAAGAGATCAACTACTAAATGCCATCAACAGCTGGGGAGCCACCCGATTGATCGTGCTAGGCGACACGATCGTTGATCAATACGCCGCCTGTGAAGCAATCGGCATGAGTGCAGAAGCTCCAGTGGTTGTGGTACGAGAACTGGAGCACAAAAATTTCATTGGTGGTGCAGCGGTGGTGGCGGCACACATCAGCGCTCTTGGTGCTCAATGCGATTTCATCTCCGTCGTGGGGTCCGACAGCACGGCCCAACTCGTGCGCCAGGAGCTGTCTACTCAAGGAATTGGTGATGGCCTCAGCACAGACCCCTCACGACCGACCACCTTCAAAAAGCGGTACGTGGTGGAAAACCAAAAGTTGTTCCGCGTCAGCCGGCTTGAAGAACACAATCTGGATGCAGACGTCGAAGATCAGGTGATCGCCCAGCTGCAAAGGCTGGCCTCAAAAGCTCATGGAATCGTCATCTCAGATTTTGTCTACGGCGTTGTCACGCCTCGGATTTTGGAGGTAGTGCACCGGCTCGCTGATCAGCACAACCTGTTGCTGTTCGGAGATCTCCAATGCAGCAGTCAGGTTGGCTCGGTCACCCGCTTCGAGAACTTCTCATTGCTCTGCCCGAATGAACGGGAGGCACGTCTCGCTCTACAAGATAAAGACAGCGGCCTAGAACAATTGAGCCAGCGCCTGCTTCAAATCACTGGTAGTGAACGTCTCGTAATGAAGCTCGGACCACAAGGATTCATCGCCTATGATCGCGGAAAGGATGGTGTTATTAGCAACCAAGCTTTTCCGGCCTTATCTGTGAATCCACTGGATGTGGCGGGCGCAGGTGATTCACTGTTGGCGTTGTTCGCCACTGGACTGGCCAGTGGTCAGGCAATGATGCCAACTGCTGCTTTGGCCTGCTGTATGGCTGCCCTCGCTGTTGAAACCATGGGCAACACCCCTATCAGCTCAACAACTCTGCGCAGCAGCCTTCAAGAGATTTTGCAACCATGAGCAAGCAAAAAGTCCTTGTCATCGGCTCCAACAGCTTTAGTGGAAGCCACTTTGTGGCTGAAGCCTTACGGGCTGGCCACGAAGTTTGGGGCGTAAGCCGCTCAACCGAGCCGCACCCCGTATTCCTTCCTTACCGCTGGCCTGTCAACGGCAAGGGTTCAGCCCTTGCCACAGCTGAGAACTTCCAGTTTCAGGCGATTAATCTCAACAGCCAACTGAATGATCTGCTGAGCCTGATCGATCGGGTGCAACCCGAGCTTGTGGTGAACTTCGCAGCCCAGGGCATGGTGGCCGAAAGCTGGCTCAATCCCACCCACTGGTACCGAACCAATGTGGTGTCTCAGGTAGCCCTGCACGATGCCCTGCGGCAAAAACCCTTTCTGCAAAAATACGTGCATGTCACCACGCCGGAAGTGTATGGCAGCACTGATGGTGGCTGGATCAAAGAGCACAACCACTTCGCCCCCAGCACCCCCTATGCCGTGAGTCGGGCAGCCTGTGATCTGCACCTGCACAGCTTCCATCAGGCCTATGGCTTCCCGGTGGTGTTCACCCGCGCGGCCAATGTGTATGGACCCGGCCAGCAGCTCTATCGCATCATCCCCCGCTCCTTGCTGAGCGCCCGCACCGGTGAGCCCATGCAGCTCCATGGCGGCGGCCATTCCGTGCGGGCCTTCATTCATATCGAGGATGTGGTGCGCGCGACCTTGCAGCTGGCCATTGAAGGGGAACCTGGCAGCACATGGCATCTCTCCACACAGGAGAGCTGCAGCATCAAGGAGCTGGTAGAGCAGATCTGCAAGCTTGCTAGCGTTAGTTTCAGCGATCTTGTGGAGAGCAGCGAGGAACGCCTCGGCAAAGATCAGAGTTACCTGCTTGAGAGTTCGGCCATGCGCCAGGTGCATGGCTGGTCTGATCAGGTCAGCCTGAAGGAGGGCATTCAGGAGACAATGGCTTGGGTGGATGCCAATCTGGCGACCCTTAAGACCCTTCCCTGGAGTTACCAGCACAAGTCATGAAACTGCTCGTTACTGGTGGTTGCGGCTACAAGGGCTCAGTGCTGATCCCCCTGCTGCTGGCTGATGGTCACAGCGTGATCAGCATTGACACCCAGTGGTTTGGCAATGCCCTGCCGGAACACCCCCAGCTCACCAACCTCAAGCTGGATGTGCGTGACACCGATGCCATCCCGCTCGATGGCGTGGAGGCAATCATTCATCTGGCCAACATCGCCAATGATCCAGCAGTTGAGCTCAACCCAACCCTGAGTTGGGAGGTGAATGTCCTGGCAGGCCAGCAGCTGGCTGATCGGGCAGTTAGAGGTGGTGTGAAGCACTTCATCTTTGCCAGCTCCGGCAGTGTGTATGGCGTGAAGGATGAACCCCAGGTCACCGAAGACCTCACCCTGGTACCTATCTCGGTTTACAACAAAACCAAAATGGTGGCAGAACGCGTGTTCCTCTCCTACTCCGATCAAATGCAGGTGCACTGCATCCGCCCAGCCACCGTGTGCGGCTTATCACCACGCATGCGGCTGGATGTGAGCGTGAATATGCTCACCCACCAGGGGCTCAAGAATGGGAAAATTACAGTCTTCGGCGGCGAGCAAACCAGGCCCAACATCCATATTCAAGATATGGCCAATGTTTATCGCCACTTTCTCGCACATCCACAGCTGCCATCGGGCTGCTACAACGCCGGCTTTGAAAATCTGAAAATCCTTGAGATTGCCCAGCGGGTGCAACAGGGCACAGGGGCCGAGCTTGTAGTGAGCGAATCCAACGACCCACGCTCCTACCGCCAAGATTCCAGCAAATTGCTGGCCACTGGTTTTCGGCCACAATTCAGTGTTCAAAATGCAATTGATGAGATCACCACTGCTTACAAAAGTGGTGAGCTTCCCGATCGAGAGAATTGCTACACGGTGAAATGGATGAAACATCTGCAACTGGAGGCCAACCGCTAAAACCATGGCCATCACCGCTCCTGTTTCCACAACAGCACTCTCTCGCATTGCCCTCACCATCCGGCAGCGCACAATAGAAACGTCGGCCCGTGCCCGCATTCCCCATCTGGGCTCCTGCCTATCCTGCGTTGAATTACTGACAGCGCTCTATTGGCAAGAACTGCGCATTGACCCCCAGGCTCCAGATGCACTAGATCGTGATCGCTTCGTGCTGAGCAAAGGCCATGGAGCACCCGTACTTTTCCAAATACTTGCCGAACGCGGCTTTTTTGAGATTGACCGCTTGTCTGAATTCGGAAAACCGGGCAGTGTGTTCCACGAGCACCCTCCCAAACCTGGCTATATCCCGGGCGTCGAAGCAGCCACTGGCTCCCTTGGTCACGGTCTACCGATGGCCCTTGGCATGGCGATTGCCCTACGAATCCAAGGCAGCAAGAGCCGTTGCTACGCCCTATTAAGCGATGGCGAATGCAATGAAGGCAGCATTTGGGAAGCTGCAATGCTTGCGGCAGGCCAACACGTGCATCAGCTCACGGCCATTGTCGATTACAACAAATGGCAGGCAACCGGCCGCAGCCAAGAGGTGATGGCCCTTGAGCCATTAGCGGACAAATGGGAAGCCTTCGGCTGGCATGTCCAGGAAATTGATGGCCATGATCTTTCAGCGATTGGCCAAGCACTCACTACGGCACGAGCTGAAACCAGCAAGCCCAGCGTGATCGTGGCCCACACAATTAAAGGCAAGGGAGTTTCCTTCATGGAAGACGACAATAATTGGCATTACCGCACACCCAATCCGGAGGAGCTGGCTGCAGCCCTAGCTGAACTCCAGGAGGTACAGCTGTGAGAAATGCCTTTGCCAACGCAATGACCCAACTTGCTAAAGAGCGCAGTGATTTGTGCTTGCTCTCAGGTGATATCGGCAACCGAATGTTTGATCGTTACAAGGAGGTAGCACCAACACGCTTTTTCAATTGCGGCATTGCAGAAGCCAACATGATGAGCATGGCGGCCGGCATGGGGCTTGCTGGCCTAAGGCCTGTGGTCTACACAATTACGCCTTTTATCACTACCCGTTGCCTTGAGCAGATTCGCGTAGGCTTGGCTTATCACCAGTCACCAGTTGTCATTATAGGTACTGGCTCAGGTCTTTCATACGCAGAGCTTGGTCCCACTCATCATTCGTTAGAAGATCTTGCCATTTTGAGGACTTTACCCGGCCTCAATGTTGTCGCACCTGCTGATAGTGCTGAGCTTGAAGCTCAGTTAAAGGAAGCTTTGAATGAATCTCATCCCACTTATATGCGCATAGGGAAAAAAGGAGAGCCTCTCCTGCACAAGGATGTGTCCAACTTAGGCATTGGCAAAGCTAATTTACTTCGTGATGGTAAAGACCTTATGGTGATCGGGATTGGTCCAATAATTGGGGAGGCTTTACATGCTGCGGAACTCCTCTCGCAAGAGGGTTTGTTTGTCTGTCGCAGTTGCTACTCTTGGAGGTGTAAAGCCTCTTGACCACGCTTTTCTTACAGATATGGCTAAGCGATTCCCTCTTTGGATCAGCCTTGAAGAGCATGGGATAGTTGGTGGCTTGGGAAGCGCCTTGCTTGAGTGGCTAGCTGAGTATGCTGAATCCTCATTGCAATTAAGGCGTCTAGGGGTTCCTGATTCCTTTATCAATGTTCTTGGGAATCAGGAATACATCCGGGCACAGCTTGGGCTGGATGCAAAAGGTTTATACAAGTCTATTTTGCAATTTAATTCTGAGCATTACTCATGAAAATTGGCCTTGATTTTGACAACACAATAGCTTGCTACGATAATTCTATCTCTCTCTTGTCTGAAAAAATTTCTAACCTGCCCACAAGTGTAAACCGAACTAAGCTTGGTCTTCGTGACTTTTTAAGAAGTCAAGGGCGAGAGTCAGAATGGACCGAATTCCAAGGTGAACTTTATGGACCCGGAATGTGCCACGCAGAGCCATTCCCCGATGCAATTAAAACTATGCAATTATTATCCGAATATGGCCATGATCTTGTTATAGTTAGCCATCGTAGTAGATACCCATATGCAGGCCCCTCATACGACCTGCACTCCTTCGCTTTACAATGGATAGATACACACCTTAAACCTGCTGGTCTTTTTCTGGATTCAGGCTCTGAAGAAAAAGTTTATTTCTTAGAGACACGAGATTTAAAACTTTCTCAGATTTCAAATTTAAATTGTGCAGTTTTTCTTGATGATCTGCAGGAAGTTTTGAACTCGCCGCTTTTCCCGGACAATACATTTCCTATACTCTTTAAACCTTTTGAGTCATCTGAAAAGGTTGGCATCAGTAATATGACTGTCATTTCATGCTGGCCTGAACTCCTAAAGAATCTTCCTTGAAGATCGTAGTTGATTTTTTAGATGTTTCCAGACTTTGCTAAATACTGGGCAGATAGACTTGGTACCCCAGCATCAAGCCTTGTAAAGCTCAAGGGGGGTATCAATAATTTTGTTTATCGCTGCGGTGTTAAAAGATATTGGGTAATCAAAGGTTATCCCTCCATCCAGTCAAATTTCCGCGATGGTTTACAAGCTGAAGTAGATTTTTTAAAATATTCCGAACTCGTAGCTCCAGGCTATACTCCAAAATTAATATCAGTTGACAAGCTGAGAAGATGTGTTGTCCTAGAATATATTCATGGTACACCGTTCGCAGATAAAATTTGTCCTCCTGATTATGCAGTCAAGAGTGCTGTAGAGTTTTTTCGTAAGCTTAATTCCCCTAATACCTCGTCTCAAATAATCCAGCTTCAGGCTGTTGAGGGCTTTATGTCCATTAGCGAGCACCTTCTGAACATTCAGAATCGTATAGAGAGGATGCAAGTTGCTCATATCCCTAATGCCTATAAGACTGATGCCGAGCTATTTCTCGATAAGTTGTATAAAGATTATGAGTGTATCACTTCAAAAATTGAGCATATTTTATCTGTTGGCTATATTTCTGACTCTATAACTAAGAGTCAACTTTGTATCTCTCCGAGTGACTTTGGATTTCATAATGCTATCCAAACTGATATTGGCATACGTTTTTATGATTTTGAGTTCGCTGGTTGGGATGACCCAGCAAAAGCTGCTGCTGATTTTATACTTCAACCGCGTGTTCCAGTCTTAATTAAAATATCACCACTGATTGATGCATTACCTCTCCACCTTCGCCATCAAACCATCCACCGCTTGGGTGTTCTTTTACCTATACTTAAATTGAAGTGGATTGCAATTATTCTTTCTACCCTTAATCCCGCCAGATTAAGTCAAATTATAGCTCTAAATGGCGACAGTCAAATTGATTCCTTGATTTCGGAGCGTTTTGATAATGCTCAAGCTTTTATTAAAGCGAATGAAGATATTAGCATTTAATCCCTAAACAATACCTTTATTTGACTTGCTCTATGACATATTAATTACCTTAAATTCCTTAAGTACTTAAATTAATACTCATGATATTCAGCTATTGATCCTTGCTCGGCTCTTGTAGCAATAATTTTTCTCTGGCATGGTACAGTATGGCACTGATGCATACAGGTAATGAACGAGCAGTATCAGTATATGCATGAGTTGAAGGCCTCAGGGGGACGACAGCAGCTAGGGGTAGTAGCTTCATCTACATGGTTAAAAGATCCTAAAAGATTATTATTTAGTCTGTCAAGATATAAATTTACAGCAAAAGTCTTGGAAGGAAAAAAAAATGTAATTGAAGCTGGTTGTGGAGATGGTTGGTGTTCAAAACTTTTGCTTGATTTTGTTGGCAGATTGACCCTTTCTGACTACGATTCAAGGTTCATAGCTGATTCAGAAGAGTTCTATGCATCATCAAGCCAAGTTAGTCATGTTACGCATGATTTTGCCTTGAGGCCTCTCCCTAGGAATTTTGATGGGTTTTATTGCCTTGATGTTTTAGAGCATATTCCCCCTGAAGATGAAAAACAATTTATTTCGAATGCTATTTCAAGTTGTTCGTTTGACGCACTATTTGTGTTTGGCATGCCAACCTTAGATTCTCAATCAATTATTCCTGAGAATAAAAGAGATCCAGGTCATATTAATTGTAAAACGAAAGATGGTCTCAGGAAATCCATGACCCAGTATTTCAGTACAGTTATAATGTTTTCAATGAATGACGAAGTTGTTCATACTGGTCATGATTCTATGTCTCATTATATTTTTGCAGTTTGTTCTACCCCTAGATTTAATTAACCATGCATAAGGATCAAAAAAAAGTTATCCAAAAAAATTATAATCAATTCTCTTCAAGAATTGGGTATCGATATGGAGATTAACTTGGAATCAACTATCTTTGGGCAATCTTCGGCTCTAGAAAGTGTTGAATTCGTATCTATTCTCGCAGATATAGAAGAAAATTTCAAAGACTTGTTTGGCATTGAGCTTGACTGCTTTGAATTATTGCTGTCAAATCAAGGTAAAGATATTTCTGTTCAAGATCTTTCAGTCCTTATTTTCGATTCATTACATGGCAAATAATTCTGTAATCGTAATTTGCGATCAAAGTGTTGGATTGTTAAGTCGCGTACTTAGATCTAATCTTCATCAAGATGTTATAAAATTAGCCTCGAGCCCTGAAATTGCTCAAGAATTGCTAATACACTGCAATCTTGATCATGAAATTTTTCAAAACTGCTCTGGAATTATTATTAGCTTGGCAGGAAATACAGTTCTCAGAATGACTAATAATACAGGTTCAATTGAGCTTGATACAGACGCTGTTCTTGCATACTTTGAGCAATTATTAAGGAAAATTCGCAATCTTAATCCTGATTGCCCTGTATTTATCACACCCGTAGTTGTGCAGATGTTGTCAAACTTTGTTGTTGATAATATCGAAGCCGAGTACAGCTTGATTCATTTTTGTACACTTTTAAACTTAAAACTCTCCCTTCTAATCAATACTCACCAAAATATCCTATTATCTAGCTCTTGTCTTACTTCTCACATCAATTCAGGTAAAGAGTTTAAAACTTTTCTTCGTACAAAATCAACAGTATCACTTGAGTCAATCGATAAACTTGTTAATGAATTTAAGGCGTTCATAACAAGAGCATCTATCCAACTTCCAAAGCTTATATTCATCGATTTAGATAATACTCTCTGGCATGGAATTATATCTGACTCTTTTTCTGATATCCGAATAGGAGGACATGATCCAGTTGGAGAAGCATATTTTTTCTTTCAAAAATATCTAAAAAAACTTTCCACTATTGGCATTTTGCTTGCAATCGTATCTAAAAATGATTATTCTCTTGTCGAATCTTTCTTTTCTCAGAACCCCGAGATGCCCCTTAATCTTCATGATTTTGTAGCATGTGAAGCAAGCTGGGGGGCGAAGAGTGACTCAATTTCAAAAATTCTGAAAAATTTGAATATTCGCTCTCAAGATTGTGCATTTATAGATGATAGCCCGCATGAACGATCAGAAGTAAATCTAAGATTTCCCGATCTTCGTGTTCTCTCTCCTCCTGAAAATGTATATGAACGTTTACTCTACTTTTCAAGAATTTTACCCTTGTCTGACCGTTTACCAACCGAAGAAGATAAGAAAAGAGTTTTACTGTACAGGCAACGAGCTTTGAGAGCTCAAAATTTAAGCGATTTCTCTGAAAAGTATACCGAATCTAAGGATAAGTATTTTAATTGGCTTTGTAGTCTTGGAATTCAATTGTACATCTATTCAGATTTTCATATTAATCCTTCTGCTCGTGTTTTGCAAATTTATAACAGGACCAACCAATTCAATATGTCCGGAAGACATATTTCTCACTCCGAAATGAGTAGTCTGCTTGATAATGGGTGTGAGCTTATTTATGCGAGATCTACAGATAAATTCGGTGATGATGGCATAGTTATCTCTGCAATTATTCATTTGCTAGACGCTAAACTTGTTTTTAAGGAGTTTGTAATGAGTTGTCGAGTTATTGGAAGACATATAGAAGAGGCATTCCTCAATGAACTCATCCGCAGGTACCCTACTGTGCAGGTCCTAAATTTTGACTTTAATGACACATCTAAAAATACCGCTTTTGCTTCTTTCTTGCATAAACTAGAGGGCGACAAGATTTCTTCTTCTGCAAGGCAAAAGCACCCAGTGACAAGTTGTTCAATTGAAGCTGCCAAGGTTCTACGCTATGATCATATCAATATCGTTTCCATCTAATTTTCATATAAAATTCAGTCATGTCAAATCTTCTCAAAACTTTTCCAAATAATCCTCCTTTGTTTCCAATACAGCGAACAGAAGATCACTATATTATTTCTAAGTCAGGTCATAGGTTTCTAGACGCTACTGCAGGAGGAACTGCATACGCTGTTATTGGATATAATAATGATTCTGTTAATTCAGCAATTCGAAGACAGCTTAAATTATATAATCACGTTGACTATAAAACTTTTGATGATCCTCTTAGAGAAGAACTTGCAGCACTCCTTTGTTCATCAAACCCACTAGAGCTTGATCGAGTTATGTTAAGTGGTGGCTCTGGAGGGGAGGCCTGTGAAATGGCTCTACAAATAAGCTATCAAACTCATTGCGAGATGGGTAATAATAAAAAAGCTTGCTATCTATCAAGACAGCAGTCATATCATGGTTCAACTTCTGGAGCCTTGTCTTTAGGCGAACGACCAAACTTAGAATTTTATCGACCAATTCTTTCAAATAACAGACATCGTCTTTCAGAGTATAATTATCTAAAAAACCGACTTGATGGTGAATCAGTTGAAGCTTATTCACAACGTCTTCTTGATGAATTTCAATCTGCCATCGATGACCTAGGAGCTGAAAACATAGGAGGGTTTGTTGGTGAGACTATTATGGGTGGGTTAGTCGGTGATGTACCTGCTTCGAGAGAGTATTGGGCAGGAATTAGAAAGCTCTGCACCAACAATAATATTCACCTTATCATTGATGAGGTATGGTGTGGAACTGGCGTAAGCGGTAAGATTAATTGTGTGGAATGGTATAAGTTTACGCCTGATTTTTTAATTCTTGGCAAAACATTGGCTGCTGGATATGTACCTCTAAGTGCTGTTTTGATAAACTCAGCAATTACGTCAGTTATTGCTTCCAATAGTGGAAGATTTGAAACTTCTTGTACATTCCAAGGTCACAGCTTAGCCTGTAGTGCTGCTTTAGCTGTCCAGAAAATTATTAGGGCTCCAGGTTTTGTCGAGACTGTGTGTCAAAAAGGTGATTATATTAGATCGACGATTCAGCAAGAACTCGGAAACCATGACTTTTTTCATGATGTTCGTGGGCTCGGTGTCCGCAATACTGTTGAGTATGTTTGTCCCGAGCAAAATCTTTTTGGTCAGTATGTAGCCTCTAAGATTAAAGAAAATCATAACATACTTGTTTCTGGTAAATGGCACCGATTTAATTTATCTCATGCAATGACATTCTCTTACGACGAAATTGATCAGTTGTTAAGCGCATTATTTGCCGAGTTCAAGCAAGCAAGTGCTTTATGGACTAATCACTTCTATTCCAATATTATTCCCGCTAATTTCTTTTAGATAGCAGAATGAATTCATTGACCCAACAACTTGCTGAAAATGGCTTTGTTGTAATGCCACTTTCTGATACAGCGGTGCTCGATGCAATTAATGCATGTATAGCCAAGTATATTGGATCAGATATTCAGTCACTATGCAGCTATAGTAGAGATAAATGGCATGAGTCAGTCTACACCTGCCAAGTAGAACTCAATAATTATGGAATACTCCATGATTTGATTGCATTGTTATCTCACCAGTTAGAAAGCAGTTTTTCAGAAAAACTAGCGTGGGTAAATGTTTTGAAGCTTCGTGCCGTTCGACCATGTCATCTAATTAGTTGCCAAGACCATGTACCTTTTCATAGAGAGTCACTTTATGCTGTAACACCACATCAAGTAAAGCATCAATACAATATATGGATCCCATGCAGTCGTTCTGCGACTTCTTCGGGCTTATTATACTTTCCCAACTCACATTTAATTGATGATGTGGACTTACAAGTGAGCTTTGATAATCAACATCCTTGTAGAGTTAACCGTTATAGCAATGGGCATGCCATTGGTTTTCCTTATCTTCCAAAAATAATTAAAAATTTGCCTCATATTCCCCCAAAAAAAATAGAAGTTCCTGTAGGTTGTGTTTTAATATTTTCGGCAATGTTAATCCATGGAAATGGAATCAATAAATCCGATCAAATCAGGTATTCGGTTGATACTGGAATTATTCCACAATCTATTTTAACTGAAAACGACCCCCTGCACGCCGCAGGAGGACAGCCTCATTATCTCATTAACTAATGCCCGACATTGTTATTGCTGGAACTGGTCAACCTGAACTCCTTCCGATTATTGACGACTTCAATAACAGATGCATAGACAAGGGTGATTGTTATAATTTATTGGGATTCATCGACGATAATGAGGCAAATCAAGACAGGGAAGTTTTAGGCTTTAAAGTTTTAGGTCCTTTTGATTGGATCATTGAAAAAAAAGTTAGCGTTATCAATGCCATTGCTCGAACATGTCATATCAGGCTCCAATCGACTCAAAGACTTCAATCTCTCAACGCAACTTTCATCAATCTAGTACATCCTTCTGTCTCTCTTTCTTATATTGCTCATATCGGCACTGGTAATATTATATCTTCTGGATGTGTAATTAATCCAGGTGTATCTATTGGCTCTCATAATATGCTTCTTACTGGTGTTGTCCTGGGCCATGGTGTTGATGTTGGTTCATGTTCATTCTTTGGGCATAATGTTGTGTGCAATGGCGATGTTGTGGTTGGTGACCAAGCTTTTTTAGGTTCTGCTTGTCAAGTCCTTCCTGAGGTTAATGTATCTAAATATTCTAAGCTTGCTCCAGGTTCAGTTGTCATGTCTAACACTCTTGAGGGTTTTCAGTACGTTGGAAATCCAGCTCGGCGTCTTACTATTCAATGAAACAGCATATCCCTTTGTACATCTCCAAGTCTCAAATTGAGCTACTTCGCCTAGAGGCAGTCAAAAATAAAAAGCAAATGGCTAGAACTTTACTCCATACAGAAGATTCAAATTTAATGCAATGTATGTTGATAGCCTTTGCTGCAAATACTGTCTATCCTGCGTTTAGCGATCAACTTCCTGGAAAAATAGTTTTTACCTGCTTATATGGCTTTATGAGAATTGATATTATTGATGCCATTGATAAAAGTCTAACTGATACATTTCTGCTTTCTCCTGGTGAGCTACTAACTTTGCCAAGAACACTTTATCGGTCGACCTCCTCTTTGGCAGATGGTTGTGTTTTTTTAGAATCGATTGAAGGCCCTCACCAAAAGCATAAAAGCTACCTTTTTTGATATGCTTATTAACGCAAGTAAGCATTTTAAATTATTTTTTGCTCACCAGGCATTCCTATTGGACTTTCACTACGATCAAATATCTTCTATTAAATTCTAGTCTTCTTTCTGTATTTGATCTTAAGAATTTTTTCTTCTACTTTAGCAGTACTGCCAGGCTACCCAATACTTTGCTAAGTTTTTATGACTTAGGGTCTGATTCTGTAAGCTTTAGTGACCTTGAGTTCCTTGAAGCTTTTAATTTTATGGCAATAAAAAGAGGTAAAAAATTTTATCTGGTGTTCTCTATTATGGAGCTACTAAACACATTTCATATGGGTTGATTGCCAGTGCGTATTCTGTTGATAAAAAGGAGTACAGGCTTAGACATTTAATTGCCTCTGCAGTTTATTTATATCCTGCTTTTGAAGTCGTCAATATCCTTTCAAATAGATCACTTTTTTCTTAGCTTTTCACGAAATCTATCCACCTCATTACTCACCTTTTAATCCAAGTTCAGACAGGCTCAACATTTTTGACAGTACTGAAGCTTTCTCGGCTCTATCAACGATGTTTGCATGTATAACTGCACCACCTTGCGCACAATTGTTAGCTTGCAAATTACTAGATAACACATAATCTTCCTCTCATCACTATTGCTCTAAGAAATTCTAATTACGATAATTTGAGAAATAGTAGCTTGGATCAATGGGCAATGTTATGTAATTATGCTGCTTGTCAAGGGTATTTTGTAGTTGTTATTCTTGATAGTGAAAATCCTATATCTACCATACCTCCTCCTTGGCCCGTTTTTTGGGATTCCCGTAGATATGCACCAGATTTATGATCGTTCCATTTTGGCCCATCTTCTTATAGGCTTTACCCATATGTTTCCATAGTGTTCAAGAAAGATTAAGTGATATACGTCATATGAAATTTTTTCAATCATGCAAGGAATGCTAAATTTATTCTAAGCAATACTTCGTTCTGGATCAGTACTTCCTCCAGGTTGAGTTCGCCCAACAGCTGTTTCAGCACCGCCCGCTCGTAGTCCTCACCTTTTCTGTAGCGGGCCTGTGAGATCGCCACACCCAAGGCGGCCGAGTATGTCACTTGGTCGATGAAGCTTGAGCCGCCACCAGCAGGTACCAGGCCGGAATGCGGCCCCCATGCCGCATGCGGGCATCCGATGTCGCCTGCATGTAACTGATCAGATCAAGATCAGTTGCGGCAGAGGCGACTTCGGGCACAGTCAGGAGGCGATACCACCGACCAAAACCCATTCCGGGAGCTCAGGTCAGAGTGCCTGTAAAATACCTTTAATATGCCCTGGTCTGCGGGCGAAGTACAAGATTCGAGGTACGATCTCCAGCATACTCGCGACAACTTTTTCTGATGGACCAATATATTCTTGGAATATCTTGTTATTACCATGATAGTGCTGCTGCTCTAATCAAAAGTGGGGAGATTGTTGCTGCAGCACAGGAAGAAAGATTTTCAAGAAAGAAGCATGATTCAAGATTCCCTAAGCATGCAGTTACATACTGCTTGAAATCGCAGGGAATCAACCTTTCAGACGTCAACGAGGTCGTTTACTACGAAAAACCTCTCTTGACCTTTGAGCGCCTACTTGAAACATATCTAGGTGCCGAACCGAGAGGTGGAAGGTCTTTTGTCGCAGCAATGCAGATTTGGTTAAAGGAAAAACTCTTTCTGAAAACTGAACTCAAGAAAAACCTGAAAGAAGTACAAGCATCATTTAATGCCAAGTCATCAGATATACCAAACTTACTTTTTTCAGAGCACCATCTTTCACACGCTGCTGCTGCTTTCTACCCAAGTCCATTTGAGGAATCTGTTGTCCTTTGTATGGATGGCGTAGGAGAGTGGGCGACAACCTCTGCCTGGATAGGAAAAGGAAACCAAATTAATTCTTTGTGGGAGATTAGCTTCCCTCACTCCCTAGGTCTACTTTACTCAGCATTTACCTACTACTGCGGTTTTAAGGTCAATTCTGGTGAGTATAAATTGATGGGACTTGCTCCTTATGGAGAACCCATATACGTCAACAAGATCAAAGATAATTTGATTGATATCAAAGACGATGGAACATTCCGTCTCGATATCAGTTATTTCAAATACCACCGTGGTTTTCGCATGACAGCGCGAAAATTTCACAAACTCTTTGGTAGACCACCACGAAAGGTAGAAACAGAACTCACTCAGTTCCACATGAACCTGGCGGCATCGATTCAGGTTGTGACAGAAGAGATTGTCCTGAAGTTGGCAAAATCACTCAGGCAAGAGACAGGCATCGAGAATCTGTGTCTCGCTGGTGGTGTTGCTCTCAACTGCGTCGCCAACGGCAAACTTCTTAAAGAGAAGATCTTTAACGATATCTGGATCCAACCTGCCAGTGGTGATGCAGGTTCAGCACTAGGTGCCGCCTTGGTTGGATGGCATCAACATCATGAGCAGGAGAGAACCGTCAACAAAAATGATTCCATGAAGGGGACTTACCTGGGTCCTGAATTTAGCAACGATGAAATCACACAATACCTAAGGCAAATTAATGCTCCCTACCATACTCATAATGACTCCGAATTATTTGCACTACTAGCGAAGGAATTGGATAAGGGTCATGTGATCGGTTGGTTTAATGGTCCCATGGAGTTTGGTCCACGTTCATTAGGTGCGCGATCAATTCTTGGTGATCCACGTAATCAAAGGATGCAGAGCGTGATGAACCTCAAAATTAAGTACAGAGAGAGTTTTCGTCCGTTTGCCCCATCTGTCCTTGAAGAGGAAGTCAACAATCAGTTTGAGATGAATGCCAAGAGTCCTTACATGCTTCTGGTTGCTCCAGTTAAAAAAGAACTCTGCAGGCTGATGAGCGAGGAAGAAGACAACCTCTTTGGCATCGAGAAACTCAATATCCCTAGGTCATCTCTACCTGCTATTACTCACGTCGATTACTCAGCAAGAGTTCAGACTGTAAGCAGTACGACAAATCCTCGCTATCACAACTTGATCAGTGCATTCAAACGAAAAACTGGTTGCCCCACCATCGTCAATACATCATTCAATGTGAGAGGCGAACCAATTGTCTGTACTCCGCAGGATGCTTACAGGTGCTTTATGAGGACAGAGATGGATGTCTTGGTTCTTCAAAACCAAATCCTCTATAAGAGCGAGCAACCCAAAGTTGAAAAAGATGAAACCTGGATGCAGGAGTTTGAACTCGATTAATCATGAAAGCAACAATCTCTAAAAAACAACTGCGTGAGTTCGGTCTGCTTATAGGATTTGGGTTCCCAATCCTGATCGGATGGTTGCTTCCTGCTGTCGCGGGACACGGGTTCAGAGCGTGGTCTCTATGGGTAGGGGTACCAGGGTTAATTCTCGGTCTGACGGCACCCCGCTTACTTCACTACCCATATAAGGGTTGGATGGCACTCGGTCATGCTCTTGGATGGGTAAATAGTCACATCATCCTTGGTCTGGTCTTCATCGTTGTCCTTCAACCGATCGCTTACGTCATGCGCATCACAGGATATGACCCATTAAGACGGCGACGAAAAGGAGAGAAGACCTACAGAGAAAATCGAAAAGACCACAACACTGACCTCACTCGCATCTTTTGAACCATGGAAGCATTTCTTGATTTAGTCAAAGACATCTGGGACTTTATGAAAGTTCGCAAGAAGTACTGGTTGGCACCTTTGATTATCACGATTGTTTTGATGGGAGCACTTATTGTGTTCACTCAGGGATCAGTTGTCGCACCGTTTATTTACTCTATTTTCTGATCTCAGAGATGAACTATAAAATTGCAGTCAAAATAGTTGCAATTAATGGGATTGTCTTTGGAGTTGTTCTCCTTTCCATAGATCTTGCGTTTGGGAGGTATTTACTGCACTCACCAGCATTGGACATTCCTCAAGCCGCAGTCGGTGTTCGTAAAATCTACGACACTTCCTTGATTGAGGGACGAAAAATTGGCACAAAATCAGTTTATACTCGTGACCAACAAGGATATAGACCTTCCAAGAATGACCTTGGTAATAGAGGAATCGTGTTGACAATTGGTGGGTCTACGACTGACCAGAGATACGTTGACGACGCCAAAACATGGCAACGTATATTGGAGTCTAAAATCGACAAGAAAGTAATCAATGGGGGAGTTGACGGACAAAGTACTTTTGGTCATGTTTTTTCATTAAAGAATTGGCATGCTAAGACACTTGATCTCGAAAAAGTCGATGACATTATATTTTACGTAGGAGTAAACGATGTTCGGTTTTCAAAAGGTGTAGTTTCTTCTCGCTCGAACATATATGATTCGCCCACCCTGCGCAGACGGTTTCGCTCTTATCTGTCAAAACGTTCTTTCTTGTATGGAAGACTTAGAGAGTTAAAACTTAAACTCGACTTGCTCCGAGGGGTTCAGTTTAAACTTCCAGACGGTGCTGTTCAAATTGGACATGGAAAAAGTAATCCCAAGTTCCTCGATAATCACATTTCGAGTAATATTCCACTGAGAACTCATGACGAGATCCGAGAATACAAGCAATTGTTCAATGAATTGCTTACTGTTTCAAAAAAGTACTTTCCAAATGCTCGCATTCATGTGGTCCAGCAGCAGGATCCTAAATGTTTAATCACAGGCACTAGGGTATATATTCGTGTATCTCCAAAAGCAATCCCGGCGATTAGAGAATACTGCTCAGGTCTTGCCTCCATTTACCTATCACAGCAGCAGATTATTAATGCATCTAGTAGCGTAGATATCTTTCTCCTTAAAATGTTTTTGGATAATCCTGTGCCTGATGAAGGTTTTTACGATGGTTTGCACACTAATATTCTCGGTTCGCGCGCTATCGGCGAATATCTAGCAATGAATTTGAGTCTCCAGACATTTACTCGGGTGGATAAATAATCGTTAAATTTAATAACATTTTTCGCAATCGAACAGGCGCCCAATTGGCCTTCAAGCATTTATACATTATACCTACGGCTTATTTTGGTCAGTTTTCAGATAATACTGAAAAGATTTATGATCAGAAATGTGCTTAACTCCTCTTTATGATATTGACCACTCTTCGCGATTAAACTTAGTTAGTTGTGTCCTGCGGGAGGAGAGAGAAGAGATGCCTGACAGATCAATCCAGTCATAGACCTTCCTCAACTCCTTGTCAAAGGACTGAATCGAGATAGGACGCCTGAGTGGTCTTTTATAATGCTTAATGTGTGATATCAGGTGCTTCCAGTTGAACGTCGTTAAGTTGCTCAGTCTTAAGCGTTGGCGCCAAGAAATTAAAACGCCTACCCGCCGATGGTCTAATTTTATTCTTGACTACGTGCATGGATCTCACTTAAGAGACATTGTCTCTGGTAAGGCTGAGCCACCATCAAGTGCAACCTATTTGTGGAGCACCCAATCGCAAGCCGTTACTTTTGATTTCGTCTGGAACCTATTTTATGCATATCATCAATTGACTAGGATTGGATATAATGAATTTGATGTAATATTGTATTGTCCGCCTGATTTACCTTCGGCAAGTGTTCAGTATGATCATTTCGTGCCTATTTGTGAGCGACAAGCGCGAATACAGAATCTAATTTTTCCTATCGCATCTTTATTTTCGCACGTTAGATCTGTAAGTATTATTTCGTCAAAGCCTGAGCATGATGCGCTCTGTAGTAGATCTTCGGAGGATTTTTTAATTTATCCGTTTGGCCATAGTAAAAACTATGATCCTGGTGGCTCTCGTTATTTTGATATTTACAGAGCCCTGAGTTCTTATAAGGACCAGCCATCTCAGCTGCCTTTTATTGCTCCGAGCTTGCCTTTGAGGGATGAGGCTTCTCCCCTTTCGAAAGCCTATTCTGATTCAATAGAGCGATTTCCTGATTTTTTCGAAAATCATTCAAAGTTTATTACTTTGACGCTCAGGGATTATGGATTTTCTCCTCTTCGTAATTCCAGTCAGTATGATGTTGATCAGGCTTATGCAATGGCCGATTCTCTGGGGATTGCATTAGTGATAGTTCCAGACGATCTTTCTAAGCTTTCAAGCTATTCGCTTCCCAAAGATGTTTTTGTGAGCACAAAGTCACGATTTTCGCTGCACCACCGAGTTGCATTGTATTCACAATCTGTTGTAAATATTTTCACTCCTTCGGGCGCTGCGACGCTGTCTTTGTTCGTTCGTGGTAGTAAAACTGTCATTTGTAACTTTGGCGCTGGGGGTAGTGATGGCGACTATCGATACTATCGACGAGAAGGTACAAAACCTGGCCATCAGCCATTTCACATGCTTCATGGCCACGTTTTGTGGAGTAAGGAGAAGTCTTCCTATACAGTGAGTTCGCTTTTGGACGCGTTTAAGGAGTTGTCTGCTCTTTGACTGAGTCCGTCTATTCTTTTAATGTTTTTTCGTTTCTCTTTCTTCCTTCTGAACTTTTGATTTTGACAAATCTGTATATGTTTATATTGCGTCATTCGCTTACAGTTTTATAAGTATCCGCAGTGTTTAGTTTTCCCTGTCTCAGGCTTAAGCTACTTATCTCTACTCAACCGCAAAAATCTCTCTTGACAGTTTCCTACGTTCATCCTCAGCATCACCGAGTTCTACTGCACGCTAACGATTGCCTCCAAGATACTGTTTCCGGTGAGGTCTTCCCTGTTTTGAGAGGTATTCCCCGCTTTTGTGCGGTCGACAACTACTCGTCTAGCTTTGGATTCCAATGGTACCAGTTTGATAAGACCCAGCTAGATGTGCATTCCGGCGCTGATCTAAGTGAGCAACGTTTTTACGCCGAAACAGGCTGGGATGCAGTGCAACTCAGCCATTCCTCCGTTTTGGAGGTAGGTAGCGGTGCCGGCCGATTCAGTGAGGTGTTTCTACGCACAACTTCGGGCGTTCTTCACAGCGTAGATTATTCCAGTGCTGTAGATACCAACAGGCGGAATAACGCCACCTATGGCGACCGGCTGCAGCTAGCCCAGGCTTCGATCTATGAGCTGCCATTTGCCGACAACACCTTCGATCGGGTGTTCTGCTTGGGTGTGCTGCAGCACACCCCATCCTTTGAAGACTCCGTCGCGGCCCTGATCGCCAAAGCTAAGGTGGGCGCACAGATCGTGGTGGATTTTTATCCGATCAAAGGTTGGTATACCAAGATCCACTCCAAATACATCCTCAGGCCCCTCTCTAAACGCCTGCCCAAGCCCTTGCTGCTGCGCCTGATCCGGCTCAACATCCGCTCGATGCTGCTCCTCTTTGACCTGCTCTGCGCCGTTCGGCTCGGCGCCCTCACCCGCTTCATCCCGATCACCGATGTGCGCGGATTCCCAAAAGGTCTTTCGCCGACCCAACGGCGCGAGTGGGCGGTGATGGACACCTTTGATGCCTTCTCGCCGGAGTTCGACAACCCCCAGCGCGTCGACGACGTGGCCCGCATGTTCAGCCGCCGTGGCTGTGACGTCACCTTCGCGGGGATGGCGCACTATCCGGGTGGTTGCTCCAGCGTGGTGCGGGCGATCAAGCGGGCCGCCTGAGCGATGTGCGGCATCGCCGGGATATTTGCGCAAGTTCAGTCGCGACCTGAACTGGAGTCGTGGTCTCGTGTGATGGCCGCTGCGATCGCCTATCGCGGCCCCGATGATTCAGGCGCGTGGGTGGACCCAGCCGTGGGCCTGGCTCTGGTCCACCGGCGCCTGGCGATCCTCGATCTATCTCCGGCTGGCCATCAGCCGATGCCGTCGGCCAGTGGCCGCTACGTGATTGTCTTCAACGGTGAGATCTACAACCACCTCGCGCTTCGCCAAGAACTGCCCGGCCCCTGGCGCGGTTACTCCGACACCGAAACCCTGCTGGCCGCCATCGAGGCCTGGGGGCTCGAAGCTGCCCTGCAGCGCTGCGCCGGCATGTTTGCCCTTGCACTCTGGGACCGGCGCGAGCAGTTGCTGCAGCTGGCTCGCGATCGCTTCGGCGAGAAGCCGCTGTACTGGGGACTCAGTGGCTCTGGTTCAACGGGCTCCGGTGCGGGCCCGGCACTGGTTTTTGCCTCCGAGCTGGCAGCGCTGCGGGCCTGGCCGGGCTTCGACAACCCTATTGATCGACCGTCGCTTGCCCAGCTGCTGCGCTTCGGGGCCATCGCCGCCCCTCGCTGTATCCACAGCGGCATTCAGCAGCTGCTGCCCGGGCATCTGCTGCGCCTGCCCCTTGGCGCTGGACTGCCCGAGCCGCTGCCGGTATCCCAGCCTTGGTGGTGTCTGCGCTCCACCATCGCCGAGAGTCTGGCCCACCCCTTTGCCGATCAGACAGAAGCCCTCGACGCCCTTCAGCAGGCCTTGGGCGAAGCGGTGCAGCACCAGAGCCTTGCCGATGTGCCCCTGGGCTCCTTCCTCTCGGGCGGCATTGATTCGTCGCTGATCACCGCCCTGCTGCAGGCCCGCAGCAGCCGGCCCGTGCGCACCTTCACGATCGGCTTTGAGGAATCGGGCTTCAACGAAGCCCCCTATGCCAGGGCCGTGGCGGCCTACCTGGGCACCGAGCACAACGAAACCTTGCTCACAGCAGCCGATGCCCAAGCCCTGATCCCCCGGCTTCCCAGGCTCTACAGCGAACCCTTCGCGGATTCCTCCCAGCTGCCCACCCATCTGGTGTGCAGAGAAGCGCGCCGCAATGGGCTCACCGTGGCCCTCAGTGGTGATGGCGGCGACGAACTGTTTGGTGGCTATAACCGCTACTTATGGGGGCCACGTATCTGGAACCGTTTGGCCTGGCTGCCCTTTCCCCTTCGTCGCAGCCTCAGCCTGCTGATACGCAGCTTGCCCCCCGCCGGTTGGGATGCCGTTGGCCGGCCACTGCCAATCCATCAGCTCGGCCATAAAGCTCACAAACTGGCCGAGCGCCTGCAATACGTTCGTAGTACGGATGATCTCTATCGCTCCCTTGTCAGTGAGTGGCGCGATCCAGCCTTCCTCCTCCAGCCTGATTCTGAGGGGTCTTTGATCCAAGAGCCGACCTCTCCGCTCGACTGGCCCTTACCGGAAGCGTTGAGCGCAGATCCCTTGGGTCGCATGATGGCCACCGACAGCCTCAACTACTTGCCCAACGACATCCTTACCAAGGTGGACCGCTCTGCTATGGCCACCAGCTTAGAAACACGTTCACCTTTCCTTGATCATCATGTCGCGGAAGTCGCGTGGCGACTTCCGATGGATATGAAGATTCATCCCTCCAAGAGAGGCGGCACTAGCAAATGGGCCTTGCGCCAGATTCTCTATAAATATGTTCCACGCGAGCTCATTGAGCGACCCAAAGCTGGTTTCGGTATGCCTATCGGTCAGTGGCTGAGGGGGCCATTGCGCGGCTGGGCGGAGGATTTGTTGGAACCTCGCAGAATGCTCAATCAGGGATATTTAAGGCCTGAGCCGATTCAGACTCTCTGGAGCCAGCACCTCAGCGGGCGCTTTGATCACACCACGCGCTTGTGGACCGTTTTGATGTGGCAGGCGTGGTTGGAGGAATGGGGATGAATCGCGTTTTGTACCTCACCCGCAATTGCTTGCTGGAGCCCCTGGGATAATGTCAAATTTGGACCTATCTCAAAGGCATCAGCAGGGTTCACCGCATCACTTTAATCAGCTTCGAGAAGCCGGTTGATCGTGCGGACCTTTGATTTGTGGTTTGGATGGGCAGTCAATGCGCCAGCCATGGCATTCCAGGGATTGCACTGCAGTTCCGCTCGCAGCCGCGCCTGTGGGCTTTTTTCTTGCTATTCCCCAGCTCGCCATAGTTACGTTCTCGCAGTGGCGACGAACGAGCTGCCTCAGCTTGCGCATGCCCGCTCTTTTGTGCCAGCGGCAATTGAATTACTCCTGCACAGGCAGACTCGGTTGCCCTCTGACGTGAGGAGCTGCTCGTTTTCCGCGAGATTCTGATCTGGCTTGTTCATTTTGACTTTTTGCAGTAAGAATGCTTTCCTTCTGGTTAAGAACTGCAGCTTTAAAAAAATTATTAGTGGTCAAGACAAAAAATAGGAGATGTATGATTCTTAGTGATGCGTCTCATTTGGCTGTCATTACTATAAATTTGTGCCCATTAAAAATTGCACCGAGGTTATTCTAGGTTTACTCTTTATTTTCGAGTCTTCGTTAGTATGACGCGTATTTCTCATCCAATCATTGAATCCATAGCCAATTGAGATATTCCTGAAGTTCATTTGGACCTTGGTTGCGGCCCTTCAAAGAAGAAAGATTATATAGGTGTTAGTTTTATCTGTCACAAAGGCGTTGAATATCGTTGCAGATGTTTGCAGTGTTTTGGCCTCTCTACCAGATGATTCAGTAATTGCTGTTCATGTATCTCATTTCTTTGAGCATATAAATAATATTCAAGGGCTTTCAAGCGAGATTACCCGTGTCATGCTTTCTAGCGCGACTCTTATTGTTTCTGTGCCCCATTTTTGCAATCCATATTGTTATTCTGATCCTACACATGTTCGTCAATTCGGTTTGTATTTATTTTGTTATTTGACGAGATCGCATTACCCTTTTCGTAGACTAGTGCCAGATTATGCGCTCAATTCATCTTTGGCATTGACTTCTGTATCACTTCAATTTCAGGCTCCATTCCGTGGAGGTATTAGATCCTTACTCGCTAAGATATTGAATATATTATTCAATAGATCGATTTTTCTACAAGAACTTTACGAAGGATCTTTCGTGTATCTTTTGCCATGCTATACCTTAACTTATAATGTTAGCTGCATTGCAAGAATTAATTTTCAGAGTATAGACAGCGCAAAAATGTTGTAGTATATTTACACATTGCGCAAGAATAAACTTAAGTTAAGAATTGATTTTCATTTAATTAAATCTCCTATTCTGACAAATATCTCTTTCTTGTGGATATAATTGGGTCCGGGCATAATGTTCTTGTTTTAAGAAGCTGAAGCATGCATGCTATTGCTAAAGGGAGTTTTTTCTTTGAAGTAGTTAGTAATGAAACACTGGTTCATTAAAAAAATTAGCCTCTAAAATTTCCCTCATTTCTTTGTATGTTGTTAATCCAATATGCTCATTGTCGGGATTATTTCTGGTATGAGCAATACATAGAGGCTTAAATTTAAATTTAATACAATGGTCAATTCTAGCTAGATTTATAGATACCCTCAAAAAGCCTAAATTAGGTGTTTTAATGACCAAGATTCCAACAGGCTTTAACACTCTATAGATCTCTTTTATAGTCCGCTTCTTTACGTCCAAGGGTACATGTTCGAAGAAATCAGATGAGTAAACGCAATCATAAAAACTATCCTCAAATTTTAATTCTCGAACATCACCAGATTCATACCTAGCTGATGATAGGCTATTATATTTCTTCACTCTTATTCTTGCTTCTTCAATCCTGGCTTAGTTAAGATCTTGACCACATACATTTGCACCAAGCATTGAGAGTATCAAGGAATAGGTTCCATCTCCGCAACCAATATCTAAAATCCGTTTTCCATGTATATCACCAAGTGCCATAATTGATATATATCTGTTGCGAAGCTCTACATAATTTCTTGTTCGTGTTGTCCCATCCCAATTATAATGTATGTGAGAATAGCTTTTCAACCATGACTCATTAATAGACTTTTCCATTTAAGCATACGTATATCAGCCTGCCATTTGTGTGAATTAATGATTACTGTAATAACCTTTTGAAAAAGCTTATTCCGCTAGATTGAGAATTCTAACCTGATTCAATGAGCCCCGCTTTGATTTTTTCGCGTAAACAATGATTGGAGTTTATCATTTTAGCCTTCTATTTTTAGTGTTTTATCACCAAAGCAACAATAATATTTTTCAAATTACTCGTAATTTTTCCACGGATCGCCTTTGTTGACTTGCAATCAATAACCTGCTAGAATATTAAAGAGTTTTTGCCCAATTAATTTTTAATGCATGAGTATTCTATACATAAGCTATGATGGATTATTGGAGCCATTAGGCTATTCCCAGGTTTTTAGTTATCTGAAGGTGTTGTCACTTGATAGGCCAATTCATCTCATTAGCTTTGAAAAGCCTGATGATTGGAGGAATGTGCGTGAGCGTAAGAAGCTTGAGTTTGAGATCTCGAAAACAGGCATTATCTGGCATCCTCTTCGTTATCACAAGAAGCCCACGGCGATAGCTACTACTTGGGATATCGTTAATGGTATTCGCATGGGATTGTGGCTTGTATTCAAACATCGTTTGAATATTCTTCATGCTCGTAGTTATGTGCCATCATTAATGGCACTCGTTATTAAGCGTCTAACGGGTGCTTCCTTCCTTTTTGACATGCGCGGCTTTTGGGCGGATGAAAAGTTAGAAAGTGGTTGGAGTTCTGACTGTACTTTTTATAAAGTATTCAAACGCCTCGAACGAAAATTTTTATTGAAGGCCGATTATGTAGTATCCCTTACGCACGCTGCGGTTTCAATTATGAAGAACTTTTCCTATTTACAAAATCGTATGCCTCCCATTATTGTGATACCTACATGTGCTGATTTAACTCGTTTTAAACCTAATCATATTAATAATCGTGGGTCAGAACTCACGATTGGTTACGTTGGAAGTGTAAGAAATTGGTATTTGTTCGAAAAAACAGCAGCCTGTTTCGCAATATTACTTCGAAAACTCCCGCTCACTAAGCTATTAATTGTTAACAGGAATGAACATGCTTATATCAGAGAAGTACTTGCTTTGAATGGGGTCCCTTTAGACTCTGTTGAATTAATTTCAGCTACTCCTGATGAAATGCCGAAGCTTATGAATCGGATGGATGCCAACATTTTTTTTATTAAACCAGTTTTTTCAAAGCAAGCTTCTTCAGCTACTAAACTTGGAGAGCTTTTAGGTTGTGGCGTCCCTTGCATGAGCAACACCGGTGTGGGTGACATGGCTTCAATTTTGGAGGATTCCCAGGTAGGAATTGCTCTTGAGGACTTTGATGAATCTTCTATTGTGACTGGTTTAGACCGGCTACTTGTACTTTTAGAGGACCCTGCAATCTCTTCACGTTGTGTTGCTGTGGCAAATAAGTACTTTTCTCTTTGCCATGGCGTTGAAAAGTACCGATACATTTACAAACAACTAGATAAATCTAATAATTCATCGCATAATTCTAGATTCTTCTCGTATTCTTCATGAAAGCTGTTATTTTAGCAGGTGGATTTGGCACTCGCATTTCCGAGGAAACACATCTCAAGCCCAAGCCAATGATTGAGGTTGGCGGCAGACCTATTTTGTGGCATATTCTCAAGCTTTATTCCAATCATGGCATTACGGAATTTGTAATTTGTTGTGGCTATAAAGGTTACGTTATTAAGGAATACTTTGCTAATTATTTTTTGCACATGTCAGACGTTACTTTCGATATGCAACTTAATAAAATGGAAGTTCACCACAAAAAGGCAGAACCATGGCGAGTAACCCTGGTAGATACTGGTGAAAATACACAGACTGGTGGGCGTTTAAAACGCGTCATGAATCATATTCAATGTGATGATGCTTTTTGCTTCACTTATGGTGATGGCTTGTCTGATATTGATATTTCTGCTGAGATTAAATTCCATAACGAGCATGGAAAGCTTGCAACAGTAATGGCAGTCCACCCACCTGGTCGATATGGAGCGCTTCAGTGTTCCGATATGAAGGTAACGGGTTTTACTGAAAAACCGCGTGGAGATGGTGGTCTCATAAATGGTGGGTTTTTCGTATTGTCTCCCAAGGTATTAGATTTAATTTCTGGTGATTCGACTATTTGGGAAGATAATCCGTTGTCGGAACTTGCCAATATGGGTGAGTTGATGGCTTTTGAACATACTGGCTTTTGGCAGCCTATGGATACCTTACGTGAGAAGATTGTTCTTGAAGAATTATGGAAGAGCGGCAATGCTCCTTGGAAAACATGGAATTGATTAGACAGGCTCTTGATCCAAGCTTTTGGCAAGGCAAGCGTGTCTTGTTAACTGGCCATTCTGGCTTCAAAGGTAGTTGGCTTGTTCTCTGGCTTAGTCGATTGGGTGCTGAGGTGACTGGTATTAGTCTGAGGCCCAATACATCCCCCAACCTGTACAATGCAGCCAGTTTACACGATTTTTGCGATAGCAACTTTTTTGATATTCTCGATTTTAATAGATTAGACGCACTTGTAAAGAAATCTCAGCCACAAATTGTTTTTCATTTTGCCGCCCAACCTCTTGTACGAGAAAGTTATGTGAATCCTTTGGGCACCTTTAACGTAAACATTATGGGTACTGCTCATGTCTTGGAATCTATACGCTATTTAGATGATTTACATGCCGCTGTTATGATAACAACAGATAAGGTATATCGTAACAACGAATGTATGCGACCTTATTCTGAAAATGATGTCTTAGGAGGTCATGATCCTTATAGTGCGAGTAAAGCTGCAGCAGAAATTTTGATTTCTAGTTATCGAGATTCGTTTTTTGCAGAGACCGGTGTGGGTATTGCTACAGCACGTGCTGGCAATGTTATAGGTGGTGGTGATTGGTCTGCTAACCGCCTAATTCCAGACGCTGTTAGGGCATGGCAGTCTGGTCAGCCTCTTTTTATTCGTAACCCCAATGCTATCCGACCATGGCAGCATGTTTTGGAACCGCTTGCTGGCTATTTGTCTTTAGCTTTTGTACTAGCTTGTCGTAAATCTTCCAGCGATATTGATATGTATTCATCTTTTAACTTTGGCCCACCAACAGACATGCCTGCTGCTACTGTTAAGGACGCTATAATTTTGGCGCAGAAGGCTTATGGAGAAGGTGTTGTGAATTACGGCTCTAATATTGATGGACCTCACGAAGCTGGTACTTTGATTTTGGACTCGTCTAAGGCTCAATCTTTTTTAGGTATAAAAGCGATCTGGTCTTTGGCTGATAGCATCAACCACACGATGAATTGGTATCATTCTTTCTACAGTGGTGAGGATGCAAGAGCTTTATGTCAAGCGGATATTGATGAATACGAGGCTATTTTATGAGTAGGTTTGTTGTCAGTCCCTTACCGTTGGTTGACCTGAAACTTGTTGAGCGAACATGCCTTAGGGACTCTAGAGGGTTTCTTTCCCGTCTCTTCTGTGTCGATGAACTATCTGTAGCTGGTTGGGTCGATCCTATTGCCCAGATAAACCACACATACACTGCAAAGCGTGGCACTGTACGTGGCTTCCACTATCAACTAGAACCACATGCTGAGATGAAGTTAGTAAGCTGTGTTCGTGGAGAGGTATGCGATGTTGTTATTGATCTACGCTCTAATTCGGCTACATATCTTCAATCGCATGTACAGTTGCTCTCTGCCGTTAATTGCTGTTCGTTGTTGATACCTCAAGGTTTTGCACATGGTTTCCAGTCTCTTACTGATGATTGTGAGCTTATTTATCTACATTCAGCTATCTACAGCAGTCAATACGAAGCTGGTTTACGTTACGATGATCCTATTTTTTCGATCGACTGGCCACTTTCCGTAAGTGAGATTTCGCCACGTGATCAGTCTCACCCGCTCGTTACCTCAGATTTCAAAGGGTTTTAGATTTTATGAAATGTAGACACTGCGGTACTCCTCTTACACACACTTTTCTAGATTTAGGGTTTGCCCCCCCCTCTAATGCTTATCTATCGAATCAAGACTTGGCTTGTCCAGAGACTTATTACCCTCTCAAAATAAAGGTTTGTGACGTATGTTGGCTGGTTCAAACTGAGGATTATGCTCAGGCCGATGAACTTTTCCGCTCAGATTATGCATATTTTTCAAGCACATCTACTGGATGGCTCGCTCACGCCGCCTCTTATGCTGACAATATAATTAAAAGTTTAAGTTTAGATCAGTCAAGTCATGTAGTTGAAATCGCTTCTAATGACGGATATTTGCTTAAAAATTTTCTTTCTGCTAATATTCCTTGTTTGGGTATCGAACCTACTGAAAGTACTGCATCCGAATCAGAGAAGCTTGGTATTCCAGTTTTGCGTGAATTCTTTGGAGAGGAATTAGGCCTGCGTTTGTCGGCAAATAATCTCCAAGCAGATTTAATTATTGGAAACAATGTTTTTGCTCATGTCCCAGATATAAATGACTTCACAAGAGGTCTTAAAGCACTATTAAAAAAAAGTGGCACTATTACACTAGAGTTCCCTCATCTTTTATGTTTAATCAACAATTCTCAATTTGATACTGTCTATCATGAGCATTTTTCTTATTTTTCCTTACATACTGTTCAGCGCATATTTAATTCTGCCGGATTACGTGTCCTGAATGTTGAGAAACTGACTACACATGGTGGCAGTTTGCGCGTGTATGGTTGTCACTTTGACGATATAAGAGAGACTTGTATGGATGTTTCTCAAATCATAGAGACAGAAATAGAGGCTGGCCTCCAAAATATTGTTACTTACCAGAATTTTCAGATTAAAGCGGATTGTGTTAAGGATGATCTTCTTTCTTTCTTAGTTAATTGCAAGCGATCTGGGAAAAAAGTCGCAGCTTACGGTGCGGCAGCAAAAGGCAATACTTTGTTGAATTACGCAGGCGTTAAGCCAGATCTGCTTTCTTTTGTGTGTGATGCTGCCCTTTCTAAGCAGGGTAAGTATATGCCTGGTAGTCACATCCCGATCCTCGCTCCAGATGCACTTCGCAAATATCGTCCAGACTATGTCATTATTTTACCTTGGAATCTTTCGGCCGAAGTGATTGCCGCCAACGATTATGTACATTCCTGGGGTGGAATATTTGTCACGGCAGTACCAAATTTGCATCTTCACCAATGAAGGTTCTTGTCACTGGTGCCCATGGATTTATTGGCTTTCATTGTCTGATTAAATTGATAGATAGAGGTTTTGAAGTGCACGCTTTGTCATCCATCAAGCGGTCAGATCTTCCTCCTGTTATTTGGCATCAAGCTGATCTTCTTGTTTCTAAAGAAATCACTGCTCTTATTGGTGATATAAAGCCCACACATTTACTTCATTTGGCTTGGTATACAGAACACGGCAGTTTTTGGAACTCTATAGAGAATTTTGAATGGCTTCAAGCTAGTTTGTTTTTGATGCGTACGTTCGTTGAATTCGGGGGTCAGCGATATGTAGGGGCAGGAACGTGTGCAGAATATGATTGGACTCATAAGTTCTGTTCTGAGAATTTAACGCCCTGTCGCCCAAATACTTTATATGGAACTTCAAAATATAGTTCTTATTTAATGCTGGAATCTTTGGCAAATCAGACAGGTATTTCAAGTGCTTGGGGCAGAATATTCTTTTTATATGGTCCACGAGAGAGTAAGTTAAGATTAGTTCCATCGGCTATTAATTCTTTATTGCGCGGAGATAGTTTTGTTTGTTCGCACGGACAATATATTCGTGACTTTATGTATGTTGAGGATGTTGCTGCTGCTTTTGTTGCTTTGCTTGGTAGTGATATAACCGGAGCTGTTAATATTGCGTCAGGCAAATCTTTTTCTCTTCAACATGTTATCAACACGATTGCCAATCTATTAGGTAAGGAGTCTCATGTTCAATTTGATGCTCCTTCTGATGATGTTAACAATACCTCAGAATTATATGCCGATGCATATAGACTTCATCATGAAGTTGGCTTCCATTCTTTATATGACTTGGATACAGGGCTTTCTCTCACGATAGAATCTATTGTCAAAACTTTTTGATTTCATGGAACACGTTAAGCAAATAGGATTGCATAATGCTCGTATTGGTTATGTACCCAGTAGTAATTCACTGATGAGCCCAGGGGATAAGCGTAGATTTCCGTACTATGCCTCCAAAAGAAACATCAAATTTGAAATAGCTAATGCTTCTAAAGAATATGATATTGTTGTTCTTACTCAAAGCGCTGATATTACCTTTTGGTCCAAACATTGCTCGCCATCTACAAGAATTGTTTATGATCTGATTGATTCCTATCTTGCTATACCTAAGACAAATCTTAAGGGTTGGCTTCGAGGCCCTGCGAAATATATTTCTGGTCAAAATAAATATTTAAGATTTAACTATTGGAATTCCATTGAAGATATGTGTGTTCGTTCTGATGCGGTTATATGTTCAACTTCTGAGCAGAGTACAGACATCTCAAAATTCTGCAGTAATTCACATGTAATTTTAGATTCTCATATGGATGTAGCTCGTAAAGTAAAGACTAACTATATAAGTAGTCGCCCTTTTCGTTTGGTTTGGGAGGGGCTTCCACAGAATGCTGTGACTTTAAAAATTTTAAAACCAGTGTTGGATTGTTTGAGTAAACAGTTTCCTATTGAGCTTCACATCATTACAGACCCAACTTATAAAAAATACCTTGGAAAATTCTGGCATGTCAACACTTATCAAGCCGTACAAAGTATCACGCCAAATATTTATTTTCATGAATGGATACAGTCAAATTGTGCAGACATTATTTGTTCGTGTGATCTTGCTGTGATTCCTCTTGATTTGTCGGATTCTTTTGCGGCTGGTAAGCCTGAAAACAAATTATTGTTGCTTTGGCGTATGGGAATGCCAGTTGTTACGTCACCTTCTCCAGCTTATGTTCGTGCAATGGCTGCTGCAAATCTCAATTACACAGCCAAGGATGAGGCTGATTGGCTTTCGATCCTTTCAAAGCTTATTTGTGATCAAGACCTTCGTCAGCAGGCTGGTATCTCAGGTAAGGCATATGTAGATCGAGAGTTTTCAGAATCTAAACAACTTTCTCGATGGGATTCTGTTTTCCAATCTCTAGGCTTTCATGTCAGCAATAAAATGAATACATTATGAGTAATCTTTAGTTTCCCTAAACTTCTTTGGATGATTGCAATAGGCTTGAAAGCTTCTTTTAATGGGTATCTTATTATTCTTGTGAGTTCTGCTAGTATTGCTTTGGTTGTCTTCTAAAATCTTAGATGATTTGCTTTGTTGTTTTTTGATAGGTTCACATTCCAATGTAGTCTTCATTGTGTAAAATTTCAAGTATATCGTTTTTTAAAGTCTTGTTTTTATTAATTATTGCTTAATTTCTGCATTGTGTTTGATTCGTGTGTTTGTAAATGTGTTTTCTTTCCGAACGCCTCTACCATTTTTATATGCTTTTTGCAGAGTTCCATTCATTTTCAGTCAAGACTATTTCTGCTACGTTAATTACTTCCTCGAGTTATATTATAAGAGTTCAGTATGGGATGTGCTGTGGCTTTGCTGGCCACTCAGCGCTGGCCCCAGATGGCAGTCCGCGGCAGTTCCGGCCCGCTGCAGTTCGGCTTGTTGTCGATCGCTTTGTTGCTGCTGCTATTGCCCTTGCAAACAGCGCTCGTTTATCGCTTTGGTTTGCTGCTGGTGCTCTCGGCGCTGATCCTGTTCAGTTGGCTGCGAGATTTCGATCAGCTTCTAGCTCTTCGCACCATGGCTGGGGTTGGTGTGGTCTCCTTCGGTCTCTAGCTGCTCCACAATCCAATCCAGTCGCTGGCGATTCGTTTGGCAGTGCGTTTATCCCTGCCGGAAGCTGCCGCCGCTCTGTTGCTGGTGCTCCTGGCTCTGCTGGCTGCTGTGCTTTATTTCCGTTCTGTGGAAGTCTGGTCACTTCGCCTGATGCAGCATGCAGCGCAGCGCCTTAAGCCCAGCTAAGAATTTATGCTTCCCTACCTTCTCTACTGGGGCATCCTCGCCAGCGCTGGCCTCGGCAATGCCCGCCGTATTGCTGGCCTCACCCTGCTGGCACTTGGCGCTTCCCTCACCCTGCTGATCGGCCTGCGACTGGAGGTGGGGGCCGATTGGTTCAACTATCTTTTCTACATCGAGCGCTCGATCGGCCTGCCCTTTGCTGAGGTCTTCCTTGAATCAGAGCCCGGCTGGGGCCTGCTCAATTGGATCGGTGCCAACTGGGGCGGCAGCTTGTTTCTTGTTAATACGCTCAGCGGCCTGGTGTTCTCGATCGGCCTGCTGCTCTTCTGTCGCGCCCAGCCACGCCCCTGGTTGGCCCTTTGCCTAGCTTTTCCTTATCTGATCGTCGTGGTGGCGATGGGGTATTCGCGCCAGGGGGTGGCCATCGCTGTAGAGATGCTTGCTCTGCTTGCACTGCAGAACAACAAGTTGTTGCAGTTTTTGGCTTGGATTGCGCTGGCCGCCACCTTTCACCGCACCGTGCTGGTGCTCCTTGTGTTGCCTGCTTCCACCCTGTCTGGATCCCTGCGCTTTTCGCAGCTGATCCGCTTTGGCCTGCTCGCTGGTGCGGCCTATGGGCTTTATTCGGCTGTGATCGCTCCCAACCTCGACTACTACGTGCAGGGCTATCTGGAAGCGGAATACCAATCCCAAGGTGCCCTGATCCGTGTCGCCCTATGCCTATTGCCGGCCGTGGCGTTTTTGTTGAACCGCCGCGGTTTCCAGCTTATCCCTGATGTGCAGCGCATCTGGACCCTGCTCAGCCTGATGGCTGTGGCCGCTGCCATTGGCCTTTTCACGGTGGCCTCCTCCACCGCTGTGGATCGCCTCGTCCTTTACCTCATTCCCTTGCAGCTGTTCGTGGGAAGCCGCGTGCCCGATACCCGCCTGTTTGGCATCTCCCCTGGCACGTGGAACCACCTGCTGATCTTTTTCTCCCTGGCGGTGCTACTGGTCTGGCTGTTTTTTGCGGCTCATGCCTCTGCCTGGCTCCCCTACCGAAACCTGTTATTCGACTTCTTGTAACCCCTCTGCTGCCAGATTTTTCTCCTATGCCAGTCTTCGGCCCCCAATGTTCTCGCCCCCTGTTGGTGGTAGCTAACAGCAGCTGGTATTTGGCCCACTACCGTCATTTGCTGCTTCAGCGCCTGCAGCAGGACGGCCAGCACGTAGTGGCCATCTCGCCGGTGGATTCCTCTACGCCTGAACTCTCCAGGCTGCTGATCCACATCCCCTGGCGCATTCACCGCAGCACCGATGCCAATCCCTTCTTCTTCGGCATCTCCTTTCTGCGGATGCTGTTCCTGGTGCGGGCGATCAAGCCGCGGCTGGTGCACTCCCACACCCTCAAGGCCAACCTGCTGGCTGCAGTCGTCACAGCCATTTTCGGGATTCCCTGCGTGCTCTCCTTTGCAGGCATGGGACGTTTGTCCAAGGCCAGGGGGCCCTCACGGCTGGCCTTTGTATTCGTTCTGCGCAGCATTGCCTTCTTTTCCGTGCGCCAACGGCGCTCCCGCTGGCGCTGGGGCACGGCTCCCGATCGCACTGCCTTTATTTTCCAGAACCCCATCGATCGATCGCTCTTTGAGGCAGCGCTCCCCCATCTGTCCACCAGCCGCAATTATCTGATCCCCGGCTCAGGTGTCCCAGGTGCTTACCTCGCTCCAACCGCTGGTGCCCACAACTCGGTGAACGACCTGCCCAATCATTGGTGGAGTCAACCTCTAGGCCCGCGACACTGCACTGTTCCCACCTGTGAGTTGCTGTTTTGCGGCCGCTTGCTGCGCTCCAAGGGGATCGTCACCTTTCTGGAGGTCGCAGACCTGCTGGCCGCTCAGCATTTCACCGTTTTTGGCGGTATCGATCCCTCAAGCCGCGACTCCCTGCTCAGCGCCGAACTCCCCGACCTGCAACGCCAGCATCCCAACGTGGTGTTTTCAGGCAGTCAACGCGACCCGCTGCTGCACCTGAAGGTCCCCTACCCCGTGCTGGTGGTGCCCTCCAACTACGGGGAAGGAATGCCAAGGTCAGTGGCTGAAGCCCTGGTCCTTGGCATTCCGGTGATCAGCTCCCGCGCCGCCACCTGTGGCATCTTCGATGCCAGCACGGTGTACATCGCGGAAGACGATGACCCCGGTGACTACCTGCACTGCTTTGATCAGCTGCTGGCCGACCATGCCGCCGGTCAGCTCCTCACCCGCCTGCAGGCCGGTCGCCATCTCGTTCACCACCGCTTCTCAGAAGAAGCGGTGGTGGCGCAGACCCTGGCGGTCTACGAGTCGCTGCATAGCGAGCGGATCAAGTCCTACCTGCTCAACAAAGACGATGCCCGCTTGCAGCACTGGCTTGCGCAGTAGGCAGCCTTCTATCTGCGCTGCTCTCAACATCGCTGGGGCTTGGGCAAATTGTTCCAGGGTTGCTCGCTGCCTGAGGCCCCATCGGCCGCTGAGCAGTTGATGCTTGCTGATACCAACGCCTATCTGCCCAACGACATCCTGGTGAGGGTGGACCGGGCGGCGATGGCGTCCAGCCTGGAAACCCGCGCTCCTTTTCTTGATCATCGTGTGGCCTCCCTGGCTTGGCAGTTGCCTTTAAACTTGAAATTGCGATACGGCGTTGGCAAGTGGGCATTGCGTCAGCTGCTCGATCGCCATGTGCCCCGTTCCTTAATTGATCGCCCTAAAGCAGGCTTTGCGTTGCCCATTGCCCCTTGGCTGCGTGGTCCCTTGCGGCCTTGGGCGGAAGACCTGCTCGATCCGGCGTTGATTCGCCGCCAGGGGTGGTTGCAGCCTCAATGCGTATGGCGCCTTTGGCAGTGACCTCGAACTGATCCTGGTGGATGCTGCAGCCAGCGGGGGGCAAGTTGAGCGTCTGCAGCAATAGCCGCTGGCCGATCTTCCCTTCAGTTGTGATGCCCTGGTGCTCACCCCTGCTGAACTGGAGTAACGCTTGAACGACGGCTTTCGTACGGCCAGAGAGCTCAGGCGCGACCTGCGCTGGCTGCTGTGATTGAGATCCCAAGTCGCAGGCCTTCGCTGATCGAGAATTACTGGCATGGACCAGTACTGGGTAACTAAAGTTCAATGGCTTGTTGAGCTGGATCGCCAACAGGCCTTCGCACAGCTTGCTGATGCCTTGAACAGGCTGCCGCAATCCTGCCCTCAAGAGCACAGCGCAGCCATCGCCCATTGGCGCGGCAAGGTTGCCCTGATTGCTGGCAGAACGGCCGAGGCTGTTCCGCAGCTGGCCTTGGCGGCGTCCCTTGCGAGCGAAAGAGCTGCCTATCAGTACTTGCTTGGAGCTGCCCTGGTACGCCAGCAGCAGTGGCTAGATGCTTGTAGCGCCCTGAAAAGGGCTTTGGCTCTTCAGCCGGGCCTGCAGCCTGCCCTCCTTGAGCTGGCGACAGTGCTGATCGCGATCGGTGAGCCTGAACATGCCATCAAAGTGCTGCAACCGCTGCACACCAGTATCAATCCCGTAGTCATCGCCAAGCGGGCGTTGGGGCAGGTCAGGGTTGCTGAGCCTGCAGATGAGGCTGCTCAAATTGCAGCGCTTGCTCTTGAGGATTCTCCTCGCCTTCCCGAATCGCTGTTGCGGGAGTGGCTCCAGATCACCGGTGGTCTGCTGCTGGCTAAGAAGTTCTCTGAGGCGCGTTGCTGGTTGCAGGCCCTCGCCACCGTCACCCCCGATCCGGCGGCCCTGGCCAATCCGATTCCCCGCCGCATCGCCTGGATTGCTCTGGCGGCATTGGAGTTGATCGAGCCATCGCCCCAGCCCATCAATCCGTGCTTGCCTGAGCTGCAAAACCTGCTCTGGCAGCAGGCGTCCCTCACCGAGCGCAGCCTCTGGAGCAGCTGGCTGGAACCGTTCCTCGAGCAGCTCGCCTCCCATCTTGAGCGCCAGCCCCATCCCGATCAACACCGTTGCCGTCAGCTGTTAACGGCGATCCTTTCCGCCCTGCCGTCCTTGCTGCCGGCTCAACAGCGTCAGACCTCCTTGATGAAGAAGTTGAAGCAGTGTCGGGATAGCGATAGCCCCCGGCCATCTGTTGTTTGTGACGCTGGCAGCGACCGTACGGCGAGGGCGCGCCTGCAGGAAGCCAGCGATGCTCTGCTCAACCATCTGCCGCTGCTGGTGGTCCACCCCGCTGCGGAGCTGCTGAGCGAAGCCATGCAGCGGCGATGTCAGGGGCTTGATCAGCTCTGGTGTGACGTTCAACTGCTGATCGCTATCAGAGATCCTCTGCCATGGCATCAGCGACCTAGACGCCGCTGGCTTCTGCTGGCGAGCGACGACCTGCCCCAGTGTTTCCTTTACCGGGTCGATCAGAAACGCCAGCAGCTGGAAGCCCTGGGCTGTGAGGTCCGGGTTGTTTTGCAGGACGCCTTGGCGGACCAGTCCTGGAGCGAAGCACTGCTCTGGGCCGATGCCCTGATCGTCTGCCGCCTCCCCGCCACCGCATCAGTTCTCGGGGCCATGGCTGCAGCGAGTCACGCCGGCATCCCAAGTTGGTATGACCTCGACGATCTCGTCGTTGATCCAGACCATGGCATCCCTCCCCTGGCAAGCTATGGCGGCACGATCACACCGTTGCAGCACCGCCTGTTGCAACTGGATGTGCCTCTCTTCGCCGCCGCAATGCGTGCCTGCGATGGGGCGATCGTCAGCACGGGCTCGCTGGCTGATCGCTGGCGGCAGTTGAACCCCGGCCAGCCGGTGCTGCAGCTTGCCAACCTGATTCCTCCAGATCTCCAGGCCGCCCAGCGCTTGCCCCGCCGCAGCCCCCGCTCCCCTCGCCTGGTGGTGGCCAGCGGCACCAGCGCCCACAAACAGATCTGGATTGAGGTGCTCGCCCCAGCTCTGGCGAAGCTTCTTTGTCGTCACCCGCAGCTGCAGCTGGACCTGCTTGGCGAGCTGCAGCTGCCGCTGGTGCTGCTTCCCTTTGCTGAGCGCATCCGCTGCCATCCTTTCAGCGACTACGCCACCTATGTGCAGCGGCTGGGGGTAGCGGACATTGGCCTGGCGGCCCTGGAGCCCGGCCTGCACACCGATGCCAAGAGCGCCATCCGCTGGATGGAGTTCAGCCTCTGTGGTCTGGCCAGTGTGCTCAGCCCCACTGCCACCTTCACCGAGCTGCTGGAGGACGGCGTCCATGCCCGCTTCGCGAGGGGAACAGAGCAGTGGCTGGAGGCGGTGGAGCAGCTGTTGGCTGACCCGGCTGCCCGCCGTGCCTTGGCCAAGCGTGCTCAGCAGCATGCCCAAGAGCTGTTCGGCCCTCATCAGTCCGAAGCCTTCTGGCGGCCTTTGATTGAGCCTGCTGAAGCTGCCCAACCCGCACAACACCGCAAAAAACTGTTGGTGCTCAATGTCTTCTTTGCGCCACAGTCAATCGGTGGTGCCACCCGGGTGGCACAGGACCAGGTGCAGGCCCTGTCCGAGCACCTGGGCGATCAGTGGGAGATCACCGTGCTCTGCACGGAAGACGAACCCTGGCAGTTGCCAGCTCCCCCCCATGATCCGGAAGCCTGGCTGAAGCCAGGACTGATTCCGCTGCAGATCCACAGCTGGAACGGCGTGCGCGTGGTGCGTCTGGCTTTGCCGGAACGCCCTTGGAGCGAACATCACGACCCACGCGTCGAGCAGCTCTGCCGCTGGTGGTTCGCCCAGGAGGAGTTTGATCTGATCCATGCCCATGCCATTCAGGTGCTGGGGGGCGGCCCCCTGCGCGTCGCTGCGGAGCTGGGCATTCCCTATGCCGTCACCCTGCACGACGGCTGGTGGCTCTCCCCCCGCCAGTTTCTGCTCACCCCCCTGGGCCGGCCGGTGGATCTAAGCGATCCGATCGGTCACCACGATGTTCCCGATCGCATCTCCCCGGAGCAGCTGGAGCGTGAACGCCAGCGCCGCCAGGAGCTTGAGCAGCTGCTGCAGGGGGCGGCAGCGCGGATCGCCGTGTCGGACTCCTTCGCGGAGCTGCACCGTCAGGCCGGCATCGAAGCGGTCACGGTGATGGAGAACCGCTGGCAGCCGATGCCTCCCGTCAGCCCCCGCCAGCGCCGTCCCGCTGATCAACCGCTGCGCTGCTGCTACGTGGGAGGCCTTTGCTTGCACAAGGGTTATCACGTCTTGCAGTCGGCGCTGCTGCAGGCTCAACCTGCGGCACCCGGCCTTGAGCTCACCGTGCTCGACGGCAGCCTGGAGAACGATCAGGGCTACTGCTTGCAGTGGGGCTCAACGCCGGTGGAGGTGCGGCCAGGCCTGCCGATGCCGGCGATGGCGGACTTTTACAGCCAGCACGATGTGCTGATCGCCCCCTCGATCTGGCCGGAGAGCTATGGCCTGGTGTCGCGAGAAGCCCTTTCTGCGGGCCTCTGGGTGGTGGCCAGCGACGCCGGCGCCATGGCCGAACCGATCCGGCACGGCCAGAACGGCCATCGGGTTGCAGCTGGAAACGCCCAAGCTCTGGCGGCTGTGCTGGAGCAGTTGGCGGCCGATCACCCCACGCCCCAGCCCCTGATCGCCTTCAGCGGCGAGCGGCCACCGCTGCATCAGGAACTCGATCAGCTGTACAGGAGTCTGCTGAAGGCATGAGCGACGCCCTGCGTCAGGACTCGGAGCTGGCGGCCGCCTCCTGGTTGCGGGATCCGCTGGATGCAGACCATCAGGACGAGCTGGTGGCCTGGCACGCCCGTTTTGCCGAAACCGCCCACCAGCGCCAGCCCCTCAGCGCCCTCTATGAACAGTTGCAGGGTCTTTACCCAACGGATCTGCTGCCTCCACCGCAGCTGCTGGAGTTCCATGACCTGCTCTGGCTGAAGGGCAGCGGTGGTCTTTTCGATGGCCACAGCGGCCGCGTGGTCCAGGCCAGCTGCGTCAGCCGCTTCCTGCGTCAGCGCCAGTTGCCGTTTCTTCGCCGGCACCGCATCGAACTCAGCCAGCCCCTGGGCCGTTTTCCCCGCCTGGAGCAGGTGGTCTGGTTGCCCACGGCAGGTGCCTCACTCTTCGGGGAGTTGTTCACTGAGGTGCTCGGGTTCCTTTGGCCGTTTCTGCTGGATCTCCCCGAGTCGCTGCTGGGGTGGCCGGTGCTGCTGCCGGGTTGTGATCCGCAGGACGTCTACAGCTCTGTGCTGCATCAGCTGCTGCGGGAGCACCACACCTTTCCTCTGCTGGAGCAACACCTGCCGGAGGCCCTGCACCTTGAGCGGGTGCTGATCCCAGAGCCCGGCTTCCGGCTGCATGCCGCTTGCACACCGGTGTTTCTGCAGGCTGCTGCGGCCCTGGCTGATCGCCTGTCTCAGGGCGCTGTCGCTGAACCGATCGAACGCTTGTACCTGGCCCACAGCGACGACGACCCGTTGGCGCCTGCCTTGGCCGAAAACGGCTGGGCGGTGCTTGAGCTGTTGGCTGAGCCGTTGCCGGTGCAGGTGGCGGCCATCCGAGCCGCTCAGACGATCGCCGGCTTCGGGGGAGAAACGCTCCATGCCCTGGCCTGGCTGGGAGCGCTTCAGCCGGATCAAGGGCCGCAGCTGCTGTTGCTGGGGACACGCCCGTCGCTGGACCTGCTGCTGCAGTTCCGCGCCCAGGGGCTCAACGGTTGGTACCTGCCCTGCGCGGATGATGCGGGCGTGGAGGTGATCGACGAGCTCAAGGCCTGCCTTTGACAGCGTGAGAGGCGTCAGCCGTAGAAGCGTTTGCCGTCGGCCCGCTTGTGCTGATGCCGCCGTGCTTCGCGGCGGGTGTATTCGCTCACCGTGGGATTGGCCACGCTGGGGTCCACGTGGGCCACTTGTTCCCAGAGTTCTCTGGGTGCCCAGCGCACCGTGTGCTCGATGCGGTCATGTTTGATCACGTGGCACCAACGGCTGGTGCCGCACTCCGGGCAGAACAGTTCCTCCAGCCATTCGTTGCTGAGCACCAGCACCGGATAGGCGTTGATGATCAGTTGCGCCTTTTTGGCTGAAATGCCGCGCTGCTCCAGCTGCTCCGGCTGCAGCAGGTGCAGGTAGTACTTCTTGCCGTTGCCCTGGATGCGTTGCTCGGGGTGGGCCGGACAGAACAGCTCCCTTTTCTTGGGGCGGCGGTTGCGGCGTGCGGCCGGTTGCGTCACAGTCATCTGAGCAAACCCAGTTTCAGAAACTTATTCGATGAAACGGAGGGTTCCGATCAGAGGGCCGAGCTGTCGCGATCTCCGGTGCGGATGCGCACCACCGACTCCACGGGGCTGATGAAGATCTTGCCGTCGCCGATCTCGCCGGTGCGGGCCGCATCCGCAATGGCGCTGACCACGTCTTCGACGCGGTTGTCTTCCACCACCACCTCGATCTTCAGCTTCTGCAGGAATTCCACGGTGAATTCCGAACCGCGGTAACGCTCCACTTGGCCCTTCTGCCGCCCGAAGCCGCGCACTTCGCTCACAGTCATGCCGATGATGCCGGCTTCGACCAGGGCGACTTTCACGTCTTCCAACTTGAAGGGTCGGATCACCGCTTCGACTTTTTTCACGATCCTGATTCGTGGCCTTCGACCAGCATGACGCTGGTGGCCCCAGGAGGTGTGCTGAGCTTTACAGAACAGCGCTGAAGCTGGCCTTTTAGGGTCTGATCAACGCAGCAGCGCTTTTCCTTGACCGCCACCGATCAACAGACCCTCACTCCGCTCTACGGCGAGCGGGCGATCGCGGAGGCGGAGCTGATCTGCTTTGACAATCCCAGGCCCGGCCGCCCCTATGAGGTGTCGATCGAACTGCCGGAGTTCACCTGCAAGTGCCCCTTCTCCGGCTATCCCGATTTCGCTGTGCTGCGCCTGATTTATCAGCCCGGCCCGCGGGTGGTGGAGCTCAAAGCGATCAAGCTGTACGTGAACAGCTACCGCGATCAGTCGATCTCCCATGAGGAGGTGACCAACCGCATCCTCGATGACCTGGTGGCGGCGACGGACCCGGTGTGGATGCAGCTGGAGGCGGATTTCAACCCCCGCGGCAATGTCCACACCGTGGTGCGAGTGAGCCACGGCAGCCGTCAGCCCTGCTGAGCGAGGGCTTGCACGATGGTGATCACATCTGTTGCCGTCGTTAAGGCCTGATCGGCATCCTCCTGATCGAACAGCTCTGAGGCGGGTGTCGCATCCATCGGATAGCAAGACTGAACCGCCATGCGGCTGAGCTGCCTCAGGGCCAGGCGTTCCAGGTTTTGGGTGTTGACCCCAGCGTCTTGAAGCTGCAAAACAAGCGTGTTCAGCACGTGGGTGAAGGGCGGTTCCAGCCCCAGCTCCAGAAGGGCGCTTTTCAAGGCTTTTTCTGCGGCCTGGGAGGCGTGGAAGCAGGCGGCTGCCTGAAAGCCGTTGTCTCGGGCGAGCTGAGCCAGGGCCAGGTCTTGCTGAGCTTGATACATCCAGGCATTCGGGCGCGCATTCATAAGCCGTGCCCTAGCAGTGGTTGGGCGTCTTGGGCGACGCGGCGCCAGATCAACGATGGACTGTTGGGCAGCTCAGACCAGGCCTGGCGCGTCAGGCTGATCACGTCCGCAGCGAGGCCGCTCTCCATCACGCTGTTGGCCCAGTCGTCGGCCCCTGCTTGGGTTGCTGCCACCACAAGCAGGTCGGTGTCAGAGAGGCCGTCCCAGTCGCCTCGGGCTCTGGAGCCGAACAGGTAGATCTGATCGGGACGCTGACGATCCCGGTGTTCATCCGCTTGAACCACAGCCTCAAGTCCCTGACGCAGCTGGGCCAGCCACCGTTGATGCCTCAGCTGACGCAGTTGCCCAAGGCTGTTCATCGGTCTTGGCCTTCGACGCATTCTGCGGCGTCTTGAAAGACCTTGACCAGCTCGTTGAGGCTGCTCAGGATCAACTCTCGTCGAGCCGGCAGGGGGAACTCTCCATCGCGGTAGCGGGCCTCCACGGCGAAGGGTTGCAAGGCCAGCAGGGTCTCGGACAGATCAACCTCAGCGAGGGCCGCCAGTTCGACCAAGTCATGACTGCGGGGAGGTTCCTGGTTGGCCAGAACAATCCAGCATTTGAGCAGCTTTTCCAAGGCCTGCTGGGCCGTGAAGCCCCAGTCCTCTGCTGGAAATTCCTCATCCAGTCCGAAGCGCAGGCTGCGGAGGTGCCGCTCCACGATGCGCAACAGCAGCAAAGCGTCTTCACTCGGCGGCATAGATCACCACCCCATGGCGTCTGACGTCTTTCATCACGTGCCATCGAGACTCTGAGAAGCGAGCGGCATCGCCTTGGCCTTGAAGCACCAGATCGACTCCGCAGCCGATAGCCCCAAGGGCCTTGCGATACCGGCTCCAGAGTTCGCCGCGACGATCGGCCCCTAAATGCTCCTCCCGACAGATCACCGCCAGATCCAAATCGGAGCTGGCAGTGGCTTCCCCCCTGGCCCGTGATCCGAACACCACCATCGCTCTGATTCCGTCACAGGAGCTCAGTTGATCCAGGCCAGCCCTGAGCGCGTCGATCTGCACCCCCGGCCCCAGATCCCCAGGCAGATGTAAGGCCTGGGGATGCTCCCAGGGCATCGGCGTCGAGCTGGTCAGCGACGTGGCCATGGGGCAGGCAATGAACCCCCTCATTCTGGGGCGGTGTCTCCAGCGAGGGCCAGCAGCCCCGGCAGCTCCTGAGCAAACGCCGCCAGGTTGCGGTTGCAAAGGCCGCCCACATGCAGCTGGCCGTCTGCGGCGATGGCCCACAGCTGACGGGTGGCCACCAGGCTGAGGCCGCCTCCCAGCAGCGTCACCGCAAAGCCCAGATACACCAGCGGCACGCCGGGATCACGCTTGAGCAGCAGCCCGCTGGCCGGCAGCACCGAGGCCACCCGCAACGGCAGCCCGCGCACCTCCTCCGCCGGGCCGCCGGGCCGCAGCAGCGCGATCCGCTCGCCGTCCTCTCCGAACACCTGCACCGGCCCCTGCTCGCTCTCCAGGCTCAGCAGCACAGGCGCGGTGCCATCGGGACGCGTGGGCAGCACGATGCCCCACACCTGATCCCCCAGCTGCGGAAAGGTCTGCAGCGGCAGCTGCAGCACCGGGCTACCTCCGATCTGGAGGTTGATCGCCGCCAGCGACCAGTCCGCTTGATAGATGGTGATGCCGCGGTGCCGCAGCGGGTGGTTGACGCTGATCTCCCGTTCCAGTCGTTCGCTGGGACCCTCCAGCAGCAGATCGGATCGGAACTGCTCGGGCCGTCCGGCCGCATCCCGCTCCACCTCGAAGTTCTGCAGGGTGATGGTGAGCTGGTTGTCACCATTGCGGGCCAGCAGATCCAGGGAGCGCTCCGGCGCCAGGAAGCGCTCCAGTCGGTTGCCGGCCAGGGCACCCCAGACGGCCCCCAGCATCAGCAGCACCATGCCGGTGTGCACCAGCAGCGGGCCCACCCGGCCAGCCACTCCCTTGCGGGCCGCCAGGCGTTGATCCCCTGGCTGCAACTGCCAGCCCCGCGCCTTCAGCACCACACGCAACCGTTCGAGGGCAGCAGCTGGGTCCGGGCAGGCCCGGCTCTCGGCGATCGCCAGTTTGCTCAGCTGCCGCGGCGTTCGGTAATCGATCCAGCGGCGGGCCGCCTGCAGCGCCGGCCATTGCCGCCGCCAGCTGCAGAGGATCAGAGCCAGCCCCAGCCAGGCCAAGAGCGCCAGGAACCAGCCGCTGGAATACACGTGATCCAGCTGCAGCTGCAGCACCTGTTCGCCGTTCAGCAGGCCCAGCCACGGCGATTCGCCGTAGGCCTCCAGATAACTGGCGGGTGGGTCCCCTTGGGGAATGCCTGTGCCCACGGCGCTGGCCAGGGCGATCAGCAGCAGCAGCACGATCGCCACCCGCAGATCTGAGAGCCAGGCGGCCAGAAGTCTCATCGGAGCCTCTGCATCAGCTCCAGCGCGCCAGCAGCGTCACCAGGCCGGTGGCCAGCAGCACCACGCCACTCACTGGTGGCACCCAGCGGCCGATCGGGCGCAGCGCCAGCAGTTTGGGCACGCTGGCGGCAAAGGTTCCGGCCAGTAGCAGCGGCAGAACCTGCCCGAATCCGAAGCTGCTCAGCAGCACGATGCCCACCAATGGCCGGCCGCTCTGGGCGATCCAGCCCAGCAGCACCGCCAGCACCGGCGTGGTGCAGGGGGATGCCGCCAGCCCGAAGGCCAGGCCGGCGGCCACTGGCGCTAATGGGGCAGGGACCTTTTGGCGCCAGCTGTCGGGATCGGGGCCGGCGGGCAGGGGGATCTTCAGCACCCCCAGCAGGTTGAGGCCCATCACCACCGCCAGCACCGCCACCAGGGTGGGCACCAGCGCCGGCACCTGGCCGTAGATGCGGCCCAGCAGGCCGCTGAGGCTGCCCAGCAGCACCAAGGCGCCGACGATGCCGCCGCAGAAGGCCAGGCTGCGCCGCAAGGGGGTCTGTCCGTCTTCGAAGCCCGCCAGGTAGGCCAGGGTCACCGGCAACAAAGACAGGGAACAGGGCCCCAGGCTGGTGAGCGCGCCGCCGGCGAACACCAGGGCCAGGGTGAGTGGACCGGGCTGCGCCAGGGCACTGCTCAGCAACTGCTCGCTGCGTTGGGCCAGATCTGAGAGCAGCAGCAGGTCCAGGGGGGGCCGTGTTGTTGGGAGAGTCAGCCTATCGAGGAGCACCGCTGGCCCGGCCGCCGATCAGGCCGGTGGATTCCAGCGAGCAGCGGATCAGCAGCCCCAGGATCACCAGGCTCGACATCAGCGAGTTGCCGCCGTAACTGATCAGCGGCAGGGGCAGGCCGGTGGTGGGCATGGCACCGGAAGCGACGGCGATGTTCAGGATCGACTGGCCGACGAGGATCGTGCAGCAGCCGATCGCCACCAGCCGCGCCTGGTTGCTGCGGCAGCGCAGCGCCACCCGCAGCCCCAGCCAGGCCATCAGCATTAGGAACAGCAGCAGCATCAGCGATCCCACGAAGCCGAATTCCTCTGCGAACACGGCGTAGATGAAGTCCGTGCTCTGGATCGGCAGGTACTGCAGCTTCTGGGTCGAGAGGCCGTAGCCCTGACCCATCAGACCACCGGAGCCGATCGCCAGCAGGCTCTGCACCAGCTGATAGCCATCCCCCATCGGGTCTTTCCAGGGGTCGAGGAACGACACCACCCGCAGCCGCTGGTATTCGTTGATCAGGATGCTGGCGGTGCCGAGTGCGCCGCCGGCGATGGCCGTCCCCAGCAGACTGCGCCAGCGCAGACCGGCCGCCAGAGCCACCATCCAGAGGGTGAGGCCCATCAGGGCGGCGGTGGACAGGTTCGGCTGTTTGAGAATGAGCAGCAGCAGCGCGCCGAAGCTCGACAGCCAGAGCAGCTTCTGATCCAGGCCGATCCGTTTCCAGGGGGCGAACAGATTGGCGGCCTGCAGCACCACGAAGGGCTTCACCAGCTCCGAGGGCTGAATCTGCAGCGGACCGAGCACCAGCCAGCGGCTGGCACCGTTCACGGTGGTGCCCATCACCAGCGTGGCGGCGATCAGCACGCAGCCGATCCAGAGGGCGGGGCCGGACCATTTCAGGCACCGGCGCAGGTTGGTGGTGAGGGCGAGGCTCAGCAGACTCCAGCTGGCGATCAGCCAGACCGCCTGCCGCTTCACATAGAAGGCGCCATCCCCCATCTCCCGCAGCGCCACCCACCAGCTGGCGGAACCGAGAATCACCAGTCCGGCCAGGCTCCAGCAGGCGGCCAGACCGATCAGTAGACGTGCTTCCGCCGGCCATAACTCCCATGGCAGCGGCATCAGGCGTTCGAATAGCCCCGGACGCTGTCGCACCCGATCACGGGCGGAACGTCGGCGTGAAACGGTGGCCGTGACCAAGGGCTCCTGCTGAATCATCGCTGCCCTATTGAGCCGCGTGAATGTCGCTTTGCCAAGCCATTGAGTGAAGAGAATGAACCGCCTTCTGCCCTTGGTGGAGCAGCTCTCAGGCAGCTCTGAGACGTTCGTGTTCCACTTCCCAGTGCACATACTGGCCCCAGGCTTGCTGGCGCACCCAGCAGCGTCCACCTCGGCATTGAATCAACTGGAACGGTGGCAGGTCGGCGGGTTGGTTCTCCAGGGTCACGAAGGTGCCCGGCCGCAGCAGCGGCACCACCTTGGCTGAAGTTGGAAGGTGGTCGGACACGTCCTGTCGGGCGAGTTGAGCAAGATCCTCCCGGCAGAAACGGATCCGCCGGCCGGATCCCCGGTTTTCTTCGGGATCGGCTCTGCTTGTATGACGGAATGGCGTCAAAACAGCGGCTTGATCTGCAGCTCCTGACGCGCGGTCTGGCGGCCTCGCGTCAGCAGGCGCAGCAGCTGATCCGCGCCGGCAAGGTGCGCGATGGAGCTGGTCAGCTGCTCGACAAGCCTGGTGTGGAGGTCTCAGGCGACCTGGAGCTGCAGGTGGAGCAGCCGCCCCGGTTCGTCTCCCGCGGCGGCGAAAAACTGCTGGCCGGGCTGAAGGCTTTCCCGATCGTGGTGAACGGGCGCGTGTGCCTGGACGGCGGCATCTCCACCGGCGGCTTCACCGATTGCCTGCTGCAGCACGGGGCCAGCCGGGTCTACGGCGTTGATGTGGGCTATGGCCAGACCGCCTGGAGCTTGCGCACTGATCCCCGGGTGGTGCTGCGGGAGCGCACCAACCTGCGCCATCTGGAGCCGCCGCAGCTCTATGGCGAGACCGATCCCTGGCCTTCCTTGGCGGTGACCGATGTGTCGTTCATTTCGCTGCGGTTGATTCTTCCGGCTCTGCGGCGGTTGCTGAGGCCCGAAGCTGAGCGGACACCGGAGGCACTGGTGCTCGTGAAACCTCAGTTCGAGGTGGGCAAGGAGCGTGTGGGCAAGGGCGGGGTGGTGCGCGACCCGGCTGCCCACCGCGATGCGATTGAGCTGGTGATGACGGCAGCCACAGAGCTGGGCTGGAACCCCCAAGGGATCGTTGCCTCGCCGCTCACCGGCCCGGCCGGCAACCACGAGTACGTGCTCTGGCTGGCGGAAGCGGAGGCTCCGCCGTTGCCGGATCTTGATGCGCTCGTTGAGAGCACGCTCGCCAAGCGCTGACGATGGCCTTGGTGCCAACAAAAAAGCCCGACCACAGGGGCCGGGCTTTTGAGGTGATCGTTGTGGTGATCAGTTGCCGACGTTGACCTGCCGGCCGCCGGTGCAGAGCTCGACCTTGATGATGCGGCCTCCCTGCTTCTGAATGCGCTGTTGCTCAGCAAACCAGCTGTCGTAAGGCACCCACTTGGTGAAGAAGGTGTTCTGCAATTCGCGCTGCGTCCGCACCTTTTCAGGGCTGGGGATGCAGGCGGTGACTTTGAACAACCGCATGGGCCTCAGTTGCCGAGGCCGGAGCAGATGTAGTCGAAATACACACCCATTTCCTTGCCGGCGTCAGGACCGACCAGGCCAGCGGTGACTTCCTTCATGGCCTGGATGGCCTGAACGGTGGCGCCGATGGGCACACCCAGGGAGTTGTAGGTCTCCTTGAGGCCGTTCAGCACACGTTCGTCGAGGATCGAGGTGTCGCCGGCGAGCATCGCGTAGGTGGAATACCGCAGGTAGTAATCCAGATCGCGGATGCAGGCGGCGTAGCGGCGGGTGGTGTACATGTTGCCGCCCGGACGGGTGATGTCCGAGTACAGCAGAGCCTTGGCCACGGCGTCGCGGATGATCGCGGAGGCGTTGGCACTGATGGTGGCGGCGGCGCGCACGCGCAGTTCACCACTGGAGAAATAGGACTCGAGATTGCTCATCGAAGCCGTGTCCAGGTACAGGCCCTGGACGTCGGACTTGTTGATGACGTTGGTGATGGCGTCTTGCATGGATCCGTTTGAGGAGCGGGAAGTCGGGAGAAGGGCTTGCGATCAGGACAGAGCGCCCACCACGTAATCGAAGTAGGTGCCGGCTTCCTCGGCGTCGGCGCCGGTCAGCAGACCCATGGCGGCGGTCTTCATCTCACGCACGGCTTCGGCCATGGCTTCGAGCGGCGTGCCCAGGGAGCGGTAGAGCTCCTTGGCGCCGATCACTCCGATCTCTTCGATCGGGGTCACGTCGCCGGAAACGATGCCGTAGGTCACCAGGCGCAGGTAGTAATCCATGTCGCGCAGGCAGGTGGCGGTCATCTCTTCGCCATAGGCGTTGCCGCCGGGAGAGATGACGTCAGGGCGCTTCTGGAACAGCTGGCCGCCGGCCTGCTTCACGATGCGCTCACGGCTCTCGCTCAGAACCTGGGCGACGCGAAGACGACGTTGTCCGCCGGTCACGAAGGCCTTGATCTGGTCGAGTTCGCCAGGGCTGAGATAGCGGGCTTCGGCGTCCGCGTTGATGATCGAGTTGGAGACGATGCTCATGCAGTTCTGCCTCGAAACAAGCGGCCGCCCGTAGGAGGCCGGTATCCGGTGAATAAGGGGTGATCCCGAAGGATCGCGTCACAGACTAAAGGCTGAGACTGGGGAGCGAAACGTCAAGAGCGAGAGTTGTTCACAACGGTCAACACTGACTGTCGTGAGCTCGTTCCGTCGGAGTCGGCTGAGGCATTCTGCGCTGCCAACGCCCCGGTATTTTTGCTCGAGTAACAGTTCTTCACGGCGGCTTCGGCGTGAACAGATCCATTGCAGCAGCAGCAGTCTTGCTGGGCGCTTGCGGCCGGATCCGCGGCATAAAAAGTAACCCGGCGAAGTGAAACTTCATCCGGGAAAGTTGAGAACAACGGCCGCCTGATTGGTTGCATTAAGTATCAGTCACGCGTCGGGCTGTGTTCAGATCGCGCCATCGGTGGGAGGGGTCATGCCGGCGCTGCCCCGATACAGGGCGGCGGTGCGCTGAAGGGTGGCCTGGCTGACGCCGGAGCGGGTGTTCATGCCGTCGGTGCGAGGAACCTCGTCCCCATCAGGCCGTTGCTCCACCAGCTCCATCACGGCAGTGGGTTGCCCGGATTCGGCGCGAACCGTGAGGAAGCGGCTGACTTCCGAGGGGGTGGCGGCCCGTCCGAGCAGGGCCAGGCTCGCTGCCGATGCCGCTCTCAGCGGGGCCATGCGGTACAGGCGGTCCTGGAAGGACTCACTCAAGGCGACCGCCTCGATGAAGCCATTCAGGTTGATGTCGTCATTGCGTAGTCGCGATTCGGCCTCCCAAAGTCGTTCGCTGTCCAGCGGGATGCGATTCAGCAGCTGCCGGTAGGTGGCGTCGATCACAGTGAGCAGCTCGCTTTCATCGCAGGGCCTGGTCAGGGTCAGGTTGGCGGCAAGACTGCCGCGCAGCTTGTAACCCTCGGCTCCCTGGATGGCCAGCGCCCCGGTCATCGGCGTCAGCGGAGCGGCAGCCTTGCTGGGGATGCGGGACGCTCTGCTCGGGATGGATTCGCCCAGGCGAATCTGCCGCAGGCTCTTCACCAGATCGGGGCCCTGGCTGAAGCGGCTTGCCATGGTGGACCAGCCCTGAGGAGCCCCCTGGGACCGACCCTTGAGGTTGCGCTGGGTGACGCTGCCGCTGCTGCGGAACTGATTAGCAGCCGTCGGTTCCGGGCGATTGCCAAGCACCAGGCCGGAGCTGTCGTAACTGAAGCTCTTCACCTCCTGCTTGAAGGTGGGCGTCCGGCGAACCGAAAGATCTCCGGGGGTGATGAAACGCTCGAAGGGAACGGTGTCCTCACCGAAGCTTTCGTTGTATTCCTGGCTGTTGATCAGGGCATCGACCACGCCGTAGAAGCCCTTGCGGGCAGCGGTGTCGAACAGGGCATCGATTTCCCAGCGGCCGAAGGTGGGCCGGCCCAGCAGGCGGCGATGCATCACCTCGATCGCCTTAACGATGTAAAGGCCGCTCCAGTAACGGCGGCGGAACGCATCGGAGCTGGCGACGCAGCGCACGAAGTCGCGCAGAGAGATGTCGCCGTTCTCCAGCCGCGCCTCATCCGAGCCCATGCGCTCGCCGGCGTAGCCGGCGTTGCCCAGCACCTGCACGTAGACGGCATTGATCACAGCCTGGGTGCTGGATTCGGTGTTGCGAACGCTCGGTTGGCCGCCGCGGCTCGGATTGACGTTGCCACCGGTGGCGATCTGCTGCAGGCGCACCACCCGTGGCCCCACCTTGCGGGGACGGCTGCTGCGGAAGCTGGCGCTGTCCAGCTGGCCCGGGCTGTTCAGGCCGTTGCTCACCAGCAGGCGGCGGCTGTCGTAGCCGTAGGGCGCCGGACGGGTGCTCACCGACGCCGTGGCACTGGGGAAGATCGCGCCGTACTGATTGGCCACCGGATCGTTGCCACCGCCATAGACGTGCTGATCGGCGAAGGGTTGCCGGTAGGAGGCGTAAAGCGTGACGTACTGCGGCGCTCCGTCGAAGGGGGCACTGAAGTTGAACAGCTTGCGGTTGGAGCCCCAGCCGGCGCTTTCCTGGGCTTCGGTGCCCAGGTCCCGCAGGAAGGGAACGGTTTCTTCACCGAAGGTCTGGGCGTATTCGGCGGAGTTCACCAGCACATCCACCAGACCGTTGAGGCCCTGGTCGCTGAGGATGGCGAAGGATTTGCGGAATTCCTCTAGCGAGCTGATGCCGCGGCCGAGGAAGTGGCGGTAGGCCAGTTCCACCACGCGACTGTTCACGAATCCGTCGTGGAACTGCTGGCGGTATTCCTTGCTGCGGCCGAGAGCGCGGATGAATTCACGCATGGAGATCTGCCCCTGGGTCACCTGGCTGGCCTTGTCGGGGCAGGGGCTCTGGGAATAACCCTTGACGATGTCGCGCTCGAACACCTGGCGGTAGGCGGCGCGGATGATCTCGCCCTTTTCGGCACCGGACAGGCCGGGACGCATCTCGAACAGCTGGCGGCCTTCGGCGGCGAGCGCATAGATGGCCGGAAGCTGCAGACCCTGCTGCACGCTGCTGCCCTGCCGCTGCTTGGTGCTGGGGGTGGGGATCGCCAGCTCCTGGAGCAGCACGTTGAAGCAGTCGATCGTCAGCTGCCGGGCTTCGGGGCGGTCCCGCAGCAGCTGAGCGGTGGCCGCTCGCATCTCCTGCAGCGCAACATTGGTGGCGGCCAGGGAGCAGTTTTCAAGAAGGATGTCCCGCAGCCCCCGGGTGTTCACCGCCAGGATGCTGGGATCGCCTGCCACCAGGGCGTAGCCGACGTAGCGCAGGAACCAGCCCATGTCGCGCACGGACTTGCGCATGAAGGCTGGGCCGTACTTGGCCACACTGATGGCGTTGAAGCCTGTAGGCAGCACCACCCGCACGTCCGCGTCACCGCCGGCGCCGTCCAGCAGACGGGTGAGGAAATTGCCGCGCTGGGTGGTGCCGCCGTCACCGGTGAAGGTGCGCACCGACTGCTCGAACGCCACCTGGTCGGCCGCCAGTGGTGTTCCCTCCTCTCTACTGGGACGTCCGCCGACCTCGCCGGTGCTCAGGGGAGCTTCCAGGAACGACAGCGGCGTTCCGCCCACAAAGATTCTGTTGGCCGCGCGGGCCACGATCGTTTCGGCGTTGGCGGCAATGATCCGCGAGGCCTCGATCCGGTCCTGACCGCTGCGGAAGAAATTGACCAGGTTCTCGAGCTCAACCCGCTCGGGGAAGCGGTCCTGCTGCTCGGCCTGACGGACGCTGGAGAGCGGCAGGGTGTCGAACAGCTGGGGAGACACGCGCGGGCTGCCGCTGCTGGCGGTCACTGTCATCGACGGATGCAAGCCGGATCGGGCCACGTTACGGCTGTCGGGATGAAGGCCTGCGGACCTATGAACAAAAGTTGTGAAAAGCTCTGGATCACGCGAATGACCAGGCATGGCCGACTCCGGGCCCAGTGATGCCGCCACCCCTGTGGTGAGCGCTTTCTACGACCGCTTTCCCTTTCCCGGGGATCCGCTGCAGGACGGCCCACCTCCGGGATACAACTGGCGCTGGTGCCACCGCAGTGTGCTGGCAGCCGTCCACGGGGGCATTCCGGCAGGCAGCGAGGCCCCGCGGATCCTGGACGCCGGTTGCGGCACCGGTGTGAGCACCGATTACCTCTGCCACCTCAACCCCGGTGCCCAGGTGTTCGGTATCGATATCAGCGACGGCGCCCTCGCGGTGGCCCGGGAACGGCTGCAGCGTTCTGGTGCCGAGGCCCAGGTCGCGTCCCTTCGCCAGGAGCAGCGCAGCCTTCTGGATCTGTCAGGGGAAGGCCCCTTCGACTACATCAATTCCGTTGGGGTGCTGCACCATCTGGATCAACCGGAGGCTGGGTTGCGCTCCCTGGCCGCTCTGCTGGCGCCCGATGGTCTGCTGCACCTCTTTCTGTATGCGGATGCAGGGCGCTGGGAGATTCACCGCACCCAGGCCGCGCTTGAACTGTTGAAAGCCGGCACCGGAGCCGAGGGCCTGCGGCTGGGACGGCAGCTGCTGGAGACGCTTCCGGAGGGAAACCGCCTGGCGCGCCATCACCGGGAGCGCTGGGCGGTGGACTGCGCCGCCGACGCGAATTTCGCTGACATGTACCTGCATCCGCAGGAGACCAGTTACAGCCTCGATCGCCTGTTCGCCTTCATCGAGACCGCCGGTCTGCAGTTCGCCGGCTTCTCCAACCCGGAGGTCTGGGATCCCGCCCGCCTGCTGCAGGGAGAGCTGCTGGAACGGGCCCGTTCCCTGCCGCAGCGGCAGCAGTGGGCGCTGGTGGAACAGCTGGACCCCGACATCAGCCATTTTGAGTTCTTTCTCTCCGCCGCTCCGCTGAACCGCATGCCGTGGACACACGACGCTCTCCGTGCGGCGACGGCACTTCGGCAGCCCTGTCTCTGGGGGGATCCGGATCCGATCCTGGGCCGCAACCTGGAGCCGATTCAGCTCAGCGAAGCCGGCCTCAGGCTGCTGCGCGCCGTGAGCGAACAACCCGAGACTCCCCTCGGACAGCTGGGCGATCCAGCTGTGATAAGGGATCTGATCGATCGCCAGCTGCTGCTGCCGCGAATCTGAGCTCCGATGACGCGTGATAGATTCCGCGCGCCATTTCAGGCGTCGCTTGGAGGATTTCTACCGTCTTCAGCGTCGCCTGCTGCTGGCCACCGTTCTGGTGTCCCTGGTCACGGTTCCGATCGTGGCCTTCACCATGAATCTCTCGGTGGCCGGCAGTGTGCTCGTGGGTGCCTGCGCCGGACTTCTGTACGTGCGTCTGCTTGCCCGCAGTGTGGCCAGGCTCAGTGACCAGTCCCGCGGACTGGGGCGCTTTCAACTCGTGGTTCCGACTCTGCTTGTGGTCGGCGCTGCCAAGCTCCCCCAGCTCGATCTTCTGCCTGCCTTCCTGGGATTCCTTCTCTACAAGCCCGCCCTGATTCTTCAGCACGTCTTCGACGACCGCTGAAGCTGAGCACTCCTCTCTGCACCCATGGCTTTGCTGCCCTTCCCACTGCCGTTCGCCGAACTGGAAGTGGGCCACCACCTGTACTGGCAGATCGGCGATCTGTACCTGCATGGCCAGGTGTTCCTGAGCTCCTGGATCCTGATCGGCATCCTGCTGGCACTCGTTCTGGCCGGTACCCGCAACATGCAGCGCGACCCGCTGGGTCTGCAGAACCTGCTGGAGTTCCTCTGGAACTTCATTCGCGATATCGCCCGCGACAACATCGGCGAGAAGTACTACCGCGACTGGCTGCCGTTCATCGGCACTCTGTTCCTGTTCATCTTCGTGAGCAACTGGGGTGGTGCGCTGATCCCTTGGAAGATTGTCGAACTGCCGGAGGGTGAGCTCGGCGCACCGACGGCCGACATCAACACCACCGTGGCCATGGCCCTGCTGGTGTCGCTGGCCTACTTCTATGCCGGACTGAGCCGCAAGGGACTGCGCTTCTTCGAGCTGTACGTGGAGCCGACCCCGATCATGCTCCCGTTCAAGATCATCGAGGAATTCACCAAGCCTCTCTCGCTCTCGTTCCGTCTGTTCGGAAACATCCTGGCCGACGAACTGGCAGTGGGCGTTCTGGTGTATCTGGTGCCTCTGATCGTGCCCCTGCCGGTGATGCTGCTGGGTCTGTTCACCAGCGCCATTCAGGCTCTGATCTTCGCAACCCTCACCGCTTTTTACATCGGTGAAGGTCTGCACGAGGCGCACTAATTGCCTCCCATGCCTTTCGCCTTTTGACGGCGATCTGCTAAACACATCCGCGCGCAGGTCCGGACGCATCCGGGCCCGCTCCTTCCGGGAGTGTCCCTGCGCGGGGGGAACCGATCCCCAAGCCCATTCAGTTCAGCGCGTCTCAGCGCTTCCCCTAACCCCACTCAACATGGATTCCATCACCTCCGCCGCTTCCGTTGTGGCTGCTGGCCTGGCAGTCGGCCTCGCCGCCATCGGTCCTGGTATCGGTCAGGGCACCGCATCCGGCGGCGCTGTTGAGGGCATCGCCCGTCAGCCCGAAGCCGAAGGCAAGATCCGCGGCACCCTGCTGCTGTCCCTGGCGTTCATGGAATCGCTGACCATCTACGGCCTGGTGGTGGCTCTGGTGCTCCTGTTCGCCAACCCCTTCGCCGGCTGATCAGCAGGAGGGGCTCCGGCCCCTCCATCTGAACTCCACGTTTCGATCCTTTTCCAGCGCACCCTTCCATGACCTGGCTTCTGCTCGCTGAAGCAGGTGTTCCGGAGGGAGGTCTCTTCGACCTCGATGCCACCCTGCCGCTGATGGCGGTTCAGGTGGTTCTCCTCACCTTCCTGCTCAATGTCCTCTTCTTCCGTCCGGTCGGCAAGGTCGTGGAAGACCGAGAGGGCTACATCTCCACCAGCCGCGCCGACGCCAAGCAGAAGCTGGCCCAGGTGGAACGGCTTGAAGCCGATCTGGCTGAACAGCTGAAGGGTGCGCGACAGGCGGCCCAGACCCTGGTCGTTGAAGCGGAGCAGGAGGTCGACCGTCTCTACCGCGAAGCGCTGGCTGCGGCTGAAGCCGAAGCCAACCGCACCAAAGAGGAGAGTCGACGCGTGATCGAAGCCGAACGCGAATCCGCCCGATCCCAGCTCAAGGGGCAGGTGGATCAGCTCAGCAACAAGATCATTGACCGTCTGCTGGCTGCCTGATGACTCTGAACTTCAATCCTCTCGAGACCAACCTGGTCAACCTGGCCATCGTCATCGCGGTGCTGGTCTGGTTCCTGCGCGGTTTCCTGGGCGGCATCCTCGAGAGTCGCCGCACCGCCATCCTTCAGGACCTGCAGGATGCCGAGACCCGTCTCAAAGCGGCCACGGCCGAGCTGACCAAAGCCCAGGCCGATCTGGCTGAAGCTCAGCAGAAGGCCGACAAGATCCGCCTCGACGGCAAGACCCGCGCCGCGTCCATTCGCGCCGAGGGTGAGCAACGCACCATCTCCGCCATGGCGGCTGTCAAGCAGGGTGCCGTCGCTGATGCGGACTCCGAAGCCAACCGCCTTCGGGAGGCTCTGCGCCGTGAAGCCGCCCTAGAAGCGGTCAGCAAGGTGCTCAATGATCTGCCCGGACGGCTCGATGACCAGGCTCAGGCCCGGTTGATCGATGCCTCCATCGCCAACCTGGAGGACAGCTGATGCCTCTTCTCAATTCCCTTGCCACGCCTTACGCCGAAGCTCTGCTTCAGGTGACCGAGGCCCGCGGCGAGTCCGAGACCGTCGCCGAACAGTGCAAGCAGCTGCTTGTGATCTGGCAGAGCTCCAAGGAGTTCCGCGAGGCCATGATGTCGCCGGTTCTCGAGCCTGAAGCCAAGAAGAAGGCTCTGAAGACCCTGGTCGGCGACCAGGTGACCCCCTCTGTTCTCAACCTGCTCAAGGTGCTGGCCGATCGCCAGCGCCTGCAGGCCTTTGATGCCGTCATGCAGCGCTTCCTGGAGCTCTACCGGGAACAGCAGGGCATCACCCTGGCCCACGTCCGCTCCGCCAAGGAGCTTTCGGACGCCCAGCAGGCCGCTCTGGCCGGCAAGGTGCAGGCCATGGCCGGCACCGGCAAGGTCGACATCGACATCAGTGTTGATCCCAGTCTCATCGGCGGTTTCGTCGTGAGCCTCGGATCCCAGGTGATCGACGCCAGCCTGGCCGGACAGGTGCGTCGCCTCGGTCTGGCGCTCGCCAAGGCGAGCTGAGCCCACCTCCATTCTCTCCGCTCTTACCCCAACCACTCCCCGCTGGGATCACACGCCATGGTTTCCATCCGTCCCGACGAGATCAGCGCCATCCTCAAACAGCAGATTGAGGATTACGACAAGTCCGTCTCTGTCAGCAACGTCGGCTCCGTTCTGACGGTGGGCGACGGTATCGCCCGCGTCTACGGCCTGCAGCAGGCCATGGCCGGTGAACTCCTCGAATTCGAGGACGGCACCGAAGGCATCGCTCTCAACCTCGAAGACGACAACGTCGGTGCGGTGCTGATGGGTGAGGGCCTCGAGATTCGGGAAGGCAGCACGGTGAAAGCCACCGGCAAGATCGCTTCCGTTCCCGTCGGCGACGCCATGCTCGGGCGTGTGATCAACCCGCTGGGTCGCGCCATCGACGGCAAGGGTGACATCCCCACCACCGAGACGCGCCTGATCGAATCCATGGCGCCCGGCATCATCCAGCGCAAGTCGGTACACGAGCCGATGCAGACCGGCATCACCGCCATCGACGCGATGATCCCCGTCGGCCGTGGCCAGCGCGAACTGATCATTGGCGACCGTCAGACCGGCAAGACCGCCATCGCGATCGACACGATCCTGAACCAGAAGGATCAGGACATGATCTGCGTCTACGTGGCCGTGGGTCAGAAGGCCGCCTCCGTGGCCAACGTTGTGGAAGTGCTGCGTGAGCGCGGCGCCCTCGACTACACCGTGGTCGTGGCGGCCAACGCTTCCGAGCCGGCAGCCCTGCAGTACCTGGCTCCTTACACCGGTGCCTCTATCGCCGAGTACTTCATGTACAAGGGCAAGGCCACCCTGGTGATCTACGACGATCTCTCCAAGCAGGCCGCCGCTTACCGCCAGATGTCGCTGCTGCTGCGTCGTCCGCCCGGTCGTGAGGCCTACCCCGGAGACGTCTTCTACTGCCACAGCCGTTTGCTCGAGCGCGCCGCCAAGCTCTCCGACGAGATGGGCAAGGGCAGCATGACCGCACTGCCGATCATCGAGACCCAGGCCGGTGACGTGTCCGCCTACATCCCCACCAACGTGATCTCGATCACGGATGGTCAGATCTTCCTCAGCTCCGACCTGTTCAACTCCGGCCTGCGCCCTGCCATCAACGTTGGTGTGTCCGTGAGCCGGGTGGGTGGTGCCGCCCAGACCAAGGCGATCAAGAAGATCGCCGGCAAGCTGAAGCTGGAGCTGGCCCAGTTCGACGAACTGGCCGCGTTCTCCCAGTTCGCATCCGACCTGGACGCCGCCACCCAGAAGCAGCTGGGCCGCGGCAAGCGTCTGAGGGAACTGCTCAAGCAGCCTCAGTTCAGCCCGCTGATCCTGGCTGAGCAGGTCGCCATCGTTTACGCCGGCACCAAGGGCCTGATCGATGACGTCCCCGTTGAGAAGGTGGTGGATTTCTCTCGTGAGCTGCGCGAGTACCTCAAGAACAGCAAGCCCGAGTTCATCACCGAGATTCAGGAGAAGAAGGTGATGAGCCCGGAGGCTGAGGCGATTCTGAAAGACGCCATCAGCGAAGTCGTGTCCACCCTCGTGGCCTGAGGGGCCAGCCGACATGGCGAATCTCAAGGAAATCCGAGACCGGATCAAATCGGTCAAGAACACCCGCAAGATCACCGAGGCCATGCGCCTCGTGGCTGCGGCCAAGGTGCGACGCGCTCAGGAACAGGTGCTGCGCAGCCGTCCCTTCGCGGATCGGCTGGCACGGGTGCTGGAGAATCTCCAGTCCCGCATGCGCTTCGAGGATGCCGATGCACCTCTGATGGAGCAGCGCAACGTCGAGACCATCACTCTGGTGTCGGTCACCGGCGACCGCGGTCTCTGCGGCGGCTACAACGCCAACATCATCAAGCGCACCGAACAGCGGTTCGCTGAGCTCAAGGGCAAGGGCTTCGAGGTGAAGCTGGTGCTGATCGGCAACAAGGCGATCAACTACTTCACCAACCGCAGCTATCCGATTCAGGCCACCTTCTCCGGCCTTGAACAGGTGCCCACGGCTGACGAGGCCAATGGGATCGCCACCGATCTGCTGGCTGAGTTCCTGGCGGAGGCCACCGACCGCGTGGAACTGATCTTCACCAAGTTCATCAACCTGGTGAGTTGCAAGCCGGTGGTGCAGACCCTGCTGCCCCTCGACCCCCAGGACATCGCCGATCCCGAGGATGAGATCTTCCGTCTCACCACCAAGGACGGCCGCCTGACCGTCGAGCCAGGTGCCGGTCCTGTCAACACCGAGCCCAAGCTGGCCTCCGACATCGTGTTCGAGCAGAGCCCGGAGCAGTTGCTCAATGCACTACTGCCCCTGTATCTGCAGAACCAGCTGCTGCGTTCGCTGCAGGAGGCTGCCGCCTCCGAGCTGGCCAGCCGGATGACGGCCATGAACAACGCCAGCGACAACGCCAAGGCGCTCGCCAAGACCCTGACCCTGGATTACAACAAGGCCCGTCAGGCCGCCATCACTCAGGAGATCCTGGAAGTGGTCGGCGGTGCTGCCGCCATGGGTTGAACCTCCCCCGGAGGTTGTTTGAGCCGGTCCTGCGGGACCGGCTTTTTTAATGGAGTGATGACCCTGAAGCTCCATCAGCTTTTCCCCAGCGCCGTCGCGACGGTGCAGCTGCCGCTGGATCCCCTGGATCTGGCCGGCCATCTGCAGACGCTGCTGAGCCTGCGCGGCGAGGCGGAGGGGAATCCATCGCCTGGCTGCGCCTGGACCGGTGATCTCAACGGCATCTGGCAGCTGCATCAGCGGGCGGAGTTCCGCGATCTAGCCGGACGGGTGGTGGAGGCGGCCTGGCACTACCTGGATGCCGTCGGTTTCGATCGCAGCCGGGTGGCGCTGCATCTGCAGCGCAGCTGGCCTGTGCTCAGCGACTGGGATCAGCTGGTGGGACGCCACCACCACCCCAATGCGCACCTCAGTGCCGTCCTGTATCTGAGTGGTACAGGGTCAGGAGAGGAGGGGATGCTGAGGCTGCATGCGCCGCTGCGTCCCAATGAGCTCGTGTCTGGTCTGGCCGTGGGGCATGGCGGACCGATCGCGGACGGACATCCCTTGAATGCGGACCACTGGGACCTGGCGCCGCAGCCCGGCCTGCTGGTGCTGTTCCCCTCCCGAATGGACCACAGCGTGCTCCCGAACGCGGATCCCGAGGCGCTGCGCAGTTCGATCAGTTTCGACTTCGTGCTCACGGCACCGGCGGAGGGGGATCCGCCGGAATATCTCTCGCCCCATCCGGCGACCTGGGAGCAGGCCGCGCAGCAGGCCACCTGAGAGAATCCGCCACAGCAGCGATCCCGCAATGTCCGACACCGCAGCGGCTGTGGCCACATACAACGTCAGCGCTGAGTTCGAGGGCGCAACCCACAGCTTCCCCTGCCAGGCGGATCAGACCGTGCTCAACGCTGCTGAAGCGGCTGGGGTCACCCTGCCCAGCTCCTGCTGTTCCGGGGTCTGCACCACCTGCGCGGCGGTGATCAGCGAAGGCAGCGTCGAGCAGTCGGATGCGATGGGGGTGAAGGCGGAACTGCAGCAGCAGGGGTTTGCGCTGCTGTGCGTGTCGTTCCCCAGGGCTGATCTGATCCTCAAGGCCGGTCAGGAAGATGCCCTCTATGAAGCCCAGTTCGGTCAATACCAGAAGTGAGCGGGCTGCGCCGCGTTGCGCTGGAACGGCCATGGCCGGCTGAGGTGGCTCCGCGGCAGCTGCACGGCTGGCTGAAGCAGCAGCTGCAATTGGAAGGAGAGCCGCTGCGCTGGGCCATCACCGCTGTTCAGACCCTGCCCGACGGAACGCGGCGGCTGCAGCTGGAGGCTGTTCTGCTGGAGGCAGTTGTTCAGTCATGAGTGCGGCAGCGCCCATGCCCACGCTGATGCTGGTGCCCACGGGCATCGGCTGTGCCATCGGCGGCTACGCCGGTGACGCGCTGCCCAGTGCCCGGTTGCTGGCGGCCGCCAGCGGTTGCCTGATCACCCACCCGAATGTGTTGAACGGTGCGTCGCTCTACTGGAGCGATCCCCGCATCCATTACGTGGAGGGTTATGGCCTGGATCGCTTCGCGGCGGGGGAGTGGCTGTTGCGGCCGGTACGGCGACAGCGCATCGGCCTGCTGCTGGATGCCGGCATCGAGCCGGAGCTGGCCCAGCGCCAGATCCAGGTGGCGGAGGCCTGTCGGGCGACGCTGGGGCTGGAGATCGGTCCGGTGCTGAGCACCGATGTGCCGCTGGGAGTGCATCTGGAGCAGGGCGCCAGCGGAGCCAGCTGGGGCAGCCTGGAGCGCCCCGATGCGCTGCTGCGGGCGGGCGAGCGTCTGCGGAATGCCGGGGCGACGGCGATCGCCGTGGTGGCCCGTTTCCCCGAGGATCCGCAGAGTGCTGAGCTGGCGGCTTACCGCCAGGGGAGCGGCGTGGATGCCCTGGCGGGAGCGGAAGCGGTGATCAGCCATCTGCTGGTGCGCCACCTGCAGATCCCCTGCGCCCATGCACCCGCCCTGGGGCCGTTGCCCCTGGATCCGCATCTGGATCCCCGCGCTGCCGCCGAGGAGCTGGGATACACGTTTCTGGCCTGTGTGCTGGTGGGCCTGAGCCGGGCGCCGGATCTGGTGCCGGCCGGGCAGGGCATGGTGGAGGGCAACGGGTTACGGGCCGATCAACTGGGGGCGGTGGTGGTGCCGGAAGGGGCGCTCGGCGGCGAGGCGCTGCTGGCCGCTGTGGCGCGGAACGTTCCGGTGATCGCGGTGGCCAATCCCTCGGTGCTGGCGGTGACCCCTCAGGCGCTGGGGATGGCGGAGGCTGTGCTGCCGGCCGCCAGCTACTGCGAGGCGGCCGGATTGGTGCTGGCCCTGCGCGAGGGGCTGGCCCCGGCGTCGCTGCAGCGGCCGCTGCCCCGGCTGAGCTGATGCCGGGAGGATTCGCCAACGCCAATGCCAGCGATCAGCAGCCCTGTCCCTGCGGCGGTGGGAGCTACGGGCGCTGCTGTGCCCCCATGCACCGCGGCGAGCGTCAGGCGCCGACGGCAGAGCAGCTGATGCGTTCCCGCTATTCCGCCTTTGTGCGCGGAGAGATCGACTATCTGCTGGCGACTCACCCCGAGCCCGGGCTGCCCGTGGCCAGGCGCCGCCGGGACTTGCAGCGGAGCTGCCGCGAGCTGCGCTGGCTGGGATTGACGATCCGGGAAGTTCGCGCAGGCGAGCCCCAGGATCTGGAGGGCATCGTGCGATTCGAGGCGCGTCATCAGGGGGGTGTGCTGCGGGAGACCTCTCTGTTTCAGCGGCGTGACGGTCGCTCCGATGGCGCGTGGCTGTACATCCGCGCCCTCGAAGAACCGTTTGAGTAGCACGATATCGTGTAAATTTAGTGTGTATTTGGTGTAAATATCGTGCCGATTCAGCGCAGGCAGGCCATCGGGTGGCGCGGCGGCACTTCCAGGGCCCTGGCCACGCCGGGGTGGCAGACGGCCCCCTGCACCGTGTTCAGGCCCGACAGCAGCTCCGGTTTCTCGGTGACCGCTTCCTCAAGGCCGCGTCCTGCCATGCCCAGGATGTAAGGGAGGGTGACGCTCACCAGTGCCTCGGTGGAGGTGAACGGCACGGCCCCGGGCATGTTGCCGACGGCGTAGTGCTGCACACCGTGGATGTTCACGGTCGGATCGGTGTGGGTGGTTTCGCGGCTGGTGGCGACGCAGCCTCCCTGGTCGATCGCCACATCCACAATCACCGACCCCGGCCGCATCTGCTCCACCATCCCTTCATCCACCAGGGTCGGTGCGCGGCCGCCGGGGGTGAGCACGGCCCCGATCACCAGATCTGCCGTCGGCACCAGGCGCTCCAGCAGGCCGCGGCTGCTCACCACGCTCGTCAGCCGGCCGCGGCGGTCCGCCTCCAGCCGCCGCAGCCGTTCCGGTGAGCGATCCAGCAGCAACACCTCGGCATCCATCGCCGCCGCCAGTCGGGCGGCATTCCAGCCCACCGTGCCGGCCCCCAGCACCACCACCCGGGCTGGCTGCACCCCGGTGCAGCCCCCCATCAGCACCCCGCGGCCCCCGTGGGGGCGCTCGAGCAGATGGGCTCCCACCTGGGCAGCCAGTCGGCCGGCGATCTCGCTCATCGGCGCCAGCAGCGGCAGGCTGCCGTTCTCCAGCTGCACCGTCTCGTAGGCGATGCCGGTGGTGCCGGCGCTCAGCAGCGCTTCACCCACCTCGGGATAGGCGGCCAGATGCAGGTAGGTGAACAGCACCATGTCCTGCCGCAGCAAGCCGAATTCCTCCGGCTGGGGTTCCTTCACCTTCACCACCAGATGGGCGCTCCAGGCCTGGTCCCGGTCGACCACCTGAGCGCCGGCCGCGGCGTAGGCGTCATCGCCGATGCCCGCCCCGGCTCCGGCACCGCTCTCGATGCGCACCTCCAGTCCGTGGCTGGCGAGATCTCGCACGGCATCGGGCGTGAGAGCCACCCGCTGCTCGTCGGCTTTGATCTCCTTCGGCACGCCGATGCTGGCCATCGGGGCGGTCAGAACGGAGGTTGCCATGGACGCGGTGCCCTCAATGGGACGTTCCCTTCAATGTGGCTCAGCGGGCAGCAATCGGCAGCCGCCAGCCGCTGCCAAATGCCTGTGGGCTCACTTTCAGCAGCGGTGCAGCCTGTCGCCGCTTGAATTCGGCCCGCTGCAACAGCCGCTGAACCCGCTCCACCAGCTGCGGCTCATGGCCGGCCTCCACAAGCGCCTCGGCGCTGATGCGCTCCTGGATCAGTGCCCGCAGCAGGGCATCGAGCTCGCTGTAGTCGGGCAGCGAGTCACTGTCCTTCTGGTCCGGCCGCAGCTCGGCGCTGGGGGGTTTGCCCCGGATCGCCCGTCCCACCAGCTCCCCCTGCGGCGGTAAGCCCAGGTCGCGGCGGCAGGGGCCCGCGGCTTCGCTGTCCAGCCAGTCGCAGAGAGCGAAGACGCTGGTCTTGTACAGATCGCCGATCACCGCCAGGCCGCCGTTCATGTCGCCGTACAGGGTGCAGTACCCCACGGCCAGCTCGGATTTGTTGCCGGTGGTCAGCAACAGCTGCCCCTGCTGGTTGGCCACCGCCATCAGCAGGGTTCCGCGGATGCGTGACTGCAGATTTTCGGCGGTCACCCCCGCCGGTTCCTGTCCCATGGCCGGGGTGAGGGTGGCATCAAACCCCTGCATCAGCTCTGCGATCGGCAGGGTGCTGGTGCTCAGCTGCAGGCGGTCCGCCAGGGCCGTGGCGTCATCGATCGAGCCGGCGGAACTCCACGGCGAGGGCATCAGCAGCGCGCTCAGCTGCTCCGCCCCCAGTGCCGCAGCGGCGATCACCGCCACCAGGGCGGAATCGATGCCGCCGCTCAGCCCCAGCAACGCCTGGCGGAAACCGCACTTGGCGGCGTAGTCGCGCACGCCGAGCACCAACGCCCGGAACAGCTGCTCCGGCTCCTCCGGCAGCGGCGCCAGGGGCGCGGCCGGGGTGCTGGTGTCCCAAACCACCACGGCTTCCTGGCAGCTGGGCAGGTTCACAAGGGCCTGGCCATCGGCGGAGAGCACGAAGCTGGCCCCGTCGAACACCAGTTCGTCATTGCCGCCCACCTGATTGAGATACAGCACGGGGCAGTGCAGCCGCCGGGCCGCTTCCGCCGCCAACTGACGGCGCAAGGCCGGTTTGGCCGGGTCAAAGGGGGACGCCGCCAGGTTGATCAGCAGATCCGGCCGTTCCGGTGCCAGGGCGGCGATCGGATCCGGGCCTACCAGCCGTTCCCGTTGCAGGGCGTCCTCCACCCAGAGGTCTTCACAGATGGTCAGCCCCAGCCGTTCGCCGCTCGACAGCGTCAGCAGACAGGGTCCGTCCCCGGGGCGGAAGTAGCGCCGTTCATCGAAGACGTCGTAGCTGGGCAGAAGCTGCTTGCGGGCCACCGCTCGCCAGCGGCCAGGCTCTACCAGGGCGATGGCGTTGTGCAGTGCAGGAGCGCGTCCGTCGTCGGCTTCCAGGGCGATGCCCACCAGCAGGCCCAGCTCGCCGCTGAGCTGCTGGCTGAGCCAGTCGAGCACCTGCCGCTGCCGGTTCAGGCGGGCCGGTTGCAGCAGCAGATCCCGAGGCGGGTAACCCCACAGCGACAGTTCCGGCGTCAGCAGCAGCCTTGCCCCTCCCGTCTGGGCCTGGTGTGCGGCCTCCAGGATGCGGCGGGCATTGCCGGCCAGATCGCCCACCAGGGGATTGAGTTGGCCGAGGGCGAGGAGCATCAGCAGCGGCTTGGGGTGAGGCCGTAGAGAGTGTGTTCGAGCAGCAGCGGCCAGACGGAGGTCGGCACCTGTCCGGGCTCCGGTGCCTTCCGCAGTTCCGAGCTGGCGCTGGCAGGCACCGTCAGATCGAGAAGATCAATCTGGGCTCCCAGGCTTCTGAGGGCATCGAGCGCGGCCGGTTGCAGCGGCCAGCCCTGGCGGAGGGCGATCGCCAGGCGGCAGAGGCGGAGCCATTGCTCAGCCTGCCGCCAACGGGGGATCTGACCGGCCAGATCGCTGCCCACCACGAAGATCAGATCCCTGCCTGGCCAGAGGGTGTGCGCCCGCTCCAGGGTGGCGAGGGCAAAGGGGCTGCTCAGGTCTTGCTGCAGCCTCAGGCGGGGATCACCGATCTCGTTCACCAGGGCCTGAAGCAGCTGGGCCCGCAGGTGTAAGGGGGCCCCGTGCTGCTTCATCGGGTTGTCGCTGGCCCAGGTGGCCACCTCTCCGTAAAGGCCGAGCAGTCCTTCCAGCAAGGCCTGGTGGCCGCGGGTGGGAGGGTCGGCGCTGGTGCCGAGCAGGGCGATGGGGTCGGCCATGGCGGATCAGGGCAGCAACGGCTGCAGATCGGAGGCTGCGGATGCTGGCCAGCGCTGCAACCAGTGGGCCACCACCGGATCGGCCTGGGCAAGGCGCTGCAGCAGCGCCCCGGGCTGACCACCGCGGCGGCGCAGCAGTTGTTCGGCCACCAGCACGCCGGTGCGGCGGGTGCTGTGCACAGCCACCGCTGCCTGGGCGAGAGCCACCGGCGCCGCTGGCGCCAGGCTGGCTCCGCCGCTGAACGGCACCAGCAGCAGCAGCAGTTGCTTCAGGGCACTCAGACCGAGCTGGACTCCGCCCAGCAACGCGTTCTGGGCCGTGACCGAGCGCAGCAGCCTGCGGGCTGAGGTGGGCGCCATCGGCAGGCCATAGAGCTGGCAGAGCTGCATCACCAGGGCGGTGTCGCAGGCCAGGCCGCCCGCCAGATCGATCGCGATCAGGGGATTCATCGCCACACCGGTGGCCTTGGCGGCGGCGTAGCGCCCGATCAGCCCCTGAGCGGAGCGGCGATGCTGGCGCAGCCGCAGCTGCTGGTGGGCCTGCTGGACGCGATCCGCCAGCCTCAGGGCATGCAGGGCGAGCAGCAGCTCCCCTTCCCCGCTCAGTTGCCGGATCAGACGCTGGCTCAGCGTCGCGATGCGTGGCGGCGCCTGCTCACTGCGGGCGCGGCCCTCACCATCCAGCACCGGCCGGCGCGGGGCGGCGGCCACGGCGGTGAGCGGCAGCTGCTTGGGCAGACGCTGCTGGATGCTGCGCAGCAGAGCCGGCAGCTCCTGCTCAGACCAGCGGTCACTGCGGTTGAGCACCAGTTGCACCGGTTTGCCGCAGTTCAGCAGGGTGTCGAGGGCGTCGCGGTCGATGCGGGTGAGATCGCTGTCGATCACCAGCAGCACCAGATCGGCGCCCATCGCCACCCGGGTCGCCAGGCGGGCCCGCCCGGCGGTTTCGATCTCATCGATGCCGGGGGTGTCGACCAGTTCCACGGCCGCCAGCCCGTCGATCGCCTGGGGCCAGGGGACGGCCTGCTGGCGGCGGGTGCAGCCGTGGGCCACATCGGTGGCCAGTAGCTGCTCACCGATCAGGGCGTTGATCAGGCTGGACTTGCCGACCCCCACCCGGCCGAAGACGGCCACCCGCAGGGTGCGGCTCTCCAGGCGTTGCAGCTGCCTGTCGAGCTGACGCAGTTCACCCGCCAGCAAGGCCTGCTCACGGGCGCCGAGACACAGCTCGTTGCGCCAGCGTTGCAGCAGCTGGCGGCAGCGGACGGTGCTGGAGGGCGGTGTCGGAAGGGCCTGGCTCATCCTCCTCATGCTGCCGGCTTGCGCCACCACCCCGCCAGCACGGCGAGCACCGATTCCGCACCGATCACTCCCACGAAGCCACCGAATTCATCCACCACCACCCGAACACCGCCGCTGTCGCGGCGGAATCCGGTGAGCAGGCGGTCGGCACGGATCATCTCCGGCACGTATTCCACCGGCTCGCACAGATCCACCGGGGTGAGCAGGCCACGGTTCTCCAGCAGGGCGGTGAGCAATCGCTCGCGGCTGGCCACCCCGAGAACCTTGTCCACCTGATCGCCGAGCACCACCCACCAGTCGGCGTTGTTGCCCAGCAGCACCGTCCGCTGCGCTTCGAGGCTGAGGCTGCCATCGAGGGTCGGTGCCGCCACCCGCGGTGTCATCAGATCGCGGGCGGTGAGGTCGTTCAGCTGAAACACCTTGCCGATCATCGCCGCTTCGTCGGCTTCGATCTGGCCTTTCTGGGAGCCGAGTCTGGCCAGCAGCCGGATCTCCTCCTCATTAGTGGTGATCTCCGCCTCGGCCGTGATCGCCGGCAGCAACCGCTCCAGCAGCAGCACCAGCGGGCTGAGCAGCAGTCCCAGCCAATGCAGCAGCGGAGCCGCCGCCAGGGAAACCGGCAGGGCGAGGCGACTGCCGAGCGCCTTGGGCAGGATCTCCCCCAGCAGCATCACCAGCACGGTGAGGCCTACCGAAAAAAGGGGCAAGGCGATGCCGCTGATGCCCCGCTGCTCGAACACCCAGGCGGCGTACCCCCCCAGCATCAGGCTGCCGAAGATGTTGAAGCCGTTGTTGGCGATCACCAGCACCGACAGGGTGCGGCCCAGCCTCTGCCGCAGCTGGGCCAGACGGCGTGCTCCGGCCAGCGGACGGCTGCGTGCCGCCAGTTCATGCACCCGGATCGGGTTGACCGTCAGCAGGGCTGCCTCCACGCCGGAACAGAGGGCTGAGCCGAGCAGCACCACCACCACCAGAAGCAGCAGCACCAGCAGGTCGGAACGCATTGAGGCATGACGTGGCGACCATCGTATCGGCGAAGTCCGATCCGGTCGCTGAACTGCCATCCTGATTGGCCTGAGCAACCGCAGGTGTGATGGCGTTCGACCCCAGCATCCATGCCGTCCGGCGCCAGCGTTTTCTCGAGCATCTGGGGGAGGCTGCAGCCGTGATTCCCGCGGCACCGCTGGCCACCCATCACGCTGACTGCGAGTGGCCGTTCCGGCAGGACAGCGACTTCTTCTACCTGACCGGCTTCGACGAACCCGATGCGGTGGCCCTGCTGCTGCCGCATCGACCTGAGGGGGAGCGGTTCGTGCTGTTCGTGCAGCCGAAGGATCCTGCCGCTGAGGTGTGGACGGGATTCCGCTGGGGAACGGAGGGAGCTGTCGAGCGATACGGCGCCGACATGGCCTATCCGCTGGAGCAGCTCCCGGCCCGGTTGCCTGAGTTTCTGGCCGGTGCCGAGGCGATCGCCTTCCGGGTCGGCCGCCATCCGGCGGTGGAGCCGCTGGTGCTCAGCACCTGGGGCCGTCAGCTGGACAGCTATTCCCGCAGCGGAGAGGCCGCTATGGGATTGGTGGCGCCGACGCCGATCCTGCATCGCCTGCGGTTGCGCAAGGAGCCCCATGAGCTGGAGCGGATGCGTCAGGCCTGCGGGATCTCCGCTGAAGCCCATGAGCTGGCCCGGCAAATAACCCGGCCGGGTATGAATGAAGCGGAGGTGCAGGCGGCGATCGAAGCCCATTTCCGCGCCCGCGGGGCCCGTGGACCGGCCTATGGCTCGATCGTGGCCGGCGGCGATAACGCCTGCGTGCTGCATTACACGGCCAACACCGCCCCGCTGCAGGATGGTGATCTGCTGCTGATCGACGCCGGCTGCTCGCTGGAGGACTACTACAACGGCGACATCACCCGCACCTTTCCGGTGAACGGCTGCTTCTCCGGCGAGCAGCGAGAGCTTTACGCCCTGGTGCTGGAGGCCCAGGAAGCCGCGGTGGCGGCCGTGCAGCCCCAGGGGACGGCGGAAGCGGTGCATGCCACCGCACTGCGGGGTCTGGTGGAAGGGCTGGTGGAGCTTGGACTGCTGGCAGGAGACCCCGACGGGATCATCGAGCGCGGCGACTACCGGCATCTCTACATGCATCGCACCGGCCACTGGCTGGGGCTTGATGTGCACGATGTGGGTGCTTACCGCCTCGGCGAACAGCCGGCTGCCCTTGAGCCCGGCATCGTGCTCACGGTGGAACCGGGGCTTTATGTGAGTGACCGGTTGGCGGTGCCGGAGGGTCAGCCGGCCATCGACGACCGCTGGAAGGGCATCGGCATCCGCATTGAGGACGATGTGGCGGTGACCGCTGACGGCCACGAGGTGCTCACGGCTGCGGCCCTCAAAAGCGTGGAGGCCATGGAAGGTCAGGCCACCTGAAGCAGGATCCAGAACAGAAAGATCACCAGCTTCATCATTCCCTCGATGCCGGTGAGGCGGGCACGAGGGTTGAGAATCATCAGGGTGAGCACCAGCAGCACCATGTTGAGGGGCTCGAGGCCGAGGATCACATCGGTGCCAGTGACGGCTCCCAGCAGCAGCACCGCCGGCACCGTGAGGCTGACGGTGGCCACCACGGAGCCGTAGAGGGTGTTGATCGAGCGCTGCACCTCCCCCTGCGAGGCAGCCCTGATGGCGTTGAACGCTTCCGGCGCCAGGATCAGCAGGGCGACCAGCACGCCGGCCAGAGAGCTGGGCAGTCCCAGATCGTGGATGCCGGTCTCGATCAGCCGTCCCATCGACTCGGCAATCAGACACACCACCAGCAGGCCCGCTGCCAGCAGAAGCGCTGCCTGACCGAGCGGCAGCTCGATCGACGTCCTTGCCTTGCCGCTGCCGGCGTTCCCGTCCAGTGCGTCCTCCACTTCGGTGTAGAGGTCGCGGTAGCTGCTGATCTGAGCCGTGATGAACACGCTGTAGACACCGAGGGCCACCACGGCCAGCACCGCGTTCTCGGCCGGACTGAAGTTGGCCTCCGGTGTGCTGGGGCTGAAGTTGGGAATCACCAGCGCCAGCACGCACATGGTGGTGATCAGATCGGAGTAGGTGAGGGCTCCGAGCATGTTGGGGGCCGCCAGCTGGCTGGAGTCGAGGCGATCACTGACGCTGATGCGGCGGCTGCGCAGGGCGGCGATCACATTGCAGAGGCCTGTGACGCCCGTGAGCGCGATCATCACCACGGAGAACATCGAGTCCCGCGCCAGAGTGGGATTGGCCTCACCGGTGAGCATCGTGCTGGCCACCAGGGCCAGTTCGATCGTCATCACCGCACCGGTGAGCACCAGGGTTCCATAGGGCTGGCCCACCAGTTCGGCCACCCGGTCCGCCTGGGCCGCCACGCTGTTCGACAACAGCAGCACCACGCTGCTCAGCAGCACCAGACCGGAAAGAACCGTCGCCGTCGGCTGCACGAGCAACCACGCCATGGTTCCACCGAGTTCGATCGCTGCCAGGGCTCCCAGGCCGATCAGCAGAGGCAACAGCAGGCTCAGCAGGCTGCCGGCACGGTTGGGGCGCCCGGCTGCCTCAGCCATGGAGCCGTTGCGTGATCACCGGCAGCACGGCCCGGCTGGTCTCAAGGATGTGGTCGGCCCCGGCCTGCCGCAGCTGCTCGTGATATGCGGCGCGCTTCGTCACATGCGGTGGCGCCACCGCCAGGCTGCACCAGGGCCAGTCCGGACGTTGAAGTCGGGCTTGGACGACCGTGCGCACGTCGGCGACCGTGTCGCCGAGATAGGCGATCCGTCCGGGCCGCTCGCCGGCGGCCAGTTGGTCGGCGAGGCGGATCAGGCCGGTCGGATCCGGCTTGTCCGGGGCATCACCCATGGCGATCAGAGGGGGATCCACCAGCCCCAGCCGTTGCTGCAGCACGAAACGGGCCGATGGGGGCTCGGCGCCACTCACGAAGCCCCAGCGGATACCGGCGGCGCTGAGGTCGTCGAACAGCTGTGGCTCCACCAGCAGGGGTTCATCACCGATGAAGCCACGCCAGTTGCCCGGGTCTCCCTGTGGATCCCCGCCGAAGTAGAAGTCGCTGAAGATGCCGATCAGGGCGTCGCGCTCCGGCACGCCGGCACCGCGGCGACGCAACAGCTCGAGGCTGGCGTCCCAGTCGTTGTTCCAGGACCCCTCGGCCTTGAGCCCGTCGATGTCGGCGGCGCTGGGCCTCCAGCCGCTGTAATGGGCCACCGTCTCCTGCAAGGCACGGCGGTAGCTGCCCGCTACATCGCGGATCACCCCGTCGATGTCGAACAGCAGGATGGTGAACGAACCCAGGGCCTGCAAGGGAAGAGCGGCTGGTAGGTTAGTTGTTTGTACAGATCTTTTGAGCGCTGACAGCATGACGGTCACCGAAGGCGCCGCCACCCCTGAACAGGAGGTCGAGACGGCTGCGGTTGAAACGGCTGCGGTTGAAACGGCTGCGGTTGAAACGGCTGCTGTCGAGACGGCCACTGCTGCGGAAGCAACGACAGAGAAGGAACCGACCGGCGAGAACGAGGGCGAGAGCCGGCCTGTGCTGAGGGGCGGGCACGCTGCGCTGGCATCCGCCACCATCGACGCCGATGGCGTGCCCTCCGGCTACACCCCCAAGGCGGATGAAGGACGCTTCCTTCTGAAGATTCTCTGGTTGCCGGACAACGTCGCCCTGGCGGTCGATCAGATCGTGGGCGGTGGTCCTAGCCCACTGACGTCATATTTCTTCTGGCCCCGTGAGGATGCCTGGGAGACCCTGAAGACCGAACTCGAAGGCAAGAGCTGGATCACCGACAACGAACGCGTTGAGGTGCTCAACAAGGCCACGGAAGTGATCAACTACTGGCAGGAGGAAGGCAAGGGCAAGAGCCTTGATGAGGCCAAGCTCAAGTTTCCTGATGTCACCTTTTGCGGTACCGCTTGATTCTTCGCAATCAACATTGTTTCGCCGGTCCGCTGTTGCAGTGGACCGGTTTTTTTGTGCTCTTGGCCAATAAAAAACCCCGGAAGCAACGCTCCCGGGGACATAGATCAATGAACGGAAGAACGATCAGCCAGCAACCTTGCTGGCCTGCATGCGGGCGCGGGCGACATTGAGCTGCTGCTGAGCTTTCAGCTTCTCGGGGGATGCGGGCTTCCCTTCCATGCCGGCCACCGTGCTGCTGGCGGACTGGAACTCTGCATCGGCGGAGTTGCCGTCGATGCTGCTGCCCAGTTCGGCACCGTTCACCAGAACAGTGACCTCGTCGGCATCCACCTCAGCGAAACCTCCCATCAGGGCGATGGAACTCCAGCCGCTGTTGGTGCGGACGCGGAGAACACCGACATCAATCGCCGTCAACAAAGAGATATGGCCCGGCAGGATGCCGAGCTGGCCTGTGGTGCTGGGCAGAATCACTTCATCAGCGCTGCCGTCGAACACGTTCTGGTCCGTGGCCAGAACGCGCAGGGTTAGAGAACCGCTCATCAGTTGGCCTCAGCAGCGATCTTCTCGGCCTTGGCCTTGGCCTGATCGATGTTGCCAACCAGGTAGAAGGCCTGCTCGGGCAGGTGGTCCAGCTCACCGGAAAGGATCTGGTTGAAGCCGGAGATGGTCTCATCCAGCTTCACGTAGACGCCGGACATGCCGGTGAAGATCTCAGCCACAAAGAAGGGCTGGGAGAGGAACTTCTCCACCTTGCGGGCTCGGTTGACGGTCTGACGGTCCTCCTCGGAGAGTTCGTCGAGACCGAGAATCGCGATGATGTCCTGAAGCTCCTTGTAGCGCTGCAGGGTCGACTGCACAGCGCGGGCGGTGCGGTAGTGGTCATCACCCACAACGGCCGGCTGAAGCATGGTGCTGGTGGAATCCAGAGGATCCACAGCGGGATAGATGCCTTTGGATGCCAGGGCGCGGTTGAGCACCGTGGTGGCGTCCAGGTGGGCGAAGGTGGTGGCGGGAGCCGGGTCGGTGAGGTCGTCAGCAGGGACGTAGACGGCCTGGATCGACGTGATCGAACCTTCCACGGTGGAGGCGACGCGCTCCTGCAGGGTGCCGACGTCGGTGCCGAGAGTGGGCTGGTAGCCCACAGCGGACGGCATGCGGCCCAGCAGAGCGGACACTTCGGAGCCGGCCTGCACGAAGCGGAAGATGTTGTCGACGAACAGCAGCACGTCCTGCTTGTTCACGTCACGGAAGTGCTCCGCCATGGTCAGAGCGGAGAGGCCCACGCGCATGCGGGCGCCGGGGGGCTCGTTCATCTGGCCGTAGCAGAGAGCCACCTTCGACTTGGAGAGGTCGTCGGAGTTGATCACTCCGGACTCCTTGAATTCCTCGTAGAGGTCGTTGCCCTCACGGGTGCGCTCACCCACTCCGCCGAACACGGACACACCACCGTGTTCCTTGGCGATGTTGTTGATCAGTTCCTGAATCAGAACGGTCTTGCCGACACCGGCACCACCGAACAGGCCGACCTTGCCTCCCTGGCGGTAGGGAGCCAGCAGGTCGATCACCTTGATGCCGGTCTCGAACACCCGGGGCTTGGTCTCCAGCTCGGTGAGCTTGGGAGCTTCGCGGTGGATGGGAGCTGTGGCGGAGGCGTTGACGGGGCCCTGCTCGTCAACAGGCTCGCCGAGAACGTTGAAGATGCGGCCGAGAGTGGCTTCTCCGACAGGCACGGTAATCGGGGAGCCGGTGTCGACGGCTTCCATGCCGCGCACCAGACCGTCGGTGCCGCTCATGGCAACGGCGCGGACGCGGTGATCGCCCAGCAGCTGCTGAACTTCGGCGGTCAGAGCGACGTCCTGACCGGCGGTGTTCTTCGCCTCGATGCGCAGAGCGTTGTAGATCTTCGGCAGTTTCCCGGCTGGGAATTCCACGTCCAGAACCGGGCCAATCACCTGGCGAACCACGCCCTTGGTGCCGGCGGATGCAGGAGCAGAAGCGACCATAAGAAGAAGGGATTCGGGAGCAGGCGCAGCGCGCTCGGGCCCATTCGGAGCGGCGCAACCTTACCACTGCTGTGGTGGACCCTCCCCGGTTCGGTCACCCGCACAGTCAGGGTGCTGGTGGAGGGGCAGGGAGAATGAATAAGTTGGCACTCGTTGGCATCGAGTGCTAGCTCGTGTCGATGTGTGGCGCTGCGGCGCCCTGTCCCTGCCCCTGTAAGAACCCATGGCAGCTGTTTCCCTCAGCGTCTCGACCGTCAAGCCTCTCGGTGACCGCATCTTCATCAAGGTGTCCGCCTCCGAAGAGACCACCGCCGGCGGCATCTTTCTGCCTGACACCGCCCAGGAAAAGCCCCAGGTGGGCGAAGTGGTCCAGGTGGGTCCCGGCAAGCGCAACGACGACGGCAGTCGTCAGGCCCCCGAGGTCGGCGTCGGCGACAAGGTGCTCTACAGCAAGTACGCCGGTACTGACATCAAGCTCAGCGGCGACGAGTACGTGCTCCTGTCCGAGAAGGACATCCTGGCTGTCGTCAGCTGACGCGGTTGTCCGCTGACGCCCAGCACTTTCCAATCACCCCACTTCATTCATAAGGACACGCCTTCCATGGCCAAGCGCATCATTTACAACGAGAACGCCCGCCGCGCTCTCGAAAAAGGCATCGACATCCTGGCCGAGTCCGTTGCCGTGACCCTCGGACCCAAGGGTCGCAACGTCGTGCTGGAGAAGAAGTTCGGCGCTCCTCAGATCATCAATGACGGTGTCACCATCGCCAAGGAGATCGAGCTCGAAGATCACATCGAGAACACCGGTGTCGCCCTGATCCGTCAGGCCGCGTCCAAGACCAACGACGCCGCCGGTGACGGCACCACCACGGCCACCGTTCTGGCCCACGCCATGGTCAAGGCGGGTCTGCGCAACGTGGCTGCCGGTGCGAACGCCATCACCCTCAAGAAGGGCATCGACAAGGCCTCCGATTTCCTGGTCGGCAAGATCAAGGAGCAGGCCAAGCCCATCGCTGACAGCGGTGCCATCGCCCAGGTGGGCACCATCTCCGCCGGTAACGACGAGGAAGTCGGCCAGATGATCGCCGACGCCATGGACAAGGTCGGCAAGGAAGGCGTGATTTCCCTGGAAGAGGGCAAGTCCATGGAGACCGAACTGGAGGTCACCGAGGGCATGCGCTTCGACAAGGGCTACATCTCCCCCTATTTCGCCACCGACACCGAGCGGATGGAAGCGGTGCTCGACGAGCCCTACATCTTGCTCACCGACAAGAAGATCGGCCTGGTGCAGGACCTGGTGCCTGTTCTGGAGCAGATCGCCCGCACCGGCAAGCCCCTGCTGATCATCGCCGAGGACATCGAGAAGGAAGCGCTCGCCACCCTGGTGGTGAACCGCATCCGTGGTGTGCTGAACGTGGCTGCCGTCAAGGCTCCCGGTTTCGGTGACCGCCGCAAGGCCATGCTCGAGGACATGGCGGTGCTGACCAACGGTCAGCTGATCACCGAGGACGCCGGCCTCAAGCTGGAGAACGCCAAGCTGGAGATGCTGGGCACAGCCCGCCGCATCACCATCAACAAGGACACCACCACCATCGTGGCCGAGGGCAACGAGGTGGCTGTCGGCGCCCGCTGCGAGCAGATCAAGAAGCAGATGGATGAGACCGACTCCACCTACGACAAGGAGAAGCTGCAGGAGCGTCTGGCCAAGCTGGCCGGTGGCGTTGCTGTGGTGAAGGTCGGTGCAGCCACCGAGACCGAGATGAAGGACAAGAAGCTTCGTCTTGAGGACGCCATCAACGCCACCAAGGCGGCTGTCGAGGAGGGCATCGTCCCTGGTGGCGGCACCACCCTGGCCCACCTGGCTCCAGCTCTCGAGGAGTGGGCCAACGGCAACCTCTCCGGTGAGGAGCTGATCGGTGCCAACATCGTGGCTGCGGCTCTCACCGCTCCGCTGATGCGCATCGCTGAAAATGCCGGTGCCAACGGCGCCGTCGTGGCAGAGAACGTCAAGTCCCGCTCCATCAGCGAGGGCTACAACGCTGCCACAGGTGATTACGTCGACATGCTGGCTGCCGGCATCGTCGATCCTGCCAAAGTGACGCGCTCCGGTCTGCAGAATGCCGCCTCCATCGCCGGCATGGTGCTGACCACCGAGTGCATCGTGGCTGACCTGCCCGAGAAGAAGGACGCAGCTCCCGCCGGCGGCGGCATGGGCGGCGGCGACTTCGACTACTGATCCAGTCGATCAACCTGGTGATCATCCGGCCCCCGCTTTAGCGGGGGCTTTTTTCATGGCTGCGGTCGTCAGCGCCAGCCCGTTGGCACGCGTGGGCCGAACCGTCGGCGGGCCCAGTCGTAGGTGGGGGCGAAGAAGGCGCGCATGTCGTTCAACACCGCATCCAGCCCCTCCACTGTTTCGCTCTGCTTGGGTGAGGCATGCACGACGCGGTTGAACTGTGGCGTCAGGGCAGGAGCCTCGAGAAAGTCGGTGAGCCGGTTGATCTCGCTCTGTTGGAACAGTGTTTCGTAGAAGCCGTAGAAGATCTCCTCCGAGGGGAAGACCGCCTCGAGGGTCTCGGCCATCCGCTCGTAGGTGGTGCGCGACCGGCAGTTGGGTTTGCGGTAGAAGCTGCGCAGCTGGCTCACTTCCTGCTCGGCTGTAGCCCTGGCTGCGTTCTGCCGTTCATGCCGCAGCCGGTTGCGCATGCGCAGTTGTGACCAGGCCCGTTCGACGGGATCGCGCATCAGCAGGATCACCCGGATCGTGAATCCCCGGGCTGTCATCCCTTCACGGATCAGCTCGAAGCTGCTCTGAGGAAGCATCGAGTAGGCCGGGGTGATGTCGCCGACATGGGTGACCGCGGCCTCCCGCAGATGCAGGTAATCGAAATGGTTGAAGTACAGCTCCGGTGAGAGGCGCATCGCCTCCTGCAACCGGATCAGGTCCAGCTTTCCCTTGCGGCGTCGCCGGATCATGGCCTTCGCCGGATTGTTCCTGCGCTGGGCGACCAGCTTGTTGAACACGTGGAATTCCTTGATCCCGCCGTTGCTGAACCAGGAGGTCCCCGACAGTTCCGACTCCAGCCAGGTGGTGCCGCATTTCTGGGCTCCCACCCCGAGCAGGAAGATCTTGCCGGCTTCGCAGCGGCTCAACCCAGCCAGCCGGCACTGAGGATCACGGCGAGGCTCAGGAATACCGCCAGGCAGATCCAGGTGGCGCGGTTGAGCGTGGCTTCGGCGCTGCTGGCGCTGCTGAACATCGAGCTGCCGCTCGCCGCCAGGCCGCCCATGCCGCCCCCTTTGGGACTGTGCAGCAGCACGAGAAGGATGAGCAGCAGGCCGGTGCCGATCCAGGTCCAGGACAGAATCGTGGTGAGCATCGCGTTCAGACGGTCAGGGGGAGACGGGCGGAGATGGCGTCGCGGTCGACCCCAGCCATCGGCTCGATCAGGCTGCGGCCTGTCATCGCTTCCGGTTGAGGCAGGCTGAGGATCTCCAGCAGGGTGGGGGCAATGTCGGCCAGGCCACCATCACCGCGCAGCTGGATGGAATTGCCATGGCCGGGCAGCTTGCGCCGTTCCCCCTCCACCAGGATCACCGGCACCGGGTTGGTGGTGTGGGCGGTCCAGGCGGCACCGTCAGGACCCTGCATCAGTTCGGCGTTGCCGTGATCAGCGGTGATCAGCATCGTTCCTCCCATGCGGCCCACAGCGTCGAGCAGACGGCCGATGCAGCGATCCACCGTGGCGATCGCTTCGGTGGCGGCCTCCATCACACCGGTGTGACCCACCATGTCGGGGTTGGCGTAGTTGATCACCACCAGGGTGTAGATCCCCTTCTCGATGGCGGCGATGCAGCTGTCGGTGAGTTGATCGGCGGACATCGCCGGTGAGAGGTCATAGGTGGCCACCCGGGGGGAGGGCACCAGGTGGCGATCCTCACCCGCTAGCGGTTTCTCGATGCCCCCGTTCATGAAATAGGTGACGTGTGGGTATTTCTCCGTTTCAGCCGTGCGGTACTGGCGCAGCCCCTGGCCGGCCACCACCTGACCCAGCAGGTCGTCGAGGGGTTCGGGGGGGAAGGCCACCACCACGGGCAGGTCCTGCTCCACCTGGGTGAAGGTGACCACATCGAGCTTCGGGGTGTGGCGGCGCTGGAAGCCGTCGTGGGAGGGCAGACACAGGGTCTGAACAATCTGACGGGCGCGGTCGGGGCGGAAGTTGAAGAGCAGCACGGCATCACCGTCCTGCATCACCACGTCCTGCAGGCGCACAGGCTCGAGGAATTCATCGGTGGTTCCGCCGGCATAGCTGGCGCTGAGCACCTGCTCCGGGCTGCTGTCGGTCCGAGGGCGATCAGGATCTGTGTAGAGGTCGTAGGCCTTTTCCGTGCGCTCCCAGCGCTTGTCCCGGTCCATGGCCCAGTAACGGCCGCAGAGGCTGGCGACGACCCCGACACCCGCGGCGTCGATCGCCGCCTGCACCTGGTTGATGTAACCCAGAGCGCTCTGGGTGGGTGTGTCGCGGCCGTCGGTGATGGCATGAATCGCCAGGCGGCTGATGCCGCTGTCGGCGGCCCAGCGAATCAGGCCGCAGAGGTGATCCACATGGCTGTGTACACCACCGTCGGAGCAGAGACCGAGAAGATGCAGGGTGCCACCGTTGGTCTTCACCCGCTCGGCCAGCTCCTTCAGGGCCGGGGTGTGACGAAGCTGGCCATCGCGAACGGTATCGCTGATGCGCACCAGTTCCTGGCGGATGATCCGACCGGCACCGATGGTGAGGTGCCCCACCTCGGAATTGCCCATCTGCAGGTCCGGCAGTCCGACGTGGGAACCGCTTGCCTGGATCAGAGTGCTGGGATAGGCATGGCGGAGGGCCTCCATCACCGGCGTCTCAGCCGAGCGGATGGCGTTGTTGTCGGAGTCCTCCCGATGGCCCCAGCCATCCAGAATGGTGAGGACCACCGGAGCGACTGTTCCGGTCTGGCCTGAACCGCTGGTAGAGCTTTTGTTCACGTTCACCCGTGACGGTGGGTTCTTAAGACCTTTTGCAGAATCAACCTAACGCTCCATCCGTCTGCAGGCCTCACTTTCCCGGATTCACCACAACGTCACCGTTTCATGTCTTCCAAGGCCGACAACGAACGGATCGAGATTTTTTCCGAGCGGGAGCTGGGGCGGACCCTGGCACGGCTGGCCACGCAGATCCTGGAGACGGTGGAGGACAGCCGCACTCTGATGCTGCTGGGGATTCCCACCCGCGGCGTCCAGCTCTCGCGTGTGCTGGCCCGCGAGCTGGAGCGGCTCAGTGGCCATGCCATCGCCCAGGGCGCGATCGATCCCACGTTCCATCGGGATGATTTGGAGCGGATCGGCACCCGTCTGCCCCAGCTCACCACCCTTCCCAGCAGCGTTGAGGATCGCCAGGTGGTGCTGGTGGACGATGTGATCTTCACCGGACGGACGGTGCGGGCGTCCCTGGAGGCGTTGCAGAACTGGGGCCGTCCGCAGCGGGTGATGCTGCTGGCGCTCGTCGACCGGGGCCACCGCGAGCTGCCGATTCAGCCCGATTTCTGCGGTCGGGTCGTGCCCACCCGACGCAGCGAGACGATCGAGCTGCGGTTGCGGGATGTGGACGGGGAAGAAGGGGTGTTCCTGCGGCGGCTTAGCCGGCCGACTTGAGCTCGTCGGCGCGGAAGTGGGCCTTGTAGCGACCGAAGGCCACGATCACCGGAAGCGTCGGGCTGATCACACGCCCCTTCCAGTCGTTCAGCACATTCACCACATCGCCGCTCTGGCCCTGCATGTCGAAGGCCTCGCCGCGATGTTCAGGGTGGTTGAAGACCACGACCGATGTCTCGACCGTCACCTTGTCTCCCACCTGCATGGTCGTCGCGTCGTCAGTTTGTGCATTTTGTCACGGTCCCTCCGCAGGGCGTCGCAGGCAGAAGCTCTCCGGTCCGTCCTCCTCCACGGCTCCGCCGAGGTTGCTGCAGCTTTCCTGGAACGCTTCCCAGGGATCCATGCCGCTCACGAGGCGGTCGCGCACCGCTTCATCGAGTTCGGCCCCGGCGATCACATCCGGATTGGACGCGCCATGCTGCTGGTGTTCCTGGGTGCTGCGCAGGGCGTTGATGGCGCTTTCGATCGTGCGCCGGCTGCCGCTGGCCTGGTCCTGCCACCAGGGGTGATCGAGACGGTTGAGGCTGTCGAGGGCTTCCCACCAGCGTTGATCGGCCATCAGCTGTTCCAGCCGATCATTCTCGAGACGGTTGCGGTTCCAGACCTCCTGCAGTTGCTCACCCAGGCGTCCGCTGCCGGCGGGCCTGCCTTGGTCGAGGGGGGCCAACAGAGCGATGGCCGACTCCAGCTCGCCGTCGCGGAACAGCTCCAGTGCCTGTTCACGCAGGTCGTCGCGCCAACGGTTCAGAGTCTTGCGGTCCAGGCTTGCATCGCCGTGGCCGGACTGCACCAGCTGCTGCTGCAGGGCCAGGGCGGCGTGACGCTCGCCCCGATCCCACAGCCGCTGAGCCTGCTCACGGCGGCAGAGGGCCTGTTCTTCCGGAGCACCCTTCCCCAGCCAGCGCAGGGCTGCCAACTGCTCGCTGTAGCGCAGGCAGGCGTTCAGATCACCAACACGGGAAGCCTGTCGAAGCTTTCCGGGGAGCTGACCCTCCCACCAGTACGCACCAGCCGCAATGGCCATCACGACACCGGCGGTGGCAACGACCCAGAGCCGAAGCAGCAGGTGGCGGCGGGGCGCCAAGGATCTCAAGGTCACGCACTGCCACTGTTCTATGGATCTCCTGGCGTCGCTCCCATCCCCTGTGGACGGCGTGATCAGCGGACGGTTCCCAGTTGCAGGGCCGGGAGCTCGCGACCGCTGCGCAAATCGTGGATCTCCGCGATCAGTGCCGCATCCGCGTCGATCCTGATGCGCAGGCGCAGGCAGTCCTGGCCCGTCTCCCCCGGGGGATCCAGGGGCAGCACCGCAGGGTTGCCGGGCCATGGCTGGTGCCGGACCTCCCCGGCGTCGCTGCTGCGCAGGGTGGGAATCCCCTCCACGAAGACCACGTCATGACGCCCTTCGGTCTGGGGCTCCGCCAGCACCAGTTCCAGTTGCTCCTGGCCGCTGCGGCTGGCCGCCATCACCAGTTCCAGGGGCTCTGGACTGGGCCAGGGCTGACCAGCCACGAACAGGGGGTGCCAGCGGTGCGCCCCACTGCGTTGATCCCAGGTCCGCATGGAGACTCCGTGTTGCAGAACATCCCGCACCTGCACTCCCGGGGTGAGCTGCAGGGCTCCAAGGGCGACCGCCTCCACCGGTGGCGGGGTGAGCAGTGGAGCCGGGGCCGTGTGTTCCTGCAGCCAGCGGCGCAGCCAGAGCAGCTGTGCACCGCCGCCCACGGCCACCACCCCCTGCAGATCCTCCAGATCGCAGCCGTTGCGGCGCCCTCCGGTCAGGGCCTCCTCCAGCAGCCGCTCCAAGGCGTCGTCCATCCCCCGCTCTTCCAGCAGCCTGTCGAGCTGCCGCCTTGAGAGCTGCAGGCTCTGTTCATCAGCGGACTCCTGCAGGTCCTGATCCAGGCCGAGATCCGGATCGCTCAGGCGGCATTTCAGCCGCTCGGCGGCATTCAGCAGGGTTGTGGTCGGCGCGGATGAAGGGCAGCAGGCGGCCACGATCCAGCGGTCGATGTCCCGGCCGCCCAGGCGCAGGCCCGCCTTCCCCAGCACCCTGGCCGTGCGGAGTTTCTGGCGGCTGCGATCCCCGAGGCTGCGGCCGTGGAGCCGCAGCAGCTGGGCGATCGGAGCCGCCCGGCCTTCGCCCCCTTCCAGTGACACCAGCGCCAGGTCGAGGGTGCTGCCGCCGAGATCCACCACCAGCAATCGCGATCCGGCCGGCAGGCCCGCCCCGAGGGCCGCTGCCGTCGGCTCATCCACCAGGGCGATCTCCTGTACAGGCAGGGCTGCGCAGGCCTGCAGCAGCCAGTTTCGGTACGGCTGGTAGGTCTCCACCGGGGCGGTGAGCACCAGGCGTTGAATCGTCAGGGTCGGGGGCAGGCGGTCCCAGATCTGCAGCAGCAGCTGTTCCCCGGCCCGTTCGGCAACGCCTGGAACCGCTCCGGCGCCGATGCCGCGTTTGAAATCACGGGCCAGCTCCGGCCCTGTGCTGTCGGCCAGGCCAGCCTCCAGCACCTGCCGGCCGATCAGGGGCGTGGGCTCACCCGCCCAGACCAGACTGGGCACCTCACCGGGGCGAAGGCTGATGGGTGGCAGGTCCAGCAGCTGAGGGTGTGGCTCGTCCTGACGCTGGATGGCCACCACGGTCGTGGTGCTCCCCAGATCGATGGCCAGGGTCGCGAGGGTTGAATTCTGAAGCTTTTCTTCTCCCACGCAGGCGAGAGCCGTGCTGATGGGCACGTTGAAGTGAGAACGAGATTACGGGGATCGGGTCAGATGGACCGTCTGCAGCAGCTGATCTTCTCTTTTTATCGGGAAGATCCCCGGGTGGAGGAGCTGCTGGAGCCTTTGCGGGACTGTCGCATGCGTCGCAGCTGGGGCAGCATCCGGATCGAGTGTCTTGACATGACCCATCTGGAGGAGGTGAGTGATCTGCTGACCTACCTGCGGTTGCCGTTGGCTGCCCTCGGGCTGGGACGACAGATCGTGCTGAGGGTTCCCGGTTCCCGTCAGCGCAGCTACCCGATGCACGTTCCGTTCACCAGCGATCAGCTGGCTTGAGATCAACCTTTAAAATCATTTATTAACGCGTGTATCAGCTGTGATTTCTGCAGGGGTGGATTCCCAGGACCTCGCCAAGCGAGGAGAAAGCCTGATCCGTCAGTCCAGCAACCGCTATCTGACCACCGTTCGGATCGCTTTCCGGGCCAAGCAACGCCGTTTCGATGACTTCGACGGGCTGCTGGAGGAATCGAGCGTGAAGCCTGTGCAGCGCGCCATTGTCGAGCTCAGCGACGAGCAGGATCAGCCCGACCTGCTGCCTGGCTGAAGCGATGGTTCAGCAGGAGGGACCCGGCTGGCGATTGGCCAGGGATCCCTCCCGGGGCACCTACCCGGTGCTCATCGGTGGAGAGGGGTGGGCGATCGAACTCACCGAATCAGAGTGGCGGGATCTGGGGAATCTCGTGTCGGATCTGGAGCGTCAGCATCGCGAGCTGGTGGAGCAACTCATGGAGCAGGAGGCCATCGAGCTGGAGCTCGAACGCGGCGTCTGGTGGGGCTGCCTGAGTGGTGATCGCCACAGCTGGACGCTGACCGTGCTGCTGTCACCGCGAGAGAACCGCGGGGCGGAAGGCCATTGGCCCGCGCCGGCGGCCGCGGCGATGGTCGCGGCCATGAGAACCCTGTTGGACACCATGGCTTGATTAGCGGGGCTTATGGAAAGCGCTTCCATTGATCCCTCCACGGCGCCGGAGCATGCTCTGCACAGGTTTTCCACAGGGTTTGCCGCAAAAGCGTCCCGCCCCTTGGTGTCTGTGGAAAGTGGTGATGTCCTGTTGCTTCCTCTTGACGCGCGGCCTTGGGGCCTGAGTTGGTGCCTGGTCGCCTGAGTTCCCTGTGCAGGAGTGCGGTCAGAGCTGGAGTCTCATGGGGAGATCGGCTGGACTGGTGTTGTGTGGGGTGCCCTTGACGTGCTCCTCGAGTTGTGGAGAAGTAGTGGTCGTTCCAGAGAGGGGTGATGCAGACAACGCTCGATTCGGTCGAATCAGTTCAAGTGAGCAGCGAAAGCGTGGTGAGTTTTCAGTCGGAACTACCGCTGCCCCTGCAGCAGGCGATGCTCCACTTCATTGAGCAGCACCCCAACTGGGACCAGTACCGCCTGGTGCAGGCCGCGCTCGCCGGCTTTCTTGTGCAGAACGGCGTCGATTCCCGCGAGATCACCCGCGTCTACGTCGGCAACATGTTCCGCCGGGCATCCCTGCTGCCGGGCGTCTGAGCCCTGCAGCAGGCCATCAGGACGAGCGCGCTCAAGGGCAGGGTGATCAGCAGTCCGACACTGGCCACCAGCAGACCCAGCAGATTCAATCCCCCGAGCAGGCCGAGCAGAGCCAGCACCTTGAGCCAGTTGCTGCGGACCAGTTGAAGGCTCTGATCCATGGCCTGCAGGGCCCGGCAACGGCGGTGCACCAGCAGCGGCAGGGCCAGCACCTGGCTGAACAACCAGCTCAGCAGCAGCAGGCCACCTCCGATCACCACCAGTCCGGCCAGGGTCGTGCTGATCCGCCCCATCACCCAGCTGAGGCTCTGAATCAGGGCGATGCCCCCCAGAGGCAGCAGGATCTCCATCAGCAGCAGTGCCAGGGACTGCCGCAGCAGAAAGCTGCGGCGACCCAGGGGACGCTGCGGTTGCTGGGGTGGCAGCAGGGTATCGGCCAGCTGCAGCAGCCCCAACAGAGGCAGCAGCGGAAGCAGCAGGCTGAGCACCACGGCGAGATCACCCAGCTGAGCCAGCCCCAGTCGTCTCAGGTCCTCGCCGATCACCGCCAGGCCCGCGCCGCTGAGCACCACCAGGGACGCCAGGCCGACGCAGCGCCACGGTGCTCGCCCGAAGGCGACCCAAGCCCTGGGCAGGGCCCGCAGCAGTGGCAGCTCAGTGGAAGGGGCCAAGCCGCTCCAGCAGGTCGAGGGCCGTCTCCTCCGGCACCGGCAGGATGGACAGCCGATTGCCGCGTCGGATCACCGGCAGCTGATCGACGTCGTAGAGCTCACGCAGCTGATCGAGACTGAGCATGGTCTTGAAGGCGCCCAGAAAGCGCAGCCGGGCGCAATCCCAGCGCGGAGCGTCCGGACTGGACTTGGCGTCGTAGTACTTGGCGGCGGGATCGAACTGTGTGGGGTCCACCAGAGCTGTTTCGGTCACCTCCATCAGCCCCACGATTCCGGGCGGCTTGCAATTGGAGTGATAGAAGAAGGCCCTGTCACCAGCCGTCATGGTGCGCATGAAATTGCGCGCCTGGTAATTACGGATGCCATCCCAGAGGGTGGTGCCCTCCCGCCGCAAGTCGTCGATGCCGTAAGCATCGGGCTCGCTCTTCATCAGCCAGTACGCCACGACAACCGCGTCGGTGGCCACATCATCGGATCGAGAGGGGGGACCTGCTGAATTTCTGGTCGATCCGGCTCAGTTCAACCCGGAGGATGCCTGGATCAGCTGGCGGAAATGGTCGCCGCGCGCTTCGAAATCGGTGTATTGATCAAAGCTGGCGCAGGCCGGGGAGAGCAGCAGGCTGGCGGCTTTGAGGCGGCAGCCCTCAGCCAGGGCGAGCGGAACGGCCTCGGGCAGGTCCTGGCACCGGTGCAGCACGCCAGGGAATCCACTCGCGTCAATCAGCGTCTGCAACTCCTCGGCTCCGGCTCCGAACAGCACCACGGCGCAGGCCCTCTGCTTCAACTGCTTCAGCCAGCCCGCGGCTTCGCCCCGCTTGGTCTCGCCCCCCGCCAGCACCACCACCGGCGCCGTCATCGCCCGCAGGCCCACCTCCGCCGCGTCGTAGTTGGTGGCCTTGCTGTCGTTGAACACGCTCAGGCCGTTCACGGTTCCCAGCCGCTCAAGGCGATGGGGCACACCGGGGAACCGGCGCAGTGCGGCCTCGATCTCGGCGGCAGGGAGGCCGATGCGCCGGGCGGCCGCCGTGACCATCAGCAGGTTCTGGCGGTTGTGCAGCCCCGGCATGGCCAGTGCTGTGGCAGGGAAGAGCGGTCCGTCCGCAGCGCGAACCTGATCGTCGGCATCGATCCAGAGATCGGCGTCCTGTCCATCGGGACGGGGCCCTGCGGCGCTCACCCAGATCCCCCGCGGCTGCCAGCTCCCGCGCTGCTGGCGCAGGTCGGGGTCATCGGCGTTGAAGATCGCCAGGTCGGAGCGCTCCAGCAGGCCGCGCTTGATCGCCCGGTAGGCCTCGAGGGTGCCGTGGCGTTCGAGATGGTCCGGTGTGAGCGTCGTCCAGAGGCCGATGCGGGGGGCCAGCTCCGGTGTCGCTTCGATCTGATAACTGCTGAGTTCCATCACCATCCAGTCCGGCTCCGGCCCGGATGCCTGCTTGAGCTGCAGGGCCATCTCGGCGGCGGAGACCCCCATGTTTCCGCCCATGGGGGCGCGCAGCCCGGCGCACTCGAGCACGTGGCTGAGCAGATGGGTGACGGTGGTCTTGCCGTTGGTGCCGGTGATGCCCACCCAGGGCAGGTGGCGCAGGGCCTGCCAGGCCAGGTCCATCTCACCGCGCACCCGGATGCCCTGCGAGCGCAGGCTGTGGAGGGTGGGGTGATCCCAGGCGATGCCTGGGCCGATCACCACCGTGTCGAAACATCCGTGCCAGGGCTGGAAGCTCTCCGGCTCCAGCGGCAGCCCCAGAGTTACCTCGATTCCCTGTTGACGCAGCGGTGCAGCCCGCTCCTCATCCTGCGGGGTGTTTCCCCGCTCCATCACGCTGACGGGAATGCCGTTGTGGTGCAGAAGACGAGCCGCACCGATGCCAGAGCGTCCCAGCCCCACAACGATCGTGCGATCCATCAAAAACGTTTCCCTGACTGGGGAGTGGGCGATACTGGATTTGAACCAGTGACTCCTACAATGTCAATGTAGTGCTCTACCCCTGAGCTAATCGCCCGCAGCTGATCAACAATTCGTCCCTGTTCGGATCGACGTTTGATCGAGTTAGGAGAGTAGCAGTCGGTCCGCAGTCCGCAGCTCAGGTGCGCTTCAGTTCAACGCGCCAGCGCTCCCGTTTGGTGAGCGTCAGGGAGAGCACCTCGACCATGCCGCGGTCCTGAAGCTGCAGCCGGTCCCCCACCACCAGCTCACGGCTGGCGACTCGGATGGGCTGCCAGTTGTGCCGCAACCGGCCGGCCTTGATCTGACTGATCACCTTCGAGCGGGAGATGCCGAAACCGGCGGAGGCGATGGCGTCGAGGCGACAGGAGGCCTCCACGCTGCTGAGCGTGCGGGGTGCCCGGATGGCCGGCAGTTGCAACTGCTCCAGCGGACGCCGCTCGCAACGGATCGGCACGTCCCGCACCTGGCCGTGGCCAGCATCCAGCAGCTCGGCACAGATGGGTGTGCACAGTCCCTGTCCACCGCGGTCACCGCGCACCCAGAGGTCCCCCAGTCCCTCCGCCGGTGCTCCCATCGCCTGCAGGGCCTGACGCAGATCGGCGGGGCTGAGGGGGTCGAACAGGAAGTTGCCCTCGATCAGCAGCCCCTCGATCGGCAACGGCTCTTCCGGAGCGGCATCGCGGCGGTGACAGAGCAGCCGGCAGCGCTCCGCTCCGGCATGGCCACCCTGGCGCTCCCACAGCAGTTCACTCAGGTGGCCGAGCCGTTCGAGCGCCTCCTCCTGCAGCGGGGCGGAGAGAAATCCACTCCACCGGGGTTGCCAGGTGCGCAGCACCTCCTCGGCCAGGTCGAGCAGAGGCTCGAGCCCCTTCGGGTCCTGACTTCCCTCAAGCAGTTGGTCGCGCGGCAGCGTCACAGCTCGCTCAGGCGCACCACCTGCAGCGGCCGGCAGCGCTGCACCGTCTGCCAGGGCAGATCGATGCCGGTCGGTGTCTCCAGCAGCAGCAGCCAGCGGCCTTCCTCGCGGCGGTTGCGCAGGATCCGAACGCCGTCCTCGTTCTCGGAGTTGACGCTGGCGGCGGCCGCATAGCTGCCCATCAGGCCGGATCCCATGCCCAGCAGCCCGCCGATCAGGGTCTCGCCCCAGGGACCGAAGCTGGCGAACGTGGTCAGGTTGGTGATCTTGGTGAAGGTCACCCCAGCAAGGAATCCGAAGGGCATCAGCCAGCGGGCCATCGTCTTCTGTCGCCGCTGCCGCGTGAGGTTGGGACTGAGCAGTTCGACGCGGTCGATGCTGTCCCCCTCGGGCGGGATGGTGATGCTCCTGCTCAGACGGAGCTGCGGGTCGTTCAGCTGCTCGGTCAGCTGATCCGCCGCAGCCTGATCGGCCAGCACCACCACACAGATCGCCATCCCCTCACACCGGAAAGCTGAATTCTGAACCCTGTCCTTTGAACGACTGGCGGTGTGGGTGCTGATCACTACAGTTCGGCGCGGCTGTTCCGCGCCCTTTCATGACGAAAGTTCTGGTTTCCGATCCCATTGACAAGGCCGGGATCGACATTCTCAGTCAGGTGGCGCAGGTGGATGAGCGCCCCGGCATGTCGGCCGAGGAGCTGAAGGCCTGCATCGGCGACTACGACGCTCTGATGATCCGTTCGGGCACGCAGGTGACGGCCGACGTCATCGCCGCGGCGTCCAGGCTCAAGATCATCGGCCGTGCCGGCGTCGGTGTCGACAACGTCGATGTGCCCGCGGCCACCCAGCGGGGAGTCCTGGTGGTGAATTCGCCGGAGGGCAACACCATCGCGGCCGCGGAGCATGCCCTGGCGATGATGCTCTCGCTGTCCCGGCATGTGCCCCAGGCCCATGCGGGTATGCGGGCCGGCAAGTGGGACCGCAAGAAATACGTCGGCAACGAGCTTTATAAAAAGACGCTCGGTGTGGTGGGTCTGGGCAAGATCGGTTCCCATGTGGCCCGCGTCGCCAGGGCCATGGGCATGGAGGTGATCGCCTACGACCCCTTCATCGCCGCCGACCGCGCCCAGCAGATGCAGGTGCGGCTCACCGATCTGGATGAGCTGTTCCGTACAGCGGATTACGTGACCCTGCACATCCCGCGCACCAAGGACACCGAGAACCTGGTGAATGCAGAGCTTTTGCGCACGATGAAACCGACGGCCCGCATCGTGAACTGCGCCCGCGGCGGCGTTGTCGATGAGTCGGCCATCTCCGAAGCCATTCAGAACGGTGTGATCGCCGGGGCCGGCCTGGATGTTTACGCCAGCGAGCCCCTGGCGGAGGATTCGCCGCTGCGGGCCGTGGAACGCGGTCTGGTGCTGACGCCCCACCTCGGAGCATCCACGGAGGAAGCCCAGGAGAACGTGGCGGTGGATGTCGCCGAGCAGATCCGGGATGTGCTGCTGGGGCTGCCGGCTCGCAGCGCCGTCAACATTCCTGGCCTGAGCGCCGAGATCATGGAGCGGCTCAAGCCCCACCTGCAGTTGGCGGAAACCGTCGGCCGGCTCGTCAGTCAGCTGTCCGGCGGTCAGGTGCAGGAGCTGGAGCTCCGGCTCCAGGGTGAATTCGCCAGCCATCCCTCGCAGCCCTTGCTGATCGCATCCCTCAAGGGCTTGCTGGGAGCGGTGCTGGGGGACAGCATCAATTTCGTGAATGCCTCCCTCGAAGCCAAGGCCCGTGGCATCCGCGTGCTGGAGGTGAAGGACGAGGCCAGCCGCGATTTCGCCGGCGGCTCACTGCAGCTCACCAGTCGTGGGGATCAGGGCAGCCGCAGCGTGACGGGAACCGTGTTCGCCGATGGGGATCTGCGGATCACCAATATCGACGAATTCCCGGTGAACGTGACCCCAAGCAGCCACATGCTGTTCACGCGCCACCGGGACATGCCCGGCATCATCGGCCAGCTGGGATCGATGCTCGGCGAGCACAACGTGAACATCGCGGCGATGCAGGTGGGACGCAAGATCGTCCGCGGCGATGCGGTGATGGTGCTGAGCATCGATGACCCGATTCCTGCAACGCTGCTGCAGACGATCACGGCGATTGAGGGCATCCAGGAAGCCCATCCGGTAACGCTCTGATGTGGTGGCGTCTGTCGCTGCCCTGTCCTGCGGAACTCGAGGAATCGCTGCTCTGGAAGCTGGATGATCTCGGGCTTCATCGCCATGCGGTGCAGCATGCTCCGGAGACTCCGGAGCAGCGCACGCTGCTGCTGTGGTTGCCGCAGCCGGAATGGCCGGAGACCGATCGCCATGAACTGCTGGCGAGCCTGGCGCCCCTGGCCCATCCCTTCGGCCTCAGCCTGCCGCAGGGACACTGGGATGAGGTCGACGACGAGGACTGGAGTCTGAGTTGGAAGCAGCACTGGCAGCCCGATCCCGTGGGCCGCGCTCTGCTGATCCTGCCGGCGTGGCTGGAGGTGCCGGATGAGCACCGTGAGCGTCTGGTGATCCGCATGGATCCGGGCAGCGCCTTCGGCACCGGCAGTCACCCCACCACCCGCCTCTGCCTGGAGGCCCTCGAGCAGCAGCCTCCCCAGGGTGCCTTGGTGGCAGATCTCGGCTGCGGCAGCGGTGTGCTCGGTCTGGCGGCCCTCCACCTCGGGGCGCAGCGGGTGGTCGCCGCCGACACCGACTCCCTGGCGGTGCGGGCCACGGCAGAGAACCGCGATCTAAACCAGCGCAGGCCGGAGCAGCTGGCGGTCGCTCTCGGCTCGGTGGAGACCCTGCAGCAGTTGCTTGGCACCCAGCGGGCTGATCTGCTGCTCTGCAACATCCTGGCGCCGGTGATCGAGGCTCTGGCACCGGGGTTCGAGAGCCTGATCGCTCCCGGTGGCCGGGCCCTGCTCAGCGGCCTGCTGGTGGACCAGGCGCCGCGGCTGACGGAAGTGCTGGCAGCGCTGGGATGGCAGGTCAGTGAAACGGCCTCTCAGGGCCGCTGGGGGCTGCTGTGCATTCGCCGCCGGAGCCAGGAGGCGCCATAAGCCTGGCTTATCTGTGTATGGCCTCCCATTGGACCTTGCCCCGCCGAGTGGTTCGAGCGGCTGCAAGAGGCTCCGTTTGCAGTAAAAACGTCTAGTCCTGCAGGCTCGGATCTCCGGGTACCTGTACGCATTCACCAATCATGGCTTCCTACAAGGTCACCCTGGTCAGCGAGAGCGAAGGTCTGAACAAGACCATCGAAGTGCCCGATGACCAGTACATCCTCGATGCTGCTGAAGAGCAGGGCATCGACCTGCCCTATTCCTGCCGCGCCGGCGCCTGCTCCACCTGTGCCGGCAAGCTGACCGCCGGTACCGTCGATCAGTCCGACCAGAGCTTCCTGGACGACGACCAGATCGAAGCTGGTTTCGTGCTCACCTGCGTGGCTTACCCCACCTCCGATTGCACCATCAAGACCCACGCCGAGGAAGAGCTCTACTGAGCCCTTCATCTCCATCGGATCCCGATGGAAAACCACCCCCAAGGGGGTGGTTTTTTGTTGTCTGTCCGTCTTCCATGAGTTCATCGCAGAGCTGTCGACTTGAGCCGTTCTGAAGCCCAGGAGCTGCTGGCCTGCGGCAGTGTGCACACCAGTCCGGGAGGCCAGTACAGCTTCCGTGTGATCGGGCCCTGCTGCCGGCTGTTTGATCGCGAAGAACTGCCCTGGCCCTGCTGCCGCCTGGTGTGGCGCAGCAAGGAGCCGAGCTGGCGACGCGTCGGCAGGCGTTTTGTCCCCGATCTGGCGGCCCGTCGCTGCCCGTCCTATGCCGTTGAGCTGCTTCAGCCGGGCTCGCGCCCCACGGCCACCGTTCTGACGCTGTTCTCCCAGACCTTCAGCCGCGAGCTGCAGGAGTGGTGGTACAGCCGTCTTCCCCGCTCGATGCAGGCGGACAACGGCACCCCTGCTGAGCCATCAAAAACCCCAGCGGCCTGAGGGCCACTGGGGTCAGCCGATCAGCTTGAACTCAGCCGGATCAGAAGTAGATCTTGCCGCCGCCCCAGGCTGTTCCCTGAACCTTGGGAGACACGAGGATGTAGCCCGCCATCAGGCGCAGATCCTCGTCGTCGAGGTCGCGCATGGCGGGGTACAGCTCGGCGCTGCGCATGCTGGGGTGCAGTTCCGAAATGCTGTATTCACCGTCATAGGAGGTGGGGTCCTTCATGTAATCCACCAGCGCATCGACGTTGTCGCGGGCCGGGGTGGCCAGCGCGAGGGTCTCGGGATCGAGGCCGACGTTGTGGTTCGTCTTGGTGATGCCGCCGGCGTGGCAGGTGCCGCAGCTGGTGTTGAACACCTTGCGGCCGGCGTTGATCTCCTGCTCGCTGAAGGTCACCAGAGCTCCGTCGGGACTGCTGGAGACCGTGAGGGTTTCTGCATCCCAGCGGGCCGCTTCAGCGGGTGCCGCGAGAAGAAGGCCGATCAGCACCGGCACCAGGATCAGCAGTCCGCTGAGGGACCGTCGGAGAGAGGAGAAAGGAGAGGCCATGAAGGATGACGGGGACTGACGGATTCACCGCACCAAGCCCTTGTATCACGGGGGAGAGTCGCTCCGTGGCGGAATCACGAACTGTTGCAGCGGGGCTTCACGTCCAGGGTCATGAAATCCTTGGCGACCAGGGTCTCCGGGAAGATCGCCCTCGCCTCCGCCAGCAGGTCGTCCGGTGTAACTGGATTGCCATGGGCGTAGCGGGGACTCAGGTGGGTCAGCACCAGCTGGCCGACCCCAGCCTCTGCCGCGGTCTGGGCGGCCATCGTGCTGGTGGAGTGCTGTTTCTGAAAGGCCATCTCCGCTTCAGCGTGGGCGAAGGTCGATTCATGGATCAGCAGATCGGCGCCGCGGGCCAGCTCCACGGCGGCCTCACAGAAGACGGTGTCGGTGCAATACACAACGCTCACCCCAGGGCGGTCCGGGCCGCAGAGGCTGGTGCCGTCCATCACCCGACCGTCCTCGAGGGTGACGGTCTCACCCCGTTTGAGCCGCGCGTAGACCGGGCCGGGAGGAATCTCCAGGGCACGGGCCCGTTCGATGTCGAAACGGCCGGCGAGTGGCTTCTGCTCGACCCGGTAGGCATAGGCCGGCACCCGGTGGGTAAGCGGTGTGCAGCGCACCGTCAGGGAGTCGTCTTCGAACACAAGGGTTCCCTGCTCAGCCGCCGGTCGCACCCGGTGAATCTGGAGCGGATAGCCGATGCGGGTGGAGCTGCTGCTGAGGGCCCCCTGAAGAAAGGTCTCCAGGGGATCGGGGCCGTAGAGGTCGACTCCCTCGTTGCAGCTGCCCGACAGCCCGAGGCTGGCCAGCAGGCCAGGCAGGCCGAACACGTGATCCCCGTGCATGTGGGTGATGAACACCCGGCGCAGCTGGGAGAGCCTCAGGTCACTGCGCAGGAACTGGTGCTGGGTGCCCTCACCGCAGTCGAACAGCCACATTTCGGCCCGCTGAGGCAGCCGCAGCGCTACCGCTGAAACGTTGCGGGCCCTCGTGGGGACGCCGGAACTCGTACCGAGAAAGGTGACCTGCAAGGCCGCTGATCCTCAGTGGACATGCTGCCATCTGGCAGTGCCGGGGTGATCGGGGCACACTGGGCTGCCTCTGAATCGATCCGTGCGATCCGCTCCAGTCTTCGGCGCCGCCGCCCTGTTAGGCCTTGCCGGACTGTCGCTGCTGCATCCGCCGGTGGCCGTGCCGCGGATGATGGAGCCGCGCATGCGGGTGCTGCTGCACGAAGGTCCGCGCCTGCTTCTGCGGGCTGATGGCGAGCAGTTGCTGCGGGTGCGCGGTCTGCCCGGTGGTGAGGGGAGCTGGAGGCGTCTGGAGGTGAGCCTGCGCGGGGGGCGCCTGCTGATCGACTGTGATGGCGACGAGCGCTGGCTGGGTGCTGCTGCCGTGTTGTCGGTGATGAACGATGACCCGCGTGGCATCTGGCTCGGTCAGCGTCGCTACCGGGGCGAACTTCGCATCAGTGGCCGCGGCGGCACCCTGCGGGCGGTGAACGAGCTTGGGATCGAGACCTATCTGGCGAGTGTGGTGGGTAGCGAGATGCCCCATGCATGGCCTCTGGCCGCTCTGCAGGCCCAGGCGGTGGCGGCTCGGACCTATGCCCTGAAGCAGCGCAGCCGCGGCGGTGGCTGGGATGTGAAGGCCACCGTGGCCAGCCAGGTTTACAGCGGGGTGGAGGCGGAGACCGCCAGCACCCGTAAAGCGGTGGCCAGCACCCGTTCCCTGGTGCTCGTGCACGGCGGCAAGCTGATCGATGCGGTGTTCCACAGCAGTTCCGGCGGCGTCACGGAAGCCAGCGGCATGGTGTGGCGAAACCAGTTGCCCTATCTGGTCAGCGTTCCCGATCACGACCAGCACAGCCCTGTCCACCGCTGGCAGGAACGCTTCGATCCGATGATGCTGCGACGCACCTGGCCGGAGACCGGCGGGCTGAATGGCGTGGAAGTGCTCAGTCGCAGCCGCAGCGGCCGGGTCCGTCAGGCCCGGGTGCGCGGCCCCCGCGGCACGCTGATGCTCACGGGATCCGAACTGCGGCGACGCCTCGGCCTCAAGAGCACTCTGGTGAACTTCGAGATGGTCGCAGCCAGTACTCGGCCGGCATCCGAGTCGCTGCCGGCGGTCGCCAGCCCCGATGCAGAGTCGGGTTCCGGTCGCTCCCGCATCGATCGGATCACGGCCAGCGTCGGTCGTCAGCCGATGGGGTTACGCCCACGACCGGTGCGGCAGCTGAGGTCCTCGACTCCGGACCTGCTCGGCGCAGCCGCCCGGTCCCGTCCTGCTGCGGCCGGCCGCCAGTTGCTGGTGCGCGGTCAGGGCTTCGGGCACGGCGTGGGCATGAGTCAGTGGGGGGCCCATGGCCTGGCGGAGCAGGGTGCGGATTTCCGCGCGATCCTCGGGCACTACTACCGGGGGGCTGATGTGGTGCCCTTCCAGCCATATCACGATCCCGCCATGGCGCAGCTGGTGCCATCAGCGCCACTCTGGAGAGGTTGAGCCAGGCCCCCAGGCGTGTCGGGATTCCCCCATCAGCTGGAGCAGCGCTCCAACGCGGAAGCCCTGTGTGACGCTCTGGCGGAACGGCTCGAGGATCAGCTGCGGGCACGGCGCTGCGGCGATCGCCCTCTGGGCCTGGCCACTGGACGCACCATGGAACCGCTGTACGCCGCCCTTGTGCGGCGTCTGCAGGGTTGGCGCACGGACGAGCTGGCCGCTCTGAAGGCCTGCTGGAGCAGTTTCAACCTGGATGAGTATCGAGGCCTGGCGGCCTCGGATCCGCGCAGTTACCGCCGCTTCATGGCCGAACAGCTCGGGGGTCCGCTACAGATCCCGGATGGCGCCTTACGGCTGCCGGATGGCTTCGCCGCCGATGGCGATGGAGCCGCTGCTGCCTACGGCGCCGCACTGGCTCGCTCCGGTGGCATCGGCGTGCAGCTTCTGGGGCTGGGCAGCAACGGTCATGTGGGGTTCAACGAACCCCCCTGCGAAGCGGATCTGCCCTGTCGGGTGGTGTCTCTCTCCAGTGCCACACGACAGCAGAATGCCGGGATGTTCGGCGGGGATCCCGCAGCGGTGCCGTCGTCGGCGATCACCCTGGGGTTGCAGGAGATCCTCGCCGCCGAGGAGATCCATCTGGTGGTCACCGGAGCCGCGAAGGCGGCGATCCTGCGCCGGCTGCTGGCGGCGAGACAGCCTGATCCGCAGCTGCCGGCCTCCTGGCTGCTGCGTCACTCTCGGGTCTGGCTGTGGGCTGATGCACCAGCCCTGGCACCCCCCTTAGCTTGATCTGGCCGTTCAGACCTCGGCCTGGCAGCCCTGACATGAGCATCGAACCGCTGGAGCCTCGCCTAGAGCAGAGTTTCGAGATGGAGCGGTTCAACCGCTTCATCCTTGACTGTCAGGACATCGAGCAGCTGCGGGAGGTGGCTCTGGCTCTCGTGCAGCAGCTGTCGCAGCAGAAAGCCGCCAATTCCTGGATGGCGAACCGGGCCTCGGAATCGGAAAACTCCAAGCTCGAGATGTTGGCGACGATGATCCGCCAGCGTCCGGCGGAGGAGTGATGATCCCCCATCCGAGCGATGTGAATCGGCGGCGGCGTCGGGAGATTGCAGAGTTCAGCCCGTCTCTGTCATGAACGTCTCCACCTTTGCCATGTACCTCGACATCCTCGATCGGATGGAGGATCTGCTCCCGTGCCGGCAGGAGCGTTGCCTGAAGGCCGTGCTCAATGAAGCCAGGATTCACCTGCTCACGGTGGAACCGGAGGAGTTGCGAGCGATCTGGCAGGAGTTTCGCTGAGGTCCCTCAGCTGCTGCAGGGGCCGTTGGCGGTGATCTCGACTTCGTCGCCGATGGAGAGATTCTCCAGCAGCACCTTCAGATCCTTGTCGCTGACGTTGAGGCAGCCACCTGTGTCCTTGCTGCCGACACGACGTTCGTCGTTGGTGCCGTGGATGGCGAAGCTGTACCAGCGGAACTGACCGGCGTACTCGTTGAATTCGAAGGGCTGCGGCGTGGCCGGGACAGGCGCGAGACTGATGTAGCCGTTCCCGTATTCGCCGGTTTCGCCATCTCCCTTGAAGTCGATGGCGCTCATGTTGCGGAACAGCGTGCTCTTGAGATTGTCCCGGGTGCGTCCGGATTGTTCGATCAGCTCCGGCTCCATCTCAAAGATGTCGTCGCTCAGCATGGCGTTGACGCGAAAGGTGCCGAGCGGCGTGACGCCCTCCTCAAAACGCGATCCCTCACAGGCGATGCCGTATTTGCCGTAGCCGACGTGGAAGGCGTGGTTGAGACCGGCACCACTGAGAATCCCTGTGCTCTTCGCCGAGGCATTGACGTCAAGTTCGATCCGGACCCTGCTGATCGGATCCGCCTGTTCCGGAGGGGAGGAGGGCTCGGACTGGCATCCGGCCAGGCTCAGCAGCGCTGCGGCCAGCGCGATCGTGCGCGATGTACCCATGACGGCGACGACGTTGCGCGCATCATGCCGCTCCCGCACCGATCTGCTCAGGGATCTCCCCGAGATTGCAGCTAACGCTGCGCACGTCGTCCAGACCATCGAGGGCATCGAGCAGCTTCAGACACTGACCTGCGGTGTCGACATCAGCCATGTCGATGCTGGTGCTCGCATGCCAGCTGTGGCCCCAATCGCGCACGGTCCAGCCCTGCTGCCGCAGGCCATCCTGCAGGGCTTCGAGCAGCGTGAAGGGGCCGTGCACCACAACACCGTCGTCGATCAGGTCGTAGCCGTCGGCGTCGAGCTCCAGCAGGCTCTCCAGCAGAGCTTCCTCGACGTCGCCATCGGCGCTGATTGTCACCTCGCTGCGGTGTTCGAACAGGTAGGCAACACAGCCGCTTTCCCCGAGGTTGCCGCCGTTCTTGCTGAAGGCCAGGCGTAGATCCGCCGCTGTTCGGTTGCGGTTGTCGGTGAGGGCTTCCACCAGCACTGCGACACCGCCGGGCCCGTAGCCCTCGTAGCGGACCTCCGCCAACTGGGCCGCCTCAGCACCCTGCCCCGAGCCCTTGGCGATCGCCCGCTCGATGTTGGATGCCGGCACCCCGGCCGTCTTGGCTTTGCTGATCGCCGTGCGTAGCTGGAAATTTCCGGCCGGATCCGCCCCATCCCGCGCCGCCACCATGATCTCCCGCCCAAGTCGGGTGAACACGGCGCCGCGTTTGGCATCCACCACGGCCTTGGTGCGCTTGATCTGTGACCATTTGCTGTGGCCGGCCATCGCTGCAGAGCAGGAGCGTTCGCTGGTTGCGCAGGGTACTCAGGGCTTTGGCATGTTTCAGCCGGCAGCGCCGAAGACCACCTTCGGACGCAGCTGCTCCCCCTGCTCCCGCAGGCCGATGCCGACGATCTCCCCGTCGGCGTCGCAGACCACGATGGACTCCTCCGGGCCGTCCGGCATGCTCAGACGCCGGCCGCAGCGCCAGTCGGTCAATTCCGCGTCGGTCAAATCGCGTCGGGGCAGATGGGCAAGCGCCTGCAGCGGTGAGAGAGGCGCAGGGGGGGCGTCGTCCGGCTCAGGCAGCGCCACGGCCTGCCGATCATGGAAACCGAGCGCCTGGGTGCGGCGCAGCTGGGCCAGGCAGCCGCCGCAGCCCAGGGCCTCTCCCAGATCACGAGCCAGCGAACGGATGTAGGTGCCGGCGGAACAGTGCACCTCCAGCTCGAGTCGGCCGTTCGCCGGATCCCAGGCCAGCAGCGTCAGGCGATGGATCGTCACCGGGCGTGCCGGCAGGTCCATCACCTCCCCTCGCCGGGCCCGGTTGTGGGCCCGTTCCCCGTCGACGTGCACCGCCGAGACCTGCGGGGGGCGTTGTCGGATCGCTCCGCGGAAGGGCGTCAGGGCCGCATCAAGGGCCGCGATCGGCAGCGGCGGCCAGGCCGTCTGATGCAGCGGCTCGCCCTGCAGGTCATCGGTGTTGGTGGTGGTCCCCAGCTGGATCTGTCCGCGGTAGGTCTTGTCACCGGGCAGATACGGCAACAGGCGGGTGGCGGGTCCGAGGGCGATCGGCAGCACGCCGGTGACAGCCGGATCCAGGGTGCCGCCGTGGCCAATGCGTCGGAGGCCGTAGCAGCGGCGCAGGCGACCGACACAGGCATGGGAGGTGAGACCGGCCGGCTTGTCGATCACCACGAAGCCGAAGGGACCATCCACAGGGGCCATCCGAGCTGCAGGTCAGCGTGACTCCAGACTGTTGCATCCAGCCGGTGCGCCGCCCCCATGCCTCAGCTTCGTCGCAGCCGCGATGTGGATGTCAGCTCCTTTCTCCAGGACGCCCTGGCCGTGAAGGAGCATCTGAGCCGCTACCTGGATCTGTCGCTGGAGGTCGTGGAGCAGCGCCTGCCGCGCAGCACGGATGACCTGGCTGATCTGCATCCCGGGGCGTTTCGAGCCGAGGATGCGACGACGTTCTACGAGGACACGGTCGGCACCGGTCATCTGCTGGAACTGGCGGCCTGGCATCTTTCCAGTGCGGACTACATCGCCGACACCCTGCGGCTCCAGGGGATGGCGGCCAGGGGGCAGGTGCTGGATTTCGGAGGCGGCATCGGTACCCATGCGCTCTCAGCGGCTGCATTGCCCCAGGTGGAGCATGTGTGGTTCGTGGATCTCAACCCCCACAACCAGGCCTTTGTGCAGCAGCGGGCCGAAGCGCTGGGGCTGGCGCACAAGCTCTCGGTGCACCGGGACCTCAGCGGCACCGGTGACGTGGCGTTCGACACGGTGGTCTGCCTGGACGTGCTGGAACATCTGCCGGATCCCTCAGCGCAGCTGCTGGAGTTTCACGGGCGTATGGCATCCGATGCGATCGCCTTGCTGAACTGGTATTTCTTCAAGGGGAACAATGGCGAATACCCCTTCCACTTCGATGATCCGGAGCTGGTGGATCGCTTCTTCCGCACCCTGCAGGCTCAGTTCCTCGAGGTGTTCCATCCGCTGTTGATCACCGCCCGTCTGTACAGACCGGCTTGACATGACGAAGCCCCAGTCACTGGGTGGTGCTGGGGCTCTTTGATCCGAATATCCGCTCAGACAGCCGCGGTGATGTTGATGCGCTTGCGGTTGCGCAGTCCGCGGCGGATGCTTTCGAACTTCACAACACCGTCGGTCAGTGCATACAGGGTGTCGTCCTTGCCGGTGCCGACATTCACGCCGGCCAGAACAGAGCTGCCGCGCTGACGGATCAGGATCGAACCGGCCGTGACGGTCTCGCCGCCGTAGGCCTTGACGCCGAGGCGTTTGGAGTTCGAATCGCGACCGTTGCGGGTTGAACCTGTGCCTTTCTTATGTGCCATGGGGTGAGGAAGCGGTGTTGGGCGGGGGGTGTCGTTGGAGCGTCAGCTGATGGACTTGCCGCCCACGGAGATGGATTCAACCATCACCCGGGTGAGCTCCTGTCTGTGACCATTCTTGCTACGGGTTTTCTTCTTCGGGCGCATTTTGTAGACGATCACCTTGGGGCCGCGGCGGTGGGCCATGACCTTCAGGGAGACACTGGCGTCCTTCACGTAGGGCTGCCCGAGGGTGGTGCCCTTGGCGTTCTTCACCAGCAGGACGTTGTCCAGGGTGATGGTCGCGTCCACATCGGCATGGATGCGGTCGAGGTCGTAATAACGGTTGGCCTGCAGCCACACCTGAGTGCCCGACGCCTCGACGATCGCGTAGGCATCGGATGAGGAGGGAGCGACCTCGGCATGGGCGGATTCCGCCTTCACCTTGGAAGCAGCCTTCTTGGAGGTGGGTTCCGTCTGGATCTCAGGACGCTCTGCAGAAACCGGTGCTTCTTCAGAGGTGGTCGTCGCAGCTGCGTCGGCAGCAGGTTTGGTCTCGGCCATGGATTGCAGGACGCGGTCAGGCTCGGCCGAAGCCGATTCGGCCTGAGCCGCAATCGAAAGACAAACAAAGATCCTCGTGCTTGGAGGTCCCCTACGTCAAGATTCCGATGATGAAATGATCCTGACGACGAATGGCCGGGCCGGCCCTCACCATCGCACTGCTTCTGAAGACCTCGGAACTGGTCGATATCTGTCGGCAGTGGCTTCCCAGCAACCGTTACGAGTTGATGGTGCTGCCGATGGACGGCGAGGCCGATCTGGTCTCCCGACTCGAGCAGCAACGGGAAGCCATTGATGCCGTGGTGGTGGAGCAGCAGCTGCTCGATCCCGACACCCGGGACCAGCTGATGAGCACGGGGCTGCTGTTCCCCGCCGTGGTGGTGGGTGAGTTGAAGGGGCATGTGGATTACCACTCCGAGGAGCTGCATCTGGCCAGTGATCAGCTGGCGCAGCTCGGTTACAACATCGATGCCGCCATCTCCCGCTATCTGCGCCAAGGGCGGGTGGATGGCCGGCCCGATGAGGCGGCTTCACGGGCGGTGGGAACGCTGTCCCGTCGCCTGCAGGAGCGGCTCGGCTATCTGGGGGTCTTCTACAAGCGGGATCCTGCCCGCTTCCTCGGCAGCCTGCCGCCGGACGAACGGCATGAGCTGCTGGAGTCGCTGCAACGCACCTACCGGGATCTGCTGATCAGTTACTTCAGCGATCCGGCGGCCGCTAACCAGGCCTTGGAAAGCTTTGTGAATACCGCGTTCTTCATTGATCTGCCGATCACCCGCACGGTGGAGATCCACGTGGATCTGATTGATGAGTTCTGGAAACAGCTGCGTCTGGAAGGCCACAAGAACGACTTTCTTCAGGATTACCGCCTTGCGCTTCTGGATGTGATGGCCCATCTCTGTGAGATGTATCGGCGCTCCATCCCGCCGGACATCCCTCTCAGCGGTACGGGATCCTCCCGCTTCCGTCGGGAGCCTGATCTCCCAGAGGCGCCGGAGGTGTCGACATGAGTCCCCGCAAGACCTACATCCTCAAGCTCTATGTCGCCGGCAACACGCCCAATTCGATGCGGGCTCTCAAGACGCTGCGCAACATCCTCGAAACGGAATTCCGCGGTGTCTATGCCCTGAAGGTGATTGATGTGCTGAAGAATCCGCAGCTGGCGGAGGAGGACAAGATCCTCGCCACACCAACGCTGTCGAAGATCCTGCCGCCACCGGTGCGTCGCATCATCGGGGACCTCTCCGACCGGGAGCGGGTTCTGATCGGACTCGATCTTCTGTATGACGAGCTCACCGACAACGCGCTTGGGTCCGGATTGATCGATACCGTCGATGAGAACGACGTCACATCCGGCGTGGATTCTTAAGCGAGATGGTGATCACTCGCCTTCGCCGGTTGGATCTCACTACGTTCTGTTCATAAGTCCTAGCCATGCAGTTCCCTCCAGCCAGCGGCTCGACTCAGATGCAGGTTCAGAAGCTCCCGACAGGGATCGAGGGCTTCGATGATGTCTGCCAGGGCGGTCTTCCCATCGGACGCAGCACGCTGATCAGCGGCACCTCCGGTACCGGCAAGACCGTTTTCTCGCTCCATTTCCTGCATAACGGCGTCAAGCACTTCGACGAGCCCGGCATTTTCGTCACCTTCGAGGAGTCGCCCCTCGACATCCTGCGCAACGCGGCCAGCTTCGGCTGGAACCTGCAGGAGATGGTGGAGCAGGACAAGCTGTTCATCCTCGATGCCTCCCCCGACCCCGATGGTCAGGATGTGGCGGGCAGCTTTGACCTCTCCGGTCTGATCGAACGGATCAACTACGCCATCCGCAAGTACAAGGCGAAGCGGGTGGCGATCGATTCGATCACGGCTGTGTTCCAGCAGTACGACGCTGTGTTCGTCGTGCGTCGTGAGATCTTTCGGCTGATCGCACGACTCAAGGAGATCGGCGTCACCACGGTGATGACCACCGAACGGATAGATGAATACGGCCCGATCGCCCGCTACGGGGTTGAGGAATTCGTCTCCGACAATGTGGTGATCCTGCGCAACGTGCTGGAGGGTGAGCGCCGGCGACGCACGGTGGAGATCCTCAAGCTGCGCGGTACCACCCATATGAAGGGTGAATTCCCCTTCACGATGGGGACCCATGGCATCAGCGTCTTCCCGCTCGGGGCGATGCGGCTCACCCAGCGCTCCTCGAACGTGCGGGTCAGTTCCGGGGTGCCGCGGCTCGACGACATGTGCGGCGGCGGCTTCTTCAAGGATTCGATCATCCTCGCCACCGGTGCCACAGGGACCGGCAAGACGCTGCTGGTCTCGAAATTCATCGAGGATGCCTGCCGGAACAAGGAGCGGGCGATCCTGTTCGCCTACGAGGAATCCCGGGCTCAGCTGCTGCGTAACGGCACCAGCTGGGGCATCGACTTCGAGCAGATGGAGCAGGACGGTCTGCTCAAGATCATCTGCGCCTATCCCGAATCCACGGGCCTGGAGGATCACCTCCAGATCATCAAGACCGAGATCAGCCAGTTCAAGCCTTCGCGGATGGCAATCGATTCGCTCTCAGCTCTGGCTCGCGGTGTCAGCCACAACGCCTTCCGCCAGTTCGTGATCGGCGTGACCGGTTACGCCAAGCAGGAGGAGATCGCCGGCTTCTTCACGAACACCTCCGAGGAGTTCATGGGAAGTCATTCGATCACCGACTCCCACATCTCCACGATCACCGACACGATCCTGCTGCTGCAGTACGTGGAGATTCGCGGTGAGATGGCCCGGGCCCTCAACGTGTTCAAGATGCGCGGGTCTTGGCACGACAAGGGCATCCGCGAGTTCGTGATCACAGGCAACGGCCCGCAGATCAAGGATTCCTTCTCCAACTTCGAGCGGATCATCTCGGGTGTCCCCCATCGGGTGAGCACCGATGAGCGCAGTGAGCTCTCCCGCATCGCCCGTGGCGTCTCCAGCGAGGACTAGACCAGCTGCTCCATGCTGCTGCGCCGATCGGCCTGCAGCTGGAGCTCGTCGAGATCCGACTGCTGCAGGGGCAGGTCGAACCAGAAGGTGGTGCCCACCTCAAGCTCGCTGGCCATGAACACGCGGGCGCTGTGCTTTTCGAGAATGCCGCGCACGATCGAGAGCCCCAGCCCTGTGCCCACCTCTGTGTGAACGGCGTTCTCCACCCGGAAGAAGCGATCGAAGATCCGCACCTGGTCGGCATCGTTGATGCCGCAGCCTGTGTCGGCCACTTCTACCCGCAGCCGTGGCAGTGGAGAACTGAGCTGGCAGGTTGGCCCGTCATCGGTGACGCCGTTCAGCGCTCGCACCTGACAGGTGTCGGGCCATAGGTAGGCGCGTATCGCCAGCACACCACCGCTGCGGCTGAATTTCAGGGCGTTGCCGACAAGGTTGTCGAGCACCTGCAGCAGCAGATCCCAGTTCCCAACCACCTCCGGCAGGTCGGCTCGGGCGTCGAGCTCCAGCTTGACGCCTTTGTCGTCGGCATTGAGCCGGTAGGTGCGCAGGGTCTGCTCCATCGCCGGACGGATGTTCACCGGTTCGAGTTGGATGGCCCGGCCCGATTCCAGACGGGAGAGGTCGAGCACATCATTGACGAGGCGGGTGAGGCGATCGGTCTCGGCATTGGCAACACCGAGGAATTCCTTTTTCTCCTCCTCAGTCAGCTGATCGCCGAGGTCATGCAGGGTCTCCACATAGCTCTTGATGTTGAACAGCGGTGTCCGCAGTTCGTGGGAGACGTTGCTGATGAAACGACTCTGAGCAGCGTTCAGCTCCACTTCGCGGGTCAGATCCTGAACGGTGACGGCGATGCCCTTGAGGCTTTCACCGCTGGCATCGCGCACGGCCTGCATCACGATGCGCAGGGTGCGGGCCGGCTCCCCGACGCTGCAGCGCAGATCTTCGCTGTCGACATTGCCGGCGAGCAGTGCATCGAGGGGTGAATGCAGCTCGATCGCCAGAAGATCCGGAAGCTCCGCCACCAGCTCCCGGTTCTCCAGGTTGCGGCCCTCCCAGCGGAACAGGCGGCGGGCGGTGGGATTGGCGAGCACGATGCAGCCGGCGGCATCCAGCAGCACGGCCCCATCCGCCATGGTGGCGATCAGGGATTGCTGTTTCACCTGAGCGGCTGTGAGCTCTTCGATGTTGGCTTCGTCATAGGCCTCCAGCTGGGAGGCCATGGCATTGAATCCGGTGAGCAGTTCCCCCAGTTCGCCTGCCACCGGCAGATCGATGCGGGCCTGGAAGTTGCCGGCGGCCACCGAGCGCACGCCGCGCAGCAGCTCCTTCACCGGGCGGGTGATGGTGAGAGCGTTGAACACCGCCCCGAGGATCACCAGCACCCAGATGGAGATGAACACCGCCACGGTCACTTCGCGGGTGAGGGCCGCGCTGGCGAGGGCCGTCTCGTTGGGGTTCACGCCCAGCCCCAGCACGCCGTAATAGTGGTTGTCGCGGATCAGCGGAACGAACACATCGGTCACCCGTCCCTGGGGGGTGAGGTGCTGCCTGACCAGCGGGTTTTGAGGGCGACGGCGCAATTCCTCCGGCAACTCCAGTCGACGGCTCAGCCTCAGCTCCCCCTCCCCGCTGGTGGGCGTGGCACTGATCGGAATGCCGAGGTAGATAACCCCATCAGGGTCGGCGAAAAAGATGTAGCGGACGCTGCGGCTGGACCGCCAGAACTTCTCGGCGACATTCGCGAGTTCCCGGTCCTGCTCCTGCGCCACCAGTTCGGTGACATTGCCGGCAAGCAGCAGGCCAAGATCGCGGGCGTAGCGGGTGTCGTTCATCACGGCGTCCCTCTGGATGCCGTTGAGGGCCAGAAAGGTGATGCCGGTCATCACCAGGCTCACCACCAGGGTGGCGATCGCCAGCAGCTTGGTCTGCAGGCTGAATTCATCCCACCAGTCGGACATGCGCCGCCAGAAGGTGTCAGGACCCTTGGGAGGCCCACCTGACGGGGGAAGGGCCCAGTCTGCGATGGCTGCGTTGCCGTCGCTCATGCGTCCGTTCGCACCTGATGACCGATGTCCCGACGGTAGGTGATTCCCTCGAAGTCCACGTGCTCCAACCCGCTGTAGGCCTTCGCGAAGGCCGCATCGAAGCTGTCGCCCTGGGCCACTACCGCCAGCACTCTGCCGCCGGAGCTGTGCAGGGCACCGGCGGCGTCGCGGCTGGTGCCGGCATGAAACAGCTGGCGCTGCTCATCGGTGATCAGATCTAGCCGGATCGGGTCGCCTTTGCGTGGAGACTCCGGATAACCAGCAGCGGCAGCCACCACGCAGGCGCTGCAGGCGGCGGAGATGCTCAGTTCGGGGGCCAGGTCGAGACGACCGAGGGCGCAGGCCTGCAGCACCCGAGCCAGCTCCGGTCCCAGCAGCGGCATCAGCGTCTGGCATTCGGGGTCGCCGAAGCGGCAGTTGAATTCGATCACCTGCGGTCCGTCGTCGGTAAGCATCAGGCCGGCGTAGATGACGCCGCGGTAGTCGATGCCGCGCGCACGTAGGGCTGCCAGGGTGGGCTCGAGCACGCTGCGGCGCACCTGCTCCAGGCCGGTTGCATCCAGCAGCGGCGCCGGTGCATAGGCCCCCATGCCGCCTGTGTTGGGCCCCTTGTCTCCCTCCTCGAGCCGTTTGTGGTCCTGTGCCGTCGGCAGCAGCACCAGACGCTCGCCATCGCTGAGGGCGAACACCGACACCTCCGGGCCGCTGAGCCGCTCTTCCAGCACCAGATGGGAGCCGGCGTTGCCGAAGCGGCCGGCGCAGGCCGCACGGATCGCCGCCTCCGCCTCCGCCACCGTGTCCGCCACGGTCACGCCCTTGCCGGCGGCGAGTCCATCGGCCTTCACCACCAGCGGACGATTCACCTGTGCCAGCACCGCGAGGGCCTGCGCTTCGCTGTCCACCGCCCAGTGGCCGGCGGTGGGGACGCCCGCGTCCTGCATCAGCTCTTTGGCCCACGCCTTGCTCGCCTCCAGCAGGGCGCCGTCGGCCCCGGGACCGAACACCGCCAGACCGGCTGCCCGCAGGGCATCGGCGACACCGGCCGCCAGCGGTGCCTCCGGCCCCACCACCACCAGATCGATCGCCTGCTCCCGGCAGTGGTGGATCAACCCCTCCGCGTCGTCTTCGGCCACTGCCGCTTGATGGGGGCCGCTGCCGCCGTTGCCGGGGCTGACCCAGACCGTCTCGATGCCCGGGCAACGTCCCAGTGCCCAGGCGAGCGCGTGTTCCCGACCGCCTCCACCGACAACGAGCAGGCGCTGCAGCTCGGGGAGTGTGCTGGGACGGGCTGTCGACATGGCCATGGGCGCTGGGGGACGAGAAGGGCCTCGTAGGTTTCCTTTGTAAACCGCAGCCCGCCATGGGGATGCCCGCTCTGCCGCTGGTTCTGACGCTGATGGCGGCCGTGCCTGCTGTCCAGGCGGCGCCTGCCGCTCCGATGGTGGAGCCGGAGTTTCAACAGCTGCTGCTGGAGGGGGATCTGATCGCTCTGGAGCAGGCCTGTCGTGATGCCCTGGATTTCGGCCTCGACCAACGGCTGCAGCAGCTGCGCGACCGACTGCTCGGGCTGCATCCCTCGCCCGAGTCGCTGGAGCTGGTGCTGGCCAATGCCGGGGCCCTGATGACCTGCCATTCGCCGGAGAGCGCCGGGGTGGTGCTCAACCGCTACAGCCCTGGCCAGGGAGACGAATGGCGACCCTGGTTGCTGCTGCGCTGGCAGGCGGCTTCGGCAGCGCTGGATCACCGCCAGGCGGCGCTGGCACTGCGGCGGCTGGTGAAGGGAGACCTGGCGGCTCTGGAACGCGAGACGCTTCCTGGCGGCAATGGCCTGGTGCAACTGGCTGAGCATGAAGCGGCGTCCGGACGTCCGCAGGCGGCGGTGGATGTGCTGCTCAACGGCAGCAGCACAGGTGTGGCCGGAGCACGGCGGCTGGCCCGCGCAGCGGAGTTGCTGGCGGAAACGGAGTCGCTGGAGGAGGAGGCCAGCCAGGCCGACCAGCTGCTGGAGCAGGCGATTGAACTGGCCGCTACGGAGGAGGCCTGGAGCCTGGCGGTGGAGCTGCTGCAGTTGCAACTGAGGCTGCAGCTGGCGGGTGGTGGGGATGGAGCCCGTCCCCGTCAACGGCTGGAACAGCTGACGGCACGGTTGGATGACCACTACGGCTATTGGCGCCGCCGGAGCGTTGGTCATGCTGCGGTAGGAGACACCAGCGATGCCCCCGCGCCATGACCCCTGATCACGGAGATCTGCTCTATGAGGGCAAGGCGAAGCGGGTGTATGAGGCCTCCCAGCCGGACCGGGTGCTGGTGGAGTTCAAGAACGATGCCACCGCCTTCAATGCTCAGAAGCGTGCCCAGCTTGCGGACAAGGGTCGACTGAACTGCCAGATTTCAGCCCGGCTGTTCGAGCGACTGGAGGCCGAAGGCATCCCCACCCATTACCTGGGTCTGGCCTCAGACACCTGGATGGTGGTGCAGCGGGTCGCGATCATTCCGCTGGAGGTGGTGCTGCGCAACATCGCCACCGGCTCCCTGTGCCGTGAGACCCCGATCGCCGAGGGCACGGTGATCGAGCCAGCCCTGCTCGACCTCTACTACAAGGACGACGGCCTCGGGGATCCGTTGCTCAGCGAAGCCCGGGTGCGACTGCTGGGGGTGGTGGAACCCGAGCAACTGTCAGCGATCGAACAACTCGCGCGCCGTGTGAACGATGTGCTCCGGCCGTTTTTCGCCGATTTGGAGCTGCAGCTGGTGGACTTCAAGCTGGAACTGGGCTTCAACGCTGCGGGTCAGTTGCTGCTGGCGGATGAGATCAGCCCTGACACCTGCCGGCTCTGGGACCGACGCAGCAGCGATGCCCAGGACCGCATCCTCGACAAGGATCGATTCCGACAGGACCTCGGCGGTGTGATGGAGGCCTACGGGGAGGTCCTCAAACGGGTCCAAGCCTCCTGCGCCGACCCCCGCAACTGCATGTAAGTTCGGCGGACGTTTTTGTGGCTCCAGCCCGGAACCCGCCTCGATGATCCGACGCCTCCCCCGCCACTCCTCGGTTTCCGTCCGGAAGGGAGTGGTGGGATTGGCCCTGTTGCTGCCGCTGCTGTCGCCCCCTCTGCAGGCCCAGGAGACTCCGGTTGAGGAGTCCGTGCCTGTCGCCGAGGATCCCGTCACCTCCGTGGAGGTTGAAGAGACGACGGTGATCGAGGAGCCACGGGTGCTGATCTCCGAGGTGCTGATCGTCGGCCTCAGTGAGCATCCGGAGGAAGAACGCCTGCAGCTGGAGGCCTACGAGGCGATGCAGGTGCGTCCCGGCCGTCGCGTCACTCGCGCTGAACTGCAACGCGACCTGAATGCGGTGCAGGCGACGGGCTGGTTCTCCGATGTTCGAATCACTCCGGAAGACAGCCCTCTGGGTGTGCGGGTGATCGTGCAGGTGGAGCCCTTCCCCACCCTCAGCAGCGTGGTGCTGTCGCCGGACTTCGAGGACCTGCCGGAGTCGCAGATCGAGGACACCTTCGGTGCCGATTACGGCCGCACGCTGAACCTCAACGATCTGCAGAAGCGGATGAAGGAGCTCCAGAAATGGTTCTCCGATCAGGGCTACTCCTTGGCCCGTATCTCCGGTCCGGAGCGGGTGAGTCCTGAAGGCGAGGTGACGCTGAAGCTCACCCAGGGCGAGGTGGCCGGCATCGAGGTGGAGTTCGTCAACAAGGAAGGCGAAACCAGCGATGAGAACGGCAATCCGATCGGCGGCAAGACCAAGGACTGGGTGGTCACGCGGGAGATCTCGATCAAGCCGGGAGACCCCTTCAACCGCAACCTGCTGGAGAAGGACATCAAACGCCTCTACGGCACCCAGCTGTTCAGTGACATCAAGGTGTCTCTGCGTCCTGTGCCGGAGCAGCCCGGCGACGTCGTCATCGTGCTTGGCATTGTCGAGCAGTCCACCGGCCAGGTCTCCGGCGGTCTCGGCTACAGCCAGAGCCAGGGTGTGTTCGGTCAGGTGCAGTTGCAGGACACCAACCTGCTGGGCCGAGCCTGGAATCTGGGCCTGAATGTCACCTACGGCCAGTACGGGGCACTGGCCAACCTCAACTTCACCGACCCCTGGATCCACGGCGACAGCCACCGCACCTCCTTCCGCGGCTCACTGTTCATCAGCCAGCAGGTGCCCCAGGTGTTCCAGAGCGAGGACAGCGGCAATATCCGCACCGTTGACGGTTATGCCGACAACGGAAACAAGTACGCGTACAACATCAACCAGGACAAGAATCCGGCGGATGACACGTTCAACTCGGTCAACAAGGCTGAGAAAGAGTTCCCCAACCGCAGCTGGTTGGATTACGAAGGTGATGCCGTTGCACTGCGCAAGATCGGTGGCAGCTTCTCCTTCAGCCGTCCGCTGAACGGCGGAGATCCCTTCAAGTCGACCCCATGGCGTGCCCTGGCCGGACTGTCCATCGCCAATGTGCGGCCGATCAATTTCGCCGGAGATTCCCGCCCTTACGGCGTCTCGACCAGCAACTTCAAGAACGGAAAGGTCAAGAACAAGGACGTCATCTGCGTTGGTTTCAACTGCGCTGATTCCAATGATCTGGTGGGCCTGCGCCTAGCCACCACCTACAACAACCTCAACGACGCCCGCAATCCAACCGAGGGCAGCTTCTTCACCCTCAGCACCGAACAGTTCATCGGTGTCAATGAAAACTCCCCCACCTTCAACCGGCTTCGGGGCAGCTACACCCGCTTCTTCCCGGTGAACTGGCTGAAGCTGCACAAGGGTTGCCGTCCCAATCCCGGTGAGCAGGCTGACTGCCCGCAGGCGATCGGTTTCCAGGTGAAGGGGGGCAAGATCCTCGGTGAAGCGCCCGCCTACGAAGCCTTCTGCATGGGCGGATCGAACTCGATCCGCGGTTGGTACGACTGTGATCTGGCCGTCTCCAAAGCCTTCGGGGAAGTCACCCTCGAGTACCGCTTCCCGATCATCAGCATCTTCCAGGGTGAGGTGTTCGTGGATGCCGGCACCGACTTCGACACCCAGAGCAGCGTTCCCGGCAAGCCCGGACTGCTGCTGGGCAAGGACGGTTCGGGTGTTTCGGTGGGCACGGGCGTGATCGTCAAGACACCGGTGGGCCCCCTGCGGATGGAGGTGGCCAGCAAGGACTTCACCGGCGACTGGCGTTTCAATCTCGGAGTCGGCTGGAAGTTCTAGTGACCAACTGGCCGCAGGACTACACGGGAGCCTGGACCCTCGCTGCTGAGACCGGTTGTTCAGGTATCGGTCTGCACAGCGGCGGAGACAGCGTCGTGGAGCTGCGTCCCAGTGAACGGCCTGGATTTCATCTGAGTGTGGACGGCGATGAGCCGATCCGTCTGCGTCCGGATCAGGTGCTCGACAGTCCGCTCTGCACCACCCTGGTGCTCGGCGAGCGGCGGGTGGCCACGGTTGAGCACCTGCTGGCGGCCTTGGCCGGCTGCGGCCTCAGCCATGTGGAGATCCGGGTGAATGGCGAGGAGGTGCCGCTGCTGGATGGTTCAGCTCTGAACTGGGTGGAGGCGATCGCCGAAGCCGGCCTGCAGCCCGCGGCCACCCCACGCCCGGCTGCCCCGACCCTGGACGCCCCTCTGGTGCGCCATCGCGGCAGCAGCGTGATCACGGCCACGCCGGCGGAGCGGTTCAGCCTCGTCGGCATGATCGACTTCCCTCAACCCGCCATCGGCCGGCAGCAACTGGCGATCGAGCTGACGCCGCAACGCTTCGTGGAGGAGATCGCCCCGGCCCGCACCTTCGGCTTCCGAGAACAGGTGGAGCAGCTGCGGGCTGCTGGCCTGATTCAGGGTGGGGCCCTCGACAATGCCCTCGTCTGCGATGGCGATCACTGGCTGAATCCACCGCTGCGGTTCGAGGATGAACCGGTGCGCCATAAGCTCTTGGACCTGATCGGCGATCTGGCCCTGGTGGGCTTCCCACAGGCACAGGTGCTGGTCTACCGGGGCTCTCACGGGCTCCATACCGAGCTCGCTGCTGCCCTGTGACTGATTCCCCCACCTCCGCCGTCGTGCTCAGCAGTGAGCAGATCGCCGGGCTGTTGCCGCACCGTTATCCCTTTGCGCTGGTGGATCGGGTGATCGCCCATGAACCGGGTGTTTCAGCGACGGCGATCAAGAACGTGACACTCAATGAGCCGCAGTTCCAGGGACATTTCCCAGAGCGGCCCCTGATGCCGGGGGTGCTGATCGTTGAGGCGATGGCTCAGGTGGGCGGCTTGATCGTCACCCAGATGCCAGATCTGCCCAAGGGCCTGTTCGTATTCGCCGGCATTGACGGGGTACGCTTCCGCCGCCCTGTGGTGCCTGGCGATCAGCTGTTGATTCACTGCGAACTGCTCAGCCTCAAACGCAAGCGCTTCGGCAAGGTGAAGGCCGAGGCGACGGTGGAGGGTGAACGGGTCTGCGCCGGTGAGCTGATGTTCTCCCTGGTGGACTGAGAGAGATGAACGAAACCCGGTCGGTGCAGATTCATCCCCAGGCAGTGGTCGATCCCAAGGCGGAGCTGGCCAGCGGCGTGGTGATCGGACCCGGTGTCGTGGTGGGACCGGACGTGCAGATCGGCGAGAACTGCTGGATCGGTCCGAATGTGGTGCTGGAGGGTCGGCTGACCCTTGGCCGCGACAACCGCATCTTCCCCGGTGCCTGCCTCGGACAGGAGCCACAGGATCTCAAGTACCGCGGTGCCCCCACCGAGGTGGTGATCGGAGACGGCAACACGATCCGCGAGTGCGTCACGATCAACCGCGCCACCGATGAAGGGGAATGCACCCGCATCGGTGATCGCAACCTGCTGATGGCCTATTGCCATCTCGGACACAACTGCGAGCTGGGCAACAGCATCGTGATGTCGAATGCCATCCAGGTGGCCGGGCACGTGATCATCGAAGACCGGGCGGTGATCGGCGGCTGCCTCGGTATCCATCAGTTCGTGCACATCGGCGGGATGGCGATGGTGGGTGGCATGACCCGGGTTGATCGCGATGTGCCGCCGTACTGCCTGGTGGAGGGGCACCCCGGCCGGGTGCGGGGGCTCAACAAGGTGGGTCTGCGCCGCAGAGGACTGGCTGATCTTCACGACGGTCAGGAATTCCGGCAGCTGCAGGAGATCTGGACCCTGATCTACCGATCGGACCTGGTGATCGCCGAGGGGCTGAAGCAGGCCCGGACCCACACCCTGTTGCCTGCCGCGGAGCATCTCTGCAGCTTCCTGGAAGCGTCGATCGGTCGAGGTCGCCGGGGACCGATGCCCGCCCTGACAACGCGCTGATGGTGCGACTGCTGATCAGCACCGGAGAGGTTTCCGGTGATCTGCAGGGCAGCCTGCTGATCGCTGCGCTGAAGCGGGAGGCCGAGCGGCGGGGCCTGCCCCTTGAGCTGCTGGCCCTGGGGGGATCGCGGATGCAGGCCGCCGGTGCGGAGCTGCTGGCGGACACGGCGCCGATGGGTGCGATCGGACTGTGGGAGGCCGTGCCCCTGATCCTGCCCACCCTGCAGCTGCAGGCCCGGGTGGACCGGTTGCTGCAGGATCGCCCGCTCGATGCTGTGGTGCTGATCGATTACGTGGGCGCCAACGTGCGCCTGGGTCGCAAGCTGCGGCATCAGCATCCAGGTCTGCCCATCATCTATTACATCGCCCCGCAGGAGTGGGCCTGGCGCTTCGGTGACGGCAGCACCACCGAGCTGCTGGGTTTCACCGATCGCATCCTCTCGATCTTTCCGGCGGAGGCGGAGTTCTATGCGGCCCGCGGCGCCGAGGTCACCTGGGTGGGCCATCCGCTGCTGGACAGTGTCACGAACCTGCCCAGTCGCTTCGAGGCCCGCCAGCGGCTCGGGCTGGATCCGCAGGGGGCGGTTCTGCTGCTGCTGCCCGCCTCCCGGCCCCAGGAACTGCGCTATCTGATGCCGCATCTGGCCCGGGCGGCGGCGCTGCTGCAACAGCGTGATCCTTCGCTTCAAGTGTTGGTGCCGGCGGGACTGGACCGCTTCGAGCAGCCCCTGGCCGAGGCCCTGGAGCAGGCGGGAGTGCGCCGCGGTCGGGTGATCGCGGCAGAGGAGGCGGACGCTCTGAAGACGACCCTCGGAGCGGCAGCGGATCTGGCTCTGGGCAAATCCGGAACGGTGAATCTGGAACTGGCCCTGATGGGGGTTCCTCAGGTGGTGGGTTACCGCGTCAGCCGCATGACGGCGTTCGTGGCCCGGCACCTGCTGCGCTTCCAGGTGGACCACATCTCGCCGGTGAATCTGCTGCTGAAGGAGCGGCTGGTGCCGGAGCTGCTTCAGGACGAACTCAGTGCCGAAGCCCTGGTGGCCCAGGCGCTGCCCCTGCTGGAGGGCGGGGCTGAGCGCCAGCGGATGCTGGATGGCTATCAACGATTGCGCACCACGCTGGGCCAGCCGGGCGTCACGGACCGGGCGGCGCGGGCGATCCTGGATCAGTTGAGCGAATGAAACGGATGCTGGCGTTGGTTCTTGTGCTGCTGCTGGCAATCGCGCCGTCGGCAGCTTTGGCGGCGGAGATCGAGACCGCTGTGCTGGCCGGTGGCTGCTTCTGGTGCCTGGAGCACGATCTTGAGCATCTGCCGGGGGTGGTGGAGGCCACCAGCGGTTACAGCGGTGGCCACGTGGACCAACCGACCTACCGCCAGGTGAGCAGCGAAACCACAGGCCATCAGGAGGTGGTGGAGGTGCGCTTTGATCCGGCCAGGATCAGCTACAGCACCTTGCTGCGCAGTTACTGGCGCAACGTGGATCCGCTGGACGGGGGCGGTCAGTTCTGCGATCGCGGCGATTCCTACCGGCCGGTGATCTTCACCGCCGATGCGGCACAGGCTCAGGAGGCCGAAGCCAGTGCCCAGGCCGCAGCGCGGGAACTGGGGCAGCCCCGATCGGCCCTGAAGGTGGAGCTGCGTGACGCTGCCCGCTTCTGGCCTGGGGAGGGCTACCACCAGAACTACGCCGAAAACAATGCGTTGAAGTACAACTTCTATCGCCTCAGCTGCGGCCGGGACCGTCGCCTAGATGCCGTGTGGAACAGCGCGGCCCGCAGCGGAGTTCCGTGGCGATCGCAACGGAACTCCGAATGAAATCCTTAAGAAGTCGATCATCAACCTGAGAAAAAGATTAAGAGCCTGGCGGCTGTCGTTTCAGGAAGTTCTCAGTGAACAGAAGGGTTCTGGGGGGGGTGTGGCACTATCCGGCATGCGTACCATCTGTATCGAGATGGGGGGAAGATGTATGTATCTGCTGACCATTAAGGATGGTTTGGGGACTCGCCATATCGGTCCCTACCCGTCACCGAAGCACGCGTCCGACGATCTCGAGCGTGTGCTCCAGACATGCTCCGAGCGTGCCCGTTGGCAGATTCACGCGCTGGAGACCCCCGAGCGGGCCGGTAATGCCTCCCGCTTTCATGCCATCGCATCCTGAGCGGTAAGGCGCTGACGTCCGATCAGGAGGAGCGCTGCCGGCCAGGAAAACCCCGACTCATGCCGCTGTCGATCATCAGGCCGATGCCGGCGTTGATGCAGATCAGGCTGAGGGTGCCCGTCCAGAACCAGGGGCCACCGTCCTGCCCCAGCAGCTGAACGACCCGCCGGCTGACCGCCTCCCCGAACAGACAGAGGCCGACAGGGAGCAGCAGCACGCCGATCTGGGCTTTGAGGTACCAGCGGGTGGGGGAGCTGCTCATTGATCAGGCGGCTTGCTGACAGACCCAGTTGACCAAGGTGCGCACCCCGTAGCCGGTGGCACCGGCGGGGTCGAGGCCACGGCCCTTGTCACTCCAGACGGTGCCGGCGATGTCGATGTGGGCCCAGGCGATGCCGTTGCCGACGAAATGTTCGAGGAACAGGGCTGCCGTGATCGATCCCCCGGGCCTCGGCCCGGTGTTCTTGAAGTCAGCCAGCTTGGATTTCAGGCCTTCCTTGTAGGAGGAGTGCAGTGGCATGCGCCAAAGTCCTTCTCCGCCGGCATCAGCGGATTGTCGGAGCGCTGTGGCGAGCCCATCGTTGTTGCTCCACAGGCCCGCCACCTCATCGCCGAGGGCGACAACGCAGGCGCCGGTGAGGGTGGCCAGGTCGACAACGGCGTCGGGCTTCTGCTCACTGGCGTACAGCAGGGCATCGGCCAGGGTGAGGCGCCCCTCGGCATCGGTGTTGTTGATCTCGATCGTGGTGCCATCAGCCGCGGTGACGATGTCACCGGGATGCACGGCTGAGCCGTTCACCATGTTTTCGCAGGAGGCCACGATCATGTGCACCTCCACGCCCTCGGGCTTGCGTTCGCCGATGCTGCGCATCGCGCCCAGCACGGCGGCGCTGCCACCCATGTCGAACTTCATCATGTCGATCTGGGCCGCCCCCACCTTGAGGTTGTATCCACCGGAATCGAAGGTGAGCCCCTTGCCCACCAGGGCCAGCCGGCGTTTCACCTCACCGGCGGGCCGGTAGATCAGATGCAGGAATTTGGGGGGCAGATCGGAGCCCTGACTCACCGCTAGGAAGGCACCCATGCCGCGGGCTTCGCAGTCGGCCCGCTCGAGCACGGTGAGTTCAAGACCGTAGTCACGGGCCAGTTCCGCTGCGGTGTCCGCCAGGGCGGCCGGGGTGACCACATTCGGGGGGGCTGCCACCAGCTGACGGGCCAGATCCACCCCGGCGCAGTTGGCCGCCACCGGTGTCAGCCCCGAGGCGGCTTGCTCCGGCAGACCGAGCAACTCGAGGACTTCCGGCACACGGCGTGGTTCCGGGTCCTTGCGGAAGCGCTGATCCTTGTAGCTGGCGAGCAGCACAGCCTCGGCGGTGGCCTGCGCGACCGCTTCCGCCTCCAGATCCCCCCAGGGCAGCAGCAGGCCCAGGCTGCCGCTGCAGCCGATGGAGGCCTTGGCTGCCCGGGCTGCCGCTGCTCGCAGACGATCGAGGCTGAGGGCGTCGGCTTCTCCCAGTCCGAGCACGATCAGTCGGCTCGGGCCGCCCTCCTGCAGGGGATGCAGCACCACCTGATCGGAGGGCTTGGCCTTGAACGCCTGGTGTTCAAGCACCGCTTCCAGCCCTGGAAAGCGTTCATTCAGTTCGGCGCGATGCGGTTCCGACTCCTCCTTCAGCAGACCCACCACAAGCACATCTCCGTCCCAGTTCTTCAGACCGGAGGAAGAGAGGGAGAGCCGCATCAATCGCCCGCTGCACAAGGATTAATCGTAGCGATGCCCTCTGTGCCGGTAGCGTTTCAACAGGTGGGCTGCTGATGTGATCGCCAATGTGGCCTTGCTCGCCCTTGCGGCGCTGATCGGGGTGACGCCTTTGGTGTGGGTGATCCTCTATCCCCCGGGACCCTGACAGCGGCGATTGAGAGCGTCGATGATCAGCGCCACGGCATTCGGCTGGGCCTGCACCTGAAAGGCCTCTTCCTCGAGCACCACCTGATTCTGGGCGTAGTGATGCGTCAGCAGGTAGCGAATCCTGCTTTCCACGGCCGGTGCTGCCGAGAGGGTGAGCCCGAGGGGTCGCAGCTGGCCGCTGGGACAGCTCTGGGCGGCATGAACAGCTTCATGAAGCAGCACCGCCCTGGCGACGCCGAGCTCTGTCGCCAGCGGTGAGATCAGCAGCAGTTTGCGTGAGGCGATGAACTGCCCGTAGGCCGTCCGGTTCGGGGGATGGCGCTGTTCGATGCGGAAGCCATGCCGTTGCAGGGTCTGCAGCAGTGCGTCGATCGTCGCGGCATGGGCGATCGCGTGGAACGGCAGCAGCAGCAGGCCCGTGAGCGGGATCAGCCAGCGCGTCATGGGATCACTCGGGCGCATCCGATCAGACCTCAGCGGTGAAGGGGGTGCTCCAGCGCTGGCGGGTCTCCTTGTTGAACGGGGGAAGCCAGCGCTGGATCAGTTGCTGCTCGAGGGCGCGACGGGCTCGGGTGCTGCGGGGCACATCACTGCTGAATCGAATGCTGAGGCAGGGTGTGAGCGAACAGCGCTGGAGAGCTTCGCCGTAGGCGGCCAGGTAGGCCTTGCAGTCGTGCTCCCCCTTCCAGCGTCGATCGGCGACCATCGTTTCGCCCACGTAAAGCAAAAGCGGCTGCTCAAGGTTGGCGGGGCGGTCGAGCACCAGATAGATCGCAGCCCCCTGATGGGGGCTGCTCGGCCAGCGCCAGAAACTCAGCGGCAGCGGGGTGAGGGCCAGCGGATCGAAGGCGGCGGCGTTGTCTGCGAGGGCGTCCGGGAACAGGCTCACCTGCCCTGCCGCTGCCGGCTCCCCACGGAACAGGGGGGCCTGATGGGCGTGCAACTGCTGCTGCCAGCGCAGCAGTTGATCCTGCTGAAGAGGCAGATCCGGATCGGGGCCAGTACCGCCGAGGGCTGTGGTGGTAAACAGATCCCCCTGCATCAGTTGAGGGGCAGGGAGGGGCCGGACCGGCGCGCCGTGAAGGAAACCCGTCCGATCAGGGCTTCCACAGCGCTGGCGGGAAGGCAGAGGCGCTCCTGCAGATCGGCCAGATCGCGGAATCCGGCGCGGCGGCGCTCCCGCAGCAGGCCCTGCAGACGTTGCTCGGGCCAGTGGAGGCTGTGGAGTTCCTCGGTTGATGCGTTGTTCAGATCCAGTGGGGTGGCTGCGGGCTGGGGCGGGGCGTCGCCATGCCAGCGGAAGATGAGGTGGGGCTCCCAGAGCCTGCGCAGCTCATCGGGAAGCTCGAGCAACTGAAACAGATCGGCCGCGGCGCTGAACTGAACGCCGCCCCGCTGCAGACGCACCAGCAGATCGGCGGTGTCCTCAGGACAGCCAGGCAGCTGACGCCACTCCTCGCGGCTGGCCCGGTTCACATCCATGGTCCAGGCCGGAGCAGGAGGCGGGGCCGCAGGCGGTGTCGAGGTCGGCTTGGCGGGCAACTGACCGGTGGCCTGCAGCACCTTTCTCGCCAGTGGATCCAACCAATGGCTTCGGGGCATCGGGCCGTTCGGACTCGAAACGTGCGCCGACCTTAACCAGCGCCCATGCGGTCGTCACCGCTGCAGAGCCTCCACCAGCGCCGAGCATCCGCCCTGGTCGGCGATGTAGGCGTTCATCAGATCGCGGAAGCCAGGGGTGTTCTTCACCGCGTCGCGGGCCTGAGGACTGATCTGTTGCTGAGCCAGGAACCCATCGGCGATGGACTGGGCTTTCTCCGGTTTCATCGTGCCGGTCTTGATCAGGCAGTGGGCATTGCCCTGGGCCACGGCGACGGCGATGGTGGTGGCATCCGGCTGCTGGGCCCTGACGGAACCGCCCGTCAACCCGGCGATGGCCAGGGCGGTCAGCAGGCCGATGGCTGTGAATCGAACAGCTGTGAACGGAAGAGCTGTGCAGCGCATCAGGAGCTCCAGCGGGGCATCGGGGTGGGCAGGTCCACCAGATCATTTCGGAAGGCAATCAGCACCGCCTGGGTGCGATCGCGGGCGTCGAGCTTGCGCAGCACTGCACTCACCACATGCTTCACCGTGTCGATCGCCAGGTGCAGCTGCTCGGCGATCTCCTGGTTGGTGAGGCCGCGACAGAGACCGCGCAGCACATCCTCTTCGCGCACACTCAGCTGATCGGAGATTGGGCTGGGGGTGCCGCGGCTGAGGCGGCTGTGGCGCAGCACGCCGCTGATGGTGGGATCGATCACCATGCCGTCGCTTTCCATTGCCTGCACACTGCGCAGCAGATGGCCATTGCCCACCAGTTCGCGGCTGCAGAGTCCGTTGCAGCCTGCGGCGATCGCCGCCTCGATCGTGCTGAGCAACGGGCGTTGAATCAGCATCAGGCAGTGCAGCTCCGGCTGGAGGGTCTTGGCGGCTGCGACCAGCGATGGCCCGCTACCGCTCTCGAGCAGATCGCTGCAGATCAGCAGATCGGCCTGGTTGCTTTCGAGGCAGGCGAGGGCGTCCTGTTCGCTGGTGGTGGCCCCCACCAGCGGGCCGATGTCATCAAACAGATGCACCAGGCCGGCGATCAGCACCCGATCAGCGCTGGCGATCACGGTGCGCCGTCGGCGCAGGGCAGAGCGACTGCGGTGGAGGTGCTCACGCATGAGCGGCAGCTGGCCGGTGAGATTCACAACGTGGGGCGATCCGCACTTTCTGCAACCTGCCCATGGAGTGAAACCGAACTGCCACGGACTGCCGGAAGTCTGCAGAATTCTCCTCTAAAGAATGAAATCTGCGGGGATGGCTTTCTTCGATTCCGACATCGTCCAGGACGAGGCCAAGCGGCTGTTCGGCGATTACCAGCAGCTGATGCAGCTGGGCAGTGATTACGGCAAGTTCGATCGCGAGGGCAAGAAGAAGTTCATCGACACCATGGAGGAGTTGATGGAGCGCTACCGGGTGTTCATGAAGCGGTTTGAGTTGTCGGAGGATTTCCAGGCGAAGCTGACCGTGGAGCAGCTGCGCACGCAGCTGAGCCAGTTCGGCATCACCCCCGAGCAGATGTTCGAGCAGATGCACACCACGCTGGAGCGGATGAAGGCTCAGATCGAATTGCCGCCCTCCAGCTGAAACAGCCCCAGCTGAAACAGCCCCAGCTGAAACAGCCCCAGCTGGGGCCTGCGGCGCAGCACCCGTACGATCGCCAGCGCACGCCCTCAGCGCCCCATGCCGGAGTCCACCCCGTCCCTGCCGAGCTGGCTGGCGCGCGGCATGGCCGATCTATTCCCGGCGGGGGATTCCAAGGATGCCGACCAGGCCCTTGAGGCGAGGCTCGCAGCCGCCGAGCGCGAGGGTCGGCCGCTGCGGGTGAAGCTGGGCATCGATCCCACCGGCAGCAACATCCACCTGGGGCACAGCATCCTGTTCCGCAAGCTGCGGGCGTTTCAGGACGCAGGCCATACGGCGGTGCTGATCATCGGGGACTTCACCGCCCGCATCGGCGATCCCACCGGTAAGAGCAGCACCCGGGTGCAGCTGAGCAAGGCAGATGTGGCCGCCAATGCCTCCACCTACCTGCGCCAGCTGGGGCAGGACCAGCCCAAGGAAACGGCGCTGCTCGATTTCGAGACCCCTGGCCGGTTGGAGGTGCGATACAACAGCGAATGGCTGGAGGGGATGGATCTGCCGGCGGTGATCGGACTGCTGGGCACCGGAACGGTGGGGCAGATGCTGGCCAAGGACGACTTCTCCAAGCGCTACGGCAGCGGCACACCAATCGCGCTGCATGAATTTCTCTATCCGCTGCTGCAGGGGTACGACTCGGTGGCGGTGAATGCCGATGTGGAGCTGGGGGGCACCGATCAGAAGTTCAACGTGGCCATGGGCCGCGACCTGCAGCGCCATTTCGGCAAGGGAACCCAGTTCGGGCTGCTGCTACCGATCCTGGTGGGTCTGGACGGGGTGCAGAAGATGAGCAAGAGCCTCGGCAACACGGTGGGTCTGGAGGAGGATCCCCTGTCGATGTACTCCAAGCTCGAGAAAGTCGGCGATGCGGCAATTAACGACTACTTGACGTTGCTGACGGATCTGGATCTGGCGACGTTGCCGGAGAATCCGCGCGAGAAGCAGAAGGCGATGGCCCTGGCGGTCACCGCCAGCCGCCATGGGTTGGCCGTGGCCGAGAAAGCCCAGACCGATGCGGCCACCCTGGTGGGGGGAGCTGGTGACGCGGCGGCGGAGGTGCCGGAGGCGTCGCTGGCGGAGGTGAATTTCCCGGCCAAGGCCTTCTATCTGCTCAGCGCTGTTGGCATCTGTGCCAGCAGCAGCGACGCGCGGCGTCAGATCAAGGGTGGTGCCGTGCGGCTGGAGGGAGAGAAAATCACCGATCCCAACCAGGAGTTCACCGGCGCAGCAGACCTGGAGGGCAAGGTGCTGCAGCTGGGCAAGAAGACGTTCCGTCGCCTGGTGGGCTGAGGATCAGGCTGCGCGTGCGCGCTGCAGGGTCTTGCGGGGGAGCTCTCCGAACATCAGTCGGTAATCGCGGGCGAAGTGGTTCGGGCTCTTGAAGCCATGCAGTTCGGCGATGATGCCAACGGAGGCCTGGCCATTGAGGTGAGTGCTGCGGTTCGGATCGCTCAGGGTCTGATGCACCTCGTGCAGTCGGATCTGCTTGAGCAGGGTCGTCGGGCCGACGCCGAAGGTTTCACGACAGGCCTGAATGATCGACGAACGTGAGGCGAACAGGGTGCTGGTGAGCTGATCGAGGCTGATCGGTGTGTCGGAATGCTCGAGGCCCCACGCCAGCAGATCGCGCATCAGTGCAGCACGGGTGGACAGCGTCACGCCCTGGCTTTGAAAGCGGGCATCGCGGCTGAAGCACTCCACCAGCAGCGCATCCAGCAGATCAGCGGGCGGCAGCTCCTGGTTGGGATCCAGCAGGTTCATCAGCCGCTGGAACAAAGCCGGCACCAGGGTGAGCGAGTTGTTGCTGTTGATCGTGTCCAGCAGCCCGCTGGAGGGGTCCATCTCGATCAGTCTGAGAAAGCGATGCATCCCCATCATCAGGATGGTCATCTCGGCCCCTGCCGAGATCTTGAAGAAGCTTTCGGTGATCGAGGGCGTGAAGCCGTGAATGGTGAACGGTGTGACGGATTCGCCGCGGATGGCGTGATCGCTCAGATGGTTGGTGCGTTCGAGGGCGATGCAGGTGATGGAACTGGGTCTGGCCCCCAACACCGTGATGATCTGGTTGGTGCTGAGCTGCAGCACGGCGATGTCGCTGCGGCGCTGCAGGGAAATGCTGCCCTGCAGAGGCCCCCTGCTGATCTGAGCCACCTGCCAGTGAATGCCGAATCGCTTGACGATGTCGACCAGTTCGCCTCCGGAGCGAAAGCTGAACCGTTGTTGTGGACTCACCTGCTCCCGGATTCAGGGCAATACTTTATCCATTCCTTAAGGAATGGATTGATGCGCGTCATAGATGCGTCATCGGCCTTTTGCCAGGATCAAAGCAAGTGTTGAGGTGCGGTGGATGGTCCTGCGTTGTCGCTGATGGGTGGCTCGGGCGATCCCGCTGATCGGATCATCGTGGCCCTTGATGGCATGGCGCCCGAGCAGGCCCTGGCCTTTACGGCTCAGGTGGAGGGTCTGCGCTGGGTGAAGGTGGGCCTGGAACTGTTCGTGCAGGCGGGGCCTGAGGTGGTGGCCCGGCTGCGCGAGCAGGGGTTGCGGGTGTTCCTTGATCTCAAATTTCACGACATCCCAGCCACGATGGCCGGGGCCTGCCGGCGGGCGGCGGCGCTGGGGGCGGAGCTGATCACCGTGCATGCCTGCGCCGGCAGCGAAGCACTCAAGGCGGCCCAGGCTGCGGCGGTGGAAGGGGCGCAGAGTGCAGGGCTGGCCACTCCAACTCTGCTGGCGGTGACGGTGCTCACCAGCTGGCAGGAGCAACGGTTGCAACGGGAACTCGCCATTGCTCAGGGCATCGGCAAGCGGGTGCCGGTGTTGGCACAGCTGTCGGCGGCCGCCGGCATCGGTGGCTGTGTGTGCTCACCGCTGGAGGCCGCGGCATTGCGTGCCCAGCACCCCGTGCCGTTTGCCTTGGTGACGCCGGGGATCCGCCCCAAAGGAGCGGCGGTGGGCGATCAGGCCCGGGTGATGGGGCCGGCGGAGGCGATCGCTGCTGGGGCGAGCCAGCTGGTGATCGGGCGGCCGATCACCAGGGCTGAAGATCCCAGCGCTGCGTTTGCGGCCTGTTGCGACCAGACCATGGATTCGCTTCCTTGATGGGCATAACGCTGGAGTTGCCTGATCCGCTGTTTGCCCGCTTGAAAGCCAGAGCTGCGTTGCAACAGCAGCGGATCAGGTTCAGCAAGGCAGGTTTATTTGAGCTGCTTGAACCATGAGCCCCATCGCTGATCTGCCGGATCTCAAGTTGTGGCTGGGATGTGTTGCGCCAAGGGGATCTGCCGTTACGGCTGTGCACGGATGCCCACCTGGTGGCACTCGCGATCACAAAACAATGGCGATTGGTCAGCCTTGATGATGACTTTCAACGGTTACCCAAGATTCACCTTGATGGCCATCACCCAACCCGAGGCGGATCTGATCATGCATGGCTCCAGAAGGCTTCAATCCTTTGTTCTGCATGTTCATTCGTCGTAATGACTCCAGAGCCGTAAGACCTTCACAAGCCTCTCTTCATCCAGCACTTGGTACACCAGCCGGTGCTGGATGTTGATTCGGCGTGAACAAGCCCCTTTCAGATCACCCACCAGTGCTTCATAGGGGGGAGGTTGTTGGTAAGGGTCCGCCTTGAGTAACGCGATCAACTGCTTTGCTTTGGCTTTCAGGGCTGGCGAAGCACTGGCTAACTTTCGGGCATCCTTTTGGGCTTGGCGGGTGAACAGCACACGCCAACTCACCAGCCCGGATCCTCACTCAGCTCGGACGTCGGTGACGCCATGCCATCCAAAATGGACTCCCTCATTCCTGGGATTGCCGTGAGATAGAGCGTTTCTTGAATCGCGCGCCAATCATCTTCCGACACCAGCACGGCATTGCTGCGTTTGCCATGAATTTCGATTGGTGTATGCGATTCGCCCACTTCATCCACCAATGCGAACAAGCGTTTGCGTGCTTCGGTAACGGATATCGACGCCATCGTAAGCCCTCGACGTACCGGAAATGGTACGTGACCTCGCTGAATCGCGCAGGGTGGGTTCGGCGTGCCCAGTGATCGGCTCCAGCGATCAGGATTTCTGCCCGATGCGTGGTTCAGTGCCGGCGATCAGCCGTTGGATGTTGCTGCGGTGCCGCCACAGCACCATCAGGCTGGCCACCAACGACACCACCACGTAGGCGCTGCTCTGCCCCGCCGCCAGCATCAGCAGTGGCAGCCCAAGGGCTGCCACCACGCTGGAGAGCGACACGATCCGGAAGATCGAGATCACGGCCATGAACAGGCCGAAGCAGGCCAGTCCCACCGGCCAGGCCAGCCCCAGAAACATCCCGAAGCCCGTGGCCACCGCCTTGCCGCCCTTCCAGCCCAGCCACACCGGCCAGATGTGACCGGCCAGGGCCGCCAGGCCCGCCAGTACCTGTAGCCAGTCGCTCAGCCCGAAGGTTTTGGCCAGCAGCACCGCCAGGGCGCCTTTGCCCACATCCACCAGAAACACCACCAGCGCCGGCCCTTTGCCGACGTTGCGCAGCACGTTGGTGGCGCCGGTGCTGCCGGAGCCGCAGTCGCGCAAATCAATGCCCTTCAGCCACTGGCCGGCGAGATAGCCGCTGGGGGTGGAGCCCAGCAGGTAGCCGATGGCGAGCAGAAGCAGGGCGGTGAGGATCACAGGAACGAGGCAGGCTGCGGGATCGCGCAGAAATGGAAGCACAGCGCGCGGTGGTTTGTATCGAGCCTGGTCCGGCTTGGTCGACTAAGTTGGTTGATGTGGATGAGGTTGTGATGAAGCAGGTCAACATGCACGAGGCCAAAACCCATCTTTCGCGTTTGGTGGATGAAGCGGCAGCCGGTCAGTCGTTTGTGATCTGCAAGGCCGGAAAGCCGATGGTGCGCGTCACACCACTGAACCAGTCCGACGAAGCGGCCCCTGTTCGTTCACGGTTGGGAATGTTGAGGGGGCAGTTGTCTGTGCCGGACGACTTTGATCGCATGGGCCAGGAGGAGATTGCCGATTTGTTTGAAGGGATCGGCGAGCGCTGATGCAGTTGTTGCTGGACACCCACCTTCTTCTCTGGGCCGTGGATGAGCCTGAACGCTTGGGTGCAGCGCTGATTCAGATGCTTGAAGACCCGCTGAATACTCCGGTATTCAGCGTGGTGAGCCTCTGGGAACTGGTGATCAAACGTGGCCTGGATCGGCCCGACTTTCGGGTGGAGCCCTCTTTGATCCGCCATGCCCTGTTGGAGGGTGGTTGGCGCGAGTTGCCTCTGGAGGCACACCATGCATTTGCAGTGGGGCAGTTGCCGGCGCTGCATCGTGATCCCTTCGATCGCTTGTTGCTGGCACAGGCACAAGCCGATGGCCTGTTGCTGATCACCGCGGATCAGCTGCTTGCGCAATACCCAGGCCCTGTGCGCCGGATGGGGTGACCTCCTACAGCAGATCGTCGTCGTCGAGGCGTTCACCCGGTCCGGCCGCAAAGGCCAGCCAGAGGGGGAACTGCAGCACGGGGATGTCGACACTGCGTTCGGCCGCATCAATCAGGATCAGTGGCACTTCGCCCCGTTCCTCCAGCCGATCGGCCCGCTCCACCAGGGCTTCCGGGCGCTCGAACAGCACGATGCCACTGCTGGGGCCGAAGTCCTCGCGGCCCAGGCCGAGGGCATCCTGCAGCCCCCGCCTCCATTCGCCGAGGCGTTCGGGGCCGCCGGCCAGCACCAGGCACTGGAACTGGTCGCCGTAGAGCTCGCCGATGATGGCGATCAGTGCCGCGCTGGCCAGGATGTTGCGGGGTCTAGTGCCGCGGCTGGGCTGAGCGCCGCGTCCGCCTTGGTTGAAGAACCAGTCCTCCAGCAGGGCGATGTCTTTGGCATCGATGCTGCGGCGCAGGTTCCAGGGATCGGCATACACATCCGGCTGCTTGAGGAACCGCTCGAGGGCGGCGCGGATCAGGGCCTCGTCGGGGCGGAAGGTGTCGGCCACGGCCGCGGCAGCGGCTGTGGGGGCTTCCGCGCTCTGGTTCGGATCAGCCGGCTTCTGATCCAGCGGTGACGGTTGCACCACCATCGGCTGCACCACCAGCTCGAGGCTTTCCACGCTCTGCACCAGGTCCTGCAGGGCGCCCCCCAGGTACTCCTGAAAGCCTTTGACGCGGCGCGCGATCGCGTCCGACTGGCCGGCAAAGGAGGTCTTCAGGTCGGCTTCCAGCTGCTGTTTGCGGTTGGTGAGCTCCTGGATGTCGCGCTCGAGGGCGTCGCGGCGCTCCTGCAGATCCTTCAGAGCCAGTGCCATCACGGGATTGGCGTCTGTTTCGGCGGTCGTGTCGGTGGACGTCTCAGTGGACGTGTCGGTGGTCGTTTCTGCCGGTTCGGGCTCTTGCGGTGTCAGATCGGTGTCGTCAGGCATTGCGTCAGCGGCCGTGCGCTCCATCACTCCATTCCAGCTGACAGAGCAACCGCCGCAACATGGTGAACGAATATGCACCAGCATGGAACGATTTCGTGATGATATCTATTAAATATTTTTACGATATCGTGCCTATTGCATGATGGCGGTCTGAATGAATGCCATCACCTGCGCGGCGGCGGTTCGGGCCTGCGCGCTGTCTTCAGCGTCGAAACGATCGGCAGGTGCTTCGCTATCGCTCGGATATCGCGTTTCAGTGTTCATGCGACTCAAAGCCTTGAGCCGCACAGTGCGGATGGGTGTCACGTCGACCCCTCCTGCTTCCAGGCTGTCGACCAGTCGTTCCAGCGCATGGCTGTAGGGCGGCAGGGAGCCCAGAGAAATCAGCAGCGCCTTCAGTGCCTTCTCGGCCGACTGCCCGTAGTGATAACAAGCCTGGCTGTGAAAGCCTTGCTGGGCGGTGAGTTCGGCCACAGCCCAGTCGCTGTTGGCTTGTCGCATCCAGGCTTCAACGCGCGGTGTCATGGCTGACTCAGGCGCAGGGCATCCCGGCAGATGGCTCGCCAGTAAGGGTCATCCCCCGTCCGGCGTTCCTGCCATTCCTGATCACTGAGAGCCAGCGCGTCGTCGGCCATTCCAGCCTCGAGGACAGCCTCGGCCAGGCGATTGGCCTCCCCTCGGCTGGGGGCAATGGCCAGCAGGTCAACATCGGAGAACGCATCCCAGTCACCACGGGCCCAGGAGCCGAACAGCCAGAGATCGGCGTTGGGGTGATCCATCAGCAGCGCGCTGGCCTGCTGCCGCAGCAGGACGATCCGTTGATCACGCTTGCGTCGCCGGATTGCGGCGACCGTGGATGTTGTTGGCGGGCACGAACCTTCCATGGCGAAACGCTATGGCTTGGTTCAAGCCCTTGCAAGCCGGCTGGTCATCAGCCAAACACCCGCACACAGGATCCGTAGGCCGCCAAGACTTGGTCGCAGGTGAACAGCAGCAAGGGTTCAATCCTGCTTTGACAGACCAACAGCCGGTCAAAGGGATCGCGATGGCCGTCGATGGGCTCCAGGCGGGCCAGCTCCAGCAGGTGGTCGTTGCTGATCTTGAGCCAATGAAAGCCTTGCTTCGGGACAAGTCGCTCCAGAGCCGTCAGGTCGACATGCAGCCGGCCCAGGTTCACGTTGATCGCCAGTTCCCAGAGCGAGGCCTGACTGATCCACACCGTGTGGCGATCGGTTTGCAGCTCGGAGACGAGGACATCCGGCAGGCGCGGATCATCCTTGAGCCACCACAACAGCAGATGGGTGTCGAGCAGAACCCGACTCATCGATCGCGGCTGCTGTCTGGCTCAATGGCGGCGTCAAACAACAGATCCAGTGGGGCGTCGAACTCCTCGCCGATGCGGATCTGATCTCGCATGGCCCCCGGTGGCTTCAATCCCTCGTGCTGTGCGTCGATCGGCACCAATTGGGCGGAGGGTTTGCCGGCGCGAGCAATCACAACGGTTTCTCCAGCCTCCGCTTGGAGGAGAAGGCGCGACAACTGGGTTTTCGCCTCATGCACATTCACTGTGGTCATGGTCCCCAGCTGAACCTTGGTCAAGCTTGGCTAGGTGAGTCGGCGTCCTCCGCTTTCGGCACTTCAAGCTCGCCCACCCGCTGCTCCAGTTGTTCCCGCAGTTCGCCAGGACTGAACAGGATCGGCAGGAAGTGGATGCTTTTGGTCTCGCGGAAATACAGCAGTCCTGGAAGCCAGGGAGCGAACAGCCGCCAGGCCAGCCACTGGTCGTAAGGGAAGCGACGCAGTTCGCGGCCGTTCTGCCACACGATCAGGGCCCTCTCCTCGAACTCCAGTCGCAGGCTGGCGGTCTGGAGCAGCAGGAACAGTCCGAACAGGGCTACCACCAGCGTGGGCCAGGGGTGCAGCGGCAGCGGCAACAGCGCGGCGCCGAGGGCCACTACCAGCAGCGGCAGCCGCACATCCGGTTTGAGGGTGACGCTTGCGGGGGTTGAGCTCATGCGCCGAACAGCACCTGGGTGAGAACTACATCCATCATCGACACGGTGACCAGAATCATCACCACGGCTCCGGTGGTGCTGGTGCCCACCTCCTTGGGGCCGCCGCGGGTGGTGAGCCCCCAGCCGCAGGCGACCGTGGCGATGATCAATCCGAAGACCAGCGCTTTCACCAGCATGAACGGCAGGTCCTCTGGATTCATCCAGGTGCGCACCGAGGTCCAGAACACCTGAGGCGGGATTCGGTACAGCAGGGTGCTGGTGATCTGGCCGCTCCAGACCGCCATGAAGAAGAAGAAGAAGCACTGCACCGGTGCCATCACCACCATGGCGATGATGCGCGGCACCACCAGATACTCCACCGGATCGGTGCGCAGCATCGTGATCGCATCGATCTGCTCAGTCACCTTCATCGTGCCCAGCTGGGCCGCATAGGCGGTGGCCACCTTGCCCGCCAGCAGGCAGGCGGTAAGCAGCGGGGCGATCTCACGGGCCAGGCCGATCGCCAGGATGCCGCCCACGGTGGAGCCTGCCCCCATGCGAGTGAGTTCTGCGGCCACCTGGATGTTGAACACCGAGCCGGCCGCCACGGAGATGATCAGCACGATCAGAACGCTGCCGGGGCCTGCCTCCATCAGCTGATCAAACAGTTCGACCCGGTTGATGCGGCCGCGCAGGGTGGCGGCGATCGCCTGTCCGCCGATCAGCAGGCTGGTGCCCAGTCGTTTCAGCCAGCGAGGCGACGTCATCCGGCGGTGCTCTGAAGGTGGGCGCCACGGTCGGGCCAGCCTCGCATCACCAGCAGGCCGCAGATCACGAGCACAGCGGGAAGCAGTCCCATGCTGAAGCGGATGGCCAGCAGCGCTGTGGCTGGTTGCTGGATGAAGGCCAGCGCGCCGTTGCAGCTGCCGGCCGAGCCGGAGATGTAGCCGGTGAGCGTTAACAGACTGCCGAACACCGACATGGTGAGGCCGATGATCAGCTTCTGGCCGAACACCATCCAGGCGGTGTACATCCCTGCCGGTTTGCCGGGGTCGGCATCAATGGCATCCGGCAGCAGCGACCAGGGAATCAGATAGGCGGTGGCGGCACCGACGCCCACCAGCACGATCAGGGCCACCAGGGGCAGCAGGTCGAGCAGCCCCGGTTCGGCGGGCAGCGTGGGGATCAGCATCGAGAGCAGGCAGGCGGCGATCCACAGCCCGGCCCCCAGGCGCAGGGTGTGAATCCGTCCCTGACGGTTGCTCAGCACGCTCCAGAGCTGCAGCCCCAGCAGGGCCGCCACCTGGAAGGGCAGCAGCAGCCAGGGGGCCAGACCGGCCGGCACCTGCACCACCTGCACCATCCAGATCAGAGCCACCACCTGCATCAACTGCAGGGCGAACCAGAGCAGCAGGTAGAGGCCGAGCACCCGCAGAAAGCGTGGGTTGGCCATCACCCGTTTCAGTTGCTGGCGCGGTGGATCGCTGCCGGGCACGGGGCGCTGCGCTGTCTTGGCGAAGGGCGCCAGACCCCAGCAGCAGGCGAGGGTGGCCACCGAGGCGATCGTGCCGGTGATGCGCCCCATCACCAGATAGCCATCGGATCCCTGCCCGAGCACCACTGAGGCGACGATCAGGCCGCTGAGGCCCGAGAGGATCGAGCCGGTGAAGCGGGCGGCGTTCAGGCGGGTCCGCAGGGACGTGACCGGCGTCAGCTCCGTGGAGAGGGCCGAGTAGGGCAGGTTCACGCTGGTGTAGGCGCTCATCAGCAGGATCGCCATCACCACGTAGTACCCGGTGCGCTGCCAGAGGCCCCCGGGGGGGACCCACCACATCGCCGCCAGGCTGATGCCGAGGGGCAGTGCTGCGCTCAGCATCCAGGGCAGCCGCGGGCCCCAGCGGCTGTTGGTGTGGTCGCTCAACCAGCCGATCAGCGGATCATTGAGGGCATCCCACAGCTTGATCACGGTGAGCAGCGAGCCCGCGATGAAGGCGGGCAGGCCGGCGGCGCAGGTGAAGAACGGGAAGAGGTAGAAGCCGAGTTGGGTGGCGGCCAGTCCGGTGCCGGCATCGCCGAGGCCGTAGGCGACCATCAACCTGCGGCGTGAGCCTTCCATCGGTGCAGCAGACGGTGTCAAGCGAAGGCAGCGGTCCGGCGGACCGTCATAATGAATGTGTGCTGAAGCACTGGCCACTCCTTCCTGGGTGGTTCAGATGTACCAGTGCGGGTGTTGTGTAATGGTAAGACCTCAGCCTTCCAAGCTGATGACACGGGTTCGATTCCCGTCACCCGCTTTTCCACCCTCCAGTGTTACTGAAGCGCTGTTCTATTCAGCTGTGACTGCGACCGAATCGTTCGTACAACCAGCTGTAGCGCCTGCGAATCTTGTCGCATAGAGACTTTCCGAGGATGTCCAGGGCTTGGCTGGGTTCCAGCGAGACTTTGCTGTTGATCTTGTGGTCGCCAAAGATTCCATAGACCCGGTCATCTTCTTGGGTGATTTGCTCAACTTTGTTGAAGTCATGATGTGGGTAGCTCTCAATGCCGAGGTAGGCGTAAAACCTGTCGAGCGCTTGCTGGGGATGAAGGCAGAGGTCTTCGTAGCGAATGAAGAGCATTTGTTGGTCGATCCCCTGGCGCAGAATGTCTTGCAGGTGTTCGAGTGCAAGGCCCACCGGATCTGAATTGGACCAGTAGTCCAGTCGTTTTTCCAGACTCGTGTTCAACATCTTTTCCGGTTTGACTAGCCCGGGATTGCGTAGTTTCGCTTTGCGTAGATTGCGCTCCATGGAGCAGAAAATATCCACTGGATCACGAACCATGCAAATGATTTTTGGGTTGGGATAGAAGGCGTCCAGAAATGGATAATGAATTCCCCAGCCGCGGCTCTTATCAAGAAGCCATGGCTTGTCAGTCAGCCCTGCGGCATATCCCTCGAGGCCACCGCGTCAGAAGCCTGCGAAGGCCTTGTCCATCAGCTGTGGTTCCTGGGCTTGAAATTCGATTCCCTGGCTGAAGTAGTGGCGAGCACCTTTGAGAAGATCCAGCAACCCAGAGGTGGGTGTGACGTCAAAGACAGGGTTCTGGCCCACGATGTTGCTGAGCAACGTCGATCCCGAGCGCGGCAACGACGACTGGAACGCGATGCGGGGTGCCATCAACGGGCGAGTGCTGCAGGAAGGCTAAGCAGCTTTGCGGCGTTGATTTTGACGTTCGTTGCCAAATGCTGTGGCTGGTACTGAAGTGATGCGAAGGCCTGGCTCGCAGCGTGCCCAGGTGAGAGTCAGCGCCTCAGTAGGGTCACGCTGGGGCGTATTCGCTAAGGTTCTGATCACAACTCAGCAGATTGATCTGCTCATGCTGAGCCCGGCTGATCAGCAGTCGAACATGGTGTGATATCGACGGCGAAGTCGCCTTTCAGGGGAGCGGTGGCGATGCCTTTCGTGCGTATGAGCCCCAGGCGCCGACGTCGCGGTGTGGTGCTCACCGGCACCACCTCATCTCCATCGAGGGCCTGTTCCACATAGCGGGAGAGGTGGGTCTTGGCGTCGTGCAGATTCACTTGCATGGATTCAACTTTGCCGGGTTGGCGGCTCAGTCACCCGCTTCATCAGAGCTTCAGGCCTGAGCCCACTTCCCGAGCCAGCAGCAGCACGAAACTGCGGCTTTCCAGCGGAATGGTCACGCCGTTGAACGGCACCGCTTCCGCCGGCAGATCCTGCGGGCTCGGCAGCGAGGTGTCGATCATCCGCATCCAGGGGGAGGCGGGCACCGGCAGCTCGAAGCTCAGCCCTTCTTCGTAGGCGTTGAAGCCCATCCACAGCAGTGCACCGCGGCTGCCCATGTGCAGGCTCGTGGCGGTGGTGGATGACCAGGCCGCCCAGTCGGGCTTGCTCAGTTCCACGCCATGCCACTGGCGCCACAGATCGCTGTGGTCGTTCGGTTTGCGGCTGGCGCTTTCGCGCGGTGGGGCCAGGGGATTGATCAGTTGCGGCAGGGCACGGCGCAGGCTCAGCAGCCGTTGCAGGAACTGCTTCAGCTCCAGATCGCACTGGTCGTCGTTCCACACCATCCAGCTCAGGGGGCTGTCCTGGCACCAGGTGTTGTTGTTGCCGCCTTGGCTGCGGCCCACCTCATCGCCCATCAGCAGCATCGGCACACCGCGCGCCAGCAGCAGCGTGCTCAGCAGGTTCCGCTGCTGGCGTCGTCGCAGCTTCAGCACCTTGGGATCCGTCGTCGGCCCTTCGACGCCGTGGTTCCAGCTGTTGTTGTGGTTATCGCCGTCGCGGTTGTCCTCACCGTTGGCGAGGTTGTGCTTGCGGTTGTAACTCACCAGATCGGCGAGGGTGAAGCCGTCGTGGGCGGTGATGAAGTTCACCGAGCGGCCCAGCTGCACCGGCTTGTCGTTGTAGAGATCCGGGCTGCCCTTGAACCGCTGCGCCAGGGTCCAGGTGCTGTGATCGTCTCCTTTCCAGAAACGGCGCAGCCCATCGCGGAAATGTCCGTTCCAGGTGCCGATGCGCTTGGCCGGAAAATCCTCCAGCCGGTACAGCCCGCCGCAATCCCACGGTTCGCTCACCAGCTTGAGGTCGCTCAACAGCGGATCGGCTTCCATCGCTTCAAACAGCGGTGGCTGATCCAGCGGCTTGAGCGCTGCGCCGCGGCTCAGTTCGATGCCGAGATCAAAGCGGAAGCCATCCACCCCCAGTTCCAGCGCCCAGCAGCGCATCGATTCCAGGATCAGCTGGCAGCTGATCGGATCGTTGGCGGCGATGGAGTTGCCGCAGCCGCTCACATCCAGATAGTCGCCGCTGCCGTTCTGGTGGTAGTAGTGATGATCTGCCAGACCGCGCCAGCTGAGGGTCGGCCCCTGCCGGTTGCCTTCGCTGGTGTGGTTGTAAACGACATCCAGCAGCACCTCGATGTCGGCGTCATGGCAGGCGGCCACCAGCTGCCGCACCTGATGGCGCAGCTGCAGCGGATCGTCTCCACTGGCGTAGCCGTGGTGGGGCGTGAACCAGTTCAGGGGGCTGTATCCCCACACATTGTCCCGCCCCGGAGGGGCATCGGCCGGATCGAAGGCGAACACCGGCAGCAGTTCGATCGCCGTGATGCCGAGGTTCTTGAGGTATGGCAGCTTTTCGATCAGCCCCAGGTAGGTGCCGCGCTGCCCCTCCGTGACCCCGGAATCGCCACGACGGGTGAAGCCGCCCACGTGCAGTTCATAGATCACCGAGCGCTGCCAGCTGTGGCGAGGCCTTGGGTGCGCTTCGAAATCGAATCCGTCTCGCTCGCACACCACCGCTTTCAGGCAGGCGTGGGCATTTGGCGTGGGGCCAGTGGCCAGCACCCGGTCGTAGACGTCCCAGCCGGTGATGGCGCGTGCTGCCGGATCCAGCAGCACCTTGGAGGGGCGGAATCCATGCGCGCCCGGAGCCAGTGGCCCGAAAACCCGGTAGCCGTAGCAGCAGCCCTCGCTGAGGCCCTCGACTTCCACATGCCAGTAATCACCGGAGCGGTGACGGCGGCCATCCAGTTCGATCACCCGCTCCGGGGCCTGAGCGGAACCATGGGCGAACAACAGCAGCTCAATCCGATCGGCAGCTGGTGCCGCCACCGAGAAATTCACCCCGCGTCCGGTGACGCTGCTGCCCAGGGGCCAGGGCGTGCCTGGATGGATGGCGCTCAAGGCTCCCTGTCGTGACGCCATCAAACTAGTGGTTTGGCCTGGGTCTGAACGCCATGACCATGACCTCCGCACTGGATGCGGGACGGCCGCCGCAGCAGTTGCGAGCGGATCTGTGGCTGTTTCCACCCAACCGCGACAGTCAGGGCGGCAGTTCCTGGTGGCTGGAAGCGGAGGTGGAGCCAGTGCTGATCGACTGCCCACCCCTGACGCAGGCCACGCTCGATGCACTGCAGCAGCTGGCTGCTGGCCGTACTCCGCGCATCCTGCTCACCAGCCGTGAGGGCCATGGCCGTCTGCGCCGTGTGCAGGAACGCTTCGGCTGGCCGGTGCTGGTGCAGGAGCAGGAGGCCTACCTGCTGCCGAATGTGCAGCCGATCGACACCTTCGCTGAGGAGCACCGCACCGCGGGAGGCCTGCAGCTGCTCTGGACTCCTGGGCCGACTCCGGGCAGTTGCGTCATCCACGCCCCTGCTGCGGATCTGCTGTTCTGCGGGCGTTTGCTGACGCCGCTGAAGCGCGGTTGTCTTGGACCATTGCGCCATGGCCGCACCTTTCACTGGTCCCGTCAGCTGCGCAGTCTCGAGCTTCTGCGCGATTGGCTTCCTCCAAAAGCCAGTCCTGAACTGGCTTCTGGGGCCGCTCTTGGTGCCCTGCGAGGCGAGCGGTTGGTGCCCTTCCAGGGCTGGTCCGATGGGTGTGAATCCAGCTAAAGCATTGCGGCACGGGACTTGTCGCTTGCAGCACCGGGACACCCTCCATACGATTGGCCGGACTGGGGAAGGCATCGGCGCTCCCCATCGCCCTCACAGAGCCATCTCCGCCTCCTGTCTCTTCCTCAAATGAACAAAGCTGATCTGGTCAACCTGGTGGCTGCCCGCACCGAGCTCACCAAGACCGACGTCTCCATGGTTGTTGACGCCGCCATCGAAACAATCATCGATTCGGTCGTTGAAGGTAAAAAGGTTTCCATCCTCGGGTTCGGCTCCTTCGAGCCCCGCGAGCGTTCCGCCCGTCAGGGTCTGAACCCCAAGACCGGCGAGAAAATCGCCATTCCCGCCAAGCGCGTGCCTGCTTTCACCGCCGGCAAGATGTTCAAGGATCGCGTTCAGGGCTGATTGCTTCCGCAGCAATCTGATCGAATGGGCGGTCTTCGGACCGCCTTTTTGATGGCTGTTCCTTGTTGATGGCTGTTCCTGATCATCTGCAGCGGCATCTGGATCAGGGCAAGCGCCTGCGGCAAGGCCGTCATGGTCGCTTCGCGCCTTCTCCCACCGGCCGCCTGCATCTGGGAAATCTGCGCACCGCTCTGGCTTCCTGGTTGCAGGCCCGCTGCGATGGCGCCACCTGGCTGCTGCGCATCGACGATCTCGACACGCCACGCAATCGCCCCGGGGCAATCGAGGCGATCGAGGCGGATCTGCAATGGCTCGGGCTGCACTGGGATGGACCGGTGATCCGTCAGAGCCGGCGGCGGGGGCAGTACGGCTCGTGGCTGTCGTGGTTGCGGCGCAGCGGCGCCCTGTTCCCCTGCCGTTGTTCACGGCGACAGCTGGAGGGGCAGCCGATCTACCCGGGCACCTGTCGCGATGGCACTCGGGGCTGGGGCTGGCAGCAGCAGCGCCTGCCGAGCTGGCGGCTGCGGGTGCCGCCCCAGGATCCCTGCGGCAGCGGTGATGTGGTGCTGCGGCGTGCCGATGGTTTCGTGGCCTATCAGCTGGCCACGGTGATTGACGACATCAGCTTCGGAATCACCGATGTGGTGCGCGGCGAGGACCTGCGGGTGGCGGAAGCGGCCCAGCGCAGTGTGTTCGCTGCCCTGAGCTGGATGCCGCCCCGGTTTCATTACGTGCCGCTGCTCTGCGATGAACGCGGCGAGAAGTTGTCAAAACGTGAAGCGAGTGCAGGACTCGCTCCGCTGCAGCAGGCGGGCCTGGATTCAGCGGCCGTCGTCGGTCTGCTGGCGGCCGGATTGGGGCTGGTGCCACCGGGCAGCCGCCTGTCCGCTCAGGATCTGCTGGCGGACTTGACGCACCGCGGCTTCCATGCATCGCTTTCTTAAGGAAGGCTTCGGGATCGAGATCAGCAAAACGACGCACACTATTTCCAACGGTTTTCAACCCCTCATGACCATCTGCACCGTTTGCGGTGGCAGCGGCATTCAGCGTGTGAGCAGCCAGCGCTTCCGCACCTGTCTGGCCTGCCTCGGCACGGGCGTGATCAGCGCCGCAGTCCAGTCCGCTCCCCTCAATCAGCTGGCCACAGCCACCGTTGACGCCAATCACGTCGGTTGTCTGCCGCATGCGCGGGGCTGATTGATCAGCTCAGGGGTGCTTTCTGCTTGTTGCGCAGCACGAAGAAGGTGGCGGTTGCCACCACCACAGCCAGGGGCACAGCGGTGAACAGCAGCAGGGCGATGGCGGTCCAGTCGGTGTACACAGTGAAGCGGCGAATCCAAGGCATCATCTCAGCAAACCGCTGTTGCATGCCGTGAACGGTTCCAGGTTCACAGTTGCCGTCTCTCTCCTGCTGGGGCCTCTGGTGACCGCTCCGGTGTCCGCGTCCACCATGGCCGCCTTGCGTCCCCAGGCTTTGCAGTGCCTGCAGGCTGGTCAGCCGGCGGCCTGCCGCAGTGCTCTGCTGCTGGCTGAGACGCTGCAGCGCCGGGCGGCGGCCCGCAACGCCTTTCCGTGTCAGACGCTGCTGCTGGGGTTGCAGGCCGATCTGATCATGCAGCAGCTGGGGGAAGGGCGCGGCGAGCAGGCTGTCGCCGATGTGAGTGCTGCCGGTCGTGGTTGCGCCGGGCTCTGATCACTGAACTCTGGTCAAGTTGAGTCAGTTCGGTTTGCGCGGCTTGGCATGGACGGTCAATAGGTCGTCACACGTTTCAGGGTTTCGCCAATTCTTGGAGGCAGCCATAAGGACTGGACCGTCTTGCCCAATCCGACCAGTTTTTCTTGATTCAGCTGACGACTGGACAAACGATGCGCTGATGTCTGCGGTCCTGCCGATGTCGGCTAAAGAGACACATCGGATGGCCGCGGCGTTACACCGCAATGAAGAGAGGGCTCGGACTGGTCGAGTCGCTGGGAGCTGAGTCAGGAGCCGGCCGCTGGCTGGTTTCAGCCTTCGGTCAACTTCCGGTGGCACTCGTCAGCCTTCCTCAGAATCTTTTGTGCTTCTTCCCGTGTGCAGCAAACCTGGGCTTCGAGCTGAAGTTTCTCCAGCTTCCGGTGGTGTTTGGCTGGGTTCATAACCAGACCTTAACGACTCAATTAACCAGACCTTAACGAAAATCCCCTCGGATGTCCTCTGCGCTTATCACAGCGAAGCAAGGGTTCGGACAGGCAAGTCGAACGAGCGACTCACCATGGCCTGCAGCGGAACATGGAGTGGGATGAATCGTCTGCGGCACAACAATGGGTACCGCTCATCGCCGTCGTCTGACAGAAGTCAGTCGCTGATTACGGTTTGCGCCGACCCTCGGCATGCATCCAGCTGATCCAGTCGGCGGAGATCTCCTGGGGGCAGACCGCTTCGCACTCGAGGTTGCTGCTGCAGCTGCCGAAGCCCTCCTGTTCCATCCGGTCCTGCATGCTGCGGGCCCGCTTGGATCGCTCCGGTTGCCCCTGAGGAAGTTGGCCGAGATGCGCCAGTTTGGCGGCCACGAACAGGCTGGCGGAGGCGTTGCGGCAACTGGCGACACAGGCGCCGCAACCGATGCAGGTGGCGGTGTCGAAGGCACTGGTGGCCTGGTCGCGACCCACTGGCAGAGCGTTGCCATCCGGTGCCTGCCCGGTGCCGGTGGAGCAGTAGCCGCCGGCGGCGATCAGGCGGTCGAAGGCGGAACGATCCACCATCAGGTCTTGAATCAGCGGGAAGGCCTTGGCGCGCCAGGGCTCCAGGGTCAGCTCGGCACCGTCCTGGAATTCGCGCAGGTAGAGCTGACACACCGATGTGGCCCCGCGGGGACCATGGGCCTGACCGTTCACCAGGAAACCGCAGCTGCCGCAGATGCCCTCACGGCAGTCGTGGTCGAAGCCGATCGGTCGTTGCCCGGCGCTGATCAGCTGTTCATTGAGCTGGTCGAGGGCTTCCAGCAGCGAGAGGTCCGGAGAGACACTGTCGAGGACATGGCGTTCGTAGTTGCCGGGATGCTGGCGCTCGGGTTGCCGCCAGATGCGCAGAGTGAGCTTCATCGGTAACTGCGGGTGCTCGGTTGCAGAGCGGTGAACTGCAGCGGCTCGCTGTGGCGGGTCGATTCCGCGTCATCCTGATGCTCCCAGGCGGCGATGTGCGCGAAGTTGGCGTCATCGCGCTGTGCCTCGCCTTCCGGGCTCTGGTGTTCCTCGCGGAAGTGCGCGCCGCAGGATTCTTCTCTGGCGAGGGCATCCCGCAGCATCAACTGGGCCAGCCCGAAGAAATCACGCACCCGCAGGGCCTTTTCCAGTTCGGCATTGGGCCCATGAGCCTCCCCTGGCACCCGCACGTCATCCGCGAAACGCTGCTCCAGAGCCGACACCCTGGCCAGTCCATCCCGCAGATCGTCGGCCTGGCGGCTGATGCCGCAGCGATCGATCATCAGGGCCCCCAGATCGCGATGGAAGCTGTCCACCGGTCGCTCACCCTTGGCACCGAGCAGGGCCTCGATGCGGTGGCGTGTGCTGTGCAATGCCTCCTGACATGCCGGATGGTCCGGGGTTATCGCTTCTGAGGGTGTGCCTGCCAGCCAGGCGGTCACCGTGGAGGGTGCGATGAAGTAGCCATCGGCCAGGCCTTGCATCAGGGCACTGGCGCCGAGGCGGTTGGCGCCGTGCTCGGAATAGTTGGCTTCCCCCAGCACGAACAGGCCGGGGATCGAACTCATCAGCTGGTAGTCAACCCAGAGTCCTCCCATCGTGTAGTGGGGGGCGGGATAGATGCGCATCGGCGTGCGATAGGGGTCGTCGCCGCTGATCCGCTCGTACATCGTCATCAGGTTGCCGTAGCGGGCGGCGATGGCATCGCGGCCCTCACTGCTGATCGCGTCGGTGAGATCCAGGTACACCGAGCGTCCGCCCGGACCGACGCCGTGACCGGCATTGCAGAGTTCCCGCGCTCGGCGGGAGGCGACATCCCGGGGCGTCATGTTGCCGTAGGTGGGATACATCCGCTCAAGGAAGTAATCCCTTTCCTGCTCTGGGATGTCGGCGGGGACTCGGTTGTCGCCGGGCTGCTTCGGCAGCCAGATGCGCCCGTCGTTGCGCAGGCTTTCACTCATCAGCGTCAGCTTGCTCTGGAAGGCATCACCGCTGGGGATGCAGGTGGGATGGATCTGGGTGAAGCAGGGGTTGGCGAACAGGGCTCCCTTGCGGTGTGCTCGCCAGATGGCGCTGGCGTTCGATTTCAGCGCATTCGTCGACAGGAAGTAGACGTTGCTGTATCCACCGCTGCACAGCAGTACCGCCCGGGCTGTGTGCACCTCCAGTTCTCCCGTCACCGTGTGTCGCGTCACCACCCCCCGGGCGACGCCATCGACGGTGATCAGCTCCAGCATGTCGCGCCGGGTGAGCAGCCTCACTTTGCCCAGCTCCACCTGACGCATCAGCGACTGATAGGCGCCGTACAGCAGTTGCTGCCCGGTCTGGCCGCGGGCGTAGAAGGTGCGGCTCACCAGGGCCCCCCCGAAGCTGCGGGTGGCCAGGCTGCCGCCGTATTCGCGGGCGAACGGCACCCCCTGGGCGACGCACTGGTCAATGATGCCGCTGCTGATTTCCGCCAGCCGCTGGCAGCCGCTTTCCCGCGCCCGGAAGTCGCCGCCTTTCAGGGTGTCGGCAAACAGGCGGCTGACGCTGTCACCATCCACCGCCGTCGCCCGCGCTGCATTGATGCCGCCCTGGGCCGCCACCGAGTGGGCCCGCCGCGGACTGTCGTGGTAGCTGAGCACGGTCACTCGATAGCCCTGCTGGGCCAGGGTGGCGGCGGCGGAGGCGCCCGCCAGGCCGGTGCCCACCACCAGCAGGTCGATCTGCCCTTTGCGCAAGGGGCTGATCAGCGGCAGCGATTCTTTGGTGCGTCGCCAGGCGTCGGCGATCGGTCCTGTCGGGATCCGTGGATCGGGCAGTCCGCTCATGCGGCACCTCCCAGCGCCAGGCTGAGGCTGATCAGCAGGAAGCCGCCACCGATCAGGGTCGCCAGCAGCCGGCCTCCTGTGCGCAGGGCGGATCTGTTGGTCGGACTCAACCAGCCGAGGCTGCGGTGGGCGGCTTCTGTGCCATGCAGGAGATGCAGTGCCAGCACCAGCGCCGCAGCGGCGTAAACCACGGCATTCAGCGGTTGCTGCAGCACGGAACTCAGCACCGCCCCTTCCTGCCCGGCTGCCGGTCGCGGCCAGCGCAGCTGATTGAGATGCACCACCAGAAACGCCAGCGTGAGCAGGCCGGCGATCCCTTTGCTGCGACTGGCCAGTGCGGCCAGGGGTGCATCGCGGCGGCTGCTGAGCTGGGCGCTGTTGCCGGCCCGGCGGTTGGAGATGGCTTTGCTGATCGTGAGACTCACATGCAGGCTGGCGATCCCGGCCAGCCCGATCTCAAACGGCCTCAGCCAGGGACTGGTGTGCAGGGCGCTGGCGTAGGCCTCGAACCGCTCAGGCGCCAGCACTGCAGGGATCAGTCCGCCCAGGTGCACCAGTGTGAACAGCACCAGCAGCAAGCCACTCAGGGCAGCTCCGGTGCGGACGACAGCTGAGGGTAGCGCGATCATTCAGGACCTGTCGGTCAACGCCGCATCTCATCATGGTGGAACGGAGTTGTCATGGTGAGGCTGCGTTGATCCCGTGAAGGATGTGCCCGTTGTGCCGCATCGGCGTCGCCTCTGGATGGCCCTCGCCGCCCTGGCGTTTGCGTTGACGCTGCAGATCGGCTTCTGGCGTGCCGCCGCGATGCCAGAACCCGCATCAACTCCGGCGACGTCGGCCCCACCACAGGCCGTGGACTGGGGAAGACCAGAGGCACCAGCGGCTTCGCCACCGCTGCGTCAGCCAACGCTGCGTCAGCCAACGCTGCCTCCGCTGCAGCTGGGTGCCTACATCACCAATGTCAACGACATTGATCTGCTCAATGACCAGTTCTCCATCGAGCTGTTGCTCTGGACCATCTGGCAGGGGGATCCGGATCGGAACCCCAGCGATCAGCTGCGCATCCTCAACGGTGTTTACAACGGCGACACCCAGCGGTTCGAGCGCATCCGCCGCGATCAGATCAATGGCAGCAGCTGGAGTCTCTACACCGTGCGCTCGCCGGTGGTGAAGCGCTGGCGGCTGCAGCGTTACCCCTTCGATGACCAGCTGTTGCATGTACAGATCGGTCTGGAGGATCCGTTGCAGCCGGTCAACCTGGACGTGGTGCCCACCGATCCCAGCACGATCAGCCCCGGGCTGATCTTGCCGGGCTGGATTCTCAAGCCCCCCAACGGCTACGCCTCCAGCATCAGCCTGATGAGTGATCTGGGCAGGCCCATGGCCGAGGTGGGGGCCGTTCGGCGTCAGCCCACGGTGTCCTTTGATCTGCCGATCCAGCGCCGCAGCCTGCTGTTCGTGGCGCCGGATTTTCTGGGCTACATGCTGGCCGTCGGCCTCTGCTGCATGAGCCTGCTGATCACCCGCAGCCGGGACGATCTGATCCTGGCGGCCGTGGTCTCCGCCGGAGGCAACTATGTGTTCATCGCCGGCCAGTTGCCGGTGACGGCGATGACCGGATTCATCGGCACGCTTCAGCTGATCATCTTTCTTGGAATCCTGTACGTGGTGGCGGCGGATGAATTGATCGACAACCAGCTCAGCCTGGTGAATGCCCGCTTTGCGCGGGTGTTGAAGGTGTTCCTGCTGCCCAGTTATGTGGGGATGACCCTGCTGGGAATCTGGTGGATCATTCCATGACCCCCGCAGCCTCTCCTCAGCCCCGCCCCCCCGAGGTGGCCAATGGCTTCTGGACGCTGTTGACCTCGGCGATCACCATCGTGATCGTGCTGGTGGGCACGCTGCAGATTGAGCCGCGTCTGAGTGAGCGGCGCCTCAGGATTGATGAGCGTTACATCCTCACCTCCGAGGAGGTGGCGGTGCTGCCGCCTGAGACGCTGGCGGTGGTGCTGGATCGCTCGCCGGGTCAGGACCAGACCGGTTTCAGGTATCGGCTTCTGCAGCTGGTGCTGGAGCGCAGTGGTCGTCCCTTCGCTCTCGGGCTCAGCGAGCAGATCCAAAGCCAGGATGAAGCTGTCGCAGCCCTCCAGCAGGGGCCTGCGTCCTCACGCAATCCCTTCGCCATCAGCGTTGGTGTGTACGGGGCCGGGCTGGAGCTGAACCGGCGCCTGCGGGAGATTCCAATCCCCGTGACCGGCGGAATTCTTGGCCTGAGAGTCGGATGGAGCCACCGAAGCCAGCACGACCGGCTGGCGTCGGTCGGTTCCGTCGATGACCTGCGCAGCGTTTTGCTGCTGCAGGGGCTGGGCTGGAGTGATGTGGAGATCTTCGATGCATCCGGGCTGCGCACCTTCACCGCCCGATCCGAGGATCTGTTCCGTCTTGTGGACAACCACCGCGTGCAGCTGTTTCCGCGCGGCATTGATGAACTCGAGCGTGAAGCGCCGATCGTGGCTTCCACCGCTGCGGGCACCGACCTCGATCCGAATCTGCTGATCACCTATCCCTTCGCCGGTTTCTTCTATGTCAGCCCCGACAATCAGTCGCTGGCCGATGCGATTCAGCTCGGTTTTGAGCGGGCGATCGCGGATGGTTCTTATCAGCAGTTGCTGGAGGAGCTGATCCTCACCCCTTGGCTGCGTCGCCATCTCGCCCTGGCGGACCGTCGCGTGATTGCCCTCCCCAATCCAGTGGCAGCTGATGTTCTGGCTGATGTGGATCCTCGCCACTGGATCGTTCCCTGGACTGATCTGCTGCAGGGGCGGATTCGCTCTGGAGCTCAGTTCTGCACGGAGCAACGCCTGCAGGTGCTCTGCCCCTGACAGATGTTGCTGGAGCAACAACAGGGTGTGTATCCGCCTGAACGACACAGCGGTTGACGTTTCCCTTATAAAGGGTTCGTAGCAACAGCTACAAACAACGTTCACCTCACTCCTGTGAGGCGCAGATCAACCAGGCCACGGAACGGGGACCTGGATTTCTGAGGAACCACAGATGACCCTGACCTATCGCGGCCAGAAGTACAACCAGCAGAATGTTGCTGGCGCTCCGAACAAGCCTGCTCTGAAGTATCGCGGCGTTTCCTACGCCAAGTGATCAAGGGCGAATCACAGTTCACCCCCTGCCTTGGGCAGGGGGTTTTTTTATGGCGAGCCGTCAACACGCCGATTCGGTTCATGGCGAAGCGCCGACGTGGCAGAAGCAAGAAAGGTCTGCGCGATCGGGACGCGGGTGCGCAGGTATCAATACTCATGAGCAATGCATATGGCCGGATGGTCTCTGTTGAAACAGAAGGATGAATCGGGGCTACTAAGGATGCCAAATAATCACCTTATTTTTTGTGAGCGGGATGGCGACTTCTATCGTTATCGCCTTCCTGTTGCTAATGAGTTTTTATGTTATTTATGCCGCGGTTAGAAGGCAGTACGTCATACGAAAAAGGCAGCGGCGGTTGTTCCGGAGCAATCTTTATCAATGGCGCAAAGAGATGAAGGATAGTGTCCACTATCGCAAGTATCGAGACAGAGGATAGGTAAGAGACTCAAGCAGAAAAGGGTTGATTGCTGACACCTGCCTTGACCGGCGAAAGGTCAAGGCAGCAACGATCGATTGCGAGTGTGCCGACAGCTGGAAGAAGAAAGCATTGGAGGCCTTGGCTGCGCCCTCTGATCTCAGCAAGTTTCTGAAGCGAATCTGTTGAGCTTCCTTCGTCTGGAGCGTGTTGGTGCACAATTGCTCTGGAAGAACTGCGTGAAGGTGGGCTTCCGAACTGGGCTCGTTGAGGTTGGCGGTGCTGGACACACCGTCGACTGAGAGCCCTCATGGGAAAACCCTCCTAACGAGGTCAGTGACGTTCTCGACGTCTTTTCATGGGAGTGTTGGGTGGATCGGTGCAGTGGATCTGAGGCTTGCTCCTGATCGGTGAGCTGCTCACTGCATTGCGGGCTAATGACCCTGACACCTTCAAGCGGTGGCTTGTGGGCGGCATCCAAGACCTAGGGAAGCCTGCTGTGATCGAGCTGATGGCTGACTGGATGACCCCACTCCTGACCCAGGAGGACGCGGACAGGCTGGTGGGTTGGCACCTGGGGGGTGAGCCTCTGATGACTTCGGTATCAGGGCTTCGATTGCCAGAAACGACGCAGCAGCCAAACAAGACCCAACAAAACCACCAATAACAACACTGCCAAAGCCCTTGAAGAAACCGTTCATCCCAACCTTGTAAGTGGCCTCACCATCACCGATGCATCGATATGAGCGCATCCCCCGGTTGAGCGATATTTGCGTCGGTTCTGGCCCTACAGCTGCGGCCAACCCCACTTGGGGGATTTATTCAAAGCCTTCTATCCCCCAACTGGTTAGAAGCTCACGCATAGGTGGTGATCATCCCCACCCTGGAAAGTAATTGCTGCTACCTGGATCGCAAACAAAAGGGCTTGATGGATTCGGAACTGCCCTAAGGGAAGGGGTGACTCTTCTGTATTTCGTGTCCTGAAGCCCCAGAGGTCTGCTGTTGCTGGGTTCGCGAATCAGTTTGTTGACCTCTTTCCAACTCATGGTCTGATGCCTTCCAAACAAGCCAGCGCCAGCGCTCCCAGCTTTGGCGGACACCATGTATTCCTTTGCTTCTACGCAGCCGTCAAAGACTGGATACCTAATGACAACACTTTGCTTGCCGTCATTCCAAAAACTGACCCTGGCGTTACCTGTCCAAACCTGACCACTTCGGTAAATGGGCTTGATGTGGACGCTGCTGTGGGCAGGTGCCGCAGTTAATAAGGCAACAACGACGATTGCTGAAAAGCGTTTCATGCGATCACCATCGCTGAAAGGGTGGTGAAGGCGCATCCTCCATACGAGTGAATGTCCCCATGGCCGGGGACACGGGTTTACGGAAGCTTGGTTCTGTTGCCCTTCGCGATATCGGGTCGCGCCAGACGACCCGCCTAGGCTAGTACAAATGTACTTGTTTGGATATCGCATGGAGCGCTGGGACTTCGTCGACGACCGAGACCTGCAGGGCTGGAAAGGGGGCTGTGTCTGCATGACCTGCCTGCACTTTGCCTATGCAACGGACGCGCATTGCCATACGATGCTGGGCTGCAATATCCGCCAACGGCAACTGCAGCAGGGCGACCACCTCAAGAAAAAATGCAAGCTGTGGGCGCCCACCTGGCAGAAGGAAGTCGGCTGGGCGCCTGAAGCGGGCTAAAACCGGGGCAGTTCAATTCACCAGGTTTATGAAACGGAGATTTCGCTGGTGGCTGTCTGCTCTTTTGTTGTATCTCTTGAGTGTGCCAATTGTTTTTATATCTATTGGATTGACCGCTTATATGGTTACGGCAATTTTCATTATTGTGTCAGGGCTAACTGGCTCCTCGGCGGCTGGATATTCCTGGTTAGTTATATTTTTTATGTTTTTCGTTGGTACTCCCTTTTCGCTATTGTCCTCCCTTTTTGTCCCGCCAATGGTTTTGGGGTGGCTTCGCAAGAGAAGGTTAAGAGGGTTAAGAAGTGTTCGGAGATGCAGTCGCTAGCAACCCTCGGGGCAGTTCTCCTCTTTGGCTTGGTTGATCAAAGATATACAGCTGTGGCAGTTTTTAGCCCTAATAATTGGGAATTATCCTAAGGTCGAATCAGTGGTTATAGAAGACTTCTGTATTTGGTTTTTTTGTGCAATTTGATTTGGCCAATTAGGAATTCAATATGCATTCTGTCAGCATCAACTATAGACCTTGTGACGCAATCCAATGTGCTGTGAACTTCATCCAGGGTGGAGCCCGCAAGGCTCCACTCGTATTTATAATAGTAGCAAAGAATTAAGCTTACATCTTCGACCTTAAGCTCAGGGTGCGCTGACATAATTTGCTCTATTCGTGAACCAGTCGTTTTCATGCCAGATCATGCATCTGTCTGAAGTTAATATACAATGATAGTCCTTATATGATTTTAAAAACAAAATTTACTGTTCATCATGAGCTGAGTGTAATGACCTAGGTAATATTGCCTTCGAATAAAAAGTATGCAAATCAATTTATGTTTGAGCTGGCTAGGAGTTTTAGCAATCCATCATTCACAGGGCATTCTTTGCTGGTGTGGCCACAGCCCAAATACGAGAACAGCGGTCGTTAATAAGCACAACTTCAACCAGCGTCACTTCGAACAAATTGAAGAAAGATACAGGTGACTATTGTATCGGGATGAAAAGATTCTTACAATGGTGCGGGCACAAAATGAGTAAGTTGCCCAAAAATGTCTGATTACTTGATCAAAATCTCAGTCGGTCATGCAGTCATGGTCCGTTGGCTCCTAATTCGATCACCATAATTCACAAGATGGTCATGCATGAATCGATTTCCATAACTGTTCACAGGGAACTATCAAAGCCACAAAAGATGTTAGGGTAAATTTATTAAAAAAAATGCAGAACGTACCTGGCAAAGACGACGAAACGACAATCGAAAACTTTGGCAAAGCAATTAGTGTTTTAACAATTTCAATAGTTGGCTGGATTGACGAACATGCCGAGGAGAACGACGGTAGCTATACAAATGCACAAGAAAAATCAAACAAGGCGGATCTTCTTCTGCAAGCAACCGACCACCTAAGACAATACGGTATCACTGGGGCTCGAGCCACTTCTATCGCTGTTCTTGCGATCTCAAGTCTATGGGCTCGATGCCAAATCAAACAAGGAAAGGTAGATTCCAAAGATCAAAAATCAGAGATGAGTTGGGTGATGAAATCACCAGCGGTACAGGCTGCTATACAAGAAACATTCAAACCCTTGGACACTGAAAGCAAGCGTGACACTGAAAACTTTGCGCGGGGAACTGAATTAATCATCAAAACATTTGTAAATTGCGCATTGGACAAATTTGATTCAAGGCATGATGCAGCATTGATCGAGGACAATCGAGAATACGTTGAAAAGCTGAAAGAACTTAGAGTCTTTTTTGATGCTATTGACGAAGGAGGGTTGAGCTACATTGCAAAAGTATTGGAATTGGTCACCCCCACGGTGATGATCAGTAATAACTTTAACTATCAGTCAAATATAACAGTTTCTGACTATTATGAGAATGTCGTTGAATTTTTTGAAGAAATTTTTGTTTCTAGTGATTGAATATGAATCGCCTTTAAGTCGGCGAAAGATAAGCGCTAATTTGAAAATTATTAAGACTCGGGATTGTTCCTCTTTTGAAAACCATTTGTTCCTGCGATTGACTCCATGGTCTTCCCAGGCATGCTCTATGCTTGGATTATTAATTTCCGGCCCATTATCATGACTGACGGAATTGGGAGAGATTCAAAAAGAATAACCCCAGAGCGGTATATGCAAGCAAAAACTTTCTTAGAGAATGGAGTCATTTCAAAGCAACAGTTCCTTGAAATGACCAGTGGTTACACCGAAATAGAAGAAGACAGTTCTTCGCAGATGCTTGCAAACATACAGAAAATAGTTAATGATATGGAATTCCGACTAAAAAGGTTAGAGCAAATGATTCAGATCTTGATTGATAGCAAAAACTCGCAAGCATGAGAGATCATCGCCTTGCAGTACCTTATGCGCGCATCAGTCAAAAGTACTATCTGTCAATCGCAGATTAATGCCAGCCTTAATACACTGGTTCGAGAATCATTTGCAGCCAATTTTCAGCATGGTCGTCGCTGACACATCCCTGGTATTGGATTGATCAGAACATTGGGTTCATGGTTGGTGGCATTACATGCATCTTTCTGAGATCCACACCGTTAGTCAATTGATCATTGAATTAGTACGCGACGGTTGGCGTCGATCACCCAATCAGAACCCTCTTGAGGAGGATCCGAGCGCACCCTATTTCAGGGGGGTCAACATTGATCGAGTCGTCGGCAATACTTTCGTGCATGATTATCTTCGACGAGTCGACATCTACCCGCAGGGAGAACACCTCGGGACTGATGTTGGGTTGACTGCCCTGATCTCCTCCGATGACCATATTTTGCGCTGGGAAGTCTTCCAACACTACTCAGGAAGTCGGTCTGTGATGATAGAACAAATAGCAATAGAACTGTCTGTAGACAGTATACGTGCCTTTGTAGTCAAACATAAGCCTTGATTCAATGATCAGTGAATTCATCAAGGATTCGGCTCATCAGGCCAGCTCCCTTGGCTCAAGCTCTCGCTTGAGGCGATCACGCAGATCAGCAGCAGGACGGTACATCTCATCAGTGGTAAGGAGCCTGCCTGCGCCCGTCTGGCCACAATCGTGATTGGCAATGAAGTCTTGCTGGAGCAGCTGGATCGCCGAGCAGGAAGCCAGATCACCCTGGAACGTTTGGAGGGTACCAATCAACTGGAACTGCTTCCGGAGCTGCACCGGATCGCCCATTGATGCCGTCTCCGGTGTTCGCTCCAGTTCACTGCGGATCCGCGTGAGCGATCGAAGCGTTGCTGCATCACGCAGATCGGGTTGCTCATCCAGCTGCTTGAGGAAGTCGGTGATTTCGTTTACGCATCCGGCTGCCCTGCAATGCAGTCCCATGCCTTGCCGCGATTAGAGAAGCCGCTGCCCCCAGCGGCGGAATCGTCGGGCGCCCGCGCAACCCCGCCATAAGACGGGGCCGACAAGTGTCAGCGGTTATGCCGATGTATTGCTACTTTATAATGGAGACATACAGTTCTATGCAGGTGGGGAGTATGAGGACGCAGGAACTTTTCAGGTGCCCGTGACACTGAAGAACGGTGCCAATAAATCCAGCATTCAGTCTTATTTTACAGATGTATGTGATGAACTCGTACCTTATAAGCCACCACCGTATGGCTCCGCACAAAGTTATGAATACTTCGTTGAAGGAGGGGGAAGTGGCACAGTCGATGTGACTTGGGAGTGTGAAAGGCCACCGTATCCGCCAATTACAATGACAACCATTGATTGGTTTGCCTAAGGCTGCAGGCTGATCGCACGGCAGAGTTTTTTGTTGATTACTCCGCCCGCCTGTCCGCTTCCTCTTGGGACAGGAGTGGGGTCATCCAGTCGATCAGCAGAAGATCGTTCAGTTCAGGTCCGACACTGCGACTGCTCATGCGGAGTGGGTGACGGCGATACAGACCCCGTAGAGGATCGATTTGCAGCTTACGGCCAGGGTTAAAGCACTAGAGAGAAAGCAGAAAGAAGAAAAAGGGGGATCTCTGTGTGTCAGACCCCCCTCCGTTCCCACAACACGGCTGCTCGACGCATGAACAACCAGAAGCATTGTTGTGTATCCCCGTGAACACCGTGGTAGCAGTTGGCACGGTTTTGTATCGCTGTGATACATCCCTGACAGGAAAGTTCAGTCGGTGCGTTCGCAATGGTCGCCATCGCACTCCAGCCCGCATTGAGGTTCCTTGGTGCCGTACTGCCAGGGGCTACGCATGGCCCAGTACTCATCCACCAAACCGAGCAGGTAGGTGCCGACGCGCCGGAGCAGGGAAGCCTGTTTCATACCTTCAGGCTGGCAACAGGGCCGCGAGCCTGCAACTGGTCAGCCACAAAAGAAGGCCCCCGAAAGAGCCTTGCTGGAATTGAATTTCGGCCGTTGAAGGGTGTCAGAGCTTTGTTCAGGCCATGGGGCCAGCTAGGGCATAGACGTCGGTAGCCGTTCATTTCAACCAGTGCGTCGAATCTGAGGACAGCTTCTTCCGCAACGCCAGTTATGACCGGAGGGTCTCGCTCTGCATGGGTGGTTGCCAGCAGCAACAGTTCAGACAGGTGTCTTTATCGACTTGAGCCTGAACTAGACAAAAGTTTGTCACTGACTACGATTTGCGCCTCCCCTCTGCATGCATCCCGCCCCGTCAACCAGTGCCGCAAACGCGCAGGCGGATGCTCCGGGACAACGCCATCGAGGCGTGGAACACCATGAAAATCACGGGCTGGCTGCCATGCCACCTACCCGTCAGATACTTGTCGCAACGGATAGCAACCGCTCTGGAACGGCTGCGGCGGCGCTGATGAGCTTGTTGATCGAATCTGCTGCAGTGGGCTGCATTAACCAGGCAGCACCCTCCAGGGCCTAACGGCTCCTTCAAGAGGGGGGCTACTGAGGCCGCGAGAAGAACGCTGTCCTTCCCGAGCGATGCGGCTTCGGTCTAAACAACTTCGCGGAGTAAATGCGTTCCTCCGCGGACGCACCAAGTTTCTTCAGATTCTATTGCGCAGAACGATGTCTCCTGCGATCGCTCACGCAGGAGACAGGGGTTCTGCCAGCTCTTGGGTCGCTCTCCCAAAGCTGTCGCGTGTGGAAGATCTCCCCATGTCCGCGCCAGGCAACTATGGAGCGAGGCGGCGGAGTTTGCAACGCGTCTTTTGGTCATTTTTGGATTCCAGAAAATCTCCCGTGCAGGCCTATGAATCTGGTAATAGTCGACACGCACAGCAGGACTCTGATCCGCCGGATCTCTCTTCAAGACTGACTTCTCAGAAGGTCGGATGATGTTGGTCACCAGCTTTGCCCAACCGTCAAATGTCGATCGGTCGACCCTGCTCCAGCTGGGCCATTTGCTAACGCAGTCCGCTCCAGCGGCCCTTCTCCAAAATCTCGTCTTTGGCTTCCGCCATGGCTGGTTTCTTTCAACGGCGGGTTGTGGTCGCCACCGGTGCTGTGACATCGGATCTGGCTCCTGCTCCATGGAAAGGAGCCAGACGTGTCTCCGATGCCCAATCACCCTCACGGCAGAGGCCACTGGATGGAGCCTGAACTCCACGGATAATTTCAGCCCTGGCATGGGTGCAGTGCTGTTCCGATGAGGTGATGGCAGTGGCCAATTGATTCGCAGCGATGTTGCGGTGCAGATGCTCCCCATCACAGCCCGGCTCACTAGGCCGTGATGGCCTCGCTGAGTGCCCCGCATCGACAACCCGGCGCAAGTGTTATCCATCACTCGTCAGCTGGTGCAGCAGACCATTGCCGACATGGACTTGCCCCCTGAGGAGCTGGCTCTAGTCGAGGAGGCGTTCATCGGAGCGGGCTTGTTGTGACATCACTAACTGTTGCGGCAAAGCTCACTGACGTTGTCCTTGATCAACGACAGCTCAGAAGCAGTGTCTCGCTGATGTCTTCTGTCCTCAAGGTCTGGGTATGCAGTCAGCGCTAGCAGTGCAATCGGCCCAAAAATGAATCCCCACACCATCCACTGCGTATCTTTTTGGCCCTTCAATTTGGCGATGTCTTTCGCCCAAATGGAGCAGGCAATGGCTGTAGCGATGACCCACAGCCAAGAAAAAAACAGCATCACCAGTAAGTCACTACCACCTAGTTAGCCATGACCAGCCGATACCGAAAACAAAATCCGCAATGACCTCCGGTATAAATCCATTGCAGCACAGTCATTCTCAGCGTTTTACCCTCTCAAAACCACCGGGAACAACGCCCATCACCAAACAAGCGCCTCAAGCCACACCAAAGTGATCACGTTTTATGAGCGCAGTCAGGATCTTGGGGTGCAACAATTTCGAGTCAAGCTCTCTGAACTAAGACCATGAACTGCACGGTTCAGCGCGCCTATGAGCGGGCGTGTACCAATAGCTGAACGAATTAGGAGAGAGAGAGATCCGCGCCAAGGGGGGAGTGGACTTCGGAACAAGTAAAAAAAGTGAAAATTACTAGAAATTTACAGCAGAAAAGCTTAAAATTATATTCCGCTAAATACTTTTTTGACGGAGAGAAGCTCGTAGGTGGTCTCTGTCGAATTGATGTCTAGCCAGCACCCAAGCGTTGACCTCTTAATTCTTCACTCTCAAGGTATGCCACTGACAACCGAGCATCTTCTCCCGACGGACTCCTGGAAAGGTGTCCTGCAGAAGTTTGGCGATCGATATGGGGTGATGAAAGTCTTCATTGATGAGTTTGGTGAGGAAGACAACTTTTCCTTCGACGACCATATCTTTGAAGCGAAGGCCTTCAGTCAGCAGGGCCTGAATTTCATCAAAACCACCCTTGAATCTCTTGATACAGAGCTGAATCTCGATTTTGAACTTGTAGACACCACAGCAGACAGCGACCTACAGATCCATTTCGCGAACAGCCCCTCCAACTCATGGGCTTATGGAACCATCGGATACAGCTCCATTGGTGATGACATCCAGTGGACAGAAAACATCATCGTGCTTGACGCCGACTGGTGGTACGCAAGCAGCGACCAGGCCGCGGCATCAGACACCTGGGAGCACAGTGTTCCATTCCTTCACTATCTCGGCGCACATCTTGGGCTGGAATATGTGAACAACGCGAACGATGGAGACTCCTTTGGTGGGAATGAGAACAATCCCACCACCGAGGAAAGCCTGATGGCCTTGGGCCGTCCGGAGAGCGGCTACACCCAGACTGAATTTCAAGCCATCGACATCGAAGCCCTCCAGGCCATCTGGGGTGTGGAAGACAACTCAGACAACTACAACACGGGAGATCTCTCATTCTCCATTCTTCAGTCGCCAGCCATCGGTGACACGCTCAGGGCGATCGTTGCACAGGACGATCCAGATGGCCTGAACGAGATCACTAGCCACAACTGGCAAGGCAGTCTCGATGCCGGCCAGACATGGAGGTCCCTCGGATACGGCTCGGAGCTACCAATCGGCAAATGGCACGAGAACTACCAGATCAGATTGCAACTCACTTATGAGGACGGCCATGGTTTCACGGAACGTGTCACCAGCAATGTTGCAGACGCCATTAGGGTGAACGACACAATCGAACAACTGACGATCGAGCATCTTCTCCCGACGGACTCCTGGAAAGGTGTCCTGCAGAAGTTTGGCGATCGATATGGGGTGATGAAAGTCTTCATTGATGAGTTTGGTGAGGAAGATAATTTTCCCTTCGAAGACCATGATTTAGAGGCGAAGGCCTTCAGTCAGCAGGGCCTGAATTTCATCAAAACCACCCTTGAATCTCTTGATACAGAGCTGAATCTCGATTTTGAACTTGTAGACACCACAGCAGACAGCGACCTACAGATCCATTTCGCGAACAGCCCCTCCAACTCATGGGCTTATGGAACCATCGGATACAGCTCTATTGGTGATGACATCCAGTGGACAGAAAACATCATCGTGCTTGACGCCGACTGGTGGTACGCAAGCAGCGACCAGGCCGCGGCATCAGACACCTGGGAGCACAGTGTTCCATTCCTGCACTATCTCGGCGCACATCTTGGGCTGGAATATGTGAACAACGCGAACGATGGAGACAGCTTTGGTGACAACCAGCTGCCAACAACAGAAACAAGCTTAATGGCCTGGGGCATGCCCGAGCAAGGCTTCACCCAGACACAATTTCAAGCCATCGACATCGAAGCCCTTCAGGCCATCTGGGGTGTGGAAGACAATTCTGACAACTACGACACAGGCGATCTTGAGATCAAAATCGATCCAAATCCCGTCCAAAACATAATCCTCACGCGAGAGGATGAGTTGACTTTTGATCTTGTTGCTCCCGACGTGTACACAGACCATGAGGCGGGTACATCGGTTGGCACCCTGTCTACAGGTCTGATTTTGAAAAGTATGATTACGGAGGATGATCCTGATGGATACAGTGGATTTCCACAGGGTAGCTCACCAATCTTTGGTGACTGGCGCTGGAGTTGGCGAACTCCTCGCACCAGGGATAAGCAATATAGATGGGAAGCCAGTTTTGATGACGGTGAACAGTGGCAACAAATCGGGGCGACCCAACACCTTCGGCTGCAGCCATGGCATCAGAACGCTCAACTCAGAATCACCACCAGCTACCATGATGGGAAAGGCTTCAAGGAAATCATCGCAAGTGATGCTACAACTAAAATCAACACTATCGATCTTGGAGACACACCAAAAGGATGGGAACCTTATCTTCTACCATCAGAGGAAATTAGAGAAGTTTTTAATTTCTATACTGTCAATGAAGGCAAGATCAACGTCTGGGTGGATATTGATGGCGAGAGTACGGAGTTATGGGGCGGCATAGAATCCATCACAGCGAAACCGGTTCTCGAAGAGAATCAGAACGTCGTTCAAACAATCACCAAACAACTCAACGATCTGCTCGACATTGAATTTGCCCTGGTTGACACACCCGAAGGTGTAACGCTACGGCTAATTGGTGAAACGATGGAAGACACCGATGGATGGAGTCAGGGCTTTTACAACTATTCCTATACAACAGATGGAGACGGGACCTTAACCGGTGTCGAGATTCCATACATGGATGTCTCCATGACCGTCTTTGAGGATGGCTTGTTTGACTATCACACCCTGCTTCATGAAATCGGCCATGCCCTGGGCTTGGCTCACCCGATGGAACCCCATAATGGCTCCAAAGGATCTGGAGATATATTTTACCCGACACACGTCGAATCAGTCATGGCCTATGAAAAAGGTCTTTACGATCACTTGAAGCAAGACATCTGGTACACAGATTCGGACATCAATGCCCTTCAAGCGCTTTGGGGCGACAGCAACGGAGAGTTCCCTATTTTCGCAGCAGGAGATGAGATTGAGCCGTCAGAAGATCATGACTACGCCTTGATCTCCGGCAACGGTGATGCAGACAACAGCCTCTTTGAAATTCAAGGCGATCAGCTTCTGCTTCTGGAGACGCCGGAAAACAGCGATAGATCATCCTATTCCATTCGTCTTCGCTCGATAGATCCCGACGGCAATGCAATTGAACAATCGTTTGAGATCAATGCCTATCAACATTCGGAGCAGAATGCGCACACCCACGACGATGATGTTCATCATGAAGAGGACGTTGCCACCTCCGAGGCTATAGAAGATGTGGATGACACAAACAGTCAGATTGAAGATATCGACCACCACGATGATGACCACTCCGATACTTCACTACCCACCGATGTGGATGGAGACGGATCTTTCCACCCGCTCAGCGATGGGCTGCTGATCAGCTCCGCTGCTCAAGCGATCGAAATTGCTGCAGAAACAGAATCACAACCTGGTTCCTTCAACCGCAATCTCCATGACCAACTGATCAGCCCGAACGGCTTACGCAACATTACGGATGCGGCCAAGGGCTTCATCAAAGACGCCATCACCAGTGGATCACTGGATCACAACAACAACAGCGTGCTGGATCTTCAGGATGCTCAGCGGATTCTTCGCGATGGACTGGGAACCCACCCAGGTGATGCAGCAACAGCTGGTTTACGGGAGCCCCCCGTACCTGCCGGCACTACCAACTCCGAACTGATCAACGAGCAGCAGCAGCTGGATGCTCTCGATGATTCCCTGGAGGCCATTGCCTTGATGGCGGAGGCTGGACCTCAGTTCTTACATAGGGGGGCTGGAGGCGGGTCCTAATTTCCTGCGGTCGGGGGCTGTGGGTTTTTCCTAGCTGATCGCGGTTCCGATTCAGCGGCTCATCATTCAAGACACCATCGCTGACATGGACCTGGATCCAGCTACTGAAGTAGAAGTGATCGAAGCCTTCAATTGTGCAGGGTTGCCTTGTATAGATCAAGGCAGCATAATTAGTAAACGTTCGGGAATTTTTGCATGGCCTACCTGAACTCATATGTAAAGAAAATGCTGGAGGAGCATCCTCATGGCGAGGAATTCAAGTCAATTAGCAATTTATGCAACACAAGCGGTACACCATATAACTATCGAGAGGAGTCCCTTGGTAAAAGTATTGCGGCAAATATACTGAGCCTTCTGATTTCAGGAACAATGGGAATGGGGCCGATGGAAAGGAAAAGCCAAAGAAAGCATGATGCAAACGAAAAGGCAGCAGAAAAAACATTGGAACTAATAAAAATTCTTGATAAAAGCGAAAACTCTCAATGGCTAGCGACTTATATGGTTGACGAAGGGGCGAGAGATTGCGAAAAAGTGATTAAGATATTTAAGAATTTTTTGTTAGACTGCAATCAGTAAATTCAACTATTCTTCTGCTGTCCCTTATGCCGTCACAACCACCAACAGCGAAACAGAACCAGCATCCGCAAGGCTGCTGGTTCTGAAGGCCCACAAGAACTCATTTGGTCACCAGGATCCAATACCCGAAAAACGCTAATTCTTTGACACAACAACCTACCTGAAGTGCCAGAATCTGAAGCTGCTGAGGAGCTTGGGCAAAAGAAAGTAGTCATTGAAGAGCCTCACAGAAATAAATCACACGCATTCTCCTTGAAGCAGCCTCTGCAAAACTCCTCTATGATTAAAAATCTACATACATATCAATGCGCCTAGGGTTCTGGCCACCTTTGGTATTACTGCTTCTAGCAGGCGGATTCTTTTATGTGAGTGAAAACCGCGTGGAGAATCTTGGTGAACAGACACAGGTCAAGTCGAACAAAGACGAAAGGGATCCTCTACACAAAAACGACGAGAACGTAATTAAAAAACTTTTCTCAACTATATGTACACGCATGGCGCAAGATAAATACGAACGGGAGATGAGGGAATTCAGGAAAGGAGTCTTTTTAGGATCACCAGAGTCACCAGCTTACAGAGCAATTGTTTCCACACATCTAGAGAGAACTGAGGCATGCAAAAGTCTATGAGTGTCTAAAGATAACTTGATAAGATAAAATCATCGCTTGGAGGTGTCAGGGGCACTAGCTCTTAATGCAGTGACCAGCTTAGCCATGAGAACCAGGGCGGTGCGTGTGTCTTGAGGCATGGGTCAGACGTGACTGCCATGAATGTTCCCCGCTCTGCTGAAGCAATAAAAAACCCCGACATTACTGACGGGGGTGATTCCAAAGTAGACAACAAGGATCATACAAAGTTGAGCATTAGTGAAATAAGCGTAATATCAGGTTAGTGCGTCAATCGGAGTAAAGCCAGCAAGTATATCCTCTTTAATTGCATCAACAAAGTGAGTCGACGTTGTTCCACAGGTCATTAAAATACCACGAGCTGTTTGAGACAATTCGACGTTCTCGATCGTGGTGCCACAAGACCAAACATCACCTGCCTCGAAGTCAGCGACAGTATTACGACCTTTTCGAAGGTCGAAAGAGTCTTGACCAGCACCGCCGACCAGCAAGTTAATGCCTCGGCCGCCGTTGAGGATGTCGTCGCCACGACCGCCAAAGATGATGTCATTACCAGCACCACCATTCAACGCGTCATCGCCACGTCTGCCTTGAACGATGTCTGAACCACCACGAGCAGAGATCACATCATCCTGACGACCTGAGCGAATCCAATCGTCCTGTTTCGTAGCTCGCTCCTTTCTGCTTACAAGGTTGTAGTCGTTCATATCGTTAATTTGAGCATTCAAAGTGAAAGGCGCTAAGTCGCCATCAGCGAGTTGTTCAACGCGGGTAAAGATCTTTTGAGGTGCTGCAAAGTCGTATAGCTCGAAGGTTGCCATCGATGGCTCAGCCTCAACAACCGGTTCTGGCGTTACTTCAACCACAGGCTCAGGAGTGGGAGCTGGAGAAGGTGCCTCGTCAGAGGCTGTGATCTCAAACGAATTGGTGGCAGCAACCGAACCACCTTTGCCATCTACAACCTCATAGCTCAGCGCAACCTGACCTAAGAAATTGGCATCAGGCACAAACGACCACGTGCCATCCTCGTTATTGGTCAGCGTTCCGTTCGTTGCGCTCAGATTGGTGATCGACAGTGCATCACCATCAACATCTGAGAAACCTTCAAGTAACATCTCGCTAGAAAGTTTGACAGTTGAATCTTCCTCAACAGACGGGAGCGATGCCTGACTCACGCTCAAAATCGGTGCATTATTTGCAGAAGAAAACGAAAAAAGGTCCTTAGCAGATATGTCGCCATATCCAAAACCTACGGCGAACAACCTTTCGTCATTTACAAAGTTACTGACATTGTATCCAAGCGTTGGATTGATATAAATCTCCGTTGTTCCTTCAGGTATATCTATTTGAGCGCCGATCAAGGTAGAAAACGGCCCATCTCCATCCATCGGATAAATAATCCCAGTATCTCCCTCAACTTCTTTTTTATCAAAAGGCTTTCCAAAACCATTGAAGATGGAATTCGGACCCATGACAGGAGCAGAAGGGTCATTACTTGACCACACCTCCCAGCTTAAGTCTGCGCCATAGCTTCTCTGTCCTTCATCCAGCTCATTTTCAAAGGAAAAATCCCCTTCGGGGGACCAATTATCAAAGGATTCGCTTAATATTGTATTGCCATCTTGATCCACGATGTCAACCTCATAGAGAAATAAAGCTCCAGGGCCAGTGTAACTTTCAGGGATATAGCTAGAAAAACCGACTGTTGCAGTACCGGACTGAGTTATTTCTATTTTGACTCCTTTAGAAGAATCCCATGATGCATTCGTGAAATTTTCTGTTTGGATATTATTGTCTGCCGTGGATTGCGTTGGAGCGGATTCCATAAGTCCGTTTCCAAAAGCAAGGATGGTTGCGCTGGAGTTGGTATTAGCAGTAGCCATAAGAGGAAGAAAATTGTTGCATTGTGAGGCTCTGGCCCCGTGAACACACCATCTCCGTTCCAGCTGGGAATCACCTCCCCCAACTGGGGGATTGAGTAGTGAGTGTTTGCTGAGTAGACGTCACATGCAACAAAAAACCCGCCATTGCTGACGGGGTGAATGTTTTGTCGGGAGATGGATGGCGACACACAGCGCCCCCTGCTTTTCCCCGAAGGGTTTTGTATGGCTCTCAGCCGCTCTGCTGTGGCATCAGGCTTCCCGACATGTCGGTCTATTTATGAGTGGCTTGCAAGTAAAAGTCAAGCAAGAATCCAAATGTCAAAGCTGGCACATTGTGTTTGACTAATAGAGTTACTCGATCAGCTTTCTTTAATCCCTTACGTCCACGGCCTGAAATCTTATATGCTGTCAAAAGAGATTTTAGTTCCGCGTCACGCATTCCATCAAAGTCACACTCTTTGCCACCAACGAGTGCCTGTTGGTTTTTGCCAGGTTCAAGTGGTGAATCAAGAATTGCAGCCTGTTTATCTATATGGCCTCCAATTAGTCGAGCCAATTCTTTGTCTTTTTCGTTGCTTACCGAAACTGCTAAGCGTAGGGAGTCAGCAATAGTCATTATAGAACTCCATTGCTGGCGTCTTCTATATCTGCACCTAAATCCTTAGCTGCTTTCCATGCCTTAGCAAATGCCCTAACAGCGACAATCAGGCGATAAATTGGATTGCCACCTCGATAATTTCTCATACCTCTATCGTAATCGGTTAATCCCCCAATCAGCTCGTCACCCGCTTGTTCAAAGGCTTGAAATGTGTCGGCGTACCGGGCTACCAATGCATTTAGATTTGCTTTCTCTTCAAGTGTAATTTGGGCAGCTGATGCAAATTCAGCCAGTTCTGTGCGAAGTGACACTACTCGACTTGCATAGTAACCACGACTTCGGCTCAAGCGTTGCGCGTCATGCCGTAAATCTGCGTAGAGAGCTAATAAATCGTCCTGATTGCATGTTGGTGCGCTTGGATAGCGTTCTTCGGTGATAGGGATGAGTACAGGCTTGGTCATTTGCTTTCGATGTTGTTGTGGCGGGAAGGACTAGTAGATGTATGAAATAATTGCTATTGGCAAACCAATTGCTCCAACCACAATGCGACGCACATTTTTCCAAAATTCAGGCTCCTTATCTTCTACCTCAGTAGACAATGCGAGATAGCTTCCTTGCTTGGTGACAACGAGCTGATAGTCCGTAAATGTCATGGCCATTTGAAAATTAACTCTGAGGTTTATCCCCAGTGCATATACAATCGCCGTTTTCACCTGGAATCACATCCCCCAATCGGGGGATTTATCCCAAGCCTGCTTCCCACGATTGAGGGATTTTTATCCAGGCATCAAAAACCCCGCCATTTCGACGAGATCTGATGAAGCTAGGGGTTTGAGACTGCTTTCAGCAAATGAATATTCATCAGAGAGTTTCACAACTTACATAATTTGCATAAAAATCCTGCCACCCAATTTCCTCGCACTCATCACAAAGAGTCTCCATATTTTCTCTGACGTCGTCAAGGATCCATCCAGTCCGTTGCTCTGTATGGCCCGTTGATTTGCCTCTTGCTTTGTAGGGTGAACTCGGAATAAAGTCGCGAGTCTGTAACAGTGCAACCTGTTCTACAGCCCAGCAGTTTGCGCGTGTCATTGCTCTAAGCCACCACACCTTGGTGTATTCACCATTGAAACTTCGGTGCCCCATATCAAAGGCAATTCCGATTTTATCCACAGAATTACCGACTTCGACGATGTATATCCAACATTCCCTCGCGGCATATTCGGGGTTCATTTCATAGGCGATATGCCCCTCATCCTTCTTGTTTAAACCAACAACTTCTTTCCTATAGCACCCACATGACACGATGTGACCACTCTTGAGAGCGTCGGTTACGACTGTTGTCAAATTCCCACATATACATTGACATAACCATTTGACGTGCTGGCCTTGCTTCACCTTTTTAGTTTTCTTGATGACTGTCAGACGCCCAAAGGTCTCACCTATTAGGTTTGCCTTTTCTAAATGACCGCAGCTCTTGGCATCACCACTTTTTAGCTGGCCTGCTCTGATTGCCTTGGTTTTGCCGCAGGAGCATTTGCAAAGCCAGTGTACGCTTTGATGTGTTCGCACATCAGACTCACCAATCACTGTAAGTTCACCAAACTCATCGCCGATACTGATCGGGTTCGTCTCTCTGCGCTTCACAGTTTCCTTAATCCTGTCTCGCTTTAGGCAGCCACAGCTCTTCGTGTTGCCAGACCTTAATGAACCAGTCGAGCAAACACATATTTCACCGCAATCACATTTGCAGAGCCATTTACCTCCAGCAGGTCCAAGCACTGTCAGACGTTCATACTTGTGGTCTGTCAATTCAAGCCGTTTCATGAGTTGACATCACTGAAGACACCATCGCTGATCCAGCTGGGAACCACCTCCCCCATCTGAGGGATTTATCCAAAATCTGCTTCAACCTGATGGGGGAGCTGGACAGAGGCAGGAGAAAACTCCGCCATTGCTGACGGGGCTTCTGATCAGTGCGTTTGTTGGTGAAGCTGTTCAAGATGGTCCAGTCGCTCACGAACTTCTAGATCTGGCATCGCTATTACCCGCTTCATCAGGCTGTGTCTGTAAGTATTCAAACCTTTGCAACCCCTGAGGGGTTCCATCAGTAGGTCATAGAGATGTGCTTTTGCTGAGGTTCCGGTCATAGCTTTTCTTATACATGGAATGTTATGTCGGGAGATGGATAGCGACAATCAACGCCCCCTGCTTTTCCCTTACGGGTTTTGTATAGCTTTCAGCCATTCTGCTTGGCATCGGGCTTCCCAACTTGATTTAGACCGAGCATTCCTAACTGATTTCAACCTTACTGTACTTATCTATATCATCGGCTTGAGTCTCGCTTTCGCTCGAATTATTATCAAGGTCAAGCCCAGTATTAATAAACATCGAAAAGGGAACTCCTTCCTTTACCCATAAATTGTCCGAATAAAGAAATAAATCTCCTTCGTCATCAACACCCCATTCCATTTGAACCAACCTTTCTGGACTTCCGTCCTCCGGTTTAATCCACGCGCGTGCATAGTAGATCTCAGCCTCATGGTCAGCAATTAGATTAAAGCGGATACCAACTCCGTCCTTGGTTTTGACAAACCACATTTTAGTTGCATTTTCGACATAGCGTTCTACAAGGCAGTCAACTGGCCTTAGTGACTCAGGGTCATTGGCTACAATTTCATGACTGAAATAGCATGTCATGGCTGAAGGTCCTGATCCCACTTCAGGTAGGCTGTCTGCCAATGTGCGTGAGGGAATAAATAGTGAAATACCAGCAACAGCAGCGGCAGCGATTGCGTTGAAGAGATTCATTTGATTTGTGTGATGTGTGAGGCTCTCGCCCCGTAAACACACCATCGTCGTTCCGGCGGAAATTCACCTCCCCTATCTGGGGGATTTATTTTGACGATATTTCCCGCCTTCCTCCCCCATCTGAGTAGACGTCACATGTAACAAAAAACCGCCATTGCTGACGGTGCTTGATGTATACAAGATGCCTACTTAGTAATTCTTCTATCATTACGCTTCTTCGAGTTTTGTGCCTGCCTCGATAAAGGCATTTAAAACAAAAGACCAATTGACCCCATATTGAAAACGATTTAAATCACTATTGACTTCTTTTCGTAAGGCAATAAGGAATGGGAACGCATCAGTGATGCGATCATCATTCCACCATGTTGATATCAGCTCAGTAACAGCCATCGGGAAGACATCAGCGGTCTTCGCAGGATTAGCTGTAGCAAATGCTTTGATGCCCTCATCGGAGAAGCCAATCAAAATAGATAGAGCAACGCAATTGAGAGCAGTGGCTTCGTTGGCACTTATATTGCCGTTGGATAAACCATTGAGGGCTAGGTCGCGAAGATAGCCTGCGGCCGCTTTTTTGGACTCTTCTGTAGGCCTCTCTTTCATTGCACTTCCTCCAGTAGTGTGGTTGCACCGCTGAACAATTGATTTAGATAAATCCAATTCAATCTGAGAGCCAAGATATCAATTGCTTGCATTTGCTTTGCAAGTCGTGAGACTCTCTGGCTGCCTCAGCTTAGAAAGATATGACAATGATTGATTGGCCATTAGATAGTCTCCAGAATGTTTTTTCTTTGGCATCATTACAATTGGGTAGCCAATGACAAATGCTGCCGCTCCCGATTTGCCAAGGAACTCAGAAAAGCTTTTTATCTGTTGGGTGTTTGCATTTGGCTTGGATGCACCGACAACAAACAATCCACATACACCTGTAATAAAAGCGATCGTACCGGTTGCGGTTAAAGTGAATGTAAATGGCTTTAGCTTATTAAGCATTGATTTGGGATGATCTCTCGACACATTCATCATGCACTGGTTACTCGTCCTGCACCTCCCCTATTCAGGGGATTTATGGGTAGGTAACGGGGACCCCGTGGGGGAGGTGAGATGACGGGACCATTAAATGTTCAACGCTTTTCCCTCAGGATCATTAATTCTTAGGCTGTATTCATCTTCCATTTAGCGTATTCCTCTGGCGTTTTGGCATCCTTTTCTTGATTGCATCTGGCGCAAATTAGAGCTAAGTTTTCTATTTTATTGGTGCCACCACGTGCCACGGGGATGGTGTGATCAATTTGCGCATCCCTACCAAGATTGGCCTCGCAATAACGACAACTGCCACCAGCTTTTAGATACAGATCCACTTTCAGTTGGGCTGTAGGCGCCCAGCCATCAAGTTTGTTCTGACTTTGTTTGTATCCAGCCTTTGCCATCTCAGGATTCTTCTTGCGCCAAGTTTTTACCCTTAAGCGTTCACATTCTCGGCAGTTTGGCTTGAAATTGCCATTACGTGAATAGTGTCCGAAATACTCGCGGGTGGCAGGGAATGTTTTGCTGCACAATGAGCAGCACTTCTGGGTGTCGTTCATAAGAGCCCTGTGATCTACTTGCTAAGGATTCTTCTATACGCGCCAGCCCAGATGGCACTTGTTGCAAATCCAGCAAACGTATAAGGTGCTGGGACATTTGCTTTTTTAAGTAGTTTTCTGCCCCCATAAACCAAGCCCACAGCAATAGTAAAGGCAGCAGCTGGCACCATAAATCCTTTCATGTAACAATCCTTTGATAAGTGATGTGTGAGGCTCTCGCCCCGTAAACACCCCATCGCCGTTATCACTCAGAACCACATCACCCGAATGGGGGATTTATTCAAAGCCTGCTTTACCCACTTGGGGGATCAGCGCGTCCAAGGGCACTGGCAGCAAAGGAGCGGGAGGACTGGACAGAGTTCTGGACCCTCCTGGCCGTGGCCAATGCCCTGCGCAAGCTGCGCTCAGACGGGTATGCCTGATTCCACCATTGCCAAACCTCTCAACCCTGGATAGTACATGTGTACCGAGCCGGGAATGGGTCATGGAGGAGTGGGGCTACATCGATGAGCGCGACCTAGAGGGCTGGAAAGGGGGCGGAGCATGCATGACCTTCCATCACTCCACCTACGGCACCGATCAATTCAGCGAAAGATTAGTGCATGGATTTCTGAAATCACTTTGGTAATACTTTAAAATATGCCAGTATTCTCTTTGTACACGATGAGACTCCTTGTTCTTATTTGCTTAGTTGCATGTTCTTCTGGGCCAGCATTCGCTGGGTATAATGCAATTTTCTTTGCTCCTAAAAACAATATTACTGGAGCGTCATATGGTCAAGAAACAAAGAAAGAAGCAATAAATAAAGCAAAAAGGCAGTGCCGAAAAAGAGGTGGTCGAGGATGTAAGCAGGCCATCTGGTCTAATCGTTGCAGCTCACTTTATGTCTCGCCACGCAGCGGCAAATACGGATGGGGAGCCGCCTGGGGAAGTAGTCGCAAAGAAGCAAATGCAAAAGCCTCTGCGTCCTGCAAGAAGAGAAATATTATTTGCGTCAGGAGAATTGCTGCTTGCGAGGGCGAATATGAAGACTAATTGATTGGCTGCTATGTAGTTGAATGGTTAGCAAAAATATTTGGCAACCAGGGATATTGAATTTTTTGAAATTGTATTCAAGCAAAATGAGCATAATTTTGGCTATATGTCTTTTAGATAGTCAGCGCTACCGCGACCTTAGAGATTGGCAAGGTGGCCTGGCCTACCTGACCTGACTACACTTCGCCTACGGGTTGGATGCCCATTGCCACATGGGGGTGGGCTGCAACCTTAGACAGAAGCAACTGCAGCAGGGTGACCACCTCAAGAAAAAATGTAAGCTATGGACGCACGCCTGGCAGAAGGAAGTCGGTTGGGCGCCTGAAGCGGGCTAAATCCGAGGCAATTCACCAGGCTGATGAAAAGGAGATTTCGCTGGTGGCTGTCTGCTCTTTTGTTGTATCTCTTGAGTGTCCCGATCATTTTTATCCTGATTGGATTTCTCACCTTATTGCTCACTTTATTGGTTGCTATTGTTTCTCGTAGTCGCCAGGGTGGTTCCGTCTTACTGTTTTTATGGATATACTTTATGTTTTATATTGGCGTCCCACTTTCACTCTTGTCTTCACTTTTTGTCTCGCCATTCGTTTTTGGATGGCTTCGCAAGAGAAGGCTAAGAGGGTTAAGAAGTGTTCGGAGATGCAGTCGCTAGCAACCCTCGGGGCAGTTCTCCTCTTTGGCTTGGTTGAACATGGAATAAATTTGATTAATGTAGTGCCGCCTTTGGGTTAGTCCGCTGCTAGATGACTGATAGCTTTCGTCGATGGCTAATGAGCTGGTTTCGGAATGGGCTTTCTCCGTTGAAACCAGTCCGTACTCTCTTCTTTGCAGACAAGAAGGTCTTTTTCTGGATCAAGGGAAAGCTCGGTCTCTCTGACTACTAGATTTCTGCGTTGGTCTGGCTTAAAGGTCTAGTGACCGGCATTGTGTTGGGAGCCTGGCTGTTCTGATCAGTAAGAGTAGTGATGTATCAGCTCAGTGCTCTGTGTGGTGGTGCCACAGTGTTGATGTTTAGTTTCTCGAGCGAAAGCTATCGGAGAAGCAGGCGTCTAATTACCGTTGCAGATCTATGAGGGAAAATTGAATCCGTCGGCAGATTAATGATCGAGCATAATCAATTAGCGAAGTGAGAGCAAGTCCTCAGAAGCATCAATATGCGGCGCAAAGAAAAACCCAGTTGCAGGAGGAAGTCCTCGCCACAACTGGGTTTTGTTGATAAGCCGATGACCTGACTTGAACAGGCGACCCACGCTTTACGAAAGCGTTGCTCTACCAGCTGAGCTACATCGGCGGACAATTTAATTTAACATTGGAACATGAAGCGTGTAATGGCCTTGACCGACGAGCGGCCTACGGGAAAAGTTCTGGACCCGGAGTTGCGGGAGCGGTTGATCCGGGAATCACAGACCCCCTGGCGTGGGCTCCGGCGTGCCCTCTGGTTCGCTCTCTTCGCCTCTGCCGGGCTCGGTCTCTTCACCATGCTCTTCCGTCTCTCTGCCGGCAGTGCTGTCGATCTCGGAGATGTCGGCATCCAGGGCGGGGCCCTTGTCCTCTTCGCCTCCCTGCTCTGGTTCGACCGCAGCCGCTCCAGGGACTGACGCTGGTTCTGGTTCTGGTTCTGGTTCCGGAGTTGGTTCTGGCGTGGCAGTGGGTTTCGGTGCCGCTTCCGGCCAGTCCAATGAGGCCAACTGCAGCAGCTGCAGTCCGAAGCTGCTGCGCTCGCTGTTGAGTTGCTCAGCTGAATAGGCAGCGGTTTCACCCGCCTCCGTCAGCAGCAACAGCACGGCCTGAACAAGTTGCTGCAGCTGCCAGACGATCGTCGCCAGCAACGGCATGCTCAGCAGCAGGCAGAGCAATCGTGAGCTGCCGTTCAGCGGCGAGAACTCGCTGATCAGCCCCGCGGAGTCATCCAGCCACCACAGCAGCGGCAGCAGCAGCACGGCCGCTGCGATCAGGGGGATGGTGGATGCGGCTCCTCCCTGCCGGGCGCTCAGGGTCTGCTGATCCGGCGTGCGGCCGCGGGTTGGCACGCGAACCAGCAGCAGGGATCCCCAGTCCGCCGGCTGACGCCAGAGGGCCACCGTTGGGGCAAGCACCGCGACGCCCCAGGTGAGCAGACGCTCCACCGACGGCACCGGGCCTGGATCCGCTCCCGCCAGCAGCAGGCGGATCAGCAATAGCTCCAGGGGGATCACGCCGAGGGCGAGACACTGAAGCCAAAGCAGGGGCTCGCGGCGGGAACGCACGGCAGAGGGGAGCGTCAGGTGCTGAGTTTGCGGCGCTGGGTGACCATCTTGAAGGACGAGATCCGGTCGCCGTCCTCCCAGTTGGCGAAGCGATCGCATCCGATTCCGCATTCGAAGCCGGTTGCCACCTCCTTGACGTCGTCCTTGTTGCGACGCAGCGAGTCGAGGTCTCCTTCGAAGACGATCTCCTTGCCGCGATGCACCCGCACCTTGCAGTTGCGCTGCAACTTGCCGTTGGTGACGTAGCAGCCGGCCACCGCGCTCTTGCCGATGGTGAACACCGCGCGCACCTCGGCTTCGCCGAGATCCTCCTCCACCAGCTCCGGATCCAGCAGACCTTCCATGGCCAGCTGAATGTCCTCCAGCAATTTGTAGATGACGTCGTAATCACGAACATCCACGCCGGAGGCGTCCGCCGCTTTCTTGGCACCGGAGGCCATCGAGGTGTTGAAGCCCACGATCACCGCACCGGAAGCCGCTGCCAGGTCAACGTCCGTTTCGGTGACCTCACCCGGAGCTGAGAGCAGCACCCGCACCTGAACCTCAGCTTTGGGCAGCTGTTCCAGGGAACCGAGGATCGCCTCGACACTGCCCTGGACATCGGCCTTGAGGATCAGATTGAGCTCCTTGAGCTCGCCCTCGGTGGCCTGTCCAGACATCGCCGTGAGCGACACGCGGCGGGACGCCATCTGCTGTGCCAGACGGGTGGCACGGGCATCGGAGGCGCGATCGCCGACCACAGCACGCGCCGACTTCTCATCCGCGTAGACCTCGAACTCGTCGCCGGCGGTCGGCACTTCGCTGAAGCCAAGCGCCTCAACGGCATACGAAGGACCGGCCTCCTTCATGCGATGGCCGCCGTCGTCGACCATGGCCCGCACCTTGCCCAGCACTGGGCCGGCCGCCAACACATCGCCGGTCCGCAGGGTGCCGTTCTGCACCAGCAGCGTGGCGACAGGGCCCTTGGCCTTGTCCAGGTGCGCCTCGATCACGGTGCCGCGAGCCATCCGTTCCGGATTGGCCTGCAGGTCTTCAACTTCCGTGACCAGCAGGATCATCTCCAGCAGCTTGTCGATGTTGTCGCCCTTGATGGCGCTCACCGGCACCATCACCACATCACCGCCCCACTCTTCAGCGAGCAGGTTCTGTTCGGAGAGCTCCTGCTTCACCCGATCGGGAGATGCCCCTTCCTTGTCGATCTTGTTGATCGCCACCACGATCGGCACCTCGGCGGCGCGGGCGTGGCTGATGGCTTCCAGGGTTTGAGGGCGGACGCCGTCATCGGCTGCCACCACCAGAACAGCCACGTCGGTCACCTTCGTGCCACGGGCACGCATGGCGGTGAAGGCTTCGTGGCCGGGCGTGTCAAGGAAGGTGAGCTTCCGGGATTCGTTCTGGTGGTCGACCTCCACCTGGTAGGCACCGATGTGCTGGGTGATGCCGCCGGCCTCGCCGGCCGCCACCCGTGCCTTGCGGATCGCATCGAGCAGGCTGGTCTTGCCGTGGTCGACATGACCCATCACCGTGACCACCGGTGGGCGACGGATCAGGTGAGCGAGGTCGTCCTCCTCGATCATCTCCACCGTCTTCTTGGCGGCTTCCTCAACGTCGTCCTGGAGCACAGGAACGCCGAATTCCTCGGCCACCGTCTCGATCGTCGGCATGTCCAGGGTCTGGGTGACCGTGGCGATGATTCCTTTGAAGAAGAGGGATTTGATGATCTCCGAGCTCTCGACACTGAGCATGTCGGCGAGTTCCTGAACCGTGAGGTTGTCCTCCGGAACGATCAACATCTCCGGCCGCACCTGCTTGGCTTCGCGGGCGGCGCGAAGCTCCATCGCCCGGCGGCGTTGCCGCTGACGGGTGGTTTCCTTCTTGCGCTTCCGCATCGCCGCCATCGGCTTCGGTGCGGTTCGCTGATGGACCTTCGGCTTGGCGGGGCGGGCGAGGCTCGCGGAGAGCACCATCGCCTGCTGTTCTCCGGCGAAGCCACCGGTTTCCGCGGTCAGGGCATCATCGTTCTCGCCGATGATGTGCACCTTCTGGCGCTGTTTCTGAGGCGAACGGCTGCGCAGGGCCTCCAGCTTGGCGCTGTCGTCCCAGTCGGGCCGACCGGGTCGACGCTGACCGGGAGCTGCTCCGGGACGGAGGCCCGGACGGCGGGGTGCCGTGGGAGGTGTCGGCCGCGCCACCGGTGGGGTGGCCTGTTCGCCATCACCGGTTTTGGTCGGGGCATCTGGACGCCGTGGCGGCGGTGTTGCCGGGCGACCATTCGGCTTCTGGAGCTGCATGAGCTCGCCGGGTGCCACAGGCTTTCGCATGCCACCCGGCATCCCAGGACGGATGGGAGGTGCCGGTCGGCCAGGGCCGCCAGCGCCGCGAGGACCGCCTGCGGAACTGCTGCCGTCACGGCGGATGGGCTTGCCGACGAGTTCCAGGGTGCTGCCACCGCTGCGGGCGGGCGCTCCGGGGCGACTGGGGGCTCCCCCCGGTCGGGTGGGACGTGCTGGGGCACTGCCGCTGGGGCGGCCAGGGCTGCCGGGCCGCTGGGGCGCTCCGGTTCCCGGTCGCTGGGGCATGGTGGGCCGCTGGCTGCCGGTTCCTGGCCCGCTACCGGCAGGACCTGCTGCACGGCGGGGCTGCGGTTTGCCCACCAGTTCCGGGCGGGGGGTCGGCCGGGAGGGCATGCCTGCCTTGGCGGGGGCACCGGGTTTGGCCGGTGCGCCGGGCCGCGGTGGAGCCCCTGGTCGGCTGGGGCTGCCGGGCCGCGCAACGATCTGAGGTTTCTGGCCCGGAGCTGGCGCTGGTCGGCCGGGGGTGGCTGCGGGGCGTGGTGCGGGCTTGGCGGCAGTCGGTTTCGGGGATGTCGGCTTCGGAGCTGTTGGATTCGCCGCAGCCGGTCTGGCCGGAGCCTGGGCTGGTTTGGCCGGTGCCGGTTTGGCGGCGGCAGGACGAGCCGGCGCTGGTGGCGAGGTCGGTCGCGGTGGCGGTGCTGCTGCCGCTGCCGCTGGCTTGGCCGCTTTGGGGGGGGGCACCACCTCGGGCTTGCTCACCACCTGAGGGCGCGCCGGTGCTGCCGGTTTAGCGGCGGCAGGACGGCTCGGAGCCGGTCGTGCCGGGGTGACCGGTGCTTCCGGCTTGGCACCGACCGGTTTGGTTGGCGTTGGTGGTCGTGACGGCGGGGCGGAAGCACGGGCCGCTGAGGGTGCCGCTGGCTGCGCCACCGGAGCCGGCTTGCTCGCCAGCTTCGGCGGCTTGGCCGCCGAAGCCACGTCCTGGGCCGGAGCCTGGGCGGGTTTGGCCGCTGCCGGTTTGGCGGGCGGAGCCGCTTTCTTGACCGAGAGAATCGCCTTGCCACCGGAGGGTTTCGCAGCAGCCGCCGACTTTGTCGGTGCTGCCGATTTCCCTGATCCCGCAGCGCCGTTTTTCAGCAGGTTGCGGATCTTTCCGGCTTCGTCATCACTGATCGAGCTGCTGTGGCTCTTGGCTGCGATCGAGAGCTTCTCAGCCGCATCCAGCACGTCCTTGTTCTCAAGGCCGAGGTCCTTGGACAGCTCATAAATTCTGACTTTGCCGCTGCTGGTCATTCAGTTGGAATCTCCTGTCGGGCCGGGCACGGAATGCCACGGTGGCCACACGCATTGCGGGGCCAATGGTCAGTTTGCCTCAGCGGATACACCAGTCCCGGGACTGAACCGCTCCTGCAACACCGTGATCACCGCATCAGGCACCTGACAACGCAGGGCTTTCTGCAGTCGCTTGCGACGGCGTGCTTCCTCCAGACAGTCCTCCGTGGGACACAGGTAGGCCGAGCGACCCATGCCTGTGTCGAGAAGGACCCCATCCCTGTGGTCACGGACCACTCGCCAGAGTTGGCGACGGTCCAGAAGCTGCCGGCAGGCCACGCAGCGACGCAGGATGGGACGCTCGTTCACCGGACGGCCTCACTCTCTGTCTCCGGGGCCTCGGCGGGGCTGTCCTGCATCGGGACCTCCTCTTCCGTCGGGATCGCGTCCTCCTCTTCCGTCGGCGTCGCGTCCTCCGCTGAAGGCTCCTCCTGCGCATACTCCTGCTGAGGAAGTTCGTCCTGTGGAAGCTCCTCGACGTAGTCCTCCTCGTCCTCCGGAAGCGGATACAGCTCCCGCAGACGTGCATCCTCTTCAGCGCGGGCAGCTTGTTCCGCCGCCAGTCGTTCCTCGGCCTCCTGCTGAAGGGCCTCCTCCTGTTCCCGCTGCGTGATCAGCTCGGCCACCGTGGCGTCTTCGGTTTCCTGGTCGTATTCCGTGGAATTCTTGATGTCGATCTTCCACCCTGTCAGGCGTGCCGCCAGTCGGACGTTCTGTCCTTCCCTGCCGATGGCCAGACTGAGCTGATCGGGGGGCACCAGCACGTGGGCGTGCTGACCGACGGGATCCACCAGCCGCACCATCTCAACCCGAGCAGGGCTCAGGGAGTTGGCGATGTACTGGCCTGGATCATGGGACCAGCGGATGACATCGATCTTCTCGCCGCGCAGCTCGTTCACCACCTGCTGAATCCTGGAACCGCGGGCACCGATGCAGGCGCCGACGGGATCCACTTCCCGCTCGATGCTGTCCACAGCCACTTTGGTGCGGGGGCCGACCGATCGGGACGGCGGGTTGGCTTCCCTGGCCACGGCCACGATGCGCACGGATCCTTCCTGAATCTCAGGAACCTCGTTTTCGAACAGGTAAACCACCAGGCCGGCATTGGAGCGGCTGACGAACAGCTGGGGGCCGCGTCGGGGCACTTCGCTCACTTCCTTGAGGAACACCTTGAAAGTGGCGTTGGCCCGGTAGTTGTCGTTCGGGAGCTGATCGCGGCGGGGAAGTTCTGCCTCCACCTCAGGGCGGCCCAGGCCTGAGCTCACCGCCATGATCACCGACTGCCGCTCGAAGCGGATCACCCGTGCCGTGAGCACCGGGTCTTCCAGATCGGCGAACTCCTCCTGGATCATGCGGCGCTGTTGATCGCGCAACTTCTGAGCCAGCACCTGCTTGGTGGTAGCGGCGGCCATGCGGCCGAAGTCGTCTTTCTCCGGCGTGACATCCAGCACCACGGTGTCACCCACCTGGGCATCGTCGGCCACCTGCATCACCTCGGCGAGGGCGATCTGGTGGTCTTCGCTTTCCACCTCGTCGACGATGATCTTGCTGGCCAGCACGCGGTAGCCCTCTTCTTCGAGGTCGAGGCCCACATCGAAATTGCTGAAGTACTCCTCTTCGAAAGGGTCTTCACTGATGCCCAGATAAAGCGTGCGTCGATAGCGCTCGTAGCCCTTGAGCAGGGCTTCCCTCAGAGCGGCTTCCACCACCTGAGGCGGCAGCTTCTTCTCGTCGCTGATGTCGTCGATCAGGTTGCTGAGTCCGGGGAGAAGAACGAGAGCCATCGAAGGGGGAGAGGAAGACGGAAGGAGGGGGTCAGGCGCTTGGAGAGGTGAGTCGGACGCCAATCACCCGATCGCGGGAGATCCGTTTGATCCGTCCGCGGATATTGATCTGGAGCTCGTTATCGCTGCGCTCGAGAAGCAGACCATCCAGGCGCTGTTCGGAGTCGTCGTCCTTGTCGCGGTGGATCACCTCCACGGGGAAGCCGCGGAAGGTCTGGAAGTCGCGATCTTCGATCAGCTGATCTCCGATACCGGGACTGCTGATCTCCAGAACATACGCCTCGGTGAGCAAGGTCGACGTCTCGAGGGCGTCTCCGAGGACTCCGCTGAATCCGGCGCAATCATCAAGATTGACGTCTGTTCCACTGCTGTGACGGATCTGCACCTCCAGCGTCATGGGGCTCATGTGGGTGAGCATCTGAATCCCGCACAGCTCAAAACCTTGAGCTGCAGCGACCGATGAGGCCAGCGTCTCGAGATCGGGTAGAAGCGGGTGCGGCAAGGTGTTGAAGAGTCAGGCGCAGGCCCGACGTGCATTCAGTTGTGACCTGGCTCCCGAAGGAGTTGCCCGCCGGACACCTCTTCAATGTATCCGACGACGCCCCGAACGTCAGCTCTTGGTCAAATCGATGCTCGGGGCATCGGGGAAGGCATCTCCCTTTTGTTCAGCACCCCTGAGATCGGAGTCCTGATTGATGCACTGACGTTGTTGATCAGGGGTTTTCAGGTACTGGCAGACCCGGCTCCAAAGCTTGCTGCGGGTTCCCTTCGGACCGTTGCTGAACTGCACGGAGTCCATCGTTCCGCCATTGGATTCAATCGACACCTGACAGAGAGGGCAGCGAAGGATCTCAGGGAGGGCGGTCACAATTCGGGTGAGAACGACGCCGGGACACTAATCAGGGGCCTGTCTGTTGTTCTGGATGATCAGTCACAACCCTGGACGGAAATCCGGTAGCTGAATCCCGTGGCATTGGGATCGTCATTGGCGCCGATCCGGAAGTTCACCTGGCTGATGCTTTTGCCCTGCACCTGCGTGAAAGGCCCGAACATTCGGCCTGTACCCAGTGGGGGCTGAAGCTGTTCATCCGCCACCTTGAGGTTGCTTCCGTCGCTGAATTTGAGGAACGCTTGAACGGGATAACTGGTTGAGTCGGTGGAGTCGGCCGTGAAAAACAGCTTGAAACTTCTGTAGGGCCGATCCACCACAAAATCGGTGTCCCAGTTGGTGCGACCCACGGCTTTGCCAATCAGGCCCTTGGGACGCTCCACTTTCTTTTTCACGATCGTTTCCCCACCGCCAACCGGTTGGAGAAACGTGCAGGCCGCCTCTGCACCGGCGGGAGTCAGCACCACCGATGCAGCGATGCTGAGCAGGGAGATCAAACGAGACATGGATCGCTTCAGTGGGTTGGTTGGGGGGTGAGTGGCGGCCCTGACTCAAATCGCTCCAACAGCACCTGAACAGGAATCTGGGTGCCGAAGCGGCAGGCGTTGGTTTCGCTGGTGGCGAGGCTGCCGTGTTCCCAGAACTTGTTGCTGCCGTTGCCACCGCCACAGAGGCCGAAGTACTCACAGCCCTTGTGGCAGGTCTCCACACCGCGGGTCATGTCCTCCAGCAGGCGCTGGAACTGGGCTGTCTGCGTGGACTCCACCAGCGAAAGCTCACGGAGGTTGCCCAGGTTGAAGGTGCCGTAGCGGTCGCTGGCGACCGAGAGCAGTTCCGGGTCAAAGGTGGAGAAGTTGCCCTGCCAGTCGACGCTGAGGATCGAGAACGGACGGTTGAGCTCGTTCTGCGTCATGCGCTGGTTGCCCTGAATCAGGGTGATCACCTGATCGAACTCCCGCAGAACCACCGGGTAGCCGTCCTGCTCACTCAGGCGCCAGAAGGCCCGCAGAAAATCGCTGTACTTGGCTTCCATGGCCCCACCCTGCATGGAGGAGGAGGTGTTGATCCCTTCCTGCTCCTCCACGTTGAAGCCGACATCATTGATGCCGTTGTCGCGGAAGAAGCGGTACATCCGCTCCGGCTGCTCCATCGCGTCGGCGGTCACCACCGAGATGCAGTGGAAGGGCACCTCATGGCGATGCAACGCCTCAATGCCTTTCATCGCCATGGCGTGGGAGCCGCGACCGTTGCGGAAGCGCCGATGGGAATCGTGGATGTCCTCCGGCCCATCCACGCTGATGCCCACCACGATGCGGTTGCGGCGGAAGCAATCGCACCAGGCGTCGTTGATCAACGTGGCGTTGGTCTGCACGTGCTGGGTGAACTCCAGCCCGTCGGCACCGTGCTCCTTCAGGCTGCGTTGAAGGATCGCTGTGGCCTGGTCGTACCAGGCCGTCGGCAGGGTGAGCGGCTCGCCCGCATGCCACACAAGAGAGAACTCTGGGCCGGCGTAGGGACTTTCCAGAATGCGACGCACCAGAAGCGGCAGCAGATCAAGGTCAAAGACCCGCTTCTTCTGCCGATCGGGGAGATAGCAATAGGAGCAGTCCAGGTTGCAGAGCGACGTGGACTGAACCACCACCAGGCCGATGGGCCCGAACCGACTGAGGTCGGGCCTTGCTGTTGTGGAGCTGATCACCAGTTGACGAAGCCGCCGCCACCGTTCTTCCAGCCGCCGCCACCATTGCGCCAGCCACCGTGGTAGCCGCCATTGCCCCAGGTGTTGCGACTGTTGCCCCACTTGTTGCCGCCCTTGCCGTTCTTCCACTTACCGGATCCACGGCTGTTGCTGAACTTGTGGCCGCCACCGTTGCCCCATTTGCTCTTGGCGACGAGTTCACCCTCGACGTCGGAGGGATTCAGCAGGTTGCTCCAGTCGCCAGACCTGGCTGCCTCGATGCGCGTCTCGAGGCTGCTCTCCACCTGATCAGGAGCGTTGTAGGTCGAGCTGGCCTCAGCGGTCTGGCAGAGAATGGCGCTGGAGGCGAGCAGGGCCTGAAAGGCGAGCAGGGAGCGTTTCATGACAGAAGAAAAAAAGTGGATGGATAAAGGAGTTGGGCGTTGGATCAGCTGCCGGGGTCAACCGAAGTGGAGATTTCGGCTGTGGTGCTGAGAATCAGGCCATACAAAGATTTGATCGCTTGCTGGGTGAGGCCGACGTTGCTATCGGGTCCGATCCAGCGGTCGATCATTCGACGGGTGCCTGCGTCTCCGTCCATGTAGGCCTGCATCATCTGGCCGATCGCCACGTTGGTGGAAGACAGCAGCTTGCCGCTCTTCTGATTCACGATGCAGCCGATGCCGGATCGTGCATAGGGGCGGAAAGGAAGCAGAGCGCTCTCGTTCGGGCTGCTGTTGGCAGCAAGCCACAGGGTCCCGCCACCGAGGATCGGAACTTCACCTTTGTTGTAGGCGTCGAGTGCCTCATCAGGTCTCTTGAAGGTTTTGAGCGTCACGCCTGGAGCCACGCTTTTCAGCACATTCGCCGCAGGGGTGTCTTGCACCACTCCGACGGTCTGCCCCTTCAGCGAGTCCGGTGTCCCATCGATGGTGGTGTCGAAGGCCGTGAGCAGTCTTGTGCCCCCGATGGCGAAGGGCAGGCTGTAGCTCAACTGGGTTGCTCGACCCCAGGTGAAGGCCACACCGCAGGCGATGTCAGCTTTGCCGCTGATCACCGCACCGACGCCGTCCTTCACCGAGGAGGCCACGCGATAGCTGACCTTGCGTCTCCTGGCCTGGATCCGGATCTGCTCGAGGATGTCTACGCCGAGCCCTTCGTAACCGACGTCGGTCTTCCTGTAGAGGGGGTTGACCTCCTCGAAGATCACCGCTTTGAGCGTTGTGCTCTCCGCTTTCGCTGTTGGCGAGAAGGCCAAGGGAGCAACCATCGCGAGCATGGCCGCCGTTGGTGCCAGGGCCGTGAAAGCGCGCATGCAGACACATCGACTGAATTCTTCTCTAGCGAGAGTCGCTGCATCTAGCAGTCATCCGGACGCCGGCTTGACGATTCACGCTCGATTTGGATCAACGTCACCGCGTCGCGAACTCGGATAGAACACTCCACAGTGATGAGCCTCGATTCCTGAGCTCCTTGATGCGGCAGGTTCTGACTTTTCTGCTGGCGGTTGTTCCATGTTTATGGATGGCGCCTCAAGCTCTGGCCCTCGAGCACAGCTTTGTGGCCCGAGCTGTGGAGAAGGTCGCTCCTGCGGTGGTGCGGATCGACACCGAACGCGCCGTGGAGCGGCAGCCCTTTGATCCAACCCTGATCGACCCGTTGCTGCGAGATCTGCTCGGTGACCCGCCGCTCGGTCAGGAGCGGGAGCGGGGTCAGGGCTCCGGGGTGGTGATCGATTCCGATGGCCTCGTGCTCACCAACGCTCATGTGGTGGAACGTGTCGACACGGTGAGCGTCACCCTTGCCGATGGGCAGCAGCTGGATGGTCAGGTGGTAGGCACGGATTCCGTCACCGATCTGGCTCTGGTCCGGCTGCAGGGTCATGACCTGCCCCCGAAGGCTCCCCTGGGTGATTCTGAAATCATGCAGGTCGGTGACTGGGCGATTGCGCTCGGGACCCCGTTCGGCCTTGAACGCACGGTGACGCTTGGCATCGTCAGCAGTCTTCACCGCAATATCAACAGCCTTGGTTTCGCCGATAAACGACTGGATCTGGTTCAGACCGATGCCGCGATCAACCCGGGCAACTCCGGTGGCCCCCTGGTGAATGGTCAGGGAGAGGTGATCGGCATCAACACCCTGGTCCGCTCTGGTCCAGGTGCCGGCCTCGGCTTTGCCATCCCGATCAACCTTGCCAGGCGTGTTGCTGATCAACTCGAGCAGCAGGGCGAGGTTGTTCATCCCTACATCGGGTTGCAGTTGGTGGCTCTCACGCCCCGGATCGCCAGGGATCACAACCGCGATCCCAACGCTCTGGTGCAGCTGCCTGAACGCGATGGGGCCCTGGTGCAGAGCGTGATGCCCGATGGTCCGTCGGATCGGGCCGGGCTGCGTCGCGGCGATCTGGTCATCGCCGTCGATGATCGGCCTGTTCAGGATCCTCAGGCGCTGCTCGAGGTGGTCGATGCGGCCAGCCTGGGAACACCCCTGCCTTTGAAGCTGCTGCGTAACGGCCGGGAACTCACCTTGTCTGTCAAGCCAGCACCGCTGTCGGAACTCGCCTGAAACCCTTGCTACGGTCGCGTCCTCAAGTTTCGGCTCGATGGCGGATCTCCAGACCCAGATGAAGCAGGCGGTGGCCGACGCTGCCGTTCAGCAGATCCGGGACGGCATGGTGCTTGGTCTGGGTTCCGGATCCACAGCAGCTCTGATGATCAAGGCGCTGGGCGCCAAGCTGGCCAGCGGCGAACTCAAGGACATCGTCGGCGTCACGACCTCGTTTCAGGGAGAGGTGCTGGCGGCTGAGCTGGGCATTTCTCTGCTGAGCCTGAATGCGGTGGAACGCATCGATCTGGCCATCGATGGTGCCGATGAAGTGGATCCCGGTTTTCAGCTGATCAAGGGCGGCGGTGCCTGCCACGTGCAGGAGAAGCTGGTGGCGGCCCGCGCCGATCGGTTCGTCGTGGTGGTGGATTCCACCAAGCTGGTGGAACGTCTCAACCTCGGTTTCCTGCTTCCCGTGGAGGTTCTGCCCGGCGCCTGGCGTCAGGTGCAGCAGCAGTTGGCGTCGATTGGAGGCAGCGCTGAGCTGCGGATGGCGCAGCGCAAGGCCGGTCCGGTGGTCACCGATCAGGGCAATCTCGTGCTCGACGTGAAGATGAACGACGGCATCGATGATCCGGCAGCCCTGGAGCTGGCGATCAACAACATCCCAGGAGTGCTCGAGAACGGCTTGTTCGTCAACCTCACCGATGAAGTGCTGGTCGGAGAGATCAACGATGGAGTGGCTGGCGTTCGCAGTCTGGAGAAGCGCCTCAGCTGAGGCGCCTCCTCACCGAGTCGGCGTGGCTGTGAAGCCCTTCGCTCACGGCCAGCTCCTGAACCGCTGAAGCCGTCGCCTCCAGGGCTGCCTTGTTGAACCCGATCAGAGAGGTGTGGCGCATGAAGGTCTCCACACTCAGTGCACCGCTGAAGCGGGCTGCACCGCAGGTGGGCAGCGTGTGGTTCGGACCGGCGAGATAGTCGCCCACGGCTTCGGGGGACCAGGGCCCAAGGAAGATCGCTCCGGCATGGTGGATGCGATCGGCCAGAGGTTCCGGTCGCTCCACGAGCAGCTCGAGATGCTCCGGCGCGAACCCGTCGCTGAGCCGCGCGCAGGTTTCCAGGTCATCGCAGACCACCACCAGCCCCCAGTTGCCCAGGGAGGCTTCGCAGATCTCCCGGCGGGGGTGCCCCTCGAGCTGGCGTGCGATCTCGTCTCCGATCGTCTCGGCCAGAGCTGCATTGGTGGTGATCAGAACGGCGGCCGCGAGGGGGTCGTGCTCCGCCTGGGCCAGCAGATCCGCAGCCACCTGCGACGGCACCGCGCTCTGGTCGGCGATCACCAGCACTTCGCTGGGTCCTGCCAGGGAATCGATGCCCACCTGGCCGTAGACGGCCTGCTTGGCCAGGGTCACGTACAGATTCCCGGGGCCGCTGATCACATCCACTTTCGGCACGCTTTCGGTGCCGTAAGCCATGGAGGCCACAGCCTGGGCGCCGCCGATCCGCATCACGGTGCGCACGCCGCTGAGGTGGGCTGCGGCGAGCACCACCTGGTTCACCTGACCGTCGGGTCCCGCTGGCGAACAGATCACGATGTCGTTCACACCGGCGACCTTCGCCGGGACGGCGTTCATCAGAACCGTGCTCGGGTAAGCCGCCCGACCCCCTGGCACGTAGAGCCCGGCACGTTCCACGGGTCGCCAGCGCCGACCGAGCTTTTCGCCATGCACTCCCGTGACGGCGATGTCCTGCGGGCGCTGCCGTTGGTGAAATTCCTGAATGCGACGGTGTGCCAGATCGAGGGCATCGCGCAGGTTCTCCGGCAGCTCCCGCCAGGCGCGGCCCAGATCGTCCTTCGGCACCGCGATCGGAACGGGGCGAAAGCGGTCGAAGCGTTCGGTGTACTCAGCAACGGCGGCATCTCCGCGCTGGCGGACATCCTCGAGGATCCCGTCCACCAGAGAGCGGGCCTGCTGCTGACTGCTGCTGACGTTGCGGCTCGCCACGCGAGCCAGCTCCTGCCGGGCCTGCTCCGGGTCCTGCAGAACACGCAGGGGGAAGGGTGCCGGACGGCTCTCAGGCAAGGCTGGATCTCAATGCACGCAGATCAAACTAGAACCCCATTCCGTGATGGCTGTGCCTGCCGGAGAGTATGTTGTTGGATTGTTCGCGACGTCTGCGCCTCAGTGGCCAATAACAACTCATCAAAGAAGCGGATTGAGATCGCCGAGCGCAACCGTCTGCGCAACCGCACCTACAAATCCTCGCTGCGCACTCTGATGAAGCGGTGCTTCAACGCCTGTGATGCCTACAGCACTGCGCCTGGCGACGAAGCCAAGGCCAGCGTGCAGGAGTTGATGCGTGCTGCCTTCAGCAGGATCGACAAGGCCGTGAAGGTGGGTGTGCTGCACCGCAACAACGGCGCCAACCAGAAATCCAGAATCAGCGCTGCGGTCCGCAAGGTGCTTGAGCCGGCCAGCTGAGCGTCCTCACCTGTTCGGACACCGTCAGAATGGAGCTGAAAGCGAGATTCAGCTCCTTTGTCTTCCCCGACGCTGATTGACAGTCACTGCCACATCGTCTTCCGGAACTTCGATGAGGATCTGGATGAGGTGGCATCACGTTGGCGTGAAGCCGGTGTCGGCGCTCTGCTGCACGCCTGCGTCGAGCCGGCTGAAATACCAGCGATCCGAGCCCTGGCCGATCGTTTCCCGGAGATGCGCTACTCGGTGGGTGTTCATCCCCTGGATACCGAGCACTGGGGCGGCGACACGGTGTCGACCCTGCGCCGAGCCGCCCTTGAGGACGATCGTGTGGTGGCGATCGGCGAACTCGGGCTTGATCTGTTCCGGGACAAGAACCTCGAGGAACAGCTGAAGGTGCTGCGCCCGCAGCTGGATCTGGCGGTCGAGCTGGGTCTGCCCGTGATCATTCACTGCCGAGATGCGGCCGAACCGATGCTGGCGGAACTGCGAGCCCGCCAGAGCGAGGGGCGTTGCCCTGCCGGGGTGATGCACTGCTGGGGGGGAACGCCCGAAGAGATGCATGGGTTTCTGGATCTGGGCTTTCACATCAGCTTCAGCGGCACGGTGACCTTCCCCAAGGCCGTTCCGACCCACGATTGTGCCCGCCAGGTTCCTGAAGACCGTTTTCTGGTGGAAACCGATTGCCCGTTCCTGGCGCCGGTGCCCCGTCGCGGCAAACGCAACGAGCCCGCATTCGTGGCGGCTGTCGCGGCTCGGGTCGCCGAGTTGCGAGGCGTCGACCTGGAGGTCGTGGCGGCCCAGAGCACGGCGAACGCCCGCCGGTTGTTTGGCCTTCCCTGACAGACCGAAGCTGTTTCCTGACATAGGCCCTCCGATATGTAAGATGTCGTATTGGCCTGGTCAGGGAGCGGCTTGCCGTCTCCACCGACCCCGAAGCGTCCATTTCCTTCCGGTGAACTTGTCGTCGTCAGCTGATCTGACCCGCGATCTCTGAGCTCAACTGCGGCGCTGTCGGCCCTCTGCGGAGGGGCGGCAGCCGCCGCTTTTGCTGTCTCGGATTGCTTGTTGTCCGCTGTGACGGTCTGTCCAGGCCTCTTGTCCATTCGTCCTCTCTGCCGGTCCCCGCATGAGCAGCAGCGCGATTCAGGTCGCCAAGACCGCCACCTACCTCCCTGACCTGGTGGAGGTGCAGCGGGCCAGCTTCAAGTGGTTTCTGGATCAGGGACTGATCGAGGAGCTTGAGAGCTTCTCTCCCATCACGGATTACACCGGCAAGCTGGAGCTGCACTTCATCGGCAGCGAGTACCGCCTGAAGCGCCCCCGCCATGACGTGGAAGAGGCGAAGCGTCGCGATGCGACCTTTGCCTCACAGATGTATGTCACCTGCCGGCTGGTCAACAAGGAGACCGGCGAGATCAAGGAGCAGGAAGTGTTCATCGGCGAACTGCCGTTGATGACCGAACGCGGCACGTTCATCATCAACGGCGCCGAGCGGGTGATCGTTAATCAGATCGTGCGCAGTCCGGGTGTCTATTTCAAGGATGAAATGGACAAGAACGGCCGCCGTACCTACAACGCCAGCGTCATTCCCAACCGCGGTGCCTGGCTGAAGTTCGAGACCGATAAGAACGATCTGCTGCACGTTCGTGTTGACAAGACGCGCAAGATCAACGCCCACGTGCTGATGCGTGCGATGGGGCTGTCTGATAACGACGTTCTCGACAAACTGCGTCACCCAGAGGCTTACAAGAAGTCCATCGATGCCGCGAATGATGAGGGCATCAGTTCCGAGGATCAGGCACTTCTCGAGCTCTACAAGAAGCTGCGTCCCGGTGAACCGCCCTCCGTCAGTGGTGGTCAGCAGCTGTTGCAGACCCGCTTCTTCGACCCCAAGCGCTACGACCTCGGCCGGGTCGGCCGCTACAAGATCAACAAGAAGCTGCGTCTCACCATCCCAGACACGGTGCGCACCCTCACCCATGAGGACGTGCTCTCCACCCTCGACTATCTGATCAACCTCGGGCTGGATGTCGGCGGCGCCGTGCTCGATGACATCGATCACCTCGGGAACCGCCGCGTCCGCTCCGTTGGAGAGCTCCTCCAGAACCAGGTCCGGGTCGGACTCAACCGCCTGGAGCGGATTATTAAGGAGCGGATGACCGTCGGCGAGACCGATTCACTCACCCCCGCCCAGCTGGTGAACCCCAAGCCGCTGGTGGCGGCGATCAAGGAGTTCTTCGGCTCCAGCCAGCTGAGCCAGTTCATGGATCAGACGAATCCGCTGGCGGAGCTGACGCACAAACGACGCATTTCCGCCCTTGGACCCGGCGGTCTGACCCGTGAGCGGGCCGGCTTCGCCGTTCGAGACATCCACCCCTCCCACTACGGCCGTCTCTGCCCGATCGAGACGCCGGAAGGGCCGAATGCCGGACTGATCAACTCCCTGGCGACCCACGCCCGGGTGAACGAGTACGGCTTCATCGAAACCCCCTTCTGGCGGGTCGAGAACGGTGTCGTGCGCAAGGACGGCGATCCCATCTACCTTTCAGCAGACCGTGAAGATGAGGTGCGCGTCGCGCCCGGTGACGTGGCCACCGACGACGACGGACGGATCAAGGCCGATCTGATTCCGGTGCGCTACCGCCAGGACTTCGAGAAAGTTCCTCCGGAGCAGGTCGACTACGTCGCCCTTTCACCAGTGCAGGTGATCTCGGTTGCTGCCTCGCTGATTCCGTTCCTGGAGCATGACGACGCCAACCGTGCCCTGATGGGATCCAACATGCAGCGTCAGGCTGTCCCGCTGCTGCGTCCTGAGCGGGCCCTGGTGGGAACTGGTCTGGAGACCCAGGTGGCCCGTGACTCCGGCATGGTGCCGATCTCCCGGGTCAACGGAACGGTCACCTTCGTCGACGCCACCGCGATCGTGGTGCAGGACGAGGACGGCAATGATCACAACCACTTCCTCCAGAAGTATCAGCGCTCCAACCAGGACACCTGTCTCAACCACCGTCCGATCGTCCGCTGCGGTGATCAGGTGATCGTCGGGCAGGTGCTGGCGGATGGTTCCGCCTGTGAGGGCGGTGAGATCGCCCTCGGTCAGAACGTCTTGATCGCCTACATGCCCTGGGAGGGATACAACTTCGAAGACGCGCTGCTTGTCAGCGAGCGTCTGGTCACCGATGACCTGTACACCTCGGTGCACATCGAGAAGTACGAGATCGAAGCCCGTCAGACCAAGCTCGGACCGGAAGAGATCACCAGGGAGATCCCCAACGTTGCCGAGGAGAGCCTGGGCAATCTCGATGAAATGGGCATCATCCGGGTTGGAGCCTTCGTTGAGAGCGGCGACATCCTGGTCGGCAAGGTCACTCCCAAAGGGGAATCCGATCAGCCTCCGGAAGAGAAGCTGCTGCGCGCGATCTTCGGTGAGAAGGCCCGTGATGTGCGCGACAACTCCCTGCGAGTGCCGGGCACCGAGCGCGGTCGCGTTGTGGATGTGCGGATCTACACCCGCGAGCAGGGCGATGAGCTTCCGCCCGGCGCCAACATGGTGGTGAGGGTCTATGTGGCGCAGCGCCGCAAGATCCAGGTGGGCGACAAGATGGCCGGCCGCCACGGCAACAAGGGCATCATCAGCCGCATCCTTCCTCGGGAGGACATGCCTTACCTGCCGGATGGCACCCCGGTTGACATCTGCCTCAACCCTCTGGGTGTGCCCAGCCGCATGAATGTGGGCCAGGTGTTCGAGCTGTTGATGGGCTGGGCCGCGTCCAATCTCGACTGCCGGGTGCGCGTGGTGCCCTTCGATGAGATGCACGGTGCTGAGATGTCTCAGCAAACCTGCGAAGTCTTTCTGAAGGAGGCCGCCAAGCAACCCGGAAAAGACTGGGTCTATGCCCCCGATGATCCCGGCAAGCTCGTGCTGCGGGATGGCCGCACCGGTCTTCCCTTCGATCAGCCTGTGGCTGTGGGCTATTCCCACTTCCTCAAGCTGGTGCACCTCGTGGACGACAAGATCCACGCCCGCTCCACCGGCCCCTATTCCCTGGTCACGCAGCAACCCCTGGGCGGCAAGGCCCAGCAGGGTGGTCAGCGTCTGGGCGAGATGGAGGTGTGGGCTCTGGAGGCCTACGGCGCTGATTACACCCTCCAGGAATTGCTCACCGTCAAGTCCGACGACATGCAGGGTCGCAACGAGGCGCTCAACGCGATCGTCAAAGGCAAGCCGATCCCCCGTCCCGGCACGCCGGAGTCGTTCAAGGTGCTGATGCGCGAGCTTCAGTCGCTCGGCCTGGACATCGCGGTGTACACCGATGAAGGCAAGGAGGTGGATCTGATGCAGGACGTGAACCCGCGTCGCAGCACACCGAGCCGCCCGACCTACGAATCCCTCGGCGTCGCGGATTACGACGAGGACTGACGGACCGACCTGATCAAACCGACTGACAGCCCTTCCTTCCCCCTCCGTCCATGACCAACAGCAACCTCCGCACCGAGAACCACTTCGACTACGTCAAGATCACGCTCGCGTCACCTGAACGGGTGATGGAGTGGGGCCAGCGCACCTTGCCCAACGGCCAGGTGGTGGGCGAGGTCACCAAACCGGAGACCATCAACTACCGCACCCTGAAGCCCGAAATGGACGGGCTGTTCTGCGAAAAGATCTTCGGTCCCTCCAAGGACTGGGAATGCCACTGCGGCAAGTACAAGCGTGTCCGTCACCGCGGCATCGTCTGCGAGCGCTGCGGCGTTGAGGTCACCGAGAGTCGGGTGCGCCGCCATCGCATGGGCTTCATCAAGCTGGCGGCCCCGGTGTCACACGTCTGGTACCTGAAGGGCATCCCCAGCTACGTGGCGATCCTGCTGGACATGCCTCTGCGGGATGTGGAGCAGATCGTCTACTTCAACTGCTATGTGGTGCTGGATCCAGGCGATCACAAGGATCTCAAGTACAAGCAGCTGCTCACCGAGGACGAGTGGCTGGAGATCGAGGACGAGATCTACGCCGAGGAATCCGAAATCGAGAACGAGCCCGTGGTGGGCATCGGTGCCGAGGCCCTCAAGCAGCTGCTTGAGGACCTCACGCTGGATGAGGTGGCCGAACAGCTGCGGGAGGAGATCAACGGCAGCAAGGGGCAGAAGCGGGCCAAGCTGATCAAGCGCCTGCGGGTGATCGACAACTTCATTGCGACCAGTGCCCGTCCCGAGTGGATGGTGCTGGATGTGATCCCCGTGATTCCCCCAGACCTGCGCCCGATGGTGCAGCTCGACGGTGGTCGCTTCGCCACCAGTGATCTCAACGATCTCTACCGGCGGGTGATCAACCGCAACAACCGTCTGGCAAGGCTTCAGGAGATCCTGGCCCCTGAAATCATCGTCCGCAACGAGAAGCGGATGCTGCAGGAGGCCGTCGACGCCCTGATCGACAACGGCCGTCGCGGCCGCACTGTGGTGGGTGCCAACAACCGGCCGCTGAAATCACTCAGCGACATCATCGAGGGCAAGCAGGGTCGCTTCCGTCAGAACCTGCTCGGTAAGCGGGTCGATTACTCCGGTCGTTCCGTGATCGTGGTCGGGCCGAAGCTGAAGATGCACCAGTGCGGTCTGCCCAAGGAGATGGCGATCGAGCTGTTCCAGCCGTTCGTCATTCACCGTCTGATCCGTCAGAACATCGTCAACAACATCAAGGCGGCCAAGAAGCTGATTCAGCGGGCCGACGATGAGGTGATGCAGGTGCTGCAGGAGGTGATCGAGGGGCACCCGATCATGCTGAACCGGGCACCGACGCTGCACCGCCTCGGTATCCAGGCCTTCGAACCGAAGCTGGTGGATGGCCGGGCGATTCAGCTCCATCCGCTCGTCTGCCCAGCGTTCAACGCTGACTTCGACGGCGACCAGATGGCCGTGCACGTTCCTCTGGCGATCGAAGCGCAGACCGAGGCGCGCATGCTGATGCTGGCCAGCAACAACATCCTCTCGCCCGCCACGGGAGAACCGATCATCACGCCGTCCCAGGACATGGTGCTCGGCTCGTATTACCTCACCGCTCTCCGGCCTGAGTCCCAGCAGCCCGAGTTCGGGGATCGCAGCCGCACCTTCGCCGACCTTGAAGATGTCATCCATGCCTTCGAGGACAAGCGCATCGATCTGCACGAGTGGGTCTGGGTCCGCTTCAACGGTGAAGTCGAGGACAAGGACGAGCTCGAGGAGCCGATCAAGGCCGAAGACCTCGGCGACGGCACCCGTATCGAGCAATGGAGCTACCGCCGTGATCGCTTTGACGAGGACGGCGCTCTGATCAGCCGTTATCTGCTCACCACCGTTGGACGTGTGGTGATGAATCACACCATCATCGGCGCTGTGGCCGCCGCCTGACCCTCCCGTCTTCCCGAACGTCCCTTCTCCTGATCTGCGCGCAGCCATGACCACTTCCAAGTCCCGCAAGTCCTCCAAGGCGGCCAAGGCGGCCAAGGACGCCACCCCAGCTCCTGAGAGCGCATCCCGTCCACTGGCCAAGACCCCGCCGCCGTTCCGAAACCACGTCGTCGACAAGCGGGCTCTCAAGCAGCTGGTGGCCTGGGCCTACAAGAACCACGGCACGGCTGTGACCGCCGAGATGGCGGACAAGCTCAAGGATCTCGGCTTCCGCTATGCCACCCAGGCGGCCGTGTCCATTTCCGTGGAGGACCTGCGCGTTCCGGAGGCCAAGAAGGACCTGCTCGGTCAGGCGGAGGAGCAGATCACCGCCACGGAGGAGCGCTACCGGCTGGGAGAGATCACTGAGGTGGAACGCCATACCAAGGTGATCGACACCTGGACGGAGACCAACGAGCGTCTGGTGGACGCGGTGAAGAAGAACTTCAACCAGAACGCGCCGCTGAACTCGGTCTGGATGATGGCCAACTCCGGTGCCCGGGGAAACATGTCCCAGGTGCGTCAGCTGGTGGGCATGCGGGGCCTGATGGCGAACCCGCAGGGCGAGATCATCGACCTCCCGATCCGCACCAATTTCCGTGAGGGTCTGACGGTCACCGAGTACGTGATCTCCTCCTACGGAGCTCGCAAGGGTCTGGTGGACACCGCCCTGCGGACGGCTGACTCCGGCTACCTCACCCGTCGTCTGGTGGACGTGGCTCAGGATGTGATCGTCCGTGAGGACGACTGCGGCACGATGCGTCACATCGTGGTGGAGGCCGAGGACGGTCGCTACGGCAAGCGCCTGGTCGGTCGCCTCACCGCCGCGCAGGTGGTGAGCGCCGACGGTGAGGTGCTCGCGGAGCGCAACACCGAGATCGATCCACCCCTCTCCTCAAAGTTCGAGAAGGCCGGCATCACCGCCGTCAGCGTCCGTTCCCCGCTCACCTGCGAGGCCAACCGCTCGGTTTGCCGCAAGTGCTACGGCTGGGCACTGGCCCACAACGAACTGGTCGACCTCGGCGAAGCCGTCGGCATCATCGCCGCCCAGTCCATCGGTGAGCCCGGCACGCAGCTGACGATGCGCACCTTCCACACCGGGGGTGTGTCCACGGCGGAAACGGGTGTGGTGCGCTCCACCATCGCCGGAACCGTTGATTTCTCCGCCAAAGCCAGGGTGCGTCCCTACCGCACGCCCCATGGGGTCGAGGCTCAGCAGGCGGAGGTGGATTTCAACCTCACCATCAAGCCTTCGGGCAAGGGCAAGGCCCAGAAGATCGAAGTCACCAACGGTTCCCTGCTGTTCGTTGACAACGGCCAGACCATCGACACGGACGTGACCGTCGCTCAGATCGCCGCGGCTGCGGTGAAGAAGAGCGTGGAGAAGGCGACCAAGGATGTGATCTGCGATCTGGCTGGTCAGGTCCGCTACGAGGACAAGATCCAGCCGAAGGAGGTCACCGACCGCCAGGGCAACATCACCGTCAAGGCCCAGCGGCTGGGCCGGATGTGGGTGCTGGCTGGCGATGTCTACAACCTGCCTCCCAACGCGCAGCCCGTTGTCGGCAGTCAGAGCTCCGTCGTCGAAGGCCAGGTGCTGGCGGAAGCCAGCCAGCGCAGTGAGTACGGCGGCGAGGTGCGTCTGCGCGATTCCATCGGTGACTCCCGTGAGGTTCAGATCGTCACCACGGCGATGACCCTTAAGGACTTCAAGCTGCTGGAGGAATCCACGCACTCCGGTGAGATCTGGAATCTGGAAGCCAAGGACGGCACCCGTTATCGCCTCAACACCATCCCCGGCAGCAAGATCGGCTCCGGTGAGGTGATCGCCGAGCTGGCGGATGACCGGTTCCGCACCCAGACCGGTGGTCTGGTGCGCTTCGCGCCCGGTCTGGCGATCAAGAAGGCCCGCTCCGCCAAGAACGGCTACGAGGTGAACAAAGGCGGCACCCTGCTCTGGATCCCCCAGGAGACCCATGAGATCAACAAGGACATTTCTCTGTTGATGATCACGGACGGTCAGTGGATCGAGGCCGGCACCGAAGTGGTGAAGGACATCTTCAGCCAGACCGCCGGCATCGTCACCGTCACCCAGAAGAACGACATCCTGCGCGAGATCATCGTCCGCGGCGGTGAATTCCACCTCTCCAGCGACAGCAAGGCACTGGAGCGTTTCGAGGGCGATGGCCAGATGGTCAACCCCGGCGAGGAGATCTCCAAGGGGCTCAGCTCTGAAGAGATGCGCTTCGTCCAGACCGTCGAGACCCCTGAAGGCAAGGGCCTGCTGCTGCGTCCGGTGGAGGAATACACCATCCCCAACGAAGCCCAGCTGCCCGAGCTGTCTCATGTGAAGCAGGCCAACGGCCCGCATCTCGGCATCAAGGCTACCCAGCGCCTCGCCTTCAAGGACGGCGAACTGATCAAGTCCGTCGAGGGCGTTGAACTGCTCAAGACCCAGCTGCTGCTCGAGACCTTCGACACCACACCGCAGATGACGGTGGATGTGGAGAAGGCCCCGGACAAACGGGCCAAGACCATCTCAAGGCTGCGCCTGGTGATCCTTGAGTCGATCCTCGTGCGTCGCGACACGATGTCCGACTCCAGCCACGGCTCCACCCACACGGAGCTTCAGGTGGAGGATGGCATTTCCGTGAAGGCCGGCGACGTGGTCGCCACCACGCAGATCCTCTGCAAGCAGGCGGGTGTGGCTCAGCTCCCCGAAGCCACCGAAGCCGAGCCGGTACGACGCATGATCGTCGAGCGTCCTGAAGACACCACCACCCTCACCACCAGCGGCACACCTCTGGTGAGCGTCGGTCAGCGCATCGTCGACGGTGATCTGCTCGCCGACGGGGAACCCGCCAGCTGCTGCGGCGAAGTCGAAAAGGTGGAGGGCAAGGCCATCACCCTGCGACTGGGCCGTCCGTACATGGTGTCGCCGGATTCCCTGCTTCACGTGCGCGACAGCGAACTGGTGCAGCGCGGCGACGGTTTGGCTCTGCTGGTGTTCGAACGTCAGAAGACCGGCGACATCGTTCAGGGTCTGCCCCGGATCGAGGAACTGCTCGAAGCCCGTCGCCCCAGGGAATCCGCCGTGCTCTGCAAGAAGCCCGGCACCGTGGAGATCAAGCAGGACGACGAGTCGATCACGGTCACGGTGATCGAGGCCGATGACGCCATCGGTGAGTACCCGATCTTGCTGGGCCGCAACGTGATGGTCAGCAACGGCCAGCAGGTGACCGCCGGTGAGCTGCTAACCGATGGTCCGATCAATCCACACGAGTTGCTGGAGTGCTTCTTCGAGGATCTGCGCAGCCGCAAACCGCTGATGGAAGGGGCTCAGGAGGCGATCGCCAACCTGCAGCACCGCCTGGTGACCGAGGTGCAGAACGTCTACAAGTCCCAGGGCGTCTCCATCGATGACAAGCACATCGAGGTGATCGTGCGTCAGATGACCAGCAAGGTGCGGGTCGAGGATGCCGGCGACACCACCCTGCTGCCCGGCGAACTGATCGAGTTGCGTCAGGTGGAGGACACCAACCAGGCGATGGCCATCACCGGTGGCGCCCCTGCGGAGTTCACGCCGGTGCTTCTGGGCATCACCAAGGCGTCCCTGAACACCGACAGCTTCATCTCCGCGGCTTCCTTCCAGGAGACCACCCGGGTGCTCACCGAAGCCGCCATCGAAGGCAAGAGCGACTGGCTGCGCGGCCTCAAGGAGAACGTGATCATCGGTCGCCTGATCCCTGCCGGTACAGGCTTCAGCGGTTTCGAGGAGGAGCTGCAGAAAGAGGCCGGTCCTCATCCGGACATCCTTTCGGAAGATCCCAGCGGCTACCGCCGCATGCAGAACCTTCGTCCCGACTACACCGTGGACATGCCTCCGGCAGCCAGCTCCACGGCGGTTCTGGATGACCCCAGCGAAGAGGATCTCGAGGCCACCCGCACCCGCCACAACATCGATCCCTCCACCAGCAACTTCGCCGCGTTCGCTCGCCCCGACGCCGACAATGAGCTGAAGGAGGAGCAGGTTGTTGATGCCGAAGCCGTCGAAGGTCTTCAGGAGGAAGGCCTGCTCTCCGACGATTGATCCCGCTCACGACCCCGTTCCAAGCTGACCCGACATGCTTCAACCCACTGAGATCCCGCAGCGCCGCCTGCCGCGCTACGGCTTCCACGGTCACACCGAGAGGCTGAACGGTCGCATGGCGATGCTTGGATTCATCGCCCTTCTGGCTGTGGAGATCAAACTCGGCCACGGTCTGCTGGTCTGGTGAGCAGCGCACTGCTCGGCCGCAGCGCGGCCGAGCTTGAGGACTGGGCTGTGGCTCAGGGGCAGCCGGCCTTCCGTGGGCGGCAGCTGCACGACTGGATCTATGCCAAGGGAGCCCATTCCCTGGCAGACATCACCGTGCTGCCCAAGGCCTGGCGATCATCGTTGAGCGAAGCGGGTGCCAGGGTCGGGCGTCTCAGGCAGGTTCACCGTTCGGTGGCTGCTGACGCCACCACCAAGCTGCTGCTGTCCACCGATGACGGCGAGACGATCGAAACGGTTGGGATTCCCACCGACCAGCGCCTGACGGTCTGCGTCTCCAGCCAGGTGGGCTGTCCGATGGCCTGCCGGTTCTGCGCCACCGGCAAAGGGGGGCTGCAGCGATCCCTCGAGACCCACGAGATCGTCGATCAGGTGCTGAGCGTGCGCGAGGCCATGGATCGCCGCCCCTCCCACATCGTGTTCATGGGCATGGGGGAACCGCTGCTCAACAGCCCTGCGGTGCTTGATGCGATCCGTTGCCTCAACGATGACCTCGGCATCGGACAACGCCGCATCACCGTCAGCACCGTTGGTGTGCCCCGCACCCTGCCGCAGCTGGCGGAACTGGCCCTCGAGCGGCTGGGTCGCGCCCAGTTCACCCTCGCCGTCAGCCTGCATGCCCCCAATCAACAGCTGCGCGAGGAGCTGATCCCCACCGCGAGCACCTACCCCTACGACGCTCTGCTGGAGGATTGCCGTCACTATCTGGCGGTGACCGGCCGTCGCGTCAGCTTCGAATACATTCTGCTCGGGACGCTCAACGACCGACCTGAGCACGCCGAAGAGCTGGCCGATCGGGTCGGCGGCTTTCAGAGCCACGTGAATCTGATCGCTTACAACCCGATCGTGGAGGAGGAGTTCCAGCGCCCCACCCCTCAGCGGATCCATGCGTTCCGTCGCGTTCTCGAGCGCCGCGGAGTGGCGGTGAGCCTGCGGGCCAGCCGAGGTCTGGATCAGAACGCCGCCTGTGGTCAGCTCAGGCGACAGATGCGGGAAACTTCTGCGAGCTGAGACCTGTTCATGGCGGCGATCGATTGGGTCCTGCTGATCGCCTATCTGGTCATGACCCTCGTGCTCGGGTTGTGGCTGGCGCGTCGCAATCGCGGCGAGGACGATTACTTCGTTGCCGGGCGTCGGCTCAGCGGCTGGCTGGCTGGTGCCTCCATGGCCGCCACCACCTTCTCGATCGACACGCCGCTCTATGTCGCCGGGCTGGTGGGGTCCCGCGGCCTTGCCGGTAACTGGGAGTGGTGGAGTTTCGGGCTGGCCCACGTCGCGATGGCGGTGGTCTTCGCTCCGCTCTGGCGTCGCAGCGGTGTGCTCACCGACGCCGCCTTCACGGAACTGCGCTACGGCGGGGCCGCTGCCGCATGGCTGCGGGGCATCAAGGCCTTCCTGCTGGCTTTGCCGGTGAACTGCATCGGCATCGGTTACGCCTTTCTTGCGCTGCGCAAGGTTGTTGAAGCGCTCGGCATCGTGTCCGGCCAGCCGGCTGCTCTGGGCATCACCGACACCGTCTGGCTGCTCGCGGTGGTGGCCCTGCTTGTGATCAGTTACACCGTCGCCGGCGGGCTCTGGGCGGTGGTGGTCACGGATCTGATTCAGTTGCTGCTGGCCCTCGTCGGTGCTCTGGTCGTCGCGGTGGCGGCGCTGCGGGCTGCCGGCGGTATGGATGCTCTGCTCAGTCAGCTGCAGGATCTCGGTCGCCCGGAGCTGCTGAGCCTGGTGCCCTGGAGCTGGCAGGACGGCGGCATCCGCTGGCTGGAGGGTGCCGGCATCAGCGTGCCGATGTTCACCGCCTACCTCGCGGTGCAGTGGTGGAGTTTCCGTCGCAGCGACGGTGGCGGTGAATTCATCCAACGCATGCTCGCCACCCGTGATGAGCAACAGGCCCGGCTGGCCGGCTGGGTGTTTCTGGTGGTCAACTACCTGATCCGGAGCTGGCTCTGGGTGGTGGTGGCGCTGGCCGCCGTGGTGCTGCTGCCCGAGCAGGCCGACAGCGAGCTGAGCTACCCCGCGCTGGCTGTTCAGCTGCTGCCGCCGGTGGCCCTCGGCCTTGTGGTGGTCTCCCTGGTGGCGGCCTTCATGAGCACGGTCAGTACATCGGTGAACTGGGGAGCCAGCTACCTCACTCATGACCTCTACCAGCGGTTCCTGAGGCCCCGTGCCGGCTCCCGTGAACTGTTGCTGATCGGTCAGCTGACCACCGTGCTGCTGCTGCTGCTCGGTGTGATCACCGCTCTGGTGAGCGACAGCATCGGCTCGGTGTTCCGCCTGGTGATCGCCATCGGATCCGGGCCTGGGGTGGTGCTGGTGCTGCGTTGGTTCTGGTGGCGTGTGAATGCGGCGGCGGAGCTGGCGGCCATGCTCTGCGGTTTCGGGGTCGGTCTGCTCACCTCGGTCATCCCCCTGGTGCGCATCGACGACTACGGCATTCGCCTGACGGTGATCACCGGAGTCTCCGCAGTGGTCTGGCTGACGGCTCTTCTGCTCGCACCGCCCGAATCGGACGAGGTGCTCGAGCGCTTCGTCCGCCAGGTGCGTCCTCCCGGTCCGGGCTGGGCCCGGTTGCGGCAGCGGGTCGGGGTCACCCCGCTCGAGACTCTGCCGGCGCTGCTGCGGCGATTCCTTCTGGCCAATGGGGTGCTGTTCGGTGGTCTGCTGGGCACCGGCGCCTTTCTGCTGCATCAGCACTTGGCCGGCTGGAGCGGGCTTGCCCTTCTGGTGCTCTGTGTGCTGCTGCTTCGGCGCTCGAATCAGCAGAATGCCGCCACCAGCCCGTAAGCCTTGGCCTTTTTCCGATCCACTCTGTTGCCGGTCCTGATCGTGCTCCTCTTCGCCCTGGCTCTGGTGGCGGTGAGTGCCCGCATCTGGCTGCCCGGAGACATGCTGGCCCCGGCGCCGGTCGGCTGAGCCGGAGCAGACCCGCCCTACGATCGCTGCCATGACCGACGCCTCACCACGGGATCAGGGCCTCGCAGGCCTGTCGCTCGATCCGGAGCTGCTGGCCAGGGAGCTGGCGGCGGAACAGGACGGAGACCCGTTGGATGCGATCGCCATCGATGACGGAGAGGAACATTCGCTCGATGTGGCCAGGGCCTGTGATCAGGGCCTGATCCTGCTCACGCAGAGTCACGATCAGCGGCTGCAGGGCTTGCAGGTGTTCTGTGAGCACCGCGACCCGAGGGCCGTGCCGCTGCTGCTGCCCCTGTTGCAACGTCCCTGCCCGGTTGAGCGGATGAGCGCCGTCTATTCCTTAGGACGCAACCCTTCGCCTCCGGCTGTGCAGCCGCTGCTGCAACTGCTTCAGATCGACAGCAACGCCTATGTCCGCAAGGCGGCGGCCTGGAGCCTGGGCAATTACCCCGACGCGCCGGTGCTGAATCCACTGATGCAGGCGCTGCAGACCGATGTGGCCGCGGTCCGTCTCTGGTGTCCGGGATCCCTGGCCGAGGCCGGCAGTCGCTCGGCATCCAAGGCTGATCCCGCCGCCGGTCAGTTGCTCAGCAGTCTGCGCATCGATAGCGAACCCGTAGTCCGCAGCAACTGCATCTGGGCTCTCGGGAGACTCCATGAGCAGCTGGTGCCTCCCCGTCAGCAGGAGATCGTTGAGGCCATCGTTGAATCCCTCTTGCAGGACAGCGAGGCGTCCGTGCGGGACGAAGCCCGCACGGCGCTCGAACAGCTGGAGGACCCGGGTGTCATCGAGCGGCTTCAGGCCCTGATCGAAGAAGGATTTCTCCACTGATCAGCGATCCATCGGTCTGTTACGTCTGAGCCAACAGACCCGTAACAACCCAACTAGCATGCGTGCCTCAACACGGCTTCAGCATGCCCCAACGCACGCTCCGCTTCACCATCCGGCCTGACGGTCGGGTCGAAGAGCGGGTCGAAGGGGTGGCAGGAGAAGCGTGTCAGCAGCTCACCGAAAGCCTGGAGGCTGCCCTCGGGACTGTCGAACGGCAGGAACCAACAGGTGAGGCTTTTCTCCAGCCCGAAGTTCAGTCCCAGACCCTTCCCGCACACCTCCACTGATGTCGCACTTCAGCACCGTCAAGACCGAATTGCGTCAGATCGAGCCCCTGGTTCAGGCCCTTGAGGATCTGGGTCTGTCTCCTGAGAAGGGTCAACGTCCAGTGCGCGGCTACCGGGGCCAGACCGTCACAACGGATCTCGCGGTGACCATGGATCAGGGGGGCGACCTCGGCTTCCAATGGAATGCTTCGACCGGAGCCTTCGAGCTGGTGACCGATCTGGATCTCTGGAAGCAGCGGATTCCTGTTGAACGCTTCCTGGCTCAGCTCACCCAGCGCTATGCCCTCAACACCGTGCTGGCAGCTTCCCTGCGCGAAGGGTTTCAGGTGGCCGAGCAGACCAACGCCCAGGACGGCTCCATCGAGCTGGTTGTCACGCGCTGGGACGCCTGATCCTGACTGATCCATCTCTCGCCTTTGAGGCACCGTCCAAGCTTCCGGACGCCCCCAGCGGTCGCGAACCGATGCTGGGTGGAGCGTTGAGGGAGCGGGCGGTCTGGGTGGATGAGGCGGTGTGCATCGGGTGCCGCTACTGCGCCCATGTCGCCACTAACACCTTCGTGGTGGAACAGAGTTTCGGGCGCTCCCGTGCCATCCGTCAGGACGGTGACAGCAGTGAGCGGATTCAGGAGGCGATCGACACCTGTCCGGTGGACTGCATCCATTGGGTTCCCTTCGAGGAACTCGATGAGCTGCGTGACCAGCTGGCCTGTCAGCACCTCCAGCCGCTGGGCATGCCTTCAGCGGTGCGCAAGCGTCGCATCAAGCCGAGACACACCGCGTGAGCACCCCGCTGCCCACCAGGCGTTTCGGGCGAACCGAGCTGCCGATGCCCGTGCTCTCCCTCGGTGGCATGCGGTTTCAGCAGAGCTGGAGTGATCTGCCTGCTGAACAGATCACCGATGCCTCCCAGACCAATCTGCTGCGCACGCTTCAGCGGGCCGTGGACCACGGTTTTCACCATGTGGAGACCGCCCGTCATTACGGCAGCTCGGAACGGCAGCTCGGCTGGGCCTTGCCGGACATTTCCGATCCGCACCGCATCCTGCAGAGCAAGGTTCCACCGCGCGACGATCCCAAAGAGTTCGAGGATCTGCTCTCGCTCACCTTCGAACGGCTGGGTCGCGATCGTCTGGAGCTGCTGGCCATCCATGGCATCAATCAACCGCGGCATCTTGATCTGGCTCTGCGTTCCGGGGGCTGTCTGGAGGTGGTGCGCCGCTGGCAGAAGGACGGGCGCATCGGTCATGTGGGGTTCTCCACCCATGGCCCCGTCGATCTGATCGCGACCGCCTGCGACAGCGGAGCGTTCGATTACGTCAACCTTCACTGGTATTACATCCGTCAGGACAACAGTCCGGCTCTCGACGCCGCCCGACGCCAGGACATGGGGGTGTTCATCATCAGCCCCACCGACAAGGGCGGCCATCTGCACAGCCCCTCGGATCGCCTAATCGAACTCTGCGCTCCGCTGCACCCGATCGTCTTCAACGACCTCTTCTGCCTCCGTGACCCACGGGTGCACACCATCAGTGTCGGAGCCTCGTGTCCCTCGGATCTCGATCGGCACCTCGAAGCGGTGCAGAGGCTTCCGGATGCCGCCGAGCTGATCGGGCCGGTGCATGCCCGGCTGCAGGCCGCCGCCCTCTCAAGTCTGGGTGCTCACTGGCTCTCCAGCTGGCAGGTGGGCCTGCCCAGCTGGCAGCAGACTCCCGGGGAGATCAATCTGCCCGTGCTGCTCTGGCTCCATAACCTGCTTGAGGCCTGGGATCTGGAGCAGTACGCCAGAACGCGCTACCGACTCCTCGGCCAGGGGGGGCACTGGTTCCCCGGCGCCAACGCCGATCCCCTCGACGCTGATGTCAGCGAGCAGGACCTGCGCTCCGTGCTGGGGACGAGTCCCTGGCGTGATCGCATTCCGTCGTTGCTGCGGCGACTGCGTGATCGCCTCGCCGGTGAGCCGCAGCGTCGTCTGATCAGCGTCTGAGCGACCGACGTCAACTCCCTAGCGGCAGTTTGCCGGGCACGCCCACAGCTCGGGGGAAGCCTGACGGGCAGGGACCGTCCTGTTGCAGCCGCAGCAGGTGGCGAATGCCCCGATCGCCTGGCAGCTGCTGCTGTTGCACCTCTGTGATCCGCGCCTTGAGATCCCGCAGGGCCCTCTGCAGTTCCCGGCCGTCAGCCTCGCTCCACTGACCGCGGTACAGCAGGGCCTGGCCGCTCGGTTGCAGCAGCGGAACCAGATACTCCGCCACCACCGGTGCCGCGGCCACCGCCCGTGCCATGGCCAGGTCGAACATGCCTCGACAGCGCCTGTCTCGTCCGGTGGTTTCGACCCGCTCGGTGCGAACGCTCACCCGTTCCGAGAGTCCGAGGGATCGGGCCATCTCCGCAACGGCCGCCGTCTTGCGCCCGACCGAATCCACCAGGGTGAGTCGCGCATGGGGAAGGGCGATCGCCACGGCGAGGCCGGGGAAGCCTCCGCCGGTGCCCACATCGATGCACTGCAGCGGCCGGTCGGCTCGCTGCAGCTCCCTGCCCAGTGGCCAGAGGCTGTCGAAGATCTGGTTGATCCAGAAGTCATCGCCTTCCACAAGCCGGGTCAGATTGACGCGGTCGTTCCATTCCCGCAGCAGCTCCTGCAGCGTCAGGAACTGCTGCTGTTGCTCTGGTGTGGGGGTCCAGTCCAGAACCTGCCAGAGCTCCGCTCCCGGGTTGGAGGGGTCAGGCATCAACCGTCAGCACGACTGTTCCTAGATTGAATTGCCGCCGAACCCACCGTGCCGGAGACGCCCTCCTGTCACTACGCACGGCTCGGGGTGTCCGTCCGGGCCGATCCGGAACAGTTGCGTCAGGCCTTCCGTCGTCAGAGCAAGACTCTGCATCCGGACACCACAGCGCTTCCCGCCGAGTTGGCCGCGCAGCGCTTTCAGCAGTTGCGTGAGTCGTATGAGCTGCTGGCGGATCCCGCGCGACGTCGCCTGTACGACGAACAGCGGCTGAAACGGACCATCGCTCCGCTGGCGGCCGCTCCGGACCGTCGGGACAGCTGGCAGGGGATCGGGGAGCGGCGTCCCCTCTCCGGAGGTGAATGGTTCTCGCTGGTGCTGCTGACGCTGGCGCTGCTGGTGTGCCTGGTGTTCGGACTCGGTGTGGCGGCCCTGCAGGGACGTGACTGGCAGGTCTCACCGGGCTGGCTCACGGATGAGCAGACTCGGGACAACGCCGCAGCCCCGCCATCGCATGTCAGACCTGCCAACGCAGAGCACACCGCTGAATCAGCACTCCATCCGGGCGCTTGAGCAGTGGCTGGATTCCCTGGGGGCCTCGAGGGTTGATGGCGATCCCTGTCTCTGGTCGTTGGTCACGCCTGAATGGACCGCAGAGCTGCAGCTGGAGAGGGAGGATCTGCGGGTGGCCTGGCAGCGCCCGGATCAGGCCGATCGCGTCTGCTCCCTCCCCTACGGCCTGTCGCGAGCGGATGTGGAGGCGGCGATCCAGGCCGGGCCCTGAGTCAGAGCTGATCGAGGGCCTTGCCGATCGCTGCATAGCACTGCTCCAACTGCGCATCCGTGATGCACAGCGGAGGCAGCAGGTACACCACCTGTCCGAGCGGCCGCAGGAAGACGCCCTCCTGCATGGCGATGCGCTTGACGGTTGGCCCGGCGGGATTGAGGTAGCCCGCTGTTCCCTCCACGGCAAGGTCGAAGGCCGCCAGGGTGCCGATCAGGCGGCAGTGGTCCACGCGTGGGTGCCGGCTCATTGCCTGCAGATGCGGGCGATGGCGGGCCTCGAATCCAAGGAAGCGCTGCGGTTCCGCCTCCAGCAGATCGAGGCTGGCATTGGCCACCGCGCAGCCCAGAGGGTTGGCGGTGAAGCTGTGGCCGTGCCAGAGGGTGAGTGAAGGATCACTGCCGATGAAGGCCGAGAAGATCCGTTCGCTGGCCATGGTCACCCCCATCGGCAGGCAGCCGCCGGTGAGTCCCTTGGACAGGGCCATCAGATCGGGTTGCAGCCCGGCCCGCCGGCTGGCGAACCAGTCGCCGCATCGCCCGAAGCCGGTCAGCACCTCATCGGCGATCAGCAGCGCCCGGGCGTCATGGACCAGCCTCTGCACCGCCTTGAGAAACTGAGGACGGACTACAGCCATGCCGCCGGCCCCCTGCAGCAACGGCTCGAGAATCACCGCTGCAGTGGGTGTTTCCAGGGTGCGGCTGAGCACCGCCAGCGCCTCGGCTTCGCGCGCTTCCACCGCATGGTCGTCCCACCAGGTGGCCGGCCAGGGCACACGGGCGACGGGGAAGAGCTTGTCCTCGAACGGTGCACTGAACAGATTGCGCTCTCCCACGGCCATCGCCCCGAAGGTGTCGCCGTGATACGCCCCATCGAAGGCCACGATCTGATGGCGCGCCTCGCCGCGATTGGCCCACCACTGACAGGCGATCTTGAGCGCCACCTCCACGGCCGTGGAGCCGTTGTCGGAGAAGAAGAGCCGTTGCAGGCCGGTGATCGCGCTCAGCCGTTCCGCCAGCCGTTCGGCCGGCGCGTGGGTGAAATCGGCGAAAATGACTTGCTCAAGTGTCCTGGCCTGGTCGTGGACGGCGGCCGCCAGGTCGGGATGGGCATGGCCGTGCAACGTCACCCACCAGCTGCTGATCGCATCGATCAGTGGTTCTCCGGACTCGAGATGCAGCAGGGCTCCATCGGCGCTGGAAACCCGTCGCGGCGGTTCGCTGCGGGCGAGCTGAGTGAAGGGAGGCCAGAGGTTGGGATGCCGTGTGTGTGGACCCGCCGATGTCATGGCCATTTGCTCAGCTTTTGTCATATTGAGACCCAGTGCGCTGGTGGTTGCCGATGGCCACGACGCGGATTCGACGGCAATCCAACCGATTCGTCTCTGCCGCCGGGCCTTGTTCCGGACTGAGAGGGGCGCAATCTCCTCGCAATCAGGTGTTCGCGGAAGGCGACTGGCCGTCCATCCGCGTACTGCTGGAAATGCGCGGCTGGTCTCCGATGCACATCGAGCAGATCCATGAACAGCTGCGTCAGGGATGGCCCCTGTCGACGGCGGTCCGCCACGTCTCGATCCGCATGGGGACCTGTCCGATGCGATCGCGCTCGCTCGGCTGAGGGTTCAGCGGCAGGCTGTTCAGCGGCAGAGGGTCGTGGAGCGCTCACTCTCGGTGGCGAACGGTCCGCAGTTCAGCCAGCGGATGACCTGAACTTCGATATCCGTGAACAGCACGAGCACACCGACGCAGAGGAGAAGCACCACCCCACTCACCAAGGACTGACGACCGTTCATGAGCGAGCGGGATCAAGAAGCTGTCGGAATTTAGTGCTGAGGCCTTGCTGCCGCCACTGGCGGTCCAGAGCGTGTGCATCGAGCGGCTTCAGGGGTGGCAGCTGCGCCAGCACCGGGATTCCACCGAACTGCTCCAGGGTGCCGGGATTGTCGGCATGGGGAGGGCCGTTGAGGATCAGTCCGAGAACGGCAATGCCCCGGTGCCGCAGGGCCTCCAGGCTCAGCAGGGTGTGATTGAGCGTTCCCAGGCCACTGCGGGCGACGAGCACCACCGGCAGCTGCCAGCGCTGCAGCTGATCGATCTGCAGCCAGGAGCGGTTGAGCGGCACCATCAGCCCTCCGGCGGTCTCCACCACCAGGGGGCCGTTGCAGGTCGGCAGGCCGAGACAGGCGGGATCGAGCTCCGCGCCGTCGCATTCGGCCGCCCAGTGGGGAGACAGGGGCCGGCGGAACGCATACGCCTCGCGCAGCCATCGCTCGGGTGGGAGGTTCAGCAGCTGACAGATCCGATCCCGGTCACCTCCTTCGTCCAGTCCGCTCTGCACAGGTTTCCAGTAGGTGGCCTGAAGCCCCTGCACCAGCCAGGCGCTCACCACCGTTTTGCCGACGTCGGTGTCTGTGCCGCAGACCACGATCCGCATGGGGGAAGACGTCATCGGCGCAGCAGCACCAGCAGGATCCGCCAGCTCAGCCTGAACGATCGTCCGTTGGCCTCCGGCCAGGCCCTCAGCAGGCGCCGCCAGGCTGTGGCCGAAAGCTGCGGGGCGGAGGTGGTGCCGGCACCGAGCTCCGCCATCGGTCGCAGCAGTCGCAAGGGATCGGCTGCACTCTGCGTGAACAGCAACTGACGCTGGAGATGGATTGCCGAGTCAGGAATGGCTTCCAGGAGTTGCTCACCGTCCGGTAACGGCAGCGCCGTACAGGGCACCCCTGCTGCCGTCGCTGCGGCATGCCATTGCGGGAAGCTGCCTCGGATCGGAACGCTCAGGGCCAGGACACCCCCTGGAGCCAGAGCGTTCCACCACCGCCGCAGCTGTCGTTCCGGCTCGGGCAGCCAGTGCAGGACAAAACTGGAGGCCAGCAGCGTCGGTGGTCGTGACCAGACTGGCAGCCCTGCACTCAGGTCAAACCGTTCGGTGGCAGCGGTGGCGGGATGCTGGCGCAGCATGGCGGCGCTGCCGTCCACCCGCAGCACGGTCTGGCCCGGTCGGATCGCTTCGAGAGCCTCGGCCAGCTGACCGGTGCCGCTGCCCAGATCCACCCAGAAGCCGCTGACGATGTCGGTGCGTCGGCAATGTTCCGCCAGGCGCAGGGCCATGGCCTGCTGCAATGTCGCCAGAGCGTCGTACCGGCGTGCTGAGGCGTCGAATGTCTCCAGCACCCTGCGGCTCCAGGCAGCGTTCATGGGCCCTGCTCCAGCCAGGCCCGCACCCTCGCCAGCACCGGCAGGTTGATCAGGGCATGTCCCCAGTCCGGCAGCGCCATGATCTCGATCCGGTCTCCCGGCAGAGCAGCGGTCAGCCGCTGCTGACTGATGGCCGGCACGATGGCATCCAGATTCCCCTGCACCACCAGCACTCTGGCGTTGGCAGGGAAGGTGCCCGGCAGCGCTGAACACTCCTGAAGCAGAGTCAGATCCTCCGCCAGCCTGTGGCGACCGGCGGCGGTCACTCCCTCGAGCAGGGATGACGGCGGCAGGGCCGAGAGCGGCAGAGGCTGGGCGGCCCGAGCCAGAAAGCGTTCCAGCATTCCTCTCTCCTCGCTGTTGCCGAGGGCCGATGCCATGCCGGCCAGACCTGCCCGGATGGCTCGTCCAGCACGGTCGCTCGGCACGAAACGTCCGAAACTGCCCAGCAGCACCACGTCGGTCGCCGTCTCCAGGACGGAGCTGTGCAGCAGATGCAGACCGAGCGAATGGGCGATCAGCAGACGGCGCCCGGGCTCCGTCTGCCAGCTCGGGGATCGGGGGGGCAGGTTGCCGTAGCCCCGTTCTCCATCACTCCAGTGCCAGCCCAGAGCCATCAGCTCCTCACGCCAGTGGCGCCAGTTCGAGGCGTCACCGGCCCAACCGTGCATCGTGATGGCCTGGTTCATGGGCTGGGAAGGGCCGCCAGCAGTCGCTCCAGGCTTCCCTGCGGCAGATCCCTGCGCAGCACAAGCCGCAGTCGCGCGGTTCCCTCCGGAACTGTGGGGGGACGGATCGCGATACTCAGTAGTCCCTGTGCCTCCAGCTGCTCCTGATGCTGCAGGGTTGAGGCGTCATCACCGATGAGCAGCGGCAGCACCGGGCCGTCTCCACGGGGGCGGCACCAGCCGGCTTGTTGCAGGGCATCCCGCCAGCGCCGGGAGCGTTGCAGCAGCTCCTGTCCCCAGTTCGGATGCCTCTGCAGCAGATCCAGGGCTGCGCGGGCTCCGGCTACCAGCGGCGGCGCCAGGGCCGTGGTGTAGCGGAAGGCTCCACTGGTCTGCAGCAGGCGTTCGCCCATGGCGGCATCACCGGCCAGAAAGGCACCGCCGCTGCCGAAGGCCTTGCCGAAGGTGCCGCTGATCAGATCCACCGGTTGCCCCATGGCGTGGCAAAGGCCACGCCCGCCGATCCCGAGCACGCCGAGGGCATGGGCTTCATCGATCAGCAGCCGGGCTCCGTGGTGGGAGCAGAGTCGGGCCAGCGCCTCCACATCGGGGCTTGTGCCTTCCATGCTGAACAGGCTCTCGCTGATCACCAGCGGTGCTTCATCGCCGCTGAGGTTGACCAGACGGCGTTCGAGATCTGCCAGGTCGTTGTGAGCGAAGCGCTGCAGTCGAGCTCCGGAGGCCTGAACTCCCACCAGTAGGGAGTGGTGAATCAGCCGATCCGCCAGGACGGTGCTGCGTCGGTTCGCCAGGGCACCGACAGCGGCGATGTTGGCCTGGAAGCCGCTTGGGAACAGCAACACCCGATCGCGGCCGAGCCAGTCGGCCAGGGCCTGCTCAAGGTCGTCATGGCCGGGTCGGCTGCCGGTGACCAGCCGTGAGCCTCCGCTTCCCACCCCTTCCGTCCGCAGGGCGGCGCTGGCCGCTTGGATCAGATCCGGATGACGGCTGAGGCCGAGGTAGTCGTTGCTCGCCAGATCGAGCAGCGGTTCACCCCCCTCGGCCGCGTGGCGCAGCTGCCAGCTTTCCTCCCCGGGACACCAGGTGCGCAGGCGACGACGTCTGGCCGGCTCGGCTTGGGTCATCGGTTCAGTCTGCGCGCTGCTCCACCGGAAGATGGTGGTTTCGAATTCAGTCGGATGTCTCCAGAGCGCTTCACGCTGTTGTTCCCGCTCTGGACCCTGCTCGGCGCGGTGGTCGCCCTGCTCTGGCCTCCGCTGTTCATCTGGTTCCGCGGTCCGCTGATCACGCTTGGGCTCGGAGTGATCATGCTGGGGATGGGCCTCGGACTGGCGCCCCAGGATTTCCTCCGGGTGGGTCACCGGCCACGGCCGGTGTTCATCGGATTGGCCGCTCAGTTTCTCGTGATGCCCAGCCTTGCGGCGACCCTGGCCTGGGGGCTGCAGCTGTCTCCTCCGCTGGCCGTCGGGCTGATCCTGGTGGGGTGCTGTCCCGGAGGGACCGCCAGCAATGTGGTGGCGCTGATCGCCCGTGCTGATGTGGCCCTTTCCGTGGTGATGACCACACTCAGCACGCTGGCGGCTGTGGTGCTGACCCCACGGCTGACGGAACTGCTGGCCAGTCAGTACGTGCCGGTGAATGGATGGACCCTGTTCCTCAAGGTGGTGCAGGTGGTGCTGTTGCCGGTGGCGTTGGGGGTGGTGCTGAAGCAGGGCTTCCCGCGGGTGGCCCGGCGTGTTCAGCCTGTGATGCCACCCCTCGCGGTGGTGATGATCGTGATGATCGTGGCAAGCATCGTGGGCAGCCAACGGGCTGCTCTGATCGAGCAGGGGCCGCGGCTGCTGATGGCCTGCCTGCTGCTGCATGGCGGCGGTTTTCTGCTCGGGCAACTGATCCCACGACTGCTGGGTGAGCCGCTGCCGGTGCGACGCACCATCAGCATCGAAGTGGGGATGCAGAACTCTGGGTTGGCGGTGGTGCTGGCCCGAAGCGGTGGTTTCGCCAGCCCGATCACCGCGTTGCCTGGGGCCATTTCAGCGGTGATTCACTGCTTGATCGGCAGTGGCCTTGCAGCGAGCTGGCGTCGGTCGGAGCCTTCAGACGGCTGAATCAGCCAGCGAGCTTGGCGAAAAGTTCCTTGTGGTAATCAACGACGTTCTGACAACTGATCACCGGTGTGAATTCAACAACCATGCCGAACTGAGCACGCCAGGGTGCGAAGTGGGCAAACAGCTGTTTGTCGCTTTCTGCGCGACAAAGCACCACGACGCGGCCTTCGCCGGGAGCATGCACGCGGAACAGCAGTTCAAAACCTTCGAACTTGTCTTCCTTTGCCATGGCACCACTTTCCCAGAGTTCGATGAACTGGGCATAGGCCGCCTTCTGCATGTCGATGTCATCGAATTGGATGTCAGCCAGATAAAGTTGCATGGGTTTTTGTGATGAACACGACAACAGAATGATGTTCCACTGCTGAATCAATCAGCAAGGATGCATACAACTCCTGAAAGAAAATTTAAGACCTTGCTCGTCAGCGCTATTTGAACTCAGTTGCGGGAGGGTTCGTTGGCGATCAGCTTGTAGAGCCACAGCGCACTGCAGGCCAAGCTCAAGGACAGCAGAACGGTTAGCAGATCAAGAGTTGTCATGATTCTTTACGGCGACAGAGCCTTTCTAACGGTTCGAGCCGCTGAGTGCCAGCTGGGCCGCGGGGTTGTCCTTCCTTAGGATCCGCGCATGACATCCACGGCGCCGCCTACGACTGACCCCGGCGCTGAAGGGCCAGCCCCACTCGATCTGGCGGGCATCTTCCCTTTCCCTCTGGACGGCTTCCAGCTGGAAGCCATCGATGCTCTGAACCAGGGGCATTCCGTTGTCGTCAGCGCTCCCACCGGATCGGGCAAGACCCTGGTCGGTGAATATGCGATCCATCGGGCCCTGGCTCACGGCCAGAAGGTCTTCTACACCACACCTCTGAAGGCGCTCTCCAACCAGAAACTGCGCGATTTCCGCGATCAGTTCGGGGAGCAGAACGTCGGCCTGATGACCGGTGATCTCAGCGTGAACCGCGAGGCATCGATCGTCGTCATGACGACGGAGATCTTCCGGAACATGCTCTACGCCGAGGCCGATGAGCACGACGACCCGCTCGCGGATGTGGAAGCGGTCGTTCTGGATGAATGCCACTACATGAACGATTCCCAGCGCGGCACGGTCTGGGAGGAATCGATCATCCACTGCCCACCCCCTGTGCAACTGGTGGCGCTCTCGGCCACCGTCGCCAATGCCGGTCAGCTCACCGACTGGATCGAGAAGGTTCACGGTCCGACGCAGCTGGTGATCAGTGATCACCGCCCGGTGCCGCTGCAGTTCAGTTTCTGCAGTGCCAAGGGTTTGCATCCTCTCCTGAATGAACAGGGAACCGGTCTGCATCCCAACTGCAAGGTCTGGAGGGCTCCCAAGGGGCAGAAACGCAAGGGTCGTTCCCCCAAGCCGCCCCAGCCGGAACCGCCTCCGATCAGTTTCGTGGTCGCTCAGATGGCGGAGCGGGAGATGCTTCCAGCGATCTATTTCATCTTCAGTCGCCGGGGCTGTGACAAGGCGGTGCGGGATCTGGGGGTGCAGTGTCTGGTGAGCCCCGAGGAGCAGGCCCGTATCCGCGAGCGGTTCACCGCCTATAGCCAGGCCAATCCCGAGGCTGTGCGGGACGGCCTGCATGCGGATGCCCTGCTGCGTGGCATCGCCGCGCACCACGCCGGCGTTCTGCCGGCCTGGAAGGAGTTGATCGAAGAGCTGTTCCAGCAGGGCCTGGTGAAGGTGGTCTTCGCCACCGAGACCCTGGCGGCGGGCATCAACATGCCTGCCCGCAGCACGGTGATCTCCGCTTTGTCCAAGCGCACCGAGCGGGGGCATCGTCCGCTCATGGGCAGTGAGTTCCTGCAGATGGCCGGTCGGGCCGGGCGGCGCGGTCTTGACTCCCGCGGCTACGTAGTGACCGTGCAGAGTCGCTTCGAGGGCGTCCGCGAAGCGGGACACCTGGCCACCAGTCCCGCCGATCCGCTGGTCAGCCAGTTCACCCCCAGCTACGGCATGGTCCTCAACCTGCTCCAGCGCCATGACCTGGACAAGGCGCGGGAACTGGTGGAGCGCAGCTTCGGTCGCTATCTGGCCAGCCTCGATCTGGTGGAGGAGGAGGACATCCTTTCTCAGCTGCGTCTGCAGCTCGGTCAGCTGGAGGGGGTCGCCGGAGACGTGCCCTGGGAGGACTTCGAGAATTACGAAAAGCTGCGGGGCCGGCTGCGGGAGGAGCGGCGCCTGTTGCGCATCCTCCAGCAGCAGGCGGAGGAGACCCTGGCCAATGAGCTCACCCTGGCGCTGCAGTTCGCCAGCACCGGCACCCTGGTGAGCCTCAAGTCACCCCAGCTGCGCGGCCGGGTCACCCCGGCGGTGATCGTCGAGAAGGTGAACGGTCCGGGTCAGTTCCCTCTGCTGCTCTGCCTCACCGACGACAATCTGTGGCTGCTGGTGCCCTGCCAGGCGGTGGTCAGCCTCCACGCCGAGCTGAGTTGCCTTCAGGTGGACAGCGTGACGGTGCCGGAACTGCAGCGTGGTGGTGAACTGCGTCATGGGGATCAGCAGAGCGGAGGACTGGCCCTGGCCGTGGCTCACATGGCCGGCCGTCATGACATGACCACTCCCCAGTACGACCTTGCCGGCGAAGTGCTCACGCAGGCCAGGCTCGTGCAGGCCCTCGAACAGGAGCAGGAGCAGCATCCGGCGCATCGGTGGGGGGACCGCAAGCAGCTCAAGAAGCACCGCCGGCGCATGGAAGAGCTGGAAGAGGAGATCGAGGAACGACAGCGGCTGCTGCATCACCGAGCCAACCGACACTGGGAGACCTTTCTGTCCCTGCTTGAGATCCTGCAGCAGTTCGGCTGCCTTGAGGATCTCGAACCGACCGAGATCGGACGCACCGTCGCGGCTCTGCGCGGCGACAACGAACTTTGGCTTGGACTGGCTCTGATGAGCGGACACCTCGATGATCTCGAGCCGCCTGATCTTGCTGCGGTGTTCGAGGCGATCAGCACCGAGGTGAACCGACCGGATCTCTGGAGTGGCTTCCCGCCACCACCGGCAGCAGAGGAGGCTCTGCATGATCTGAGCGGGCTGCGGCGCGAGCTGCTGCGGGCTCAGGAGCGTCGTTCCGTGGTGGTCCCCGCCTGGTGGGAGCCGGAGCTGATGGGACTGGTGGAGGCCTGGGCGAGGGGGACCGACTGGACCGATCTGATCGCCAACACCTCCCTGGATGAGGGTGATGTGGTGCGCATCATGCGCAGAACCGTCGATCTGCTGGCTCAGGTTCCCTACTGCGAGGCGATCAGCGAGCAGCTGCGCAGCAAGGCCCGTCAGGCCCTGCGGGCGATCAACCGTTTCCCTGTGGCGGAAGCGGATGATCTGCTCCGACAGGCCGGCGAGCTGAACCCGGCGACGGAACGGGCGGCCTGAGATCAGTTCTCCGGCGTTGCCATGGCCACCGGATCCACCAGTCGATCGAAGGTCTCGCCATCCAGATGGCCGGAGGCGAGGGCCGCCTGCCGCAGGCTGAGACCCTCGCGATGGGCCTGCTGGGCGATGGCACTGGCCTTGCTGTACCCGATCGCTGGGGTGAGGGCTGTCACAAGCATCAGGGAGCTCTCCACCAGGGCGGTGATGCGAGCCCTGTCCGGTTCCATGCCCTCCACAAGATTCAGCCGGAAGCAGTGGCAGGCATCCGTCAGCAGGGTGATCGCCTTGAGCAGATTGAAGCCGATCAGGGGCTTGTACACATTCATCTGCAGGTGTCCTCCCGAGGCCGCGGCTGCGACGGCAGCGTCCAGGCCGATCACCTGGGTGCAGACCATCGCCAGTGCCTCGCACTGGGTGGGATTCACCTTCCCCGGCATGATCGAGCTTCCTGGTTCGTTGGCGGGGAGCAGCAGTTCCCCAAGACCGGCCCGCGGCCCGCAGGCCAGCAGGCGGATGTCGTTGGCGATGCGCAGCAGTGCCAACGCAAGCCGTCGCAGCTGGGCCATCGCCTGATGCAGGGCGTCGTGACCGGCCATCACGGCAAGCAGATTCGGCGCCGGAGCGAGCGGCAGATCGACCAGCCCGCCCAGTTCGATCGACACCGCGGCGGCGAATCCCGCCGGAGCGTTCAAGCCGGTGCCCACGGCGGTTCCTCCCAGCGGCAGCTGCTGCAGCTCCGGCAGGCAGTCCGCCAGGCAGCGGCGTGCCTGCCCCAGCTGATCCCGCCAGGCGGAGACCTCATCGGCGAGTCGCAGCGGAACCGCATCCTGGAGATGGGTGCGCCCGATCTTGACGATGTCGCTCCAGGCCTGGACCTTGTCGTCCAGCCCTCCGATCAGCGCATCCAGCTCCGGCAGCAATGCCTGCTGGAGCCGTAGGGCGGCTGCCACATGGATCGCTGCAGGAAAGACGTCGTTGGTCGACTGGGATCGATTGACGTGATCATTCGGATGAACCGGGAGATGGCTGCCCAGCGGCTCGCCGCTCTGGCGGGACACCAGGTTGCTGATCACCTCGTTCATGTTCATGTTCGTCTGGGTTCCACTTCCCGTTTGCCAGACGCTGAGCGGAAACTGTTCGTCGTGCTGGCCGCTGGCGATGGTTTCCGCGGCCTCAGCGATCGCGCTTGCCTTGGCGGGATCGAGAACCTTCATCTCGGCATTGACGAAGGCACAGGCCTGCTTGATTCGGGCCAGGGCATGGATCAGCTCCGCCGGCATCCGTTCATCACTGATGGCGAAATTTCTGAGGGAGCGCTGGGTCTGCGCGCCCCAGAGCGCGCCGGCAGGAACATTGACGGGCCCCAGGCTGTCCCGCTCCTGTCGAACCCGATCATCCATCGCAGAATGCCGCTCAAAGCTCACAATCGTATGCAGACGGGATGAGCTTTCAGACGCTGGCAGAGCGCAGCCATCACTGCTCGGTGGAACTCCCGGGGGGTGAGCTGGACTGTCTGGAGAGGTTTCTGCAGAAACCGAAGCGCACCATGGCGGCTTTGCTCAGCCGTGAGCGCATGACACCACTCGGTCAGGGAAGGTTCCTCTACCAATCCAGACCGTTCCGGGTGCTGCAGTTCGAGATCAGACCGGTGGTGGTGTTCCAGGCGGTCTGGCAGCACAGATGCCTCCGGATCGATTTTGAAGATTGTCAGCTAAGGGGGCTTGGCGCTGTGCAGGAAGCGGTTCGCTTCGAATGCCGAGCTGTGCTGACACCGCGTGATCAACGGCTGGATGCTGAGGCGACAGCAGCTCTGGCCATTGCTGAGAGGCACCCGCTGCAGCGACTGCCGCTTTCCGTGATGGAAGCTCTGGCCAGCAAAGCTCTCGGCCTGGTTGTTGTGCGTCTGGAACGCCGTTGTCAGGGTGGGCTGCGTCGTGCTGTGGAGCGCTGGATCCACGCCGCAGGTGAACAGGCTGGTGGGCCGAGGAATCCCCGGTTACAGTCTCTGCCGTTCATCGGTCCGCGAAGAGATGTCGTCGACCAGAATGAGCAGAACGCTGATTGAATTGAAGAGCGCGTGCAGAGAAGAATCTCTGCCCAGGGGGCGCTCACGCTGCCTGTTGAAAGATGTCTCCTTTGCTTTGCGGGAGGGGCAGAAAGTTGCTGTATTCAGCGACTTCAACAAAAGTGCCAATGCTCTTCTGGAGTGTGCTTCAGAGGTGGCTCCGTTGCAGTCGGGGAAAGTGGAGATCCGGGCCAATGTGAGCTGGCCCCTCCCATCGCGTGGTGCCCTGGAAGGTGTGATGACAGGTCGTCAGAATGCGAAGTTCCTGCAGGCGGTATATGGAACGCCCGGGGAAGAGTATGAGCAGATCGCCAGGATCGAGGAGTTGGCAGCCCTTGAACCCGGTTGTTTTGATCAGCGAATGAAGAGCTGGGGGCCTCTGATGAGGGCGCGGTTCGATGTTGCAGTATCTCTAGTTTTTGACTTTGACGTTTACATCATTTCAAAGAGATTTCCCTGGAGTCAGCCGGCAAGGCCTCAGCTTGAAGCCCTGGTGAGGGAGGCCTTCGAACGTCGGGTTTCTGGTAAAACATTGCTTCTTTTTCACCAGGATGAAGAGTTTCTGGGCCGCTACTGTGATGAGGCGATTGTGATCAGCGATTGTCAGATTGCTTACAAAGGTTCCTTCCCTGACGCGCAGAAATGGTTCCATCTCAATATTACCAAGTCCCTTATCGAAGACGATTCCCAGGATCAGGAGGTTGAAGATTCATCGCCTGAGTTGATCGAAGAGTCTCCCGATGAGGTGCAGCTATGGTGAATCTTCTAACAGCTTTTGGCCGCAGGGTTGCGCGCATCATCAACGGATTGGCACTGCAAGTCCGGATCGTGCTGGCGTTGGCAGACCGTGATTTCTTCATGCGTGCGGAGAAGGGGTCCTTTGGCGTCTGGGGGGTGCTGTTTGAGCCTCTGGCCCTGATGTTGACATTGCTCGCACTCCGAATTCTGGTGCGGATGAAAACTGTGGACCTGATGAATCCACTCATCTGGCTGGCCTGCGGCGTAACAATGCTTTATCTTTTTAAGAAAATTGCAATCAAGGCTCTTACGGGTGTCGCAAAAGGGCAGAAAATGTTCTTTTACCGTAGGATTCGTCCCTTGGATACTTTGCTTGCTTCTGCGTTGCTAGAAGCTCGCCTTCATGCTTCTATTCTCGTCTTAATTTTTATTTCTGAGTCATGTTGGTTTTGGCGCGTTCAATTGGATAATCCGGCGTTGGCTCTGATTGATTTCATTGTCACTGTGATGCTGGCGATCGGTATCGGTGTTAGTGCTCTTGTGATCGGACATAGGATACCGATTGTCAAGACATTGACGAAGTTCGGTTTGAATCGGATTCTGCTGTGGACATCAGGAATCTTTTTCGCCACGTACACACTTCCAGGTCCAGCTAGGCCTTTTGTGACCTGGAATCCACTGCTTCATTCTGTTGAAATTTTAAGACATTCAATCAACAGTGCTTATCCGATTCCAGATATCAGTCTCGATTATCTGCTGACATGTGCTTTCCTCAGTTGCGGTTTTGGTTTAATCTTCTACTTCTCTAACGAGGCCTTGCTGCTGTCTGATGACTGAACAGGACCGTCACCAGGACCGCCTCACCCGCATCGGCAGCGCCCAATCCGGCTTGTCAGCACCCTCTTTGAGCTGGGTCGGCGACAAAACGTCCGAGTTGTCAACGTTGGCCCTGCCACGGTTGAAGTCTGGTCTTGACAGGTCGTGGCGCACGCTTCTCAGCGGCAGTTTCCTGGCGTCTCTCTTCCTCGTTGGCTCGGCCATCTACTGCTTCGGGATCGGCCGCGATCGCTACACCTCTGTCTCTGAGTTTGTGATCAAGCAGCCGATGCCTCCCAGTGCATCCGGTTCCATCCTGCTTGGCGGCTCAGCGATGAGTTCCAGTGTGTTGTCTTCCCTGGAAGATGGCCGGTATCTGCAGACCTACCTCAAATCCAGCGACGTCAAACAGAACGTCTTCCCTGACCCGAACGTTTTCAAAGCCAAGTATGCCCCTGTTGCTCCTGATGGTTGGAGCGGTCTCCCTTCCGATGCTGTTGAGCAGGATCAATTGGCTTTCTTCCAGAGGCAGTTGGAGGTCATTCCTCAGGAAATGTCCGGCGCGATCGTGCTCACCACGAATGCCTACACTCCCCAGGATGCATTTGATCTGAATCAGTCCCTGCTGAATCAGGCGCAGTCGTTCGTCAATGAAGTCAATCAGTCCATCAGTGCTGATCAGAGGTTGTTCGCCGAGAAACAGGTTGCTTTTGCCAAGGACAGACTGAAGAAGGCTTCCGATCAACTGGAAGCCTTTCAGGACAAGTACGGACAGCTCAATCCTGAGGAAGAGCAGCAGGCCACAACATCCTTCATCAATAATCTGGAATCACGCCTGGTGGATCTGAAGGTTGAGGAAGCGAGCCTGCGCCGTCAGTATCGTGATCCCGATGCGCCGGAAGTGGCGTTTGTCGCAGACCAGGTCCGTGAACTGGAACGGCAGATCCAGGAAGAACGTGACAAGGCAGTGGGACCGGGCGGCCGAGATCTCAACAAGCTTGCCAATCAGGCATCGCGACTTCAGAGCGATGTTGAGTTCGCAAGAGACTCACTGAACTCCGCCATGACTGCGGCAGACAACAGTCGGATGGAGAGTCAGCGTCAGCTCAAATTTATTGTGATGCTGAGCAAGCCGCAGGTGGCAGCTGCCCCTGACGATACGTGGCGTTGGAAGGCGTTTCTTTCCTGTATCGGCTCTGTAATTGTGATCTGGGGTGTCGGCGGCTTTATGCTTTCAGCCGTGAACCGCGACTGAGTCGGACTTCTTCAGCTGCTGCTGAATCTCTCTGACCAGTTGTGGATTGTAGGAATGAACAAGATCCCACCATCCATCTGTATTCTGCTGGGTGGGATTTCCCTTCAGCAGACTCACCTTAATGAATGGAAATCCCTGATCGATGATCAGTGACTTCCAGTCGTAATGCAGCACATTACCGTTTGATTGATCGGTGTAGACCGCCTTTAAATTCAGCCCTTCTGTGGCGAGCTTTGCTGTGAGAGCAACCTCGCACTGTTTGATCAGATCGGCCTTTGATTCCCACACTTTCAGTTCATTCCAGAAGGCATGAAAGCTGGGATGGTCCAGTGCCGGTCGCCGGTAGGAGATGAAAGCGGATTGCAGATGTGGCTCATACATCAGATCGTCCGTCAGTCCGACGGCATCGGCATCGGTCTGCGTCAGTTTCTGGAAGAGGTTGCGCAGTGGTCGTACCGGTCCCCAGAAGCTGTCATTGGTGAGAATCACCTCCTCTGAGGTCTCAACGGCATCACGGAAGATGTTGAGCCCAGTCCGCCAGCTCCCGAAGTCGTAACCCACATTGCGGCGAACCACGATGCCGACACAGTGACGCCGCAAGCGCCGGAGCAGAACCGTCTGATCGCACAGGGCCGGAGTGGCTGCGATCAGAATCACATCGCAGAACCGGCTGTACTCCCGGATCAGATCGATCAGATCCGGGCGCATCCCACCCCGGGCATCGAACTGCGCCATGAACAGCAGAGGTCGTCGACCCGGTTGGAAACCACGCCGCCAGAGGCTCAGGGCCTCATCCCCAACGGCTTGACCGGGTGGGTCGGCTTTCGAAACGATCGTGTGGCGGCTGCTGTGCGGTGCCAGATGGGGGCTGGTGAGCGGGTCACCGTGCCGGAACAGGTCAGCATGGCGGCTGCGCAGGCGACCCTGGTCGATCTGGTGCTGGCGGAGTGCGTTGCTCAGCAGCCGGGCGTCGTGATCCACGATTCTTGGAAGAATCGCAGTGCACTCCGGCGTGACCACGGTGATTCGTTGCTGCTTCGCCAGCCGCAGGCACAGGTCAATGTCGAAGTAACGATCCCGGTAGACCGCATCGAATCCGTTCAGCTGATCGAAGGCCTCAGCCTGGATGCAGAGACAGGCTGAGGAGACCCCGGTCACCTGCTCCTGCACTGAGAGCGGCGTCACGCGTTCGAGCACGGCATGCTGACTGATCCCATCACCGGCGGAGCGCAAAGCCCGGCGTTCACCGCGCGTGAGGATGAACCCCTGGTGGTGCACGCTGCCGTCAGGCTGTAGCACCCGTGGCCCGACGCAGGCGGTGGTCTTGAAATCGAGGGGCGCCATCAGAGCTCCCAGCGCGTTCGGTGTCTCGAACTGCAGTGGGGTCTCCAGAAACAGCAGCACCCTTGCTCCGCTGCCCTTTCGGGCGAGGTTGAAGCGCTCCGGTGTGGTGGCGGCTGGAGGACAGCGCACCAGAACGATCGGTTCGTCTGCCTCAGTCAGGTCTGGGATGGTTCCGTCGGTCACGACGCGGATCTCCCCTGGCTGGAGCTGCTGCCGTTGCAGTGACTTCAGACAGTCCTGCAAGGCAGGACCATCGCCTTGGTTCACCAGCACGATCACCGACAGCTCGCGGGCATCGCTTCGCTGACCGACGAGACGATGGCAGCCGGGCCGAGTGGGTTGATCTTCCAGGACCGCCTCCCCGCTGAGGAGATCGCGGGAGCGCTCCCGGGTGATGCGCCCGATGCGGCGCAGTTGCTCTGCGTTGAACAGCTGTCGTTCCATGGGAGAGGCCGCGGCGAGCACCGTCGGGTTTCGCTGTGGATCACGCACGAGCAGTTGGTGCGGGCAGTGGCCTGCCCGGGCCTGCCGGGCCAGCAGTTGCAGGCTCAGGTCCACCAGCAGCTCGTGCAGGCAGCTGACGTTGTCTGGAATCCTGAGGTTCCGCAGCGCTGCGGCTCGCAGGCTGATCAGGCCGGCGATGTCCCCGCGACTGATCAGCCGCCAGGGGGTTGGTGCCGACCGGCACTGGGGATTGCCGATGGCGGTCGGCTCATTGCTGCACCAGTGGATCGCTTCATCGCTGCTGCAGATGTCCAGATCCTCTGTTTCCAGCGTCCGAGCCAGCAGGCACAGTGCCTGCCGGTTCAGTCGGTCACTGGAGTGGCAGATGCTCAGCCAGGTGTCGGCGTGCACCCTGGCGCACAGCTCCCGAAGTCCTGCCAGATCGTGACTGGCAAGGGTTCGCACGTTGGGCCATCCGGCATGACCGGCCAGCCGCTGGGCCTCCTGTTCACTGGCATCCAGCACCAGCAGCCAAGGGGAATGGCGCGGGCAGCGGGCCGCTGGCCGCTCATCCCTGTTGGGATGCTCAGTGTTGTAAAGGTCCAGGCAGTGCGACAGCGGCTCAGATTGCCGGAAGCATTCACGACCCTGCACGGCCAGGTGCTCCAGGGCGCTGATGCCTCCGAACCGACAAATCCGCCGATGGGGTTGGCGCAGTTCCGCGGCGTAGGCGTCGATCGCCACGGCCGGGACATCCGGGAGCAGAGGCACGTCCCCGCGAAGGATGCGGTTCAGCAGCCCACTGCACAGAAGCTCGTTCATGTCCCGGAGATCCGGGTGCAGTGCCAGCAGGGCCGGGCCATCAAACACGTCGGGATCGGGGATCCACTGCTCCGGAGCCAGGAGCAGGTTCAGGGGCAGCAGTTTCGGGTGCAGGAAACGGGCCTCGATGTGCTTATGACGGTCGGCCAGAGCGACCACCAGCTCATCGGCACTCAGCCGAAACCGTCGGTGCCGCCTTAAAACATTGATCAGCGGCGCCTCGTCCCCGGTGAGAAGGCTGTGCTCGAGTGCCTGTTTCAGAGCAGTGGAGCGGATCTCCATACCGGGCCTGCCCGCGTGACCTCAGATTACGGGGGGTACCGCTGCAGCCCTTAGGCTCAGATGTCGAGCTTTTGCCTTGATGCTGCTGGCCTGGCTCACGTCGTCCCTGCAGAAGGGAGGCCCGCTGAGATCCTGGCGATGCCAGGGCCGATTGCGGAAGCTGTGCCGCGACGCGGGTCACACCCCTGAAGTGCTCGGGGCAGGCGTGGATTTTCCACTCGATCAGGCCTGTGCCCGCGAGATGCAGCTCTGCCGCCAGAAGGGGCAGCACAATCTGGTGATCAGCCTCGGCGAGACGGCCGTGGCCATGGGTCTGGACCATCCCAGGATCAGGAACAATCTCACCCGTTCCAGAAAGCTGCTGAGGCGCGAAGCCCGCCTGGCCAAGATTCAGCGACTGCTGCAGGGAAAGCGCTCCTCCCGTGACCGGGCGGAAGCACTCCTGGTGGAGGGTTTGCTCGATGACCCAGGGACGTCGACCTACCGCGTCCTGTTGGAGAAGCGTGTCCGCGACCGCTTCCGGCGTGCCAAGGGAGATCCGTTCAAACTTGAACTGTTGGATGCTCGCGTTGGCCACGAGATCAATCGCCGGCAGCTCGAGTTGCTCGAGCTGCGTCAGAGCTCTTCTGAAGGCTGATCTGCACTCATAGAGGGTTTTTAATTTTCCAAAAGATTCTCTTTATGGGAGTCGTTGACGTAACAGCTGCATTGACACCTGACCAGTCAGGCAGCGCGTTTCAGCAGCGGTGTCGCACTCATCCGCCAGCGGACAGTTGCACGGCGCGGGCGTTCAGAGCGTTCTGCTCTTCCAGCAGCTGCTGCTGTTCACGGCAGAGCAGCAGATAGTGCTCCAGGTCCTGCTCGAGCCGCTGCATCCGATCCAGAGGGTTGTCCCAGCCTGCACTGGTGCGAACCCCGCTGCACCAGTGCCGCAGCAGTTCATCAGGATTGAATGGCATCCCCAGCCGCTCCAGCAGCCTGGTGTCCGCTTCGCTGTGGAACAGCTGGGCCTGCAGCTCGATCTCCCTGTAGGTGATCTCCAGATCCGGGTGGCTGCGCAGCAGATTCAGCAGCACCAGATCGTTTAACGGTGAATGGCGTGGAATCTCGGCCAGCGTTCGCGGTGCCGGCCCGCCCTGCAGCCACTGCACCAGCGGCTCGTCATCGAGTCCTGCGAGTCTCCAGTCCGCGACGAGAGGGCCGCGGTGCTGCAACCGGAGCAGCTGTTCAAAGTTCTTCTGAAGTGCGGCAACGCGAAGCGGCGGCCCCTCGGTTCCACGCCAGTGATCGAGAACCGCCGACGGGGTGCTGTACACGAGCAGCAACCCACGGTCATCCGTTTCGGTCTGCTCTCCAGGGAGCCGGCGCAGGTTGCAGCGGTTGAGCCGATCCCGGACCTCAGGGGCCAGGACGAAGGGGGAGAACCAGCTGTCCAACGGGTTTCAGCGTTGGTGAGAAAGATTAGGTTGGCTTGGCGAATGCCGATTCCATGGACCCAGAACGGCGTTTCCATGTGCTGATCGGTGCCCCGCTGCTTGTGGATCACCTGCCGGAGGGCCCGTGTTGTGTCATTGATGCGGATCAGGACCAGCTCGATCGTCTGGAGCAGGATCTGGTGGTGCGGCCCCACGCCCATGGCTGTGAATTGCACTGCGCCGTGCTGGCCAGGCAGGTGGATGCACCGATCGACTGGTACCGCTTCAACGACAGGCGCTGGGATGGAACCCTGCCGCTCAGTTGCTGTCGCAAAGGCCGCCCCAATCTCCAGCTGCGGGATCGCAGCATCCGCGTGGGGATTGAACTGTCGGCACTGCTCGATGGCCTCTCGATGCGGGTGGATGCGATGCAGTTTCTGACGGTGATCGTCGGTCAGGGAGATCCGTTGGCGGTGGTTGAGGCTGGCGGTGACTGGCTGGAACGGATCGAAGCGCTGCAACTGGCGGCACCTGATGCGGAGGCCAGCTGGGCCCAGCTGCTGGAGGCGCGCTTGCAGCCGCTGGGTTTCAAGCGGTCGCGGGATGGAGCGTTGGTGTGGAAGCGCACCACCGGGGCGATGCAGAGGCTCTGCATTCGACAGCTGAAGCTTCAGCGCAGTGCTTTGGCTGAGGAGAGGGATGAGCTCAAGCGATATCTGCAGGAGGCGCACGACGCGACGGAGGAGCTTGAACGCCGGCATCAGGAGGAGATGCTCCATCTGAAGCTGCAGCTTGAGGGGATGGTGCAGGCATCGGTGGCTCGGATCGACCTGATCAGGGATCTGCTGGAGCCGCGGCTCGAGGAGCCATGACAGCCTCCGACGCCTTTGGCCAGGTCCTGGGATGTCTGGTGTCAGCTCGATGGCGGGAGCTGAGGGTCAACGCCTTAGTCGGTCATCCGCTCTCCGAGGGCATCACGGAGACCCAGCGCGCTGTACTGCAGGCTCTTCAGGGGATGCGGCTGCCTGCGACGCAGGTCATCCCCTGCGTCGCAGTGGAGTGCCGTGATCAGGCTGATCACATCCGGCTGGGCCTGCTGATGGCAGCCGAGCAACTTCACGTGGCCTGTCGGTTGCTGCTGGTGGGGCGGGAGATGGAGGCGCGCCGGCGCCTGGAGGACTGGTTGCAGACCCTGCTGCGCCTCGGCCGAAGGGCTGGACTGAAGCTCTCCGTGCAGGAGTGCGATCACCTCAGGGGGCAGCTGGTGCGACTGCCGGCGCTGCTCGACAGTCAGCTGGCGCTGCAGCGGGCCGTGGACTTCGGTGGCTTGTCCAGCCGCATCGTGCTGGTGCTGGGCATGCACCGCAGCGGGACCTCTGCCCTCACCGGCATGCTGGCCAGCTCAGGTCTGGATGTTCCGGGTGATCTGATGGATCGTCCGGATGATGTGATCAACCGCAAGGGCTACTGGGAGTCGGAGGGGCTGATGCAGCTGAATGATCAGTTGTTCTCCTCCCTCGGGCGGCACTGGTCCTCTGCGGATCAGCTTCCATCGGGTTGGGCTGATTGCGAAGCGGCTGCGGTGTGGAGGCGCAGCCTGATCAGTCAGTGGCAGCAGAGTTGCCGAGGGCTCTCGCATCCAGTGATCAAGGATCCCAGGCTGTGCGTGCTGGCCGAGGGCCTGCGACCGCTGCTTCAGTCGGATGCTGTGCGCTTCACGGTGTTTCTGCCGATCCGACACCCGCTGGAAGCGGCGCGCTCTCTTCAGGCTGCCCAGGGCACCGATCTGCTGCGGGGCCTGCAGCTCTGGATCGCCCATGTGCTGGAAGCGGAGCGCTGGAGCCGGGACCTGCCGCGCCAGATCATCGCCTTCGAGGATCTGCTCCAGCAGCCGGATGCGGTGCTGGTGCAGTGCCGCCATCGCCTTGGCCAGGAGACGGTGCAGGAGCAGGACCAGGCCTCATCCTTCATCGATCCGGCCCTGCGACGGCAGACCGCCCGCCACCGAGAGGAAGCGTTGGATGCCGAGGAACGCGTCTGGCTGGAGTCAGCGCTGCGGATTCAACGCCGGCTGTTGCAGCCGGACGCGGATGATCCGCTGCTGCAACGGGATCTGGATGGGCTCAGGCCAGCGGGTGGACGCCCTGGGTGAAGCTGTTGCTGCTGGTGAAGCGTTGATCATTGCCGCGGGGGGCGTAGGGCAGGAAACGGTCCACCTGCTGATCAAATGGAAGCCCGAGGGTCTCGAACATCTCTCTGAACCGGCTCACCAGCGCCTCCGGACCGAAATGCTTTTGGATGAAACGCCTGCCGTCCTCGGCAAGGGCCCGACGCTCCTGTTCCGGACGTTGCCGAAGCGCCAGCACCTGAGCAGCCAGAGCATCGGCCGTGTCCGCCACCAGCAGCGCCGAGCAGGACCGGGTGGCATCAGTGATGCCTTCAGCTCCGATCGTGGTGGTCACCATCGGCAGACCATGGGCCAGGGCGCTGAGCACCTTCCCCTTCACGCCGGCCCCTTCCTGCAGCGGGGCGATGCCGATGTCCACGCTCTGCATCAGGGCTGAGAGATCCTCGACGTAGCCCAGTACATCGATGCCATCTCCGGCCATCAGGAAGTCGGGTGGATTGCGGCCCACGATCAGCAGCTGCATATCGGGGGCCACCGCCCGCACGCGGGGCCAGATCGCTTCAGTCAGCCACTGAGCGGCGGTGACGTTCGGGCTGTGGGCGAAATTGCCCACGAACAGAACCCTGCGGCCCGATGTCCCGAGAGGGGATTTGGCCGGTGCTGTGACCACCGGTGGCAGCACCACGGCCGCATGCGGATGCAGCCCCTGTGCGATCCGATTCTCCTCTTCGCTGATGTGCAGGACGAGGTCGGCGCGGCGGAAGATCTCCGCTTCCTGATCGCGCAGGCGGTCTGCCCGCTGCAGCAGCCGACGGCGCTCCTTTCTGTCGGTGATGTTCCCTGCCGTTCGCTGGGTGCGCAGGTGGTGGAGGTCGTGGGTGAAGTAGACGACGGGAGTCTTCGGTGCCAGGCGGCGGAGGCTGTTCAGATGCGGAAAATTGCCCGGCCTTGCCAGCAGGATCAGGTCGAAGCGTTCCGCTCGGCTCTCGAAGATGTCGTCCACCGAGGTGATCTGGGGCTGGCAGAGAACCTGAATGCCACGGGCTCCCATCAGGGCGGCCTTGTCCTGCTGATGCGCCAGGTTGTCGGTGGGGACGTAGGTGATCGTGTAGCCCAGTTCCCGCAAAGCCAGGCAGTAATTGAGCATGAACAGGGATCCGGCATCGCCTTCAGGATCCAGAAGCTGGTTCTCGATCACCAGAATTCGTCCCAGCGCTCCCCGGTGTTTCGCCCGTTCGAGGCACTCACCCGCGGGCTGATGCTGCTGAAGCCGAGACTGCCACTTCTCCAGGAAGCTCACCTGGTTGGTGACCTGATAGGCCTTCACGCCACTGGTGAGATCGGTGCCGCAGGAGATGCCTTCATGGTGGATCGCCTGGGAGGAAGGTTGGTAGATCACCTTCAGGCCGCGATCCCGCAGCGTCAGCGCCAGGTCCGTGTCTTCGTAGTAGGCCGGGATGAAGCGTTGATCAAAGCCCCCGGCCGCATCCCAGTGGCGACGGGGCACCATGATCGATGCCCCGGAGACGTAGTCGACGCTGCGGGCGTAGTTGTAATCAGGATGTGCCGGATTCTTGAGACGTCCGAAGTTCCAGGCGGAACCGTCCTGCCAGACGATGCCCCCGGCCTCCTGGAGGCGTCCGTCGGGATAGATCAGTTTTGATCCCACCAGCCCCACATCGATGTCCTGCTCGATGGTGTCCACCAGGCCCGTCAACCAGCCTGGGAGCACTTCGATGTCGTTGTTGAGCAGAACGATGAGGCTGTCGTTCCGACTGCGGCTGACGGCTTGGTTGCAGCTTTCCAGGAAGCCAAGATTGCAGCTGTTGACCCGGAAATCCAGGCAGCCCTGATCCGCCAGCCATTGGAGAACGGCCTGGCCTTGCTGCTGGGGATGGGCGTCGTCCACCACCATCAGCCGCACATCCAGCCGCCCCTTGATGACACGGCGATGAATGAGCAGATCCCTCAGGACCGAGGCGATGCAGCGCAGGGTGTAGAGCGGCTGGCCATAGGTGGGAATGATGATGTCGACGGGTTGGCCGCCGCTGCCGATCACCCCCAGAGAGCGGGCTGAGGCGTGTAGCTGCCGGCAGCTGTGTCGCAGCGCGGACAGGTCCATCTCAAGCCCCGCGCCACGGCGGCAGCGCAGTTCGAACTCGGCATCCGGATGCCGCAGGTGGTGGAGGTAGATCCCGTGCAGGTTGGCGGTGAGCTTCTCTGTGCTGAGTTGGCTGGCCAGTCGCAGCTGTCCGCAGCTGCGTGCTCCCTTGACCCTGGAACTGCGGGCGAACAGCCAATGACTCAGATCCAGAAGCGTCAGGGCCGCGCTGCGATCGCGTCGCACGGCCGCGACGGGAGAGGGCGTCTCCTGGCCTGGCTCCGATGCCAGCAGAGAGACCTGCAGCGTTTCGGGATCTCCCGGCAGGGTGATCCAGCGCTCTCCGACGGCAGGGAACAGGATCGCTCCGTCCAGCCCGGCGTCCGCGCCTCCTTGAATGCAAAGGGGCTGATAGGCCGCCAGGGTGCTTTGCGCCTGCAGCTGGATCTGGAAATAGCGGTCGGCCATCAGGGTTTCAGGGTGCCCAGACGGCTGCCGTCGTAGCGGGCGCGATCGCGAACGCTGGAGCACCAGGGCTGATGCTCGAGGTACCAGGTCACGGTGGCCTGGAGCCCCTGCTCGAGGTTGTGACGCGGCTGCCAGCCCAGTTCGCTGCTGATGCGCCCGGGGTCGATGGCATAGCGACGGTCATGGCCGGGCCGGTCCGTGACTCGGCGGATCAGGGCGCTGTGGGGAGCGGCCGAGGGTGTGTGCTGATCCAGCTGATGGCAGATCGCTTCGACGATCTTGCGGTTGGTGCGTTCCCCGTGGCCGCCGACGCAATAACTGCGTCCGACAGCGCCGCGGCAGGCGGCCAGAAGCAGAGCATCAACATGGTCCTCCACGTACAGCCAGTCCCTCACATTGAGGCCGTCGCCGTAGAGCGGGATGCTCTCAGCGTTGGCCGCCTTGAGAATCACAACGGGGATCAGCTTTTCGGGGAACTGCCAGGGTCCGTAGTTGTTGCTGCAGTTGGTCAGCACCACCGGCAGCCCGAAGGTGTGATGCCAGGCCTGAACAAGGTGATCGCTGGCGGCCTTGCTGGCGGAATAGGGACTGCGCGGGTCGTAAGGGGTGGTTTCCGAGAAGCGGCCTTCGGCGCCGAGGCTGCCGAACACCTCGTCGGTGCTGATGTGGTGCAGCCGGAAGCGCTCCTTGCGGTCTCCGCTCAAGCCCTCGTAATGCGTGCGGACGGCCTGAAGCAGGTTGTAGGTGCCCGTGACGTTGCTTTCCAGGAACACCCCGGGACCGGAGATGGAGCGATCCACGTGGCTTTCCGCCGCCAGGTGCAGCACCAGATCGGGGTCCGCCTGCTGGACGGCCTGCTGCACGGCGTCGGCATCGGCCAGCTCAACGTGCAGCAGTTGATGGCGGCTGGTCGCCGCTGCTCCCTGCTCGCTCAGCACGGCCTCGATTCCGGTGAGATCGCTGGCGTAGCCCATCTTGTCGAGGTTGAACACCAGGGCGTCGCTCTCCAGCAGCAGCCGACGCACCACGGCCCCGCCGATGAAGCCGCCGCCACCGGTCACCAGAACCCGGCGGCGCCCCTCCAGCAGCTCAGCGGCAGTCGGCATCGAGACGGACATGAGGGTCAGCAGGGAGGGATGGCGCTCAGGACGGCGCGAAGGGCCTGACGCCAGTGTTGGCCATCCAGCTCGAGCTGCTCGCGGGAGCTGCAGCAGTCGAGCAGGGAGTAGGCGGGGCGTTGGGCCGGCGTCGGGTAGTCCTCGGTTCGGATCGGCCTGACGCTGGCCGGCCGCTCGATCATCCCCAGCTCTGCAGCCAGTTCCCCGACGGCGACAGAGACGTCGTACCAGCTGGCCGCACCGGAATCGCACCAGTGCAGCACAGGGGGCTGTTCCGCCCTGCTGCTGATCACCCGCCAGCAGGCAGCGGCCAGATTCAGGGTGCTGCTGGGACAGCCCACCTGATCGGCGACCACCCCCAGCTGATCGCGCTCGCGGTGCAGCCGCAGCATGGTGAGGGCGAAATTGCGGCCCACCGGACCCATCACCCAGCTGGTGCGCAGCACCGTGGCCTGTCCGTTGTCAGCGAGCACGGCTTCGATCGCTTCCTCGCCGCGGGCCTTGCTGGCGCCGTAGACCCCCAGCGGGTCACGAGGCTGCTCCACCCGGTAGGGGCTGCCCTGGCGGCCGTTGAACACGAAGTCGGTGCTCAGCTGCAGCAACCGCCCCCCCTGCTGCTGGATCGCTTCGGCAAAGGCGCGGGGAGCTCCTCCATTCACGGCATGCGCCAGGTCCGGCTCCTCCTCGGCCCTGTCCACGGCGGTGTAAGCGCCGGCATTCAGCACCCAGTCGGGACGATGGCGTTCCACCGCCGCCCTGCAGGCTTCCACCTTGCTCAGATCCAGCTCGTCCCGGCTGGTGGCGATCAGCTCCAGGTCCGGTGGGCAGCTGCTGCGCAGAGCCTGACCCAGCTGGCCGGCGGCACCGGTGAGCAGCACTTTCATCGGAACAGGGCTCCGTTCTCCAGGTTCTGCCGGATGCCGGCGGCTCCGGCATCCTTCTCCGACAGGCTCACGCTGACGCCCTCGAGGCGTTCGAGCGGCCAGGCGATGGCCAGATCAGGGTCGTCCCAGCGGATCGCCCGTTCACAGTCGCGGTTCCAGAAGCCGCGGGCCTTGTACTGAACTTCGGCCTGCTCGCTCAGGGTGAGGAAGCCATGGGCGAAGCCCTCCGGTACCCAGAGCTGACAGTGGTTCTCCCCGCTCAGCTCAGCCCCCACCCACTGGCCAAACGTCGGCGATCCCCGGCGGATGTCCACGGCGACATCAAAGATTGCACCGGCACTCGCCCGCACCAGCTTGGCCTGGGGCTCCGGCGGCAGTTGGTAGTGCAGACCCCTCAGCACGCCGCGCTGGGAGCGGGAGTGGTTGTCCTGGGAGAAGACGACGGCGTCACCGACGGCCTCATCGAAGCGGAGCTGGTTCCAGCTCTCAAAGAACCAGCCACGCTCGTCTCCGAACACTCTGGGGGTGATCAGCAGCGGACCGTCCAGCCGCTGACCCTGCCGGCTGGAGAGCTGTTCAACCTGCATGGGCGGGCATCTCAAGGCTGGTCTGCAGCGCCGCATGGTCGCTGACGCTCTCGGAGAGCAGCTGCAGCAGATAGGTGCCGTAGCCGCTTTTCTTCAGAGGTTGAGCCAGCGTCTCCAGCTGATTGTCTCCGATCCAGCCCTGCCGCCAGGCCACCTCCTCGGGACACCCCACCTTCAGGCCCTGCCGGTGTTCGAGGGTGCGGATGTAGCCGCCGGCGTCATTGAGGGAATCGCAGGTGCCGGTGTCCAGCCAGGCCATGCCGCGCCCCATCAGCTCCACCCGCAGCAGGCCCTCATCGAGATACATCCGGTTGAGATCGGTGATCTCCAGTTCTCCACGGGCGGAGGGCTTCACCTGCCGTGCCCGCTCGACCACTGAGGCGTCATAGAAATACAGGCCGGTGACCGCATACCGACTCTTGGGCTGTTTGGGTTTCTCTTCCAGGCTGAGGACCTTGCCGCTGGCATCGAACTCAGCCACCCCGTACCGCTCAGGGTCACTCACCGGATAGGCGAACACCGTCGCCCCCTCCGGGGCTTGATTGCTTCCAATCAGCTGCGGCACCAGGTCGTGGCCGTGGAAGAGGTTGTCGCCGAGCACCAGGGAGGCCGGACGGCCGTCCAGGAAGTCAGCACCGATCAGAAACGCCTGGGCCAGGCCGTCGGGGCTGGGCTGGATCGCGTAGTGGATCTCCATTCCCCAGCGGCTGCCGTCCCCGAGTAGCCGCTCGAAGGACGGCTGGTCGTGGGGGGTGGTGATGATCAACACCTCGCGGATGCCCGCCAGCATCAGCGTGCTGAGCGGGTAGTAGATCATCGGTTTGTCGTAGACGGGCAGCAGCTGCTTGCTCACCGCCTGGGTGATCGGATGCAGGCGGGTGCCGCTGCCGCCCGCGAGGATGATTCCCCTGCGATGGCTGGGATTGATCGCCATCCGGCCCGCGACAGGTCGAGTTATTTCAGCATGGGGCTTCCTGTGAATCAGTGGCGCCAGTCGAGGCCGGGCAGCCGGGGAACGATGGCAGGTGTGCTCGCCATGTACGAGGGGTAATCCGGATGGCGCTCAGCCAGTCCCTGTTCCTCGCGTCGCGCCTTGCCACGGAGCACCGCCGCCAGAGCCAGCAGCAGGCTCAGGTGCAACAGGCTGCCGGTGGCGATCACGACCCCCAGGGATGCCATCAGCACCGCCTGATACAGGGGGTGTCGGCAGTGGCTGTAGGCCCCGTTCCGGATCAGTTGGTTGTCATCACGGGGTGCGGGCAGCGGGGAGAGGCTGGCTCCCAGCGACAGCAGCGAGCGGGCGGCGAGCAACAGAGCGGTCAGCAGGATCAGCACACCTGTCAGCTGAAGCGGCGCTGGCCAGGCTGTCAGTCCCCAGGCAGTGACCGGTGGGGCGGCAGGCAACAGATGGGCCGTGATCAGCAGCAGCTGAGCCAGCAGCCACCACTCTCCGCGGCGGTTGTCCAGCCAGCCTCCCCAGCTCAGCCCCCAGCCCGATGGCATCACTCGTTCACCACAAGGGCGGTCACCTGATGGCGCCGGATCAGCTCCGCCAGCAGCAGCATGTCGTCTCGATGCACCAGTCCGACGCAGCCGAGGGTGCCGCTGTTGGCGTTGCGATTGGCACTGGGATCGAGGTGGATGCCGAGGTGGCCACGTCCTGTTGGAAAGAGCGGTTCGATGCCGATCCAGATCGGCCCCAGTTCTGCGGGGTCGCCAGGGCCAAGCGGTTCTATCGGCCCAAGGCTGTAACGGCCGATGGGCAGCGGGGCCCTTGTTCCGGTGCGGTGGCGGTCAGCGGTCTGCCGATGGGCACGGCCGGTGACGGCGTCGAAGCGCTGGATCTGTTCGCCTGCGGCGATCAGCCGCAGATCCCAGATCGGATCCTTCGTGCGCGAGAGCTGTCGCGATGTCCGTTCAAGAACCAGCAGGGAGTCCCTGGAAGGCAGAGCAGCCAGTTCCGTGGCGCAGACCGGCGCAGCTGTGGCGCTGCAGAGCAGGCAGCTGGCAAGCAGACGGGCCGGCGACATCGACGGAACAGGGCTGAGCGGCACCCTATGGAGCGGTTTTTCCCTTCAGGAGAAAAAGAGTCGGTTGCTCAGGCGTCTCCCGCTGGACACAGAGCGGGATTCAGAGTTCCTCTCGGACGAGTTTGTCTGCAGCTGCTGCATCCAGCCCTGTGAGCTGGCAGGCCTCGTCCAGTTGGTTCTCGAGCACGGCGGCAGCCTTGCGGACCTGGGGGTTGGCCAGCACGGCGGGGCTGATGCCCAACTCCTGCAGGGCGATGGCCATCGCCTGATCCGCTTGACGCCGCTCGAGCCGCCCGCGGGCCACCTGGCATTCGCCATGGACCAGGGTGGCTGTGGCAAAGGCTCGGATGCTGCGCGCCAGTTCGAGGCGGGCCACCCGGCGGCTGGTCGCGGGGTCAGGTGCCTGCTCCTTGCTCCATGTCGGTCCGATTGTCACCAGCAGGGCGACCAGCAACGGAAGAGTTCTCCAGGAGCCAGACATCACTTGCATCGGTCGCTGCGTCAGTCAAGCCCGGGAAAGCGTGCAGCGATGGGGGCACCGGTGTAACGGGGGACCCAGCCTTCGTTGTCGCGGAAGAAGCGCAGCACGCAGAAGGCGGGCTTGGAACCCATGTCGAACCAGTGGCGGGTGCCGGCGGGAACGCTGATCAGATCGCCGCGCACGCAGAGCGTCAGCAGTACCTCCTGGTCGATGTGGAAGCAGAACAGCCCCTGCCCCTCCACGAAGAAGCGCACCTCATCGTTGTCGTGGCGGTGTTCCGCCAGAAACTGCTTGCGTCGCACCTCCCGCTCGGGATGCTCCGGTGTGATCCGCATCGTGTCGACGATGCGGCAGCCGCTCTCCTGCTGCAGACGGGTGATGGCAGTGCCGTAAGCCGCCAGGATCTCCGCGTCGCCGGCTCCCGGCGACAGATGCATAGGCGTCGGCCACTGGTCGAAGCGGATGCCGCGTCGGTCCAGTTCCGATCGGATGATCGCCGGGTCGTTGCTGACCAGCAGCGGAAGCGGTGAAAGGGGCCGGGCTGCATCGGAGCGCTCTGGAAAGATGCTGAGACGACTCATCGTCTGGTTTCCGGGCGACAGAACCGCTGCCCATCCTCAACCAGTCACCCGCGGGTGGACTCACCCTTGTGGGGGTTGGCCCCGGGGATCCCGACCTGCTCACCCTCGCCGCCGTGGGGGCGATTGAAGCGGCTGACCTGATCGCCTGCCCGGTGGCTCGCAACGGAGCGGAGAGCATGGCGGCTGCGATCGCCGCACGATGGATCCAGCCGCATCAGCGGATCGTTCCCCTGCTGTTCCCGATGGTGGATGCGGCGGAGCCGCGTCGTCTTGCCTGGCACCAAGCCGCGGACACCCTCGCGGCGGAGGTGGCCATTGGTCAGCGCGTCGTGCTGCTCTGTGAGGGGGATGCCTCACTGTTCGCCACGGGCAGCTACGTGCTGCTGGCCCTGCAGCAACGGCATCCAGATTGCCCATGCCGGGTGATCCCCGGCATCACGGCCGTCTCGGCGGCGGCGGCGGCGGCGAACTGGCCCCTGGCGCTTCAGCAGGATCAGCTCCTCATGACGCCATGCCCGGAGCGGGAGGACCAGCTGTCGGAGGCTCTGGACCATGCGGCTGAACAGGCCAGGGTGCTGGCTCTGCTCAAACTGGGTCGACGCTGGCTCTGGGTGCGGCAGGTGCTGGAACGCCGGCAGCTGCTGGAGTCGTCTCTGTTCGCCGAACGGGTCGGCTGGCCGGATCAGACACTCGAGAAAGCCCAGGACGTACCGGGGGGAGCACGCCCATATTTCTCCCTGCTGCTGATCCGTCAGAGTTGGCCGGAGGTGCTTCCCTGAGCGGCGAGCGGAACCAGGCTGCGGCGGAAGGCTGCGGGTGCCGGCGTTCCGAACAGAACCCGTTTGAGCAGGGCCAGCAGGGCTCTGCACTCCTGAGGTGCCAGCCGATCACGCCAGCAGCCGGACCGGCCGTAAAGCCATTGCATCAGAGCATGCTGCTGCCTCGCTGTGGTCTTGCCCCAGGCGACCGCCCGGGCCAGGGGCCGTTCCGCTGAGATCTCGATCGGAAGCGGCGGCACGGCCGTGCTCCAGCGGAGTGTGCTGCTGCTCACCAGGGGTGGGACGTGGTTTCGGAAGTGGAGTTCGGCGCCGGTTTCGCTGATGGCCTTGATCCGGCAGGGATGCCGGTGCCCGCCCACATCGAGCACCTCGCCCTCCATGTCCACCGCCAGCCAGGGGGCAGGGTCCCGCATCGGTGGATCCCAGCAGGCCCGTAGAGCCGTGAGTGTGCCCAGCAGATTCAGAACAGCCCAGGCCAGACCGGCGAAACGTCCGTCATCTCCCCAGGTCTCGCCATTGCCGAGTTGCTGCAGCAGCCCTGCCAGGTTGGCGGCGTTGAGGGCCGTGAGCACAAGCAGAGGCAGGGCCAGGGCCCAGCACCAGCCCCCCTGGCCGCGGCTCTGGTGCTTGGGGGTGACGCGGAAGCCGAGACGGCGCCTGAGAGCAGTGCTGAACTGGGTGGAGGTCAGGGGAACGGTGAGCACCCAGCCGGTGAGCTCGCTCAGCAGGGCGGCTCGGCTTCCTCTGTTGAGCCAGCCGATGCTGAGCAGCACCGTGGCCCAGATCGGCAGCACCAGCTCGAGGATGGCCCTGCCGGTGAGATGGATCGGCAGGATGTTGAGCAGGCCGTAGCTGAGCGGCATCAGCATCAACACCAGCCTGGGCAGGTTGTTGATCCAATGGATCACGCCTTCGAGATAGGCGAGGCGCTGGCCCAGGCTGAGGCCGCCGGCCCGGAGCGGTCCGCTCGGCAGGCGGAGGCTCTGCAGAGTGCCGGCGGCCCACCGTTGGCGCTGCCGCACGAAGTCGGCCATTGTCTCCGCCGCCAGGCCGGCGCTCAGCTTCTCCTGCAGGTAGACCAGTCGCCATCCCTGCTGACGCAGGGCGATGCCGGTGACGAAATCCTCCGAGAGGGCCTGCTCCACGAAGCCCCCCACCTGATCGAGGGCTGCACGACGCACCACGAAGGACGTGCCGGCGCAGACCACGGCCCCCCATCCGTCCCGCACCGGTTCGATCCAGCGGTAGAAGCTCTCCTCATCCGGCAGCAGCCACCGTTCCATGCCCAGATTGCGCATCACCGGATCGGCGTTGAGGAAGCTCTGGGGGGTCTGGACCAGGGCCACCTCCGGGTCCTGCAGAAATCCGACGCAGCGCTCCAGAAAGACCGTCTGCGGGATGAAATCGGCATCGAAGACCGCAACCAGTTCGGCGTCGATCTGACGCAGTCCGTCGTTGAGGTTGCCCGCTTTGGCATTGGAGCGCTGCGGCCGGTGGCGGTAGCGGCATCCCAGCCTCCGGGCCAGTCGGCGCATCTCGTCCCGGCCGCTGTCATCCAGCAGCCAGACAGTGCAATGGTCGTACGACTGAGCCAGGCAGCCCTGCAGGGTGCGTTCGAGAACGTGGAGCGGTTCGCCGTAGCTGGGCACAAGAATCGCGACCTTCGGTTGCCAGCGGCTGGCTCTCCGTTGGCGTGCCAGATCCGCCACCTGGGTTCGTCGATCCGGGAAGGCTCTCCAGGCCAGCCAGAGGGGCAGGAGCCCGGTGACCAGCAACCAGCCCTCGGCCAAGAGCATCAGCAGACTCAGGGCGGTGGAGAGCCCCGAGTCGAGGTTGAGGCTGTCCGTGCAGCGCCAGGACAGGTAGCGCAGCGTCAGCAGGCTGATCAGCAGAATAAGGCTGCGGCGGGCCCAGAGCGGAGAGTCCGCTTCCGGGCGACGGGTCAGCCAGAGGGGCCAGAGCAGCAGCAGCAGGCTCACCCCAGGCTCATACGTTGGGCGTCAAGCAAAGCTAGGGCGTCTGCAGGGGTGGGTGCGCGCATCAGCGCATGGCGCAGTCGGGGAGCGCCGGCGAAGCCGGTGCAGGTCCAGCCCATGTGCTTTCTGGCAATCAGCAGGCCATGGTCACCGCGAGCCTCCACGAGGGCGATCAGCTGTTCCCTGGCCAGTTCCAGCCGCTCAAGCGGCTCCGGCGTCGCCGGCACCGGCCGCCCCGTCAGGGCGGAATCGATTTGACCGACCAGCCATGGGGCTCCCATCGTGCCGCGTCCCACCATCACCCCTTCGGCGCCGGTCAACGCCAGACAGCGCAAGGCCTCTTCTGGTGTGTTGATGTCCCCGTTGGCGATCACTGGGATGGTCAGAGCCTGCCTGACCTCGCCGATGGCCTGCCAGTCCGCCTTCCCTTTGAAGCCCTGCTCGCGGGTGCGTCCATGCAGGGTGAGCAACTGAGCGCCGGCGTCCTGGAGCTGGCGGCACCAGGTGACGGGATCGGCGTCGTTGCCGCACCAGCCCAGTCGTGTCTTGACGGTGACGGGCAGGCGAACGGCCCGGACCACCGCATCGATGATCTTCGCCGCCAGATCCGGGTCCCGGATCAGTCCGGAACCTCCTCCTTTTCGGGCGATTTTGCGGACCGGACATCCCATGTTGATGTCGATCAGAAAGGCGCCCGCGTCCTCGGCGCGGCGGGCGGCATCGGCCATCGCCTCAGGACGGTGATCGAACAGCTGGACTCCGATCGGGCCGTTCTCCTCCGACAGCTCCTCGACCTTGCCGCGGCCATGCCCCAGTTCCAGGCTGGTGGCATTGACCATCTCCGTGAACAGCAGCGCCTCCGGTGCCCAGCGCCGCACCAGGCCTCGGAAGATGCGATCGCTCACTCCCGCCAGGGGGGACTGCAGCACGCGGCAGGTCAGCTCGCGCGGAGTGCCACGGCCGGGAAGCTGAAGCGGGGAGGACGCCACCATGGGTCCATGCTGCCGATCGATGTGACCGCGTTCTGGCCCCTGAGCCGTCCTCTGCTGCATCAGATGCTCGAGGACCGCTGCAGTGACCGCTTCGTCTGTGAGCGGATCTGGGAGCGACTCGGTTACGACGCCAGCGAGGCCGGCTGGCGGGCCGGCGTGCAGACACCGCCGGACTGGGCAGAGGCCTTCCCGCTGGGCCCGGAGGTGATTGCCCTGCGCCCCGCCTCGGTGCGTCTGACGCGCTCGATCGCCAAGCCCCACAAGCAGCTGCTCAAGCAGCAGCTGGCCTTCAGCGGCTACCGGATCGGAGAGCTCTATCCCCGTCGAACCAGGCGGGCCACCGCCGTGAACTGGTTGCTCGCCTGGCTAGCGGACCGGGGGGAGCCCCTTGCGGAGCAGGGGCCGATGGCGCCGGAATTGCCGCCCCCGGAGAATCCGGTGCAGGGGCATCCCGGGGACCTGCCTGTGAGCTGAGGCTGGCGGCTCAGGCCTGAATCGAGACGGGGGTGCCTTTGGGGGTGTTCTCGAACAGCCAGCGGGCGTGGGCCAGGGGCATGCGCACACAGCCGTTGCTGCGCGGCACACCGAAGGCCTTACCGGCGTTCTCCTGCCACGGGGCTGCATGCATGCAGATGGCTTCGTTGGAGGAGACGCACATGGTGTACGGAACCCCAGGCATCGTGTAGGTGCGGCCTCGCAGGGTGACCGCGCGGTATTTGGTGAACACCTTGGTGTCGAAGATCGGTGTCGGTGTCGAGGCCTTGCCGGTGCTCACGGGGATCACCCGCACCACATCGTGATTGCTGTTGTAGACGGTGATCTTCTGGTCGGAGAGGTCGACGACGAGGCTGGCGACAAGATCGAGCATGGCGCTGAACAACGCTTTACCCGGACTAGCTGTCTCGCTAGAGTCTGATTGGTCTCGTTTCGAAAGGTTTCCGTTTCCGCGGGTCTGTAGGGTCAGGAATTGATCGGAGTCCCGCCCCGTGGCGCGTCCCGTCGTTGCGATCATCGGACGTCCCAACGTCGGCAAGTCCACGCTGGTCAATCGTCTGTGCCGCAGCCGTGAGGCGATCGTCCATGACGAACCCGGAGTGACGCGGGATCGCACTTATCAGGACGGGTTCTGGGGAGACCGGGTTTTCAAGGTCGTGGACACCGGCGGTCTGGTGTTCGACGACGACAGTGAGTTTCTGCCTGAGATCCGGGAGCAGGCCAACCTGGCGCTCGAGGAGGCCAGCGTCGCCCTCGTGATCGTCGACGGTCAGCAGGGCATCACCGCTGCCGACGAATCCATCGCCGAGTTTCTGCGCACGCACACCTGCCCCACCCTGTTGGCGGTGAACAAGTGCGAGTCCCCCGAGCAGGGTCTGGCCATGGCCGGCGAGTTCTGGAGTCTTGGGCTGGGGGAGCCCCATCCGATCTCAGCCATTCACGGGGCCGGCACCGGCGAACTGCTGGATCAGGTGCTCACGTTTCTCCCGCCGAAGGATCAAGAGGGGGAGGAGGAGGAGCCGATTCAGATGGCGATCATCGGAAGGCCGAATGTCGGTAAATCCAGTCTTCTGAACGCCATCTGCGGTGAGCAGCGGGCGATTGTCAGCCCGATCCGGGGTACCACCCGCGACACCATCGACACCAGCCTCGAACGGGAGAACCGCTCCTGGCGACTGGTGGACACCGCCGGCATCCGCCGCCGCCGCAGCGTCAATTACGGCCCGGAATACTTCGGCATCAACCGCAGCTTCAAGGCGATCGAGCGCAGTGATGTCTGCGTTCTGGTGATCGATGCCCTGGATGGGGTCACCGAGCAGGATCAACGGCTGGCGGGTCGGATCGAGGAGGACGGACGGGCCTGTGTGGTGGTCGTCAACAAGTGGGACGCCGTTGAAAAGGACAGCCACACCTTGCCGGCGATGGAGAAGGAGCTGCGCGCCAAGCTCTACTTCCTCGACTGGGCGCCGATGCTGTTCACATCAGCGCTAACCGGACAGCGGGTGGACAGCATTTTCGCCCTGGCGGCCCTGGCGGTCGAGCAGCACCGGCGCCGGGTCAGCACCTCCGTTGTGAACGAGGTGCTCAAGGAGGCGCTGAGCTGGCGAAGCCCACCCACAACCCGTGGTGGACGCCAAGGGCGGCTTTACTACGGCACGCAGGTGTCGACCCGTCCGCCGAGCTTCACCCTGTTCGTCAATGATCCGAAACTGTTCGGAGAGACCTACCGCCGTTACGTGGAGCGTCAGATCCGGGAAGGACTCGGCTTCGATGGAACCCCGGTGAAGCTGTTCTGGCGTGGCAAGCAGCAGCGCGATGCGGAACGGGATCTGGCACGCCAGCAGCAACGATCCAGCTGAGCCATGGACTGGCTGCGTCAGATCCCCATGGGGCAGTACGTCGACGGCGCCGAGGGCTGGCCGCGACGGCTCGATCCGCGCCTGAAGCTGGCCTGGTCCCTGGTGTTCCTGCTGACCCCTGTGCTGGCCGGCCCCCTGTGGCGCCTCGCCCTGGTGCTTGGACTGCTGCTGATCACTCTGATCAGCGGTCTGCCGGTTCGCCTCTGGTGGAGGTCCTTGCTGCTGCTGACCCTGCTCTCGATCGCCGTGGGTCTGCTCTCCCTGCTGCTGCCGGCGGTGGACCCTCCGTCACCTCTGAATCTGCGCGATCCGCAAGAGCTGCCGGGTCTCGGCACGGACTGGCCAAGCTGGGATCTGCTGCGCCTCGGCCCTGTCCAGCTGGGTCCGCTGACCCTGGGGCCTTTGGTGGTGGATCGGGCTTCGGCGCTGCTGGGCCTGCGCACCTCGACGCTGATCTTCACCGTGATCCACAGCGTCAATCTGGTGCTGCTCACCACGATGCCGGAGGACCTGGTCTGGGCTCTGACCTGGTGCCTGATGCCGCTGGAGAAGCTGGGATTGCCGATGCAGCGGCTGGGATTCCAGCTGCTGCTGGCGTTGCGGTTTCTTCCTCTGGTGCAGGAGGAGCTGCAGAACCTGCTGCGGGCCCTCGCCAGCCGGGCCGTGAGTTTCCGTCTCCTGGGATTCAAGGCTTCCTTCGGCCTGGTGCTCTCCGTCGGCGAACGACTGCTGGCCAACATCCTGTTGAGGGCGGAGCAGGGGGCGGATGCTCTGGTCGCCCGCGGCGGCAGGATCCTCAGTCCGGCGCGGCTGCGACTGCCAGTGGAATCGCCGGCGCGACTGCTCAACGGCGCAGCGGCCTTGTCGCTGTTGATCGTGCTGTTTCTACGCAGCAGGTACGGTGCGTTCTGACTTGCGATCCGGGTGATGGCAGCTGAGCGGTATCTCAATCACCCCACCTTCGGGATGCTCTACCGGGTGGCACCGGCCGGCGAAGGCCGTGACGTCTACGCAACCCTCTACGCGCAGCGGATGTTCTTTCTAGTGACGCTTCAGCCGCGCGGGGCTCAGTTCGAGGTGATCCCATATCAAGACGCGCGCCATCATGCGGATGTGCACCTGAGCCGTTGCCGCCGCGATGGGTCGCCCGATCTGGAGGATTGGCGGCAGCTGTTTGATCAGACCTTCATCTGAATTGATGACAGCCTCTGCGGTCGATCGCTGGCGGGAGCTGCAGGAGCAGCTGTCTGGATCGGCCCGGCTGCTGGCGGTAAGCAAGGGGCATCCCGCCGAGGCGGTGCGGGCTCTGGCCGGGCTGGGTCAGCGGGCTTTCGGGGAGAGCCGACTGCAGGAAGCGCTTCCGAAGCAGGAGCAGCTGGAGGACCTTGCTCTGGAGTGGCATTTCATCGGTCGCCTGCAGAGCAACAAGGTGCGGGGGGTGGTGCGGGCTTTTTCCGTGATCCATTCGATCGATTCCCTGGCCCTGGCTGAACGGGTGTCCCGGATCGCAGGGGAGGAGGCCTGTCATCCGCAGGTGCTGCTGCAGGTGAAGTTGCTCCCGGATCCCAGCAAGGGTGGTTTCTCGGCGGAGGGCCTGCTGGAGGCCTGGTCGGCTCTCGCCGCGCTCCCACATCTCTCGATCACCGGCCTGATGACCATGGCGCCGCTCGAGGCCCGGGAGGCGGACCGCAGTGCCTTGTTCTCGGACTGCCGCGCCCTGGCCGACAGGCTGGAGCTGGCGGACTGTTCTATGGGCATGAGTGGTGACTGGCCCCTGGCGGTGCAGCAGGGCGGCACCTGGTTGCGCATCGGTTCGGCCCTGTTCGGTCCGAGGCCAACGTCACAGGATGGGGCTGAGTGACTTGCTTGAGCGGGGCTAAAACGCTATCCAGGGACAAGGTTGTTCGGCTCGCCCCGGACTTCGAACCTGCCTGCTCATCCACGTCTCAGCCTGAGAGGAATCCAAGGTGTCGCTGATTTCCCGCCTACGTGCCGTCGTCGCCGGAGACGACTATCTCGATGGCGATCTTGACGATCTCGTCTATGAAGACGAGCAGCACGAGCAGGACCAGCGGGCTACCCATGCCGATGGGGGTGCGCTGGCGACCATTGCCGACAGCAACCCCTTCGATCTCGGCGACAGCCTGCCCGGATCCAATGTGATCGGCATGCCGGGCATCAGCACCGCCGCCGCGGAGGTGAATCTGATGGAGCCGCGCAGCTTCGATGAAATGCCCCGCGCCATCCAGGCTCTGCGCGAGCGCAAGACCGTCATCCTCAATCTCACGATGATGGAACCGGATCAGGCTCAGCGCGCGGTCGATTTCGTCGCGGGAGGCACCTTCGCCATCGACGGACATCAGGAGCGCGTCGGCGAGAGCATCTTCCTGTTCGCCCCCAGTTGCGTCACGGTCACCAACACCAATCACGAGGAGACCTCCGCCCCCACCGTCGTCAGCCGCGAAAGCGACTCCAAGGAGGAGGAGAGCAGTTCAGCGCCCTCCCCCGCCTGGGGGGCGACCGCTCTCTGAGATCCGAGGTCTTGACTCCCGACGTGGGTGTGATCGGCCTGGGCCGCATGGCCCGGGCCCTTGTTGAACCCTTGCTCCAGCGTGGCGAGCTTGATCCTGGGGGCCTGATGGCCGTGGTCGGACGTGCCGCTTCGATCGAGCCCCTCTCCCATGAGCTGCCTTCCGGCGTGCGGCTGTTTTCTGCAGATGCAGCGACCGCCCGTGAGGTCTGGACAGCGCCGCTCCAGCTTCTGGCGATCAAACCCCAGCAACTGGATGCGGTGGCGGCCGAGGCGCCCGCCGTCGTAGGGCAGCCTCTGCTCATTTCGGTGCTCGCCGGGGTCAGCCTGTCGCGATTGCAGCGGCTGTTCCCAGGACATCGCTGCATCCGGGCTGTGCCGAACACGCCGGCCCTTGTGGGGGCCGGGTTGACGGCTCTGGCCTGGGGAGACGACATCAACCCCGAATCACGGACCCGGGTGCGCCATCTCTTCGCATCCGTCAGTGAAGTGCTGGAGCTGCCGGAGCCCAAGCTGGACGCTTTTCTGGCCCTCACTTCCTCCGGTCCCGCCTTTGTGGCGGTGGTGGCCGAGGCGATGGCGGATGGAGCGGTGGCGGCTGGACTTCCCAGAGATCAGGCTCTGCATCTGACCCATCGCACCCTGGCGGGCAGTGCCGCTCTGCTGCAGGAGCGACAGCTGCACCCGGCTCAGCTGAAGGACATGGTGAGTTCGCCCGCGGGCACAACAATCGCCGGTCTGCGTCGTCTGGAGCAGGCCGGGGTCCGCTCCGCCCTGATCGAAGCCGTGCTGGCGGCGGCTGAGCGGAGTCGGGAACTCGCCTGAACTCAGGCCGCCAGTGGCCTGGTGGCCAGAAGGGTGCCGTACAGCTGCTCGATCGCGTCGATGTTGCGGCTCAGTCGGTAGCGCTCAAGCGCCCGCTGCCGTGCCCGGCGTCCGAGTTCCGCGGTGAGCACCGGTTGATCGCGCAGCACCGGCAGCAGGGTGCGCAGCTGGGTGGCCACTCCCTGGCTGCTCAACACGATTCCGGCCCCACCTTCCAGCACTTCGCCATCGGCACCCGCGTCGGTGGCGATGCAGGCCGTGCCGGTGGCCATGGCCTCCAGCAGCGCCAAAGACAGTCCTTCCACCAGGCTGGGCAGCAGGAAGACTTCGGCGCACTGCATCAGGGCGATGCGGGTGTTCAGGTCCGCTTCGTATCCCCACCAGAGGATCCCTGACTCGTTGAAGCTGTTTTGGAGGGTGCCGCGCAGCGGACCGTCACCGACGATCACCAGTCGGCATCCCTGGGGTGACACCAGGCGCCAGGCCCGTAGCAGCGCCTCCACGTTCTTCTCCGTGGCAAGGCGGCCCATGTAGAGGAACGTGCGCTCCGATCCGAGGCGCTGCCGAACCCGTTGCAACAGCACGGCATCACCACCGTGACGGGACGGTGCCCAGCGATCGGTGTCCACGCCGTTGGGGATCACGGCCAGGCGGTCGGCCGGCACCCCGAGGCGGATCAGCACTTCCGCCTGCAGCTGGGAGAACACGATCACCCGGTCGTAACGGGCAAGCGCCGGGGCATAGAGCTGGTAGGAGAGCTGCTGGGTCCCGGCGGTGAGGTTGCGCATCCCCGCGTCGAAGGGGGGATGGAACGTGGCGACGAGGGGGACCCCCAGCTGCTGACAGAGGTCGGGTAAGCGGAAATCCAGCGGCGAGAGAGTCAGGCTGGCGTGGACGATGTCCGGCCTGATCCGTTCCAGGGAGTCCCTCAGTTCCCTCTGGGCGCCTGGAGAAGGGATGGTGTAAACCTGCGATTTCACCAGGTAGGGCAGGCTCACATCCGGATCATTGGCCAGCAGTGAGGTGGAACCGCTTTCCGGGCTGCGGGGATTGTCGAAATGAATGAAGTGAGTCTGGTGACCGCGTTCACGCAGGGCCTGCGTGGTGCTCAGGCCGTAGGAGACATTGCCGCAGAACGGAGATTTTTTACCCAGCCAGGCAATCTGCACCAAGCGCTCTGCGGTCCTCCTCTGGCAAGGCAGCAAGTTAGCAGCGCTTCCAGGGTCTCTCCAGCACTGCCGCGCCGAGGGCCAGGGTCGCCAGCAGCAGCAGCACCGGCCTGAGTCCGACGCTGCTCACGAGGGTCCCCGCCAGCACCAGCGGCAGGCTGAGGGCGATGTTGATCAGGTTGTTCTGCAGGCCGAACACGCGGCCCCGTTCCCGTTCCGGGGTGTCCTCCTGCAGTGTCGTCTGGGCTGGGATCGCCACCAGGGCGGCACCGATGCCGAGCAGGATGCAGAGGCTCAGTGTGATCAGCAGGCGCCCCTGGAGCTGGCCGAGCAGCACCAGGCAGCAGGTGATGGCAGCCAGTCCGGCGGCTCCGAGATGGTGGCGGCTGATGCGATGCCCGAGCTGGGCGGTCAGCACCGCTCCGATCGCCATACCCAGGCCACTCATGGCCAGCAGGCTGCCGAATCCCGTGGGCCCCAGGCTGCTGATCGAACCCGCCAGGCTGATGGCGAGCACGTACATCGCGGCTAGCAGGCTGTACAGCAGCACCAGATTGCGCATGGCCCGCCGCACGGTCGGCCGTTTCACCAGCACCTGCAGTCCTTCACGGATCTCTTCCCCGATGCCGATGTTGTTCGGCCGCGAGGGGGTCTCGCGCAGACGGATGGTGCTGAGGCTAAGAGCCGCCATGCCATAGCAGAACGGCAGCAGCAGGAATTCACCTCCCGACAGTCCCAGGCTGGCGAGGCTCTGATTGAGCAGTCGCAGGATCGGTTGACCGAGGGCGAAGCCCACGATGGTGGCCGCCATGCTGGTGGCCTGATACAGCGAATTGGCCGCCAGCAGCAGTTTGTTCGGCACCAGCAGCGGAATGGCCGCCTGTTCCGCCGGGGCGAAGAACTGGGTGAGCACCGACTCCAGGAAGGTCATCAGCAGCAGGGCCCAGTACCCCCAGCTGAGCCCGAGCAGTTCAGGACCCGGCAGAAGGCAGACAGGGGCCAGCAGCACCAGCAGGGCCCGCATGGCGTTGGAGGCCACCATCACCCGCCGTTTCGGCCAGCGGTCGGCCCAGACCCCCGCCAGCATTCCCAGCAGCACGGCGGGCACGGTGTTGGCCACGTAGATGCCTGTCGCCAGCAGGGTGATGCGCTGAGCTCTGGTCTCGATGTCCATGCGGATGGCGGAGGCGACCTCCGCCATGGCGCCGCTGCTCTGAGCGTCCTGACTCACCCAGTGCTGGGCGATCAGGAACACCATCAGCACGATGTAGAACTTGTCCGCCAGCTGGGAGAAGATCTGGCCGATCCAGAGCCGGCGGAAGTCCTCGAGCCGCACAACGGCCATCAGACCCTGGCGTCCCTCATCCTGCGCGCTGGAAACCGTGCCGCTCAAGATCCGCCCGCGTCGGGCACATGATCGCTCACCGCAGGGTGAGCCAGAGATTCCCGCAGCATCGGCAACGCCCGGCTGCCTCTCGGCAGATGGCTGCGGATCCAGAGCTCCACGACGGAGAGCAGCCTGAGCCAAACCGGTTCGGGGCCCATCAGCTCCCCGGAGCGTCGGCAGGGCAGATCCGGGCGGGGCAGCCGCTGCAGCAGGGCCAGCTCCGATGGATTCAGCATCAGCCGCGCCGTGGGTTCCGCCCCGATCGCGAAGCCGTCCTCGGGCAGAAGGCTGCAACGCCAGTCCCACTGACCGATGGGTGGATCCAGCGGGGCGCCGCTGCGGCAGCAGCTCTGCAGCGGCAGCCCGTAGCCCCCGAGGCTCAGCAGGTGGACACAGCCCTGAACGGTGCTCGCCAGCACCATGGTCGGGGCCTCGGCCCGTTGCTCGAGCCGCTCCAGATGCAGCATCAGGGTCGCCAGCATTCCGGTGATCGGATCGTCATCGGCGCCCATCAGCAGGCAGAGATCACTTAGGGCCTGAGCGGCAGCCAGGGTCTCCAGCCGCCGGCCCAGGCCGCTGAAACTGCGCTGGACGCGCAGTTGCCGCACCCGGGCCAGTCCGCTGCGGCCTCCCACCTGAAGCTCCAGGAGGGTGAGCGGAGCAGCGGCGGCCAGGCTGCTCTTCGGACGTCGCGCCCCAGGGACCGCCAGCCGGCTCACCCCCTCCGCCTCGCTGAGCAGAGTGAGCAGCCGGTCGTGCTCCCCCAGGGGACCCACCTTCAGGACGAGCCCTTCCAGCCGTCGTTCCGCCATGGGGTCAACCGATGGGCTGTCGCTGGGCCTGGAGCAGTTGAGGAGCACTGCTGGTGCCGAGCAGGTTGGCGCCGGCTGCTACCAGATCGTGCACCAGCTCCAGGCTGTGGATCCCGCCAGCGGCCTTGATCGCGCAGCGGCCGCGACAGAGCTGTTTCAGCTGGCTCACCTGATCCGGATGGCAGGCGGGACCGAAACCGTTTCCCGTGAGCACACCGCTGGCCCCGGCATCGATCGCCGCTTCCACCGCCAGTTCCAGCTGCGCGTCGCTGAGCCTGGCCATGTCGAGCACCACCCGCAGGGGCAGGCCTAGATCACATAGAGCGGCCAGGTCCTCGGCGAAGCGGCCGGAGTCGCCATCGGCCAGGGCGCTGAAATCCGGCACCACATCCAGCTCGTCGGCTCCGTTGGCTGCCGCCCACTGGGCCTCAGCCAGTCGCAGACCGGCGGGCAGGGTGCCGAACGGAAAGTCGATGGCGGCGATCAGTCGTGGACCGTCACCACCCCCGAGTCGATGGCGCAGGGCCGGCAGCCTGGCAAGGGTGCCGCAGATGGCCCGGATGTTCCGTTCCCGGCTGGCATCGCAGCATTCGGTCAGCTGCTCGGCATTCAGCAGCGGGTCGAGGATGGCCTGGTCGAGAAGGGGAGGCAGATCCGGAAGGTCCTGAAGGGGATCGGCCATGGCGGTTGCGGTCTTCAGTCCCGAGCCTGAATCACGCCGTAGCCCCCATGGTTGCGCCGGTAGATCACCTGCAGCTCACCGCTGTCACTGTCGCGGAACAGGTAGAAGTCGTGATCGATTAGATCGAGCTGATGACGGGCCTCCTCCAGGCTCATCGGCGGCATCGCGAAATATTTGCGGCGCACGCCGGGGTCGGGGAGCTCAGCATGGCGGCCCTTCAGCAGTGAGCCGTCCACCGGTTCGTCATCGGTGATCGATTCGGTGCCGGGCGTCAGGCTGGCGCTGTGGCCGTGGCTGTGGTGGTGATCGCTGTGGCGCTCCTTCCAGCGCCGCAGCTGACGCGCCAGCTTCCCCGCGGCCATGTCGATGCTGGCGTAGAGATTCTCACTGCGTTCCTGAGCCCGGATCACGGTGCCGTTGGCGAAGACCGTCACCTCTGCGGTTTGCTGAGGAACACGGGGGTTGCGGGCCACCGAGAGATGCACATCCGCCTCTCGCACCGCCTCAGCGAAGTGATGCGTCGCCCGTTCGAGCTTGGTCTGGGTGTAGTCCCGCAGGGCTGGCGTGATCTCGAGGTTGCGACCATGGATCAGCAACTTCATGCAACGCTCCTGTGCCGATTGTTGACGGCAAATTAGGAACGGTTGGCGATTCGGCACAGTCCTCCCGTGCAATTCTTTTTGAGCCTGCGGAGCCGGTGCCGTTCGAGCAGGCCTGGAGCGCTCAGCGGCGCTGGCAGCAGCGTCTTCTGGAGAATCCCTGCCAGCCGCAGGCAGTCTGGTTGCTTCAGCATCCGGACTGTTACACCCTCGGTCGCGGTGCCAGCGCAGAGCATCTTCACTTCGATCCGCAGGTTCCGCCGGCTCCGCTGCACCGGATCGATCGCGGAGGGGAGGTAACGCACCATCTGCCGGGCCAGCTGGTGGCTTATCCGGTGCTGGATCTGCGTCGTCACCAGCCGGACCTGCACTGGTATCTGCGACAGCTGGAACAGGTGCTGCTGGATGTGCTTGCGGAGTTCGACCTGGTGGGAGAGCGCATCCCGGGCTTCACAGGGATCTGGCTGGAGGGTCGCAAGGTTGCGGCCATTGGAACCGGATGCCGTCGCTGGATCACCCAGCACGGTCTCGCCCTGAATGTGTCCTGTGCGCTGAGCGGGTTTGAGGTCATCACCCCCTGCGGTCTCCGGGGCAGCCGGGTGGGTCGTCTGTGCGACTGGCGGCCTGGGTTGACGGTGGAACAGGTTCAGCCCCGGCTGCGGGAAGCCCTGCGCCGACGTTTCGATCTGGTCTGGTCCGCGGAAGCGTGATAGGCCTGAGCCCATCGATGGATCGCCTCCGATGACGGCCAGCTGGACCCCGACACGCCAGGAGCAGGACTCGCTTCGACGCCATCAGCACGTCCTCGCGCTGCAGCGGGTGGATGCGATCTGGCCCTGGCTGGCGGATCACCACGGCACCCTGACGGCCCTGGATGCGCCCCATGTGGCACATCCGGAACGGCTCAGCTTCGCGGAACTGGCTCAGTGCATCGCCACGGCGGCTGCGGCTTTCCGAGAGCAGGGTCTGGAAGCCGGCGAGGTGGTGGCGCTGTTCGCCGAGAACAGCCCCCGCTGGCTGGTGGCGGATCAGGGGCTGATGCGGGCCGGTGCAGCCGATGCCGTTCGGGGGGCGTCCGCTCCGGTTGAAGAGCTGCGTTACATCTTGTCGGACTGTCGGGCCACCGCCCTGGTGGTGCAGAACGCGGAGGTGTGGCGACGCCTGGCGTTGACACCGGAGCAGCGGGCCCCGCTTCGCTTCGTGCTGCAGCTGGAAGGGGAGCCTCAGGACGGGGTGATGAGCTGGGACGCCTTCCTGGCGAGCGGGCGTGGTAGCCCGTCGGTGCCATGCGACGCGGACCGTGAGCAGTCACGTCAGGCGGTGGCCACGGTGCTCTACACCTCCGGCACCACCGGCCAGCCCAAGGGGGTGCCGCTGACCCACGCCAATCTGCTGCATCAGATGCACTCTCTGGCCTGTGTGGCCTATCCGGCTCCAGGCTCGCCTGTGCTCAGCGTGCTGCCGATCTGGCACGCCTATGAGCGCAGCGCCAGTTACTACTTCCTGTCCTGCGCCTGCACGCAGACCTACACCACGATCAAGCAGCTGAAGAAGGATCTGCCGCGGGTGCGGCCGATCGCCATGGCCACGGTGCCGCGTCTGTGGGAAGCGGTGCAGGCAGGGTTCGAGGATGTGCTGAAAACCTTCCCGCCGTCGCGACAGCGGGTGTTGAGAGCGGCCCTGGCCAACAGTGCGGCCCAGCGGCGCGCGATGCGGACCGCGCGCAACCTTCTGCTGCAACCGATGGCACCGGCCGGCCGGCTGGCGGCGGCTGCGGAAGCGGGGCTGCGCTGGCCTCTGCACGCCCTTGCCTCCACGCTGATCTGGCCGAAGCTGCGGCTTCAGCTCAGCGGCGGACAGCTGCTGTATCCCATCAGCGGTGGCGGAGCCATTGCCCCTCACATCGATGCGTTCTTCGAAGCGGTGGGGATCGAGCTGCTGGTGGGGTACGGACTCACGGAGACCAGTCCGGTGGTGAGCTGCCGCCGACCGTGGCGCAACATCCGCGGCAGTGCAGGCCTGCCGATGCCGGAGACCGAGTTCCGCATCGTGGATCCGGAGTCCGGCGAGGATCTGGGACTGCGCCGCAGGGGCCGTGTGCTGGTGCGCGGTCCCCAGGTGATGGGGGGCTATCTGGGCCGGCCGGAGGCCAGCGCCAAGGTGCTCGATGCTGAGGGCTGGTTCGACACCGGTGATCTGGGGCTCCTGCTCGCGGATGGTTCGCTGGCGTTGACCGGCCGCGCCAAGGACACAATCGTGCTGAGCAGCGGTGAGAACATCGAACCCGGTCCACTGGAGGAGGCTCTGGTGGCCAGTCCGCTAATCGAGCAGGTGATGCTGGTGGGTCAGGACGAACGCCAGCTCGGAGCACTGGTGGTGCCCCGGGTGGAAGCGCTTCAGACCTGGGCCTCGGAGCAGGGGATGGCCCTGGCGGAGGATCTTGGAGGGCGCCCGGGGGATGCGCTGCTGTTGAAACGGCTGATGCAGGAGTGCAACCGGTTGCTCAAGGGACGATCCGGCTCCCGTGGGGATGAGCGCTTGGCCGGGGTGGTGCTGGTGGATCCCTTCAGCATCGAGAACGGTCTGCTCACGCAGACGCTCAAGCAGCGTCGCGATCGCATCACGGCCCGGGATGCTGCCCTGATCGAGCAGCTGTACGGCCGATGAGGGGATGATCACTGAAGTGATTGACCTGAGGCCGCACGGCTGAGACGCTTGCTGCTTCTCAAGCAGTCCCATGGCCGACGGCACCATCCTCACGATCAAGCGCCCGATCACCGTTCGTGCCGTGGTGACCCCCACCTGGAAGGAGGAAGCGGAGCGGGAGATCAGCAACGGCATCGCCAACTGCGATCAGCAGCTGGCCCAGCTGGAGCAGGAGGGTCAGCAGGTGGTTGATGAGGTGCGCCGTCAGAGTGCCAACCCGCTCGATCCCCGGGTACAGGAGCAGGTGGCTCAGATTCAGCAGCAGGTCGCCGCCAAGCGTTCCGAGATCGAGGAGCAGAAACGCGGGTTGCTGCAGCAGCAGGCTCAGGTGCGTGAGCTCGAGCTGGAGCAGATCGTGGAGCAGGGCCAGTTGGAGAGCACCTGTGAACTCACCGTCGGCGACAACCTGGTGCAGAAAATGCAGGTGTCGATCGTCGTGCGGGACGGTGTCGTTCAGGCCATTGAGGAGGCCTGATCAGCAGCCATCAGCTGACTCGTAAACTCCCCTGATCTGCCCTCACGGAGACGGTTTTGGCAACCCACGACATCTTCATGCCTGCCCTCAGCTCCACCATGACGGAGGGCAAGATCGTGGAATGGCTGAAGCAACCCGGCGACAAGGTCGGACGGGGGGAGTCGGTGCTCGTGGTCGAGTCCGACAAGGCCGACATGGATGTGGAGTCCTTTCAGGACGGCTATCTGGCCGCGGTGCTGATGCCGGCTGGCAGCACCGCGCCGGTGGGCGAGACGATCGGGCTGATCGTGGAAAGCGAGGCGGAGATCGCTGATGCCAAGGCCTCGGCTCCGGCAGCCCCCGCTGCCGCTGCTCCTGCACCGACGGCCACAGCTCCTGCTCCGGCCCCGACGCCTGCCCCTGCACCGGTGGCTGCGGCAGCTCCCGTGGCAGCTCCGCCTCCGGCAGCCGTTCAGCCGTCTGCTCCGGTCGTCAACGACGGCCGCATCGTCGCCAGCCCCCGTGCCAAGAAGCTGGCATCTCAGATGGGCGTGGATCTGGCCACCGTGCGCGGCAGCGGCCCCCACGGCCGGATCCAGGCGGAGGACGTGGAAAAGGCGAGCGGTCAACCGATCTCCGTTCCGAGAGTCGCCGAGGGCACAGCTCCTGCCGTCTCTGGAGGCGCGTCCTCTGCTGCAGCGCCCCCGGCTGCACCGGCTGGCAGCAGCTTCGGGCGACCCGGTGAGACCGTGCCCTTCAACACCCTGCAGGGAGCGGTTAATCGAAACATGGAAGCCAGCCTGGCGGTGCCCTGCTTCCGTGTCGGGTACACGATCACCACCGACAAGCTGGATGCTTTCTACAAACAAGTGAAGCCCAAGGGCGTCACCATGACTGCCCTGCTGGCCAAGGCCGTGGCCGTCACGTTGGCTCGCCATCCCCAAGTGAATGCCGCCACCACGGCGGCCGGCATGGCCTACCCCGCCGACGTGAACGTGGCCGTCGCCGTGGCCATGGAGGACGGCGGCCTGATCACGCCGGTGCTGCGCAATGCCGACCGCACCGATCTCTATGAGATGTCACGCCAGTGGGGTGATCTGGTGAAGCGCTCCCGCAGCAAGCAGCTGCAGCCGGAGGAATACAGCACCGGTACCTTCACCCTCTCCAATCTCGGCATGTTTGGTGTCGATCGCTTCGATGCGATCCTTCCTCCCGGCACCGGCGCGATCCTGGCGGTGGCGGCATCACGCCCCACCGTGGTGGCCGGCAAGGACGGTTCCATCGCCGTGAAGCGTCAGATGCAGGTGAATCTGACCGCCGATCACCGGGTGATCTACGGGGCTGACGGTGCGGCCTTCCTGAAGGATCTAGCGGAGCTGATCGAGACCCACCCCGAGAGTCTGGCGCTCTGATCGGAGTGTCCGATCCCAGGGACCGGCAGCTCAGCAGCTACGACTATCCACTGCCGCCTGAGCGCATCGCGCAGGCCCCAGTCGAGCCACGGCACAGCGCCCGGTTGCTGATGGTGGCTCCTGAGGGCAGCGGCGTGGCGTCGACCCGGCATCGTCTGGTCTGGGATCTGCTCGAGGAACTGAAGTCCGGTGATCTGCTGGTGGTCAATGACACCCGGGTGCTCAAGGCGCGTCTGAGGGTGCGCCGCGCCGGTGGCGGACTGTCGGAACTGTTGGTGCTGGAGCCCCGCGGTCAGGGGTTGTGGCTCTGTCTGGCCCGGCCGGCCAAGCGGATGCGGGCTGGGGACGTTCTCACCATCGATGGAACTGAGATCAGGCTCACCGTGGTGGCAGAGGATGCCGCCAGCGGCGGGCGCATCGTTCAGTTTCCGGACGACTGCACCGATGCGGCGACGATCGAGACCCTGCTCAACCGGTGCGGTGAGGTGCCGCTGCCGCCCTATATCGAACGGCACGACCCCGGAGATGCCGAGCGGTATCAGACCCGTTATGCCGAGCGACCCGGAGCCGTCGCAGCCCCGACGGCGGGGCTGCATTTCAGTGATGCACTGCTGGACGCGTTGGCCCGCAAGGGAGTGGAACTGGCCCGGATCACCCTGCATGTGGGACTCGGCACGTTCCGCCCCGTGGAGACGGAGGATCTCACCACGCTCGAGCTGCACAGCGAGTGGATCGAGGTCAGTCCGGCGGTGGTCGAGACGATCCGCCACTGCTCAGGTCGGGTGATCGCCGTCGGCACCACCAGCGTGCGGGCCCTCGAGGGAGCAGCGCAGGTCCATGGCGGAGAGCTGAAGCCGTTCACCGGCCCCGTGGATCTGGTGATTCAGCCCGGCTATCGCTTCCGCGTGGTGCAGGGGTTGCTCACCAACTTTCATCTGCCGAAGAGTTCGCTGCTGTTGTTGGTGAGCGCTCTGATCGGCCGGGAGACGCTGCTGGGGCTCTACAGCGAAGCGATCAGCAGGAACTACCGCTTCTTTTCCTATGGCGATGCGATGTGGATCGCGCCGGAGGCGGTGATGGATGCAGCCAGACCCCCGACGCGCTGATCGATCTCAGACAGCAACAGGTTCCTCGATGATGCCCGTGGGCACCTCGCTGAACATCACGGAGGAGAGGTAACGCTCGGCCAGATCGGGAAGCACCACCACAATGGTTTTTCCGGCGTATTCATCCTGTTCCGCCAGGCGGATGGCAGCAGCAGCAGCGGCGCCGCAGGAAATGCCCACCAGAAGTCCCTCCTCCTCGGCCAGGCGCAGAGCCATGGCGATGGATTCGTCGTTGGTCACCTGCTCCACCTTGTCGACCACGGAGAGGTCGAGGTTCTTGGGGATGAATCCGGCGCCGATGCCCTGGATCTTGTGTGGTCCGGGCTTGACGTCCTCACCATTGAGGGTCTGGGTGATCACCGGACTGTGGCTGGGCTCCACGGCCACCGATTCGATCGCCTTGCCGGCCTCGTTCTTGATGAAGCGGGAAACGCCGGTGATGGTGCCACCGGTGCCGACGCCGGCCACGAGCACATCGATCGCTCCGTCGCAGTCGTTCCAGATCTCCGGACCGGTGGTCTTGAAGTGGATCTCAGGGTTGGCGGGATTATCGAACTGGCCGGGCATGAAGTACTTGGCCGGGTCGGTCTCGGCGATCTCCTTGGCCTTGGCGATGGCGCCGGGCATGCCCTTGGCAGCTTCGGTGAGAACGATCTCGGCACCGAGCACTGCCATGACCCGACGTCGTTCGATCGACATCGATTCGGGCATGGTCAGGATCAGCTTGTAGCCGCGCGCAGCAGCGGTGAAGGCCAGGGCGATGCCGGTGTTGCCGGACGTGGGCTCGACGATCACCTTGTCCTTGGTGAGGGCGCCGCTCTTCTCGGCGTCCCAGATCATGTTGGCGCCGATGCGGCACTTGACGCTGTAGGCAGGGTTCCGGCCTTCGACCTTGGCCAGCACGGTGGCCTTGCAGTTCTTGGTGACGTGGTTCAGCTTCACCAGCGGGGTGTTGCCGATGGCCTGGCTGTTGTCGTCGTAGATGCGGGACATGAAGCGTCTGTAAGGGCCCGAAAGGTCAACCTAGAAACACAACCCGCTTGGGCCCTGGTTGTTAAGGGCTTTTTCAGGCTTCCCTCTCGCTCTCAGGCGTCCAGGGCGTCGCGGAAGCGCTCCCAGAGTTCCCCGGGGTCCTCCAGTCCCACCGAAACGCGCAGCAGGTGGGAGGGCACTCCGCAGTCCGCGGCCCATCCGAGTTCGTCGTAGTGCGCCAACTGGGTGTAGGGACAGGCCAGGGTGAATGAGGTGCCCAGGCTGGGTCCCTTGCAGACCCTCAGGGCGTCGTACACCCTCGATGCCTTGGCTTCCCCCTGCTTCAGCTCAAGGGAGAGCAGGCAGCCGTGGCCTCCATCCGGGCGCATCAAGGCCAGGAAATGGGGGCAGTCCTTCGGGTGCTGCACGCGCGCCACCGCCGGGTGTCTCTCCAGCCGTTCCGCCAGCGCAAGGGCATTGGCATCCAGCTGTGGCACCCGCTGGTCAACGTCGCGGCTCGCCTCCTCCAGGGCGATTGCATCGCCATCCGCCAGCCGGGCAACCGGGGAGATGGCCTTCAACAGTGGATCGCTCCAGGGGGAATGGGGGCTCACGAGCAGGCTGCCGGCCATCACATCGCCACGGCCGGCGAAGCTCTTGGTGAGCGAGGTGAAGATCAGATCGACATGGGGCAGGGCCCTGAGGTTGAGGCCGGTGCCGATGGTGTCGTCGGCGATCACGGGGATGCCATGGCGGTGGGCCAGCTCAGCCACGGCCGGCAGATCCACACAGCGCAGCAAGGGATTGCTGGGCAGTTCAACGATCACAGCTGCGGGATCGCGACGCTCCAGAGCATCCTTCAGCTCCTCCAGGTTGTTCCCCTGCAGCAGCTCGCCGCCGTGGAACACCACCTGCGGCTGCTTGAGCACATCCACGTAGGGGAAGCCCAGCTGAAGGGTGGGGCGATTCGGCTTGAGGCTTTGGATGGCGGAGAGCGCCGCATGCAGTCCGGCCATGCCGGCTGGGAGCAGGCTGATCCGATGGGCATCGATGCCGTGGATGGCGGCCAACCGCTGTCGCACCGCTGTGCGGGCCGCTTCAGCCGTTGCTGGCGCCGGAGCTGATTCCCGTCCCAGGGCAACGGCGGCCTGACGGGAGGAGGCTCCCAGACCCGTGTGCTGCCAGAAGGCCTTGGCGTGGGGGCTGGTGCTGGCGTCGGTGTGCAGGGCCACGAGCGTCTCGCCACGGGTCAGCCGGGTGTGACCATCCGGTTCCTGGTGTTGGCAGTGGGTCTGGGCTGCGCGGGCGGCTGCTTCAGTGGAAAACGGCCACGCCGTCAAACCATCCACGGCCATCTGGGCGGACAGCTCCTGCAGCAGTGGGTGGAGCCCGAAACGGGGATAAATCGTCTGCAGGGCCTTGCGACAGGCGGGATCCTTTTCCTCGTAGGCGATCACGTCCTGCCAGCGCGGCAGCGTCATCGAGACGGCATGGGTCGCGTCGGGGAGCGGTTGCCCCAGATCCGTTCCCTGCCAGCAGGGATCGTGCAGCAGATCGCGGGGACTCACACCAGTTGCTCCAGGGCCTGCTGCAGATCCATCTGCAGATCCACCAGGTCCTCGCAGCCAACGGAGAAGCGCACCAGCCCGTCGTCGATGCCCAGCCTCGTCTTCACCTCCGCAGACACCGAAGCATGGGTCATGGTGGCCGGATGGCAGATCAGGCTCTCGATGCCACCCAGGCTCTCGGCCATGGTGAACCAGCGCAGCCGTTTGCACAGGGCGTAGGTCTGCTGCTGAGTGGCGTCGAAGCTCACCGTCACGATGGCGCCTCCGGCGGCCATCTGCCGGCTGGCAACCGCATGCTGAGGGTGATCCGCTCGGTGGGGGTAGCGCACCCAGTTCACCCGGGGGTGCTCCGCCAGCTGGTCGGCAAGAGCGGCAGCGTTGGCCATCTGCTGCCGCAGCCGCAGCGGCAGGGTCTTGATGCCTCGAGTGATCAACCAGCAGTCGAACGGCGAGGGCTGCAGACCCAGCGCCTTCTGGGAGAACACCATTTTCTGGTGCCATTCAGGGTCGTTGGTGCAGACGGCTCCGCCCAGAGCATCGGAGTGACCGTTGATGTATTTGGTAGTGCTGGTGAGTGACAGGGTGGCTCCCAGCTCAAGCGGTCGCTGCACCAGGGCCGTGGCAAAGGTGTTGTCCACCAGCACGGGGATGCCGAGGGACTGGGTCATGGCGCAGACCTCCTGCAGGTCGATCACCTTCAGCAGTGGGTTGGTAGGACTCTCCAGCCAGACCATGGCAGGCTTGTGGGATCGGATCTCCTGCAGGGCCTCCGGGCGGGTGAAATCCACCCAGGCGGTGCGCAGGCCGAACTTGGCGAACACCTGTTCGAACAGACGCACGGTGCAGCCGTAGAGGTTCTCTTCGCACAGCACCAGATCTCCCTGCTTCAACTGGGAGACAACGGCGGTGATGGCGCTGACGCCGGAGGCGAACACGGTGGCATGGCTGCAGCCCTCCACCGAGGCGAGCACAGCGTCGAGGATGCGGAAATTGGGGTTGCCGGAACGGGTGTAGTCGAAGCCGGCGGAATTGCCGTGGGCAAAGGTGGAGGTTGGAAAGATCGGCGGCATCACGGTGCCGGTGTCCCCAGCGAAGCTGTCGCCGTGATGGATCACCCGGGTGTTCAGACCTTCGTTGCCGCCTTCCTTCAATGCCACTGAAGCCACAGTGAAAGGCTAAGAAATCAAGGTCAGCACGATTTCGTGAGTAAATGCACTCGAAATCTTCACGATTTCGTGCCAATAAAAAGCCCCCGCCGTTGGGCGAGGGCTGATGGACGATCGCAGGCTGAACCGTTGAAGGATCAGTCGAGGTCGGGCATGCCCAGCACAGGCTCAGCCTCACGGCTGATGCCTTTCTCGAAGCCAGCGGCAGCAGCGCGAGCGCGGCCGGCGTGCCAGAGGTGACCGATCAGGAAGAAGAAAGCGAGCACGAACTGCGCTGCACCCAGCCACTGGCGGAGGTTCACGTAGTTCACCGAGTTGGGCTCGGTGATGATGCCGCCCACGGAGTTGAGAGACGCGTTGGGAGCGTGGGTCATGTATTCAGCGGCGCGGCGAACCTGCCAGGGCTGAATATCGTTCTGCAGCTTGTCGAGGCTGAGACCGTTGGGACCACGCAGGGGCTCCAGCCAGGGACCACGGAAATCCCAGAAGCGCATGGTTTCTCCTCCGAAGATGATCTCACCAGTTGGGGAGCGCATCAGGTACTTACCCAGACCGGTGGGGCCCATGGCCGAACCGATGTTGGCGCCGAGGCGTTGGTCACGCACCAGGAAGGTGAAACTCTGAGCCTGGGAAGCCTCAGCGTTGGTGGGTCCCCAGAACTCGGAGGGATAGGCGGTGTTGTTGAACCAGATGTAGGCAGAGCAGATGAAGCTCATGAAGCTCAGGGCTCCAAGGCTGTAGCTCAGGTAGGCCTCACCGTTCCAGATGAAGGCGCGACGCACCCAGCCGAAGGGCTTGGTGATCACGTGCCAGATGCCTCCGAAGATGCAGGTCAGGCCGAGCCAGATGTGGCCACCGATGATGTCCTCCATCGAGTTCACACCGATGATCCAGCCCTCGCCACCGAAGGGGGCGCGGAACAGGTAACCGAAGATCACGCCCGGATCGAGAGTCGGGTTGGTGATCAGGCGGACATCTCCACCGCCGGGGGCCCAGGTGTCGTAAACGCCACCAAAGAACATGGCCTTGAAGACCAGCAACAGGCAGCCGACGCCCAGCAGGATCAAGTGATAACCAATGATGTTGGTCATCTGGTTCTTGTCACGCCAGTCCTGAGAGAAGAAGGAGGAGTAGTTCTCCAAAATCTCAGGACCACGCAGGGCGTGGTACAGACCGCCAAGGCCGAGCACGGCGGAGCTGATCAGGTGCAGAACACCGACCACGAAGAAGGGGAAGAGATCAGTGACCTCACCGCCGGGCCCCACGCCGTAGCCAAGAGTGGCGACGTGGGGCATGCAGAGGAAGCCCTGCTCATACATTGGCTTGTCGTAGGTGAAATGGCTCACCTCGAACAGCATCATGGCGCCGGCCCAGAACACCATCAGACCGGCATGGGCCACGTGGGCACCAAGCAGACGGCCTGAAAGGTTGATCAGACGGGCGTTACCGGACCACCAGGCGTAGCCGGTGGAGTCGAGATCTTTGCCGCCAGTGGCGCCAAGACCGGGATTAGAGAGCGTTACCACGGGGCAGAACCTCTTCAGGGAAGACGAAGTTTTCGTGCGGCTGGTCAGCCGGTGCCATCCAGGCACGCAGACCTTCATTCAGAAGGATGTTCTTGGTGTAGAAGGTCTCGAATTCGGGATCTTCTGCAGCGCGGATCTCCTGCGACACGAAGTCGTAGGCGCGCAGGTTGAGGGCGAGGCCGATGATGCCGATGGAGCTGGTCCACAGGCCCATCACAGGCACGAACAGCATGAAGAAGTGCAGCCAGCGCTTGTTGGAGAAGGCGATCCCGAAGATCTGACTCCAGAAGCGGTTGGCCGTGACCATGGAATAGGTCTCTTCTTCCTGAGTGGGCTCGAACGCCTTGAAGGTGTTGGCCTGCTCGCCGTCCTCAAACAGGGTGTTTTCCACGGTGGCGCCATGGATGGCGCAGAGCAGTGCGCCGCCGAGGATGCCGGCCACGCCCATCATGTGGAAGGGATTCAGGGTCCAGTTGTGGAAGCCCTGAAGGAAGAGCAGGAAGCGGAAGATCGCAGCCACACCAAAGGAGGGCGCGAAGAACCAGCTGCTCTGGCCGAGGGGGTACATCAGGAAGACACTGACGAACACCGCAATCGGACCGGAGAAGGCGATGGCGTTGTAGGGGCGGATGCCCACCAGACGGGCGATCTCGAACTGACGCAGCATGAAGCCGATCAGCGCGAAGGCACCGTGCAGGGCCACGAAGGCCCAAAGGCCGCCGAGCTGACACCAGCGAACGAAGTCGCCCTGAGCCTCAGGTCCCCAGAGCAGCAGCAGGCTGTGACCCATCGCATCAGCGGGGGTGGAGACAGCTGCGGTGAGGAAGTTGCAGCCTTCCAGGTACGAGGAGGCGATGCCGTGGGTGTACCAGGAGGTGACAAAGGTGGTGCCTGTCAGCCAGCCACCGATGGCCATGTAGGCCGTTGGGAAAAGGAGAATGCCGGACCAGCCGACAAAAACGAAGCGGTCGCGCTTGAGCCAGTCATCGAGGATGTCAAACCATCCCCGCTGAGGCGCGCGTCCTACAGCGATCGTCATGGAGGAAACGGAGCGGAAGAGCCGCAGGCTGTGGGATACCGGGCGACCTTAACAATCCTGAAGCGGAGCGCGGGGCCTGTTTGCTTCAGCTGAAATCCCTTGTATCGCTTTGTTTCTTTGGGATTTCTTCCTGTTTGGCCGCGGTGGCCTGCTGGAGGTCACAATGACGCTTCCTTCAGGGTCGGCCATGTCCACCGATGTGCTCGAGCAATCCGTGCTCGGCTCCCGGCGCATTTCCAACTTTCTCGTCGCCGCCGCCGTCAGCATCGGTGGGATCGGATTCCTGCTGGCATCCCTCTCCAGTTATCTGGGCCGAGATCTCTTGCCGATCGGCCATCCGGCGGCGTTGATCTTCGTGCCTCAGGGTGTGGTGATGGGTCTTTACAGCATCGCGGCCGCCCTGCTCGCTACTTACCTCTGGTACGTGATCGCTGTGGATGTCGGCTCCGGAAGCAATCGCTTCGATCGGAAGGCCGGGTTGGTGACCATCAGCCGTCGAGGCTTCCGCAAGCCGATCAGCGTTGAGATCCCGATGCGGGATGTGAAGGCGGTGAAGGTTGAGGTGAGGGATGGTTTCAATGCCCGCCGCCGGGTGTCCCTGCGCATTCAGGGACGCCGCGACATGCCTCTGACCCGTGTCGGAGAGCCACTCCCTCTTGCCCAGCTCGAGCAGGACGGTGCCGAGCTGGCCCGTTTTCTCGGCGTCAACCTCGAAGGTCTTTGAATCCCATGCGTGCGCTGACCCGTTCCATCCTCTGGTGTCTGCTGCTGCTGCTGACCCCTCTGGTCGTCAGTTGCAGTCCGTCCCCGACCGCTGCGGTGGCTCAGGGCTGTGCCGACGCCGACTCCGCCTGTCTGCAGGGCAAGGCCACCGTCACCATGCAGACGAGCCAGGGCGAGTTCACGATTGAGGTGAACGGCGATGCCGCTCCCCTCACCTCCGGCAATTTCATTGATCTGGTGCGGCGCGGCACCTACGACGGAACGATGTTCCACCGCGTTGTTCGCGAGCCCGTCCCCTTCGTGGTGCAGGGGGGCGATCCGCAATCCAGTGATCGATCGGTTCCCCTGGGGCAGCTCGGCACCGGCAGTTTCGTGGATCCCGATAACGGTCAGGCGCGGATGATCCCGCTTGAAATCAAGTTCCGATCCGAGCCGCAGCCCCGTTACAGCCGGGTCAGCACCAATCCGGCTGAACTTGATGGTCTGGAGTTGCCCCATGAGCGTGGGGCGGTTGCCATGGCCCGCTCCCAGGCTCCTGACTCAGCCAGCGCCCAGTTCTACATAGCATTGCGTCCATTGCCGGAACTCGACGGTCGTTACGCCGTCTTCGGCCGTGTCGTGGATGGCATGGAGGTGGTTGATGCGATCCAGCAAGGGGATCGCATCAACAAGGCTGTATTAACAGAGTGAACTTAGGCCGGAACGCGGTTCTGGCTTGGGGACACCTTGAGCATTTCCGTGTTGACGCCTGAGGCTCGTTCAAGGGCCACCTTGCCGGTACGGGCGATCTCGAGAATGCCGAAGGCCGTCATCAGTCGCTCGAGAGCCACCAGCTTTCCAGGGTCTCCGACCACCTCCAGCGTCAGAGCTTCGTCGGCCACATCCACCACCTTGGCCCGGAATACCTGCACCAGGTCGAACACGGCACTGCGCGTCTCCGGGGGGGCGGCCACCTTCAGCAGCATCAGTTCCCGCTCCACGGCAGGTCTCTGGGTGAGATCGAGTACCTGCAGCACATTCACCAGCTTGTCCAGCTGCTTGGTCATCTGCTGCAGGGTCTGGTCATCTCCCTCCACCACCATCGTCAGGCGGGACTGCCCACCGCTTTCGGCAGGGCCGACGGCCAGGCTGTCGATGTTGAAGCCGCGTCGGGCGAACAGGCCCGAGATCCGGCTGAGAGCGCCGGACTCATCTTCCACCAGCACGGAAAGGGTGTGCTTCATCTCCGCTGTTCGTCCCCTGCCGGGCTGCTTTCATCCAAACTACGGTCCAGCCAGGGCAGCACTGCCTGCAGAAAGGCGTCCGGCGTTTCGTCATGCGGGCAGTGCCCGGTCTGATCGATCACATGCAGCGACAGCCAGGGGTGCCGTTCGGCGGTTCTCCGGCCGATCGCGAGCGGAACGAAGCGGTCCTGCCGTCCCCAGACCAGCAGCAGCGGCAGTCGGCCGTTGAGTTGTCCGAGCAGGGCCGGTGCGGTGGCTCCTCTCGGCCTCAGCGCCATGCCGATGCTCATCGCCCGCAGTGATCGCGCGGCGGAGGCTCGACGGGCCGGGGCGGCGATGAGCTGCAGAAGTTCGCGGTCGTTGGCAACCGAACGGCGATAGGCCCCTTGCAGTCCGGCCCGCAGCAGCGGGGTGCGGCTGATCAACGGCACGATCAGCTCAAGAGGCAGCAGCCGCAGCAGGCACACCACCACAAGACGCTGCAGACTCCGGGAGGCAGGTGGCCGCCGGCACGGCACCGGTTGCATCAGGGCAGGATCCGGCAGTGGAGCGGCCACCACCGCTTTCACTAGTTCAGGCTTCAGCAGCGCTGCGGTCAAAGCGGTCAGCCCCCCGAGTGAGTTGCCCATCAGCACGCAGGGACGCTGGACGACCTCCTGCACGAAGCCGATCACCTGACGTCCCCACAGTCGGTTGTCCACGGGGCGGGAGGAGTGATAGCCGGGTTGTGATGACGCTCCGAAGCCGATCAGGTCGAGCGCATAGACCCGATAGCCGCGCGTGGCCAGCAGGGGGGCACAGCGACGCCAGTGCGCACTGCTGGCTCCGAAACCGTGGAGCAGCAGCACGGCCGGACCGTGCTCAGGGCCGAGGCAACGCCAGTGGCAACCGTGGCCCTGCCAGAACCAGCGGCCATGCTCTCCCCAGTGGGCACTCTGGAGAGCAGAGGTCATCACGGCTCTGGAGAGTTCTTCTGCTCACTATTGCGAAGGGCGGGCCCGGTTGTCGCTCGGCGATGGATTCTTCCGGGCTCAATCGCGACCGGCACGGGACATCTCGGTGCTGCTGGCCCTGTCTCTGGCCCGGCGTCCCCGTGGAGAAGGCTGTCAGCGCTGGCTGGATCTGATGGCAGGCTGCGGCATCCGGGCTCTGCGCTGGGGGCTCGAAGCGCTTCCGGAGGTCGGTTCCGGGGTGGAGCTGTGGGTCAACGACGCCGACCCAGACCGTCTGCCGTTGCTGAAGACCAACCTCGCACCGCTGGCTTCACGGGTTCAGGCTCTGAAGCTCAGCGCGATGCCTGCCGAGGTGCTGCTGGCGCGTGCCTTCGCGGAGAAGCGCTTCTTCGATCTGATCGACCTGGATGCCTTCGGCAGCCCCTCGGCCCTGATCCAGCCCGTGCTGCAGGTGTTGGCGTTCGACGGTGTGCTTCTGCTGGCCAGCACCGACGGCCGTTCCCCCACCGGCCATGACCGTCCGGGAGCCATCCGCAGTTTCGGCGCCGCAGCCCGGGCCCATCCAGCCAGCTGGGAGCTGGCGCTGCGGCTGCAGCTGGGTTTGCTGGCCCGGCAGGCCTGGATGCTGGGGCGGGGGGTGCAGCCCTTGCTCGCCTTCAGCGATGGCCGCACGTTCCGCCTGGCGGTGAGGCTTGCGCGGCGCCCGACCGCTGCGGAGGAGGAGCGTCTCGGACTGGTCGCCCGCTGTGAGCGCTGCGGCGATCAGCAGCTGCAGCCGCTGCTGCGGTTGCAGGGCTGGCCCCGCTGTCACTGTCTGGACGGGGCCGGTCGCTGGGCGATCAGTGGACCTCTCTGGCTTGGAGCGCTGCAGGATCCTGCAGCGCTTGGAGCGCTGCAGGATCCCAGGGCGGACCTGGAGCCCAGGACACAACGCCTGATTCAGCGCCTTCAGGCTGATCCCGGTGTCCCTGCCCGCGTCTGGCCCACAGATGAACTGTCCCGGCGGCTCGGCATGGATGGTCCTCCAGGGGTTGCTGATCTGGTGGAGACGCTCAGGCGTGCGGGGCATCAGGCCTGGCCGAGTGCCGTCATGGCTGGTCAGGTGCGGACCGATGCCGATCTTCCCGAGCTGTTACAGCTCTGTGTCGGGCTTCGCTCGGAAGGTCCTTAAATAGGCCAGTGAACATTGGGCCCTGACCATGGCTTCTGAGATCTTCGGTATTGCAGCCGTTTTCTGGGTTCTGATCCCGGTCGGCCTGGCCGGTGGTGCCCTGCTTCTCAAGCTTCAGGGGGACTGAGCAGCGACAGGTTCTATCCCGGGACCATTAAGCTCCCACCTTGAATGTTGGGCCCCATGCAGGTTCTTGTGGTGGGTGGCACGGGCACCCTGGGGCGGCAGATCGCTCGGAATGCTCTTGATGCCGGTCACCAGGTCCGCTGCATGGTGCGAACGCCGCGCAAAGCGTCCTTCCTGCAGGAATGGGGCTGCGAGCTCACCCGCGGCGATCTGCTGGAGCCCGACAGCCTCGACTACGCCCTGGATGGCGTGGATGCCGTCATCGACGCCGCCACCAGCCGGCCCACGGATCCACAGAGCGTTTACGTCACCGACTGGGACGGGAAGCTGAATCTGCTGAGGGCCTGTGAACGTGCAGGTGTCTCCCGCTTCGTTTTCGTGTCGCTGCTCGGTGCTCACCGTCACCGCGATGTTCCTCTGATGGACATCAAGGCCTGCACGGAGAACCTGCTCGAATCGTCCGATCTCGACTACACGATCCTGCAGGGTGCTGCCTTCATGCAGGGCGTCATCAGCCAGTTCGCCATTCCGGTTCTGGAGAGTCAGACGGTCTGGGTGAGTGGCAGCCCAACCGCCATCTCCTACATGAACACCCAGGACATGGCGCGTTTCGCCGTGTCGGCCTTAGGGCGTCCGGAAACCATCCGTGGCAGTTACCCGGTTGTCGGCCCCAAGGCATGGAACACCGGTGAGCTGGTGCAGCTCTGCGAGCGCTTCAGCGGTAAGACGGCCCGGGTGTTCCGGGTTCAACCGTTGCTGATCCGTTTGATGCAGGGCGTCGCGTCGTTCTTCGAGCCTTCGGTGAATGTTGCGGAACGTCTGGCCTTCGCGGAGGTGACCGGAGGGGGGCAGGAACTCAACGCACCCATGGACACCAGCTATGCAGCTTTCGGGCTCGATCCCGAGGAGACCACGTCGATGGAGGCCTACATCCGTGAGTACTACGACACGATCCTGAAGCGGCTGAGGGAGATGGAGGCGGATCTGGACAAGGACGCGAAGAAAAAGCTGCCGTTCTGACCAAGGCGATGGTTCCTTTGTACTATTGATCGAGTCCCTGTTTTTCCATGTCCGTCGCCCAGCTCAAGAATCTGCAGCGGCGACTGCTGCTGCTCTCCGATGAGGCGGAGCAGGGTCTCAATCGTGCCTGCGGGCATGAGCTCTGGAAATCCCTCGGGCCTGACGCCATCGATGGTCTGGAGGATCCCGCCCGCCGTGCTGAAGCGAACTACTGGTATGGGCAGTGGAACGTGGTTCGTGAGCTGCAGGAGGCGATCGGATGATTGATGCCCCCGGCTTCTGTGGCTCTGCTCCACTGGATCAGACCAGGCCGGTGGAGGATCGCTACGGCGCTGTTGCCCAGGAGTTGGAAACCTGTCTCTGCAAAACGGTCGGCTTTGACGCCGAGCTGCTGAGGTTATCCCTTAGGAGGTGGTTGAGCGGGACTACGTCTGCGGCGTCCCACCCGCTGGGGTCGCAGCGGTGACAGGGCTCTAGACCTCGGCAGCGGCAGTGGCAAGAACGCCTTCATCTGTTGCCAGGTCGTCGGTGCTGATGGATGGGTGACGGGTGTGGACCGGAACGCCAGCATGCTGGCCTTGTCGAGGGAGGCTGCCCCATCGGATGCCAGCGTCGATGTGGTTCTGAGCAACTGTGTTCTGAATCTGGTGAATCCCTCCGCCCGGGATCGGTTGCTCGGCAACATTCAGCGTGTTCTGGCATCCGGGGGCCTGGTTGCCATCAGTGACATCGTCTGTGATCGTCCTGTGCCTCGGCCTCTTCAGGAGGATCCGGCGCTGTGGAGTGGCTGCATCAGCGGCGCCTGGCAGGAAGAGGCTTTTTGGGAAGCCTTCCGGCAACGCGGTTTTCAGGATGTGCACGACGCCGATCGCAGCCTTGATCCCTGGCGGGAGCTGGAGCGGATTGCGTTTCGCGCCGTCACCCTGGTGGCGACCCATCCCTCGGTCGGCCGCGCCTGTCGCTGATCAGGCGCGTCAACCGCTTCTGCTCCTCGGCTGTTGTCGGCCGCCAGCAGCCCTGAGCCAGTTCCTCAAGGTTCAGGCGTGGGCCTCCATCCATCAGGTCGATGCTGCTGCGGACCAGCCGCAGCGTCGGCAGCCCCACTGCGGCGGTCATCCGGCGCACCTGGCGGTTGCGTCCCTCCCTCAGGGAGAGCTCGATCCAGCTGGTGGGAATGGAGGCTCGCCAGCGCACCGGCGGCGTTCGCTCCTCCAGGGCGGGGATGGCATCTCCCTGGAGCCAGCGTGCCTGTGCGGGCCGGGTCAGCTTCTCCTGGATCACCACACCGTCACGGAGCTGCTGCAATCGCTGCTCATCAGGCACCCCTTCCACCTGAACCCAGTAGGTCCGCCAATGTCCGAAACGCGGATCGGTCAGCTGCTGCTGGAGGCGCCCGTTGCTGGTGAGCAGCAGCAGTCCCTCACTGTCTGCGTCCAGACGACCTGCGGCATATACGTCAGGAACGTCCACAAACTCAGCCAGGCATCCCCAGCGGCTGCCGGATTCACGGGTGAACTGGCTGAGCACGCCGTAGGGCTTGTGGAGCAGCAGGGTGGTCAACCGGCGTTTTCGCGTGCTCTCCACAGGTTCACGACACCGATCGAGATCAGCAGCAGCCCGAGATCTATCGTCAGGGGAGGAAGAATCATGGCTGCACGCTCAACGGTGGAGCACCCTAAGGGGCTATCCCCACGGGCGGGCCTGCGACCCACCCTCGTAAAGTGGTCTGTGGCAAACCGTTTAAGGGCGAATGATTGAAACCTCGGGAGTGATCGAGAAGGAACAGGGAAACGGGTTCTATCTGGTCACGCTCGAGCAGCCTGCCGGTCACCAGTGCCTTTGCCGCGCAGCAGGCAAGCTCACGAAGTTCAGGATCAAACTGCTCGCCGGTGACAAGGTGCTGGTGGAGATCAGCCCTTACGACCTCACGCGCGGTCGGATCACGTACCGCGAGCGGAACGCTGGAGCCCCCGGCGGGCGCCCGGGTGGCAACCGCCCAGGTGGGCCCCGCCGCCGCTGATGTTCAGGCTGGTTCCAGCAGCGCTTCGATCGCCGATTTGAACGTGCTGCGCTGTTTGACACCGCGCCACTGTTCCACCATCGATTTCCGGTGGAAGAGCTGGACTGTCGGGGTTCCGTTCACGCCGGCCTGTTCAGCAATATCCTGATCGGCCTCGATGTCGATCACCACGGCCTGGGCCTGGCCTTCCAACTCGGTGATCACCCGCTTCAACTGCGGTTTGAGCACGTGGCAGGGGCCGCACGAGGGTGAGGTGTAGATCACAAGCAGGGGGCGGCTGCTGTCGTGATACAGCTTGCGCAGGGCATAGCTGCCTTTCTGCCAGGGAGCGTCAGGGGCATAGGTCTCCTCGGTCGTTACGGCCACATTCACCGGCATCTCCGCCTTCGCGGGGTCAACCGAGCGTCTCTGCACCCGTTGCGCCAGATCGTGATGGGTCAGCCAGCGCTCAGCGGCCAGGGCGGCCTTGCAACCGCTGCCGGCTGCTGTGATGCCCTGCCGCCATTCGGCATCGGCGACATCTCCGGCAGCGAAGACACCTTCGATGGAGGTTTCCGGTCGGCCTGGCTCGGTGATCACGTACCCCTTGGCATCCAGAGAAAGCTGCTCCTTCAGCAAATCCGTGTTCGGTGTGTGGCCGATTGCATAGAACAGGCCCTTGGCAGCAAGGCTGGCCTGATCTCCAGTGGAACGGTCGCGCAGGGTCAGACTCTCCATCCAGCCGTTGCCGCTCACGTCCACCACTTCGCTGTTCCAGTGAAGGGTGATGGCGGGGTTGGCCCGAACCCGGTCGGCCATGGCGGCGCTGGCCCTGAGTTGCTCGGAACGCACGATCTGGTGAACGTGACTGCCGTATTTGGTGAGATAAACCGCTTCTTCGCAGGCGGAGTCGCCTCCTCCCACCACAGCGAGTTCGGCGTTGCGGAACTGAGGAGTCGCTCCGTCGCAGATGGCGCATGCACTGATGCCGCTGCTCCAGAAGCGCTCTTCTGAGGGCAGGCCGAGTCGGTTCGCGCTTGCACCCGTGGCGATCACCAGGGAATGGGTCAGCAGAGTGCGTCCATCCGCTTTGATCCGGAAGGGCCGCTGACTGAGATCGATCTCATCGGCATCCGCTTCCAGCAGGTGTGTTCCCCAGCGCACGGCCTGGGCACGCATCAGATCCATCAGGTCCGGGCCCAGGACACCGTCAGGAAAACCAGGGAAATTCTCGACATCGGTGGTGGTCATCAACTGACCGCCCGGAATACCGCCCCGTTGGAAGCCTGTAATCAGCAGCGGTTGCAGGTTGGCCCTTGCCGCGTAGATCGCTGCGGTGTAGCCGGCCGGGCCGGAACCGACAATCACGAGATTCTCGACAGTCTCCGAGGCGCTGCCGGCTGCCATGGCCTTATACGGAATGAATATGAGTTGACTTTAAAAGGAGGAGGCGCTCACCGCGCGCTAGCCGGTCAAAAAAAATTAGCGGACAGTGATGCCTGGAATTTTAAGGATCTCTTCAGATTTCGAGGGGATTGTCGCTGCTGTTTTGGCCAAGCAGCCTGTACAGCTTGTCGGGATTGCGGGGAACGGCGTGAACGCTCTCCTCGAGCATGTCGCTGTTTTCTCCCCAACAGGTGATCCATTCGCGGAATTCCTGGGTCACCGCATAACTGTCCTCATAGCGCTCTTCGCTGTCCAGAACGGCGATCCTGGTGGACGCCCAGCCGGTGGCAACGCTCACCCGGCGTTCCATTGCTGCGTCCATGTTCACTCCTTTGCCGAGGTACAGGTTGAAGGATCGAGGTCCAGAGAAAGACCTGATTTCGCAGAAATTCGCATTTTTCTACCGATAAAGATGTCGTCAGCGCTGCAGAAAGGTAGGCAGTTGCGGAGTCTTCAGGCGGATCACCTCACCAGCCCCGTCCTCCACTGCCTCCAGGGGCAGCTGCAGTGTTGCGCCGGATGCGGTGCTGGAATCAGCTGCGTCTCCCTCATTCGCCGGATGGCGGAGGACGTAAGGCTCCGCCACGGACCAGGTGCGGGCGTAACCCATCAGCAGAGGGTCCGCCGGTGCATAGACATAGGAGGGGTGGCGCGGAATCGGTTCCGCAGCGGCCAGGTCCGCTGTCATCCGCACGGCCCGGGTGATGCCCTGCACGAAGCGGCTGCGGGTCACCACCGTCGTGAGATAGGCGACCACCCGCAACCGAGGCGCGTCGAATCCCTCCGCACACATGTCGATGCTCACCAGCCAGTCGGCCTGTCCCGTCTGGAACAGCCGCAGTCGGTCGGAGGCCTCACGCTCCTGGGAGTGCACCAGATCCACCCGGTTGCCGTCGTCCTCGAGGATCTGGGTGATCGCTTCGGCATGGGCGATGTCTCTGGCGATGACCAGGCCGGCAGCCTGGGGATGGCAACGGCGGATCTGCTCAAGTTTTCTCTGGGCCCGCAGCAGCACCTGCTGACCGATGCAGCTGCTGTCCGCCAGCCGGATCGCGCGACGCAGGTTGCGGGCCCTCCAGCTCTCCCGCCGTTCTCCGGATAGCGGGGAGACATCCCGGTCCGGCACCCCCTCACGACCGTGCTCCACCCAACCGTCCTGGAAATGGAACTCCAGGGGACGCACGTCACCGGCGGCGATCAGTTCGCGCGGCTCCACGCACAGGTCGGGACTGATCAGCTCCACCGGCATCCCGCCCTGGACGCTCCGTACCCGGCGTGCGGCACAGAAGGCGAGGTTGTCCGCCCGGAACGGCGTGCCGGTCAACCCCAGCCGCAGGCGGCTGCGGCCCGTCAGATCAAGGAATGTCTGCCCCCAGGCCAGACCGTCGGGCTCGTCGGGATCCACCCCGAGGTGATGGGCTTCGTCCGCGATCGCCAGACAGGAGGAGCCCATCCAGGGTCCCAGGGTCTCGCTGAGATGGCCCAGCTGCCTGCGTGCCCCCTGGTAGGTCAGCACCAGACCGTCGGGGGGCTTGCCATCGGGGCCTTCGCCGTCGGCTGGCCACGGCCACTCCTGCAGGTTCAGCCCGAGCCGCTCCGCAGCGCTCAGCCACTGATGAAGGATCGAGGTGCGGTGGCAGAACACCAGGCAGCGCTCCAGCTGTCTTTCCTGCTGGAACGTCCGGAATGCCAGCAGGGCACCGAGGGTCTTGCCGGCGCCCGGTCCGGCGAACACCAGCACATCCTGTTCGCGCTCGGCCGTCGTCAGCAGACGTCGCCGCAGCAGCTGGATCAGCTGCTGCTGCCAGCGTCGCGGCCGCAGGGAGGAGGGGGCCGCAGCACGCGGCAGATCAAAGGACGGCGCGGCGATGGCGTGCCTGGGGAAGATGAGTCTTTTTAACCATTCCTTTCGGCAGCGGCATCTCTACGGTCCGGCCATCGGCATCCGTCGGGCCCTTTCCCGTCACCGCCATGGCCAAGCGTCTTCCCTCACCTGAATTTCGAGATCAGCTGCGCCAGCAGCTTGATCGCTGCTGGCAGAACGATTGTGATATCGATCCCTTGATCCTTCGCGCACGACAGCTGCGCCGGCTCGGACGTTTCCGGCTGGCGCGCTGTCTGGATCAGGAGGTGCTTCCGATCGTCTGAAGCCCTCTCAGAGCGCTTCGGCGTGATTCACCACCAGACGCTCCACCTCCATCAGGGCATCCTCGGCCGCTCCAAGTGCGGCCTGGAAATCTCCTTTGGCCGTGACCAGAAGCTGCTGAGCCAGCCGGTCGAGAAGCTCCTGACGCCTCTCTTCCAGCATCGCCACGATCTCCGTCTCCACCAGGGTGCGGACGGCCTGGATCCGGAGGTCATCGGCCGCTGCTTCGGCGAAGGTTCCCTGCACCAGTTCCTGGATGAACAGACGGTGCACCTCACTGCTGCGCAGGAAGCTCTCGGTGGCGTTGATGATCCCGTCGACCAGGGTGCGGTCCGGTTCCGATTCCTGCTCGCTGAGCTTGAACTCCCAATCGAGATGGCGGCGCTGCCAGCCCGCGGAGTGCAGACTCGGCATCACGCTCTGGGAGAAGGTGTCGACGGAGATCTCGTAAATCCGTTCGGCCAGGCGCTCGCACCAGTCCTTCCCATGGCTCTCCAGGGTCGACTGCATGGTTTGCCGCTCGACCGCATGGCCACCGTGATGGCTGTGGCAGACGCCGTCAGGACATTCGATCGCGGTGAGGCCCATGGAAAGCACGGTGGTGTTTTCCTCACGTAGCCAGAGGTCCTGTCGTCGCTCGGCTTTCTTCAGGAAACCTCCCGGTCTCCCGGGGGTGACCTCGTAGTCTCGCTCGGGTCGGTGGATCTGCTCACCTTGCCCAGACTTCTCATTCCTGTGGAGGCAACGCCGGGTGAAACCCGGGTGTCGGCCACGCCCGAGACGGTCAAGACGTTCGTCTCTCTCGGCTGCAATGTCTGCCTTGAGCGGGGTGCCGGAACCCCTGCCGGTTATCTCGATGCCGCCTATGCCGATCAGGGGGCTGACCTGGTGTCCCCAGGTGATGCGGATGCCTGGTCCGGTGCCGATGTGCTCCTGTGCGTTCAGACGCCCAGCAGCGACGCCCTGGGACGGCTGCGCCGCGGCGCCCTCGTGGTGGGTCTGCTGGAGCCCTATGCGAACGAAGCTCTCTCCGCTGCCCTCGAGCGTGGTGGATTGTCCGCCATGGCGCTGGAGCTGCTGCCGCGGATCAGCCGGGCTCAGGCCGCCGATGCGCTGTCGTCCCAGGCCAACATCGCCGGCTACAAATCCGTGCTGCTGGCCTCCGGGGCGCTCGATCGCTATTTCCCGATGCTGATGACGGCGGCGGGCACGGTTCAGCCGGCGAAGGTGGTGATCCTCGGTGCCGGTGTCGCCGGTCTGCAGGCGGTGGCCACAGCCCGACGCCTGGGAGCGGTGGTCTACGTGAGCGATATCCGTCCTGCGGTGAAGGAGCAGGTGGAGTCACTGGGAGCCCGCTTCATCGATCCCCCTGAGATGGACGACAAGCCGGCGGAGTCTGGTGGCTATGCCAAGCAGGCCTCCGATGCCTTCCTGGCAGCCCAGCGCCAGCAGCTCTCGGATCAGCTGGCGGAGGCGGATGTGGCCATCTGCACCGCTCAGGTTCCGGGCCGGCGCGCGCCGCGCCTGATCAGCGAGGACATGCTCGATCGCATGCGTCCCGGTGCCGTGGTTGTGGACCTGGCGGTGGCCCAGGGCGGAAACTGCGCCGACACCGTTCCCGGCCGCACCGTGGACCGCAACGGCGTCAAGCTGATCGGGGGCAATGATCTGCCCTGCACCGTGGCCAACCACGCCAGTGCCCTTTATGCCCGCAACCTGGTGGCACTGCTCAAGCCCACCCTCGCCGATGGCGTGCTGACCCTCGACACCGAGGATGAATTGATCGCCGGTTGTCTCGTCGCTCAGGACGGTGGCATCCGCCGTGGTGACGTTCTCACACCAGGAGCCAAGTGATGGATCCCACCTTTGTTGAATTCCTCTGGGTGCTTCTGCTGGGCAGCCTTCTCGGTCTGGAACTGATCGGCAAGGTGCCACCCACCCTGCATACGCCTCTGATGAGCGGCGCCAATGCGATCTCCGGCATCACCGTGCTGGCAGCGCTCACAGCCATCATCAAGGCCGGCGACAACATCGTTCTGCTGCTGCTGGGTTCGGTGTCGCTCGGCTTCGCTCTCTTCAACGTGATCGGTGGCTTTCTGGTCACCGACCGCATGCTGGCCATGTTCAGCCGCAAGCCTGCCCGCAAGGAGAACCGCTGATGACCGACATCCTTCGCTACGCCATCGAACTCGTCGCTGTCCTGCTGCTGGCGCTCGGCATCAAGGGACTCTCCAAGGTGCGTTCCGCCCGCGGGGCCAACCAGCTTGCCGCCGTGGCCATGGCCCTTGCGGTGCTGGGTCTGCTGTTCAGTTCCCTGGCCACCACCGGGATCAGTGCCTCTGCCTGGATCTGGATTCTTCTCGGCACGCTGGCCGGTGGCGTGCTCGGCGCCATCACGGCCCAGCGGGTCCCGATGACATCGATGCCCGAGACCGTCGCCCTGTTCAACGGCTGCGGTGGCATGTCGTCGTTGCTGGTGGCTCTGGCGGCAGCGCTGTATCCCCAGGCCCTGGAGGCCACCGGGGCTGTGGCTCTGGTTTCGATCGTCGTCTCGGTGTTCGTCGGAGCGATCACCTTCACCGGTTCGATCGTGGCCATGGCCAAGCTCCAGGGTTGGCTCTCAACGCCGGGCTGGATGCAGAGCCGGCTGCGACATGCGGTGAACATCGCTCTCGCCGTGCTGGCCCTGATCGGCGCGATCGAGATGCTGCGCACCTCCGGTGGTGCCACCGGTCTCTGGATTGTGGTGATCGCCTCAGGCCTGCTGGGCATCGGCGTCACCCTGCCCATCGGCGGTGCCGACATGCCAGTCGTCATCTCCCTGCTCAACAGTTATTCCGGCGTTGCGGCCGCTGCAGCAGGCTTTGTGGTGGGCAGCCAGCTTCTGATCGTGGCTGGTGCCATGGTCGGGGCCGCTGGCCTGATCCTCACCCAGGTGATGTGCGACGGCATGAACCGTTCGCTGTTGTCGGTGCTGTTCGGCGGCGCACTCGGCGCCTCGGCGACCTCCGGTGGCGGTGGCGGTGAATACACCAACATCACCAGCTGCAGCACTGAGGAGTGCGCCCTCACTCTCGAAGCCGCTGAACGGGTGGTGATTGTGCCTGGCTACGGCCTCGCCGTCGCCCAGGCCCAGCACACCCTGCGGGAGGTGACACGGGTGCTGGAGAGTGCCGGAATCGACGTCACCTACGCGATTCATCCGGTCGCCGGCCGCATGCCCGGTCACATGAACGTGCTGCTGGCCGAGGCGGACGTTCCCTACGAGCAGCTGATCGAGATGGACCAGATCAATCCTGAGTTTCCGGCCACCGATGTGGTGCTGGTGCTCGGGGCCAACGATGTGGTGAACCCTCAGGCCAAGAGCGATCCAAGTTCGCCTCTCTACGGCATGCCGGTGCTGGATGTGCAGGAGGCCCGAACGGTCTTCGTGGTCAAGCGCGGCATGAGCGCCGGTTACTCAGGAATCAAGAATGATCTGTTCGAGCTGGCCAACACCTCGATGGTGTTCGGCGATGCCAAAAAGGTGCTCGGGGATCTGCTGGTCGAGTTGAAGGATCTCGGACTCGGCAAGACGTGAACGATCGGGCTGTCAATGTCATCGATGACCCCCAGCTGCTGCTGCAGCTGGGGGTTTCTGTCTATCGGCAGCGCTGGCCTTGGTTGGGGGGTGATCTGCAGACCCTGAGGGATACGCTCCGGCCGGCGGCTTTCCCCGTTGATGGGGGGGAACCCGTTCAGATTCCTGTGCCTCCGCTGGCGAGTGGTGCTGCTGATGCAGGAGAGCTGCTGGCCTATCTCGATCGTCCGCTCCGAACGGGTGAAGGTGGTTCAGCGACGCACCCAGCGATCGCGCCGAAAGCACTGGTGGTGGTGTTGCACGGCTTGGGGGGCTCGAGCCGCAGGCAGGGGTTGCGCAGGTTGACACTCAGCCTTCAAGGGGCTGGGTTTGCGGTGTTGCGGCTGAATCTGCGCGGTGCCGACCCTGGCCGTCATCTGGCCGGTGGCACCTATGCCGCCGCTTGCAATAGCGATCTGCTGCCGGTGCTGGAGCGGGCTCGGCATCTGGCCGCGGCGTTGGCCCTGGAGGCGGGCCTGTCCAAGCCGGTGCCTCTGCTGGGCGCAGGGATCTCCCTGGGGGGAACGATGTTGCTGAACGCCTGCCTGGATCAAGCCGGGGCTCTGGATGCGTTGTTTTGTGCCAGCAGCCCTCTGGACCTGGCTGCCTGCAGCGCCTCGATCGAACGCCCGCGCAACAGGGTTTATCAACGCTGGCTGCTGCAGCGTTTGGTGCGACAGACCCTCGCCGATCCCTTCGGAGTGAGGGCTTCAGAAGAGCGTCAGCTGTGTGGCAATCCTCCGCGCTCGATCCGCGCGTTTGATGCGGCTGTCACAGCGCCGCGCTGGGGATTTTCTTCAGTGGATGAGTATTACCTCAGTGCGTCCCCCCTGCACCGTCTGGCGAAATCGCCGCAGGGACTTCCTCCGACGTTGCTGTTGCAGGCCCTTGATGATCCCTGGGTCCCGGCAGCTTCAGCACGGCAGTTGCAATCGTCGCTGGCTAAGCGTTCGGCACAGGGATCGCAGACGCCCGTGGAGATTCTGTTGACGGCCCGTGGTGGACACAACGGCTTCCATGGCCACGGGGACAATCTCAGTCTCGGTTGCTGGTCGGATCGGTTGGCTCTTGCATGGTTCAACCGCAGCATTCAATCTGCGGTTTGTCGGAATTAGGTATGCGGTAATAAAAGGCCTGATCGGTTGCCTCCTGATAGACAGTTCCGCAGGTTGTGGCAATACGCCAAAGGGCTTGAGGAATCGGGGTTGAGTCGTAACGAACGAGATCAGGGAAACGTTGCCTCAGCAGGGCTGTTCCGCGCCAAGCGTTGTAGTGAGGGATCTTGGAATTGATGTGATGACAGACATGAGTTGATCCAATGCCATGGTGCAAGAAGTTCAGAATGCCGCCATAGGGGCGATCAACTGTTTGTAGCGCGCCTTTCGCCCAGCTCCATGTCTCGTCAGAGAAGTGAGGAATGTTGCGATCAGTGTGTTGCAGCCAGGTGTATGTCGTAAGCCAGATATTGATGACAACGTAGGGAAGTCCGTAGAGGCATAGAACCCGCAAGGGTGAAAAATAACTCCCCGCCGTGATCAGAAAAATGATCATCGCAATCAGGCCCAGGTTCGAGCGCACCATCAGATGGCGAAAAGAAGCCGGAAAAAGTTCACGTTTGCCGTTCGTGAATGGAGCTCCATTCCAGAAGTGAGAGGTGGGAAAGCCGTGGTCCTCACCTCCAGTGGCGCCTGAAAAGAGATAGATTTGCCAGCCGATGATCAAGTGATTGAACAGCGAAATGATGCCGAACAATCGCCTGTTGAGCTTGCGCTGCAGATGTTCCATTGCCTGCCCCTGAGGTGAGCTTGCTCGTGGTGGAACATGGGTTTCGCCGCCCTCGAGATGGTTGCAGTGAGCATGGTGAACGGCATGACTGCGCGCCCAGCTGTAGTAAGGCACCAGCAAGGTGCTGTGCAGAACAAATCCGACGACTCCTTCTATCCGCCTGTTGGGGTGAAAAGCGTTATGGCCGCATTCGTGAGCCAGCACCCAGCAGCCCATGGCGATGGTGCCGGTGACAGTGGCGTAGACCATCCAAAGTGGGATGGCCGTGAGCGTCAGCGGGATGGTTGTACCGATGCCAACAGCTGCAAGTGAAAGTCCCACCGACATCGCCAGGCTTCCCCAGGCTTTCAGAGGATTGAAGTTGGTGAGGTCAGTGGGTAAGACGCTCAGAAGCTCTTTCTTGCTTGGATAGCTTGGTGCTGCTGTGGTTTTCGCTAACGAGCCCTCAAACGGTGGCGAGGGAGAAGTGAGTGTCAAATGAAAAGATCAGGCAGGCCAAGAATTGCCTGTTCTGTATAAACGCATACTCATCCTAGGTATCGCTCCTGGTTGCTGTGGACGCCAGCGAAAAGCAAATCAGACGTTCATGTTTAAAAGCTCGATGTTCTGAGGATCCACTCCTGAATGGGTTGCCTGTTGATGATGTGTTGATGAATGATTTGATTGATCCTCTCGACGGTCACTTCCGAGTACCAGACGCCATCAGGCCAAACCAGAAGGATCGGACCTTTCTCGCAGATCCTCAGGCAGTCCACTTTGCTTCTGAGGACGACTCCTTCCGGTCGGTCACTGTGTTCCAGTCCAAGCTCCCTGACGAGCCTTTTCAATTCATTCCAGGTCGCCAGGCCTGCTTCCGGGTCGCAGCATTTTGCCTTGGTGGGAGTCGCGCAGAGCAGCAGATGGTGGCTGACCTGGTGGGGGCTCATGCCGCCAGGGCGGCGACCGGCACGCGCCGGGTGCCTCGGCTGACCTGCTCACGGACGGCCTCGCGGGCCCAGCGGTCAACGCTCAGCACATCCTCGAGCTGGGGATGGTTCATCAGATCCGGTTTGTGGCGTTCACAGGCAGCCTCGATCACCTCCGGGATATCCAGGAAGTGGATGCGTTCTTCGAGGAATTGAGCGACGGCTTCCTCGTTGGCCGCATTCAGTACGGCAGGCATGGTGCCACCCGCACGCCCGGCGGCGTAGGCCAGTTCCATGCAGGGATATTTGGTGGTGTCAGGAGCGCGGAAGGTCAGCTGTCCAACCTCGGTGAGATCCAGGCGTCGCCATGGGGTCTCCTGGCGGGAGGGCCAGGAGAGGCAGTACAGGATCGGCAGTTTCATGTCCGGCCAGCCCAGCTGGGCCAACACAGAGGAGTCCGCCAGCTCGATCATTGAGTGGATGATGCTCTGCGGGTGGATCACGATCTCGATGTGGTCGTAGTCAAGGCCGAATAGGTAATGGGCCTCAATCACTTCCAGGCCCTTGTTCATCAGGGTGGCTGAGTCGACCGTGATCTTGCGCCCCATGCTCCAGTTGGGATGGCTGGTGGCATCGGCCACGGTCGCGTTTTCAAGGTCGGCCGCCTGCCAGTCCCGGAAGGCGCCGCCGGAGGCGGTGAGCTGAATCCGCCGCAGGCCAGGGGTGGGAACGCCGGTGGACAGGCGGGCGTTCTCGGCCCAGGGGGTTCCCTGCAGGCACTGGAAGATGGCGGAGTGTTCGGAATCCGCCGGCAGCAGCCGGCTGCCGCTCTTCTTCAGTTCGGGCAGCACCACCGGTCCGGCCGCGATCAGCGTCTCCTTGTTGGCCAGGGCCAGATCCTTTCCGGCGCGGACGGCGGCCAGAGTCGGCAGGAGCCCCGCGCAGCCCACGATTCCGGTGACCACCAGATCGGCTGTGTCCCACGAGGCCGCCACGTTGAGTCCATCCGGACCGCCCACCAGCTGAGGGGGCTGACCAGGCTTTTGGGAGGGGTCGAGGGCGTCGAGACGCTGCTGCAGCTCCGGCAGCCGCTCGGCATCGGCGAGGGCCACGAGCTCAGGCTGGTGGCGTTGGATCTGCTCAACGAGGAGATCGAGATTGCGCCCGGCTGTGAGGGCAACCACCCGGAACTGATCGGGGAACTCCTCGGCGATCTGAAGGGTCTGGGTGCCGATCGAGCCCGTGGAGCCCAGCACGCTGATGGCTTTCACGCTGATCCGGCAGTTGCGACAAGTCTCCCACCAGGACCGGCAAACGCTGGCAAGCTGGCCCACAGCGTGATCAGAGCCGTTGGCGAAGGAGCAGTGGAGATCAGGTCTGGGCTTTGTGCTGGCAGCGGCGGGCAGTGCCGTTGGCCTCGGCAATCTCTGGGGGTTCGCTTACCGCGCCTCCCAGGGCGGCGGTGGCGCCTTTCTGCTGCTGTACGTCCTGATCGTGCTGCTGGTCTGCCTGCCGGTGCTGGTGGCTGAGATGGTCCTGGGCCGCAGCACGGGGCACAGCCCCCTGCTGGCACCGGTGACCGCTGCAGGCAGTCGCTGGCAGCCGATGGGTTGGCTGTTCGTGCTGGCGGCCAGCGGCATCCTGGCCTTCTACGCCGTGCTCATGGGCTGGACCGGCGCCACGCTGGTGCAGACCCTCACCCAGGGCCTCCCGAGCGATATCGATGCCGCCGAAGCCTTCTTTGCCGGGCTGAGCGGAGGTCGCACGGCACTGATCGGTCAGCTGCTCAGCCTGATCGTCACCGCTGCGGTGGTGGCTGCCGGCGTCCGGGACGGGATCGAGCGCCTCTCCCGCTGGGGGCTGCCGCTGCTGTTCCTGCTGCTGATCGGTCTGGCTGTGTGGGCCGCCGGGCTGGAGAGCGCAGCTGAGGGCTACCGCACGTTCCTGCTGCGCTGGGACAGCGCGGAACTGATCAATCCCACCACCATCCGCAACGCCTTCACTCAGGCCTTCTTCTCGATCGGCACTGGAATCGGCTGCATCCTGGCCTATGCGGCCTATCTCGATCGCCGGGCTCACCTGCCCCGTGAGGCCGTCGCGGTCGTGGGCATGGATACAGCCGTCGGCATCCTGGCCGGCATGGTGACCTTCCCGGTGGTGATGAGTTTTGGGCTGGAGGAGGTGATCAGTGGATCCACCCTCGGCACGATCTTCATCGCCCTGCCCACTGGCCTGGCCTCGCTCGGAGCAGCTGGACAGGTGGTGGCGGTGCTGTTCTTCGCGCTCGCTTTGATCGCAGCGATCACCTCGGCGGTCTCGCTGCTGGAGGTTCCTGTGGCCTGTCTGATCGACCGCCTCGGCTGGAGCCGATCGCGGGCCGTCTGGCTTTCAGCGGCTCTGATCTTCGTGGCGGGGCTGCCTGCCGCCACGTCGATGGAGGTGCTGGGATGGATGGATTCCGTCTTCGGCGGATTGCTTCTGATTCTCGGTGGACTGCTGCTGGCCCTGCTGCTGGGCTGGGTGGTTCCCAATCGCTTCGAGGACGATCTCGCCCGGTCGCAGACGCCGCCGCCGCTGCGACGTCTGCTGCTCGTGATGCTGCGCTGGGTGTCGCCGCCGGTGATCGCCACCGGACTGGTGATCAGCGTGGTGGATCTGCTGAAGAGCTGAACCGACTCAGCCGTTCGGATCGGGTTTGTCCTTCATCAGGTCCTGCATCTTGCGGATCCGCAGCAGCATCTTCTGCCACACCTCAAGCCGCCAGATCTCCTCGGCATCTCCACCGCCGGCGATCTGAGCCTGAGCATCCAGTTTGGCGTCGAGATCCTCTCCCGCTTCGAACGCCTTCATCAGCTCCATCTCCAGCTTGGCGGTCTCCATGAAATTGAGGCGCTTCAGCCAGAGCATCACGGGGGCAGCGAACAGAACACCAGTCTGACGGGATCAGGCCCTGACCCACTCGGTGATGCCGCCTGGCTTGTCGATCAGTTCGATGCCCTGGGAGAGCAGTTCGTCGCGGATTCGATCGGCTTCGCCGTAGTTCTTGGAAGCTTTGGCGGCTTTGCGGGCCTCGATCAAGTCGTCGATCCGTGCGCCGTCATCACCCTCCACGTTTGGAGCTGTGATCTCGGTGGCGAGCCCCAGGGCACCTGCGAGGTCCTGCAGGAGTGTCCACTGGCTGCCGAGCGCCCTGTCATTGGAGTTCATGGCATCTCCGCGATCAAGACGGTTGGCCAGCGCACGCAGCGGACGTGCCAGTTCAAACAGAACGGCCAGGCCAGCGGAGCTGTTGAGGTCGTCATCCATGGCCTCAATGAAGCGTTGACGCTGCTTGTCCAGTTCAGGACTTGTTTGGTCTGGGGTGGTTGACCAGCCCAAGGCATCGCCATGGCGCTCGTTCAACAGCAGGGCGCTGTTGAGGCCCTTCCAGCCGCTGGCTGCCGCATCCAGGGCTTCAGCTGTGAAGTCGAGGGGTTTGCGGTAGTGAGCCTGCAGCACAAACAGCCGCAGCGTCATTGGCGACACGCCGCTGTCGAGAAGTGCCCGGATGGTGGTGAAGTTGCCGAGTGATTTCGACATCTTGGTGCCGCCGACATTGACCATGCCGTTGTGCATCCACAACTTCGCCAGGGTCGTGCCATTGGCGGTTTCTGACTGGGCGATTTCGTTTTCATGGTGCGGGAACACCAGATCACCTCCGCCGAGGTGAATGTCGATTGTGAGCCCGAGTTCCTGGCGCACCATGGCGGAGCACTCGATGTGCCAGCCCGGTCGTCCTGGCCCCCACGGTGAATCCCAGCTGGGTTCGCCTTCTTTGGCACTTTTCCATAGGGCGAAATCGAAGGGGTGGCGCTTGCGGCTCTCCTCCCCATCAGCGGTGCGGCCACTGGCCCCCTGCTGCTGCTCATTGGGATCGCGGCCGCTGAGTTTGCCGTAATCCTTGGCTTTGGAAATGTCGAAGTAGACATCGCCATCGGAGCTGTAGGCGGCGCCTTTGGCCTCCAGTTCGCCAATCAATGTTTTGATGCCATCGATGCAGCAAGTCGCCCTGGGCATGCGATCGGCCGGAAGGATGTTCAGCCGGCCCATATCGATTTCAAAGGCCTCGATATTGCGTTCGCTGACCTCCTCCATGGAACTGCCTTCCTCATTGGCACGGTTGAGGATCTTGTCGTCGATGTCGGTGTAGTTCTGGACGTAGGTGACGTCGTAGCCGCGCCAGATCAGGTAGCGACGCAGCACATCCCAGTTGATGTAGCTGCGGGCATGGCCCAGATGGCAGAGGTCGTAGACCGTGACGCCGCAGCAGTAGATCGTGGCTTTGCCGGCCTCGAGAGGCTCAAACGCTTCGGTACGGCTGGTGAGGCTGTTGGTGAAGCGCAGGGGCACGGCAGAAACAAGCGCAGATCCGGAGGTTACGTTCCAGCCGGGGGCTGCGTTATTTCGCTTCCATCCAGTTGGCGCCCACACCCGTTTCCGTCACCAGAGGAACACTGAGCTTCACGGCGTTTTCCATGGTGGTCACCACCAGCTGGCGGGTGGCTTCCAACGCGTCCGGCTCCACTTCCAGCACCAGCTCGTCGTGCACCTGCAACAGCAGCCGCGCCGGCAGTGCCTGGCTCTGCAGCGCCGCCTGAAGCTGCACCATCGCCACCTTGATGATGTCGGCGCTGGAGCCCTGGATCGGAGCATTGGCCGCGGCCCGCAGCTGCTGTGCCTCCATGCCGCCTCGCCGGGCCACATCCAGATCGATCTCCAGCGGATCCTTCCCGAGCAACCGACCCAGACCGTTGCGGTCGAAGTGGAACGGGCGGCGGCGACCCAGGATCGTTTCCACGTAACCGCGGCTCAGAGCCAGGCGTTCCTGCAGCTCGAGGAAGGCGAACACCTTCGGGTAGCGCTGCTTGTACTTCGTCAGGAAGTCCTTGGCCTCCGCCTGGGAGACGCCGGTCTCCCGTGCGAAACGCTGCGCCCCCATGCCGTAGATCACACCGAAATTGATCGTCTTCCCGAGGCGCCGTTCATCGGCGGAGATCTCGTCCTTCTCGAGCAGAAGCCGCGCGGTGAGAGCGTGCACGTCGTCTCCTGAGCGATAGGCCTGCTGCAGCACGTCTTCTCCGGAGAGGTGGGTGAGGATGCGCAGCTCGATCTGGGAGTAGTCGGCGCTGATCAGGGTCCAGCCCTCCTGGGGCAGAAAGGCCTTGCGGATGCGTCGGCTGTACTCGGTGCGAACCGGGATGTTCTGCAGGTTCGGGTTGCTGCTGCTCAGCCGGCCCGTGGCTGTCACCGCCTGGTTGAAGTCGGTGTGCACCCGTCCGGTCTCCGCTTCCACCAGCTGAGGCAGCGCATCCACATAGGTGCTCTTGAGCTTGCTCAACACCCGGTGTTCCAGCACCAGCGGCACCACCGGGTGATCGTTTTCGAGCTTCTCCAGCACGGTGGCATCCGTGCTGAAGCCGGTCTTGGTGCGCCGGGACTTCTTGCGATCGAGTCCCAGAGTTCCGAACAGCAGCTCACCGAGCTGTTTGGGCGACCCCAGGTTGAAGTCGGTGCCGGCCGCCTCTTTCGCGCCGGCCTCGAGCCGCTCGAGGGTGCTGCCCATCTCACGGGAGAGTTCCGCCAGGTAGGGAACATCGATGCGGATGCCGGTGGCTTCCATCAGGGCCAGCACCGGTTCCAGCGGCTGTTCCACCTGCAGCAGCAGCTGAACCATCTGGGGACCCATGGCCTCGAGCTGTCCCCGCAGCTGGAGCGCCAGACGCCGGGTCACGTGCACATCCATGCCGCAGTACAGGCTGGCGGGTTCGATCGCCACATCGGCGAAGGTCTGCTTCTTCCCCACCAGATCGCTGTAGGCCGTTGGTGAAAAACCGAATTCCCGCTCGGCCATCACCTCCAGGCCATGCTTCGCTGCGGCATCCCGCAGGTAGTCGGCCAGCAGGGTGTCGATCACCACGCCCTCCAAGGCCAGGCCGTGGCGCAGAAGGATCAGGCGGTCGTACTTGGCGTTCTGCAGCGCCTTGGGGTGATCGCCGCTGGCCAGCCACGGGGCCAGGGCGGTGAGCACGCTCTCCAGCGGCAACTGCTGAGGCTGTCCCGCGGTGAGAGCATCCGAAGTGAGATCCTCCGCCGGCCGATGGCCGATCGGGATGTAGGCGAGGGCATCCGGCTCGTCGCCCCAGCACACACCGATGCCCACCAGCTCGGCCTGGAACGGGTTCAGCGCCGTGGTCTCGGTGTCGAGAGCCACGGGGGTGTCGGGGTCGGTGATGGCCATCAGCCGTTGCATCAGGGCAGCGAGTTCCGTGGCTGTGCTGATCAGCTGGGGCCGCAGCATCGGAGTCCGGTCGTCAGCACTGGCGTCCTCAGCAGTGTCTGTCCTGACCTTGCCGTCCTTGGCACCGTCATGGTCACCGCCTGTCGGGGCTGCCGCCGTGCCTGCGGCGGAGAAGGTGACGGTGAAACCGTTCACCTGCCGCAGCAGGCTGTTGAGTTCCAGATCCTCCAGGCTGCTGCTGAGAGAGGCGGCATCCACGGCCGCCAGCGGCAGGCGAGGTTCCTCCGGCAGCGGGATGTCCACCAGGATTTCCGCGAGTTTGCGGGAGAGATAGGCGTTGTCCCGATCGTTGCTCAGCTTTCCCTTCAGGGCTCCCTTGATCGCACCGCGGCTGGCCTTCGGACCTTCCGCTTCCACCTCGGAGAGGGCCACGTAGATGGCATCGAGATCGCCGTTCTCCTTCAGCAGGTTGATGGCGGTTTTGGGCCCCACCCCACGAACGCCGGGGATGTTGTCGGAGCTGTCGCCGGTGAGGGCCTTCAGGTCCACCACCTTCTCCGGCATCACCCCGAGCTTGCCGACCACACCCTCCTCATCGATCAACGTCGGGCCGCTGTTCTTGGCGTAAGGGCCGCCTCCCATGTACAGAACGGCGATGTCCCGCCGGTCGTCCACAAGCTGGAACAGGTCGCGATCGCCGGAGAGGATCCGCACCCGCCAACCCTGTTCAGCTGAGCGGTTCGCCAGCGTGCCGAGCACGTCATCTGCCTCATAGCCCGGCGCCATGCAGAGGGGCAGCTGCAGCTGCTCCCGCAAGATCTGCTGCAGCTGCTCGAGATCCTGGAAAAACACTTCCGGAGCAACATCCCGGTGGGCCTTGTAGTTCGCATCCGCGACATGCCGGAAGGTGGGCTCAGCGGTGTCGAAGGCGATGGCGACGCCCTGGGGGGTCAGGCTTCTACCGATGTCCAGCAGGGATTTGAGGAAGCCGTAGGTGACGCTGGTTGGTCGACCGTCCTTGGTGGCCAGACCCCCTTCACCTCCCTTGCTGAAGGCGTAGAAGCTGCGGAAGGCCAGCGAGTGGCCGTCCACGAGCAGCAGCAGGGGCTTGTCGGCGGCCTCGGGCATTCTCAGCAGGGGTGATCAGGGTCAGTTGCGCTCACGCTTCGCCCAGGGGGGCAGGTCGATGAACACGCGGGTGCCGGATGGCAGGCCATTCAAGATCGCCGTGCGATCGCCGCTGCTGCTGCCCAGCTCCACCGCCTGGAAACTGGGCTGCTGCTGTTCGCCCACCAGCAGCACGCCGGGTTTGCCGTTCTCCGTGACGATCGCAACGGTGGGAACGAGGGTTTTCGGTGCGCTGCGACCGGTCTGGAAGTTGATATCGGCCGTCATGCCGATCCGCAGCCGCTCGGGAGGATCCTTCAGCTGCAGCTTGACTGTGAACGAGGTGACGTTGTCGCGTTTCTCGGCGCGTGGCGCGATTTCGTCCACCATCGCCTGAAAGCGCTCGTCAGGGAAGGCATCCACCCGGATCTCGGCCTGCTGCCCCAGCGCGATCCGTCCGATGTCGCTCTCCGGCACCTTGGCGGCCACTTCCCGTCCCTGAGACAGCTCGACGATCGAGGAGCTGGTGGCGCCCGCATTGGCCGAAGCCGTGGTCGTTGGTGTCACGAAGGCGCCGGGTTCGGCGAAACGGGCGGTGATCGTGCCGCTGAAGGGGGCGCGGATCCGCAGTTCCCGGCCTTCTTCCTCCAGCTGCTGGATCCGTTCCCGTGCAGCGATGACGGCCGCCTGGCTGGCCAGCATCTGATTGCGCACGCGACTGAAGTCATCGGCGCTCACCACCTCCTGCTCATGGAGCTGGCGTCGCCGCTCGAATTCATCCTGTTTGCCGAGGAAGTTGGCTTCCGCCTGGCGCATCAGCGCACGGCGTTCGTCCAGACGGTCGCTGTAATCCCTTGGATCCATCAGCGCCAAGACCTGCCCTTCTTCGACGACATCCCCTTCATCCACCATCAGTTCCTTCAGCAGCCCCTGTTTGCTGGGGCTGATGTTCACGCGGCGGTCGGCCTGCAGTTCGCCACTGGCGGTGATCACACCAGACAGGGAGCCGGTTTCGGCCAGCACTGTGTAGGGCGTCAGGTCACGATCTCTTGCACTCCAGGGGGAGAAACGCAGCAGCATCGCTCCACCCGCAAGCAGCGCCAGCAGCAGGCCGAGTCCAAGACGTCGGTTGCGGTGGAGCAAGGATCGCTGTGGAGGAGGGCTGTCCGGCACGGTTGGAGTGGGCTGAAGCGCAGGGCGCTGCTCGGTCTTCAGCATGGGCCAACAAAAGTTCACAACAGTCTCGCTGCTTGCCGGTAGATTCCGGCGCATGCTCAAAGCTGGAATTGTCGGGCTGCCCAACGTTGGCAAGTCCACCCTGTTCAATGCGCTTGTGGCCAACGCTCAGGCCCAGGCGGCGAACTTCCCTTTCTGCACGATCGAGCCAAACGTCGGCAGCGTCGCCGTGCCGGATGAACGCCTGGACCGGCTCACGCAGCTCAGCAGCAGTCTGAACACGATTCCCACCCGGATGGAGTTCGTCGACATCGCTGGCCTGGTGAAGGGTGCCAGTCAGGGTGAAGGCCTGGGCAACAAATTTCTCTCCAATATCCGCGAAGTCGACGCGATTGTTCACGTGATCCGCTGCTTCGAGGACGATGACGTCATCCACGTGTCCGGTTCCGTGGGACCGTCCCGTGATGCTGAGGTGATCAACCTGGAGCTGGGGCTTGCGGATCTCGCTCAGATCGAGAAGCGCCGCGAGCGTCTCAAAAAGCAGGTTCGCACCAGCAAGGAGGCCCAGACCGAAGACGCTGCCCTCGAGCGCATCCAGTGCGTTCTTGAAGAAGGGGGTGCAGCGCGCAGCGTCGATTTGACGGAGGAGGAGGCTCCTCTGATCAAGCCGCTCGGTCTGCTCACCGGCAAACCGATCATTTACGCCACCAATGTCAGCGAGGAGGATCTTGCCGGTGGCAACGCCTTCTGCACCGAGGTGATCGACCTGGCCGAAAAGGAGGGCGCAGAAACCGTGCGGATCTCCGCTCAGGTGGAGGCGGAACTGATCGAGCTCGGTGAGGAGGAGCGGGCCGATTACCTCTCCGGACTGGGTGTCGAAGAAGGCGGACTCCAGAGTCTGATCCGGGCGACCTACCGCCTGCTGGGCCTGCGTACGTACTTCACCACCGGCGAGAAGGAGACCCGTGCCTGGACCTTCAAGGCGGGCATGACAGCGCCTCAGGCTGCCGGCGTCATCCACACGGATTTCGAGCGTGGCTTCATTCGGGCGCAGACCATCGGCTGGGAGAAACTGCTGGAGGCCGGTTCCCTGGTGGAGGCCAAGAGCAAGGGTTGGCTGCGCAGTGAAGGCAAGGAGTACGAGGTGGCGGAAGGGGATGTGATGGAGTTTCTGTTCAACGTGTAACTCCCCAGTTCTGGCAGTGCCTTTGACTTGTCTGCTTGTCTGATGTCTGTGTTTTGTCTACGCTTCTAGCTAGCTAGACGAACTCCATCAGCACGTGCCGGCGCTTGCGACAAAGGACTCGGTGCTCGATGGAAGAGCGGAGGTCGTTTCGTACGTACGGGACACAAGCGTCTTTTATCTCCGTGTTCGTGTACCTCAGAAGCAGGGTTATCGATCCAGGCGGATAGATGGCGTGAGCACGCTTCCAGAAGCGATTGAGAAGGCTCTGGATACCTATATGGATCTTGGAACGCCTAGTCATCCAAAGCCTCCTAGAAGAGGGACTAAGGAAGGCACAAAAGTCTCAAGTCGCTCAGCCCTGCTGAATCACTTGGCGGCGCACCTGGTCGAGCAGGAGGAAAAGTGTGAGGCACGCGTCATCAAGCCCAGCACTCTCAAGAACAAGAAAGAGACGCTTCTCAAGCATTTACAGGGTTACTTGCTCGATGCAGGTATCACCAAGGTTGGTCAGATCAAAGTTGGCTGTTTCGATCGGTATCAGGTTTGGCGTATTGAGGCAAATGCTGCAGATGGAAAGAACCCACCTTCCAACCTCACTCTGAAGAAGGAAGCAACAATAATTTCTGGCTTTATTGGCTATTTGGTGAAGAAAAGATTGCTTGATCCTTATGAGGCTGCTCAAAAGCAAGAAATACCGCCAAAGATTCGTCTGACTGATACTGACTTTGACAGCAATCCTCCGATTAGGGATATTGAAGAATGGCTCAAGATTCTTGTTGAGGTCAGAGCCTGGGTTAAGGAAGGAAAGGCTCATCCTCGACCGCGAACTCTTTTGCACCGTCAGATGTTCTGGTCGCTGCTACTTGTGCTCAAGCAAACTGGTATGCGTCCTGACGAAGCAAGGAGTTTGAGGTGGAGAGATATTGAGACTGAGGATATTGGTCGTTTTAGCCAGACTCAGTGGGAAGAGGACATGGCATTTCTGCAGTTGCAAGGTGTAGAGGAGGATGATCTGGATGAAGATGACCGTCGAAGCCTTGGACGAGTCAGCCGTTATGTCACCCATATCCGTATTCTGCAATCTAAGACCAAGTCAATTAGAGAAGTTACTAGTAATTCTGCTGAAGCATTATCACGCTGGAAAGTGTGGCAGAAACAATATCTCTCTCTCATGCAACAGTGCGGCAATGGATACAACTACGAGATTTCTGAAGATGATCTGGTCTTTGGTGTGCCTGACAGAGATGCTGTCAAAATCACCAGCTATAACGTCTTAAATATTAACTGGAGAAGCATAATTGACAGGTGTGGTTCAAAGTTAAAAGGACCAATTATGTCTGATCACAAATACACCATTTATAGTCTTCGGTCCACACGTGCTCAGGAGTTAATGGATATGGGTGTTGATGTGTATCTGGCTGCTACTCAGCTCGGACATACAGTCGCAATGCTTGAGAAGGTTTATGCGCGACTCCCGCAGCGGCGACGAGCGACTAAGGAAGCCGCACATATTGAATTTGGTAAGCGTAAAAGTGATAGTGAAATAGTTGCACTCGATAGTGTCGCGAGTTTTAAAGGAAAGACATGAATTCTGGCAGACTGATCTTTTGAATGAAGCCTAAATTGAATGCATTTATTGAGTGCGTACAGGATCACCCACAAGCCGTCTCAAATAATGAGAAGATGAATTCTCTATACGTGCTCACTAAGTCGTCTCGCAGAGCCCTGTAGGCACCTCTCAGGATTAACCAGCAAATACACACCCATACATATGGCTACACCCAGATACAACAAGTACAACCCAGGAAAGACAAAGAGTTATTTCCCGATCAACAAATGGAGATGCGATGCATCAAAGCACCCAGTAATTACAGCCTCGGACAAATGTGCAAGCTCCACGCCGAGAGCATTGTTTAGTCAGCAAGAACTGCAAATGCTTGTCGGATTGTCCAACACATTGCAATGCGACGAAGATAAGGCTGTCCGCATAGCGCTCTATGAGGCATCTAGGAGCGCCGAGAAGGTGCACGAAATGGCTTTTAGATATGGCATGCACGGCATCAATAGAGAAAGGCCACGAGGGGCGATCTTCAGAGAGGCGGTGGAAGCTTCCAAAGCCGGAACAGATAGCAGCAGCAAAGGCAGCTAAGGAACTAGGCATTACAGAGGCAGAGTTCATACGCTTATCAATCATCTGGCTACAACTAGGCATCAGACGCAACGAGATCACAAGCATTAAGAACTGCAAGATCGTCAGTGAAGACAGCAGCGCACACCAATGGAGTCGAGACAACAAAGGAAAACCACCCAACGAGCAAGTTGCAAATCTGAAGAAAGCTCTGCAGGAAGCTCAAAAGCTCTTTGATTACTTAAATGAAATCAAGGATGAGGAGCGGCATGAAAGGAAGAAGGAAAGCAGCTCAATGCCATGGTCGATGAGAGCACAAATAGACCAAGAAATATCTGATTACAACTCAGCTCAAGAACAGTGGTTTGAAAACCTGATAGATGGTGACTCCATTGAAGATGTCAAATTTCAAATGGAGCTAAGTATTGTCCGTAATTACAGCGTTGATTGGGACACCGCAAGCTCAATTGTTGCTGATGATTTATTAGACATATCAGATCCAAAGAAAATGAACCCCTTTGAGCGATTAGAATTGATAAAAAAAGGAAGGAAGAAAGCTGCTGATCACACAAGAATCGAACATGAGAAGCTAAGAGGCAAGCAGGCCAAGGAACTTGCCGAAGCAAGTGGTGAATGGAAACAAAAACACCTTGAATCAGGCAGCGTTGATCAAGAGCAACGAAGAAGAGAGATGGAGGCTGCAGAACAAGTAAGGAAGGAAGAGATGGCGCAAGACCAGCAGGACTATTTGAACGACCCAATGCTTTGGGATGATGACAGTCATAAATACTTGCAATGACTGACTTTTTGGATTTACCCCCCTACTACGTAGTAGGTAAGACAAATCAGATAGTCTTGCAAAAAAAGATCTAGTATCGCTACACCGAGCGAGTGAAACGAGCGAGGTGTCCCAAAAGACACAATCATTTCTATTTACTCATGTCTTGGTGAACGACTGAACGAACGAGCGTAGCGAGTGAGTGAAGGAGTGAACAGACATCTTTTAATTACTTTCTTTTAGCTGTTCTGTGTTAGATCAACACAACAACCTTCAAGTGAACAAAGAACGGGAGCAATACCTGTTGGTTGTCTTTGCTAGCGGTAGTGGTTAGCCGTTAGCAGCCAGGCTGGGTGGAGCTGGTTTATCTAATAATCACAAGACATAAAAAAGCCCTCCCTAATGGGGGCGATATATTTACTTATTGGCTGAGGAATGGAGTTGGTTGGTTGGTTGGTTGGTTGGTCTTCACCAACTCCTTCCTTTTTTCACTCTGAAATGTTCACAACGTTAATGGCAGGCGTCAGCTAAACAACGTGCCGTAAAAGACCAATACATTTCACAATCATATGAATCAAAATTTAGACAATCAAAAAGAAAATAACCAACTTGGTTTTCAATTCAAAGGAGGCTTGCAAGGTCAATCTTGCCAAAGAATATCAAACTTTTCAGGACATAAGTCAAAGGCCGCTGAATTGCTCGAAGCGATGGAGAAACGTGAAAGAGAGCGTCTTTGATTTGATTATTCCTGGTGAATGAGGCTTGACGATTGGCCTATAATATTAATAACCTTTCTTGCCTTGTGCCTTTATACAATAATCCCAATGATTTTCCGCAGGAAAAATTTGTAAGCTACAGCTGGGCTTCGATTTTTGCTTTTGCGTTTGGTATCTTCTTCTGGTTTCATACGGTTAGATGGAGAATATTGGGCTTTTATGTCTTTATGGTGATATTAATCTTTTCTCTTCCGTGGCCTTACTATGTCTTTTGGCCGCTTATCCTTAAATTTATTGACCTGTATTTTGCAATGCTTGCACCTCGCATCTGCCATGAAAGATGGAAGAAGCGTGGTTACCGAATTGCTGACGAAAGCTATGAACAAATTCCTAGATGGTATATTACTTTTCTAAAGTCTCTCTACAAGTTGCCGTCCTTGTGGTTGTTCTGAATTGAAGCCGGACTTTGATTTAATTCTTTGACTTTTATATTGATGAAATATTTATCTTGATCAAGAGCCCAGGACTTGCCATATTCAAGTTTTCTTGCCTATTGGTATAAGCCAGGAAGATTAAATTCAGAACGGCATTTGTTGACATCAAATTTGTATTGAGTCCATTTCATATTCTTTCTAGATGCGTCTAGGATGCATTCATTATATGCTTTAAATCTGCTTTGCTGATTTTGAATGTCTTCCTCAGCGTATGCTGCTAGTGGCACTCCAAGAAAGAAAAAAAGAGTTGCCATTGAGATAGGTGTCATAGCTCAAGTCAGTGCACAGGCTTTTGATTGATAGGGATTCATAGAGGACAAATGAAGCTTGCGTGGTAGCGATGCTGACGAGTTCATGACTTGTTGCTATGATTTAGCTTTGTACCCAATGGTGTGAAAACTATTCTTTTCGCTCTACTATTTTTTCTGCCTCTGCATTTCTTTCTTGCAAGGACAGCTCAAGCTGGCCTGACGAGAGAAGACCAAATTGTCCTTGCCAAGTGGACGGCAGAAAAGATATGCAAGATGGGAGTCGATGATTTTTATGACATCCCAGAGCCTGAGATTTCTAGTCTTTTGGAAAAAGAGACCCCTCTCAAATATACTGACATCCCTATGATGCCGACTGAAGACCAGAGAAATCGGATTGCAAATTATATTTCAGCTTACGTTTCAGGTGTTTGCCCCAGCGAACTTGAAAAATACAAAAATCGATAGTCTCATCCAACGCATCTGATCATATTGAGTGAGTCTGGCCTGCGCTCAAAAGTCGATAGCTTTCCAGACCTCCAACAAAAATCAGCTACATATCAATCATCTTTTGACTATTTTGGTATTTAAGTTCTATCACAAGGCTGAAATGAACGACTGGCAGCAGTTTATAAGTTACTTCTGAGTCGGCCAAACTGGATGGTTGTTTGTTGAGTATTAGCTTCTAAGGCTATTTAGGAATTATGTCGATTGTGTTGCTGTCGACGTAAATGCCATCCATCTTCCTGTCAAGGCACCTGTAAAACTCTCTTGATAAGTCCAGGTCGTAATCTGCGCAATCCCTGTGGGCTCTATCTGCAATTGTATTGAATTCATTGATTGGCAAGTAAAGCTCTTTCGATGTGCATGGTGCATTGAAAATTAAAAGACTTAAGAGGGCTGCAATGTGTCTCATATGTCAGTGAGGTAACCTTCGCGTTCCACATCGTTATTAATAACAAGGTAGGTGGTGTTGGCAAGAAGTTCCATCGTCCTTCATTTATGTTCTCAATACCTCTTACCTCGCCGGCACAGCTGATCCTTGAGAAGAGGATTTAGGAATGAGCTTTGTAAGCTCGGGATTCGCTGGAGGTGAAACTGAGCCCCCCATACCCCCTTCCGCTCTAGGACTAAGCAACAGCGCTCGACGGCCTTGATTGCCGCAGCCAAATGTGGTTCTTTTCACGAACGATTGATGTCATCTTAGGAAATTGACTTTCATTTTGCTTCACGCAATAAGACATTGCTTTGACAACTTTTGATGCGCTCGGTTCTGTATTGACTATTTTGGTTTGATTTCGTTTCTGGCTAGTCTTTGTTGTGGATACTTTCATGAGCAACGAAACATCCCTGCCAGCATCTCTATTTTTCTCTGGCAATTTTAGTTATTCAACTTACGGTTAAACGCTTGATCATCTTTTTGTATTGATGAATCAAGGACGATATAAGGATGAATTGGCGCTAGAGAATAAGTTTTAAGTGTTTTCTGATGAAGGGAGTGTTGGGGTTTTTCAAGTGGTCAAGCTTATTTCTGCCGCTATACTTTAAAAGCCTGGGCTATCTGGTAATGGCTCCTAGCACTCTTTGGCTAACTGATAAGCAGCTCAGCTTGATTTGGAAACTTACTTGTTGGTTCTTCGTTGCAAGCACAATTATCTTCTTATCCATCTTCTGGATTACACTTGCTTTTTTGGACGGTGCTCCGCCGCTTGCGTTCATAATAATCGGTCAAGTTGCTGCACTTTTTATGGCATCATTTTACTCAGGCATCTTCTATGTTGTCGTAACTGTTGGATTAGCTCTGGTTATGGCGATTAGGAGAAAGCTTCCTGTGAGGACGGAGGTGACTTTTAGGAAAAAGTTAACTGTTAAAAGGAAGTAGAGGCAGAGGTGGCAAGCTGTCACTTCCCTAGTTATGGCAATTAGGAAAGCCGCTCATCGTTTATGACTTTGTGAATAATGTTGTTGTGTCGATGTCTTCTGTATATTCCTCTTCAAAGGCTTTGGCGTCTTCCAGTCTTCCGATACTCAGCAAATAGTTGAAGTGTTGATAAACATAAATGAGATTCCCTTTATTTAGGAAATCGAATGTGTAGCGAAAGTCACGGGGTGGAGAGGACATAGTGATTGTCAATTCACCCTTTTAAGGTAGTTGACAACAGTTTGCCTGCTATGTATTTTTGGCACCCTTTTTGCGGCTTGGGTGTAGTGACCGTTTCACTTTAATATTATCCAAAGTATTTATCAAAAGTATTGTTTGTAACAAGTGTATGTGGCTGTGATAAAAATCACACAAATTTGAGAAGCCTTTCTATTACGTGCAGACCGGGCGCAATCCTTCTCATACCCTTCCTCAAGTGCTCCGTGCAGAAACGCGGCTAAATGTCTCTCTAAGGGTGGTCTGCCTGTGCCTGGATGCCTGGGGCTTTAAAGGCTTAGGGCTTTTTGTCTCGACTTGAGGGGTGTGCTGAGGCAGCCCAGTCGAACCCATTCAGCACTTGTCGTGGTGCACGTGTCGCCGTCGTCGCAGGAAGCGATCACAACGGAGGTAAGAGCAGCAAGAAGCCTGAGTGAGGTTGCTTGGTGTGACCGATGACTGGCACGCCTAGACGATGACCTCCGGATCCTGTATGAGGGATAAGCCCTGCGGAATATCCGCTGTCTATACGGTCTGTCTACGTCTTACTCGTCGTGCTTCTCAGCGCTTGGGTACTGGGAGCGGCTCTCCGATTGAGCGCTGAGTTATACGGGTGATGAGTTCGTTAAGCGACGTTGGCTCTCTCTTTTCGGATCATTATCGACACCTTCATGCTTGGCGCAGGTGAGGTGATGGATTGACCTGCTGCCTGATCTATCAACACAGGGATGCCAGCTGTAGGGAGAGATGGAGGTGATCAGCGATATGGGCGCTTAGCTGGATAGGCTCTACTACCCTTTGCCCCAGTTCAGACGTGGTCCAAAATCCCATCCTGCGGAAGACTTGGAAAGTCATCACCTGGCGGTGGCGGTTGCAGTTAGCGATCAATGCACCGTTTGGACTGTTGTGGGTGGCAGACAAGACCAACCCGGCGGTCCATGCCTTTGACATGTCAGTGCTGACAGCTCTTCATGCTGAGTGGCTTGCTCCAATGATGGGGATTGCTTGAACGCCTAGGCCTCTGGCTTCAAAGCCTCACCTCTTGCGTGGCTTGACCCACTTAGAAATCAGAGTTCTGAAGATCCAGTTTCGGTCGGATTTCCATCTATCAACTCTTTCTTTTCGCTCTACTTCGTCTTGGCGCTGGATCTCACGACCATAGAATGTTTCATACCATGATGGAGTCTTATAGCCGTTGACCTTTTCATATTTCTCGCGGAGAAGGTCAATCAGATCGTGGTAGGCAAGTTGTGTGTATCCAACCTCCTGCAATAACCAGCAGATTTCTGCCAGGCTCTGTTCAGGTGTATGAGGACCAAAGACCTCTGTCTTGCATGCAGGAGTGCAGTAGCTGCAGTGTTCGTCGAGTAGCTCCCGAAGCGCATAATTTACTTCGGGTTCAGTGCCGTAATTTTGCTCTTTGAAAGCAACGAGATAGAGCTGAGCCATGGTTTTTAGAAAATAGACTCCAGATACGAATATATATTTTCATTGATTTTATTTGAGTAAGAAACAAAATAGAGAAAAATAAGAAAAATTTCTGAGAGGTCTTTACGTATACACAAAGCGCAGATTTCCCCCACAGCCCCTTTGCTTTACGGCTCTGCAGAAGCTCCCCAACAAGGGTCTACCTGCTCCCAGCCAACACGATGCAACTCCTTCCACAGCTGTTCTGTAGCGTCCCTACGCAGGTGCACACGTGTTTTCAGCAGTGGTGGCTCGCCAGGTATCAGCACACCCGTATCGACAAAGACCTTCGGGTCTCGTGTCCAGCTTTTCTCGTCACGGTGGAACCGCTTGGTTTCCTTGGTCGCCAGATCTTGGATGAAGCCCTCTGACCCCATGGCTCAATAATTGAAGGATCATCCCGCTGTCTTAAGAGAATGGTTTTCGAAGCACATGTCGCACGTAATCACGCTTCCTAGGCTTCCATGGCTTCCAAGTACGCGGTGAATACTCCTCATAAAGTTCGATGCTGATACCAACATCCTTCAAACGATCGAGTGGATCATCACCCCATACCCAATACAAAGGCATAGAAGTTTTAAGCTTAATCCCACCATCTGACACTCTCGTGTCGAGTAGTTGTGCTTCTTCCTTGGTTAGTAGAACAATCAAGAGATGACAGCGTAGAAACTCTGCAATAGCTTCAACAGACGCATATCCACACGCCATCTCGTAAGCTTTCTCCTTAATGCGTACAGCTGGAACTACATGCTCTCTATGCAGCTGACCTTCATTAGCCCTAATGGCATTATGTGAGCGCCCAATGGTTATGAATGGATCAACATCATCAAAGCCGAATGCATTTCTAAAAGAAGAGCCAAAAGGCCATTGAATGTCATTGATGGCTGCATATGAAATTAGTTTTGCAACATCGGTTAAGTAAGAGTTTTTCGCCTCTCCACCAAGCTCAATCCCCCCATCCCATACGCCTCCCTAACTGCTCTGTGCTGGAACTCGGCTAAAAGGCTCTCTAAGGGCGGTCCGTCTGTGGCTGGACCCCTGAGGCTTCAAGTGACTCATGCCTCAGTCGTCAGCCACTCAACGTTCTTCAGCCAGGTGTGCTGGTGACAGAACCTGATCAGAGGATCGAAATGATCGGTCTAAACAGACCAAGGAATCCGATTGTGATGATGATCACAGTCAATGTGTACATGATCAGGATTTACCCGGCGTCAGTGCAGCAGCGCATCCACCGGAGATGGCAACGATGACGACAACGGCGAGAACTTCCATCAGAAAAGGTTGTAACACAATCAACTTCCGTCATCCTGCGGAACGGAGATGTAGTCGTTGAGGCGAAATATCTCGCTTGAGTTCAAATGCCTAACTCAGTTGGAAAGCATGACTTGCTACGCTTGTACGAAATTCTGGCAATAAAAGATACAAACGTGCGCAGTCTGTGCCTGCATGGTGATATCAACCGCTCCGGCATCCATGGAATTCATTCTGGCTGGCTGTCTCGTTTTTCCCATCTCGGCGCTTTGGCTGCAATCCCTCGAGGGTGATGAAGTCGAAGAGGATTTTGACTTTCTCTGAACATCAGCCGAGAGGCGCGTTCGGTTCACTTCTCTTGAGCTTTCCGAAGGCAGCCAGCACGTTGGCAGTGGCTACCGCTTGAGACTCTCCGGTGTTCTTCATCCGTCTCTCAATCAACTTCTCTACGAGCTTCTGAGTGGAGTCCATTCAGGTGAATGGTGTTCAACGTCTTTCGCTGAGCAGCTCGTTTAGGCGGAGCATCACGTCCATCGCATCAGCCCTCCAGCGATCCGTCTCTTCTCGGTCTGCCTTGCGGTCCATCTCGTACATAGAGATAAAACCCTTAATCCTTTTTCGAGTTTAAGTTGCTCAGCCTTGATGTCAATCTGACCGCCATCGAGAGCATTGAGCTTCCGGTCAGTGATCTGAAAGTGAACCTGTTCGTTCCTGTTCTGATGGATCAGGTTCTGGGTGATGCCTTCTCTTCCCTCGTTCCTGCACCAGTTGCAGGGATGGCCGGACATGCGTCATTCCTTTGGCTTGCTTTGCCGGAGGATCCAGCTGTGATGGTCCATTGCTCCACAATTGCTTGTCTACCAACTGCTTCATACCGATTGGTATGACTTGATTTGTAGGAGTTTGAATAGAACGTTTGACCCTGTTTCGTGCTTGCCGAAGCTGCGTGGAGTAGCTGGCTGGACTGCCCCTCAATTTCTTTGGCTCGATATCGATCTGTTTTGCCTGGCTTCAGTGGCTGAAGGCGTTACCGCCCAGTAGACAAACCACCACAGTGGGCAGGAAAGTCCTCTAAAAGTCTATGGTTATCGAGTTCGCTTAGATCCATTGCTATGACTATTAGGTACAGAGTTTTTGTTCAACGTGTAAACAACACGCATACCTTGTTAGGCCGTGGGGTCGACACTTGTCTGGTTAACAAGTGTCGACCCCACGGCTTCTCGAGCATGCTGGATTGGTCGAATCGATGGATGCCCCCTGATCGATGGCTCGAATGGTTGATTGGGGGCAAGACGTAGCGATAGAAAACGCAGGGGTCGTGATCAGCGCAACAGCCAACAGGTCTCTGGACAGGCTGCTGTCTTCAGGGTGATGACGATGCCTTGGCTCCAATTACATTGTCATCGAGTGGTCATGATCGTGGGCTAAACCATGATCATGTAGGACCATATTGTTGTCTAGATTCATGAAGCTCATGTGTTCAATGCCGAGTGCATTGATTCCGGATTCCCCCATATGGGAAAAAAGTTCGCCATGGTCATGTTCGGTATGCCCATGGTCGGAATGATCATGTACTTCATAGGTTTTTGCTGTGATGATGCCATCGGTATCTTTTTCAATCAGTCGGCCAGGTCGTTGCTTGCGAAATCTTTTCTCAAACTTCCCCTTTGAAATTAATTCATCTGAATCATCTAGAATTCCGTTGCCATTGGAATCGATGAACATCTTGTACTTTCTGCGGAGCCATTTGCCACGCTTTTTCCCGTGTACGATAAATCCACTATTCCCGTCATCGAAATTCCAGTTGTAATGATATTTGCTTGATCCATTGGATCGCATCCCCTTGATCGCGCGACGCCAGGTTCCAATCTGAACGGCAGAATTGGAATCCATGGAATGAGACTGTTCCAAAAAAAATTAATGCAGTCAATTTGAAGCCTAGTTCTCCGCCATTTTGACTGGCAAGTCTCAGAACTTCATGAACTTATTCCTCGGTTCGTTGCAGGGAGTTGGACGAAAAGCTGCGTACTCTTGTCGCACAATTCTTTCTAAAGGATTTGTTTTTTGTTGTGGGCACTGTTCGAGGCCAGGCGCTTCAAAGGTGTCTTTTGTGAGGCTGGTGTCTTTTGTTGTTTTCAAAAAGTTTTTGCAGAGTTTTAACTGCTTCTTCGTTTTCTGGTAGTTCCTGTTCGCAGTATTCAATGCAAGTGCAGGCGATTTCCTGGCAGACCTCGTTCTTGTTGGCAACTTGAAAATATTTCTCCATGAGTTCGTCAACGGCTTCCATGACTTCGTTGTGGAGGGAGTACTTGATGGTTTGGTTCATTCGTTCCTGCTCTTTCGCGTTTCATAGCAAGACAATTGCGGAGAGAGTGCGGAAAAATCATGAAATATGTTTCGAAATACTGTTTATGAAGACAGATGAATAATGGCGGTGAAATGTGAGTTGCCTGGTCATGGTGCGGGCTCACACGCTTGGCTGTGAATGTGTGAACGAATGGCTGCTCTGCCTGGCTGAAGGTAAGAAAGATTCCAGCGGTGGATGTGTTGTGCAGGCAGGAATTGAAAGACGTTGCATCTGGTTCTGCTGATCGTCTGAATCAGCGATGGCAGCCAGTTCCGTCCAATGCATGGGGCACGTGTGACACTGGCGATCCTCCAGGGACTGCTCGATGCCACGCAGCCGCCTTCGTCAGACACTTCTGATCGGTTTCATGCTGCTGGCGGCGCCACCGTCGATGGCCGCGATGTTCACGTTGCGTCCTGGAACCAGTCTGTATTCCAGGCCTGGTTTCCGGATGACCCATCGGCTGGATCTGCGCAGCGAGGAGATTGTGGTGGAAGGCCCGGCGATCGAGCAGAGAGAGCAGTTCTGCCTCTACCGCCTGCTGGACCGATCCGGGCGACCGTCAGTCCCCGAGAAAGCCTGGGTTCCCTGTTACGCCATCGACCGTCTCTTCGAGAGCCCCCGATGAGTCGGTGAAGCGGGGTTGGATGCTGCGCACCACCGGAAGCATCAGCAGGCAGGCCGCTGCCGTGATCAGCCAGAGCAGCAATCCATGCCCCTGACGGTCCAGGAGGGCACCTCCGATCAAAGGTGCCGCCATCGCACTGATGGCGAAACACTGGGAGAACAGTGCCATCGCCAGCCCCCGATGGCCGGGCGGCGTCTCCTCGATCACCGCCTCCGTGGCGGTGGGTAGAAAGGCAGCCTGTGCCAGGGCCATCGGCATCAGGGCTGCCAGAACGAAGTGGAGGCCGTGTTCGGAGACGGAGGAGAGCGCCAGCAGCACCGAACCGACGCTGAAACCAGCCACACTGACGCTGAGGCCGAACATCACGCTGCGATCCGAAAGCCAGCGGCCGACCGGCCACTGCAGCACGACCAGAAGGCTGAGCTGCAGAGCGATCAGCCCGCCGCTCTGGCTTTCGCTCAGAGCGGGGCGCTGCAGGCCTCCCTTCACCAGATCCAGGGGCAGGGCACTCTGCTGAAGCGCCAGGATGCCAGTGGCGATCACGCTGACCGCCAGAACGGGCAGCAGTGGTCCGAGCCAGCGCAGGCCGCTGGATCCGGCTTCCCGTTCGGTCGGTCTGGTGCTGTCCTTCCCGGGGCGAGCGCGGGAATCCTCGAGTGGATGGAGGCTAATCAGAATCAGCACAGCCGTCATGCACAGCGCTTCCACCCCGTAGACGAGGCGCAGCTGGCCCACCAAGGCGGCCACGGTGCCCAGCAGAGCGCCCAGGCCGATGCCGAGGGCATCAGCACTGCGGACCAGGGCATACCCTCGTCCGGAGGGAACGTTGCCGCAGCTCAACGGCACAGCAAGTTCGATCGCCGGCCAGTAGAGCCCTGCCGCAGTGCCCAGCAGCAGCTGGCCCAGCAGGTATCCGCCGTAGGTGTCGGCCCGGAACAGGGTCAGATCAGCCAGCACCGCCAGCAGCGTGGTGGCGCGCACCGGCCATGAGCAGCGGAGACCCCGATCCAGCAGCGACCCACTGAGCAGGCGGACGGCCGTGCCGATCAGCGCGGAGACCGCAAGCCCGCTGCCGACCTGACTGGCGGAGAAATCGATGGCATGGAAGATCAACGGGGTCATGAAGATGACTCCGCCAGCCCCGATGGACGCGAGCAGTCTCAGCCGGGTGACATTTCGCAGGCCTGAAGGAAACTGGTTCCACCACCGCATGGGGTCAGGCGTTGCTGCGCGGACGCTTAACAGGGCGAAGCCTCGCGATAGGACTTATCGGCAGTCTGCTGCTCTCTCCCCTCGCACCGTGGCCCGTCCGGGCTGCTGAACGGCTCGAGGTGGTGATCGACGGCATCACGTTGCCGATCACCGTGGATGAGCTTCAGGGTCTGGCTGGCGCCGGCGCTGGCAAGCGATCCGAGCTCACGACCTGGTTGAGGCTGTTGGACCAGGACAGCCGGTCTGGGTTGATCCGTCTGTTGAACGCGCCGGTGCTGACCCGCAGGAGCCTGGGCCAGCAGCTTCTGCGCAGCTGGGCGGCCCGACCGCTGATCGATGCGCTCGGTGATCTGATCCAGGTCGACAGCGCCAAGGGCACGGAACGGATCAGCAGTGAGCGGATTCTCTCCACCATGGAGAAGCTGCTGACGGAGGCACCGCAGGTTTCGACCCTCGATCTGCTGGAGGCCCTGCCCGCTGAGCGTCTGAGGGTGAACCTTGATGCGTTGCTGCTGGCTGCAGGCCGCTGGAAAACCCAGGTGGAACGCCAGCAGCGGCTCACCAGTCATCTGTCCCGCCAACCGGCCGAGGTGCTGGACCCGCTCGCATCGGGGGTGGAGCGCTCCAGGCCCGGACCTCGACGCATCCGGCTGTCGGTTCCCCATCGTGTCGAGGATCTGGAACTGCAGAGCTGGTCAGCGCCCCGCTCCGATCGTCGCCGGCCCCGGATCCTGGTGATGCCTGGGCTCGGAGGTGATCCGGATCATTTCCAATGGTTGGCTCGCGGGCTGGCATCAGCCGGTTGGTCTGTCGTGCTGATGGAGCATCCAGGCAGCGACTCCGCCGCCGTGCAGGCCTTGCTGGAAGGTCGCGAGCCATTGGCGGGTGCAGAGGCTCTGCGTCAGCGGATGCAGGATCTCCAGGCTGTCCTGCTGGCCCAGCGCCGCGGCACCCTCGATGTGCCGGGGGATCGCGTGGTGCTGATCGGCCATTCCCTCGGAGCCTTCACGGCCTTGATGGCCACGGGGCGGGCGCCGCAGCCAGGCCTGCCGCAGCGATGCCGGCAGGCTCTCGATGAACTGCCGCTCACCAACCTCTCCCTGCTGCTGCAGTGTGAGCTGGCCAAGGAGGGTGCTCTGGAGGCGCGGATCTCAGTTCCGGAGCTGGCAGCTGTGGTGGGTCTCAACAGCTTCGGCAGCCTGATCTGGCCCCCCGGCCTGTCGCGCCCCGCTTCGATTCCGGTGCTGCTGATGGGCGGCACGCTGGATCTGATCACCCCGCCGCTGGCCGAGCAGCTGGGGATGCTCGCCTCCTTCGGACAGCACCCCTTCAGTCGGGCGGTGATCGTGGAGGGGGGCAGTCATTTTTCAGCCATCCGGGTTGAGGGCCAGAGCAGCAGCGGCGACGGAGATGATCTGTTCCGTCTGGGCGAGGAGCTGGTGGGGGTCAATCCCCTGGCGGTGCAGGAGCTGCTGCGTCGTGAACTGATCGCGTTCCTCGAGCAGCTCGAGGGGGCCGCTCAGGCCACGGCCTCGCACCATTACCAGGAGGGTTCCGTTCGCTGGCACCGCTTCAACAGCCGGGATGCTGCCGTGCTGGAGTCGGCGCTTCAGTAGCGGATCCGCGGGTCGAGAGCTGCCACCAGCAGGTCCACCGCCACACTCACCAGCACCACCAGCGCGGCGATCACCACCACGATGCCCTGAACCACCGGGTAGTCCCGTTGGTTGATCGCTTCCTGCAGCCGCAGGGCGATGCCGGGCCATGAGAAGGTCACCTCGATCAGCAGCGCGCCACCGATCAGGGAGGCCACGGTGATGCCGGCGATGGTGAGCACCGGCAGCAGTGCATTGGGCAGGCCATGACGAAGCACCACGCGGGATTCCATCAGTCCACGGCTGCGGGCCGATTCGATGTAGTCGCTTCTCAGTGTGCGGCGCAGGTTCAGGCGCAGGGCTGTTGTGAACGTGCCGCTGAGCAGTAGGGCCAGGGTCCCCGCCGGAAGCAGCAGATGCCGGATGGTGCCGCGCAGCGCCATCCAGTCGGCCTGTCGGATGCTGTCCAGCAGATAGAAGCCGCTGCCCTCCGGGAGGAGGAGGCTGGGGGGGAAGCGTCCTCCCACCGGCAGCCAGCCCAGACTCACCGCGAACAGCAGCTGCACCAGCATCGCCACCCAGAAGGGGGGCAGGGCATAGGTGCCCAGTCCGTAGAGCCGCCCGGCGAGATCGAGCTTGCCCTCAGGGCGTGCGATACCGCTGAACCCGACGCTCAGACCCACAATCGCTGCCACCAGCAGCGCGATCGAACTCAGCTCGAGGCTGGCCGGAAGTGTGCGCCCGATGATCGTGCTCACCGGTTCCTGGTTGATCAGGGCCTGGCCGAGATCGCCGTGCAGCAGGCCGTTGAGATAGTCGAGATATTGCTGCAACAGGGATTGATCCAGGCCGAGCCGGGCCCGCATCGCCGCTTTCGCCGCTGCGGGAGCCCGACTGCCCAGCACCGCATCCACCGGATCTCCAGGGGCGAGTCGCAGCAGCAGGAACACCAGGCTGGCGATCAGCCAGAGCATCAGAGGTGCCAGCCCCAGCCGTGTGGCGCTGTAGTTGAGCAGTGCGCGGGCGCGTCCCATCAGCGAGTCCTCCGAAGCCGGTTCAGCCGCACGTGGCCGCTGCCGTCGAATTCGGGCACCGAGAGATCGGTCTGCCCCCAGGCGCGCGGGGATTCGAGCCAGACCGGGATGTAGGCCGCTCCAAGCGCGGTCATGCGTTCGATGCGCTTCAGCTCAGCGTGACGGGCGGCGCCCCTGAGCTCATCGCTGCTGCGCAGGGCCTCCTGCAGACCGGAGGTGGACCAGAAGCTACCGCTGATCGCTGCTTCGCCGTCAAGGCAGATCTCGCCTGATGGATTGCTGCAGCTGAGCAGCGGCGTCAGATAGGCCTCTGGATCGGGATAAGTGCCGCGCCAGTCGAGCATCACGGCCTTGAAAGCACCTTCTCCGAGCTGGCGGTAAACGGTGGTGGATTCCACTCCATCCAGTTCCAGCACGAGGCAGTCGGATAGATCACGCTTCACCTGCGCCTGCCAGGTGAGGGCCAGCAGCTTGTCTGCCGGCACATTGGATCGGAAGGTGAGCGGCACCTGCAGGAGCCTGCCGTCGCAGTACCCGGCGCTGCTGAGCAGGGCCCTGGCCTGCATGGGATCGTGCGCCGGCCAGATCGGGCTCCCTCCCCCGGCCAGGCTGGGAGGGACCAGGGCACGCAGGGGACGGCGCAGGCCGTAGCTCACCCGTGCACTCAGCTCCGTGCGGTTCAGACTCAGCGACAGGGCACGACGCAACCGAGGATCCTGCAGCGGCATGGCGTTGCTGAGCAGGGTGATGTAGCCGACCTCCATGGCCGGCCCCACCGCCTCATGCAGCTGTCCCGCCTCCGCCTTGCGGTGCAGCGCATACCTCTGGTCCTCATCGATGGAAGCAGAGAGCAGCACATCCACTTCACCGCTGCGCAGGGCGCCGTAGAGAGCTGTGGAGTTGCTCAGGGTGATCAGGTCGAGACCGCTGTTGCGGGGGGCCTCTCCCCAGTAAGCCTCGAAGGGTTCCAGTCGCTGCTGGTGTTCGCTGAAGCTGCTCAGGCGGTACGGTCCGGTGCCGACGAACCGGTCCGTCAGGAAGCGATCGCTGTGGTCCCGGTAAGACTGCGGCGAGACCGGGGTGAGGTTCACCGAGGTGAGCAGTCCCTCGAGGGATGTGGACGGGCGGCTCAGTCGCAGCCGCAGCCGGTCGGGGGCGGCCACCTCCACAGCGGCGATGCGGTCTCCGACGACATAGCTGAGGGTGCCGATGCGCAGAAAGCGCCGCAGGCTGAAGGCCATGGCGGCCGCATCGAAGCGGCTGCCGTCATGGAAGCGGACGTCGGTGCGCAACGGGATCGTGACGGTCGTTCCGTCGGAGCTGATCTCAGGAGATGCCGCTGCGAGACGGGGTTCCAGCTCGCCGTCTTCGGAGAGGCTGTAGAGAGGGTCGCCGAGGGCGCTCAACAGCTGGATCGTGTTGACGGTGCTGGCCTGAGCGGGATCCAGCGAACTGATCTTTCCCGCTGAAGCAACCGTCAATTGCTGCTCCGCGCGCCGGGGCTGGCAGGACAGCTGACTGAAGCAGACACTGATCAGCGCGAACGCCATCACCAGTGGCTGGCGCCATGGCCGTTCTGCTGACATCCGCTCCGGAGTGCTCTCGCGGCTTATTCAACAGCGAAAGAACCCTGACGCCAATCAACGCTGCTCTCAGGCCGCGACCGGCTCGATCTGCTGCATCGAGATCTCGAACACCGGGGAGCCACCCTTCGCCTCGATCGGCCAGCGCCGCACCCAGCAGCGATTGTGTTCTCCGTCGACACCGATCACCTGGAAGGTGCCCTGATCACTGCGAAGGTTCACACAGTCGCCCTGATGCACATCCATCGTCGGAGGGGGGTCCAGGAGGCTGCAGCCTGAAACACCATCGGTCATGGTGGCGTTCGTCATGAACGGCACCCAACACAGATCAGCAACTTCAAATCAGAGCTGTCGTGATTATTGACAGTCTGGACCATCCAGCGCTTTTCCCGCCAGTCCGCCTTGGCTCGGTCAGGGCTTCAGAGACACCCGAGATGGGCGGCGAGTCCCGAAACTTCCGGCAGGGCGCGGATCGCCGCCAGGGCCTCGTCCATGCGCCGCTGGTCGACTTCGTGGGTGATCACGACGATTTCAGCTCCGGCAGAGCTGGCGTTGAACTGCACAATCGACTGGATCGAGATGTCGCGATCGCCGAAGCAGCCGCCGATGCGTCCGATCACACCCGGAGCATCCTGTGTGTTGAAACGGACGTAGTGCCGCTGGCGGACATTCCCCGGGTCAACAAGGCTGCAAGACCTCCAGCTGCCAGCCGCCAGCAGCGGATCCAGCCGGCCGTCACCACCACTGGCCTGCCGGATCCCGGCGATGTTGAGAATGTCGGCGACCACCGCCGATGCGGTCGGTCCTGCTCCGGCTCCCGGGCCGTAGAACATCACCTGCCCGATGGGATCCCCCTCGACCAGGATGGCGTTGTTGACGCCCTGAACGCCCGCCAGTGGATGGTGACTGGGCACCAGGGTCGGCTGCACCCTCAGTGACAGTGCCAGCGCTTCTGCGCTGGCTTCGGATGTCGCCATCCGTTCGGCCACCGCCAGCAGCTTCACGCCGTACCCCAGCTGGCGTGCGTAATCCACGTCTTCTCCCTGAAGCCGGCTGATGCCCTCGGTCGGGATGCTCTGGCGATCCACGCCTCCGCCGAAGGCGAGGGTCGAGAGGATGGCGATCTTGTCCGCCGCATCGAGACCATCCACATCCGCTGCGGGGTCGGCTTCGGCGTAGCCGAGTCGCTGGGCTTCCGCCAGAACATCCTCATAGGCCGCGCCCTCATCGGCCATGCGGGTGAGGATGTAATTGGTGGTTCCGTTGATGATTCCGCTGACCCGATTGATCCGGTTGCCACCGAGGGACTGCTTCAGCGGTTCGATGATCGGGATCCCCCCGCCGACGGCGGCTTCGATCAGCACGTACACACCTGCGGCTGCGGCGGCCTGTGCAATCTCTCCGCCGTGACGGGCGATCACCGCTTTGTTGGCGGTCACAACCGATTTGCCCGCCTTGATCGCCGCCAGGATCAGGGAGCGGGCCGGTTCGATCCCTCCGATCACCTCGACCACGACGTCCACGCGCGGATCCTCGACCACGGTCTGAGGATCTGTGGTGAGCTGTTCGGGCGACAGATCGACCGGTCGGGGCCGCTGCAGATCACGCACGGCCACACGGATCAGCTCAAGATCAGCGACCAGCGGATGACGTTCCTGCGGGGACAGCAGGATTGAGGCGACCCCGCCACCCACCGTGCCGAGGCCTAGCAAGCCGACGCCGATCCGTGCACCCATTCCCGTCGATCCACCCACTGAACGATCAAGCCTGACTCTATGAATTAGCGGGGCCGCCGGAACTGTCCAGGGCAGCCGCCTGGGCCTGCATCATCCGAAGAATGTTCAGGAAGCCGTTGGCCCGGGACGGGGTCAGGCTCGCCTGCAGTCCTGTGGCTTCGATGAAGCCGGGGTCGATGGCCCTGACCTGTGGTGGGGTCAGTCCATTCAGACCCTCGATCAGAAACGCCAGCAGTCCTTTGGTGATCAGCGCGTCGGAGTCTCCCTGCCAGCGCATCACACCCTGATCCAGTTCCCCCCGCACGAAGACCTGGGACACACATCCCCGCACCCGCAGGTTGTCAGTCTGCTGCTCCACAGGCAGAGGCGTCAGTTTCTTGGCCAGCCAGAGGACGTACTCATACCGACGTCGGGGATCCGCTGTTCCCCCGAGTCGTTCCACCATCCGGTCAAGAGACTCACTGCCGGTGCTGGCGGCCATCTTTGCGATCAGTCACATCGACGTCGCACGCTAACCAGCAACCCGACGAGCATCAGCGTCAGGGGGGCCTGCACCACCTCATCCAGCCGGACACGTCCCTGCTGGACGGGAATGTCCAGATAGTCCCGGTGCCCGGGCCCGCCGTCCACCTGAAGGTCGTAGCGACCGTCCTCAATGGCCTGCAGATCAAGCCTCACCTGGCCATCGGCATCCGTGCGACCGAGTTCGACCCCAGGCGTGCCATCTGGATTGAGCAGACGCACGACAGCACCGCTGGCCGGCTCACCGTTCGAAAAACGCGTGCTCAGTTCCAGATCGCCATCGAGATACTTCAGGGCCGACTCGATCTGGTGCGCCTGCCCTGGGGCGGCGATGCCTGCCGCGAGACACGCCGCTGAGAGAGTCAGGAAGGCGAGCAGGGGGCGCATGGCAGCCGGGCAGCAGGTGACGCTCATGATGCGGTCGTCCCCGGGGGACGACCAGGTCCCTGCTCGCTGATCCAGCCATCGAAGGGAATATCCCAGGGATCCCGCGGCAGTGGCGTGTCGGTGATGCAGGCCGACGGCAGCACCGCCAGGGCGCGCACGGCCCGCCAGGGCGTCTGTTGCCGCAGCCGGTCGTAATAACCGCCGCCGTAGCCGAGGCGGACTCCCTGGCGGTCGATGGCAAGGGCCGGCACCAGCAGGCAGGCCAGTTCCTCCGGCCGCAGAGTCCGGCCTTCCGCGGGAGCCGGGATGCCGCAGCCGTCGGGTTTCAGGATCTGAGCGTTCGCACTGTCCACGGCCCAGTGGCGGTAGACGAGCCCCCCCTGACCATCCGCCACCGGCAGCGCGACGGGCCCCTGCTGTCGCAGCGCACGCAGATCCACTTCATCCGCCAGGGGCCAGTAGATGCCGATCATCTGATCGCTGGACAGCGGCCGATGGACGGCCTCCGTGTCTGCTTCAACGGCGGCGCGAATGGCGGGGAAGAGGCAGGACTGCTCACTTCGCAGCTGCCGGAAGTGACGGCGAAGCTTCTGCTTGGTGGTGATCGCGGGAACCAGGCCTTCATCACGCATATCGACCTAACGCTTGTGAGAGTTCTGGTGTTGTTCGGAGATTGTTGCGGTGAGGGATGCGACGAGCGGAGGGTCAGGCATCGGGCTGTTCCTCGATCCAGGGGCCCTCAGCGTGGGTCTTCGGACTCCCGCAACGCATCATGAGCGGTGATTGATCAGGTGTTCGTCCCAATCACTTGATGGCACGGAGAAAAATCGCACGAATCTGTCGGTTTTCGTTGTTTTTTTGTTTTGTAATGTGATGAATAGAAAGTAGCGATTCAAGCTCAATCACTGGAGCTTGATTGATTATTAAACTGATGTGTCTGAAGTTGAAGATCTCACTCTTTGAGGCAAGGAAGAGGCGGATGGAGAAGGGATGCAGCTCTGCAAAACCCCTACTCATCCGTTGGGAATTTATGATGATCAAGACGAGGGGTCAATCAAAAGCATTCTTTTTGTATTGTCTCGTATCACGCATGAGAATGGTTATCTCTTTAGGCAATGCACGGAGGTCTTCCTGGTGCACGGAGTGCCCGAACTCCGTTATCTGGACTGATCAAAAGGATGGGGGTGGGGTGGCAGGCTGACCCTGTGGAGCTTCTCAGATGCAGGCTTCCATTGCACAAGGTGTAGAGGATCAATTTTATTACTTTCGAGGCATCCCCATATGTCATTGCCGATCAAGGTTGTCTTGGACCAGTTGTCACCCTGGCTAATCATCTGCTTCCGGTTGTCATCTTTCCAGTCTGTCCATTTTAGTTGTGAATAGGAGGCAATATGTTCATCAAGAATGACAATTGTGAACTCCATGGTGCAGTTGATCGATCAATCGTGATTCTACAACAAATGGCTTGTTGCATTCACGTCTTCAAGGCGGATAAGTCGGTGATCTTCGGCGGAACGATCTGGAATCCGTTCCTTTGATGGAGGGGTTTCCACCAATGCTCTTGCAGGGAGAGATCGCATCGCGTTGGTGAGATCGGCTCAGCTTCGACATCCCCGGATGTTGGTTGTCTTCCGGTTGATCAAGGCCAAAACATATCTGTTGAACACTGCAGATACAAAGATTTCATCGGAATAGATGAATAGTGCGCCTTAATTATACAGATATTCAACGAGTGATCATAGTCAGCGCTTGAATGATCAGCGGTTGATGAGCAAGGCGTAACTATTCGGTTGCATCTTTGAAACGAGTGGGCTCAATACCTGACCCAGCGATAGGACATGCGGCCTATTCTCGATGCCTCGTTGATAGCATTCTTGTAATGTTTGCGTTCGTATTTGATTTGAGTATGAGTCTGCGAATCAACAGAGGTTTCGTAGCGAACGCCGCGATAGGTGCAGACAGGCATGTGAGCGAATGTATTGCACGCGCAACTATGCAGACTTTTTTTCAGCTTTCAACGCAATCCGTATCGCCAGCGCCGCTATTTAAGGATTAATCCAGAATATTTGTGCTGGTTGCTACTTCTTTTTGCTTTTTTGTAGCGGGTTAGACCATTGGCTAACGGCTTTGTTAAGAGCTGTTCTAGAGGTTTCTCGGCATGGCTCCGATGGTCGGCAGAGCGTTTCGAGGGTTCAGATCGGACGCGTTCCAGCCGCCTCAGTTGATGCTGTGGAGTTGCGAGAGCAAGGTGGCTGCTCGTTGCCTGGACAGGCGACGCTTCACCAGCAGATCGCAGATCCAGTCGAACAGTGGTGGGGCATCCTCGACTGAAGCCAGTCGCTGCTCAAGTTCCTTCAGCTGTGTGGCCTGTTTGCACCCACGTAAGGCATCGATCAGGGTCTCTTCCGCTGGCTTCTCAAGCATTGGCAGCGCTTGCATGGTTATGGACTTCCAGGTCTCATTCATGGTCTAGTTCAACGCAGGCCCGTGTGTCAGCGGTGCAGCTGCCATGAACGCTGATCGCTGGACATGAAAAAAGGGCAAGCCCTCCCACTCGCCCAGTGCCTGGGCCCCCAACGACCCGACAGGCTCATCGTGTATCCCAGCAAACTTTATGACCTGAGTAGGAGTGCTCATGGATTCTCCCTCTAAGCAGACTTAGGACAGATGTATCAGGGAATGGCCAGATGTCTGTTGACTACAGCAAACCGCTCCAATCAACGCGTCGGCCTGCATTTCTGGACGTCAAGCCAGGTGATGTCGTCGTTGTCTGGGAGCACCCCGAGCTGGTCAACACCGATACCAACGGCTGGTACTTGGCGGAGGTGCTCTTCTGTGAAGGCAGTGCCCGTGATCCACGGTCTCCTTCGCTCTTCCAGGTTGCAGATGTGGATACAGGTGCTCTTCGTTGGTGCAATGCCGACTGCGTGCAAAGAGTGTTGATTTCTGTCACTCACCCTGTGACCGACTTTTGTTAGGTGTTGACAACTCAAGTTGATATTTTGAGTCTTCGGGCGTTCGTTGTTTTCCTTCTGGATGGACCATCGACCGATGGCTCTTAGTACCAGATCGCTCCGTAGGCGTTGGGATATAACGTCCTTGATTTCTCGGCGATTTGGCGCATTTTTGTCAGGCAATCGCCTTTTCCGTCAATCAGACCTTTGTCTTGTGCGTCGGATAGTGCGTAGTAAATCGACATTCCTTTTGCCATGTTCTGTTCAACGTCGTTGATCGCAGTCCACGCAAGGCAGCGTGAATGTGCGGATGTCGCGCCGAACCCGATCAATAGAAGAGTCGTGGCGACAGAGGCAAGCGCTTTCATCGCAGACGCATGGCTTGGCGAATGTTAACAACTGACTGTTCTCGCGTCCAACGGAGGTCGCTTTCGCAAGATTGAGTTTTCATATCCAAATATCACCTTTGGTTTGGCTTTGGCTCGATGGCTGATGAGGTATAGCGTAAGTGCAAATGAGAGCTCGGGTTATGAACGGCAGGCTCCTCGTCGTTGGCATCGTCATTTTCTTCCTTCTGTTCTTTGTGTATGAATCCTGGTTGATGCGCGGATTGCCGCACTGAATTTGAAAGTCCTGCAGAGGCTTTGAAGCGAAGAAGTAGTTCTTCAATCAACGCTGTACAGTTTTTTCAATCTCTTTCTGGCAGTCCTCTCTTGTTGCCATGTGGACCATCGTCGCCACTCGATTTCGTGGGCTGTCAGGCATTGATCCTGAAGTGAATCTGGATCATCAATACTCTCAAGAGCTATTCGTATCGGGCAGCTTGGTGCTGAATTCACGAAATTTCTTCTATTTTGATTGAAATTTAGGCCGCTGATTTTCCGGGTGTTTGTAAGGAATGAGACCGTTTGTCAAGGTTGAGCATATCTGCTTAGCTGTGCTTAGCAGGATGGCGAGGCTGTGGCTTGTCCTGCGATAGAGATCATCCAAATCGGATTGAAAATCAAGTGTTCCAGAGCAATCTCTGCAACTGGAGGATTCAGGTGACAAGGATTTGAGCGTCAGTGGAGATCGGGGCATGCCTTGACCCGTGGATGGGGGGTAGTCCAGGCAGCTTTTGCTTGAATAAGAACTGTTGATTTGCACTTCTCATCGCTGCTCCGGAGTCGCAATGTGAGCGCTAGCGATCATGCGAAACATGGGGCCCTTCTCTGGACGACAACTCCGGATCACCACTGGAGTCGTGAATGGCTCCAGGCCTTCCACTGCGCGCGCCATCAGCCTTGACACCCGATTCATGGGCCAGTGGATGAAGGCGGCAAGGCAATGTGGAATCCCTATCGAAGCTGTCGGAGACACGCGGACCTCAGCAGCAACGAGCAGTCCCGGCACTCAGAAGCAAGAGGCCAGAGAGTCGGCAAGATCTCGAACTGTTGCTCCAGTCAATAACGTGGCGTCGGTCGAAGCCGGCGTGGCGAAGAAAGCCAGCCGTCGCAGAGGACGCCGCAAAGCGTCGTAATCAATCCCCTTGATTTCGCCGGCATCGGCAGAGCGATTGGGGCGTTTGGTTCATCATCATGCGGCTGAAATCGCTGTTTTTTCCTGCGAGGGATCGATGTCTGACGCGGTAGGGCTTGTTTATCGCTGGAACCAGCCGGTGAGGGCCACCGCTAAAGCGTCGGCGGCATCATCGGGGCGTGGAGGATCTGACAGATTCAGTTCCCGCATCACGGCTTCCAGCACCTCGTCCTTGTCGGCATGGCCGAATCCGGCCAGGGCAAGCTTGATCTGCATCGGCGGGAACTCCACCACCGGCACCTTGAACCGCGCCAGGGTCATCATCACCACACCGCGGGCCTGCACCACGCTGATGGTGTTGCTTGAGCGGTAGAAGAAGAACTTCTCCACCGCAGCCAGTTGCGGTCGCCAGCGCCGGATCAGCTGGCGCAGATCCCCGGCGATCTCCACCATCCGATCGCCATCGGGTCGGCCTGGATCGGTACGGATGATCCCGCAGTCGAGCATCCGCTGCTGCCCGCCTGTGGTGTCGATCACCCCATAGCCCACCCGGGCCAGGCCCGGATCGATGCCGAGGATCCGCATGCAGTTCCTGGCGGATTAGGCCGCCAGGGCTAGTTCGAACTCGGCGCGGTCGCTGCTTTCGCTGCGCTCGAACACCTTGCAGAACACCTTCACCACCCGCTCGCCGGAATCCACCTGCTCCAGGGGGTCCTTGCGCAGGCGGTGGCGCAGACAGCAGGAGGCCACCCTCGCCACATCGTCTTCACTCACCTCGATGCGGCCTTCAAAAGCGGCGAGCGCGCGGGCTGCCCGGTTGGTGACAATGTCGCCGCGCAGGCCATCCACATCCAGTTCGCCGCAGACCGAGGAGATGCGCAGGCGCAGATCCTCATCGATCACCACCTGCTCCAGCCGTTGCTGAGCCTCCACCACCCTCTGCTGCAGGGCTTTCTGGTTGTCCTCCATCGCTGTGCTGAACCGGTCGGGATCACTGTCAAACGCGGTGCGCTGGTCCACCACCTGCACCCGCAGCTCCGGGTCCCGCACGGTGCGTACCTCGACACTCATGCCGAAGCGATCCAGCAGTTGCGGACGCAGTTCCCCCTCTTCCGGGTTCCCGGAGCCGATCAGCACGAAGCGCGCAGGATGGCGGACGGACACCCCTTCCCGTTCCACGGTGTTCCATCCGGAGGCTGCTGAATCCAGCAGCACATCAACCAGGTGGTCATCCAGCAGATTCACCTCATCCACATAGAGCAGCCCGCGGTTGGCCTTGGCCAGAAGGCCCGGTTCAAAGGCACGCACCCCTTCGCTGAGGGCCTTCTCGATGTCGATGGTTCCGCAGAGACGATCCTCCGTGGCGCCAAGCGGCAGATCCACCATCGGCACCTGGCGCGGTTCGGTGGTCAGCGCCTCACCCTGCTCCTGCCGCTGACGCACCTCGCTGCTCTGCAGGTCTGGATCCGTGGCTGAGCTGTTGTAAGGATCACCCGCCACCACGTCGATGTCCGGCAGCAGATCCGCCAGGGCACGGATGGTGGTGGATTTCCCTGTGCCCCGATCCCCCATGATCATCACGCCGCCGATGCGCGGATCGATCACATTGAGAAGAAGCGCCAGTTTCATCTCCTCCTGACCGATCACGGCGGTGAAGGGGAAGACCCTGCGCTTCCGGGGTGCACTCACAGACTCACGTGTCAGGTGTCCTGGATTGTTTCACAGGCCGGAGGGTGAGCACCTGCGGGGGTGTGGCATCGGCTGGATAAACCAGACGGACCCGCACGTTGCGCTGCTCACCGGGGGCAAGGGTCAGTTGCCCGAGGGCCGGTCCCTGCTGTCCCTGACGCAGCACCAGATGAATGGTCTGGCGGCCGAGGGGACGTCCGTCGTGGTCATCCAGGCCGGAGACCTCGATCGGGCCGCGGTACATCACCGGACCGGTCATCGAGGTTCTGAACCTGAGGCTGTCGCTGGGCTGATCGGATTTGAGCGGCGATTCCAGAGCCAGTTCAACGCTGGCGGGATGGTCGCCATCGTTGCTGAGAGGAAAGCTGAGGTCATAGGTGACCCCGTAGTTGCCATGGGCAGCCCAGGCGGTGTCCGGATGGAACGCCTGCAGCTCCGCGGTCTGCACCTGTCCGGTGCCGAGGGATCCCCGTTCCAGGCTGCTGATCGGCCAGGACAGCGGTTGGGAGGGAATGGCCAGATGAGCGCTGCTGGGATCGGTGATCCGTGCGCTCCAGCTGCTGCCGATCTGAACACCGCTGACGCGGGAATAGACCATCTTTCCCTTGGCGCCCCGCGGTGTTGGGCTGTGTTCCTTGGAGCTGAGTTCCCCGCTGTGGAGCATTTCCTGCCAGCGGCTGGTGGGAGGCGGGGTGTCGGCACTGCCGTAGGCCGCCAGGGTGGCGAGGGCCACGGGGGCTGAACTGCGCAGTCGCAGCTGCAGATTGCGTCCGTTCAGCAGGGGGTCGAGGCCGGCTACGGGGATCGGCAGCACCACAATCGGCGTCGCATCGCCCGGCTCCAGCGACCAACGCGTCGTGTGCAGTTCCGGAGCCCGACGCTTTGCCAGCAGATCACCGGCCACCCGGCTGCCGGGCCCGGCGGCAACGATCTCCGTCGTCTCGCGCATGAATGCTGGCAGGGGCAGGAAGGGGGCGGCGGACTGGCCGGGGCGGGTGGCCTGCGACAGCGATGTGCTGCCCTCCAGCAGTTCCATGGTCACGGGGGTGCCGTCCAGAGGGGCGACCATCACCGCCAGCCAGAGGGTCGAGTCGAGCGTGTCGTCGTTGCCGGCGTAGACGTGATGGCTGAAGAGATCGAAGCGACCGTTCAGCGGCACCGTCAACGCGTCGGCGCCTCCCTCCGGAAAGGTCGACAGCAGGATGCCCTCGTCCCGGATCAACTCGGGATTGTTGTCGTTCACCATCAGCACCTCGTCCAGCGCGCCTGGCAGCGGACGGATCTCCTGTTGGCGCGCGAAGGCGTCGGCCCGCACGGCCGGGCAGGCGGGTCCCGTGGCGATCGCGGCGGCCGGCAGGGCGATCAATGCAGCGGTCAGCAGGGCTCTCAGGCTCATGGGGAAGGCTGGGCGGAGGCGGCTCGCGGTGGGCTCGGCGCTGGCTTGAGATGGGGAGCCATCGCTGCAGCCATGGCTCGGATCAGGTTGGTGGAACGCGGATCGTTGAACGGTCCCTTCACGAGAAAGCCTGCCACGGCCCGACGTCCATCGGGCAGTTCGATCAGTCCTGCATCGGCGTAGGCGATGCCGATGTCGCCGGTTTTGTTGTAAACGCGGTAGCCCTTGCGGCTCAGCGCTGGATCAGGCCGACCCTGATCTCCCCCAAGGCCCTGCATCAGTCCCTTGGGCAGAAGCGTGTTGGTGACCGATGTGCCCATCACATCGCGGAACAGATCCCGGGTCCGCAGGGAGAGCGTTCCTCCAGTGTCGACAAGGGCGATGGCACGACTCAGGTCGCGGGCGCTCGTGGTGTTGGTGCCATCCAGATCCGGGAGCCAGTTGTTCACCTTGGTGGCGGTCAGTCCCAGGGCCTGGAAGCGGCTGTTGAGACGTTCCTTGCCGCCGGCTCTCTGAATCAGCAGGTTGGTGGCGGTGTTGTCGCTGATGCGGATCATCTCGGTCGCCACCTCGTAGGTCGGGAAACGCGTCCCCAGAGGCTTGAAAGCCATCCAGCCGGCACCGCCTCCCACCACTGGCTTGGTGAGCGTCAGAGGTTCGTTCCAGCGCAGATCCCCACGGTCGATCTGCTCCAGGCTGACCAGCAGGATCGGTGTCTTGATGGAACTCGCGGCCGGCATCGCACGGTCAGCCTGCATCTGGGCGTAGCGACCGTCATCGAGAACCAGCAGAAAAGCAGTGGCTTCGAGGTCGTCCTGGGCCGCGGCCAACTGTGTCCATCGCTGACTCAGGGCGGTGATCTCCTGGGTTGGAAGAAACTGTCCCGGCAGCAGAGCTGGAGTGATCGGCTGCTCCTGGGAGGGAGCGGACTCGCTGGTCGCCGTTGTGTTCGTGTCGTCCGGCTGATGGTCGCTGGTGAGGGCGATCAGGTCGTTCAGCCAGGGGAGTGCGGGCAGGGTCTGCTGACGCACCTGCGGAGCCAGCAGCTTGAGGGCCGTGCCGCTGAGCACGCCGAGCCCGACGCCGAAGAGGATCAGACGAAGCAGCAGCCAAAGCGGCTGCTGCCAGCCAGGGTTGGAACGGGATGAACGTCGGCCCGTCACGCCTGTTGCTCGCGGATCATCGGCAGAGGTTAGGGGCGTCGGGTGGTGAGCGCCCAGCGCAGCTGACGCACCATTCCCCGGATCAGAGCCACTTCCCCGGCCTGGATCGAAGCCCGTTGCAGCAGATCGCGCACCTTGTTCATCCGTGCCGCGGCGGTGTGAGGCAGCAGAAAGCCCACGTCCAGCAGGAGGTCTGAAGCATCCTCCAGGCAGTGATCCAGCTGGCGCGGCGGGGCCGGGTCCGGCTCGGCATCGCCGTCGTGCTCTGGCAGGGTCTGCAGTCGGGCCAGCTCGTGCAGCACCACGGCGACAGCATGCGAAAGGTTGAGCGAGGGATAACTGCCGGAGCTATGCAGGGTCAGCACGCGCTGGCAGAGCCGCAGCTCATCGTTGCTGAGCCCCCGGTCCTCCCGGCCGAACACCACGGCGACTGGCCGATCGTCGCTCTGATCCTGCCTGCCGGTGAGAAGCCAGCCCAGCGCTTCCTCCGGAGCATGCAGGGGGATCGAGCCGTGATCCAGGCGTCCGCAACTCGCCACCACGCGCCGGCAGTCGGCCACGGCTTCCAGCAGCGATGTGCAGCTCCGTGCTGTTTTCAGCAGCTCCAGACCATGGACGGCCATCCGGCAAGCCTCCGGATCCTGAGGGTCGCAAACGGGGCTGACCAGACGCAGTTCCCGCACCTCGAAATTGGCGCAAAGCCGCGCAACGCTGCCCACGTTGATCGGCCCGGCCGGCTCCACCAGGACGACCACCGTCTGCGGGCGCTTCAACTCAGCTGGTGCAGATGGGCCAGAAGATCAGCCATGGCCTTCGGTTCCATCTGAAAACTCGGCATCGGCGGGGTCTCACCGCTCACGATCTGATGAATCAGCTGCGCATCACCGACTCGCTCGGTGATGCCCTTGAGCGTGGGCCCAAGCAATCCCTGTCCGGCAAGACCGTGACAGCCGGCGCAGTTGATCCGGAACAGCTGCCCGCCATGGTCCGTGGAGCCCTGGAGATCCAGGGTGGCCCGGATGTAGGGATCCTGGCGGGCATTCCCCAGAACCCAGAGCAGCAGCACGATGCAGGCGCTGGCGGCGAGCACCACCAGGGCGGTGATCAGTCCGCGGCCCCCCTCCTTGATGACGGCAGCCTCTTCCGCAGCAGTTGATGTCGACTCCATGCTCGGATGAACAGGTCATGGAAGAATTGTGTTCGATTCTCCCTGCCGACGCGTCGTCATGATCGAACCCCTTCTCTGCGGCATTGTTCTGGGACTGATTCCCGTCACGCTGCTGGGTCTGTTCGTGGCGGCATGGAACCAGTACCGCCGAGGTGGCGCTCTGGAGGGTTGAGCAGCAGCAGGCCGCTGATGCCGTAGCGGCGCCGGTCCTTGATGGTCCACCCTTGCGGCGGCTCGATGCTGGCATCAGCGGGGTGTTCGCAGATCACCAGGGCATCCTGGTTGAGCCAGGTTCCTTCGCTCAGAAGTGTCAGGGCATTGGTGAGGAGGCCCGAGGCATAGGGCGGATCGATGTAGACGAGATCGAATCCCTGCGGCGTCCAGCCGCGACGCAGACAGCTGGCCAGGTCCTGACGGATCACCTCGAACCCGCAGGGTTGTGGCGCTGATTCAACCGCGATGCTCAGGTTCTCCGAGCAAACGGCCGCCGTCTTCGCGTCCCGTTCGACCGCCACAACGGCGGCGGCTCCATGCAGCAGCGCCTCGCAGCCCATGATTCCGCTGCCACTGCAGAGGTCGAGCCAGCGACAGCCCTCAAGACGGCTGCCGAGCATGTTCATCACGGCTTCTCTCACCCGGGCGGTGGTGGGGCGCGTGCCTCGGCCCGGAGGACTCTTGAGTCTGCGTCCCCCGCTGAGGCGCAGTTGGCCGCTCATGGCACCAGGGGGGCCCCTGCGCTGAGCCATTCGATCCAGCGACGCAGCAGCCCGGTCCCTGCGTCGGACGATTTCTCCGGATGGAACTGACAGGCCCCGGTCCTGCCCTCCCAGACGATCGCCGTCACATCGGTGGCACCGAAGGGTGCCGTCGCGGCGGTTGTTCTCGGATCGGACGGAACGGCGGCGAAGGAGTGCACGAAATACACCCAGGGCGCCGGCTCCTCAGGAGGGAACAGCGGACAACTCTGTCGCCAGGAGAGTGGAGCCCAGCCCATGTGGGGGATCCGCTCCCCCTGCTGAACCGGAAGTCGTTCAATCCGACCCTGTAGCAATCCGAGCCCGTCGCGTTCCCCTTCGGCGCTGGAGTCGAACAGCAATTGAAGCCCGAGACAGATCCCGAGGATCGGACGCTGCTCGTTCCCCCAGCGCTTCAGATGGGGAACCAGCCCGGTGGCCTCCAGGTTCTCCATGGCGGGGTCGAAAGCGCCGACCCCCGGGAGGATGAGGGCATCGCAGCCTTGGAGCTGGTGGGGTGCTGAAACAGGGCGCAGGCTCTGACCGAGTCGTTCAAGGGCTTTCCGCACGGAGTGCAGATTGCCCATGCCGTAATCGATCAGTCCCAGTTCCAAATCTAAGAGGGAACGCGTCCCCGATCAGAGGTACTTGGAGATGGTGCCGGAAAGGGTTGCCTTGGGAACGGCACCAACGACGGTGTCAACCTTCTGCCCACCCTTGAACACCATCAGCGTGGGGATGCTGCGGATACCGTACTGACTGGCGACGTTGGGGTTCTCGTCGGTGTTGAGCTTGAAAACCTTGATCTGACCTTCAAATTCCTTGGCGATCTCGTCAACGATCGGAGCGACCATGCGGCAGGGTCCGCACCATGGGGCCCAGAAATCGACAAGAACCGGCACATCACTCTGGAGAACGTCCTGCTCGAAGGAAGCGTCAGTGACCGGAGCGGCGCTGGACATAAACCCGGAGTGGATTGCGAGGAATGTAGCAACGAAATCCAGGCCTTTCAGACATCCGGTGGACGCCCTTGGAATCAGCGGTGGCTCCGCAAAAAGAGAGAAAGCCCGAGCTCGTCGGGCCGGGGTGTGTGAGGAGTGTGTGGACCTAGGCCCGCACACTCCTCGACCCTAACTCCGGGATCCGGTTGCGTCTCCGCTCCAGGTCGGAGTTGTTGCGGATTACTTGCCCATCCCCAGATGTTGTGCTTTCTGATACACCTTCCCTTCCGTCAACAGGGATGGGGCCACCACCACCTCCACCTCCTGCATGTCCCGCAGCGTCTTGGCTCCAAGGGTGCCCATCGAGGTCTTCAGAGCACCGAGCAGGTTGTGGGTGCCGTCGTCGAGCAGTGCGGGACCGCGCAGGATCCGCTCGATGCTTCCAGTGCTGCCGACGTTGATGCGCGTTCCGCGTGGCAGAACAGGGCTCGGGGTCGCCATGCCCCAGTGGAACCCACGACCCGGTGCCTCATCAGCACGGGCGATCGGGGAGCCGATCATCACCGCATCGGCTCCGCAGGCGATGCACTTACAGATATCTCCGCCGGTGACGATGCCACCATCCGCCACGATCGGCACGTGGCGCCCGCTCTCCTGTTCGTAGTCGCGACGGGCGGCTGCACAGTCGGCCACCGCTGTGGCCTGGGGAATGCCGACTCCCAGAACCCCACGGGATGTGCAGGCGGCCCCCGGACCGATTCCCACCAGAACGCCGGCGGCACCGGCCCGCATCAGCTGCAGGGCGACTTCGTAGGTGACGCAGTTGCCGATCACAACGGGAACCCCCATGTCGCGGCAAAGGGCTTCCAGGTCAAGGCTGGCCCGTCCCTCAGGTCCGATGTGCTCCGTCGACACCACGGTCGCCTGAACAAAAAACAGATCAGCACCGGCTTCCGCGATCGCTGACCCGAAGCGCATTGCGGCCACAGGGGTGCCGCTGACCGCGGCGATGCCGCCCCTCTCTTTGATCTCCCTGATGCGCTGCCGGATCAGTTCTTCCTGCACAGGAGCGCTGTAAAGCTCCTGCATGAGCGGCACAAAGGCGTCCTTCCCGACCGCTGCAATCCGATCCAGGATCGGGTTGGGATCTTCATAACGGGTCTGCACGCCCTCGAGGTTCAGAACCCCCAGCGCTCCCAGTTCCGACAACCTCGCAGCCATGGCGACATCGACAACCCCGTCCATGGCGCTGGCGATGATCGGAATCTCCCGCTCGATCCCCCCGAGGCTCCAATGGGTGTCAGTGACGTCGGGATCGACGGTCCTTCCCCCGGGCACCAGGGCGATTTCATCAATTCCGTAGGCCCGGCGAACGGTCTTGAAGCGTCCGAGCTGAATGTCCACCGCGCGGTCTGGTCGAGTCGGTTCAAGCTACCAACCGGGATTGACCGCAGTGCCGCTCGGCAAGGGGGACTCAGCGTCCGATCACCTTGTCCCAGCGGGCCCGAAGCGAGCTGATCACCTCGGCACGATCACTTCTGCGGATCAGGTTGGTCAGGCTGAACCGCACCAGCCAGATCAGGCCGATCAGTTCCAGCAGTCCTGAACCGACGGGCACGCTGTTGATCGTGCGGATGAGACCGCTGTAGATCTGCACGCCCACCACCAGAAGGATAAGGGCGGTGATCAGGCGGATCGGCAGTCGCAGCTGGATCCAGAGGACCTTGAGCTGATCTCCGTCAATCAGGCCCCGCAGCTTCTCCAGCAGCAGGTTCCATTCGCCGCCCTCGCTTTCGGCGTTCTCCTGAGCGGGGATCGTCACGCTGGCCGTGATGGTCGGTTCCGCGGAAGGCGCTGGTGTGGGAGCCGGTGTCGGCTCCGGGGTCACGGCAGGGGTTGGGGCCGGCGTTGGAGCTGGTGTCGGCTCCGGCGTCACAGTGGGAGTGGGGGCCGGTGTGGGTGTCGGACCGTCGCTCGCCGCAGCCTCGGAGAGGGGTTCGTCAGTCGGTCCCATGACACCGGCGAATCTGGAAACGGCAGCCTATCTGAGGTTTTTGAGATGTTCCGCAGGCCGAGATAAACTGAAGCGAGGCAGACAATCCCTTGTATGGCGGTTTCAGTGGGGCCCGGAGGCGGCGGTCCCGGCGATTCCGACGATCGAATCATCCAGACGGATCTGCGCAACGAAATGTCGCGTTCCTATCTGGAATACGCGATGAGCGTGATCGTGGGTCGGGCGCTGCCCGATGCCCGCGATGGGTTGAAGCCTGTGCATCGACGAATCCTCTATGCGATGTACGAGCTGGGGCTGACGAGCGATCGGCCCTACCGCAAATGCGCCCGTGTGGTGGGCGAAGTGCTCGGCAAATATCACCCCCACGGCGACACCGCCGTGTACGACGCGCTGGTGCGCATGGCCCAGGACTTCTCCATGTCGATGCCCCTGATTGATGGGCACGGCAATTTCGGCTCGGTGGACAACGATCCACCGGCGGCCATGCGATACACCGAATCGCGATTGCGGGCGCTGACCACCGACAGCCTCCTGGAAGACATCGAGGCGGAGACGGTTGATTTCGCCGATAACTTCGATGGCTCCCAGCAGGAGCCAACCGTGCTTCCGGCCCGGATCCCTCAGCTGCTGCTGAATGGTTCGGCGGGCATCGCCGTGGGGATGGCGACGAACATTCCGCCCCACAACCTCAATGAACTGATTGATGGCTTACTCGCGTTGATCGCGAACCCTGAGATCACCGATCAGGAGTTAATCCAACTGATCCCTGGCCCGGATTTCCCCACCGGTGGTCAAATCCTGGGGCGTGAAGGCATCCGCGAGACCTACCTGGGCGGCCGCGGCTCGGTGACCATGCGCGGAGTGGCCAACATTGAAACGCTCGAGGTGCCGGGACGCCCCGATCGCGATGCCGTGATCATCACGGAGTTGCCGTATCAGACCAACAAAGCGGCGCTGATCGAGCGCATCGCAGAGCTGGTCAACGACAAAAAGCTCGAGGGCATCTCTGACATCCGCGATGAGAGCGACCGCGATGGCATGCGGATCGTGGTGGAACTGCGCCGTGACGCCTACCCGCAGGTGGTGCTGAACAACCTGTTCAAGCTCACCCCGCTGCAGAGCAACTTCAGCGCCTACATGTTGGCGCTGGTGAATGGCGAGCCAATCCTGCTCACGCTGCGCAAGATGCTCGAGGTGTTCCTCGACTTCCGGGTCGAGACGATCGAGCGCCGCACCCGCTATTTGCTGCGCAAGGCCGAAGAGCGCGACCACATCCTGCTGGGCCTGCTGCTGGCGCTCGATCAGCTGGATCCGATTATTGCCTTGATCCGGGCTGCTCCCGATACGGCCACGGCTCGGCAACAGCTGCAGGAGCGCCATGGCCTCTCCGACGTCCAGGCCGATGCCATCCTGCAGATGCAGCTGCGTCGTCTGACGGCTCTGGAGGCCGACAAGATCCGGCTTGAGCACGAGGATCTGGTCACCAAGATCGCCGACTACAAGGACATCCTTGGCCGGCGTGAGCGGGTGTTCGGCATCATCCAGGACGAGCTCGGTCAGCTGCAGGAGCGCTACCCAGTACCACGCCGCACCGAAATCCTCGATCTCGGCGGTGGCCTGTCTGACATCGATCTGATCGCCAATGAGCGTTCGGTGGTGCTGCTCACCGAGACCGGTTACCTCAAGCGGATGCCGGTGAGCGAATTTGAGGCCACCAGCCGCGGCACCCGCGGCAAGGCCGGCACCCGCAGCCAGGGTGAAGATGCGGTGAAGCTGTTCATCAGCTGCAACGACCACGACACCTTGGTGCTGTTCAGCGACCGCGGTGTGTCGTATGCCCTGCCCGCTTACCGCGTGCCCCAGTGCAGCCGTGCGGCCAAGGGAATGCCAGTGGTTCAGCTGCTGCCGATTCCCCGGGAGGAGGCGATCACCTCGTTGATTCCGGTATCGGAGTTCAGCGACGACACTGATCTGCTGATGCTCACCCGTGGCGGTTTCATCAAGCGGACCCGTCTTTCGGCTTTCAGCAACATCCGCTCCAACGGTCTGATCGCCATCGGGCTCGAGGACGGCGACGCGCTCTCCTGGGTCCGTCTGGCCATCCAGGGAGACAGTGTGCTGATCGCTTCAAGAACCGGGATGACCATTCATTTCCGCCTCAGCGATGACGAACTGCGGCCTCTCGGGCGCAGCGCCCGCGGCGTCCGCGCCATGAACCTCCGGAAGGGGGACAGCCTGGTGAGCATGGATGTGCTGCCGGCTGAGCTGGCGGATCAGGTGGCCGCCAGTGATGCTGACGATGACGAGGGTGGCGATTCCGCTGCCGTCGAGGGGCCTTGGGTGCTGGTGGCCTCCGCCTCAGGACTCGGCAAACGGGTGCCGGTGACCCAGTTCCGCCTGCAGAAGCGAGCTGGGATGGGGCTGCGGGCGATCAAGTTCCGCACCGACGTTGATGCGCTGGTGGGTCTGCGGGTGCTTGGCGCCGGTGAAGAGCTGCTGCTGGTGAGCGAGAAAGGCGTGATCGTGCGCACCAGTGCAGATGCGATCCCACAGCAGTCGCGTGCTGCCACAGGCGTGAGGCTGCAACGCCTGGATAAGGGTGATCGCCTCTCGGAGGTTGTGCTGGTTCCCCCGGAAGCTGAGCAGGAGGACGACCAGGACGAGGACGCCACCGCAGTGGACGACTGACGTTGACGCACGATCCGGATGTGCTGGTGCTGGGTGGTGGTCCGGCCGCCCTCTGCATCGTGTCGGAGCTTGTCCGGCACGGCGTCTGCGTGGAGGGCATCGCACCGGAATCGGTGCATGCTCCCTGGCCGAACACCTACGGCATCTGGGCGTCGGAACTGGAATGCCTCGGTCTGCAGCATCTGCTGGCCCATCGCTGGAGCGACACGGTCAGTTACTTCGGAGAAGGGGGGGGGGCGGATCGCGATCGGGCCACGCTCCACGGCATCGACTACGGACTGTTCGACAGGGCTGCGCTGCAACGGCACTGGCTGGAGAACGCTGCGGGTGTGAGCTGGCATCAGGACGCGGCTGAGCGGGTGGATCCCGGCCTCGACCACACCACCGTTCACTGCCGCTCAGGTCTGCAGCGCCAGGCACGGCTAGTGATCGATGCCTCCGGTTCCCGCACCCCTCACATCAGGCGTCCCGACCATGGCCCAGTGGCGGGCCAGGCGGCCTACGGCGTGGTGGGACGCTTCTCCTCCGATCCGATCGCGCCTGGGCGGTTTGTGCTGATGGACTTCCGCTCTGATCACCTCACAGATCTCCAGAGAACGGAACCGCCCACGTTTCTGTACGCCATGGATCTGGGTGATGGCGTCTTCTTCGTGGAGGAGACCTCCCTCGCCCTGGCGCCAGCCGTTCCTGATGCGGTGCTGCAGCAAAGGCTTCAGCAGCGTCTGGATCGGCGTGGGGTTCGGATCACGGAGGTGATCCACGAGGAGTTCTGCCTGTTTCCGATGAACCTGCCGCTGCCGGATCGAACGCAACCTGTGCTGGCTTTCGGTGGGGCCGCGAGCATGGTGCACCCGGCCTCGGGGTACATGGTGGGTGCGCTGCTGCGTCGGGGTCCGAATCTGGCTCGGGCGATCGCTGAGGCACTGTCGGAGCGGCCCGGTCTGGGATCAGCCGCTCTGGCGCGTCGGGGCTGGCAGTCCCTCTGGCCCACGGAGCTGGTGTTGCGTCATCAGCTTTATCAATTCGGGCTGGGGCGTCTGATGGGGTTTCAGGACAGCTTGCTGCGCCGCCATTTCGAGACCTTCTTCTCCCTGCCTCAGGAGGAGTGGAGCGGCTTTCTCACCAACACCCTGCCTCTGCCCAGGCTGATGGCGGTGATGCTGCGACTGTTCGCCAAATCGCCGTGGGAGCTGCGCAGGGGGCTGGTTCTTGGCGCTCCCGCGGATCAGGCTCCGGTCTTCACCCAGTCCAGTGGCTGAATCAGGGGGAACAGGCGGTCATCCCGTCTGACGTTGTCCAGCCAATCCGCAGGCACATCCTGGCGCTCATCGATGGCGGTGATCAGGCACCAGAAGCGCTCGAGATGGCGTTCGATCCTTTCGCGAGCCAGTCCGGTGGTGGTGCCGGCCCTGAGGATGAAACTCCAGTCGGAGGATTGAGACAGCAGCAGCTCCCGGGCCGCCTGCCGCAGAAGCTCCAGGTCGCTCTCGCGGGCGACACCCTGGCTGCAGCGCCGCACCATGGCCTCACCCGCCCGCTCCCATTGCGGCACCACCCAGGCGTTGGTGTCGTTCAGCCAGTAGTTGTGGTAGCCACCCTGTCCCCAGCTGGAGGGACATGGATCGCAGAGCTGCAGCTGGCCGGCGCTGGTCAGCACATCCCGCAACCGTGTGAAGCCCACCCCCTGGTCGGGTCCCTGACGGAACAGTTCCGTCAGGAAGGCCGGTCCTTCGAACCACCAGTGTCCGAACAGTTCGGCGTCGAAGGGGGCGACCAGAAGCGGTGGCATCGCCATCGATCCCCCCAGCTGCCTGAGCTGGCGTTGACGTCCTTGCAGGTAGTGACGTGCGTGATCCCGGACCCGCCCAGCGGCGATGTCCGGTTCATAGGGCTGTTTCGCCTCCAACGGTGCACTGTGATCGGTCACGCGATGCAGCTTCAGGCTGAGCGGCCGCGGCTGGGAGAGTCCCAGTGGAGCCAGCCTCTCGAGGGGCAGATCCCAGCCCAGATCGCGATGGAATTCCCGGTAGTGCGGGTCGCCGGGATACCCATCCTTGGCGGACCAGACCGGCAGGGTCGCTTCACTGTCCCGCCCGAAGAAAGCGACGCCGTTACGGCTGCAGATCGGTGCGTAGACCCCGTAGCGCGGGCGCGGCCGGCCATGCAGCAGCCCGTGGGCGTCGAGCACCGCATAGCGAAGCCCGGCGTCGCGCATCCAGTGATCGAGGCCTTCGTAGTAGGCGCATTCGGGCAACCAGATGCCGAGAGGACGTTCGCCGATCAGGCGGTGGTGCTCACGCACCGCGGTGCGCAGCTGACCTCGGACGGCTTCCGGATGCTGTCGCAGCAGCGGCAGATAGCCGTGGGTGGCTCCGCAGGTGAGCAGATCCACGACATCCCGTCGCTGCAGAGCCGCGAAGCGGCCGATCAGGTCACCAGCGCAGGCTTTCCAGGCCCCCTGGTGCCGTTCGATGGTGGCAGCGAGGTGGTCGGCGGCGCTGCGCAGCTCCGGCGCGACCTCCAGAAGCAGGTCAAGACGCTGATCCAGCCAGCCGGGAAACCGCTGCCTGAGATCGGGGTCATCCAGCAGAGAGAGCAGGGTCGGTGACAGCCCGATAGTGACCTTCGGCTGACAGGCCGGATCCGCATCCGCCTGTTCCAGGGTCTCCAGCAGCGGGAGATAGCACTCGATCAGTGCCTGGAAGAACCAGTCCTCCTCAAGCGATCCAGGTTCCGCTGAGCGGACGTAGGGAAGATGGGCGTGAAGAACCAGGGCGATTGCGCCTTCGGTCACGGAACCACCCAATAAGTGGCTGAATTTAGACCGTATTTCTGCTGACTGAAGGCCGATCCGGAGACTCGCCTAGGATTGATCAACTCATAGTCAGTCCGACTAACGCCCGCCGCTGCAGTGTCGCCATGGCCAAGGACCCCGGTCGCGTCCTCATCTTTGACACCACCCTGCGGGACGGGGAGCAGTCCCCTGGTGCCAGCCTGAATCTCGAGGAGAAGCTGGCCATCGCTCAGCAGCTTGCACGGCTGGGAGTCGATGTGATCGAAGCGGGCTTCCCCTTCGCCAGCGCCGGTGATTTCGCTGCCGTGCAACGCATCGCTCAGCAGGTCGGCGGTGAATCCGGTCCGATCATCTGCGGTCTGGCCCGGGCATCGAAGTCCGACATCAAGGCCTGCGCTGATGCGGTGAAACCGGCTCTTCACAGCCGCATCCACACCTTCATCGCCACCAGCGACATTCATCTCGAGCACAAACTCCGCAAGAGTCGTCAGGAGGTTCTGGGGATCGTCCCGGACATGGTGAGCTACGCCCGGTCGCTCGTTGAGGATGTGGAGTTCTCCTGTGAGGACGCCGGACGCAGCGATCCTGATTTTCTCTACGAGGTGATCGAGGCGGCGATCAACGCCGGAGCCACCACCATCAACATTCCGGACACTGTGGGCTACACCACCCCCAGTGAATTCGGGACTCTGATCGCAGGGATCAACCAGAACGTCCCCAACATCGGGGAGGCGGTGATCTCGGTCCATGGCCACAACGACCTCGGCCTTGCGGTGGCCAACTTCCTCGAAGCCATCAAGAACGGAGCCCGGCAGCTGGAGTGCACGATCAACGGCATCGGAGAACGGGCCGGCAATGCCTCGCTGGAGGAGCTGGTGATGGCCCTGCATGTGCGCCGTCGTCACTACAACCCGTTCCTCGGGCGCGACGCTGACAGTCCGACACCGCTGACGGCGGTCCGCACCGAGGAGATCACCAAGACCTCACGACTGGTCTCCAATCTCACCGGCATGGTGGTGCAACCGAACAAGGCGATCGTCGGCGCCAATGCCTTTGCCCATGAGTCGGGCATCCATCAGGACGGCGTGCTCAAGAACCGGCTGACCTACGAGATCATCGACGCCCGAACCGTCGGCCTGAGCGACAACCGCATCTCTCTCGGCAAGCTCAGTGGCCGCAGTGCCGTGCGCGCCCGCCTCGAGGAACTCGGCTATGACCTCACCCGAGAAGATCTCGATGAGGCCTTCGCCCGATTCAAGGATCTTGCCGATCGGAAACGGGAGATCACGGACCGTGATCTGGAGGCGATCGTCAGCGAACAGGTGCAGCAGCCGGAAGCCCGCTTCCAGCTCAAGCTGGTGCAGGTGAGCTGTGGCAGCAGTCTGCGGCCAACGGCCACCGTCACCCTGAGTGACGATGACGCTGGCGAGCGAACGGTTTCGGCCGTGGGAACCGGTCCGGTTGATGCGGTCTGCAGCGCTCTGAACACGCTGGCCGGCATTCCCAACGACCTGATCGAGTTCTCGGTGAAATCCGTGACCGAAGGGATCGACGCTATGGGTGAAGTGACCATTCGACTCCGGCGCGATGGAAGTCTCTACTCCGGCCATGCCGCTGACACCGATGTGGTGGTGGCGGCGGCCATGGCGTTCGTCAACGCCCTGAACCGACTGGTGGCTGGGGAGGCCAAGCAATCGCTGCACCCGCAGAAGGATGCGGTGGGTCCCCCTTCCCGTCCGACGCTCTGAGACTGAGGCGATGCGCCGCACGTTCACCCGCGCTCTGCAGCTGGTGCTGCTGATCCTGCTGGCCCTGCTGGTGCTGGTTCCGTTGCTCTGGCTGGTCAGCACCTCCCTGAAGGGCCCCAGCGAGGACATCTTCAGCAGTCCGCCGGCGCTGCTGCCGGCAGAACCCAGCCTCGAGGCCTATTGGCGCCTGTTCCAAGACAACCCGCTCACGACCTATCTGCTGAACAGCACCGTGGTGAGCGTGCTGGCGGTGGTTGCCAACCTGCTGTTCTGCTCGATGGCGGCCTATCCCCTGGCGCGGATGCGCTTCGCCGGACGCGGGCTGGTGCTGGGTCTGGTGGTGGCAACGATTCTGATTCCGTTCCAGGTGGTGATGATCCCCCTCTACCTGCTGATGGTTCAGCTCGGACTCCGCAACACCCTGGTGGCCCTGGTGATCCCCCAGGCGGCGACCGCCTTCGGGCTCTACCTGCTGCGTCAGAGTTTTCTGGGGGTGCCTGTGGAACTGGAGGAGGCCGCCAGGATCGATGGCTGCAGCCGTCTGGGGGAATGGTGGAACGTGATGATTCCGGCGGCGCGGGCTGATCTGATCACGCTGGGCATGCTGGTGTTCATCGGCACCTGGAGCGATTTCCTCTGGCCGCTCGTGATCCTGGATGATCCAGGCCTCTACACGCTTCCGCTCGGTCTGCAGCAGCTTTCGAGCAGTTTTTCCCTCGACTGGCGGATCGTGGCTGCCGGGTCGGTGGTTTCGATCCTTCCGGTTCTTGTGCTGTTCGTGCTTCTTCAGCGCTTCATCCTCCCGAGTGCCAGTGGAGATGCCGTGAAAGGTTGAGCGGCACGGCCTTCGCTCTCTGAGAACAGTCGCTGGCCTAGAACAGCGCCTGATGCAGAGCGAAGGTGTCTCTCGAGGATCTCGACCGGCTGCTGGAGCTGCGCCATACCGATGCGGAGCTGGCGGCCCGCCTGGCCTCACCGATGGAGCTTCCCGAACTGATGGCCCTGGCGGCCGAGAGAGGCTTTCAGGTGAGTGGGGATGATGTGCTGCAGGCACGGGAGCGTGAGCTGGCCCAGCGCAGCTCCGAGGATCTGCAGCGGGAACAGGGCGAGGAGGCCCGTCGTCTGCGGCATTTCATTCACGGCTGACGCCGGCCCGCCGTTGTCGGCAGCACAGGCGGCCGTGTCGCCGTTGACCTCTGAGACCAGCTCCGTCCCGGAGACTGAAGGGATGGATCAGATCAGCATGTCGTTCTGGCAGGACGCAGCGGACTCGAGCTCGAGATGGATCTCAGTCGCCGAACACCTCACCGAATCGGCGGAACTCAAACCGCTGCTCTCCACAGAGGAACGTGCGACGGACCTCTGTGATCCCTCCAAGTTCCTGAGCTGGAACGATCTGGTCGGGGAGCGCTAAAGCGTCAGACGGTCAGATTCACCACATCAGGTGTTTCACCGTGCACTTCGCCGATCCAGCGGGCGTGGGTGACGGCTCCCTCATGGGTGTGAAACACCCAGGCATCCTCCACGGAATCGCGCACTTCGATCTGACTGCTCGATGCGTTCACGCCGAGGTAGAGCCCCTGGGAACAGGACCTCAGCACAAAACGTTCTGCGTATTTGGTGGGCATCAGCTGTGAAAGGGCTCTCTTTGAGCGATAGCTGACGTCGAGCCCGGCAAATCCCATGTTTGGAATCTCTACTGATTTTCACTCGCTGAGGGTTAATAAGCTGCTTTGTTGGTCCATCAGTGTGTCCGGTGGACTGAACCGCAGCTGATGGCCTCCGTCGCGGAACCACGGTTCGTCGCAGGTCAGAAGCTGGAGGGCATCGGCTTCCAGTCCCCAGGTATCGCGCAGATAAACGGCGATCAGCGATGGTTCCGCCGCCTGTGGCTGCTGCCAGTGCACCAGAGCCAGTTCTCCCGGTCGGCAGGTGAGCGTCACCAGGCGGTGATGAGCAACGCCGTCGGGTGCCGGCTGTTCGAGTTCTTCGCAACGCTCCTGGCAGACGAACAGTCGCAGGGGGCCGTTCTGATCCGGCTGCGGCAGGGGGTACTTGTTCAGATACAGGCTGCGAGCACGCCGGAAGGCCGCTCCCGGAGCTCTGGACATCAGGGCGGTGTAGGCCTCCTGCAGGGTGCTGCTCACGGCTGGATGAATGAAGCCGTTCCAGTGTCCGTGATCAGGAGGAGTGGCTGACGTGGGAAGATGGTGACAATTTCGGGATTGGACCGCGATGGCGCTGCATCGCTCCCGCTACCGGCTGGTAGGCCTGGATGGTCTGCCGCATCCGGTGCTTGATGCCCATTACGACACGCTTGAGACGGCTCTGGACGAAGCGCGCTCCTGGTGTGCCGGTCAGGGTGCGGCTTGCGCCCTCGCCGGCCGCGGAATCGCCGTGGAGGTGAGAACCGGCAGCGGTAACTGGCGCACCATCGACTATCCGGTCAGTTGCCTGAAACGACCGATGTCTTCCGCTCCATGAACTGGGTCAGCATCGATCTCTGTGTGGTGCCGATCGGAGTGGGCGTCAGCCTGTCGCCGTACATCGCCGCCTGTCAGAGGGTGATTGAGGCTGCTGGTCTGGAGCATGAACTCGGAGCCAACGGAACGGCGATCGAAGGACCCTGGGATGAGGTGATGGCCTGCGTGCGGGCCTGTCACGACGAGCTGCACCGGCTGGGAGTCCCGCGGGTCTACACCACCCTCAAGTTGAACACCCGCGCAGACCGACATCAGTCATTCCGCGAGAAGGTCGAGGCTGTGAAGCGGGAGCAGACCTCCTGAAATCTGGAGATGTTCGGGTGAATCAGCGAATTCGGTGTCTGATTCTGAGACCAATGAGACCAGTAAGCTGATGTTCCGTGCGGAGCTCCGTTCTCACCGTGCTGGTGCTGGCGTTCACGGTCGGACTGGGGCACCAGTCACCGGCGAAGGCCACGACCTGGGATCAGATCGGCGGTTATCTGCGTCTGATCCAAAGCGCCGGCATCGAGGCGATGGTGGCGAACGACTGCCCGCTGGGGTTGTTCGGGGCCTATCACGCCGGTCGTGATGTGTTGCTGATGTGCGGCAACAACATTCCCGATGACCCCGCTGTCGTCTGGGAGGTGCTGGCCCATGAGTCGGCCCATGTCATGCAGGTCTGCAAGGGGGGGAATCTGATGCCCGAGCAGTTGCTGGCTGAGGAGATGGAGGCGACGATTGACAAGGGTGCTGACACGTTTCACGAGCTGGCCCTCTACCGAAGCGGCCGACACCATGTGGAGGCTGAGGCCAGGGTCGTGCAGGCGCTGCCTGCTCAGCACGTGGAAGCCCTGTTCATCAAGCATTGCGGCGATCGCCTTGACCCCTGATCCGTTGCAGCCTCTGCATCGGGATCCGTGGCTGCTGGCGGTGAACAAGCCGGCTGGATTGCTTAGTCAGCCCGGGCTGGGAGCAGACCAGCAGGACTCTCTGATCACACGGCTGCGGGTGGGGGATGGCGATCTGCATCTGGTTCACCGTCTCGACCGGGACACCTCGGGAGTTCTGCTACTGGCACGCGGGCTGGAGAGCCTGCGCCGCTGCAGTGCCCTCTTCGCCCAACGCCGGGTGAACAAGCTCTATCTTGCCGAAATTGATGGTGCGCTCACCGGGCAGGGCTGCCTTGATGCCCCACTGGCCCGGCTGCAGCGCCAGCCGCCTCGCTACGGACGTCATCCCGACGGGCGCAGCAGCTGCACGATCTGGCGTGTCCGACGTGCCGTCAACGGTCGCACTCAGCTCTGGTTGAGGCCGTTGACCGGCCGCTCCCACCAGCTTCGTGCCCATCTGGCCGACATCGGCCATCCGATTGTTGGGGATCCGATCTACGGCGGCAGCCCGGCAGGGCGGCTGCATCTGCACGCCCTGGCGCTGGGTTTCAGGCATCCCTTCTCAGGTGCGCGTCTCCGTCTTCGCTCCCCCAGTCCGTTGCCATGGCCATCCCACCGGATCTGATCGGCTACACCGCCGCCACCCTGACCACAGCCAGCTTCTTCCCGCAGGCGATCAAGACCTTGCGCAGTGGTGACACCCGTGCCATCTCTCTCGGAATGTATGCCCTGTTCACATCGGGCGTGGCGCTGTGGTCCGTCTACGGGCTGCTCGCCGCTGATGGTCCTGTGCTGGTGGCGAATCTGATCACCCTGCTGCCGGCGGCGGTCGTGCTTCAGCGCAAGCTCACCAGCTGAGACTCCCGGTCGGTTGAGCCGGTGCTTCAGACCGAGAGACCGCGACGCGCCGGGATCGGATAGGGGATGCGTCGATGCCGCATCCGTCGCCAGACCTGGACGAAAGCACGCACCACCAGTTCCACCTCGGTCCGGCTCAGGGTGCTCTTGCGCAGCTGCCCGTCCTGCTGACGCGACTCGACGATTCGTCTCACCGTGTCGCGGGCCTGGTCATCGGAGGTGTCCGGAGGCAGGGAGCGCAGCGCCGCTTCGCAGCCGTCGGCGAGCATCAGCACGGCGGTCTCCCGGGATCGGGGTGCCGGTCCGCGGTAGCGGAAGCGGCTCTCATCGACATCGGGATCCCGTTCTCGGGCCTTGTGCAGGAAGTACCCCATCTTCAGGGTTCCCTGATGCTCCGGAATGAAATCGGCGATCGGCCGTGGCAGTCGGTGCCTGCGGGCCAGTTTCAGCCCCTCGTCCACATGCGCCTGAAGCACCGCGGCGCTGGCTTGAGGATCATCGAGGCTGTCGTGGGGGTTCGGGCCATCCTTCTGGTTTTCGATGAACCAGTTGGGGGCGTGGAGTTTGCCGACATCGTGGTACAGCGAACCTGTGCGGATCAGATCGACGTCGGCGCCGATCGCCCGGGCTCCCTCCTCCGCGAGACCGCAGATCATCAGGGTGTGCTCGAAGGTGCCAGGCGCCTCGCAGGACAGCCGCCGCAGCAGGGGTCTCTCCTGATCGGCCAGTTCCAGCAGCCGGGCCCGGGTGAGCAGTCCGAAGGACGACTCCAGCACGGGGATCAGCAGCAGAGCCAGCATCAGCAGGATGCCCAGCAGCAGCGACTCGGCCGCCAGTTCATCGAGATTCGGATTGGTGGCCCCCCAGATCCGCCAGCCCGTGAGCGGTTGCAGCTGGAGCATCAGCCACTGGCCGAGCAGTGCTCCGATCGGCAGCATCACCGCCAGCTGAAGCAGCTGGCCGCGGCTGCGCTGCCGCCCGGCGATCAGTGCTCCGGCAGCGGCGACGACCGCTGCCATCAACAGGCGTCCGTCCCCGAGACCGTTTACCGGTTCCGGCCAGAGCAGCGCCGCGATCGACATCCAGACCAGGCCGCATCCCGTGCCCAGCCCCTCGGTGATCACCAGGGTCGGCGGCACCAGCACCGCCAGAGGGCTGATCGAGCCCTTGAACCAGAGCTTGGCGCCCTGCACCAGCAGCAGCAGGGCCAGCGCCAGCAGGGCATGGCGCACTTCAAGTCCGGGGCGTTCGCGGCGCATCACCAGCAGCATCACGGCGCAGGAGGCCAGCGCCTCGATGAAATGGCGGAACCAGATCGCGGGCTGCGGCTCCCGCCGGACCTTGCCGAAGTAGTCGAGAACGTCGTAGGCCTGAGGACTGATCGGCTCCCCCTTGCGGGTGATCAGGTCTCCCGCCCGCACCTCGATGGTGGGAATTCCCTGTTTGGTGAGCTGCGTTTCGATCAGCTGCTTGCTGAGGTTGGGATCCGTGCGCAGATTGCTGCTGCCCTGGAGCGTGCCGCTGAGTAGCTTGGCGGCAAGCGACCGTGCCGCCGGTTCTTCGGCCACGAGATCACGCACCTGCAGCCGCACCGCTTCCCGGAGCTGCCCCTCGGCGAGACCGCTCACCAGCCCCTGGCTGAGCATGCGGTCAGCCGCTCTGCGCAGGGCGTCATCCCAGGCGAGACGCTCGTTTTCGCTGCGTTTCTGCAGCCAGCGCTGTTCGTTCGCGTCGAGATTGACCGGCCCGACCCGCGCGGCTGAGCCGGTGAGGCTGACCTGTTGCAGTTCCCCGAGCTGCCGTTCCAGGCGTTGTCGGAGCTCGAGCGTCTGCTGACGGTCGATCACCTGAACCACCGAGCGGGCCAGGAGGTTGGAGCGTCGCTGCTCCAGAGCTGTGCTGTCCTGAACCAGGGCAGCCTTGGGGGCGACGGCATCGAACGGCGCCAGAGAGCCCGGCTGCAGATCCGGCTTGAGCAGCCAGGGCAGGCTCGACACCATGGCAACAGCGAGGCAGAGCACCAGCACCGCCGACAGCTGAAGTCGGCTCCAGCGCAGCAACCTCCTGGCCGGTGCTTCATCACGCAGCCAGCGTCGCCAGAGGCGGCTCACACGCGGAAGGCCTACCAAATCGTGGGCGCTGACCCCTTAACGCTAGCTCTCCCTTGCAGGCATGCTGGACGCAGTGTGAACCTGATGGCATGGCCCTGCGCCTGGATGGCAAGGTGCTCGCAAAAGCCGTTGAACACAGGCTCTCCGCTGTGATCAAGGAGCATCAGTCCGGCATCGGTCGCCCGCCGGGACTGGCGGTGCTGCGCGTCGGCGATGACCCGGCCAGCGCCGTGTACGTCGCCAACAAGGAGAAGGCCTGTGCCCGCATCGGCGTGGCCAGTTTCGGAGCTCACCTGGCGGCCGAGACGGCGGCGGACGCGGTGCTCGGCAGCATCCGTGAATTGAATGCGGATCCCAGGGTGGATGGAATCCTGCTGCAGCTGCCGCTGCCCGACGGACTCGATGAGAGGCCGCTGCTGGAGGCGATTGATCCGGAGAAGGATGCCGACGGACTGCACACGCTGAATCTGGGCCGTCTACTCAAAGGGGAATCCGGCCCGCGCAGCTGCACGCCCGCGGGCGTGATGGCGATGCTGCGCAGCAACGGCATCGACCCGGCCGGCAAGCGTGCGGTCGTGATCGGTCGGAGCATCCTGGTGGGACAGCCGATGGCGCTGATGCTTCAGGCGGCCAATGCCACGGTGACGGTGGCCCATTCACGCACCGTGGATCTTGCCGCGCACACTTTGGAAGCCGACATCCTTGTGGTGGCGGCCGGTCGCCCCGGGATGGTTGGGGCGGAGCATGTGCGTGCCGGAGCTGCCGTGGTGGATGTGGGCATCCATCGCCGTCCCGAAGGAGGGCTGTGCGGTGATGTGGTGGCCGCCGAGGTGGAGCCGATCGCTGCTGCGCTTTCCCCGGTGCCGGGGGGCGTCGGACCGATGACGGTGACGATGCTGCTGGTGAACACGGTGGTGGCCTGGTGCCGCCGCCATGGGATCGACCATGGCCTCGATGATCTGATTGTCTGAGATTTGCAATGGCGTTCCACTGGCTTTTTCCGACACCGGTGCTGCAGGTGGATCTGACTCCCGAGGCCGGCGTGGCCGCGGCGATGGATGCCGAGCTGGTCACCTTTGACCGTGAGGTGTTCGCCCATCCTGAGTTCAGCGACCGCAACAACCTCACCGGTGATCTGCTGGGTCGTGCCGGTCTGGACCAGGTGCATCGACTGGAGGCCTTTCAGTGGCTGAACCGTCAGCTGGCCCTGCATGTGAGTGGGTTCCTGCAGGAGCTGCTTGGGCCGGCCCATGGGCTGGAGGTCCATATTCAGAAGGCCTGGCCGGTGGTCTGTGCGCAGGAGGGGGGGACGATCGAACCCCACACCCATCGCAACGCCCAGCTCAGTGCCGTCTTCTATCTCCGCACGGAGGCGGACAACGCCACCGGCGAACTGGAGTTCCAGGCACCGGAGGATTACTTCAGCCACGTGATGGCGATTCCTTACAGGGATGCCGCCGCCTCAGGCGGTGTCTTCGCGCCGAAGCAGCATCGTCTGCTGCTGTTCCCATCGGATCTCACCCACCGGGTGACGCCTTATGAGGGGAGCTCCCCGCGGTACTCCGTCTCCTACGACCTCGCCATCACCACGCCCCCCGGGGAGGGACGGGAGATGCGCATGCCCCACCCGATGGACTGGGTGCCCCTGAGCGGTATGGGCCCGGCCTGAGAGAATCCCGCCAGTTTCGGGTTCTCCATGACCGCTGCGGCGACCTCCCCCGACAGAGTTCCGGCACCGGCGGACAGCTTTGATTTCAAGGCTTACCTGACCAAGGCGAAAGCCACGGTGGAGCAGGCTCTTGATGCCGCTCTGCTGCCGGAGCGTCCGGAATCCCTGCGGGAGGCGATGCGCTACTCGCTGCTGGCCGGCGGCAAGCGGTTGCGGCCGATCCTCTGCCTGGCCGCCTGCGAACTGGCCGGTGGGGAGGCGGAGCTTGCCGTTCCCACCGCGGTGGCTCTGGAGATGATCCACACCATGTCGCTGATCCACGACGATCTGCCGGCGATGGATGACGACGATCTGCGGCGGGGCCGACCCACCAACCACAAGGTCTACGGCGAAGCGGTGGCGATTTTGGCTGGTGATGCCCTGCTCACCCGCGCCTTCGAGATGGTGGCGCTGCGCAGTCCCGGTGTTCCGGCGGAGCGCCTGCTCAAGGTGGTGGGGGAGCTGTCGCTGGTGGCCGGTGCCCCCGGACTGGTGGGCGGTCAGGTGGTGGATCTGGAGAGCGAGGGCAAGCAGGTGGACCTCGACACGCTCGAGTACATCCATCTGCACAAGACAGGAGCGCTGCTCAGTGCCTGTGTGATCACCGGCGCCATGATCGGCGGCGCCGAAGACGACCTGATCGTGGCTCTGCGCACCTACGCCCGCGGCATCGGCCTGGCGTTCCAGATCATCGACGACATCCTGGATATCACCGCCAGCAGTGAGGTTCTCGGCAAAACCGCCGGCAAGGATCTGATCGCTGACAAGACCACCTATCCGAAGCTGCTGGGTTTGGAGGAGTCCCGCAAGCGGGCTGATGTGCTGGTGAATGAAGCCAAGGACGTGCTCAAACCCTGGGCGGAAAGGGCCCTGCCGCTGCTGGCCCTGGCGGACTTCATCACCAGTCGCGACCGATGATCGAGACCGTTCCAACCCATGCCGTTCTGTTGGAGGTGCTCGACAACGCTTCCCTGGCCTGGGGGCTGGCGGCCTGCGGCATCGCCCAGCTCTCGAAACTGTTCATCGAACTGATCCAGCACCGGCGCTGGCGCCCGGCTGTGCTGATCGAAACCGGGGGGATGCCTTCCAGTCACTCCGCTCTGGTGACGGGTACCGCGGCCTGCGTGGGCTGGACGCTGGGATTCGATCACCCGCTGTTCGCGCTGGCGGCGATGATCGCCTTTGTGGTGATGTACGACGCCAGCGGCATCCGGCGGGCAGCCGGGTTCACCGCCGAACGGGTCAATGCCCTCCCCGCTGAACTCTGGCAGGAGAGCTTCGAGAAACCCCTCAAGGAAAGCCTGGGCCACAGCCGGCTTCAGGTGCTGGTCGGCAGCCTGATCGGTCCCGCCATCGCCCTGCCGGGACTCGCACTGCTGGGATCACCACTTCATCTGTTCGGAGTGCTGCTGGGGTGAACGCCGGGGCTGAACTCACCGGTGATCAGCAGATCGCATCCGATGCCTTCGCGGCATGGCTGGCGTCGCCGGCTGATGGAACGCCGTTCGTGCTGAGCGGTTTCGCCGGCAGCGGCAAGACGTTCCTCTCGATGCGTCTGCTGCGTCAGGTGGAGGCCAGTGGCCTCTGCTGGACCGTGGTGGCTCCGACCCACAAAGCGGTGGGAGTGCTGCGTCAGGCCCTTGAGCTGGAGGGCCTCAACCCTGCCTGGTACCCCTCCACGATTCATCGCCTGCTGCGGCTGAAGCTGAAGCGGCAGGGCGACATCGAGCTGTGCGAGCCGACGGAGCAGACGGCGATGGCCCTGGAGCATCTCGGACTGGTGCTGGTGGATGAGGCCTCCATGGTCGACAGCACGCTTCTCGGGATCGCCCTTCAGTGCGCTCACCCCTTCAAGACCAGGTTGGTGTTCGTCGGTGATCCGGCTCAGCTGCCTCCGGTGGGTGAGGAGAGCAGCCCGGTGTTCGCCATGCAGCGCGCCTGCTCGGCTGCTCTGCGCCAGGTGGTGCGCCATCAGGGGCCTGTGCTGCAGCTGGCTGGAGGCCTGCGGGAAGGTCGGCTGCCTTGTCAGATGCCGCCGCTGCTGCCGCCGATCCGGGATCCGCAGGGCCAGGTGCGCAGCCTTGTGCAGAAGGACTGGCTGCAGGAGGCTCGCCGCGCACTCCGGGAGGCTTCCGTCCAGGACAATCCCGATGCGGCCCGCATCCTCTGTTACACCAACCGCACCCTGGACCGTCTGGTGCCCCATGCCCGACGGGCCATTCACGGGGAGATGGCCGATCAGATGCCGGTGCTGCCGGGAGAGGTGCTGATCAGCCGCACAGCCGTGATGGCTCCGGCCTCCCGCGACGGGGAGGAGACGGGGGAGGAGCCGGACATGGTGCTCGGCTCCAATCGCGAGGTGACCGTGCGGGATGTGAAGCCGGAGTCCTGTGATCTGGTGGATTTCGGGCTGTCGGCCGCGGATGGCCCCGTGCCCGTGATCGAGACCCTTTCGGCCAGCGTCAGTGCCGGGGAGCTTGAGCTGACCCTGAGGCTTCAGCCCCCGGTGGGCAGTGAGGCGCGGCAGCTGCTGGATGCGGTGATGCAGCGGTTGCGGCAGCAGGCACGGGACGCGGGCAAGAAGGACGGCCGATCCATCTGGCGCCGTTTCTTCCTGATCCGCGATGCCTTCGCGTCTCTCGGGCCGGCGGCCGTGCTCACGGTGCATCGCAGCCAGGGCAGCAGCTTCGGGGATGTCTTCGTGGCCCCCGATGTGTTCCGGGCTGATCCCTCCATCCGTCAGCAGCTCTGTTATGTGGCGGTGTCGCGGGCCCGAACGGGGGTCTGGCTGATCGGTGCGGACGCCTCCGCAACGGTTCAGGCGGCCTGGCGGCGTGAGTTCGAGGGCTTCTCCGGCGTCGGTTGAGCGGCAGCGCCGATTCAGACCCCAGGCTCGGTCGGGGCATTCCAGCGGGCGATGGCCTTCTCGCAGCGGGCCTGCACCTGATCGGCGTTCTCGCCGTAGTTCCACTCGAGGAGGTCCTCCATGATCTGCATCTGCCCTCCCAGACCCCCCAGATCGCAGGTGCGGCGGGCCCGTTGCAGCGGAGAGCTGAACACGGCGGCGAAGCTCTGTCGCGTGAGGATCGGTGCGAGCGCCCTGGCCTCCTCCTCTCCCTGGCGCAGCAGCCACAGTTGCCGTTGACGTTGCTCTTGCCCGGTGGACATGACGCAGCGGGGCGGTCCCGCTCAGGATGACCATCGCTGAGAGGGCCGACTGCAAGCTGGATCACAGCCTGAGGATCAGGGCGGCCAGTCCGATGCAGACGGCCAGACTCGCCACTCCGAGGAGGGCTTTCCAGAAGGCCGTGCTGCGTGGATTCAGCAGGTCATCGGGCATGTTGGCCTTCAGCTCTGCGGAGAAGTCTCGCTGCGCTCGGGAAGGAAGGGAAAGGTGGTCTGCAGGCTGCGTTCCAGAGCACCCGGCAACGCCGCGTGAACGCTGTTCTCCTCCACCTCGTAGCGCTCCGCGAGGATGACCGGATCGTCCAGGTCCAGCGTGCAGCTGCGGATCGCCGGACGCAGCCTGTGATCGCCCCCGCCGCTGCTGGCGGTGGAGAAGCTGCCCTCCATCGCGGCCCAAGCGCGGCAGGCGTGCATGGCCTCCAGCAGCGATCCGTACATGCGCTGAGGCTCATCGCGCCGGGCACTGACCACATCCATCCCGATCAGCGGCATGGCCGTGATGGTCAGAACGATGCAGAACCGCAGCATGCTTCGGATCGCCGGGGGAGTGTTCAGTGATCCTTCCGCCCTAGCCAGATCCCGGCCATCCGCGGGATCTGTTCCCAATCTCTTCGGAGGCGGATGACAGGCCGCTTACTGACGCACCTCGAACCAGTCGTCGCCGGTGACCGGCAGCTGGCTCGGTTGAACTCTCAGCACCTGGGCACCCGGTGGGCCCTGCTCACACCAGGCCCGCAGCTCCGCGATGGCCATGGGAGCGCCTTCGGCCTGCACCTCCACGGATCCGTCCCTGCGGTTGCGCACCCAGCCGCGCACTCCAAGGTCCAGGGCGCGACGGTTGCAGCTGGCCCGGAATCCGACGCCCTGGACCTTCCCCTGGATGATCAGGCGCCAGCGTTCGATGAAGGGTTGGATGCGTTGCGGACGCGTCCGGCTGACGAAGCGCTTGCTGATGGTATCGGCTCGGTTGCGAGCGCGTCGCGCCATCGGCAGCAGATCGTCGAACAGCTGGCCCAGTGCATGTGAATCCAGCTCGCGTGAAGCGTCCGATCCCCCCATCCTTCCAAGCGTCGTTGGGTTCGCCACCCATCAATTTCCCACAGCGCCGATCCCTCTGAGTCGCGGTCCAGGCTCCAGCGGTGGAAGGCATGACCCCGCAGTCGCTCTCCCCGACGCACCAGCAGTCCGTCGCTGGTTGCCGTCAGCGTGCGGTAGCCGACATCCAGCTGGCCGCGGCTGGCATGGAACGGCAGGGATCCGGCCATGGAATGGACGGCTCCGTCGAGGTCACTGAGCGAGCGGCCCAGCAGCAACATGCCGCCGCATTCGGCGTACACCGGTCGACGGCGCGCGAAGCTCCGCAGCGCATCGAGGCTGCGCCGGCAGCTGCTCAGCTGAGCCGCGTGCTGCTCCGGGAAGCCTCCGGGGAGGATCAGCCCTCTGGCGTTCTCCGGCAGCGGCTCATCGGCCAGAGGGCTCCAGGGGAGCAGAGGCATGCCCATCCGCTCCAGCAGTTCCCCGGTTTCGGGGTAGCGGAAGTGGAAGGCGGCATCAGCCGCCACCGCGACCGGCATGGGGGTGCCTTCCCCCGACGGACACTCCGCCAGCGGGTCCTCACCGCTGGTGGGCGCCGCCATCAGCGGCAGCAGTCGCGGCAGATCCAGATGGTTGGAAGCCAGCTCCGCCCAGCGAGCCCGTCGCTCCGCGGTGCCGTTGAGTTCATGGGCGGGGGCCAGTCCGAGATGACGGCTGGGCAGCTGCAGATCCTCGCTGCGGGGCAGGCAGCCGAGCAGGGGCACCTCGAGCCTCTCCAGCACCTCCGCCAGCAGCTCCCGGTGGCGGCTGCTGCTGACGCGATTGAGCACCACACCCGCCAGGTTCAGGTTGGGGTCGTGGTCGCGGAAGCCGCGCACCAGGGCGCCGAGGGAGGCGGCCTGGCCACCGGCATCGACCACCAGCAGCACCGGCAGATCCAGCAGCCGTGCGGTGGCGGCGCTGCTGCCCGTTTCACTGCTGCCGATGCCGTCGAACAGCCCCATTACCCCTTCCACGAGGGCATGGTCGGCCGTGCTCCCGTAGCCGTGGAAGGCCCGGCGCACCCAGGACTCACCACAGAGATTGCTGTCGAGATTGCGGCAGGGACGCTGCGAGATCGCACTCAGCAGCTGAGGATCGAGATAGTCAGGCCCGACCTTGAAGGCCTGGATCGAGCGTCCCTGGGACCGCACCCAGCTCAGCAGGGCGAGGCTGAGCAGGGTCTTGCCGCTGCCGCTGGCCGGAGCGGCGATGACAACGGCCATGAAATCCGATCAGCTCAGGCGAGCAGCCTGGCAGCCAGAGGTGCGGCGGCGGCCAGAAGCGGGTTGGTGCTGTCATGGCCGCCACTGAGCAGACGGGCCACATCCATCTCGGGCGTGGAATGCTGGGCGGGTACGACTTCCTCATGCAGATCCAGGCTGGCCATGCCGCCGCCTTCGAGTCGCATGCAGCCACCCGACTCGGCGCAGAGGATCACGCAGACGCCCTTGCCGTCGTCCGGCTGGCAGATCAGACGGAGACCCACCAGCTGGCCGGCGTGAACGCTGGGCTGGCCCATCGGCACGGACATCAGCTGGAAGATCACCTCGGTGCCGTCCGCACGGTGGAAGCGGGCGGCGGTGCCCTCTTCCGTCGCTTCGGTGTGGTCGAGGCTCCAGCCCAGTCGATCGGCGATCCAGGCCGCCAGAAGCAGGCCCTGTGCGGGGTGATGGCCTTCCACATCGATGTCGAGCCGCACGATGTGGCTAAGTGCATCGCGGCGGTGCGGCGGATCGAACACCATCGCCAGGGTTTCGCGCCAGCTGCTCAGACGCAGCCAGTTGAGGTCGTTCACGGGTTGACCGGTGGTCACCCAGTGACGCAGCAGATCGAGGCAGTGACGCGGGCTGCCGATGGCCGTGTCGATGATCAGGCGACGGGGGGCACAGGCCAACTGCTCCATCAGGGCCGGAGCCTCATCCAGGAAGCCGTTCCACCAGACCCAGGAGGGCATCGAGGGCGGCAGCAGTGGCTGCAGGATGTTCATGCCGTCCTGCAGGGCGTTGTGGCTGCCCCGCAGCACCACCACGTCACCGCAGGCGGCGGTTCCACCGCCTTCCTCCGGCAGGGGGCAATAGGCCGCCACAAGGGTTTCCAGCCCCTTGCCGGAATCGATGGTGGGGGCCAGGGTGATCAGTCGGCGGGGCTGAAGCGCGCTGAGGGCCGGGTCGATGTACTGACCGCGCAGATCCTCCGACTGGATCTGGCCATCGAAACCGGCGGCCGCGGCGATCACCTCTCCATCGAGAGGGGGGGTGCTGAGCGGTAGATCGGCGTCCGCGACCACCTGACGGCCGGCGGCCACCAGGGAGTCGGATTGCTGGCCGGTGATCGGCCCCTTCAGGCGACCGCTGCGCACCAGCTGCTGTTCGGCCCAGGCCGGCTGCCAGATCAGCAGAGAGAACGTGTTGGCGCCGGTGCCGGTGCTCCCCTGCTGCTCCGGGGACCAGAGCTGTTCGAGGTAGGTGGGCACCTCTGAGGGCGCCAGTTCCAGGGGGGTCTGAAGCGTGAGCTGAGGGGACATGGTTCGGACGGAGAGGGGTGGAACAGGGATCAGGCGATGTCAGGGACGGCGCCAGAGCAGTCCGTCGCGGGCGAGCAGGGCATCGGCGGCCGCCGGTCCCCAGGTGCGGGATTCATAGGGATGGATCGGCAGCTGCCAGGGGCTGTCCTCGATCAGTTCCAGCAGCGGGGTGTACAGGCGCCAGGCGGCCTCCACCTCGTCGCTGCGGGTGAACAGGGTGGGGTCGCTGAGCATGGCGTCGGCCAGCAGGCGCACATAACCCTCATCGGAGGGTTCACCGAAGGACTCGTCGTAGGAGAACTCCATGTCGATCGGCCGGCTGCGCATACCGGAGCCGGGAGATTTCACCTCGAAGCGGAATTCAGCCCCTTCATCCGGCTGGATGCGCAGGATCAGCTGGTTGGAGGTGGGGCCGCCGTTTGCGGCATCGAACAGGTGCACCGGCGCTTCGCGGAAGGTGAGCACCACTTCACTGACGCGCTTGGCCAGACGCTTGCCGGTGCGCACGTAGAAGGGAACGCCCTGCCAGCGCCAGTTGTCGATGAACAGCTTCAGGGCGACGTAGGTCTCCGTGGTGCTGTTCGGGTCGACGCCCGGTTCCTGGCGGTACCCAGCCAGGGGAGACTTCTTGCTGCCACCGGGTCCGTACTGGCCGCGGATGCAGCAGTTCCAGGGCTCCAGTTCATCAGCGAGCCGGGCGGCCTGCAGCACCTTGGCCTTCTCGGTTCGGATCGCTTCCTGGTCGAAGCGACCGGGTGCCTCCATGGCGGTGATCGCCAGCATCTGGGTCAGATGGTTCTGCACCATGTCCCGCAGGGCTCCGGAGGTTTCGTAGTACCCGGCTCGTTCCTCGACGCCGACGGTCTCGGCGGCGGTGATCTGAACGCTGGAGATGTAGTTCCGGTTCCAGATCGGCTCGAAGATCGTGTTGGCGAAGCGCAGCACCAGGATGTTCTGGACCGTCTCCTTGCCCAGGTAGTGGTCGATGCGGAAAATCTGGTTCTCCTGACCGCAGCTCTGAACCACCCGGTTGAGGGACTGGGCGCTGCCGTAATCGCGCCCGAAGGGCTTTTCGATCACCACGCGGCTGCGCTTGGGATCCTTCAGCAGGCCGGCATCCGCCAGGGCACGACAGCCGCTGCCGTAGAACTTCGGTGACACCGAGAGGTAGAAGGTGCGGTTGCCGCGGGTGGCGCACTGCTGATCGATCTGCTCGAGGCGTCCCCCCAGACGGACCACATCCTGCGGCTGCTGCAGATCCACCGGCTCGTAGAAGAGCTTGGCGGAGAACTGCTCCCAGGCCTGGGGGTCCTCCTCGATCTTCGCCGCCAGTGCCTCGGTCATCTTGCTGCGGAACATCTCGTCGCTCCAGGGGCGTCGGGCACAGCCGAGCAGCGCGAACTCACTGGGCAGACGGCGCTGCTTGAACAGCTCGAACAGGGCCGGCACCAGCTTGCGATGGGTCAGATCACCGCTCGCCCCGAAAATCACCAGACACTGGGGTGCGATGACGCGTTCCTGACGAAGTCCAACCCTCAGGGGATTGGTGATCGTGGCGACCATGAAGCACAGGCGTCTGCCGCTGGTTTAGGCACGGAAGCGGAATTGCACAGTGCTTCAGAACATCCCGACTGGTGCATGCGTTCGGATTGTTTTCAAGCGAAAAAAAAAGCCCGCCGCGGGAAGCGGCGGGCCAGGGCACCGGAGATCCGGATCAATAGGTTTCCACGTGCCAGCGGTCGGCCTTCTTGAGTTGCGGACGCAGTTCGGACCAGTCCAGCCCCTTGGCGGCGGCGGCGGCGGTCATGGCCTCGTCGATGCCGGGCTCCATGCCGCGCAGACCGCACATGTAGACGTGGGTCTTGGGGTTTTCGATCATCGAGAAGATCTCCTCGGCATGCTCCAGCACACGGTCCTGGATGTACATCCGACCGCCCTTGGCGTTCTGCTGTTCGCGGCTGATCGCCTTGGTGTAGCGGAAGTTCTCGGGGAATTCCTTCTCGTAATGCAGGAAATCCTCGTCATAGAGGAGGTTGCCGGTCTTGGGTGCGCCCATGAACAGCCAGGCTTTGCCTCGGAAGGTCCAGCCGTTCGCATCGCGCTCGCGGGATTCGAACATGCGGCGGATGTAGGTGCGCATCGGAGCGATGCCCGTGCCGGTCGCCAGCATGATGATGGTGGCGTCTTCGTCGTCGGGCAGCAGCATCTCCTTGCCCACCGGTCCGGTGATCTTCACCTTGGAGCCGGGCTCGATGTCGCAGAGATAGGTGGAGCAGACGCCGTAGATCTGTTTTCCTGCCTCGTTCTTGTACTCCAGCTGACGCACGCACAGGGAGACGGTGTTGTCCTGATAGTTGTCGCCGTGGCGGGTGCTGGCGATCGAATACAGGCGCAGTTTGTGGGGCTTGCCGTTGGCGTCGTTGCCTTCCGGAATGATCCCGATGCTCTGCCCCTCGATGTACTCGAGCTGGGGTTCGCCGCCGGAGAGATCGAAGGTGATGTGCTGGACCCGACCGATACCCCCGTCCTTCACCAGCGAGTAGTTCTCGGTCACCGTCCCCATAAATGGAGTCTTCGGTTTGTAGGTGTTGACCGGAACGTTGGCGTGGGGCTTTTTCTTGGGGGTGGGAGCAGTTGTCACGGCTTTCGGTTCGGGGGCGCTGGAGGCTGCCACCGGAGCGGAGGGAGAGTCCTCGCTGGCGGGTGACACGCTGATGATTCTGGCTCCAGAGGCGCTCAGGCGCTTGTACAGGTTGTTGAGTCCACTCATCGCCACCTGGTAGGAGCGAATCACGGAGGCCCCTGACCCGGCCTTAATGCCGCTGGCAACAACCGTGAAGAGAGGAGACGTGGTTCCACCGGCCGTGGCGACAGGCACCCGCATGAGATCTCAATTTCGGTTGCGCGACTATAGGTGTGGTCTTCATCCGCGCAAGCGGAGGTTGACCGTTGACACAGATCGCGATCTGATCCGTGGGATCTCCTTAAGATCAGACCGTTCTCTTTCTCATCGGAGACCTTTCAGGCGTTGGTTCCAGCTCAGTCAATTTTTGGACGTGGGCTCCGTGAAGCCTCTGCCGACGAGGGTGTTGCCATCGAGCAGACGATGGAGCGCCTTCCGCAGGGCGTCAGGCGTCTGGCGGTACAGCTGAGAACAGCGATACCGGTCTCGGTTCTCTGGGAGGTGCTCACGGACTACGACCATCTCGACCGCTTCATTCCCAATCTCAGCACCAGCGAGCTGGTGCTTCGGGACGGTCAGACGGTGCGGGTGCTTCAGGTGGGCAGTCAGCAGCTTCTCGGTCTGCGCTTCTCCGCTCAGGTGCTGCTGGAACTGCAGGAAGTGCTGCCGGATGGTCTGCTGCGGTTCCGGATGGTGAAAGGTGATTTCCGGCGGTTTGAAGGGTCCTGGCAGATGCGGGAGCTGCCCGAGGGGTCCTCACTTCTGTATGAGCTGACGGTGCAGGGATGCCTCGGCATGCCGATCGGGCTGATCGAAGAGCGGCTCCGCGACGATCTGTCGAGCAATCTGCATGCGGTTGAACAGGAAGCCAGACGGCGCTGGAGCGGCGACTGACGACATCCAGTCGCGTTGATTTGACATACCCCCAAGGGGATTCGAACCCCTGTCGCCTCCGTGAAAGGGAGGTGTCCTAGGCCTCTAGACGATGGGGGCGAGGCCGTGAGCGATGAGCTGTCTGTGCTCCCGGTCACCAGGCAAAACTACGGGTCGGGCTGACCCTCCGTCAAGACAGCCTGACCCCATTCCTGTCCCTGGCCCTGCCAGATCGGCACGGTGAAGGTGAAGCAGGCCCCCTCGTCGGGTTCCGACACCACCCAGATGCGGCCGCCGTGCACTTCCACGATGCGACGGCAGACCGACAGCCCGACGCCGAATCCGGTGGTGCGATGCGATGTCTGCGGCAGACGGACCCGGTCCAGAAAGATCCGCTGCTGCTCTTCGGGGGGGATGCCCGGCCCGCTGTCGCAGACGCTCACCTCAACCCACTGACTGGTGCGGTGCAGCATGGTCAAGGTGATGTGCCCGCCGTTGCCTGTGTACTTCAGGGCGTTCTCCAGCAGGTTGAGCAGCACCTGACGCATGCGTCGCTGATCAGCGAAGACCTTCGGCAGGTCGATCGGGATGTCGGTGCGGATCTCGACGTTGCGTCCGAGCCAGAGCTTCTCCAGTTCCAGGATCACCTCCGCTGACACGCTGGCCAGGTCGAGCCGCTGAGGGTTGAACAGGGCCTCCCAGCGGGTGGTTCCCACCTCCAGCAGATCCTTCGAGAGCGCCTCCATCTCCTCGAGACGGCGGGTGATCACATCCTGGAAGCGATCCATGTCGATCTGCCCGAGCCTCTGGCTCTGCAGGGCCAGGGTCGCTGCGGTGAGGGGTGTGCGCAGCTCGTGGGCCACCATGCGCAGCAATCTCTCCTGGGCATGGATGCGGTCGATCAGGGTCTCGTTCTCCTGACGCAGCACCAGCAGCTGATCCTCCAGCTGCAGCTCCTTCTGGGTGCGGCTGCCATCCAGTTCGGTCGGCCGCAGGCTGAGCCCCAGTCCGCTGACGACGCCGTCCTGCTGCCAGCGCGGCACCCACCCCTTCAGCTGCTGATGGATGTTGCTGCCGGCGAACACCTGCTTGGGGGAGGGCGACAGCTTGATCAGGGCGGGGGTGACCACGAGCCGGTGCAGCTCCAGCAGCTCCGGCTGCTGGGACGGATCCGCGAGCTGGAGGGTCACCTCGAATCCGACGTCCTCCCGCTCCAGGTACTGCACCAGAGAACGGAGGTCGTGGCCGGACAGGTGATGACGGGCAGCCACCAGTAGCAGCTGAAGCTGCTGACGACCTTTGGGACCGTCACCCTTCACAAGGCATCCGACGCGGAAAACGAATGCTCACCTTATGGGTTTTTGACGGGGACTCCATCCGGGCTAAGACGTTCATGAACAGTCCGTTTCGCCGTATCCACGGCTCATGTCGCTTTTTTCCGGGCAAAACCGTGTTTCGTTGACGGTGCCGTCGCGCACTGACGGATCACCATCGGTCTCCGTGGACAGCAATCTGCGCCGCTGGTTCGCCCGCAATCTGGGTGTCTGGCGTTCGCGTCGTCAGTACATGTTCAGCGATGACCAGGTGCTGCATCTGGACATGAACCTGAAGATGGAGACCTTCGCCGAGCCGACGGCCGGTGAGAGCCGTTACCGCTTCAGCTGGTGGTCGGAGGCCGAGGATCAGCACTCCGACGAGTTCTTCGCGCGCAAGCCCTGGTACGAGCGCAGCGGCGTGATGGAGGCGACCCTCTGGGGCCATCAGCTCCAGCGCAGCCGGGGCTATCTCAACGGCGACCCCGTGCGCACTCGCCTGCGGCAGGTGGATGAGCACGAGACGATCCTCGAATCCCACTACCAGCAGTGGGACATCCTGGAACACATCCGGCTTGTGGATCAGGACCGCTACCGCTACCGGGCGATCTACAGCTGGGAGAATGGGGAGCTGTCGATCGTCGAGCACCACCACGAAATCCGTCTCTCCGAGGCGCCGCCGCCGATCCAGGAGAACTGACCGGTCCACCCCGGACGCCGGGAGGATTGATCTACGTAAAAATACCGAGGATCAATCGGTCTCAGTCCGTTGAAACTTCGCCACAAACTCCTGGGAGCATTGGCGGTGCCGGCCCTGCTCGCCACAGGTGAGCTGTTCGGCGCTGGTGCCGGTGCTGTTGCCGCTCCTGCCACCAAGCAGGACATCGCCATCTATCAGGCCATGGCCACGTCATTCTTCTGCATGGCTGCGCTCGACGGCGTGGAATTCCCGAAGGCGCTCGGCATCTCCGCCAGCACCTATGCCCAGGCCCTGAAGGGCCGCCATGACGGCAAGGTGTCGATGCTCGACAACAAGACCCTTTCGGAGAAGGAAATGTTCGCCGCCGCCGAGCAGCAGGTGCTTCTGCGCGCCATGCAGGCCTGCCCGAAGGCGATTCCCGCCGATGTACAGGCCAAGGTGAAGGAAGCCATCAAGAAGATCTCCGACAAGTGAGCCTCAGACTCCGGCCAGTTGCATCTGGAAGCAGTTGGTCGGAGTTTCGGTTGCCAAACGACCTGGATCTGGCGGTTGTCTGGAGGGGCGTCAGACCAACTCCCTGACGTCGTCCTTTCCCGAGATCACGGATGATCCGCTTCTTTCCGTTTTCCGTCCTGGTGCTCGCCGGAGCGCTGGTGACGATGGCCCTGCCGGCTCAGGCCCATCACTGGTCGAGTGGGCAGTCTTATCCCTATGAACCGGCCCCCTATCCCTACGAGCGGTCTCCTTACAACAGCTTGGCGGGGGATGGCTGGATGCGAACGCAGCTGGAACGCGACTGCAACAGATGGCGACTGATCGGGGGCATCGTGGGAGGTGGCCTCGGCTACGTCGCCTCGCGGGATGACGGCCGCAGCTGGGCCGTTCCCCTCGGTGCGCTGCTGGGATCCCAGGTGGGCTGCAACGCCGGCAGCGGCCGCCGCCCTCTGCCCTGGTGACTGGTCCGCCAGGATCAGGGCTGCTGAATGCCCGGTGACGCCATGGCAGCCGTTGCTCCGGTCCGCCTTGCGGACTACACCCCATGGCCCTTCGGGCTGGAACAGATCGCTCTGGATGTTGTCATCCACGCCGATCACGTTCTGGTGACCAGCCGGCTGCAGCTCACGCCGCTGCAGTCCGGGGTGCCCCTGGTGCTGCACGGTGTCGATCTGACCCTCGAGCACCTGGCGATCGATGGCTGTGTTCCGTCGGCGCAGGCCTGGCAGCTGCAGGACGGCATGCTCACGCTGCTGTCTCCGCCGGATCAGCCGTTCACGCTCGAGACCCGCTGTCGGATCGACCCTTACAGCAACACATCCCTGGAGGGTCTTTACGCCAGTGGCGGCATGCTCACCACGCAGTGTGAAGCCGAAGGCTTCCGCCGCATCAGCTTCCATCCGGACCGCCCCGATGTGCTCAGCCGCTGGCGGGTGCGACTGGAAGCCGAGCGACAGCTGTTCCCGGTGCTGCTCAGCAACGGCAACGCCGTGTCGGCCGGGCCGCTGGCGGCGGCACCGGATCGCCATGAGGCGATCTGGGATGACCCGCACCCGAAGCCGTCGTATCTCTTCGCGTTGGTGGCCGGTGATCTGACAGAGGTGCGCGATCAACTCCGCACCGCATCCGGGCGGGAGGTGACGCTGCGCCTGCATGTGGAATCCGGCGATGAGCCTTACACCGCCCATGCGATGGCGTCACTGAAACGGTCGATGCGCTGGGATGAACAGATCTACGGCCTGGAATACGACCTCGACGAGTACAACATCGTCGCCGTGCGTCACTTCAACATGGGGGCGATGGAGAACAAGAGCCTCAACATCTTCAACTCCAAACTGGTGCTGGCCGATGCGGAAACAGCCACCGACGGGGAGTTGGAGCGGGTTGAAAGTGTGATCGCCCATGAATACTTCCACAACTGGACCGGCAATCGCATCACCTGCCGCGACTGGTTCCAGCTGTCGCTCAAGGAAGGGCTCACCGTCTTCCGTGATCAGAGCTTCACCGCGGATCTGCATTCCTCTGCGGTGAAGCGGATCGAGGATGTGGCGATGCTGCGCAACACCCAGTTTCGGGAGGATGCGGGGCCGACGGCTCACCCCGTGAAGCCGGCGGAGTATCAGGCGATCGATAACTTCTACACGACGACCATCTACGAAAAGGGTTCGGAACTGATCCGCATGCTGCACACCCTGCTGGGGCATGAGCGGTTCATGGCGGGAATGGCGACCTACGTGGAGCGTTTCGACGGCACCGCCGCCACCACCGAGGATTTCGTGCAGGCCATCACCGACGGGGCCGGTTCCGATGGTCGGCCCCTGGGGTTTGATCCCGATCGCTTCCGGCGCTGGTACCACCAGGCCGGTACCCCCCAGCTGAACGTGGAGCGCAGCTGGAACGCCGCCACCGGTGAGCTGACCCTTCAGCTTCAGCAGCGGACCGAGCCGACTCCAGGCCAACCGCAGAAGCAGCCCCTGGTGCTGCCGCTCGCCATCGCCCTGGTGACGGCCGACGGTCGCATCGGCGAGGAACAGCTTGTGGTGATGGACGAGGCCGATCGGACCATGGTTCTGAAGGCATCGCCCGCCGAACAGCCTCCGGCGCTTTCGATCCTGCGCCGCTTTTCGGCACCGGTGGTGCTGCGCATGGATCAGCCGCTGACGGAGACGCTGCAGCTGTTCGCGGCGGATGACGATCCTTTCTGCCGCTGGGATGCCGGCCAGCGGCTGTTCCGTCAGATCCTGCTGGCCCGGGCTGCGGATGCGCCGGAGCCGGCTGTGGAGGCCGCCCTCACAACAGCTCTGGGGCAGACCCTGGCCGGCTCGGATGAGGGGGCGGAGCTGGCTGTTCTGCTGACGCTGCCTGGCCTGGCGGAGCTGGAGGCGCTGCAGACGACGGCGGATCCGCTGAACCTCGATCGGGCCATGCACAGTCTCAGAGCCGATCTCGGCGGCGCCTTGCACGAGCCCCTGCGTCAGTTGCTCGAGCGATGCCGTCCAGGCTGGAGCCAGCTCTGGCCGGAGGGGCAGGGAGCACGCCAGCTGACGGCCGTGGCCTGGAGCTGGCTGGCGGCCGTCGGCGATGCGGAGGCCCGTGAGCAGGCTCTCAGGGCGGTGAGCGGTCCATCGATGACCCTGGCCCGGGCCGCGCTTCGGGCTCTGCGGCCGATCGACTGCCCCGAGCGCGACCAGGCGCTGGCGGCCTTCCATGACCGCTGGCAGGACAAGCCGGTGATTCTCGACAGCTGGTTCTCCCTGGAGGCCTCGACGCCGCGCTCCGACAGCCTGGAGCGGGTGCGGGCCCTGCTGCTGCATCCACGGTTCGATCCGCTGGCTCCAAATTCCCTGCGTGCTGTGCTGGGGGGCTTCACCGCCAACATCAGTGCCTTCCATGCCGTCGACGGCAGCGGCTACCGGTTCATGGCCGAGCAGATCGCCGCGGTCGATGCCCGCAACCCGATCACGGCGAGTCGCATGGCCAAGGTGTTCAGCCGTTGGCGCAGTTACGGGCCGGAGCGTCAGGGCGCCATGCGCGCGGCGATCGAGCTGCTCGATGGCGCTCCCCTGTCTGCCAACACCTCGGAGGTGGTGGCGATGCTCCGCTCCTGAGCGGAGGGGTCAGAGTCTGGAGAGCAGAACCACCAGCAGGGCGGTCACGACCAGAGCAGTGATCAGGACCCAGCGGCGGCGACCGCTCTGCCGCTGGCCTTTGGCGCTCGGTCGGGTACCGAGGGCGTAACCGCAGCGCTTGCAGATCAGTCGTCCGGCCAGGGCGCGATCAGCGCGGAACTCCCGACTGCCGCAGTTCAGACAGACCGCTGATGGCATGGGGTCATCTCTGGCATCCGTTCAGCATGCCTCGGACCGTGTCACGACGTCTGCCCTGCGCTGTCGCGATGCACGGCCAGGGCCGCCAGCAGTCCTCCTGCGAATCCGGAGGCATGGCCGATCCAGCTGACACCGGCGGGGGAAACTCCAGGAATCAGGGCCACCAGGGCGGATCCGTAGAGCCAGAAGGCGATCAGGCTGAGCAGCACGGGCAGCAGCCGACGCTCCAGCCAGCCGATCAGCAGCAGATACCCGAGCAGTCCGTAGATCACGCCGGAAAGACCGTGGCTGGCTGTGGGCCAGAGCAGCACCACCGGCAGCTCCATGAGCAGCACGGCGATCCAGATCGCGATGTAATCCCTCATCCCCCGGCTGAGCACAAGCCAGCTCAGCGGCAGGAACACGGCGCTGTTCGAGATCAGGTGCGCGAACCCGGAGTGGCTGAACGGGGCGCTGAGCAGTCGCCACCAGGGCAGGCCCGGACCCATGGGCAGGTTCCATTGCCCGGCGAACAGGATCTGGTCGACCAGTTCCTGGCTCCAGGCCAGAGCAAGCAGCAGCAGCGGCAGCAGAAAGCGTTGACGCATCCGGTGGGTGCAGCGGTATCAATGATGGCGAGCCCTCGTCATAACCTCCCCCCACCCGACAGCCCGGCATGAACACCAACGCCAGGATCGACGCCCTCCAGCTCATGCTCACCGATCTGCGCATGCGCAATGAGCCGATCCGCCACAAGGCGGCGTTCCGGGGATGTCAGCCTGAGTTCCAGTCTCTGGTCAGCAGGCTGATCGAGCAGCTGGAGACGGAGCTGCTGGATGAGAAGCAGCGTTTCCGGGAAGCGGTGCGGACCGCCGAGGTCTGAAGCGGTTCTCTCAGGGCCGGTGGCCAGTGGCGAACAGCTGCCGCCAGCTGCGTTCCTGATCCTCCGCCTGTTCGCTGCCTTCGCCGGGGAAGGCGCTGAGGAAGTCCTTGTCTTGCGTGGGTTGATAGGGGCCCTGCTTGAGTTCGAACATCACCGTGTCCGGCTCCAGGGCCACCAGGGAATGGAACTGGTTCTCCGCCAGTTCGATGCCGCGCAGCGGTCCGGCGGCGCTCAGGCGATGCCGTTCGATCAGCTGTCCGTCGCTATCGAAGATCAGCAGGCCGATCTCCCCCTGCAGCACCAGAAAGCACTCGAAGCCCGTTCCCGCCCGCTCGCGCACGTGGCGATGCGGGCGCACGTAGGTGCCGGGTTGCAGCACGTTCAGAAACCGCTGCACCAGATCGCTCTCCTGGTGGAGATTGTGGTTCATGCGCAGGCGCGGTTTCCCGCGTGCCACGGCCGCGACGCGGTCGAACAGGCTCTGGTCGATGGCCTGCAGCCTGATGCTGTCGCTCATGGTGCCGGTGGCGTCGGTGGCAGGGCGCCGGAGCCTGGCACCACGATCAGAAACAGCCACCACCAGATCAGCACCAGCAGGGCGATGGGCAGGGTCAGCCACAGCCAGTGGAGCAACCACCAGGACCCTCCGATCGCCAGGGACCCGGTCATCAGGATCGTCCAGGGCTGGCACCACCAGGGTTTGTGGGACCAGAACGACGTCGGCTCAGGGCTCTCCTCCGGTGTGGCCATGGCCGAGGCTCAGCGCAGCTGCTCCAGCTTGCCTGAACCGTGCAGGGAGGCGAGGTCGTCGTAGCCGCCGAGCAGCGCACCATCGATGAACACCTGAGGGAAGGTGCGCATGCCGCTGCGGGACTGCCAGCGGCTGAAGGCGGCATCGTCGTTGATCGTGTCCACGGTGTGGGGCAGATCCAGGGTGCGCAGCAGCCGCAGAGCTCTTGCGCACCACGGACAACCCGGCAGCACGGCGATCTCGATGCGGGGCGGCTGTGCAGTGGGCGTGGCTGTGTTGCCGTCGACGGCCGGCTGGGACTGCTCGAGGACTCCCACCAGCAGGTCGACGCCCTTCTGCACCAGGGTGCCGGGTTCGAGATGTCCTCCCCACACCTGGCAGGCGCCATCGGAGAGGCTGAGATGCAGGTGCACCCCTTCGGGGCTGAGGGTGCCGTTCAGGGTGATCACTTCGAGATCCCCCTCCAGCACAGTGGGCTGTGCCTGGCCCGGGCACTGAAAGGCGGCACGGCTGAGGTTGCCCACCACGCCCAGCACGAAGCCGTTGAGCTGCTGCGCACGGGCCAGCTCCTCGAGGCTGAGGCGCAGATCGCTGCCGGGCGTCAGTTTCAGGGGCAGTGGGCGCATGGCATCCTGAAAAACGAGGTCACGATACGCGCACAGGCGGAGATCAAGCCAGCCTGGTTTTAGGCACGATATTGCATCTATATTGTGTATAAATCTTCACCGAATCGTGCCAATACTTCAGGATCTCGTGCAGGAGCTGCAGCAGCGGCTGGCCTCCACCGAACCGGCTCCCAGCACGGCCGCCGTCGCCGATGCCGCCAGTTCCGAGCGGATCAACGTCACCCTGCCCCGCGGCGTGATGGACGATCTCAAGCGGCACGCCCTCGAGGAGGGGCGCAGCTGCGGCAACCTTGCGGCCTTCCTGGTCGAAGACGCCCTGCGGCGTCACCGGCCCCTCAGCTGAGGCAGCGTTCTTCTGGCGGATTCAGTTGAGCAGAACGTTCGTGATGGCTTCCACCTGCCCCTGCCGCTGCAGCTGCAGGATCGAGACGTTCAAGGCATTGCGCAGGGGGTCACCGGATCGGAAGGCGAAGCCGTAGGTCTCCTCGGTGAGCGTGAACGGCGCCAGTCGAATGGCCAGATCCGGATTCTTCTTGAGGTAATAACGGATGGCCGGTCGATCGAAGATCACGGCCTCCGCCCGGTCCTCCAGCATCAGATCGATGGCGCCGGCCAGCGAGTCGGCCGACACCACGCGCATCTTGCGTCTCTGGGCCAGTTCCACGCCGCTGGTGCCGCTCACCACGGCGACCCGGCGCGATTGCAGTTGCGCAGGATCGGTGATCGCCGTTTCGGTTGCGCCGGTGAGGAACAGGGTGAAGGCCGACGCGAGGCTTGCCGTGAGCGAGGACACGGCGATCAGGGAGATGGTCATCCAGGCCGCGGTGAGCCCGCGGCCGGTTCGGGTGACCGGGGCCTTGTCGCCGTAGCCCACCGTGGTGAGCGTCACTAGCGCGAACCACATGCCGCTGCCGATGCCCGCCAGCGGCGCCCGGGGGAACTGCTCGGCATTGCGGCGCCGTTCGGCAAGCCAGATCAGGCTGCCCACCGCCAGCAGCACCCCCAGCAGCACCAGCACCGACGACACCACCGCCCACCCGAAGAACACGCTCAGGCGGCTGACCAGGCTGGGGGGAGAGAGGGGCAGCAGCACGCCGGACTTGCCTAGGAAATAAGGCTGTGTGAAATCGACGTCGGGCATGTCGAGCCGCCGGGCGGTGATGCTGATCGGACCCACCAGCAGATCGATCTCTCCCATCTCGATCGCCCTCAGTCCCTGCTTCGGGGTCGGCTGCTCGACCAGGTCGTAGCTGAGGTCGTTCTGCTCGGCCACGCGCCGCCAGATCTCCAGGCTGATGCCCCCTCGCGAGCCATGACCGCTGAGTACGAACGGAGCCGATCCGGTGATACCCACGCGCAGGGTGCCGCGCGGCTCCGGTGCCGCCGCCACGGCGGGAATGATCAGCAGCTGGGTGGCGCTCAGCAGGGCTGCAGCCAGGGCGGAGTAGCGCATCGCCGCCGGATCGGATGACATCTGGAAGCGTGCCATGCTCCGGCCCTTCCGTCGCTAGTACAGGCGTACTTCCGTGAGGTTGGGATGGCCGGGCCGTTGTTTCTCCGTGCTCGCTGCGGTGATCTGGTCGTGGTGGAAGGCGAGGATCCGGGGGACTGGTGGATGGGCCATGTGCTGCATGTGGTGGGCAGTGCCCGTGGCCCTGAGCCCTCCCTGTTTCAGATCGCCTGCATCGACAGCGGCGTGGTGCGGATGGTCAACGCGGATCAGGTGATCGAGCGGTTGCCGTTCAGCGCTGTTCCAGACGACGCACGATCACCGTCATCGCCACCAGTGAGCCGGCCAGAGCGATCAGCAGGGCAAGGGTCATCGGGGGGTCACAGCGGGGCAGGTGCCGTCAGGTTGGCATCCACAGCGCCCAGCAGCCATTCGGCCACTTCCATGCGCAGGGCGTAGGCGCATTCGTAACGCTCCTGACGTTCCAGCGACAGCAGCCGTCGCTCGAGCCAGCGAAGGGTTTCGATCGGAAGCTGGTTCGGACGCACGGGACGCGCCACAATTAATTCCTGGATGGGATGCAAGGTTGATGCACGGATGTGCCGGCCCGATGCAGTCAGGGCTACACAACAGCCAGATCAAGCCACCCCGGCGCGGATGAGCGCGCAGCTCTGGCAGTGGGGAGCGGAGTCGCTGCAGTTTCTGCCGCAGCGGGCGCTCTGGCGGCCGGAGGGACGGGTGCTGATGCTGGCGGATCTGCATCTGGGCAAGGCGGAAGCCTTTCAGGCCCAGGGGATCCCGTTGCCGAGCGATGCCGATGGCGGCACGTTCAACCCCCTGCTTGAGCTCTGCCATCAGTGGCGTCCGCAGCAGCTGATCGTTCTGGGAGACCTGATCCATGCCCGGGTCGGACTCACCCCGAGGCTGCGGGACAACCTGCGAGCTCTGCCAGATCTCTGCGGTTGCGAGGTGCTGCTGATCGGCGGCAATCACGATCGCCACAGCTGGATGGAAGGCCTGCCGCAGCTGCCGTCTCAGGCCCTCGGTGCCCTGTGGCTGAGCCATGCTCCGGAATCCCCGCCGCAGCCTGACCAGCTGAATGTGTGCGGTCATCTGCATCCCACCAGTCGGCTGCGCAGCCGCTCCGATCACCTGCGTCTGCCCTGCTTCGCCTACGACGAGGTCGGATCACGTCTGGTGATCCCGGCCTTCGGAGAGTTGACGGGAGGGCATGACTGCGGCGACCGTTACCGCACATGGCTGGTGGCCGACGGCGTCATCGTTCCTTGGTTCGATCCACTCCCCAAAAACCAAGGTCGACGGCCCGCCGCGTGAAGCCACGCGTTCCCCGCCAAGACCAGACTCCCCGACGCCGGTGGCGGAATCGCTGGCTGCTGCTGGCGTTGGCCTTGCCACCGCTGGTGTTCGCCGGCCTGATCGCCCTGGCTCCCAATGCCCCGGAGCGGGTGGCGGAGAGCAACCAGCAGGGCGACCTGGTGCTGCCGGGCCTCCCGGCCGACGATGAGCCGTTCCATTACATCCCCGATGACGAGGTCTATGCCCTCGATCTCGATCCCCGCGAGGTGCGCTTCGGGTTGCTGGAGGGCTGGGATCGGGAGCAGGACGCGTACGAAGACATCGCCGCACTGGCCTACGTCTCCGGGCCGATGTATGAGCGCCACATTGATCACGGCGGGCAGGAGATCACCGTTCCCCTCGGTGATCTGAAGTTCGGTCCGCGGGTGTGGCGCGGCCGCAATCGCACCGCCTCGCGCCAGCGCGCCTTCATTGGCATCCGCCACGACGGCAGCGTTGATTTCGGCTTCGGGGAACTCACCGATGACCACAGCCGCACCTACGAGACCTTCATCGGTGGATTGCACAGCCTCTACAACGATCTGGAGGAGGCGCCCGACACCTACAAGGGGGCCTACAGCATCAGCATGGGGCAGCGGATCCGGTATTACCTGCCGCGCATCCGCATGGTGATGGGCCTGCGGGTCGACGGTCATCTGGAGGTACTGATGAGCCGCGACGGCCTCACCCTCGAGCAGACCAAGGAGCTGGCGCGGCGCCGCGGATATCTCGCCGCCTACATGCCCGATCACGCCTCCAAGAGCCGCTTCATCATCCCCGGCACCAAGGGATTCACCGAAGAGGATGCCAACTGGATCAGCGGTGGCGCTACCAGTTTTGTCCACGTGCCGTACATGCTGCGGCTGAGCCGTCGTCAGACACCGCTCCGCGGCAATCTGATCGCCGGGCTCACCCCGAAGCTGCCGGGAGATCAGTCGTGCGAGGGGGCGGTGGCGTGTGTTCAGGCTGTGGGTCTGCACCTCACCGATCGTGCTCTGGCCGGCCTGAACCGGGTGATGGAGCAGGGGGTGGAGCCGCTGGCCCGGATGATCTGGGCGCCTGCCCCGCCACCGGAACGTCTCGACGGTTCGCCTGAGGAGCCTCCCAAGAACGTGGAGCGATCGCCGCTGCGGGAGCCGCCGATCACAGCCGATCCCCTGGTGCTGCGGGAGCGGCCGAACCTGCAGGAGATCGAACCGGTGGAGGACGGCCTGGAGGATCCGACTCTGATCCGTGGCCCGATTACGCCGTTGCCCCCCGATCTGCCGCCGCCGATGTTGCTGGAGGATCCGGTGCTGGAGACTCCGTTGGAGGGCGGCGACCCCGTGATAGAGGACAGGCCTGAGATGGCGCGGGATCCGTTGATCGGAGCACCACCTCCTCCGGAATTACCACCGTTGCCGGTGGTACCCGACCTGCCGGCTCCGCCAGCGGACTTGCGAGAACAGGACGCTCGGCTGTTGTTGGAGTAAGGAAGATTGGAGCTGAGTTATAGAGCTGCAGAAGTGGTGATCCGTTTCCGCTTGCGCGGATGTGTCTGGCTTGAGCGCTCCCCCTAGCGGCCAAGGACAAGCAGTTTGAATTTGTGTGAGGCCAGCCTGTGGATTGCTGAAAAGAATTCAATGTCTGATCTGTCGAGGATGACATTCTTTTGCAGTTCATTTAGGTAGGCATTGCAATCCATTAATCGATCAAGGGGCGTTCCTTTTTGGTAGTCGTTCATCATCAGTTCAAAGTGATCGTCCGCTATCCGACACATGATCACGTGGTTTTCCGTGAGCTTGGTTGGGTTCATTGATTCGGCTCCCAATTGTCTACAACGACATTCAAATTTTGTCGTTCTAGACCATTGGAACGTTCACTCGATCGGGGGATTTATCCAAAGCCCGCCTCCCCCAACCGGGGGAGGCGGGCTTGACTTCCTGTGCGTCCGTTCCACTCTGGTGTCAGAATTTGATCGTCATCACTGGGATCCAGGTCTTGGGACAGAAGTGCTGGATTTGGTTCAAAGGTGACTCTCTCAAGAGCAAGGCCAAGTGGGTTGGTGGCTGGATTGGATCTGTGGCTCCTCTCGGTGGGGTGCGAATCGAGCACCATGACTACGTCCCCTGTCGCGTCCCGCAGTGGCGAGTCCTGTGGGAGGAACCCAAGGATGTGTCGCAACCCCCTGAGATTCCTGATGGTGCTCAGTGGAAGCTCTGGCCAACTGACTGAAACTGGACCTGAGTGTCGAGGGTCTTGGTCCAGACGGCATCACGCCAGATCGGGGTGCACGACTGGTCAGCACTGCTTGTATGAGGTCACCACAGCGGTGTGCATGAGAGCACCATTCTCAACAAAGCGTGCAGCGTTGTCTTGCATGTGCTGCGCAATCACACCCGTTTCAGCTTGGACGACAATTACAACTTTGGAAGGGTTGTTGTTCGCGACCCCGCGATAAAGCACTTTGATGCCTTTGGCTTCCCGGCCCGGAGCTTCGTCGTGATCGAACTTGTCGGCAAATTCGGCAAAGGAGTTGCTGATGTCCAAAGTGCAGACAATGGTTTCGAGCATTTGCTGGGGGAATTGATTTTGTGGATTGATAAATTAGGAAATGGTATTGATATTTTCAAGAAAACGTCACCTAGCTCAAAACAAATATGTCGGAAGCATGTGCCGCTGAGGTCATGGCAGTTGTGCTGCGGTTCAGGATCAGCCGCGTGAGCATCGGAGTGGCGGTCCAAGCCACTAGGCTCGATGCCGATTCAGTTCAACAATGATTCCTGAGCCCTACGAGCCATTCGACATTGGAAAGGGCCCAGACAAGGTTTTCCTCATTGGGAGTGCTTGGATCGTGCTCTTGCTGTTTCTCCTGTAGTTCGACAATCCAACCCCGCCTGGCAGCGCGGGCGCCCCATCGTCAAGCCGCTGCGCTCAGGGAACCGACACCCGGTTTGGTTGCCGTGGCCAGGCTGATCAGGCTCTTGCTATCGAGAGCTGATGACGGAACCGATCAAGCCCAGGGCTCTGACCTACACCGAGATGATGAATGGTGGCCGCCAGCAGCTGGATGCAGCTGGGCAGCGCCGCGAGCATGAGCTTCAGCAGAGGGTTGAGGCGCTGGAGCGACGGGTGGAGCACCTCGAGCAGTCGTTTCAGCACCAGGCCAGCCAGGCTGAGCACGAAAGCTGACGCTTGCGTTCTGCCTGTGTCGGGCCAATCACGAATCCGAACCCAGGCACTTGCCGGGGGTGCAGATGGCGGGCCATATTTGATCTGTGAGGAAAAACGTCTCACGGGGTGGAAACAAGGTCACACTCCCGAGAAGCGTTTTGAAGCCCCTGCCTTCGGCGGGGGTTTCTTTTTGCTCCTGCGAGATCGAAGTGGCTGGCTCACCGCGTCCCGCCGGTGCTCCCAAAGAGGAAGGCCGCCCTTCCCGGTGGAAAGACGGCCTATCTCGCTCGTTGATGCATTGCAATCGACCTGTTCAGTGAAGCTGTATCCGCGAAGCGTGAAGTGCCCTTCGAACGACAGTGAACTGAGAGAAACGGTCGAAGCGTCTGGCTTGTGGCAACCCTGGGGCCATTTGGACCAGGTGTGATGCAGATCTTCTGCGGGGCACCTCGGACGGTGCAGAGAAGAATCGACTGATCAGACGACCATCAGTGTCGTCACAGACGAATTGCTCACGATTGGGTTGAAAAGTTGGAGCAGGGGCCAGAAAAGTCAGGTTGCTTCTGCTGTTTGCTGTGGTGGAGTGTCGGCCGTCATGGCGCCTCCGATCTCGATGTATCCAGTTTTGTGCCTTCAGGGCACAAAGTCATCAGCATTAAGGCGCATTGCCTCTGGGGCGATGCCGACCGATTGTTGAGACGGCGTGCCTGGCGCGCTCAGCAGCTCGATCACCTTCTGCCAGCATTGAGTTGATGCAGACAGCTCAAGTAGTGTGGGAAAAGTGTCGAATGATAGATGACAAAACAACTCAAAATCATCACGGCATTTGCTGCCTCACTGCTGGTTCTCTCGTGTTCTTCGGCAAGTAATACAATCAAGTTTGCCAGTAAAGAGGAAGCCTTTCTGGCGCAAGTGGAGTTCTTGAAAGAAAGCGGTGAAATTGTTGTTATGACCAGCCCGACCGATCAGGAGGTTGAGGAGCTCATGCAAGAAAAGCAGAACGTTCTAGAGGCAGTCTGCAAGACCGTGACCAGGATGGTCAGCACAGGCAAAGATGCGAATGGTGCTGCGTTGGAACGCTCTTCCTTGATCAAGCAACAGGAGTATCTCGATCAGAATTGTTCCTCCAGAGCAACGTCTTCTGTGGATCGAGATGAATTGTCGACACGAGAACTGGTCCAAACACGATCTTGCGACTTCTATGAAGCAACACGCCGGATTGTCTGCAAGGAGTGGCAGGTTCAAGGAGATGAGATCAGCAAGGAGGAATGGGAGGCAACCAAGCCAAAATATTTTTACTACAACTTTTAGATGCCTTTAAAAAGTTTTCTGCAACAAAAAATATGAGCATGTCTGTGTCAATGAAGACGGCAGAGATAACCAGCTGCGACGACCCGGTGTAGGAGATCGACTGAGTTGGTTCTGGATCTGGCTTTGAAGATCGGATTCGATTCCTTCTCAGTTCGTCGGGCTTCCCCCGCTCTCATCGCTTGAGAGGCTCAGTCTCTGCTCCAGGTGTCGCCGCAGTTGGCTTTGCTGAACTGCTTTTTGGCCAGGCGGTAGTCAGCGTTGTACTGGTCTAGTTGCTGACTGGCCAGATCCTGTTCTCCCTTGTCGTCTGTCGACGCAATCGTCATTCTCAACACCGACATCCGCGAGCCCAGCTTGTTCATTGTTCGGATGATGAATTCGCACTCGCTCATGGCATTGGCTGGCGCGGCGCTGGCGACCAGCAGCAGCAGGCTTACTGCGATCAAGCCCAGCAGATGGTTATGTAGGGTTGTTGATCTTGAATTCATTGAAAATGGCTTCGGCTTCGGCATACTCCTTCTTTTCTCTCAAATAATAGACTTGTGCTTTCCACCAGTCCCAGGTTTCCATCTGAATGAGCTCATCGAGAATGCGTTCGCGCACTGGCCTGTTGCAGTGGTTTTCAGATTAGATAGTGAGCCTTTGATGTCAATCCTCGGTAACATTCAGTCGTTTTAAACCGTATCAAGGGCTACGATGCCTGATGAGCAGTGTTGCTTGATGCAGAACGATTTCCATTACTCGGCGTCCATTTCTTTCATGGATGTGAGAGAAAATCTTCCTTCTGTCGATCCTGAGAATCTATCTCCCCAGGATGTGTTGGATATCCTTCTGCATCTGTTCCGTCAGAAACCAGGGTTTCTGGATCTCGGCCATGAGATCAACAACCGGGAGACCGGCTGGGTGAACGGCTATCTGTTCAGGTTGAAGCCCGACGGGCCGGAGGCGTTCGTGGTGGAAACCGTAGGCTCTAGCGTCGACAAGATGGCAGCGCTGCGCCAACAGCAACAGCAGTAATAACCAGGGCGGTTCTCCGCTCAGACCCTGCTGTAGCCGAGCCTTGTTTCGTGGATCTTCAGGGGCAGTCCGAAGGATTCCATCAGCGTGCGGCAGTCATCGCCCACCGTGCCGTACACCTCGATGCTGAAGCTGTCGCCCAGCTCGGCGTGTTTCTGGAGATAGGCCTGAACCGGTGGATTGGACACATGCGCTGCGAAGGCTGCATCGTTGGCGTAGACCTCCGACCACACAAAGGTCTGCGGGTCCTCCGGGTCCTGATCAAAGGTGTGGTGGAGCATGCCTGGCTCGGATGCCTCCACGGCTGCATCAGTCTCGCGGGCAAGCTCGAGGTAGTCGTCCACGCAACCCGTTTTCACATGGATGCGTGCCAGCAGTAGAAAGGGAGTTGCTGAATCGAACGTCGCCATGGCTGAGGAGGGTTGTTGTTGGAGTCTTGCCTGATCTGAACGATGCGTCTGTTCCCGCCGCCACGGCGGGGCCTGATTCAAGAGATCTGGGTATTCACCCTTTCAGATGCTGCTTCTCACAACTTCAGACGAATCCGAAGCGTTTTGCGGCTGCTGCATCCAACTCCAATCGGATCTGTGCGGCTGCCTCCCGAGCAAACGCCTTCTCATTCTCCTGAGCCGTGATGATCTGCTTGGTGAGTTCACGCAGCTTCTCAATGTCCTCGCAGGTATCGATCTCCCGGAAGGCTGCTTCAAGATGGAATCTCTGCTCCATCGACAAGTGATGGTTGGTCATAGCGGAAAGAAGGGGAATGGCCCCACCGAGGCTCGGTGAGGCAGAGGCTGGATGATGGCGTCTCAGACGACTGAGATGCTGAAGGGTGCGGCTGGGAAGCTTGTTGGCATCGGGTCTGTCTGACCATCAGCCATGGCTCTGGCGCGGCGGTACATCTCGCTGTTGGTTGCTCCCTTTCGCTCCATTGCTGATGCAACGACAGCCCAGTTGCGGTGTTCGGTGGTCATGGGAAGTCAAGACTTTGGACATCGAGAATCTCGCCATGAACCGCCTGCCGTCGTGAGCGCGGAAACCGCCCGCCGACCGAACATCGACTCTGCGCAGGGGTTTGATAGATCCCGTTTTGCTTGGCCTGATCAGTGGTCTGCGTCAGCGTTGATCTCGGTGTTGTCGTCAAACAGTTTCTGAGCAACGCCCGGGGCTGCTTGATGCACCACGCAGACCTTGCTCTCCCTGATGACCCGCTGCCCTGGGTCGCCCCCGTCACCCGCCTATTCCTACAGCCAAGATAATTAAGAAAAGGTTATGGCGCCCCGCCAAGGGCCAGTGACAGGGTGCGGGTGAATCCTTAAAACATTCTGGATTCCTTTTACCCAAAATGAAAACACCTCTACTTCTAGCGGCGCTGCTGCTGGTGGCTCCGGCCGCGGCAAACGCCCAGAACTCCAGTCGCGCTGGTTCCGATGACCCGAACATGTCTGGTACCACCCAGCGTATGTTCATCATTAACGCCACCACTCCTGGCGGACTGACCTTCTCCGGTGCGGGCACGGCGACATTCAACAACGCGGTCGGCACCTCCAATCAGTTCAATGTGGGCTCGACGACCAGCATTGGGGTGGACGCCAACGTGTCCGCGACCCAGGAATTCGACGGGATGTCGATGGGTGTGATGCAGATGGGTGCAGGCAGCAACCTGATGCAGACCAATGGCACCTCCTCCTCTGCCGCTGCAACCCAGGCCGCTTCTGCTGCCGCCAACTCAGTGGCAACCGAAACGGCTCAGCGTGAGTCCCATTCCACTGGTTGGGAAGAAGCCACCAAGGCCACGAATCTGTCGGCGACGGAGACTGGTAACTACGGAAGCTATGACCGTGATGGAGAGTGGAAATTCACCACCGCCTATGACACTCCTTGGGCAAGCCTGAGTACCTCTGTCAGAGACTCTTACGGGTCGAGTGGTCAATCATCTTACGAGTCTGAGCAGAGCAACTTCAGAGAATTCAAGAATGCTTATACGACCTCTTATAATGAGAGTTATAACTCCAGTTACAGCTCTGCGTACAACAACGTCATCACAAACAGTTCTTCTACTGCGACCGAGTCATCCGCGACCGGAATTATCAAGGGTACCTTCAATACAACTGAAAATTCCGTCACCGCGATCGGTCAAGAGGCTCAGTTAGAAGCGATTGTGGCGTCCGCACTGACGGCGGCTGATTCAACAAATGATACGACCGGTGGTGCATCCTGGACGGCTGCTTTCAATGCAGCCTATGAAGCCGGTTACTCTCAATCCATCGGAACCACCAACACTCAGAGTGATAGTGAAGTCACAGTTGAGGGCTTGGGTGCCATCGCCAGCGTGAATGCCGACGACAATTCCAGTTTCACTGTGAGCCTGGATCGTCTGGATGCGTTCAAGCTTGTGAATACGCAGGATAACTCGTCTGCAACTGCCAACGGTTCAGCCCTGGCAACGCTGTCGACCAACTCCTTCGCCACTCAGAACAACCAACGCACGGCGTCTGCCTTCATGCAGGCCTTCGCTGCGACGGACACATCGTCGACATCGTCGAGCACCCATTACGATGCAAGTGGAAATCCTATATATTAAAATACTTCGTCTTTTGAGGTGTGATGAGTCTGCTGCCTGAGTGCAGTGTTTGCGTGTCTGACTGGATCGATGTTCATCGGTTCAGTCAGGCTTTGATCCCGGTTGAGACTGATTCTTCAGAACTCGACTGGGATGCGTTCAAGGAGGACCAGCTTCAACAACCAGGGATTTCTGACTCCGGCCGCAGGGATGTGGCTGGAGTCTTTTCTGTCGCAGGGTAATCAAATCGCTGTGCTGATTTACCGGGGAATGAAGCAGTTGTCTGCGTTGTAGCCGATCAGGTTCATCACAACGATTGCAAAGAAGCAGCCAATGATAAATGCGCCGGCGACGATTTCATTTTTTAGATCAGCATCCACATGGAAGGTGAGCTGCTGACGATATTGAACACATCAATCTTCCGTTCGGCTGTAACAGTCGTGGCAATACGGCAGAGCTTACGCCCGCAAATGTCAGCGCCTTGATGACTCCTCGATGGAGAATTCACTAAGCAGCGATCGTGCGTCCTGGATTCTTTGCTGACGGGCCAGGTGCTTCAAGCGCGTATCCAGCCAGTGGCGCAGACGGGTCGTTGCCAGTTCCGGCGACGGATCATCCCAGCTGCCTGCCTCACCGAATGGAAACGTCATCTGTCTCCAGCGGTGCTTCACGATAACGGGGCTTGACCTTGGAATGCCTGTGCTTGGAAGACAGGTGGAGCAGAGCGGATGCTCTGTCGTGCTCCTCAGTCTTGGAGAGTTGGCGCACGAGATTCCAGGTGTCCTGGGCCGACATTTCGCCGTCGTTTTCCCATTTGATGCTGGAGAGGTCGGATCCAGACACTGCTGAGGAACCATGCAGGCAAGAAGCTACAAGCTCTCAACACAGCTCGGCCTCACAACAACACAATTGATACTTAAGAGATTTGGAAATTGTCGCATTGGATGCTCTGGCGGCCGGTTCATCGTTTGACGAACCCTTTCTCATCAGACTTCTCTTCGGTTTGTTGCCGGGTTGCCGGGTTGCCGAGCTTGCTGTCGATCCACCTTGAAAAGATATAAACACCGACAAACATCGGTGTGTACAGCAACCACATGTTGTCCAGCTGCAGTCCACTGTTGTTTGTGATGGTCAGGGCTAGATAGCTCAAGACCATGTAAATGGAAACGCGTCGAAGTGCTGGAAATTTGCTGAACATCTTCTCTGCCTCAAGGAGTTGATTCTACTTGACTTCTACTTTTTAAAGACGCCGTTGCAATCTCCGGGGGCTGGTGTGATGAAGCAGTGCCCCTCCGGAGACCAGTAGCCAAGTGCCGGGAACTTCAGCCCCTCAGCACGGGCCTTGGCGTTCACGTCACTGACGCCCTTTCCCTGCACAAGCACATTGCCCTTGACGTCCACCAGGTCCAGGAAATCGTTCTCTTTGGTCTCCGTCGTGGGATTTGCGTGGGCTCCGAGGGGGAGCATCAGGATCGCGGAGGCAATCAGCAGGCAGCGCATCTTGAAGACAGGAAATCGTGGATGTCAGTTCTTGGTGACGAGCACCGGGGTGCCCACTTTGATTCTGTTGAACACCTGAATCACATCATTGTTGAGCATCCGGATGCAGCCCAGGCTCACGGCAGCGCGAAGTTTCACCCAGCTGGGCCAGGCCGTGCCGTGGATGGCGTATTCATCCCGTCCGATCTGCACATAAGCCACGTAACGAACCCCAACCGGGTTCTCAGGACCCGGCGCGATTACCTTGCCTTTCTTGTGATAAACCGGCTGAGGATCCATCTTCGTGACGGCATAGCTTCCCTCCCGTGTCGGTGATTCAGGTGCCCCGATAGCCACCGGGTACTTGCCGATCTCCTTCCCGTCATCGAGAAGGGTGAGATAGCGATCCTTGAGGCTGATCCGGATTGAGGTCTCTGCCTGAGCCGGCGCCACCGAAACAATGCCGAGCCCCAGCAGGGCGGCCAGCAGGATCGGACGGATGGTCATAGGGGCCAAGAGGCTACCGAGAGCATTTTGACCTATTCGAAACGGGCTAGCGTCGCTCCGTCGAAACGACTGTCCCCGGCCGATGCCCCGTCTTTCCGGACCCTGCCGTGCCCTGCTGGCTGCTGCCGCGGCGGTGGTGTTCAACTCCCTTCCGGCGATGGCCGGGTTCACCCCCGAACAGCTGGCTGGTTTCGAAGTCACCCATCTGCGCGGCACCGTCAGCACGGTGCTGCCGGATCAGAACGTGCTCGAGATCATCGATCCCGAGGGGCACAAGGAGATCGTCACCGTCGGGATCGACCTGAAGCCCCTGGGCCTCAGATCGGGTGACCGTGTCGATATCTCGGTGCTTGACGGGCTGGTGGTGGATCTGGAGCGCAGCCGCGACAAGCAGCTGAGCTTCAACCGCGAAGACATCTATTTACCCACCGATATGGGTCCCCTCAAGAAGGGTATGCGGGTGGCTCTGGCCTCTGGCACAGCCAGGGTGATCAAGCTCTCCGAACGGGACCGCACGCTGAGCCTGATGGGGCCTCTCGGCGGTATCCACAACCTGGATGTGCTCGCCGACCCTGGTGACGATCTCTTCCCGAACCTGCGGGCGGGTGATGTGGTGAGCTTCCGTCTGATCCAGCCGGTGGCGGTGGATGTCGACAAGCTCGCTGCAGCCGCTGCCGCGCGTGGCACCAAGGTGGAGCAGCCCCTGCTGGCCACTGTGGTGAACGACAGCGCCAGCCTCAAGGCCGAATTGCTGCGTTCCTTTGAGATCACCAAGCTGCAGGGCACGATCCAGCGGCTGATGCCGGCCGAACGGGTGATGGAGCTGCGCAGCCCCTACGGCCACGACATGCTGATCACCTTGGGCGGCCAGTTCAAGGCCCAGGGCCTCAAGGTGGGAGATGAGGTGATTGTCGACATCCTCGATGGTCTGGTCGTTGACCTCCGCAGGAGCCCGATCAATCGTCTCACCTTCAAGCGGGAGGACGTGATCCTCTCCAGTGATTTCGGCGAGGTGCGCAAGGGGGCCCGGGTGGCGATGGCCACCGGCACCGCGGAAGTGGTGAAAGTGTCCGAGCAGGATCAGGAGCTGAGCCTGCGCGGCCCCTTCGGCGGGGTGCACAACCTGGATGTGCGTGGCGACATCAACGGCGATCCCGTGCAGACCCTCAAAGTGGGGGATTACGTGGAATTCCGGGCGATCAAGCCGATCGCCATCGCCGTGCGCGCTTTGAACTGATCAGATCTCCCGGTGGGAGGCGAGTGCACGCACCACGTCTCCCCGGGTGAGCACTCCGATCGGGGCCCGTTTCTCATCCAGCACGAACAGCCGCTGGGTGCTGCGGTCATGCAACTGGGACGCCGCCTTCGGCAGCGGCAGGTCGGCGGCACAGCAGTGAGTGCCCTTGCGCATCAGGTCTCCCACGGTCGTCCCCAGCACCTGATGCACCTGCTTGTCCCAGTTCAGTGGGTTGCGCAGGTAGATGACGCTGTCCAGAAGCATCACGTAGGGACCGGCGTCCACGCCGCTCTCCCGCACCATCAGGTCCTGCTCGCTGAGTTCTCCGACCAGGGCTCCCTCGCCATCCACCACCGGCAGGCCACTGATGTGATGGTCGCTGATCAGCTGCACAGCATCCTGCAGAACCGTCTCCGGAGAGACGCTGAGCACGGGCTGGGTCATCACATCCGCCACCGTCAGCTGCAGGACCATGATTTGCAGGAATCTGCCCGCATTCTGCGCCGTTGGCCTTCCCCTTCCGACAGCTCGCCGATGGACTCACCGTGGGACGGGCCGTCTCCGGTCTGCCGCTGATCCTGGCGCTGCAGCTCGGAGAGCGTCCGATCGCCTGGTGGTTGCTGCTGCTGGCGGGTCTCAGTGACGCCGCCGATGGCTGGTTGGCTCGTCGGGCCGGTGGGGGCAGCAGCTGGGGGGCCCGTCTGGACCCGTTGACGGACAAGGTGCTGATCTCCGCTCCGCTGCTGTGGCTCGCCTCCACCGGAGGCCTGCCGCTCTGGGCGGTTTGGTTGCTGCTGGCCCGCGAACTGCTGATCTCCGGCTGGCGCTCGCAGACCTCCGACGGTGCCCCCGCGTCGAGGGGCGGCAAGCTGAAGACGATCCTGCAGTTCCTCAGCCTGCTGCTGCTGCTCTGGCCACCCGCTTGGGGTGGCCATGCGGCGCTGGTGATCCTGGGCTGGTGGCTGTTCTGGCCGTCCCTGCTGCTGGCGTTGACGTCCGCTGTCGGTTACCTCAGGCCCCGATCAGCGTCGCATCGGAGCTGAAGTCCGGCTCCGCGGTGGGTGAGAGGGCGTAGTCGTTGGAGTAGCTGTCCGCCAGGCCCGCAGCCAGATCGAAGCTCGGCTGCCAGGCCAGCTCCCGTTCCACCCGGCTGATGTCGGTGAGGAAGTGGTTCAGTCGCAGCGGGAAGGCCTTGCGGGCCTTCGGATCAAGACCGGAGGGATCGAAGCTGCGCAGCTCCACGGTGTCGGGATCCCTGCCGCAGGCCCGTGCCGCCGAGCGGATCAGTCCCCGGAAGGTGATCCCCAGCTTGCCGGAGCAGTTGTAGATGCGATTGGCGGCAGCCTCCACGTCGATGCAGCGGGCCATCGCCTCGGCCAGGTCCTCCACATGACCCAGCTGGGTGATGGTGCTGCCGTCGCCGGGCAGGGGCACCGGTCGGTTGTTGACGATCCGATCGAAGAACCAGCGTTCGATCGGGTTGTAGTTGCCGGGGCCGTAGATGTAGGTCGGCCGGAAGCTGGTGAAGGGGATGCCTTCCGAGCGCAGCCAGGTCTCGGTGTCCGCCTTGCCGGCATGGCGGCTCTGCGGATCGATGGGGCAGTCCTCATCCAGCGGCCACTGGTCTGAGCCGGCATAGACGCCGGCAGAGCTCACGTAGACGAAGCGGTGCTCGGGGGCGCCCGTGATGGTCAGCACCCGGCGACTGTCCTCGAGCTTGCGGCCGGAGCTGTCGACGATCACGTCAAAGCGCAGCCCCTGCAGGGCCTTGAGCCCCTCCTCCGTGCTGCGGTCCCCGCGCAGGTGGGTGACACCGTCGGGAACCGGATTCTTGCCGCGGGTGAACAGGGTCAGCGCATGGCCCTGGGCCTGCAGCCTGGCCACGAGCGGCTTGCCGACGAAACGGGTTCCCCCCATCACCAGGATCTTCACGGCCGTCCAGCGAAAAGCGCAGTCATTGAAGCGCGGAGCTGCAGGATGGACGCCGCCCCGGTTGTTCGCCATGGAGATCATCCCCGCCATCGATCTGCTCGACGGTGCCTGCGTGCGGCTGCATCAGGGGGATTACGACCAGGTGACCCGCTTCAGTGATGATCCGGTGGCCCAGGCCCGCAGCTGGCAGGCCCAGGGCGCCACCCGTCTGCATCTGGTGGATCTCGATGGGGCCCGGCGAGGCGAGCCGGTGAACGATGCAGTGGTGCGGGCCATCACCGCCAGTCTTGATATCCCGGTGCAGCTGGGTGGCGGTGTGCGGTCGCTGGAGCGTGCCGAGGATCTGCTGGCCTGCGGTCTGGAGCGGGTCATCCTCGGCACCGTGGCCATCGAGCAGCCGCAGCTTGTGACGGAGCTGGCCGGGCGTCATCCAGGCCGCATCATCGTGGGCATCGATGCCAAGCAAGGCCGGGTGGCCACCCGCGGCTGGATCGAGCAGAGCGACGTTCTGGCCACGGAGCTGGCGGAGCGGTTGAGCGATGCCGCGATCGCTGCGATCATCTCCACCGACATCGCCACCGATGGCACCCTGGCCGGCCCGAATCTGCAGGCTCTGCGGGCCATGGCCGAGGCCAGCCGCGTGCCGGTGATCGCCTCCGGCGGCATCGGTTGCATGGCGGATCTTCTGTCGCTGCTGGCCCTGGAACCGCTGGGAGTGAGCGGCGTGGTGGTGGGACGAGCGCTCTATGACGGCCGGGTGGATCTGGCCGAGGCCATCAGCGCCATCGGTGAAGGTCGTCTGCAGGATCCCGTCGAGCACATGGCCGATCTGGCCTGATCCAGGTCCTGGCGTCCAGTCCGGCCAGCACGCCTTAAGGTGATGTTAGAGAAACCGGCTCTGTGCTAACGCGCTCCCTACAAGACGCGTCCTCCTCATCCCCCCCCCGGGGGGCTGCAGGATGTGTTCGAGCGCTGCCGCGGCCTTGGCATGCGACTCAGCCGTCAGAGACGCATGGTCCTCGATCTGCTCTGGTCTGAGCGCAGTCATCTCAGTGCCCGGGACATCTTTGAGCGCTTGAACGCCCGCGGCCGCAGCATCGGTCATACCTCCGTGTATCAGAACCTCGAGGCACTGCAGTCCGCTGGCGTGATCGAGTGCCTGGATCGGGCCAACGGTTGTTTATATGGCTACCGCAGCGATCCTCACAGCCATCTCACCTGTCTGGAGACCGGAGTGATCGAGGACATCGATGTGCAGCTGCCCGATGACCTGCTTCAGCAGATCGAGCGGCGCACCGGCTACCGCATTGAGTCCTACACGCTTCAGCTGAATGGTCGCCGCACCCTGGAGGAATGAGCCAGGGCTCGTTACGTTGACGGACAGCTCGTCGTCCGCCGCACCTTGGCTGTCACTTCTCCGGTGCGGATTCTGTTGCTGGCGCCGGATCTGCTTGCCGAAAGCCTCGCTCTGCAGCTGACCGCAGCCGACGAATCCCTGGAGGTGATGCTGCGTCCCGAGCAGCTGGCCGGTCACCCGGCCCTGGTGATCTGGTCGCTGGATCGCGTCATCAGCCTCACGGCCATCGAGCGCGAGGCACGTCGTTTGCAGGAACGCTGGCAACCGGCGCCGCTGTTGCTGCTGCTGCCTGCCGATCTCACCCTCGATCGCGACCAGATCCTCTCGCTGCCCGCGGCGGGGCTGCTGCAGAACGCCGACCTGGCGACGCTGCAGCAAGCCGTGGCCACCGTGCTGGGTGGTGGCCGGGTGGTGGATGTGAACCCGGTCGAAGCTGGGAGCTCAACAGCCGCCTCTGCTCCCATGGGACTGGGGCAGTGGTTGCTGGTGAGCGGCCTGCAGCAGATCAGTCAGGACCTGCAGATGATCGAGGCGCTGCTGATGCCGCCTCCGGCGGATCCATTGCTGCGGTTTCTGCTGGAGGGACGACGGCGAGAACTGGCGGCGGCCCGCTCGCTGCTGCTCTGGATCTGGGGCCCCCTGCAGCTCGGTCTGCAGGATGCGGTGCCTCTCACGTCCATACACGATCGCAGCGCTCCGGCGGCGTCCGCCTCCGTTGCGATCACGCTGAGAGAACGCAATGCCATCGCTGTCTGGGGTGCGATCCGCAGCCGTCTGGATGGTTCGGTGCAAGCCGGCCTGAGCAATGCCACCGGCAGTCTGCTGGCGCTGGAGGGCCTGAATCCGGAGCGTCGACGTCAGCTGTTGCTTGCACTTCTGCAGCAACTGGATCTGGTGCTCGCCAGGTTGCGCGGCAGCGATGGCGATCCGGTGCAGAGCGGAGCCTGGGCTGAACTGCAACCGGAACTGCGCCGCCAGGCCCTCACCGCAATGGCTGGCAGCTACGTCCGGCTCCCCAGGGAAGGCACGCTTCTGCCGGTGGCGCAGTTGCTGCTGGGGGAGGCTGATCTCTCCGCCGTTGATGAGGAGTTGCCGGATCCCTCCCGCATGCTCACCCCGCTGCTGGTGGATCAGCCGGTGCTTGTGAACGGTCAGCTGCTGCCGGCGGATGATCCCCGCGCTCTGCTGCAGCTGGAGTCGCTGGTGAGCAACTGGTTGGTGCGCACCGCCGAACTGATCAGCGCGGAACTGCTGGATGCCTGTGGTGCCTGGCCGGAACTGCGCCGTTATCTGCTGGGTGAGCGCTATCTGGCCACTCGGGAACTGGAGCGTCTACGCAACCAGCTCAACACGCAGTGGCGCTGGGAGGCCTGGATCGAGCGGCCCGTGCAGCTGTATGAGAGCCGTCGGGTGCTGTTCCAGTTGCGACAGGGACGGATCGAACCGCTCCAGCTCACCGAGCCGCGTGATCGGGAGCTCAATCAGCTCGGCTGGTGGCAGCGGCAGGTGGCGCTGCTGCTGGAGACCCGTGATGCGCTGGCCCCGCAGGTTCAGGCTCTGGTGCAGCGCATCGGTGATCTGGCGGTGGTTCTGCTCACCCAGGTGGTGGGCCGGGCGATCGGACTGATCGGCCGCGGCATCGCCCAGGGCATGGGCCGCAGCCTGGGACGGGGCTGAGCCGAGCGTCACAATGACGCCTGGTTCCGTCGTCTCATGGCATCTCTGCTCCGCCTGCTGCTCAGCCTGAGCGTCGCGCTGCTGCTGATCGTGCGTCCGGCCCACGCCGTGCTCAACGACGACAGTTACGACGGCAACATCTATGCGCTCTATGCCGGCAATGGATCCCTGGTGCCGCCGACCAGCACCCTGAAGGAATCACGGGCGGACGGGCGTACCTCGGTTCTCATCTTTTACCTGGATGACAGTGCCGTGAGCAAACGCTTCGCACCGGTGGTCTCCGAGCTGCAGCGGCTATGGACCCGCAGCATCGATCTGCTTCCCCTCACCACCGATGAGCTGCAGGGACGCGAGAGCGGAGCCGCCGCTGATGAACCGGCTCGCTACTGGAACGGGCGGATCCCTCAGGTGGTGGTGATCGCCCCCGACGGGCGGGTGGTGCTGGATCAGGACGGTCAGGTGCCGCTGGCGGTGATCAATGGCGCCATCGCTGAGGCCACCGGTCTGCCGGCACCGGAACTCCCGTCCATCAACCCGGAAGGACGTTTCAACGAGGTGAACATCGAGGTCACGGCGAACTGAGTGCTTCGCCGTTGATCCGCCTACGCTGCCGCCGAGTTTTCCCGGTTTCGCGGCCGGAACCTGCGCGTGTCCGTGCTGATCGCCCCGCTTGCTCTCGGCCTTGGAGTGGCCTGGCTTGAGTTGCGCCATCGTCTGCGTCCGGCATCGCCGCTGCAGTTGCGGGCTCTGGAATGGCATGTCGAGCCCTCTGGTGTCGAGGTGCGCATCAGCGGTCTCCTGGAGATCAGCAACCCCCATCCGCGCATGGAGGTGTTCGTTCCGGAGCTGCGGGTGGACCCGGTGCTGCTGGGCAAGTCGGATCCTTCGGCTCTGGAGATCAGCACCCGCATCGAGGCGGATCATCCGGACGAAGAGACCCGCGAGGACGGCTACTGGGCGGCTTACATCGTCAAGGGGCGCAAGACCACCCGTGCACGGGTGAAGATCCGGCTGCGTGCCGCCGACGGACGCAACCCGCTTGATCTGGTCGACAGCCTCTGGGTGGATGTTCACTGGCTCAATTACGGCCCCTTCGGTCGTCTGCCGCGGCGTCAGGGTGTGCTGGTGCCGCTGCGGCGTCCGCAGCCGCTCCATGCTGGGGCCGCTGAGTTCCTGACCGGTGACGGCTGCCGGGTGTTGCCGTTACGCACCCATCTGCTCGGTCCCCTCGACGATCCCATCGATGTGATGCGCACCTATGCCGCAGATCTCGTGCAACCCGGTGACGTGCTCACCATCGGAGAGACCCCCGTCGCCGTGATCCAGAACCGCTACCGCCATCCCAGTGAAGTGGAGCCGGGGATGGTGGCGCGTCAGCTCTGCCGTGTCTTCCATCCCACCAGCAGTCTCGCCACCGCCTGCGGCATGCAGACCCTGATCGATCTGGTGGGGCCCACCCGGGTTGTGGTGGCCTGGATCGGTGGGTTGCTGATGAAGCTGATCGGCATTCCCGGCGGGTTCTACCGACTGGCGGGGGATCAGGCCCGCCTGATCGACGACATCACCGGCACCACCCCTCCCTATGACCAGACGATCGTGCTGGGCCCCGATCAGCCGGAACGACTCTGCCGTGAGGCGGCTGCTGAACTCGGTGTCGAAGTGGCGATCGTGGATGTCAACGATCTGGGACGGGTCAAGGTGCTCGCCGGCAGTGCCGGATGCGATGAGGCGTTGCTTCAGCGTGCGCTCAAGCCCAATCCCGCCGGCAATGCCAACCAGCGGACGCCCCTGGTGCTGGTCAGGCCAGGTACCGCGTCGGCCTGAATTTCACACCGTGCGAGCGATAGATTGAGGAGAGGGTTACTGGAGGAGTTGTCCATGGTGGAAACCTCCCAAGCTCCTCTGAGGGTGGAATCCCTCAATCCCTTTCACCTGGCTCGCTTTCAGGCGATCAGCGATTCAAGCCAGCTGCCCCGCTTCCAGGCGGCACTTCTCGGGGATTGGATGGCCCGCCTCGAGCAGCGCTTCCCGGATCTGCTGCCCAGCCGTTCCCCCCGCTGCCTTCTGGCCATCGAAGCGGACCGTCCTCTGGCTGCTGTCGTCGCCAGGCCATACAACCGTCGCGGCAGCTGCTGGAGTCTGCAGCTGCCTCAACAGCTCGGCGAAAGCAGCCAATGGAGCTGCAGCAGCGTGCGCAGAACCCTGCTGCAGCAGGCGCTGCAGCTCGGCAGTCCCCAGGTGCTCAGCTGGGTGGTGCGCTGTCCGGCCGGTGATGCCGACGGCATCGCCCTGATGCGTGAGCTGGGTTTCCAGCCTCTGCGCCCCTTTCAGGCCTGGCTGCCTCCTGCGGCTGTCCCAGAGCCGGCGAGCCAGAGTTTGCCCAGGGGACTGAGCTGGCAGCCGATCAACCGGCGCACCGCACAGCTGCTCTGGCCGATCGAGCAGGGGGGCAATTTCAGCCACCTGCGACAGATCACCGATCGCCACTGGCTGGATCTGCTGGATCGCAACGGCCCTGGATCCGGCGTTCTCATGGACGGTGATCATGTTCTCGCGGGCAGCGTTCAGCTGTTTGAGAGCAGTGATGACCGCCAGCTGGAACTGATCCGCGATGTGGCCTGGGATCCACGGCTGGATGAGGCGCTGCCGGCCCTGCTGCAGTGCCTGCTGCGCGATGGGCGCCCCGATGCTCTGATCACGGCTCAGGACGACGCTCCTCTGGCGCATCTGCTGCTGGCGCATGGCTGGCGGCAGGGCGACGAGCATCTGCTCATGGGCCGCAGCATGTGGAGGCGGCAGGTGTCCCCGCGCTCTCCCCTGCATACCCGGGCACTCGATGAGGTCCTGGGCAGCCTGCGGCCTCAGAGAACACCCCTGCCCACCCCCAGTCTCGGCCGCCGCTGATCGTGCCCTTGGTCTGTTCGGTGTTGAGTCTGGATGTGGGGCGACGGCGCATAGGACTTGCGGGCTGCGATCCGCTGGGCATCACCGTGACGGCGTTGCCGGCCCTCGCCCGATCCCGCTTCGATGCCGACCTCGCCGTGCTGCGGGACCATTGCGCCCGGCGCTCCGTGCAGGGCCTCGTGGTGGGACTGCCCCTGGATTCCGCGGGGTCGCCGACGCCGCAGGCGGACCACTGCCATCGCTACGGCCTGCGCCTCGCATCGGCCCTCAACCTGCCGCTGGCCTGGGTGAATGAGCAGTGCAGCACCTGGGCAGCTGCCGAACGCCACGGTCTGCACGGCGACCGAAGCGGCCGTCTCGACAGTGCTGCCGCTGCGCTGCTGCTGGAACAGTGGCTCCAGGAGGGGCCGGAGCTCAAACCGGTCCAGCCGGGGGGTGTGATGCCGGGCATCAACTGCGGCGATGATGGATCCTTGGCCCATCGACCGACGGACCATGCGTGACCCCGGGCCCAGCAGCAGCGGTGATGTGCCCACCGTCCTCGTTCGCGATCGCGAGGGCCGCGATCTGCTCTGTTTCCTTGAGCAGCTGATCCCGCTGGATGGCGAGGACTACGCCCTTCTGACCCCGGTGGACACCCCGGTGTCCCTGTTCCGCCTCAGCGATGGGGATTCGCCGGAGCCGATCACGACGGTCGCCAGCAGCGAGCCGATCCTCTCGGTTGCCGATGTCGTGCTCCAAGAACATGACCTCACCCTGGTGCGCTCCGCCGTCACGCTCACCGTCAGCGGTGAACTGGACGAGCCGGATCCTGACGAACTCGAGGACGACGAGGACGATGAGGACGATGAAGAGATGGAAACCTATGAGCTGCTGGTGAGCTTCATGGTCGACCAGCAGGAGTACGGCCTCTACATCCCCCTGGATCCGTTCTTCGTGGTGGCCCGCATGGTGGATGGTCAGGCTGAACTGGTGGAGGGAGAGGATTTCGATCGGATCCAGCCCCGCATCGAAGCCGAGATCGAGGAGCGTGAATGGCCGGAGTGAGTCCCAGCCACTGGTTGCTGCCCGACTGGGATCCGGGCCTGACCATTGCCCATCTGCCGCTGCCTCACCTCACCGGACGCGACATCCAGGCAGCGGTCATCGATGTGGACCGCACCCTCCTGCCCGGGCGTGCGGTGCGCCTTCCCGACAGCGTGAGGGTTTGGCTCGAGGACGCGGGGCGGCGCCTGCAGCTGCATCTGTTCAGCAACAACCCCTCCAAGGCGCGGATCTCGGCGGTGGCCAGTCAGCTCGATCTCAGCTTCACCTGCGGAGCCGGCAAGCCACGACGGGGTGCCCTGCGCCGCGTCATCGCGGATCTGGATCTGCCGCCGCAATCGATCGCCATGGTCGGTGACCGGCTGTTCACCGATGTGCTCTGCGGCAATCGGCTCGGTCTCTACACCGTGCTGGTGCGGCCGATCCGTGAGGACGGCGCCCCCTGCGACAGGGATCGGGTTCAGCGTCTCGAGCGGCGTCTGGCACGGGTTCTGGGAGCCCCTGCCGCGTGATGCTGTGGGTGGTGAAGCTGGGCACCAGCCTGCTGCGCGGTGACACGGCTGCGGTGATCGAGGGCTACGGAGCCGCGATCGCCGCTGCCATGGAGCGCGGTGATCAGGTGGTGCTGGTCACCAGCGGGGCGGTCGGTCTGGGGTGTCAGCGCCAGCAGCTGCCCCGTCGTCCCGACACCGTTGTGGGGCTGCAGGCGGCCGCTGCCATCGGCCAGGGACATCTCATGGCCCTCTACGAACGGGCGTTGTCCCGCCATGGGCGGTCGGTGGCCCAGGTGCTGCTGACCCGCTCCGATCTGGCGGATCGCCGCCGCTACCAGAACGCCTCCAACACCCTGCGGCAGCTGCTCAGCTGGGGGGTTCTGCCGGTGATCAACGAGAACGATGCGATCTCTCCGACAGAACTGCGCTTCGGGGACAACGACACGCTTTCGGCCCTGGTGGCGGCCGCTGTCGATGCCGATCAGCTGATCCTGCTCACGGATGTGGATCGCCTTTATTCCGCCGATCCCCGCACCGTTGTGGATGCCAGGCCCATCTCAGATGTGCATCACCCGCGTGAGCTTCAGGCCCTGGAGGCGGGTGCCGGCGATGGTGGTCGCTGGGGCCGCGGCGGCATGACCACCAAGCTGGCGGCAGCACGGATCGCCACGGCCAGCGGCATCACCGTGCATCTGGCCGATGGTCGGGATCCCAGCCGTCTCGATCTGCTGCTGCAGGGCGACCGGGGCGGCACCGTGTTTCATCCCCATCCGGAACCGCTCGGCAACCGGCGCAGCTGGTTGGCCCATGCGCTGCAGGCGCAGGGCACCCTGCGCCTGGATCCAGGGGCCTGCGAGGCGCTCCTGGAGCGGGGAGCCTCGTTGCTGCAGGTGGGAATCACTGCGGTGGAGGGGGAGTTCGGGGCCAGCCAGGCGGTGAACCTGGTCGACCCTGACGGTCGGTTGCTGGGACGCGGACTCTGCTCACAGTCCAGCGCCGCGCTGCGCCACGGTCTCGCTGCCGCAGCGGGCGATCGCCCCTCTGCCGTGGTGGTGCATCGGGATGCCCTGGTGCTGAGCGATCGGCTGCTGCCCTGAGCGGTCCTTCGCGCCTACGATCCGGCCGCGGCATCGCTCAACCATGCGCTTCAGCACTCTGATCACGGCTCTGCAGCAGGGCCAGGCCGGTCTGAGGCACAGTGCGACAGCGACGGATCCGGAGCTGCGCAGCGCCGCATCGCTTGAGGCGGCAGCTTCGGATCAGCTCAGTTTTCTGGAGAAGGGCAACGCCCTGACGGCGGCACTGGCCGACAGCCATGCCGGGGCTGTGCTGCTGCCGGACCAGCAGGACCTGATCGATCTGGCCACCCAGCGCGGTATCGCCTTCGCCGTCTTCGCCGATCCCCGGCTGGCCTTCGCCGAGGCACTGGAGCGGTTGCATCCCCGTCGTCGCCCCCTGGCGGAGATTCACCCCACGGCCGTGATCGACGACCGGGCTCAGGTGGGACCCGGCACGGCCATCGGACCACGGGTCTGCATCGGTGCCGCCAGCCGGATCGGTGCGAACTGCATCGTGCATCCCGGGGTGGTGGTTTACGACGATGTCGTCGTCGCCGACGGCTGTGAACTGCACGCCAATGCCGTGCTCCATCCCGGCAGCCGGGTCGGGCGGGGCTGCGTGGTGCATTCCAATGCCGTGATCGGCTCCGAGGGGTTCGGTTTCGTTCCCACGGCCGAGGGGTGGCGCAAGATGCCCCAGACGGGACAGGTGGTGCTGGAAGACGGTGTGGAGGTGGGTTGCGGCAGCACCATCGACCGCCCCTCGGTGGGAGAGACGCGGATCGGTGCTGGCACCAAGATCGACAACCTGGTTCAGGTCGGTCATGGGGTGACCACCGGCCGGGGCTGTGCCTTCGCCTCCCAGGTGGGCATCGCTGGTGGTGCCCGCATCGGCCATGGCGTGATCCTGGCGGGGCAGGTGGGCGTGGCCAACCGCACCGTGATCGGCGATCGGGCCATCGCCAGCTCCAAGAGCGGTCTGCACGGTGAGGTGGCGGCCGGTGAGGTGGTGAGTGGGTATCCGGCGATTCCCAACCGGTTGTGGCTGCGCTGTTCCGCGGCCTTCAGCAAGCTGCCGGAGATGGCCAGGACGCTGCGGGAGCTCAAGCGGGACTCAGCTCAGTAATCTCAGCGGCTGTCCTGTCACACAGGTCCTCCATGGCCCAGCACCGCGTCGTTCTGCTTCCCGGTGACGGCATCGGTCCGGAAATCACCGCCGTGGCCCGCCAGCTTCTGGAGATGGTGAGCGAGCGGCACGGGTTCCAGCTCAGCTTCGAGGAGCAGCCCATCGGTGGCAGCGCCATCGACGCCAGCGGTGAGCCGCTGCCCGCCTCAACGCTGGAGGCGTGCAGGCAGGCGGATGCTGTGCTGCTGGCGGCGATCGGCAGCCCCCGCTTCGACAGCCTGCCCCGGGAGAAGCGACCGGAGACCGGTCTGCTCGGTCTGCGGGCTGGCATGCAGCTGTTCGCCAACCTGCGGCCGGTGAAGATCGTGCCCGCACTGATTGGGGCCAGCAGCCTGCGGCCCGAGGTGATCGAGGGCGTGGATCTGATGGTGGTGCGTGAACTCACCGGCGGCATTTACTTCGGTCAGCCCAAGGGGCGGATCGAGGCCGACGGCGAGGAGCGGGGCTTCAACACCATGACTTACTCCGCATCAGAGGTGGATCGGATCGCCAGGGTGGCCTTCGATCTGGCCCGCGAGCGTCGTGGTCGTCTCTGCTCGGTGGACAAGGCCAATGTGCTGGATGTGAGTCAGCTCTGGCGTGATCGCGTCGAGACGATGGCCCCCGGCTATGGCGATGTGGAGGTGAGCCACATGTATGTGGACAATGCCGCGATGCAGCTGGTGCGGGACCCGCGCCAGTTCGATGTGCTGCTCACGGGCAATCTGTTCGGCGACATCCTCAGTGACGAGGCGGCGATGCTCACCGGCTCCATCGGCATGCTGCCGTCCGCGTCGCTGGGCAGTGATGGTCCCGGACTGTTCGAGCCCGTGCATGGCTCCGCCCCCGACATCGCCGGTCAGGACAAGGCGAACCCCATGGCGATGGTGCTGTCCGCCGCCATGATGCTGCGCATCGGCTTGAAGCAGTCGGCCGCGGCGGCGGATCTCGAGCGGGCCGTCGACACGGTGCTGGCGTCGGGTCTGCGCACGGGTGATCTGATGGCCGAGGGCTGCACGCCGGTGGGCTGCAGCGCCATGGGCAGGGCGCTGATTGAAGCGCTCTGATGTCTGTATTGGTGAAAATGGGCCTCGATCTGGCAAACTCGCCGAGCCCGTAGTCCCTGCGTCGATGTCGAAGCGTCACCCGGTAGTCGCTGTCACCGGTTCGTCCGGTGCTGGAACCAGCACCGTCAAGCGCGCCTTCGAGCACATCTTCGCTCGCGAAGGCATCACGCCGGCGGTGGTGGAAGGCGACAGCTATCACCGCTACGAGCGGATGCCGATGAAACAGGCCATGGCTGACGCCCTGGCCCGTGGTGAGAACTTCTCCCACTTCGGTCCGGAAGCCAACCTGTTCGACAAGCTCGAGGAGCTTTTCCGGGTCTATGGCGAAACCGGTACCGGGCAGAAGCGCTACTACCTGCACAGCCCCGAGGAAGCCACCGAGCACAACGCACGACTCGGTGTCGATCTTGGTCCCGGTCAGTTCACCCCCTGGGAGGAGATCCCCTCAGGCACCGACCTGCTGTTTTACGAAGGCCTGCACGGTGGCGTGCGGGGTGAGGGATACAACGTGGCGGCACTGGCCGATCTGCTGGTGGGTGTGGTGCCGATCACCAACCTGGAATGGATCCAGAAGATCCATCGCGACAATGCCGAGCGCGGTTATTCCGCGGAAGCGATCGTCGACACGATCCTGCGCCGGATGCCGGATTACATCAACCACGTCTGCCCGCAGTTCAGCGAGACGGACATCAACTTCCAGCGGGTTCCCACAGTGGACACCTCCAACCCATTCATCTGCCGCAACATCCCCACCCCGGATGAAAGTTTCGTGATCATTCACTTCCGCAAGGGAGCTCGTGAGAAGTGGGGGATCGACTTCGGCTACCTGCTGAACATGATCCACGATTCCTTCATGTCCAGCCCCACCAGCATCGTGGTGAACGGCGGCAAGATGGGGTTTGCGATGGAACTGATCCTCACTCCGATCATTCACCGCATGGTGGAAGAGCAGAAGAATCTCAGCTGAGCTGATTCCTGTTCACAATTCATCTCTAATGTGGGTTCGTCTGAGTGATCAGGTGGGCCCATTTCCGTTTCAACGCCCTCCTTTGAGATCAGCGGAGCCTCCGGAGCCCCCCGCTCACCCCGCTGGGATCGTGTCGACAGCCGTGCGTTGATCGCCCGTGCCCGGGAGGTCTACTTCTCCTTCCTCAGCAATGCCGCTGTGGGGGTAGACCCCTGTGGTGTTGTGCTGAGCACGGAGCTCTCCCAGGGGCGGGTGGTGTTCGACCTGCCGGTGCTGCTGCCGGATGAGGAGTTCATCGCCTTGGATCTGATCCGCCGCCGCCCTTTCAAGCAACGTCCGCGATGGAAGGTGTGATCCCCCTGCTCTGGGCAGCGCTGCTTGGAGCCTGTGTCGGAAGTTTCACCAACGTGGTGGTGTGGCGTCTGCCGCGGGGCGAATCGGTGGTGTTCCCCGGCAGTCACTGCCCCCGCTGCGGTCATGCCATCCGCTGGCACGACAATCTGCCGTTGCTGGGCTGGCTGCTCCTGGCCGGGCGCTGCCGCGACTGCCAGGCCTCGATCAGCTGGCGATATCCAGCTGTGGAAACACTCAGCGCAGCTCTTTGGCTGTCGGCTCTGGCGGTTGCTGAGAGCGGTGGCGGGGGTCTGCCGCTGTGGTTGCTGCCGTGGGCTGGGCTGCCGCTGATCGCGCTGCTGCTGCCTCTGGTGCTGATCGATCTCGACCATCTCTGGTTGCCCGAGCCGCTCTGTCGCTGGGGGCTGGTGCTGGGCCTGGTGCTGTCGGCTGCTGCCGGCATCCCCGTTCTGGCGGATCATCTGATCGCCGCCTGTCTGGCTCTGCTGCTGATGGAGTCCATCAGCGCCCTGGCGGAACGGCTGCTCGGTCAGCCGGCGCTCGGTCTGGGGGACGCCAAGCTGGCGGCCATGGGTGGCGCCTGGCTCGGTGCTGCCGGCATCGCGGCAGCGATGGCCCTGGCCATCTTCGCGGGAGCCCTGTTCGGTGCAGCCGGGAGGCTGAGCGGTCGGCTGCAGCCACGGCAGGCCTTTCCCTTCGGCCCCTTCATCGCACTCGGCATCTGGCTGGTCTGGCTCACGGGCCCCCTCTGGTGGTGGCAGCAGTGGCTCCACCTGCTGGGTCTTTAATGGTCGGAACCGTGCGGTTCCCGTGTCTCTGTTCGACTGGTTCGCTGATCGCCGGAAAGGCCAGTTCGTCGGCAAGGTGAGCCAGGAGCCGGAGGAAGGTGATGGCCTCTGGAACAAGTGCCCCGAATGCGGCCAGGTCGTCTACCTGAAGGATCTCAAGGCCAATGCCAGCGTCTGTGCCGGCTGCGGCTACCACCACCGCATCGACAGCGGTGAACGCATTGAGGTGATCGCTGATTCCGGCAGCTTCCAGGAATTCGATGCGGATCTCGCCCCCATGGATCCCCTGGAGTTCAAGGATCGACGCGCCTACGCCGATCGCCTGCGGGAGAGTCAGGCGGCCACCGGTCTGAAGGATGGCGTGGTGAGCGGCTTCTGCCGGGTGGAGGGCATCGGTCTGGCATTGGCTGTGATGGATTTCCGCTTCATGGGTGGCTCGATGGGCTCGGTGGTGGGCGAGAGGATCACCCGTCTGATCGAGCGGGCCACGGCCCAGAAGCTGCCGCTGCTGATCGTCTGCGCCTCCGGTGGTGCCCGCATGCAGGAGGGGATGCTCAGCCTGATGCAGATGGCCAAGATCTCCGGGGCGCTCGAGCGTCATCGCGAGGCGGAACTGCTCTACATGCCGCTGCTCACCCACCCCACCACCGGTGGGGTCACCGCCAGCTTCGCGATGCTCGGCGATCTGATCCTGGCGGAGCCGAAGGCGCTGATCGGATTCGCCGGCCGCCGCGTGATCGAGCAGACCCTGCGTGAAAAGCTGCCGGACAATTTTCAGACGGCTGAGTACCTCCGCGATCACGGTTTCGTCGATGTGATCGTCCCCCGCACCCAGCTGCGCAGCACCCTGGCCAGGGTGCTGCGTCTGCACGGCTGTGCCGCCCTGGAGCTCGCCAGCGCATGATCGTCCGTCTTCTGGCCATGCTTCTGGCCGTTCTGGTGCTGGGGGCGTCTCCGGCCTGGGCGGGGCCTGTTGAATGGGTTGAGGTTCCGGCAACTGAGGCCGGTCAGCAGTGGTGGGACAGCGGCAGTGTGCGGGAGAACCGCGAGGGGCTGCGCACCGTGCTGAGCCGGTTCACACCGGCTGCCGTGGATGGGGAGGCGCCCCGCAACGGCGAGCTGTTCGTGATGCAGATCGACTGTGCCCAGAAGCTGTACCGGGATCAGCAGGTGAACGGCATTCCCCGCTTCCGTGCCCAGTGGCAGGCCGCCGGCAGCGATGAGCTGATCGTGTCGGTGATCGGTGCCGTCTGTGACGTCCCCCTCGCCAGCTGAGATGACCTATCGACCCATCGGTGTCGCCATCGCCGGCCTCGGTTTCGGTGAGAAGGTGCATCTGCCGGCTCTTCAGGCGAATGCGGATCTGACTCCCGTTGCGCTGTGGCATCCGCGCCCTGCCCGTCTCGAGCAGGCCTGCTCCACCCATGGCCTTCCCGGTCATTCGGACTGGGGGGCTCTGCTGGCGGATCCGGCCGTCGAGGCGATCGTGATCGCCACACCGCCTGCGCCCCGCCACGAGCTGGCGCGTCAGGCTCTCTTGGCCGGCAAGCATCTGCTGCTGGAGAAACCGGTGGCACTTCAGGCCGATCAGGCCAGGGATCTTCAGCGGCTGGCCATGGAGCGGCAGCTGTCTGTCGCCGTGAATTACGAGTACCGGGCCGTGCCCCTGTTCATGCAGGCGGAGCGGCTGCTGCGGGCCGGTGCGGTGGGCACCCCCTGGCTGGTGAAACTCGACTGGCTGATGAGCAGCCGGGCCGATGCCAGCCGCGGCTGGAACTGGTATTCCCAGGCGTCGGAGGGTGGTGGGGTGATCGGCGCGCTCGGCACCCACGCCATGGACATCCTGGCCTGGCTGATCGGACCGCTGAGCGGGGTGCAGGCTCTCAACGCCACCTCGATCCAGGAGCGTCCGCTTGGTGACGGGGGCATGGCGGCCGTCGATTCCGAGGATGTTTCCTTGATCCAGGCCCGCCTGCAGTGGCAGGCACAAGCCGACAGCACCGTTCCCGCTCAGATCAATCTCGCCTCCGTGGCACGCAACGGCCGCGGTTGCTGGCTGGAGGTGTACGGCTCGGAGGGCTGTCTCATCCTCGGCAGCCCGAATCAGAAGGATTACGTGCATGGCTTCGCGCTGCAACATGCCGCTGCCGGTGAGGCGCTGAGACCGATCGAGGCCGATGCCGATCTGGCGTTCGAAACCACATGGGCCGATGGCCGGATTGCTCCGGTGGCGAGGGTTCAGGGCTGGTGGGCGGAGAGCATCCGCAGCGGTCGGCCGATGATTCCTGGCCTGGCCGAGGGTGTCGCCAGCCGCAGGGCTTGCGATCAGGCTTCTTGTGATATTTGAGATCTTGATTTGGCTTAAATGACCGCAAGGAGGGAGCGCAAATCTCACCTCTGTCCGTAGTTTTTGACATCAATTGGTTGACGTTGGGATTCAACATCTTCATCCCCGTCGACTTTCAATGTCATTGCTGGATTTTTCTGAGGAGCTCGTTTCAACAGCTCGGCACCTGGCTTCACCGGGCAAAGGAATTCTTGCTGTTGATGAATCAACAAAGACAATTGGTAAGCGTCTGGGAACAATTGGAGTTGAGAACACGGAGGCTAATCGTCAGGCTTACCGCGGAATGCTTTTCACGACGGCTGGTCTGGGAGAATTCATAAGTGGAGCGATTCTCTATGAAGAAACACTCTTCCAGAACCATGCCGATGGTGAGTCCATGGTGAGCAAGCTCGCTCAGTTAGGCATTGTTCCTGGGATCAAGGTTGATAAGGGATTGCGGCCACTTCCTGGTGCAAACTCGGTTGAAACTCTCTGTACGGGTCTCGACGGTCTGGTTGAGCGAGCGGCTGATTACTACGCGCAAGGTGCTCGCTTCGCCAAGTGGAGAGCAGTGCTTCAGATCACCTCCGATGGCTGTCCCACGGCTCTTTCCGTCAGGGAGAATGCTTGGGGACTGGCCCGTTATGCCCGCTCTGTCCAGGAGTCTGGTCTTGTCCCCATCGTTGAGCCTGAGATCTTGATGGATGGAGATCACACGATCGAAACCACAGCTCGGATTCAAGAGCACGTGATTCAAGAGGTGTATCAGGCATGCCAGGCGAATGGTGTTCTTTTAGAGGGCACGCTTTTGAAGCCTTCCATGACAGTTCAGGGTGCTGACTGTTCTCAGAAGGTCGAGCCTGCGACTGTTGCTGCAATGACGGTCCATACTCTTGAACGCAGCGTTCCAGCCAGTGTGCCCGGCATTGTCTTCCTCTCAGGAGGACTGAGTGAGGAGGCCGCCTCGGTTTATCTGAACCATATGAATACGATCGAGTGCAATTCTAAGTGGAATCTTGGTTTCTCCTATGGACGCGCTCTGCAGCATTCCTGCCTGAAGAAATGGGCTGGTCAAAACGTTGAAGCTGGTCAGGCAGCACTGCTGGCCCGTGCGCAAGCCAACTCGGAAGCTTCTCTTGGGCGATACGTGCCTGGGTCACAGCCCTCGTCCGATGAACAGCTGTTTGTTGCGGGTTATACGTACTGATCGTCATCCCGCTATGGCCTGTCGCGAATTGCGCAACAGGCCTGCGTGACAATTGAAACGTTTCATGGGTAAAGTCCTGCCCCCCGGACGTATGTCCGCTCAGGTTCTTTCTCGGATTTTCACCCATGGCGCTCGTTCCGCTTCGGCTCCTGCTCGACCACGCCGCCGAAAATGGCTACGGCATTCCTGCTTTCAACGTGAACAACCTGGAGCAGGTTCAGTCGATCATGGAAGCGGCCCACGAGACCGACAGCCCCGTCATTCTCCAGGCTTCCCGCGGTGCCCGCACCTATGCAGGCGAGAGCTTCCTGCGTCACCTGATCCTGGCTGCGGTGGAGACCTACCCAGATATCCCTGTGGTGATGCACCAGGACCACGGCAACAGCCCTGCCACCTGCTTCGGTGCTGCTGCCAACGGTTTCACCTCCGTGATGATGGACGGCTCCCTGGAGGCCGACGCCAAGACTCCTGCCAGCTACGAGTACAACGTCAACGTCACCAAGAACGTGGTGGACGTGGCCCATGCCATCGGCGTGAGTGTGGAAGGCGAGCTGGGCTGCCTGGGCTCCCTGGAAACCGGTAAGGGTGAAGCGGAGGACGGCCACGGTTTCGAGGGTGAGCTGTCCAAGGATCAGCTGCTGACCGACCCCGCCGAGGCTGCTGATTTCGTGGCCAAGACCAAGGTTGATGCTCTGGCCATTGCCATCGGCACCAGCCACGGCGCCTACAAGTTCACCCGCAAGCCCACCGGTGAAGTGCTGGCCATCAGTCGGATCGCTGAAATCCACAAAGCCATCCCCAACACCCACCTGGTGATGCACGGCTCCTCCTCCGTTCCTCAGGAATGGCTGGAAATGATCAACAAGTACGGCGGTGCCATCCCCGAGACCTACGGCGTTCCCGTCGAAGAGATCCAGGAAGGCATCCGCAACGGTGTGCGCAAGGTGAACATTGACACCGATAACCGCCTCGCCTTCACCGCCGCTGTGCGTGAAGCCGCCATGGCCGATCCTGCCAACTTCGACCCCCGCCACTTCAACAAGCCGGCAAGGAAGTACATGAAGCAGGTCTGCCTGGATCGCTACCAGCAGTTCTGGGCTGCCGGCAACGCCAGCAAGATCAAGCAGCGCGACATCAACTACTACGCAGGTCTCTACGCCAAAGGCGCTCTCGACCCCAAGACTGCCGTCGCCGCCTGATCGCCAGTTGCCACGGATTTAAAAAAGGGGGCCTTCGGGCCCCTTTTTTGATGTCAAGTGATCACGCTGAGGCGGCCCGCCCCCCCGTTGATCTTGGCCTCCACTCCCAGGGGCAGCGCCATGTTGGGCAACCCATGGCCCAGGGGTAGATCGACAACCAGCGGCACGCCCAGATCCCCCAGTCGCTCCTCCAGGATCTCCTCCATCGTGAAGTCACCGGGAAGGATGTCGTCCTTCTCCCAGCTGAACCGCCCGCAAGCTACGCCGGAGAGTTGTTGAAGCAACCCGGCGCTGCGCCACTGGGTCAGCATCCGGTCCACCCGGTAGGGAGCTTCGCCAACGTCTTCCAGCACCAGGATCGCGCCGCGCAGATCCGGCATCCAGGGAGTGCCGATCAGATGCGTTGCCACGGTGAGATTGGTCACCACCAGCGGACCTTTGGCTTGGCCGGGACGTCTGCCGACTCCTTGCAGTGGAGCCACAGGTTGTCCGCTCAGCAGAGCCACCGTCCGTTGCCAGCGTTCGTCCGGTCCACCGCAGGAACCATGGATGGCCCCCGGCAGCCCGGCTGCCCACTGGGCCAGCAGCAGAGAGCTGGAATCGGAGAAGCCCACCGACCACAGGGCTCGCTGTGGGAAGCGGAAGCCGGCCTCCAGCACCCGCGCGCCACCCCAGCCGCCACCCACGTACAACACGCCGTCCAGGGTCGGATCGTTCCAGGCTGCGTTCAGCTCGGCGACGCGCTGCTGATCCGTTCCGGAGAAATAGCGCCATTGGCGTCGCACCGTGTCGGGGATCTCCAGCAGCCATCCTTCAGCGGCACAGCGCTCGATCAGGGGGGCGAAATCCATCTCCGGATCCATCCAGGTGCCTGGATTCACCGCCCGCAGCCGGGAGCCTCGGCGCAGCGGCGCCGGCCTGTTGAGGCCGTCTGCACGAGAGGCTTGCGATCGATGTGGCAGCAGCGCCGCCATGGCCGCCGTCGCTCCTGAAATCAGCAGCGATCGACGGTTCAACATCAGCTCAGCAGCGCTTCGAGCATGGCTCGCCCATCGACGCCCCCGATGGCTGGATCACAGGCCCGTTCCGGATGCGGCATCAGCCCCAGCACGTTGCCTGCGGTGTTGGTGATGCCGGCGATGTCGGCTACTGAGCCGTTGGGGTTGCTGCCGTAACGCAGGGCAATGGCATCGTCGTCCTGCAGTTGGCTCAGGGTGTCGTCGCTGCACTGATAACGCCCTTCTCCGTGGGCGATCGGGAGGGTCAGCGTGCCTGCGGGGCCGTAGGCCCGCAGCCAGGGGCTGCGGGCACTGGCCACCTGCAGCTGCGCGTCCTCGCAGATGAAGTGCAGATCGCGGTTGCGGGTGAGGGCCCCGGGCAGCAGTCCAAGTTCCGTGAGCACCTGGAAGCCGTTGCAGATGCCCAGCACCCTGCCGCCGCGGGAGGCGAAATCCAGAAGCGACTGCAGCACCGGTGCGAAGCGGGCGATCGCACCACAGCGCAGGTAGTCGCCGTAGCTGAAGCCGCCGGGCAGCACCACTGCCTCCAGCCCGCTCAGGTCGGTGTCTTCATGCCAGAGCCGACGGGTGGGCATGCCCAGGCAGCCTTCGGTGGCCCATTGCACATCCCGGTCGCAATTGGAGCCGGGGAACACCACGACACCGATGCTCATGGGTTCTGCAGCTCCAGAGACCAGTCTTCGATTACAGGATTGGCCAGCAGCCGATCGCTGAGCAGTTCCAAGCGTCGCCGTGCCTCGGCTTCATCGGGCGCCTCCACCTCCATCTCAACCGATTTGCCGATGCGCAGTTTGCTGATGCCTTCCACGCCGAGCCTGTTGGCCGCGCTGCGTGCTGCTTCGCCGGCTGGATCGAGCACGGAGGGACGCAGGCGCACCAGGACGCGGGCTTGATAACGCGGCACGATCACCCGAGGAGTTGGTTGAATCCTGCCAGACACTCATCCCTTAAGACATCTGTTGATCCTGCGCTGATGCAGGGTCATGGCTCTGCAGGTTGAAGGGGGGTGCCTTTCCCCAAGCCGTGTTCAGCGTCTCCCTGGTTCGGCTTTCGCTGCTGCAGACCCTTGTGATGGTGATGCTTTGCGCGGCCTGCAGCCCTGGGTGATCTGCCTCTGGATTGACATGGTGGTAGACCGGTTTCACCTGCAGTGGTGGTGATGGCTATGTTTTCACTCCCCTGTCGAATCTGCGGTGAACCGGTCGACATCCCCGGCCGTTACGGCTTCAAACTCAAGAACGCCGGATTGAGTGAAACCCTCTGCAACAGATGCCGGCGAGGGGGATTTCTGCAGGCTCGTCAGGACGGCCTCAATGCGGCCGGTGATGTTGCGGTACGACCGGCAAGACGGCGGTTGATTCCTGCGATGACGATTGTGTCGCTGGTGTTGATCACCGCAGTCGGTCTGTGGTTGCAGCGCGGGGCATGGGCCCCCCCTGCAGGAGGTCAGGAGGATGTCACCGGTCTTGACTCCCCCTCGAGATAGAGGGTCTGAGTGGGGAAGGCAAATGTGATGCCTTCGGCGGCGAAGGCTTCCATGATTCCGAGGTTGATCGCTTGCTGTTCGTTCATGGCGACGGTGAAATCGCGGGTGTCGATGTAATAAACCAGTTCAAAATTCAAACTTGAATCAGCGAATTCGGTGAAGTGGCAGCGATTGAAGCTGCTGTGCTCTTGAGCATCGATAACGGCTTGAATCATCGTCGGGATCGCCTTCATCTGATCGGCTGATGTGCTGTAGGTGACGCCAATGGAATAGATCATTCGGCGTTGTTCCATTTCGGCGAAATTGAGGATGGTGGACCCTGTGAGGGTTGAATTGCTCATCACCACTTGTTCGCCGCGCAGGCTGCGCAGATGGGTGGAGCGAACACCGATGCGTTCCACTGTTGCTGATGTGGACCCCACCGAGATGAATTGCCCAACGGTGAAGGGCTTGTCCAGAAGAATCATCAAGTAGGCGAACAATTCCTGGGCTGGTTCTTTCAGGGCCAAGCCGATGCCGATGCCGCCGGCGCTGAGCAAACCCCAGATCACTGTCATCTTTACGCCCAGACTCTGCAGCAGCACCAAGGTGCCGATGCCCCACACCACGGTTCTCAAAAGGGGCAGCAGGCTCTGAAGAAGATGTTGAAGATCTTCCGCGCCTGAGCGGCGCACCAATCCGAAAACGAATCGAGATCCGATTCGGTTGATCAACCGAATCAGAATGATCGTGCCAACAATTCGGAGTGATGTGTTGTAGGCCCTCTCAACGTTGTTGGGCAGGCCTAAATCATCCTGCGCCAGAATCAGGGTGACCACCAAGCCAAAAGGCACAACCGAAGCGGCAAGGGCGCCGAGCACGAAGTCGTCGAAATCGGTTTTGCTCCGCTTGGTGAATCGAGGGAAGCACGTCTTGAACAGGAACGACAGGCTCAGGGTGATGGCTGAACCGATTAGCACCTTCGCCAAAAAATCAGTCAGATCCATCACTCAAGCCGGTGCTATCGCGTGATTGTCCACGGCCTTCCTGACGATGGCAAGCGATATCGGGCTTAAGCACGCTGAAGAACGAGGGTCAGATTGTTGGCGGGCATGGAGACCACGTCATCGATCCTGAAGCCAGCGATGGTGGCGATTGCTGTCACCTGGTTCAGCTCTCTCAATCCCCACTCATCGTTCCGTTCCCTGAGGGATTGGTCAAAGGCAGCGTTGCTTGCACTCGTGTGAGCGCCATTGCGCATGAACGGGCCGTAAATGATCAAGGGGGCTCCACTGGGGAGCAGCAGAGCAGATTCCTCAAGTACGGCATCCGTGCAGCTGGCTGGACTGATGTGCAGCAGGTTGATGCAAACCACTGCGTTCAGTGATTCGTGGACGGTCGGGGGCAGGGGCCAGGGGCGTTTCTCAACATCCAGATTGAGGGCTGCCGGCATCACCTGGCTCAGACCCTGGTGCTGGATCCAGGCGTTGATGCTGGCGCGATGGTCTGGATCCGGATCGCTGGCCTGCCAGCGCAGCTGGGGAAAGCGCTGCTGAAAGCAGACGGCGTGCTCACCACTGCCGCTGGCCAGTTCCAGCACGGCTCCTGAGGCGGGCAACAGCTGGCTCAGCAGATCGCCAATGGGGCCACGATTGCGTTCCGTGGCTGGGAAAAAAAGCCGTTGGTCCATCGTCAGCTCGAGCAGGGGGCAGCGCTTTTGCTGCAGTGGCGGCGCAGCTCGGCCAGCCAGGCCTCCAGTGCTGACAGGGCATCCGGTTGCAGGCGGTAGTAGATCCAGCGGCCGCTCTGCCGGTCCGTGAGCAGCCCTGCTTCGCGAAGCACCCTGAGATGAAAAGAGAGCTTCGACTGAGAGAGGTTGAGATCACCGGTGAGGTCGCAGACGCAGCGTTCGCCCTGCGCCAGTGCATGAATCACGTCGAGGCGGATGGGGTCGGCCAGTGCTTTGAGCAGCTGCCTCGACTGTTCGACATTGAGGGTGTTCTGGATCACAAGAGCAGTGTCCCCCGCTCTGTTTGGATCAACATAATTTGATTGATCAAAGGGGCTGGCATGCGGATTGGCATCAATGGCTTTGGACGAATTGGTCGCCTGGTGTTCCGGGCCCTCTGGGGCCGGCCCGGCATCGAACTGGTGCACCTCAATGATCCCGCTGGCGATGCTGCAACGGCGGCCCACCTGCTGGAGTTCGATTCCGTTCATGGTCGCTGGGATCGGGAGATCACCAGCAGCGCTGATGGATTCAGCGTGGAGGGATCCGAGCTCACCTGGTCCAGCGAAAGCGATCCCACCGTCGTGCCCTGGAAGGAGCGTGGGGTGGAGATGGTGCTCGAGGCCAGCGGCAAGATCAAGACGCCGGAAACTCTCAACCCCTATTTCGATCAGCTGGGCCTCAAGCGTGTTGTGGTGGCCTGTCCTGTGAAGGGTGTGGTCGCCAGTGAGGAAGCGCTCAACATCGTCTACGGCATCAACCATCACCTCTTCGAACCGCAGCGTCATCGCCTGATCACCGCGGCGTCCTGCACCACCAACTGCCTTGCACCGGTAGTGAAGGTCGTGCATGAGACCTTCGGGATCGAGCACGGAATGATCACCACCATTCACGACATCACCAACACCCAGGTGCCGATCGATGCCTTCAAAAGCGATCTGCGTCGGGCTCGCTCCGGACTCACCTCATTGATCCCCACCACCACCGGTTCGGCCAAGGCGATCGCGATGATTTTCCCTGAGCTGAAGGGCAAGCTGAACGGTCATGCGGTTCGCGTCCCCCTGCTGAATGGATCGCTCACCGATGCGGTGTTCGAGCTCAAGCAGAGCGTCACGGTGGAGCAGGTGAATGCTGCGTTCAAAGCTGCTGCTGAGGGGCCGCTGCAGGGAATCCTGGGTTACGAGGAACGTCCGTTGGTGTCGTGCGACTACACCAACGACAATCGCAGCTCGATTGTCGATGCCCTCTCGACGATGGTGGTGGATGGCACCCAGCTGAAGGTGTTTGCCTGGTACGACAACGAATGGGGCTACAGCTGCCGGATGGCCGACCTCACTTGCCATGTGGCTGGGCTGGAGGCATGAAGCTCTCCCCCCTGCAGCAGTACGGCATCGTCACCGTCAACTACTGGGCCTTCACGCTCACCGACGGCGCCCTGCGGATGCTCGTGGTCTTCCATTTCCATCAGCTGGGCTACAGCACCCTTGAGATCGCCTTTCTGTTCCTCTTCTACGAGTTCTTCGGGGTGGTCACCAATCTCTACGGCGGCTGGATCGGTGCGCGCTACGGCCTGCGCCTGACCCTCTGGGTCGGCACCCTGCTGCAGATCCTCTCCCTGGTGATGTTGATCCCGGTGGCAGCCAGCTGGCCAAAGCTGCTCAGCGTCGGCTACGTGATGGTTGCCCAGGCGATCAGCGGCATCGCCAAGGATCTCAACAAGATGAGTGCCAAGAGCGCCATCAAGACGGTGGTGCCTGAGACTCCTGACGATGCGCAGCGTGGGGAGAAGCAGCTGTTCAAATGGGTGGCGATCCTCACGGGCTCAAAGAATGCCCTCAAGGGGGTTGGATTCTTTCTCGGAGCGGTGCTGCTCACGATGTTCGGGTTCAACGCGGCCGTTGGCTGGATGGCGGCCGGCCTGGCCATGGCCTTCCTGATCACCCTGGTGCTGCCGGGTGAGATCGGAAAGATGAAGGCCAAGCCTGCCTTTGCGTCGCTGTTCTCCAAATCCGAGGGGATCAACGTGCTCTCTCTGGCGCGGTTCTTTCTGTTCGGTGCCCGTGATGTGTGGTTCGTGGTGGCGCTGCCGGTGTTTCTGGAGGCGTCGCTCGGCTGGAACTTCGAGCAGGTCGGGGCCTTCATGGGCACCTGGGTGATCGGTTACGGCATCATTCAGGGGACGGCTCCAGGTCTGCGGCGTCTCTGGGGGCAGACCACCACACCGGGGGTGTCGGCGGTTCAGTTCTGGAGCGCCCTGCTCACGGCCATCCCGGCCCTGATTGGCGTGGCGCTGTGGAGAGAGGCGAATGTGGGCGTGGCCATCACCGCAGGTCTGGCGGCCTTCGGCGTCGTGTTCGCGATGAATTCATCGATCCATTCCTACATGGTGCTGGCCTACACCGATGCGGAGAGCGTCAGCCTCAACGTCGGCTTCTATTACATGGCCAATGCCGCAGGACGTCTGGTGGGAACCCTGCTCTCCGGGGCCGTGTTCATGCTGGGACGCACCGCAGCCGGCGGCATGCAGGCCTGTCTTTGGTGTTCGTCTCTGCTGGTGCTGCTCGCCTGGATCAGCAGCCTGCGGTTGCCACCACCGTTGCGGTCGTCACCCTGAGGACAATCTGAGAAAGATCTCAGCGGTAGGCATTCATACAGCTCTAAATGAAGGGCAGAGCATGAATGGATCTGTCGCTCTGAATGTGATGTCTCACGAACCAGGAAGTCCGGATTGTCGCCTTGTGATCGATGCCAAGCGTTCCCTTGAGGATGTGCTTCGGGTTCTCGATGGGATGCCCCACACCGATCACATCCGTCGACAGCTGCTGTCGGTTTATAACCAATTGGAAGGGATGCACGATCTGAAACGGGCCGGTGGTGCGGATGTTTCCTTCCGTTCCTCCGACTGGTGCTCTGCCAAGTAAGCAAGCAGCCGCTCTTCATCCGTACGGGTGGTCATCCGTTGATGAGAGGAAGCCCAACAGTGGTGGTGATCGGGTTCAGGCCCACGATGGATCGCAGAACAGCGATCGCATCGCCGACACCGATGGCCCCGCTTTGATCGACATCCATCAGGGAGCTGGGGTTCACACCTGGGAATTTGGTCATCGATTCCTCCAGGCCGACCACGGTTCTGAGGATTGAAATGGCATCGCTGACCCCAAGGTCTCCGCTGTTATCAATGTCTCCGATCAGAGCCTCCGTCTGTCCGGTGATTCCATCGCGATGATTCAGGGTTGCGTCGGAGTCAAAGACGCTTCTTGTGGACGACTCGGCGTCGAAACGCGTTGGGAGATACACGCTCAGATCACTGGATCCCTGAAAGGCTTCGTCTCCGATGGCTGTCACGGAGTCGGGAATCACAAGGTCTGACAGGTTGGTGTTGGCGAAGGCCCGCGCGCCGATCGACTCCACCGTGTTGGGGATCGAGACTCGCGTCAGCTGTGAGCCGTGGAAGGCATCGTCACCGATGGACGTGACGCCATCGGGAATGGTGATGTCGGTCAGTTGTGTTTGGTAAAAGCGGACGATTCGATCGAGCGTGTGGATTCGGGCAGCTCAATCGTTTGCAGCTGCGTGTCGGAGAACAGCTCCGGCGGAATGATGGTGATCGAATCCGAGAGGCTTGCTTCGGTGATGCGGGATCCCCGGAATGCGCCTTCCCCAAGTTGTGTCACGGACTCTGGCAGCCGGATGCTGGTGAGGCCGGACGCACGGAAGGCGCCGATGTCAACCGTGGTGACTGATTCAGGAATGACGATGGAGGTCAGCCGGCTGGCGCTCTGAAAGGCGTAGGAGCCGATCCGTGTAACCGTGCTTGGGATGATTACGGCGGTCAGGTTGGCTGGGCGGCCGATCTCCTCGCTCAGGTTGCTGAGGGTGTAGTCAGGGATCTGCGTGGAACCCTCCAGAATCACAAGTTCCGTGCCGTAGCGAGCCCCTTGCGGGTCGAAATTCAGCTGATAAGTGAAGCTCACAGCCTTGTGACATTCAACCTGATTTTACTTGGTTACCAGGCCTAAGATCGCATCAGTCGCTGCGATGCCATGTTTGAAAACGACCGACGTCCGGCATGGTTGAACTGGTTGTTTTTGGTGATATTTTTATATTCTTCCTGGCAATTATCAGCGTTCTGGTTTCAGCGATTTCACGGTTGATCCCGAAGGCGGCAGGGTCAGGCCATTCCGGCTCCGGTGAGCCGGATCGTGCCCCAAAGATCGAAGACGCAGAAGATCAGTCCGATGACGATCAGATCCCAGGCGCGATGGCGAACGGCCCAGGGGGCGAGGAACAGTTCGGCAACACCGTGAAGGGCCGTGCCGATGGCGATATGTTCCAGCACCAGAAGGCCGTGAGCCAACAGGAAAAGCCCGCTGGCCACGCATCGCATCAGCACCTGCCAGGACCCGCCCAAATTCCTGTGAGGAAAGAAAGGTTCAGCACCTTAAGCGTGATGGGGCCACGGCTCAAGGCCTGACGTTGGCATGATGTAACGAAGTTGTTACATGACTCCCATGACCATCGGTGAGCTCTTCCTGGAGACCCTGAACAGCGGTGTCATCACCGAAGGTGATGTGAACTGGCTGGCCCACCATCAGGATGATTTCAGCCGGGCGGAGGTGGCCACCGCCATCCGGCTCGGACGCCTGATGGACGAAGGCGCGGTGAACCTCGCCTGCCATCTGCCTGTGGCCGCTGTGGCTTGAGCCTGCTGAGGATCAGTCCCGGTATGGGTAGTTGTTCGGAACGAAGAACTGCTCATTGAAGGGGGGACGTTTGTAGTCCCCCTGCTCCGGGCGGCTCGGCATCTCGATCGGGTCCGGCGTCATGTCCTCATAGGGAACTTTGCTGAGCACGTGGCTGAGGCAGTTCAGGCGGGCACGGCGTTTGTCATTCGCCTCAACGGTGAACCAGGGAGCCTCGGGGATATGGGTCTTGGAGAACATGATGTCCTTGGCTCTTGAATATTCGACCCAGCGGTTGCGGGATTCGATGTCCATCGGGCTCAACTTCCAGCGCCGCTCCTCGCAATCGATACGGTCCTGGAAGCGCTTTTCCTGCTCCTCGTCGTTGATCGAGAACCAGTACTTCAACAGCAGGATGCCGTCCTGGACGATCATCCGCTCGAACTGAGGGCAGGCCACGTAGAACTGCTCCACCTGCTCCGGGGTGGCAAATCCCATCACCCGCTCCACTCCGGCGCGGTTGTACCAGCTGCGATCGAAGACGACGATCTCGCCGGCGCTGGGGAAATGCTCCACATAGCGCTGGAAGTACCACTGGCTCTTCTGTTGATCGGACGGCGTGCCCAGGGCGACGACCCGGCACCCGCGCGGATTCATCGGTTCGGTGAGACGTTTGATCGAACCGCCCTTGCCGGCGGCATCCCGTCCCTCGAACAGGATGATCATCCTGAAGCCCGTGGCCTTCACCCAGTACTGCATCTTCACCAGTTCGGACTGGAGCTTCTCCAGTTCCTTCTCGTAGGTCTTCTTCTCAAGGCGCTTGTGATCGCTGGAGAAGCCGTCCTGGAGTTCGATCAGCATTTCCTGGGGGTGATCGATATCGCCGTCACTGTGGTTCAGAGCGTCCAGCACAGGTGCCACGTCGTGCTTCTGGTTTTTGCTCATCAGTCGCGGAACTCGATGGACTATTCATGCCACCGTCACGTTAAGAACGGATTTCAGATCGCCCTCCGAGCCGGAATTTCAAGCACGACAGCGAAGTGACCGGGTTCGGAACCGGAGTCGGCCTGCCGGAAACGGATGTGACCGCCGTGCTGGCGCACCACATGGCCGACGATCGCCAGACCAAGGCCGCAATGTCCCTGCTCGCCACGGGCCTCATCGAGCCGTTGGAACGGTTGCTGGGCCCGATCCCATTGTTCCGGGGGGATGCCGTCGCCCTGGTCCCAGACCTCGATGCAGAATCCCGGAGGCTGATCCAGCAGCCGCACCACCAGCGGTGGTCGGCCATAGGTGAGCGCGTTGTCGATCAGGTTGGAGACCGCGCGTCCGAGCGCCACCGGCCGCACGTCGGCCGTGATCGGCAGCAGGTCAAGCCGGAGTTGCTCCTGGGGATGGCCCGCCGCCACTTCCGCGAGCCACTGATCCAGCGGACAGGCCACCATCCGTTCGCGTTCTCCCCCGCCGGCATAGAGAAGAAACTGGCCGGTGATCCGTTCCAGTGCCTCGAGATCACTGGTGCAGCGTTGTCGCTCGTCCGCCCCGAGCCTCGGCAGCGAGAGGCGGAAGCGCAGCCGTGTGATCGGGGCGCGCAGGTCATGGGCAATGCCGGCGAGCATGGTGGCGCGCTCGCGGCGGTTCGTCGCCAGGCGCTGCACCATGGCATTGAAGCGACGGGTGATCCGCTGCACCTCGGGTGCCCCGCTGACGGGGATCGTGGCCGGATCGGAGCCTTCCCCCACCCTTGAGAGGGCCCGCTCCAGTCCGCGCAGGGGCCGTTCCACCTCCAGCAGCAGATAGAGAACCCCGGTGAAGATCACCGCTGCGACCAGGGCAACCACCAGCAGCATCGGCTCCGGTGGCCAGCCTCGTGCCGTCGGCAGTTCCACCCGCAGCCAGACCGGTTCCAGTGGGGAGATCAGCTCGATCCACACGCCCTGTTGGCGAGCGCTCCCCTGCGCCGGCAGCAGGGTCGGGCAATGGGAGAGGCGTGTGCAGAGTTCGTTCTGCAGTCCCTGCATGCGCCGGTGCAGTCCGGCATCCACCGGACCGGCGCGGGGTGGACGCTCCATCACCGCAAGCCGCAGGCCCGTCAGTTCGTTGATGAGCACAGGTGGGTAGCGCTCCAGCGTCAGTTCCGTCAGCCGCACATTGAGCGCCAGTTCCCGTCCCAGCTGAACGGTCTGCACCCGTTCCAGCTGTCGGCCGAACAGCACCTGCAGCAGCAGCAGAGCCAGCACCCAGCCCCCCACCAGGAGGCCGCTCCAGCAGCTCACGCGCAGGATCAGCCGCCACCAGGAGACGGCCAGCTTCATCTCAGCGGGAGCGGGGCGTGCCATCCGGCACGAAGACGTAGCCGTAACCCCACACCGTCTGCAGGTAGCGAGGTCGTGTCGGGTCCGGCTCCACCAGCTTGCGCACCCTGGACACCTGCACATCCATGCTGCGACTGTCGGTCTCACAGCCGGGGCCGCGGGCCAGCTCGATCAACCGTTCCCGGGAAAGAGGGCGGTGGGGGTGCTGAACGAATGCGGCCAGAAGACTGAACTCGCCGCTGGTGATCACCACGGGTTGATCGTTCTGGAGCAGTGAGCGGGCCGAAAGATCGAGAACGTTTTCCCCGAAGCTGACCTGGCCGCCTTCCGCCACCGGCGTTCCTGCCGGAACGGTGCTGCGGCGGCGCAGCACCGCCTCGATGCGGGCGGAAAGCTCCCGCGGCAGAAACGGCTTCCCGAGGTAGTCATCCGCTCCCTGTTCCAGGCCGATGATCCGATCCACGGCCTCTCCCCGGGCGGTGAGCATCACCACAGGCAGGTCATCTCCGGCATCGCGCAGACGGCGCAGAGCCGTCAGCCCATCGTCGCCGGGGAGCATCAGATCCAGCACCACAAGATCCGGACGCTGGAACTCCAGGCGGGCCTCCATCTGCTTCACATCGCAGAGGCAGCGCACGTCGTAGCCCTGATCGATCAGATAGGTCCCGACCATCTTGCGCAGCTCGGGATCGTCATCGACCACCCACACCATCGATGCACGGGTCATGGTCAGCTGTTCGGATTCCGTCGGATGAGCCGATCGTATGCAGAGGGGCCTGGACTGTCGTCGTTCAGGTGAACCCTGTCACAGCTGCCGCCACCCCGGTCACGTTTCAGACACCGCCAGGGCTTGATGGTCTCCATAGGCTGGATTCATGCCTGCTCCCTTGATTTCCGGGGCCCTTGCACTGGCTCTGTCCATCCTTTCGACGGCATCGTCCGCCGTGGCCCAGTCCAACGGACAGCCGATGCAGGTGTACAGCACCCGGATGGAGGCTCTGTTCGTGAGGCTCGATGCGAACCGCGACGGGCGCCTTGATCCGGGGGAGCTTCAGGGCCGTCGGGCTCTCGAGCGGCGTCTGCGTCGTAAGAAAGGTCGCATTTATCTGTTGATCGAAGATCTGAGCTTTCCCGCTGCCCAGCCGAGCGGCCAGCGTCTGAAGCGTCGCTTCCACAAGGCGGATCTCAACGGTGACAAGTCGCTCAGCCGAGTGGAGGCCGCTGCGATTCCCTGGATCGGCCGTCATTTCGACCGACTGGACGGTGACCGTGACGGCGGTGTCACGCTCGCGGAACTCTGGAATCTGCAGCGCTCCCTGGCGCCCCGTCAGCGTCGACCCTGATCGGGTGGGGACAGCATCAGGCGGAGCAGTCGCAGCAATCGCCACACACCGCCGAGGATCAGAACAGCGGCGAGCACCACAAGGGCTCCGATCAGCACCACGGCCGCCAGTCCCAGCAGAGCTTCCAGCAGTTGCTGGATGCCGCGGATCAGATCAGCGATGGCCTCGCTCACCAGCAGCACCACATCCACCTGCTCCGGCAGGCGTTGCAGCAGGACGACCACGCCGATCCCTCCACTGAGCATCAGCAGAACCACCACCAGCTGACGCACGACCAGTCCGGTTGGAATGCGGCGACGGCGCCGGAAGACCTGCCGTGATCCCTCCCCTCGCTGGGGACCACGCTGGGGTCGGCGGGCCACCTTGCTCATAGAACCAACGAGTGTCCGGTACCGCGCATCCAGCGCTCGAATTCGATCAACACCAGTTCATTCGGGCAGTCGATCAGGGTGAGGCTGCCGACGGTGCAGTCTCCGTATCCGCTGTGGTGGAGCGTGAGCTGGTATCCCGAGCCGCTGAGGCCGCAGACCTCGGGATCGCTGCGCACCACCACGTCCAGGGAAGCGCCGATGCGGGCGACCCGCCTTCTCAGTTCAGACCAGCTCACCGTCATCGCGGAGCACCGAACAGCTCGCCTATTTGAAGATTCTGAAGCCTGTGCAGCGCTCGTCAACGCTCTGCTTCCGCGGCCGGTTGCTCGGATGGTTGCACCGGTGCTGTGGCCGGCTTCTCCTGCAGCGGTGGGAGAGGCAGCACGAGCGCTGCCGCGACGCTGGAGGCCAGGGCGAGACCGCCGAGCACCGGGGCACCCAGACGACGCTGCAGAGGAATCTTCTCCACCAGCTCCTGACGCGGCAGAGGCCTGTTCTCGGCCAGCTGCCAGCTCAGCTGGACCCGCTGATCGAGTCGAAGCCGGTCCAGGCAGCGCACGAGATCCGAGAGCTCGGCGTCATCAAGCATCAGCCGCAGCGGCTCGATGCCGTCCTGACTGCTGCGCAGCAGCAGCTGATGCTGGGCTCCTGCCGGTTCAATGGTCACGACGTCACCATCGGAGGCGAAGGACCGCTCCACGCCGGAGAGCAGGTGGCGGGCGTAGGGCATCACGACGGCCATCAGGGCTTCCAGGTGTTCGCGGGTCCCCTGCAGTTCCGGGGCTGCCACCAGCTGCATCCGCCATCCGGAGAGGATTCCGATGGCATCCACGGGTTGCCCTGACGACAGATCCGGGTAGCCCTCCACCAGCAGTTGCGCAGCGGTCTGTTCGTAGCGGTAAGCGTTCTTCTGCATGCTGCTGTGAGTCAGGGCGTCGGGTCGAGGAGGGTGGCCCGCAGGCGATCGATGCCACCGGGACCGGCCACCAGCGCCAGTGTGCTGATCAGCTGACGGCGGATCGGCGCACCCGATTGCTTGTCGAGCAGCCGCAGAACGGCTCCCCGCCGGGGGTTCATGCGTTCCTCGATCAAGTCATCCAAGCGGGTCTCGAGCAGCTGCCATCGCTGGCGGGTGAGCTGCTCAGGCTCCCGTGAGGAGAGCAGCTGATGCAGCAACGGATAGATCCGTTCCGCCATGGCGCAGACCAGACAGATCAAAGACTCCGCATCCAGCGGTGCCAGCTGTTCGCGCCGTGTGGAGCGTCGCAGAGGGTTGTGACAACGCCGTTTCCAGAGTTCAACCCGGTTGGGAAACTGGGATTGCAGCCCCATCTGGTGGCTGGTCCAGAGCATGAACTCGCCGGCATTGAGGTCGAGAGCCTCGATGGTGAGCAGCAGCAGATCCAGACGTTCCACACCACGTCGGCCGAGGCGGGCACCCTGGGGGGCAGAGGCATCAGTCATGGCTGCGATGATGCCAGGGGTTATGCCTTTGCGTCATCAGGCTTTGGATCTTCAGCCTTTCATTCGATCAATCCCTGATTTTCCCAAGCCAGGCATTCTGTTCAGGGACATCAATCCCCTGCTGCGCTCCCCCCAGGCCACGGCTGAAATGCTCCGCCGTCTCGGAGAGGTCTGCGACACCCTGCGTCCCGACCTGATCGTGGGAATCGAGGCCCGGGGTTTCATCATCGGTGCTCCGCTGGCTCAGCGTCAGTCCCTCGGGTTCGTGCCTGTGCGCAAACCGGGAAAACTTCCGGGCGGGGTGATCGGCATCGATTACAGCCTCGAATACGGCAGCGATCGCCTGGAGATTCAGGAGGACGCCCTCAACGGCAAGCCGAGGGTACTGGTGGTGGATGATCTGCTGGCCACCGGTGGCACGGCATCGGCAGCAGGTGCCCTGGTGGACAAGGCCGGTGGCACGCTCTGCGGTTTCGCCTTCGTGATCGAGCTCGATGGACTCGGCGGTCGCGCGGCCCTGCCGCAGGGGCTGCCTGTGGAAGCCCTGCTCGTCTATTCCTGAGTGTTCTCCCAGTCGAGCACCTGCTGAAACTGCTCGAGGCTGAGCAGACCGAAGCTCCAGAGCACGATCGGCAACGGTGCCTGCTCCAGTTCGGCCTGGCGCAGGCCGAGATTCAGGGCGTTGTCACTCAGCCCGAGCCGGCGCTGCAGAAAGTGGAGCAGCGCCTCCGATGGAAGCGGCTGAGGGTGACTGCAGACAACCATCACCCGACTCCGGTTCAGTTCAGTCTGGCAGGGGGCGTCCAACCCGCAGCGGGCCATCGGTCATGGCGCTGAGGCAGAGGCGCCGAAGTGGGGAGCTGAGGGCCAGGCAGGGCAGAAGCAGCTGCCGGAAGGCGACCAGCAGGGGGTGACGGTTCGAGAACAGCCGTACGAGTGCATCCGTGGCCAGTCCCACCATCAGCAGATCCGGCCAGCGTCGACGGCTGTAACGGGCGGCGGTGCGTGGGCCGATGCCTTGGCTGGCCACAAGGTCCGTCAGCGTCTCGACATCGCGCCAGCAGAGATTCAGGCCCTGCCCCCCCACCGGATGGCAGCGGTGACCAGCCTCTCCCACGAGCACGGCCGGGCCTTGACGGAGGCTCCGGGCCAGCATCCAGGTCTGGGGGAAGGCGGCCGGTCGGTCAAGGAGCAGATCCGGTTCCACTCCTTCCGGCAGAACCGTGGCCAGGGCATCGAGGAACGCTCCATCGGCCAGGTCGGCGCGGTCGAGGCAGTGCTGCATTGGAGCACTCCAAACCACCTGATAGGAGCCATCTGCCATGGGAAGCACCGCCAGGGGGCCTTCCGGTCGGAACAGCTCGTAGGCCCCACCGGGTGCGACACCGCGCAGAATCACCTTCGCCGTCAGGCAGCCCTGCCGGTACGGGTGCTGAAACACGTCGATGCCCAAGGACTGTCTTGTGGGGGACGACGGACCATCCGCTGCGACGACGAACGCAGCTGGCTCCCTGGTCATTGGATCCTGATCTCGGCCCAGACCCAGCGTCACGTGGGGCGACTGCTCCAGCCTGGACAGAAGCAGCCGCATCAACGAACGGTGGTCGAGGATCCAGCCGATGGCCTGGTGACGACGGTTCTTGCGGCGAAGATCCTGCTGGCCGAACAGAACGCTACCTCCACTCCCTGCATCGCGCAGGTCCAGCCGGGTGAAGGGGACGAGTGCATCGCCCAGGGGTGTCCAGAGCTCCAGACGCTGAAGTAGGCGCCGACTGGAGTGGGTGATGGCATAGGCCCGGCTGCGGCTCTGCAGCTCCGGGGCCGTGAGGGGATCTTGAAGCAAGACCCTCTGGCCTTGATGGGCCAGGGCCAGAGCGAGGAGAGATCCTGTGGGACCGGCTCCTCGAACATGGATGGACGGTGATGCGTCCGGGGGTGAGGCGACCATCAGCAGAGTGTGGCTGAGGTCACCCCTTCAGCGTGAGCCTCAGCCCAGACCCAGCAGACCGTGGGTGAAAGCTTCTCCGCCCAGGGCGATCTCGGTGGCGAGAAGGGCGATGAAGCCCAGCATGGCCATGCGGCCGTTCAGCTTTTCGGCACGCTCGTGAAAACCCCAGCCACGCTCTTCTTCCACCACTTGCATGCGGGGCTCGGAGGCGAAGGCATTCAGGCGACCGCCGTCTTCGGTGGTGACGGTGGCGCCGCGGATGACGGGAGCGGAAGGAGTCTGAGCCATGGTCGCCTGATGGGTGATTGCAACGAAGTGTAAACCAGGTTTAAGAAATGTATTGCGATGGGGGTCAGCGGCGGGCCAGGCGCAGTTGGCACAGCTCCTCGAAGGCCGGTCTGAGCAGGAAGGGATAGTCGCCCACCCAGAGGCGCAGCCCTGGAATCCAGGCGTCACTCAGGGCGCTCACCCGTGAGAAATCCTTGCGATCACTCAGAACAAGGCAACGGACCACCGTGCCCTGGCGGATCACCTGATGTTTCTTGTCCATCGGAAAGGCCAGGCGTCCGAGGTAGCCGTCCTCGTCCTCCAGCTCCAGCAGCATCCAGGTGCGGCGGTTCTCCACCAGCTCCAGTTTCCCGCGGCTGTCGGCCTGCTCATGGCGGTTTTCGATGCGCTCGCGGGTGGTCACCTCGGCGACTTCGCCTTCAAACAGAGCTGCCGAGGGGTACCGGCGAAGCGTGGCGTTGCGCTGGCCTGCCTGCACGATCGGCCCCCAGAGCACATAGAGAAGGAAGACCACACCCGTCACCAGCCAGAACGGTCCCCAGCGACTGGCCATCTGGCTCTGGCTGATCAGCAGCGTGATCACGCCGCCGATGGCAGCCACCATCACCCGCTGCAGGATCTCGCGCGGCGAGCCCAGCGCGGCCCGGAACTGACTGCCGGTGGCAACCGCCGGAATCAGGCGTTGCAGCTCACCGGGGCGTAGGGGGATCAGCATGGGATGGGGCGATCAGATCAGTCGTTCGAGGCCGTAGACCAGGCTCCCGAGAGAGCGCACCCTGCGAACCGTCAGCAGCACTCCCGGCATGTAGGCGGAGCGATCGATGGTGTCGTGACGCAGGGTGTAAGTCTCACCCGGTGCGCCGAACATCACCTCCTGATGGGCCACGAGCCCGGGAAGACGCAGCGAGTGGAGCCGCAGGCCACTGTCGCGCCGACCGCCGCGGGATCCCTCCAGTGATTCGTGCTCATCCACCTCCGGTGGATTGAAGCTTTTGCCCAGCTCCTCCATCAGTTCAGCGGTCTTGATGCAGGTGCCGCTGGGGGCATCGGCCTTGCGGTTGTGGTGCAGTTCCGTGAGTTCCGCGTGGTCGTAGAAGCGTGCGGCTGCAGCGGCCGCCTGCTGCAGGAGCACCATGCCCACCGAGAAGTTGGGGATCACCGCCCCGCCGATCGAGGCCTTCTCGGAGAACTGGGTCAGATCATCCAGCTGCTGCGGGGACAACCCTGTGGTGCCGATCACCGGGTGAACGCCGTAGGCGATCGATGCACGCGTGTGGTCGTACACCACCGAGGGATGGGTGAAATCCACCAGCACGGCACCGGCCTCGGCCGCCCGCACCGACTGACTCACGGCGCAGAGGCATCCTTCGAAGTCGGCGGTGACCGCCACCTCCAGCTCACCGAGGCCGAGTTCCAGACCCACGTCACACCCTTCCTTCCCTGGAGTGTTGTCGATCGCCCCCACCAGGGTGCAGTCCTCGGCCCCTTGCACGGCTCTGATCACCTCGGCCCCCATGCGTCCGAGGGCACCGGCCACAACAACGGGAATCAGGGCGGTCATCGCTGCGCTGCAAACACCCCAAAGCCTATGGGGCTGATGTTGTTACGCCGCATTGGAAATCGTCGCAACGGACCGTGCCTGAACGTAGGGTTCTTCACATTGCTCAAAGTGCGCAGATGTTCACGCAGGTCCGCTCCGCCGATCGTCGCGTTGCTCCTGTGGAGGGTCAGAACCACAAGTCCGTGATGAAGGCGGTGTATGTGGTGCTGGAGCCTCAGTATCAAAATGCGCTCACCCAGGCCGCCACGGCTCTGAACGCCTCGGGGGGCGACCTCGGGATCGAACTGAACGGCTATCTGATCGAGGAGCTGCGCGACGAGAACAATTACGCCGGTTTCTGCGCCGATGTGGCTGAGGCCGATGTCTTCATCGCCTCGCTGATCTTCATCGAGGATCTGGCCCAGAAAGTCGTGGAGGCCGTCGCCCCTCATCGGGATCGTCTTAAGGCGGCTGTGGTCTTCCCGTCGATGCCGGAGGTGATGCGCCTCAACAAGCTCGGCAGTTTCTCGATGGCCCAGCTGGGTCAGAGCAAGAGCGCCATCGCCGGTTTCATGAAAAAGCGGAAGGAAGCGGGTGGCGCCGGCTTTCAGGACGCCATGCTCAAACTGCTGAACACGCTGCCCACCGTTCTCAAATACCTGCCTGTCGAGAAGGCTCAGGACGCCCGCAGCTTCATGCTCAGCTTCCAGTACTGGCTGGGAGGAACGCCGGACAACCTGCGCAACTTCCTGCTGATGCTGGCGGATAAGTACGTCTTCCCTGCCGCTGAGGGTGAGGGGCGGCCTGCGATGGAGGTGGCCGAGCCTGAGGTCTTCCCTGATCTGGGCATCTGGCACCCCCTGGCCCCCTCGATGTTCGAGGACCTCAAGGAGTACATCAACTGGACCTCCAGCCGCACGGATCTCAGCGACAAAGCACGCAAGGGCCCGGTGATCGGCCTGGTGCTACAGCGCAGTCACATCGTCACCGGCGATGACGCCCACTACGTGGCCACCATTCAGGAGCTGGAGTTCCGCGGTGCCCGTGTGATTCCGATCTTCTGCGGGGGCCTGGACTTCTCCAAGCCGGTGAACGCCTTCTTCTATGACCCGCTCAACCCCGAGCAGCCACTGGTGGACGGAATCGTCTCCCTGACCGGCTTCGCTCTGGTGGGTGGTCCCGCCCGTCAGGACCACCCCAAGGCGATCGAATCACTGAAAAAGCTCAATCGCCCCTACATGGTGGCGTTGCCACTCGTCTTCCAGACCACCAAGGAATGGGAGGACAGCGACCTGGGTCTGCATCCCGTGCAGGTGGCTCTTCAGATCGCCATACCGGAGCTGGACGGTGCCATCGAGCCGATCGTGCTCTCCGGTCGTGATGACGCCACCGGCAAGGCGCACACCCTGCAGGACCGCGTCGATGCCATCGCCGAGCGCGCCATCCGCTGGTCCTCCCTGCGGATCAAGCCCCGCACCGACAAGAAGCTGGCGATCACGGTCTTCAGTTTCCCCCCCGACAAGGGCAATGTCGGGACGGCGGCCTACCTCGACGTCTTCGGTTCCATCCACCGTGTGATGCAGGAGATGAAGGCCAAGGGGTACGACGTGAAGGATCTGCCGGCCACACCCAAGGCATTGCTGGAGGCGGTGATCAACGACCCCGAGGCGATGCAGGGAGCTCCGGAGCTGTCCATCGCCCATCGGATGAGCGTCGAGGAATACGAGCGTCTCACCCCGTATTCGGAGCGATTGGAGGAGAACTGGGGCAAGCCTCCGGGCAATCTCAACAGCGACGGGCAGAACCTGCTGGTGTTCGGCCGCCACTTCGGCAACGTGTTCGTCGGCGTGCAGCCCACCTTCGGTTACGAGGGTGATCCGATGCGTCTGCTGTATTCCCGCAGTGCCAGTCCCCACCACGGCTTTGCGGCCTACTACACCTATCTCGAGAAGATCTGGGGCGCCGATGCGGTGCTCCATTTCGGCACGCACGGTTCCCTGGAGTTCATGCCCGGCAAGCAGATGGGCATGAGCGAAACCTGCTATCCGGATTCCCTGATCGGCGCTCTACCGAACCTCTACTACTACGCGGCCAACAACCCGTCGGAGGCCACGATCGCCAAGCGCCGGGGCTACGCCTCCACCATCAGCTACCTCACGCCTCCGGCTGAAAACGCAGGGCTCTACAAAGGTCTGAAGGAGCTGGGTGAGCTCGTCGGCTCCTATCAGCAATTGCGTGAGGGGGGGCGCGGCATCCAGATCGTCAACACGATCGTGGAGACAGCCCGTCAGTGCAATCTCGATAAGGACATCGAATTCCCTGAGGACGATGCGGCGTCCATGGATCTCGATGGACGGGATGCCCTCGTCGGTGCGGTGTACCGCCAGCTCATGGAGATCGAGAGTCGCCTGCTGCCCTGTGGCCTGCACACCATCGGCAAGCCGCCGACGGCGGAGGAAGCGATTGCCACGCTGGTGAACATCGCTGCCCTGGAACGCGAGGAAGATGGCCTGCGCTCTCTGCCCGGTCTGCTTGCCGAGGCGATGGGCCGGAGTATTGAAGAGGTCTACAGGGGGAATGACGAAGGCGTTCTCGCCGATGTTGAACTCAACCGCACGATCACCGAGACGTCCCGCGCCGCCGTTGGAGCCATGGTGCGATCCCTCACCGGTCGTGACGGTCGTGTGAGTCTGCGCAACAGCTTCGGCTGGTTCTACGACCTGCTCGCCAGGTTCGGCTTCCAGCTGCCCTCTCCCTGGCTGCGAGCCTGCTGCGGAGCCGGCTTCGTCCAGGTCGATGCCACGGAGCTCGACAAACTGTTCGGCTACCTGCGTTTCTGTCTCGATCAGATCTGCGCCGACATGGAGATGCAGAGCCTGCTCAAGGCACTCGACGGCGAATATGTGCTGCCCGGACCGGGTGGAGATCCGATCCGCAATCCAGGCGTGCTGCCCAGCGGCAAGAACATCCATGCCCTGGATCCGCAGGCCATTCCCACCCGTGCCGCCGTGGCTGCAGCCAAGGGCGTGGTGGACAAACTGATCGAACGCCAGCGTGAGGAGCAGGGGGCCTGGCCCGAGACCATCGCCTGTGTGCTCTGGGGAACCGACAACATCAAGACCTACGGCGAGTCGCTGGCACAGATCCTCTGGTTCGTCGGTGTCAAACCGATGCCCGATTCCGTCGGTCGCGTCAACAAGCTTGAGCTGATCCCCCTCGAACAGCTCGGCCGCCCCCGGATCGACGTTGTCGTGAACTGCTCCGGCGTGTTCCGCGATCTGTTCATCAACCAGATGGCGTTGATCGACCAGGCCGTGAAAATGGCGGCTGAGGCCGATGAACCGCTGGAGCAGAACTTCGTTCGCAAGCATGCACTCGAGCAGGCTGAGAAAGAGGGCACCAGCCTGCGTGATGCCGCCTGCCGCGTGTTCTCGAACGCCAGCGGCAGCTACAGCTCCAACGTGAATCTGGCGGTTGAGAACAGCACCTGGGAAGAGGAGGGCGAACTGCAGGAGATGTACCTCTCCCGCAAGACCTTCGCTTTCAATGCCGACAACCCCGGCGAGATGAATCAGAAGCGTCAGGTGTTCGAGAGTGTCATGAAGACCGCCGATGTCACGTTCCAGAACCTGGATTCAGCGGAGATTTCGCTCACCGACGTGAGCCATTACTTCGATTCGGATCCCACCAAGCTGATCAAGGGGCTGCGAGACGACGGCAAGGAGCCCACCAGTTACATCGCCGACACCACGACAGCCAATGCTCAGGTGCGCTCCCTGAGCGAAACGATCCGCCTTGACTCCCGCACCAAACTGCTTAACCCGAAGTGGTACGAGGGCATGCTCGATTCCGGCTACGAGGGGGTGCGCGAGGTGGCCAAGCGTCTCAATTTCACCCTCGGCTGGAGTGCCACCAGCGGCGCTGTTGACAACTTCGTCTACGAGGAGGCCAACGAGACCTTCATCAATGATCCGGAGATGCGCAAGCGTCTGATGGAGCTCAATCCCAACAGCTTCCGCCGGATTGTGGGAACGCTTCTGGAGGTGAACGGTCGTGGCTACTGGGAGACTTCAGACGAGAACATCGAGCAGCTCCAGGAGCTCTACCAGGAAGTGGAGGACAGGATCGAGGGCGTTGTCACCGACTGAAGCGACCCTCTGATGCGGACTCGCTGATGGTCCGGCCGGCGAAATCCACGCCGGCCCAGCGTTGATAGTCGTCCAGGCTTCTCTTGGCTCCAAGCCCGTAGCGATCAAGATCGTTGACGTCGTCAGTGGTCGGTCTCAGACGATCCTGTGGAACGGTCTCAAGCGTTCCGAGCAAGGCATGCACACGCACCAGGGAGCGCCGGTTCAGCAGAAACCAGTCGCTGTGGTCAGACCAGTGCGTCGCTGATGCGTCGTTTCCGTTGCTGCTGGATTTGTAGAGGTGAAAGAGCAGCAGCCGGTGAGGGCTGTACAGGTTGAAGCCATGGGTCCAGAGCCGTGCCGACATGGACACCTCTTCGCCGTAGAAGTACAGGCTGGGGTCGTAGGGCACGTCCGGCACGATGCAGCCTGGACCGAACAGGAAGCCGCCGGCCATGAAGGCATTGGGCAGAGGTGTCGCCGGCTGTTGCTCCGGCAGTTGATAGCGGCTGATGCCCTGGAACTTGAGGATGCCGAAGTCATCAAACCGGTGTGCCGCCATCACGGGCAGGGTGTTGAGCTGGAGGCTGCACGGCAGCTGGAAGCCGTTCGGATACACGCTCAGCACCGCCTTCGGATCCAGGCAGGCCTCCCATGTCTTCACCAGGTCGTCATCCCAGTTCTGCACAGCCCGCATGTGGCTGTCGATCTGCAGCAGAAAGTCCTCTCCCCTGTAGAGCTGCTGGGCCTGATGCCGCGCCCAGCAGGCCCCCCGGCTGTCTTCCGCCCTGAACGGAATCAGAGCCAGGTTGCAATCCTGCGGGAAGGCTGTGGCGTTCCAGGCTTCAGGATCGCTGTCCGAGAGCTGAAGGCAGATCCCGAATCGCAGCCGCTCGGGTTGGGCGGCCCGTTCGATGAGGTTGTGCAGTGTCGCCGGCAGATCCGGATCTCTGTAAGCCGCGATCTGAACAAAGATGCTGGGCGACGGATCAGTCACGCGGTTCAGGCCAGGACCAGAGTGTGGCCGCCATGCGCAGGGTCTGGTGCATGGGTCTCACATCGTGCACGCGCAGCACGGCGATGCCGGCCTGGCTGCAGCGGCAGGCCACCGCGGCTGTTCCCCAGATGCGGGCCTTCGGTTTCGGTTCATCGAGCACCGTTCCGATGAACCGCTTGCGGGATGGGCCCACCAGCAGTGGGATGCTTCCGCGGCTGAGCTGTTCCAGGCCCTTCAGCAGCTGCAGGTTCTGCTCGGCTGTTTTGGCAAATCCGAGGCCGGGATCCCAGATGATCTGATCCGTGCGGATCCCGGCCTTGAGGGCTGTGTTGGTCCGCTCCTCCAGTCCCTCGCGAACTTCCTGGATCACATCGTCGTAGACGGCGAGCTGATCCATCGTGCGGCTGTTCCCCCTGCTGTGCATCAGCACCACCGGGCAGCCGGCTTCGGCGATCAGCGGAAGCATTGCGGGATCGCGACGGCCTGCACTGATGTCATTCACCCAGTCGGCGCCTGCCTCCAGGGCCGCTTCCGCCACCGGCGCGAGAAAGGTGTCCACGGAGATCAGGGCCTCCGGGAAGCGTTTGCGGATGCGACGGAGCGGGGGCAGCAGACGACGCAGTTCCTCATCAGCACCGACCTCGCTGGCTCCCGGGCGGGTGCTCTGGGCACCCAGGTCGAGCACGTCGGCCCCCTGGCGAAGCTGAATGGCCGCCTGGGACACGGCCTGGTCGACCTGCAGAAAGCGACCGCCGTCGCTGAAGGAGTCGGGGGTGATGTTGATCACCCCCATCAGCGTGGTGCGCCTCCGCCAGCCCTCAGGCCAGGGGCGACGGTCAGGGCGTCTGGTAGTTGGCAATGCGGGCGAATCCATCCGGCTTGAGCGAGGCACCTCCGACCAGCACACCGTCGATGTCACTCATCGCCATCAGCTCATCGATGTTGGCCGGTTTCACCGAACCGCCGTACTGGATGACCAGATCCATGGCGCCCACCCAGCTGCGGATCAGCCCGCAGATGCGGTTCGCTTCCGATGCCTCACAGGTCTTGCCGGTGCCGATCGCCCAGATCGGTTCATAGGCCACCACCAGCCTGTTGGCGTCCAGGCCCTCGAGTCCCTGTTCGATCTGGCGACGGATCACCCGTTCAGCTTCCCCGCGTTCCCGCTGCTGATCGCTCTCGCCGACACAGACGATCGGGATCAGTCCGTTGGCCTGGGCGCACCGGGCCCTTTGGTTGATCTGCTCATCACTCTCACTGAAATACTTGCGCGGCTCGCTGTGGCCAACGATCGTGTATCGCACTTTGTGCTCCAGCAGCATCTCGGCGGAGATCTCAGCTGTGAAGGCACCCTCGGACTGCCAGTGCACATTCTGACTGGCCAGCTGCACCCGACTGCCGTCGGCCAGGCCTGCCATCGTTGAGATGGCTGTGAAGGGAGGAGCCAGCACCACGTGGCGGTCGTCCGGTGTCGCTTCGATCAGCGGCAGGAACTCACCCATGTAGTCCCTGGCCTGGGCACAGGTCATGTGCATCTTCCAGTTGCCGGCGATCACCCGTCTGCGCACGCCCAGATCCTCTGCAGAACTGCGGGCCAACTTACGGCGCGATCGTTGTGGCCTCCCCGACGACACCGTCCTCTCCGGCCAGGCTGACCCGGTCTCCCTCCGCCAGCTGGCGTCCACGGCGGGTCTCCACCGTGCCGTTGACGCTGACCTCGCCGTTCTGGATGCGCTGTTTCGCCTCTCCACCGGTGGAGACCCAGCCCTTCCATTTCAGGTACTGATCGAGCTTCATCGCCCACGGGCGTGTGTCACATTATTGATACTCTGCCGGGATGTTCACCCCCTCCCAGGCCGGATTCCGTCGGCTGCTGCCGCTGCTGCGTCCCCACCTGCGACAGCTCAGCTGGGGTGTGCTGTGCATGCTCATCTACGTGGGAAGCTTCCCGCTGCTGATCCGTCTGGCCGGTCAGTTGTTCCCAGCGCTTGGCTCAGGCGATCTCAACAGGGTTCTGGGGTTGATCGGACTGGCGCTGGTTATCTTCGCGGTGCAGAAGCTGGCCCAGTTCGGTCAGGATTCACTGCTGGCCGGTCCTGCCCTTCAGGTGAGTCAGCGACTGCGCAGTGATCTGTTCCGCCGGTTGCAGACGGTGGAGCTCGGAGCGTTGGAGAAACTGTCGGCGGGCGATCTCACCTATCGGCTCACGGAGGATGCTGATCGGGTCAGTGAGGTTCTCTACAAGACCATTCACGACACCCTTCCCAGCCTGCTGCAGCTTCTGGCTGTTCTCGGCGTCATGCTCTGGCTTGACTGGAAGCTCACCACGGCGATCCTGCTGCTGGCACCGGTGATCGTGTGGCTGATCAGCCTCTTCGGGGCCCGGGTGATGGTGGCCACAGAACGCAGCCAGAAAAAGGTGAGCGAGCTGGCGGGTCTGCTGGGGGAGGCGATCGAAGGTCTGCCGCTGGTTCGGGCCTTCGCCGCCGAGAGCTGGCTTCAGGATCGCTTCGAAGGGGAGATCGACCAGCACCGTCAGGCCCGTCATCTCACCTACAGCCTGGTGGCGTTGCAACATCCGGTCGTCGGCAGTATCGAGGTCGCGGGCCTGTTCGCCGTTCTGGCGATGGGAGCAGCCCGTATTCAGAGCGGGGATCTGGACATCAACGGTCTGAGCAGTTACCTGACGGGTCTCGTCGTGCTGATCGACCCGATCGCCCATGTCACCAACAACTTCAACGAATTTCAGCAGGGACAGGCTTCACTGAAGCGTCTTCGTCAGATCGAACAGGAACCACAGGAGCCCCCGGATCCGGTGAACGCCGTTCCCATCGGATGCCTACAGGGAGATCTCAAGCTTGAGCAGGTGTCCTTTGGGTATGACCCCTCACAGCCTGTGCTGCGGTCGGTGGATCTGAGTGTGCAGGCCGGAGAGGTGCTTGCTCTTGTCGGCCCCTCCGGAGCCGGCAAGAGCACCCTGTTCTCGCTTCTGCTGCGGTTCAACACCGTGCAGCAGGGGCGGATCCTCCTCGACGGTCATGACCTCAGCCGATTGCGGGCGCAGGATCTGCGCCGTCAGGTTGCGCTGGTTCCCCAGCGCACGACTGTGTTCTCCGGAAGCGTTGCCGAGGCGATCCGTTTCGGCCGGCCGGCCTCGGATGAGGACGTGGAGCAGGCCGCCAGGCTGGCCAATGCCGATGACTTCATCCGGGCATTGCCTCACGGCTATGCCACTCAGCTGGAGGAACGCGGCAGCAATGTTTCGGGCGGTCAGTTGCAGCGGATCGCGATTGCCAGAGCCGTGCTCGGGAATCCATCCCTGCTGCTGCTGGATGAGGCCACCAGCGCTCTGGATGCAGAAGCCGAAGCCGCGGTGCAGCTTGGCTTGAAACAGGCGATGGCCGGCCGCACCGTTCTGGTGATCGCTCATCGTCTCGCCACGGTGCAGGAAGCAGACCAGATCGTGGTGCTGGAACAGGGACGCGTCGTCGATCGGGGCACGCACGATGCGCTGATGCAGCGCGGCGGTCGTTACCGGGATCTGTGCGAACGACAGTTCATCCGTGATCTGCAGAACAGCTGAGCGCTCTTAAAGTCCGCATGCCGGACCCGATCACTCCCGGCAGCGACTGATGACTGACTCCGCAGCGAACAATCCCAACCCCGTGCTCACCTTCGAGGGCAAGCGATACGACCTCAACACCCTCCCGGATGATCTGAAGGAACTGGTGCGGGGCATGCAGGTGGCTGACGCCCAGCTGCGCATGCATGAGGACACCCTCAAGGTGCTGGCGGTGGGACGACAGAGCCTGGCGATGCAGCTGAATGAGAAGCTCCAGAACGTCACGCCTCTGCCAGAGGGTCAGGGTTGACCCTCTGGGCGTCCGCCTCTCCTCAGGACCTGAAGTTGTAGGACTTGGAGAGGCGGAACACCGTTCCGCTGAGCAGCAGCAGTGCCACAAGATTCGGGAGAGCCATCAGGCCGTTGAGGGTGTCTGCGACACCCCAGAGAGCTCCCCCGGTTCCAGCCACGGATGCAAACACCACCATGGCGACCCAGAACAGACGGAAGGGCAGAACAGCCGCTTCGCCGAACAGATAACTCGTGCAGCGCTCTCCGTAGAAGCTCCAGCCGAGGATCGTGGTGAAGGCGAACACGATCAGTCCCACGGTGACAACGAGGCCGCTGCCGGGGAGGCCGCTGTCGAAGGCCGCGATCGAAAGGGTTGCTCCGCTCAGCCGTTCACCGGCACTGTCCATCATTGTGTAGGCCTTGGTGGTGATGATCACCAGAGCTGTCATGGTGCAGATCACAAGGGTGTCGATGAAGGTGCCGAGCATGGCCACCGTTCCCTGACGGACAGGATCATCGGTCCGGGCCGCGGCATGGGCGATCGGAGCACTGCCCAGACCGGCTTCATTGGAGAAGATGCCTCGTTTGAAGCCCATCAGAACCACCTGCCCGAAGGCTCCGCCTGCGGCAGCTTCGCCGCTGAAGGCGTTGGTGAAGATCGTGCCAAGGGCATCAGGAATCGCACCGGCATTGAGGGCCAGCACCACCAGGCAGGCAGCCACGTAGAGAACAGACATCAGCGGCACGATGGCTGAAGCGGCCTGGGCGATCCTGCGGATGCCTCCGATAACAACGGCGAAGACCAGAACGCCCAGGACGATGCCGGTGAGCAATCTCGGAACACCTGCGCTTTCCAGGGCTGAAGAGACTTCAAAGGCCTGGACCCCGTTGCCGATTCCGAATCCGGCCAGCATGCCGAACAGGGCGAAAAGACCGGCCATCCAGCTCCATCGCTCACCAAGGCCGTTGCGGATGTAATACATCGGGCCGCCGACATGATTTCCCCGCTCATCGGTTTCACGGAACTGCACCGCCAGAACCGCTTCGGCGTATTTCGTGGCGATGCCGAACACGGCAATCACCCACATCCAGAAGACCGCACCGGGACCACCCACAGCGATGGCACCGGCAACACCCGCGATGTTTCCGGTGCCGATGGTCGCCGACAGCGACGTCATCAGGGCCTGGAACGGCGTGATCTCGCCTTCCTTGAGACCGGCGGCTGGTCGCAGCATCATGCGGATGCCGTAGAACAGCCGCTGCAGCGGCATGAACTGCAGACCCACCATCAGCACGATGCCGGTGAGAGCGATCAGCGTGACTGTTGGTGGCCCCCAGACGAATGAATTAATCGGGCTGTTGATGGCCTCAATGGCACCGTTCAATTCCATCACCACCAAAGCCGAAACGTTTGGAGATGGTGTCACAGCTGATCAGCTGCTGCAATCCAATCAAAGCGCTTGAAGATCTTCGAAGCGGAAGGTCTGGCCGCCATCATCTGGATCGTTGTCGTTCTCGATCACGCGCTCCTGAAGCACCCAGGGACCTCCTTCGGGAAGTTGGGTGAAGGTATCCGTGAACCTGTTACGCGCACCCCGGGCCTCACCGGTGGCAGGGTCGGCATAGGCACTGGTGTACGTGTGGCTGAGGTAGCCGGCTCCAGTGTCTGTGACATCTGTGGTGAAGATCGTCACAACCGTTCCATGGATGTGTCGATGCACCATCGTCACAACGTCGTCCTTGATGCGATAACGATCGCCTTCATTTTTGCCGCCCACAATCACCTCGGTGCCCACCGTATCGGTCTCGCCTGCGGTGAAGGTGTTCTCACCATGGGTCTGCTCAAAGCTGCGTCGCACCCGATGGATGGCGACTTCCCAGAGTTGGGAATTCACGGCTTTCAATACCTCAGCATCCTCGATCCCCTGCACCTGGGCCTTGAGGTCGGCTCCGACTTCGAATGTTCCTTCAACCTGGCGATCCCCCTGCAACCAGAGGCAGCGGCCTCGGTAACCCTGGAAGCCTGGCTCCCAGGTGTAACGATTCTCGTAGCAGCGTTGGAAGGCGGTTTTCAGATCACTTCCGGGCATCACAGGTGCGGATGTGGTCACGACGGTTCTGCGGATCAACCAACCCTATCCAGCCAGCGTCGGTGGCGTTCAGCCTGCCATGTTCTGGAATGTTCCGAAGGATGACTCCAGCAGCGACTTCACGATGGGCACACCCGTTTCGTGGCTGTCTTCCCAGGCACCGGGGACGTAGATGAGCTGCTGAGAATCAGAAACATCGAGAGCGGCTGATGTCGCATAGAGCGAGAGGACCATGCCATCGGTGAAGGGATGGAGCTGCCCATCGCCATCAATGTCGGCTTCCTCCAGAGATGGCGCGATCCCTTGAAAAAGACCGGCGACGGTGTTGTCGAGGTAAGTGAGGATGTCCTCGGCGGATTGTCTCTGGGCCATACCTGTCACGAGATCAGACAGATTGATGGCGGCAGAAGTGTCCAGCTCCGGGTGCCCCAACTGTCTGGGTCGGGGTCGGTTGGGGATGGGTGGTGCCTCGATCAGGGTGTCCACATCGATGGCAATCGTGTCTGAAGCGAGATTGCCATTGCCGTAGGTATCGCTGAATCTCTCTTCAAGCACCTTCAATGTTGCTGTTGTCTTGACATTGACCATGGGAGTGAAGGTGGCCTCAAAGGTTGTGCCCTCACCGGAGAGTGCTGAAAGGGTTCCGCCGCTTACAGAGACATCGTCGAGTCCGAAATCACTGGAGGATTCTGACAGCGTGAATCGGATCTGTGTGCTTTCACCGATGCCGAGGGTTGAGCGGTAGCTGCTGAGGGTGAGTTCCGGTGCGATCGTGTCAATCGTGAGCATCAGCGACTCAGCTTGGATGTTCTGATTGCCGGCGGCATCCGAAAAGCTGCCGGCTTCAATCACGGCGCTGGCTGTGGTTGTGGTGTCGGAGAAAGGGGTGAACAGTGCTGTGTATTGCGAGGCATTCACAACGGTGAAATCCGTGAGTGCACCGCCACTAACGTTGAAGTTATCCAACGTGAAATCAAAGGAAGGTTCCGAGAGTTCCACCGCCAAGATCGTTGATTCACCGATCGTCAGAGTGGGATCGCTGCTGCTCAGCGCGACGGTTGGAATGGTTGTTTCCACCGTCATCACAATGTCGGCTGATGTGGTGTTGGAATTTCCAGCAGCGTCCGTGAGGGTGTTGGCATCCAGAAAGACCGACGCATCGTCCGTGCTGTCTGGTGTCGGCGTCATGACAAAGGTGTATTCCGTGTCACTGACGGTGTTGAAGCTGTATTCCGAATCGCTGATCTTGTTGAAGCTGGACGTGGCTTTGCCGAAATCTGAAATCTGACCTCCGCTGACGCGGAGGTCGTCTGCCGAAAAGGTGGCGATCGGCTCTGACAGTGTTGCTCGGATCGTGGCTTTCTCTCCCGCCGTCAGAATGTCATCACTGCTGCTGAAGGAGATGGTCGGCACGGTGGTTTCCACCGTGAGATTGATCACGGCATCCGCGCTATTGGTGTTTCCGGCAAGATCTGAGAATTCCCCGATGGCAATGGAGAGAAGGCCTTCCGTGGTGCTTTCAGCGGATGGTGTGAAGATGCCGGAGTAAGACGTGGCACTGCTGGCTTGCAGTTGGGAAAGTTCTCCTCCCTGGATCAGCAGAGAGTCCTGGGAAAAATCCGGAGACTCCTCCGAGAGTGTGATGGTGATCGTTGCGGTTTCGCCAGCTTTCAGGTTGTTGTCTGAGCTGGTGAAGACCAGAAAAGGTTCCGTTGTCTCAACGGGGATGGACAGGGTTATGTCGTCGGCATTGTCATTGCCTGCAAAGTCGGAGAACGTTGCCGCGTTCACCTGCACGATCCCCGTGGTCGTGCTGTTGACGGAGGGGGTGAAAGTCGCGGTGTAGAGGCTGGTGCTGATCGCCTGGAAGTCGCTGAGCTCGCCGCCGCTCACGATCAGGTCGTCTGCCGTGAAGGTGAGTGAACGTTCCGACAGTTGTGCGGAGATCGTGGCGCTTTCCCCGACGGTGAGCATCGCATCGGATCCCAGTCCACTTGCCGTCAAAACGACGGATGGAACGGTGGTCTCCACATCCATGGAGATCTCGGAGGCGGTGGCGTTGCTGTTGTCGTCCAGATCGGTGAAGGCCCCGATGGCAACGGAAATCACACCATCGCTGGTGCTGTCTGCTGCCGGTGTGAACAACGCGGTGTACCGAAGCTCGTTCACCTGAGTGAAATCGGAGAGCACCCCGCCGCTGACATCGAGATCGTCTTCGCCGAAATCCTCGGAGACCTCCGAAAGTGAGGCGCCGATCAGGGCGGTCTCTCCTGCCGTCAGCTTGTCGTCGGTTGTTGTGAGCGAGACCCACGGGATCGAGGTGTTCACCGTGATCGTGACCAGCTCGTTCTCTGTGTTCCGATTTCCCGCGGCATCGGAGAACGCACCGGCACCGATGGTCACGGTGCCATCGACGGTGCTCTGGGGGGTCGGTGTGAACAGGGCCGTGTATTCCGTTGCGCTGATCGGATTGAAATTGCTGATTTCGCCCCCGGTGGCGATCAGGTCGGTGGCAGAAAAATCCTCTGATCCTTCAGAAAGGACGGCGGTGACGATGGCTGTTGCCGAGGTGGTCAGCGTGGAGTGGGTCAGCTTGACGCTGGGTGGTGTCGTGTCTGTTGTTGAGGCCTGGCTCTGCAATGTGAGAACACCATCGATGACCTCTGTGGTGGTGAGAGTTGCCGAGATCTGATCTTGCGTCGATCCCGTGATCAGGACCTCTTCAAGCCGAAGATCCAGATCGATGCTCTGATCCAGGGTTCCTGCCGGTACCCGGAAGACGAGGCTGCCCAGATGGAGGGGGTTGGACTCACTGATGCTCTCGGCATCGTCCACAGACAGTCCCACAGGACCGGCTCCGACGATGTGGAACACCCCCTCCGTCGCTGTTTCCGTCAGCATTCCCGCCACTGCGGTGAGCTTGGAAGCACCATCTCCGCTCTGTTCCGTCGCTGCATCCACAAGCCAGCCGGCAGCCGAACCACTCAGCTGTGAGATGGCATCCATCAGGGGGATGTTGTCGGCGAGGATCTCGAGCGACTCTTCCTCGCTTTGAATGAGATTTAAAGCTGATGAATCATAATGAACCTTGATATTGAAACCGTTGATCGATGTGATCCCGTCATCGATTTTTGTGATGTCGATGGGGATCGTGATGACCCTCTCAATGCTCGTTGCAGAAGGCGCATCCACGCTCCCGATTCGGACGATCGGATCGAGAGGGCTTGTTTGATCGTCGTCCTGACCTGACAGTGCGTGATTGCTGTTCAGGTGATCACTGGCTGAGGTGGATGACTGAAGTAATAAAATATCACTGTTGTTGTCAACCCAATTGTGTTGTCGTGAGGTTAAGCCTGTTTTCACGACATTACGGGCTCATCCTGATCAGATTAGCAACACGCTTTCATTCAGGCCACTGAACACATCGTCGGTGACAAACGCACTGGATGACGTGATCGCGCTGTCTGCGTCTGTGCGGCTTGTCATGCTTGTTGCTGATCCGGTTGCCCGTCAGGCCGGTCAGCTGTGGACATCCTGCAAGGCATGGATGCTCAGCGTGGGCTGGCCCTGAAGGGCCGCGATCGCTTCCACGGCGGCCCGTGCACCTGCCAGCGTTGTCACGGTCGGCACGGCGTAATCAAGGGCTGCACGTCGTAGGTACTTGTCATCGTGCGCGGCTTGGCGGCCAATCGGTGTGTTGATGACGAGCTGCACCTGTTTGGAGCGAATCAGATCCTCGATGTTCGGGCGCCCTTCGTGCACCTTGAGCACGGATGTCACCGCCAGGCCGGCCTCCGCGAGGGCGTTGGTTGTGCCGGAGGTGGCGATCACCGAGAAGCCGAGCTCGATCAACCTGGCAGCGACCGGGATCAGCGCCTGTTTGTCCCGGTCATGGGTTGAGAGAAACACGGTTCCAGCGGTTGGAAGGGCTTCACCAGCCCCCAGCTCAGCCTTGGCGTACGCCATGCCGAAACTGTCGGCGGAACCCATCACTTCGCCGGTGGAACGCATCTCCGGTCCCAGGACCGTGTCCGCGCCAGGAAAGCGTCGGAACGGCAACACAGCCTCCTTGATGGTCTGCAAGGGCGGCTTGGGTTCATGATTCAAACCGACTTCGGCCAGGGTTTCGCCCGCCATCAGGCGTGTGGCGATCCGTGCCAGTGGCTGCCCCGTGGCCTTGGCGACAAACGGCACCGTGCGGGATGCTCTTGGGTTGGCTTCGATGATGTAGACGATTTCCCGTCCTTCGCTGTCACGCTGGACGGCGAACTGCAGGTTGATCAGTCCTTCCACCTTGAGTGCCAGGGCCAGCCCGCGGCTCCACTCGCGAATGATCGCAAGGGCTTCTTCGCCAAGGGAAACGGAGGGCAGGCAGCAGGCGGAATCCCCGGAGTGGATACCAGCTGGCTCGATGTGTTCCATCAAGCCGCCGATCACCACGTTGCCTTCCTTGTCACAGAGTGCGTCGACATCCACTTCCACGGCGTTTTCCAGGTACTGATCGATCAGCACCGGGTGATCGGGCTCCACCTGAACCGCTTCACGCATGTAGCGGTTCAGTTCCTCTTCGTCGAACACCACTTCCATGGCGCGCCCTCCCAGCACATAGGAGGGGCGGACCACCACCGGGTACCCCACCCTGGTCGCGACGTTCCGGGCTTCCTCTTCGCTGCGGGCGAGGCCGTTTCTCGGCTGGCGGATCTCCAGGGTTCTGAGGATCGCCTCGAACTGTTCCCGGTCTTCAGCGTGATCGATCGATTCCGGTGAGGTGCCCCAGATGCGTGTCCCGGTGGCACGTCCCGCGTCCGTGTCCAGCCACTCAAGCAGGGGGATCGCCAGTTTGAGCGGGGTCTGACCGCCGAACTGCACCACGACGCCATCGGGGTGCTCCGCCTCGATCACGTTCAGCACATCCTCCAGGGTGAGCGGCTCGAAGTAGAGGCTGTCGCTGGTGTCGTAGTCGGTGGAGACCGTCTCTGGGTTGCTGTTCACCATCACGGTGCTGATTCCTTTCTCCTGGGCCGCGAAGGAGGCGTGGCAGCAGCAGTAGTCGAACTCGATGCCCTGGCCGATCCTGTTCGGTCCACCTCCGAGGATCATCATTCGACGACCCGATCCGGAGCTGTGCACCTCATTCGAAGGGGGCATCGTGATCAGCTCACCGGCGTCATTGAGTTTCTGCAGCGGCCTCTCGTAGGTGGAGTAGTGGTAAGGCGTCGTCGAGGCGAATTCCGCGGCACAGGTGTCGACGGTCTTGAACATCGGGTTCACCCCGAGGGTCTGACGCCGATCCCGAACCGCCAACTCCGTGGAACCGGTCGCCCAGGCGATCTGCCGGTCGGAAAAGCCGAGCTGTTTGAGCTGGAGAAGCTCCTCCGCATCCAGGCTCGCCAAGGCGCGTCCCTTCAGCAGCTGCTGCTCCGCATCAATCAGCCGTCGCAGCTTCGCCAGGAACCAGGGGTCGATCCCGCTGATCCTGTGCAGGTCGTCATCACTGCGTCCGAGCAGCATCGCTGTGCGAACCCAGAGAATCCGTTCCGGGGATGGGGTCCGAAGCAGACGGTCGATCTCTCGCTCGGAGATCTCCGGTTCCGGTCGATCACAGCCCCAGCCAGACCGGCCGATCTCGAGAGATCGCATCGCCTTCTGGAAGGACTCCTCGAAGCAGCGTCCGATGGCCATCGCTTCCCCGACCGATTTCATCGACGTGGTGAGAATCGCCGGACTTCCGCGGAACTTCTCGAAGGCGAAGCGAGGGATCTTGGTGACCACGTAATCGATCGTGGGCTCGAAGCAGGCCGGCGTTTTGCCGGTGATGTCGTTGAGGATCTCGTCGAGGGTGTATCCAACGGCGAGGCGAGCGGCGATCTTCGCGATCGGAAAGCCTGTGGCCTTGCTGGCGAGGGCGGAGGACCGGCTCACCCTGGGGTTCATTTCAATCACCACCACATCGCCGTTCACGGGATTGACGGCGAACTGGATGTTGCTGCCGCCGGTGGCGACTCCGATCTCGCGGATGATCGCGATCGACTGGTCGCGCAGTCGCTGGTATTCCCGATCCGTCAGGGTCTGGGCCGGGGCCACCGTGATCGAGTCTCCGGTGTGAACCCCCATCGGGTCCAGGTTTTCGATGCTGCAGACGATCACGACGTTGTCGGCCTGATCGCGCATCACCTCCAGTTCGAATTCCTTCCAGCCCAGCAGGGACTGCTCGATCAGGATCTGCGAAACCGGGCTCGCCTCCAGTCCGCTCTTGCAGATCGCCGCATATTCCTCCGGGTTGTAAGCGATCCCACCGCCGCTGCCCCCAAGGGTGAAGGCGGGACGGATGATGCGGGGAAAACTGCCGATGGCGGCACCCACGGCCTCAGCCTCCTCCAGGGACGAGGCGATCCCGGAGGGACAGACCCTGACGCCGATCCGTTCCATCGCCTGCTTGAACAGCAGGCGGTCTTCGGCTTTCTGAATCGCCTGCAGATCGGCACCGATCAGCTCGACACCGAAACGCTCCAGTGTTCCGTTCTCGGCCAGGGTCACCGCCAGATTCAGGGCGGTCTGCCCGCCCATGGTCGGCAGCAGGGCGTCGGGACGTTCCCGTTCGATCACCTGCGTCACGAGATCCGGGGTGAGCGGCTCGATGTAGGTCCGATCCGCCATTTCCGGATCGGTCATGATCGATGCCGGGTTGGAATTGACCAGGATCACCTGGTATCCCTCGGCGCGGAGAGCTTTGCAGGCCTGGGTTCCGGAGTAATCGAACTCGCAGGCCTGGCCGATCACGATCGGGCCTGATCCCAGCAGAAGGATGCGTTGCAGATCTGTCCGCCGGGGCATGGAGGTCGTTCTGGGCCAGACATTGAAAGCCTCTCACGCAGCTGTTCCCCCACGGCATGAACGGTGAGGGACCGGGGCCTCGCTACCTTTGAAAGATCAAAGGGAACCCAGACGCGATGAGTGAGCTCCAGCGCCTCAAGGGGCTGCTGCCACCGGAAATGCAGAGCTGGGTGTTCGTCGAGTCCGCTGCCGCGGTGGACCCGCCGCTGATCACCCTTGAAGAGATCGGCCGCGATGAAGTCGAGATCCAGGTGGATCTTGAAAAGTGGGACAGCATGGCTCTCGATCACCGCAACCTGCTCTTCTGGCATGAGGTCGGTCGCATTCAGAACGACACGATCCCCAGGGATGGCTGGGAGATGGCTGCTCTCGCCATCGGTTTGGGTGGTGCCATCGGCGAACTCTGGGTTCAGGACGGCCTTCTCCTGTTGATGGCCCTGGGGCTCTCGGGTTTCGCTGGTTACCGCCTTTACCTCAAGAACAATTCCGAGAAGCGTCTGCAGGATGCGATCACCGCAGATGAGCGGGCCATCGACCTGGCCTGCCGATTCGGATACAGCGTTCCGAACGCCTACCGCAGTCTGGGTGGTGCGCTGAAGGAGCTGGTGGAACAGACCCGCAAGAAGCGCCGTCGCAGCTTCTATGAAGATCGCCTGGAGGCGCTGCGTAAGAGTGCCAGCAAGGCGCGTGCCGAGATGGCACAGCAGGAGGGATCCCGCAGTTCCGTCACCAGCGAAAACGTCTATGGATAGTGAACAGCTTGCCGAGCTCGCTGCGGATGCCTGTGACGACCGCAAGGCCACGGACATCCGTCTGATCCGAGTCGACGAGGTTTCAAGCCTGGCCGACTGGCTGGTGATCGCAGGAGGACAGTCGGATGTGCAGGTGCGGGCGATCGCTCGCTCGGTCGAGGACCGGCTGGAGACCGAAGCGGAGCGACTCCCGCTGCGAAAGGAAGGATTGAATGAGGGGCGCTGGGCGCTGCTCGATTACGGCGAACTCATCGTTCATGTGCTCCTGCCCGACGAGCGGGGGTATTACGACCTCGAGGCCTTCTGGAGTCACGGCGAGACCCGGGTGTTTCTAGGTTCGCCGCAGGATGTTCCTGCGGGGTCATGACCGAGTCCGTCGCCTGTCCGGTTCCTCCTGAGCAGCGTCCACTGGAGGAGTTCCAGCAGCTGACGGAATCCTGGTTCTTCTCCTGGCCTGCCGGGGATAACCCACGCTTGCGCTGGCGTCTAGCAACGGCATGGTTGCTGATGCTTCCCGTCTGCACGCTGATCGCCAGCGGCAGCTGGACGTTGCGTGGCGACCCACCGCGGCTGGTGATGGCAGCTTGCGTGGCAGCGCTCGTTCTGCCTCTGTTTCTGCTGATGCGCCAGTGGCTTGGCTGGACCTACGTGATGCGCCGCCTGCTGGCTGAATCGGTGGATTACGAGGAGTCAGGCTGGTACGACGGGCAGACGTGGGAGAAGCCCGTGTCCTGGCGTGAGAAGGATCAGCTCGTGGCCCGGCATGAGGTGAGGCCGATCCTGGGTCGGCTGGCACGTGCCATGGCCCTGGCCGCCGCACTCATGCTGGGGGGGGCGAGCCTCTGTCAGGCTCTCTGAAACGAGGCTCGTTCGAGGATGCCCCTCTCCTCCGGTTTCAGCGGCGCATCGCGCTCCGGGACTGCGCCATTGGAGGTGACTCTCTGCCGCGGCTGCATCGGCGAGTCAAAGCACAGGGTGCACGCTGTTGTCTGTGACGGGCGCGGACGGGTTCTGATGTCTGCCGGTGATCCCGGTTACGAGACTTTCATCCGCTCCGCGCTGAAACCGTTCCAGGCCATGCCGTTTCTGAGCAGTGGGGCCGCTGCCCAGATGGAGGCCGGTGATCGGGGCATCGCCATCAGCTGCGCTTCCCACTCCGGCAGCAATGAGCATGCCCGTGAGGCGTTCAGGCTGCTCTGGAATGCTGAGCTGGAGGCCTCCCATCTGCAGTGCCCCGTTCCTGAAGGGTCCGACAGCCCGTTGCAGCACAACTGCTCCGGCAAACACGCCGCCTTCCTGGCCACGAGTCGAAAAATGGCCTGGCCCCTCGACAGCTATTTGCAGAGCGACCATCCGCTGCAGAAGGAGGTGAACCGGAGGGTGGCGGAACTGCTGGGGCTGCCGGCAGCGGAGCTGGTGGCGGCACGGGATGACTGCGGTGCTCCGACCCTGCGACTGCAGCTGGCGCAGATGGCGCTTCTCTATGCCCATCTCGGGGCTTCGCGCCATGCGGAACTGGAGCAGATCAGCCGGGCGATGCTGGCGCATCCTGATCTTGTGGCCGGTGCCGGCCGCTTCGACACCGAGTTGATGGGACGAAGTCATGGTCAGGTGCTCTCCAAGGGAGGCGCCGAGGGCATTCAGTGCCTCAGCCGCATCGGTGAGGGCCTTGGGGTCGCCATCAAGGTGGAAGACGGCTCTAGACGTGCCAAACAGGCTGTGGCGCTGCATCTGCTGCGTCAGTTGGAATGGCTCACACCCATGAGCCTTCAGGAGCTCGAAGAGCAGGTTCTGATCCTGAATCCCGGCGTGCACCTCGAGGTGAACGGTTCTCTGCAGTTCCAGCAAAGCTGAAAGGATTCTGTGTCCGGCGACACCGATGTGTATGATTTCGGAGGGCAACGCGGGGTAGAGCAGTCTGGTAGCTCGTCGGGCTCATAACCCGAAGGTCGGGAGTTCAAATCTCCCCCCCGCCACCACTTCTGTTTGGATTGAAGATCCCTCCGGGGATCTTTTTTTGTACCGGATCCGTTGCCTGTGAGCTCTTCTTCTGAGCACGTCAACGCCAGCTGGGATGCGATCGTCGTCGGCTCCGGAGCGAGCGGTGGTGTCGCTGCCATGACCCTCGCCGAGGGGGGCGCCAGGGTGCTCGTGCTGGAGGCAGGTCCGGATCTGAGCCGTGCGGTGGCCTTCGGAACCCCGGTCGGAAACATGCTGCGTCGGCTCGCGGGGATCAGCAGCGGCCGGCATCGACGTCAGGCACAGCATCCCGGCTACTGGAAGGCCAACCCGGAGCTGTATGCGGATGAACGCCGTCATCCCTATGAGCACCCTGTCGAGCGCCCGTTCCTGTGGACCCGGGGTTGGCAGGTGGGAGGCCGCAGCCTCACCTGGGGGGGCATCACTCTGCGGCTCTCGGACGAGGATTTTGCTGGGATCCGCGGCAAGGAAGGCGTGATCCGCTGGCCGATCGGCTTTGCTGATCTGGAGCAGCACTACAGCGATCTGGAGCGGCAGCTCGGGGTCTTCGGTGCCAGGGATGGGTTGGCTCAGCTTCCGGACGGTGCCATGTCAGACGCGCTGCCGAGCACCGACGCCGAGCAGCGCTTCGCTGAGGCGGTCCGCGAACGTCTTGGCCATGCCGTGATTCAGTCGCGGGGATTCGCGCCTCATGCTCCGCAGCGGACGGATGACTGGCCAGCTTCCAGCAGCCGAGGCAGCACGCTGCAGCGGGCGATCGCCACCGGACGCGTCGAAGTCATGGCCGATCAGATGGTCGAGCGGCTCTGTCTGAGTGCGGATGCGTCAACGGCGACCGCGGTGGTCGCCGTTGACCAGACCAACGGCGAGCGCAGAACGCTGAGTGCTGATCTCGTCATCCTGTGCGCCTCGACGATTCAGACCCTGTCCATCCTGTTGCGGACACGTCAGTTCTCATCAGGAGGTGCTGTGGTGGATCCCTCTGGGCGGCTCGGGACCCGTCTGATGGACCATGTCTCCACCAGTCAGTTCTTCGCCATGCCGGGTTCCGGGGAGCGGCCGCAACCGCCTCTCAGCGGAGCTGGAAGCTTCTTTCTGCCGTTCGGGCGTCATCTCTCCCAAGCGTCGTTCCAGGGCGGTTACGGACTCTGGGGAGGCATCGGCCGTTTCGATCCGCCGACGTGGTTGCAGCGGCGTCCCGGCACGGTCACCGGCTTCCTGATCGGCCACGGTGAAGTGGAACCACGGCCTGAGAACCGTGTGACGTTGAGCGACACAACCGATCGCTGGGGGGTGACGGTGCCCCACATCGACTGTCGCTGGGGCGAGTCGGAACGGGCGATGGTGACTCACATGCAGCGCACGATGGCGGAGTGCATCGAAGCCGCCGAAGGGCAGGCGCTGGAGATCCGGGAACTGTTTCACCTTCCGTTCGTGGAACCGTTTCTCGGCGGCGCTGTCGCCCTGTCGAAGCAGGCAGCTCCTCCGGGTTACTACATCCACGAAGTGGGTGGAGCCGCCATGGGGAAGCAGTCCTCAGAAAGTGTCGTGAACCCGGACAACCGGCTCTGGGGATGTCGGAATGTGCTGGTGGTGGATGGAGCCTGCTGGCCGACCTCGGCCTGGCAGAGCCCGACCCTGACGATGATGGCCATCGCCCGGCGCGCCTGCAGCAGAGCTCTCAGCTCTCGGGGCGAGTGAACAGGTCGTCCAGGTAGCGCTCCATCACGGCATGGTCCTCGCAGCCGTTCTGAAACAGAAAATGGGCGAGTGCGGAACTCATCACGCGGTACTGATCCCAGTGGGGGTGACCTCCGATGAACTCCTTCATCCCCCGGTAGAGAACCTCCGGGATCTCCGTTTCGAGACTCACGTACGCCGGAACTGTCTCTGTCGTCGTCGCGGCCAATCCCATGTCATGGCATCGCTCAAGGTGATTTCTATCCATCAAGGCAGGTCGCTCAACCCGTACTGCGAATAAGAAAGCCACATCGGGCCGTGCTGCGTCAAAAGGATGAGCGAATTGGGAAATTCACGTGAGACTGCATGAGACAGCAGTGATTGATGGGGGCTTGGTGCCTGGGGGCCGCTGCTGATCCGCGGTTGAGCACCATCACCGCACTTGTCAACCTTTCCGGAGGGTTAAGAGGCTTCCCCACAGGATCGGCAGAGATGGCGGACACCACTGGACCTTGGGATGGCTGCTGATCAGCAGCCTGTGGAAAAGCCGGGGACAACGCCCGTCGCCGGGGATTGATCAGAAAATCTCATGATCAAAAAAGTCCAATCCGTCCCTTGCGAGAACCGAGCAATCGCTATGGGCGGACCATGCTTTTCTCTTAAGACTTCTGTGAAGAATCGGAACGTTCGAGGCTCGCCGGGCCGAGGGGGTGGTCGCTGTGGGGATAAGGAGGGTGATGCGCATGGTCGTGTCCGTGCGCATGGTCATGACCGTGCTCATTGGTGTGAGCGATCGGGGTTCCATCCGGCTGGCAGGCCCCGGTGCATTCCCGTTCGCAGAGTGTGCAGCTCTCCGCCAGTCCCTCCACATGGTGATGGTGACTCTCCTGAACCCGACCGACGTCCTGTTCAAAGCCCAGCACCTGTGCTCTGTACTTGCAGAGCGAGCAGTTCATGGCGGTGTCACCTCGGAGAACATCGTCCACCCGCTCGCGGAAGGTTTCCAGCACCAGGGGGTGGTCACCCAGATACCCGGCGGAGATGAAGTTGATCCCCGGGTGGTCCTGGGCCACCCGTTCGGTGTGCTGACGGATGCGGCTCACCAGGACACCGGAGAACAGGAAGTACGGCACGACCACGATGCGGCGGAAGCCGAGCCTGACGACGTGGCGCAGTCCGGGCTCCACGAGCGGAAAGGTCACCCCCGAATACACCGTTTCCCCCCATCCGAACCCGAAGCCCTCAACAAGCATCCGCGTCACCTTGGCCACGTTGGAGTTGGCATCGGGATCGGAGGATCCCCGCCCGACAACCACCAGAAGCGTTTCCGAGAGCGGTACGGCATCGCTCTGACGCTCGATCGCTTCACGGACCCTGGCTCCCGCTGCCGCCACCATCAGGCGATCGACACCGAGCTCTCGTCCGTAATCGATCGGAAGGCCGGTTTCCGCCTTGTAGGTGTTGAGCACCGAAGGGATGTCGTTCTTGGCATGCCCTGCCGCGAAGAGCATCGCCGGGATCGCCAGGATGCGGTTCACCCCTTGCTGCCTGAGCGCCTCAAGGCCATCGCGCAGGATCGGGCGGGCGAATTCGAGATAGCCGTGTTCGACAGGCATCGGGGCCAGCCGAGGCCGCAGCAGTTCGACCATCCCGGCGAATTCCTCCACCGCCACACGGTTGCGGCTGCCATGGCCGCAGATCAGCACCCCGAGCTTGTCCTCGGAGCCTGCGGTGCTGAGATCCGTCAAGACGTCGGGTCCACTGATCGAATGGGATGACCCTATTCGCCGAAGCGGGGCCAGCTGTGCATGTCGGATCTGTTCAATCTCCAGTCGGCTGATGCGGCCATCGCCGGTGTGATCTCTCCGAAGGCAGAGGACTTGCCGTCCCTGCTGCAGGCCTGGAGTGGCCCCCGTCCTCTGAGGGTCTGTAGTGGTGGCACCAGTTCCCGCTGTGCTGTCGACGGCTGCTGGAGTCTCGATCTGCGTCCTGGATTCCAGGACCTCACGCTGTCCCCTGATCGCACGACGGTGCGGGTCGGCGCGGGGCGGACCATGGGCTCGCTGCTGGAGGTGCTGGCGGCTGAGGGGCTCACGATCACGGCCGGCCTGTCGGGACATCCCGGCATGGGGTATGTGCTGACCGGAGGCATGGGACCTCTGAGTCGTCGCCGGGGACTTGCCATCGACCAGCTCAGCGAGGTCCGCGGCGTCTGGGGCAACGGCCGCTGCTTCGCGCTGCAGCCTTCAGATCAACCTGAGTGGCGGGCCCTGTGCGGTGCAGCACCGTTTCTGGCGATCGTCACCGACGTCACGCTGGCCTGCCTGCCGCTGACTCCGCTGTGGGTGGCACGGCGTTCCGGTCCGCCGGAACAGCTTGGGGAGTGGATCGCCGAGGCGGAGTCCTGGCCCGATGTGCAATCGCTTCAGTGGTGCTGGCGCGGATCCGAGGTGCAGGGGCTGCAGGTGAGCCTGGAGCCGTTTGAGGGGGGAGTGCCCATCGCCGGCCAGCATCAGCTTCCCTCTCTGGCATCGTCTCCAGTTGATGGAAACCGTCGCCATGGTGAGGTCGTCGGTCTGCTGGGTCCGGCAGCTGCTGCGGGCTGGGGGCGTCTGGTTCCGGATCTGACCAGGCTGATGCGCCGGAGCCCGGACGGTTTCTGCAGCCTGTCAGCCCAGCAGCTCGGTGGAGCCACCGCGAGAGTGCCGGTCGATGCCTCGGCGTTCCGGCACCGCGATGCCGTCTGGAAACCCTGGATCACGGCGGTCTGGTCGGCCGGCGATTCCGAGGCGCGTGAGCGAAGCCTGGCCTGGCTCGAGGAGGTCTGGGCGCTGCTCCAGACAGTCTGTCCCGGTGTTCACCTGGCCCAGCTGCATGACCATCTGCCCTTTCACCAACGGGAGCTGGAGCTGGCCTTCGGTCCCTGGCTGTCGGAGTTACGGCTGCTGAAGGCACGTCTGGATCCCGCCGGCAACCTGCCTCAGCTGTGATCTACGGTCGCCGCTGCCCGCGGCGTCACAGAGCATGGCCCAACGCTCCAGTCCTTCGTTGGTGAATCAGTGGTTCGCCAATCCGAGCAGGGATGTCCTTTCCGGTCTTGTGGTGGCGTTCGCGATGATTCCGGAGGCGATCGCTTTCTCCGGCATCGCCGGCGTGGATCCCGCCGTCGGATTGTTCGGTGCGTTCTGTCTCTCGCTCACCATCGCGGTGGTGGGGGGGCGCATGGCGATGATCACCTCCGCCACCGGCTCCACCGCGCTGCTGATGACCGGTCTGGTGGCCACCGGGGAGGCCAGAGGGGCCGGTCTGGGTGTGCAGTACCTGATGGTGGCTGGGTTGCTGACCGGAGTCCTGCAGTTCCTATGGGCCTATCTGCGTCTGGCTTATCAGATGCGCTTCGTTCCTCAGGGTGTTCTCAGCGGTTTCGTGAATGCGCTCGCGCTGCTGATCTTCCAGGCGCAGCTCCCGCAGCTTGGGCTGGATGTTCATCACGGTGACGCCACTGCCGGACTTCCCCACGGGGGGCAGATCCCGATCGTGCTCGTGCTCGTGCTGATCGGACTGGTGATCATCTATGGCCTGCCGCGACTGACGCGGGTGGTGCCCTCTCAGCTCGTGGCGATCATCGTGCTGACCGCCATCAGCATCGGGTTCGGCTTCGAGATTCCCACCGTCAGCAGCCTCGGGGCGCTGCCTTCCGGACTTCCCTCCTTCAGCCTGCCGTTCGGGGAGGGGGGCGTCCCCTTCAATCTCGACACGCTTGGGATAGTGCTTCCCACGGCGCTGGCGATCTCCCTCGTGGGTCTGATGGAAACCTTCCTGACCCAGGACATCCTCGACGACAAGACCGACACCACCACGGACAAAAACGTCGAGGCCCGCGGGCAGGGCATCGCCAACATCGTCTCCTCCCTGTTCGGAGGCATGGCGGGCTGCGCGCTGGTGGGTCAGTCGGTGATGAATGTCGACAACGGCGGGCGCACGCGGCTCTCCACGCTCTTCTCCGGTGTGAGCCTTCTGGCGATGATCCTGCTGGCCGGCCCCTGGCTGAAGCAGATCCCGATGGCGGCTCTCGTGGCCGTGATGATCAGCATCGCCGTCAGCACGGCGGATCTCAACGGACTGCGCAACATCCGCCGGATCCCGAAGAGCGATACCTCCGTGATGCTGATGACGTTTGCGGTGACGATGCTCACCACCCCCCACAACCTGGCCCTTGGTGTGCTGGCCGGCGTCGCTCTGGCGGGGATCCTGTTCAGCCGCAAGGTGGCCAAGGTGATTCAGGTGGAAACGGTCGATCTCAGCGACGAAGAGCGGCTTTACCGCGTCAAGGGACAGCTGTTCTTCGTCAGCAAGATCTATTTCGTGCAGGGATTCGATCTGCACGATCACCCGGCCAGGATCAGCATCGACATGTCATCCGCTCACATCTGGGATCAGAGTGGCGTGGCGGCTCTCGACCAGGTGATCCGCAAGTTCCGCGTCGGCGGTTCAGCGGTCTCGGTGGTCGGTCTGAACGAGGAAAGCCTCGATCTGTTCGAGCGGATCGGTGGTCAGGAGAGTGCTCACGCCTGATCAGCGTTGGGGGGTGTCACTCGGGCGCAGGACGATGACGATCGTGCCTCCCACGATCAACAGGATCAGCACGCCACCACCGATCAACGGAAGCAGAAGGTCGGTGTCCATCAGGCGTTCTCGGATGACCGCATCATGGCGGCTCAGCGAGAGGCCAGAGGGTTGTAGAGAACGGCCAGGCAGCTCGTCAGATCGGTGCGCATCCCTGACAATCGCGTCTGAATCACCTGATCCGCGGGGTTGAGCTGCACATAACGCAGCGTCACGTCATTGCCGATGCTCATCAGGATGCAGAGGGTTTCCAGGTCGCCGCTGCTGGTGGCGCGATCCTTGGCACCATCCACCAGCACCTTCAGCAGAGCCATCTTGTTGTTGTAAGCCTGTCGGTCGCCTTCCTCCCAGGCCATCGCAGGCATCTGCAAGAGCAGGCTGATCAAGGGTGCCACCAGCCAGGGGATGGCGGGCATGGAGAAGGCGCTGAAGATCAGCTGAAACTAGAGGCTTCAATGGGGGTTCAGCCCGGATCTGGGACAATCCCACCCGATCTGTCCCATGGCCATGACCCGATCCGGAATCCGCGTTGTGATCGGCGCCCTCGGGGGCCTGGCGACGCTGCTCAGTTCCTGTGCCTCACTGGGCAGTGCCGACAGCACGCGTCTGGATCTCGTGAAGCAGCGCGGTGAGCTGATCTGCGGAGTCAGCGGCAAGATTCCGGGCATGAGTTTTCTGCGGCCGGACGGCGGCTACGAAGGCTTCGATATCGATATCTGCCGAGCCATGGCTGCGGCGTTCCTCGGAGCTCCGGACAGCATCCAGTACAGGCCGCTGACGGCCCCGGAACGCTTCACAGCCCTGCGCTCCGGGGAGATCGATCTGCTCTCCCGCAACACCACCTTCAACCTGAGCCGGGATGCCTCCGGAGGCAACGGACTCAGCTTCGGGCCGATCGTCTTCCATGACGGTCAGGGGTTGATGGTCAAGACCGGTAGTGGCGTCACGTCTCTCGAGCAGCTGTCAGGCAAGGCCATCTGTGTGGGCTCAGGCACCACCACCGAGCAGAACCTCAACGACGTCTTCGAGACGCGTCAGCTGCCGTACACCCCGATCAAGTACCAGGATCTGAATCAGGTGGTGGGCGGCTATCTGCAGGGGCGCTGCGCCGGAATGACCTCGGATCTCACGCAGCTGGCCGCCGCTCGCTCAGGGTTTCCGGATCCCGAGCAGCACACGATCCTCGAGGAGCGGCTGAGCAAGGAGCCGATGGCGCCTGCGGTGGTGGGAGGCGACCAGCGCATGGCCGATGCGATGCGCTGGGTGGTCTTCGCTCTGATCGAGGCGGAGGAACGCGGCATCACCCAGGCCAATGTCGATGAGGTGTTGAAGACGGCGCAGGCGGATCCGAGCCAGGCGGCCCTTCGTCGCTTCCTCGGGGTGGACGGTGGGCTCGGCAGCAAGCTTGGACTGCCCGATGATTTCGTGGTTCAAGTGATCAGAGCGACCGGTCATTACGGCGAGATCTACGACCGTCATCTCGGTCGCGACAGTGCGGTGACGATTCCCCGGAGTGTGAACCGTCTGGCTGGCGACGGCGGCCTGATGGTTTCCCCTCCCTTCTCCTGACGGACCTGCCGCAATGCATCGCCGATTCTGGATTCAGATCGCTGCCGCGGCACTGCTCCTCGGTCTGGCCGCGGTCCTGATCAACAATCTCGCCGTGAACCTGATCCGCACCGGACTGGGTCTGAGCTTCGGCTGGCTTGCGCGTCCTGCCGGTTTCGCTCTCGCAGAGACGGCTCTGCCGTACAGCCCCTCGGACAGCTACGCCTGGGCTCTCACGATCGGCTGGCTGAACAGCCTCAAGGTCATCCTCAGCGGCCTCGTGCTGGCCACACTCCTGGGTGTTGCAGCAGGGGCTGCCCGCAGCAGTGGCAACAGCCTTCTCCGCCGGTTGGCGGCGGCTTATGTGGCCCTGATCCGTCAGGTGCCGCTGCTGCTTCAGCTGATGTTCTGGTACTTCGTTGGGTTTCTGGGGCTTCCGGAGACCCCTGTCGGCGGGTTGATCGGGTTGTCCAACCAGGGCATCCGTCTTCTGGGGCTGGATCTGAGTGTCGAGTTCTGCGCCGTGCTCACCGGTCTGGCGGTGTTCACCGGTGCCTCCATCGCCGAGATCGTGCGGGGTGGGATCAATTCCGTGCCGAGAGGGCAGTGGGAGGCCTTCCGCAGTCTCGGCCTCGCTGAGGGGCTGGGGATGCGACGGATCGTTCTGCCTCAGGCGCTTCCGGCGATTCTTCCGGCCCTCACCAGCCAGTACCTGAACCTGGCCAAGAACAGCACCCTGGCGATCGCCGTCGGTTTCGCTGACCTCTACGCCGTCAGCGACACGACGATCACTCAGACGGGCCGGGCGATCGAGGGCTTTCTGCTGCTGCTGCTCAGCTTTCTGCTGCTCAATCTGCTGATCAGCAGCGGCATGGCAGTGCTCAACGGTCTGGTGCTTGGACGTCTGAAGGGGAGCCGTTGATGAACCGCGTCATCGATCGACTGCTGACGCTCCTGATGCTGGCCCTGCTCGGATGGGCCGGGTTCAGCGGGGTGCATTGGCTGCTGTTCGCCACCGACTGGACGGTGGTCACGGCCAATCTGCCCTTGTACGCGGTGGGAGGGTATCCACCGGATCAGCGCTGGCGGCCCCTTGTGTGGATCGCTCTGCTGATCCTGATGACCGCAGTCACGCTGATGGGCCCCCGACGCGGCTGGCTGCGTCGGGGGCTTCCGGCGCTCTGGAGCCTGATGGTTCCGCTGGGAGTGGTGCTTCTCGCCGGTGGGCTGGGTCTTCCGTCAGTGCCCACCCGTGAGTGGGGTGGCTTCAGCCTCACGCTGCTGCTCACCGTCTGCAGCGCCCTGCTGAGTCTTCCGGCGGGGGTTCTGCTAGCGCTTGGACGGCGCAGCGAACTGCCGGTGCTGCGTGTGGCCAGCACCGCTTACATCGAAGTGATGCGGGCGGTGCCATTGATCGCTGTGCTGTTCTTCGGACAGCTGCTCATTCCCTTGTTTCTGCCTCCGGGGCTGGAACTGAACCGGGTGTTGAGAGCCGTGATCGCCTTCGCTCTGTTCGCTGCGGCGTACATCGCTGAGGACGTGCGCGGTGGGTTGCAGGCGATCCCACCCACGCAGACGGAAGCGGCCGCGGTCCTGGGACTCTCGCCGTTCCAGAGCCTGCGACTGGTGGTGCTGCCCCAGGCGCTGCGCATCGCTCTGCCTGCCCTGACCAATCAGGCGGTGGGATTGCTTCAGAACACCAGCCTGATGGCGATTCTCGGCCTCGTCGAACTGCTGGGGATCAGCCGCAGCCTGCTGGCCAATCCGGCGTTCATCGGCCGCTACCTCGAGGTGTATGTGTGGCTGGCTGCTGTTTACTGGCTGGCCTGCACCGCCATGGCGCTGCTGGCCCGCCATCTGGAGATCCAGCTCGACCCCCTCCGTTCCTCCTGATGACCGTCGCCATCCGAGCCATCGATCTGGTGAAGAGCTACACCCCAGGCCAGCGGGCTCTCGATGGGGTGGGCCTCGAGGTGATCAGCGGAGAGGTTCTGGTGGTGATGGGTCCCTCCGGATCCGGCAAAAGCACCCTCATCCGAACCTTCAACGGTCTGGAGACGCTCGATTCGGGCAGGCTGGATGTGCTGGGGATGCGCCTGGATGCGAGCCACGACCAACGGGAGGTGCGGGCGATCCGGCAGCGGGTGGGAATGGTGTTCCAACAGTTCAATCTCTTCCCGCATCTCTCGATTCTCGACAACATCACCCTGGCTCCGATCAAGGTCAAGAAGATGTCTCCGTCGCTAGCGGAGCAGCGGGCGGTTGATCTTCTCGAGCAGATGGGGATCGCCGAGCAGGCCAGGAAATATCCGGCCCAGCTGAGCGGCGGTCAGCAGCAGCGTGTGGCGATCGCCCGTGCCCTGGCCCTCGATCCGGAGGTGATGCTCTTCGATGAACCCACCAGCGCTCTGGACCCCGAGCGTGTGAAGGAGGTGCTGGATGCCATGCGTCAGCTGGCGGCTGGCGGCATGACGATGGTGGTGGTCACCCATGAACTCGGTTTCGCCCGGGAGGTGGCGGACCGGGTGATGTTCATGGATCAGGGCAAGGTGGTGGAGACCTCCGACCCGGAGACCTTCTTCAGCAATGCAAAGGAAGAGCGCAGCCGCCGGTTTCTGCGACAGATGATGTGACGTACGCGATGCGCCTCTGGCCGCCGCTTTCTTCAGCTCTCGCAGAGCGGCATCCGTGCCAGCGCTCGTTCAACGGCCATCAGTTCCCGCTCGGTGTCCAGCCAGCTGTCGTTGCCGAGGGGCAGGGTCTGCACCTGTTCAGACAGGCGCAGTCTGAGTTGTTCAAAACGCCGCTGCAGAGTTCGACGGAGCATGGCGGTCAGTCGATGGACGATTGCCACCCTGGCACAGGGGTGGTGCGGTCGTGTCCGTGGCCCTTTGAAACCTTCGCGCCATGCTGCTGAGCCTGATCCCCTGTCTTCTGCTCGGGTTCTGGATCGGAGGACGTCATCCCGATCTCTCGGGTCGCCTGGCGTTGCCTCTGGTGCGTTTCGGTGTGCCGCTCAGCGTGATGGGCCTGTTGCTCAAGGGCGGCTTGAGCGGCCAGATGCTGCAGGCGGCGCTGCTGGCGGCCGCGGCGATCGGGGTGGTGCTCGTGGTCGGCGTCAGGGTCCCGCCGCTGCGTCGCCTGCTGCCCGGTCCCTGCAGCAGGCTCGGAAGTTGCGTCGGCAATACGGCCTATGTCGGCATCCCGCTGGCGCTGGCGTTTCTGCCTGCCTCGGCTCTGCCGATCAGCATCGGCTACGACCTCGGAGCGACGCTGCTCACCTGGAGTGTCGGTCCAATGCTGATCGCGGCGCCTTCTCCCCGAGAGGGCGGCAGGGCGATCAGGCTGCTCATGAGCCTCACCGCCAGCCCGGCGGTGAGGGGGCTAGCCGGAGCTCTGCTCGTTCAATGGACCCCGTGGCGTGCAGGGGTCGCCGAGGCGATGTGGATCCCCTCGCAGGTGGTCATTCTTCTTGCTCTGGCGGTGGTGGGTCTGCGTCTTGGCAGCATCGCCCGTGATCGTCGGGCGCCGGGGCCTCTGGCGGCTTCCGTGGCTCCGGTGCTGCTGGCCAAGCTGATCGGTTACCCGCTGCTGCTGCTGAGCATCGGTCTGCTGCTGCGGCTTGATCCATTGATGATTCAGGCCCTGACCCTTCAGGGTGCTGCTCCGGCGGCCATCTCCCTGCTGTTGATCGCAGAGTCCGCAGGACGGGATCAGGACCTTGCGGCCGGGCTTGTGCTGTGGAGCACGGTCTGTGCTGCGCTGACAGCCCCGATCTGGGGTGTTCTGGTCACCATTCTGTTCAATCAGGCGTGATGATTTGACGTGCGGCAGTGATCAACAAAGTGCCGCTCAAAAATATTTATCTTTCTTCCTGCGTTTTGTTAAGAGCGCGTCCGCGGGGCGGGATTCCACCTTGTGACGGTTGATGGATCGTCGTTACATTGGAGTTGTGGGTTTGTCGGAGGTGTCGATGGGAGAGGTTGATCTCGTTGGGTCCGTTATTCTGGTGTTCTTGATCACAGCCCTGACCGTGATCGGCTACCGCATCAACCAGGTGGTGTGAAGTCCTGTACTTCTGCCTAGGCCCTCTGGATCCTCGGTTGTTGCAGGATTTTCTGTCATTTGATGTGTTGTCAGATACAAGTGATTGAGGAGTGCTGTCTTGCTGCAAGCCTGCGCTGATCGTTGCCGTTGGGCTCATCCTGTGCTCAGCTCCTCAGGTGCACAAGGCAGGTCAATCCACTGGCAGAAACTGTTGCGACATTGCTGACTTCCCGGAACGTTCAGGGAAGAAAACAGCGAAAGGTCAGGTTCACGCGTGATGTCCTGATTCGACGCCGGCTCGGGACCCCATGCATCCATTGCTGCTGGCATCCGGGATGCATGACCAGCAGGTCGCCGTCCGCCAGGACAAGGGTCTCCCTCCGCATGGGGTCCTGTCGATGGCGCAGGCAGAAATCGCGGGTTGCCCCCAGCGACAGTGAGGCGATCGGCCGGGTCTGGTCAATCTCCTGTTCGTCATCGGCATGCCACCCCATGCGGTCCTCACCGTTTCTGTAGAGGTTGAGCAGACATCCGTTGAAGCTTGTTCCGCAGGCTTCGTTCACCTGCTGCCGCAGCAGCTCGAACCAGGTGGGCCAGCCCTCACCGCAGTGGGTCGTGCCGCTGTACCGGTAACGCAGTCCTTCGCTGGCCAGGAACCCCGTCAGGCGAGGCACGGCGTGTTGGCGGCCGTACACCTGGACCACCGGCTGCTGCCATGCCATCTCCTGCGTGATGGTGCGCTGCCAAACGTTGCTCCGCTCTGGCGGCAACCAGCCTTGGTGCAGCGTCCAGGGCTGCCGGCTCGGGCACACAGGCGGCGTCATGCCCGGACTGCTCATGACATCCACCCTGGTTGTCGATGGCGCCAGCCTGAACGATTCAGGACCGTCTCGTGTTGCAGGCACAGCCCCTCATCGCCCTGCTTCCGGGGTTGCCGGCTCCGTGAAGGGGGATGACAGGCCTGGTTGGTCTGCGGCAACCAGCCCATACAGTTCCGTGATGGCGGCACGCATCACCGAAACCGAATTCCTCAAGCGGGCAAAGCAGCGCTTCGGCGATCAGTTCGACTACAGCGAAATGCGCTGGCGCAGCTACAAGAGTCCGGTCAAGATCCGCTGCCGACGCCATCCGGTTCAGCTGATCTGCATCACCCCGGAAAAGCACCTCCAGACACTGGGGGGCTGTCGACATTGCCTGAGGGAACGTCGCATCGCCACGCTTGAGCGGGAACTGAACCGCAAGGCTGCTCCGGAGCGTTCCGAGACCCTAGCCCTTCAGCCTCAGGCGGTCAGACTCACCCGCTGATAACAGAACCAGAGCCACTGCTGAAACAGCAGATTGCGATGCGACCGCCAGAGCGTCTGGGGATGATCCGCATCGAAGTTCTCCGGAGGCGGCACATCGCCCCGAGCCCGGTCTCGTTCCATCTCTCCAAGAATGCGCCCCACGTTGTATTCCGGGTGGCCGAGATGCATCAGCTGTCGCTGATCCGGGGTTTCAAAGATCGTGTATCCAACCCGCTCTCCATGGGAGAGCAGGCGAAGGCGTCCCTGACGCTGGGCTGATTCCATCGCTGCATCGGAGAGGCCGGCATGGCGACTCTGCGGACAGAAGAAGCGATCATCCTGCGTCCCCATCAGCGGATGGCCCGGAACCAGGCTTCGCATCGGGTAGATCCCGAACAGCTTGCGCTCGAAGGGAATCTTGTCGACCCCTGCGAGATAAGCGAGAGCGAATCCCGCCCAGCAGAGTCCCAGGGTGCTGGCACAGCTGCTGTGGGCCTCTCCCACCAGCTCCACCAGCTCGCTCCAGTAGGTCACCTGCTCGAAGGGCAGATGCTCTACCGGTGCCCCGGTGATGATCAGACCATCCAGAGGACCCTGCGCCAGGGCTTCCTCCCATGTGACGTAAAGCTGATCCAGGTGTTCCTGGTCCCAGCTGCGGTAGGCGTGTGAACGCAGACGGATCCAGATCGGTTCGATCTGGAGCACGGAAAGCCCCAGGGGATGCAGCAGGTTGAATTCGTACTGCTTGCCCAGGGGCATGATGTTCAGGATTCCGATCCGCAAAGCCCGGATGTCCTGGCGCTCCGCCTGCTCGGGCTCGATCCAGGAGATCCGGTTGCGTTCCACCGCACCGATCTTGTGATAACTGCGGGGAAGAATCAGTGCCATGGGGCTGTCATCGGCATCTAGCTGAGAACGGCGAGCGCCTGATCGAAGTCGTCCCTGATGTCGTCGATGTGTTCCAGTCCGACGGAGACCCGCACCATGGTTGGAGTCACGCCTGCGGAGGCCTGTTCGGCTTCACTCAGCTGCTGATGGGTGGTGGAGGCCGGATGGATCACCAGGGTCTTGGCATCGCCGACGTTGGCCAGATGGCTCGCCAACTTGAGGCTGTCGATGAAGCGAACGGCATCCTCATAGCCGCCGTTCAGGGAGAACATCAGCATGCAGCCCATGCCCCGCCCGGTGAGATATTCCTTGGCGCGTTCGTGGTATGGGTCCGCGGGCAGGCCGGGATAGCTGACCTGTGCCACCTTCGGATGCTGCTGCAACCAGCTGGCCAGGGCCATGGCGTTCTGCGTGTGGCGTTCCACCCGCAGGCTCAGGGTCTCCAGTCCCTGCAGCAGTAGGAAGCTGTTGAAGGGGCTCAGGGCCGGACCCCAGTCCCGCAGGCTTTCCACGCGGGCACGCAGGGCGAAGGCCACATTGCGGTTATCGGGAACGCCGAGCATCTTGCAGATGTCGCTGCCGAAGCCGAAGGCATCCCAGTGCACCAGGCCGTGATAGGCCGGGCTGGGCTGGCTCATCAGTGGAAACTTGCCGTTGCCCCAGTCGAAGGTGCCGGCATCGACGATCACGCCACCAAGGCTGGTGCCATGGCCTCCGATCCATTTCGTGGCGCTTTCCACCACAACATCGGCGCCATGCTCGATCGGGCGCAGCAGGGCTCCGCAGGCCCCGAGGGTGTTGTCGACAATCAGCGGAATGCCTCGCTCCTTGGCGAGAGCGGAGAGGCCCTTGAAGTCGGGGATGTTGAAGCGGGGATTGCCCATCGCCTCGACATAGATCCCTTTGGTCTTGTCGTCGATCTGTGCGGCGAAGCTCTCCACGTCATCGCCATCGGCGAACCGCACGTCGATGCCCAGGCGGGGAAACTGCACCTTGAACTGGTTGTAGGTGCCCCCGTAGAGGAACGAGGTGGAGACGAAGTTGTCTCCTGCCTGCATGCAGTTGGTGATCGCCAGGAACTGGGCCGACTGCCCCGACGCGGTGGCCACGGCTGCCATGCCGCCCTCCAGTGCAGCCACCCGCTTCTCGAACACGTCTGTGGTGGGATTCATCAGACGGGTGTAGATGTTCCCGAATTCCTTCAGGCCAAACAGATTGGCGCCGTGCTCCGCGTCATTGAACACATAGGAGCTGGTCTGGTAAATCGGCACCGCTCGGGCGTTGGTCGCCGGATCCGGGGATTGGCCGGCATGCAGCTGGAGGGTTTCGAAGTGAGGGGACATCGTGCGTGGGAGGGAGCTTCGTCGCTCCGATCTAGTTGTCCTGTAGCTCGGGTTTGTCGGTCTCGGCCAGAGATGGGAAGGTTCCGCGCAGAAAAGCCTGGATTTCGCTGAGGGCGGTGCTGCGGAACTGCACCGCCGTGTCGGCGGAGAGAACCGGGTAGCGGCGGTCCGCGCCTTCGCCATCGCGCAGGTGACGCCAGCGGTTCGGTTCCTTCTCCTTCAGGGTGTTGAGAGCTGCCTCGAAGTCATAGTCCTTGATGGTTCCCAGTTCCGCTGCCTGCCCGGCCAGGGTCTCGCGCAGCGGGCCCAGCCCCTTGGCCTTGAGGGTGTCCGGCAGACCGAGCACGGGGGCGTAGTGATCGAGCAGGCGCAGTTCGGTCTCCAGCAACAGCGGCCAGGCCCCCTGTTCCTCCTCGGCGATGCTCATCTCCGCTTCAGCGGAGCGCATCGCATCGCGGTGGAAACTCAGCCACTTGTAATAGGTCTTGTCCTGGGTGGGTTTCTTGGCGGCGGCCCTGCCTGAGAGGATGGCGGGCAGGGCATTTTCCGCCTTTCTCAGGAACAGGCGATCCTCCCGCTCCAGATTCATCGCGCCCCAGCGCTGCCGGTACTCCCAGAGCTCGACATAGCGGGAGACATCCTGGGCAGTCCAGCCCAGGGCCTTGAGTTCATCGCCCCGATGAGAGGTTTCCTTGGGCACGCGCTGCTCTTCAAGCTCGTTGCCAGCGTAGGTGGCGATGCTCAATCGGCCGGTAGTGCACTCTGCGGATGTCGGCGCAGGTAGTCCTGCACCGGCACGCGGCGCGATTCGTTGTAACCCACCGGCAACCACAGATCTCCGGCGTCGGCATTGAAGTGGATTTCCCAGTGATACAGGCCTGTGTATGCACGCGGATCCTCGCGGATCAGAGAGGCGTAGAGCAGGACCGCTTTGCCGTAATAGTCGCTGTTGTTGTAGCCCCAGAGGCCGCGACGGATGTCCTTGAGGCCTCCCCGTCTCACCAGATAGCGGGCGGCTGCCTGGATCGCATCATGGGGATCGCGGATGTCCCCAGCGCCGATACCGGGTTCCGCCCAGGTGGTGGGAAGAAACTGCATCGGTCCACGGGCGTTCGCCACCGAAATGCCGTCAATGCGTCCCATGCCCGTTTCCACGAGGTTCACGGCCGCGAGCACCTCCCACTCGATGCCGGTGGCCGCCTCCGCTTTGCGGTAATACGAGATCAGCTGTTCGGCTGGTTCGGGCTGGATGATCCGCCAGGCCGGAAGCGAGGAGGGCCCTCTGCCTCTGCTCATGCTCAGGAATTCCCGCCGTGCCGCCAGATGCCGTTCGGCGATGCTCCGCCAGCGTGCGGGCAGAGCCGCCACAACCCTCTGCGAGCGCGGACGGTCCTTGGACAGCACCCGATAGATGACCTGTTGCTGGTGGCCGAGGTCGGGCAGGGCATCGGCAGGCGTGGCCGGATCCCGCAGAGCCGACTCCACGCTCAGGAGCAGCTCGGCCGCAGCTTGATCATCCGCAGGCACCCGCGGGTAACGACGCTCGGGGGTGGTGGGGGCCGACGCCACGATCGGTTCTGTGGCCGGTGCCGGTGTGGAGGCAGAGGAGTCGCCGGCTCTGTTCTGGTTGCCCAGAGCGGTGATGGTCAGGCCGAGACTGGCTAGCACCACTGGGAGCAGCAGGGCTTGGCGGAGTCGCATGACCGCTTGTGCGTGACGACTGGACCTTACGGCGAAGATCAGGCCTGAAGGAATGTGCTGCGGTCGTGAAAATCGGCCTGGTGCTGCGGATGGCGCAGAGCCCAGTGACTGAGCCCGGCCTCGCCTCGGTCGAGCACGCAGCTCAGGGCCAGGTCAGGACAGATCTGCTCAGGCCACCAGGGAGTCAGTGGAAATCTTGCGTCCAGACGCAACTGATGGTGCCAGCGGCGCAGGCGGATCAGAGGGGCTTCCGCCAGGTCCTGGGGGTGCTGTCCCTGCCGGTAGGCATCGAAGCGGTAAAGGGCCCAGTCGCCGCTCGCCGAGAGATTGATCTCCCAGTAGTCCGGGCATCCCGGGAGAGCCAAGAAGGCTTCGAAACAGGTGGTGGTCCAGAGACCATCACGGCGTTCACCATTCGTCTGCAGTCCGTCGATCAGCCCATCCGGAGTCACGAGATCCGCCAGACCGGAGGAGGAGCTCGTGAGCACGCCATAGCTGAGCTCAAGCCATCCATCCCGGCTCCAGATCATCTCTGCACTCACCTTCAGTCCGGAGGGAAGCCCCCCCTCGAAGGGAACCAGGCGCGAGGCCTGGCGCAGCATCACGGCAGGGCGAGGCATCTCAGTGTCCGTTCCCGATGTCGGCTCCCAGCTTCCGCACCAGGGCCCGGATTGCGTCCATCTGGGCTTCGATGCTGGCCGTCAGACGGAACTGCACGGCGGCTCGGTGCAGGTTGTGATCGGCCCGGTTGGTGCGGAAGTAGACATCCCCCTCCAGATGGTCCGTCAGAAATCGCAGTCCCAGTTCGAGGGGGATCAGACGAATGCAATCCGGAAGGTAGTGAAGATCCCATCTGCTCAGGAAGCCTCTGGCGACAGTCAGGTAGCCGTCGAGGATCGCCTCGCAGAGTCCGAGATCGAAATGCACGGCGTCGAGGTTGGTTTCCTCCTCGCCGACGGGATTGCAGCAGGACCGCAGGCAGTCGCCGATGTCGTAATGGACGAGGCCCGGTTTGACGGTGTCGAGATCGATCAGGCCGACAGCCTTGCCACTGGCCTCATCCATCATCACGTTGTTGATCTTCGGGTCCCCGTGAATCGGACGGTGCCGGAGTTCTCCCCGCTCCAGTGCGGCCTCGAGTACGTCGATGCCCCCGCGGCGTCCGTCCACGAAGGCGATGGCCTGAGCAAGCAGGGATCCTTCGGGGCAGGCCGGCCTGGCCACGGAGTCGAAGTGCTTCAAATACGCCGGTGTGACGTGAAAATTCTCAAGGGTGTCGGCGAGGTGTTCGGCCGGCAGGTCGCTGATCAGGCTGTGAAACATCCCCAGGCCGTAGCCCACCTCTCTTGCCTGACTGCGATCGCGGATCACGTCAGAGGTCGTGGCGGCTCCGATGTAGGTGATCGACCTCCAGAACTGGCCGTCCTGCTCCACCCAGTGGGCGTCCTCCCGGCAGCGAACGACAGTGGGAACCTCCCAGCGGCGTCCGCTCAGCTCCGGAGGAGGGGAGGCCAGCCGACGCTGCACGTGATCGCCCAGGGCCACCAGGTTCCGCATCACCAGATCGGGCCGTTCGAACACCGTGGTGTTGAGGCGTTGCAGGACGAAGGCTCCTCCCTGGGCATTCCCGTCGTGGGTCACCAGAAAGGTCTCGTTGACATTGCCGGAGCCAAGGGCCCTGATCGCGGTGATCCGCTCGCGGGGATGGAAGCGATCGGCGATGGCTTCCACAGCCTCGGTCATCAGCGATCGCAGCACACTCAGATCCGAACCATCGCGCTGTTCCTGGGCGAGTCCGGTCTGTGGTGTGCAGAAAAGCAGCCGACTCAGATTTCGAGCTGGCTCTCGATCACGTCCATGAGCTGCAGATAGGCGGGGAGGCCGGCGTTCGCCTCCTCCAGGGTGACCTCGCCGCGCATGGCGCGTCGCGCGTTATCTGCGATCACGGCGTTGACGACCAGATCCATGGCTTCGGGAACCTCGAGGTTCTGGAGCGCCTCGGCGTAGCGACGGGCGTGGGTGGGACGGACCGACTCCTGGCAGTAGTTCGACAGTTCGCGGCTTTCTGTCATCACCCGGTAAGCGGTCTCCTTGACGGCCGGACGGCCGTAGACGGCCATGTAAAGCAGGTTCACCATCGACGCGTCATGGATGGGGATGGCGTACTGCCGAGCGATCAGGGGCCAGTAGCGGAGAGATTTCAGACCTTCCAGGGCGCCCTTTCGAAGCCCGGCCTGCTCGCACCAGGCCTCCAGCTCCTCCATGGAGGCGGGGCAGCGCCCCGATTCCCGCATTTTGTCCGCCAGGACCTGACCAGCCTGGAAGTTGCGGGTGGGGCTGCCGGAAACCGGCAGCATCATGCTGCCGCGGACATCAGCCACCATCGCGGTCAGCTGGGAGAAGGTGTGATCGCGCACCTTCTCGAAGTCACCGTCGCGCACCAGGGTGGCTTCAATGCGGGGAACGGCGTAGCCGAGTTCCGTGAGCGGAATCGGCTGACGGTGGTAGAGCTTCTGTCGATCGGTGCGGGCCATGGAGACCGTGGCGGCCTGATCCAGACACTGATCAAGGAGCAGGGTCAGCAGAGTCGGCAACACGCCGGGGTTGTCCTGGTGGTAGGCGTAGCCGAAACCGGCGAACACCGAAGCCATGTTCTTGGCGGCCTTGATGTACTGGCCTTCCACGTTGTGAACGCCCGCCGCAACCTGGATGTTCGGGGAGAGGCGATCCAGCAGTTGCGCCCCCAGCATCGCCGTCAGCGCATTGGGATGGCAGAAGTTGGCGGTGAAGCTGTCGAAGGGGTTGCGCAGGGCTCCATGGCGGTGGAAGCCTGAGAAAAAGGCAAGGTTCGGCTGCTTCTCACACAGCACATAGGCTGTGTTGGAAATCGGGTCGTGGTTGAAGGATCCCGCCAGACAGGCCAGCACCACCTGGTCGCGCCCCAGCTCATCCCGCAGCCGGCAGGCTTCCTGCAGGTCCTCTTCAACGTGGTTGCTGTTGGCACTGAGCACCACCAGTTCGCAGCGTTGAATCAGATCCCGGAGGGTGTTCGGCACCTGATCGCCACCCTGTGAGCTGGTGCCCATGCCGATCACCGTTTCCACGTGACCGGTGTCCATGCTGTCGATGGCGTCCTGGCTGAAGGCCCCGAGCAGGTCCCGTCCCGGGCGGGCTGCCAGCATCAGCCGCCCGGCCTCGTTCTGCATCGCGCAGTTGTAAGCCAGCGAGGCTGGGTACAGGCCGACGCTGTAGAAGCCCACCTTGGCTGAATCGAGCTCCAGCACCCGCCGCCGGATCGACGCCGCGTCGACACTGCAATCGAAGAACGAGTTCTGCATGGGGAGAGCCTACGGAGCCCACCTCTGCTGAGACTGTCGTTGTGCTGCTTCCCATCCATGTCCCTGACCCTCTACGGCGCTCCCCGCACACGCGTTTCGATGCCGCGCTGGTATCTGGAGGAAAAGGGCATTGCCCATGAGCTGGTGATGCTGGATCTTGCGGCCCAGGACCATCGTCAGCCCTCCTACCGGGCGATCAATCCCTTCGGCAAGCTGCCTGCTCTGGTGGACGACGGCTTCCAGGCGCCCGACGGTGGGCCTTTGAAGCTGTTTGAGTCGGGGGCGATCCTGCAGCATCTGGAGGATCACCACAGCGGCGAGGATCGCACCGCTGCTGAACGCAGCCTGACCAGCCAGTGGCTGCTGTTCGCCAACGCCACGCTGGCGATCGCCCTTTTCGTGCCCAGCAACCGGGAGCGGGAGTTCCCTCGCCTGATGGAGGAACTGAACCGTCAGCTGGGTTCCGGCGGGCCTCTGGTGGGGAACCGATGGGGGGCAGCGGACTGTGCGGTGTCCGCTTACCTGGCCTATCTGCCGATTTTCTTCCCTCAGGAGGATCTGACGCCGTATCCGGCTGTTCAGGAGCTGATCACAGCGACGCAGCATCGACCGGCCTATCGACGGGTGATGGGGCTCGACTAGATCTCGCTCGTCCGGGAAAGAGCGCGGGGGATCGTCTGTGCATCCGTCAGCCCGGCTTCAGCGCACCAGTGTCGGAAGAGCGGAGCGATGTCGTTGTGGTTGTAGTCGGTGAAGGGCAGCATTCGGCTGCGTCGCACCAGCTGGCCGCTGCTCAGCGGCTCCAGGATGAACGGCTGGACGCTGCCATGACTTGCGCGTGCTCACGCGCCAAGGCTGTTCACCGCAGATCGATCTGTCCGCGTGCTGGATCACCTCGTGCTGTTCCGAGGCGCCAGTCCGTCTCCGGCCAGCAGTCCTTGCTGCCAGCGCGCGGTCTGCCGGAGCAGCACGGCTGAGATCAGTGCCATGAGCAAGCCAATCGAGCTGAACTGGCTGATGCCGATCACGGCCGCTGAACTCCACAGAACTCCCCAGAGCCAAGGACGCAGGGCCCGGATGCGGCGAAGCGCCGTTGAGCAGCTGCGGCAATTCACCGTATGGCTCTGATAGCGATCCATCAGCGCTGCGGCCTCAAGACGCGGCGGCAGAGGTTGCCCGATGAAGGGTCCGCCGCCATTGCCGTTCAGCCAGCGATGCAGCGCCGTGACGTAAACATCGGCGCTGGTCGGCAGGAAGAAGGCCCGTTCCGCTCCCGCGCTGCCGCCGGCCTGCTCCAGTACGCGCTCCTGCCAGTGCAGAAAGATCTGGTCGTCTTCGAGAACCTTGTGGTTGCCGATGTGCTGCAGCCAGCGAGGACGCAATCCGATCAGCAGCCGCGGGACCGCTGACTGGAACTGAAAGGGGAAGCGGGCGAACAGGCGGCATTCCCCCCGGCGGATCGGCACGGCGTAGACCACCGTGAGGATGCGTGCGAATCCCTTCGCGGTCAGGTCGTGCCACATCAGTTGTGGAGCATCGAACCTGGTGGCCTGGGAACCGAGCGATCCCTTGCGTGGCCCCTCCTCCCAGAAGGCCTCGAACCCGTCCTCGCCTTCGCGGGTGATCAGCGCCTGAACCGGGGAAGCATTGTCCCTTTTTCCCACTGTCTTGTGGTGGGTGAAGGGCACATGGCTCACATCCAGAACGTTCTCCAGCAGCGTCACCGCATCCATCGGCAGGTCGCGAAAGGTGTCCTGAACGGTCCAGCTGTCCGGGTTCTCCTCCAGAACCGGCACCAATGGCAGATGTTCCTGGTCTGCGGATTCGGGCGCACCCGTCCAGACGAACAGCAATCCCTGGCCCGTGGCCGTGGGCAAGCTGGCGCAGCTTGAGCGTCGCCCTTCCGGGCGGGTGCTCTCCTCAGCCTGCGGGATGTGGCGGCACTGTCCATCTCCGTCAAAACTCCAGCCGTGGTACGGGCATTCCAACTGCCCATCCGCATTGATCCTGCCCTCGCTGAGCGGCACGAGCCGATGCGGGCAGACGTCGGGAAAGACACGCCAGCGATCTCCGGAGCTGTCCCACCAGATCACCAGGTCGCGTTCCAGCAGGGTGAACCGACTGGGCTTCGCCGGATCGAGGTCCTGCAGGTAGGCGACGGGCCACCACTGCTCGGTCCAGGTGGGATGCATGACGTGCCTTGGGACGGGGGCCATGATCGCCAGGTTTTCGGCCCGCCGCGTCGCCATGCCGCGCCTCACTCCCGATCAGCTGCTGCAGGAACTGGCCGCCGTTGATGACCTGCTGATCGTGCAGGACCTCGATGGTGTGTGCATGCAGTTGGTGAAGGATCCACTCACCCGCCGGATGGATCGCAACTATGTGGAGGCGGCGGCTCTCCTCGAGGGGGCCTTCGTGGTGCTCACCAACGGCGAACACGAGCGGCGCCGTGGTGTGAACCGCCTGGTTGAACAGGCCCTTGAGGATCAGACGCGACCAGCGCGTGAAGGGTTGTATCTGCCAGGGCTGGCAGCGGGTGGGGTTCAGCTGCAGGATCGCCACGGCAACGTCAGCCATCCAGGTGTGAGCGATGCCGAGATGGCTTTTCTGGCCGCGGCACCGGCACGGATGGAAGCGCTGCTGCAGGAACGGCTCCCGGCGGTTCTGCCCGAGGTGGGCTCAGGCGATCTCGACAGGTTTGCCCATGTGGCGGTGCTGGACACCCAGGTGTCTCCGACCGTCAACCTCAATGCGTTGTTCGGTCTGATCCCGAACGACGTGCCACGGCAACGGCAGTTGCAGAGCCTGCTTGAGGCGTTGATGGAACAGCTGCTGAACGAGGCGGTCGACGCCGGATTGGCGGGGTCCTTCTTTTTGCATGCGGCGCCGAACCTGGGCCGTGATGCGGCTGGTCGCGAACGGTTGAAACCGGCGGAGCGTGGTGATGTCGGAACCACCGACATCCAGTTCATGCTCACCGGTTCACTGAAGGAAGCGGGGCTGCTGGTGCTGCTGAACCGACACATCGCGGCGCGTTGGGGGGAGGCACCCCTGGGGGATGACTTCCATGTGCGGACTGCGCCTCGCGACCATGAAGGACTGCTCGAGCTGGCACGGACCCGGATCCCGCCTGAGCGGATGCCTCTCCTGGTGGGAGTGGGGGACACGGTGACGTCCACGGCGTCTCCCGACGGATCAGGCTGGTTGCGGGGTGGCAGCGACCGCGGCTTTCTGACTCTGCTGCAGGAGCTGGGGGGCTGGAGCGGCCAGGACAACCGGGTGATTCTGGTGGACAGCAGTCATGGTGAGGTGGACCGTCCGAGCCTGGCCGATGGACAACTGGTCGGGATCAGTGATCCGCAGGATCCGTTGCGGCTGGATCTGCTGATGTCTGAGGGACCGTCGGCCTATGTCAGTTGGTTTGGGCGGCTGGCTCAGGCTCGCTGCTCGTCGGCCGCTGATGATCGACCCACTCCCGGGTCGGCGTGACCCGCAGCAGGAAGGGCATCTGGGTGATCGAGGGCTTGCCCCCGCTGACCCAGACCGCCTGTTCCTGGCTCCACGGCCGAGTCCCGGGAATGATCAGACGGGACTTGGAGGCGTGATCCGGCAGATAGGCCGCCAGAAAACCCTTCTGCTCCACGAAGTGTTTCAGGTCCCGGAAGTGGACTCCATCGGCGGTTTCCACCAGTTCCAGCTTCCCGTCCACCCGCAGCCCGTAGACGATCCGGACATCAGCGAGATGCATCTCGCCATAGACCCCTTCATAGGTCTCGGGAGCGACCCGGGTGGTGTTGGTGAAGGCGTGGAGCCCTCCGATGAACATCCGAAGGTCCTGTTCCAGCTCGGGGGTCAGCGGGCCGTACCCGAATTCCAGCGCGCCGTCCCGGGTGATGCCCATCCAGGCCCGTTCCCGAGCTGCTGTGAGATTCCCAGCCCGCCAGGTGCCGTTGGCCAGCATCAGGTCACCGTGAAGACGCATCCCCAGCTCGCCGTTGCCCCGTCCGCGGGCAAAGGTCGGCCCCGATGTGAACAGCAGGGCATCGGTGTCGTCGTTGGCGTCCATCTCCCGGTTCCAGCCCCCGAAGAATTCAACGTCGATCCAGCGGGGATCTACGACAGCGCTGTGGTAGCCGATGCTCACGCTGGTGCCGTCCGGCCGCAGCAATTCCAGGCTCCGGTCCGGGTGGAACCGCACCAGGTCTTCGCGAGGCGGAGGTGGAGGTGGCGGAGGCTCGGGCTCCGCGAGCATCTCGCCGATCACCGCCGGCAGCTCTGCCTGTTGGTGCTCCCATCCGTGCCACCACAGGGCACAACCCATCCCCACCATTGCCGAAACAAGGCACCACGTGGCAAGGCGCAGAGTTCTCACGGCAGGACCGGGAGGAGCAGAACAGGGAAATGTCGTCAGTCTGAGCAGTTAAGAGAGTTGAAGCAACATCACGAATGCATCAATGTTTCTTCGAGAACATTGCCAGATGAGTGATGAATCACGACAGTGACAGCATGGATTCGGAGGCTCCCAGATGGAAGACACTCCACCCCGCCAGCAACACGGAGTGTGCTGACCTACAGGTCCCTGCTCCAGCAGTCTCAATTCACCAGAGAAGTCATCAGGATGTCTAAGACCGTTTCAAGGTCTTGGATCCGTCCTGTTCCCCGATGCATCGTCTCAGGTGCCCCCGGGCAATCCGACTTCATGCTTGGACGTCATGGCCCCAGGGCCCTTGGCAGGTACTCCGTCTGAAAACTGAATTTCTTTTTTCGCAATCAGCCGGCCTGATTGTCTTGATCACAACGATCTGGATGTCAATGACCATCGGATCGCGAGGTCCGATCTGAAAAGATTGGACCTTGTTGTGGATGCTGTTGACGTTGACTGCCGGTTCCGTGCCGTTCCCGTCCCTGCAGCGCGGCAGGTTGAGCACCCTGCAGGTGAACCTCGGCTACCGCTGCAATCAGAGCTGTCGCCACTGCCATGTGGACGCCGGACCCTGGCGCACGGAAATGATGGCGGACGCTCTGATGCAGTTGATTCCCCAGGCGGTTCGGACTCAGCGCATCTCCTGCCTTGATCTCACCGGTGGAGCGCCGGAGCTGCATCCGGGTTTTCGAAAGCTCGTCCGGCAGGTGCGGGCCAATGGCGTCGACGTGATCGACCGCTGCAATCTCACGATTCTGTCCGAGCCGGGACAGGAGGATCTCGCTCTTTTTCTGGCGGATCAACAGGTGCGGGTGATCGCCTCTCTGCCCTGCTACAGCGAGTCCAATGTTGATCAGCAGCGGGGAGACGGAGTCTTCGAACGCAGCATCAGCGGGCTTCGCCAGCTCAATGCTCTTGGCTACGGCAACGGAGATGGCCGCCTGGCGCTTTATCTCGTCTACAACCCGCAGGGACCATCACTGCCCCCGGCTCAGGCTCCGCTGGAGGAGGCTTACAAAAAAGAGCTGGCCGTTCTTGGGATCCGCTTCGATCGCCTGCTCACCCTGGCCAACATGCCGATCAAGAGGTTTGCGCGAGATCTTGCCCTGCGCGGGGAACTCGAGCGTTATCAGCGCCTGCTCGAGGGGGCTCACAACCCTGCCAATGCGTCGGCCGTCATGTGCCGTGAGCTGCTGAGTGTCGACTGGCAGGGCAATCTCTATGACTGTGATTTCAACCAGCAGCTGGAGATGCCGCTGCCGGGTCGGATCCGTCGTCTGGAGGATCTGGTGCTGGACGACACGGTGGTCACTGGCCAGGTGATTCACACCGATCGCCACTGTTTCGGCTGCACCGCCGGCGCCGGCTCCAGCTGCGGTGGAGCCCTTCAGGGATGACTGGGGTCGGGATCGGGGCTCTGGTCCGCGCTTGAAAGCCAGTCCAGCCGGATCGAGGCGGGGGCAAACAGGAGCACGCTCTCGCCCACCCGCTGCTGGTGACCGTCCAGGGCATGAACACCTCCGCTGACGAAGTCGGCGGTGCGCTGGGCCAGCTCAGGATCCATCCGCGACAGGTTCAGCAGCACGGTGCGCTGGTCCCGCACGGCAAGGAGCGCGTCCAGACCGTCCTCAAACCGCTGAGGCGTCATCACGACCACGTCGTGCCAGCCGTCGGAATGGTGAAAGGACATGCGTCCATGATGGTGGGATTGGAATCACCTGCTGATGGAAAAGTCGTGGATTGCTGGCAGCACCCTGATGGTGTTGCTCGGGCTCAGCTGCCCTGGAGTGCTCGCAGGCCATCACGAAGGTCAGCCCAAACAAGCCATGTTCAAGACCAAGGCGGAGGCGGAAGCGGCGGCACCAGGATTCGGCTGTGAGGGAGCGCATCAGATGGGAACGATGTGGATGGTGTGCGCCGAGCATTCCGAGGCCGGACACTCGAAGGCCCACTGACGGATGAGTGCTGAATCAGGTCACTGCGGCAGCAAGCCGAAACGGATCGCGGTTGGTGTCGCCCCGCTCGGAACCATCTCCATCGGCATCGTGCCGATGGGTGTCATCTGCATTGGCGTGGTGCCGATGGGAGTGGTCTCCATCGGTGTGGTCGCGATGGGAGTGATCAATGCCGCCGTTGTCGGCATGGGTCTTGTCGCTGTGGGCGTCAACACCATGGGTGTGATCACGGCCGGCCCGATGAGCATGGGGCTCATCCAGATCCGCTCCACCACCAATCCGCGCTATTTGGCCTACCCAAGCCGTGAGCAGGCGGAGGAGCAGGCCAAGAAGCTGGGCTGCCTTGGTGTTCATCGCATGGGGGATCACTACTGGATGCCCTGTGACGAGCATCCTCAGTAAGCGGAGGCCTGCTGGTTTTCAGGACTGATGCTCAGGACTGACAGTCCGGGCAGATGGCGCGGACCTTGAGGCTGGCCTCGATCAGTTGAAATCCAAACCCCTTGGCCGCCGATGCTCCGGCCGCGAGCACAGGTTCGCTTTCGAACTCCTCGGTTCGTCCGCAACGGATGCACACCACATGGTGGTGGTCGCGATGGTCGGCTCCGGTGAGCTCGAAGCGACGTCCTCCCTCACTCAGCTCCAGCTCCTGAAGAAAGCCCATGTCCGCGAGCAGTCGCAGGGTCCGGTAAACGGTCGCCAGGGAGACTTTCAGCTCCTGATGGGCCAGTTGCTGATGGACGTCCTCCGCGCTGAGGTGGCATCCGGTTCCCAGCCGTTCGAACAGATCAAGCACACGCCTCCGCTGAGGCGTCAACCGACGACCGCCCTGATGCAGCCCCTGCTGCAGAGCACCACTGTCAGAGATCGACGGCGGGGGTATGGACAACGCTGCCGGGCGGCTGTTCTCAACAGTAACCACTAATGAGAGTAGATACCAGGCGTGTCGGATGCTCCTGGCGTCAACACGGAATTCAGCGGACGGTGGTGATACTTTCCGGGCGACCTTTTCCTCGTCTGCTGGTGGAAACACACGTGCTCACCTTCAGGATCACCACACCCTTCGATGAATGGGCGAAGACTTACGACGGCTCCACCGATCTGCAGAAAGCCGCAGGCATCACCTCTCTGTACCGCGGTGTCAGCAAGGACGACCCGAGCCGATGCTGCGCCGTGATGCAGGCGGAAGCCGGCGTGATGGAGCGGTTCATTGCCGACAACGCTGAGCTGATCGCTTCCTCCGGCCACGTGCTGGAGAGCACGACCGCCCAGGTGTTCCTCGATCACGCCTGACCCCATCCGCCTGAGCGAGATGCGCATCCTGCAGCTCACCGATCCTCATCTGGTGGCCGCAGATGCCGCCCGGGTGCGCGATCGCCCTGCCCTGCCGCTGTGGCATCGCGCTCTCGACCAGGTGGAGCTGCTGCAGCCGGATTGTCTGGTGGTGACCGGTGACCTCTGCCAGGACGAGAGCTGGGGTGGCTACGCCCGGCTGAGGGATGCGCTGCAGCTGCGTGTGAACTGTCCTGTCGCCCTGGTTCCCGGTAACCACGACCATCCGTTGCTCCTCGATGCGGTCCTGGGTCGGTTCTGCACCACCGCGCCGGCTGAGTTGGTCGTGAGCGGTGTGCGTCTGCTTGTGCTCAACAGCCATTGGAGCGGTCATTCCGCCGGTCGCCTGGGGGCTGGTCAGTTGCAGTGGCTGTCCGAACGCCTTCAGCAGATCGCTGGTGATCCGATGCCCCTGGTGGTGGCGCTGCACCATCCACCAATGGCCATCGGTCATCCGGTGATGGACACGATGAACCTGATCGATCACGGGGCGCTTCGCCGCTTGCTCCTGCCGCTTGAGGCTCTGCGGGCGGTGGTCTTCGGTCACATCCATCAGCACTGGGAGGGATGCTGGCCTGATCGCGTGGACGTGCCTCTCCTCGGTGCCCCTTCAACGCTGAAGAGTTTTCAGAACGTTCAGCCCTGCCCTCTCAACCGGGCTGAAGATCCTGGTGGGCGGCTGCTAGAGATCGATGCCAGCGGTCGGCTCAGCCATTGTGTGCTGCGCTGGCCGACGCTCTGATCTCAGCTCCCCTGGCCTTGCGCAGCCCGGAACGCCTTGAGTTTGTCCATGTCCTTCTCGTGGTCGATCGAGTAGTCGGTCAGCACCAGGGCCTTGCCGATCGTTCCGAGGGCATATTCCATCCGATCCAGGTCTCTGCGCCCCTCCTGGGTCTCACGGGCTGCCCGGATCACGTCGGGCTTCAGTTCAGCGGCGATTCGTTCGATCGCCTCGGTGAGAGCCCGGGCCTGATCGAGCGGACTGGTCGACTCCATCGGATCCCCCGGAGCTTGTCCAACGAACTCTGCCAGTCGTTGGTCAGAAGCGGATCGCAGGCGGACGTCTCTGGCCGGGAACGGCGACGACGTTGAAGGCAAGTGACCAGCGTTCTCCGTCTCCGCGGAAGGGCATCACCGAGTGCGGCTGCCAGGCGGGAAACACATAGAACTCGCCGGGAACGGGCAGCACATAGTGAGCCATGCCTGTGCGGAATGACTGGAGATGCCATTCCTCCGGGCCGTGAAAACAGAGCTGTCCATCGAAGCTGTCTCCACTGATCTGATTCGGCACCTTCAGGAAGATCACACCCGAGAAGCTGCCTCCATGGGTATGCATTGGGTTGTAATCACCTGCCCGCTGGCAGTTCAGCCAGAGATCGATCATCTGCAGTCCGTAGCCACCCTGAACCCAGGGACCACGCCCCTGGGGTGGTTCACGGTCCACGACGTGACGGATCCAGCGGTCGCAGGCCGGCAGCAGATGCTGATCAGCCAGCTCCTGGACACCGGGCTGGTTCGGCATCAACTGGCGTTGCTGGCTGAGCTGACCGGCGAGTTTCGGCGAGGCATCCGGACTGGCCTGCGGATTGCTCAGAACCGACTCGCTCAGCTGCATTAGTGCTGATTGCAGAGGACCCGGCAGTGTTCCCTTGAGAATCGAGCGAGGGAAGAGGTCAAGAACTTCCACGCATGCGCCCGCAGCTGCAGGTCATCCTGACAGCGCCAGAGTGAAGGCTCTGTCCACCACGATCCCCATGGCTGCTGCCGTGCTGCTGACCCTGGTCGTGCTGCTCAGCAGCTCTCTGCAGGCTGGGCGAACGGCTCAACCCCTGCAGGTTGACACCTCACCGCCCGGCCAGCGTGGCCCGACCGCCGAGCTGTTGCAGGGAGGGTCCCTGACGCTCACCACACGACGCACGCGTGCGCGTTTCCCCGATGGCAACCGGATCTGGAAGCTGGACCTGCGGCGCGATGGGCTGCTGCTGGCCAGCTGGGATGCGGTCAGCGGCAGCGCTCATCGCCAGGATGCCGACCGGCTCTGGAGCCCAGGCAATGCGGCACCTCTGCCAGCCGGCCGCTACCGCCTCGGACCGCCTGAGCCATGGGGCGCGGATCTCTGGTTCGATCTGCAGCCGCGTTTCAACACCACACGCAGCGCCCTGGGCATCCATCACTGTTATCCCGGCACCGGTTGCATCTGCATCCCAAGCCGTGCCGATATCAATGCCCTTGCGGCCTGGGTCAGACGCGGCGAAATCCGCACGCTGATCGTGATCAACTGAACCAGACAGATCACAGCCTGAGGTCAACTGCAGCACGCCATCTGAGGGATTTCATCTCTAAACACATTGTGAAGCCACTCTTCGGAACGGATTCATGGGTGACGTGAACATCTGGATGATCGTCGGCTTCCTGCTGGCGGCGTATTCCGTGGTGGCCAACGACTCTCTGCAGACGCTGGGTACCTATATCTCCTCGAACAAGACCCGCACCCCGAAGGTGGTGCAGATGGGCTTCATCTGCTCCGTCACCGTCATCGTGCTGATGCTGGGCTTTTTTCTCAATGATGGTGATCCGGCCTGGGGCCGGCTTGAGAAGTTCGAGCTGCCTGAGCCGTTCGGCTGGGTTTATCTGATTCCACCCATTGCGGTTCTGGCCCTGACGCAGTGGGGAGCTCCGGTGAGCACCTCCTTCCTGGTGCTCTCCTCCTTCAAACCGACCAACATTGGCAAGCTGCTGGGCAGCTCCCTGAGTGGTTACTTCCTCGCCTTTGCGTTGGGACTGGCCGGCTATGGCCTCGGCATGTGGCTGCTGGAGCGCTGGGTGTTCCGCCGCAGCCAGGAGGGAAAGGATTGCAACAGGGTCTGGTACGGCCTGCAGTGGGTCTCCACCGGCTTCCTCTGGAGCATGTGGCTGGTGCAGGACCTGGCCAACATTTTTGTGTTTCTGCCCCGCAAGCTGGATGTCTTCCCGATGGCCATCTGCACGACCTTTCTTTGCGTGGGTCTCTGCTTCCTGGTCGCCAGTGGTGGTGGCCCGATTCAGGCGGTCTTGCGATCGAAGACCAACACCTCCGACCTCCGCTCGGCAACGGTGATTGACTTCTTCTTCGGTCTCTGCCTTCTTTACAAGGCCTTTCTCTCCACCTTCCCGCTCAGCACCACCTGGGTGTTCCTCGGATTGCTGGGTGGCCGTGAAATCGCTCTGCGCATCAAGGAGCAGGAATTCGAGTACACCTTCACCAATCGAGAGAGCGGCAACCTTGGCAAGATCATCGGAAGCGATCTTTGGAAGGCCTTTATCGGTGTGGTGGTCAGCCTGGTGATCGCTCTCGGCATTCAGCCCCTCCTGAGTGTCGGTTGATCCAGAAGAGCTGCTCGCTACGGCCACCGTGCTGCTCGACCATGCGTTAAAGTTCAAATAACAATTGAATGGGCAGAAGCTTTACCGTTGCTGCCCATTGCGGCGAAATAGCGTCAATTCATTCATCACTGCACTGACGAGCTCACACTCCCACCCGCGCGATCACAGCGGCCGATTCCGATCCAGCGGTGCTCCCAAAGCGAAGGCCGTTCAGGTGTGGCTCAAGCCCGATGTTCTCCAGAGGCTTGACGCTTACTGCGCGATGTACGGCATCGGCCGGGGCAAGGCCATCGGCCATCTCCTCAAGGGTGCCCTTCCCGATCCCAGCTGGGTTCCCCATGATCTCGCCTTGCCGGGGCATGGCGAAATGGATTCGGCGGTCACGGGGGGGATTGATGTCCTGGAGGAGGGGTGTGCTGGTGATCCTGCATCCGATCCTGAGCTTGAGCATCTGCGACTGCAGCCGCGGCCGGCAGCCCGGTTCCGGGTGGGCGATCGGGTGAGCAACAACAGCTGTGGGCGTTTCGGGGTGATCGCACCGCAACCCAAGCAGTGGACCGATGCGATTCGGCTCCCCGGTGGAGATCTGCGCGCCGGTCACTGGAGCTATGCCGTTGCCTGGGATGGGCAGATGGGTCTCACCATCCGTTACGCGGAGGATCTGCTCCGGTCGGCGCGCGAGTCGAGAAAAATCTGTTGAATCACTCCCTGGCCAGAGTGCATAGCTAGGGAGAGGGAAGTCCAGACCCGTCATGGGACGCTCGCTTCTTCCTCTCTTCCTCGTCTCACTGCTGGGGTCTGTGGTTCAAGCTGCTCCAGTACAGGAGCTCATCGCGCGTCAGTCCATCCTGGATGCCGATCGCTCTCTGGTGGCAGCGGGCTGGCGACCATCACCGCAGCAGAAGCCGTCCGCGGCGGAGCGGGAGTGGTCCAAGGTGCCGTTGAAGAGTCTCAGCACCTGCTCCGGAACCGGTGCCGGTTTCTGCCGTTTCGACTACGTGCGGGATTCTCAGCGGCTGTCAGTGGTCACGGTGCCGTCCAGTCCCGGCAGGTCGTCGGTCGGGCGTGTGGAGCGCTGGTGGTGATCAGGGGTTGAGCCGTTGTTCGGCCCATCGCTGCGCCAGGGACCAGGTCAGCCTTCGGTGTGGGTGATGGCTGAGATCCAGCAGCTCCACACGCTCAATGGTGAGCGTCAGCACCAAAAAATGCTGAGGTGGTGGAGTCGTTTCCTCGATCTCGACCGGCCACTCCGCCCCGGCGCTGAAGGGCTGACCCGGCTCCGGCCAGGCCCACAGCGCCCGACCGCCAGGAGAGAGCTGTTCCCAGTGGTTGCGGCAATGGTCGGCGTCCTGCGCGATGGAACACAGTTCGATGGCTCCGCGGAACCGGTATTGCTGTTTGGCCTTCGGCAGCAGCCAGCAGGTCTCCACGGCCGGTTGATGGGTGAGTTCGGCGGTCTTGCTGCTGCGCCCGTCGGTGTAGAGCAGCATCCGGCTGTGCGCATCCCAGCCGCGGAACACCAGGGTGCGAACCCGTGGCGTTCCATCCGCTGCCACGGTGGCCAGTTGCAGCCAGCGTGCTGCTGGTGTGCGGCCTTCGCGCTGAAGGGCGCTGCGCAGCAGAGGCCGCCAGGGGGGCAGTGTCATGACGATTCAGCGGCGGAGATCGCGATGGTGATCCGTTCGAGCGCTTTGGCACAGTGGATGTGTAGACGTCACTTTCCCCTATGGCGGTCGATCTCAAAGACCGTGTGATTGACGATCTGCGTGCCTGTCGCAGTTCCGATGAGCTGGTGGCATTGGACGAGCGGATGGCGATGGATCATCTGGACAGTCCGCTCCATCTGGTGATCTGTGACGCTTTGCGGGAGCGCACGGTGGCTCCTGTGGAAGCCGCCCGATGGCTGGCCACGCTCATGGATCACCGCAATCAGCAGCTCAGCGCCTGTCTCAACCTCACCTGCCAGGTCTGAGCGCCGCTCAGAGTCCGTAAAGCCGCGCCTGTTCGACGGCGGCACGCACGACGATGGCGTGTCGCCTCACCAGTGGCTGAAGCGTGTCATACCCCCCGCCGATCACCGTCGCGACCGGAAGGCGGCGCCTCAGGCAGGCATCCAGCACCAGTCTGTCGCGCTGCATCAGACCCTCATCGCTGAGGTCGAGTCGACCCAGCCGATCATCCCGGTGGGCATCGACACCGGCGTTGTAGAGCACCAGCTGGGGGCGGATCTCATCCAGCAGCCCGGGCAGCCTGTCACCGATCACGGCTAGGTATTCCTGATCGCCGGTGGCATCGGCAAGGGGCAGGTCATGATCACTGGCCACCTTGCGCAGTGGGAAATTGCTTGCCGCGTGAACCGACACGGTCACGACCCGGGGGTCATCGGCGAAACAGGCGGCGGTGCCATCCCCCTGATGCACGTCCAGATCCAGCACCAGCACGCTCTGGAGCTCGTTCCTCTCCAGCAGGACCCTGGCTGTGACGGCGCAGTCGTTGAAGATGCAGAAGCCACTGCCGAAGTCCGGATGGGCATGGTGTGTTCCGCCTGCGAGATGGCAGGCCAGGCCATGGCGCAGGGCCAGCCGGGCGCAGAGCAGCGTGCCTCCAACGGCCAGCCAGGTGCGCTGCACCAGCGGCCGTGTGGGCGGGAGTCCGATGCGTCGCTGCTCTGGACGTGTCAGCCGGTCGCCGCTGAAGGCTTCGTGGTAGCGGCGCGAATGAACCCGTTCGAGATCCCGCCGCGCCACACTCACCGGTCGGTGAAGTTGTGAGTGGCTGATCACACCCTGCGCCAGCAGAAGGTCGTGCAGCATCCGGAACTTGGCCATCGGAAACCGATGGGTGGATGGCAGCGGCGCCGAATAGAGCGGGTGATAAACGACGGGGATGGGCACAGGTACGGACCTTCTGGCCGTGAATGCCTGTTGATGCTGGATGGCGGAGCCTTCGATCGAGGCCGGTTGAAGGCCGATGCGTCTTAAGCCGAGCGGCGCTCCATCAGCCAGGTATTGAAGCCGCTGGTTTCCAGCTCGCGGTCGAGATGTTCCATCAATGCGAGCAGGGAATAGCCGTGCCGGATCTGCTGTTCGCTTAGGGATGTGATGAAACGCCGCATCGGCCGTTCCTTAAGCCTCTTTTAACTCTGGCACGCTCCCCGCAGCACCTTCCAAAGAAAAAGGCTCCAGGCGAATGCCGGGAGCCTCACGTCCGTGTGAGGGGTGTCTCAAGCCCCTGCGGCCATTCTGACCTCCACTGATCGGCTCAGATGTGAAAGAGAATGGCGGGACTGTGTCCAGGTGCGACCAAAAACTCGGATTGAGGTTCAGGGCCGCAACTCCGGCATCCCGATCTGCAGCTGCGGCCAGGTGAGCGTGGTCCCCTGCTCTGCGCTGCGCACCAGCAGCCCATAGGCCGTGTCGTTCTGCAGGGTGATCTTCACATTGCAGCTGTCCACGGCTGTCGCTCCCTTGCCGCTGCTTCGCCAGCGTCCGAGGCGACGGGCGGCGATGGTCCTTCCGTCCTCCAGGCTCAGCTCCAGAGTGTCCGGGGTCTGCAGGACCTCACAGGCTTGAGCCACTGCGTTGATGACGCATCGGGTGGTCCGTGCCTCCCTGGATGGTTCGGCTGCGGCGGGAAGCGTTGTGATCATCAGGCTGATCCAGCCAGCGAGCGTCAGTCGTCTGGAACGGCCCATCAGTTGAGGATCACGGTGTCCGTGGCCACGCAGCGCGTCCAGGCTGTTTTGGGCAGCTTCGGGTTGTCGCGATCGGCGATCTTGTACATCAGCTCGAACTGGCAGAAGCCCTGTGTGTCTTTCAGAGGCGGGACATGAACCCGTACTTCTGGAAGATCCAGCTTGAACCGAGCTGATTTCTCCGGCTGGGAGTAGAAGATCGTTCCCGATTTCACAGTGAAGATCCCCGCCGCTGCAGGCTGTGCAACAGCTGCCAGAGTCAGTGTTGCGGCCAGAATCGAACGCATCGTGCGCCTGAAAGAGGGCGAACGCTAGGGAGTGAGTTTCCGAGCGTCAAGCGTCACACCCCTGCACCGCTATGACAATCAGACATCTGCCTACGCCACATATGGGGCACAAAAAAGCCCCATGCGTCGCACGGGGCCGGGTGATGGGGACACCTTTATTTTGCATCGTCGGGTCAACGCCATATCTGGTGATTGCCAAATGAGTGACACCAGACCTATTGGTGAAGCGTCTGCTGGCGCCGGGGTTTCTCCTGATTACTGACAGCCGATGCCGGGTGATGGGGATCGCCCGCGTCGATCATCAGCTCCTGGCGACCACGTCGGAGGTCTTTCCCTCTCCCCATCCCGGCCGCCCTGTTTCGTGGGCTGTCAGGCGTTTTCAGGTTCGTCCGCTGGAATCGTCTGCCAGCCGCTCTGCCACTGCGTTCGGTCCTGCAGTTCCTGAAAACTCTGTCTCAGCCGTACTTCTGGGGTGAGCACTGAAACCAGTTCCACCCAGCGCCCTGAGCCACGCCCCCCCTGCAGCACCAACCTGAAATGGCGTCGCCCCTCGCGGGGGTGGCGGCTGGTCCACGCCAAGGCCGGTTTCCATGTCACAGAGATGCTGTGAGCGGATGAACTCCACGATCGTGATGGATTGGACGTCGATCGGTTGATCTGTCCGATCAGACGTTGCCGCTTCAGGCCAGACTTTGACGCTCATGAACCCTGGCCTTGACGCACTTCCGCATCGTGCGCGATGACAGCGAGGAGGACACCATCACGCGCCTGCGCTTCGGCAGTTACGACGAGGCCTACGACGAACTGGAGCGCTTTTATGCCGGTCTCTGTTGTTCGGATGACCGTGTGGAGTATTCGATCGAGGAGGTCTGCAGCCTTCCTTGATGCAAGCCTCTAATAGCCAGATTTTATTTTCCGTCAAGAGAGGTTATTTAAAGAGTTGTTACCTCAAATCCAAAGACCTCCGTGTCATGAATCAGTAGAAAAAATAAAAACGGAAGAAAACCTTATAAACGGCTCGGGTCGCTCATTAGCAGGAGCCACGGTGTGGGAGTCCACCTTCACAAAGTTTTTCTTATTTAGGAAAAATGAAAACACCTCTGCTCCTAACTGCGCTTCTCCTGGCGGCCCCAGCGGCTGTTCATGCAAGCGTCGCCGGTTCGGATGACCCGAACATGGATGGCACCACCCAGCGCATGTTCATCATCAACGCCACCACGCCTGGTGGACTGACCTTCTCCGGTGCCGGCACAGCCACCTTCAACAATTCCGTCGGCACCTCCAACCAGTTCAACGTCGGCTCCAACACCAGCATCGGTGTGAACGGAAGCGTGTCGGCCACCCAGGAATTTGACGGTCTGTCCCTGGGTGTGATGCAGATGGGGGCAGGCAGCAGCATGATGCAGACCAACGGCACCTCCTCCTCCGCTGCTGCCACCCAGGCTGCTTCTTCTGCTGCCAACACGGTTGCAACGGAAACGGCCATGCGTGAATCTCACAGCACGGGCTGGGAATCAGCCACGACGGCAACGAACCTGTCCTCCACGGAGACCGGTAGCTACGGCAGCTACAACCGTGAGGGCGGATGGGAGTGGACTGCTGATTACGACAGCTCTTGGGGGGATCTGACTGCTGCGCAGCAGGCTTCCTATGGGACTTCAGGCCAGACCGCTTACGAGACCGAGCAGAGCAACTTCAACGAGTTCAAGAACGCTTACACCACGACCTACAACCAGAACTACAACTCCAGCTACAGCTCTGCTTACAACAACGTCATCACCAACAGTTCCTCTTCCGCGAGCGAGTCGTCAGCGACTGGCATCATCAAGGGTGAATTTCTCACCACGGAAGACTCCATCACCGCCATCGGTCAGGAAGGGCAGTTGGGTGCCATCGTGACCTCTGCATTGGCAGCAGCAACCAGCACCGGAGATAGCGTTGGCGGAACATCCTGGACCGCTGCCTTCAACGCAGCGTATGAGGCTGGCTATCAGCAGTCCGTTGGTTCGACCAGCACTGTCAGTGACAGTCAGGTTTCCATCGAAGGCCTGGGTGCCATCGCCAGTGTGAATTCCGACGAAAATTCCAGTTTCACCGTTGATCTGGATCGTCTGGAAGCGTTCAAGAGCACAGGCACGCAGACCAATTCGTCGGCGACTGCCAACGGTTCTGCCACAGCGACGTTGTCCACCAACTCCTTCGCGACTCAGAACAACCAGCGCACCGCGTCCGCCTTCATGCAGGCCTTCGCTGCCAATTGATCAAATCGCAAGTTCGCTTGATGCGGGAGGGGCTTCGGCCCCTCCTGGTTTAAAACTGTTCAGGGATTGTTTTATTTTATCAGCATGATCAGCTCTCGATTTCAGTGCTGATCATGCTGATTTTCTGTATCAGCCACTGGCCACGATTGCCGACGTTGTTGTTCTGAAAGTCCTTCATGTCCATGCATCGTTATCAGGTTTTCTACTGCGAGCAGCCCGACGGAAACGCGGGGTTTGAGCCCGTCATCGCTTCGGATGCCTATGAGGCCTGTCGGGAGATGGAACGCAGGCACCCAGGCGCTTTATTAGCTTCGATTGACGGTGAACTGACGGATGAGGTCACGGCAAGGAAGCTCTTCACGCACTGGCTTAGCTCCATCTGACTGACGGGATTTCACCTGGATCACACAGGGATCTCCGCTTCGATGGTCCATCCTTCCTTGGTCAGCGCATCGGCTGCTTCAGACGCATCGCGAGAGCAAACGTCCACGAGGCGAAACAGCTCGCCCTTGTAGCAATACAGTCTGATTAAACCGATCACGGCGGGGACTCCCGGGTGTCGACAACGTCATCCAAGCCTCTCGGGCCGGTTCGCGCAAGTCAACAGTTCCAATGCTTGCCGGTTGGTGCGAATGGTGTGGTGAGCACAAAAAAACCGCTCCAGAAATGGAGCGGGAGTCTTGGCCGTAGTAATCCCCATCACCCGGCACACCACCACATCTTGAGGTGTCAGGACGATTGTAGTACGAGATGCACTACGGATATGGGGCGTCAAGATTTCCTCAAGGAATTTGTTGAGTTTGGTTTGTTCTGTGTCGTGTATCACTGGAGCACTAGATCTGGTGGCTTAAGAGGGCTAAATTAGGTATCCCCATCACCCGGCCTGCCCCTGAGGCAGGCTTTTTATTGGTCGGACACCAGCTGTGGTGTTTTTTGGTGTGAAGACGCCAGGTCAGCCTCGAGAACGATGGGTGGTGGCCTGCAATCGGAAACATCTGATCAGGGGAAGGCAGGACCAGCCCGTGACCGGGCAGCTGCAGTCCATTCAAGAGAACAGATCCAGAAGCTCTTCTTTGTGAGCACGCCGACGTTGAGCGGAATCCAGCGAGGATCCAGCAGCACCAGCAAAGATGCTCAGCCGACAGGCCAAAGCACGAAATGGGCGATGGGTGCCATCATCGATGATGGTTCCGACCGCGGATCCGTTGGATAAATGAAGAGTCATCGAAAATCTTTGAATGCCGATGGTCTATCGAAAATTTCACAGATCTTCAGGACGGTTTGCCGTACTCAGTTCATCAAGGGATGAGCCAATCGACAAGGTTGATTCCTCATTTCGGCTAAATCTCCAGTCGCTGGATCCGCATCAAAGGAATAAAAGATCTTCAATGAGTTCAATGACTGGACTTGTTTATTCAATCCGGACCTTGGCTTGGCTTCATCTGTTGCATCTGAAATCACATCCCCCAATTGGGGGATGTCCGATCCGCTTTTTTGAACAAAAATTGAGCTCACGACTGTGAGGTGCCGTGGTTGTTCTCCCACAACTGAAATTGAAGGCTAAACGTGATGAACTCATCAGGTTGATGTGCAGACCCTTGCATCAGCAGGCCAGTGACCAGTTCATCAAGGAGTCATTCACCACGTTCGTCTATGGGATGGGCAATAGGAGTGTGCTGGACTGCCTCGCTGTGATGAAGGTCTCATCAGCAGTGAAGTAGACCGTTCGGAACTGTTGTCAGAGCCAATCACCTCTTTCTTTCAGCCTATTACTGAGTCGGCAAGTGATTTTGATGATTGTGTCGATGAATAAAGGGAAAGTTTATGATCAACGTGTGATCAATCTCAATTCAGTCAGATCAATCGGATAATCTGTCCTTTCGTCTGTGATGAGGTGAGTTGAAGTCTTCTCTGGCTGGTGTTCATAATGGTCTCCCAGGCGTGACGGGTGTGGGTCATGACTTATCAGAACGACCCCAGAAACCACGTGGTGATTGGGGTGTGGGAGTGGAGTGAACCATGACTGGTCCCTCGTTCTGCGCTTTGAGTTTCGCCTGCTCGTTCAGCTCCGCTTGGAGAAAGATGCCAACCAGCGAAAACATGACGATCACAAGCACTGCTGCGACCAGATACATGACAGATCGTGCGACAGCTTCGTCTTGCATTCGGCTTGATTCGCTCACGGCGCAGCGCTGAAAGGCCTTGACGGTTTATCAGGCTCAGCGTGCGAGTGCGATTACGAATCATTCTCTTTTGTATTGGCGTTTAACGAACTGGGTAGGGGGTGACACTTCTGACAGTCTTGGAGAGGTTCCATGGTGTTCCTCCCCCCAGGGTAGAAACATCGATATCTCCGGGCCCTAACGGGTCTGCCTTGAGGCATTGCCGTGGGGCATCAAACTATTGAGATTGAACGTGGGGCTTCAGTCACCGCAAGAACATCCGCACGATCCTGCCCCATGGCAAGGTTCATGATTCAGGTGTCCTGTTGAACAGGCTTCTGAGCAAAAGACTTTGCCTCCAACAACGACAGCCTTTGCTTCTTCGACTTGGCATGTGCACTTCAGGCAGGCACACTGACTCGTCGTGGTCATGTTGAATTATCGATTTACTATCAGACTACTGTTGATTGGCACGATTTCATTGGCCCCGGAAGAGCCGTCGTTCCCGCAGGTTCTTGCAGTGCCACACTGGCCACCTTGTGTGGGTGTGCCATGGCCCTGGATCAGCTCAAGGCGTTCATCCTGAAAATGCAGGCTGACGACGCCCTCAAGCAAGCCGTTTTGTCGGCATCGACAGCTGATGATGTCGCTAAAATCGCCGGCGGGCTGGGTTTTGAGTTCAGTGGCGATGAGCTGCTGCGGTTCAACGGGCAGAAAGTGGGAAAGGTCACTGTGGTGAAGCCGGATCACCCAGGCGAGTACCACTGATGCAGGGAGCTAATGAGCTGGTGCTCCTCGGTATCGCGTTCCTCGGTCTTCAGGCTTGGTGGCTCAGCAGGGTTTTTCTGGCTCGTCCAAGGCAGCCCAGACCGCTCGGCAAGCCAATGAGAGCGAACTCATTCCAGGGTGAACGGAATGTGCTGCAGAGAATCTTCGATCAATCCTGATCAGCACCCGGCCGATTGCATTCTTATCGGAACGCGGTTTCATGATTGAAATACAGATATCCCGCGTGATGCCCGAGCTCCTGAAGCGTCAGATTGAACGCCTGGAAATCGCCATTGACCTGTCGAAGGACTGGCTCGAGATCCAATACCTGATTTCTGAGTTGGATCAACTCAAAGCCCTGTACGACGAGGCTGATATTGATGCGGCTTAGCACTTTTGCACTTGATGAGCGCCTTGGTTTTGTTCAACAAGCCTTGTGTCATCCATTCGCGTCACCCCTGGGGTGGTGAAGGTTCTTGATATGAGCAAGGCGGTTGTGAATTTGGTAGCAGCTGAGCCTTGAACAATCAGGTTCAGCAGAGTTATGAGGGCTCCAGCAGGTTCATGAATCATTGTCTGAGATCCACAGCTGCATCTCATTGATCGAGCAAGCTGCCGGTCTACCGATCACTTCACCGGCTGAGATTGCCGATCTCACGTTCCAGCTCTGCAATATGGGTGGCGAGCTGGTCTCAGTGGAAGGCTTTGGCGACGGCCTTGGCAATGCGCTGAAGCATGCAACGGGCTCCAGCGCCTTGATTGCTCAGGGTTAGTGTTCGCTGAAGCCGTCTGCCTCTCAAGCCTCCGACTCCTGATGGAGCCTGTCAATGGAGCTTGGAGGCTCCGATCGGGCATTGGGCACTGGCCATTTGTCGCAGAACGGCTGCCGTGGCGCTGCGGTTGTTGAATGCTCGATAGACGGCGAGCTGATTGCTCAAGTCCTGGCATTGGCTGTTTTGGGAGTCCATGAGAGATGTCCTGGATGCACAAACCATGACTCCTGACCCGCAGCAGGAGATGTGCCAGATGCCACCAACCGATGCCTTGGCTCATGGCCGAGGTGGTCGAGGGTTGTGTGAATTTGCATTCCGCAACACAAATCCTTATCTTTGGGCGTCTGTGAGAGAATAGATTGACGCGAATGGCCAAGAGACCACAACGCGCGATCCAGATAACGGAGCAGACCAAGTGAGCAAGAAAGGATTCCAACCATTTTTGATGGGTTTGGCCAAGACCATTCGTAAGAACAAGAGCAAAAAACAAGTTGAACTGACCGGTTACGAATCGGCTCAGCGCAAACGCTTTCTCCGTTCTGAAGCGGAAGATGCCTCCTGAGCTCCGGACAAGGTGTTCGCACCAACCTCAGCAAGCCTGCATGCATTCCCATGAAGAACAGTGTGTTTGTTGGTCGTCCATGGGGCAGTGCGGAGAGCTTGTCACCTACCGGACGCTTCGTCTGTACACAGCCTGTTCAATCTCTGGAAATGCGTAGGGAGACTGATTGACCTGCTGCTTGATTGCTTTCAAGCATGCTTGTGATCCGTCGGAATACCCTTCGTGAATGACTCTTTGGAGTGCAGTTCTCCAGCGCATTCCCTCTGCCAGCAAGCTCTCAAGCTGGTAAGCAGCTTCATAGCTCATGCATGTGCCAGCCTGAGCCGCTGAGGGCAACATCAAACTAAGGGCAAGGATGGAAAGCAATGGCTGATGCGATGCAATGGAATCAGCCAGGAGCCTAATCCGCTTGATCGGGCCCACTTCACTGCTCCATCGGTCCGGCAGTCACAACCGATACAGATTCCTTGTAGAATCTTTAGATCGTTGGCCTGGGATTCCCGGGTGCAGTCCGTCTCAAGCCATGCAACGGGGGCTTGGGCGCTGTGGAGCGACGTCATGTCTCCTCTCCCTCTGATCCAGGCACGTCTTCTGCGTGCGCAACGCCTTGCTGCCGCTCAGAAGCTGATGGCCAGGACGTCACTTAAAAAGTGACACTGCAGCCGCTCCTCCTGGGGCGGCTTTTTTTTGCTTTCCGATCGTTCATCACGCTGGATCGCCTGGCACCATCACATCAGCGCACTGAATCCTGCGAAGTACAGAATTCCACTGCAAAGCAGGCCGAGCATCCATGACACTGATCTGGCGAATGGCACGTTGAACACATAGGCGCTGATATAGGCCACTCGAAACAATGGGTGTGCCAAAGCGGCATACACGGTGATCGCGGGAAGCGTCTGACCGTTGAAGCTTGCAATCACGGCCAGCAGTGCTGCTGGTGCGTGGATCGTGAACGATTCAAAACTATTTTGCTGTGCCCAGCTGGCACGTTTGCCCCAGGCAGGGTAACGATCAAACATCGTGCGAAGCGCAGCCAGATCCTTGATTTCAAGCTTTGCTTGAAAGCGAGCGATATAGATCAGAATGATGCTGATCAGCAGCGTGCCAAGTGAAAGGACAAGTGACCAGACGTATGGTGTGGTGCTTACAATCGAGGAGTGCGATAGCGCAGTCATCAGGCGTTTGTGGTTGCATGAACTGCAAACACTTTAGAAAGTTGGGGCGAAAAAATCCTTACCGTGGGAGAGCGCCACTTTTTTGATCGGATCTGGCTGGCAATCTGCTTTGTATGTTCTCAATGACATCTCCCCTTCGGTAGGATCCTCATTCAGGCAGGTGTCTCCTCTTGCGAGACGGGGCTTGTTAGCCTCCATTGCAATATCGAACGGCACCGGCCATTCCATTCAGTTCAATGGATCCCGGCCTTTGGTTGGCTGGAATGTTCATGATTGTGTAGACGCATGCGTTGTGATTTTTGGCTTGTTGAGAATTCTGTGCAAGGTTGGACAGGCCGGCATCGATGATGAGCAGGATGCCGACCAGCGTTCCTGTTGAGACTGTCGCCAGGAGTGGCAGCAAGTGTGCATTGAGAAGGTCGCGTGTTTTTGACATTGATGTTTTGCTACTCTCCTGGTTCTAACGCCATCGCAATGGTTGTGTTCAGCTCAATTGCTCTCTGTTCGGCTTCTCTCGCTACGACGGATGAACCTGTTTTTTCCAACGTGCTGACAGGAAGGAATTGCTCTTTCTGAGTGGTCGTTGCCTAACGGCCTTCACAATGCTCGACAGCTTTTAAATAATTGACCTTGCCGGGGCCTTGCTGGCTCTCGGGATTGATGGCGTTGCGCATCTGGATCTGCGCATCGACGCAACGATTGAAGCGATGGTGCCTGACCGCCTGTGGCACGAGCAGCACTCCGATGCTGATCAGGCTCAAGGTGCAGAGAGCAGAAAGGACGGGATAGGCATGGTCGCGGACCATGTTTCGGACAGACAGCGGGCTGTTGCTGTGGTCGGTCATGACTCTGTGATGGGCGTTGTTGCTTGTGGCCCCTATCTGCTCGATGGATCAATGGGCCGAATGAAACCCATTTCGCCGAAGATAAGCGGCAGCTCTGCGCCTGGGCGTGGAGTTGGCATCCGGGGCTGCCAGAGATGCCTCGAGTCGCAGGACAAAGGCCTCGCGCTTCGCCGATGTTCGATTGCGTGGAACGAATGCTGAGCCGTTCCAGAACAGTGACGTCATGATCACTCAACATCGATGCCCAAACCCCCGTTCCCAGGCTTGGATCGAGCTGCGCTCCCCGGGTGGTGGAGTGAACGATGGGTAGCTGTTGCTACAAAACCGTTGTAGTCCAGCTGGCCTTCGCTGTCCACGGCAGCACGTCAGCCGTGGGAGGTTGTGGGTGTCAGCAGGAATGGTGTTCGTCGTTCTCCTGTTTGTCCAGGATTGGATCGAGAGGACGTGGTGGCTGGGGCGTTGCCCCGATCGTGTCCTGGCTGTCCAGGCAGGAGGAACACAGCAACTTGCCTTTGTGGCGCCAGTAGGTCGCCATGGATCGTTCAATGCGCATGTCGCAGCCATGGCATCGGAACAGAGGCATCGTTCGCGGGCAACGCAGGCCTTCTAACGCGGCAGCTTTCTCCGCCTTGTGTCAATGAAGGCAGCTTTGCGGGCGAGCAGGACATGTCAGGGTCATGTCGGGGTGGTGCCGGAAGCGGGATGGCTTGCCAAGCAATTGCCATCAGCCCCAGAGGTGGCTCACCACGGCACTGAGGTTCATGCCTGCCTTCTGATACCCGGCGACAGCCAGAGCCACGACAGAGAAATTCAGCAGCAGGAAGATTGTGACCAGCTTGATTTCATCTTTCATCAATCCACGATGATCGGCCTCTCCGGTGACTGTGAGCGAGGTGTTCAGCCCGTGACCGTCCGCCAAAACGGCCTGAACGCGCTGGGCGGCCACAGCTGTTAATGTTTCTTCATATTATTTTGCGATGCAGATGCTCGGAATTCTTTTTCCGTTGGCCTACGCCGTTGTGTTCATCTGTTTGCTCCTGCAGGCCTTTCAAATGATGAGAGTGTCTGCCAACTCAACCTCATCGGCGCCATCGGACAGAACAGGGTTGCAAACTGTTCACCCGGAATTGCTGGACCAAAACGGACGAGTCACCAGTGAAGAGCTTTGGGCTGTTCGTTTTTCAGAGCAGGGTGAAGCCGGCTGGGCAGCCGAAGCGGGCTGACGTCGAAAGTCATTGCCGCTGGGCGCATTCCATCCATCGAGGTCAGAGCAGTCCTTTCGCTTTCAGCACTGCGACCCGGATGCCGCCGAGCTTTGCCCAGCAGTTCAGTGCCGCTTCCCTGGAGCTGTGCGGGCGCCAATCATCTTCCGCCACCCTGCGGTCGATCAAGGCGGCAACACGCTCGACAACGGCCTGATCACTGGGAACGCTCAGCCTGATGATCTGACCATTCACCGTGATTTGAGATTGGAGGGATCTGTCGGAGCCGTGTTGGTTTCGTGCCATGGCAGAAGCGCAGATAGGACATCTCCTCAATCACTCGCAGGGCGAGAGAGGTTGAGCTCACGGCAGGACGATCCGCGCATCGTGATGATCTCACCCTGACGATAAAAAACCCGATGCCGACGGCACCGGGTTGGCGTAAGCGGTTTGGGGCACCGCTCAGATGGCAATCGGGGAGACAGGATTCGAACCTGCGGCATCTTGCTCCCAAAGCAAGCGCGCTACCAAACTGCGCCACTCCCCGGCGCTTTCCCATTGTAGGTGTCAGTGGCGATCAGGCTCCCGGCTGCAGGAGTTCCGCTAGTGCCACGCCGCTGCGGAGAGCCCCCTCCGCCCGGCCAAATCCGGCGCCTTCAATCCAGTCACCACAGAATCCAATGTTGCTTGCCATGCACCACTGCAGCGATGTCGGCAGCGGATGGTTCAAGGGCTGTGACGCACCCCAGCGCATCACGCCCAGGCTTCTGGCCTGAGGCCACTGACGCATCAGCGCAGGAAAGGCTTTCAGGAGTTCTGGCAGCAGCTCCATCAGCCGTTGTTCCTCTCGTTTCAGCAGTGCCGGCTGACTGGACGGCGTGATCGGCTCGCCGGAATCCAGGCCGTGCACCACGACGCCGAGACCTCCATCGCTCTGCTGATGCACCACAACGCGTTCCACCTGCCAGCGGCGTTGTGCCTCCGGTGTCAGCAGGATCTGGCGGGGCAGGGGGACGTTGCGATCGTCCTCTCCCGGAAGTTCCAGCATCAGGTTCCAGCGCACGGCCGCGCGGCTGCCTGCCAGCTGTTGAAGCACCCGATCCAGATCTGGATCCTGATGGGTCGGGATGGCGGAACGCAGCGGCACATCCGGCCAGGCGAGCATCGCAAGAGAACGGGGGTGGGCCAGCAGCGTTCCGCTCATCACCAGGATGCGCGCCTCCACAGCTGTCTGTCGTGTTTCGTCCATCAGCAGCCAGTGGCCGCCGGTGTGCTGCAGCCAGCGCACCCGAAACCCGAAGTTGCGCTCGAGGCTTGGACTTGCCTGATCCAGCAGCCCCTCACAGAGGTGGGCCATCGTGGGCTGCCCCCGATGCCAGGCGCCTTTGTCGCTGTGCTCCTCGGGAGCATCCACCAAGTGGCCGGTGGCATCCAGTCCTGTGATCCATCCCCATTCGCGGCGCAGCGTGCCTTGCTCCCGCAATGGCCGCAACAGCTGTTCCACCCCATCGGGCAGCTGCTCCGGCAGCTGCAGCCCGGGAGCGCCATGGTCGAGTCGCCAGGAGGGTTTCTCTCTACGTCGACGGGTGGCCATCCGACCGCCGGGTCCTCGCCCGGCCTCCACAACGGCGGTTGTCCCTTCAAATCCCTGCTGATGCAGCCTTGCCAGACAGGCAGATCCCGCCAGCCCCGCACCGATGACGGCCAGATCAACCTTCGACCTGTCAGGCATCAGGTCACATCCAGTACTTCTCGGCCGCTACGCGGGAAAACAGACCTCCCAACAGGGCCAGCAGCAGAGTCAGTCCAAAGAAGATGAAATAAGCCATCCGGCAGACCCTGCGATGGGTACAAATGCTCGTGTGTCATAACAGCGGATCGTTGGCCTGCAAGGTCGGATGAGCTGGCGGCGATCACCGCCGGAGACGCATTCGTCCATCGTCACCGTCGTCATCATCACCGGCACGATCACCGAAAACCTTTCCCAGCGCACGTTCGTGAACCGAGCCAGTGGCTTCCGGGTCGTTATCGATAGCGATCAACAGGCCCGCCACCGGTGATTCACGCTTATTGATCTCGCATCAGTTGGTGCAGACCATCCCGGGCAAGCCGGATCCATCCAGGAAATGATCGCGAAACGCCGTTCCGTCAGGCGGACTGAAGCCTTCTGCTCGATCATGCGGAAATGCATGGGTCGCCTGAGATTCGAACTCAGGACCAGCCGATTAAAAGCCGGATGCTCTACCGCTGAGCTAGCGACCCGCCCTCTGGGGAATGCCATTTCAGGCACCAATGGACATTATCACCGTGGCTACCGGGAGACTGGGGCTTGTCCCTTGAGCGTTCATGACCGTCTCCTCTCCCTGGCCGGCACCGAGGATCGACCCAGGGGCCTGGGTGGCGGCGTCAGCTGTGGTGATCGGCGATGTGGAGATGGCAGCCGGCAGCAGCCTCTGGCCGACAGCCGTCGCACGCGGTGACCTGGAGGTCATCCGCATCGGTGCGTACAGCAATGTGCAGGACGGTGCCGTGCTGCATGGCGATCCAGGTCAACCCGTGGTCATTGGAGCGGAGGTGACCGTGGGCCATCGGGCGGTGATTCACGGCGCCACTCTCGAGGATGGATGTCTGGTGGGCATCGGTGCTGTGGTGCTCAACGGTGTGACCGTCGGCGCCGGCGCCCTGGTGGCAGCCGGTTCCGTGGTGACCAAGGATGTTCCGGCCCGCACGATGGTGGTGGGTATCCCGGCTCAGGCCAAGCGGGAACTGGCGGATGAGGCTGTGGCGGAGCAGCGGGCCCATGCGCGCCGCTACGCCGAGCTGGCCGGCCGCCATGCCGCGCTTCGGGGCTGATTGCTGCGAAATCGATCAGCTTCCTTCCGGGAACGCCCGCAATCCGTTCACGGTCCGTAAGATCTCCGGGCATCTAGCCCCACTCATGAGCTTCGTCCGAGTCGCCATCGGCCTGGTCCTGATCCTCGCGATCGTCGGCTACTCCGCCTTCAGCGTGATCACCACCGGTCAGGTGCTAGGCATCGACGCGCGTCTGTTCCTGGTGGTGGCACCGGTTCTCGCCGCCGTGGGCTGGGCGGCCTTCAACATCGGCCGTGCCGCCGTCGGTCAGGTGCAGCTGTTGCTGAAGCGCAGCCGCGCCTGATCCTTAGGGTGAAGGCTGAAAGAATTCAGCTGCTTGTCTGATCAGCCAGCCGTGATCACCGTCCTCGGGGCTGGTCTGGCCGGCACCGAAGCGGCCTGGCAGGTCGCCACTGCAGGTCTTCCTGTGCGATTGGTCGAAATGCGGCCGATCCGACGATCACCGGCCCATCACAGCAGCGATTTCGCTGAGCTGGTCTGCAGCAACAGCTTCGGTGCGCTCAGCAGCGATCGTGCAGCAGGCCTGCTGCAGGAAGAGCTCAGGCGTCTGGGCTCGCTCGTGATCGGCACAGCCGATGCCCATGCGGTTCCCGCCGGAGGGGCTCTTGCGGTGGATCGCGGCCGGTACAGCGCGGCGCTCACGGAGGCCCTGGATCAGCATCCGCTGGTGACCATCGAACGGAGGGAGCAGCAGGCACTCCCAGCCGATGGCGAGATCACGGTGATTGCCACCGGTCCGCTCACCAGTGAACCGCTGGCGCAGGATCTGAGGTCGTTCACCGGCCGCGCCGACTGTCATTTCTTTGATGCCGCCAGCCCGATCGTCCACGGCGACAGCATCGATCTCACCGTCGCCTTCCGCGCCAGTCGCTACGACAAGGGCGATGCCGACTACATCAACTGCCCCATGGACAAGGAGCAGTACCTCGCCTTCCGCGAGGCGCTGCTGGGGGCGGAACAGGCTGAGCTCAAGGATTTCGACAAGGAGGAGGCCACCTTCTTCGAGGGATGTCTGCCGATTGAGGAGCTGGCCCGTCGCGGTGAAGACACGATGCGCTACGGCCCCCTCAAGCCGATCGGGTTGTGGGATCCCCGCTGGGGCGATGTGAACGATCGGGATGTGCGGCGAGCCAAGCGGGCCTACGGCGTGGTTCAGCTGCGTCAGGAGGACAAGGACGGACGCTTGTGGAATCTGGTGGGCTTCCAGACCAACCTCAAGTGGGGGGAACAGAAACGGGTGTTGCAGATGATCCCGGGGCTTGAACAGGCCGAATTCGTTCGCTTCGGGGTGATGCACCGCAACACCTTTCTGGAATCTCCGCAGCTGCTGACGCCCACCCTGCAGTTCCGCAGCAGGCCATCGTTGCTCGCGGCAGGCCAGATCACCGGCACAGAGGGCTATGCCGCCGCCGTTGCCGGCGGTTGGCTGGCGGGCACCAATGCCGCCCGTCTGGCCCGCGGTCTGGAGACGATCGACCTGCCGCCCACCACCATGGGCGGTGCGCTCACCCACTTCGTGAGCGAAGCGCCGACGGCGAAGTTTCAGCCGATGCCCCCCAATTTCGGTCTGCTGCCGGATCTGCCGGAACGGATCCGTGACAAGCGGGCCCGTTACGGCGCGTATCGCGATCGGGCTCTCGCGGATCTGGAACGGGTTCAGTCCCAGTTGCTGCCTCCCCTGCTGGCATGAGCGACGACGCGCTGGCCCGCCGCATCGAACAGCGCTCCCTGCGCTTCGGCATCGGCGCCAACGCGGTGATGACCCTGGCCGGTTTTGTGGCTCACGTGCTCACCGGATCCTCAGCCCTGCTGCTGGATGGCCTCTATTCGGCGGTGTTGGTGGGCTCCTCGCTGATCGCCAGCCGCATCAGCCGCAACGTGGTGCGGCCGCCGGATCGCGCCTGGCCCTATGGCTATGAAGGTCAGGAGGCTCTGTATGTGCTGTTCCGCTCCCTGGTGTTGCTGGGGGTGATCGGCTTCGGGCTCAGCAGCTCCTGCGGCACCCTCATCGACTGGTGGCGGGGTGCCGAGATTCCTTCACTCACTCTGGAGCCGGTGGCCGCTTACACCGTCGCGGTGACGGGCCTCTGCTGGCTGCTGTCCTGGCGGCATTTCCGTGACTGGCGGCGCACCGGTCGCATCTCGCTGCTGCTTCTCACGGAAGCGCGCAATGCCCGCATCGATGCGCTGATCACAGCCTCCACAGGTCTTGCACTGCTGGCGACGCCGTTGCTCCAGACCAAGCTTCTGGCTCCGCTGGCTCCGATCACCGATGCGTTACTGGTGCTGGCGGTGAGTGGGGTGCTGCTGAGGGAGCCGCTGCAGGCGCTGCGGGATGCTCTGAGCCAGGCCGCCGGTAAGGCAGCCGATCCTGGGGTGCTGCAGCGCACCCGACAGGTGCTGATGCAGGAACTCTCCGGGCTTTCGCTGCAGATGATGGATTTCACCGTGCAGCAGCTGGGCCGCACCGCTTTCGTGGTGGTGTACATCAACCCGCTGGAGCCACTGGACAGTGCCACGGTGGACGGGCTCCGCCATCACATCGATGCGCGCTGCAGCAACGAACTGGGACGGCCGGTGCGCGCTGAGGTGATTCTCACGGTGATGCCTCCGATCCACCGGAGCGACCCTGAGCAGCAGCCCGCCCCCTAGCGTCAGGCGGTCGAAGCGGTGTCATGAGCGAGCAGCAGCACTGGGATGCCGTGGTGATCGGCGCCGGCATCGGTGGTCTGGTGACTGCCAGTCAATTGGCGGCCAAGGGGGCGAAGGTGCTTGTGCTGGAGCGTTACCTGATCCCCGGTGGCAGTGGTGGTGCCTTCCGACGCAAGGGTTACACCTTTGATGTGGGGGCTTCGATGATCTTCGGCTTCGGTGAGAAGGGTTACACCAACCTGCTCACCAGGGCTCTGGCGGATGTGGGGGAGCGTTGCGACACCATCCCGGACCCCGCCCAGCTGGAATACCACATGCCCGGTGGGCTGCAGATCGCCGTGGATCGTGATTACGAGCAGTTCATCGCCGATCTCTCCAGCCGTTTCCCGCACGAAGCGGAGGGCATCCGCAAGTTCTATGACGCCTGCTGGCAGGTGTTCAACTGCCTCGATGCGATGCCGCTGCTGTCGCTGGAGGACCCGGCTTACCTCACCAAGGTCTTCTTCAAGGCTCCGCTTGCCTGTCTTGGCCTGGCCCGCTGGCTGCCCTTCAACGTCGGGGCGGTGGCACGCCAGCACATCAAGGACGAACAGCTGCTGAAGTTCATCGACATCGAATGCTTCTGCTGGTCGGTGATGCCGGCGGATCGCACCCCGATGATCAATGCCGGCATGGTGTTCTCCGATCGCCATGCCGGTGGAATCAACTATCCCAAGGGCGGCGTCGGCGTGATCGCCGAGAAGCTGGCGAACGGTCTGGAGCGCCATGGCGGGGCCATCCGCTATAAGGCTCGCGTGAGCGAGGTGCTGCTCGAGAACGGCAACGCTGTGGGTGTGAAGCTTGCCAATGGCGAGATCATCCGCGCGAAGCGGGTGATCTCCAACGCCACCCGCTGGGACACCTTCTCAGGATCGGCCGACAGCTCCGCCCGGGCCGGTCAGGCTCTGGTGGACGAGCACCACACCCCTCGGAAGGAACAGGTCTGGCGTCGGCGTTATGTGCCCTCCCCCTCCTTCCTGTCCTTGCATCTCGGGGTTCGGGCTGATCTGATCCCGGCGGGCAGCCATTGTCATCACCTGCTGCTGGAGGACTGGGAACGGATGGAGGAGGAGCAGGGAGTGATCTTCGTGTCGATGCCCTCGCTGCTGGATCCTGACCTCGCCCCGCAGGGGCACCACATCGTGCACACGTTCACCCCCTCGTCGATGGAGGCCTGGAAAGGGTTGTCGCCATCCGAGTACAGCAAGAAAAAGGAAGCGGATGCAGCGCGGCTGATCCAGCGGTTGGAGGCGATCCTTCCAGGACTGGCCGATGCCATCACCCATCAGGAGATCGGCACCCCCCGCAGCCATCGTCGGTTCCTCGGTCGGTTCCAGGGCAGTTACGGCCCGATTCCGGCGATGCAGCTGCCTGGTCTGCTGCCGATGCCGTTCAACCGCACCGGAGTGAAGAACCTCTATTGCGTGGGAGATTCCTGTTTCCCAGGCCAGGGGCTGAACGCCGTGGCATTCAGTGGCTTCGCCTGCGCCCATCGTGTCGGCGCCGATCTGGGACTGAACCCCTGGGCACTGCCGGATTGAAGGAACAGGGCCTCAGGAGTCGCCCAGCTGCCTAGCTTGGCCTCCATCGGGCTCCTGTGATGCCGTTCGACTCCTCGCCCTCCGCTGCCGATCTCGCCCTACACCTCGAGCAACGCGGTGATCTCAGCAAGCCCTGGTATCTGCAGATGCTGCGGATGCAGAAGCTCAAAGAGACCAAGGGGGAGATGGATCCTCAGGACTACATCGAGCGGATTCAGGAGGCCCATGGTGATCTGATGCGACTGGGTCAGGTCTGGAAGGGCCGGGAAGCGGAGCTGTTCGACGGGACCGATCCCCCCCCCGACGTGATGGAACCGCGTCCAGGCTCTGCCGACGATCGTTAAGGCCGATGGAACGCTTCCGACTCTCTCCACTGATCCGATTCACGCTGCTCAGCCTGTATGCGGCCCTGGTGCTGCCTCTGCCGCTGCTGGCTCCAGCCGAGCTGCGCTTGTGGATGGTGGTGGGGCTGCTGGCGGGACTGGTGCTGGTGCTCGGGTTGCTCAGTGAGCAGGTGGAAACCGATGACGACTGCATCCGGGTTCGTTACCCGGCCTGGATCCGCTGGCTGTTGCGTCGGGGTTGGGTGATGCGCTGGCAGGACATCCGGGCTCTGGTTCCGGTGGGAACAAGTCAGGGGGGAACGGTGTACTACCTCAAGGCGACGGATCTACGTCATCAGTTGCTGCCGCAGCGCATCGAACGTTTCGATCGTTTTCTGCAGCTGGTGAGCGAACGAACGATCGTGAAGACGGCCGGCATCGGCCGGTTGACCCCTCCCTGGACCTATCAGGTTCTTGCTGTGATCTCGGCAGGGATGGTGCTGATGGAGGCAACGGCTGCTTTCGCCATCAGCAACGGCTGGATCAGCCTCCCGGAAGGCTATCCAGGCTGAAACGGTATCCGCGTTGACGAACGGTGGTGATGCCGCCGCCTTCGCCAAGCCCAGCCTGCTCCAGCTTGCGGCGCAGGGTCAGAACCTGGGTGTCCACCGATCGAGGACCTCCGCTGAAGGGAGGCCAGGCCATGCGCAGCAGTTCCTGGCGGCTGCGGACAAGCCCGGGGGGCATCAGAAGAGCGCAGAGCAGGGCGAATTCCCGGGGGCTCAGCTCAACCGGCTGATCCCGCAGGGTCACCTGACGCAGCAGCAGGTGCACCTCCAGCGGGCCGACAGTGACACGTTCCTGCAGGCCGCTGTGGCCACGCTTCAGCAGGGTGCGGCAACGAGCGGCGAGTTCCTCCAGGCCGAAGGGCTTGCGCAGCACGTCGTCGGCTCCGTCGTCCAGCAGGCCGACCACAGGTTCGGCCCCACTGCGGGCCGTCAGCACGATCACCGGGCAGCGCAGCTGTTCTGACAGCCGCAGCGCTGAGCTCTGCTCCAGCAGTTCCGCGCTCACCAGCAAATCAGGCGACTGGTCCTGGCAGACCTCGAGAGCCTCGGCCGCCTTGCCGACCGCTGCTGTCAGGTGACCGTCCTGGCGCAGACGCTGCACCAGCACGGTGCGCAAAGTCGGGTGCGGCTCCACCACGAGGACTCGGGATGGCTCCTGGCCGGTCCCTGAGGTCTGCATCGCCATGGATGCCAGAGAGGCATCGCTGGCGTCAGCCGTGATGTCGCGGGGTGTTGAAGTCACGGGTCTGACGTAAGCGCGCTTACGCTAGGCCGAAATTCCTGGCACGCTGGTAGCAGAGGCAGCGGTCTCTTCCGATGACGGCACTTGAGGATCCCAATTCCATCCGGCATTTCCAGTCCCTGTGCGATGCCTGCCAGGAGCTGACACACCGTTATCACGGGCCTTCCGAGCTGCGTCTCTATGCCGACGGCTACCTCCATGCCCTGCGTCGCACTGGTGCATTGGATTCGCGTCAGCAACACCGTCTGGAGCAGCTGATCGAGCGTTGGATTATGGATCCCTCAAGTTTCATCGGACCCGACGGGGATGTGAGCACGCTGTACATGCGGCATCCCCAGGGCTACTGATCAGCTGGCAAGCGCCACCTCGAGTTTTTCCTTGAGTTCTCCGGCGTTGTACATCTCGATCAGGATGTCCGAACCACCCATGAATTCACCCTTCACGTACACCTGAGGAATCGTCGGCCAGCTGGAGAATTCTTTGATTCCCTGACGGATCTCCATATCAGAGAGAACGTCGAAGGTCTCGAAACTCACTCCGAGGGAGTGGAGGATCTGGACGACATTGTTGGAGAAGCCGCACTGGGGCATCAGTTTTGAGCCCTTCATGAACACGAAGACCGGGCTTGATGCAATCAGTGTTTCGATGCGGGAGCGGGTGGAGTCGTCCATGGAGAGAGCGTGTCAGTCGGTGGGTTGGTCTGCAGGCACTGTGGTGTTCAGTGCCAGGGCATGAATCGCCTCGCTGGCCAGCTCCTGCTGCAGAGCGCCGTACACCATCTGGTGCTGGCGGATTCTGGACAGGCCTGAGAAAGCCGATGAGGTCACACTCACCTGAAGGTGATCACCCCCCCCAGTGAGGTCCTCCACGGTCACCAAAGCATCGGGGATGGCCCGCTGAATGGCTGCTTCGACGGCGGCCGGCTGAACCATGGGGGGAGAAAGACCTGAAGACGATGCTGACAGATCAGTTGACGCCTGCGGGGGAGGCTCCCTTGAACTCCGTGGTGGCGAATCCAAGTTCGACCAGACTCTGGTAGGCCTTCTGCCCCTGGCTTTGGGAGGGGGTCATCAGCTTGACGACTTCCACCAGAACAGGAACCGCCACTTCGGGTTGGTTCTGACGCCGGAACAGGGCCGCCAGGCGCAGGTTGGATTCGGCTAGCAGTCCGAGAGCTTCACGACCCTTGCTGTCCATTTCACGCGGAATGCGGGCATCAAGGCCGCGGAACGCACCGCTGAGGTCGCGGTAGAAGCCCAGAAGCTGCTTGGAGGCCTTGCGGGCGTTGTCGTATTCGCTCCGGGCAGTGGCGAGATCACCCCGTGATGCTGCGGCGTCGCCGCGGGCGATCATGGCCCGCACAGCATTCGGATTGAAGCCGCTTTCACTCTGCGCAAGAACGCGAGTGCTGGCCTCAGGCGACTGGGCAAGAGCCGGAGATACGGTCAGCCCTAGGCTTGCCAGCAGGGCGGTGGCCGTCAGAAGTGCACGACAACCCATCGGGGCGGCGAAGCGGAGTTGGCGGACTTTAAAAGGATTGCAAGGGCCGCCCCACTGCTGCACGGGCCGCTTGTTCAGCCGCATGCATCCGCTCGGCCAGCTGTTCGTTGAAGTGGCGGCTTGCACCGCGGTCGGTGGTGTCAGGCACGCTCAGGGGTGCGCCGAAGCACAGAGCGGCCCGGCTGAGTGGACGAGGTGGCGCCTGGCTGTATCCGAGTCCGATTGGAATGACCGGGACCGTGACGCCGCGGCGCTGGGCCAGCTGGGCGAGCCTCACCAGACCCTGGTGAAGCTTGATGGGTTGATCCTGGCGCTTGATCTGGCCTTCCGGAAACACCACCAGCTGCTGACCGGCTGCCAGCAGATCGATGGCGAAGCGCAACGTCGTCATCGACGGACGACCCTGATCCACCGGAAAACAGCCCAGTCGCTGGAGGAACCAGCCCTGCACCCCCTTCATCTCCGTTGTCGTGACCATGAAGCGGCAATCCCGTCCGGTGACCCTTCGCCCAGCGGCCATCGGCAGCATCAGGGCATCCCATCGGGCGCGGTGTGTCGGTGCCAGCAGCACCGGGCCTGATATCGGCAGATGCTCCGGGTTGAGCACGATGCGTTCCCGGAATTGCAGCGGCAGGGCGAGATCCTGCGTCACAAGCATCGCCAGCGGGGCCCAGAACGGATCGATCCCCACCTTCAGGACGGATTCGCGAAGAGCTGAGGCCGCGGGCAACGGGCTGGCGGAGCGCAACGGTCAGCGAACTTAATCGGACCCTCCGCTCTGCATAGGATCCAGCCTCAATGTGTTGCTCGGATGGCCAGCCTCGGGGTCAATATTGATCACATCGCCAACATCCGCCAGGCCCGGCGCACGGTGGAGCCGGATCCTGTTCCCATGGCTCTGCTCGCGGAACTGGGTGGCGCCGATGGCATCACCGTGCATCTGAGGGAGGACCGTCGGCACATTCAGGACAGGGATGTGGAGTTGCTGCGTCACACGGTGCGCAGCCGGCTGAACCTCGAGATGGCGGCCACCGCTGAGATGCAGACGATCGCTCTGCGCATCCGGCCGGACATGGTCACGCTCGTTCCGGAACGGCGTGAGGAGGTGACCACGGAAGGGGGGCTGAACATCGTCGGACAGACCCCCGATCTGAAGTGGCTGGTGGCGCGGCTTCAGGACGAGGGCATCCCCGTGAGCCTGTTCGTTGATCCTGACGCGGAGCAGCTGGAGGCCTGCCAGACCTGCGGAGCCCGATGGGTGGAACTGCACACCGGGGCCTATGCCGAGGCGGACTGGAATCGCCAGCCCATCGAGCTGGCCCGCATCCAGGAGGGCAGCACCATCGCCCGTCAGCTCGGGCTGCGGGTGAATGCCGGTCACGGCCTCAACTATCAGAACGTTGAGCCTGTTGCTGCGATCGCCGGCATGGAGGAGCTCAACATCGGCCATACGATCGTGGCCCGTTCCGTGGCCGTCGGACTGCAACAGGCGGTACGCGAGATGAAAGCTCTGATTCAGAATCCACGACAGGATCCCCTGTTCGGACAAGCTCCCGGATGAGCAAATACCACTTCGTCGCCGCCAGTCAACGGTTCCTCACCGAGGAAGAGCCCCTTGAGGAGGTGCTCAGGGAACGGCTCCGCAATTACGCCGAGACCGATAAATCCGTCGATTTCTGGCTCGTGCGCCAACCCGCTTTCCTGGCGGCACCCGAGTTCGCCTCGCTCACTGCGCAGCTGCCACAGCCTTCTGCGGCGGTGGTCTCCACGGATTCGACCTTCATCACATTTCTGAAGCTGCGTCTGGAGTACGTGCTGGTGGGCAGCTTCGAGGCCCCCTCCACCGAGATCCCTGACGCTCTGGCCAGCAACGCCTGATGAATCTCAGTTCCTTACCCGTTTCGCAACGGATCGCTCTGCTGGTGAAGGCTCTCGACGGTGCGGAGAAGACCAACCGTGCGCTCGCCACCTGCGCTGACGCCGACGCCATGGTGGAGATCCTGCTCGGGGCTTCAGCCAAGCTCGGTCTCGGGCTGACCCGTCGTGATCTCACCGAAACTCCACCGATCCGCGACTGGATCTGGTTCAAGAACAATGATCCACTGATCACCGTGGGGGATGCCAAACCGCGGTATCGCCGGGAGCAGCCCACGAAGCCGGAGCCTGATGCTCCCCGCCGTCGCTTCCTCGGGCTCTTCTGAGCCTGACAGGTGTGCGGTTGCTGATCAGAATCACAACTCTCCCCGGTCGATCCCTTGCCAGCCCTGCGTCAGCACCACTGGGTCATCGGTGATGTTCACGGCTGCGATCGATCCCTGGTGTCCTTGCTGGCGGTGTTGCCCTCTGACGATCATCTGGTGTTCTGCGGGGATGTGATCAATCGAGGTGAGGGGATCGAAGCCGCGATGGATCTGGTGTGGACCCTGGTGAGGCTGGGGCGTGCCACCTGGCTGCGCGGCAACCATGAGCAGGACCTGATCGATGCGCTGGAGTCGAGCGGCGACGGCTCCGATGAAGCCCTGTTCAGCCAGGACACCGTCCGCCAGCTCGGGGAGCGACGCACACGCTCCTGGCTCGATCGCCTTCAACAGTTGCCGTTGATTTTCCGCGCTGAAGGCTGGAGTGCCACGCATGCCGGTTTCAACAGCGACGGGCAGCCCGATCTGTCGATCCGGGACCCCTTCTGGGAGTCCTATGACAGCCGCTACGGGCGGGTGGTGATCGGCCACACTCCACGGCCAACGGTGGAGCGTCATCGGCGCATCGTCCTGGTCGACACCGGTGCCGTTTACGGAGGCCTCCTCTCGGCTTACTGCCCGGAGACCGATGCCGTGGTGCAGGTGCAGGGATCCGGAGACGGATGCCTCTTCCCACGGCCTGATGATCTGCATCGCGTTCCGAACGTTCTTGCCGGGGATGCCACCAGTTGCTGACGCTCTATCGCAGCAACCGCGCTGAGTTTCTCGCTGCGCTTCTGGCCCGTCAGCTCAAGGAGGAGTGTCCCGGGCCGATGGAAACGGTCGAGGTGATGGTCAACACCTGGCCCACCAGCCGCTGGCTGGGGGAACAGCTCGCTGCCGCCAACGGCATCAGCTCGCTGGTGCGCTTCCCCTTCCCAGGCAGCCGGTTGCGCCAGCTGGTGCGTCTGGTGCTGCAGCTGCCTGCGGAGGAGGACGACCCCTGGCGGGCCGGACGACTGGTCTGGGTCGTATTGGATCAGTTGCCGGAACTGCTCCGGGAGCCGCAGGCGGCTCCTCTGCAGCGCTGGCTGGAGAGACGGGAAGCCTCCGTTGAAACCCTGAGCCGCGACCGCTGGCAGCTGGCCCGCTCGATCGCCGATGCCCTCGATGACTATGCCCTCTATCGACCGGACACCCTCACGGCCTGGCGCCACGGTGATCTCAGGGCGCAGGCGGACTGGCAACCGCTCCTCTGGCGCCGCTTGGCTGAGGTGCTCCCCCGGGAGCCCTTCGGTCTGCAGGTGCGTGAGGCGGTGCAGCGGTTGCGGGAGGGAACGGTGCGCCGGGAGGATCTGCCACACCGTCTCCGCCTTTTCGGCATCAGCGCTCTGGCCCCTGTGCAGGTGGAGTTGATCCAGGCACTGTCGGGCTTGGTGGATGTGGAGATCTACTTGCTCACCCCCTGTCGCGATCTCTGGCAACGCTGCGGCAGCAGGCGTCTCGAGCTGGGTGCGGACTGGCTGGAGCCCCCGGACGGAACCTGGCTTGAGAAGGCTCCCCGGATGGAGGCCACCCTGGGCCGTATGGGGGCGGAGTTTCAGCAGTTGCTGGAGGGATCCGGAGAGACCCAGCTCGGGGAGGTGCGCACGGGGGATCTGTTCGCCGATGGCGTCAGCATCGCCGCTGCCTGCAACCGGCCGCCGACACTTCTCGAGCAGCTGCAGACCCAGCTTGCAGAGGCCGAAACGACGGATGCCGCGGATCAGGCCACCACGTTGACCCGCAGCCCGAACGATCAGTCGCTGCTGTTTCAGTCAGCCCCCGGTCCCTGGCGGGAAGTGCAGCTCGTCCGTGATCGCATCCTGCAATGGCTGGCATCGGATCCGGAACTTGAGCCCAGGGATGTGCTGGTGATGACCCCCCAGATCGATCGGGCAGCACCGCTGCTGGCATCCGTGTTCAATGACCGCGGCGCGACGGGAGTGGACCTCCCCTGGCGCCTCACCGATCGCAGTCAGCAAAGCAGTCCGGGCCTGTCGATGGCCATGCTTGATCTGCTGCAGCTTGCCGGCGGACGTCTGACGGCCAGCGGCCTCGAGCGGCTCCTGGCCAACCCGGCGGTTCAGCGGCAGCAGGGGCTGTCGGCTGAGGAGAGCGCTCTGCTCACAGCCACCCTGCAGCGCAGTGGATTCCGTTGGGGCCTCGATGCTGATGAGCGGGGAGGCGATCCAACCCACAGCCTTCGCTGGTGTCTGGATCGCTGGCTGCTCGGTCTGGTGCTTCCCGATCAGAGAGGTCTGGCGCCCGGAGGTGTTGCACCGTTTCATCAGGATCTGGATCCGGATCGGCTGGCACGCTGGTGGTCCCTGCTGGATCGGCTGGGGGGGTGGATCGCTCAGTTGCGCCGTCCGCAGCCCTGTGCGGGGTGGGTGGAGCAGCTGCAACGTCTGCTCAAGGACCTCTTCGGGAATGGTGGCGCCTGGGAGCGGGAAGGTCAGAGCTGGTTGGCCGCTCTTGAGGAGTGGCGCCGACGTGCCGAGACCTGCGAGCTCGACCTGGAGGCATCGGTGGTGTTTGAAGTGTTATCTGAGGCTCTCTCGGTCGACAGCGGTCGCTTCGGTCATCGCAGCGGCGCCCTCACGGTCAGTGCCCTGGAGCCGATGCGGGCCATTCCCCACAAGGTGATCGTGCTGATGGGTCTGGATGGGCGGGATTTCCCGCGTCAGAGCAACCGACCGGGCTTTCATCTGCTGGAACAGCAGCGCCAGCTCGGCGATCCCCGCGGAGGGGATCAGGATCGCTACGTGCTGCTTGAGGCTCTGATGTCGGCCCGACAGCATCTCCTGATCAGCTGGTGCGGACGCAGCGAGCGCACGGGTGAGGAGCTGCCACCGGCTGCACCCGTTGACCAGTGGTTGCGATCGCTGAGGAGCCAGCTCTCCCCGGAGCAGGCAGAAGGACTGCTGCTGACGCCGCCTCCCAGTCCCCTTGATCGCGCCAATTTTCAGATCAAGGCGCCACTCAGCTGTGATCGCCGTCAGCTCGCGGCACGCCTCTGCCTGGATCAGCCGCGCCCTCCCGCCCCGGAGGGACTGGCCTTGCCTCTGGTCTGGGATCCCCCCGAGCCCCCCGATCCGCCCGAGCCGTCTGCGTTGCCGGTGGAGGAGCTGCTGCGCTGGATGATCCAGCCGCAGGCGGCCTGGTTGCGGCACCGCCGGCTTCATCCCGGAGAGGGGGTCGAGCCGGTGCGTGATCTGGATGATCTGGAGCTGGACGCCCTGCAGCGTCATGGCCTGCTGGAAGAATCCCTGGATCTGCATCTTCTCGGCAGGGACCGTCCCGATTGGTGTCGCGATCTGGAGGGCCGCGGCGTCCTTCCGGCGGCGGCAGGAGCCGCGCTGGAGCAGCAGGAGCTCCTGGATCGCTGGGCAGCACTGGCTGCTCAGATTCAACCCTTCGGCCCATGCCGTCGTGAACAGCGGCTGCTCGCCGGTGCTGCTGTCCCGCTTCTGTACGCGGGGGACACCCAGTTCGTGGTGCAGGTGGGACGGCCCGGCGCCCGCGGGGTGATGCGGGCATGGCTCCAGCATCTGCTGCTGTGTGCTGCCGATGACCCTCCGATGGGCACTGGAGTGGTGGGTCGAAGCACCACGAAGGCAGGTGCTGAATTGCTGCTGCTCTGGGATCCTCTGCCGGTGGAGGAGGCTCTGACGATCCTCAGCGACCTGCAGCGTCTGGCGCAGGATGGCTTGTCGCAATGCTGGCCCGTGCCGCCGAAAAGCGGCTGGCAGATGGTCTGGCAGGAGCAGCGCAGGTGCGGCAGTGGTGAACAGGCATTCCGTCAGACCTGGCTGGACGAACGGGATTCACCGGCGATGCAACTCTGCTTCGGTGTTGAGTCGGACCCGGCTCTGCTGCTGCAGGCTCCCGGATTTGAGAACGCATCCCGCCGGCTCTACGAGCCGATTCTCCGCGCCCGCAGGACTTGAACATGAGGCAGATCCACTGCTTCACGAGCCAGTGGTCTGCCCTGCCGACGAAACTTATTCAGAACCTCCTGGTCGTGCTGCGGTTCCGACCCGCTTTCGACACCCAGTCAGCGGATGGTCACCGAGATCCTTCACGCCCCAGAAGCTGATCCTGTCCTCCCAGGCCGGAAAGCCTGAATGCACCATCGGCCGATGAGCAGCGGCATCCACCGCGATGATCAGATCTGCCTGCTCCAGATCCCTTTCCTCCACCTGGCGAGGCATCGGCTGAATGCCTGGATCAAGCTCGATGCCCCGTTCCCGCAGCGCCTCCAGAGCTTCCTTCGCCATCGGACCGACGTTCCCGCTGGCGGGATCCACCTGCAAACCGGCGGAGCGCACCGTCAGCTCAGGCTTGCCCCGGCAGAGATGGCGCAGCAGGGCTTCGGAGAAGCGACTGCGGAAGTCATTGCCTGTGCAGAGCAACAGGATGTTGGTCACGGCCACGTTGGAGCACCTGTCTTCTTGCTCTGGCAAGACAGGTGCTGCCGGACAGTGTTGTTCAACACCTTGATACCAGGCTGTTGTGGGTCATGGACCTGAATTTAAGGAAATTAAACATCAGAAATCTCCGAAGGTGTGAATTTTGTTTGACCAAAGGGAATGCCAGTTCATCTGCGACTAGTTTCATGCAAACGCCAATGCCATCTCGGCTGCTCGAGTGTTCTTTGAGCGCCATCTCTGTGGCTTGGTCTTCAACGATCTGAATCACTGATTCGATGAACGCTTCTTTGTCTCCCAAGTTCCGTTTCGGTGCTGAGTCCAAGAATGGACCGGTCAGCTTTGCGGCATCGCAGACAAAAAGTGCCATGTCGACCTTGACCAATGCTGACTTTCTGCGAAATTCCTGCAGCGGAATGTCGCTCCCCTTCGGTCCTCGCGATCACAGTGAATGCCCCCACCGTGTCACCTCAAGGGTGTTGGCAGGCACGGACTCAGACAGTCTTGAGCAGGTGATTGATGCTGCTTACCGCCAGGTCTTCGGCAACTGCCATGTGATGGAGCAGGAGCGCGCTTCTGTTCTGGAAGCCCAGTTGAAGGACGGTCGTCTCTGCGTGCGTGACTTTGTGCGTGGTCTGGTCAAGAGTGATTTCTATCGTTCTCGTTTTTATGAGGCTGTTTCGCCGAGTCGTGGGATCGAGCTTGCCTTCAAGCATGTCCTTGGTCGTCCGCCACTCAGTCAGAACGAGGTCTCCGGCTGCATCGAACAGCGGGCCCATGAGGGATTTGAGGCCATGATTGACAGTCTTGTGGATTCACCTGAGTACACCGAAGTCTTCGGGGCGGATACTGTTCCTTACGTGCGTGCCTTCACATCAGCCGGTGGCATGTCGATGATGAACTTTGTCAGGATCGCGGCGATGGAACAAAACTTTGCAAGCAGTGATCGTTCCAGAGGTTCTGACAGTATCCTTCAAAGCAACCTGGCATCAGGTTCGGTTCTTAAAATCAACGTCCCGCAGTCCCCTCTTTACATGAAAACTTCGATGTCCTGGTCCGGCAACAACCCTCCGGCGAACTATGAAAAGCTGTGGCGTGGTCTCGCCATCGTTGGAGCCGCTCACCTGGCTGGAATGCTGGTGAATATAATGGCCCAGATGCTCGGTTACAACGGGCTCGATCGGATTCCTGCGATGTTCCTTGGTCTCTGAGCGCTGAATCTCAGAAATCAAAAGTGTTGACGAGGGCGAAGATGTAAAGCCCGGCGATGGCCAGTCCGAACAGCCCGATGGATGTCAATTGGCGTGCCATTGGAAAGATGTCGGCACGCCTGTTGTGGCTCAGCACCTAAATCGTGTCAATCAGTGAGGAGCAATGGTGAGGGAACGCCATCAGACTTCTGATGTCGCTTCCCGGCATGGTGCAGCGGTTTGAGGCCAACACCTACCCCCTGGATCCAGGCCTGTGCCTGCTCGAGGCCAGCGCCGGTACCGGCAAGACCTTTGCGCTCGCCCATCTCTGCCTGCGGCTGATCACCGAAGCGCAGCATCCGCTGGAGCGGCTGCTGGTGGTCACCTATACCGAAGCTGCGGCGGACGAGCTGCGTTCACGCATCGGCCAGCGCTTCCTGGCTGCCCTCGAGGGCCTGGAAGCGCTCGAGACTGAGGCTGTTCCTCCAGCAGCCGATCCGGTTCTTGAGAACTGGTTGGAGCATGCGGCGGACACCACGCTTCGCAGGCAGTGGATCAGCTGCCTGCTTCTTGCGCTGGAACAGCTCGATCGGGCCGATATCACCACGATTCATGGCTTCTGCCGCCGCACGCTGCGGCGGATGGCCCTCAGCAGCGGGGCTGCCATGGATCCTGAGCTGGAGACCGACTCCACCGACCTGCTGCAGCAGGTGGTGCAGGACATCTGGCGTGACCAGCTGCTGACGTTGCCTGCGGATCAGCTGATTGGTCTGCGCCAAAGCGGGCTGTCTCCGGAGGCGATGGTGCAGGCCCTGCGGGTTCTGGACGGGGAGCCACATCCCTGCGTTCTCGCAGAACGGGATGACTTCGACCCCGACGAACCCCTTGCCGGTCAGCTGCAGCTCTGGATGGGGCGCTGCTGGGAGCGTTTTCTCCTTCTCTGGAAGCGGGATGGCGAATCGCTCGAAACACGCTTCCGCAGCAGTGCCGTTCAGTGGAAGGCCCAGGGCTGCAGGGACACAAAGCCCTACAGCGGCAAGCCCCGCACGGATCGTTGCGCCGTGCTGAATCGCTGGATCGCCGATCAGAACGGCATTCCGTCGATGACCGCGATTCGCGCTCAGAAGTCCCTTCTGCGCGACTACTTCCACCCCGGATGCTGGTGCAGTACCGCCAGACGTTGCGGCGAGAGCGATCCCTCGCTGGCGGCAGCGGAGCTGCAGCAGGTGATGGCCGCACTCTGGGACGGACCACCTGAGCGGGTCTGGCGCTTTGTTCTGAACCGCGCGCTCCGGGAGCTTGCCGCGAGGCGGATGCGCCGCGGTGTGATCTCGTTCCCCGGGCTGCTGGCCGCCCTGGATCCAGGAGAGGAGGACGCTCCATGGCTGGAGCCGTTGCGGTGTCGTTACCGGGCCGTGATGGTGGACGAATTCCAGGACACCGATCCCTTGCAGTGGCGCTTGCTGCGCCGGACCTTTGCGGAGCGGGGGGATCATCTGCTGTTGCTGGTCGGTGATCCCAAGCAGGCCATCTACCGATTCCGAGGCGGCGACCTGGACACCTATCTCCAGGCACGCCGTCAGGCGGACCGGATTGATGCCCTTCAGGAGAACTTCCGCACCACACCGACTCTGATGAATGCCCTGAATGATCTGATGCGGCCTGGTCTGGTGCGTTCCGAGCTGCCGGTGCCTGCCGTGGAGCCCCGCAGCGGTGCGCAGGCTCCTCCGCGGGGTTGTCCGCTGCAGCTGCTTCATTGGTGCGGAGAGACTCCGCTCACCAAGACGGCCCTGGCCGAGGAGCTGCCATTGCGCCTGGCCGATGCGGTGCTGCGCCTGCTGCGGGAACGGGACGGCCTGACACCTGCGCAGCTCTGCCTGCTGGTGAGCACCCACCGTCAGGCCACCGAGTTGCGTCGGGCTCTGTCGAGCCGCGGCTTGCCGACCCGTCTCGTGAGCCAGGGGGATGTGTTCGAGACGGAAGCGGCCGTGGTGCTTCAGCGCCTGCTCGATGCTCTCGCCCAACCCGGGGATGAGCGGCGTCTGCGGTTGCTGGCCTGCTCGCCGCTGATCGGATGGCCGCCTGATGATCTGAGCATCGACGGTCGCCTGGACCAGCTCGCCCTGCGGCTGCGTGCATGGGCGGTCCAGCTGACGACGATCGGTCTTCTGGGATGCCTTTCGGACCTTCTGGATGGTGAGCGGATGGCGGAGCTTTCCGATCGCGGCCGGATGCTCGGTGATCTGCAGCAGGCGGCCCGGCTGGTGCAGGAGGTGATGCACCGTCAGGGACTCGACATCGCCAGTGCCGCGACCTGGCTGAGGCGTGAGCGTCTGCACCCTGCTGATCCCGTTCCTGAACCGCGTCAGCCCCACAGCGATCTCGTTGAAAGTGCGATCGCCGTGGTGACCGTGCACCGCAGCAAGGGGCTGGAATATCCGGTGGTGATCTGCCCGACGCTCTGGGAAGGACCGCGGGTCGGGGGTGGTCCGCTCTGGCGGGACGGCGGGGAGGGTGCCTGGCGGTTGCTGCTCGATTCCCGCTGGGGACGGGGGCTGGACCTGGCGCAGCAGGAGGAGACGGCGGCGATGGCTGAGGCGGAACGCCTGGCCTATGTGGCGCTCACCCGTGCGCGCTCCCAGTTGGTGCTCGTCTGGGCCAGGGTCACGCGTCAGGAAGGCTCTCCGCTCGTGAGCTGGCTGTTCGGTGCGGATGCCGTGGGTCAGCCGATCGATCAGTTGACGGATGAGCGCCTCAGTGCGGAACTGGCTGAGCGAGACCTGGCGATCGAGCTGACCAGCCTGGAACCGCCGGATCCGGCACCCCGTCGCTGGCGCAGCCCAGCGCCAACAGATCGTCTCTGCATCGGTGCGGTTCCGCAGCGAATCGACCGCCGCTGGGGCCGCTCCAGCTACTCCGCCTGGACGGCCACGTCGGAGGATCCGGCCCGTCATGAGCAGGGTCGCGATGCCGATCCTGAGGGTGAGGAGATCCTGGATGAGGTCGACGACCACTGGCCGGAGGATGGCCCGCTCCGTGATTTCCCGAGGGGTGCCTCTGCCGGGGACTGCCTGCATCGCATTCTTGAGCAGGTGTCGTATCAGCCATCCACACCGGATCCGGAGTTGGTCGAGGCGGAACTCCGCCGCGCGGGGCTCGACATCAGCTGGGTCCCGTCGGTGCAGCAGGGTCTCCGCCTGGTGGTCGAGACCCCGCTCGGTGGTCCCCTCGGCGATCTGAGCCTCGATCAGCTCGCCCCGGAGCAGCGACACCCCGAACTCGGCTTCGACCTGCCGGTTGAGCAGGTGCGCACGGCCGATCTGGTCAAGGCCTTCCAGGCCGAGCCTGAGGCCCGCTTCGGTGAGGGCTATCTCGAACGGCTGGCGAGCCTCTCGGTGAACAGCCGCGGGTTCCTGACTGGATCGATCGATCTGGTGTTTGTGGATTCCAACCAGCGCTGGTGGGTCTTGGACTGGAAAAGCAACTGGATCGGCGAACGTTCCGGTGATGGCTCAGACGACCGCTGCGGTCCGCGTCATTACACCGATGCGGCCATGGGCCTGCAGATGATCCATCACCACTACCCGCTGCAGGCTCATCTGTATCTGGTGGCTCTGCATCGCCATCTGCGCTGGCGCCTCCCCGGATATTTGCCTGAACGTCATCTGGGTGGTTACGTCTACGCCTTCCTGCGCGGGATGCCCGGTTCCCGTCAGCCCGGCTCGCGTACAACTCCGGGGCGGATCATCGAGCCGGCTCCACTGAGGCGGGTGCTGGCTCTCGACCGGTTGCTGCAGGAGGGGGGACGGTGACCGGAAGCAACTGGCCCGCCGGTTTCGCCGCAGCAGTGCATGCGGTGCTGGTGCGGCATCGACCGCCGTCCGAGACGGATGCCGCTCTCGAAAAGCTGAGTACCGAGCTCGTGGCGGCTCTTGAGCAAGGCGAGCTTTCCCTGCCGCTGACGGCGGAGCGCCGGGCAGTGGCGCGATCCAGCGGCTGGCTGACTGGCGAGGCGGCGCCGCTGATGGTGGAGGGGGAGCGGATCGGCTGGCGCCGCTGGCTCACAGCGATGCAGGCTGTGGTGGATCAGCTGTTGGAGCGGGCTTCCAGGCCTGTGCCCGTCTCCCGCTCCGGTGCGGTCCCGGATCTGCCGCGGGGCCTGAATCATGAGCAGCGCCAGGCGGTGCTGGCACCGGATCACCTGTCTGTGGTGCTGCTCAGTGGTGGACCCGGCACCGGCAAGACCAGCACCGTGGTGGAGATGCTGCAACGGGCGCGGGCCCGCCATCCGGATCTGCGCATCGGCCTGGCTGCGCCCACCGGAAAGGCCTCGCGACGTCTGGCGGATGCCGTTCGCCCCCGATGTCCTGATCTCCCATGCAGCACGCTTCATCGTTGGCTCGAGGCTTCCAGTGCTGGGTTCCGCCGCAACCGGAGCCGGCCTCTGGAGCTCGATCTCCTCGTGATCGACGAGATGTCGATGCTGGATCTGGCGTTGATGCAGGCTCTGTTGGAGGCTCTTCCCTCCGGCTGCCGCCTGATTCTGGTGGGAGATCCGGCACAGCTGCCGCCAGTGGGCAGCGGTGCGGTCTGGCATCGGCTTCAGGACCCTGACGTGCGGGACCGCTTCGGGCCTGCTGCCGTACATCTGATGCACGTTTACCGCAATCGCGGCGCCCTTGCTCAGCTGGCCAGCAGGCTTCGCGAGGACGGTCTGGAGGGATTCGCGCAGGAACTGGATGGATTGCCGCCGGCAGCGAACGTGCTGCATCGACGGGAACCTCTGCAGCGACTGCCGTTGGCGCTGCGGAAGAGCTGGCCCGTGCGTTTGGAGCGTCTGGCTCAGCTGGCATCGGGCCTCGAGATGATGCAGGAGGCCGGTCTGGAGGAGGCGTCCCAGCCATTGCTCAGGCAGCTCGAGCATGATCTGGTGCTCTGTCCCAGACGCCAGGGGCGCTGGAGCCTTGAGGATGTTCATCGCACCCTGCTGGGAGCGGCCGGCGTCCAGGACCCCTGGAGTTGGCCGGTCGGTCTACCGGTGATCTGCGGCAGCAATCAGCCGGAACTTGGGCTCGCCAATGGCGATCTCGGCGTCAAGCTCGGGCTTGGAGAGGGCTCCTGTCTGCTGTTCCGTGTGCTGGGCGCAGACGGCAGCGTCGTGGTGAGGCGGCTGCATCCGGCCCGGCTGCAGCGATTGGAGCCGGCGGTGGCGCTCACCATTCACCGAGCACAGGGCAGTGAGGCGGATTGCGTCACGGTGCTTTGGCCGCAGTCGCTGCAGTCCGATCCCCTGGACCGTCACGCCAGCCGGCTGCTTTACACGGCCATCACGCGCGCGCGTGACACCCTTGAGTTGATCACTCCGGACTGAATGCGGGTCGAACGTCCCTGGGGCTGGTACGAAGACCTCCTCTCCGGAGACGGGTACAAGGTGAAGCGTCTGCTGGTCCGCAGCGGTCGGCAGCTCTCACTGCAACGTCATCACCATCGCAGCGAAAGCTGGACCGTGGTGGCCGGGGATGGCGCTCTTCTCTGCGGTGAGACGTGGCAGGACGCAAGCATCGGTGTGATGCTCACCATCCCCTGCGGCACGGTGCATCGCGCGCGGGGCGGACAGAGTGATCTGATCATTCTTGAAGTGCAGCACGGGGCCGTTTTGCGTGAGGACGACATCGAGCGGCTGCAGGATGATTACGGCAGGGTGATAAGTTAAAGAAGAACCTTTGAAGCGTGGGCAACACAACCGGAGTGTGATCGTTGATCACCGGGAGGTTGTGAGCCTGATTTCAGAGATCAATCAGGCTAGGGCCACTTTTCATGACAGAACAGCAGCAGCAGCACGGGGAGACCCTGTGCGCCGTGGATCTTTCCGCATCCGAACTTCCGGCGAAGAGCCCGGACGAAGTTTTCACCACGACAATCGATGCCTCAGCTGAGGATCCTTCCGGATTTGCGGGGTTCGGGTTCAGTGAAGCGCTGCTCCGCACGCTGACTGACAAGGGCTACAGCGAACCCTCTCCGATTCAGCGGGCGGCCTTCCCTGAACTGATGCTCGGCCGCGATCTGGTTGGTCAGGCTCAGACCGGCACCGGCAAGACCGCTGCCTTCGCACTGCCCCTGCTGGAGCGTCTGGAGTCCGGCAGCTCCAGACCCCAGGCGCTTGTGCTGGCTCCGACCCGTGAGCTGGCCATGCAGGTGGCCGACTCGTTCAAGGCCTACGCCGCCGGTCATCCCCATCTGAAGGTGCTGGCGGTCTACGGCGGCTCGGATTTCCGCTCCCAGATCCAGACCCTGCGCCGCGGGGTTGATGTGGTGGTGGGGACCCCTGGACGGGTGATGGACCACATGCGCCAGGGAACCCTGGACACCAGTGGCCTGCGCAGCCTGGTGCTGGATGAGGCCGATGAAATGCTGCGCATGGGCTTCATCGACGATGTCGAATGGATTCTCGAGCAGTTGCCTGAGCAGCGGCAGGTGGTGCTCTTCTCGGCCACCATGCCGCCCGAGATCCGAAGGCTTTCAAAGCGTTATCTGAAGGATCCGGCCGAGGTGACGATCCGGACAAAGGATCAGGAGGGGCGTCGGATCCGCCAACACTCGATCACGGTGCCGATGAGCCACAAGCTGGAGGCCCTGCAGCGGGTTCTCGATGCCTGGGGTGGGCAGGGAGTCATCATTTTCGCCAGGACCAAGGCGATCACGCTCACCGTCGCCGAGACGCTTGACGGCAACGGACATCAGGTGGCCGTGCTCAATGGCGATGTACCTCAGAACCAGCGTGAGCGAACGGTGGAACGCCTTCGCAGTGGATCCATCGACATCCTGGTCGCCACCGATGTGGCGGCCCGCGGCCTGGATGTGGATCGCATCGGACTGGTGATCAATTACGACATGCCCTTCGACAGCGAGGCTTACGTGCACCGGATCGGCCGAACCGGTCGCGCCGGCCGGTCCGGAGAGGCGGAGCTTTTCGTGACCCCCCGTGAGCGTCGATTCATCAGCAATCTCGAGCGCGCCACGGGCCAGCCGATCGAGCCCATGGAGGTGCCGGGGAATGCGGCGATCAATCAGGGGCGTCTCGATCGGCTTCACCAACGTCTCAGTGATGCCGTGCAGAGGGAACGACCTTCAGAGGAGGAATCCGCTCTGCTTAAGGAGCTGATCCAGCGCATCGGAACCGAGCGCGACATCACCCCTGAGCAGCTGGCCTACGCGGCCCTCAATCTGGCGATCGGTCCGGAACCGCTTCTGCGCCAGCAGGGGGATGACGAGTGGATTCAGAACAACAGCCGTCGCGAGCGTGATCGTGATCGTGACCGCAAGAACGGTGATCGTCGCGGAGAGCGGTCGAGCCGGCCTGCAGAGGAGTCGATGCAGCGTTACCGGGTTGAAGTCGGCCATCGGGACCGGGTCAAACCGGGCAATCTTGTGGGCGCCATCGCCGGCGAGACAGGACTTCAGGGCCGCATGATCGGTCGCATTCAGATCTTTGAAGATCACAGTTTCGTCGATCTTCCGAAGGGGATGCCAGAGGATATCTTCAGCAATCTGCAGAGGTTGAAAGTGATGAACAAGCAGCTGCATATCACTCAGGCCAAATGACAACGTCGCTGACAGCAGCTGTTCTGGGCCTTCTGCTCGTGGCCCTGCCAGCTTCCGCTCAGGAGGACGAAACGATGATTAAACGTTTCTGTCTTGCCGCATTCGATGCGGCCATGAAGCAAGCAGGCAAAACGCCTCCTGCCGGTATGGGGGAATCCACCTGCGATTGCTTCATCCAGCAGGTGAATCAGGGGGCAGGACTCGATGCCGCCAAGCAGACCTGCACGGCTGAGGCCATCAAGGCGTCTAAGAGCTGACCTGGGGGGTCACGCGTCGTTCCGCCAGAGCAAGTTCCTCCACCACACGGATCAGCTCCAGCTGCACGTCCGGAAGGCTCTCTCTGATCAGGGTGTTCAGAAGCACCAGTCGATCGCACGGGATCAACTCTCCGTCAGTCGTCCAGTGCAGGGCTTGAAGTGAAAACGACGACATACGCTGATCCACTGTCAGGGTCTTCTGACAATGGGGGCAAACATCGCTCCCATGTCATGGTCTTTTTATTTGCTTCTCTTTTTCGTGTTGAATCGTGCGAGGGCCCTGTAACGTCAGAGAGCTGACGCCTGAGCACCGGAACTCCGACCTTTTCGGAGCCGGCTCTCGCGGTTGAGCACATCCAAAGGTTCCACGTTCATGACCATCTACATCGGCAATCTCTCGTTCCAGGCCGAACAGGAGCACCTGTTTGACCTGTTCAGCGAGTACGGCGAGGTCAAGAACTGCAGCCTCCCTCTCGACCGTGAGACCGGCCGCAAGCGCGGTTTCGCCTTCGTTGAGATGGTGAATGACGAAGACGAGCAGAAAGCGATCGACGACCTCCAAGACGTCGAGTGGATGGGTCGGATGATCCGAGTGAGCAAAGCCACTCCACGCGAGCGCTCAGGTGGCCCCCGCGGTGGCGGTGGCGGTGGCGGCGGTTATCGCAACTGACCTGGAGGCCCCAGGCGGCACCGTCCTGAAGTTCCAGCGCGATCTCCTGGTTCTTTGTCCAGGAGAGGTCCGCTGCTGACGATGTTGAAACAGTGACGGATCCAACCCTGAGGACGATTGCAGACAGGCCCCCTCTGAGGCGTTTGCTTGGCCATCTGGCGCCCCAGAGACGGCTGGTGATCACGGCTGTCAGTTGTTCCCTTCTGAACAAACTGTTCGACCTGGCGCCTCCAGCACTGATCGGTCTGGCGGTCGATGTGGTCGTGCGGGGCCAGCAGTCATTGCTGGCCGGCTTCGGTATCAGCGGCGCTACGAACCAACTCGGCGTTCTGGCTCTGCTCACCATGGTGATCTGGAGTGCCGAATCACTGTTCGAATACCTGTACGGAATCCTCTGGCGCAACCTTGCTCAGACCACGCAGCACAGCCTGCGCCTCGAGGCCTACGCCCATCTCCAGAGGTTGGAATTGGCCTTCTTCGAGCAGGACAGCAGCGGACGGCTGCTGTCGGTGCTCAATGACGACATCAACCAGCTGGAGCGGTTCCTTGACCGTGGTGCCAACGAGATCCTGCAGCTTCTCACCACGGTTCTGGTGGTTGGGATCGGCATGGCGGTGATCGCACCTGGTGTGGCGGTGTTCGCCTACCTGCCGATTCCTGTGATCCTTGTCGGGTCGCTGCGCTTTCAGAAGCGCCTGCAGCCCCGTTACCGGGACGTGCGGGCCCGAGCTGGTGATCTGGCGGCGCGGCTGTCCAACAACATCGGCGGCATGCTCACGATCAAGAGCTTCACTGCCGAGGCGCTTGAGCTGGAACGGCTGCGAGGAGAAAGTGAGGCCTACCGACAGAGCAATGCCAGAGCGATCCGTCTGTCAGCCGCCTTCATTCCGCTGATTCGTTTCGCGATCCTGTTCGCTTTTCTGGCGATCCTGCTGGTCGGGGGCTTCAAGGCGGTCGCCGGCGAGTTGGAGGTCGGCACCTACAGCGTGCTGGTTTTCATCACCCAGCGACTGCTTTGGCCGCTCACCACCCTGGGCCGCACGTTGGACGACTACCAACGTTCCATGGCCTCCACCCGTCGGGTGCTGGACCTGATCGACACCCCGATTGGCATCCGGAGCGGTCCAATGGTTCTGGACCGGCGGCTGGTGCGTGGGGAGCTGCGTTTCGAGGCGGTGGACTTCGCCTATGACCAGCGACCTCCGCTCCTGCAGGACTTCAATCTGGTGCTGCCCGCAGGCAGCACGATCGGCATCGTCGGTTCCACCGGCTCCGGCAAGAGCACGCTGGTCAAGCTGCTGCTGCGCCTCCACGAACATTCCGGCGGTCGCATTCTTCTGGACAGCCGCCCGATCGAGACACTGCGTCTCGAGGATCTTCGCCGGGCGATCGCCCTGGTCAGCCAGGACGTCTATCTCTTCCATGGAACGGTGGCGGAAAACATCGCTTACGGCAGCGATGCGGCCGATCCTGCAGCGATCGCACGTGCGGCCCGACTGGCCGAGGCGGCGAGCTTCATCGAGGAGTTGCCCCATCGCTACGAGACCCTGGTGGGTGAGCGGGGTCAACGTCTATCCGGTGGCCAGCGTCAACGCATCGCTCTGGCCAGGGCGATTCTCAAGGATGCTCCGATTCTGGTGCTCGATGAAGCCACAGCAGCTGTGGACAACGACACCGAGGCAGCGATCCAGCGTTCTCTGGAACGGATCACCCGTGATCGCACGACCCTTGTGATCGCCCATCGCCTGAGCACGATCCGGCATGCCGATCGCATCGTGGTGATGGAGCGGGGACGCATCGTCGAGCAGGGCCTCCACGATGATCTGCTCGCCCTCGGTGGCGTTTACACGAACTTGTGGCAGGTGCAGGCCGGGGAACGGGCTTGCGCTTCCTGAAGAGCCCGTTGCCTGCGGTCGGACCGTTGAGCATGCTTGAGCGTGACTTACCTGGCTCTGCCATCAGTCCATGGCGATGGATGCCTCGGTCAGCCACGTAATGCACCACCCCCTTGGGGTGTTCGCTCTGTTGGTGGCGATCAGTGCGGCCGTGCCGCCCCTGATCCGACGCCTCGGTTTGCCTGATCTGGTCGGTCTGTTGCTGGCGGGCGTGCTGATTGGCCCCCATGCCCTGCAGTGGGTGGACACCGACAGCGAGACGGTGCGGCTGCTCTCTGATCTGGGTGCTGTCTATCTGCTGTTCACGATGGGGCTGGAGATCGACCTGGAGGAGTTCAACCGGGTCAAGCGCCGCTCCTTCATCTACGGCTTGCTGATCCTTCTGATCGGAGTGGCCACTGGGGTTTCCATCGGATGGATGGCGGGCTTCGCGGGGGTGTCCTGCCTCTTGCTCGGGGCGTTGATGGCCACTCACACGCCGCTGGGCTACCCGATCGTCCGCAGCTACGGAGCTCAAAAGGATGAGGCGGTGGTGGTGAGTGTCGGAAGCACGATCTTCACCGACATCGTCGCGCTGTTGTTGCTGGCGGTTGGCCTTGGTCTGGGCAAGGGGGATCTCAGTGGGGCGGGCCTCACCTGGTTGCTGGTGAAGATCGGCCTGTTCGCCCTGATGGTGGTGCTGGGGATCCGCTGGCTGGGACAACGGCTGGTGATCCGCGGGATCAACGATGAAAACAGGATGGTTCTGGCCGTGCTGGTCGCCCTGTTCCTGGCGTCCCTTGGGGCGGAGCTGGCGGGGGTGGAGAAGATCGTCGGCGCCTTCCTTGCTGGACTGGCGGTGAATTCGGTTCTCCCGGAGGGGAGGGTCAAGGAGCAGGTGATCTTCATCGGGAGTGTTCTGTTCATCCCGATCTTTTTCATCGACCTCGGCCTGCTGCTGGATGTGGGAAGCCTCGGGGAGAGCCTGTCCAACTATCAGTTCACGGGCCTGATGCTGGTGGGAGCGATTGGCGGCAAGGGACTGGCCTCCTGGATCAGCGGAGCTCTGTTCGGTTATCGCCGGTCGCAGATCCTGATGATGTGGTCGCTCACCATGCCCAAGGTGGCCGCCACCCTCGCCACGGCATTCATCGGTTTTCAGGCGGGATTGCTGAATCAGATGGTGCTCAATGCCGTCCTCGCCGTGATGGTGGTGACCGCCACCCTCGGCCCGATCCTCACGGAGCGGTCGGTGACGCGCTTGACGGAGGATCTGCAGGGCATGGTGCCGACCAGCTTCGGGGAGCAGGCTGCCACCGCTGACGGAGTCAGTGAGGTCGTGCAGCGACCGTTGCGGATCGTGGTGCCCATCGCGAACCCCGGCAATGAAGGGGGACTGCTCAACATTGCGTCGCGGCTGCTGCGTGGATCAGCTGGTGGGGAGGGATTGCTGCTGCCTCTCGCCATGGTCAATCCCAGTCTCGAGGAGGTGCGCGGCGGCCTCAACCGCGCTGTCGTCGCGGCCCGTGGTCGACTGGCTGCCGCAGCGGCGATCGGCAGTTCCCTGCAGGTTCCAACCCGAACCCTGTTGCGACTCGACGAGGACATCGCCGGGGGCATGAGCCGCACCGCCCTTGAACAGTCGGCGGACCTGCTGCTGATCGGAGCCGGACGGGCTGACCAGCTACGGGCCTGGTTCCTCGGAGACATCGTCGATGGGGTCTGCCGCACCGCCCATTGCCCCGTCGTGGTGGTGAACCTCGGGCGTCAGCGCGTCACCGCCCTCAGCCGCATCCTGGTACCCATCAAGGATCTCTCCGCCAGCGCACGCGAGCAGTTCGAGCTGGCCCTGAGGGTGATCAACACAGCGGCGCTGGAGGAGCGCACCCGCATCACGTTGCTGCATGTGCATGATCCCCGCTTCAGTGGGCAGGACCGGCGCTGGATGGAGGAGCAGCTGATCCGCTGGAGGCCTCAGGGGATCCCCGCAGAGCGCTTTCACATCGTGATCGTGCGCGGGCCAGGCATCGATGTGGCGATCCATCGCCTCAGCCGTGAGCATGACCTCGTGATCCTTCGCACACAGCGCAGACGGGTGGCCGGCTTGCCGATCCCCGGCAGCGACCGCACGAGCAAGTTGATCAGTCAGCTCCCCTGCGCGGCGATAGTGATCAGCGATCCGCTGGTCTGACCATCCAGAACAAAAGGTTAAGACAAGGTCAAGTTCTGGTTATGGTGTAGAAATGACGTTCCAGTCTTCGCCGAAGCCGCGTCGACCCCTCTGGGTTGCGGCTTTCATCGGCCTGTCTGGAGGGTTGTTGCTTTCGGTGCCGCTCAGCCGCTTGAGCGGTGATCAGTCCGTCGCGTCGATGCCTTTGCCGCTCGGAAATCCCTTCGGCAGCTGGGCTGGTTTTGGGCCGAAGGAGGTTGTCGTGCTGGGCCGGGATGCGAGCGGCAGCAACACCGATGTGATCTTCACCGTCAGGGTCCAGGGAGGTCGCACGACGATCACTCAGATTCCCCGTGACAGCTACATCGACAGCGATGGCTTCGGAGCCATGAAGATCAACGGTCTGCTGGCGAGAGGAGGTGCGGAGGCGGTGGAGCGAGAGCTCACGCGATTGATGAACCGTCCGATCCGTCATCACATCGTGGTCCGGTTGGATGCGATCGAGACGCTTTCCGACATGGTCGGCGGCATCGAGGTCGACGTGCCGAAGCGGCTCTACTACGTCGACCGCAGCCAGGGTCTGGTGATCGATCTCCAGCCGGGTCGACAGATTCTCAGAGGCGGGGACCTGGAGGGGTTCCTGCGCTGGCGTCAGGATGGGCGGGGGGATGTCGGCAGGCTTGAGCGCCAGCAACTCGCGTTGAAGGGACTGTTCGAGCGGATGCGGCAACCTCAGAATCTGATTCGCCTTCCGGCTTTGATCGCCGCCGCGGGAGGTCAGCTCCAGACGGACCTCGGTCCGGTGCAGATGGGCGGTTTGATCGCCGCGATGGGGACCACCGATCTGGAGACCAATCGATTGCGGGCCAGGCCGTTCTATCGCGGGGGCATCAGCTATCTGGACACGGAATGGCCGGCGAGGGACCCCAGCGGTGCCGAGGCCAGCGAGGCAAGCAGCCGCCGCTTTCGATTTCTGTTCTGAATCTCGCCAACGGGCTTACACCAGCAGATTCAGTGAGCGCACTACCCGTCCGCAGAGATCGCTGACTTTCGGCCAGCGCTCTTCGTTGGTGCTGGTGGCCAGGGTGTAGAGACGCCCGCGGTCCACCACCACCGTTGCCAGCTCGTGGCGGTCACGATCCTCCAGGTGCACGGCGTACTCCAGGTCATAAAACGTGTGTCCGTTGGTTTCACGCTCCCCGGCTTCGATCAGCTCGGCTGTACGGCCGCTACCTGCGGTGGCGATCACCTCACGGCGCAGCCTCTCTCCCACCGCCACCGCGCTGCCCAGCTCGCTGAGGTCGTTGCTTTCGTCCACTTTGTTCACCATCAGGCTCACGGTCTCGTCGCTGTGGATGAGGTCGTGAAACACAACCCTGGGGCCGTTGCTCACCTGCACCTGGGTCCAACCTGTTGGGTAGAGGAAAGCGAAGCGACCGTCGGGGCTCTGGTACGACTGCAGTCCGGCGGTCGGACCGGCTGCGCAGGCTCCCAGGGTGAATGCCAGGGCTGCACAGGCCAGCAGTCGGGTGAGGGATCGGAACAGCTGCATCGTGGCCTGAACGGATCGGGGCATTCTGCCTAGAGTCTGATTATGCGGCGGCAGACCCCTGAGCGGCTTCACCCGACCGTTGGCCCGACTGATCGATCAGTTCGAACGGCTGCCCGGCATCGGACCCCGCACGGCCCAGCGTCTTGCCCTGCATCTGCTCAATCAGCCGGAGGAGCAGATTCATCAATTCGCTGATGCTCTGCTGGCGGCGCGCACTCAGGTGGGCCAGTGCCAGACCTGTTTTCATCTCTCGGCGGAACCCCAGTGCGAGATCTGTCGCAACCCGGAGCGGACCAACGGTCTTCTCTGTGTGGTGGCGGATTCCAGAGACCTGCTTGCGATGGAGCGCACCCGGGAATTCCGTGGGAGGTATCACGTTCTCGGTGGCCTGATCTCGCCGATGGACGGGATCGGCCCTGAGCTGCTTCAGGTGACATCACTGGTGGAACGTCTCGGCAGGGAGGATGTCACCGAGGTGATCCTGGCGCTGACCCCCAGCGTCGAAGGCGACACCACCAGTCTGTATTTGGCGCGACTGATCAAGCCGTTCTGTCAGGTGAGCAGGATTGCCTATGGGTTGCCGATGGGCAGCGAGCTCGAGTTCGCCGATGAAGTCACGCTGAGCCGGGCTCTGGAGGGGCGTCGACCGGTCGAATGAACCGAATCCCTCAATCTGAAAGGAGCCTGAGAACCCACTGAGAAACACGACAGATGACGGTGTGAACCTTGAAGGACTGCCTTAAGACTTGATGGGTCAGGTCCTTCCCGATGACGTTTCCGCTCTTCTGGCTTCCCCGCCGGCGTTCCCTCAGCTCCCGGGAGATCCGCTTCGAGCGCCACCATGAAAGGGCGGCCCGTGCTGTCGAGCTGTTGCCACAGCCGCTGCCACCTCTGGTTGCGATGGAGCTGCCTGCGCCGATCGATCCATTCGCTCCGGAAATCGTCGCGGTCCCTGACATTCCCGAGCCGTTGAGCGCGGTGCAGGAAGAGCTGGATCAGATGGCCCAGGCCCTGGCACCTCCGGAGCTGCCAGGGCCTGCATTGGAGATCCCTCCGTTGGACGTTCCTCCGTTTGACAGGCCTGAGCTTGCTGCTCCCGCGTTGGGCGCTGTTGCGCTGAACGGTGCTGACTTCGGGGCCCTCAACCCCGACCCACAGCCGACGGTGGTGGCCCGATGGAACGAGCTGGCTCTGCAGGCGATCCGGGCGGATAAGCCCGTGCCAACCGTGATCACGCGCGCCCTGCATCTGGCCCACGCTGCGATGTACGACACCTGGGCGGCGTTTGATCCCATCGCCAAGGGGGCCTACACCGATCTGCGCCGCAGCAGCCTGACTCCTCAGCGGACGATTGAACGGGCGATCAGTCATGCGGCGCATTCCGTTCTCTCGGATGTGTTTCCCCACCACAGCGATCGATTTGATGACCTGCTGGAGCAGCTTGGCTTCGATTCCGTTCGACATCCGATGGCGCGTTTCGGCCGGCAGGTTGCCGAGTCGGTGCTGTCAGCGAGGGCTGAAGACGGCTCCAATGCAGGCAACGGATACGACGATCCGTCGGGCTATGCCTCCATCAATCAGGAGGGGAGTGGGGAGTTCGATCCCAACCGCTGGACTCCGCTGCGAATTCCCAACGGCTCGGCCGTGGATGAGAACGGGATTCCCATCGCCACGGATGATCCCTCGACCTACACCCTGCAGAGTCCGCTGACCCCGCATTGGGGCGATGTCACTCCCTTTGCAATCAGCGATGGCGCCGCTTTTCGTCCGGTGGCCCCCCCTCAGCTGGGTGATTTTTCGGTGTACACCGATGCGACAGGCTTCACGTCCACCAACGATGAGGCCTACAGGCGCCAGTTCACTGAGGTCGCCGCCATCAGTGCCACGCTGACCGCCGAGCAGAAAGCGATCGCTGAGTACTGGGCGGATGGGCCTCTCAGTTCCACACCTCCGGGGCACTGGAATGAATTTGCTCATGATCTTTCAGCCCGCGAGGAGTACGACCTGGCAGATGACGTGAAAATGTTCTTCGCCCTGAACAATGCGTTGTTTGATACCGGTATCGCCGTATGGGATGCCAAATATGCCCACGATTATGTTCGCCCTCAGACAGCGATCCGTCATCTTTTCGAAGATCAGGAGATCATCGCCTGGGCGGGACCAAACAAGGGATCGCAGACCATTCTCGGTCAAGACTGGCAGCCCTATCAGGATGTGACCTTCGTCACGCCTGCCTTCCCTGAATACACATCGGGCCATTCCGGCTTTTCATTCGCTGCCGCAACGGTGCTCGAGGCTTACACCGGTTCAGATGTGCTGTTTGATGGACACAGCCGCGGGGTGCAGGATCTGGATGGTGATGGAGAGCGGGATCTGATTGGTGCCTGGTCGACGGATGAGTTGTCCTTTGAGGAGTACGACGGAGACACGATCCGTCTGAGCTGGAACACGCTCTGGGATGCGGCGGCGGAGGCTGGACGCTCGCGTCTGTACGGTGGGATTCATATTCAGGACGGCGATCTCCGAGGCCGTGCCATGGGTCAGCAGGTGGCGGAAACGGTCTGGGGTCAGACGGAATCCTTGTTTTCAGGTTTCGGTGAAACCTCTCAACTGATCTGACTCGCCGTTGGTCCCCCCTGCGGATGTCGTGTTGTCCGAACAATCTCGTCAGTTGAAGGATGTGGTTGGGTGCATCCAGCAGTGAAGCTGATGACGTCCAGCGGAATCGCGTCCGCATCACCCCTTCTGCGTCATGGCTTCCATCACCGGATTCAACAGTCGCAGGGGCAATCGCTCCGGCAGACAGGGTTCCGCTTTTGACTGGAATCTATCCCGGTTGCTTGATCGTTTCGAAAATATTGTCAGCTCAGAAGTTGATGAAGAGTTGTCCGATGATCTGATCGCTGAATTTGATTCTGTTACACCTTCAGAGTTCATCGAGTCGATAACGGAAATTTCTGATTCCGTTGATGTGTTCGCTGGCTCCGAGTCGGCCGGGATCCCGGCCCCCTTGATACTGGATCGGATTCGGGATCTGCTGGAGCAATCGATGGGGAAGATCAACAATTTCAATAACAATGCCAGTTTCAATGAGCCTGTCAGTTTCAGCCTGACCCGTGAGCAGCGCTCTCTGGATGGTTTGATCACCGGGGATCGTGACTCGGGAAGCGAGGCGGTGCGGGGTACGCAGGGGGACGATTTGATCGGTGATGGCGTGGGTAGGGCATGCTGTGCGGGCTCGGCGGTGCTGATGATTTCGTCTTTGATGACGCTGAGGGCGATCGACTGCTTCTGGATGATGCCGTCTTCGGTGAGGAGGCTTCCCTGGGGGTTGCGGAATCACGTCGACAGTTGAAGCAGATGATCAATGTTTCGGATTTCGATCTCCTCTACTTCGAGCCGAAGGGACGCCTGTTCTTCAATGAGAATGGAGAGGAGAGCGGCTTTGGAGACGGGGGCCTTCTTTGCACCATGAAGAATGCCGGTGAGATCACAACCGATCAGATCGCTCTGGTCTGATCCCGTGGAGCTTGGGTCGGTCGTTGGTTCAGCGAGCTCTCAGGGAATCCTTTCCGGCCCCTCAAGTACGTGCTGGATGCCGTGAGGACAGTGGAGCGAAGGGTGAGAACCCTCCCAATCACACCACTGAACCGTGACGACGACGACGCTGACCTCTCGAGAAAGCGCTGTACTCCAGCTGCTCTGCGAGGGATGTTCGAACCGAGAGATCGGGCGGGAACTTCATATCGCGGAGACCACAGCCCGGGACTACGTTCAATCAGTGATTCACAAGATGAACACCCGCAACCGCACCTCGTGCGCGGTGGAAGGAATCCGGCGGCGACTGGTGTCCTGACGGGCAACAGCAATGAGTTTTGTAGCAAAAATCACACTTCCCTGAAATCAGGGCAAAATTGAAGTCGCTGGTGGCATCGCTCCGGGTGGGTTCACCCTCCTGGCCACCGGCTCCCACCACCCGCTGCTGTCGCGGTCAGAATCAGGGCTGGTCAGCTCACTGCATGAGCAAGTACAGCGCCATTCCCCCTGCCGAAAGGCTTCCCGAATGGCTTCGCCGCCCGATCGGGAATGCTTCTGACCTGGAGCGGGTTCAAGGCCTGGTGAAGCAGAACAGGTTGCACACGATCTGCGAGGAGGGGCGCTGTCCCAACCGCGGCGAGTGCTATGCATCCGGCACGGCCACCTTCCTTCTGGGGGGATCGATCTGCACCCGTAGCTGTGCCTTCTGTCAGGTCGAGAAGGGGCAGGCGCCGATGCCGGTCGATGCCGGCGAGGCCGTGCGAGTGGCCGAGGCCGTGGAGGCGATGGGGTTGCGTTACGTCGTGCTCACCGCCGTGGCCCGCGATGACCTCGACGACCATGGCGCCGGGTTGTTCACGTCGACGATGGCCGCGATCCGGCAGCGCAATCCGCTTGTGGCCATTGAGGTGCTCACCCCGGATTTCTGGGGGGGGGTTAAGGATCAGGAGCAGGCCCTGGCTGCGCAGCGACAGCGGCTTGCCAAGGTGCTGGCCGCCGAACCGGTGTGCTTCAACCACAATCTGGAGACTGTTGAGCGTCTGCAGGGTGAGGTGCGGCGCGGAGCCACGTATCGCCGTTCGCTTGGACTGTTGGAGACGGCCAGGACGCTTGCGCCGCGGATTCCAAGCAAGTCCGGACTGATGCTCGGACTCGGCGAGACCAGGGATGAGGTGATCCGTGCGATGCAGGATTTGCGTCGTGTCGACTGTCAGCGCCTCACACTGGGTCAGTACCTGAGACCCTCTTTGGCCCATATCCCTGTGGCCCGCTACTGGACGCCCGAGGAATTCGCGGAGCTGGGGGAGGTCGCCCGGGAGCTGGGGTTTGACAAGGTCAGCAGCGGTCCTCTGGTGCGGAGCAGCTATCACGCGGCGGACTGACGCCAGCGCTGCTCGCTCAGGGTCAGAACCGAGCAGCAGTCCGCGCACATCAGAAGTCCGGCACCGCCCCACACCAGACGCAGAGGGAGATCCACCGGCGCTGCTGCCACCTCCCGCACCGCTGTGAAACCGCGCTGCCGGAAGTAACGCACCAGCCGTCTGTGCTGGCGGTCGTCGTCACGAATGGCCAGAAGCCTGGCCCGGCGGCAGGGGGTGCTCTCCAGAGCCCAGGCCATGGTTGCGGCCCAGATCAGATCTCCGACTCCGCTCGGAGCTGAGGGCAACACCCGCATCGTGTCCAGTTGCAATCCGCTGATGGCGGGATAGGCCCAGCCTTTCAGTTCCCCGAGCAGTCGTGGCGGACCATCCGAGTGGCGTGATGCCACCACGAGCCTCAGGGCCCAAAGCCCGAGCGGCCGATTCAGCCTGATGCGTAGCAGCAGTCCTCTGTCGCTGGCGTCCGATTCCAGGTCAGCGAGTTGAGGAACGTCGGCACATCCGGATGTCATGGGCCTCCATCAGGGCCGAGGTTGACGCCCATCGTCGTAGGGAGCAGTGCTCCAGCAGTCTCTTCAGTTCCCTGCCGGTCCAAAGCAGAGCCGTCTGCTGGGAGGTCTGCGTCTGGGGATGCATCAGATGCCATCGACCAACCGGTCATAGAGCCCCTTCGTCGTTGTGCAACCCCTGGACTGTCACAGTGCCACTTGCTGGCCTCATGCTGCTTCTTGGTCGTAGCGATCCGCTGAGATCACAGCTTCCAGGGACAGTTCTCCGTAGAGGTGTGGGAAAAGCTCGCCGGTCGGAACCGCGTCAGCCCGCAGTGGGGCGGTCAGCTGGGCAGGGTCGATACGCAGCAGCAGCACGTCTTCTGCATCGACGTAGAAGCGATCAAAGGTCGCCTTCACCTGCTGTTCCCACGAGCAGTGAATGAATCCCACTTCGTCAAGGCGCATGCCCCTGGTGGAGATCCGGTAGGAGCCCTCTGCCCTGGCCATCCGCCAGTCTTCGGCGAGGGCCAGATGGAACAGGGGTTGATCTCTCGGGACCGGCACAGCATCGGCAGGGAACAGCGGTTGAAGCCCCCCGGGACTCCAGGGATCAGCCCGCTGCATCAGGCGCTCGAACATGGGATCCTCGAGAAATCTCCGAAGCCAGATGCGCAGAGGGGCCAGCTCGGCATCCGCGTCGAAGTCCTCCGGATCAGCGATTCGCCATTGGCGAACAAAAGGCCAAAGGGCGCCGTCTGTGACGCCCATGCAGGGTCCGCTCAGCCAACCCCGCGCCGCAATCCGTTCACTCCAGCGCTTCAGAATGGAGATCCCCGCATGGCGGTGGTGCTCGCGCCGCTCTCCTGGGTAGCGGTCGGTGTACTTGAAACGATCCAGGTGGTGCTTGAACGGGCCATCGTTCTCACGGATCAGATCCGCGCTGCCTTCGCCCGTCTGCAGCAGACCGCGCGGATCCGCCTGCTCAAGCGCCCAGCGCATCACCTGCAGGCTCTCATCGATCACCTGCCCACCCTCGAGCACCAGTACCGGAACGGTCCCTTTGGGTGAAACCGTCAGCATTTCCCTGGGCTTGGCCTTGAGTTCGATCTCGCGCCAACGCACCAGAAGCCCAGACTGCAGCAGGGCCCAGCGCGCCCGCATAGCAAACGGGCAGCGCCGGAAGCTGTAGAGGATCGCGGTCATGGTCGTGCGTGCTTCGGGCAGATGCGCAATGCTGCCCCTGGAGTGTGCTCCACGCCCATGCGATGGCTTGTCCCGATCGGAATCATCGCCTGGATGGCAGGGCTGTTTGTTGCGCATCATGCGATCCATGCCGGTGGCTGCATGACGGAAGCCCGGTGGGCGTCGCAGAACGATGAGGTCTACGACCGCGAACTGGAGGTGGAGTGATGGCCCGAAAACGCATCTCATTCCGAGACCCGGTCTGGCTGATCCCGATGGTGATCGTGGTGCTTGCCTGTTCCGTGCAGACCTTCCACCTGGTGCAGCACTCCAAATACTGCAAGAGCGACGCGGAGTGGACCTCGATCTATGAGCAGAAGGCGGAGGATGCCCTCGATGAGGACGACAGCTGATCGATCTGTTTCTGGCGCATCGTGAACCGGGCTCGGTCGCTGTCGCTGAAGCGATCGATGCAATGCAGGCACTGCACTCCCTTCACATAACTGGCCAGATCCCGTTGCTCCGGTGACAGGGGCAGCCCGCAGGCGTGGCAGAGGCTGTGGACTCCAGGTTTCAGCTGATGGTTGAGCGCCACCCGCTGATCGAACACGAAGCATTCACCCTGCCAACGGCTTTCCTCTTCCGGCACCTGTTCCAGGTACTTGAGGATGCCGCCCCGCAGATGGTGCACCGGGCCGAAGCCACTCTGTTGCAGGTAGCTGCTCGCCTTCTCGCAGCGGATGCCACCGGTGCAGAACATGGCGATCCGCTGCGGCTGTCGCTGCGCGATCAGGGGGCGCAGAGTCCGCTCCGCCCAGTCCGGGAAGTCGCGGAAGCTTTCCGTGCCTGGATCGAGGGCTCCTTCGAAGCTGCCGATCGCGGTCTCATAGCTATTCCTGGTGTCGATCACCAGCGTGTCGGGGTCATCAACCATGCCGTTCCAGTCCTGTGGATCCACATAGAGGCCCACGCTGGACCGTGGATCCGCTGCGGCCACACCCATGGTCACGATCTCCTTCTTGCGTCTCGCCCTGAAACGTCGGAACACAGGCCTGTCACTCCAGCTGCACTTGACCTCGAGCCGCTCGAACGGCTGAGCCCCCAGCGCAAGTCGGTCGCGCAGTCGGGTCAGCAAGGCTTCAACGCCCTGCGCAGGCCCGCTGATCGTGCCGTTCACCCCTTCATCTGCAACCAGAACAGAGCCGAGCACATCCCCCCGATGCGCCAACGGCGGCAGCTCAGCAAGAATCGCCTCACGCCGTTCGTCGCTCAAGGGTGTGAAGGCGTAGAACGCCGCCACCATCAGCCGATTCATGCCGCAGTCCGGCGCTCCATGATCAATCGTTCCGTTCATGGGTTTCGGATGATTTCGGCGCTGATGACGCTGGTGGTTCCGTAGGGCCCGAATCGTGTGGCGCACGCAGCCCCGCAGCTGGCTCCCAGCTTCACGGCCCGCGTGGCGCTCCAACCCGCGGCGAGTCCTGCCGTGACTCCGGCCGCGAAGCTGTCGCCGCAGCCATAGGACTCCACCAGAGGAGCATCGGGTGTAGAGGCTGCATAGCGGCCGCCCGGTCGCAACCAGCCTCCATCGGCTCCTTCCGTTGCGATGACCAGAGCTGGCGCGGGGTCCAGAGCATCCTCAGGAAGCTGTTCTCCCGGATCGAGGGCACTGCCGATCAGGGCGTCCAGCTGGACGGCGGCTCCCTGCAGGACGGGCAGGCGCAGCCGTGGTGTTGCCGTCAGCACCCTGGCAGCCCGGGCAAGGCGAAGGCCATCGGCATCCGTCGCGGAGACGAACACGCCATCACAATCCTGCAGCAGCTCCCAGGGCAGGGAATCCTCTGACGTCGGCGTCAGTCGTTCGCCGATCACTGTGATCGCCCGATCACCGGTGTGGTCAACGAGGCTGAGGCCGCGTCGGCTGGGCTGATCACGCCAGGCCACGTGAGGATCCACTCCAAGTTCCCGTAATCGCTCCACACTCCGTCGTCCGATCGCATCGCGACCGAGGGCCGTGAAAAAAGGCACCGTGGTTCCGGTCAGCCGTGCCAGCTGAACCGCCACAACGGCACCGGCTCCAGCCGGTTCCTCAAGACTGCGGGCGGCCCGGCTGATCAATCCCGGTCGGGGCAGGGTATCGACTTGAAGGAAAGTCACCCATTCCTGATGGCCGATCACTGCCAGCTTCACCGGCGGGAGGCCGGATGCGGCTTGCATCAACATCAGTTGTCCCGTCGGGTATCGATAATCCGGGCCAGCTCGAGCACATATCCCGCCGTGCACCAGCGTCCGTGGCTGCGAGCGCGGTTTTCGGGGTCGGACCGAATCTCGGCGGTTTCGGCCATCAGCAGATCAAGCTCCCCCTGGGGAAGTTCGTAGAGATCCTGCAGTTCCACCTCACGGCCGAGCAGATGGCTGCGAAACCATTTGCGTGACTGCTCCTGGGCTGGAATCTCTCGCGGCATGGCGGAACTCCGCGGGGTGATGGCGTGATTCAGAGGATTCCGAGGGGCCCCTTCTTCTTCTTGCAGTAGCCGGCGCCGATGTTCACCCACCCCTCCAGACATGCCTCGCCGTTGGTGGGAGCCACCTCGTAGTAGACGGGCGAGACACACGTGGTGCCCAGGGTGTTCACATAGCCCATGGGGCATTGGTCATGACCGGCAGCCTTGGGAATCTCCTTCTGAGCGAGAGCCGCTGCAGGAGCCAGCAGAATCGGCAGCAATGCCAGAAGGAACGGACGCATGACAGGGAAGCGAATGCAGCTCTGTCTTAGCTCAGGGCGCAAGCCAAGCTCACGAATTCGCTGCCTGTCATGGAGCGCAGCTGACGGGGGATTCCGCGTTCTCCTGCCAGTTGGCCTGCACCCCCGCATCCCTGAGCAGCTGCCGGTCGGCCTCCACATCCGGATTGCCGGTGGTGAGGAGGGTATCGCCGTAAAAGATCGAATCAGCTCCGGCCTGCAGGCAGAGGATCTGGGCTTCCCGGCTCATCGATTCACGCCCGGCGCTGAGCCTCACGCGTGCGCGGGGCATCAGGATCCGCGCTGTCGCCACCATCCGAACCAGGTCCAGTGGCTCGAACGGAGCCTGCTCCTGAAGGGGCGTTCCTTCCACAGCCACCAGACCGTTCACCGGAACACTCTCAGGATGGGGATCCATGCCGGCCAGCACCTGAAGCATTGAGGCGCGGTCCCTCAGCGATTCGCCCATGCCGATGATGCCTCCGCAGCAGAGGGTCACCCCGGCTTTCCTGACCCGTTGCAGGGTCTCCAGCCGTTCCTGGTACGTGCGGGTCGAGATGATCCGGTCGTAGTGCTCGGGGCTGGTGTCGAGGTTGTGGTTGTAGGCGGTGAGCCCGGCCTCGGCGAGCCGTTCCGCCTGTCGGTCGGTGAGCATGCCTGCGGTCACGCAGGCTTCCAGGCCCAGCTCGCGCACGCCCCTCACCATCTCCAGCATCGCCTCGAAGGGGGTGCCGTCACGGATCTCACGCCAGGCCCAGCCCATGCAGAAGCGGTCGGCACCGGCCTGCTTCGCGGCCCGTGCCCTCTGAAGCACGGGATCCACCTGCATCTGAGCATCGAAGGCTGTGACGTCGCTGCTGTTGTGGATCGACTGAGAGCAATAGGCGCAGTCCTCTTCGCATCCCCCGGTCTTGACGCTCAGCAGCGAGGCCAACTGCACCCTGTAACCGGGGTTCGCTTCCCGGTGCACGGCCTGGGCCTGCCACAGCAGCTCCATCAGGGGCTGCCGGAGGAGGGCCAGGATTTCCTCGGTGGTCCAGTCGTGGCGCAGGGTCAGCGTCATGGCGAAATCGGATCCAGGCCCCCGAAGCGGCGTTGACGGCTCTGATAGTCCAGCAGGGCTCTGGTCAGGGCTTCAGGGCCGAAATCAGGCCAGAAGACGTCGGTGACATGGATCTCCGCGTAGGCCAGTTGCCACAGCAGGAAGTTGCTGATCCGGTGTTCACCACTGGTGCGGATCAGCAGGTCGGGATCCTGCTCGCCGGCGGTGAACAACTCAGCCGCAACGCTGTTCTCATCGATTTCCAGGGGGTCGAGATCGCCATCTGCCGCCCGCTGGGCGAGCCGCTGGGCAGCGCGCACGAGCTCGCGTCGTCCGCCGTAATTGGTGCAGACGTTGAAGTGAATGCCATCGTTGCCGGCCGTCCGTTCGGTGGCATCGGCGATCAGCTCCTGCAGTTTTTCCGGCAGTCCTTCCAGATCGCCCAGGAAACGGATGCGCACCTGTTCCTGCTCCAGCGACCGAAGCTCCTTCTGGAGAACGCGTTCAAACAGAGTCATCAGGAAATTCACCTCATCGCCGGGCCTCGCCCAGTTCTCCGTGGAGAAGGCATAGGCGGTGAGAGCCTTGATGCCCCAGTCGCTGCAGAGGCGAAGCGTCGATTTCAGGGCCTCCACCCCAGCGCGGTGACCCATCACCCGTGGCAGGCCGCGGGACTCGGCCCAACGGCCGTTCCCGTCCATGATCACCGCCACATGGGATGGAAGCCGAGCGATCTCAAGCTCCGGCGGGCAGACGGAACGGGGAGCGGCGTCGGTGCTGGCAGCCGGTGGTCGGCTCAAGACAGCGATTCTGACGGGGAGCTCCCCACCGTACGTCGTGCAGGTGGCAGGGCCTCCGCTGTGCTGAACAGTTCTCGCAGCAGCTCCTGCAGACGACTGCTGGTGATCGGACGTTCCAGACGTCCCTGATTGGCAAGGGAGAGTGTGCCGGTCTCCTCGGAGACGACGATGCAGATGCAGCGGTCAAAGCGTTCGGTGATCCCGAGCGCCGCGAGGTGGCGTGTGCCGTAGCGGCTCACGCTGTGACGGGACAGAGGAAGAATGACGCCGGCTGACTCGATGCGATTGCCTCGCACCAGCACTGCTCCGTCATGGAGCGGTGTATCGGCGGCGAACAGGTTGAGCAGCAGCTCCCGGCTGAGCTGGGCTCCGATGGTCACCCCTGGATTGAGGAAATCCTCCGGACGCAGATCGCTGCCCAGATCGACAACGATCAGGGCTCCGCGGCGTTGCTGGGAGAGTTTTCCTGCGGCGTCGGTGATGTGGGCCACGGTGCCGGCTGTGGCACGGAACTCCTTCTGGGGATTGCCCAGCAGCACCGCAAGCCGGCCGGTACCCAGAAGCTCCATCAGCCGACGCAGTTCCCCTTGCCAGAGAATCGCCAGTGACAGGGAACAGGCGAGGACGAGGGCATCCACCAGCTTCGAGGTGAGCGGCAGGTTGGCGAACCGCTGCACGAACCAGGCGGTGGCCACGAGGAACAGATAGCCGCGCAGCAACCAGAGGGTCCTGGCCTCGTTGACCCGCGAGAACAGCAGAAAACCGATTGCGGAGGCAAACAGGACGTCGAGAACAAGGCGCGGATCCACCACCGCCAGCACGTTCACCCCGCCCATCTCCCTGCTGCCATCAACGTACCTCTCGGAAGCGCTCCGGCAGCACGTCGTAGCGCAGCAGGTCATCCGGCTGCTCGCGCTTCTGAACCAGCTCAGCCGCGCCGTCATTCACCACCACCGCAGCCGGGCGGGGGATGCGGTTGTAGTTGGAGCTCATCGATGCGTTGTAGGCACCGGTGGCGAACACCGCGACGATGTCGCCACTGCTGGTGGTCGGCAGATTGAGGTCCTTGAGCAGCACGTCGCCCGACTCACAGTGCTTGCCCACCAGGTTCACCGTTTCAGTGGCTTCCGCCAGGGGCCGGTCCGCCAGGCAGCAGGTGTAGAGAGACTGGTAGGTGATCGGCCGTGGGTTGTCGCTCATGCCACCGTCGATGGCGACGTAAGTGCGCACTCCCGGGATCGTCTTGCGAGACCCCACGCTGTAAAGCGTGATGCCTGCTGTGGCGACCAGAGACCGCCCCGGTTCGCACATCAGACGGGGAAGCTCCAGATCCCTTTCTCGGCATGCCGCGGTAACGCCCTCCGCCACCACCTTCACCCAGTGGTCGATGCTCGGCGGGTCATCGGTTTCCACATAGCGGATTCCAAGGCCACCCCCCACGTTGAGATCCGTCACCGGGTGGCCGAGCCGCCGGGCCAGGCCGAGGGCATCCGCCATCACCGCGGCCAGGTCGCGATGGGGCTCAAGCTCGAAGATCTGAGATCCGATGTGGGCATGCAGACCGGTCAGTCGCGCCCAGGGCTGACCGACCAGTTGCTTCAGCACCGACTCCAGCAGGTCTGGATCGAAGCCGAATTTGCTGTCCAGATGTCCGGTGCGGATGTATTCGTGCGTGTGGCACTCGATGCCCGGGGTGAAGCGCAGCATCAGGCGTGCCGGTTCGCCGCCTGCTGGCACCAGCTGCTCCAGCCGCTCGAGGTCGTGCTGGTTGTCCACCACGATCGTCACGTCGTTGTCGTACGCGAGCAGCAGTTCCTCATCGCTCTTGTTGTTGCCATGCAGCACCATCCGCCGACCGGGCATGCCCCCCTGAAGTGCCGTGAGCAGCTCACCGGCGGAGACGGCGTCCAGTCCCAGCCCCTCGGCGGCAGCGATGCTGCTCATCAGCAGAGAGCTGTTGGCCTTTGAGGCGTAGACCGGCAGCGACTCTCCCGGGTAGTGCCGTAGAAGGGCGTCCCGGTAGGCGCGGCAGGTGCTGCGCAGAGTCACCTCATCGAGGACATACAGCGGTGTCCCGTAACGCTTCGCCAGTTCGCTCAGCTGGCAGCTACCAACGAGAAGCCTGTCCTGTTCATCCAGCTCCGTGGTGAGGGGCGCGAGATTGCGGTTGGGGCTGCTCGGATCCCGGGCCGCTTCGTAGGGCCTTGTGCTGGCGATGGTCTGAGTCAAAACGGACCGGCGTAGATGGGCAATGTAGGAATCAGACCTCCCCGGAACGGTTCAGCCATCACCGTCATCGAACTCGACACTTCCTGGTTGTCCGCCTGTCTCGACCTGGATCAACGCTGCCTGAGGGGACTGTGGAACGAGGAGCAGTGGCGCCGTGAACTGGAGGAGCCGCAACGGCTGTGTCTTGGGCTGATCGAGGCGGAGCGCCTGCTGGGTCTGGCCTGCGGCTGGCTGGTGGTCGATGAGCTGCACATCACAGCGGTGGCGGTGGATCCGGATCGACGCCGCTGCGGTCTTGGCCGCTCGCTGCTGGACGCCCTGTTGCAACGGGCACGGATGGAAGGGGCCCGGCAAGCCACCCTGGAGGTAGCCAGTGACAACACAGCCGCTGTCGGTCTCTACGACTCCCATGGATTCCAGATCGCCGGCCGCCGCCCCAACTACTACCGAGATGGCCGAGATGCGCTGATCCAGTGGTGTCGGCTCATGCCAACGGAATAGCCAGGTGACCGATCTAGATGATGTTCGGTTTCCCGTCCTCGGAAGACAAAAAAGCCGCACATCTTGGCGGATTCATTATTAATTTCTGGCTGTACAAGCCCAGTCAGAGACTGGTAAGTCACTGAATCAATCAATCGCTCGCAGAGGTCCCTCAACCCTGATAGCTTGGGAAGACTTACGCATCGGCCTCGACGATGTTCGAACGATTTACTGAGAAGGCCATCAAGGTGATCATGCTGGCCCAAGAGGAGGCCCGTCGCCTGGGTCACAACTTCGTGGGAACCGAGCAGATCCTTCTGGGTCTGATCGGTGAAGGCACCGGAGTCGCAGCCAAGGTTCTCAAGTCGATGGGCGTCAACCTCAAGGATGCCCGCGTCGAGGTGGAGAAGATCATCGGACGGGGTTCGGGCTTCGTCGCCGTTGAAATCCCGTTCACGCCCCGTGCCAAGCGAGTGCTGGAGCTCTCCCTGGAGGAGGCCCGTCAGTTGGGTCACAACTACATCGGCACGGAACATCTGCTGCTCGGACTCATCCGTGAAGGCGAGGGCGTCGCTGCACGGGTCCTGGAGAACCTTGGTGTCGATCTGGCCAAGGTCCGCACGCAGGTCATCCGCATGCTGGGTGAGACGGCAGAAGTCTCTGCCGGTGGCGGTGGCGGCGGCGCCAAGGGTTCCACAAAGACTCCGACCCTCGATGAATTCGGCAGCAATCTCACTCAACTCGCAGGGGAGGCGAAGCTGGATCCTGTGGTCGGCCGCCACAACGAGATCGACCGTGTGATTCAGATCCTCGGTCGCCGCACCAAGAACAATCCGGTGTTGATCGGTGAGCCCGGCGTGGGCAAGACCGCCATCGCTGAGGGGCTCGCCCAGCGGATCCAGCAGGGTGAGATCCCTGACATCCTCGAAGACAAGCGCGTTCTCACCCTCGATATCGGTCTGCTGGTGGCAGGGACCAAGTACCGGGGTGAGTTCGAGGAACGCCTCAAGAAGATCATGGAAGAGATCAAGTCCGCCGGGAACGTGATCCTGGTGATCGATGAGGTGCACACCCTGATCGGGGCCGGAGCCGCCGAGGGAGCCATCGATGCCGCCAACATCCTCAAGCCGGCTCTGGCCCGCGGAGAGCTCCAGTGCATCGGCGCCACCACCCTTGACGAGTACCGGAAGCACATCGAACGGGATGCAGCTCTCGAGCGTCGCTTCCAGCCGGTCACGGTGGGAGAGCCCTCCATCGTCGACACGATCGAGATCCTTCGTGGGCTGCGTGAGCGTTACGAGCAGCATCACCGCCTCAAGATTACCGATGACGCTCTCGTCGCCGCCGCCACACTCGGCGACCGCTACATCTCCGATCGTTTTCTTCCGGACAAGGCCATCGATCTGATCGACGAAGCTGGATCACGGGTGCGACTGCTCAATTCGAAGCTTCCGCCTGAAGCGAAAGAAGTCGACAAGGAACTGCGTTCCGTCCAGAAACAGAAGGAGGAAGCCGTTCGCGATCAGGATTTCACCAAGGCCGGAGAGTTGCGTGAAAAGGAAGTGGAACTGCGCGAACAGATCCGTACCCTGCTTCAGAACAACCGTGTCGAAGCCAGCCCTGATCCAGAGGCCTCCTCTGAACGTCAGGTTCCTGAGGCATCTGAGTCGTCACCCATGGTCAATGAGGAGGACATCGCCCACATCGTTGCTTCCTGGACCGGTGTTCCCGTTCAGAAGCTCACTGAGAGCGAGTCCGTGAAGCTGCTGAACATGGAGGAGACCCTCCACCAGCGCCTCATCGGCCAGGACGAAGCGGTCAAGGCTGTTTCCAAGGCGATCCGCAGAGCCCGCGTCGGCCTCAAGAATCCCAACAGACCGATTGCCAGCTTCATCTTCTCCGGCCCCACCGGGGTCGGAAAGACGGAACTGACCAAGGCTCTGGCCACCTATTTCTTCGGCAGCGAAGAGGCGATGATCCGCCTCGACATGTCCGAGTTCATGGAGCGCCACACGGTCAGCAAGCTGATCGGCTCCCCTCCTGGCTACGTGGGATTCAATGAGGGCGGACAGCTCACCGAAGCTGTGCGTCGCCGTCCGTACACCGTCGTTCTCTTTGACGAGATCGAGAAGGCTCACCCCGATGTGTTCAACCTGCTGCTTCAGCTGCTGGAAGACGGCCGGCTGACCGATTCCAAAGGTCGCACCGTCGATTTCAAGAACACGCTGATCATCATGACCTCGAACATCGGTTCGAAGGTGATTGAGAAAGGTGGCGGTGGCCTCGGTTTCGAGTTCTCCGGCGAGAGCGCCGAGGAGTCTCAGTACACCCGGATCCGCTCCCTGGTGAACGAAGAGCTCAAGCAGTACTTCCGCCCTGAATTCCTCAACCGTCTCGACGAAATCATCGTCTTCCGTCAGCTCAGCCGCGACGAAGTCAAGGAGATCGCAGAGATCATGCTCAAGGAGGTGTTCGGTCGCATGGGCGAGAAGGGCATCACGCTCACCGTCTCCAATGCCTTCAAGGAGCGTCTTGTGGAAGAGGGTTACAACCCGGCCTACGGCGCCCGGCCCCTGCGTCGCGCTGTGATGCGTCTGCTCGAGGATTCCCTCGCCGAAGAGGTGCTCACCGGACGGATCAAGGACGGCGATCACGCTGAGGTGGATGTGGATGAGAACAAGAAGGTGGTGGTGCGTCACATGGGACGTGCCGAAGCGACACCTCAGCTCGCCGGCGCCGGCGTCTGATGGTCCGTTCCATCTCAACCCACGCCATCGCCCCAGCTGCGGTGCTGCGGGGGGATGGTGCCTGGTCGGATGCTCTGCCTCGCATAGCCGCTCTGAGCTCAACTCCCCTGTTGCTCGGACGCAGCGGGGCAACCGCCAGGCTTAGAGATCGTTTCTGCACGGATCTTGAGGCTGCCGGCCTGCCGACCCGCTCCGTTCAACTGGAATTCGATTGCTGTGAAGCCGACCTTGAGCGGCTTGCGGTTGAATCCGCAGGTTGTGATGCCGTCATCGCCGCGGGGGGCGGCAAGGTGCTGGATGCCGGCAAGCTGCTGGCTTCCCGGCTCGGCCTTCCCTGCATCACCGTCCCTCTGAGTGCTGCCACCTGTGCCGGCTGGACCGCTCTGGCCAACCTCTATTCACCGGAGGGTGCTTTTCAGGGCGATGTGGCTCTGGAGCGCTGTCCAGATCTTCTTGTGTTCGATCACGACCTGGTTCGTCAGGCTCCCCCCCGCACCCTGGCCAGCGGGATCGCCGATGCGCTGGCGAAGTGGTACGAAGCCTCTGTCAGCAGTGGTGACAGCAGCGACGGACTCGTGCAGCAGGCCGTTCAGATGGCGAGAGTGCTCAGAGATCAGCTGATGATCGATGGCGCGAAGGCCTTGCAGGACACGACCGGTTCAGCGTGGGTGCGAACGGCAGAAGCCTGTGCTCTCACGGCCGGAGTGATCGGTGGACTGGGGGGTGCTCGCTGCCGGACCGTCGCCGCCCACGCTGTTCACAATGGCCTCACTCTGCTGCCCGGTTGCCACGGCGTGCTCCACGGCGAGAAAGTGGGTTTCGGCATCCTTGTTCAGCTTCGTCTTGAGGAGCGGCTGGGCGGGAATCGGCTCGCTGGCCAGGCCCACCGTCAGCTGCTCCCGCTGCTGCGGGAATTGGGTCTTCCTGTCACTCTCGATGACCTCGGACTCGCGGGTGCCAGCCTCAGTGACCTTCAGCGGGTATGTCAGTTCGCCTGCCGCGAGGGATCAGACCTGCACCATCTCCCCTTCACTGTGAGTCCCGGCGCCCTGCTGGAAGCACTGGTGGGTGCGGCCGAACCCAGCCTTCTTTCCTCTTGAACCAGCTGCTGGACCAGCTCCGACCGACCTTGCTCGATCCGCGTGCGCGCGATCTGGCGGGGACGGTCCAGTGGTGGCTTCTGCCTGGCCTCGAGGGTGATCAACCCTTCCCGGTGGCGGTGCTCGGAGAGGGGCCACCCCTGCTGCTGCTGCATGGGTTCGACAGCAGTTTCCTGGAATTCCGTCGCCTGGCACCGCAGCTGAGTGATCGGTTTCAGCTGTTCATCCCCGATCTGTTCGGCTTCGGCTTCTCCCCCCGGCCTTCCGGGGCCAGCTATGGCCCGGAGCCGGTGCTGCGTCATCTTGATGCGCTGCTCGAACGTCTGCCGCCATCGTCCGTGGGGTTGATCGGAGCATCGATGGGTGGAGCTGTCGCCGTCGAGCTGGCCCGACGCCACCCGGAGCGAATCCGACAGCTGCTGCTGCTGGCCCCCGCCGGTCTCAGCGGCCGGCCCATGCCGCTTCCCCCAGTTCTGGATCGGCTCGGAGTCTGGTTTCTCTCCCGTCCCGGCGTGCGCCGAGGTCTCTGCTCTCAGGCCTTTGCTGATCCAGCGGCTTCGGTCGGCGCACCGGAGGAACAGATCGCCTCACTGCATCTGCAGGTCCCGGGCTGGGCGGATGCGCTGGCGGCCTTCGCGCGCAGCGGTGGGTTCGCCGGTTGTGGCGAACCCCTGCCGGATCAACCGCTGCATGTGATCTGGGGAGCGCAGGATCGTATCCTGCGCCCGCGTCTGAAACAGGCGGTGCTCGATCTGCTCAAGCGTCCGGTGGAGACCTTCGAGTCCTGCGGCCACCTGCCCCATCTCGATCAGCCTGAACGGGTGGCCGAGCGTTGCCGGGAGTATCTGGCCGGTGTCTGATCCGCTTCTCAGCCTCATCTCCACCGGTCTGAAGCTCTGGGTCCGCAGCCGCTGCGACAGCGTCGGAACCCTTGAACTTTCGCTGCAGGGATCCAGTCTCGGGTTGCTGCGAGGTCATCTGCAGGGGGCGCGGCTGGAGGCAAGGGAGGTGCGTTTTCAGGGTCTGCCTCTGCAGCATGCGGTTCTGAGCAGCGGTCCGATACAGGTGGATCTGCAGCTGCTTCAGCCCGGTCGGATGCTGGCTCTGCAACATCCCTTCAGGCTTGAAGGGGATGTGACGATCACCGGCCGTGACCTGAATGACGCGCTTCTCGATGAGCCCTGGCGCTGGCTTGGAGACTGGCTGTCGGAGCAGCTGATGGGGTTGACGCCCTTGGGCGGCCTGCGGATCGACAACGATGTGCTCGAGCTGCAGTCCCCCGTGGCCGCCCAGAAGGACCCGGCACGCCGCCGGTTCCGACTCAAGGCCGCTCAGAACACCGTGATGATCAAGCCGCTCACGGAAGAGCAAGGCGCAACGCTGTTGCCGATGGACCCTGAGATCCACATCCTGGAAGCGTCCCTGCAGGGTGGTCAGCTCACCCTCCAGGGCGAGGCGCGCGTGAATCCCTGAGGAGATTTCGTGCGCTCAGGTGAGCAACTGGTCGCTCAGCGTCACCAGGTAGTAGATCACCGCGGGGGTGAACAGATAGCTGTCGATCCGATCGAGGATGCCCCCGTGACCCGGGAGCACATCCCCGGAGTCCTTCAGGCCTGCATCCCGCTTCATCATCGATTCGGTCAGATCACCCACCAGGGCGATCAGTGCCACCAGGGCTCCCAGCAGCAGTCCAGGCAGCCCCTGCCATGGCCACCCCATCACCCGTGCGCAGATCAGGCCGATGACCATGGCGCAGACGAATCCACCAATGGCTCCCTCCACCGTTTTGGCCGGTGATATGGGCGATAGAGGGCGTCGACCGAAGCGCTTGCCGAAAGCCCACGATCCGATGTCGCTCCCGACGATCATCAGGCAGGCCGAAAAGGTGATCGCCAACCCGCTGCTGCAGAGGTCCGCCGTGGCCGGTGCCAGCCCTGGGGCGGAGAGATTGCGCAGTGCCAGCCAGTGGCTGGGCAGAAAGCCGAGATAAAAGAGTCCGAAGATCGAAGCGGCGATGTCAGCGATTGAACCGGTCACCGGCTGAAGCAGCAGCCATCCGCAGATCGCCGCTCCCGCCAGTGGCAGCACAGCGGCCGCCAGCGCTTCCGGCATGCCGCCCTGCACCGCCCACTGGCTGCTGAACAGCAGCAGCTGGCAGGCCACCAGCGTGGTCTTGGTGGCGGGACGGATGCCCTTGAACTGGGCCATCCGGAAGAACTCCAGCAGCGCCAGATGCACGATCACGCCCACTGCTGCGGTGAACCACCATCCCCCCAGCACCACCACCAGGGCACCAAAACAGCCCACGGCGGTGCCGCTCAGCACGCGTTGACGCAGCGCACCGCGTTTCAGCTGTATCGAGGTCGTGGCTGGGATGGCCTCGCTGATCACGGACTTCCGGCGACAGGTCGTTCAGCGACCGAAAATTCAGCGTAACAATCGCCTCAAGGCAGCACCTCAAGCCGCACCGGCACCTCACCGTCCGAGATCATCTTCAGTTCAGTCGCAGCACCCTGGGCAAGGTCGATCACACGGTGCTGCCGATGCGGCCCCCGGTCGTTGATGCGCACCACGACGGTCTTTCCATTCGTGAGATTGGTCACCCGCACCCGCGTGCCGAACGGAAGGGTCCTGTGGGCCGCGGTCATGGTTCCCTGGCGGAGGGTCTCACCACTGGCGGTGCGTCTCCCGTAGAAACCCGGGCCGTACCAGCTGGCGGCTCCATCGACCACGCGCAGCAGTCTCGATTCCGCCACGACGGGGGCTGACAACAGCAGGGGCAGCAGCAGCAGGCGGATCATCCTCGTGACGAGGGCGTCTGCGTCATTGAACCGCTGTTGTCGGTGATGCGCACGCTCGCCGGCAGCTGTTCGCCCCAGAGCCTGCGCTGGCGCAGCAGCCACTGGATGCGGTCGCGATCCAATCGTTCTCCGGGGATCAGCAGCGGGATTCCGGGTGGGTAAGGGCAGAGCAGTTCCGCGGCGATGCCTCCCTCCGCCTCAGCGAGGGGGACGCAGCGGCTCGCAGCACGCCAGGCCTGACCGATGGGCAGCAGCGGTGATGCCACCAGGGGGAGTGGAGGCGGCTCGAAAGCCGGCTGGGGCACTCGCCCGGGGTGTGCCTGAATCAGCCGTCGCCAGCTGCTGTGCAGGGCAGCGGCAAGTCCTCGGTGCCGCGCCAGACCAAGACAGAAGGTGAGGGTGGCCGGCTCGGGCAGTTCTGCCACCAGCCCCCTGGGCAGCAGCCAGGCATCCGCTTCCACCCCGCTGATGCCGGCGCTGCCGCTGTGCAGGACCAGCCGAAGCGGATCCTGGGTGTCCAGGAGTGGCAGCCCCTGTCGGCACAGCTGTTCCTTCAGTCCCCGGGCTTCGTTCAGCCGGTCCTGGAGCCGTCGGCGTCCCCGTGGAGTTCCCCATTCGGCCAGTGCCGTCTCGCAGGAGGCCAGCAGCAGGGCGCTGGGGCTGCTGGTCTGCAACCAGCCGAGGCTGCGTTCCAGAGCAGCCGGATCGACCCGTCCCCCCTGCAGCCAGAGAACCCCCGTCTGAGCCAGACCCGCGGCGGATTTCTGCAGGGAATGCACCACCAGATCAGCTCCAGCGGTCACCGCGGAGCTGGGCAGCAGCGGATCGACTCCCGCCGCGAAGTGGCTGCCATGGGCTTCATCCACCAGCACCGGCCAGCCTCTGCCCTGCAGCAACCGGATCAGTGGTTCCGGATCTCTTGCGTAGCCCTGGTAGGTCGGATGCACCAGAACGGCGGCGGCCACCGGGGTGTCCAGATCCCTCAGAACCCTTTGCAGCCATGAGGCATCCATCGGTGCCGGCTGCCCTCGGTCGGTGTGGAACGGGATGTCGTAGAGCACGGGGGTGAGATCCCCCAGCAGGCAGGCCTGGATCAGGCTGCGGTGGACATTGCGCGGCAGCAGCACCGCTTCCCCCGGGCGGCCGATGGCCAGCAGTGCGGCCTGCAGCAGACCGGTGGCCCCGTTCACTCCGAACCAGCAGCGCTTCACGCCCATGGCCGCCGCCGCGTCGGCCTGACTGTCCGCGACGGCCCCCTCCGGCTCCAGCGGCCCCCCGACCGTTGGCAGTTCAGGCAGATCCCAGATCCCGGCCCTGCTGCGCAGCAGTTGTCGCAGTGCCTCTGGAAGTGCTGCTCCGCGGCCGTGGGCGGGCAGGAACAGGTTGCGGCCCCGTCCCCGTCGCAGCAGCGAGACCAGAGTCATCGAATCCGGCTTTTCTCCTTAAAGTCTGATGCTGTGAAGGCGGGTTCCGATGCGATACGACCCCGGACGGGATCTGGTCTGGTTGCTGCTGAGGCCATGGGTGGCCATCCCGCGCCTGCTGCAGCTGGTCTGGTCCTTCACAGGACTGGTGGTGGTGGTTCTGATTCAGGGAGGCAGCTCAGATCCCGCGGTTCAGCAGCGACTGGCCCGCAGGATCCTCAACACGCTCACAGGTCTCGGCCCCTGCTTCATCAAGGTGGGTCAGGCCCTGTCCACCCGCCCTGATCTGGTTCGGCGGGACTGGCTCGAGGAGCTGACCCGCCTGCAGGACGACCTGCCCGCCTTTCCCCATGCCATCGCGCTGAAGCGCATCGAGCAGGAACTCGGTGCTCCGGCTCACGAGCTGTTCGAGGAGTTTCCCGACCACCCCGTTGCCGCCGCCAGCCTGGGCCAGGTCTACAAAGCCCGGCTGCAGGGCAAGGCCTGGGTGGCGGTGAAGGTGCAACGCCCCAACCTCACATTCATCCTGAGACGGGATCTTGTGCTCATCCGTGCTCTCGGGATCACCGCTGCACCGCTGCTTCCCCTCAATCTCGGCTTCGGACTCGGCGACATCATCGACGAGTTCGGCCGCAGCCTGTTCGAGGAGATCGACTATGTCCAGGAGGCGGCCAACGCCGAGCGCTTCGCGGCTCTGTTCGCCGACAACGATGCGGTGTACGTGCCGCAGGTGGAGCGGATGCTCAGCTCCACCCGGGTGCTGACCACCACCTGGATCGATGGAGCCAAGATGCGCGACAGCGCCGAGCTCGAGGCGCTTCGACTCGATCCTTCAGCCCTGATCCGCACCGGCGTGATCAGCGGGCTGCAGCAGCTTCTCGAGTTCGGCTACTTCCATGCCGATCCACACCCCGGCAACCTCTTCGCTCTGCCCGGGCGCAGCGGTGATCTCGGGCATGTGGGTTACGTGGACTTCGGGATGATGGATTCGATCAGCGATTCCGACCGCCTCACCCTCACGGGAGCTGTGGTGCACCTGATCAACCGCGATTTCGCATCCCTGGCCAGGGATTTCCAGAGCCTCGGTTTCCTCAGCCCCACGGCGGATCTCACCCCGATCATTCCTGCCCTGGAGGAGGTTCTGGGAGGAAGTCTCGGAGATTCGGTGGGGTCGTTCAATTTCAAGGCGATCACAGACCGCTTCTCGGAGCTGATGTTCGACTACCCGTTCAGGGTCCCGGCCCGGTTCGCCCTGATCATCCGCGCCGTCGTCAGTCAGGAGGGCCTGGCGTTGCGCCTGGATCCCCAGTTCCGGATCATCGCTGTGGCCTACCCCTACGTGGCCCGCCGTCTGCTTGCGGGTGACACCACCGAGATGCGGGAGAAGTTGCTGGAGGTGATCTTTGATGAGAACGGTCGCCTGCGTCTTGATCGGCTCGAGAGTCTGTTGGCGGTGGTGGGTCAGGACGCCCCCGCCCCCGGACGGGAGCTTCTGCCAGTGGCCGGAGCGGGTCTGCGGCTCCTGCTGAGCCGTGACGGTGCCGATCTGCGCAGGCGTTTGCTGCTCACGCTGATCCGTGACGATCGTCTTCATACCGAGGATGTGAGGGCGCTCGCCGGACTGCTCGGTCGCACCTTCGGGCCCGTCCGTATCGCCGGCGGACTGCTGCAGCGTCTCAATCCCATGGCGGCGGCCTGACCCCACCACGACGTCGCTAAGGTCGCTGCTCCCGCCGATGACCTCGATGTATGAGGAGATGACTGCTGAGCAGTTCGAAATGCTTCTGCAGATGGCGGTTCCGCCTCAGCCGCCCTATTTGCTCGCGGGTGTCGGAATGGCGATGGGAATCCTCTGCGGCCTCACCTTCGGCCGTCAGATCCAGAACAAGCTCGACCGCTGGAAGCAGGACCGTCTTCCGTTGTTGCCTCTCGGCAACGTCGAGACGACCCTCAGTTACACGGGCACGGTGATCGGGATCACGCTGTTCATCGGCTGCTGTCTTCAGATCTTTGGATTCGCGGCTGGCGCCTCTCTGCTGGTGGCTCTGGTTCTCTCCCTGCTCACCGGAGGAGCCCTCTGGGCTCAGTTGGAGCGATTGATGCAGCAGGTCGAGCAAGGCAATTTCAAGGCCGTGGACTTCGACAACTTCGACGAATTCTTCTGATCAAGGACAAGGGTTTGTCGACTGATCCGCGATCTGAGGTCAGACTGATGTGGTCTTGATCACAACGGTGTGACAACCCTCCCTGCGGCAGTCGCCACCAGCCGTCTGCTGGTTGTCGAGGACGACGAAAGCATTCGCGAGACGGTGGGAGAGGCTCTGCGGGCTGAGGGGTATGAAGTGACCACCTGTGCCGACGGTTCGGAGGCCCTCAGCCTTTTCATAGAAGAGCCGTCCCAGCATGTGGATCTGCTCGTGCTCGATCTGATGCTTCCGGGTCTGGGGGGACTGGACCTCTGCCGGGAACTGCGCCGGTTCAACAACAACACGCCGATCCTGGTGATCAGTGCCCGGGACAGTGAAACCGATCGGGTGCTGGGTCTTGAAGTAGGGGCGGATGACTACCTGGTCAAACCCTTCGGCCTCCGCGAGCTGGTGGCCCGCTGCCGTGCCCTGCTGCGTCGGGCCCGCCAAGCGCCGACCCTTCTGCCTGAGATCTACACCCACGCGAATCTGACGCTGTACATCAACGAGTGCCGCGTCACCCGGGACGGTCATGACCTGAATCTCTCTCCGAAGGAATACAAGATTCTCGAGCTGTTCATCCAGCATCCCAAGCGCGTCTGGAGCAGGGACCAGCTTCTCGAGAAGATCTGGGGACTCGATTTCGTCGGAGATACCAAAACAGTTGATGTTCATATCCGCTGGCTGAGGGAGAAGATCGAGGAGGAACCCTCATCCCCGCAGCTGATTCGCACGGTGCGGGGTTTCGGATACCGCTTCGGCTGAAACTCCGTGGAGATTCCTGCCGTCCTCGCGTTCGTCGCCGGAGCGACGCTGACCCTTGTTCTGCAGCGTCGGATCCGTTCCCGGTCGAGGAGCAGGAAGGACGAAGACTGTCCGGGATTTCCTCCCGGAGCCGTCAACACTCCCCAGTTGCTTGCCTGGATCGATGCCGCCACCCAGGGATGGCTGATCCTTGCGCCGGATCTGTCCATCGCTTACATCAACGCCCGCGCAGAACGGCTGCTGCACATCTCCCGCAACCTGCTCGTGCGCGGTATGCCGCTGGAGGAGGTGCTGTCGATTCCGCAACTCGAGGAAGCGATCATCAGCACGCGTCATCAGCAGCGTCCCCAGCGCTCGGAATGGGAGCAGCTGGGAGAGCCGCTCGAGGCGTTCGTTCTGCCGGGGTCGGATGAATGGCTGCTGGTGCTGATCCAGAGCCGACAGTCGCTTGAGGCGCAGCAACAGCAGCAGGAGCGATGGGTGAGCGATGTGGCCCATGAACTGAAGACACCGCTGACCGCTCTGATGCTGGTGAGTGATCGTCTGGAAACGGCGGTGGAGGGTAAGGACACCGTTCTGGTCCAGCGTCTTCAACGGGAGCTGCGCCGCCTGCAGTTGATGGTGGAGGATCTGCTGGAGCTATCCAGGCTCGAGAACAGCCTTCCGCAGGAGAGCGGCAGCTACACCGCGATCAGCCTCGAGGATCTGGTGGACAGTGCCTGGAGCAGCATCCGCCCCCTCGCTGAGGAGCGCGAGGTGCAGCTCGATCTCGATCGTTCGGAACCCGGTCCGATGATGGGCGATCAGCGGCGGCTGCACAGGGCTGTGCTCAATCTGCTGGACAATGCCCTGCGCTACTCCCCCGAAGGCTCCACGGTGGAGGTGACGGTGATGCCCAGCGGCGGCTGGTGGCTGCTCAGCATCCGTGACCACGGACCGGGACTGAGTGAATCCGATCTGGGCAACATGTTCCAGCGCTTTTACCGCGGCGATCCCTCCCGCGCTCGTTCAGCCCGCAGCGGCAGTGGGCTGGGTCTTGCGATCGTGCAGCAGATCGCCGTCAACCACGGCGGCCGTGTCGAGGCGCGCAACCATCCCAACGGCGGCACCTGCATGGAATTGCTTCTGCCCAAAAGCTTTCTGACGTGAACCGGCAGCGCCTGCAGAAGCTGATCGCCGCTGCCGGCCTCTGCTCCCGTCGTCGGGCCGAGGACTGGCTGCTGCAGGGACGCGTCACCGTTGATGACCGGGTGGCTGCTCTGGGCGATCAAGCGGATCCGGCTCAGCAGATGATCCGGGTCGACGGCCGTCCTCTGGCCGCAAGGCAAGAGGCACGCGTGCTGCTGCTGAACAAGCCGATCGGAGTGATCTGCAGCTGCCGCGACCCTCAGGGGCGCCGCACCGTTCTTGATCTGCTGCCACCTGGGATGCGGCGTGGACTGCACCCCGTGGGCCGCCTGGATGCCGACAGCCGCGGGGCACTGCTGCTGACCGACCAGGGAGAGCTGACCTTGAAACTCACCCATCCCCGTTACGACCACCGCAAGACCTATCGCGTCTGGGTGCAAGGGCAACCCGATGCCGGAGCTCTTGACCGCTGGCGGCAGGGCTTGATCCTCGATGGCCGCATCACCCGTCCCGCCCACGTGCGTTCGCTGCGATGTCGAGCCGGCAATGCTCTGCTGGAGGTGGAACTGCAGGAGGGCCGCAACCGCCAGATCAGGAGGATCGCCGACGATCTGGGCCATCCGGTGCTCGACCTGCAGCGGGTTGCCATCGCCGGATTGGCTCTCGGAGATCTGAAGGAAGGCGGCTGGCGGCTGCTTCAGAGGGGAGAATGGACACCGTTGCTTGACGGGGACGCGCCCCCGCGTTCCGGCCCATGCGCCTGAAGTTGCCCCGTCCCTGGTGGCGTCGGTCCAGGCGATCGGGCGCCGCGGAGGGAGAGTCGATCGCCGGATCTCCGGAGAGCCTGCAGGAGATCGGGGCGTTGGTTCGTCGCCGCCGTGAGGATCTCGGACTCAGCCTGCGCGACCTTGCGATCGAGACCCGGATCACCACGTCGGTAATCGAGGCCCTGGAGCGTGGCTGGAGGGATCGCTTGCCGGAACGCACCTATCTCGCCTCGATGCTGCCGCAGCTGGAAGAGCGACTGGAGCTGCCGACCGGCAGTCTTGATCCAGCACTGCCTCCACGGGCGCCAGTCCTGCGCTTGGATGCGAGCGGACGCGGGCTGCGGCGGTTCACTCCAGGCACGATCGACGTCCTCACCACCTGGCAGGGATCGGTCGTCTATGCCCTGGTCATCGGTCTGAGTCTGATGGCCCTCAACCGTCAGCAGCAGGATCTTGCCCTGCGCAACAGTCAGACGCTGGAACCGGTGCAGGCCGATCTGCGTGGCCTCAACCGCCTGGAGTCCGCGTCATCCCCCACCGATCCAGTCGTGCGGGCGCTGCGGCCGCTCGAGCAGGCAACCCAGCGTCGGCCCGAAGAGTGGTTGAAAGCCGGCGGCGGCCTTCGCCCCTCCGGCATCGGTGTGCTGCAGCTGCGCCTGAAGCAAAACCGCCGGCTGCGACTGTTCAGCGGAGGGGGGGACCGGTTGCAGATGGACGTGAAAGCCGGAGCGATGACCCTGCAGCTGCAGGCTCCCCTCGAGCTGGTGATCACTCCACCTCCGAGCGATGACGACCGTGTGCTCTGGGATGGCAAGCCCTTGCTGGCTGTGCCGAACCGGCAGGGGGTCTACCGGGTGGAGTCGAGCAGGCCGGAAGCGCCGGCGAGGGAGCGGCCCCAGACAGCTCCGCGCTCGCCGTAACCCCTCAGGGCGCCGTCGAGGGCGGCATCGAAGCTGGCAAGACGCCAGCTCCAATTGCCCTCGCAGGTGCCTGGTGTGTTGAAGCGAGCCCTGTCATCCAGGTGCAGCAGATCCTGAAGGGGCGCCATCACCAGAGCCGCGGTCGTGGAGAAGGCCATGTCGAAGAGATGCCAGGCCGGTGCCTGCAACTCGCCGTTCACCCTGCGGGCCACGCGGTTGCGGCTGTCCTCATCAAGCCGCTGCCACCAACCCAGGGTGGTGGGGTTGTCGTGAGTTCCGGTGTACACGACCCAGCGGTTCCCCTCGATGTTTTCGGGCAGATAGGGATTGTGCGTTTCACCGTCGAAGGCGAACTGCAGCACCTTCATTCCCGGCAGCTGAAAGCCGTCCCGCAGGGCCTCCACATCCGGGGTGATCACCCCCAGATCCTCGGCGATCAGGGGCAGGGCGCCCCCGCCGTCCGCCTGCAGCCTTCCCAGCAGTGCCCGACCCGGGGACGGTTGCCAGCAGCCGTTCTGTGCGGTGGTGTCCTGTCCCGGCACCGCCCAGTAGGCCGCCAGTGCCCGGAAGTGATCGAGCCGCAGCAGGTCGGCCAGCTGACGCTGGCGGGCGATGCGCCGCCGCCACCAGCGGAAGCGGCTCAGGCGATGACGGTTCCAGCGATACACGGGAGATCCCCACAGCTGGCCGGTCTCCGAGAAGTAGTCGGGAGGCACTCCGCTCTGGGTGGTCAGTTCGCCGTTCTCCTTCACGGTGAAGAGCGGGCGATGGCTCCAGACATCGGCGCTGTCTGAGCTGACATAAAAGGGGATATCGCCGAAAAGCAGCACCCCCCGCTGCCTGGACAAGTCACGGATCTCCTGCCACTGACGGTCCAGATGCCATTGCATCAGCCGTTCCTTGAGCAGCTCATCCCCATGGTCTGCCGCCCAGGTGCGCAGCGCCCTCGCGTCATGACGGGCCAGCGCATCCGGCCAGGACCACCAGGGGCCCTGCTGCTGCTGGTGGAGCACGGTGAACAGGACATGGTCCTCGAGCCAGCTCTGGTCATCGCACCATGCGGAGAACTGACGCTGTCGCTCGGCGTCCTGCTGCGACCAGTGCTGCAACAGGGCGCCTCCAAGAGCGTCACTGCGCCGGTCCGCCAGCTGGAAATCCAGTGGGCCCACCCCGTCACAAGGTCTGTCAGCGCCTGGCAGGGACGCTTCGGCGTCCTGGGTGATGAAGCCCTCACGGCAGAGATCCGCCGCATCCAGGAACCAGGCGTTGAGGGCGAAGCAGGAGGGGGAGCTGTAGGGGGATCCGGTCGGATCCGGAGGAGCAAGAGGCAGCATCTGCCAGACACCGATGCCGTTGTCGGCGAGCTGCCCCACCCAGCGACGGGATGGCTCTCCGAAGCTTCCGCAGACGGGACTTCCAGGCAGGGCTGTTGGATGCAGCAGCACCCCGGTGGTACGCGCCCGCGACGGGGTGGCCTGATTCATCGGAGCCTCTTCACAGCACAAGGATGGCCTGATCAGAACAGCGCCGCATCCCCGAGGTCCTGACCCGCCATTCCCTCGCGCACCACCCGCTCGAAGAACTGCTCGAGAGTGTCCTCTCCGTAGGACGGAGTGGCCTCCGCGTCGTATCGCTGGGTTTCCTCGTCCCACACGAGCATCGATTCACTGGCGTAGTAGCGCCCGATCCGGCCGAATTCCGCGGTGTCCTGCAGGCTTGGGACCAGCTTGGCGAGACCCTGGAGAACGGCGATCGGCGCGTCCATCAGGGCGATCGGCAAGGACAGCATCCGGGGTGTGCGGCCGAGGGCTCGGAAGAGCATCTCGCCCTGCTCCCGTGCGCTGAGAGCCGGTCCGGGCCCTCCGATGGGCAGCACCTGGTTAATGCGGTCCTGATCGTGAACGCAGTCGGCCATGAAGCGGGCCAGGTCGGCTTCGCTGATCGGCTTGCAGCTGGCCAGCTCCCCGCCGCCGAACATCACGTACGGCCCGCCGCGGCGGCAGCTCTCGACTTGCCCCCCAAGGCTCTTGAAGAAGGCGGTGGGACGCACGATGGAATGGGTCATCTCCTTGTCGGCGCGGAGCACGGCTTCGAAGGTGAGCTTCGCTTTCTGAAACTCCAGCAGAGGTTTCTGCACGCAGATCGCCGACAGCAGCACGTAGTGAGCGACTCCGTTGCGGCGACCTTCCCGGTAGGTGTTCAGGGTCGCCTGATGGTCGATGGCCCAGGAATCCTGGCGGCCACCGCTGCGGGAGGCGAGGCAGGACACCACCACATCGGCGGGCTGATCAAAAGCCTGGGTCTTCAGCGAGGCGGGATCGAGCACATCGCCGAAGCGCACTTCGGCTCCAGGACAGTCAGCGATCACCTGATCGCGCGTCTGGCGGCCTCCGATGCCGCTGCGTTCGCGCGCGAACGCCACGACGTCATAGCCCCGTCGGACCAGCTCCCGAACCACGAAACGACCGATGTATCCGGTGGCTCCGAACACCACCACCCGAACCTGCTCCGGAGGGCGGTTTCGGAAATCGTGGCGCAGAGACATGGCGAACTGGTGGGCGGTCAATAACGCTAAGGATCGGACAATTGGGCGAAACTGATCCGCGACGCTGAGTTCCGAGTGATGGAGCCGTCCGCGCAGGACACCCCGACGAACTGGCTGGGCCGCCGTCCGCTACGAGCGATCCTTCGCATCCTGGTCACCCTGGCAGGCGTCGGGGCCACCGGCTGGGCCCTGAGCACCGTCTGGCCGGAACAGGATCGGGTGGCCAGGGGGGCTCCCCCATCCGTCGACAATCCGGCCAGCCTGGCCCCTTATCCCCTTGAGCCCGTCACCGTGCTGCTGGTGGGCGTTGACTCGGACACTCTGAGCGCTGCCAGCAACCAGGCGGCTCCGCAGGGGCCTGCCAATGCCGATGCCCTGCTTCTGCTGAGGATCTCCTCCGCTGAGCCGCTGCAGCTCCTCCAGGTCCCCGTTGAGCTGGCGGTGCAGCTCCCCGGCAGTCAACAGCCGATGGCTCTTGGCGGTGTGTGGCAACAGGGCGGCGTCGCGCTCACCGTGGATGCTCTGCAGGAGATCATCGGCCTGCCTGAGGGGGTGCCGCAGCGCTACGTCGTGATGCCGAGAAACGGGCTACGCGCCGTGGTTGAGGCCCTCGGGGAGGTGGAGGTAACCCTCAATCAGACGTACCAACGCACAGACAAGGCTCAGGGCTACACCGTGAATCTGCAGGCGGGCCGCCAGAGCCTCAATGGAGCACAGGCGGAGCAGCTGGTGCGCTATCGCAAGGACAGTCAGGACCATCCCAACCGCCGCATCCGTCAGCAGATCCTGCTGCGGGCCATGATCTCCCAGGTGCAGTCAGCCAGCGGCATCGGCATCATCCGAGGCCTGCTCGAGGACATCGCCGGGCAGATGGACACGAACCTCAGCGAGGCGGAGATGCTCGGTCTGGCGGCTGCCGTGATCGCCAGTCCCTCTCCGGCGACGATCACCCAGCTGCCCCTGGCAACGCGTGCTGGCAAGCAGAGCCTGCCTCAGCTCAAGCCAGGACTGTCTCAACCGCTCTGGCCATCCTCCTGATCACGGCTGGGGCGGATCCGCTCCGCGAGCAGGGCGAGCCCCTGTTCGCGTTCCGGGTGCCCTTCCGGCGCGATCCAGCTCACCCAGGGCAGTCCGTCCCGCTTCCGCTGAGTGGCATTCCAGCTTCCCTGCACCTGCACCAGGCCGATCAGGGAGACGCCCAGCTGCCGGCACAGCGCGGTGTAGGCCGCCGCCGCACCGGGGACACCGCCATCCGGGTCTGCCCCCACCAGGAGCAACACCGGCCGATGCCAGTCAGCAAGGGCTTCCAGCCAACTGCCCCCTTCAGGATGCAGCCGCCCTGGATCGCCGCTGATGCGGATCAGCTGTGCGCTCCTTTCCGCTCTGGAGAGAACCAGCTGGGGCGGCTCACCGATGCCATGACAGAGCAGCGGCATGTCGCAGACACGGGCCAGCCCTTCGGCGGCTGCGCGCATGGTCAATTCCGGCAGGGGGCCGGCACTCACGAGTACCGGATGACCTGTGGACATGAAGCACCAGCTCACCACTACCATCGGATTACAACAGAACCAGTCCCGCGGGCGCCGTGACAAGCTTCCTGACAGCAGCCCGCGCCGAGCAGGAAAGACTGCAGCAGGAGAGCCGGCGTCTACGCCTGTTCAGCGGTACCTCCAACCCTGGACTGGCCAGGGAAATCGCGGCTTATCTGGGTGTGCCGGATGGCCCGAGGGTCTGCAAACGCTTCGCCGACGGTGAGCTCTACGTGCAGATCCAGGAGTCGATCCGTGGCTGCGATGTGTTTCTGATCCAGCCCACCTGCGCTCCGGTCAATGACCATCTGATGGAGCTGCTGATCATGGTGGATGCCTGCCGACGGGCATCTGCCCGACAGATCACCGCCGTTGTGCCTTACTACGGCTACGCCAGAGCCGACCGCAAGACAGCCGGTCGTGAGTCGATCACCGCGAAGCTCACCGCCAACCTGCTGGTCAAATCCGGTGTCAACCGGGTCCTCGCGATGGACCTTCACTCGGCGCAGATTCAGGGATATTTCGACATTCCCTGCGATCACATCTACGGCTCCCCGGTGCTGGTGGATTACCTCTCCACCCAGAACCTCGGCGACATCGTCGTCGTATCACCGGACGTCGGCGGCGTGGCCAGGGCACGCGCCTTCGCCAAACAGATGAATGATGCCCCCCTGGCGATCATCGACAAACGGCGCACCGGCCACAACATGGCGGAAAGCCTCACGGTGATCGGAGACGTCTCAGGACGGACCGCTGTGCTGATCGACGACATGATCGACACCGGCGGCACGATCTGCGCCGGAGCCCGACTGCTGCGTCAGCAGGGGGCCAAGCGGGTCATCGCCTGCGCCACCCATGCGGTGTTCTCTCCTCCGGCGAGCGAGCGTCTGTCTGCCGAGGGATTGTTCGAACAGGTTGTCGTCACCAACAGCATTCCGATCGAGCCGGATCGAACCTTCCCCCAGCTTCATGTGCTGTCCGTTGCCAACATGCTGGGCGAGGCGATCTGGCGGATTCACGAGGAAAGCTCCGTCAGTTCCATGTTCCGCTGATCCGACTTTGAAGCGACCACTCCCTCCGGTCGTCGTTCTCCTCGGTTTTGCGCTTCTCTGCTCGCTGAATCCGGGGGTACGGGCCCAGTCTCGCCTGGATCGACTGCTGCAGCCCCGCCCGGTGATGGGGGTCTGGCTGACCAACAGCCCCAGCGACCTCTACTACGACAAAACGCGGATCCGCGACGCCATCGCCGAACTGAGGCAGGCCGGCTTCACCCGGGTGGTTCCCAACGTCTGGAGTCGGGGAACCACCTTTCACACCAGTGACTTCGCACCGGTGGAGCCACCGCTGGCGTCCGTGGGTGTCGAGCTCGATCCGATCTGCACGATCGCCGAGGAAGGGCGCAGGAACGGGATCCAGGTGATGCCCTGGTTCGAGTACGGGCTGATGGAGCCGGCCGATTCCGATGTGGTGCGGCGGAATCCGGAGTGGGTGCTGGCGCGGGCTGATGGCCAGACCTGGATGACCATGCACGGCAGTCATCGCATGGCCTGGCTGAATCCGGCCCATCCGGAGGTGCGTCGCCGCTTCATCGGACTTGTGGTGGAGACCCTGAAGCGCTGTCCGATGCACGGGCTTCAGCTCGACGATCACTTCGCCTGGCCAGTGGAATTCGGCTACGACGCTTACACAGCCGATCTTTATGAAAAAAGCACGGGTGCTCCGCCTCCGCAGGATCACACCAATCGTCGCTGGATGACCTGGCGTCGCCATCAGCTCACCGGTCTTCTGCGGGAGCTGCGCAGCAGTCTGGATACAGCGGATCTGCCCTCACGCATCAGCCTGTCGCCAGGCCCTTTTCGCCAGGCTTACAACCTCTGGTTGCAGGACTGGGAGCTCTGGGCCATGGGTGAGCTGATCGATGAATTGGTCGTTCAGAACTATGCGTACTCCGTGAAGGGTTTTGCCCGAGATCTCGATCAGCCAGCCCTGCGCAAGGCGCGTGAGTGGAGGATTCCCTCACAGATCGGAATTCTCGCCGGCTTCGGAAAGCGCACGACGCTGATGTCGGATCTGCAGCAGAAAGTGCGGTTGTCGCGTGAACGCGGCCTTGGTGTGATCTTCTTCTACTGGGAGGGATTGTGGGGAGTTCATGTGCCGGAACGGATCCGGACGGAGCGCTACAGAGCTTTTCAGAAACTCGGCACAGGAGACTGAGAGCCTGCGGCTCTTCGCAGGGCTGATCCGCTCGTCTGTGCCACAGCCTCAGGTCATATCCAACTAGTTTAGGTTGACTCTTTGCTCCATGTTGTGAAACAGGTCGAGGTGAATCAACTGAGGGCAAAGCTTCATCGACTCGATCTCTCAAACGAATTCATCGCTCGCTACATCCAGAAACTTCAGGACAACGGTGAAAGCTACAGAGTTGCCTGCAAAACCATCGATCGCTGGGAAAAGCCTGACTCGTCTCAATTCATTCTGCAGGCCCTGGTCTGCGGTTTTGCCGCAGCGATGCTTGGTGGATGGTTTGCCATGGTGAGCTGATAACAATCGTTTCCGTTGCCAGCGAAACCGTCAAACTGAAATTTGATCAGTGATGAATGCCCCATGGAAGAGGCTTATGTGCTGCTGGTCATCGTGATCAGTGTCTGGGTTCTTCTGAAAATCCTGCCCGGCCTGAATCCCTGATCACCGCCTGATCAACAGCAGCGTCACGCACAGCACGCCGATCAGAGGGCCTGGCGGTAAGTCTCCAGCAACCGCAAGCATCATTCCGCCCCCACAGAGAAGCAGGCCGGTACCGGCGGAGCGCAGCATCAGATCGCTGAGGCTGCGGCTGCGCTCCACATGCACCAGCACAGGAGCGCAGAGCAGACCGATCACCAGCACGATGCCGACGGCGGTGATGGCACTGATCACCACCAGTGCGGTGATCACGATGGCGAGAAAACGAATCTGAGTGACCGGCCGTCGGGCCGCGACCGCTCCCTCAGGATCCACCCCGAGAAAAACAAGATCCCGGTAGTGGATGAACAGCAGCATCAGCAGTGCCAGAGCGGCGATGCCGGTGCGGATCAGGTCGTTGCTTCCCGCTGCCAGGAGATCTCCGAACAGCACGGTTTCCAGATCGACGCGTGTCTGCAGCAGGGGCACCAGCAGCACACCGAGGGCTGTGAATCCCGCCAGAACGGTGTTCATCGCTCCCTCTTCCCGTCCCTTGAATCGCTGACTGAGACGTTCGGCGAGCAAGGCTCCGATCAGACCGCTGATCAAGCCACCGATGGTGGGGTCCAGCTCGAAGGCCAAGGCCAGCACCAGCCCCGGCAGCATCGAATGGGCCAACAGATTGGCCAGCAGGATGCGTCTTTGCGTGAGCAGCAGTGATCCGGTGGCCGGGCAGATCAGCCCGATCAGCAGTGCGAGCAGCAGTGGCGTCAGCCACCAGAGGTCAAACTCATTCACAGCAGTGGCTTCCCATCATGCAGGTCAAGTCGGAGAGCTTTGCGCGTACATCTGCCGGGCTTCCGCTGGCGAGCACCGTTCCATCGAGTACGACTACGCGGTCGTAGCTGTCGAGAGCACTTCCCCAGTCATGGCTGCTCACCAGAAGGGTTTGGCCGGACTCGGCCTGTTGACGCATCACGCCGAGGAGATGTTCACGGGTGGGGGGATCGATGGCGCTGCAGGGCTCATCGAGAAGCAAGATTCCTGAATTCTGCATCAGAGCTCGAGCGAGCAACACCCGTTGCTGTTGGCCACCGGACAGTTGGCTCAGGCGCCGGGACGCCATCTCTCGCATGCCAACTCGTTCGAGCAGGTCGTGGCAGCTTGGTCCGCCCGTGCGACGTGCACCGTTGCGACCCAGGTTCACCATGTCGCTGACCGTGATTGGGAAGGTCCAGTCGATCGCGGCCCGCTGAGGCATCAGCGCAACGCTGCATCCACAGACCACGTGTCCACCGCTGGCCACCAGGCGTCCCTGAAGCAGGTGGAGCAGGGTGGACTTTCCAGCTCCGTTCGGCCCGACCAGAGCTGTGAGTGTGCCTGGGCTGAGGTCCAGATCGACATGATTGACGACCTGACGGCCGCCGTAGCTGAAGCAGACATCGCTGGCCTGGAGGCGGTTATCAGCGGACAAGTCGTGAGGTGTCAAGAGTGGTGGTGGTTCACTTACGGAGGCGGTGGTCCAGGGGTTGCATATGGCTGGGGACTCTCCAAGATGATAATCATTCTCAACGTCTTTCTCTCTTGTCTGCTCGGATCTGGCACCGCGCTGCCCTTGTCGGCGGAATCCTGACGATTTTCACCGCTTTCCACCAAGCGAAGGCCGCGCAACCAACGATCGTTGCCGTTGATGGAACGTTGTGTGACATCACACGCACCTTGGCGTCATCGGCGGCCGCTGTCACCTGTTTGATCCCTCCCGGTGGAGATCCTCACGGTTACCGGTTGAAGCCCAGTGATCGACAGGCCCTGTCCAGTGCTGATCTCGTTCTTCACATCGGATTCAACTTGACTCCTTCGGCCAAGAAGATCAACAGCTCAGGAAGGGTGGTGGCAGTTGGAGAAGTGGCTCTTCCCGCCTACAAGGGCAACGACCCTCACGTCTGGCATGACCCTGCCAATTCTGCGGCGATGGTCACCGTCGTGGCTAACAGCATGGCTCCATTGCTTTCACAGCCCGAGCGTGCAGCGCTGGATGGCCGTGCCGCCAAGGCTAAGGCTGTTTTCGCTGCCCTTGGCGGATGGGCAGGGGCTCAGTTCTCAGCGCTGCCGTCTAGCAGACGTGTTCTGGTGACCGACCACCAGACCTATAGCCATCTCGCCAATCGATACGGTCTCAACGAGATTGCGATGTTGGACTCCTACACCACAGGAGGTGTTCTCCGGCCGTCCAGTTTTCAAACGATCACCGCTGCGGTGAAGGCTTCAGGAGCCATGGTGATTTTCACGCCGAGCATTCCTCCCAATAAAACACTGCGTCGCATCAGCCGCAGCACTGGATTACCTATTGCAAAGACACCGCTTTATGGAGAAGGTGTGGCTGCCGGAGAAACCGCTGTTTCAACGGCAACGCTCAACATCTGCACGATGACGAAGGGTCAGGGCGGCAGTTGTGACCAGGGCACTGCCAAGCAACTTGCTCAGCGATGGGCAGCCATCCCCTAGTTAATCGACGTTCACTCTTCCAAGTCTGCTCCTTTTGACTCCACGTCTCATGTTCCGTTCTCGCTCCCTGCTGCTGGCCCTGCTGCTGCTCCCTTTGGTGCCGGCACCTTCGGCTCTTGCCCACGGTTCTCATGGCGGAGGTGGTGAAGAATCGCTCGAAGCCGGTGAATTCGATTTCACGCCATTGATCACCGTCGAAGGTCATGGCGGCTTCGACACCAACCTCGAAGGCAGCCCAAAGCACTACGCCGTCGATGCTCTGTTCGGAGGCGTTTTCGAGTGGGGGCTTGGCAATGGCGGCAGTCTGTCCATCGAGGCCGCTGTGGGACCGACGCTCGTCTGGGGAGAGGCCGAGCACTTCTACGGCAAGGTCCATGCGCATGACGACCACGAGGAGCATGACGACCATGACCACGAGGAGCATGCCGATCACGACGACGACCATGACGACCACGACCACGAAGGTCATGCCCACGAAGGTCATGACGATGGGCATGGAAGTACAGAATTCCAGCGGACGGATGTGCGCGGCTACTTACAGGTCCGCTATGCCCCGAACGACCGCCTGAGTTTCGCTGTTAACTGGAACCCTTATTTCGTCACCCAGGATCAGGGACATGATGTTCAGGGACTGAAGAACGAGATCGGAGCCAAAGTGCTCTGGGCTCTGGGTGACGGAGATGTGAACTTCGGCCTGGGTGACGGACTGGAAGATCTCGTCAATGGAGTGTTCCTGTCTGTTGAGCACCGACAGGGATGGGAATCTGATGGCGTCTGGATCGGTAATTACACCGATCCGCGCGTCGGCGTCGGCTTCACGATCGGGTCGGATCAAATCAATGTCTCGATCGAAGCCGGGCCTCGCTTCTACACCCCCGGCAGTTACTCAGGACTCGATCAGCGCACCGACTTCGCCGGTGAAATCGAGCTTTTAGTGCCTGTTGGCGATGCCAATCTGTTCGCTCACTGGCAGCCGACCTACAGCGGCACGGATGCTCCCGGTTGGGGTGAAGGCTGGCAGCACCACATCGGCACCGGCATGAGTTTCACCTTCTGATCCGTGTCAGGGGGACAGCCACTGGGCTTCCCCCACATCGACCGGCAGGATCTTCCGCCACTGAAGGGTGTCGGCATCCATCAGGGCGGGATGGGTCTCGCGTCGGTCTGGTTGCAACACCGTCAGCAGCAGCTGCCGGCTGACGGGATCGAATTGCACCGGAGTGCCTCCTTTCATCGACCACGGTTCCAGCGGCTGCTGTTTCAGTTGTGTTCCTGCTCCATCGATCAGCAGGATTGTGTGAACCCCGCGATCACCAGTCCACTCCCCCAGCACTGCCCAGATGCGTTCGCCGCTGCCGTCGCAGGCAACCCCCAGCACCGCCTTCTCCCCTAACCACAGCTGCCGCGGAGCGAGGCCTGGAATCACGAGCTCGATCGAGCGGCGGTAATCGGGCCAGTGGCGGATGAGCACGGCCCGTCCGGAGGCGGCACAGAAGGCTCCCAGTTCGCGACTGCCGGGGAGGGATTGCGGAGGACGGCCGTTGTCGACCAGAGGGCGAAGGCTGAGGTTGTCATACGAGGGCACAACGAGACCGCCTCCGGCTGGAATCAGCTCCATCGGACCCGAGGAGATCTGACTCAGCTTCTGCCGCTTCCCATCGGTTTTGATCAGCTCGACCCGTTCACTGCCAGGGAAGAATCCACCGGTCTGCATCAGCAGATCGCCATTGAGGTTGCTGCTCAGATGACCGAAGAGCACTTCTTTCTCCGCCAGCAACTCAAGTTGCTCAGGCTCAGGTGGTTTCAACTCCTCGCGCCGTCGGGCCAGGCTCTGCTGGGTGAGATGTCGCAGCCAGATTCGCTCCCCGCCTTCGCCATCACTGCTCACCATGGCGACGCCCTGTCCGTTTCCGATCGGCGTCAGCTTGGTGATGCGCTTCCACACCGGGCTGAGTGGTTTCCAGCTCCCGTCATGATCCAGAAGCTGAAGCTGCTCCCCGTCGTCCACCTGCCGCGTCACCAGCAACCACGGACGGGGTTCCCACCACCAGGTCTGGGTCGCCATCGGATTCAGACGCTGGTCGCGTCCAGCCAGCTCGAGCTTCAGCGGGCCAGCAATCACCTGGTCGGCGTCGATCACCAATCGCAGAGGGTTGTTGGTTCCGAGCCAGCGGTGGTTCAGGGCGGGGACCAGCCGGCTTTCGGAGCTGACGTTGTTGCGGTGCATCGGCCGGCTAAAGCGCAGATCGAGGGCCGCGCTGCCGGAATGAATCTGCTGTTGGCTCAGGGTCACCAACCGTGGTGATCGACGCAGCAGCACCTGCTGCTGAATCAGCACCAGTGCGGCCGCGAGGACCAACAGAAATGGGAGACGACCGGTCAAGGCTCCAATGGCCGCTTGGGGCGGGGGATGGTTGTGATGGTTGTCGGCACCACAACGGCAATGCGTTCGCCATGGCGGGTTTCCACCGCCATGGTCCCCTGGATCGCCAACCACTGGTTGGCTTTCGGTTCGGCGTCGGCCGGCCAGGCCACCGGCAGACCTGAAGGGGTCGCGTCGGCCAGGCAGCAGCGCACAGTGAGCCTGGCGATCAACGGTGGACCGTCGGGTTGACTCCAGACGAAACCGCTGATGTTCAGCGGATTGCCGGCGACAAGATCGGGATCGGGCTGGCTGCGCAGCAGGCGCACCCATTCGGTGAGGCTGCGCTGTTCCGGTGGCAGCACGAAGGCCAGCTCCGGTGGTTCAGGCAGCCCCTGGGGACGGTTGTTCGCGAGATCACTGAAGGATGGGTTCGGCGGCATCAGCAGCACCAGCCCAGCGACGACACCGCTCACCAGCCAGGGCCAGCGGTGCACATCTCGCTGACGGCGGTTGCGGATCATCACCATCACGCCGGCGAGAAGCAAGGCCAGCCCGGAAGCACCGACCAGGGCATGAAACATGCCGCGTAGGAGCAGATCCAGACGGCCGCTGAGCACGCTCCACAGCACCATCCACCCCCAGAGGATCAACAGCAGGCCGCGCGTCATCTCAACCTCCGGATCACAGCTGCCACAGGTTGACCCACTGACCGATCAGCAACACTCCAAGGCTGGCAGCGACGGCCGTGATCGCGATGGCGCGGGGCCGCATCAGCACCGTGAACAATCCAGCCAGTTTGAGGTCAACCACCGGTCCCAACAGCAGGAAGGCCAGCAGCGCACCCGGGGTCACCTGGGCGGCGAAACCGAGGGCGAGGAAGGCATCCACGCTTGAGCACACCGACACCACCACCGCCAGCACCATCAGGGCAAGGATCGAGGCCGTCGGGGCGCCACCGATCTCCAGCAACCAGCTGCGGGGCAACCAGGTCTGGACGGCGGCGGCGATGACGCATCCCAGCACCAGCAGGGCGAGGAGATCCAGGAACTCGCGACTGCTTTGATCCAGCACGTCCCGCGGCGATGGACGCTGCGCTCTCGGTGCCGCGGTGGCTGGCAGCGGGGCACCAATCAGGCCGCTGCCTCGCTGCAGCAGGTCCAGGTTGCGCAGCGGCTGACTGAGACGCCGTTCACTCAACAACGCCGTTTCCAGAAGCTGCGACTCGGGGAGTTGTGCCAGCAGCAGGCTCAGCAGGATCGCCAGCAGAAACGCACCGACAGGTCTGGCGATCAGCAGCCAGGGTTGATTGGGAAAGGCGGCCCAGGTGCTGGCCAGAACAATCGGATTCAGCACCGGTGCAGCGAACAGGAAGCCGAAGCCGGTGCCCAGTGGTGCACCACTGGCGAGCAGGCGGCGGGCGACAGGCACATTGCCGCATTCGCAAGCTGGCAGGGCAAATCCCATCAGGGCGCCTGTGATTGGAGCCAGCACGGGATTGCTCGGCAACCGGCTGACCCATGCCGACTGGGGCACCAGCCAACGCGCTAACCCAGCGATGACCACCCCCAAAAGCAGAAACGGAATCGCTTCCAACAGCAACCCTTGAAAGATCGCCCAGGCGGTGGCGAGCTTGTCCAAGGGGGCGAGCGGCGAGGGTCCACCAACGTTCACAGGTCATGTCGCCAATCGGGGTGGCGTTGACATGGTTTGTTGATCGGCCTGCGCGGCAGGCTGGAGCCATGTTGGCCAGGGGCGTGATGGGTTGGTGCTTCTGGGTGGATCGTGGCGGCACCTTCACCGATTTGATCGGTCGGGATCCAGAGGGGCGTCTGCATGTGCGCAAGGTGCTCTCGGAGCAGTCCGGTTCCGGAGATCCTGCGGTGTCGGCGATGGGGGCGATGTTGGCTTCGGCCTCTCCGGCTGTCGATCTGCGGGACGTCGATGAGGTGCGCCTCGGCACCACTGTGGCCACCAATGCACTGCTGGAGGGCCGTGGTGCGCCGCTGCTGTTGCTCACCAATTCAGGCCTAAGGGATCAGCTGTGGATTGGCGATCAGCATCGCGACGATCTGTTTGCGCTTCAGCAGCCCAGGCGCCCCTTCCTGGCGCGAACGGTGTTGGAGGTGGTTGGTCGGCTCGATGCCCGGGGTGAGGAACTGGAGCCCCTCGTGCTGGACCAGCCGCTGCTGCGGCGTCTCGAGCAGCTGCGCCGTTCGGGCATCGACGTCGCCGTGGTGGCGTTGCTGCATGGCCAGCGCAATCCAGCCCATGAGCAGCGCTGCGCAGCATTGTTGCGGGAGGTCGGCTTTCGCACCGTGGTCTGCTCCCACCAGGTGAGCGTGATGCCCCGCCTGGTGCCGCGGGGGCAGACGGCGTTGGTGGAGGGGGCCGTGCATCCGGTGCTGGATGGCTATCTGCAGCAGGTGCAAGGCGCACTGGGCTCTGCCAAGCCCTTGCGGGTAATGACCTCCAGCGGAGCGTTGCAGGCTCTAGGCGGGCTGCAGGCCAAAGACACCATCTTGTCGGGGCCGGCGGCCGGGATGGTCGGGGCGATCGCGGCGGCGCGCATGGCTGGCTTTGAAGGGGGGCCGGTGCTGGGCTTCGACATGGGGGGCACGTCGACGGATGTGTTCTGCGTGGCCTCCGCCGATGCGCAGGCGCTGCGTCAGGTCAAGGAGCAGACCGAGATCGCCGGCTTGCAGTTGCTGGCCCCCCGCTTGCCGATTGAAACGGTGGCGGCCGGCGGAGGATCGGTGCTGGAGCTGCAGGGGGAGCGGCTGCGGGTGGGGCCCCGCTCAGCAGGAGCACAACCGGGACCGGCCTGTTACCGCGCGGGCGGACCACTCACCATTACCGATGCCAACCTGCTGCTGGGGCGTCTGCAGGGAAACTGTTTTCCGGCGGTTTTCGGCGCCTCCGGTGATCTGCCACCGGATGTTGCGGTGGTGCGGCAGGGCTTCGCCGACCTCGCTGCAGCGCTGGGGCAGACCCCGGAGCGGGTGGCAGCGGGGGCGTTGCAACTGGCGGTGGAAACCATGGCGGCCGCGATTCGAAGGGTGTCGCTGCATCGCGGTCAGGACATACGTGGCGGGGTGTTGGTGGCGTATGGCGGGGCTGGTGGTCAGCACGCCTGTCGCCTGGCGGATGAACTGGGGCTCATCACGGTTCTGTTGCATCCCATGGCCGGAGTTCTCTCCGCTTTTGGCATGGGCCAGGCCCGCCAGCGCTGCCGGCGTCAAGTGCATTTTGGCGCAGTCCTGTCGCCCGATCTGCTGGCGGCCTTGCCGGATCAAGTGGAGCGGCTGAGTCGTGGGGCGCAGGAGACCTTGCGTCGCCAGGGTGATGGCGCTGACGCCGATGCAGGAGCGCCGGAGGTCTGGGTCAGCCTGGACCTGCGTTATCCCACTGCTGAGCAGACTCTGGTGCTGACCTGGTCGGCCGATCAAGGCGTTGATGCCGTGGTCTCGGCCTTCCAGGCAAGTCATCAACAACGCTTCGGCTACTGCATCGACACCGATGAGGCCCTGATCGTCGAACAGCTGAATATTGAGGTCACAGCACCCCAACAGTTCGATGCCACAGCAACGGCGGGGATGGCCCAACGAAAGCCAGTGGTGGAGACATCTCAGGAGGCGTCGATGTACCTAGAGTCGATCGGCTGGACCCAGGTTCCTTTGCTGGACCGCAGTGCCCTGACGCCGGATCAGCGGATTGCAGGCCCAGCCCTGATCGCTGAAGCCACGGGATGCACAGTGCTGGAGGCGGGCTGGCAGGCACGGGTGGCGCCAGGGGGCACGCTGTTGCTGGAGCGCCGGCAACCCGCGGTCGGCTCGCTTGCGCTAATGCAGGACGATGACGACAACCCATTGCAGGCCGAACTGTTTCGCCACCGCTTCATGGCGATCGCTGAACAGATGGGGGAACAACTGCGGCAGAGCAGTCGTTCGGTGAACATTCGCGAGCGCCTGGATTTCTCCTGTGCGCTATTCGACGGCACGGGTGCTCTGGTGGCCAATGCCCCCCACATCCCGGTGCATCTCGGATCAATGGGAGACAGCGTGCGCGACCTGCTGTCCCAGGTGGCTGCCGGTGATGTTGCACCGCTGCAGCCCGGCGACACGCTGCTCAGCAACGACCCCTTCCATGGCGGCACCCACCTGCCCGACATCACCGCCATCTCACCGGTGTTCTGCAAAGGGGATCAGCCCAGTTTCTTTGTGGCCAGCCGGGGCCATCACGCCGATGTGGGAGGCATGGCTCCCGGCTCGATGCCGTCCTTCAGTCGCACCATTGGCGATGAGGGGCTGCTGCTGCGCAACCAGCTGTTCGTGCGCCGGGGCCGGGTTCTTGCCGCTGATTTGGAAGCGGTGTGGAGCGGCATGGCGACGCCGCCCCGCAACCCTTCGGAATTGCTGGCCGACCTGCAGGCCCAGGTGGCGGCCAATCAGGCCGGGATTGTGGCGCTGCAATCCCTCGTGGAGCGGGAGGGGGAGAGCCTGGTGCAACGGCAGATGACCCTGCTGCAGAAGGAGGCAACCAGCAGTGTCCAGTGTCTGCTGTCGCGCCTGGTGGACGCCCGTCATCAGCTGGAGCTGGATGACGGCTCCTGCCTGGTGGTGCAGGTCAGTTTTGACCCGCAACGCCAACGGCTGCGCTTGGATTTCAGCGGTACATCCCCCCAAAGGCCGGGAAATTTCAATGCCCCCCTGGCGGTGACGCGGGCGGCTGTGCTTTACGTGATCCGTTGTCTCCTCGACAACGACATCCCGTTGAACGAGGGCTGTTTTGCGCCGCTCGATCTGGTGGTGCCTGCGGGCTCTCTGTTGAATCCACGGTCCCCCGCTGCTGTGGTGGCCGGCAATGTGGAGGTGTCTCAGGCGCTCTGCAACCTTTTGCTTGCTGCCTTTGGTGCCCAGGCGGCCGGCCAGGGAACGATGAACAACTTCAGCTTCGGTAATGGGCGCTGCCAGTACTACGAAACGGTGGCCGGTGGTGGTGGTGCCGGGGAGGGCTTTGCCGGATCCGTGGGCCTGCAATCGCACATGACCAACTCAAGGCTCACGGATCCCGAGGTGCTGGAGAGCCGTTATCCCGTGCGGTTGGAATCCTTTGCCGTGCGCTCTGGCAGTGGCGGGCAAGGTCGTTGGCCCGGGGGTGATGGTTTGGAGCGCACGATCCGTTTCCTCGAGCCGATGAGCGTGTCTTTGATCAGTGGATCGCGGCGGGAGCCCCCGTTCGGTCTCAACGGTGGGGCCAGCGGTGCCTGTGGTGTGAATGTGCGGTTGGACCGTGACGGTGTGGAACATGCCCTGCCTGGTGCTGTGCAGCTGGAGCTTGAGGCGGGTGAGGCCATCCGCATGCTCACCCCCGGGGGAGGTGGCATGGGAGGTTGAGGGGGATGCTGCTTTTTGATGTCGCTGCGTTTTCAGGGCTGAATCGTCCATCTCACCGTGGGTGGACTCCCAATGACGTCAACTTGAACCAACAGATGATGTCTGGGCTTTGGAGATGGCGACCTCCTCTTCAACCAGCGTTAATACCGATTGCTGTTGTATCGATCGCTACTCATGCTGAACAAATAGGCACCTTCGTCCGTGGCATTTCTCCAGGCCATCCAGACCACGCTCCTGCGCTATCAGAGCGCAAGGGATCAGCAGCAGGATGTTTATTTCTCCTGTGCACGCAATCTGGCTCGAGCCCAGTTCCAGTTGGCGGATGAGGAACTCAGCCGTCGGTTGTGGCAGGACGTGGCTGAGCGGGAGCTCGATGTGGATCGCATCCTGAATCTGATGTACGGCTGCTGGTTCCAGGAGGATCGGGCGGCCATGCAGGAGGCGGATGCGGCTTACAGCACCGAACGGGCCTCAGGTGGAATGCAGCCATCTCAGGTCGGCATCTTCGAGCACTGCTGAGCGGCTGTCACTGCGCCGGACGCTGAGGCGGTGAACGTCATTCTTCTCGGTCCTCAGGATTGCTGGCTGGATGACACCACCGTGCTGCTGAGTGATCGGCGGGCGGTTCACATTCTTGAGGTCCTCAAACCGAACATCGGCGACACGCTCAGGGTCGGCATCCGCGACGGCGCTCTGGGAACCGGCCGGGTCGTGGCCATGGAGGGATCCACGGTCAAGCTTGTGGTCCAGACGCGCGAACCACCACCGAGGCGCCATCGATTCGAGATCGTTCTGGCCCTGCCAAGGCCGAAGATGCTGCGCCGGATTCTGCGCACGGTGGCCGAGTTCGGGGTGTCGGATCTGCATCTGATCAACAGTGCCCGGGTGGAGAAAAGCTTCTGGCAGTCACCCCTGCTGGCAGGCGACAAGGTCGAGGAGGCTCTGCTGGCGGGGATGGAGCGCTCCCGCGACACCGTCGCGCCCCGGGTTCACCAGCACAGGTTGTTCCGTCCCTTCGTTGAGGACCGACTGGTGGACATCTGCTCCGGTCGACCCTGCTGGATTGCCGAGATGGGATCCGCCCAGGCTCTGAGCACCACGGCCGCCGGATCGGCAGTCGTGATGATCGGCCCTGAAGGAGGTTTCCTGCCGTTTGAACTGGATCTGGCTCAGGCGGTGATCGCCCGGCCGGTGCACCTGGGGGAGAGGCTGCTCAGTGTGGACACGGCTCTGGCGGCGGTTCTGGCCCTGGGTTGGGGATGATGAAGGTGTTGATGACGACGACCCATGGGTGACATCACGGCTCCAGACGGGCTTCAGGCTCTGGTGGCCGATCTGGGCAGAGGCAATGTGATCGACGCGGAGCTTCTGGAGGGGTGCCCGGTGGAAGCCCATGAACTCGACGACATGGATGCCGACCAGGCGGCCCAGGTGGCGGCCCATTGTTTTGCCGCCCTTTTTGGCCATTCCGTGGAACAGCCGACAGGACTGGAGGGAGATGGGGACACTGGTGAGTGGAGCGGCCGTGTTGACGGCTTCCGTTATGTGATCAGCCGGGATGATGTGGGCGATCTGGTGCTGGATTTCAGCGTGCAGGCCTGAGCAGCATCATCAGACCTGATCCGGTCACGACGATGGTCAGGGCACCGAGCAGCACCGGGTAGACCGGTTGCAGATTCAAGGAGCCGAAGTCTCCGGTGTGAATCCTGAGCAACCAGAAGGCATCGATGTTCACCTCCAGCAGAAGGCTGTACAGCGAACCGGTCGCCGCTGTCAGAAGCAGTGGGGCTGCGGCGATCGGCACGACCCAGCGGTGCAATCGGCGGGCCTGACGCTGGCGGGAGTTGTTGCTGTGATCCATCAGTGCTTTCGCGACTGGGAAACACTTTGTAATGTGTACCACATCCCAGTCAGGGACTGAACCGAACTACCAACAGGAGTAGTTGGTAGTTGGTTTGAATGGGAAAAGGTCATTCCAACTCTTAACTGTCTTGTCATCCTGCCTGTTGAGAGCAACAGATGTGTGCGAAAAGTGAATGAGAATGGTTATCATTATTGTGTCGGCATTCCTACAGGCATTGGTCTGCCGCTTTCCTCTTCCCAATCTCCCAAAGCAGGTAAAGAATAAAAAACATTAACAGCTAAATATCCCTACACAGCTGACTGAGCGCAAGTAGCAGGCTTTCTCACTAAATAACCGACGCCAAGCGAATAAACATCATTGAAGATAGGTAACGCTTTTCAACTTCATCCAGTTGAGCTTCATAGGTTCTATGAAAGTTATTCCAAACACCAATGACTTCTGTATCCAGGCAGCAACAAAAGCGACGAAATGCTCATCTTGAACATTTAGCGAGAGAAGTAGAGATGGAGGCGAACAGAAAAAGGCTTGAGATAATGGAGCTAAGGAGGTTGACCTACAACTATCAATACCAGAAGTTCAACGACAACTGAAAGCAATCAGTCACAGCAGAACTTCTTCTGCATAGTTGGTATGAGTTCAGCAGAAAGTTGGTATGTCCTCCTCTACTCCCACCAGATGACGCTGTGAGAGACGAAAGAACACCTCACCACACATTCCCCAACAGAACCTATCGCTCAATACAGGCGATTACAAACGCACCTGACGGACAAGTCAGTAGAAATAGTTAGATAGATAATCTAATCACTTCATCTCCTGCGCCCATGTGGCGAAAAACGCGCAGATGGGTGCGAGAGGATAAATGACACAAACTCCCGGCGAGTTCTTTACATAAACGCGCATAGTAATGAACGCGCGTAGGCAGAAACGCACCCACCCTATGGGAGGATCTTTCGTCCTTGTGGGAACTATGATAGACCTCACCATTTTTGCGTCATTTTTTATCGGACTTTCGGTTTCAAGTTTCTGCGTTATAAATCCTCTCAATCAGCGTGATTACACAAAGAAAGAAAATAAAGGCAAAAGCGAGCACCCATCCAAACTTCAAATACAAGTTGATGGTTAGATAAATAGATAGAGCGACACTACCCGCAAAGAAGATAGGGAACAGAACAAAGTTAGAAAACACCTTCTTTGGTTTCACCGCGCCGTCCAAATGGTAACTCAAATATAGAAATAGAAGTTATATGTTTCAGTATAAAGGACAACACAGACACGCGAGTAAGCGAGTGTGGATGTGTTGTCTCTATCAGTCAGAAGGTAAGGCGAGCAGAACCACCAGAGACAACAGGTTTAGGAGTAAAGGGTTGTCTTACTATGGGCGTGTTCTTTTGAGTTACAGAGGTGTCGTTAGACACCGACACAGGCGCAGAGGCAGGTGCGTTTGTTTGAGTTGTAGGAATACGGAGATTAGGTCTATTCATTATCAGTAGGTAGTTTTAGTTCTTTGATTAGTTGGATATGGATTTGTTGTGAGAACTGAAAGAGTTCATCTGTCTTTGAAGACGGCAGGAGTGATAGTTCTTTGAATAGTTGGTTATACTTCTCCAAATCAGTCATATAGTAAATCAAGTAGGTGTTCGTAGTCATCCAGTAGCGGAAAAAGAACGAAACTAAGCAAGGAATATAGTTGGTAGTAATACAGCATTTGATTGATTGAACGGGTAATAAATGCGAAGGACAGGTAATGCTCCTGTCTCCATATAAAAAGGTTCCACCCTTACCATTTTAGTTAGGAGTGTCTTCACCATCGCAAGAACAAGCGCAAAGGATTGACTGCGCCTGTAATGAACTTTCCAGTTGGAAATCCTTTATTTGATTAGTGTCGCAATAGAACGACAATCAATCAAAAACAATCCAGCGCGTCTTCACTACCATTCGCCAACATCTGTAAGGCGTGTGCTTCCCAACCAGTCAGAGGACTATCTTCACCAACAGACGCAAGGTAATCCTTGACTTCACCAGATGAACCTTCTTCAATACCTTGTGATTTACCTGATGTTCTAACTGGTTTCATATAGGCAGGAGGTGGTTCTGGTTTATTCATCTTCTTGCGCTGTTTCACACCAGTTGGCGGTTCAAGCGGTTGTTCTACCTTGAGACGAGAGGAGAGTGGTTTCTGTTGTTTGTAAGGTGATGAATAGGTCATCTTACTGAATATCCTCAACTGCTTTATTCCAAGAATAATCGCAGTAGTGGGAACACGCTTCTACAATCTCCTCTTTGGTGATGAGTTCTACACCCAACACATTTTGGAGTTTGAGAACGATGTTGAGGTTTATACTATCGCGGGAATTGATAAGGTCACTAAACACAAGGTTAGAGAAACCGAGTTTCACATCCAGTTCATTCATCCCATCATATGAAGTAGAGACGGCAAGTCCTCCTCTAACCACGCTCTCTGCGGGTGTAGGGAGTTTTTACGAGCGTAGTAGGCATCTTTCACTGCCTTGCGCTGTTCGTTGGTGATGCGGATGCGAGCGGACAGAAGGATAGGTAGCGGGTTATCAACCCATTTGTTTGAGTAAGTCATAGTCAGTCATAATAGTTTTATTAGTTCTGGGAAGGTAAAGGTAGGCACTTCACTTTTCTCTATCAGTCGGAATATCATATAAAAGACCAGCGTTTTGCCTTATGGAAAATCCCTATCAACACCTCTACTATTCATTCGAAAGTCCAAGTCGCTTCACATACGAAGATATGATGGATAGAATATTTATGCTGATAGACGAGCATAAGTATCAAGATGCGGAGGCGATAGAGAAAGAGTTTGAAGAGTTTATAGTTGTAAGAGATATACAGGATTTTGATGTGGTATGAAAAGTTTAATAAAGGACTTATTCAGAGTATGTTAGAGGTTCTGTGATCTCTTTCATTTCGGTTTACGGATTTTGATAGTAGAAGGTTTGTTACATGCACCACGCTTACGCGGGTCTTCGTTGATTACCTTCTCCATCTCATCAGTCATTTCAACAGGCGCACATGCAGGTTCCGTAGATGTAGGTGCGTCTGTTTCTGGTCCAGTTCCAGGTAGTGGTTCCATTACAAACTTACGGCGTGGTTCCGTCTCTTGGTTGCGCTTGTATTCTTTTTCGCGGTAGTCGCTACTCTCTAAATCAACCCACTCACCACCAACATTAGTTTCTACCTTGAGAAACGATTTCTTATCAATAGGATGTATCGGCATTAGAAAGACCTCCGAACCATTCCCGTAGGAGCGGTAATCTTCCTACCTGCGACTTTGCCGCCAGACAAGTTAGAAGGTGCGGAGATAAGAGGTTGTCCTACATTCGCATATCATCTGTATAGGTGACTGACATCGAAAGTCATTCCAGCGCACTAAGTTTCAAGGACAATAAAATCAGACAACACTTTGCGTAATCGTCTTATACGCGATGCATTTGAAAATCCGTTCCAGCGCAGCGAGTTTGAAGGATAGCAAAACTAAACACCTACTTGCTTATCTTGCTTATACATAACGCATCGTGAAACCTGTTCTACCGCAGTCAGTTTCAACGACACCAAAATACAACCTTACTACCCTAATAAAATAAATCCTTATTGAGAACTACTTATCACCGCATTTAGTGTCTAATGAGAATGTTCTTATCATTCGTTTTTATAGACGCACCTGATGATGATGTTGTTGTTTCCTTCTCTCTACTTGTCGGACCGCTCAACCACCCTTACTACCGCTTACTTTGTGTTCTTTCATTTATCTAACCTACCTTTGCGTCTGTTAGTGACGATAGAAAGGTAGGAAAAAGTCAGTTAGAGACAGGTTAGAGGAGGTGGAAACCATCTCCTCCGCTTCGCTACGGAGATGAGTTTCAGAAAGTTAGTGAAGGTTTAGTTATTGGTTGTCTTTTGGATGTTTTCCCTACCCACCTCCTTGAGATGGCTCCTCCCTTCCCAGTCCTTATGTATGGGTTTTTTAAGAGATTTTGACTATGATTTATAATCAGTTTGTGTAATCCGCAGGTGAAACTCATAACCTATAACGCTCTCTAACACCTCTACAAGGTTCTACAGCGAACGGAAAGGCCTTCTATGATGATAGTCATCTTCACTATTTCAGACACGTTGCAGACGATTTTGAGAGGACTTATGGAAATGTCGTAACGGAACAAGTTTTGATAGTTATTATATAATAGATGTAGCGTGATTGTTAGATAGACGCCAGATATAGTGCTATTGAGAATAAATCAACTTTCCTATTCTGAATAAGGCAATCAGTATTTGAAAAACGTCCATTCAGGTTTCGTCTTTTCATCTAAACTAAAACACGCAAACTGCCTTGTTATCATATCATCCTTACATATCCTACTCGGTTCAGACGAATAAGTTATAGAACAATCTACTCCTTTTTGTTCGGCAAGGTTGCCTAAATAATCATTATCGTTATCCTCGCATTCAGGTGGAGGTGGATTCTCAACCTTGTAATAACCACCTTCTGTAATCCACTTATTTGCCGACCCTTGTGCCTCCATCCTTGAACCATATCTGGTGGAACAAGAAACCAGTAACAGCGGAAGAACTATAAATGATAAGCTCCTAATCATCATTCCATACGCAGAAGTCATACCATCTTATATCCAAACCAGATATGTAAATCAATATTTGAAGTAGGTGTAATCAAGACCATCCTGTTTCATCTCCATGCACAGGAACTGGTGCGTTTCCTTTTCGTTGATACACTTTCTATTCATTTTCGTAATCTCCGTAGGTTTAGAGCAATCAACATTATCATTTGCACCATAAATCAAAACACCTCCATCACATACTGCGTCTGTTTCTAATGTTGTTATTGAACCACCTTCCTTTATCCATTTATCCTTCGCCTCCGTTGCCTCAAGCTTTGAACCGTATTTACTGGAACAAGACACCAACATCACAGATGCAAGGAGTAGGAGTAAAGGTTGTTTCATTAGTTCAAGTCAGTTCAGTCCTGAATACTCATAACGATAGCAGGCATTCATTACTTCCTTTACCACAGTTGCCTGATTGATTGGTTTTATCGCATCCTTCCGGTTGTTCGTTCCTTCTGCCTTCTTCATCAGTAGGACATATTCATTTGTTAGTTGCTTCGTAATCTTTGATTTGTTTTCTTAGTTGTGTAGTTGATAGTTTGTAGTATTGAACGACAACCTTCCGGTTTATGCCTGTGTTATTCATTTGTTTCGCTGTTTCAAGTTGTGGTTGCGTTAGTTGTTTCATCATCAAATAAATCTACTTTGGTTCTTTCAATCCGTCGCTTACCAAGTTCCGGCATAGTAAGTTCGCTACCCTTCCTTCGTAGGTTCAGGCGTGCGTATGTCTTTTGTGTTTCTCTTACATCGTGTCCCGCCATCTCTGCGACTTCCATCACAGGTGTTCCTTTTAGTAGTTGGTCTTCAATAAATGTAGAACGCAGAGAGTAAAGGGTATAAGGATGAGGACTAAACCTATGTCCTGTTAGTTTGTCCTTCAACTCTTCTCTTATATCAATCCAGGTTTCACAGAAGTGATGGCGACAATAGCTAACCCAGTGTCTTCTCACATCGCCAAAGACAAGAGTGTTCTTTGTGATGACTGCGTTTTCGTGTGTCTGCTCTCCGTCAGGTTCCACAACAGGAGGACAGGAAACAAGGCACACACCACCAGTAAGGCGATGGTGGTTGTCGTCATTAGAAAGTGTGAATAGGGTTGGTATGAAGCGGGTTGTCCGCCTCACCTCCCAGTTATAAGTTCAATCAGTCAGTGCTTTCGCAACTGCCGGTGTAGTTCCTGCTCATCGGCGCAGGGCATCCAGCGGCCGTTGTTCTGATGCACCGTGGAGCAGCCGATCTCTTCAGCGCGCTTCTCAGCCTCGCTCCGGCTTTCGTATATCCCCTTGCGGTGGGCGTGAGCCGGGCTGATGTTCAGCATCAGCGCGATGACCAGGAGAGAAAAAACTGTCTGCACCGTCAGACCGGCATTGGAATGATCCTTGCGGGTCGGGGCAAGCACCTGGGGGTTGAAGGCTGCGGGGATTTTCATCTGCGAATCCAGTTCATTGGCTCTCAATCCTGCCTACGCGAAGCCGAGTCGAGGGCGGCGTGGCGTCGCGGCATGGTCTCCCACCGTTATGAAGTCGAGTCGATCCGTGGCGGGGTCGTACAGCGAGAAGTTTGCTCCCTGGCCGATGCCGATCACGCTGCGTTTGGGAACGGCCTGTTCCTGCTGCTGTTCTCCAGCCGTGTCTTTCACATGCGATTGAATGGCACCACCGGTCAGTTCCAGGCGGAACTGTTGACCGCTGCGGGCGGTGAACAGGCGGTTCACATCCAGCCGGGTGAGGCGATCCAGAAGGATGAGCGGCGACGTTTCATTTGTCAGCCGATCGCCGATGTCGGCGGAGCTTCCATGGATCAGGGCGCAATCAAGTTCGATGAAGCCGAACTGCAGGGAGGCAAGCCACGGGAGATGGCGTTCGTCCACAGCTTTGAGCAGTGCGTCGACGGCATCGTCGCCATGCTCCCGGCGCAGCACCTGTGCGTTCTGATCACCGCGGTATCCCCGTTCGGCAAGCAGCTGCTCCTCCCACCAGCCATAGATGCAGTCGGGCTTGAGATCACCGCGTTTGGGCTGGCGCAATCGCTCCAGCAAGGCATCGCAGTTGCGCTCAGGACCGATCAGATCCCCCAGCACGAAGAGACTTTCCACGCCCCGTTGCGTTGAGAGGTCGCGTTGAATCCGCTCATAGAGCTCCAGATCACCGCGCAGTCCACTGACCAGGGCCCAGCGTTCCATCAGCGCTCACACACGTGGCTGGCGTCGTCGGCCCGCTCGGCATATTCGAAACCATGGCGCAGCCGCCAGGCGAACACCTCAGGCAGCCCGGCATCGACGATGGCCTGACAGGTTTTCGCCACGTCGTACTCCACCTCACGGATCGTCACCTCACCTGTGGTGTCGTTGTGGATCACATACGTCGCCTTGGTGTCGCCATGGCGGGGCTCACCCACTGATCCCGCGTTGACGATGCGGCGCATCGGCAGGGTCAGTTCCTGTTTCGTGGTCCCCTCGCTGCCGGCCTGTTCCACGGTCACCCGGATCGATCCACCGCTCAGTTCGCGCACATAGGGCTGGTGGGTGTGGCCGCAGAACAGGGTGTCCGCTTTGGCGGTCTCGACCCGCTCCAGCGCCGCAAAAGCACTCATGTCTGGCAGAAGATATTCGTGCTGACTGTTGGGGCTGCCGTGAACGAACAGCAGGCGGTCGCGCCTCAGGGTCATCGGAAGGCTGGCCAGGAAGGCTTTGTTCTCGTCCGTCATCCGTTCAGCGGTCCAATGGTGCGCTCGGTGGCCTCGCCGTTCCGCCAGTTGCGAGGGGTAGCTGCATTCGCAGGCATTGAGACCATCGATGATGTCTTCATCCCAGCAGCCCTGGCAGGTGGGGATGGCGCGTTCTCTCACCAGCTGCACCACTTCATTCGGTTGGGGGCCGTAACCCACCAGATCACCGAGGCAGGTGATCGTTTCAATCCCCTGCCGATCGATGTCCTCCAGCACAGCCTCAACGGCTGTCAGGTTGGCGTGGAGGCAGGAGATCACGGCGTGGGCCATGGGCGTCATCGGGTGAGGGTGGACTCGGGTTGCTGGTCGCGCATCGGGGCCTGATGCATGTCCAGCACGTCATCACTGATCAGGCAATCGTCGATGGTGGTCTGGATGCCGATGCCATTGAGAGCGTTGCCCTGCACCACCAGCTCCGACGAGCGTTTGGGGCGGCCATGGGGTGGCTCCACCCGCTCCAGGGGCAGAAACTGAGAGCCCTGTTGACTCACTATCCAGTTGCAGAAGAAGGCACGGCCATCAGGGAGATTCATCAATGCCTTGGCGCGGTAGACGTCGCCATAGGCACCATTCACCAGTTCGAACCAGAAGCTGCTGAGGCTGTTGGGGTCCCAGACACTGTTGTGGAGGCTGAGGCTCCAGGCCTCCAGCCTGTTGAACGCCAGCGTGTCCTGGCCGGGTAACTCCGGATCACGGCCGAAATGGAGGCATCGGTCCGGTCGCAGCTGGAGGGTGTCCAGTTGCGATTGGATGGCTGGGTCGATGGCCTCGGGGGCTTCTTCCGGCGGGGCCTGGAATTGCTGCAGCTCAATCAGGTTGATCCGATCAGCTGCAGCGGTTCTGTGCTGAGAAGTGGACAGGTCCTGAAGCGCTGGGATCTGGTCCTGCAGCCAGGTCCGGTCGATGCCGGCATCGCAGCCCTGCTCGAGACCATCTTGGCTCGTGCCCTTCAGCCGCAGGTATCCGCAGGGTCCCGGATGGTCGCGCAGTGTGTTGAGGATCCACGTGGTTTTCCCGCACCCAGGCGGACCTGAGATCAACCAGGTTGTGCTCATGGTCTCCAGCATCCACGCGCGGGGGGAACGACAGCCCTGCTCGTGGGAATCATTCTCATTCTGTTGGCTGGGATGGCTGCCTGTCCACTTCGATGCTCAGAACGTCACCGGGCGCATGGTCAAGGTTCGGGCTATGGAGTCGCGTGTGGACGTCTCTCAACCCTTGGCGTTGTTGCGCGCACGAGATTCAGAGATTGTTGGGTCGGAGTCGACTGGGCCGGTAGGAGATGAGGAATTGTTGGCGTCCCATGGAGGTGCTGTTCACGGCTGTGATCAGATCGTCACCCGTATTCCAGACCCACAACTGTTGGTTCACATGGCGATCGTCGATGCTCATGCTCAACGGCTGCCCATAGCGATGGCGAAGGCCTGCCAGCACTTCGGTCATATCGCTCACCTCAAACTCGTAGGCCAACGACCTCAAGCCGGTACCGGGACTCAGTTCAAAGGTTGACTGAACCACTGGGATTTCATCCAGGTGTGCGTTCAGCGCCTGATACTTCTGCGGTCGATCGGGGTCTGCCTGACGGGTTTCGCCGAGGTGTGCTGTGACTTGATCCAGCGTCATGCCCCACTCAAGTCCTTCGATACAGGCGGACACGTGTGATGCCCCAAGGCCCACGATGGAAAGGCAAGCCAGCAGTTGGATGACAAGATTGCGCAGCTGCCTCAGGGTCAAGCGTCCGGAACAGATGACGTCATTCTGTCGGCATCTGCGTTCTCCGCATCGCGCCACTCCTGTGCAGAATCTTTGGACCTGCGTTGGTGGGTTGGCTGCAAGCGGTTTTCAAGCAGACGGCCAACGCTGGCCCTGGTGGCCGCTGTTGCCGCTCTATCCCTATGGCCGCCGCCGCACGGTGTTCAGTGAGCTGATCCCTGGCCAGCTCTGGAGCCTTGAGCAGCTGCAGGGGGTGTATTACGTCGCCGTGCCGATTCGACTCACGGTGGTCAAGGTGCCAGGCGGGCTGATGTTGGTGAATCCCCTGCCGCCCACAGGTGAGCTTCGTCAGGCCATTGCTGGCCTTGAACAGCAGCACGGTCCGGTGCGCACGATCGTGCTCCCCACCGCCTCCGGCTTGGAGCACAAGCTGCCCCTCGGCCCCCTGTCCCGCGCGTTCCCTGATGCGCAGGTGTGGGTATGCCCCGGTCAGTGGAGTTTCCCGGTGCAGTTGCCCTTGTCCTGGTTGGGCGTTCCAGCACACCGCACCAAGGTGTTGCTCGACGATGGCGTCCCCCATGGCGACGTGTGTGAGTGGATCACGCTTGGACCGCTCGATCTTGGTGCTGGTCGCTTTCAAGAGATCAGCTGTTTTCACCGCCCTTCCGGTGCCTTGATGGTGACCGATGCGTTGGTTGGCATTTCGGCTGAGCCGCCTGCTCTGTTTGATCTCGATCCAACGCCGTTGCTGTTCCACGCCAGGGAACGGGGTGACGAGCCGCTCCTCGATACGCCCGAGGCGCGGCGGCGGGGGTGGGCTCGTCTTGTGTTGTTCGCCTCCTACCTGCGGCCGGAGCCGCTCGAGGTTCCCCCGATTCCCGAGCTGCTCCGCCATGCCTTCCGGCCAGGCTTGCGCACCTCCCGTGCCCACTTCGGCCTCTATCCATTCCGATGGCGGCAGGGATGGCATGACGCGGCCAGGGGGCTGATCGGAGACCATGAACCTCTCCTTCAGGTGGCGCCTGTGGTGGAACGACTCGTTTTGCCGCGCGCTTTGGAGACCTTCCTGCAATGGCTCGAGCAGATCGGGAGACTCGATGGAATGCGGTGTCTTGTCCCAGCGCACTACAGCGCTCCGATCGCCTTCACCCGTCAACGTTCCTATGAGCTTTTCTCACAGCTCAACGCGGAGACCTGGGCACCGGATGAATCGAACTGGGCGTTTCTCAGTTCGATTGATCAGCGTCTGCTGAAGCTCGGTGTGGTTCCGACGGATCCCCAGCTCAGAGGTTGAGTTCGTCGTCGGGCTCGATCGCCATCTGATCATCGGCGAACAGCGTTTCCTCCAGTTCCTTGCGTTGCTCCATCTGGCGCAGGAAATAACCGGTCATCATCGCCGAGGCCAGCATGTTGGCCAGGTTCTCCCTGTTGGAGGTGACTTTCACCTCGAAGTGCTCGCCGGGGAGCATCCCCAGCAGTCCCTGAACGTTGTGGCGGATGATGTCCTGGATCTCACCGCTTGCCGATTTGGCAACCCTCTGAAGGGTGTCTGGAGACTGTTCCTGCAGATACTGGATCAGGCTGTTCCCCGCTTGACCGTCGTTGTTATCGGTGGTCAGGAACTCGGGGTTAAACATCCCGTGTTATCTGCATCACGGTCCTGACCCTACCCCAGCCTCAGAGTTCACTTCGTTTCCGTCGGTGGTGGAGAACCGAATCTGTCCGAAGCGATTCAGGGGCCAGTACCGCCAGATCGCAGTGCCGATCACGTTCGCTTCCGGCAACGGACCCCACAGATGGGAATCCAGGCTTGCGTTGCGGTTATCACCCATCACCCAGAGCTGATGATCCGGCACGGTCACCGGTGCCATGGCATACGTGATCGGCTCATCCAGCCAGGGCTCTGGAACGGGCTCACCGTTGCGAATCAGGAGGCCGTCGCGTACTTCCAGCTGGTCGCCTGGCTGCCCCACCAGTCGTTTGATCAGGGCGGCGGAGGCGTCGTACCCCGCGTCCACCAGCTGAGCAGGTGGCGAGAACACCACGATGCTGTTCAACGGCAGTTGCCGTCCCCGCTGCTGTTCGAGCGGTGGTCGGATCTTCTCCACCAGGATCCGATCCTGAAGCTGCAACGTCGGAAGCATCGAGCCGGAGGGGATCCAGCGCGGCTCGATCACCAGCCAACGGATCAGCAGGGCCAGGAGGGCCCAGAGGATCAGGCTGCGCCAGAAACCGGCCTCGCGGGGGCGATCCGGTGGGGACGGTGTGGGAGTCATGGCCGCACCCTCGCATCGGCAGTGCTTCGCTCAGGCACGGACGAGCGGATGCTGCAGCAGGATTCCTGCAGTGGTGCTCTCCTGCACTGTCGGTTGCCCGCGCCAACCTCGAGGCGGCTCTTGGCCTGCTTCGCGCCCTGCATCGTCAGGGGTTGAGCCTGCTGGTGCTCTGTCCAGGCAGCCGGTCCGGCCCTCTGGCGACGGCGTCGGGGCTGATGGCGTCTCAGGGAATGCTGCAGCTGTTCACGGCGATTGATGAGCGCTCGGCGGCCTTCCTCGCTCTCGGGATGGCAACGGCGTCCGGCCGGTCCGTGGCGGTGGTGACCACGTCCGGCACGGCGGTCGCCAATCTGCTGCCTGCCGCCGTCGAGGCCGATCGCAGCTGTCAGCCGCTGCTGCTGCTCACGGCCGATCGACCGGAACGGCTCAAGACCTGCGGAGCGAATCAGACCGTTAACCAGGAGCAGTTTCTGAATCCTGCCTGCCGCTGGGTCGGCAGCATCGCCACGACCGGTCTGCACGCTGCTTCAGCTGCCGACATCAATCTTCTGGCTTTACGGGGATGGCTTCATGCCCAGGGGCAGGCCGGTCAACCCCCCGGTCCGGTTCATCTGAACATCCCGTTCGAGGAGCCGCTCCACGCCGCCCTCCTCGATCAGCAGCAGCAGCTGTCCGGGTTGCGAAATCCTCCTGCTCCTGGAGTGGGCGTCGCCGATAGCTCCACAACCGTTGATCCGCCGGATGCCTCAGCTCCGGCCCTGGATCCCGCGCAGGCGGGCGTTGTGGTGGCAGGACCATGGCGGGGACTGAGCACCGATCTGGCGGGGTATCGCGGTGCGCTCGCGGACTGGTTGGAGCGCAGCGGCTGGCCTCTTCTGGCCGATCCGCTGGCCGCCCTGCCGGTGGAGTGGCCCGGTCGGGTGCATCACTGGCCGCTGCTGCTCGATCAGTTCCACGGCGGCAGTGATCTGCAGGTGCTGCGTTTGGGAAGCATGCCCGCCAGTCGGTCACTGGAACGCTGGCTTGCCGCCGCCAGGGGACCTCAGGTGCTGATCAGTGAAGGCGATGCCCGTCCACTCGACCCGCTCGGCCGAGCCGCGCAGTGGAGCGGGGGGATGGAGGCCTGGCTGGCTCAGCAGTCCCCCGGACGGGCTGGTCTGAGCACCGCCTGGGCGGAGCCGGACCATCGTCTCGGCGCCCTGCTGGATGAGCTGCTTCCCTGCAGGGGTGCGGTGACTGAGCCCGCGCTCGCCCGCGCCCTGGGTCAGCTGCTCCCCAGCGGTCTGCCTGTGATGCTGGCGGCCAGTTCCCCCGTCCGGGACTGGATGCTGTGGAGCGGTAAGGGTGGGGCCGATCGCCGATGTTTCAGCTTCCGCGGTGCCTCCGGCATCGACGGCACCCTGTCGCTGGCCATGGGACTGGCCTGGTCGCTGGGACCAACGGTGCTGCTCACCGGTGATCTGGCCCTGCTGCACGATGCCAACGGCTGGCTTCATGGCGGCCCCGACGGCCCCCCACTGCTGGTGATCCTCATCGACAACGGCGGCGGTGGAATCTTCCAGCAGCTGGATATCCAGCAGCAGGGCGAGGAGCGATTCGATCAGTTGTTCGCCATGCCTCAGCGGGTCGATCCGCTGGCGTTGGCTGCGGCCCACGGCGTTCCCGGGCGGGCTCTCAGCTGCCTGGAGGATCTGCATGACGCCTTGGATTGGGGCCTGGCGCAACAGGGCCCCGCGCTGCTGCGGGCCTGCACGGATCGACGCGGCGATGCGGTGCTGCGCAAACGGCTGCACACCGCTGCTCAGAATGAAGTGATGACGCTCTGAAGCCGATGTCCCTGGCGCGGCGGGTTCTTCCCGGTGAATCGATCGTCGCGTGGCAGCCCTGGGGCACCTACAGCGACATCCTTGTCGACCGCTGCGATGAAGGCATCGCCCGCATCGCGATCAACCGGCCGGCCAAACGCAATGCCTTCCGGCCGCAGACGGTGGTGGAGCTCTGCGATGCCTTCAGTCGTGTCCGCGATGAGCGGGAGATCGGCGTGGTGCTGTTCACAGGGGCGGGGCCGTCCCAGGACGGGGTCCACGCCTTCTGCGCCGGCGGTGACCAGAGCGTGCGCGGCGACGGCGGTTATGTCGGCGACGACGGCTTGCCGCGCCTCAATGTGCTCGATCTGCAGCGGATCATCCGCAGCCTGCCGAAGGTGGTGATCGCCCTGGTGGCCGGGTATGCCATGGGGGGCGGTCAGGTGCTGCATCTGCTGTGTGATCTCAGCCTGGCCGCAGACAACGCTGTTTTCGGCCAGACCGGTCCCAGGGTCGGCAGCTTCGACGGCGGTTACGGCGCTGGCTTTCTGGCCCGGGTGGTCGGCCAGCGCAAGGCCCGCGAGATCTGGTTCCTCTGTCGTCGCTACGGCGCCGAAGACGCCCTGAGGATGGGGCTGGTGAATGCGGTGGTTCCCCTCGAGCAACTGGAAGCGGAGGGGGTGCGCTGGGCCCGGGAGGTGCTGCAGCACAGTCCCACGGCAATTCGTTGTCTCAAGGCCGCCTTCAACGCCGAAACCGATGGGCTGGCCGGTATCCAGGAGCTGGCCGGACAGGCCACCCACCTCTTCTACCGGACCGATGAAGCGCAGGAGGGGCGTGATGCGTTCCTCGGCAAACGCCCCCCTGATTTCTCCGGCACAGGCTGGTTACCCTGACGCCGATGCTTCCTCTGACGCCCCCGGATCCGGTTCCGCTGCTGCGGTCAGCGTCGATGGATTCGGTCATGGCGGCACTGGCATCACTGCCTTCGGATCTGCTGCAGAAAAAGGAGCGTCACATCGTGATGCTGCGCGGTCGCCGTCGGCTGCTGCTGCTCGAGAACGGCGGTTTGCGCAGCGCCTTCCCCGTGGCTGTCGGTATGCCCGGCTGGGAGACCCCCACCGGTCGCTTCCGGGTGATGGAGAAGATCGACCAACCGATCTGGGTTCATCCGGTCACCGGAGAGCGCGTGGAGGAGCAAGGCCCTGACAATCCCCTCGGCAGCCACTGGATCGCCTTCCATCGCGATTGCCTCGGGCGTGATGCCCACGACGGTGAAACCTGGATCACGATCGAGGGTTGCACCACCACTGGGTTCCACGGCACCCCGCATCGCTGGACCGTCGGTCGGGCGATCTCCCATGGCTGCGTGCGTCTGTACAACGAAGATGTGCGATCCCTCTACCGGCAGGTGAATCTCGGAACACCGGTGATGGTGCTGCCGTGACGGTCAGAACGTGCAGAACTGGTGAGGGTTGCCCTTAAAGTCGCCGCGCCAAGTCGGAAGTCCATCGATGCGCATCCTGTTCGCCGCCGCCGAATGCGCCCCGATGATCAAGGTGGGCGGCATGGGGGATGTCGTCGGGTCGCTGCCCCCCGCCCTGACCCGTCTCGGGCACGATGTGCGGCTGATCATTCCGGGCTACGGGAAGCTCTGGAGCAACCTCGCGATCCCGGATGAGCCGATCTGGCGCGCCCAGACGATGGGCACCGAGTTCGCTGTCTACGAAACCCGCCATCCCTCCAACGGCCTGACCATCTATCTGGTGGGGCATCCCGTGTTCGATCCCGAGCGGATTTACGGCGGTGAGGATGAAGACTGGCGATTCACCTTCTTCGCCAGCGCTGCCGCCGAGTTCGCCTGGAATGTCTGGAAGCCTCAGGTGCTGCACTGCCATGACTGGCACACCGGCATGATTCCGGTGTGGATGCATCAAGACCCTGAGATCAGCACGGTCTTCACGATCCACAACCTCAAGTACCAGGGCCCCTGGCGCTGGAAGCTGGATCGCATCACCTGGTGCCCCTGGTACATGCAGGGAGATCACACGATGGCAGCGGCGCTGCTCTATGCCGATCGTGTGAATGCGGTCTCTCCGACCTATGCCCAGGAGATCCGCACGGCCGAATACGGCGAGAGACTCGACGGACTGCTGAATTTCGTGTCCGGCAAACTGCGCGGCATCCTCAACGGAATCGATCTCAAGGCCTGGGATCCCGCCACGGACAGGGCTCTTCCCGCCAACTACAGCGCCGAGGATCTCTCCGGCAAGGCGGAATGCAAGCGCGTTCTTCAGGAGCGCATGGGGCTGGAAGTGCGTGACAACGCCTTTGTGCTCGGCATGGTGAGTCGCCTGGTCGATCAGAAGGGTGTCGATCTGCTGCTTCAGGTCGCCGATCGCCTGCTGGCTTACACCGATTCCCAGATCGTGGTGCTCGGCACCGGCGACCGGGGGCTGGAATCAGGCCTGTGGCAGCTGGCCTCCCGTCATCCCGGCCGCTGCGCTGTCTTCCTCACTTACGACGATGATCTCTCGCGACTCATCTACGCCGGCAGCGATTCCTTCCTGATGCCGAGCCGCTTCGAGCCCTGCGGCATCAGTCAGCTCTATGCCATGCGCTATGGCTCCGTTCCGGTGGTGCGCAATGTGGGTGGTCTGGTGGATACGGTTCCCCCCCATGACCCATCAGCTGACGCCGGCACCGGCTTCTGTTTCGATCGTTTCGAACCGGTCGACTTCTACACGGCACTGGTGCGGACCTGGGAGGCCTACCGCCATCGCAGCAGCTGGAACCAGCTGCAGATCCGCGGCATGACTCAGGACTACAGCTGGGATCGTTCCGCTGTGCAGTACGACGCGATGTACCGCGATGTGTGCGGTATCAAGACCCCCACTCCGGATGCGGCGATGGTGGAGCAATTGTCCCTGGGACAGGATGCCGATCCGTCCCGGAACGCCGCAGACAAGAGCGCACCTCAGAAGGATCCGGCGCCAGCGGAACTGACACCCGTAGCAGAGTCTCCATCGGAGCAGCCGCGTAACCCGCTCAACCGGCTGTTCGGCCGTCGCAGCTGATCTTGCCCAATCTGCCGGCCCCCTACGTCAGTCCATGGCGTGAGTTCGCCCGCAACCTGCGGTCGATGGCGGCTGATCTGAGGTTGCGGCTTCAGGAGGTCTGGCGTCGTAATCGAGAGGGTGATCTGTCCGTTCCCGGCTTCTGGCCTCAGGGGTTGGCCCCCTGGTTCTGGCCGCTCCTTCTGGTGCTGCTGTTGGGGTTGGTGCTTCTGCTGCCTGGCCGTTTCTCGCGCAGCCGCGCTGGCACCCCCCCGCCTGATCTGAGCGCGGTTCCGTCCAGCGAGCTTCCCTCAGCGTCACTCTCAACGGCAGCCTCCACGTCTCCGGCGTCTCCCGCCGAGCTGCCGCCGCCGCCGCCGGCGGAGAGCGTTGCTGAAAAGCCTCCTGTTGTGCCGTCTCTGGATCCACTGCTTGAGCTTCTGCTGGGACCAGACGCCCCCAGCCAGCTGCTGGTCTCGGCCCGACCGGATGGGCAGGCGCTCCAGCTGGTGCTGGAGCTGTCAGATCGCTGGTCTGCCGTGCCTCAGGCCATGCGAAAGCAGCTGGCGGAGGACTGGCAGCAACGCAGCAATGAGCTGGGCTACGAGCAGCTGCGTCTGGTCGATGAGGAAGACCGTCTCCTCGGGCGCTCAGCCCGGGTTGGCGTCGGCATGATCCTCTACGACATCCCCGCCTCGGCATGACTCTGCGGATTCAGCAGTTGATCGATCTCTGGGGACAGCCTCGGGGGGCATCCCTGGACCCGCAGCAGACGGTTGGCTCGATCGTCACGGACAGCCGCCGGATGCAGACCGGCGGGTTCTTCGTTCCCCTGGTGGGAGAACGTTTCGATGGCCATGCGTTTCTGGAGCAGATCAGTGCCAGCGGAGCTCAGGCCGCCGTGGTGTCCAGAAGCTGGAATCAGCCCCTGCCTGAGGGACTGCTGCACTGGCGTGTCGACGACACTCTCGATGCCTACCAGCAGCTGGCCCGTCAACATCGTCTAGCCCTGGACCTGCCGGTGGTGGCGGTGACGGGTTCCGCGGGCAAGACCACCACCCGCGAACTGATCCGGGCGACGCTGTCGTCCCTGGGGCCGGTGATAGCCAGTGAAGGCAACAACAACAACGACATCGGCGTACCGCTGACGCTGCTGGAGACCACGGCAGCCCACGGCGCTGTCGTGGTGGAGATGGGCATGCGGGGGCCTGGGGAGATCGCACGTCTGTCGCAATGTGCCGAGCCTGATATCGCGGTGATCACGAACATCGGCACGGCCCACATCGGACGTCTCGGCAGTCGTGAGGCCATTGCTGCCGCCAAATGCGAGATCACGGCCGCCCTCCATCCCGATGGCGTCGTCGTGATTCCCGCTGGGGATCCTCTTCTGGAAACGGCGCTGGCTGAGGTCTGGACAGGCCGTGTGCTGCGGGTCCGCCTGGAGGGGGATGCCACGGCGGCAGCTGATCTGATCGGTGCGGTCTCCGCTGAGCACCTGATGTTTGACGGCCATTTTCTGTCTCTGCCGCTGCAGGGGCGCCACAACGCCCGCAACCTGCTGCTCGCCGTCGCTGTTGCCCGGGAGCTGGGTGTTGCCGATGAGGCTCTGGAGGATCTGCAGGTGAGCGTTCCCGGCGGCCGCAATCGGCGTCTGCATCAAGGCGGGCTCACGGTTCTCGATGAGTCCTACAACGCCTCGCCTGAGGCTGTCTTGGCCTCCCTTGAGTTGCTGGCTGTTCAGCCCGGCCGTCGCTTCGCCGTGCTGGGAACGATGCTTGAACTCGGTGACCGCAGTGTTGAGCTTCATGCCGCTGTGGCAGCCCGGGCTGCGGAGCTGAAACTGGACGGACTCGTGGTTGTCGCGGCAGATCCCGAAGCCGCCGCCATGGCAGCGGCCGCAGCATCGCTTGATCGCTTAGCGGTGGTGTCGAAGCCGGACGCTGCCGCCGAGCCGTTGCGCCATTGGCTCCAATCCGGTGATGTGGTGCTGCTGAAGGCCAGCCGCGGTGTCGCCCTGGAACGTCTGCTGCCGTTACTGCCTTCGGTGTGACGGGCCTGAAAGGGTGATCGTCTCGAGGTCCTGATCGCTCCAGCCTCGATCAGCCCGGCAGGACACCAGCGGGGTCAGTCGGATCGTCAGCGGACGTCCTGCCGCGATGTCCACCCGCAGACCGCTGTAGGCATGGCGTCCTTCCGCCGGCGGCCAATCCTTCCCGATGTAGAGATCGCTGCTGGCTACGTGCTTCTCGCTGCCGTCGTCATTCATTTCCATCAGTCGTGCTCCCTCGCGGCGCTGACTGCGCAGGCCATAGCCGCTGCCGCCGCAGATGACCCAGTGGATCCCACTGTCCGCGTGGCCGGTGTCGTGGGTGCGCAGCACCTCAAGGCAGTGGGCGTGACCGCTGAGCACCAGGTCCACAGGAGCCGCTGCGGCCATGGTGTCGCCCAGCGATGCGGCGACGCCATCCAGCATCTGCCGAAGCCGCAGGCGGATCGCCATGGTGTCGGCCTGGGTCCACTTGGTCGCTTCGGTGACGTACGGGGGGTGATGCATGGTCAGGATTCGCCCCCGCACCGTCGGGTCCCGATGCGAGGCGATCAAGCCGTCCTGCAACCACTGCAGCTGGGCTTTGTCCACGGTTGCCCCCTGCCCGATCCGGCGGCGCAGATCAAGAATCGACTCCTGCAGTGTCTCCAGTTCATCGAGCAGGGCATCGCGGCTCTCCTCATCAACACCACCACTGGCCAAAGACTGGTAGACGTGATTCTGTTGCTGTTCGCAGGCCTGCAGCTCCTGTTGCAGGCTGCGGCGATCCTTCGATGGCGCCACAGGCGAGATCAGCGTGTTGGAGTCGATCGCGAAGACGTCGACCCCTGCATGGCGGAATCGGTAATAACGGTTTGGCAGGCGGGTGAGCCGTCCCGGCCGGTAGTGGAGGCAGCGATGCCCGTCCCACACGGCGTCGTAGTGGGTCTCGAGATGCTGCTCGAGTCGGGAGGGAGGCAGCTGGTGGAGCACATCCATGAATGCCTGGGCATAGACCTCTCCCTGGCCTGAGCCGCGCCAGCCGGCATCGACGTCGTGGAACCGCTGCAGATGACGACGCAGGGGCAGGGTCAGACCTGCCATCAGCGCCACAGGGAAGGAGAGGTCGTAGTAGTCGTGATTACCGGGAACCGGGAGGAACGGCTGGTTGAACACCATCCCCTCATGGCTCAGGCTGGACCACTGCTCTCCGTCCCGGAGCCATTCCCGATAAGGGCGCAGAAAATTGTCGCGGTACTGATCCGCTGCTCCCACCAGATAGACCACATCACCTGTGTGAAGCAGAAAGGCCGCATCCGGCTTGTGGGGTAACAGCCGTTCGGCGATCCGCCTCGGAGGGCTGTGGAAGCGGTGACGGCCGGTGCCGCTGTCCCCGAGCACCAGAAAGTGGAAAGCGTCGTCCTGTCCGGGCTGATCCCCATCCGGATCGAGCACCAGACGGGTCTGGTCGATGCCCCGGTTGGTCAGTGCCGGTTGTTTCCAGCGCACCCGCTCCGCCATCCGGGTGATCTTGCGCTGGATGGTGGGGTCGCTGGCGAGGTTCAAGGTTTCAGGCGGATCGGAGCCACCACCTGCAGGGCTCCCGGTTTGACGGACACCGTCATCTTGTCCGCGTCAAGAATCTCTCCATCCACCACCAGCTTCTGAGACTCCTCCAGCTCAACCTCGATCTGGCGGGTCCGGAAACAGGCGATGTTGTCGTGGTGGGCGGTGTTGCTGACGATCGCCGACCAGGCCAGGCTCGACAGCACCGAAAAACCACTGATGCGGTCCTTCGGGGAGGCGACGATCACCTCGAGAAGACCGTCGTCGGGGATCACCTGGCCGAAGCCCTGGGCCATCACGGAGGTGGCGGGTGCGGCGTTGGCCACGGTGATGGCACTGGCTTCGAGGTGATATTCCTCGCCGTCGATTCGTAAGGTCGCCTTGAACGGCTGCTGGTCCACCAGCTGACGCGCTCCCGAGAAGATGTAGGCCATCGGCCCGAGGATGTTCTTCAGTTCACGGCTTGCCTTGTTCACCATTCCGGCCTCGAATCCAAGGCCGGAGAGCAGGATCATCGGCTGGTCGTTGCACATGGCGACGTCCACCAGGCGTGTGTTGCCCAGCAGCAGATTGGTGCAGGCGGCCTTCACTCCCGTTGGGATGCCGAGGGCGACCGAGAAGGCGTTCGCCGTTCCACGGGGAATGATGCCGAGAGGGATGTCACTGTCCGCCAGAGCACTGGCAACGGCTCCGACGGTGCCGTCACCTCCGGAAGCGATGATCAGCGATTCGCCTTCCCCCTGCTGCTCGAAGGCCTTGATCTCCTGGATCAGTTCCCTGGCCTGCTGGGCGGGGTCGAGATTGGGTTGCGTCATCCAGATCTGAAGCATGATCTGGGGTTCGAGATAACTGCGGATCTCGGCCAGTTCGTTGACGGGGTCCCCCTGGCCGGCCACGGGATTGAAGATCAGATAGCCCCGCCTGCTGCCCTTGATGCCCCGCACCAGTGCGGAAGCGGAGGCGGGATTCAGGGCGATCGGCAGATCATTGAGAAGTGCTGCACGCACCAGGGGTTCCGACAGCACATCTCCGGCCCGTTCGCCCGTGGGAGAGGGGAAGTGGATCAGGCCGCTGATCTCTCCCTTGAGGATCGTGGCGGCCATCTCGATGTCACCGCCGCTGCGGATGCCTCGGCAGGTGGTGATCGACAGCTGGTCCAGAGTGTCGCGCTTGGACAGTTCCGCCAGCACGTCTTCGGCGATCAACAGCGAGAATCCCCTGAGGAGCTCAGCGTTGTTGCCGATCCAGGTCCCGAGCGCGGGACAGACGCTGGAATCGGCGTTCAGAACCAGGGTCGAAGGCATGTGGATGGTGTGGAGTCAGTCGCCGGAGCTGCGGCTCCAGCCCTCCTTGTTCATCTGGCGGGAGCGTCCGATGGCGAGGGCACCATCCGACACATCCTTGGTGATAGTCGAACCGGCTGCGACCGTCACCTCCTTCCCCAGAGACAACGGAGCCACCAGCACGGAATTGGCCCCGGTCTTGCTGCCGTCGCCGATCACCGTGTGGTGCTTCCGAACGCCGTCGTAGTTGGCGGTGATCGTGCCGGCCCCCACATTGACGTTGTCGCCAAGGCTCGCGTCGCCGATGTAGCTGAGGTGATTCACCTTGCTGCCAGCTCCGATCTGACTCTTCTTCACCTCAACGAAGTTGCCGATGCGGCAGCCCTTGCCGATCTCAGCCGCCGGTCGGAGATGGGCGAACGGGCCGATGCTGACGTCGTCCGCCACGGTCGCCTCTCGCACCACCGAATGCAGAACGGTCACGGCGTCTCCGAGATCGGCATTCTCCAGCAGCGAACCTGGACCCAGACGGCAGTTGTCTCCGATTCGGCAGGATCCCCTCAGATGGGTCTGGGGTTCGATCACCACATCTCTCCCGAACCGGCAGTCCTCACTCAGGGTGCAGCTGTCCGGATCGACGAAGGTGACCCCCTCCGCCATCCAGTGCTCCCTGAGCCGCTGCTGAAGCACCGCTTCGCACTGCGCCAGCTGTCTGCGGTTGTTGATGCCATTCACTTCATCGGGATCCGCCACTTCCACATGCATGGCCCGTGGCAGCATCGCCACGGTGTCGGTCAGGTACAGCTCTCCCTGGTCGTTATCGGTGCTCAGCTGCGGCAGAACCTTCTCCAGCGCAGGCCAGTTGAAGCAGTAGATGCCTGCGTTGGTGAGGGTGTTGCGGCGCTGCTCCTCACTGCAGTCGCGATGCTCGATGATGCCGCTGACCTGTCCCGTTTCATCAGCGAAGACGCGGCCGTAGCCGGTGGGATCCGAAAGCCGAGCCGTCAGAAGCGTGACGTCGGCGCCGCTCTCCCGGTGACAGGTCACCAGGGACTCGATCGTTTCCGGGCGTAGTAGCGGAACATCGCCGTTGAGCACCAGCAGTTCCCCTGCAAATCCCTGCAGCACCGGCAGCAGCTGCTGCACGGCGTGACCTGTGCCGTTCTGGGGTTGCTGCAGAACGAACTCCAGACCGCCGATCGGGCTCAGCTTCTCTTCCACTCGTTCAGCCTCGTGACCCACGATCAACAGGCGTCGTTCGGGCTGCAGCGTGCGGGCACTGGCCAGAACCCGCTCCACCAGGGTGGCTCCCGCCAGAGGCTGCAGAACCTTCGGCAGAGCGCTCTTCATGCGAGTGCCCTTTCCAGCGGCCAGAACAGCAACGGCAAGCATGGCGGCGGGCGTGATCGAAACGGCCGGAATCTACCGGGATCAGCCGGTGGAGTTGTGCCGCCAGCGCCGCTGCCAGGCGTTGGTCGGCTCGAGGCTGCATCCGTCCTGTTCCATGTTCCGGCGCCGCAGGATGGCAGCGCAGTCGTCGGTGCCGCTGGGATCCCGGAAGGGCACGGCGGCGCGGGTGTGGAGATGCTCTTCCTCCATCAGAGACAGTGCTCTCCAGCCCGGCCCTCCATCAGGAATCGGCGCTCCCGGGCGCACGGCCATCGTGCCGCTGCTCCAGCCCGGCCGTTCGCCCGGGGCCGGCAGCAGCGAGAACAGCATCAGACCGTTCCGTTGCAGGCTGGCCCGCACCGCAGCCGATCTGCTGTAGGTGAGCAGACGTCCGCCGGCAGCCAGACGCCCGGCCAGGGCCGCCAGAAACTCCTCACTCCACAGCTCCGGACAGCGCTGGGGTGAGAAGGCGTCCTGAAGGATCAGATCGAAGCTCTGCCTGTCTGGGATCTGCCTCAGCATGCTGCGGGCGTCTCCCCAGAGCAGCCTGCCGCGGCAACGTTCGTGATCCCAATGGCCGTGATCGCGAATCTGCTCCAGCACTTGAAGAACGGATGCCGACCAGCTGCTGCGGAAGTCCTGCCGTGCCAGGGCCAGCTCCAGAGGACGGTGGTCCAGTTCCAGCCCCCACCAATTCAGTTCAGGAGCTGGTGTCGGCAGCGCTTCCAGAACCACGGCGCTGTTGTAGCCGAGACCGACGCAGACATCGAGCACCCGGAGCGGTGTTCCTTCCTGGAATCGCTCGAGCTGAGCCGGAACGGCGAATTTCGCCTCGGCTTCGTTGCGGGCTCCTGCGGAGTTGTGAAACGCCTCGCCGAAACGATCGCTTTGCAGGCTGAAGCTGCCGTCCGCGGTGGGATAGGCGTGCAGTTCTCCGAGGTCAGCTGCGCAGTCGGGCAAGGTCGTCCCAGAAGGTCGGGTAGGACACGGCCGCGGCTTCACTTCGGGCCAGGGTTGAGTCTCCGCTCGCCAGCATGGCGGCCACCGCCAGGCTCATCGCCACTCTGTGGTCGGTCTCACTGTCGAGAGCGGTGCCCTGCAGAGGACGACCTCCGCGGATGGTCATGCCGTCCTCATGTTCGTCGATGTCCGCTCCCATCGCTCTGAGTTGTCTGGCCATCACCGCCAGCCGGTCGGTCTCCTTCACCCGCAGTTCCGAGGCTCCGCTGATACGGCTTTCGCCGGCGCAGAAGCAGGCGGCGACGCTGAGGATCGGCACCTCGTCGACGAGTCGCGGCATGATCGATTCCCCGAACTCAAAGGGCTGGAGCGGCGCCTGACGCACTCTGAGGTCGCCGACCGGTTCACCCGCCACATCCCGGCGGTTGAGCACCTCGATGCGGGCCTGCATCTGTTCCAGAACCTCGAGGATGCCGGTGCGTGTCGGATTGAGCCCGACATTCTCGATGGTGAGATCGGCTCCGGGCACAAGCGACCCAGCCACCAGCCAGAACGCGGCCGAGCTGATGTCTCCCGGCACCACCACCGACTGGCCCCGCAGATCGGCACCGGGCCTGACCGTGATGTGCCGTCCCATTTCCCCATCCACCTCGAGATCGGCACCGAAGGCCCGCAGCATGCGTTCGCTGTGATCTCTCGACTGGGCCGGTTCGATCACCGTGGTCGTACCGTCCGCGGTCAGAGCGGCCAGCAGCAGAGCGGATTTCACCTGAGCGCTGGCGACTGGCGTGCCGATCACCGTGCCTTTCAGCTGTCGTCCCTGCACGGCCAGGGGAGCGAGATTGCCGCTGTCACGTCCGCGCACCTCAGCTCCCATGGCCGAGAGAGGCTGGCCTACCCGTCGCATCGGGCGACGTCGCAGTGAGGCATCGCCATCCAGGATGAAGTGCCGATCGCTCCGACCGGCCAGCAGACCGAGCATCAGCCGCATGCTGGTGCCGGAGTTGCCGCAGTCGAGGATCACCGAGGGCTCTTGAAGGCCTTCGAGGCCGACTCCCTGCACCGTGACCGTGGCGCCAGGGGTGATCGGACTGATGGCGACTCCCATGGCCCGCAGGCAGGCTGCGGTGCTCAGCGGGTCCTCGGCCGGCAGCAGCCCTTCGATGGTTGTCGTGCCTTCGGCAATGGCCCCGAACAGGAGTGAGCGGTGGGAGATGGACTTGTCCCCGGGCACCGTCACCCGGCCGGAGAGGCTGCCTCCAGCCGGCAGCACACGGGGGATGAACGGGCTGCCGGTCGCGCTCAAGACTTCGGGGAAACAGCGACCGTTGATCCTATGGGGCGATGCTGAGCCGCTGCATCAATCGATCCAGGGCATAGCCGAACAGGCTCGGATCCGGTTCGGACTGCCCCAGGTCATCGAGTCCCAGCTCGTGCCATCGCTCCGAGACCCGCTGCTCCAGCGACGCCGGACGGCTGAGCGGTTCCCCCCAGTCGTGATTCTTCTCCGGTCCGACCTTGGTGGTGGCATCGATGGCCAGACGTCCCCCGAGCCCCAGCTGTTCGCTGGCGAAATCCAGGCTGTCGAAGGGGGTGTCCTCAAGGGTGAACAGATCACGCTGAGGGTCGACCTGAGCTGCGATCGCCCAGACCACCTGGCGCGGGTCGCGCACATTGATGTGACGATCCACCACCACCACGAACTTCGTGTAGGTGAACTGAGGCAATGCGCTCCAGAAGGCCATGGCCGCGCGTTTGGCCTGGCCTGGATAGGCCTTGTCGATGGAGAGCACCGCCAGCTTGTAGCTCAGCGCCTCCATCGGCAGGAAGAAATCGGTGATCTCCGGGATCTGCTGGCGCAGGATCGGTGTGTAGATCCGGTTCAGGGCGATGGCGAGCATCGCTTCCTCCTTGGGGGGACGGCCGCTGAAGGTGGTGAGGAAGACGGGATCCCGTCGCTGCGTCATGCAGTGGAAGCGCACCAAAGGGGAGTCCTCCACGCCCCCGTAGAACCCCATGTGATCGCCGAAAGGGCCGTCCGGCAGCACCTCCCCGGGGGTGATCGTTCCCTCCAGCACCACCTCGCTGTGGCTGGGCACCTGAAGGTCGATCGTCTTGCAGGGTGTCAGCCGGACGCCTTCACCGGCATAGATCCCCGCGAACAGCCATTCGCTCAGCTGCACGGGGATCGGTGTGGCCGCTGCCATCACCAGCAGGGGGTGGACGCCGATGGCCACAGCCACGTCAAGCTTCCTGCCCATCGCGGCGGCCTTGCGCAGATGGCGAGCCCCACCGCGCACGCTCAGCCAGTGCACCGTCATGGTGTTCACCGACTGCTTCTGAAGGCGGTAGACGCCGACATTCGGCACACCTGTCTCAGGGTCCTTGGTAATCACCAGCCCGAGGGTGATCACCCCACCGGCATCTCCGGGCCAGGGTCGGATCAGCGGGATGCTGTCGAGGTTCACCGCGTCGCCCTGGAAGACCTGCTGCCGGCAGGGCGGCATCAGATCCCGATCCGGACGGGCCTTCACCAGATCCCAGAACACCCGGGCGAAGCGTTTGGTTTCCCCAAGGCCCTTGGGTGGTCTGGGTTGCTGCAGCAGAGCGAGCCGTTCCCCGAGTTCCTCGAGCTGCTCGGCCCGCTCCAGACCCATGCTCCACACCACCCGTTCGACGGTCCCGAGCGTGTTCACCGCCACGGGCATTGGGGAACCGATCACGTTTTCGAACAGCAGCGCCGGACCTCCCTGGGCCAGGACCCGATCCGCGATCGCAGCCAGTTCCAGATCCGGATCCACCGGAGCGGTGATGCGACGCAGCTGCCCGCGTTGGTCCAGCAGTTCCAGGAAGCCGCGCAGGTCACGGGTTGCCGGGCCGGTCTGAAACAGAGGCATGAAGGCGACGGTGCGGCGCTGTCGGTCTCGGTACTGTGTCGCACGCCGAATCCAAGCGTGGCCATGCAGATCTCCTACTTCCATGTGCCTGCTGAGATGCCAGCGGACGTCCGGCCCGAAGCGGCGGTCGTGATCGATGTGCTCCGGGCGACGACCACCATCGCCTGGGCTCTTCAGAACGGTGCTGAAGCGGTGCAGGCCTTCGCGGACCTCGAGGATCTCCGCCAGGCGGCCGATCTCTGGCCGGAATCCTCCCGACTGCGGGTGGGAGAGCGCGGAGGCAAGACGCTGCCGGGTTTCGATCTCGGCAATTCGCCTGTGGCCGTGCTGCCCGAAACGGTGGCTGGCAAGCGTCTGTTCATGAGCACCACCAACGGCACGCGGGCGTTGGATCGCGTCCGCGATGTTCCCTTGCTGGTTACCGCTGCTCTGCCGAACCGCGAAGCGGTGGCAGAGCGGCTGCTGGAGAAGCGGCCCGCATCGGTTGCGATTGTGGGCAGCGGTTGGGAAGGCACGTATTCCCTGGAGGATTCCCTGGCGGCAGGGGCCCTCGGCGCCCTTCTGACGGAACGGGACCCGGCAGCCACCGTGATCGCCAACGATGAGCTCTCCGCTGCCATCGCCCTCTGGCAGCACTGGAGGCAAGACCCGGAAGCCTGCCTGCGCAGCGCGAGCCATGGTCAGCGCCTGATCGGTCTCGGCGACCACGATGCCGATTTCCGCTGCTGCGCGGGTCTCGACCAGATCAGCGTCGTTCCGACTCAGATCGAACCAGGCGTTCTGAAGGCCGCATGAGCGGCTCTAAAGTCGCGCTCACAGAAGTGGAATCGTGAACGATTTCCTGGTGGCTGCCGTGCAGCTCACGAGCAGTCAGGACCCGGAGGCCAATTTCACGGCGGCCGAGGAGCAGATCGATCTGGCAGCACGACGCGGTGCCGAGCTGGTGGGTCTTCCAGAGAACTTCGCGTTCATGGGGGACGATGCCCGCCGTCTCGAGTTGGCACCGACCCTGGCGGAGCAGTGCAGCCGATTTCTGGTGACCATGGCGCGTCGCTATCAGGTGACGCTGCTGGGAGGGGGCTTCCCCGTCCCGGTCGGCGATGGACAGCGCACCCTGAACCGGGCTGAGCTGGTGGATCGTGACGGCCAGCTTCTGGCGAGGTACGACAAGATCCATCTGTTTGACGTCGATCTTCCGGACGGCAACACCTACCGGGAGTCGGCGACGGTTGATGCCGGAGGGGAACTCCCTCCAGTGGTGGACGTGCCCGGTCTCTGTCGGCTGGGGGTGTCCATCTGTTACGACGTGCGCTTCCCTGAGCTCTATCGCCATCTCGCCGATGCCGGCGCCGACCTGCTGATGATCCCCGCCGCCTTCACGGCCTTCACCGGCAAGGACCACTGGCAGGTACTGCTCCAGGCCCGTGCGATCGAAAACACGGCCTATGTGCTGGCTCCGGCTCAGACCGGACTTCACTACGGGCGGCGTCAGAGCCATGGTCACGCCATGGTCATTGACCCCTGGGGAACGGTGCTTGCTGATGCCGGTGTCCAGCCTGGAGCCGCAGTCGCTCCGGTCAACTCCGCCCACGTCGGACACATCCGTGCGCAGATGCCGAGCCTGCGTCATCGTCAGCCAGCTCTGTTCTGAGTCCGATGGCAGCGGCGTCATCCCGCCGAATCTCCTGCCTGGTGGCAGCGGCGCTCCAGTTGGCGTTGCTGCTGCCGTCGCTGCCGGCCAGGGCCGCCAGCGCCTTGTCCGCCTGGGCATTCACCGAGCGAGGCACGCTGCAGCTGCGCACAGCTCGCAATGCACGCCTGGAGGCCTTCTATCAGGAACCGAGTGACGGCCGCGGCACCCGGGTCTGGATCGACTTTCCCGGTGAGCTTCGCTTCCCGCGCAAGCTGCTCGGTCGTGGCGCCGTCAAGGAGATCCGCCTTGGAAAACCACGGTCCGGTGCAACGCGGCTGGTGATCGAATTCCGCCCCGGTGTGGAGCTCGATCCAGCTCAGCTTCAGTTGCGAGGTACCGCTCCGGATCGCTGGGAGCTGGCCTTCACCGGATTGCCCACCCAGGGTCTGGCTGATCTGGGGGAGGGAGATCTCAGTGGTCGGGCCACGGCCTGGAGACCCACCGGACGCTTCGCGCCCAGCAGGACGCCGGTTGATCCCTCTGGTCTGCCCATGGTTCCCCTCAACCGCTACCGGGTGGTGATTGATCCAGGTCACGGGGGGCCTGATCCCGGTGCCGTCGGCATTGGCGGTCTGCGGGAGACGGATGTGGTGCTGGATGTCTCGTTGCAGGTGGCAGCTCTGCTGCGGGCAAGAGGTGTCGATGTTCGGCTGACCCGCAGTTCCGAAGTGGATGTGGATCTCCCGCCCCGGGTTCACCTCGCCAATCGCTCCGCCGCGAACGTGCTGGTCAGCATTCATGCGAATGCCCTCAGCATGAATCGTCCCGAAGTGAACGGTATCGAGACGTTTTTCTTTTCCGATCCCCGTTCCGGACGTCTGGCCGGCTATCTGCAGCAGCAGATGATGGATGTCTCTCCAGGCACTCCCGACCGGGGCGTGCGTCGGGGACGTTTCTTCGTGATCCGGCGTTCCACGATGCCCTCCGCCCTGGTGGAGATGGGTTTCGTCACCGGTGAGATCGATGCTCCGCGGCTCGCCCAGGCGGCCCATCGACGACGCCTGTCTCTGGCTCTGGCGGCGGGGATCCTCAACTACCTCAACCGTGAGGTGCGATGAAGCCGCTGCTCGGTCTGTTCGACAGTGGCCTTGGAGGTCTCACGGTGCTGAGGCGGGTGCTTGAACGCCACGGTGCCGTCAGCTGCATCTACCTGGGAGATACGGCCCGTGTTCCCTACGGCGGTCGTGACGTCCAGGAGCTCCGCCAGATCGCCGCTGAAGTGGTGGGATGGCTGCGGGATCAACAGGTCTCAACGGTGGTGATGGCCTGCAACACCACCAATGCCCTGGCGAAGGATGTGGCGGAAGCGGTCGCGGCGGGACCGGTGATCGGGTTGATTGAAGCGGCGTCCTCCATGGTGCGGACCTCCCGGGTGGGCGTGCTGGCAACCGCTGCAACGGCGGCCTCCGGCGTCTACCGCAGCTGCATCGAGGCGTCGCGTCCGGGAACGCTGGTGGTGGAGCAGGCCTGCCCCTCCTTCGTGCCATTGATCGAACGGGGGGACTTTGCCTGCACTGAGCTCAGAGAGGCCGCCGAGACCTATCTCGCTCCGCTTCTGAAGGCCTCCGTTGAATCGATCGTGCTGGGCTGCACCCACTACCCCCTGCTGGCACCGCTGCTGACGGAGCTGCTGCCGGAGACCGTCGAGCTGATTGATCCTGCGGTGGGGGTGGCCCGGGAACTCGATGCCGTCCTCGGGACGGCGCAACCGCTGAGCTCAGGCCAATCGGCTTTGGAACGCTGCCGCTTCTGCGTCACGGCGGATGGCGAGGGTTTCGCGGATCGTGCCGCTCCCTGGCTCGGGGAGCGGCCTCTGGTCCATGAGGTCGTGCTGCGGTCCCGAGAGAAGGGCCATTAGGATCTCGGCGCCGAGGGGTTTCATGATCACCGTCACCGAGCTGCTGGAACCGGTCGAGAAGGATCTCGAGACCCTGCTCGGAGACCTGCGCAGTCTGATCGGAGCCGGTCATCCAATCCTTCAGGCTGCTGCGGAACATCTCTTCAGTGCGGGAGGCAAGCGACTCCGGCCTGGGATCGTGTTGCTGATCTCGCGTTCTCTGGCGGCCGGCGGCGAGTTGTCCCCCCGCCATCGCCGACTGGCTGAGATCACCGAGATGATCCACACCGCGTCACTGGTGCATGACGATGTCGTGGATGAGGCGTCAACGCGGCGTGGTGTGGCCACCGTCCACAGCCGCTTCGATGCCAGGGTCGCTGTTCTCGCCGGAGACTTTCTTTTTGCACAGGCCAGCTGGCATCTGGCCAATCTCGACGATCTCGACGTCGTGAAACTGCTGAGCCGCGTGATCATGGATCTGGCGGACGGTGAGGTGAAGCAAGGTCTGTTCCGGTACGACACGGCTCAGGGTTTCGAGACCTATCTCGAGAAGAGCTACTGCAAAACCGCGTCGCTGATTGCCAACAGTTCCCGTGCCGCGGGGGTGTTGAGCGGCTGCAATGAAATCCAGCTCGACAGCCTCTACCAGTTCGGTCGTCAGCTCGGGCTCGCCTTTCAGGTGGTTGACGACATCCTTGATTTCACCGGCAGCGACCAGCAGCTCGGAAAGCCCGCTGCCAGTGATCTGGCAAGTGGGTATCTCACGGCTCCCACCTTCTATGCCATGGAGGAACAGCCGGGTCTGAAAACACTCATCCAACGCGAATTCAGCGGCGAATCGGATCTTCAGGACGCTCTCGCCATGGTGCGCTCCTCCCGTGCGATCGAACGCAGCCGCGAACTGGCTGAGACCTTCGCCCGCGAATCCCGGGAGTCTCTCGCCTGGCTGCCGGAATCGGATTGCAAACGCGCACTGCTGGAGTTGCCTGATTTCGTGCTCAGTCGCCTGTACTGATCAAGGTTTCGAGCACAACCTCAAGACTGTTGATCCGAGCGGGGTTTCCGTCAATCTCCGACGTACCCAGTGATTCGTTCAGCGTCCAGACCTGGCACCCCGCCGCCAGTGCCGATGCCGTTCCTGCCTGGGAATCCTCCAGGGCCCAGCAACGGTCAACGGGAATGCCCAGCCTTGCGGCGCCGAGTTGGAACGGCGCTGGATCAGGCTTCCCTGCGCTCAGCTCCGGATCATCTCCGTAGACCCGCATCCCGATCTGCGTCAGCCAGGGATGGGGAGCTGACTTGAACAGCACCGACTCCTCAGCGCTGCTGGTGACCAGAGCCGTGGCGATTCCAACTTGATGGCAGTACTGCACCAATGCTTTCGCTCCTGGCATGGCCCTGGCCTCGGGCAGCAGCTGCCGCACGATCGGTTGCTGAACCGCGAGAAGAGAGTCCGGATCCACCGGTTCGGGCAGCCATGCACTCACCTGCCGAGCGCAGTCATGCCGCCGCCGTCCCTTGAGCTGCTGCAGCTGTTCTCTGTTCAGGTTCCCGCCGAAATGAGCCGCTGCATCGGACCAGCCCCTGCTGTGCAGTGGCTCGGTGTCGAGCAGCAGACCATCCAGATCGAACAGACAGGCCAGGGGACGGGATGGCATCACCATCATTCATTCAGGGCAGGGGAACTTGCCGACGGTTTGATACGGGAGCCGGATCGTGAGGCGATGACCTCTTTAGCCTGCGGGGCGAGCTGCGCTGTCCTCGCCTGCTGTGACCGACTCCAAGACAACCATCGAAAGCGTGCTTCAGGAGCAGAGAGTCTTCGACCCACCGGCGGAGCTGGCTTCCGGTGCGCGGATCGGCAGCCTCGAGGCCTACCGGTCGATGGCGGAGGCGGCCAAGCAAGATCCCGACAGCTTCTGGGGAGATGCGGCGCGTCGCGAGCTGCACTGGTTCGAGCCCTTTCACACCGTTCTCGATTGGAGCGATGCCCCGTTCGCCCGCTGGTTCGAGGGCGGCACCACCAATCTTTCCTTCAATTGTCTGGACCGACACCTCGAGGGTCCCACCGCGGCCAAGACGGCATTGATCTGGGAGGGAGAGCCCGGCGATGTCCGGCGTTTCACTTACAGCGAACTGCACGCTGAGGTGTGCAAGGCCGCGAACGCTCTGCTGGCGATGGGAATCGGCAAGGGCGATCTGGTGGCCCTCTACATGCCGATGGTTCCAGAAGCGGCCATCGCCATGCTTGCCTGCGCTCGCATCGGTGCCCCGCATTCCGTGGTCTTCGGTGGCTTCTCTGCCGAGGCTCTGCGGGATCGGCTGATCGACGGAGAGGTCAAGGCGGTGATCACGGCAGATGGCGGATTCCGCAAGGACAAGCCCGTCTCCCTGAAACCGGCTGTGGATGCCGCCCTCGCCGGTGGTGCCTGTCCGTCGGTGAGCGGAGTTCTGGTGGTGCAGCGCACCAAGCAACCGGTCGAGATGGTGGAAGGCCGTGACCTGTGGTGGCATGAGCTGGTGGCTGGGCAGAGCAACGTCTGCCCAGCTGAACCGATGGCCAGTGAAGACCGGCTGTTCGTGCTCTACACCTCCGGTTCCACCGGCAAGCCGAAGGGGGTGGTGCACACCACTGCCGGCTACAACCTCTGGGCTCACCTCACCTTCCAGTGGATCTTCGACATCCGGGATGAGGATGTCTTCTGGTGTACGGCTGATGTGGGTTGGATCACCGGCCACAGCTACATCGTCTACGGCCCGCTGTCCAACGGCGCCACCACGGTGATGTACGAGGGAGCGCCGCGCCCCTCCAAGCCCGGGGCCTTCTGGGAGCTGATCCAGAAGCATGGGATCACGATCTTTTACACCGCCCCCACGGCGATCCGAGCCTTCATGAAGAACGGCAGGGACGTGCCGGATCAATTCGACATGAGCAGCCTGCGTCTGCTGGGAACGGTGGGAGAGCCGATCAATCCCGAGGCCTGGATGTGGTACCGAGACGTGATCGGCGGCAACCGCTGCCCGATTGTCGACACCTGGTGGCAGACGGAAACCGGTGGCGTGATGATCAGCCCCCTCCCGGGCGCCACCCCCACCAAGCCGGGATCCGCCACCCTGCCGCTGCCTGGCATTCAGGCCGACATCGTCGATGCCGAAGGCAACAGTTGCGGGCCTGATGAAGGTGGGTATCTGGCGGTGCGGGCCCCCTGGCCCGGAATGATGCGCACGGTGCATGGCAACCCCCAGCGCTTTCGCGAGAGCTACTGGGAGCACATCCGCCCAGCGGATGGGTCGTACCTCTATTTCGCTGGCGATGGTGCTCGCCGCGATGCCGACGGTTATTTCTGGGTGATGGGCCGGGTGGATGACGTGATCAACGTCTCCGGTCACCGCCTCGGCACGATGGAAATCGAGTCAGCTCTGGTGAGCCATCCCGCGGTGGCGGAAGCCGCTGTCGTGGGTCGTCCCGATGACCTCAAGGGTGAGGGCATCGTTGCTTTCGTCACCCTGGAGGCGGGGCGCGAGTCGTCGGATGATCTGATCAAGCAGCTCAGAGCACATGTGGGAACGGAGATCGGCCCGATCGCCCGGCCGGATGAGATTCGCTGCAGCGATGCTTTGCCGAAGACCCGCAGCGGCAAGATCATGCGCCGGATTCTGCGTGCCCTGGCGGCAGGTCAGGAGGTCAGTGGCGACACCAGCACCCTGGAGGACCGCTCCGTGCTGGACCGTCTGCGCGCCTGATCAGTCGGGCATCGTCCATTCGGCGACAGTGGTCGTCAGCCTGCTGATCACGGCGGCCCGCTTCGGATCATCGGCCCAGGCCCCCAGCAGGCTGCGCCGAAGTCCGGCGCTGGCTGGGGTCAGGTGGTCCCCAGGAAGCTGCTGGAACACCGTGGCATCGTCGCTGCGCTGATTCAGTGCCGGAATCAGCTCTTCACTCTGGTCGAGCCCATCGCTGCCGAAGCGCACCACCAGATTGCGCGGCTGCAGATAGTGGCGGCTGATCAGCCGCAGGGTCTCCGCCGGTCCCGGGCTGAATTCCGTCTCCACTCCCAGGCGTGGGGCGATGTCTCCGAGCAGGGGAATGGAGCGATCCGCTTTGAAGTTGTTGAAGCTGAGGGCGACCAGTCCGCAGCTGCCGCGGCCGCCATCGGGAGCCAGCAGGTGCAGCTTGCAACCCAGGCTGTGGCCGAGGCGCAGCGGTGGTGGCAGCCGGCCGCTGCGCTCCTCGAGCTGACGACGGGCTGTGCGCAGATCACTCCAGGCCTGTCGAGCCTGGCTCTGATGGTCGAAGCCCGGGACGTACGACCAGGCATGAACCGCAATGCCTCGGCTGACCAGACCTTCCAGAAGACGCCGGTAACTCACCTGGGGTGTGGCCGCCAGATAGCTGCCACCGATGAACTCCACCAGCGTCCGTGGACGGGGGGGCCTGAGCTGCCAGATCGAACCCAGCTGACGCCAGGTGTCACTCATGCCCGTGAGCCGGCCAGGCCGCTGAGGATGCGACGGGCTTCGCGCACGTGAGCTGGACCATCCAGCAGGTTGTCGAACCGATGCCGGATGAGTCCGTCTCCATCGATCACGTAAGTCACCCGGCCTGGGAACAGACCCATGCTGCGGGGCACTCCGAAGCGTCGGCGCAGGGTGTTGCCGGGATCACTGAGCAGTGGGAAAGGCAGGTTGTGGCGGTTGGCGAATCGACGGTGGCTGATGGTGTCATCGCCGCTGACCCCCCAGACCAGAGCACCCAGGTCACGAAGCTCGGAGTGACTGTCTCGGAAGCTGCAGGCCTGAATGGTGCATCCCGGGGTGTCGTCCTTCGGATAGAAGAACAGCACCAGACTCCGACCCCCCAGTGACGCACTGGAGTGACGATCGCCGTTCTGATCCGTCAGTTCGAAGGATGGGATCCGGTCGCCGACACCGAGGGCCATTCAGAAGTTTCTGCAGCGATGAGCCTAGGAATCGGGCTCTTGCCCCGGGAGTGACAATCAGATCGTTCTGCAAGGCTTGTCGGAATGGGAGATCTCGCCTCTGGTCAGCTGGATCTGCTCGGGGGGTTCTCCGACCCTGATCCGGTGCCCGGAGGGCCAGCCACGCTGCTGATCATCGACACCGAGACCACCGGACTGGATCCGCAGCAGGATCAGTGTCTCGAGCTGGGAGTGATTCTGTTCTCGGTTCCATCCCGGGCCGTTCTCGCCCAGCAGTCCTTTCTGCTGCCCGTGGAGAGCAACGCCGCCGAGCCCATCAATCGTATTCCCGCGGATGTGACGCGCCTCCCCCAGCCGTGGAAGCAGGCGATGCGCTACTTCCAGAGCCTTCTCGAGGCAGCCGATCTGCTCGTGGCGCACAACGCCGCCTTCGATCGACAGTGGTTTGGTCAGGGGCTTCTTCCCGCCGTGTCCCAGCCTTGGCTCTGCACGATGGACGACGTGCGCTGGCCTGCCGAGCGTCAGCTCCGTGCGCGTCCGTCGGTGCGTGATCTCGCCCTCGCTTACGGCATTCCTGTGTGGGCGGCACACCGTGCCCTGACGGACTGCATCTACCTGGCTGAGGTGTTTCAGCGCTGCGACGATCTGGAGGAGTTGATCAAGCAAGGCCTGGAGCCGCGTCGCCTGGTCCGCGCCAGGGTGTCGTTCGATGATCGTCATCTCGCCCGCGAGGCAGGTTTCCGCTGGAATGAACCGGTGAAGGGTGCCTGGACCCGCAGGCTCACCCGTCGCGAAGAGGCCGAGCTTCCTTTCGCTGTCGTCCCGGTGGAGGTCGTTCCAGACCGCCTGTCTGCCTGACAACTCAACGCTTTTGCTTCAGCACTCCGAAGCCACTGGTGTGTTTTCAGGCCGGGGCCGTTGGCTGGATCAGGGTGTTGGCATGGCCGCCTTCATTCACCATCAGAGTCGACCCCTGCGTTGTCGCCTGCGTCAATGGCAGCAGGTACGCACTTGGGCTCGCCTGATCAGGGAAGCGGAAGCCCTTTGGCATGTTGACGTTCGCGCCTTGCGGCGGATGGGTGCCCAGGAGTTATCGCAACTGATCGAAGAGGTCCCCCCGACTCATCGACAGCGTGTTAACCGTTGGCTTAATTGCTATTCAGTGTCCACCCGATTACAGACAGCAAAGACTTCGAATCACACCAATAGTGCTTGCTGAGTCAACGTTGGAATCAGCAAGCACCTCCACCGCTCCTGGGAATTCGTAGACCCTTAACCGTTCCCTAACGACGGATCTATCGCTGATTAGCTACTCCTAGGTCGCCAGTTTCTCCCTAGGCCTCTCATGAGCTTCGCTAAGAAGGCTCTTCTCTTCTCTTCCGTGCTCGCTCTTGGAGCTGGCATGTCTGCATCCGCTGCTGAAAAGCTGAACGGTGCCGGTGCATCGTTCCCCGCCAAGATCTATCAGCGTTGGTTCGCCACTCTGGCCAAGGAAGGTGGTCCTCAGGTCAACTACCAGGCTGTTGGTTCCGGTTCCGGCCGCAAGGCTTTCATCGACCAGACCGTGAACTTCGGTGCATCGGATGACCCGATGAAGAAGAAGGACATGGCCAAGGTCAAGCGCGGCGTCGTCCAGATCCCCATGGTCGGTGGCACCATCGCCTTCGGGTACAACAAGCCCGGTTGCGATCTGAAGCTGACCCAGGAGAAGGCCGTCAAGGTCGCCATGGGCAAAATCAGGAACTGGCAAGAGCTCGGCTGTCAGCCCGGCACCATCACCTGGGTGCACCGTTCCGATGGATCCGGAACCACCAAGGCCTTCACCAACTCCATGCAGGCCTTCTCCAGCACCTGGACCCTGGGTACCGGTAAATCCGTCAAGTGGCCTGCCGGCGTCGGCGCCAAGGGCAACTCCGGTGTCGCCGGTGTGATCCAGAACCGCCTGGGCGCCATCGGTTACGTCAACCAGTCCTACATCAAGGGCAACGTCGTTGCCGCCGCTCTGCAGAACAAGTCCGGTGAGTTCCTGAAGCCCTCCGTGGCTGCAGGTGCCCGTGCTCTGAACGGCATCACCCTCGACAAGGATCTGGCCGGCAAGAACCCCAACCCCACCGCCAAGGGCGCTTATCCCATCGCCACCCTCACCTGGGTGCTGGCCTACAAAACCGGCAACGGCGGCAAGGCCAAGGTGGTCCAAAACGCCTTCAACTACATGCTGAGCAGCAAGGCTCAGAACGTGGCTCCTTCCCTGGGCTTTGTTCCCCTGAAAGGCGACATCCTGGCCAAGGCCAAGGCCGCTGTGAGCAAAATCGGTCAGTGATTCTGATCTGAACTCTCTCCTTCGGGAGGGTTCTTGTTGATCACCAAGAGGGCCTTCGGGCCCTCTTTTTTTGGGCCTGATGGCCGTGGATCAACATCCTTTTCTCATTCTTGGACAAGCGTTAGACAGCCCTTAACCGAATGGCCCCCAGCCCTTTGCCTGGATCAGATGTTGTGCTCCATACACTTGCTGTGTATCCGCGGAACACCCATGGTTGCGATTCCTTCCCGTGAGCTTTCACCACGGCGCAATGGCTTTAGGGAACTCCTTGAAAGTAATTATCAGAAGCGCAACCTGGTGCATCTCACCGCTGGAAGTGTTGTTCCACTCCTGAAGAACAGCATCTGGCTGGTGGTGCGCGGCATGGTCAAGCTCGGAGCCGTGTCTGTCCACGGCGATGAGCTACTGCTGGGCCTGGCCGGTCCCAATGAGCCCTTTGGAGAACCCCTCAGCACCGTCGAGGCCTATGAGGCGGTCGCGCTGACGGACTGCGACCTGCTGTGCATGTCCACCAATGAGGTGGAACAGTCCCCGCAGCTGGCGATTGCGATGATGGATGCCATTGCCGCCCGCTACCGCCAGGCGGAGTACCTGTTGGCTCTGCTTGGACTGCGTCGCGTGGAGGAGAGGGTGCGTGGATTCCTGGAGCACCTGGCCCAGGATTACGGCCAGCCCTGTGATGACGGCCTGAGGCTCAACCTGCGCCTGACCCATCAGGAAATGGCCAGCGCCCTCAGCACCACTCGCGTCACTGTGACCCGGGTCATCGGACTGCTTCGCGATGAAGGCTGGCTGAAGATTGATGCCCAGCGGCATCTCGTGATCGCTCACCTGCCCCGACGCTGAGCGTCGGGATCACCCATGAAAAAGAGCCGGCGGGGATCACCGGCTTCTGGCCTGAATCGAGGAATCAGGTCATGGGACTGGACGGAAGAATCGGAGCGGCGGGATTTGAACCCACGACCCCCACTACCCCAAAGTGGTGCGCTACCAAGCTGCGCTACGCCCCGTCAGAAGCAAGTTATCACAGGGCATTCCGGCGTCCTGCCCCCAGCCGGGCAGCTCTCTGTTTCTCCCCTCTGCGAAGCCGCTTCAGCAGATGCAAGGTCAGCTGATCCCTGGACAGACTTGCGTAATGGCCCAGTCGCTGCTGCTGCGCCAGCCGCCGCAATTCCCGCAGGGACATCGCGGCAAGGCGAAGTTCCGGAAGAATTCTCCAGGCCCTTGCCCGCATCGGCAGCGTTTCCACCGGTGCGGTGGCCTGGCCGATGTTGAGGGTTCCATCGGCCAGCCATTCAGGAATCAGCACCACCAGAACGGCGATCAGTCCATACAGCTCCACCAGACCCCTTGGCAGGGGATGCAGCTGTCGGCGCTGGTGTCTCTCGTGCGGAGCGGTCACGTGAGGTCAGTCCGACGCGCGGATTCCCCACACGATGCCATTGACCGCAACCGGATCTCCGAGGCGTGCTCAGATCCGCAATGTTCCGGGATCGGTGGCCGGCTGCTCACGCCAGAGCAGTGGTGATGCGGGGTCGGCGTGAAGGGTTCGGGTCTGAACGATCAGCCCGAACACCAGCATCAGGGTCAGCAGCAGGGCCAGCAGCACCTGACGGTCGGAGAGCCTCTCGGGCATCAGTTCATCCTGATCGGGCTGTTGTCGCTCCGCAGCACGCAGTGGCTGATGGACCAGTCGTACGACTCCCAGACCCTTGGCGGCAACCGATAATCCGCCTTGTCGAACGCGCTCAGCACAGCCCCGGTCGGCATCGCTGAGCAGTAAGGACGGCTGCCTGGCTTGGCCAGGTACTGCTGGTGGTAAGGCTCGGCGTAATGGAAGGTGCGATCCGCCTGGATCTCGGTGGTGATCGCTCCGAAGCCACGTTCCTGCAGGGCCTGCTGGTAGGCGTCCCGGCTGGCCAGCGCCAGGCTCATCTGCCGATCCGTCGTTGTGTAGATCGCGGAGCGGTACTGGCTTCCGGTGTCGTTGCCCTGGCGATCCCCCTGGGTCGGGTCGTGGCATTCCCAGAAGAGTTTGAGCAGATCGCTGAAGTCAATCGCGGGGGTGCTCCACACCACCCGAACCACTTCGGTGTGACCGGTTCGACCGCCGCAGACCTGTTGGTAGGTCGGAGACTCCACCTGACCTCCCGCGTAGCCGACGGCCGTGCTCACGACTCCCGGGAGGCGCCAGAAGCCCTTCTCCGCTCCCCAGAAACATCCGCAGGCGAAGATCGCCTCCTCCTGGTCACTGAGCAGGGGCGCGCGCAGAGGCGTCCCCAGAACAGCGTGACGCTCCGGTTCGGCGACGTCGGGTGAACCGCCGCTCGGGGAGAGCCAGGAGGGAAGCATCGGAGGGATCATTCAGAGAAGTCACCCTAGGCAGACGGAGCTGTTCAGGTCGTCTGGCTCTGTTCGGACGGGTCCAGCTGGATGTGATTCAGCAGCGTGGTCACAAAGGCGAACAGAAGGAACGGCAGGCTCAGCACCAGGATCAGCCCAACTCCGACCAGCGCGAACAGAGGACGGGATGAGCCCATCAGGGCGAGGCCCGCAGCCAGGCTCACGAAGATCACAGCCATCCAGGCGAGCACCTGGCCGTAGATATCACCGAAGGTGAGGGTGCAGCGCAAGGAGAAAGGAGTGCTGCTGGTCATGAACTGCTCTGGCGTTTCCTCAGCTAAGCCCCTTGACCATGGTGTGAGGCCCAAGCTTCCAACTTCTTCAGAAAGCCATGGCATCGAGTTGCTCGGCGGCCTGCTCGCGCTCCCACAGCCTTCGGTAGACCCCCGGGACGTGAATCAGATCGTTGTGGTGCCCCACCTGCACGATCCGTCCGTTGTCCATCACCAGGATGCGATCGCAGGCTGCAGCGGCGGACAGCTGATGACTGATCATCACGATCGTGCGATCAGCCTGGGCTCTGATCGAAGCCAGAATGGCGGCAGCCGTGTTGTTGTCGACGCTGGCGAGGGCATCGTCGAGCACCAGCACCGGAGCCGGAACCAGCAGCGCTCGCCCGAGTGCCGTTCGTTGTCTCTGCCCCCCGCTGAGGGTGATGCCGCGTTCCCCGACGATCGTGCTGAATCCATCCGGGAAGCCGCGCACATCCTGGATCAGGCGTGCCTGATCAGCGGCTTTCTCCACCCGTTCATCGGGGGCGTCGGGCTCCCCGTAACGCAGATTGTCCGCAAGGGTGCTGGTGAACAGGAACCCCTCCTGAGGAACCATCGCCACATCGCGCCGCAGTCGTCCCAGGGGCAGCATGGTGACGTCGATGCCATCCAGGAAGAGCTGGCCGTCCTGCACCGGCACCATGCGACCGAAGGCACGGGCGAGGGTGGTCTTGCCGCAGCCCACCGGCCCGACAATGGCGACGAGCTCCCCGGGCTCGATGCTGAAGCTCAGGTCGATGAGCGTGTCCCGCTCCGCGCCCTCGTAGCGCACAGAGAGTCCGCGGGCTTCCAGCCGTCCACTCGCAGACGTCTGACCGGCCTCTTGATGATTCCCCCTGTCCTGGATGAGGGGCTGTCGCTGGAGCAGTTCCTCGACCCGCTCAAGGCTGACCTGGCCTGTCTGGAAGGTGTTCAGAGTGAAGCCGAGCAGGGCGGTGGGGAACACCAGCCGTTCCACATACAGGATCAGGGCCACCAGACCTCCGATGCTGAGGGTGCCGGCCTCCAGCTGGCCACTGCCCAGGGCGAGCAGCAGCAGCAGAGAGATCGAGGCGATGCCCTCGAGGAGTGGGAACAGCGTGCTCCGGGTGCGGGCCAGTCGGATGGCGCTGTCCCGGTAGTGCCGGTTGAGTGAACCGAAGGCCTCCTGTTCGGAGACCTCCTGCCCGTAGATCTTGATGGCACCGATGCCCGAGAGATCCTCCTGGATCAGCTCGCTCAGCCTGGAGAGGGTCTCCTGCTGACGCCTCTGCTGCCGCATCATGCGCCCGCCGAACAGCCGCACTGTGCCCAGCATCAGCGGATAGAGACCAACCGCTGCCAGCGTCAACCAGGGGTCGATCGCAAGCATGAACGGCAGGGTGAAGCTGTAGGCAAGAACGGTGTTGGTGAGGCTGAGAATCGCAAATCCCAGCAGCCTCCGGATGTTCTCGACATCGCTGGTGGCACGGCTGATCACTTCACCGCTGCCGGTGGATTGAACCCAGGCCGGCTCCTGCCTCAGCATGTTGTCGAACAGTCGCTGCCGCAGCTCCACCTCCACCTGTCGTCCGATGCCGAACACCAGCTGACGCGACAGCAGACGCACCCCTCCCATCGTGGTGGCGAGCACCACGATCCAGCCCGCCTGACGCAGCACACGGTCGTAGGAGAAGCCGTCCTGGAGCTCATCGATGACGCGACGCACCTCCATGGGGATCGTGACGCTGAGGATGTTGACCACCACCAGCGCCAGAGCTCCCAGAAGCACGCTGCGCCGGTGAGGTCGCAGATAGCGGCCGATCAGATCGAGGCGCATGGCGGCCATGCCGTCTCCAGTGCAGGCCGACAACCTAGGCAGTGGCCGATTGCGTCAGGCTGGTGCGATCGGGAACCGAGTCGATGTCCGAGCCCACCCCGAGCCATCCGCTCCAGGCGACGGGGACCTCACCGATCTGGCTCGCTTGCTGATCCGCTACGACGGCTTTCCTGGAGCCGAAGATCTGCAACGGGACCTGGATCGGCTGCTGACGCTGTGGTCGCTGACGCGAGACGACCTGAACAGCCGCGTGCGCAGCCTCTGGGCGAGTGGCTTCCGGCCAGGCCAGGCTGTGGACGATGCCGTCGGTTCAGGCTTCGACACCACCGAGAACGATGCCGGCTGATGACCCGCGCAGCCGGTCTGGTCAGGTTCTGGACGTTTGAGTGATAGTGGTGGAGTCCCCATCACCTGGCCCGGCGTGCTCTGCACCCCGGGTTTTTTTGTCACCGGTTGCCCACGATGTCGCCTCACTCACCTTCCTGGTCCGCATTGCTGGATGGCCTGCTGCAAGGAGGAGATCTGAGCAGCGCGGAGGCGACAGCCCTGATGCGGGCCTGGCTGGCGGAAGAGCTTTCACCCGTGCAGACCGGTGCCTTCCTGGCCGGGTTGCGGGCCAAGGGAATGGTGGCGGAGGAGCTCGCGGCGATGGCATCCGTTCTGCGCGAGGCCTGCCCGCTGCCCTGTGAACGGCCGGATCTGGCCATGGTGGACACCTGCGGCACCGGTGGTGATGGTGCCGATACCTTCAACATCTCCACCGCCGTGGCCTTCACCGCAGCGGCGTGTGGTGTCTCGGTGGCGAAGCACGGCAACCGCAGCGCCAGCGGCAAGGTCGGATCAGCGGACGTGCTCGAAGGGCTCGGTCTGCAGTTGAAGGCCCCTCTGCCCCGGGTCGTTGACGCGCTCTGCAGCACGGGGATCACCTTTCTGTTCGCCCCTGCCTGGCATCCGGCCCTCGTGAACCTCGCGCCTCTGCGTCGCAGTCTCGGCGTCCGCACGGTGTTCAATCTCCTGGGTCCCCTGGTGAACCCCCTGCGCCCCCAGGCACAGGTGCTTGGGGTGGCTCGGGACACCCTGCTCGATCCGATGGCGGGTGCCCTGCAGCGGCTCGGCCTTCAGCGGGCCATCGTTGTCCATGGCGCCGGCGGTCTCGATGAAGCCTCGCTGGCCGGCAGCAACCAGTTGCGACTGATCGAGAAGGGTGAGGTGCGCTCTCTCTCGCTCACTGCCGAGCAGCTGGGACTGGAATCGGCCCCTCTGGAGGCCCTCCGCGGTGGGGATCTGTCCATGAACAGCACCATCCTTGAACAGGTGCTGCGCGGCCAGGGAAATGCTGCCCAGCGTGACGTTGTCGCTCTCAACACAGCACTGGTGCTCTGGGTTGCCGGTGTGGAGCAGGAGTTCAGTGTCGGTGCCGCCATGGCCCGTCAGAGCCTGGATCAGGGGCATCCCTGGCAGCGACTGGAGGCCCTTCGGCGGGCCCTTGCCGATGGAGATGGACAATAAGAAGGTGATGAGCTGCGGCTGGCTGCCTTGATCTCCGTTTCTCCGTCCGCGCAGGCCCATCTCGTGCTGGCGGACGGCACGGTGCTCACGGGCCATGCCTTCGGCAAGCGGGGATCGGTTGTCGGGGAGGTGGTGTTCAACACCGGGATGACCGGCTACCAGGAGGTGCTGACGGATCCCAGCTATGCCGGGCAGTTGGTGAGTTTCACCTATCCCGAGCTGGGCAATACAGGAGTGAATGGTGAGGATCTGGAGGCGGAGACGCCCCATGCACGCGGAGTGATCGCCCGACAGCTGTCGCCGTGTCCCAGCAACTGGCGCAGCACGGGAGATCTCCAGACCTGGATGGTTGGCCATGGGCTGGTCGGGATCTGCGGTGTGGACACCCGGGCACTCGTGCGTCATCTGCGCGAGGCCGGTGCGATGAACGGCGTGATCGGGAGCGACGGTCGTACTCCGGCTGAACTGATGCAGCAGCTGAAGCAGGCTCCTTCGATGGAAGGGCTGAACCTCGCCGACGCTGTCAGCACGCGGACTCCCTACGCCTGGCAGTCACCCTGCGCTGCGAGCTTCGATCAGCGGCTGAGGACGAATCCTGAGGAGCGCTACCGGGTGGTCGCGATCGATTTCGGCATCAAGCGGGCGATCCTGGATCGGCTTGCTGCCCATGGTTGTGCCGTCACGGTGCTTCCTGCCAGCACCGATCTGGAGACCGTGTTGGACCATCGCCCGGAAGGGGTGTTCCTCTCCAACGGTCCGGGGGATCCGGCCGCGGTGTGCGGCGGAATCAGCCTGGCCCGCCAGTTGCTGGATCAGCCGGATCTGCCCCTGTTCGGGATCTGTTTAGGCCATCAGATCCTCGGTCTGGCCCTCGGCGGCAGCACCTTCAAGCTCACCTACGGCCATCGAGGACTCAATCATCCCTGCGGCACGCATGGCCAGGTGGAGATCACCAGCCAGAACCATGGATTTGCCCTTGATGCGGCGTCCCTGGACAGCAGCCGCATCGCGATCACCCATCTGAATCTGAACGACCGCACCGTGGCGGCTCTCGCGCATCGCAACCAACCCGTCTTCGGTGTTCAGTACCACCCGGAAGCAAGTCCAGGCCCCCATGACGCGGACCACCATTTCGCCAGGTTCGTGACCTTGATGGCGGATCGGCGGTCCAGTGGTGGTTGACGCCGTCCAGCCTCACTAAAATCTCGCCCAGAGGTCTCCCGGGAGCTGAACCCATCAGCGAATTGCAGCGACTGACCGTCTCCCTTCGAGGCGGCTTCGAGCAGAGGGACGGATGTCTGGTGTTCCACTTCACCGGGCAACTTGATGCCTATTCGGAGAAGCAGTTCACGGCCTACGTCGCAGACGTTCTTCAGGCCAGCAGCCTTCCGGCGGTGATCGATCTCAGCAAGATCGATTTCCTCGATTCATCCGGTCTCGGCGCTCTGGTGCAACTGGCCAAACAGTGCACCGATTCGAAGCGCTCCTTTCAGCTGGTCGGCAACACCCGTGTCACCCAGACCGTGAAGCTGGTGCGCCTTGAGGGGTTCCTGCATCTCGTCGACGACCTGCCCACCGCCCTCAGCCAGCTGGCGGCTTGAGCGACTGGATCCACGGGTGGACCGGCACCGGCGGCGGTGATGAACTCGGTCCTCTCCAGCTCGCCTGGTTGGGGGATGCGGTCTGGGAGCTGCATCAGCGCCTGCGCCACTGCCGAAGCCCCGGTCGTGCCGATGTTCTGCACCGTGCGGTTGTGGAACAGGTCTGTGCTGATGCACAGGCCCGTGCTCTCAAGCAGCTTGAGCCGCTGCTGGATGACCGTGAGCTCGACCTGGTGCGCCGTGGTAGGAACCGCGCCGGTCGTGGCCCCCGGCGTGGCGATGCAGCTGTTTATGGAATGGCGACAGGATTTGAGACAATGGTGGGCTGGCTGTTTCTGAACAACCCAGCCCGTCTCGCTCAGCTCCTGGATTCGCTGGAGTCAGACGGGTCGGATCCGAGTCCTCCGTCCGCCCACACCTCTGTCGCCCATGACACCTCGCTTTGAACGTCGCTCCGGTGGCCCCCCTCGCGATGGTCGCCAGGGACGGGGAGAACGTCGGCGTCCGGTCAACGGCAACGAGTTCCGCGACCGCGGCGACTGGCCAAGGGATGGTGAGCGTCGGGGGGAGCAGGGCCGTGTCGGTCGCCCTGGAGCTTCGCGATCCGGTGAACGACCGCAGCGTCGTTTCTCGGACAATCAGAACCGCGTGGTCAATCCACGCACCAGAGACAGAGACCCGCAGCGAAGGGAGTTTCGCCCTGACGACGGCCAGTGGTCAGCGGATCGCAGGCGCCCGGAAGGGCGTCGACGCTCAGTGGATGAGCGGCGCCAGCCCCCGATCCGCTCCCGCCATGGTTCCGGCCCGGGCGCGGCGGTCCGCAGTCAGCGGGATGAGATCCCGGATGCAGCGGCAGCCTCTCCGCCGCCGGATGATCTGGTCTGGGGGCGCCATGCCAGCCAGGCTGCCCTGGAATCCGGTCGCCCCATCCATCGCATCTGGTGCACGCCCGAGATGCGCAGCTCCGCCAAGTTCCTGCAATTGCTGCGAGAAGCGAAGGCATCCGGTGTCCTTGTCGAGGAGGTGACCTGGGCCCGCCTGGGCCAGATCACCAGTGGGTCGGTGCATCAGGGAATCGCTCTGCAGACGGCTGCTGCGGAGACCCTTGATCTCGATGGCCTGATCAAGGGCTGTTCCGATCTTGGTGAACCCGCACTGCTGCTGGCATTGGATGGGGTGACCGATCCTCACAATCTCGGAGCCGTGGTGCGCTCCGCTGAGGCGATGGGAGCCCATGGTCTGGTTCTCCCTCAGCGGCGCAGCGCCGGACTCACCGGTTCGGTGGCGAAGGTGGCTGCCGGAGCCCTGGAGCACCTGCCGGTCGCCCGGGTCGTCAATCTCAACAGGTCCCTGGAGAAGCTCAAGGATTCCGGCTATCGCGTGATCGGTCTGGCGGCGGAGGGGGATGTGACTCTCACGGATGCTGACCTCGACGGACCGATCGTTCTGGTGACCGGCTCGGAGGACCAGGGGCTCTCTCTGCTGACGCGTCGCCATTGCGATCAGCTGGTCCGCATTCCCCTGAGGGGTGTGACGCCCAGCCTCAATGCCTCGGTGGCAACGGCGCTCTGCGTTTACGAAGTGGCACGCCGCAGTTGGATGAAGGACATCCACGGACAGGCTCCGTCGCCGCCGGTGGTCCGTCCACACACAGCTCCGGGACGCAAGTCCAAGGATGCAAGCCAGGCTGCTCCGGAGGAACGGATCGATCTGACGCTGTCAGCTCCAACAGAGGAGGCGGACCTTCACTTTGATCAGAGCATCCAGCTATCTCCCTGAGATCACATCTTTTTCGGTCTGGTCGGTGCAAAATGCGAAGAGAAATTCAAGGTCCATGAGTCCTTTGATCCGGCCGCTGCGCAGCCTTGCCAATGGACTTGGAATGGCCTGGTGGGCCCGAGTCGAAACGAGCGGCCCTGACGTCACCTACTGGTTCGGCCCCTTTCTTTCCCGAAAGGGTCTGGAGGATCAGCTGGGTGTCTTCCTCGAGGACATCGGCTCGGAGCAGCCTCAGTCCATCCGTCACAGCCTGCTGCGCACCCGCCGTGGCGAACCGCTCACCATTGCGGCTGAGGGCTGATCACACGACTGATAGCGTCGCCCTGACATGAAGCCGGGACGATGACGATCAGCGCGTGGCGTCAGCAGCTGCAGAGCGGGGAGATCTCTGCTCGTGAGCTTGTGGAAGAGCATCTCCAGCGGGCGGCAAAGACCGAGAACGAGGTCCACGCCTTCGTGGACGTCACAGCAGATCGAGCCCGTGCCGATGCTGATCGCATCGATCTCGCGCGATCCGCTGGAGAGGAGCTTGGACCTCTGGCGGGAATCCCTCTCGCCATCAAGGACAACCTCTGCACCCGCGGCGTGACCACCACCTGCGCCAGCCGGATGCTGGAGAGTTTCGTGCCGCCCTACGAGTCCGCTGTCACGGAACGGTTGTGGCGCGCCGGTGGTGTTCTGGTTGGAAAGACCAACCTGGACGAGTTCGCCATGGGGGGCTCCACGGAAACCTCCGCGTTCGGTGCCACAAGCAATCCGTGGAACACCGATCACGTCCCCGGTGGATCATCGGGTGGCAGTGCGGCGGCTGTCGCCACGGGGGCCTGCGTCGCTTCCCTCGGCTCGGACACGGGTGGCTCGATCCGTCAGCCGGCTTCGTTCTGCGGCGTGGTGGGTCTCAAGCCCACCTACGGCAGGGTCAGTCGCTGGGGGCTCGTGGCGTTCGCCAGCTCTCTCGATCAGGTGGGTCCCTTCGCCACCAGCGTTGCCGATGCCGCGGAGTTGCTGCAGGTGATCGCTGGCCATGATCCGCGCGATTCCACCTGTTTGAACGCCGAGGTTCCGGATTTCAGCAATGGTCTCAACCGGTCGATCAAGGGCTTGAAGGTGGGCGTGATCCGGGAGTGCTTCGACGCCGAAGGCCTGGATGCCGAAGTGAAGGCCTCCACCCAGGCTGCTGCTGCGCAGCTGGAGGCTCTGGGGGCTGAGCTGGTGGAGGTGAGTTGTCCGCGGTTCACCGACGGAATCGCCACTTACTACGTGATCGCACCGTCCGAGGCCTCCGCCAACCTGGCCCGGTACGACGGCGTGAAATACGGCTTCCGAGCAGAAGACGCCGAAAGTTTGGCCGCGATGACGGCCCGCAGTCGTGCCGAAGGATTCGGCGCCGAGGTGCAGCGCCGCATCCTGATCGGAACCTATGCGCTCTCCGCCGGTTACGTCGACGCGTATTACCGGAAGGCACAGCAGGTGCGCACCTTGATTCGCCGCGACTTTGATGCAGCCTTCCAGTCCGTGGATGTGCTGCTCACGCCGACGGCACCGACCACCGCTTTCCGGAGTGGAGCCCACGCCGATGATCCGCTAGCGATGTACCTGGCTGATCTGCTCACGATTCCGGTGAACCTGGCCGGCCTGCCCGCCATCAGTGTTCCCTGCGGATTCAGCCAGGCCGGTCTTCCCATCGGAGTTCAGCTGATCGGCAATGTGCTGGATGAGGCGCGTCTTCTGCAGGTGGCCTCCCAGTACGAGCAGGCCGCTGAGGTGTTTGCCCGGCGCCCCGAAGCCAGCCTGGTTCCCTGACGGCCACCACATCTGGTGCCAGCTGAACAGTCCTCACGCTTGATCTTGCGTTGGGTCCTAGGCTGGGCCCATGGCATTCGTTCCACTCCACAACCACAGCGATTACAGCCTTCTGGATGGCGCTTCACAGCTGCCATTGATGGTCGAGCGAGCTCAAGAGCTCGGCATGCCGGCCATCGCGCTGACGGATCACGGGGTGATGTACGGAGCCATCGAGCTGCTCAAGCTCTGCAAGGGCACGGATCTCAAGCCGATCATCGGCAACGAGATGTATGTGATCAACGGCTCGATCGACGATCCTCAGCAGAAAAAGGAGAAGCGCTATCACCTGGTGGTTCTCGCCAAGAACGCCACCGGCTATCGCAACCTGGTGAAGCTCACCAGCATCAGTCACCTGCGGGGGATGCGCGGCCGCGGGATCTTCTCCCGCGCCTGCATCGACAAGCAGCTGCTCAAGCAGCACAGCGAGGGGCTGATCATCTCCACCGCCTGTCTCGGCGGTGAAATCGCCCAGGCGATCCTGCGTGGGCGTCCTGAGGTCGCCCGCGATGTGGCCCGCTGGTACCAGGAGGTCTTCGGAGACGACTACTACCTGGAGATTCAGGATCACGGTTCCCCCGAAGACCGCATCGTCAATGTTGAGATCGTGCAGATCGCCAAGGAGCTGGGCATCCAGCTGGTGGCCACCAACGATGCGCATTATCTGAGCAAGCAGGACGTCGAAGCCCATGACGCGCTGCTCTGCGTGCTCACCGGCAAGCTGATCAGTGATGAGAAACGGCTGCGCTACACCGGCACCGAATACATCAAGACCGAGGAAGAGATGCGTCGCCTCTTCGGCGATCATCTTGAGCCCGAGGTGGTGGAGGAGGCGATCCGCAACACCGTGCGTGTTGCCGAGAAGGTGGAGGACTACGACATCCTCGGCAAATACCAGATGCCCCGTTTCCCGATTCCAGAGGGGCATACGTCCGTCACCTACCTGCGCGAGGTGACGGAGCAGGGATTGCGGGAGCGTCTGGCGCTGGCGTCAGAGGCCCCGATCGATCCCGCCTATGCCGATCGGATGAACACCGAGCTTCAGATCATGGAGCAGATGGGATTTCCCACCTACTTCCTGGTGGTGTGGGACTACATCCGCTTTGCCCGGGAACAGAGCATCCCCGTGGGACCGGGTCGCGGTTCCGCGGCCGGTTCACTGGTGGCTTACGCCCTGGGGATCACCAACATCGATCCGGTCAGCAACGGGCTGCTGTTTGAGCGCTTCCTGAATCCTGAACGCAAGTCGATGCCTGATATCGACACGGATTTCTGCATCGAGCGTCGTGGTGAGGTGATCGACTACGTCACCGAGCGCTACGGCGACGACAAGGTGGCCCAGATCATCACCTTCAACCGGATGACCTCCAAGGCGGTTCTCAAGGATGTGGCCAGGGTGCTCGATATTCCCTACGGCGATGCCGACCGTCTGGCGAAGCTGATCCCGGTGGTTCGCGGCAAGCCCGCGAAGCTGAAGGCGATGATCGGCGCTGAATCCCCGAATCCCGAATTCCGCGACAAGTACGAGGGAGATCCGGTGGTGAAGCGCTGGGTCGACATGGCGATGCGAATCGAGGGAACGAACAAGACATTCGGCGTTCACGCTGCCGGTGTCGTCATCGCTGCTGATCCGTTGGATGAACTGGTGCCTCTGCAGCGCAACAACGATGGTCAGGTGATCACCCAGTACTTCATGGAAGACGTGGAATCCATGGGTCTATTGAAGATGGATTTCCTGGGGTTAAAGAACCTCACGATGATCGACAAGACCCTTGAGCTCGTCGAGGTGAGCAGTGGCACCCGCGTCGATCCAGACAAACTGCCGCCTCAGGATGAAGAGACCTTTGCTCTCCTCGCGCGAGGCGATCTTGAGGGGATCTTTCAGTTGGAATCCAGCGGAATGCGGCAGATCGTGCGTGATCTCAAACCGTCATCGCTGGAAGACATCTCCTCGATCCTTGCTCTCTACCGACCGGGTCCTCTTGACGCTGGATTGATTCCCAAATTCATCAACCGCAAGCATGGACGTGAGGCGATTGATTTCGCTCACAAGATCCTTGAGCCGATTCTCAGCGAGACCTACGGAATCATGGTGTATCAGGAGCAGATCATGCGCATCGCTCAGGATCTGGCCGGCTACTCCCTGGGGCAGGCCGATCTGCTCCGTCGGGCCATGGGTAAGAAGAAGGTGTCTGAGATGCAGAAGCATCGCGGCATCTTCGTGAAGGGGGCAGCGGAACGCGGCGTTGACGAGAAGGTGTCCGATGAGCTGTTCGACCAGATGGTTTTGTTCGCCGAGTACTGCTTCAACAAGAGCCATTCCACCGCCTATGGGGCCGTCACTTATCAGACCGCTTATCTGAAGGCGCATTACCCGGTGGCCTACATGGCTGCTCTGCTGACGGTGAATGCCGGCGCCTCCGACAAGGTTCAGCGCTACATCTCCAATTGCAATGCGATGGGCATCGAAGTGCTTCCACCGGATGTGAACGCGTCCCGCATTGATTTCACACCCACGGGCGAGCGGATCCTGTTCGGTCTGTCGGCGGTCCGCAATCTCGGCGATGGTGCGATCCGGAAGTTGATCGCCTCTCGCGAGTCGGATGGTCCGTTCCAGTGCCTCGCTGATCTGTGTGACCGGATTCCATCGTCGGTGCTGAATCGTCGTGGTCTTGAGTCTCTGATTCACTGCGGGGCCATGGATGCTCTTCAACCCGACGGCAACCGGGCCCAGCTGATGGCTGATCTGGATCTGCTTCTCGACTGGGCCTCCTCCCGGGCAAAGGATCGGGACAGCGGTCAAGGCAACCTGTTCGATCTGATGGCAGCCCCAGCGGATGCTGCTGATGCACCCGCTGATCTCAGCCTTGCTCCCAAGGCCGCACCGGTGGCGGACTATCCGCCGACCGAGAAACTGCGGCTCGAAAAGGATCTCGTCGGCTTCTATCTTTCGGACCATCCCCTCAAACAGCTGTCACCGTCGGCCAGCCTCCTGGCTCCGATCGGTCTGGGATCCCTGGAAGAACAGGCCGACAAGGCCAAGGTGAGCGCGATCGCCATGATCAGTGAGTTCCGCCAGGTCACCACACGCAAGGGTGACCGGATGGCGATTCTTCAGCTGGAGGATCTCACCGGCAGTTGTGAAGCGGTTGTGTTCCCGAAGAGTTACGCGCGTCTGTCGGACCATCTGATGGCCGAGGCCCGATTGCTGATCTGGGCCGGTGTCGACCGCCGAGATGAGCGAGTTCAGTTGATTGTGGACGACTGCCGCGCTGTCGACGATCTCACGCTGCTGGTGGTGGAGTTGCCGGTGGATCAGGCCAGCGACATCGCCGTGCAGCACAAGTTACGGGAGTGCCTTCAGCAGCACCGGCCCGACCGCGAAGAGCTGGGCGTGCGTGTTCCGGTGGTGGCGGAGGTGCGCCAGGGGCCATCGGTCCGTTACGTCCGTCTTGGCCCTCAGTTCTGTGTACGAGATGCTGTTTCAGCAGCCGAATCGCTGCAGGCCATGGCCTTCTCCGCACGATGCAGCGGTCGGTTGGTGGCGGCCTGAGTTGCGTCAGTCCTTTTCTTTCTGCGCTCGGATCGATTGACGCATCCGCTGCAGGTTGGGCCGCAGATTCTCAAGACCCAGAAGAGATCCGGGCTGTGGCTCCCAGCTTGTCGTCAGCACTCCGAAGCTCAGACCTGCAAGACCGAGAAGAAACAGAGCGCCTGATCCTGTCAGGGTCACCCCCGGTGGAATGTCTGCGATTCCCCGGGTCACCAGCACGTAGCTGAGGACGAACACTCCCATGCCAGCCAGTGATGGCAGACCGGTGAACACGGCAACCCGTCGCGCCATGCGGTTGGCGATCGGGCGTGGAATCGCTTCCTGGCGTGCGGCCGGCGCTGCCTGTGCCTTCTCGCTTCGTTCCCCCTTTGCGCCTTTGGGCTCAAAGGGCAACGGGTTGCGCCGGTCCGACATCAGACTTCAGCCGCGGATGCCGAGCTTGCCGATGATGTCGGAATAACGCTGTTCACTCTTGTTGCGCACATAGCTGAGCAGCCGCTTCCGACGTCCGATCATCTTCAGCAGGCCCTGACGGGACGAGAAGTCGTGCTTGTTCTGCTGCAGATGGCCGCTGAGACGGTTGATCCGCTCGCTGAGCATCGCCACCTGAACCTCGGCTGAGCCGGTGTCGGTGCCATGGGTCTGATGCGTGTTGATCAGCTGCTGCTTTTCGGTGGTATCGAGCGACATGCGGGGGTAAAAGCCCTTGTGCTGCAAACAACCATCTTACCGGGTCGACCTCATGGAAGGCTCAACTGCTTCAGGCATGCCCGCAACCAGGCGTCCTCCCCTGTCCCGGGGGGCAGCGTGTCCTTCACGGCGCGGATCGCCGCACGGATCTCGGAATTCTCGTAACCCAGCACGTTGAGGGTGTTGACCAGATCCCCCGGGACGCTGTCCTGAACTGCTCTCTCTCCCTTGGACTCCTGGCCTTTCACGGACTCCGATTCCTGGAAGGATGCACGCTGGTTTTCCAGAGTCGAGCGCAGCTCGACCGTGATCCGCTCCGCGGTGCGCCGGCCCACCCCCTGGGCTTGGCTCAACAGGCTGAGATCGGCATCGATGATGGCATCGACAAGATCTTCAACACTGCATTCCTGAAGCAGGGCCAGTCCCACCTGGGGCCCAACCCCGTTCACACTGATCAGGGTGCGGAACAGTTCGCGCGTGTTCAGAGACTGGAATCCATACAGGATTGTGTCGTCGTTCTGGCAAACCTGGTGAATCCAGTATGAACGCTCTTCGTGTTGTGTGATGTCGTTCCAATCACGCTGGATAACATTGACTTCGTAGCCGACAGGTCCACATCTCAAAACAATGAGATGACGGTTGCCTCGCTGATAAGTCGCAAGAATCGTTCCGCTCAACCAGCCGAGCATCCTGATCTGCCCTTTCTGACACCCTAATCCAGGACCCGTTCTTATCAAGCTGGATGAGCATCGGCCCGGATGCTTGACACAGATTGCTGGGCGCCCTTCCTGAACGTTGATTCAGAACGTTCGGATTGATCCGATCACGCTGGAGGATTCCGGGATTTGGTTAACTTTCAGTGGCCTATTTCGGTTTTGATTGATCAAGTCAAGTTGTCGTTTTTGGCCCGTTGTTGATGTTGTCGTTGCCGAGAGCATCGCTCGCTCCGGTCCGGGCTTGCTCTCCTCCGTGTCTTTGGCTTGCTTGGATAGGGAGGTGCATCGGCGACAGGCCGGAATCATGGTCCTCACATGCTCTCGATGGATGCTGCGTCAGCTTCGCCAGGTCTGTCTCTGGTGCCTGATGACCGTCATGCTCACGGCCTGTTCCCTGGGCAATGAACCGCCGAGGTCGATCATCAACGAGGCATTGGCTCAGCAGATCGTGATCACGCAGTCAGCGATTGCTTCCAGCCTGAATCTTCCCGTTTCCACCGAAGTGCCCAGCGTTTCGCGGGTTCGGATCGAGCAGCAGGAGCAGATCAAGCTTGATGGGGCGCGTCTCGTGCATCTGCTCGGCTCTTTCGACTGGCAGCTCCCGGGAGACAGCATGCGGGTCGACAGCGTCTTCGAGCTGTTTCTTGAACGGGGGGAGCAGGGCGACAGCTGGTCTCTCGCCAGGCCACTGGCCTCATCCCCTGGACAGCAGCAGTGGCAGCTGTTTCCTCTCGGCCTGGAGCATGCCTGAGGAGGCCATCCGCCGGAAAGAGTCAGCGTCTGGCGGCGAGGCTCACCAGGGTTGAAATCAGGACGAGGATGCTTCCGGTGATCACCCAAGCATTCAGAGACTCCGAAAAGACCAGCCAACCCCAGAGTGCAGCGAACACGACCTGCACATAGTTGATCGATGTCGCCCGCGCGGCAGGCATCCGGCTCAACCCTTCCGTCACCCAGATCTGTCCCAGCTGGGTGAACACGCCAACCCCAAGCAACCAGATCCACTCCGCTCCCAGGGGCATCACGCCTTCACGAGCCACCAGCGGCAGGGTGAGCGGCACAGACAGCATCGGGAAGTAGAGGATGATCACCAGGGGGTGTTCCGTGCTGGAGAGCCGGCGCACACAGACGTAGGCCAGCGCTGTGAACACGGCACCACCAAGAGCGATCACGATCGCCGTCATCGGCAGTGTGGTCATCCCACGGCTGAGCCAATCCGGCTGCGCGACGAGCATGATGCCGCCCCAGCCCAGCAGCACCGCCAGCACGATGCTCCGGCGCAGCTGCTCCCCCAGGAACACGGCTGCTGCCAGTGCCGTGAAGGTTGGATAGGTGTACTGAAGAACGGTGGCCGAGGCGAGCGGCAGCACGGTGATCGCCTCAAAGAAACAGAGCAGGGCCAGGCTTCCGCACAGTCCCCGCAGCAGCAGCAGGCCTCGTCGCTCTCCCCAGGGCGAGACGTTTGCCAGTTTCAGCCCCACCGCGGTGAGCACCACGCTGATCAGGGCGCGACACAGCACCACTTCCGCCACGGGCAGCCGTCCCCCCAGCTGTTTCACGCAGACGGTCATCAGGCTGAAAGCCAGAGAGCTGAGAACACAGGGCCTGCACAGCTCAAAGCCGGCTCGGAGTTGATCAGCGGCAGCCTTCATCCGTTCCGATCGCTCCAATCGTCTGGACATGGCGGTCGGCTCACTCTGATGGTTCAGTCCTCTGATGGTTCTCCTCCGGAGGAGAGATCAAGCCGAACCTTCTCCTAACGTGCCTGCCGGTCGCCTGTCCTGTCGTGCGGTTGCAGGATCCGTCACTAGACGGCAGGGCGTGACTTCGCAGAATGGCCCCATGGTGAACGCACGCCTGCACCCCCGCACGATCGATGCCGTCAAGGAGCGCGCTGACATCGTCGATGTGGTGGGAGAGCACGTTGTTCTCAAGAAGAAGGGGCGTGAGTTCGTCGGGATCTGCCCGTTCCACGACGACAGCAAGCCGTCGATGACCGTGTCGCCGCAGAAGCAGTTCTATTACTGCTTCTCCTGCGGTGCGGGTGGGAACTCCATCAAGTTCCTGATGGAGTTCCAGCGCCAGAGCTTCAGTGACGTGGTGCTGGAGCTGGCTCGCAAATATCAGCTGCCGGTGGAGACCGTTGATGGTCCTCAGCAGGAACGTCTGCGTCAGCAGTTGTCCCGTCGCGAGAAGCTTCAGCGGGCTGTTTCCCTGGCCTCTGGTTGGTTTCGATCGCAACTCCAGAGCCCTGCCGGCAAGGAGGCCCTGGCGTATCTCACGACCAAGCGGGGATTGTCCGCGGCGACGCAGGACGCGTTTCAACTCGGCTACGCCCCGGATCAATGGGATGGCCTGCTCAGCCATCTGCAGCAGGTGGAGGGGCTGGCACCAGAGGTGCTGGAGGCGGCCGGTCTCGTGGTGCCCCGCAAGGGTGGCAACGGGTTCTACGACCGGTTCCGCCATCGCGTGATGGTGCCGATCCATGACCGTCAGGGTCGGGTGATCGGATTCGGTGGTCGCAGCCTGGACGGCAGTGAACCGAAGTATCTGAACTCTCCGGAGACGGAGCTGTTCGAGAAAGGCAAGCACCTGTTCGGTCTGGACAAGGCGGCCAACGCCATCCGCAGGGATGACCGCGCTGTGGTGGTGGAGGGCTATTTCGATGTGATCGCCCTGCATTCCGCCGGGGTCAACAACGCGGTGGCCGCTCTGGGAACGGCCCTGAGCAGCCAGCAGATCACGCAGCTCTGCCGCGTCAGCGACAGCAAGCGGATCGTGCTGAATTTCGATGCCGATCGGGCCGGAATCCGGGCGGCGAATCGTGCGATCGGCGAGGTCGAGCAGCTGGCCATGCAGGGTCAGCTGGAATTGCGGGTCCTTCATCTCCCGTCCGGCAAGGACCCCGACGAGTTCCTGAAGGATCACGGCGCCGGGGATTACCGAGCTCTGCTGGATCAGGCCCCCCTGTGGCTGGACTGGCAGATCGAGCAGGTCCTGGAGGAGCGCGATCTCAGTCGCTCCGATCAGTTCCAGCAGTCCGTCAGCGAGTTGGTGGCTCTGCTCGGCAAATTGCCGCAGTCGGCTGTGCGGACCCACTACCTGCAACGGGTGGCCGAGCGGCTCAGCGGCGGGCAGGGGCGCCTCGCGCTGCAGCTGGAGGAGGATCTGCGTCAGCAGGTGAAGGGACAGCGCTGGCACGGACGTGCCAGTCGTCACGAACAGCCTGGGGAGGCCAGTCAGCGGGAACGCTGCGAGGCCGACCTTCTGCGGCTGTATCTCCACTGCCCGCGCCATCGCGCTGAGGTTCGTCAGCAGCTTCGTCAGCGTGAACTGGAGGACTTCGCCTTGCAGCCGCACCGGCTGCTCTGGGCTGCGATCACGGAACTGGAGGAAACCAATCTCGGCGTCGGCAGGCTCGAGTTGATCAGCCGTGCCGAGGACACCGGGGATCAACTGGCAGACCTGGATCTTCCCCGGCTGCTCACCGATCAGCTTCTGCTCGAGAACAGTGCTCTGGTCTCACGGCTGACGCCCCTGCTGGAGCCTGGAGAACTGGATCGGGTCTCCCTTGCGGAGCCTCTGGTCCAGCTGAGGGGGACGACCGCGCTGCTGGAACGGCAGAAAAGTCTCAAACGCTGCCGGCATCTTCTCGAGGCCTGGGGCGGGCAGCGACTGCAGACGCTCGAGGCCTGCATCGCCACGCTGATCGAGCACCAGCCAGCGGAGGAGCCGGTGGATATGGAGCAGTGCATTCAGGATCTCTTCGACGAGCTCAATCGCGATGCTCTCCGTTATCAGGAGCTGTACTACAGCGAACGGAAGCACATCCTTCATCTCGATCAGCAGCGATGCAGCGGCTACGGCGATCAGGAGCCTCTCTCCGCCTGACCCGCAAGCTGCATGGGGACACCTCTGGGTTCAGTCGGTGATCGAGCGTCTTGATACCTTCGCCTTTGTTCTGTTCCACTGCAGGAGCTTGGATGCCGTGAGTGATGTCGATCTCAGCACCACTCCGGTGATCACCTGATGGGAATCTTCGAGCGTTATCTCTCCCTCTGGATCGGTCTGGCGATCGTGGCGGGAGTCGTCCTCGGCGGCTTGCTGCCCGATCTGGCGGCCTGGATCGCCTCGCTGGAAGTGGCTCGGATCAACCTTCCCATCGCCATTCTCATCTGGGGGATGATTTTCCCGATGATGCTGGCGGTTGATTTCTCCGCCATCGGCGGCATCCGCCAGCAACCGCGCGGACTGCTGATCACCGTGGCGGTGAACTGGTTGATCAAGCCGCTCACAATGACGGCTTTGGCCTGGTTGTTCATCCGCGGCCTGTTCTCCGCCTGGATCCCGGAAGCGATGGGCCAGGAGTACGTGGCCGGGATGATTCTGCTGGGGGTGGCTCCCTGCACGGCCATGGTGTTCGTGTGGAGCCGCCTCAGTGATGGCGACCCCAATTACACCCTGGTGCAGGTGGCGGTGAACGACCTGATCATGGTGTTCGCCTTCGCCCCGATCGCGGCGCTTCTGCTTGGGGTGAGCGATGTGCTGGTGCCGTGGGACACGATGATCACCGCGGTCGGTCTGTTCGTGGTCGTGCCCCTCGCGGCAGGCTGGCTGACGCGGGTGTTCCTCCACTCTCCCGGCCGGATCGAGCGGCTGGAGGCACAGCTCAAGCCGCTGGCGATCACGTCTCTGATCGCCACGGTGCTGCTGCTGTTCATGGTGCAGGCCCAGGCGATCCTCTCCAATCCGCTGGCGATCGTGCTGATTGCCATTCCACTGATTCTCCAGACCTATCTGATCTTCTGGATCGCGGCTCAGTGGATGCGGGTCTGGGGCCAGCCGCGCACCATTGCTGCCCCTGGCGCCATGATCGGCGCCTCCAATTTCTTCGAGCTGGCGGTGGCGGTCGCCATCAGCTTGTTCGGGTTGAATTCCGGCGCCGCTCTCGCCACCGTGGTGGGCGTGCTGGTGGAGGTGCCGGTGATGCTGTCGCTGGTGGCGATCGCCAACCGGAACCAACAGCTCTTCCCCGCCTGAGATGTCTGAATTCTTCGAAGCGATCTGGCACGGCGAGGGGGTCGGTGACGGCGGTGATCTGGAGGAGACCCTGCAGGCCTATGCGGTTGTGAAACCGGAGGACGGCGACTGGGTCGAGGCCTGTGCAGCCGAGGGGGCCGACCCCGTGATCGAGCGTTTCGCCTCCTTCGACGCCTATCTGGACAACGCTGATCCGCTGGAGAGGATCGCCGTGACACCGCAGATGATCATGGAGGCGATCGCCCTGCTGCCGTCCTGATGCCTGATGCTCAGCTGGATTTTGCGGCCCTGCAGCCCGTCAACCACCTCTGGCCTTCCCTGGTGGAGCGGCTCGGCACCGATCGGGCTCAGCGGGCGGTTCGCCAGGCTCTGGATCTGCAGGGCATGCGCGGCCATCACGGCACCTTGCCGGTTCTGTTCATCGAGACCTGCGGGCTGGCTCTGGCCAGCACGGACCTCGTCCGCGAGCAGATCGGTCTGAATACTCATGGCGAGCGCATGGTGCTGCTGCTCAGCAGGCGTGAGCAGGCGGTACAGCTGCTGCAGCAGACCTAGAGGATGTGCGCCGGCGGATCGGTGAGGCTCCTCTTCATGCGTCGTCAACGGGCATGAATGGTCGGTAGATCGCTCAACCGGGTGGTGGCGGCGCGGCTGAGGCGTTCCCGGCGCATCATCCAGCCCGGCTGCAGGCCACAGACCGCCCAGTGCACCGTGCCACGGCCGTAGCGCTGATTGAGCCGATCGATCGTCTGCATCAGGCACTCCCGCTTCCGTTGCTGCTCCGCGCTCATCGGCACCATCAGATGGGACTGCAGCGTGTCGGTGCCCTGCAGGTGCTGCATCAGCACACCGGCCTTGGCCAGTTGGCGGTGCGGCCGGAAGATGCGATCCACCAGCGGCAATGTCGCCTCGAGCAGCACCGCGGTGTCGTTGCTGGGCAGATCCAGGCGGGTGCTGGCGGCCTGGCTGTAGAACGCCGGGATGAAGGGGCTGGTGCGGGTATAGACCGTGAGGGTGGCGGCCCGCTGGCGTTGCCTGCGCAGTTTCTCCGCTGCGCGCACCACGTAGGTGGCCACGGCCTGGCGGAGTTCTTCGAGGCTGGTGATCGGGCGGCTGAAGCTGCGGCTGACGCAGGTTTCCTGTTTCGGTGCGGGTGCCAGATCCAGAGGCAGACAGGCATGGCCACGCAGCTCCCGTTGCAGTCGCAGCCCCACAACACCGCATTTCGCCCGCAGTTCTCCACTGGGCATGTCTCGCAGCTGCCGGGCATTGGTGATGCCCCGCAGCCGGCACCAACGGGCCAGCTTGCGACCGATGCCCCAGACATCCTCGATCGCAACCGTTTCCAGCCAGTTGTCGGCGTCATCGCAGCGACCCAGATCGAAGACGCCGGCATGGGCCGGCACCTGCTTGGCCAGACGGTTGGCCAGCTTCGCCTGCCCTTTGCTGGCTCCCACACCGATGGCGATCGGTAGTCCCAGATCCTGTCGAACACGGGCGCGAAGCCGGCGGGCCCAGTGCTGCAGATCGCCGCTGCGGGGACGACTCAGCCGTGCGAAGGCCTCATCGATCGAGTAGATCTCCAGCTCTTCGCAATGGGTTTCCAGCAGGCTCATCATCCGCTGGCTCATATCGGCGTAGAGGGCGTAGTTGGAGCTGCGCACCACCACGTTCTGGCGTGCCAGCTCCGTGCGCGCCTTGAAGTACGGCGTGCCCATGGCGATGCCGAGGGCGCGGGCCTCGGCGCTGCGGGCCACGATGCAGCCGTCATTGTTGGAGAGCACCACCACCGGTCGACCGATCAGGGCGGGATCAAGGCTCTGCTCGCAGGAGGCATAGAAGTTGTTGCCGTCGATCAGGGCGGTGGCCGAGGGCATGGCGTGGCTCAGAGCGGATGGATCACGTGAACCGCCACACCCCAGATCTGCACCTCGCCGCAGCGGTGCAGTTCCAGGGGCGGATAGTTCGGATGGGCTGCCTCGAGTCGCAGGCGACCGCGGTGGCGCACCAGTCGTTTGAGGGTGAATGCACCGTCCAGCACGGCGACGACCACCCGGCCCGGGCGAGGGTCGAGGCTGCGATCCACCACCAGCAGATCACCGTCGTGAATGCCGGCGCCCGTCATTGACTCGCCGCTGACCCGCAGGAAAAAGGTGCTGGTGGGGTGGCGGATCAGCTGCTCATTGAGGTCAATTCCCACCTCCACGTAGTCGTCGGCCGGGGAGGGGAAGCCGGCTGCCACCCGCTCGCCGGCCAGCGGCAGACTCAGTCGCGCCCGCCTGGGCTGCAGGGGAAGCGGAGGTTGATGGAACTCCACAGCGGACGACGCGACCTACTTGATAGTACAAGTGTACTGAATTGGCTCGCGGGGAGGATGGTGTGGTTTCGCGCATGATCCGTGGCCGACACTCCTTATCTCGTGGCACTGGCCCTGATCGAGCAGGAAGGCCGGCGAGCGTTGCCGCTGGCCGGCCGATCTCAGAAAGAGGTGGCGGCGGAGGGGGAGGCGCCGGATGAGCTGGGGCGGGCCCTGGTGCTTGAGCTGCTGCTGCGGGTCTGGCAGCGCAGCGACGCGGGGCTGCTGAAGCGGGCGGCGGCGGCAGAGAGTCTGCTGCTGGTGGAGCTGCCGATGGAGCGGCTGCCGGAAGATCTGCCGGTGCTCAAGGCGGCCTGGCTGAACAGTGGCGACGCGGAGGTGTTCAGGAAGGGCCTGCAGGGGATGAGCCCGCGGGCCTGGACCATGGCCGTGGAGAAATTCCAGCCGGTGAGCCTGACGCAGCTCTGGTGATACCAAGGCGCTCGTTCGCCCAGTGGGCGACGAGCGAGGCGAGCAGGGTGTCGCGATGCCCGAAGACGCGGATCATGGGCGCTTGCTGAGAATATTTCGCAATTCAATCCGAGTCCGGGGAAAATTGCAAGTGATTCTCATTAGCGTCGTTAAGAGGCGCCGCTGGCTCCGTCCTGCTTCAGGTGGGTTTCCATGCAGTGCGTGACGCAGGTGCCGTCATCCAGGCTGCACTCGGTGATGCAGGCGAAGTAGTCGTCGACCGCTGCCCAGCGTTCGCTGAGTGGTGCGGTGCTGGAGCTGCCATTGGGTTCAGCCATGATGCTGTTGATTTGCCGTGATGATGTGATTTATCACCGGTAATGAAATTTCAAAAGTCATCTGTGAAGTCTGGCGAAGTACCTAGGAGAGATTGCCTAGCGTTGCCAGGAGCGAGATTCCGTTGAGTCACTTATTGCGCCTGTCTGTAAATACTTATTTGCGAACTAATAAGGGTTGCAGTCGTGATTCGTGATTGCCCCTAGCTTGCTGGGATTCGATGTCGAGGGTGGTCGTGAAGTCACGTGCACAAGCTCCAGCCTGTCACCTGAGCTGGACGGTCAGGAGGATTTCAACCGGTCTTTATGCGGTTGCCGCAACAAGTAACGGCTCTGATTATGACTTTGTCGGTAACTATCGGTCTCTGGCGGATGCTCATCGTGCCGGTCGCTTGTATGCCCGTCAGTTGATTCATCAGACCCATCTGATGGCGAGAAGTGCCTGATGCTTTCGGCATCATCTGATGCGCATCACTCCATCAGCGGGTGACTCCAGACATTCACGGCAACGGAGTAGCGCTCCCCTTCGAATGGGTTGATCCGATGCAGCACGCCGGCTGAGAACAGCACAACGCGATTCACCACAGGTGGCACGGAGATCATCGAGCGGAAGTCGGGGGAGGCGATGGGGCTGTTCTGCTGCACAGGCGCGTTGTCGGCGATGAGCAATTCGCCGCCTGCACAGCTGACGTGGGGATAGAAGACCGTTGACAGCAACGGCAGGTCATAGAGCCCGTCTCGCCCGGCCGTTGCTTCGTGCTTGTCGATGTGCCAGTCCAGGTCGTTGTTGGTGTTGCACCACCATTCGTAACCGGCGGCCTGTGGCGTGAAACGGTCGAGCAGCGGCCCCAGTCTCTGCCGGATGTAATGCTCCACCAGGGACTGCTGATCGGGCGTGTGGAGCGAGCGTCCCGACCGGTCTGACGCGTCGGCCGGAATCCAGCTGAACAGGTTCCGACCTTCACTGGCTTGTTTCAGATCGCCGTGAAGGTCGCAGAGGTGGCGCAGTGCCGGAATCTCCTCGTTCGGGATCAGGTTGTCGACCACGTGCAGCATCGGTTCAGGCTCGGTGATACGGGCTTCCTTGCAGGATCGCCTGGGCACGGAACAACTGCTCGACCAGCATCAGACGGGCCAGCTCATGGGGGAAGGTCATCGGCGACAGGCTCAGTCGCCAGTGGGCTTCTGACTTGAGGTCATCGGTGAGGCCATCGGCTCCACCGATCACGAAGGCGATCCGTTCACTGCTGATCTGCTCCAGCTTGCGGGCGAAGGGAATCGAGGCAAGCGTCTCTCCCTGCTCCATCAGCACCACCAGTCGCTCATCAGGCCGCCGCGCGGCGCGGATCGCTTCCGATTCCTTCTCAGGAGTGCTGTCTCGCAATTCCACGATGCTCAGGCCCGGCAGTCGTTTGCGATAGAGATCGATACCGTCCTGGATCCAGCCGCGGCGCACCTTGCCCACGGCCAGGATGCGGAGGCGTGAGGGATTCAACCGGCGTCCTCGTCGTCCTCCAGCAGCAGCTGCCCGAAGGCCACATAAAGGCTTTCCTCTTCACTGCCGGGAGTCACGGAAGGACGCCGGGGGCGGGTGGTCTTGCCCTTGCCGCTGCTGCCGCTGGGTGGTGGAGGCAGTTCGGAGCTGCGGATCGGCGACTCCAATGGGTTGGTTGCCGGTGGCTGGCGCCTGGCTTCCAGCTGCTTGAGGCGGGCCATCAGATGCTCAGGAACAGTGCCGTCTTCGCTGACCGTCATTAGTTCCCGGAACAGCGCATCGGGATCCTGTTCCGTCTCCACCCTGTGACGTTTCGGGCCGGTCTTCGGCGTTGTCGTCGCGTTGGCGTTCCCTGCTGGATCGGGAAGCTTCTGAGGCAACTGCCGTCCCAGTTCCCGGAGACGCTCAAGGCTGCGAGGGTCAAAGCTCATCGGATCCTCCGCTCAGCCGCAACCCAGGGTGGTGCGGGTCTCGCGGCCGGTGATCGGATTGATTCCATCGGCCATCGCGCAGAGGCTTTTCAGCTGGTCACCGCGCATCGGTACATCGGTGAAGTCCGCTCCGGTGATGGTGACGTCCTGGAAGCGGGTGTTGAAGGCAAAGGCACCCTCCAGAACGGCGTCGGAGAGATCTGTTCCGGTGAGCACCGCCGCGTCCAGGGTGGCTTCGCGAAGGTCTGTACCGCTGAGATCGGCGTCCTGCAGCTTCGCTCCGTAAAGACTCGCCCCACGCAGGTCTGAGCCGGAGAGATTCGCTTCCCGCAGGTTGCTCAGGTTGAAGGTGGCGCCCCGGAGATCCTTGTCCGAGTAATCCGCTCCGATCAGCACCTGTTTGGCGACATCCATCGCGGCGAAGGATGGTGCTGCTCCGCTGATCAGGAGGGGCACCAGCAGCAGCGCGGTGGCCAGAACCGCCAGTAATCGTCGATGCATGGAGTCGTGTTCCACAACAGGACCCTAGGCCTGGCGGAACGGGGAATGCTCTGAACGCTCCTCTGCGTGTCCTGTCCATGGCGGACCCCCTGACTCTCGGCCGTCGCGCGGAAGCGACAGCCCTTGAGCTGCTGCGCTCGACGGGATGGCGGTTGCTCGATCGCAACTGGCATTGCCGCTGGGGCGAGCTGGATCTTGTGCTCGAGAAGGATCGGCGACTGTTGGTGGTGGAAGTGAAGGGTCGCAGTTCACGCCTGCGTGCTGACAGCGGGGCGGCCGCCTTCGATCAGCGGAAACGACGCTGTCTTGCCAGAGCGATCAGTTGCTGGCGTGCCGTCCACCCCGAGGCGGAACGGCAGCAGTTGCAGGTGGTGCTGGCCCTGGTGCCACTGTCCGGCCGCAGCAGGGGCGTGCGCTGGCTTCCCGTGCATCAACTCGGCTGAACTCGGCAGCTGGTGCACAGTGAATCCATGAGCTTCCATGGCCACACCGCTCGAAAACGCTTTGGGCAGCACTGGCTGCGCGATGCGGCGGTGCTTGATCGCATCCTGGAGGCGGCGGACCTGCAGCCGCAGGATCGCGTGCTCGAGGTGGGACCCGGACGCGGTGCCCTCACGGATCGTCTGCTGGCGTCGTCCGCTGCTGCGGTGCATGCCGTGGAGCTGGACCGGGATCTGGTGGCCGGCCTGCAGCAGCGTTTCGAGAATCAACCGCGTTTCTCCCTGACCCAGGGGGATGTGCTGGAGGTGCCTCTGCTGCTTCCGGATGCCTGTCCCGCAGGGAAGGTGGTTGCGAATATTCCGTACAACATCACTGGCCCTTTGCTGGACCGATTGATCGGACGGCTTGATCAACCGGTCGACCCGCCCTATCAACGCCTGGTGCTGCTGGTGCAGCAGGAGGTCGCCCAGAGGATCCGGGCGCGGCCCGGACACAGCAGCTTCAGCGCCCTGAGTGTGCGCATGCAGTTGCTCGCCCGATGTCGCAGCGTCTGTCCGGTCCCACCCCGTTGCTTTCAGCCACCTCCCAAGGTTCAGTCGGAAGTGATCGCCCTTGATCCGATTCCTGCGCATCAACGGCTGGAACCTGGGCTGGCACGGCGGGTGGAGGGGCTGCTCAGGCAGGCCTTCCAGAGTCGCCGCAAGATGCTCCGCAACACCCTGGCCTCGCTTGCGGAACCGTCCGAGCTGGAGGCACTGGCCGCAGCCGCCGGGATCACCCTGCAGCAACGGCCCCAGGAGGTGGCCCCTCAGGCCTGGGTGGCACTGGCGAAGGGCTTGAATCGGAGCGAATGATCAGCGCCTCGGCATGAGCACGATCACGGTGACGGCTCCGGCCAAGGTGAATCTGCATCTCGAGGTGCTCGGCCTGCGTGCGGACGGCTTCCACGAGTTGGCGATGGTGATGCAGAGCATCGACCTCGCCGATCGCCTCACGTTCAGCAACACCGCCGATGGGCGCCTCAGCCTCAGCTGTGATGACCCCGCACTCAGCATCGGCGAGGACAATCTGGTGCTGCGGGCCGCTCGTCTGCTGCGGGAGCGTTCCGGCTTCCAGGAGCTCGGTGCCGCCATCACACTCGAGAAGTGCATCCCCATCGGTGCCGGACTGGCCGGAGGCTCCAGTGATGGTGCCGCGACGCTCGTGGGGCTGAACGCGCTCTGGGGACTGGGGCACAGCTGCGCCGATCTGGAACGGCTGGCGGCTGAGCTCGGGTCCGACATGCCTTTCTGCGTTCAGGGGGGCAGTCAGCTTTGTTTCGGACGTGGAGAGCTGCTGGAGCCTCTGTCGGACGGGAGCGAACCGCTGGCGGTTCTGCTGGTGAAGGATCCACGGGTGAGTGTCTCCACCCCGTGGGCCTATGGACGTTGCCGGCAACGGCATGGCGGCGACTATCTGGTCGGCGAGCCCGCCTTCGAGCAGAGACGCCGGGCCCTGCGACAGGCCGGCTGGATCCGGCCGATCCGTGCTGCGCAGCCCCCGCCTCTGCGGAACGATCTCCAGTCTGTGGTGGAGCCCGAGACGCCAGCGGTGCAGACCGCGCTTCAGCTGCTGCGCTCCCTTCCCGACAGTCTTTCTGTCGCCATGAGCGGCTCCGGTCCCAGCTGTTTTGCCCTGTTCCCCGATCTCACCAGCTCCCGGCAGGGATATGAAAGGCTCCGGAAGGATCTGGAGTCCGAAGGGCTGCGGGCCTGGTGCTGTTCCCTGCGCTCCGGGGGGGCGAGGATCGAAGCATGAGTTCCGACGACACCAAACTTCCGGCCAGCGAATCCGCTGAGACCAGAACCCGAAAGGGGCCCCTCAGTTTCTTCTCCGGGGCCGTGACGGCTGGACTGCTCGCCTGGCTGGCCCTGGGGTTCAGCCGGCGCATGGTCGTCTACTTCGCGATGCATCCGCCGCACTACAGCTCCCCGATCGCCCAGAACATCGCCGTCACGCTCAAGACGCTGCTGGTTGGTCTGTCCTTCCTGGCCACGTTCAGCACCGGATTCGTTGCCTTCGGGCTGACCCTGGTGTTTCTTCGCAGTCTCTTCACGGGTCAGGACTCAGACCCTGCCTAGCGTCTGGCTGAGCTCGGACGACGTGCATGACCCCCCACGATCTGGGACAGCTGGCTCTGCTGCTCTCGCCGGCGATGCTGCTGTCGGTGCTGCTGCTGTTCACCTTCGCCGCCGGCGGTTGAGTCCGCAGCGGCTGAGATAGCTTGGCCGCTCACCCCGGGAAGGCCGGGATTGCAGCGACGCCGTGGCAGGAACCCTTCTCTTCAACGCCCTGCGGGAAGCCATCGACGAGGAGATGGCCCGCGATCCTCATGTTTGTGTCATGGGAGAGGACGTCGGTCACTACGGCGGCAGCTACAAGGTCACCAAGGATCTCTGCGAGAAGTACGGCGAACTGAGGGTTCTGGATACCCCGATCGCGGAGAACGCTTTCACCGGCATGGCGGTCGGTGCAGCGATGACCGGTCTCAGGCCGATCGTTGAGGGCATGAACATGGGGTTCCTGCTCCTGGCGTTCAATCAGATCTCGAACAACATGGGGATGCTCCGCTACACGAGCGGCGGCAACTTCACCATCCCCACCGTGGTGCGCGGTCCCGGTGGTGTGGGCCGTCAGCTGGGGGCGGAGCACAGCCAGCGTCTGGAGGCGTACTTCCATGCGGTGCCGGGCATCAAGATCGTGGCCTGCAGCACGCCCACCAATGCCAAGGGTCTGATGAAGGCCGCCATCCGCGACAACAACCCGGTGCTGTTCTTCGAGCATGTCCTGCTCTACAACCTCACCGAAGAGCTGCCGGAGGGTGAGTACACCTGTGCGCTGGACCAGGCAGATCTGGTGCAGGAAGGACGCGACGTCACGATCCTCACCTACTCGCGCATGCGCCACCACTGCCTCAAGGCCGTGGAGCAACTGGAGGCGGATGGCATCAGTGTGGAACTGATCGATCTGATCAGCCTCAAGCCCTTCGACATGGAGACGATCGCGCGCTCCATCCGCAAGACCCACCGCGTGATCGTGGTGGAGGAATGCATGAAGACAGGCGGCATCGGAGCCGAACTGATCGCTCTGATCACCGAGCAGTGTTTCGACGACCTGGATGCCCGCCCGGTGCGGCTGTCCAGCCAGGACATCCCCACGCCCTACAACGGCTCGCTGGAGAATCTGACGATTATCCAGCCGCATCAGATCGTCGAGGCGGCTGAGCAGATCGTGCGTCAGGGGATCTGATCGATGGCTCGTCAGCAGGGCTGGTTCGCCCTTGTCCTCGCGCTGGCCATCTCGGCTGCGGCGTTGCTGTTCACCACCCCCCTCCAGCTGGGGCTGGATCTCCGCGGTGGCAGCCAGATCACCGTGGAGGTGCAGCCTGCCGGTGACATCAAGCGGGTGGGTGCCGAGCAGATGGAGGCGGTGAAGGTCGTGCTCGACCGCCGCGTCAACGGTCTGGGCGTGGCGGAATCGACCCTCCAGACCGTCGGAGAAAACCAGCTTGTGCTTCAGCTGCCCGGTGAGCAGGATCCGACGGCAGCGGCCAGGATCCTCGGCGACACGGCTCTGCTGGAGTTCAGAGCTCAGAAGCCTGGAACCGAGGCGGACTTCCGGGCTCTGCGTCAGCTGAGCAGCCAGGCCGAAGCGATTCTCAACCTGAGGGAAGAGCAGATCCGTCGCGGGGAGGAGACCGACCCGCTGGATCTTGAGCGGCTCGGCGAAGCACAGTCGGTTCTTGGCCTGGATGGCGACATCGGCAGCGAAGAGGACCAGCTCAGGGCACTTCTGGTCAAGGTGGATGCCGAGATCCTGAAGCTCCTCGAGCCGGCAGCCCTCACGGGCAAACAGCTGGTCTCCGCAGGTCGTCAGCCGTTGCAGAACAATCCGAACAGCTGGGAGGTGACCCTCAATTTCAATGGTGAAGGTGCCGAGGCCTTCGCCGAGCTGACCAAGTCGATCGCCGGCACCGACCAGTTGCTGTCGATCGTTCTGGATGATCAGCTGATCAGCGCCGCCACCGTTGGCCCCCAGTTCAAGACAGCCGGCATTTCCGGAGGTGCCGCCACCATCAGCGGCAACTTCAGCGCCGAGACGGCACGGGAGCTGGAGGTGAAATTGCGAGGTGGCTCGCTGCCTCTGCCGGTCGAGGTGATCGAGGTGCGCACGATCGGTCCGACCCTTGGGGCTGAGAACATCCGTCGCAGCCTGGTGGCCGCTCTATCCGGCCTCGCCCTGGTGGCGGTGTTCATGGTGTTTGTCTATCGACTGCCGGGAGGGGTGGCCGTCGCGGCTCTCAGCCTCTACGCCCTGTTCAACCTCGCCATCTACACGCTGCTGCCTGTCACGCTGACACTTCCTGGAATCGCAGGGTTCATCCTCAGCATCGGCATGGCGGTGGACGCCAATGTGCTGATCTTCGAGCGCATCAAGGATGAACTGCGGCAGGGCAACACGTTGATCCGTTCGATTGAGACGGGCTTCGCTCAGGCGTTCTCCTCGATTGTTGATGGACACCTCACCACCTTGATCAGCTGTGCGGCCCTGTTCTTCCTGGGCACAGGACTGGTCAAGGGATTCGCCGCCACCCTCGGCATCGGGGTGCTGCTGAGCCTGTTCACCGCCCTGACCTGCACGCGAACGCTGCTGCGTTTCCTGATGGGGTATCCCGGCCTGCGCACTCCCAGCAACTTCCTGCCGCTGCGGCAGCTCTCCCCCCCGTCTGCCTGAACGATGGTCGCTTCATCTCCTGAGCTCTCTGCCTCACTGCATCAGCTGCGCTGGTCCCTGAGCAGCATGCGCCGCCGCATCTGGCTGGTGTCCGCCGCCGTCGTTCTTGTGAGCGTGACCGGACTGGTGCTCTGCTGGCTGGATCCTGCCGTTGGCTTCCCTCTGCGTCCCGGACTCGACTTCACGGGAGGAACACAGATTCAGCTTGAGCGGAACTGCGGATCGTCCTGCAGCGAACTGAAGACGGTTGAGGTTCAGGAGCTGATCCGTTCGCTCGAGCTTCCTGAAGAGCCAGACACGACTCCACCCAATCTCAGTGCTCCCCGTGTGCAACTGCTGGACGGTGGTCAGTCGCTGTCGCTTCGACTTCCAACCCTGACGGCCGGTCAGGGGCAGGTGGTGATTCGTGGCGTGGAGCCGCTCGCCGGTCCCTTGATCGAAGGAGGGCAGGCCGTCGACACGATCGGCCCGAGCCTGGGCGGTCAGCTGTTGCGCAGCAGCCTCATTTCGCTGCTGGTGGCCTTCAGTGGCATCGCTGTTTACATCTCCTTTCGCTACGACCGTCGATACGCCCTGCTGGCGCTGGTGGCGCTGGCTCACGATGTCACCATCGTCTGCGGCCTGTTCGCCTGGCTCGGTCTGCTTCTGCAGCTGGAGGTGGACAGTCTGTTCGCGGTGTCGTTGCTGACGATCGCCGGATATTCGGTCAACGACACGGTGGTGGTGTTCGATCGCATCCGAGAACGGCGTCGCGAGATGGAGGAGCTCAGCCTCTCCCAGCAGGTTGATCAGGCTGTGTCGGCAACCCTGACTCGCACGCTTTACACCAGCGGCACCACCCTGATGCCGTTGCTTGCCTTGATCTTCTTCGGAGGGTCAACGCTGGTGTGGTTCGCCACGGCTCTGGCCGTGGGTGTGGTGGTCGGCAGCTGGTCGAGCATTGCCCTGGCTCCGTCTCTTCTCACGCTCTGGGACCGCTCCTCCCGTGCGTAGAGGGATGCCGTCGACCCCTGTGGGCGTTCGCACCTACAAGTGGTTTCCCTTGCTGTTGCTGGTTCTGTCGCTTTGGGATCTGAAAACTGAAATCATCCTTCTTGCCGATCAGTTCACCTTCACCGGATTGAATTACGCCCTGCGGCATCACATGCTGGCTGTTGTCGTGCTTGTGGCATTCCCTTCTCTTTGGCGTCGCTATCGATAATTTTCAGATGACATTTGGTAGACCTGTCTCCGTCGGGTCGACTGGATTGAAGAGCGGATCATCAACCCCGTAGGTTTCAGGAACAACGCTGGAGACTCTGAAAACGGAAGATTGATCCATCTGCAACGCTTCACCGGAGATCGAATCACTGGATGGTGGGACCAGAAGCATGGATGGTTCGTCACTGGTTAATCCAACGATGCTTCGGAGAATTGAGATGGCATCAGTCACCCCGACAGAGCTGTCACCATTCACGTCCAGCATTGTCACCGGATCCTGCTCAGGGAAAGCGGATAAACCTGACTCCAAACCAACGATATGGCGCAGAACAGTAATGGCATCTGAAACTTCAAATTGTCCACTATTGTTAGCATCTCCACGAAGGGCCAGAGAGCCTTCGTCGTCCTGAATTGAATCGAACATCATGTTGAAGGAAGATCCCTCATTGCTGATTTCTTCTTCAGTTGCTAGTGCTGCAGAATCAAGTAGAGATGGAGAATTTTCCAGAGTTGTAACTTCAAGGATGTATGATTCAGCAGAGCCTGCGACATTGAAATACAAAGAGCTTTCACTTTGACCTTGGGAGCTGCTGACGATTACATTGTCACTACTACGACGTAGGAGCGTTTTCAGAGTTTTGTGTCCACCAATCCCGAAATCAAGCTTGTATGGTTGAGGTGTTGAAAGCCGTGGAGTTGTGAATTGATAATATCTTGTTTCATTGCTTGACATCACATCACCCATGGCAAGAGTTGAAGCATTGACTTCCCCGAGATCACGCGGTTTCGAAAGTTCGGTGTTTGTCGCTTCACTTGTACCCTGAATGGTGGGAGCATCGATTTTTGTCGTGTAGGAGTCGATCTCAACTGGACTCGAAATTTTCAGGATGTATGAACCTTGAGAAACCCCATCGAGTGAAATAGATCCTTCTTGGGATTCGCCAATGATCGTGGACTGATCCGTACTGCTGTACAGAGAAAGATGGATGGGTTCACTTGATGGAGTCTGCACCATGATCTGATGATTTTCTGATCCAGATGATGCGAGCTCGAATTTGAAAAATTGCTCTAGTGACTGTATTGTCAGCCGATTCTCTGGGAGAATATTGTTGTCGCCGGAAATGACACCAAGATCAAATGGGCGTTGAAGGATGGTGTTGTTGATGCTCCAACTCCGTCCAGATCGAGTTGGTTCAATACTTAAATTTTGAAACTGAGATGACTGACTTGTTCGATTGAGTGCCAAACCTTTGAGCAAGTCCACCCAACCTGTAGAACTGATAAACGTTCCAAAATTTTGCTCGTAGTTGTGAAGATCTAAGTTGTTGCCAAATCCTGGCACATAGATAGATAATCCAGAGCTTTGGCGAACATCTGAGGTCTTTGCAAAAATCACTTTGTCCAGTTCAGCTTGAGCAGTAGTTGCTGATACCCGGATCTGACTTGGCAATGACTCATTTCTAGAAATTCTGCTCAGCAGGTCACCGAGATCCACACATTCTTGATACTCATATGATGTGCTGCTGTAGATATCATTTTGAATGGAACTGATCTGTGAGTTAGTCGACGCATGAGTTAGAACAGAATCTGTAAACGATTTTATGGTCTCAGCGAGTCGATCCATGCCACTGGTGTTAATTGCTGACAGAGTGTTGGCATAACTACCAGCGTATTGATTCCCAAAACTTTCAACCATTGCCTGGGAGAGCTGTTCCGCAGTAACAGAACTAAGATTTTCCTGAAAGGGCAAAAATGCTGTGGTGTAATCATAGCCGGGCCCCCAGATGATTTCCTGGGAACTAATAAAATAATCAGTATAGTCTTTGATTTCATATGCAATTTCTGTCATGCCCATCAAGCAGGCATCAAAGGCAACAATATCAATATTAATCGCATCTTTTTGGGCTTCTTTCAGGGCATGAACGAGCTCAAGGTTCTCGATGTGATCGGAAGGTTGATTGGTGTCGGAATAGTCAAAGTTTGATCCGGATACACCGCCGCCATGGTTCCACATCACAAGAGCATAGTTTTCAGAAGGTGATTCTTCTGCAGCCCATCGAATAAAGTTGTAGAGATTAGTTGAATCACCGGTGTTCACTTCATTCGCATCAACAACAAAATTACTATTGACAGTTTGTTGATCTAAGTCAGGACTGATAAATGCTCGGCCGGCAGTTGTCCAAGTTTCAGGGCTGATTGTGCCATCAGCTTGAATCACAGGTGTTTCATAAGGTGCTACAGATCCATTCGCGCTTTGATCCCAAAGCACTGCAATGGAACTGTCGTGATTTGAAGCGGCGACAGCCGCCTCGATTTCATTAATATCTTCAAATGCGTATTGGTCCAGATCATCAGCCGTGATATAGATCATGACTGTCCAGTCATTCAAAGTAATACCATTGCCATCTGTATTTGTATTCCCCACTTGTGGCAGGACAAAATCGAGCGAGTAGTTGCCTGTCTGACCGATCGCACTTTTGACTTCAAGAATATAATCAGCACCCTCTGTCAGTCCATGGAGAGATAATGAGCGATTCTCGGTTGAGCGTATGAATGTTCCATTGCTATCCCTCAAGGTTAGATGAACGTCTCCTCCTCCAATTGTTGAGACAGAATGAGAGCTGGTGGAGTCATCTGTGATTGAGAAAGAGTAGAAGTCAACATCAGTATTATTGTGCAGGGATAAATCCGAGAGTTTTGTTCTTCCAGTTAATTGACCGAGTGTGGAAGCCGCTGAATGTTCATTGTTGCTTTCAAATTGGTCGGCAGCAATTGAAGATGAGGGTGCGGTGATCCTGAGTGAGTAGGTACCTGTGTTTCCCTCATAACCATACACATGGAGGTAATAGTCACCTTCATCTAGATCATCCAGGCTCACGGACTCATAGTCGTCAACACTGGTCGACTCGCTGATAAGGTCGCCTGCTGAATTATAGAGAGCCAGATCAAGATCACTGAGTTCATGTCGAAAATCAATTCTGGCTTGATGTCCTTCCCCTCCCTGTTGAGCGATTGCGAATTTAAAGTAATCCAGATCATCTGTTGTGTGAATTGTGAGTTGCTCGATGGCTAGTTGACTATTGACTGTCCGCAACTCAGTTGCGTCGTTGATTGTTTCGTTGGATTCATATGAATCCGCACTCAACACTGATTGAGTTGACGTATTTTCGCATTCGATGTCAAAAGTGAGACGATACGAACCCGCATCACCTGTGATTTTGAGCAAATAATCACCGCCGATCAGATTACCAATCATAAGCTTCCCATCCTGTGAGCTGGGAAGGGTGGAATCAATCAGAGTTGTGCCGGTTGAATCGTAAAGCTCGATCAGCCGCCGATCATCAACCAATTCGTTGTTGATTTGAATAAAACTTGATTCAGCTGGATCACCCACCAACGTGAACTGATACCAGTCCACATCACTCTGGTTGGTCAATGTCAGATCATCAAGAGTGTCGATGGAAGAAATATCATTCAGAACGGTCGCCGTTGATGTTGTGTTGTTTGATTCGAATCGATCTTCCTTATGATGATAAGTCGTCAGCTCGGGAACCTCGTAAGCAAGACTGTATTGACCTGGGGTAGCCTCTGATCCTTGACTAATCATCAAGTGGTATTGGCCAGCCTCGATCCCCTCCAAGCTCAGATGGGCATCAAATCCATAAAATGTTGATTGATCGCTGATGGGGTTACCTGATTGATCTAGGAGGCTGAGATTGAATTCTCCTGATGAGGTTTGTCCATCATTAGCACGTTCGTCTTTCAGTTTTAACCAATGGAGAGGGGAGGCATCATCTGCTAATTGAAAAGAGTAATAGTCAACGTCACCAAGGTAATGAGTGCTAAGGTCTTGAATAACACCTCTGCTTTGAAGTGTGCCAAACTCATGTGCATCATCAAGACTATCGTTAAATTCAAATCGATCACGTTGTGTCGATAGTACTGATGCAGTATTGAGGCTCAAATCATAACTACCAGACTCGCCGTCAAAGCCATAAACTCTTAAAAAGTATTCTCCTTCTTCCAATCCGCCAATGGGAATACGCTCGACTTGGTCAGCGCTTTCAGACCGTTCAATGATATTCCCAGTGGCATCTTGAAGTTCCAAATCCAAGTCGCCACTGTTATTGTCCATTTCGATACTTATGAACGAGGATGCTAATGGTGACTCATTGAGCAAGAACTGAAAGAAATCCTGATCAGTTTCATCGTGAATCGACAAATCTGAAATTTCAGTGACCTCTGTTAACAGACCAAGCTGTGTCGCTTGATCTGGTCTGTTATTGGATACGTTATCATCAAATCGATCTGCTGTTTGATTGCTGACATCACCTTGCAGTGTCAAAGATATTGAATACTCTGTTTGTCGCTCATCAAATCGAAAAACCTCAATGACGTAGTCACCACCGTCTAAATTTTCAAACAGAATCTCTTCGTTTGAATCTTCACCTTCGGAGCTGCTGATGTAGGTGAGACCACTCTGTGTGTCTCGATAGAGCATCAGATCAAGGTCGCTGTCGTTGCGCTCAGCTGCCAACGTGATGATGCCTGACGATGGTTCTGAGTTGTTCGCAAGGTTGAACTTGTATTGATGACTCTCATCATCAAAGAGTTCGCCACTAACGCTGCCTGATTGTGACTCTCCAAGATCGATAACATTGTTGGCAAGAACAGTGGTCTGGTTACTGTTATTATCTTCACTGTCATCACTTATCCCTGTCATTGACAGTTCATATGCTCCTGAGTGATCCTGATAGCCAACAACAGAAAGAACATAGATGCCATTGCTATCGTTTTCGATTGACAATGACTCTCTAGAAGTGCATGATGTGGAGGAATTTATCTCGGTAAGTTTGCTATCATTGATCACATCGTCCAACAACTCGCCAGAATATTGGTACAAGTACAAATCCAGGTCACTGTTCGCTTCAAGACCCTCCAGTTCAAACCACCATGTTTGACCAACAGTACTTGCGAGTAAGAAATCATGTCTTTGATACGTTTCGATCCTGCCAGGATGACTTAAATAAATGTTTTGCTCTAGGTCCTCTGGATTGATCACCTGAAGTTGACGCGATGCCGTAGCTTGATCTGAATTTGCTTTCTGGAATGAGAGCTCATAGTTCCCGGTAATCGCATCAAACCCATACACTTCTAGAATAAGGTCTGTCGATTGGGAGGATGGGAGTGTGATCGCTTCGTCTGCGGTGACGCTGAACGAACCGTCAATCTCAGTCAGGTTGTTCAGCGTAGGCTCACTTGTGGATCCGTTCCTTTGATAAAGATAGAGGTCTAGGTCTTCATTTTCAGATAGCCCTGTCAACGTAATGATATGCTGATCAGGTCCAGGATTTGAAATTAGAAAATAATCAGATTCACTCGTTTTCACTGATCCTGTAATGGTGAAGTTCTGATCAAAATCCTGGATATCACCTAGTGAGTTTTGGATGATGAGTGGGTCATCATCAGAACTGATGGTCGTGGTATTCAATGCTTGAATGGATACAGTCAGTGTACTCGAGCTATCAGATTGATTTCCGGCATTATCTTCTGCGTTGTATTGAAAAATGTCCTGAATGTTCTGGTCAGATACGTGATCTTCATCCTCATGTTTATAATAAGCAGTGCCGTCACGCTTGACATACAGAACACCGTAATTGCCAGTGATTTGTTTGTAGCCACCCACGGCTGTATAGATGCTGTGTGAGGAATTTGTCAGTGTATTAAATCTTTCGCCGTTGATGGAGATCAATGCGAGCTCGTCTAGGTCTGAGTCACTGTCATTGTCAAGCAGGTTAATGCGTTCAGATAGGTTGCCCTCATAAACCTGGATCGAGTCTGCTTGGAGTGAAATGGTTGAATTATCGGAGGCTGTAATTGTGATCGTTGTCAGATCAGAAGCGTTTCCATTGTCGTCCGTCGCTCTGTAGAGGAATTGCTCTGAAGCTGAATTTATCCCATCATACTTATAAATCACTGTACCATCTGGTTTGATGTATAAAGTCCCATGTGTGCCTGTCACTTGTTTATAACCAGCAGCGCTGCTCAATTCACTGTCGTCCGATCTCTGCAGGTAACTGAACACTGTTCCGTCAATGGAGTGAATCCTCAGCGAATCGCCGTCATTATCATGGTCGTTAGCAAGTAAATTGATGGCACTTGATGCTGTGCCGCTCGTCAGAATTATGTTATCAGCTACGGATGTGACTGTAGAATCATCAACGGCTAAAATTTCGATTTTAATATCTGTTGTGGTGGATAGATTGCCACTGTCATCAGAGGCTCTGTACTCAAACTGATCTTCTGTTGTGTCTGACCCATTGTGCTTGTAAAAAGCTGATCCTTGTTGTGTTATGAATAACTTGCCGTTTGTTCCTTCAACTTCTCTATAACCGTCGTCTGCAGTATATAGTGTGCTCTCCGATATATTCAAGTCTGAATAGTTAATTCCATTCACCGAATCAACAAGAAGTGTATCTCCGTCAGAATCCGAATCATTGGATAAAACCAGAATGTCCGTTGATGTTTCCCCTTCCCGAACTGATCTGTGGTCTTCTGACGCTGTAATGATCGATTCATCCTGCGGTGTCTCTGTATCTTCGACGCTGCTATCGATGATTGTGAGACGAACAGGAGTTGTTGGGTAAGCGGAAAAGGAATATTCTGGATACCATGGTGCAACGGTAATCCACTCTTCTGGAGAGTCATAGCTTGCTGAACCGACAATAAGAATGTCAACACGAATCTCAGCTTGATCTTTTGAAAATGTGAATTCGAAAGGACTATCCAATAACACATCGTGGTATGAAGAGTCGTAGTTTTCTAGACTCCACTGCCAATACACACTGGGGCCGAAATCCCACTCTAAGTGAAGGGTTTGTTCTTCTAAAATACCATCACGTCTCTCAATAACGAGTGTTTTGACGATTGTGCCGTTCTCTGGTTCTTTTACGGTGTTTCCACCTTCCCAGGTCATGTTGAGAGTTGGCTGAAGAAAGACGTCTTGTACGTCCTCTAGATTGATGTTATCCAGTAGGAGTGTTGTCTCTGCAACCGGTGTCGATCGATGGCCTGTTTCGCCGTAATGTATTTCCTTCAATGCCTGTTGGTCTAGAAGCGTGAATCCAGGATCGCCATCACTACTCATTGCGCCGATATAAGACATGACTGTTCCATTGATATCGATCTCTTCATCAATATCATTGTCACGACCCTCATGTGGATGTTCCAGACCCAGAGCATGCCCAAGCTCGTGGAAGGCAACATGTTTGAAGCCGCCTTCTCTTGAATTCGCAAACATATATTTAAAACCGAAGGCGCTTTCAGCCATTTCAATAACAGCATGACGTTCTGATCCCCAATAGTCGCCATAAAATCCACGACTGTAAAACGTCCCGGCTGCCCCAACCGATGTTTCCGTTTCAGGGTTCTGCCAAATGTAGAGTTGAGACTTGTAATGATCTTTGGGAACGATTGAAAATTCGGGCTCAATCAGTTGGTCGGTGTAAGCAAGTACATCCATCCACCATTGCTTATATGTCTCATCCATTGATTCGTCGATCGATACATAGATAACTCCATCGTCGCTGTAGAGATACCAGGCCCGCAGTAAGCTGTAGGGAATCCAATCTCCATTTGTGATCAGGATTTCGCTTCCTTCGAGGGAAGAATCTCTTTCACTAAGATAGATAGAATAGGTCCCAACATCTTCGCTAAGTGTTGCCTGGGCTGGTACATAGTATTCTCCGGATCTTTCTGGAGTGAAGTTCAGGGTGTTGGCTTGTAGGCTGTTACGTCTCGAGTTGGTAGCGCCAGGGACAGCCCGTCCTTCCGCATCAAATTTGTAAAATGATGTGTTGGCGATGAGTTGTCCTGCATCGTCATAAATCCCGTGCAGTGTTGTTGCGAGGATGTCATTATTTCCATCGGCATGACCATAGATTGAAACTTGATAGCTTTTATTCGCCTCGAGAACTATTTTGAACCAATCCTGGTCCCCCCGGGTTTCAATAGCCCCAGTCGTCGTGACGCCGATGTTGAGTGCGCCGGTTGTTTCCGTGCTTGCTCGATAGTCATCTGCAATGAATGGCTTCGGTGTGCCTCCTGCGACAATCTTGCTTTCATCGACATTCGTGATGCGGGTCAAGGCCAGATTGTAGAAACCTGTTTCTACAGTGGATGACGACATCACTTCGATGAAATGGTCGCCCGTGTAGCTAGGCTTGTAGATCAGCTGACTATCTTTAGAGTCTTCTGTTCGATCATTATTGCTCGTGCCTCGTAGATAGCGCCCATTCTTATCGTGAATACCACTTAGATATGGATCGTTCAGAGGAAGGTCTGACTGGTCTGCTGTCGCCAGGTCGATCTGATAGATACTGTTTGAGTTGAGGTTGACTTTGATCCAGTCGGAATCTCCTTGTTGTTCGATTTCGCCTGACAGTTCACCTCCCACGTTGACTTCGGCTGTCGTGGTGATGCTATCGACGTAATCGTCCTCGGGTGAAATAATAGTAGTTGGTGCCTCAGTGACTTTTACTTCATAGGTGCCAATGTCATTTGTGCTGTAAGCCTTGACGGGGATGAAATAAGTTGCTGTGGTTTCTGGCTCGAAATACAGCAGGCTGTTTGTTCCTGTACCTGAATCATCATCTTGCGTGTTTGCGATTAAACTTCCGTTGGATGTGAGTATGCCACTGAGCACCGTGTCGCGGAGTGTCCCATTGCCTGTAGGTTCGCCATGTAGTTCTATGAGATATTCTTGATCTGCTTGCAATGTGATGGAGAACCAGTCGATATCGCCACCCTCTTCGAGTTCCCCGGTGACACTATCGTTGACTTGAGCGATTCCCGTTGTCTCAGTGTTGTCTGAAAAGTCGTCCTCTCTTGCAATGCTTTGAAAGCCAAATGGTGAACTAGGCGCAGTTGGATAAACAAGCGTTCGAATGCTTGGTGCAGTCGGTGCAGATGTCGTGTTCTCCACCCATGATTTGGCCTCTAGGTCGGATACGATGCTGGTTAATTGCCTTGTAATCTCGCAGCTGCAACACTGGCAGTTTGCAACCCATCGATCAATATGATCTTGCTGATCGATCGTCCATGCCAAATCGTTGGCTGTACGAAATACATGGTCTTCTATTGTTCTGCCGCTCAGATCGCGGCTGACTGATTTGGGCGCAGCCATTAACAGCCCGGAATTGAGTTGTTAATACCGTAGCTTCCAGTGCTTAGAACGGCATCATCTTGTTTTTAATGTCAGGTTCCAAATTCCTGCCAGAGTGAGTCCCACGTTCTGCGCTTGACGTCCTCATTCCAGAGCCCAGCTGATTGATTCGATTCCCACCAGGATTCGAACAGATCCTGAGCTTCTTCGTAGAGGGAATCGGGGTCGATATTATCCCTTACAAGCTGAATAACGGCCTGTTTCAGATCGTCGTAGCGGGAGAAGTTGAAAATGACATCCACGCTCGCTGACGCCGTTGACTGGAATCCACCGTATGTCAGCGATGGTCCTCATGGCCACTGATCCATCACCTGCTGCACCACCACGCGCTGCATGCCCACTTGCATCACGACCACCAGCGGCAGAGCCAGGAGCACGCCGGGAAGTCCGAGCAGGGCACCAAGGCTGAGCTGCGCTGTCAGTGCAACCGTGGGGAGCAGGTTGACGGTCTGACGAAGCAGTAACGGCGTGAGGACGAATGCTTCCAGGTTCTGCAGGACAAGACGGAACACCAGCACCGAGATCATCAGCTCCGGTGACTGCAGCAGCGCCAGTCCTGCCGGCAGCAGTGTGGCTGTGGTGGGTCCGATGGTGGGGACGAACGTGAGCAGACCGCAGACCAGGGCGCTCAGCAGTGCCAGTGGTGCCTTGAGCAGGCTCAGTCCTGCCCAGCTCAACAGGAAGACTGTTGTGGCGGAGATGGTCATGCCGCTCAGCCATCCCCCCAGTGCGGTCCGGCATGCATCGAGCAGTTGAACCATCTGAACCCGGGCCGGGCGGGGAGTCACCGCAACGACCATCTGGCGGTGTGATGCCGGGTCGAGGGCGAGGAGCACGGCAAGGAGCGTCATCAGCCCGAGCTGCACCACGCTGTTGGCGGCATTGCCTGCCATGCCCAGCAGCCGTGATCCAAGCGGTTGAAGCTGGTCGAGGCTGACGTCACCGCCGATCGCCTTGTCCAGTTCCACAAAGCGTGGATTGGTCGCGAGGATGGTGTTCAGTTTGCTGAGGAGCTCCGGCAGATCCCGACCCAGTTGCTGGATCTGAGTGATCAGCTCCGGCAGCAGCAGCTGGGCCACGATCACGGCGGCCAGCAGCAGCAGCACCAACACGATGCTGAGAGCCTGCGGACGGTTGAGTCGCGTGCGTGTCATCAGCTGCGTGATCAGCACATCAAGGGCGACAGCGACCACAACGGCCCCGAACAGAACCAGCAAAACCCAACGGAGGTGCCAGGCCATCAGGGCAAGGCCGATCGATGTCAGCGCAATCAGCAGCGAACGTGAGTTCATGTCTGAAGTCTTGTGCGCTTCCAGTGATCCAGAACGTCGTGAATGAGGATTTCACGGACCAGCACCTGGATCACCACGGCCAGCGGCAGGGCCATCAGCAGTCCGAGAGGACCGAAGAGCAGTGTGAAGATGAACTGCGCCATCAGGGTCAATCCCGGCAGAAGTTTCACCTGGTGATGCATCACCGAGGGGGTGATCAGATAGCTCTCCAGGTTCTGGATCAGCACATAGGCCCCGAGCACGGCCACGGCTTTCCAGGGGGCGTCAAGAATGGCCACAGCCATCGGAAACACGGTGCTGATCGTCGGCCCCACATTGGGGATGACGTTGAGCAATCCCGCCAGCAGGGCGTTGGCCAGAACCAGCTTCACACCGAGCAGGGAGAGAGCGATGCCGCAGAGCATCGCCACAGCGAGCGAGCTGATCAGCACACCGACCATCCAGCTGCTGAGAGCCTCCCCGCAAAGGGTCAGGATGCGACGTGCGCGTCGTCTGTAAAAGGATGGAACCAGCTGAATGCTGACGTCGCGGTAGGCCTGGGGTTGGATGCTGATCATCAGCCCGATGGCGAGCACGAACAGCACCCGGAGCAGTCCATTGCCGAGATTGCCGGCAACACCGACAAGGCTCACCAGGCCTGTGCCCACCCCTGACAGGAGAGACGAACCATCGGGGATCAGCCGCAGTTCCGAACGTCCCAGCTCCTGCAGATCAGGCAGCGTGTCAACGCCGTAAATCGCATCACTGACGCGATCAAGAGAACTCAGGGTGCTGCTGATCAGGATCCGTGCGGCCTCCGGAAGTTGTTCCAGCAGAACCGCGAATTCCTTCACGAAGGGTGGAACGACGACGGCCGATGCGATGGCCAACCCGCCGATCACCCCTCCGATGCAGGAGAGCAGGGCGATGGTCCGCGGCATCGGTCGCAGGGCCTGAAGCTGGCCGACCAACGTGCACAGAGCCATCGCCAGAACAATGCCTGTGAACATCAGCACAAGCACGTGACGAAGGCTCCAGATCAGTACACCGGCAGCGATCAGGGCCGCCAGGGACAGCCATCGCGCCAGGTTCACGCGTTCGAGTCGGAATCCTGGTTCGTGTCGTCGTCGTTCTGGTTCTGGGCATATCCCAGTCCGTTAGCAGCGGCATAGCGCTGGGCAAAGCGCATGAAGCGTTCGAAATCCTCCTCGGATTTCCATGAGTACACAGCTTCAAGGGCACTCGCTTTGCCGTTCACGAACTTGCCGTTGATTTCCCTGGTGACCATCTCTCCTTCTTCATCAATCATCCACATCCCCGTGATGTCACCCATCGTCTCCGGCGCAATCGCAGCCGGCTGCTCGAAACGGAACGTTGCTTGACCGGTGCGTCCATCACGACTGCGGGTCAGGCGGATATCTGGAACCACAGGTTCGTTGACTCCCCTGAAAAATTGGATGGCTGCCGCCCCGGATGCTTCGCTCATTGGCCCACTGATCTGAGGGCGGATCTTAGTCGGATCTCTCCATGCAACTGAGCTGGATCAGGTGATCTGCTGCCGCCGAGGGTGACAGACCGCTGATGTCGATGCTCTGGCGTTGTGGTGTCCGTTCCAGCTCGTGGTCGTAGCAGCGGTCGTAGTAATCGAGGGTGGCTCGACAGGCGGTTCCCCAGTCCTCAGCCGCAATCGCCTTCAGAGCCATGGCCGTGCGCTGCGGTCCCAGCCGCCGGCTGATGCGTTGCGTGGCCTCGCTCAGGGCTTCCTTCCCCTGTGATCCGTAGACCCCCACCAACTGGTTGACCCGTTCCTCAAGTGTTCGCTGAATCTCCAGCACCGGGGCCTGTTGCATCTGCTGGAACAGACCTGCAGGAATCCGGCAGCGTCCAACCTGCACACTCTCGGCTTCCAGCCAGATGCTTCGGGCCTGCGACCGCCGATGCCGGTCGAGACACTCGGCCAGTTTGTTCTCGTAGTGCTCTGTGGACGGCTGCTGCGGCAATCCCAGCCCTCCGAAGCTGCTGCCCCGGTGATGGGCCAGTCCCTCGAGATCGACCATGGCCACGCCCCGCTGTTCCAGAGCCAGCAGCAAATCAGTCTTGCCCGTCCCGGTGCGGCCTCCGAGCAGGCGCAGGGGCCAGGGTCTGCTGAACTGCTCCAGCACCCAGTGCCTGTACTGCTTGTAGCCACCCTTCAGAAGCAGCGGTTTGAGGTCGATCTGTTCCGCCAGCCAGGCGATGCTGGCTGATCGCATGCCTCCTCGCCAGCAGTAGATCCTCGGGGGGACTCCCCCGGCGAGAGAGTCCAGCCTGGCGGCGAGATCGGCCAGCTTCGGGCCGGTGATCTCAAGCCCGAGCTGCACCGCCCGGCGGCGCCCCTCTTGCTTGTAAGCCGTCCCGACAGCAGCGCGCTCGTCATCCTCGAAGAGAGGAAGGTTCCGAGCCTCAGGCCAATGCCCGCGGACGAATTCCGATGGACTGCGCACATCGATCAGCGGACCGCTCTGCTCCCGCAGTTCCTCGACGGTGACGGAACGGGCGATTCCCATGCCTGACATAGTGGGCCAACGCCGCGCCAGTCAGGGCCGGTTGCAATCCATGCTTTCTGGTTCCTCACCCGCCACCAGCCTCAGTCCCGACCAACTGCTCGAGCGGTTCGCGACCGGCAACCCACGTCAGCGCCGCAGTCTGATCAAGACCGTCGTGGCTCGGATCGGTGATCTTGAGGCCCTAGGAGATGGCTTGCTGGAGCCATTTGACCCTACTGGTGATGACTGGGCGGCCGGCTGGATCCTGCAGCTGCTGCATCGCCAACGCCCCGAACGGGTCAGCGCATTGCTCGGCAGCTGCCCAGATGGATGGTTCAAGGTTGAATCAGCGGTCGGCATCGACTACCGCGGCCTGCAGCAGGATCTGCTGCAGGAGGATTTCCAGGCAGCCGACCGCTTCACGAGTGCCGCACTCAGGCAGTTGGCAGGTCCGGACGCTGAGAGGCGGGGTTACGTGTACTTCAGCGAGGTGCCGGCAATGCCGGGGGTTGACCTGACCGTGATCGACCGTCTCTGGACCGCGTATTCCCAGGGACGATTCGGTTTCACGACCCAGGCACGGCTTCTTCAGGCACTGGGTGGGCGTTATGACCTTCTCTGGCCTCGTATCGGCTGGAAACTTGATGGTGTCTGGACCCGCTATCCCGGGGCCTTCACCTGGAGTCTGGAGGCGCCGGAAGGGCACATGCCCCTGGTCAATCAATTGCGTGGTGTCCGTCTGATGGATGCCTTGCTGAATCACCCAGCTCTGCAGCAACGGCGGTAACCAATCGATCTGTGCAGACCGCAAAGAACCGTTAGGTTCGAAAAAGCCCAGCAGTGATCCGGATCGTGCCACCTCAGCGGTCCTTGTCCCTCGTTCCTCCGTCGAGCGATCCGATCGCGTCGATTCCGTCGTTCCGGTGGGCCGATTTCGTTCTGCCCTCCACGCTTCAGCTGGCACCGCTGATGGAGCTTCTGATCGAACCGGTCGGATGCCTGGTGACATGCCAGCGCATTGAACTTGGTCTGCACGAGGCACTGGTCAATGCCGTTCGTCACGGCAACTCGGAAAACCCCGCCAAGCGGCTCAGGGTGCGTCGCATCCTCACGCCCAACTGGTTGATCTGGCAGATCCAGGATGAAGGTCAGGGGATGCCGAGGGGGGCGCGTCAGCCCTCTCTACCTGATCAGCTTGATGCCGCCAGCGGTCGAGGTCTTTTCCTGATTCATCAGTGCTTCGACGATGTCCGCTGGAGCCAACGGGGCAACCGTCTGCAGCTCGCCTGCCGCAGGCCCGTCAGCGATGGGGGCACCCAGGATCCTTCAGCTCACCTCTGATCCAGCCGAGAGCCTGTTCGGTGAGACTGGCCACATCCTCGCGACGGCCATTGGCGGTCAGCTGAGCCAGTGCCGCCATGAGCAGTTCAGCGGCTCGACGGTCGGAACTGGTTTTCAGACGATGCCAGTCCCGATCGCTGATCTTCATCAGATCATGCAGCTCCTGGGTCAGCTTGCGGGTTCCATTAGGCCATTCAGCGGGCGGCATCGAGCTGGAGGAGATGAGATCGGTCTAGTTTCATGGAAACAGTGCAGTGGTTGATGCATCAGCACCGTGCTGACCGTCGGCAGCTCCGCTGGCTTCACACCGCCTCCCTGTTGATGCTTCAGGGGCGGCGTCAGGCTGTCAGCCTGCAGAGCGGGAGAGGGAGTTCCCAGCGTCGCTGGAAGCAGCGTCAGAACCTGGCTCAGAAACTTCTGGAAAGCCCAGCAGAAGGTTGGACGCTGCCGAGGCAGAGAGGTGCAAGGTTCTGGCGGGCCCTGCGTTGGGGGGGAGCAGGATTCGTGGTCGCCTGGTGGCTGAGGGGAGGCTGAGGAGAACCCTCAGCCCACCTTCTAGGAATTCTGCTGAACAACCACGAGGGAGACGGGTCGCTCTGACTGAGCTTCCCTGAGGGGCGGAAAGGGACGTTCCGAAGGTCTGGGCAGATCATTACCCCGAAGCCAGGCACTGTGGAGGGCACGGCGACGGCGGTCCTCAGCAAGCACCAGACGATCAGCTGCGCTCTGAGGACTTTCCCCGGGGAGCACAGCGGTTCGCAGGCAGATGCCAAAACCGTGGGCTTCCACCTGAACATGGCCTTCCATCAGAACGACCTGGAAGATCCATCCCTGAAGCCAACGCAACCGGAAAGGATTGGTCATGGATCATCCCAACGGTCGAACACACCCTATGGATCCTGAACGGATCTGCAAGGTGGGCTGTCAGCGAACCCGTTCAGAGTGCTGAAACCACAGGTTTCCGCGCGGTCCACACCCTCGTCATGAAATGGGATTCGCCTTTGATGGCCTCGAATCCCGCGCTGGCCAGGCGTGCGGGGATGTCATCACTGATGTAGTCGCGGTAGTAGGGCTCGTGAAAGACCCTTCTGAAGTTCTCCATCGCGACGCCGAACTCGGGCGAGTCGTTGATCTGGACCGAATCCGCGAGAACGAAGGTTCCGCCGGGCTCCAGCACCCGCCAGGCTTCGTTCAGCACGTTCTGGCGCGCTTCCCCCGGGAGCTCATGGAGCAGAAACACACAGGTCACGGCCTGCAGGCCGTCATCAGCCAGAGGGAGACGCTCTCCATTCGCCCGCAGCAGCTCCACCAGTGGTGACGTCCCACCGTTCAGCCAGCGATTCGCCTGCCTGAGGTAGGCCTCCGAGAGATCGATTCCAATCAGTTCCGCGTGGGCAAAGGCTCCGCGGATCTGATGCAGGGTTCGACCGGTGCCGGTCGCCACATCAAGAATCCTCAGCGAGGCCGGCGATCGGTCGGAGAAGTGGCGGAGCCCGCGTTTGAGAGGTGCCAGAACGCGGCGACGCATGGCATCGGCGGTGCCGTTGAACAGAATCTCAACCTGGAGGTCGTAGAGGCCTGCCGAGTGATCGCTCAGATACCCATCCGTCTGGTGGTGGAAATTCTGGAGGTAATAGTCGGGATAGAGGCTGGGGTCGGTTCCTTCCGGCAGGTCTCTCACATTGCGCTGCTTGCGGCGGGACCAGGTTGAGGGCAGATCGAGCCAGACCATCGGATACGTTCTGGCCCACTCCAGCCAGGGCGCATCGAAGAGCAGTTCCTGCGGATACACACCCTGCTCAGCGTCAGCCCAGTCCCGTTCCTCAAGCTTCGCCATGGCAGCTCGGAGAGTGTTCAGCATCTCGGGCGGAACCGATTCCGTGCTGGGGACGGCTTCCGGAGCCACAAGCGACATCAGCCGCGTGCTGAGGTCTTTGTGAACCAGACCGGCCAGACCTTTCCCCTGCTGCAGGGTCTGGTAAGCGAGCTTGCTGAAGGGCGTGGTCGCCATCGGAGTGCGTTGAAGACGACCATTCCAGCGAATCCATTACTGAAATGGGGACTCTGCTCATCAGACGGAACCTGACGGTCATCAAAAAGGCCCGTCTCCTGAGAAGACGGGCCCCTGAACACACCGACCGGATCCCTGGATCAGGCGTCGTAGTACATCGCGAACTCGTGGGGGTGAGGACGCTGCCGGAGTTGCTGAACCTCCTCGTATTTGATGTCAATCCAGTTCTGGATGAAGTCATCAGAGAAGACGCCTCCCTCGGTCAGGAATCCCCTATCGGCATCCAGAGCTTCGAGGGCGCCATTGAGAGATGGCGGAACCGTGGAGATGCTGGCGAGTTCCTCGGCAGGCAGTTCGAACAGATCCTTGTCGAAGCCGTCACCGGGATCGATCTGATTCTTGATGCCGTCGATGCCGGCCATCATCATGGCGCTGAAGGCCAGATAAGGATTGGCCAGGGCATCACCCGAGCGGAATTCCAGACGCTTGGCCTTGGGGCTTGGGCCTGTGAGAGGGATGCGGACGGCGGCGGACCGGTTCCCTTCGGAGTACACCAGGTTCACAGGAGCTTCAAATCCGGGCACCAGTCGCTTGTAACTGTTGGTGGTGGGGTTCGTGAAGGCGAGGAATGCCGGAGCGTGCTTCAGGATTCCACCGATATACCAGCGAGCCGTCTGGGAGAGGTTGGCGTAGGTGCCTTCTCCGAAGAACAGGGGCTGGCCGCCCTTCCAGAGGCTCTGGTGCACGTGCATTCCGGTTCCGTTGTCGTTGAAGACAGGTTTCGGCATGAACGTGGCCGTCTTGCCGTACTTCTTCGCGACATTGCGGACGACGTACTTGTACGTCATGACGTTGTCGGCCGCCTGGATCAGCTCAGCGAATTTCATGCCCAGCTCGTGCTGGCCAGCGCCGGCCACTTCATGGTGGTGCTTCTCGATGGGAATCCCGAGCTGGCCCATGAGCAGAAGCATCTCCGAACGGATGTCCTGGGCTGTGTCGTTCGGAGCGACGGGGAAGTACCCCTCCTTCTCCTGGATTTTGTAGGCGAGGTTGCCGCCTTCCTCGAGGCGACCGGTGTTCCAGCCCGCCTCGATCGTGTCAACGCTGTAGAAGGCGCCACCGGAGGACGAGTTGTAGCGGACGTCGTCAAAGAGGAAGAACTCAGGCTCAGGACCGAAGAAGGCCATGTCAGCAAGGCCGGTTGAGCTCAGGTAATCGAGAGCCCGCTGGGCCAGGGCGCGAGGGCAGCGCTCGTAGGGCAGACCGGTGCGTGGCTCCTGAATCGAGCAGATCATGCTCAGGGTTTTGTGCCGGTAGAACGGGTCCACCCAGGCGGTGTTGGCGTCGGGCACCATGGCCATGTCGGAGGCCTGGATGCCTTTCCAGCCGCGGATTGATGAACCGTCAAAGGCAAGGCCCTCGGTGAAGGACTCCTCCTCCAGTAGATCGGTGCAGACCGTGAGGTGCTGCCACTTGCCGTGGAGGTCAGTGAACTTGAGGTCGATCAGTTCAATGCCCTCGTCTTTGATCTGACGGAGGACATCCTGTGAAGTTTTTGCCATGGAAAGACGTCTCGGCCCTAGGCGTGCTTTCAAGACCGTAAAGATCCTGAATACCCCATTGTGTAGCAAGGGGTACAAAATTCTCCACCCATCACCTGGGGCGACATCTCTGCCCGGCCGGTTCCGCTGACGCTCCTCGTAACCGTTTCTGTCAACTTCGCTGGAACTCAGGCCCTCAGAGGCTTTTCGCCGGATGACAGGTGTTAGCTTCCAGCCGGGAATGTCTGTCGAATCCACAGCATGCGCGACGCCATCAGCGGATTGATCGGTCGATATGACCAGCAGGGTCGTTACTTCGACCGCATGGCCATCGACCGGATCGAGTCGTTCCTTGGTGAGTCCGAACTTCGGATCCGCGCCGTGGAGCTGATCAACCGCGATGCCGCCGAGATCGTCCGCGAGGCGAGTCAGGCGCTGTTCCTGGATGAGCCGGAACTGCTGCTCCCTGGAGGCAACGCCTACACCACAAGGCGCCTCGCGGCCTGTCTGCGGGATATGGATTACTTCTTGCGCTACGCCAGCTATGCCCTCGTGGCTGGAGACAGCACAATCCTCAACGAGCGGGTGCTCAACGGTCTGGATGACACCTACAAGAGCCTCGGGGTACCAACCGGTCCGACGGTTCGAAGCATCGTGCTTCTCGGTGAGGTCGTCTGTGAACGTCTCCGGTCCGATGGGGTCCCCCTGGAGCGCCTGGCTACCGTCCGAGAGCCCTTTGATCACATGGCCAGAGGCCTCGCTGAGACCAACGTCCGTCAACGCTGATCAGAAGCTTCAACGACTGCGTTGCAAACTGACGGATTTCGACCGCTGGGTGAGATGAGTGCGTAGCATCTGCGGCCAGACCTCCTGCTCAGGGCCTTGGCGACGACCCACTCACTCCTTCCCGTAGACGACAGTCACCGCAGGAGCTTCGATCCGATCGCCACCCCGGACAGATTGCTCCTCGGACCGGGGCCGTCCAATGCCCACCCGACGGTGCTGAAGGCACTGTCACGGACGCCCATCGGCCATCTCGATCCGCTCTACGTGGAATTGATGAGCGAGGTTCAGGAACTGCTTCGTTACGCCTGGCAGACCGAGAACCGACTCACGCTTCCGATGAGCGGTACCGGTAGCTCCGCCATGGAGGCAACCCTGGCGAACACCGTCGAACCCGGTGACACCGTTCTCATCGCGGTGAAGGGGTACTTCGGTTTACGGCTTGTGGACATGGCCGGTCGCTACCGCGCCGACGTCAGAACCATCGAAAAGCCCTGGGGAGAGTGGTTCTCCCTCGAGGAGCTCGAGGCGGCGATCCTCGAGCACAACCCGGCGATCCTGGCGATGGTGCATGCCGAAACCTCCACAGGGGTCTGCCAGCCCATGGAGGGAGTCGGCGACCTGTGCCGCCGGCATGACTGCCTGCTGCTGCTGGATACGGTCACGTCTCTCGGCGGTGTTCCGCTCTACATCGATGACTGGCAGGTCGATCTCGCTTACAGCTGTAGTCAGAAGGGACTCAGCTGCCCCCCTGGGCTTGGTCCCTTCACCATGGGCCCCCGCGCTGAGGCCAAGATGGAAGCTCGCCGGGACAAGGTGCCGAACTGGTATCTCGACGTCTCCCTCCTCAACAAGTACTGGGGCAGCGACAGGGTCTACCACCACACAGCGCCTGTGAACATGAACTTCGGCATGCGGGAGGCCCTGCGTCTGCTTGCCGAGGAAGGACTGGACCAGTCCTGGGCCCGGCATCGTCGCAATGCGGAAGCGCTCTGGAGCGGCCTGGAGGCACTTGGTCTTGAAATGGTCGTTCCCGAGGAGCATCGGCTCCCCACCCTCACCACCGTTCGCATCCCTGAAGGGGTTGATGGAAAGGCATTCAGCCAGCATCTGCTCAACACCCACGGCATCGAGGTGGGTGGTGGCCTCGGCTCCCTCGCCGGCAAGATCTGGCGTATCGGTCTGATGGGCTACAACTCAACCCCCGAAAACGTCGACCGGCTGCTTGATCTGTTCAAGACCGAGCTCCCCAGCTTCAAGGGGACCGTCGCCGCCGCTGCCTGAACCAGCCTTCCAGCTGATCTCGGGCTTCGATCCGTAGAACCCCTCCCTGCACCGTCATGTGATGGTGAGCACTGGCATGGGTGGACAGATCGAGGCTTCCCCCCAGGCCCCCTCGCTTGGGATCGGGTGTTCCAAAGATCACACAGCCCATCCGCGCCTGCACAAGGGCTCCGGCACACATCGGGCACGGTTCAAGCGTGACGATCAAGGTGCAGTCGTTGAATCTCCAGTCGCCCTGAACCCAGGCGGCCTGCCTGAGCGCAACCAGTTCGGCGTGACCAAGAGGATCCCTCCCCGTCTCGCGTCGGTTGCTGCCATGGCCGATGCAGCGACCTTCTGCATCCAGAACCACGGCTGCCACCGGCACTTCCCCGGCCTCACCGACCCTCTCCGCCCGCTGAAGCAGCACGGTCATCCAGCGCTGCACGGTGGCTTCCCGCATCAACGCACATCGAACGATCTGTGAGCACGTTCCCACGAAAGGCGAGGATCAGCGAAGCTCCACCGTTGCCGGTGCACGCCAGCTCCGATCTGCGTCAGCCCGTGACCTGGCTTCCACCCTTCGCCTCCCCTGACAGCCCGGACCCTGTCCTGCGCCATTTTCTTCATCAGGCGAGCGACCTGCTCTGCGAGTGGATTGGCACGGCCGCGGACCGCCCACCGCTGCCCATGGTCCGTCCCGAGCCGGAGCTGGTGCCCGGGGATCAGGGATGCGACGTACCGGCGCTGTTGAACGACCTGCAGATTGTCATGGACGGGGCCTATCAGCCGTCCCACCCCGGGGCGCTGGCCCACCTTGATCCCCCTCCGCTCACCGCCTCGATTGCGGCGGATCTGATCTGTGCAGGCCTGAACAACAACCTGCTGGCCGAGGAACTCTCCCCAGGCCTGTCCAGCCTGGAGCGCCAGCTCTGCCGCTGGTTCTGTCAGCGACTCGGGCTGCCTGAGAACGCCGGAGGTGTGCTGGCCACAGGTGGAACACTCAGCAACCTGATGGCCCTGGTGACTGCCCGCAGCCTGCAAGGCCCCGGTGATGGCGTCGTCCTCTGCAGTCGGGATGCTCATGTTTCCCTTCAGAAGGCGACACGGGTGATGGGTCTGGCCGGAGACGGTCTGCAGCAGCTTCCCGTGGACAGCGAGGGTCGCCTCTGCTCCACCGCTCTCGAGCAGGCGCTGCAGGATCTTCACCGCCGTGGTCGACCCTGTCTTGCGGTGGTGGCGACAGCGGGCACGACGATCCGCGGTGCCATCGATCCTCTTGCTGAGATAGCCACCGTCTGCCGTCGCTATGAGGTCTGGCTTCACGTGGATGCTGCGATCGGGGGCGTCTTCGCTCTCTCGGAGGACTGGTTTCCCCTGTTTCATGGGCTTGAGCAGGCGGATTCGATCACGCTCAATCCGCAGAAGCTTCTGGGGATCGCCAAAGCGTCCTCCCTCCTGCTGGTCCGGGATATCGGTCATCTGCATCAGAGTTTCTCCACCGGCCTGCCGTACATGGACGGCGCCAGCGGTGAGCCCCATGGCGGTGAGCTCGGATTGCAAGGCACACGTCCTGCCGAAGTGCTGAAGCTCTGGCTGGGACTGAGACAGCTCGGTGAGCAGGGAATCGCGATGGTGTTGCGATCGGCCCTCGAGCGGCGGGACCATGTCCGTCGTCGGTTGGACTTGGACCGGTTGACGCTGCTGGACGGCTCACTGCATCTGCTGTCCCTGCATCCCCACGCCGCTGATGCGGACCATTGCGACTCCTGGTCGCAGACCACCCGCCAATGGCTTTTGGGTCAGGGGTTCATGCTGTCGAGACCGCGCTACGGCGACCGCTATTGCCTGAAGGCCGTCTTCGGCAACCCCCACACCGGACCCCAGCACCTGGACCGGCTGGCTGAGCTGATCAATGACTCGCTCCTCTGAGCGTCATCCCTCAGAATCGCCCCACTGCGCAGTCTGTGATGAAGGAGGAACGAGGCCGTTCCCGCTGGATCGCCATCATCACCGGTGCGATCTCCGTCGCCATCGGCGTTCTCTATCTCGGGATGATCACGGTCCTGGACGCCCGCGGTCCGATGCTCCCCCCTCCTCCCGAGGCTCTGGCCGGGGTGGGAGCTTCCGATCTGGGCGGCGCTGCAACGGTTCCACCACCTGCCGCACAGCCATCTCAAGAAAGCTCCTGAGAGAGGCCTCTCGACGGTTCAGTTCAAAGGCCTGCCGCACGGCATCCTGAACACCTCCGTCCCCCCAGTCCTGATCCTGCTCGAAATAGCGGATGAAGCTGAAGCCGGCGATGCGGGTCAGCCAGGCCGCAGCAACGCCCTGAATCGCCCGTCCGGCCAGCAGGGTCGGCAGACTGAGGCTGAGAGCGGTTCCGATCAGGCTCATCGCTCCCTTGACCAGTCCCAGGGTCGCCAGCGTCCGTCCCACGGACAGCGCCAGCTCACGAGCCCGATCTCTGGAGAGTTCGACTCCATAGACGCCGGCCATCTCCATCACCATCTGGGCATTCACGGCAGCGGTTCCCAGCAGGTCAACGCCGGGCAGCGGCGTGGCTGCCACGACCCCGCCACTGATCCAGCTGTAGCGGTCCACGCAGCGTTGAGCCTCCCGTCGTCGCTGACGGTTCAGCAGCTGGCGACCCTGCTCATCCAGCCTGCGGCACTGCAGAAGGATGTTGTCGGCGATCAGTTCCTCGCCATCAGCGTGGAGCACGGCTGCGAGCCGCTGCAGCAGGTCCACCACATCCGGTGCCGGTTGAAGCGGCTGGCCCCCCGGTCTGGGAATCGACTGGGGTGAGGCACTGCAGGCGATCACATCCAGCTCCTCCACCAGACCTCTGCAGCGGTGACGCAGCACCTCCAGCAACCGTCGCTCCTCCTCAACACCCCGCAGATCACGCTTGTTCAGCACCAGGAGCAGACGTTTTCCAAGGTCGGCGATCGACTGCAGAACGCCGAACTCGGAGGCCCTCAGATCTCCATCCACCACCACAAGGAGCAGATCGGAACGCACGGCCACCCTCCGTGCCGTTTCCTCACGGGTAAACCCGGCGTCCCCGGCCTCGAGGATGCCGGGGGTGTCCACCAGCTGCAGGCCACGCTGCAATCCCCGCAGTTTCAGGCGATAGGTGCGGCTGTGCTGGGTGGAGCCCATCGCCGCAGCGACCTCCCCCACCATCTCCTGAAGCAGTGCACGGATCAGAGAGGTCTTCCCGCTTGAGCCGCTGCCGAACACGGCCACCACGAGGTCGCCGCGCGTCAGATCCTCCGCGACCCGCTGCCGCTCCCGTCGCAGTCCCTCGCGGGTGATGTCGTCCTGAAGCTGTTCCAGTACGCGGTCGATGCTGTCCAGACTGCGGGTCGCGGCCTCGCGCCGATCGCTCGGGACCTGAATCTGCGGTTCCGTGGTTTGATCTGGCCGCCGCTTCCGTCGCTGCCAGCTCTGCCACCATGGCCAGCCGATCTGGATCCCGAGAGCGAGGATCAGGCCGACGGCCAGCAACAACACCGGAGTGAGCAACCAGCCCGGCAGCAGATAGCTGAGATCCCAGAGCAGGCTGCGGACCGCCTGGAGGATGGCTCCGATCACCACAAGGGCCAGGAGCCCTGCAGCAAGGCCGATCAGCAACCGGCTGCGCGGCGGAATCATTGCGTGACGCTGCCGCGACCCGCTGCCCGGATGATGTCGCCCCAGAGGACCGCGGCAAGGGCGCTGGAGCTGGCGGTCGGACTGTTGTCGTCGTTCCCCAGCCAGATGCCGAGCACCCATTGACGCGAGGGTTCGTAGCCGATGAACAGCAGATCACGACCGTCGTTCGTGGTGCCCGTCTTGCCTCCCTCCTTTCCGCCGAGATAGGCCCCTCGACCGGTGCCGTTGCGCACCACCGCCTGCAGCAGCGTCTGCATCCGCTTGGCAGTCTCGGGCCGGACGGCCTGACGCTCGGCGTTGAGACTTCCGCTGCCGGTGGCTGTGAGACTGCGGCAGGACCTGGCCTGCTCGGCTGTGCAGGTTTCCGCGTCCACAAGCCTGCGGATGGTGGTCGGTGGATGCCACAGTCCGTCGTTGGCCACCGCGGCATAGGCACTGGTGAGTTCGATCAGTCGGACTTCGCTCTGACCGAGGGCAAGACCCGGTACGGGGTCGAGCGCTGTGGTGATACCGAGAGCCCTGGCCTGACGCACGACCTGCTCCAATCCGATCCGACGGGACAGTCGCAGGGCTGCGGTGTTGTTGCTGGACGCAAAGGCGCTCAGCAGCGTCAGTTCGCCCTTGCAGGTGCTCTCAAAAGTCTGACCTCCCCATTCCAGCCCCTCGCAGTTCAGCTTGGTTCCCGGGCTGATACCGCGCTCCAGCGCCGCGAGGTAGGTCATCAGCTTGAAGGTGCTGCCGGGCTGCCTCAGCGCCATCGTGGCCCGGTTGAACTGGCTGAATCGGTAGTCCCGGCCACCGGCGATGGCGAGAACACCACCGTTGCGGCTGTCAAGCACCACCGCTGCCCCCTGCCCGACGCCGAGGCCCGCGCTGCTCTCGAGCAGATTCTGTAGCTGTCGGACCACCACGGACTGGAGCACAGGGTCGAGATGGGTCTCGATCAGAAAATTCCCTTCCGCTGCCACCTCCGGTCCCACCAGGGCAGTCAGATCTCGGCGCACCTGGTCGCTGTAGAAGGGTGCTGTACCGGCATTGACCAGGCTGCAGGCCTTCGGCGACAGCTGGATCGGTCGACGACGGGCTTCGCGGGCGGCTCCCAGGGACAAGCGCCCCTCATCGGCCATCTTGTTGAGCACAAGATTGCGCGCCTCCAGTGCCCGCTGGGGGTAACGGCAGGGATCGTGTCCATTCGGAGACGGCAGCAGGCCCACCAGCAGGGACGCCTGCTCCAGGTTGAGCTTGCTGGCCGAGGTGTTTAAGTAGGCCCGGGCGGCGTCCTCGAATCCGAAGCCGACACCGAGATACACCCTGTTCAGATAACTCAGCAGCAGCTCTGCCTTGCTGAAGCGGCTCTCCAGCTGCAGAGCCACCAGCAGCTCCCTCCATTTGCGTTCGATCGTGTCGCCCTTCCCGACCTGATCGGGATACAGGCTGCGGGCCAGCTGCTGGGTGAGACTGCTGCCACCTTCAAGCACCTCGCCACCAACGACATTGGTCATCAGTGCCCGCAGAGTGCCGATGGCATCGATGCCGGGATGCCACCAGAAGCGGTTGTCCTCGCTGGCCAGCAGAGCATCGACGATGGATGGAGAAAACTCCTGGATGCTGCCGAGTTCACGGTGGCGCTGGGAATCAGCAGATCGGATCGGCTGGTTGTTCCGGTCGTAGATGGCGATCGGACCCTGAACCGTGGCCAGCCGCCCGCGGACCGGGACACTGAGATTGGCGAGAAGCAGCAAGGCACCGGTGGTGCTGAGACCCGCCACCACCAGGGCCCCGGTCAGCCAGGCAAGACGCCGACCGTTGTGTTCACTGGGGTTGATGAATCGAAGAGTCGGTGATCCCGCCTCGGAAGCGGGTGCCAGGGCAATCCGGTCACCGTCACGCAGTTCCAGTTCTCTGACACGGCGGCCCTTCCACCAGATCCCGTTGGTGGAGTCCTGATCGATCAGCAGCCAGTGCCGTCCACGACGTTGCAGAAGAGCATGCAGGCGGCTGATGGCCGGGTGATTGAGCGGAACCTCGAGACTGTCCTCACGCCCGAGTCGATAGCCGTCTCCATGCAGGGGGATGCTTCGGTCCGGCTGATCCAGCTGGTGAACAACCAGGCTGGACACTCCGGATTCAGCAATGCGTTCAGCCACGGCGAATCCCGCTGCGGTTCGACCAGAGGTCCACAGCGAAGCAGATCACGGCGAGATTGATGGCGACATCAGCCGGATTGAAGATCGGGAAGTCGATCGGTACAAGGGCCAGAAAATCGACCACATAGCCGAGCCGCCAGCGGTCCAGTCCATTGCCGAGACTGCCCCCCAGCAGGAAGCCGACAGCGAGCCCCTGCCAGATCGGAAGCCTCTGCTGGCGCCAGAGCCAAATCAGAACGACGATGACCACCACCAGACTCAGCAGTCCAAGGAGCGGTGTCGCTCCCCGCAGCAGGCTGAACGCTGCTCCGGTGTTGTGCACCAGGCGCAGATCCAGCAGACCGGGAACAACCTTGATCGAGCGGCCATCGCTCAGCAGGGCCGTGATCCAGGCCTTGCTCAGCTGATCACAGAGCACAACGGCGACGGCGATCAGAATCACGCCACTCCGTCCCAGCACGCGATGGTTCATCCCGGCACCATCAGCAGACGGCGCAGCACGACGGCGATCAGGCCCACTCCGCAGCACAGCAGGAGCTGCGCCGGCAGGGGACCCAGTGAGTACTGAACGATCAGCTGCGGCAGGGAGACGCTCCAGCGGCTCAACAGAGCACCAAGGCCAAGGTTCAGAAGTCCGCAGAGCTGCAGAACCATCAGCCCCGCGATGGCGGAGCCGGTCTGCGCGGTCAGATCCCCCATCTCGTTCTGCTGGGACAGCCGTCCTGTGAGCCAGGCGGCCGGAATGAATCCGGCCAGATAGCCGAACCCGGGCTCGAGCACATAAGTGATTCCGCCACCGCTCTGGAACACGGGCAGGTCAGTGAGGCCGATGCTCAGATAGGCGACGGCAGCGATCACCCCTGCCCTGGGACCACAGACCAGTGCGCAGAGCAGCAGGGCCGGGACCTGCCAGGTCGCCGGCAGCTCCACCACCGACAACGGCAACGGCACCAGCAGGGCTGCCGGCAGCAGACTGCCGATCAGGATCAGCAGCAGACCGGCGAGGGCGCCGCTCCATGTGGCCAGGGCCCGCACGGCTTGGCTTCGACTCGGCCCATCCTGCTTGACAATGCAAGACCTGCCCAGACTCCATGGATGCGTCGATCGGCGACCGCTTGCGCCTGAAAGAACCCCTGCCGTACCTGAAGACGGCGGATCCCATGCCCATGCTGCGACCTCCGGACCTGGTCGAACCCGGAGAGATCGGTGAGGTGGTGGCCCTGCGCCCGCTTGACACCCTGGCTGTGCGCTTCAGGCGCGGCACGTTTCTGATCCCCGTGGATCGTCTCGAGGCCGTCGCTCAGGACCGCGACGACTGACTGCACCAGAGCCGGCTGAGGGTCTCCAGAGACTGCCGGGGTCCGCAGAGACTCAGGTTCGGTCTGTGCAACCAGCGATCCGCCACCTGCCGGAGTGCCTCTGCATCCAGCGATTGCAGACTGCTCTGACACTGCTGATCGAAATTCTGCGGCAGTCCGAGGCCGCACAGCTGCACGTTGCGCTCGGCCCGTTGGGAACAGGTCTGGCCGGCATGGGCCATCTGGCCGGTGAATTTGGCTCGGGCCAGGGCCAGCTCAGCCTGGTCGAGGAGCCCCTCCCGGAGCTCCCACCAGATCTGCATCAGCAGGCGCAGGGTGAGATCAGCCCGATCGGCACTGGTCGAGGCATGCAGAAGAAACGGAGCTGCGCCGGCGCGGACCGGATGATGCACGCCGGTTTCATAGGCGACACCGTTCTCCTCCCTCAGCCGCTGGAACAGGAGGCCCGACATTCCGGCCCCGAGATGACAGGCCAGCAATCGCAGGGCGAGATCATCCGGATGTCCGTGCGGGATGGTCGCCTGCCCCAGCATCACGACCACCTGTTCCGTGGCCATCACCGAACCGTGCAACCGGTTGTTCGAATGCTCCGCACCGGTGTCCGGCAGCCTGCCGGCATCGCCAGTCCCGGGCGGCCAGGAGGCGAACCCGGGCAGCGTTCCGAACTGCTGGGTCAACTGGTCAGGCCACTGGCCACAGAGCGCCAGAACAGCCGGTTGCCGTTGCAGATCAGAGGCGAGGGGTTCGAGTGCGGATCGCTCGAGGCTGATCAGATCCGCTTCGATTCCCAGCGGATCGTGGCCATAGCCGCCCTCGCCGTAGGTCAGGTTTCGCCAGCCGTCAAAGGCGATCTGCACCGGGTCCTCGCGCTGGCGCACCAGGGCCTGAACCGACAGCTGCCGCTCCAGCTCCAGCTGATCAGGCTCCAGGTGCGGGGCCGTGACCATCCAGGCCAGGCTGGGGAGCAGCTCCGGACCATCCTCGCTGGTGCAGCGCAGGCTGATCAGCAGGCCATCCTCGTGAGCCTCGCTGCGTAGTCCTGCTCCCCGGCCTTCGATCAGTTCAGCCAGTTGCTGGTGGTTGTGCGGACCGCATCCTCTGGTGAGCAGGGCCGCCAGAAGCTGATGGGCACCACGCTGTCCGGAGGGATCACATGCGCTTCCCCTGGGCAGCAGCAGCTTGGCTGCCATCACTCCAGGCGTGGAGCGTGGCTCGAGCAGCAGTTGAGGCCGTCCCATCACGCTGCCGCTCCGGGGGTGGCGATCAGGGTGCAGGCTCTGTCGCTGCTGAGCGTCGGCATCAGCTCCTGCAGGAGGCGGTCAGCACTCCAGTCGTTCAGAACCTGCAGGGGTTGCAACAGGTCCTGCTGACGCTCCCAGAGCTGTTGATTCCCCGCTGTGCCAGCCACCTGCGCCGTGGATTCAAGTGAGTAGCGCAGTCCGTTGCCAACGAGCTGTCGGGCTCGATTCAGCTCCCACTCGGCTGGTGGCTCATGGAGGCTCCTGGCCAGTTCTGTCTCGAGCTCCCGTTCCACATTCGCCAGATCCTCCTCTCTGCAGCAGATCTCGAGGGTGACCAGGCTCCCCTGCTCCAGCACCGTGAGATCCATGTCCACGGTCTCCGCGATGCGCAGTGTCTCCCGCAACCGCCCGACCAGACGACTGCGTCGTCCCTCGGCAAGAAGCGTGGTGGCCAGATCCGCCCCCATCACCGTGTCCTGATCGGCTGCTCCCGCTGTTGACCACAGCATCAACAGCCGGGCGGACTCGAGGCGATCGACCCGGATCGCATGGCGGCCGCTGCGCACGGCCGCAGCCGGCGTCGGGTTGGCATCGAGCGGTGCCGGCTCCAGATCCATCAGCGCTGAGGAACGGATGTGTGCTTCCAGGAATTCATCCGGAGCGCCGGCGATGGCGAGACTGCAGTTCGAGCCCCGGTACCGACGCTGATGAAAGCGACGAACCATGTCCGGTGTCATGGCCATCAGGCTGGAACGTGCGCCGAGGATCGGCCGGCCGTAGGCATGGTCCGGACAGCCTCGGCTCAGCAGCAACTGCAGAACCAGTTCGTCGGGTTGATCGGCACACTGGGCGATCTCCTCAAGCACAACTTCCCGCTCGGTGCTGAAGTCGCGCTCCAAAACCGCCGGATGCAGCACCAGGTCAAGCAACAGATCCAGGGCACGGGTGGTCTGCTCGGCGGGAATCAGCACATGGAAATGCACATCGTCGAATCCGGTGGCCGCATTGGAACTGCCTCCGAGAGCTTCGATCTCGCGATCGAACGCACCTGCTGGCAACTGATCGCTGCCTTTGAACACGAGATGTTCAAGGAAGTGCGCCATCCCCTCTTCTCCCCTCTCTTCGCTGGCGCTTCCAGCGCGACACCAGAGATCAAGGCATGTCAGCGCAGCCTCCGGCATCGCCGCTGTCACGCAGCGGACGCCGTTGGGGAGTGTCCAAGGGGTGAGGTCAGGTCCGACCAGCGAAGTGCTCAGAACTACGTGGCAAAGTTCCATTCTGTGCCTGCTGCCCCTGATGCAGTCCTCCGTGTCGGACTCCTGTGAGGGACTGCACCCCCTGGTGAAGGCGTTGTCGGAGGAAATCCGCAGTGCCCGGGGTGAGCTGCCCGAGCTGCGGCTCCTGCCGCTGGCGGCCGATCTCGAGCAAGTCCAGGGGCGGCTGGATGGTGAACGCCTGTTCATCGCCAATGAGGTTCACCAGTGCCGTGGGCTGCGCAAGCTTCACCTCGAGGTCGCCCGCCTCGGCAACGGTCTGCAGATCCTGCACTGCGTCTGGTTCCCGGACCCCCGCTTTGACCTGCCGATCTTCGGAGCGGATGTCGTGGCGGGTCCGGCCGGCATCTCGGCGGCCATCGTTGATCTCTCCCCGGCAGGGGAGAACCTTCCTGCGCCTGTGGTGTCGGCTCTGCAGACCGTTCCTGTGCCGGGATTCCGGCAGGTTCGCCAACTGCCTGGCTGGGGGACGATCTTCTCCAGCTACGTGCGTTTCATCCGTCCGGACGGTACTGACGAGGAAGAGCTGTTCCGTCAGCTGGTGATGGATTACCTGGCCGTGATGCGGGAGGCGGTGGCCGGTGCCTCAGTCGATTCCCCTGAAGCGACTTCTACGATCCGCAGACATGAGGGTCAGCTGAACTATTGCCTCCAGCAGAAGCGCAACGACAAGACCCGCCGGGTGCTGGAGAAGGCCTTCGATCCGACCTGGGCGGATCGCTACATCGAGCAGCTCCTGTTCGACGATCCGCCTCCTCTGAGATGAGTCGGCTGCGCCGCTGGGGGCTGCTGACTGGCGGAACTCTCGCGCTCGCCGCCGGCGTCTGGGCCGTGGTCAAGAACCTGCCGTCAACGTCACAGCAGGTGGCAGATCCCGCCCCGCTGACGCGGGCACCCGAAGCGGTGGCGGCGCTCGGGCAGCTGGAACCCTCCGGTGAGGTTCGGCGACTGGCGGCTCCCTCATCAGGGCTGGCCGGCAGTGCGCGGATGGCGGAGCTTTTGGTGGCGGAGGGTGAGACGGTCCGGGAGGGCCAGCCCCTGGCGCGATTCGACAGCCGTTACAAGGTTCAGGCGCGCCTGGCGGCCAATGCGGCTCTGCTGAAGAGCCTTGAGAGCGAGATCGGATTCCAGCGCATCGAGGTCGAGCGCTACTCCAGAGCAGCCCGTGGAGGGGCCGCTTCGCTGGTGCTGCTTGAAACGAAGCAGGCTGAGCTGGGGCGTCTCGAGGGACAGCTGCTTCAGGCCAGGGCCGAGCGCGGGGTTCTCCAGGTTGATCTGCTGAACAGTGAACTCAGGTCTCCGATCGATGGCCTTGTGCTCAGGGTGCACGCCCAGGTCGGCGAGCGTCCGGGATCGGAAGGGGTGATGGAGGTCGGTGCCAGCCAGCGCATGCAGGCACGGATCGAGGTGTACGAATCCGACATCTCAAGAATCACCATCGGCCAACCTGTGACGCTCACCAGCGAGAACGGCGGGTTCAAGGGTGAGTTGCAGGGTCGCGTGGCGTCCATCACACCTCAGGTTCAGCAGCGTCAGGTGCTGTCGACCGATCCCACCGGCGACGCGGATGCCCGTGTGGTCGAGGTGAATGTGGCGCTTGACCCGCAGGACGCAGCCAGGGTCAGCCGGTTGTCCGGACTGAAGGTGATCGCCCGTTTCGGAGTGACGTCGTGAAGAGGCCCTGGCAGGGCCGTCGCATTCCTTTGTCCTGGCTGCTGCTGACGCGCCAGCCGATCCGGCTGCTCGTTGCCCTCGCCGGCATCAGCTTCGCCGGCATTCTGATGTTCATGCAGCTCGGCTTTCGCGACGGGCTGTTCGACGCCAGCGTCACGGTGCACCGGCTGTTCGATGCCGATCTGGTGCTGATCAGTCCCCGATCCGCCAGTTCGGTGCGCATGGCGGGGTTTCCGCGTCGCCGTCTGGTGCAGACCCTGGCTGATCCGGAGGTCGAAGGTGTCACGCCGGTCCACTGGGGATTGATGCTCTGGCGCAACCCGGAGACCCGTCGCAACCGGGCGATTCTGGCTCTGGGGTTCAATCCCGATGATCCCTTCTTCATGGATCCCGGTCTGGCGCAGAAGACGGGGGTTCTCAAGCAGAAAGGGCGCATCCTGTTCGATCAGTTGTCCCGCCCTGAGTTCGGTCCGATCGCGCAATGGCATCGCGAGGGGCGGACCGTCGAGACCGAGATTGCGGGCAATCGCGTCCGTGTTGCCGGTCTGGTAAGCCTTGGCACCAGTTTCGGTGCCGATGGCAACCTGCTGACCAGTACCGAGACCTTTCTCGATCTGCTGCCTCAGAAACCGCCCGGGGCGATCGAGGTCGGTCTGATCCGTCTTCGAGCAGGCAGTGATCCTGATCGGGTGCTGGCTCGATTGAAGCAACGGCTGCCTGATGACGTGATCGTCCTCAGCAAGCAGGGGTTCATCGATTTCGAGCAGAACTACTGGCGCAGCAGCACCTCGATCGGATTCATCTTCACGCTCGGTGCCGCCATGGGCTTCGTGGTCGGTTGCGTCATCGTTTATCAGGTCCTTTACACGGATGTGAGCGACCACCTGCCCGAGTACGCCACGTTGATGGCGATGGGCTACCGGCTGAGCCATCTGCTTGGGGTGGTGCTGCGGGAGGGGGTCTACCTCGCGGTGATGGGCTATGTGCCGGCCTATCTCGCCGGTCAGGGTCTGTACTGGTTCGTCAGGGATGCCACCCGGTTGCCGGTGGGCATGAACGCCACGAGAGCTCTGACGGTTCTGGTGATGATCCTGGTGATGTGTGTGGCGTCCTCCCTCCTGGCGATGCGCAGGCTTGTGGATGCCGATCCTGCGGAGATCTTCTGATGGCCGCCGTTGAACTGAGCGGTCTGAGTCACGCCTATGGCCGCGGTGCCATGCGCCGACAGGTGCTGCAGAACATCAGCCTGCGGATCGATCCGGGGGAGGTTGTGCTGCTGACCGGACCATCGGGCTGCGGCAAGACGACGCTGCTCACCCTGATCGGTGCCCTGCGTTCGGTGCAGGCAGGGGATGTGACGGTTCTCGGTGAACGTCTGGATGGAGCCGGCCGTCGTCGACGTCAGCAGCTCAGACGCAGGATCGGGATGATCTTTCAGGGTCACAACCTGCTCCGTTGCCTCACCGCTGAGCAGAACGTTCAGATGGGGTCGGATCTTCTTTCCGGTCTTGGCTACAGGGCCCGTCGGGATGAAGCCCGCCGCTGGCTGCGGGCTGTCGGCCTCGAGGACCAGATGGCTCAGATGCCCCACGACCTGTCCGGAGGGCAGAAGCAACGGGTCGCCATCGCCAGGGCTCTGGCTGCCCATCCACGTCTGCTGCTGGCGGATGAACCCACCGCAGCCCTGGACAGCGCCACGGGCCGCGGTGTCGTTGAGCTGCTGCGCACCCTCGCGCTCGAACAGTCCTGCGCCGTGCTGATGGTCACGCACGACCCCAGGATCCTCGACGTGGCCGATCGGCTGCTGAGAATGGAAGATGGCTGCCTGCTGCCGCCTGTTCAGTAAGGTGATGGTCTGTGTCACGCAGACAACATTCCATGGCCAAGCGCAGGAACTTGAAGAAGGAGAAGCAGGAGCGCAATCGCGCCTACGCGCGCAAGTTCAAGAAGCGCAAGCTGCGCAACGACGGCCGCGGTGAGGGAGCCGGCAACGGTGTGACCGGAACCGCAAACAACGGCGGAGCGGCGGACTGATCCGCCGAGTCATTCCATCGCAAAGGGGCCTGAAGGCCCCTTTTTTTGGTCTCTAGGCTTTCTGATCTCTGCCACGAGGGTTCCGCGATGTTCGCCAGCGTCGTCATCCCGACCTACAACCGGAAGCCGATCCTGGAGAAGTGTCTGCTCGCTCTCGAGCAGCAGCAGCTCGGTGGAGCACTTGATCGTTATGAGGTGGTGGTGGTGGACGATGGATCCACCGACGGGACGCTCGACTGGCTGCGCGAGCACGCTGCCCGCTTCCCCCACGTCCGCTTGATTGAACAGGAACATGGCGGCCCTGCCGCGGGCCGCAACCGCGGCGTGCAGCAGGCCGATGGAGACGTGATCGTTTTCATTGACAGCGATCTTGTGGTGACCGACACGTTTCTTGCCTGCCATGCACGGGCGCTCAGCCAGCACTGGCAGTCCCACGGGGACAGGCTGGCCTTCACCTACGGAGCCGTTGTCAACACGGCCGACTTCGACAACCCAACCTCGGAACGGCACAAGCTTCGTGATCTGTCCTGGGCGTATTTCGCCACTGGGAATGTGGCGATCGATCGCGATGTACTGGAGGACTCCGGTCTGTTCGACACAGGATTCCGTCTCTACGGCTGGGAAGATCTCGAACTCGGGGAAAGACTCCGACGCATGGGGGTTCAACTGATCCAGTGCCCGGAGGCTGTGGGGTACCACTGGCATCCAGCCCTGAGCCTGGATCAGATCCCCCGTCTGATTGAGGTGGAAGGGGAACGGGCCCGCATGGGTCTGGTCTTCTATCGGAAGCACCCGACCCGGCGTGTGCGCTTCATCATCCAGTTCACCTGGCTGCACCGAGTGCTCTGGGAGCTTCTGACGCTCGGAGGTCTGCTGAATGAGCACAGCCTGCGCCCCCTGCTGCGCTGGCTCATCCGTCGGGGCCATGCGGGTACGGCCATGGAGCTGCTGCGGCTTCCCCTGAACCGCATCGGCGTGCGGGCTCTGTTCCGGGAAGCCAGTGCTGCCGGCATTCCCTGCCCCTTGCTTTGATAACGTCGGAACGTCCTTTCAAACCGCACACCTGCTCGTTTCGGGTGAATGCGATCGCGGAGAATGCCCTCAGGCAGTGCCGTGATCCGTCCCTAGCAGGTGGAGGCGAACCCGAAACCCTCGAACCATGGCTGTTGTAACCCTCGCCGAGATGATGGAGGCGGGTGCCCACTTCGGGCACCAGACCCGCCGCTGGAATCCCAAGATGTCGCGCTACATCTACTGCGCGCGCAACGGAGTCCACATCATCGATCTCGTGCAGACCGCGGTCTGCATGAACAACGCGTACAAATGGACCCGCTCTGCCGCCCGCAGCGGCAAGCGGTTCCTGTTCGTGGGCACCAAGAAGCAGGCTTCCGAAGTGGTGGCCCAGGAGGCTGCCCGTTGCGGTGCCGCCTTTGTGAACCAGCGCTGGCTTGGCGGCATGCTCACCAACTGGACGACCATGAAGGCGCGCATCGATCGCCTCAAGGATCTCGAGCGGATGGAGTCCAGCGGCGCCATCGCGATGCGCCCCAAAAAGGAGGGCGCCGTGCTTCGCCGTGAACTGGAACGTCTGCAGAAGTACCTGGGTGGTCTCAAGAGCATGCGGCGTCTTCCGGACGTCGTGGTTCTCGTGGATCAGCGCCGCGAATCGAACGCTGTGCTTGAAGCCCGCAAGCTCGACATTCCGCTCGTGTCGATGCTCGACACGAACTGCGATCCTGATCTCTGCGAGGTCCCGATTCCCTGCAACGACGACGCAGTGCGCTCGGTGCAGCTTGTGCTGGGGCGCCTGGCGGATGCCATCAACGAAGGACGCCACGGCAACAACGATCAGCGCGGTGGTGACGACGGCGAGGCCTGAGTCCCGCTGAAGCGCTAAGTTCGCGCCGCCGCTCCATCACCCTGGGGCGGCGGCATTTCATTCCCCCTCATCTCTTCGAGTTCTGATGGCTGACGTATCCGCCAAGCTTGTCAAAGACCTGCGCGACAAGACCGGCGCGGGAATGATGGATTGCAAGAAGGCTCTCAAAGCCACCGACGGTGATGCCGCCAAGGCAGTTGAGTGGCTGCGTCAGAAGGGCATTGCCAGCGCCGAGAAGAAGTCGGGCCGCACGGCTGCCGAGGGATCCGTCGGCAGTTACATCCACACCGGCGCCCGCGTCGGGGTGCTTCTCGAAGTGAACTGCGAGACCGATTTCGTCGCCAGAGGTGAGATCTTTCAGGAGCTGGTCCGAGATGTGGCCATGCAGGTGGCGGCCTGCCCGAACGTGGAATACGTGTCCACCGATGACATCCCCGGGGAGATCCGCGAGCGGGAGAAAGCCATCGAAATGGGCCGTGATGATCTCGAAGGCAAGCCCGACAAGATGAAGGAGAAGATCGTCGAAGGTCGGATCGGCAAGCGCCTGAAGGAACTGGCGCTTCTGGAGCAGCCGTTCATCAAAGACAGTGCGATCACCGTTGCCGAACTGGTCAAGCAGACCGCCGGCAAGATCGGCGAGAACGTGAAGGTCCGGCGATTCACCCGATACACCCTCGGGGAAGGAATCGAGGTGGAGGAAAGCGACTTCGCCGCTGAAGTGGCTTCCATGAAGGCCGGCTGACCCCGGTGCCTGGAAGGGACCATCCGCCCTGCCACGATCCATCCGAGCAGCTGGCGCGCCTGCGCAGGGTGTGCCGGCAGCGTTCGGTCTCCGTCTACAGGGATCAGGCGCTCTATCTCCAAATCCTTCGGGATGAACTGCTGTCAGCGACCCGTCAGGCGCTGTACAGGCTGATCAGTGACGTTGATCCACTGCGTTTCCGCGAACTCGGTGAGACGGCACGGCAGGGATTTCATGCAGCTGTCGACAGACTGGTGCAGCGATGTTCCGTGCTGCTCACCGTCGAGCAGCTGAGGCTTCTGGTCGACCAGATGCGTCAGGAGAACCGACGCCGGCAGGCCCGTGCCAGCCGGGGCATGCTCGAACAACTGGCGAAGCAGAGCGAAGTCAGTGAGGAAGCGGCGGACACTTCGCCGCGACAGGAGGCTTCCGGCTCCATCGAGCTCAGCCTGGCGTCTCCCCTCGACAACGATCAGCCGTTCCGGCCGATCACCGGTCCGCAGGAGCCAGAGAGATCGGAGACCGCGGACGCTGACTCCGGCGCCGATCCCGCGGATCTCGATGTGCTCCGCTCGCTGTTCCAGCTGGCTGGTGAGGCACTGGATCATCCATCCCCAGATCCCACGCTCAGCACGTATCCAGTGCATCCAAGGGAGGACAGGGACTCTGGCCTGCTGCCCTCCCAGCCGGATGCTCTTGGCCTCTGGATGGAGGGATTCGATCAGGCGATGGACCGTCGTCTTCGCAACCTCTCCCATGCCGTGAACGTGCAGTTGCTGCGCAGCGGCCTGGCCAGCACTCTGCTTCCCGTGACCTTGCTGGAGGCGGTGCTGCGCGGTCAGATGGAGACGCAACCGGCCGCTTCCAATCTGTTGCGCTTGCACCTGCCGATCGCAGTGGGTGAGATGGAGCAGGGAATGGATGTGCTGTGTCTGCTTCTGCGAACCAGCGAACTGGAATTCGACAGTCACCGCCTGCGACGGGTTCGTCGTCGTCTGCGCGAGCATCAGCGGGAGGTGCACACAATGGTGCGACAGCAGCGCCACTGGGAGCGCCGCTGTCTGGATCGTGAGGCCCTTTCCCATTGGCAGAGCCCATCCGAGCCGAAGCTGCCCCCGGAGAACGGGGACTGACCGCCGGTCAGCTCCGGCTGATCCTCGATTGGATCTCCCCTCTGCAGCAGGCCCTGGCACTGGAGGCTGACCGCGGCTTCTCCGATCTCGAAGGCCGTCGGCAACGCTTTCATGCCTTCCTTGCAGAGCAGCTGGTAACGCTTCCGGCCGTTCCCCTTCCCCGTGGTGCTGGGGACCGCGTCCGTGGCCTTGCAGAGGGATATGGCCGTTATCCGGGGATGACGGACGCCGCCCGCCGCCGTCTGGTGACGGACACCCGTCAGTGGCTGCATGAACTGCGTCATCGCGTCGAACCGTCGGCACCGATGGCTCCACCACGTCTGCGACTGGAGACCGCCACAGCCAGCTCCGCTGCTGGAGATCGCTCCGGACCGCTGCCGCTCGACAGTCCGCTCTCCGCGCTGCGGGGAGTGGGACCGAAGCTGGCGGCCCGTCTTGCCTCCCTTGGACTGCTTCTGGTGCGCGACCTGTTGCGCCATTACCCGCGGGACCACGTCGACTACTCAGCGATGCGCCGCATCGAGGCTCTGGTGACCGGTGAAACGGCCACGATCGTGGCGACCGTCCGTCGTTGCAACGGTTTCGTCAGCCCTCGGAATCCCAATCTCGCGATCCTGGAACTTCAGCTTCAGGATCCCACCGGTCGCCTGCGCATCACCCGGTTCCTGGCAGGCAAACGGTTCAGTTCTCCGGCTGCGCTGAAAGCTCAGCAGCGGCTTTATCCCGTCGGGTCCAGGGTTGCCGTCAGCGGGCTGGTCAAGGAGGGGGGGTACGGGATCACGGTGCATGATCCGTTGATCGAGGTGCTCGATGGTGCCGATTCCACGGTGCGATCCCAGACCATCGGCAGGTTGTTGCCCGTCTATCCCCTGACCGAGGGGGTGGCCTCGGATCGTTTCCGCGCTCTCATCGAACAGGCTCTGCCCTCGGCTCGCCTGTGGAGTGAGCCGCTCGGCAGTGGGGAACGTGAGAGCTGCGGGTTGCTGAGCATCGCTGAGGCGCTGCGCTGCATCCATGCGCCCCGTTGCCGTGAGGAGCTGGATCAGGCCCGTCGTCGCCTTGTGTTCGATGAATTTCTGCTGCTTCAGCTCGGACTGCTGCAACGCCGCAGTGAGCTCCGTTCCAGGCCGGCTCCCGAACTGCTGACACGCGTTGCTGAAGGAGGGCTGCTGCAGCGTTTCCAGGAGCTGCTCCCGTTCGACTTCACACGGGCTCAGCAACGTGTCTTCGCTGAGATCGAGGCGGACCTGCAGTGCTCCGAGCCGATGGCCCGCCTCGTGCAGGGTGATGTGGGTTCCGGCAAGACCGTGGTGGCCATCGCCGCCTTGCTCAGCACCATCGACGCCGGCTGGCAGGGTGCCCTGATGGCCCCCACCGAGGTGCTGGCGGAACAGCACTACCGCAACCTCTGTCGCTGGATGCCGCCGTTGCACGTCACAGTCGAGCTGCTCACCGGATCCACGCCGAGACCACGGCGGCGGCAACTGCTCGATGACCTTGCCAACGGCTCTCTCAAGCTGCTTGTGGGCACCCATGCGCTGCTGGAGGATCCGGTGGTGTTCTCGCGCCTCGGTCTCGTAGTGGTGGATGAGCAGCACCGCTTCGGTGTGCATCAGCGGGATCGCCTGCTCAGCAAGGGTCTGCAGCCCCATCTGCTCACGATGACGGCGACACCGATCCCGCGCACCCTTGCCCTGTCACTGCACGGTGATCTGGACGTCAGTCAGATCGACGAGCTTCCGCCCGGCCGCACGCCGATCCGCACCACGCTGCTGAACAGCTCCCAGCGGGAGAAAGCGCATGAGCTGATCCGCTCGGAGGTGGAACGCGGTCAGCGGGCTTATGTGGTGCTTCCCCTGGTGGAGGAGTCGGAGAAGCTCGCCCTGCGTTCGGCTGTGGATGTGCATGCGGAACTGGCGTCCGAGGTGTTTCCTGATCTGACCGTGGGCCTGCTGCATGGTCGTCTCAGCAGCCCTGAGAAGCAGTCGGTGTTGGCGGATTTTGCAGGCGGGCGAAGCCAGATTCTGGTGGCCACCACCGTGGTTGAGGTGGGCGTCGATGTCCCGGAGGCGTCGGTGATGGTGATCGAACACGCAGAGCGCTTTGGGCTGGCGCAGCTGCATCAGCTGCGTGGCCGCGTGGGCCGGGGGGCCGCTGCGTCTCACTGTGTGCTGATCAACGGCAGCTCCAATGCGCTGGCCCGGCAGCGCCTCGATGTGCTGGTGCGCTCCAGCGATGGATTCGAGATCGCCGAGATGGATCTGCGCTTGCGGGGTCCAGGACAGGTGCTCGGTACGCGTCAGTCCGGTCTTCCGGATCTCGCCCTCGCCAGCCTCGCCGACGATGGTGCCGTTCTCGATGATGCCCGCAGCTTCGCTGAGGGATTGCTGGCCGCGGATCCTCACCTGGAGGATCACCCCAGGCTTCGTGAGCTGTTGCACGACCAGCAGAGACGCCTCAGCGGCGGAAACCCGCTGAACTGACCATCTCCACGGGCTGTGGAAGGATTTCGTTTTCGCACCTGAGCAGGTGAGGCCCTGGAGTGATCGTCCGATCGTGGAGTGCCACGAGCCCCTTGAACCCCTGCCGCCATCCCTTCTGCGGCTGACCCCCCATCCCTATCAGGCGATCGGGGCTCCCTATGGCCGCGGTGCGGATCCGTTCCGGCTCAGGTCAGGGGTCGTGGCACGGTTGCTTGAGGCCCAGGGCCAGTTGCAGCAGCGGGAACCCACGTTGCAGCTGGCCATCTTCGATGCCTGGCGCCCGGTGGCTGTGCAGGCCTTCATGGTGGATCACGCCATCGCTGAGGAATGCCGGAGGCAGGGCGTTGATCCCTCCGATGCGCGCCAGCGTGATGCCTTCAGGGGCGTGATAGCCGAGGTTGGGCGTTTCTGGGCTCCTCCGAGTGACAATCCCGCCACGCCTCCCCCTCACAGCACAGGCGCGGCCGTGGATCTGACCCTCGCCGAGTCGGGTTCGGTGCTCGACATGGGCGGGGCGATCGACGCCATCGGTGCGGTCTCCGAGCCGGACCACTACAGCGCGGCGGCTCGTTCACAGCCGCAGTCGCAGGCTGGCGTCTGGCAGCGACGGCGAGACCTGCTGAAGGAGGTGATGGCCGTCGCTGGATTTGAACAGCACCCCAATGAGTGGTGGCATTTCAGCCACGGTGATCAGCTGTGGGCGTGGCGCTGCGGTGCTCCGCAGGCGATCTACGCCGGAGCGCTGGTTCCGAGCAGTTCGGCGACGGTCTGATCCCCCAGCCGTTGGATGTGGTCGCCGAAGCTGCGCCGTCCGCCGGCATCCTTCCAACTCTTCAGGAGGGGCTCGATCGTCGTCTCAAGGTCGTCGAGCGGCATTCGTTGGAGAAACGGGCGTGCAAGGCGCTGCAGATTTGGCGTTCCACCGAGCCAGAGCTGATATTGATTCACACCGCTCCCCACCAGTCCGAGCTCCGCCATGTATGGACGAGCGCAACCATTGGGGCAGCCGGTCATCCTGATCAGGAGTGGTTTTTCGATCTCTAACCGTTCAAGCTGCTGCTCGAGACGGTTCAGCACATTTGGAAGGATGCGTTCCGCTTCTGTAATCGCTAAGCCGCAAGTCGGCAAAGCTGGACAGGCAATGGCATGCCGAGCAAGCGGAGCCGGTGCTTCGGGAACCTCGAAGCCGATTTTGGCAAGCTCCTCACGGATGCCGGCGCGCTGCGCTGTGCCGATATTGCAGAGCAATAAATCCTGATTGGCTGTAAGGCGAATTTCCAGTTGATAGGTTTCAACAATGCGACGAAGTCCCGCTTTCAGCTCGCCTTGAAGACGTCCGCAGGTCAGAGGGATACCGACGAACCAGAGCCCGGCCCTTTGGCGGTGCCAACCGAGGTAATCCATGAGCTTGGACTTTGGCTCGTTGCGTAGACCTTTGAGTGTTCCTTTGAAATAGTGCGATTTAAGTGTGTCCTTGAACCAGGCCATCCCCCTTTTGTGCATCAGGTATTTGAGCCTGGCGTGTTTGCGGACTTCTCGATCACCGAAGTCGCGCTGCACGGCCATGATCGATTGGAGTAGTTCGAACAGTTCTGGTGCTTCGACGTAGCCCAGGGGTTCGGCCAGCCGCGCGAAGGTGTCTTCCTGGTTATGGGTTCGACCCATGCCGCCGCCCACGTAGACATTGCATCCGCGTAAATTGCCAGAGCTATCTGTGAAAACAACAAGCCCGATGTCCTGAGTCAACAGGTCGACGGAGTTGTCTCCAGGCACTGTCACGGCCACCTTGAATTTGCGTGGTAAGTACGTGTCTCCATAAAGCGGTTCGGCAGAACTGTTGGAAAACACGCCCTTCTCGCTCTGTCTCAGGCGGGCTCTTCGGACAGGCCGCGACGGTTTGAAGCGGTAGCTGAGATCTCCATCGACCCATAGATCTAGATATGAACCTTCCGCTGCTTCAGGACTTAGCAAGTCGGCAATTTCGTCAGCCAATTGACGTGCCATTGGGTACCCGCCCTTTTCAAAAGGCGCGGGGGGTGCCATCACATTGCGGTTTATGTCTCCACATGCAGCGAGGGTAGACCCAAGGTTTTCGACGATTGTTCCAATGACTTGTTTTAAATTGGCCTTCGGAATGCCGTGCATTTGAAAGGCCTGGCGTGTTGTCGTCCGTAGGGTTCCATCCCCGATCTCATTAGAAAGATCATCCAAAGCGATGAAAAGCTGAGCTGGAACGCGACCGCCTGGATTGCGCAGCCGCAACATCATCTGCCAACAGCGCACTTTGTCGGTCTTGCGCAGTTCACGATGGTTCTGCTGGTAACTGCCGTGAAACTTCAGCAGTTGAACGGCATCCTCGCTGAAACGGATCTCATCGTTATTGAGTTCGGTAAGCAGGGGCTCTCTCAGGTGCCCGCTGAACAGCTTGCGACGTTCAGCTTTCGACAGCGAGGTCTCGATTGATTCGGTCGGCGGGGACGGGCCATCGAGGTCCATTCCAGAGGAAGCCTTGCCGATAGCAGTGACTTCAATCTGACCGATGCCCATGGGATCTCTCGGTGTTTCTTTTGAAACTAGCGAAGCGGCTTCCAATACAGTCGCCAACGGCGGTGTACACGGTGTGACTTCAACCTTTCTTCTCGAGATCGGCACCGAGGAGCTGCCCGCTGATTTCGCCCGGCTGGCCCTGCAGCAGCTTGTGCAGCGCGTCACCAGAGATCTGGGTGAGTGCCGCCTCAGCCATCAGGGCATCAGCGTCAGTGGCACGCCACGGCGTCTGGCTGTCCGAGTGGCCGATCTGCAAGTTCGTCAGGACGATCTGACAGAGGATCGCAAAGGTCCCCCCGTGGCCCAGGCCTTCGTGGAGGGAGAGCCCGGTGCGGCGGCGATTGGATTCGCCCGACGCTGCGGCGTTGAACCAAGCGAACTCGAGGTGCGGGAGACCCCGAAAGGCCCCTGCGTCTTCGCCACGGTGCGAACGCCCGGTCAGCCCAGTTGTGATCTTCTCCAAAGCCTGATTCCAGCCTGGATCGATGCCCTGCAGGGGAGGCGATTCATGCGCTGGGGGACCGGTAACCAGCGCTTCAGTCGCCCGATCCGCTGGCTCGTGGCTCTTCTGGGAGCGGATCTGATCCCCGTCGAGCTGGAGGGTGCCGATCCCCGGGTGTGCAGCGATCGTTTCAGTCGTGGTCACCGGCTGCATGGCGATGCCCCGGTGGAGATCTCCGATGCCGAGAGCTATGCGGACACCCTTGCTGCTCTGGGTGTGCTGGTGGATCGCGACGCTCGGGCCGAGCTGATCCAATCCGCCATCGACAGCGCTGCAGAGGCGGTTGGAGGGGTTCCGAACTGCCCCGCAACTCTTTTCGAGGAGCTTGTCGATCTGGTGGAGGATCCGCGCGTGCTGCGCGGATCGATCGCTGACCGCTTTCTGGATCTCCCTCCAGAGGTGATCAGCACCGTGATGCAGGCTCATCAGCGCTACATCCCCCTGGATGTCCCGGATGTGGAGAGTGATCCCCTGCGGCTGCAGGCGAAGTCGGTGTTGCGTCCAGAGTTTCTGCTGGTCAGCAACGGTCGGGCTCAGGCCTCGGAACAGATCGTCCGAGGCAATGAACGTGTGCTCGGGGCCCGTCTCGCGGATGCGGAATTCTTTCTGGCCGTCGACCGCCGCGACTCCAGCGTCAATCGCCGGGAGTCACTCCACCGAGTCACGTTCGCCGAGGGGCTCGGGAGTCTCCGCCAACGCTGCGAACGGATCGAACGTCTGGCGGAACGTCTCCTGCAGGCTCTTGAGTTACCGGAGGAGATCGCAGGTCATGCGAGTCGCGCCGCCCACCTCTGCAAGCACGATCTCGTTAGTCAGATGGTGGGGGAGTTCCCGGAGCTTCAGGGGCTCATGGGCGGCAAGTATCTGCTCGAGGAGGGGGAACCGAGGGAGGTGGCTCTTGCGGTGGTGGAGCATTACCTGCCGCGGGGAGCCGGCGATGCCCTGCCCGGCAGCGATGCCGGAGCGGTCGTGGCATTGGCGGAACGGCTTGAATTGCTGCTGAGCATCTTCGCCAAGGGAGAGCGTCCAAGCGGCTCCTCCGATCCCTACGCGTTGCGACGAGCCGGCAATGGAATTCTCCTGATCCTCTGGGACAGAGGCTGGCGCCTCGATCTGCCGACCTTCCTGAAGGCTGCCGTCGCGGACTGGGTGATGCTGTTCCCGCATTTCGCCATCGAACCGGGCCAGCTGCTGGCGGATCTTCTGCAACTGCTCAGGCAACGCATCGTCTCGCAGCTTGAAGAGGACGGCTATGAACCGGATCTGGTTCAGGCGGTGGCCGGGGAAGGGGTCACGGACGCTCGTCTCCTTGGCGACCCGATGGATGTGCAGGAAAGAATTCAGCTGCTGCGTGCGCTGCGTCAGCAAGGCGGACTGGCGGCCGTTCAGGCCGTTGTCCAGCGCGCCGCTCGCCTGGCGGAGAAGGGGAACCTCCCCGAGGACACCCTGGCTCTGCCAGGTGTGGTGGATCCTGATCGTTTCGAATCCGTCAGCGAACAGGGCATGTTCGCTGTGTTGAAGCAGCTTGAACCTCTCGCCGCGGAACGGCGATACCAGGCTCTTTCAGACGGTCTTGTGAAGGCCACGCCGGTCCTGGAAGCCTTCTTCGACGGAGAGGACAGCGTGATGGTGATGGCTGAGGATGAAGACCTGCGCAGGAACCGTCTCAACCTCCTGGGTGTGTTGCGCAACCAGGCCTCTGTGCTGGCGCGATTCGAGTTGATTCAGTCCTGAGTCGCGACTGTTCCCCTGCGCAGCCGTGTCTTTTGTTGGCAGCCGGCGATGACTCGGCTATCGAGAGATTGCATCAACCATCACATTCATGGCTGACGAGTCGAGCAATCAGCAACCGCCTGTCGTGGTCAAACAGGGAGGCAACGGCATCGGCCTTGTCCTTGCGGCCCTGATCGTGGCAGGTGCCGTCGTCTATGCCATCAACGTCTGGTCGACCACCAAGAAAGAAACCGCTCCAGGCAAGAACCTGCAGCAGGGGATCGAACGCATCAAGGAAGGCGTCGGCAAGGCGATCGAACAGCAAGAGTGAGTCAGGCCCCGGAAGCCGGAGTCAGCTGATCCCGGCTTTCTCCTTCTCGTTTTCCAACTTGTTCTCCTTGGACTGAGCCTTCACCGCCTGAGCAGCTTCCTCAGCAAGGAAATCTCCATCGGAACGTCCGACCGCCGAGGGCACGGGGTTGTAGCTCGAGGGAGCCAGGGCCTCTCCTCTGATCAGGCTGCCCAGAGTGCGCAGCGTCAGCTTGATCTGCTGCCAGGGGTTCATCATCACCACCCGCTTGTAGAGGTAACTGTCGAAGGTGAGCTTCTGAACGTCCTTGTCGTCGCACATCTCGACGAAGGCTTCTCGCGCGGCGTCGTTTCTGTAGAAGATGCGCTGAAGAATGTCGAGCACGGCGTAAGTCGCGCCGTACTTGCGATCCCAGCACTTGAGATAGCTGGATTTGATCTGTTTCTCGGTGGGGATGACGCTGCCGTTTTTGGAGATTTCCACGATCGCTTCGGCGCACATCCGGCCACTCTTGGCTGCGAAGTAGATCCCTTCACCGGAGCTTTTGGTGACATAACCGGCAGCGTCACCGACGAGGGCCATACGCCCCACCACACGACGGGGTCGGGGATGTTCCGGGATGGGATGCGCTTCCACCTTGATCACTTCGCCCTTGAACAGGCGCTTGGTGGCACGCTCGCGGATTCCCTTCTGAAGACCCTTGATCAGGCTCTGGTTCTGCTGCATCGTGCCTGTTCCCACGGCCACGTGGTCGTATTTGGGAAACACCCAGGCGTAGAAGTCGGGGGAGACGTCCGTACCGACGTACATCTCCGCCAGATCCTCGTAGTAGGTCATCTCCTCGGCAGGAAGCTTGATCCGCTCCTGGAAGGCGATCGCGACGTTGTAATCGCCAGCGTCCATGGCCTTGGCCACCCGGGAATTGGCACCATCGGCTCCAATGATCAGATCCACCTCCAGGGTCTTGGGGTCACCGGTGGGGCCGCCTGCGCTGTAGTCGGCGTAATGGATGGTGTACGGGCCCTGTCGGTTGGTGCCGGTGTCGATCTTCTGCACCAGAGCGTTCACCAGGGTGGTGCCGAGATCGGCGGCACGGTTGCGGAGGAAGGCGTCGAACACCTCCCGGCGGCACATGCCGATGTAGGCGTTGTCGTCGTAACCGAGCGGATCGAGTCGGATGTCCACTTCCCGGTTGGAAGGGGAGATCATCTTCATGTTGCGGACCTTGCGGTCGATAATGTCGTCAGGCAGGTCGAATTCCTCGACCATGCAGAGGGGTATCGCTCCACCGCAAGGCTTGGCGTTATCCAGCTTTCGTTCGAACAGCCAGGTCTCGATTCCAGCTTTGGCGAGCACCTCGGCAGCACAGGATCCGCTCGGACCACCGCCGACAACCGCAACACGCAACATCTCAGCCATACTCCGCTGGATTGTTTTTTGAAGCTACCACTGCGTCATCAATGACCGTGGGGCTTCCTGGCCATCGCCCTTACGATCGAAACAACACGCATCAGCGCTGTGAGTCGGGCTGCCTCTGCTCGTCGGCAACAGAGGGACGACATTCCGGTCGCGCGTCGCTCCCGCCCGGCTCCGCGTCGCTCGCGGGGCCGTGGTCTCGGGCTGCTGCTCGCCTGCCTGGTTGTGTGCGGTGTCAGTGGAGCCGTCGTGCTGATGGGGCCGCAGCTGATGGCGAGGCTGAATCGCACGCCGCCAGCGCCTGTTGTGCCGGGTATCCCCGAGCCGCCAGCAGCTGATGGTCGGTTGCTGGGACACTTTCCCTATGAACAGGTCAGACCGGACGAGCTGATCGTCGTCGAGCCGGGTATTCAGCTTCATGTCGATGCGGCCGAGGCTCTCGACGGCATGCTCCGGGCTGCCGCCGCCGAAGGCATTGATCTGCGGTTGCTCAGCGGTTATCGATCCCATGACCTGCAGGAATCGATCTTCTTTGATGTGGCCTCGGAGCGGAATCAGACCGCCGAGGAGCGGGCTCAGGTATCGGCACCGCCGGGTTATTCCGAGCACAGCACCGGTTTCGCTGTGGATCTGGGAGATGGGCAAGCTCCTGAGACCCACCTCTCGACTGATTTCGAGCAGACGCGCACCTTCCGCTGGCTGCAGGACAATGCCGCCCGCTATCACTTCGTGATGTCGTTTCCGGACGGTAATTCCCAGGGTGTGAGCTACGAGCCCTGGCACTGGCGCTTCGAGGGCACGGCCGATGCACTCCGACGCTTCGAGGCAGCCCGGCGTCTCGCCCGTCGTCCGTTTTGAGTATTCCTGAGCTGCTGGCGCCAGCCGGCGACTGGCCGGCTCTGCGGGCAGCGGTGGCATCTGGAGCCGATGCCGTCTACTTCGGTGTGGACGCCTTCAACGCCCGCCAGCGGGCCGAGAATTTCCGCATCGACGATCTTCCGTCGGTGATGCACTGGCTGCACGAGCGACAGGTGAAGGGATGTCTCACCTTCAACGTGCTGGTGTTCAGCGATGAGCTCGAGCGGGCAGCTCAGCTGCTGATCGCCGCAGCGGAGGCCGGCGTGGATGCCGTGATCGTGCAGGACGTCGGCCTCTGCCGGCTGGCCCGGAGACTCGTGCCCGAGCTGACGCTGCACGCCTCCACTCAGATGTCGATCACCAGTGCCGCCGGCGTGGCTCAGGCCGCATCCCTGGGCTGTGAACGGGTGGTGCTGGCCCGGGAACTGGCGCTGAGAGACCTCGAACGCCTGCAGCGTCAGCTGCGGGATCGCCACCTGGCCATGCCTCTCGAGGTCTTCGTGCACGGAGCGCTCTGCGTGGCCTACTCCGGCCAGTGCCTGACGAGTGAATCCCTGGGCCAGCGCAGTGCCAATCGCGGGGAATGCGCCCAGGCCTGTCGCCTGCCCTATGAACTGGTTGTTGACGGCGTTCCCCGCGCGCTCGAAGATCAGCGCTATCTGCTTTCACCCCAGGACTTGGCGGCCTGGGAGCTGCTGCCTGAGCTGCAGCGCATCGGCATTGCCAGCCTCAAGATCGAAGGACGTTTGAAGGACGCCAGTTACGTGGCAGCGGTGACCGATGCCTATCGGCAGCGCCTCGACCGTCCTGCGCCCGAACCCGTCCAGAGGCAGCTGGAGCTGGCATTCTCCCGAGGGCTTTCAACAGGCTGGCTTGAGGGAGTGAACCATCGCCGGCTGGTCCATGGCCGCTGGAGCAAGAAGCGTGGACCGCTGATCGGTCGCCTGCTGCAGGTTGATCGCGGAGGCTGGCTGCAGATCCGCAGCCGGGAGCGCCTGCGACCTGGTCAGGGAATCGTCCTGGAGGCTCTGTCGGATGACCCGCTGCGACCACCCGACGAGGTCGGAGGCCGTGTCATGGCCTGTGAACAGCTCGGGCAGGAACGCCTGAAACTGCGTCTGGGTCCTGGAAGGATCGAAACCCGCGCCCTGCGCGCCGGAGCATCGGTCTGGCTGACCAGCGATCCGGAATGGCAGAGCCATTGGCAGCGGATGGCGCGTCGACCCACCGAGGTCCGGCCCCGTGATCTGTCGCTGCGGGTGGTTGGACGCCATGGTGACGTCCTGAGGCTTGAGCAGCCGGAGAGGGGCGTGGTCATCAGCAGTGCCATGCCCCTGCAGTTCGCGGATCAGCGCCCCCTGGACCGGGAGCGTCTTGAGCAGCAGCTCGGGCGTCTCGGCGGCAGTGGCTGGCGGTTGCGTGATCTCACGGTCGAGCTCGAAGGCGATCTGTTCCTACCGGTGGCAGAACTGAACCGCATGCGCCGGGCCCTTCTGGAGGCTCTTGGATCACCGGTCGCTGAGCAGCAGCTTGCTTCTGTGTCTCTCGATCCTGCAGCCGTCCTCTCGGAGTTTGTCCCGGCGACAGCAGACGGCTGCCAAGACGAGCCGATGGGTCTGGTAGTGCTCGTGAGAAGCCTGAACCAGCTTCGAGCGCTGATGGAGCTTCCTGACGGGGCAGCGCCGATCCGCTCGGTGGTGGCCGACCTCGATCAGCCGCGGCAGCTCCGGGAGGCTGTGGCCATGGGCCGGGGCGTCTGGCCCGAGGGCATCTGGCTTGCCGGCAGCCGGATCACACGGCCTGATGAGCGCTGGACCCTGGAGCCGCTGATCCGAGCTCGACCGGATGGCTATCTGGTGCGCAATGCCGATCAACTGGAGATCCTCACTCCCCTGGCACCCTGCGTCGGTGATTTCTCCCTCAATGCCGCCAATCCCCTCAGCTTCGACTGGTATCGACGTCACTGGGGGCTTGAGCGGATCACCGCCAGTTACGACCTCAATCTTCAGCAGTTGCTGGATCTGTCCGCCGGGGTGGAGTCCTCGCGCCTTGAGGTGACCCTGCATCAGCACATGCCCCTGTTTCACATGGAGCACTGTCTGTTCTGCGCTTTCCTCTCCGAGGGGCACGATCACACCGACTGTGGTCGCCCCTGCGAGCAGCACTCAGTGACCCTCCGGGACCGCAGCGGTGTCGAACATCCTTTGCGCGCTGATCTGGGCTGTCGCAACACCCTGTTCAACGGCACGGCACAGACCGGGGTCGAGGGGCTGCCGGCCCTGTATCAGGCCGGCGTGCGTCACGTCCGTCTGGAACTGCTCGACGAGGGTGCCGAGGCCACCCGAAGGCGTGTGCTCCTGTATGCGGATGCCTTGTCCGGACGCATGGCATCACGTGACGTCTGGAAGCGGGAGCGCATCGATCATCAACTCGGTGTCACTCGAGGCAGCCTGCGCGTGCAAGGTCCAGAACGGACCAGCCAAATCTCACGTTGAGATATCCTGTCGCACTGCGCCTATGGGCGTTCTTCACAATTTCTAACGGTCAACCTGCATGAGCGCCCAGCAAAAGGCGATTCGCAACATCGCGATCATCGCCCACGTTGACCACGGCAAAACGACCTTGGTCGACTCACTGCTGGCTCAGTCGGGCATTTTCCGCGACAACGAAGCGGTTCCGACCTGCGTTTTGGACTCCAACGACCTGGAGCGCGAGCGCGGCATCACGATCCTGTCGAAGAACACCGCCGTTACGTACAACGACACGCGCATCAACATTGTTGATACCCCAGGTCACGCCGATTTCGGCGGAGAAGTGGAGCGGGTGCTCGGCATGGTGGATGGGTGTCTGTTGATCGTTGATGCCAACGAAGGGCCCATGCCCCAGACCCGTTTCGTTCTGAAGAAAGCACTCGAGCAGGGACTGCGTCCGGTCGTGTTCGTCAACAAGATCGATCGGGCCCGGGTTGACCCCGAGACCGCTGTCGACAAAGTGCTCGATCTGTTCATCGAACTGGGTGCTGATGACGACCAGTGCGATTTTCCCTATCTGTTCGGCAGTGGTCTGGGCGGCTTTGCCAAGCCCGACATGAAGACCGACAGCGAGAACATGAGGCCGCTGTTCGACGCGATCCTGCGCCATGTTCCACCCCCGGTGGGTGACTCGGAGAAACCGCTTCAGCTCCAGATCACCACTCTGGATTACTCCGATTTCCTGGGTCGCATCATCATCGGCCGCGTTCACAACGGAAAAATCAAGCAGGGCCAGAGCGCTTCTCTGATCAAAGACGATGGCTCCGTCAAGAAGGGCCGCATCAGCAAGCTGCTGGGCTTCGAGGGGCTGCAACGCGTTGAAATCGAAGAGGCGTCCGCCGGAGATCTGGTGGCTGTGGCCGGCTTCGATGACGTGAACATCGGCGAAACCATCGCCTGTCCCGATGAGCCCACAGCACTGCCGCTGATCAAGGTGGATGAGCCCACGCTGCAGATGACGTTCGTGGTCAACGACTCCCCCTTCGCTGGCAAAGAGGGCAAGTTCGTGACCAGCCGTCAGGTGCGCGACCGTCTTCAGCGGGAACTGCTCACCAACGTGGCGCTGCGGGTCGAGGACACCGATTCGCCGGACCGCTTCGCCGTCAGCGGTCGCGGCGAGCTGCACCTGGGCATCCTGATCGAGACAATGCGGCGTGAGGGGTATGAATTCCAGGTGTCGCAGCCGCAGGTGATCTACCGCACCATCGATGGCACCCCCTGCGAGCCTGTTGAGACGCTGGTGATGGATGTGCCCGAAGAGGCTGTCGGCGCTTGCATCGAGAAGCTGGGCACCCGGAAGGGTGAGATGCAGAACATGGAGACCGGTCAGGACGGCCGCACCCAGCTGGAGTTCATCGTTCCCTCCCGTGGCCTGATCGGCTTCCGCGGTGAATTCATTCGTGCCACCCGCGGCGAAGGAATCATGAGCCATTCCTTCTTCGAGTACCGGCCGATGGTTGGGGATTTCGATACCCGACGCAACGGTGTTCTGATCGCCTTCGAGGAAGGCACCGCCACGTTCTATGCCCTCAAGAATGCCGAAGACCGCGGTCAGTTCTTCATCTCGCCCGGCACCAAGGTCTACAAGGGGATGATCATCGGTGAATACAACCGGCCCCAGGATCTGGAGATCAACGTCTGCAAGACGAAGCAGCTCACCAACATGCGCTCGGCTGGTGCCGATGAACTCGATACCCTCCAGTCCCCCATCCAGATGACCCTCGAGCGAGCTCTTGAGTACATCGGACCCGGCGAGATGCTGGAGGTGACCCCGGAATCCATCCGTCTCCGCAAGCTGCCGGCCAAGAAGATGGCCAAGCGCTGATGCCCGAGGCGGATCCCCGCTTTCAGCAGGCGATCGAGCTCTTCAACAGTCAGCAGTGGTACGACGCCCATGACGTGTTCGAGGAGCTCTGGCATGAAACCGGCGAGCCCGAACGACGCAGCCTCCAGGGCATCCTGCAGGTAGCGGTGGCCCAGCTGCATCTGCAGAGGGGCAACCGTCGTGGCGCCACCATCCTGTTCGGCGAAGCGCTCGGAAGGCTTCGCCGGCCGGGAACACCCGATCTCGGTCTCGATCTCGACGGCCTCTGCGCTGTGATCCAGGGGCGTCTGGAGCTGCTGCAGCTGGACGGCGATCCCGAGTCGTGCACTGTCCCCGTGCTACGGAACAGCCCATGAGCAGGCTGTAGTGTCCACGCAACATCCAGCAGCATCAGTCTGCGAAAGCGCCTTCCGAGATGTTCAGGTCCACCGGCTGGTCACCCCCTCTGATCCTGCTGTCAGCACTTCTGTTTGGAGCTCTTCCGCTCCAAGCCGCTGATCCGCAGGTGGAGGGTCTGATCACCATCGAATCTGATCAGCAGTCGGCGAACAACGTCACCGGCGTGATCACCGCCTCCGGCAACGTGCGGCTGGTTCATGCCAACCGCGGTGTCGTCGCTACCAGCCTGCAGGCCCAGTACTTCACCAAGGAGGAGCGCATCGTGCTCAGCGGGGATGTCGACGTGGTTCAGAAGGATGGCAATCTTCTGAGGGCCGGACAGGTGACCTACCTGCTCGACGAGGAGCGTGCTCTTGCCCTGCCAACCGATGGTGGGCAGGTGTTCAGCCAGTGGTCCCTCGAGACGAAGTCCAGCAGTCCGACTCCGATGGTTCCATGAGCCTGACGCTGGAGACTGTCTCCATCAGCCTGGGTGGCCGTCAGCTTGTTCGTGACGTGAGCCTCGATCTCTCTCCGGGCGAAGTGGTGGGGCTGCTGGGTCCCAACGGTGCGGGAAAGACGACCACCTTCAATCTCGTGGTCGGGCTGCTGAGGCCCGACCGGGGAGCGGTGAATCTCGACGGCCTTGCCGTTGCCGGACTCTCCATGCCTCAGCGCGCCCGGCTGGGCATCGGTTACCTGCCGCAGGAACCCAGCGTCTTCCGGCAGCTGAGCGTCCGGGAGAATCTTGAGATCGCACTTGCCCAGACCGATCTGAGCAACCAGGAGCGTCGGGACCGCCGCGATCAGCTGATCGAGCAGTTCCATCTCACTCCCTTCATGGATCGCCGCGGGTTCCAGCTGTCCGGAGGCGAACGCCGCCGTTGCGAGGTGGCCAGGGCTCTGGCGGTCGGCCGCGATGGTCCCCGTTATCTGCTGCTGGATGAACCGTTCGCCGGGGTCGACCCGCTTGCTGTCGCCGATCTTCAGCTGCTGATTCAGTCTCTGCGCAGCCTCGGCATGGGGATCCTGATCACCGATCACAACGTTCGGGAGATTCTCGCCATCACCGATCGCGCTTACATCCTCAACGATGGATCGATTCTGGCGTCGGGACTTTCCGAAACAGTGGCCTCCGATCCCCTGGTCCGTCGTCATTACCTCGGGGAGGCATTCCAGCTTTGATCAGCCTTCCCCCGCTGCCGCGCAAAGTACCGCTTCTCGATCGCTGGCTGTTCGGGGAACTGACGGGGCCGCTGCTGTTCGCCATCGCGGCCTTCACCGTCGTTTCCCTCTCCGTCGGTGTGATGTTCGATCTGGTGCGTCGCATCGTCGAATCGGGATTACCGGTGACGGTGGCCGTGCAGGTGATGGCTCTCAAGCTCCCCAGTTTTCTGGTCATCTCCTTCCCGATGGCCACGCTGATGGCGACACTTCTGGCCTACAGCCGGCTATCGGCCAACAGTGAGCTCACGGCGCTGCGCAGCGTTGGAGTCAGCACGGTGCGACTGGTGGCACCGGCCCTGGTTCTGGCGATCCTGCTCACCGGGCTCACCCTGGTGTTCAACGATGTGATCGTTCCGCAGGCGAACCGAAGCGCTGAATCCACTCTGCAGCGTGCTCTCGGCCGCTCCCTGGCCACGGAGAAGGGCAAGGACATCATCTATTCACGTTTCGGGCGGTTGCAGGGCAGGGACGATGAACAACGCGGACGAGGGCTCAACCAACTGTTCTATGCCCGCCGATTCGAGAAGGGGGAAATGCTCGACGTGACCGTGCTGGATTTCTCCCGGGTCGGTTTCCGCCAGATGCTTGTTGCCGAAAAGGCGCTCTGGCGGGAACAGGAGGCGAAATGGGAGTTCCTGGACGGTCAGATCCTCACGCTCAATACCAATGGCAGCACCACCCGTGTGGATTTCGATCGCTACCTCTATCCCCTCAGTGCCGGTCCTCTGAAGGTGGCCCGTCTTCCGCGGGATGCCAACAACATGACCATCGGGGAGGCGATCAAGGCCAGGCAGCTCTACGTGGAAGCAGGCAACGCCAAGGAAGCTCGCCGGCTTGCCGTTCGTATCCAGGAGAAGTTCACCTTCCCGGTCTCCTGCCTGGTGTTCGCTCTGATCGGCAGCAGTCTCGGCTCCAGGCCAGGGTCACGTACCAGCCGCAGCCAGGGCTTCGGCATCAGCGTTCTGTTGATTCTCGGCTATTACGTGCTCAGTTTCAGCTTCAGCTCCCTGGGCGTGAAGGGCACGCTCCCGGCTGTGACAGCCGCCTGGTTACCGGTGCTGATCTCCCTGGGCTGCGGCGGATCGTTGCTTCGTCAGGCCAGTCGTTGAGGTGAGCCGTCAGAATTGATATCTGGTTGATCGCACGACACCGTTGCCGACCCCTCCGACTGACGTGGTGACCCTGCTGGGATTCATCGCTTTCTCGCTGCTGCTGCTGGCTCTTCCTCTGGCGTTCTGGGCGGTCTCCGGTCGATCCCTGCAATCGCAGGTCAGGCTCCTGGTGGCGGTTGCGAACCTTCTGCTCACAACCCAGCTGGTTCTGCGCTGGTGGCAGTCGGGTCATTTCCCCATCAGCAACCTCTACGAATCCCTGTGCTTTCTGGCCTGGGCCTGCACGCTCACGCAGCTTCTGGTGGAACGCAGCTGGCCGTCTCCGCTCGTGGCCGCCGCGGCAACACCGATGGGGCTCGGCTGCATCGCCTTCGCCAGCTTCGCGTTGCCGGATCAGCTGCAGGAGGCAGCTCCCCTTGTTCCGGCCTTGCGCTCCAGCTGGCTGGTGATGCACGTGAGCGTGATCATGGTCAGTTACGCGGCTCTGCTGGTGGGATCGCTGCTGTCCCTTGCGGTGCTCTTCACCGATCGAGGGGACGACCTGGAGCTGCGCAGCAGTTCCATCGGCAGTGGTGGCTTCCGTCAGTCCGTTGCCGCCTCTGATGTCGGTGTTCTGCAGCTGCAGTCGGTTCAGCTCTCCACCAGTGAGCAGCTCGACAGCCTCAGCTACCGCACCATCACCGTCGGGTTCCTGATGCTGACGGTGGGCATCATCAGCGGTGCCGTCTGGGCGAATGAAGCCTGGGGAAGTTACTGGAGCTGGGATCCCAAGGAGACCTGGGCCCTGATCTGCTGGCTGGTCTATGCCGCCTATCTCCATACCCGATTCAGCCGGGGTTGGCAGGGGCGCCGTCCTGCACTGGTGGCGGTGGCCGGTCTTGTCGTGATCGGCGTCTGTTACATCGGCGTGAATCTGCTTGGCATCGGATTGCACAGCTATGGCTGGTTTTTAGGCTGAGGAGAAACAGCTAAAAAGCGATTTGAGTCTGGCCAGTGGCCACTCGGTGCATCGTTGTTATGACGATGAGAACGGTTCGTTCGAGCGAAACGTATTCCACAAGATCTTCATGAATTACTCGAGCTGGGTCGATACTGGTCTGCTGGATAGCTCCCATTCGACTTGCAAGCGGGGCCTTCGTTCCCAAGGGTTGATTTGTATGTATAGAGAAGGATTTTTCTGTTTACTTGTTATTGGATAATCGGCTTTGATCGATGGCGTAGTACTTCTTGGATTCCATTAAAATATAATCAGATCACCTCTGGATTTCTTGCTTGGCGTTGACTGGAGGCTTCGCGATGTATGAGTCTCAACGTCAGGAGGGCTGGGGTAGAACCTTCCCGGCCTGCGCTTCAGCTGCAACTCGGCGAAGGTCATCGCAACCCTCTTTGAGTGTTGGATAGGCGAACATCCCACTCCCAGCGATGAAGCAGTTTGCTCCTGCAGCACAGCATTGTGAGATGGTCCAATTGGCTTTGATGCCTCCGTCCACTTCAATATCCACGTTGAGATCGCGTTCGACGATTGCTTTTCTCAGTTCAGAAATCTTGTCCAGCATCGTTGGGATGTAGGCCTGTCCGCCGAAGCCCGGATTCACGGTCATTACCAACACATGATCAACCATGTCAAGAACATTCTTGACCATCTCCATGGGTGTGTGCGGGTTCATCGCTACGGACGGACTTCCACCCAGTTGACGAATGCGTCCCAGAACACGATGCAGGTGTGTGTTGGCTTCGACGTGGGCGATCACAACGCCGGGTTCTCCCTTCGGCCCCTTGGTTGCCTCCACATATGCATCGAGCATCGTTTCGCAGTTGTATTGACTCACCATCAGCTGGGTTTCAAACGGAACATCGCAGTACTTGCGACACGCTTTGATCAGTTCGGGGCCGAAGGTCAAATTGGGAACGAAATTCCCGTCCATCACGTCGAACTGAATACGATCAACACCGGCATCCTCGAGATCCTTCACGCACTGACCCATCTCAGCCCAGTTCGCTGGCAGGACTGACGGAATGATCTGAATGGAGCGATGGGTCGGCGCCATGAACTGACTACCTATTAACTGGTGGAACTTTATAGAACTCCCGGCACGGCAGGACCCATCGGAGCTCACTGATACAGTGAGCCGCGCTCAGACGCCGAGATCCACTGCGGCAAGGGCAAACTGCCCGCCCCGATGGTCTTGCTAACCCCTTCACCCCACATCTGGACTCCCGTGGATCAGACCCTCATTCAGGAAATTCTCGAGATCGTCGAGCAGGCCGCCATCGCTTCAGCCTCGCTCTCCGGCAAAGGCCTGAAGGATGAAGCGGATGCACTGGCCGTCGATGCCATGCGCAAGCGCATGAATCAAATCCAGATGCAGGGCCGCATCGTCATCGGTGAGGGCGAGCGTGATGAAGCCCCGATGCTCTACATCGGGGAAGAGGTCGGCACCGGTACTGGCCCTGGCGTGGATTTCGCCGTTGACCCTTGCGAAGGCACCAACCTCTGCGCTTTCAACCAGCGCGGCTCCATGGCGGTTCTCGCAGCGTCCGACCGTGGCGGTCTGTTCAACGCCCCCGACTTCTACATGAAGAAGCTGGCCGCGCCCCCGGCCGCCAAGGGCAAGGTGGACATCCGCAAATCGGCCACCGAAAACATCAAGATCCTCAGCGAATGCCTGGGTCTCGCCCCCGACGAGCTGAACATCGTGGTGATGGATCGTGCCCGTCACAAAGATCTGATCGCTGAGATCCGTGCCACCGGCGCTCGCATCCAGCCAATCTCCGACGGAGACGTTCAGGCCGCCATCGCCTGCGGTTTCGCCGGCACCGGAACCCACTGCCTCATGGGCATCGGCGCGGCTCCTGAAGGTGTGATTTCCGCCGCTGCCATGCGCGCTCTTGGTGGTCATTTCCAGGGCCAGCTGGTGTACGACCCTGCTGTGGCTCAGACCTCTGAATGGGCTGATATGACCAAAGAGGGCAACCTGGCGCGTCTCGCTGAGATGGGCATCACCGATCCCGACAAGGTCTACGAAGCAGAGGAGCTGGCCTGCGGCGAGCATGTTTGTTTCGCCGGCAGCGGCATCACGGATGGTCTGCTCTTCGATGGCGTTAAGTTCGAAAAGGACTGCACCCGCACAAGCAGCCTGGTGATCAGCAACCTGGACAACACCTGCCGCTTCACCAACACCGTGCACATCAAAGACGGCGCCCAGAGCATTGCTCTGAGCTGATCGTCATTCATTGGTTGAGAGGAACGTCTTCATGCATATCTCCGTCGTCGGCCTCAGTCATCGCACGGCACCGGTGGAGATCCGGGAACGGCTCAGCATCCCTGAGCAGACCATGGAGACGTCCCTCCAATCGTTGAAGGGCAACGATCAGGTGATCGAGGCTTCGATTCTCAGCACCTGCAACCGCCTGGAGATCTACACGCTGGTGCGGCATCCGGACCTGGGTGTTTCCGCCGTCAGCGATTTCCTCAGCGGACACTCCGGTCTGGGGACAAGTGAACTGTCTCCACATCTTTTTAGTTACCACCACGCCGATGCGGTCGACCACCTGATGCGGGTGGCCGCCGGTCTGGACAGCCTGGTCCTGGGAGAGGGCCAGATTCTGTCCCAGGTGAAGAAGATGATGCGCCTGGGACAGGAGCACAAATCCCTTGGCCCGATTCTCAACCGGCTGCTCACCCAGGCCGTCAGCACCGGCAAACGGGTGCGCAGCGAGACCAACCTCGGCACAGGGGCCGTGTCCATCAGCTCCGCTGCTGTTGAGCTGGCACAGCTGAAGCTCGGTCAATCCCGTGGCCTCGATCAGCTGGTCACCCTCGAGAGCGAGCAGATCGCCGTGGTGGGTGCCGGTCGCATGAGCCGCCTGTTATTGCAGCACCTCCAATCCAAGGGTGCCGCTGGGGTGGTGCTGCTGAATCGCACCGTGGAGCGGGCTGAACTGCTGGCCAAGGATTTTCCCGAGCTGCCGGTTCAATGCCGGCCACTCACAGATCTTGATCAATACCTGAGCACCTGTTCCCTGGTCTTCACCAGCACGGCGGCCGACGATCCGATCATTGATGCAGCACGTCTGAAGCCGTTGAACCGTCGCAGCAGGCTGCGTCTGATCGATATCGGTGTGCCCCGCAATATCGCCGCCGATGCGGCTGAGGTGCCCGGCGTGGAGTCCCATGACGTGGACGATCTTCAGGAGGTTGTGGCCCGCAACCAGGAGGCGCGCCAGGCCATGGCACGCGAAGCCGAGCAGCTTCTGAATCAGGAGGCTCAGCAGTTCCTGGACTGGTGGGACAGCCTCGAGGCCGTGCCGACCATCAACCGACTTCGCTCGGCCATGGAAGCGGTCCGAACTGAGGAGCTGCAGAAAGCCCTTAGTCGGATGGGGCCGGATTTCTCCGCTCGCGAACGCAAGGTCGTGGAGGCTCTCTCCAAGGGGATCATCAACAAAATCCTCCACGTCCCAGTGACCCAGCTGCGGGCTCCTCAGTCCCGTCAGGACCGTCAGCAGTCTCTTCGCACCGTCGAGCGCCTGTTCTCGCTGGAGGAGTCCGGGCTGGAATGATCCCAGTCCGCCTCAGTCCCGACCTGATTCGCACCAATCTCGTCGGATCTGACCGGTGATCAGCTCCGATTCCCTGAAACTCCGGTAAGTTCATCCCGCTCAACCGAGTGATCAAGGCATGAAGCGGGTACTGGCGATCATTCTCGGCGGCGGTGCCGGCACCCGTCTTTACCCGCTTACCAAGATGCGTGCAAAGCCTGCGGTGCCTCTGGCAGGCAAGTACCGACTGATCGATATCCCCATCAGCAACTGCATCAACTCGAACATCAACAAGATGTACGTGATGACGCAGTTCAACAGCGCCTCACTGAACCGTCATCTCAGCCAGTCCTTCAATCTGAGCGCCTCCTTCGGCCAGGGCTTCGTGGAGGTTCTGGCTGCGCAGCAGACCCCTGACAGTCCCTCCTGGTTCGAGGGCACCGCTGATGCTGTGCGCAAGTACCAGTGGCTGTTCCAGGAATGGGATGTGGATGAGTACCTGATCCTCTCCGGTGATCAGCTCTACAGGATGGATTACAGCCTGTTCATCGAGCACCATCGCAGCACCGGAGCGGATCTCACGGTGGCGGCTCTTCCGGTTGATCCCAAGCAGGCCGAAGCCTTCGGTCTGATGCGCACCGATGAGAACGGCATCATCAAGGAATTCCGTGAGAAGCCCAAAGGTGATTCACTGCTGGAGATGGCCGTGGACACAAGCCGTTTCGGCTTGACTGCTGATGCCTCGAAGGAGCGCCCCTATCTGGCTTCCATGGGGATCTACGTGTTCAGCCGCGAAACGCTGTTTGACCTGCTGGACAAGCATCCGGGTCACAAGGATTTCGGCAAGGAGTTGATCCCTGAGGCTCTGAACAGGGGTGACAAACTCCAGAGCTATGTGTTCAACGATTACTGGGAAGACATCGGAACCATCGGTGCGTTCTACGAAGCCAATCTTGCGCTTACCCAGCAACCCACTCCTCCCTTCAGCTTCTACGACGAGAAGTTTCCGATCTATACCCGTCCCCGCTATCTGCCGCCGAGCAAACTGGTCGATGCTCAGATCACCAACTCGATTGTTGGCGAAGGGTCCATTCTGAAGTCATGCAGCATTCATCATTGTGTGCTTGGAGTGAGAAGTCGTGTGGAAACTGATGTTGTCCTGCAGGACACCCTTGTCATGGGATCTGATTTCTTTGAATCCAGTGACGAGCGCGCTCTGCTGCGTGAACGTGGAGGGATCCCTGTGGGCGTCGGTCAGGGCACCACGGTGAAGCGGGCGATTCTTGATAAGAACGCTCGCATCGGTTCCAACGTCACGATTGTCAATAAGGATCATGTTGAGGAAGCGGACCGATCTGACCTTGGTTTTTACATCCGCAACGGCATTGTCGTTGTGGTTAAGAACGCCACGATTCAGGACGGCTCAGTCATCTGATTTCGGTTCTTTTTTCGGTATTGCCGACTACAGCGACCTGGTCAATCCCTTATTCCTGACACAAGGCATCGAATGTGCGGCCGGATCCCGATCTGACGCTCACACTGGCGTCAGTTGTCAGTGGTCCCTAAGACCATGTCCCAGTCTCACTTCGGTCTGATCGGTCTCGGCGTGATGGGGGAGAACCTCGTCCTCAACGCCGAGCGGAACGGATTTTCCAGTGTTGTTTACAACCGCACTTACGCCAAGACAGAGGAATTCCTGAACGGTCGCGGACAGGGCAAGAACATCCAGGGAGCCACCGATCTCCAGGACTTCGTCAGCAAGCTGGAGCGTCCCCGCCGCATCCTGATGATGGTCAAGGCCGGGCCTGCTGTGGATGCAGTTGTGGATCAGATCTCCCCGTTTCTTCAAGAGGGTGACCTGCTGATTGATGGTGGCAACTCCGACTACCACGACACCGAGCGCAGGGTGCAGGAGCTGGAGAGCAAGAGCTTCGGCTTCATCGGCATGGGTGTGTCCGGTGGTGCCAAGGGTGCTCTGGAAGGACCGAGCATGATGCCTGGTGGCACGAAGGCGTCCTACGACGCCATCGAGAGCCTGGTGAACAAGATGGCGGCTCAGGTGGAAGACGGCCCCTGCGTCACCTACATCGGCCCCGGTGGTTCCGGCCACCTGGTGAAGACCGTTCACAACGGCATCGAGTACGGGATCGAGCAGATCCTTGCTGAGGGTTACGACCTGATGAAGCGGGTCAAGGGCATGAGCGGTGTGCAGATGGCCGATGTTCTCGGTCAGTGGAATGCCACCGAGGAGCTGTCCTCCTACCTGGTCGAGATCACCGAGGTCTGCCTGCGCACCAAGGATCCAGAGGATGGCGCGGATCTGGTGGAGAAGATCATGGACCAGGCCGGTCAGAAAGGCACCGGTCTCTGGACTGTGGTCACAGCGCTGCAGATGGGTGCGCCTGTCCCCACGATCTATGCGTCTCTCAACGGTCGCGTGATGAGCTCCCTGAAGCCTCAGCGTGTTGCCGCTGAATCGATCCTCAAGGGTCCCTCCATCAAGGATTTTGATCTCGGGACTCCAGCTGACGCCATGGCTCCGTTGATGGACGCCACGGTTCTCAGCTGCATCGCCAGCTATGCGCAGGGCATGGAGCTGCTGCGCATCGCCTCCCATGATCTGGATTACAAGCTGCACATGCCGTCCATCGCCCAGATCTGGAAGGGTGGCTGCATCATCCGGGCGCGACTGCTGAAGCGCATTCAGGACGCCTTCGATGCGGATCCCGAGCTGTCCAACCTGATGATCGATCCCTGGTTCGCGGACCAGATCAACCGTCGTCTCCCCGGTCTGGCCAAGGTGGTGGCCGGCGCCGCCGAGTCCGGTATCCCCGTTCCCTGCTTCAGCAGCACCCTCGATTACATCAACAGCTACCGCAGTGGCCGTCTGCCCCAGAACCTGGTGCAGGCCATGCGCGACTGCTTCGGCTCCCACACCTACCAGCGGGTGGACAAGGACGGCAGCTTCCACACCGAATGGCTCAGCTGAGCTGAACGGTGATGACCACTTACCGCATCGAACGGGCGGGCGATCCCGCCTCCCTCGCCCGCCGGGTCTCCGAAACCATCGCGACCCAGATCAGCCTGGTGCTCGATCAGCGGGATCGCTGCAGGATCGCTCTCTCCGGAGGCAGCACGCCGGCCAAGGCGTATGCCCTGCTCGGTCAGGAACATCTCCCCTGGGAGCGGGTTGATGTCGTCCTCGGCGATGAGCGTTGGGTGGCCGCCGACGATGAATCCAGCAATGCCCGCATGCTGAGAAACACCCTGTTCGACGGAGGGCCTGCGTCATCGGCCAGCTTCCATGCGGTTCCGACCGTGGAACTTCCCGATGCCGATGCCAGCGCCGCTGCCTTCGCGGACCTGGTCAGCCGCATCTGTCCAGGCGAGCCGCCGGTCTTCGATCTGATGCTGCTCGGCCTCGGGGACGACGGTCACACGGCGTCGTTGTTTCCCGGTACCGAAGCACCGGGTGTCACGGATCGATGGGCCACCGTGGGGCGAGGCAAGGGACTGGACCGGATCACTCTCACGGCTCCGGTGCTCAGCGCCGCTCGCCAGGTGATCTTTCTGGTCGGAGGTTCCGCCAAGCAGGAGGCCCTCCGGCGACTGATGGATCCGCTCGAATCGGCGGAGCGCACCCCCGCCCGCCTGGTTCAGCCTGCTAATGGTGTCCTGATCCTTGCTGATCAGGATGCATCCGCCGGCCTCTGAACAGGTTCTTGTCCAGGGAGGCGGTTTCGCCGAATGGGCCAGTCTCAATGACACGATCATGGGGGGGCGCAGCCGGGCGGGCTGTCGCGTCACCCCCGATGGACTTCTGCTGGAGGGAGAGCTCGTCGAGGCCGGCGGTGGCTTCGTCAGCTGTCGCTCGCCCCGGCTGCAGCCTCCATTGGATCTCTCAGCCTTCTCGGCTCTGCAGCTGGATGTCGAAGCGGAAGGTCGCACCCTCAAGATCGCTCTCGGCTGCCGAGATGGTGCTCTTGGGCTCACAGAGCTGATTCCCGGTGGTTTGCGCTGGGTGATCGATGTTCCAACCCAGACCGATGGCATCACCCGGTTGACCGTTCCCTTCCGTGATCTGCATCCCACCGTCCGGGCCAAGCCAGTGGGCCTGCCGCTGCGATTCGACGCCAGTGGAGTCACACGGATCCAGGTGCTGCATTCGAAGTTCGGGGAATCCGGAGAGCTCAACCCAGGATTCCGCTCCGGACCGATCCGCCTGCTGATCCGATCCATCTGGGCCCTGCCCTGAACGGATGGATCTTCTGGTGCTGATCGCCAAGGCTGCGGATGTCTGCCTCAAGCCCTACAGCCATGCCGTGGTGCCCGCCGATCCCTCCGCGCCTGGGGACCTGGAGGACCTGACGGTTCGGATCGAGTGCCGTGACGCCGAGGGGGCACGCCATTCCGATCGCGATCTGGACCTTGAGATCTATCGCAGCGGTGACGAGATCAACCTGATGTTGGCCTGGAGGGATCAGCCGGAACGGCCGATGCTCTGGCAGGGGCGTCATCCGGTTTGGATGAACGGTGACACCGGTGTGCGCTGCCAGGGACCTGAGGATGCGGCTTCGCTCGAGGCCCTCGGCCGGCGACTGCGCTCCCTGCTGCAGCCGGACTGATCAGTCCGGCTGATCGGTGACGGCGCCTTTGCTCGAACTCGACACCAGGCGGGCGTACTTGCCGAGGATTCCCGTGCGGTAACGCGGTTCCGGACGGATCCAGGCCGCGCGCCGCCGCTCCAGTTCAGCGTCGTCCACGTTCAGCTGCAGCAGCAGCTGATCGGCATTCACCGTGATGCTGTCGCCCTCCTCAACCAGCCCGATGGTGCCCCCGACGGCAGCTTCCGGTGCCACGTGCCCCACCACGAGCCCGTAGGTGCCACCGCTGAAGCGGCCATCGGTGATCAGAGCCACCTTGTCCCCAAGTCCCTGGCCGACGATGGCGGAGGTGGGGGCGAGCATTTCACGCATGCCGGGGCCGCCCACAGGGCCTTCGTTTCGCACCACCAACACATCACCGGCCTGGATCTGCTTGTCGAGGATGGCCGCGAGGCAGTCCTCCTCGCTCTCGAACACGCGTGCCGGACCCGTCAGCACCGGAGTTTTCACACCGCTGATCTTGGCCACACTTCCCTCTCTGGCCAGGTTGCCCTTGAGGATCGCCAGGTGCCCCTTGCCATAGAGAGGATTGTTCAGCGGACGGATCACGTCCTGACCGGCAGGAGGTTCCGACGGCACGTCGGTGAGCAACTCCCTGAGGCTCTTGCCCTCCACGGTGCGGCAGTCGGCATGAAGCAGGCCGGCATCCAGGAGCAGCTTCATCACCTGGGGGATTCCACCTGCCCTGTGCAGGTCCACGGTCACGAAGCGACCGCTGGGTTTGAGGTCGCAGATCACCGGCACCCTCTGACGGATCACTTCGAAGTCATCGATGCCGAGTTGCACGCCCGCGGTGCGGGCGATGGCCAGAAGGTGCAGCACCGCATTGGTGGATCCACCCACGGCCATGATCACGCTGATGGCGTTCTCAAATGCCTCCCGTGTCAGGAGATCCAGCGGCCGGATGTCGGCCTTCACCGCTTTCAGCAGCACCTCGGCGGAACGGGCCGCACTGTCCGCCTTCTCCTCATCCTCCGCCGCCATGGTGGAGCTGTAGGGCAGGCTGAGTCCCATCGTCTCGATGGCTGCGCTCATCGTGTTGGCGGTGAACATGCCGCCACAGCTGCCGGCTCCGGGGCAGGCATTCTTCTCAACTGCCGTGAGTTGCTCCTCGTCGATCCTGCCGCTGGTCAGCTGACCCACCGCTTCGAAGGCACTGACCACCGTCAGATCGCAACCTCCGAGCTTTCCGGGCTTGATCGTGCCGCCGTAGACGAACACCGAGGGGATGTTCATCCGAGCCATCGCCAGCATGGCGCCGGGCATGTTCTTGTCGCAGCCGCCGACAGCAAGCACCCCATCCATGCTCTGGCCGTTGCAGGCGGTTTCGATGGCATCGGCGATCACTTCCCGGCTCACCAGGGAGTACTTCATGCCTTCGGTGCCCATCGAGATGCCGTCGCTGACGGTGATGGTCCCGAACATCTGGGGCATGCCGCCGGCCTGCCGGGCCGCTTCCTCAGCACGCCGCGCCAGATCGTTCAGCCCGATGTTGCAGGGCGTGATTGTGCTGTAGCCGTTGGCGATGCCGAGGATCGGCTTGCCGAAATCCTCATCACCGAATCCGACAGCCCGCAACATGGCGCGGTTGGGGGAGCGCTGGATTCCCTTGGTGACGGCATCGGATCGAAGCATGGGCCTGAGGGCTGAGCCTGTGGCGATTTGGCCAACCTACCGATCGTTCAGTCGCCACCCCCCAAGCTCTCCAGCTGACGCCTCACATCGGCGATGGCGGCATTCAGTTTCTCCACCCGTTCCTCGAGATGCTGGTTGTGATGGTGTCCATTGCCGCTGGGGTCGAGGACCTCGGATCCGTCCTGCATGCGCGGGGCGTAGAGCATTGCCTTCTGATGGCCGATCCGCCGGCGGCGATCCGCTTCGTTGAGAAGCCACCAGGCCAGGCCTGCGGCTCCGATCACCGCTCCGGTCGCAAGGGTGGCGATGGTTCCTGGAGCGGAGTCGTGCTGCTGCACCATCACAGGTCGTCAGGTGATCACAAACTAGTCACGGCCTGCTGTTCTGAGATTCAGGCGTCGTGAAGGGTCACCGATGCCCGGAACAATCTCTCCCGCGTCGTTCAGATCGGGGTCGATGCAGGCGGTGTGCAGGGTGAGATCCGGAATGGCCTCGCCGATGCGCTTCAGTCCTGGGCTGGCACAGACGGCGGTGACCAGCCGCAGGCGGCGTCCGTCGATGCCGCGGTCGGCCAGTTGCTGGAGCAACGCCAGCGTGCTGAAGCCATCGCTGATCGTGTCCTTGAAGACGATCACACCGGCGCGGCTTTCGATCGCAGCGGGAACGCCCTCCAGGCAGAGGGCGGCATCGGGGAGAACTGAGCGTGCTCCCTGCCAGAGTTCCAGGCCTGCCGGCAGAACAGGCATGGCGAGCAGCGGCACGTCCCGTTCCACGACGGTTCCCTCGGTTTCGCCCTGATCGGTGAGCACGGCTTCCCTGCGGTGCGGCAACCAATCGCGCAGGGCCTCGTAGCTGAGCCAGCGTCCGAGTTCCTGCAGAGCTGTGGCGTAGAGCGCCGGAGGGGTCTCACGGAACCGGAGCACCGTCAGCCAGTGGCCGATCAGTGGGTGGGGCGGTACCACCACCCGCAGGGTCATGGCCATGAACGTCGCTTCTCAGGCAGCTGCCATAACGTGAGCTGACAAGCTACCGGCCCTAATGCAAGCCCTCCTTCGCCCGGCTCCCCTGCTGGCGGCGCTGCTGGTCGCTCTCACGTCCCTGCTGTGGTCCGGCAGTGCCGATGCCATCACCGCTCCGGAGCTGCGCGGGCAGCGTGCCGTGCAGGAGATCACCGCCGACATGCACGGCCTTGATCTCAAGGAGAAGGAGTTCCTGAAGGCGGATCTGCGTGAGATCGATCTCAGTGGCACGGATCTTCGCGGTGCCGTGATCAACACCTCTCAGCTGCAGGGAGCGGATCTGCGCAATGCCGACCTGTCCGACCTCGTCGGCTTCGCCAGCCGGTTCGACGGTGCTGATCTGCGCGGTGCGAATTTCACCAACGCCATGCTGATGCAGAGCCGGTTCGCCGATGCCCGCATCGACGGAGCGGATTTCACCAATGCCGTGCTCGATCTGCCCCAGCAGAAATCCCTCTGCTCACGGGCCGACGGCTCCAACCCAGTCACCGGTGTCTCCACCCGTGAGAGCCTCGGGTGTCGTCCCTGAACCCAGCCACCATGCCAACCCGTCTGCCGGTGACCGTCATCACCGGTTTCCTCGGTGCAGGGAAAACCACGCTTCTGCGCCATCTGCTGACCACCAGTGGTCAGAGACTTGCGGTGATGGTCAACGAATTCGGCAGTGTCGGGCTGGATGGTGATCTGATCCGCAGCTGCGGTTTCTGTCCGGAGGATGAGCTCGAGGGGCGTCTCGTGGAGCTCAACAACGGTTGTCTCTGTTGCACGGTTCAGGACGACTTCCTGCCGACGATGGAGCGTTTGCTGGAGCGGGCGGATCACCTCGACGGCATCGTTGTGGAGACCAGTGGTCTGGCACTGCCGCGCCCGCTGCTTCAGGCCCTGGAGTGGCCTGCGATCCGCAGTCGCGTCCACGTCAACGGTGTGGTCACCGTGGTGGACGGTGAAGCCATGGCCGGAGGACATCCGGTTGCGGATCGGGAGGCTCTGGAGAAGCAGCGGCTTAATGACCCGAGCCTGGATCACATCACTGCCATCGATGAGTTGTTTGCCGATCAACTGGGTGCAGCTGATCTGGTGCTGATCAGCCGGGCGGATCTGGTGACGGACGACAGCATGGAGAGTGTGCGCTCTTCGCTCGCGTCTCAGGTTCGCGATGGCACGCCGCTGCTGCCCGTTCGTCAGGGGACGATCGATCCAGCTGTGGTGCTCGGCCTTGTTCATCGCGATGAGCATCAGGCTGATCACGATCACGACCATGACCATGACCATGACCATGACCACCTCGATCACAGCCATGTGGAGATCGTTGGTGGTCTGGTGCGCTTTGCCGGTGCCATCGACCGCGCTCAGCTGGAGCGCCTGCTGCCCGACCTAGTGAGAGGTCATGGCGTCGTTCGACTCAAGGGCCGCGTCTGGTTGGCAGGGAAAACCCTCCCGCTTCAGATCCAGATGGTGGGCCCGCGTCTCAACAGTTGGTTTGAAGCTGCGCCGGCCACGGCCTGGCATCCGCCCCAATCGGTTGGACTGGATCTGGTGGTGCTCTCCTTCGAGGAGACCGCGGCCGCCGCGATCCAGACGGCTCTTCAGAGCGTGGTCACCGCGACACCGGCAAGGGCAAGCACTGCCGCCAGCATTCCCAGCGGTTGAATCGCATCGCCTTCCAGGGGAGCGATCAGAAGGGCCATCACCGGTGCCGTTGCCATCAGGGTCACCCCTGGCCCCACCGGTAATTCACGGAACACCAGTTGCTGCAAAGCAATACCGACGTTCGTGCCGAGCACGGTCGCCATCACGATCCTGAACCATGGACCCCGCCGGGTGCCCAGCCGGTTCCATGGAGTCTTTCTCAGAACAGGCATCAGCACCAGCCAGCCGCCCAGCAGTCGGATGGCTGCCGACTGCAGCGGCGACAGGCTGGTCTCCAGCAGCACATGGCGGGCGAGGAAGGCTCCAGTGAGTCCGCTGATCACCGCCATCAGCGACAACATCAACCCATGGATCACCGGAGTGTCGCCGGAGTCCGACCGGTTGGACTCCGAACTCTGAAGCGCCACCAGCAACACGGCTGAGCTGACGAGCACGGCGCCAATCCATGCTTTCCAAGGAAGAGTGTCCTGCATCAGCAGCACGGACCCGACACTTCCGAGCACGGGCCCGACCGCTTCCACCGTGAGCGTGCGACGGGTGCCCAACCGTCGCAGCGCGGCCAGATAGAAGCTGTCGCCGATGGCGATGCCGATCACCCCGCTGAGCAGCAGGAGTGCAACACCCCGTTCGTTGTCACCCCAGGGAAGGCTCACCAGCACGGGGAGGAACAGCAGGGTCGCCAATCCGTTCTTGACCGTGTTGAGCTGCAGTGCGGAGCCGCTGCTCGAGACAGATCGCCAAAGGCTGCTGGCTGTGGTCCAGACCATGGCCGCTCCCAAGGCTGCGAGCAGTCCGGCCATGTCGTCATGTCTTGGAGACCGCCAAAGTCTGGCGCCACCGGTCTGGGGCCGGGAGACAATGACGTTCAGTCTCTGTTGGTCACTGAATGCTGCTGGATGCTCTCAACCGACTCTCGGGTCAGTGGCAGGTGAATCTTGAGACTCGCGTGTCGCGGACAGAGCTGTATGAGAAGCGGATCGCATCCTCGAGGCCGTCCCTCGGATTCTTCGTGCTGCTGATCAGTTCGGCGGTGATCGCCACGCTCGGACTGATCTCCAACAGCACGCCCGTGGTGATCGGAGCCATGATCGTTGCTCCATTGATGGATCCGATTCTCAGCCTTTCCTTCGGCCTTGCGGTCTCTGATGACAAGTTGATCCGGCGTTCCTTTGTGACCGTGCTGCTCGGGGTGAGCACGGTCGTTGTCACGGCGGCCTTGATTTCTTCTCTTCTCGATATCACTCACGTTCAATCGGAGATCCTCGGTCGCACCACACCGAATCTCATCGATCTGGGAATTGCAGTGGCGGCGGCTGTGGCGGGTTCGTTCTCGATGACCAGGGAGAGACTGTCGAGTTCCATTGCCGGAGTTGCAATCGCGGTTGCCCTGGTTCCACCGCTATGTGTCAGCGGGATCGGGCTGAATCTCGGTCATGAGATCACCGCCGTGTTCGGACGCGGCAGCGTGACAGGACTCTCCAATCAGGTTGCGGAAGGCTCGTTTCTGCTTTTTCTGGCCAACCTGATCGGCATCGTTGTTGCCAGTTTGATGGTGTTCCTGATTCAGCAATACGGAACGATCACCCGATGCTGGCGCAATCTTCTGATCTGGCTTGGATTGCTTGGACTGCTGTGCATTCCATTGTCATCGTCTTTGCATGATTTCAGCCTCACCCAGGAAATGAATGCTCAGTTCAGCCGATTCAAGGCGGGTAAGGTTGAGCGTCTGCCTGTGATTCAGAAGAACCCGGGGTTATGGCGACGGGTCCGCGTGATGTACAGCAACGTCAGGGTGGTCAACAACAAGGCGGTGGTGGATCTGGTGATTAACGTTCCCCAAGCCCTGGCGAAGAATGACCAGGCGTTCGATCGCATCATGACCAGTCTGGTGGAACGCTCGAAGGACTACGGACTGGATGACACCGTTGTGAATGTGAACGTGATTCCCAACCTCAGTCTGAGTTACAGCTCCAGGGGGTCGGAGGGCTGAACGCCGGGTATCACGGTCTGAATCAGCTCTGAACTGAGCCTCCACAACGCCGTTGCCTTGGCTTGATCGCGGGCCTCCGCACTGGTGTCCACCGCCTCGAACCGATGTTGTCCCGGTCGGGTTAGGTGGTTGCTGAAGTAGTGGAAGCCAGGATCCGACCAGCGGTTGTCGACGCAGAGATTTGCCAGAAGTTCTCCGGCCTGAGCCGGGGTCTCCGTCAGACGCAGCACGTCCCTGGCCAGAAGGGCGAAGAGGGTCATCCCCAGAGGATTGCAGGCGCGACTGGTGCGGAAGAATCCCTCAGGTCCACGAGGAATCACGAGCCCAGGACTCCAGCTGAGCACAGGAAACGGGGTGCCCTGAGCCTCGAGCCGACGGCTCAGTTCCCGCCCGAGCAGAACGTTGCAGAGCTTGCTGTCCTTGTACGCCTTGTCGGCGTCGAACTTGCCCCCGTCCACCATGGCGAAACCGGTACCGCTGCGCAGACCATCGAGGCTCCCCAGATCGGCCGGTCGACCCACCCGACCACCACCGCTGAGCGGATTATGGACATCCGAGGCAGTGATCACAGCCCTCGGCTGGTGGCCACGCTTGAGCAACGGCAGCAGATTCTCAAGCAGTCGCTGGTGTGCCAGCTGGTTCACGGCGAAGGTCAGCTCGATGCCTTGCCGACTCCACTGCGGCGCCAGGGTTCCTGCCAGCTGCAGACCCGCATTCAGAACCAGGGTGTCAATGACGTCTGCTTCATCGATCAGCTGGCGACTGATCCGATCCACAGCTTCCAGGTCAGCGAGGTCAGCGACCAGGATTCGCGGTGACGGACCCAGTTGCAAGCGGGTCCGTGCTTCCGCCTGCTCCGATCGGCACAGCAGCGTCAGTCGATGCCCCATGGTTTGAAGACGTCGTGCCGCTTCGGCTCCGATTCCAGAGCTGGCTCCGGTGATCAGCAGGTGCCTGGCGTCATTCATGGTCGTGCACCCGGAACACGTAGAGCTGAGCGTCCCGTTCGCTCACCACGTAAAGCCTGCGTTTCACCGGATCGAAGGCAACGCCTTCGGATTTGCGGATCTTCGCTGGTTTCTGATCGCTCTCCAGGTTCAGATCCAGACGTTGCAGAACCTGATCGGTGGACCAGTCGTAATGAAACAGGCACTGGCCTTTGTCGCTGGTGATCCAGAGCGTGTCACGGGTGCTGTCGTGGCTCAACCCGGAGAAGTCGAGCTTGTCCGGGTTGACGCGTGGATGTTCGAAACCGTTCGTGGCTGTGAGAAGACGTGCGGCGATGATTGCTCCGAGGTCCGGGCTGATCTCGATGAGCACCCCCGGGCGACCTTCCTTCACGACGAACACGTGGTTGTTCCTGCTGTTCACCGTGATGCCTTCCAGTCCCTTGTTGTCCGGCGGATCAGGAAAGTGATGGGCCACCAACCCGTAGTTCTCCATGGCGGCCAGCGGTCGGCGGCTGATCTCTTTCCGGCTTGCGATGTCGACCGTGATGATCGAATTGGTGTCCTCCTGGACAGCCAGCAGGCGGCTGCCATCAGCGCTGATCGCGATGCCCTCGAGATCGTCGACACCGATGAAGAAAGATTCGCTGATCCTCAGCCGTCCCTTGAGGTCGAGCTTGAAGATCGCCTTGGTGTCGTCACTGACGGTGTAGAGCGCGGTGCCTTCAGTGTTGAGGGTGAGTCCTGACGGTTCGTTGAGGCCGGCTCCTTTGTCGAGAATGCGATGTTCGCCGATCAGGCTCAGCGTCAGTTCCTCAGGCCCGGCCATGGACGGATGGTTGAAGGTGCTCAAAGCATTTCAGCTGTCGTGGGGACGGGAAAGTGCCCAGATCACCCTGAACGATGATCGGAATTCATGCCGCTGATCGATGCCAAGCATCTGCGTGTACTGCGGATCCAGGGTTGGCCATGACCCGTCTCACCGGCAGGCGGCAGAGGAACTCGCTGCGGTTCTGCTGCGCCATCGACTCGGGCTGATCTATGGCGCTGGGCGAATCGGCCTGATGGGCGTGCTGGCGGACGCGATGCTTGCTGGAGGAGGGGACGTGATCGGTGTGATCCCGCGCGCACTGATGGATTCGGAGGTCGCCCATGCGGGCCTCAGCCGTCTTGAGGTGGTCGAGTCGATGCATATCCGCAAGGCGCGGATGATGGAACTGGCTGATGCGATGGTCGCGCTGCCCGGTGGCCTCGGCACGCTCGAGGAGTTGTTCGAGGCGCTCACCTGGGCACAGCTCCGATTCCACAGCAAACCCTGCGGGCTGCTGAATGTGCGGGGCTATTTCGATCCGCTGTTGACCTTCCTCGATAGGGCTCTAGAGGAGGGGTTCATCTCCGCTGAGAACCGCCGGCTTGTGTCGGTGGAGTCTTCTCCGGCCCAGCTCCTGGATGTCCTGCTGAAAACCCTCTGATGGCTGAGGAGATGCGCGTCGTCATGCTGAGCGGAGCCAGCCGTGGCATCGGTCGTGCCATCGCTCAGGCTCTGCTGAAGGAGGGGCATCTCCTCAGCCTCGGTCTGCGCGACGTTGAATCAGCAGACATCGGCGATCTGGCGGATTCAGGGCGTGTGTTGCTTCAGAGGTATGACGCGGAGGATCCGGCATCGGCCGAGTCGTGGGTTGAGGCGACGGCTGCCTGGGCGGGACACGTGGATGCTCTGGTGCATTGTGCCGGCATCCTGCGGCGGACCCCGCTTCTTTTCTCTGAAGGGGAGCAGCAGGACATCGAGGCACTCTGGCGAGTGAATGTGATGGGCCCCTGGTGGCTGACTCGTGCTGCCTGGCCCCATCTGGTGCGCAGCCGGCGAGGACGGATCCAGGTGCTGGTCTCGATGAGTGGACGACGCGTGCGTGGAGGCATGGCGGCCTATCCGGTCAGCAAGTTCGCCTTGATGGGGCTTTGCCAGTCCATGCGGAATGAAGGCTGGCCCCATGGAATCCGCGTAACCGCTTTCTGTCCCAGTTGGGTCAACACCACGATGGCCGCTGGAATCAGCCAGGTGAGCTCGGATGACATGACGCAGCCTGACGATCTCGCGGCGATCTCAGCGCTTCTGCTTCGGTTGCCGGCTGCCAGTGTTCCCTTCGAGGTGGCGGTGAACTGCAATCTGGAAACGTGATCCCTACGGCTGTTTCAGCTTCGTCGCAGCCATGAGGGTGCTCCTCCGAACCAATCCTCGAGATCATCCCGATCGGCATGAAAGTTGCCATCCGGCTCGCTGCACCCGAGATCCAGATCCTGAAGCAGAACGTCCTCCTGGAGCGGACGCTGTCGCTGTCGCTGGCGGCGACGGGCCCGTCGCAACCAGGCGGCCACGGTCGAATCATGGTCAGCGAACGTGTGCAGTTCGATCCGCTCGGCAAGGGTCACCTGGCAGCCGGAGGCCATGCGTCGCAGGATTGCCTGCAGGCGGAGACGAGTCTGTGTGGTCAGCATCGACCTTTGCCACTGCACAACCTGTTAGGGCTTCTGCGCCCATGACGCACTAGGCCCATGGAATCTCTCCAGGGTTGTCTCTCCGTTCACAAGCCCGGCCATCCCCTCGTCTGAGGCTGATCCCTGTGGCCGATGGTCACCTTCGCTCGCGACGGCGTCCAGATCCGCTTCAGCAGGCTCAGCATCAGTGCGATCCACAGCAAGAGCAGTACGGCAAAGCTGCCATGAACGATCCAGTCCGGCAGCAACAGCCGGGCTCCCCAGCTCACGTTGCGGACAATCCCCGACATCAGCACTGGGATCACCGAACCGAACCAGCCGATGCAGACACTGAGCAGAAAGCGCAGCACCATGCCGGTACGAGCTCCGATCATCATCACTTCATCTCAGCGGCTGTCGGCGTGATCCATCCACACGCTTGAATCTCCCAGATGATGAACTCCGACTGCCCCATCTGCGCCCTGCATGTCGAGCCGGCCATGGTGGGGAGCTACGAGATTGAACGGTCCGGGCTCTGGATTCTCCGCCATCACCCCGATCCGGCGCCACTGGTCGGTTGGTTGCTCCTGGACAGCCTGCGCCATTGCTCAGGCCCGCTCGCGTTCAACGCGGAGGAAGCCGCCGACTGGGGGCGGGCCGTTCGTGATGCCAGTGTTCTTGTTCAGGACCTCACAGGCTGTGATCGGGTGTATGCCATTGCCTTCGGCGAGGGCGCACAGCATCTGCATCTACATCTGATTCCCCGTTTCCTGAACGAACCCGCCACGGCCGCATGGTCCGTGGCAGATCACTACCGGGCTGTGGCGGGTGGGGATCGCCAGGCCGCCGGACCAGCCGCGGTTCAGCAGCTGGTCCGACGTGCCAGGACGGTTACCAGTTGACGAATCCGCCGCCGTAGCGCGCATTGGCGAAGCCACCGCCGCCATTGCCCCAGCCGCCGCCGCGGGCATTGCCGAAGCCGCCGCCACCGCCGCCGCCGTTGGCCCAGCCCCGGCCACGACCGTTGCCCCAAGCGGCGATCTGCAGGTCTCCATTGCTATGGCTGTCGAGGAACTCCTGCCAGCCACTGGCTTGATCACGGGCGCTGGCGATCCGGGCTTCGATGCTGTTGTCCGCTTTTTGGTCTGTGTAGGTGCCGGTCTCGGCGAGGGCACTGAAGGTGCTCCAGGAGCTGAGCAGAGCCAGAACTCCAAGCAAGGTGGTGGTTTTCATGGGATGTAAGGGAAATGGATGGATTCAGGAGCAGGACTCACTCGTCCTTGCCGATGCCGGCCACCGTGCCGAGCACACTGTTGTAGTAAGCCGCGATTTTGTCGGCCTCGAGGCCGACGGGGCTGTCGGGACCGATCGAGGAGTTGATGATTCGGGTGCTCTCCTCATCTCCGTCGACATAGCCCTGCAACAGCTGGCCGATGGCGAGGTTGCCTGACGCCAGCAGTGCATCGTTGCCGTGGGTCACCGCACAGCCGACACCTGCTCGGCCGTAGGGACGGTCCGGAACCATGTTGCTGCCGGGGACTTCGGCCATGTTGGCCTTGCTCCAGAGTGCACCTCCGGCAATGGTGGCGATTTCACCGTCCTTCAGGGCTTTCAGAGCTGCATCGGGGGAATCGAATCCCTTCGCGTCGGCTTCGGGGAGCTGGCTTTCAACAAGGTTGGCCGGAATGCTGCCGGTGATCACTCCGATCTGCTTTCCCTTCATGGATTCAGGAGTTCCGTCCACGCCTTCGGTGGTGAGCAGTCGCATTCCGCCCACGGCGAAAGGAATCGTGTAGTTGATCTGCCTGGAGCGTTTCCATGAGAAGCCAACGCCACAGACGATGTTGGCTGTTCCGCTGGTGAGGGCGTTCTTGGCCTCTGAAACGCTGCCGACCTCCACATAGCTCAGTTCCGTTGTTGCATTCTCCTTCGACTGTTCTTTCTGAATGGCCTTGAGCACGTCAACAGCCAGGCCTGTCCATGCGTCGCCGTTCTTTTTGCTGTAAGGCAGGGCATCGTTGATGACGACGGCTTTCAACCCCACGGCACCGCCGGTGGCTGATGTCGTGGTGTCTTTGGTCTGGGAGCTGCAGGCCGCAAGGCCCAGCATTCCAACAGCCAAAGCGGCAGGAAGGATCTTCATCCGTCTGATCGGTTGAACTCCCCGTTGCTAACGGATTTGTATCGGATGCGACGTATTGCGCAAAACAGCTTGATGAAGTGTCAGTTGTCTTCCACCAAGTGATCCTTCCGCTTGCCTTTTCGCTTGCGAGGGAGATCCGCGTGCAGGTCGCCCATCGGCCAGCCAAGTTGATGCAGGTGCCGGATCACCGGTGCATCAGCTTCGAAATAATTGCTGCCGTAGGTGGTCTTCAGTCCGATTTCCTTGAGGGTCAGCAGCAGGAGCCGTTCTTCACGGCGCGTTCCCCGGCGTGCATCGACCAACTGAAACCCACGGGCCTCGAAATCGCTCTGAACCGAGCCGATGTCTTCGCTGTAGCCGATGGCAATCGTCTGATCGATGCCGCGCAGAAAGGTGAAGATAACGGCATCCGGTTTCGCTTCCAGATCCTGGAATCGTTCTGTCAGCGCAATGACGGCGTCCATCACCGGTGCCTGCAAAGCCTGTTCAATCAGTGCGAATTCCATGGTCAGAGACCTCCGATGGCAAGGCGTTCGTCGCAGGCCGTTTCGTAATTGCGGATGGCGGCGCTGGGGATGGAGCCGTTGCTCTTGAGCTGCCGGATGGAGAGTTCGACGCACTGAAGCACAACGCTGGTGAGCTCGCGGCCCTCACACAGGGCCCAGCTCCGCAGCAGCACATGCAGGCTGGGCGGCACGGAAACCGTGAGCTTCACCTGATTCTCGCGGGTGGCGGTTTTGATCATCAGCGGCTCTTCTGAGCAACCCAAAAGTAGCTCAGCAGTCGCCAGCAAGCAACTCATAAGCATCTTGGAGGTAGCTTCGGGGCGCATTCAGGGTGTCTGCGCAAGAATTGCTGCTGACGCAAGGTGGACATGCGGCTCTGGCTCCTTCTGGCAGCAGCGCTTTTCAGCTCCTCTCCGGTGCGAGCCGCCGGTGGTGATGACGCCTGGGACTGGTACACGGGAATGACGCCTTTCGAGCAGTGCGAGGAGTATCTGCTCGGGGATCCTTATATCGAGACTGTGCTGGCGCAAGACCTTTCAGGCTGCGCTGAAGTTTTCGGCCTCCCGCAGGTCATTGAGCCCTGAGGAGCACCATTTAAATAAGAAAACGGAGAGGGCGGGATTCGAACCCGCGGAGGCTTGCACCTCGCTGGTTTTCAAGACCAGAGCCATCAACCACTCGACCACCTCTCCTTGATGTGACCAAGATCACTGCAGAATATTAGCAAGGCTTTTGCGGCTGTTCATGAGTCTTGCGTTCGATATGTCGCCATACTTGATCGAAGAATGGTTTCTGCTAGTGAAAAGCGGGATATTTGATGATCAACAGGGGGATTTCGCCTCACGAGATTCTTATATCTCTACGTGATGAAGGTGATCTCCTGGCTGAGTCAATCAAGCAAGATCTATGGTCTCTCGCTCTCGCAATGTGGTGATTGGACTGTGGGTCAGTCTCTCTTCCTGATGATCGGGATGTGCCTGACTGGTTGCCATAAAAAAGGAGGCAAAAAATGCCTCCTTGCCGGTTGATTTGTCAGCGACGTTGATCGTCAGCTGGGTTTAGCTAAGGGCAGTAAGCACTTGTCTGAGTCGCAGCCGGCAGGACCCGCCTCGGCGATCTCACCCATGTCGTAACGCTTCAAGGCAGCAAAGAAGTCGCTGCTGACGCGTCTCTGCACCACCTCAGACTGCATTCTCTCGTAAGTGGCGGCATCGATCGGCTCGAACGGCAGACGCGGGAAGGTGGCGTTGGCGTCGAACCGGGCCAGCAGGGCTGCCGAGATGTAGCCCTCTCCATGGAGCATCGCCCCATGGAGTGCGTCGGCCAGCGGCTCGATTTCGTGCTCGCGGAACTCGATCGTTGCTGAAGTGTTGTGGGCGGTGTAGTGCGTTTGCACCTGCATGTAGAAATCGAACTGGGCCATGGCCGAGAAGCCGTTGATGTCCACCGCATCAGCCCCGGGGAGATTGGCCCAGCTCACTTCCGTTGGGATTTCCACCAGCCATTCGGTGCAGCGGGAATCAAACGGATCATCCAGCAGCCGGCCCTGGTCGTCCTTGTCCGACTGGGAGGGAACCACGGTGTAGCCGAAGTCCATACAGGCCATCGCCACCGGGTCGTTCTTGCGGAAGGTGATCCGGCGAATGAAGCGTTGGGCCTTGGGGGGATGCCAGCCAGGGGCGGCACCGGTGAGCAGGCTCTTGGTTCCTGCCGGTTGAACGGTGGTGCAGCGGTTCGGGCGGCGCAGGCCGTGGCGATCGCAGTAGTCCCAGACGGTGTCGTTAACCACCTGCTTCCAACGGCTCAGGTAGGCCGCCTCCTGTGCCTTGAACGCCAGGCCTTCCTCGGTGTCCGGACGTCCGGCCTCCCACCACTGCAACCAGGGGGTGCCGAAGGCATGCACGAAGAAATCGAACAGGCCCGTGAAGCTGACGCCCACGATCGGGTCCCATTCGCGGCTCTGGCGATAACGCTCCACCTCGAAGCGGTGGTTCAACAGACAGGCCACGGAAAGGGCCGCTGCACGGAAGGCATCAGCCTGCCCCTCCTCATCGCTCGGATCGATCTGATTCAGATGGATCTCCGCCAGATTGCAGTGGAAATCGGCACCGAGGATTTCTCCGCAGGGGTTGAGTCCGTAGCGGCCGAGGCGATGCTCCAGTTCTGCCTCGCTCATTTCGGTGTTGTGCAGGCGCAACCAGCGGCCGGCCTCATCACGACCCTGATCGCAGTAGATCTCGATGAATTCCTGGCGGAGTTCAGCAGTGCTCAGAAGATCGGAATTGGAGCGGGCGATCGCTTCGGGGGCGAACTGAATGGCGCCCTCGCCGGAGTGGAACTGCTTGGTGACAGCCGCCAGCACCACATCGCGGCTTGGCCGCGTGTGATAAACCCGCGTGTGATTCGCCATGCGCAGGGCGTCGCGCTCAGGGTCGATCCGCCAGTTGCCCTGATCATCCTGTTGCCAGAGATTGTCCTTGGCTGAGGACGCCGCATCGTCATCGGCGGCGAACTGACGCATCCCCGCACTGCGACGGATGTTGCCGGCCACGATGGTGACGGCCGCTTCGTCGATCAGCAGGCAGCACTCCACGGAGGTGAGGCGTCGGCCGATCGCCTTGTTGAGCAGCCGTTCAACCCGTCCGTACAGATCCTTCAGCTTCACCGGGTTGGCCATGCCACCGAAGCCCTTGAGGGTTTCGCCGACCGGGCGCACGTCGTTGAGATCAACCTCGATCTCGATCAGTCCGCCATCAAACCGTTCATCGCTGCAGAGTTCCAGCATCAGCTGGTAGCTGTCCACCCAGCCCCGACGGGTATCGCCCACCTTGATGGTGACCCGGTTGCCCTCGATGCAATGGGTGCACTCGTCCTGGCGCTGTCCTGCCGGGGTGACTCCGATATCGGACACCGACACCACTTTGAGTCTGTTGCGCACGACCGGAAGGCGATCGATCAGGTGCGGCTCGATGATGGCCCCGGTGCCGCAGCCCATCATGGCGAGGTCCATCATCAGACCAAAGGCCTGCCAGTCCACCAGGTTGGTGGAAGTGCAGTTGTAGGAACCCGAGAAATTCACCGGTTGCTCAATCCAGCCCGTGCCACCGATCCACAGCCAGCGGCCCGAGGGAAGAGCCTTCTTCTCTGCCTGCATGCGTGCCAGCAGATCCAGTTCCAGCTGATTGAGATTGCCGAGTTTGCGCAGGCCTTCGAGATTCCGTTGGCCAACCTGTGCCCAGCTTTCACGCCCTTCAGGAATACGGCGGCTGTAGGTGCGGTAGAAGACAGGATTGGCGGCGGGGGCTGTAGCGGGGAAATCGCCGAAGCTGGCGCTCTCTCCCGCATGAAGCGCCACGCGATTCGGAGTCAGGGTCACGTGCAGATGAGCACTGGTGTTGTCGGAACCCTAACGCCACCGATGGGGTCAGCAAGGCCCGTTTTCCACCATCAGCAGTGTCCTGCTCAGACTGGTGCTCTCAGCTTCGTTTCCATGCAGCGTGTTTGCGAGCCGGAACTCATGGACGATCCGCAGCAGGTGCAGGCTTATGCGCAGGCGGATTTCAGCGACGGAGATCGCCGCACCCTCGTTCTGATCGAGTCCCTGCTGGCGGGTTCCCCGGCATTGCCGCAAGCCCCTCTGTTCATCGACCTCGGTTGCGGGCCCGGCAACATCACCCTGCCGCTGGCGGCGTCGCATCCCCTTGCTGAGCTTGTTGGGGTGGACGGCGCCGGATCCATGCTGTCTGTTGCGGCTCAGCGCGCTGCCGCCGCGGGCCTCACGGTGTGCTGGCAGCAAGCCTCGCTTCAGGATCTGCAGAGGGGTGATCTGCCTGAGCTGCTCGGACGTGCCGATCTGATTGTCAGCAACAGCCTGCTGCACCATCTGCATCAGCCCGGACTTCTCTGGTCGCTCACCCGCGTTCTCGCCGCTCCAGGTTGCCGGGTTCTGCACCGGGATCTGCGCCGTCCCGCAACTCTGATGGAGGCCCGGCAGCTCCAGGAGCGTCATCTCCCGGACGGGCCGCAACTGCTGGTAAGGGATTTCCTGGCGTCTCTTCAGGCCGCTTTCGAGGTTTCCGAAGTCGAGGCTCAGCTCACGGCTGCTGATCTGAATGGCCTGAATGTCCGCGCGGAGGACGACCGCTATCTGGTGGTGTCAGGCTTGGTGGATTGACGCAACACGATGAGCTTGAGCACCTCTGCTGCGGAGTCTGATCCCGGCGCTGCGGTCGCTGAGGCGGTGGATCGGCGCCGCAACTTCGCGATCATTTCGCATCCGGATGCCGGCAAGACGACTCTCACCGAGAAGTTGCTGCTCTACGGCGGTGCGATTCAGCAGGCCGGTGCTGTGAAGGCTCGGGGAGAGCAACGCAAGGTCACATCCGACTGGATGGAACTTGAGAAGCAGAGAGGCATCTCGATTACTTCCACCGTTCTCCAGTTCGACTACGACGCCACCACCATCAATCTTCTGGATACTCCGGGCCACCAGGATTTTTCGGAGGACACCTACAGGACCCTGGCGGCCGCTGACAACGCCGTGATGCTGGAGGACGCCGCCAAGGGACTTGAGCCGCAGACCCGAAAGTTGTTCGAGGTCTGCCGCATGCGCCAGATCCCGATCTTCACCTTCATCAACAAGATGGACCGTCCCGGTCGGGAGCCGTTGTCGCTGCTCGATGAGATCGAATCGGAACTGGAGCTGATCCCCTGGGCTGTGAACTGGCCGATCGGCAGTGGCGAGCAGTTCCGCGGCGTGATCGACCGTCGCAGTCGTGAAGTGGTGCTGTTCAGCCGTGCGGAACGCGGCCGACAGGCCAGCGAGCGGCGCCTGACCCTGGATGACCCCGCTCTGCGCGAGCTGGTGGAGGCTGAGCTGCTTGACCTTGCGGTGGAGGAGATGGAGCTGCTCGATGTGGCCGGCGCCGAACTGGATCTCGAGGCGGTGCATTCCGGAGACCTCACCCCCGTGTTCTTCGGGTCCGCGATGACCAATTTCGGTGTGAGGCCTTTCTTGGACGCTTTTCTGGAGATGGCTCAGCGGCCGATGGCGCGATCCAGCAGTGACGGCCTTGTGGACCCCCTGCGTGAAGGGTTCAGCGGATTCGTGTTCAAACTGCAGGCGAACATGGATCCCCGCCATCGCGACCGAGTCGCCTTTGTTCGGGTCTGCAGCGGCCGCTTCGAGAAGGATATGACCGTGAAGCACGCCCGGACTGGCAAGGCGATCCGTCTGTCACGGCCCCAGAAGCTGTTCGGACAGGATCGAGCGGTGGTGGAAGACGCCTACCCAGGTGATGTGATCGGTCTGAACAACCCCGGCATGTTCTCGATCGGCGACACCCTGTATGTGGGGCCGAAGGTGGAATACGAAGGAATTCCCTGCTTCAGCCCGGAGATCTTCAGCTGGCTGCGGAATCCCAATCCCTCAGCATTCAAGAATTTCCGCAAAGGGGTGAATGAATTGCGGGAAGAGGGTGCTGTTCAGATCCTTTACGACACCGATGAAAGCAAGCGTGACCCGATCCTGGCGGCCGTCGGTCAGCTGCAGCTCGAGGTGGTTCAACACCGGCTTGAGCATGAGTACGGGGTCGAGTCCCGCTTAGAGCCCCTTGGCTTCCAGGTGGCGCGATGGGTGTCGGGGGGATGGTCCGAACTCGACAAGGTGGGCCGCATCTTCAATTGCAAAACCGTGCGTGACGCCTGGAATCGGCCGGTGCTGCTGTTTAAGAACGAGTGGAACCTCAATCAGCTCAAGGAGGATCATCCCGATCTCGCTCTCAGCAATGTCGCTCCGGTGGTCAGCGGGGTGGAGCCGATCAGCCTCTGATCGCCTCCGTCCGGATCAGTGGGAACTGAAGTGCATCGCTTCGGTGGTTCCCCAAAGATGTTCCCGCGCCAGTTCAGCGCGACGAATCCATTGCTGCGCCTCGGTGCGGTTGCGACAGGTTCTGGCTTTTTCCTCGATCCTCATCAACGCAAGGAGTTCCTGAAGAGTGTTCATTCATATTGTTCAGTTAACCCACTGCTAACCCACCTTTAACCTTTGTCAGGCGCGGGCAGGCGTTCTTCGCGCTCGTTTCAGCGCTGATGAATCAAGCGGGGGGCGGGTGAGCAACCGCGGATCTCCTCGCGGGCCTCTGACTTCATCGCCAGACTGCACCGACTCACCACAACGATCAGTTGGACAGTCTCTGGCTTGTGCGAAGCACGTCGGACGGCGGGACCGAATACGTCTGCTTCCGCGGGGCCAGCGAACCAGTGGAGATGGTGGAGGGTTTTCACCTTCCACCCCAGATGCCGCTGATCAAGCGACGCCAGTGGTTGAACCGCAGCGAAGCTCTCCATTGCCGTGAGCGCCTGGAGGCCAGTGAAGGGTTCCGACACGCGGCCCCCCTGTTCTGAGCTGCTGTCGATACGCTCAATTGCAGTTGGTTGATCGCCGTCATGGCAGCCGTGGGTGAATCCGGTCCACAACCCGATTCCGATGACCCCTATGCCCGGCTCGGGCTGTCTGCGGGTGCCAGCTTCGAGCAGGTTCAGAGCGCCAAGCAGCGCTGCCTCACTGATGCCGACGATGATCCCCAGGCCAGGGCGAAGATCGAAGCGGCTTACGACGCGGTCTTGATGGCACGACTGCGGGATCGTCAGCAGGGCCAGCTCAGCCCGGCTGCTGCCACGGCATCGCAGCGCGAGGACGGCACTGCTGCTGCAGCAGCTTCCGCTCCTGCCGCTGTCGGAGTTCTGCAGCGGATCCGCAGCGGTCTCCCCGATCCAGGCCCGGCTCTTTCCGGCCTGGCACCGCAATGGTCTCTGGTTGAGGGGCGTGGCCTGATCGTGCGACTGGTCGCCGGTGGCCTCGGTCTCGTTCTGCTGCTGTTGTCACCAGGAAGCGTTCAGCTGATCCTGGCGCTTGCCGTCATCGGCTGTTTCCTCAGCCAGATCCGTCGTGGTCGACGTCCCCTGGCCTCGCTGGGCTGGACGCTCCTTCTGCTCGTCGCTGGCCTGGTCACCGGTGTTGTGCTGGTCTCGGCGTTGTCTCCTTCGGCCCTGTCCCAGCTTCAGCTCGCCAGTGATCAGATTCAGGCGATTCCAGCTGCTCTGCTGCTGCTGATCGCATCGTTGCTGCTGGCTTAAGCCACCGGTGTCTGGTCGGCGATCAAGCCGCGCAGTTCGTCGCCGCTGATCTCATAGCGGGCATTGCAGAAATGACAGATGAGTTCAGCCATGCCATCGGTCTCGAGCATGTTGGTCAGTTCCTCCCGCCCCAGCAACATCAGCGCGCCAACGCTTCGCTGACGGCTGCAGGGGCAGTGGAAGCGAACGTCCTGGTTGGCTGCGGCATCCTCCAGGGGGTGGGGGTCGAGGTCTGGGAAGACATCTCGAAGGAGATCCTCGAGCGCATCCCCGTGCTCCTCCAGTCGGCCGCTGAAGTCGGTGATCTCACGGCAGCGCTGTTCCAGCAGCTCCACGAGGGCGGGCTCCTCCGCCGCCTTCGGCAACACCTGCACCAGCAATCCTCCACTGCTTTTCACCCCTGATCGGTCGATGCGTTCGCCGACGAAGACCGCAGAGGGTGTCTGCTCGGAATGCAGCAGAAAGGACGCCACGTCCTCACCGACGGCCCCACTGACCAGTTCGACGGTGCTGCTGAACGGTTCTCCCTTGCCGTCATCCCGCACCACATGCAGGTAACCGGTGCCGGTTGCCCCCTTGAAGTCGAAGCCGTAGCCCCCCTGGCCATCACCGATCGGATCCAGTTCCAGCTGCGGGGTGCCCACGTATCCACGCACCGTTCCGTCACGCCCGGCATCCACGCTCATTCCCTTCAGCGGTCCGTCGGAGCTGATCCGCAGATTCACCCGGCCGTGCCGCACCTTCATCGAGCTGGCCAGCATCAGTGCGGCACTCATTCCTCTGCCGAGCATCACGGTGGTCAGGTACGAGAGGTCATGACGCTCCCGGGCTTCCCGCAGGGTCTCCGTCGTCGCCACCGCCACCAGCCGGATGCCGCCACCTGCCGCCGTTGCCCGAACCAGACGGTCGGCCATGCTCCCGCTCCAAGTCAGGGCAATGTAATCAGTGGCTTCAGCTGTCCGTCCAGGAGGGCATGGCGATCGCAAAGCCAGCCTTCGAACAGTTCCGGTTCATGGGTGACAACGATCAGGATCCGCTCATCGGCCAGGTCCGACATCAGCTGCAGCACCTCGCGGCGCACCGACCAGTCCAGCCCGGCGGTGGGTTCATCCAGCAGCAGCACCTCTGCACCGCGAAGCAACTGCACCGCGAGGGCAAGCCTTCTCTGCTGGCCGCCGCTCAGTCGCTCCGGCGGGGTGCTGAGGTCCACATCCGCCAGACCGACCCGTTTCAGCACATGTTGCTGCTGCTCCCATCCAAGTCGCCTCTGACCCAGCTTCAGCTCCTGCTGGATGCTCAGCCCCAGAAAATGCCGTTCCGGGAACTGAAACACGATGCCGCAGAGCCAGCGTCGCTGCCGACGGTTGACGGCCTGACCCTGCCAGCGGATCTCGCCGTGCTGGTTGCCGGCAAGGCCGCTGATCACCTCCAGCAGGCTGGTCTTGCCGCTGCCGCTGGCTCCGGCGATCAGCACGGGTTGCCCGTTCCTGGCCGTCAGGGTCACCCCACGCAGCACTGGATCCGCGGCTGTCGCCGGGCTGTAGTGCAGCGCATCCAGATCAAGCATGTCGTCCAGCTTGAATGATGATGAGGTGAAATCGATGGACCCATGGACATCCGGTTTCGGGAGGTCGACCCCTTCAATTGCTGGCTCTGGCTGCGTTTTGCGGAGGTTCCAAGCCAGGGGGAGCGGAATTACGTCGATGGCATCTTCGACAGCTGGTATGTGATCGGCCGTCTCGGAGGATTCAATGCCGAGAACCTGCAGGTGCATGAGGAAAGTGCTGACCTGAGTTGGATGGCCTACGACAACGAGGAGGCCGAATCGGTGATGCCCGCCCTCATGCACAACATGGGGCAGATGGAATACCGGGACGCGTGGGGCCGATGCTGGGTTGATCTCGGCACCAGTGATGCCGTCGGCCTTGATGTGCTCATCAATGCGCTGCGACAGCTGGATTCCGACGTGGTTCAGATCGAGGAACTGGTCGTCGGCGGAGTGAATGAGGACTGGCCCGTGGAGGACCATCCAGACAGCCTGTTCCCAGCGGGTGGCTGAACTGCGCCGGCTGCTGATCGAGCCGGAACGTCTGGGGGCTCTCTCCAGCCGGAACCGGGCTCTGTCCCTCAGGCAGCACGAACGTCATTACCTGCGTCGGGTGCTGCGCCTGAAGGTCGGTGATCCGGTGGCCGTCATCGATGGCTGCGGTCACCTCTGGAGTTCCCGTCTGGATGCCGACGCTGCCCTGATCCTGGACACCGCCCCCTCCTCACCCGCCGAAAGCGAGCCGCGACCGCGTCAGCAGCTGGGTCTTGCGGTGGCCCTGGTCCGCCGCGGCATGGACGATCTGCTGCGCATGGCCTGTGAACTGGGGGTGGACCGATTTCAGCCACTGCAGACGGCGCGATGCACCCCCCAGGCGGAGCACCGTCCGGACCGCTGGGCCAGCATCCTGCGCGAAGCGGCTGAGCAGTGCGAACGCCTCTGGCAACCGACGCTGCATCCCTTGCGCTCGCTACAGGACTGGTCTCCTTCTCCCCCGTCTCAGCTGGCGGTCGCTGTCACGCGCTGTGATCAGGTTCAGGAGCTGAGCCTCTGGCTTGAGCAGGCAGCGGCTCCGGATCAGGATCTGTGGCTGGTGATCGGGCCGGAGGGCGGTTGGACAGCGGAGGAGCAGATCCTCTTCGGGCAACGCCAATGGCAGCCGGTGGGATTGGCTCCCACGATCCTGCGCTCCTCCACCGCCGGCGTTTGTGCGGCGGTCAAGTTGTCGTCGTGGCGCCAGATCAGACCTTGAACAGATCGCTGGCGATGGCACGGAAACCGCGTATGGAGGCCCCTGGCTGCCTGCGTCGTGCCCTCAAGCCTGTGCCGGGAAGCAGGTTCTCGGGAGCGAAGGTCACCATGGTGACGGCCGGACGGGATTGTTCCGCCTCGGCCAGTTCGGCGGCAATCGCCTCGGCCGTGGTCTGCGTGGGGTTATCGGAGTCAGGGGCGGACGCCGTCACCGCCATTGGGGTGACCACCGGTTCCGGAGCGATCTCAGACGGTTCAGTAACCACAACCGGAGTGGCCGTGGGTTCGGGGCTGTCCGTCGCCTGGCTCGGAATGCTCAGATCGGCAGGGGCTGCCTCGTCATCGAGGGTGAGGAAAAATCCTTTGTTCTGCTTGTTGAACACCATGCCCTGGTCGCTGCACGATCACGGGTGATTCTCCCCCGTCGGCCTGGCATGACGAGGGATGCTTAGGGCAGTGCAACACAGTCGGTATGCCCTGGCTCTCAGCCCTGTTGATTCATGGGGTGCTGATCGCCCTGGCGCAGCGACTGCCGCTGCTCACACGTGCGGGCTGGATCCATGCCGGAGCCCTTGGAACGATTCTGCTGGGTTCCCTGGGTTGGCAGGGTTGGCTGGCCGTGGTGCTTTATCTGGCGCTCGGCAGTGCCGTCACCAAACTCGGGTTCCGCGACAAGCAGCGCCGTGGTCTGGCCGAAGCCCGAGGAGGCAGCCGTGGCCCGGAAAATGTCTGGGGTTCGGCTGCCACCGGCGCTGCGCTGGCACTGCTGATCGGCGCCGGCTTGGAGCCCAGGTCAGTCCTGCTGGTGGGTTTCGCCGCCAGTTTCGCCGCCAAGCTGGCGGATACCTTCGGCAGTGAGATCGGCAAGCGCTGGGGACGCACAACCGTTCTGATCACCAGCTTCCGTCGCGTTCCACCCGGTACGGAAGGGGCAATCAGCCTGGAGGGAACCCTGGCCAGTGCCTTCGGCAGCCTGCTGATGGGTGTTCTGATGCTTGCGCTGCAGCTGATTCCGTCCTGGCCGTTGACCGGTCTGGTGGTGCTGATCGGTCTGGTGGCGACCCTGGCCGAGAGTCTGTTCGGTGCGCTGGTGCAGGACCGTTACGACTGGATGAGCAACGAACTGGTGAATGCTTTGCAGACTTCCCTGGCGGCAGTCCTGGCCATCACAGCGATGCAGATCTGAGCGACAGCTCACCGTCTCTCTCCGCCAGGTCCTGAAGACGCGCGATCCCCGCCTGGATCACAGATCGGAGTCCGCCGGCACGCACGTTCTGACGTTGCGCCACCTCTCGCAGGCTCTGCCTGTCGATCAGATGGGCCTGAAGCACCCGGCGTTGTTCCGGATCCAGTTCGAGCATGGCCTGGACCAGCCAGTCCCGCTGGCGATCAACGGTCGGCTCTTCGGCCAGTTCGCATGGCACGGCGTCGAGACTCTGGCTCCGTGCGCATTGGAGGGCTACGAAGGCGTCCTTCAGCCGTGTGTCCGTGACGCCGAGACGTCTGGCCAGAGCCTGTCGGGAGAGAGGCGGCTGACTCTCCTGCGAGAGACCATCGCGGAGACGCCCGGCTTGCACGGCCAGATCCCTCAGTCGCCAGGGGATGCGCAGCGTTGCCGCACGATCCCGTCGATAGTGCATCACCTGGCCGTTTGCACGGCTGAGCAGATAGGAGCTGGGCTTCAGTCCCCGACTTGCATCGAAGCGATCCACCCCGGCGATCAGACCAAGGCAGGCCTCCTGGAGCAGATCGTCGTACTCCTCCGGCCCCTGTTGCCGCTGACGTTTGGCGACCAGGTGGGCCAGCCCTAGGTGTTGAAGAATCCGTTGGTTGCGATGCCGCACGGCATCTGGAAGTGGTCGGCGCTGTTCTTGGCGCCAGTGTTGTTGGTTGATCAAAAGGAGAACGCATCGTCCTCCTCAGAGTTCCGAGCTTCAGGCCGAGCGCACGCCCACCCAGGTGCCGTTGTGGGGCACTCGGGTGCCTGAGTCGCGGCTCGATTCAGGAAGGGTCGAGATCACATCGGGCGAGCTCAGGCTGGGTCAGCCGATCGATCACCCGAACCATGTCCACGGCGGTGAGCTCCCCGTTCACATCCCATTTCAGGGTTGTCTTCCGCTGCGCGGAGGTGCGTCCGGTGGTCGGGTCGAGATTGCGGTCGAGCCCCACGTGCATCAGTTGTGTCAGGGAACACGCAAATTAGGTCTCATGCCGTGTTCGGAGTCAGTGTCTTCAAGGGTTGTAACCCGGCCCAGGCGAGCAGAGCGGGCCAGTGCCGCAGCCTCTGATGCATCCAGGCATGGCCATCGGCGTTCAGGTGAAGTCCATCGGGCTCCAGCCAGCTCAGCCAGTCTTTTTCAGCCTGCACTTGTTTGTGCATCGCGAGGAAGGGCACATCGTGTTCCCGGCAGGTTTCCGCCAGCACCGCTTCGTATTGCTCGATCACTGGGTTGGCGTACCAGAGACAGTCCGCAAAGGGCATCACGTGGTCGTCCACCGGCGTCATGCCGATCACCAGCACGCTGCTCTCGCGGCTGATGGCTTCCAGCAGCTGACCCATGCCGAAGGCGTAAGCCTCCTCGCTGAGCTGTGGTCGACCGTTGGGCCTGCCGATGCGAGCGGTGTCGTTCAGACCGACGCTCAGCAGCACACCATCCGGTTGCTGCCGGCGCAGTTCGCCCCGGCAGCTCCATTCCCTCCGCCATCGGGCCGAGACGGCCTCCAGTCCGTCACCACGCACGCCGAGCGGGTAGATCACCGGCGCCTGGGGCAGTCCCATCCATTCCAGCCTGAGCCGCTCGCACCATCCACCGCCCAGCCGATCCCCCCAGCCATGAACGCCGCTGTCACCCAGAACCACCAGCTGCCGCGGTGCCATTGCCATCAGCATGGACAACTCAGAGCGAGCCAGCCTGACAGGCCCACTGTCTCTGCAGCCGGTCCATCAGCAGTTCCCCGAGGCTGGTGAGCGTGGCGTAGGCCAGCACCAGCCAGAACACCTGGGCCCAGTGGAAGGAACCGAGCGCTTCGATCAGCTGCCAGCCCAGTCCGGCTCCACCGACCAGTCCAACCACAGCGGTGTCACGGAGGATCACATCGCAGCGACTGGCGGCATAGATCAGATAGCTGCGACTGCATGGAGCAAGCTCCCCCATCAGCCACGCCTGGCGCTGTCCGGCTCCCATGCAGCGCAGAGCCTGGGAGAGCCCGGGATCGTTGTGATCAAGATCCTCCACAAGAATCCGGCCCATCACGCCGAGATGATGCAGTCCGAGGGCCAGACCGGCGAGCCACAGACTCGGCTTCACCATCATCAGCAGCAGCAGGGCTGTGAGCGGTGGTGGGAACAGACGCAGCAGTCCCCATCCCCACCGCTGCAGATGCGCCGCTGACCGCCCCGGCCAGGCCATCAACCCCAGCACCGGCCCGCTGATGGCGACAGCGCTGGCCAGCAGTGTCAATCCGAGTGTGGAAAGAATCAGGCTTGGCCAGGGTGTCGTGGTCAGGGCCTCCATCAGCGCAGCGCCATCCACCGCCTGGAACAACGACAGATCCGCCAGCTGCGGTGCTGTGAGATCCAGCTGGAGCATGGATCCCCATAACAGACCTGCCGGCAGTGCTGCCGTCAGCAGCAGCAGGATCATTCCGGTGGGAAAGCGGTTCAGCAGCACTTCGAGGAGAACCATGGCGAGCGCCAGGATCCAGAGACCGCTCCAAAGCTCACGGAACTGCAGCGACTGAAGACTGAGGACCAGATCGGTTCCCAGACCTCCGAGACCGAAGACCCCCAGCAGCACAGCCGAACGCAGGGCACAGTCCAGACGCTGAGCCATCTGACTGATCAGCGACGGTCCCACCGTTGGCAGCACGGCGGTGACGAAGGCGGCTCCCGGACCGGCTCCACCTCTCTGCAGCGCCAGGGACGCCGGCGGATTACGACTGTCGATCTGATCACTCACGACCCTGGCCAGCAGAGCGGCGTAGGGGACGGCGATCGCCAGAACCGCCACCCATCCATTCAGACCGAACAACTGCAGCAGCAGCAGTCCCCAGATGAGTTCATGCAGGGAACGGATCGGAGCAAGCAGCCGTCGGACCAGCACGGCGCCTGTGGTGGAGCCGTTCACCAGCAGCCAGACATGACGTGAACTGAGCAGCCCCAGGACACATCCCGCCAGGCAACTCACACCCCAGGCGAGCAGGGCCGTGATCAACGTCACCTGGAGACCCTGCAGCAGGCTTGCGATCAGCGGAGGATCCAGGCTGGGCTGCACGGCAGCCAGTGCGAAACGGCCGAGCAGGTTCAGCCCGCCGCCATGCAGATCCAGTGCCAGCACCAGCAGCATCGCTGGAAAGACAAGGCCAGGCAGCAGAGGCCACAGGGGCAGAGCCGGTTTCAGAGGGATTGGTAGAGGCATGCGATCGCGTCTGACCTGACATCGCCGCTGGACGCGTCGAGCACGAGGCGCCCCTGTCGCAAGCCGATGACGCGGTCGAAATGATGCACCAGGTCGGGACGGTGCAGGCTCACCAGGCAGCCGGCCTGATCCAGCAGAGCGACCATCACCTCCTCGGCAAGCACGGGATCAAGGGCGGAAAGCGGTTCATCCGCCAGCACCAGCAGCGGCTGCTGCCGCAACAGGCGGGCCAGAGCCACCCGCTGTCGCTGGCCACCGGACAAGCGGCTCACCGCGGTGTCCATCAGCTCTGGCTCCAGCCCCGCTGTGGTCACCGCGGCCAGACACTCCCGTCGTTCGAGCGGCTGAAGCAGGTTGCGCAGGGCCCAGAGCAGGGAGTGTCGCCCAAGGGCACCGGCATTGACATTGCGGCCGACCGTGAGTTCCTCGATCAGGCGCAGATCCTGCCAGAGGGTTCCGATCTCCATCCGCCGCCGACGCGGCAATGTTCTAATCGCCTGGCCTCGCCACTGCACCAAGCCCTGATCGGGCTGCAGGCTGCCATTGGCGAGGCTCAGCAGCGTCGTCTTGCCGGCTCCACTGGCTCCGAGCAGCGCGACGCGTTCTCCGACGGCAATGCGCAGGTCGAGCGGTTCAAGGCGACCCCGAACGCCGACCTGCTGCAACGCCAGTTCAGCGGTCAACGGATTTTGCCGAGTTCGCGACCCACCGTTTCAATCTTGACGTAGTCATCATTTTCAGCCGGGATGAAACGTTCGGCACCGAACAGATCCAGGATCGTGCTGACTCTTGCCGTGTCCGGCGACAGATCCAGAAGTGCGGATTGCACCTTGTCGGTGAAGTTGGCTCCGAAACGATCATCCAGATCAGGACGCGCTACCCAGTGGTAATCGACGTAAGGCGGTGTTCTCCAGATCACGAGCACCTGCTCAGGATCAACACGACCCGTTTCGACGTTGCTGGTCCAGACCTGTTCATTCAGGGCGCCGACCTCATAGGCACCGCTCTGAACCACCGCAATCGTGGCGTCGTGGCTGCCGCTGAATCCCGGGCCGCCACCCGCGAGATCCTCAGGCTGTACGCCGTTTTGCCCCATGAAGTATTGCGGCATCAGTCGGCCCGATGTGGAGTTCTCCGATCCGAAGGCCATCCGACGCCCCTTCAGCTCAACAAGCTGATCAGCACTGGTGAAGGGGCGCAGGCCGCTGGCGCCATTGGCGATGAAAACACTGGTGAATTTGGCGTCAATATCCCGTTGAGCCAGAACACGAGCCCCTGGTGTTTGAAGCCTTGCCTGGACTCCAGTCAGACCTCCAAACCAGACCAGGTCGAGACTGCCGGTGCGAAAGGCACTGACGGCCGCTGCGTAATTGCTCACCGGTACATAACGAACGGGAACGTCCAGACGTTCGCTCAGTTCCTGCGATAGCGAGTCATATAAGCGATTTAATTTTTCGGGATTCTGGTCAGGTATGGCACCGACCTGAAGCACTGCTTGCTCAGCGTTTTGCTTCGGTGCACTGCAGCTGGTCACGCTGGCCGTTATGGCAAGACCGGCGATCAAGCCAGCGGCCACCACGGCCCGATGTTGTCGAACAGACATCAGTGGATGTGATATTTCAGGGTTGGTTCAGGGCGTTCTGAGCAGTCGCTCGAGACGCCCCAGACCATCCATGATTGTCTCATCAGACACTGCGCAAGACAGTCGGATGCAACGGTCCGCCCCGAAGGCAACGCCGGGAACCACGGCCAGTCCAGCGTCGTCCAGCGCACGGCGGCAGAACTTCATGGAATCGTTGATGCGTGGCGGCAGCTGCGGGAAGGCATAGAACGCGCCCTGAGGTGGCAGCAGCGTGATCTCATCAATCGCCTGCAGACCCTCCGTGAGCAGAGTGCGGCGGCGGTTGTAACTCTCCGCCATCTCAATCACACAGTCCCGCTTGCCCAGCAGTGCCGCCAGCGCACCGCGCTGGGCGAAGCTGCAGACGTTGCTGGTGCTCTGGCTCTGAAGCGCCGACGCCGCCTTGATCACGGTCTCGTCTCCGGCCAGGTACCCGATACGCCATCCGGTCATCGCCCAGCCTTTGGCGAACCCATTGACCGTGAAGCAGCGTTCCGCCAGATCCGGTGCGAGGGCCGCAAAGCTGTGGTGCTCCTGCCCTTCCGCCAGGAGGAATTCGTAGATCTCATCGCTCATCACCAACAGACGAGGATGCCGGCGCACCAGCTCGGCCAGAGCTTCCAGCTCCGCACGGCTCATCACCCGTCCGGTCGGATTCCCGGGGGTGTTGAGCACCAGCAGGCGCGTACGTTCCGTGATGCGTGATTCCAGTTCGGCGAGATCGAGCCGGAAGCCCTCCTCAGGGTTCGACGCAATCACAACACTCCTGGCTCCCGCCAGAGCGGCCATGTCCGGGTAACTGAGCCAGAACGGCGCAGGGATCAGCACTTCGTCGCCGGGGTTGAGCAGCACCTGGAACAGGTTGAAGATCGCCTGCTTTCCACCGTTGGTGATCAGCACCTGGCTCGGCCTGGTGGGAATGCCGTTCTCGGTGCTCAGCTTCTCAGCCACCGCCGCTCTCAGTTCGGGATCACCGGCCGCCGGCCCGTAGCGGGTGATTCCATCGTCGAGGGCCTTGCGGGCGGCGTCGACGATGAATGCGGGGGTGTCGAAATCCGGCTCTCCGGCGCTCAGACTGCAGATGTCGCGGCCCTCGTTCCTCAGCGCTTTCGCTCTGGCCCCGATTTCAAGGGTCAGGGACGGCTTCAGGGCTTCAGCCCGTTGGGACAGAACGGTCGGGGTGGGCATCAGCAACGCACCTCCCCCGGATGCGTTTGAAAGAGCCAATCCTGCCTCATGTGGTGTCCCAGACAACCAGTTGCCAGCTCATCGCCATGAAACCGATCTCGATCACCTGGGTGCTGGCGGCCCACGCCCCCGAACCCCTGGCCCGTTTCTATGCCCTTGCCTTCGGGACCGTCGCCGAACAGGGTTTCTCTCGGCAACACTGGCGCGTGCCGCTGGCGGATGGGGGATGTCTGGAGATCTACCGCCCCTCTCGATCCCGTCCTTTCCCAGAGCGTGGACGCACCCTGGCGCCCTGTCTCAGGCTCTCCGCCTGTGAGCATCCCCTGGACCTGCTCGAGGCGAGTCTCCCCGAGTTGATCGCCTCTGGCGCCAGAGTGCAGCAGCCCCCGCGCGTGGAACCGTTCGGGGCTGAAGCCTGGCTAGAGGACCCCGAGCAGAATCCGCTGCTTGTGGTTGCCCCGTCCATCTGATCCGTCATGGCCGAGACCCCGCTCACGGAACTGGACCTCTGTGGCAGCTGCACCGCCTGTTCCCTCTCGGAGACCCGCACCAGGGTGGTGGTGAGCCGAGGTTCCGCTTCGGCGCCTCTGATGCTGATCGGTGAGGCCCCCGGAGCCCGAGAAGATGCCACCGGGCAGCCATTTGTCGGACGATCCGGCCAGGCGCTTGATCGTCTCTTGGTGGAAGCCGGATTCGACCTCGAGACGGATGTCTACATCTGCAATGCCGTGAAATGCCGACCGCCGGGCAACCGACGCCCGAAGCGGGTGGAACTCGCCGCCTGCCGGCCCTGGCTCGATCTTCAGCTGCAACAGGTGAACCCCGCAGCGGTCGTTCTGGCTGGTGCGACGTCGGTGGAAGCGATCCTGGGGATCAAGGGCGGCATGACGCAACTGCGGGGGCGCTGGCAGCGATGGCAGGACCGTGCTGTGATGCCGATCTTCCATCCCTCCTATCTGCTGAGGAATCCTTCGCCTGATGAAGGTGCTCCCATCGATCTAACGCGCCGGGATCTCTCCTCAGTGCGACAGCACCTGTGCGAACGTTGAACCGCTCGCGGCGAATCCTGTCATGACCGCCACACTGCCAACCACGCCAGCTGTTGTGGACCGTCGTTACGACACCCAGATCCACCGGCGTGTCACCCGCACCGTGATGGTGGGGGACGTGCCCATCGGCAGTGAGCATCCGGTGGTGGTGCAGTCGATGATCAACGAGGACACCCTCGACATCGAGGCGGCGGTGGCGGGCATCATCCGGCTGGTCGAGGCGGGCTGTGAAATCGTGAGGGTGACAACCCCATCGATCGGCCATGCCAAGGCCATGGGCAAAATCCGGGCGGAACTAAGGGCACTTGGGTGCAAGGTGCCGTTGGTCGCGGATGTCCACCACAACGGCATCCGGATCGCACTGGAGGTTGCCAAGCATGTCGACAAGGTACGGATCAACCCAGGCCTGTTCGTGTTTGACAAGCCCGATCCCGATCGGCAGGAGTTCACAGAGCAGGAATTTGCCGCCATCGGTGCCCGCATCCGCGAGACCTTCGAACCACTCGTCACCCTGTTGCGCGATCAGAACAAGGCCCTGCGCATCGGCGTCAACCACGGTTCGCTCGCCGAACGGATGTTGTTCACCTACGGCGATACCCCCAAGGGAATGGTCGAGTCGGCGATGGAATTCGTTCGGATCTGTGATCACCTCGACTTTCACAACATCGTGATCTCGATGAAGGCGTCGAGGGCGCCGGTGATGCTGGCGGCGTACCGCTTGATGGCGGACACCTTGGACCGGGAAGGATTCCATTACCCGTTGCATCTAGGGGTGACGGAGGCCGGAGATGGTGATTACGGCCGCATCAAGAGCACGGCTGGGATCGCCACCCTGCTGGCCGATGGTCTCGGTGACACCGTTCGTGTGTCGCTCACCGAAGCACCTGAAAAGGAGATTCCGGTTTGCTATTCGATCCTTCAGTCCCTTGGACTGCGCAAGACCATGGTCGAGTACGTGTCTTGCCCAAGCTGCGGACGCACACTGTTCAACCTTGAGGAGGTGTTGCACAAAGTGCGGGAGGCCACATCTCACCTCACCGGCCTCGACATCGCCGTGATGGGTTGCATTGTCAACGGTCCTGGCGAGATGGCAGATGCTGATTACGGTTATGTCGGTAAAGGGCCGGGAATCATCGCCCTTTACCGCGGTCGCGAGGAGATCCGCAAGGTGCCTGAGGATCAAGGTGTCAGCGCTCTGATCCAGTTGATCAAGGAGGACGGCCGCTGGGTTGAACCAGCCTGATGTCGTTAGGGTGAATCATCATTTTTCACGCCTCATGCCCAGCGTTTCACCCCTGCGGAAGCTGGTGCGGTCGGGCTCCCTGCTGATCCTGGGTCTGGGTGGAATCGCCGCTGCTGTTGTGGTGTCAAGGCCGGGGTTGAGTCTTCCCAGTTCCGTCGGTGGTTCGATCACCGACAGCCCGAAAGAGGTGATCGATCAGGTCTGGCAGATCGTGTATCGCGATTACCTTGATTCCAGTGGTGCCTACACCGAATCGCGCTGGCGTCACCTGCGGGGCGAACTACTCAGGAAGTCCTACGCCGACAGCGATGCCTCCTATGAGGCGATCCGCGGCATGCTTGCGAGCCTGAACGACCCCTACACGCGCTTCCTGGACCCGAAGGAGTTCAAGGAGATGCAGATCGACACCACCGGGGAGCTGATGGGTGTCGGGATTCAGCTCGGTCTCGACAAGGAGACCAAGGAACTGGTTGTGATTTCGCCGATCGATGGAACACCGGCCTCAAGGGCCGGTGTTCAGTCCAAGGATGTGATCATCACCATCGATGGTGCCTCCACCGAGGGCATGAGCACCTCCGACGCCGTCAAGCTGATCCGCGGACCTGAGGGCTCCGAGGTGGTGCTCGGCCTCCGCCGCGACGGCAGGGTTCTGAATGTGCCTCTGATCCGGGCCCGCATCGAACTCAATGCGGTGAAGTCCAGCCTCAACACAGCCCAGGATGGCAGCAAGGTCGGATACATCCGTCTCAAGACCTTCAATGCCAATGCCTCCCGCGAGATGCGTGAGGCGATCCGCGAACTCGAGGAGCAGGAGGCGGATGGCTATGTGCTGGATCTGCGCAGCAATCCCGGGGGTCTACTCGAAGCCAGTGTCGACATCGCACGCCAGTGGCTGAACGAAGGAACGATCGTCAGCACACGAACCCGCGAGGGCATCCGTGATGTGCGTCGTGCAACCGGCAGCGCTCTCACTGATAAGCCTGTGGTGGTGCTGATCAACGAGGGTTCAGCCAGTGCCAGCGAGATCCTCTCCGGGGCACTGCAGGAGAACGGCCGTGCCGAACTCGTCGGCATGAAGACCTTCGGAAAGGGGCTTGTGCAGGCCGTTCGTGGTTTGGCCGATGGTTCCGGAATGACGGTGACCATCGCCAAATATCTGACCCCTCGCGGCACGGACATCCATCAGAACGGCATCAAACCCGACTTGGAAGCCGATCTCACTGAGAAGGAGATCAAGGGACTCACCCCGGATGATCTCGGAACGGCGAAGGACGGTCAGTACAAAGTCGCTGAGTCCGCCCTCGTGAAAGCGCTTACCAAGGCAGACGCTGGTCAGACCTACAGCCCAACTGGCGCCAATCTTCAATCCGCGATCCAGACGCCTAAACAGTAATCTCCTGGCAGCGAAGAATTTCGATTCCGACGAGTGAATGCATTCGCTTCACTTGTAGATTTCTTTAATCGGCAGTCATCTCGATGTGTCTATATCCATGACTTCTGTAGGTCATGCTTTGCCCAGTTTACAGTCAAAGAGTCAGGCCAAGACAAAGTAGGCGTCAACAACGGCCTGTGCATCACCCGAAACAATTACACCGAAATACTAAAAAGATCTGAAACTATCTGAAAGCCCATCCGGTTCTGATTTGAGCAGCTTTAATCTTGACAACTAAAAGGTGGTTTAGAACAAATCGAACAGGGGGTTCTTACGGAGAACTCTATTGAAATCGCTCCTTGCGTGCGACATCAGCAGCAATCATTAAATTGATTACATCAATAGAGCATCTCTTCGGCCTCGCCAATTACTTTGCAGTCACTTGTGGGATAAGCAACACATAAAAGTGCAAAGCCTGCTTCCAGTTGGTCGTCATCTAGGAAGCTTTGATCTGATTGATCCAAAGAACCACTCAATAGTTTGCCAGCACATGTAGAACACGCTCCGGCACGGCATGAATAAGGCATGTCAATTCCCGCCTCTTCACCTGCATCAAGAATGTACTGGTCATCGGCACACTCAAATGAGAACTCGCCTGCGCTAGTTGTAATCGTGACGTTGTAGGCTGCCATGAATCAAAAATGAATGAATCTTAATTATTGAGCCGGAGAACAAATTGCCCATATGCTTAATTTAATTTCCTGAATTGATGTATCAATTGATTCGCTCAATGTTTTGTGGAGCTCACCAAACCCCAACACTGCAGTCACTTCCTTTCAGGTAATGGATAGCAGTCATCGAGATATTTGTTCGACTCTGTTGCTGATGAGCAATTCACTTACAGGCCGGCCAGACACTCAAGCGATACGTAGTATAACTTGAAACAACGAAGCAGACCAAAGACAATATCTTCTTGTATTAAATGGCACGTAAATCAGTGGATTTACTTATGTAAGCATGACTAAACTCAAAAAGTATCTTCTTGGCAAAATTGGAGTAATCCTTATTTCTTGATAAATGTACAACACTGCGCAATTTAGGAATAATCCGAGGAATATTGCATATTTTGTAATTTCAATTTTGTTTCCAATCGTTTTTTTATGGTCGCTATCAACAGGTGAAACAGAAATTGGCATTAATGAAGTCTTGAACTATATCTTCGGAGATTCAAATACTTCTACCGCTCAAGTAATTATTCATGATATTCGCTTGCCTCGAGCAATCGCCGCGCTACTTACTGGTTGCGCGCTAGGTCTGTCGGGAGCAATGCTTCAAGGCATGCTGCGTAATCCACTGGCCAGTCCATTTTTATTGGGGATTTCGTCAGGTGCAGGAATATGCGTTGTCATCATGTTATCTTTAAATGTACTATCTTCGTTTATTCCGTTTGGTGCATGGGCAGGCTCAATCCTGGCTGCTGTAATCGTATTTTTAATCGCTTACGAAAAAAATAATATTTCCGTACAGCGACTAATTCTCTCTGGAGTGGCTATCAGTAGTGTTCTGAGCTCTATACAGTCAATATTTTTATTGACGTTTGATGATACCCGTATTCAGAATTCACTAACTTGGCTTTCTGGCACATTAGCGGGAAGGGATTGGGATGACATAAAATATACGTGGATTCCTATTGTGAGTTGCGGATGTATATCGCTACTGTTTGGAAAGCAGCTCAATTTAGCTTTTCTGGATAGTGACACCAGCAAATCATTGGGGTTATCAATCTTTAGAATGCGAATTTTTGTTGGATTAATAGCAACAATGATGACAGCATGTGCTGTATGTATTGCTGGTCTCGTTGGCTTTGTTGGCTTGGTTATTCCGCATATTGTTCGATTACTTTGTGGAAACAATTATATCCATGTAATTCCCATCTCCGGATTTGCCGGCGGCATGTTTGTTCTCATAGCAGATGTTATTGCAAGATCATATTTATGGGAGTTACCAGTAGGTATTGTAACCTCACTTCTGGGAAGTCCTTTCTTCATCTATCTTTTACAAAGGTCACATTATATGCGAAGTAGTAATGGTAGATCTTAATCTTTCAAGAGTTTGTTATCAGATTGATAAATCTGCACTGATTAGCAATGTCTCTCTTACATTGACATCCGGTGATTGGTTTGTTATTGCTGGCCGTAATGGTTCAGGCAAATCTACACTTCTTCGCTTGATGGCAGGTTTGTTGCAACCAACATCTGGTGAAATTCTTCTAAACGCTAAAAAATATTGCCATAGCCCCAATTTGAATAAAGAGCTATCAGTGATGTCTCAGAAAAATGAATTGATTTCCAATTTAACAGTTATTGAATTGGTACGATTGGGTCGTTATCCACACATTCCTGCCTGGAAATTTGGCCTTTCTATAGAGGATCATGAGGCTGTTGAGTATGCCATCGACTTCGTCGGACTAAATCAATATAGTTATCGTGCTGTCGATACGCTTTCTGGTGGAGAGCGTCAACGCGCATTTCTAGCCTTAGCACTAGCTAAAAATGGATCAGTTCTTTTTTTGGATGAACCAACAAATCATCTTGATATCGTTGCACAGAGACAAGTCCTTAATCTCCTAGGTAAACTTGCAATAGAAGGTAAGATAATTGTTACTGTATTGCATGACCTGAATCATATGGCGAGGTACGCTACCAAACTTGCCTTGCTTCGTGAGGGTAATTTGTTCAAATTTGGCTCTCTAGACTCCGTTTATACCTCATTAAATCTAAGCAAAACATTTGACCTTGATATAGAAGTTATTGAATTCAATCAATTTAGATCTGCAGTCTATTAGATCGACGACTCTTCAACTTTGTCGACAAATCTAGTAAAACATATATTCCAATTGAGTTCATTTTTGACGAATGGTAGATCCTATGTCATTAAACACTATTCAATCGCTTTAAGGATCATATGAATTTAAGACATGTCAAATTCCTCACCAGCTTGCTGGCTTCTATTCGTTATATTAGTTGTAATAGAAGTAAAATCAATGCGGTCAATAATTATTTATCTGCTGTCGATATGCTCCTTACTCTCTACTATGGCTGTCGAGGCTATGAGCGAAGACGCTAAACAAAGTAAGAGAGATATTCGTCGAGTTGTTACGCTGACTTCATTGTCTTCTGATTTGGTTGTAAATCTAAATAAACAAGTCTTAGTCGGTATTCCTGGAACTTCTCTGACAAATAATGACTCAAGATATGTTGATATCAAAAGAGTTTCGTCAGGACGCAACATGCCCAATATTGAATCAATCATTGCACTTAAACCGGATTTTGTTATTGGTGCTGATGGTTTTCATTCTCGTATATTGCTTAAACTTAAAAAACTTGGCATTCAGACACTTGCTTTAAAGATGGACCGCTTAGAAGCACTCTATGATGCTGACCAAATTCTCAATAGGTACTTGCCAAGTGCATCGAAACAAGATAGAAAGTTGAAAAATATTTGTCCGACACCGACACATTCCATAAGTCATTCGCCCAATAATAAAAATCGTGTTTTAATTTTAGCTGGTAATTCTCCAATGTTATCACCAACAGAAAATAGTTGGGCAGGCTCATTATTGAGTCATAACAGCTTCACAAATGCAACAAAGCATTTATCGGGGAAAAGCCCCTTCAATGGATATATTACAATGTCAAATGAACGACTGATGTCTATTAATGCAGATAAAATCATTATTATTAAGCCATCGGATGAATCGCCAAGCCTACGCAAATCATTGCACAAGTATTTCCCAGGCATCGACAAAGAGGATATAATTGCCATGGATTATTACGGTTTGATCAATCCGGGTAGTTTGGATAGTATTGCTAGGGCGTGTACGCTACTTCAAAAATTCTAATCATCAAAGTGAAATTACCAAATTCTTTCAACGTTCTATGGTATACGTTGAGTTGCTTTTTGCTAGATGATTCAGAGCCTGTTGCTTGACTTCCTGAATGCTCATTGATGACCTGGTTGCCTGCTGTTATCTGCATCGTATGCGCCGACAAGTCTTGTTTCCAAAGTGATCTTTGATTGATCCCCAGATGTTATAAATACAGGTGAAATTGTGTTCCATATTCATTGCAAATCCAGTAGCTCTTCTCTGTATTTATACGTCGATGTGGATGCAAATTCTAATAACTTTTTTGTGTGGATTTGATTGATGACTCGCTACATTTAGTGTAACTATATTAATCGTGGTAAGTATTTTGGGACTGCTTTTCTTCAGTGGATTGGTTAGTACGTGACATGGCGGTCACACCTTGGGATCTGAATAATCTCGAAATAATTATATTTGCATTAATCATACAGTGTTTTATGTTACGATCAGGTTGCGACTGTCACAGGTTAAACGTCTTTTGGCGTCTAATGGTGCTCGCCTAGTTAAAATGAAGCACAGCATATTGTAATTAAATATTACCAGTGCTTGGTTGATATTGCCATTATATCAATGAATTGATATGGAATTCTGTTGTCAGATGCCCTTGCGAGTGTTGCTTTTCAGGCGCCATCAAGTCCACCTGCTCAAAGATCTGGTTTGGAACCACTTCTTGGTGGCGAATTAAGAGCCAAAGCTGTTTGGGTCGACCAAAAGTCTTGTATTGGATGTCGATACTGTGCAAATGTTGCAACCAATACGTTTGTTGTAATTCAAGAAACAGGTCGCTGCCGTGCTTTCAGGCAAGATGGTGATTCCGAAGATCGGATCCAAGAAGCAATTGATACTTGCCCTACTGATTGTATTCATTGGCTCCATTTTGAAACTCTATCTACATTCTCCGAACATGATCGTATGCCCATAGGTTCAGAATAGATTGCCCATTATCTGTAGATATGGCTGTGGAGTTACTTGGCGTGTGAGCACTACTGCTGATCAATGTATTTGTCGGTTCCATTAAGCCACAACAAGGATGTTGTGTTTACTTCTTGTCCAATCAGCTTATAGTTGACTTGCACGAATCATCACTTTGTTATGGTCTTCTACGCAATAAAGATTCATTATTAAACCTCATTTGAACCGTTGATGTAGGAGGTGTTTACGCTGTCCATTCATTTTTAATAGGTTATGGGGCGATGCAAGGATTAATGCTTCTCATGATTGATGAATGACAACTGCTATTAGGACGCATGCAGGTGCTCTTTTTCACTTCTCGCTTTGTTGACTGCCTTATGCTTGATCTTGTTGACAGCTATCAACAGTCTTTCGCCACTGCTCCGCGTGATCTTGAGGCAACAACATCGTATTGTGAACGCAGTTATAATAGATCAATTCTTTATCCTAATATCTGGAATAGGTCTTAGCAAGTGCTGTTAGACAGTGTGGATTTTATTTTTTGGAGGTGCAGATTGCGTACTTTTACGGAATTCTCTAATCGCTGTTGGAATTCGTTCGTATGATTCGTGACAGATTATTTGGTTGATAGGTACGTTGTAGAACTGTGTTCTGCATTGCTTATGCTACCTGTGTAACAGCCTGGGGCTGCAGGCATGATGCCAATTTAGCTGTGGAATTAATTCTCAAGGATCTTCACACGTCACAAGCGAACATCGTCCTGATGAGGACTCGATAACTTCCATAGCTCAAGTGAATTTCTTTGCAACCGCCTTGGGTATGCAGGGTGAAGCGCGCCCTTTGACTTAGGAGCTGATGACCTACGGATACTTGCTTGGCCATCCGGCAATCGTTCCCAGGGGAGGTATCGAGTATCCCAACAGACGGCCGCTGAATGATGCTGTGATCCACTACTGAGTCGGGATCGATCGCCTCCAGCCATTGGACACAGCTTCTTCCCTGTCGTCGCAACTGGCCTCATCGGCATCGGTATGGATAAGGGAGCGAATATCAGAACAAACATGTTGCCAGCCAGTCGGTACAACACAGCTCCAATCGCATGGAGATGATGTTGATGTAAGGAAGGCCTCGGCCCGATCACACGACGGACTCCTGGCTATCCCAATGGAACCAGCCACATTTGACCAGCATGGCTGAGTCATTTGGGGCGTCAACGCCACGTTGAACCCAGCGATGCTGAGACTGGTCGTGCAGTTGGGCAGAGCTGCTCGTCCACTCGATGGGGACAGTTCCCTATCGGCGTCGGAATGAACGCTGGCTTTCTGATGACCAAGAGAGCCAGTCCGGCGTTACCAGTCCGCCATTCATTTGAATGTTGTCGTCGACTCATTGGCACGACACCTATCAATGCATATGGCGATCATGTTTGAGGAGGGTTCACTCAAGATTCGTGATCCTTCCTCCGATGGAGTCGTTCCCGTCGGGCGTCGAGGGAAGTGCTGGCTCTTCTCTGCCAAGGAGAGCCAGGCTTGACGTCAACACACTGGGCTCGGCTTACATTGGCTCAGATCATTCGATTTTCCTACTCATTCATTGAAATGAGAGAGCTTGTCTGGTCAGTTGATCTTGATCATGCATGTTCAGTTCTCAAAATGCACTTTCAATCGATCAGCGCACTTGCAGTCGACGCAGCAGCGAATCAGTTGTTTTTCTGCCTATAGATGCCAGCTTCCATGTCACAACATGCTTTGTTTGCCTGTATTCCGCATAGCTGATGGTATTTAGATCGTTGCACTGTTCATACTCCTGTATTAAGTGATTAAAACTGAAATTAAATTCAACGAAGTTCATACGCCAATCAGGCATCTGGCTGATAAATGTTGCCGTTACTATTTCATAGCCATTAACAAGGATTGCACTCGCCGTGCGCACTTTTATTCTCATCGATGACTTCACCCACTTGAATATCATATTCGTCATCACCCTGGCTTTGATGTTGATGATTCAAGAAAAACTTGACGTTTATAGCATTGCTACTTGGTATAGGCCGTAGGGGCTGATCGAGGTGTAATCAGAATGGCCCCGATGTGACCACAATTCCGCTCGTATACATCGCAATCAGCTTGACAATTCATTTGATCAAGTTAGGTGAATCATTGGAACAGCATGAACGAAATCGCCTTGTGATGATGACATTGGAGGGGTGAATCAGCATGGATCCCTTCTAACCGGTGGAGTGAGCGCCATCGGTCGTCGGGATGCATCTGGCTCCTCTCTAGCCCGGAGGGGCCAGCCCGTCGGTACGATAGTTATGCTCATTTAGATGCTGGTGAACGCTCATAGGCTCGTCACGTCTTGATTTGCATGCCCATAGTGTCCTTGGAGGGATGCTGAGATCTCCTTCCATCCGATGGTTGTCAAGGTCCATCGGGCGTCGGACCAGGTTCTGGCTTCTCTTCTATCCCAGAGGAGTCAGGATCGACGTCAGCTCCGCTGGCGAGCGGTTTGACGCGTCTTCAGATCATTTGAGCGCTGATCTTGTTTCATTCAGGAGCATGGGATTTGATCATGTACGCGATTGTTGTCTTGGATTTGCACTTTCTGCACCTCCGCCCGATGGGGTGAATGCCATCGGCTACGGGACATAACTGGCTCCTCCTTTACCCCTGAGGAGTCAGCTCCCGTGACTATTAACTCTCTACATAGTCAGAGCCACACTCATGAAATAGCTGAGAGGTTTGAATTCATATGCTGTAGGAAACCAAATGGGCAATAGTTTTCAGTCTTGTACTTAAATGAATACAAGAGCAAAAGGGCGGCTTCAAAGCATGTGTTCATGCGGTTTTTAATCTCGCCCTTGAGGTATCAGTGTTGATGTCTCTGCAATAGCAGATACTGTGATTGACAAAAAACAGCCCCATATAGCCTGATCATTAATGCCCAGAATTTCCAATCAGACTGGTAACTCTATACAGCAATAGAATATTATTGGCTTAAAAAAGCACTAATTATCAGTGTAATAGTCATTCATCCAATCAAACTGGTGGAGGCAATGCATCCTAAAACCACTTCATATTTTCTGTGGCCTATGACTTACGTCTTGCAGAAGAATCGTGTTGACCTCTGTCATTATCAGTGAGTTATTCTTGGCAATATGTCATTCACCTAGCGGACTTCAAACATAGCATTGAAGATGAACAAGATTATAGTGATTGATGATAATGCTGTTATAAGCAAGAATGATACCCACAGTTGCCGACTACGTCCTGTAGGCCTTTCATATATTAGTCGGTCAACTGATGATCTCGGGAGCATTCTCAATCTGAATTCGGAGGGTGAGATCATCATCTTTCTTTCAATTAGACAGTCTCTCCAGGCATGTCCATATCTTGGAAGGCTTTGGTAAATTGGCATTTCACCTCGATCACGACCAGGCAGTTGACGGTTGATCTGCTCTGGAACCGCCCAATAGCTAAATTTTTCCATGTATTCAGCGCTATCCAAAATAGTGTCTACAAATACACCAAAACCTTTTTCTGCAATAAGTATTGACCACGAGATAGTTTCACTCTTGTCGTATACAGGTCGCCCGAAGACACGTCCAATCACCTGTTCGACCAGTCTCTGATTGCTATTGCATGCAACATAACCCCTATAAAAACGTTCCGACAACAATAATCCTCTGACAAAGTCCCTTACTGTTATGCTACCCGTCTTTAATTGTGATTCAAGAAAAATTTCCCGATCACATTCCATTGCATGGAAAAAAATTTGTCGATAGCATCGCTCAATTGCTTCTTCTTTATCAATTTCTGGACGTTCCTGTTCAAATCGAGACAGATTTACTTGCACACGTCTTACACGAGAATTCTGAGTTGAATACTTTATGTACAACTGATTCATCGATTGTATGCTTGACATCTAATAGGCTATTGTCAATCTCTACACTCGCATGGGACGCTACATGGCTGTATCTATAAAGACAATCAGACGGGTAACTTTGGCATTTGCGGGCGTATAATTAGATCTATTGCTCTTTTCTCAGGCCCAATAAATAATATCTCTACTTGAATATGAGAAAAATTAGCAACCTCTTGCCGATTGCGTTTCAGGCGAATAGCATGAATAAAAAAGAACAACAATAGATACAATGGTAGGGTATAAGAATGTAACTCTATCAGTATCAAATGCTTCATGCTTTTGGGGCGCATGTTTTTAAGTACATTGGTTTCGCAAGTGCTATGGCATTAAGTAATTTTGAAATCGCTGTTGGTGGAATTGGCTCAATACCAACGCTAGGTGGATTAGTGTTTCTATCATATAAAGCATGGGGGGAACGTAATCTAGATGCCTCAAAGCTAAAAGCTAAGCAACCAAAATCCCCTCCGAAAAAGAAAGAAGTTAAACAGAAGTCAGAATCAGAGGTTGTTGGCGATAAAGATACCAACGTCAAAAAATCTGGGGTTAAGGAATTGGGTGGCTCAGCCAAGACTAACAAACTTTCTGATGAGTCTGATTGAATTTCAAAAAAACAATTTTCAAAGGCAAAGTAATGACACGTCGGGCAGACTGGTGACTCCCCTGTCAATAATTCTGATTTACTAAATGGTAATATATTCTTGGTGAAGCGGTTTGTTGTTGAATAAATAGCCTGGTGTAAATATTGTTCATTGTAAGTGTGGTTTAAGTTGACCCTAGTGCATACCAGTAATGCCATCCCCTTCACCTTCAACGTATTGATATAACATTCCTATTCCACATCAAATGCACAGCTTGTTGATAAGTTCATACCGTTCAACCTGGATAATGGCATCTTGCCCACACTATCGACCAGGGACTGACTGATCGCTTTCAAGCTGAAGGATTATATCAGCTTGAGACTACTAAATAGTGCTCTGCCAAAGATAATGAGGACAAAAGTCGAGGTACAGACTACTAGGGCTAAATTGGCATATCTAAAAATCACTGGACTTTTAGCGGCTGGCGATAATACTTCAACCTGATCGTCATAATCTCTATCTCCCCAATATCCAAAGACAAACAAATTCTTTGAAGATAGACTCTCCGGGATTGGAAAAGCTAAAGAGCGATGTTTTTCCGCCATTAATTGTTGACTGGTAATCAACGTGGATTCGCTTCTAAATATCTTTAGAACCCAGGCTGCATGAACCATGATGCCGATTGATATCCAAATAATGGCTGTGATGCCAACAGTTGCAAATAAAATCTCCATATGAGGCATTAAATTATTAGCCTAATAAGCCTTGCACGTTGCTCTCGTATCATATTCTCGTTATCAACCTATTATATGCTTAGATATTGCTTGTAATCTATGCCTGTTTTTTGTGATATTCGACACATGCATTGAATTTGGCTTTGCACTGTTATGTTTTTAAATGATGTTCAGCTACGTTTGCATATTAGATGTAATGGCTTTTAGATCAGTTAGTCGGCTGTTGTTTTCTAGTGTCAGCATTCACAAGTGTAGCTACTGTTGACCCAAACTTACGTTTCTCTTGCGATGATGGCATCTACTTGTACTTTATTTTTACTGCAGTCAGCATAAGATTGTATTCTATCTCTGTGGTCACTGATTGATTCCTTGCATGAGTTGTCAGACTATTTATGCATTTTCCGTATCTGCAGCAGTTTTGGTCACTTTCTCCAATCGTAGATTTGCTTGGATTAATGGTGCTACGAACGATTGCGACTCTGTTTACGTAATATCTGAGTAGTGTTTCACGATCATTGAAGCGGTTTCGCTTCCGGTGCTCGGCCACTTTGGGTTTGGAGGGGCTTTCCTTTTGAACCTTCTATCCGATGGTTTCTAGGACCATCGGGCGTCGTACGTCGAAACGACACTGGCTCGTCCCTTTTTGGATGAGCCAGAGCGACGTCACCAATAGTCGTCTTTCTGAGTATTGGCTTCTATCGGCATAAAGTTTGTTCTGACAATGATGTGACCAAACTTGTCGTCGTTGCACATAACAGTTTCACATTCTCAGTGATTATCGCTTAGATATTTGCTTGTCAATGACTTCGTCTTTTCATGGACCTATGACTATTTTGCTGAATGATATGACCATTGAAGAATATAAACAGATTTTTCCATAGCGCTGATAGTTGTTGCGTAAAGTCTCCTTGGGTGGTGGGGAACAACGTTTTTCTTTTGCATACCTTTTGAAATGCGATGGATGAACATTGGTTTGGGGTATTTCTCTCATGGCTGATATTATTAGTTGGATGTATTCTCAAACTCTTTCAGCAGGCTCCTTGCTTCAGCCACAAGATTATCGTCCAATAGGAACTTAATCCGCCATCTCCACCATTGATTCAAATCACCTTTCGCGTGAGAAAGGAACTTAGCCATTAAGTTAGGCGAATGGTCTGGCTTATTATCGCTTTCAGCACTCATGGCATCCGTATCGGTAGCCCAATATTAGTTCGACAATGCGAATGCATACCTACCATATGATTAGATCTGAAACTCATTTTTTAATGCCACAGAGTCTTCTGTTCTATCCTGTTGATCCAATAGAAACATTCTTGATAATACCCATCTCTTAATTTCAACTGCTACAGGCATGCTTTTGTCTTTGAACTGAAAGCTATCTCCTGAGCCAGTCTTATTGCTATCTTCTTGGTGCATAGTCACAAAAGTCATTGCATAAACTGTAGATCATGTTACTGCTCGTTTTGTACAGGTTTGCTGTCAAGCTGTCTGTCTTTCTTCATCCATTAATGTATAGTTTGATCCCTTCAAGGCGGTGTTTTGTGTCGATTGAACTGTTGGCTGTATTTCGTTGTCTTGAAATTGACTGTCAATAAGATCGACAAGCTCTTGCAATATTTTGATGATATATCTTCAGGAGCCTAGGCCGTTTTGTATTTCTATTATTCTTGAATCTGTTGATTAATCTGACAGCGATTGCACTTTTGTGTATCCGTAGTGATACGCACAGATGTGATATTGCCATTCCAGCTTTGTCAAAATCAGCCAGCCCTATATTGGCTTGAACTGACTGTGATCAATGTTTTGGAACCTTCAGGCGTAGGGCTCTTCGCCATATCCCATATCGTGCTTCAGTCAACGTAATGACAGATAGGTTTAGCGCAAGATTTGGCCTTGTCTCGATCGTTGCAATCATTGTGACTTCCATATAACTTGCTTGGTCTTTTTCTTGGGATTGCAGTCCCCACCGTTGTCATCATTTTCTGCAACTAGCTTCTGTCATTATTCTGCTAATTTGTTGCTTTATTCCGTCTACACGATATACGTTTTTGCAGTCATTCTTATTGTATGAGTAACCTGCGCGATGGATTGGTCTGAGTCGACTAAGCGGATTTCCCTGCAACGCAATTGCTTACTTCTATCGCCCCCTCTTTTCGCGTCAGCTTCAAGGTACCGTCAGACGGTACTGCCCCCTATGTGTTTCATTTCTTTCGATTCTTGTTGGATCGTTTGAGTTGAATGGCCATTCTGTTCACGATTGGCGCAAAGATGCCTGCAGGATTTCTTGTTTTATCCGTTCTCCCTACGCAGCAAGTCCTGGGTCAGCACACTGGTGAATCACCGCTGCAGGAATGTCTTGAGCTTCGTCTCCAAGGCTTCTATGGCTGGGTCCGTGCCTGACGCTGCATCGGCTGTTGTGTTGGCCTCCACTTGCGTGCCGTGCATTTAAGTCGCTTTGATCCCCTTCACGCTTCATCAGCTTCATCTATTAGCAACTCATTGTACTGATTAGTTATTGAATTCTCGCATGCACATGGTATGCATGTAATGAATACCGAATACCTAGAGGTATTGGCTTCGTTGATCGTTATGGCTGTGCACGTTGACGGAATTTGTTCCTGGTAGCGCCGTTGCAAAAAGTGATCCGGATCAGGTTTTCTGTCCTGCATCGCAGCCTGAGCCCTGACAAGCTTCTTCCCTGCCTCGACTGTCCGTAGGTTCGGCACTCATCTGATACTGGCATTTTTATCATTTCTGACTGAGTTGCCTCAAGGCATTGTTCAGAATCGGGAAAATTGATTAGCAAAATGGCAGCCATTGTAAAAGGCTCAAAAGTTCGCATCAAACGTAAGTATTCCTACTGGTATAACGAGGTAGGAGTTGTCGCTTCGCGAGAAAAAGAGCCTACACAATCACGCTACCCAATCACTGTTCGATTTGATAAATGCAATTATTACGGCCTTCAGGGCGTTGACGGTGGTAATACCACCAACAATTTCAGCGAGCAAGAACTTGAGTTGGTGATGAGCTGATCGTTCGTGACATGCTCTGAACCATGGTTGCATCTGTACTCCAAGCTCTCTCATGTCATGAAGAGGAGCCAATCACACATGCAACGACGTGAGGCATGACGTTCACGCTCACTGAAATCTCTGTTTGCATAGGCTCCTGCATGAGGGCTCTCAGCCGACGGTGTGTCCAGCACCGACGACCTCACAGAGCCCCGTTCGGAAGTCCACCTTCACGAAGACCTTCCAGTGGGATTATGAGCAACCACATTCCGAATCAGGCAATCCCATCGGATTCCTTCCAAAACCGGTCAGGACGTCCAGTCAGGCCATACTGAATCCATTCCTCGTCATCGAGGTGAACCGCCGTACGGAGTCAGCCATAGTTCTCTTCCTGCAGATTGAATCCACAAATGACCAGCTCTCGGTCAAAGCAGTTCATTTCAGGAAAACGTCTTGATGTCCATTTGATCAGTCTGAGATGGGCGTCATTCGATGTGTAGGTGTTTTTGATGCAATGGGTAAAAAACAATGCAATCGCTTCTTCAAACGTCTCGCTTGAAAACAGCTGCGTGGCTGATCCGCTGGAGTGAGCAAGAAAACCGAAGTAAAACATTTCTTGCTGCGAACTCCAGCAAAGTTATGTAAATCATTCGGATTCGTGAAGTTTTCTTCATGATGATTGTTATGCCTATTTCCACCCTTTTGTAGCTGTTGCTACGGACTTCGTTGGGATTCAGCTTGCGAGTCGTGTATTAGCTGGATTCTTATCTTGACCTTCGGCGGCCATGGGTGTGCCGCCTGAGCTGAGGAGATAACTGTATAAACCGCTTCAGACGAAGCTAAAGTACCCATTAAGGTGCGGTTAATGTGAAGTTGATCCTTTGCCAGATCGGATCCTATATTTCTTCTTTTTTCTAAGCATCTACAACACTTGTTTTATCTTCGCTTATACAGCTGGCAACAAGCGAAGAAGACCTGATTCGCCTTACAGGCTTTCACGGGAGGTCTGGGTTGTGACACTGATCGGCACGTTGATTGCCGCCATTTGGGATCTCGACTTGATGTGAGGGCATTGAAACGATTCCATCTTCCGCGCTGCGTCATCTTTCATTTTTTTTGTGCTTACGTGAGCAACGTTGCACCTCAGCGGTAGGGATAGAGGCCGAAACCTTCCCTCTGACTTCGGCCTGGATCACCATCTGCCACCTGGATCGGAGCCCCCTGCCAATCTCTCCCGGGTGAGTTGCCATTGAGCAATGCCCGGCAACCTCCGGCTGAATCGATGGTGCGATCCACCACATAGATCGGTACCGACCGACCCCAGCCCCTGGTCCAGCCCCAAGTCGCACCCTGCCGATCCAGCAGGTTGATGGACTGATCACGGCTGATCCGGCCGCTGCGCAACAGGCACGTCGTGCAGGCCAGCACGCTGGCCTGCATCGACGGCTGCCAGCCATTGGAGACAGGTGCTGGGCTGCTGTAGGGAGCCAAGGGCCTCATTGGCATCGGCATGGGCATTCCACCTGACACCGGGACGGATCGACCGCCACCGAATTGGCTCATGGCAGCCATCGCGAGCTGCATGAAGAGGGATTCCATTGGTCGTGAGGATGTGGGTGTGAGGGACGGAGAGTCGTCAGATCTGATTCATGCCGAACGAGCGCCGCAGTAGCGGTCGAACAGCCTCATCACCTGTTGCGGAGCAAGTTGCGCCGTGTAGCGAGCCTCGATTTCGCTGCGCTGTTTCCGCCTTGGGTAGGCGCGCAGTGCGGCGACATCCTCCGGTGAATAGCGCCGGAGCGTGCTCAGCATGGTTTGGGTGTATTCCGGTTTGGAGATGGGACCACCGGCGCAGTCCTGCATGCGATGGGCCGCCTCGTGCGCCAGCGTGTTCCAGACCTGTCCAGGGCTCCGATGGGCACGGCAGACCACAAGCCTGTTGCGCCTGGAGTCGTACGCCCCCTGCAATCCACGCTGGCAATCCGTCTGGGACACACGGACGCCATTGCGCTCTAGACGCCAGCGCAGCGCATCAACGTCAGCCCAGGATCTGGCCTGGACAGGGACTGCTGCTGCAACACAGAACAGGCTGAAACTGAGCAGACATCGGACCGGAACGTTGCTCATCAAGATCCGAAAGGGACGTCCTCACGCTGGAGGAGGACACCGTCCCATTCATCTCAGAAGTGTTGACAAGGTGCGACCAGATACGACCCGGATTCAGCGGAGCTCAGGAAATCGGCTGCATCAGGCCGCCACCGCCACCGCCATTGGAGTCGTCATCGTCACTCGGGCCGGTCTGAAACAAAGCAAACAAGCCAAGCGCCGCAACACAGAAAACGCCGCTGACCGCTCCGATGGAACCGCCCGCTGAACTGAGTTCGATCACTTCACCCATCGGAGATCCAGCGTTTCGAGCAATGTAACGAAGAATTGCGGGTCTGTGGAGTTTTTCTCAGAAATGCGACTACGCCGTCACACGCGCAGCACTGACGCGTTGCGTTCGCGCTCAGCTGCCTCCCGCTCAGCGCTGCTGACCCCCTCTGCATCCGGAATCTGAGCGGCCATCAGTCTCAGCCACTCCATCAGCTGCTCCAGCTGTTTCTCCATCGGCAGAACCCCGAGGCCCCTTGCCATCACCTTGTGGAGGATGCCCTTGCCGGCCTGGTACACCAGCCGGCCATGCAGGTGCTGGGGAAGTCCCTGGCGCAGCAGACGGAAGGCGGGTTCCTCCATGGGTGTTTCCAGAACGATGTTCGGTTTCTCCGGTTTGATCCTGGAGAAGCCGCAACGCTTGGCCAGAAGCTTCATCTCCATCAACTGCAGCAGGGACTGCACGGCGGCGGGAAGTGCTCCGTACCGATCGGCCCAACCGGCTGCGAGCTCCACCAGAGCCTCTGAGCTTTCGCAGTCAGCGGCAGCGCGGTAGGCCGCGATTTTCTCGTCCGCATCGGTGATCCATTCCGCTGGTACGAATGCGGTCACGGGCAGATCCACCTGGGTGTCGTCCACCGAAGGAATGTCCTGCCCCTGGATTTCGGCGAGGGACTCCTGCAGCATCTCCATATAGAGGTCAAAGCCGATCGTCTCCATCTGGCCGCTCTGCTCCACGCCGAGCAGATTGCCCACGCCGCGGATCTCCATATCCCGCATCGCCAGCTGATAGCCGCTCCCCAGCTGCGCGAACTCCTGAATCGCCCTGAGCCGCTGCCGGGCGGTGTCACTCAGGGAGGCATTGCCGGGATAGAACAGCCAGGCGTGGGCCTGGATACCGCTGCGTCCCACCCGCCCTCGCAGTTGGTAGAGCTGCGACAGTCCGAAGCGTTGGGCGTCCTCGATCAGGATCGTGTTGACCCGGGGGATGTCCAGACCGCTCTCCACGATCGTGGTGCAGAGCATCACATCTGCTTCACCGGCGTTGAAGGCCACCATGGCGCTTTCCAGTTCGCCCTCCGCCATCTGACCGTGGGCCACCAGCAGCTTCAGGCCTGGAAGCATGGTCCTTAAGCCTGCGGCCACGTCCTCGATTCCTTCCACCCGCGGCACCACGTAGAAGACCTGGCCGCCGCGATCGAGCTCCTGGCGGATGGCGCTGCGCACCGCTTCGGGATCGAGGGCGGCCAGATGCGTCTTGATCGGTCGGCGCAGCGGCGGCGGTGTGGTGATCAGACTCATTTCGCGCACTCCCGACAGGCTCATGTAGAGCGTTCGCGGAATCGGTGTTGCCGACAGGGTCAGAACGTCGACGTCCTTGCGCAGAACCTTGATCTTCTCCTTCTGATTGACGCCGAAGCGCTGTTCTTCGTCCACCACCAGCAGCCCGAGCTTGTCGAATGCCGCCCCCTTGTTGAGCAGCTGGTGAGTCCCGACCACTGCATCGATCGTGCCCTGCTTGAGGCCTTCAAGAATGGTCTTCCGCTCCGAGGCCGTGCGGAATCTGTTCAGCAGTGAGACCTTGATCGGATACGGAGCGAACCGTTCCGAAAGGGTGCGCCAGTGCTGCTGGGCCAGAACGGTTGTGGGGGCGAGCATCGCCACCTGGCGTCCTGCGGTGATCGCCTTGAAGATCGCCCGGATCGCCACCTCCGTCTTGCCGAATCCAACATCACCGCACACGAGTCGATCCATCGGCTCCGGTTTTTCCATGTCGCGTTTCACATCGGCGGTTGCCTTCAGCTGGTCCGGGGTGGGTTCGTAGGGGAAGGATTCCTCGAGCTCGCTCTGCCATGGCCCATCCGTGGGGTAGGCGAAGCCGTTCGCCTTGTGCCGCTCGGCGTAGAGCTTCACCAGGTCCATCGCCACCTTGCGCACGGCCTTCCTGGCCCGCTCCTTCGCCTTGGTCCAGGCGGTGCCTCCCATGCGGTTCAGCTCCGGAGCTTTTTCATTGGTGGCCCGATACCGGCCGAGGCTGCCCAGCTGATCGGCGGCCACCCGCAGCAGACCATCGGCGTACTGCACCACGAGGTAGTCGCGGACATCCCCGCTGATGGCGAGCTTCTCCATCGCCTTGAAGCGTCCGACCCCGTGGTTGCGGTGCACCACGAAATCTCCCGGCCGCATCTTGTTCGGATCCACCGTGCGACTGGCGGCTTTGCGCCGCCGCCGTACATAGCCGCTGGAGGTGAGCGTCTGCTGCCCGAAAAACTCCCGGTCGGTGACCAGCGCAATCCGCCAAGCCGGCAGTTGCAGGCCCTCCAGCTCGGCATTGCCGCGTGCCTTCAGAGCCACCGGAGTGTTCTGCTCGATCAGGCGCATGATTGCCGCGGCATCGGCACTGTTGGAGACGAACCGGCTGATGCAGTCGTGTTCCTCGAGCAGGGCCACGGCCCGACTGGGCTGGGCGGAGACCAGCCAGGTGGCGATCCGCTCCTTCTGAAATCCCTTGATCAGTTCTCCGAGCTTGCCGAACTGGTTCGGATAGGCCGGGACGGGGCGGCTGGCGAGATCGAAGCTGTTCGCATGGGCGTCCTCCTCCAGCAGTTCCGCCAGATCGAAGCCTTTGAAGCCCTCCGCCGCGCCGAAAGCCTCTTCGATATCCCGGTGCAGCAGACCCGGCCAGAAACGGTCCCGATCCCCATCGTTCAGGCCCCGTTCCGCGGCCATCTCGTCGTGATGTTCACGGGCATGGTCGAGCCATTGCTGTCCGTGGGCGAGACCGTGACGGCGTTCGTCGATGACGACAAAGCAGTCCTCGCCGAGATAGTCGAGCAGCGATGCCGGTTCCTGCCAGGCGAGCCCCATCAGGCGTCGCATCCCCTCCGGTGTGCCCCCATCCAGCAACAGGTCAACCTCCTGCTCCTGAAGCAGACGATCCAGACCCTCGGGCATCCGTTCGCGCAGAGCGTCGGCGATCAGAGGGCTGAAACCGGTGGGTGTCAGCTGCAGCTGATCGATCGGATCAAGGGAGCGCTGGCTGGCGGGGTCGAACTCTCTGAGCTTGTCGAGCTCCTCCCCGAAGAACTCCAGGCGCACAGGCAGCTCGCTGCTGACGGGAAACACATCAACGATGTCGCCCCTTCGGCTCCAGGTCCCTTCCTGGTCGATCGAGGAGACGCGTTCGTAGCCAAGCCTGGCGAGGGTCTCCCCCAGGTCCTCGAGATTCACCTGATCTCCCCTCCGCAGGATCCGGCAACGCTCTGAGAGGGCCTTCGCAGGTGGCAGATGCGGCTGTAGGCAGCGTTCCGTCGCCACGATCGCCCGGTTGGCCTGGCTTGGCGCTGCGATCAGATCGCTGAGAACCTGAAGCTGTCCCCACACGATCTCACTGGTGGGATCGAAGGGTTCGTAAGGGGAGCCCTCGCTGGTTGGATACAGATGGGTTGTGCTCCATCCCATCAACTCCAGCAGCGCAGTCCAGCGGCCCGCCTCCTCCAGAGTTGGCACCAGCACCAGCAGCGGTCGTTTGTCGCGCTGGGCCATGGCGCTGGCCACCAGTGCCCGGCAACCACGCCCGGCACCGCGCATGAGCAGACGATCAGGACGCCGGCTGCGCTCCAGCAGTTCCCCGGTGAGCGCTGCCTCCTGCAGCTGACGCACCAGAGAACTGAGGGGCATGGGTGGCTGAGTGCAGCAACAGACGATCTTCGCAATATGGTGCGCCCAGCTGCGACCGACGGTCGATGCCGCGCTACCGCTGTCCCTCCTGCTGCTGCGGTCCGGCCCTCGTGCTTCATCCGCCGAAGGGAGCCACACCGATCTGCACCCGTTGCCGCACTCCGCTTGAGCGCCAACCGCTTGTGCGACCGCTTCCCCTGCTGATCCTGTTGTCAGTCGGCAGCGTTCTGGTGTTGTCGTCAGTGCCGATGTTGTTCAATCCTTCCGCTCCGGTGCAACCGGAACACAAGGACCGCTTGGTGTGAAGCCAAGGTCCTCAGCGGCAGCCTGATGCTGTTGCGTTTGGGGGTTTAGTTAACCCTGGGGGTCAGACACTCACCCTTGTTGTGGACAGTCTTCATCGAGCTCTCATATCGCCGCAGACAGCCTTGACGACACTGATTGTGAAAGGCAGAGGTGCTTTTCAGCTTTCAGGGAAGATCATCCGGCCTTGGCAATCTGCTGAAGCCGGATTTTTATTGGCCATTGTTCCCGGATGGGTCTGCAGCTGAGGTTGTTGAACCAGACTCAGTTGCTCTGAAATGGGCGGTTGTTACTTGTTCCAATGTTCTGATGGCTTCCAGGTTCTCAAGTCGCTTCTGGGCCTGAGCCAGCATCGGTTTTCCATGGGGCACACAGGATTCGATTAGCGAAACAGCTTCTGACGCTTCTGCTCTGACCCACCCAATGCAGCGATCGATCTGCTGAGTGAGATTTCCATCTTCAAGGGCACCGGCATAGTTCGGCCCCGCAATCGTGGTGAGCAGCAGACGAAGAGCCTGCTTTGTGTCGTCTGAACCGGGGTTCATGGCTGATGCCTGAGTGAACCGGAAGTCTGAAGCCGCCGGGCGATCTCAGCCACTCAACGTTCTTCAGCCAGGAGTACTGGTGACAGAACCTGATCAGAGCATCGAAATAATCGGTCTGAACAGGCCAAGGAATCCGATTGTGATGATGATCACAGTCAACGTGTACATGATCAGGATTGACCCGGCGTCAGTGCAGCAGCGAATCCACCGGAGATGGCAACGATGACGACAACGGCGAGAACTTCCATCGGAAAAGGTTGTAACCCAATCAACCTCCGGCATCCGGCGGAACGGAGATGTAGTCGTTGAGGCGAAATGTCTCGCTTGAGTTCAAATGCCTAAATCATTTGGGAAGCATCCATTGCGACGCTTTTCTGAAGTTCTGGAAATCACAGATACAGAAGCGCGCAGTCTGTGCCTGCATGGTGATGTCAACCGCTCCGGCATCCATGGAATTGATTCTGGCTGGCTGTCTCGTTTTTCCCATCTCGGCGCTTTGGCTGCAATCCCTCGAGGATGATGAAGTCGAAGAGGAGTTTGATTTTCTCTGAACATCAGCCTCAAGGATCATTTCGGTGATGTTGTGATGGTCCGGATCCTCGGGTTCTCGCTGGATCTGGATACCATCTTCACACCAGCTGCAGGTTCGATGCGCGGTTTTCAGCCTGATGAGATTGACAGGATCATCGAAATGGCCTGGGAGGACCGCACAACTTTTGATGCGATACACGCCCAGTACGGAGTGACTGAGCCAGAGGTGATTGCGTTGATGAGAACGGAACTAAAACCATCATCATTCCGGATGTGGCGCAAGCGTGTGACAGGGCGGAAGACGAAGCATGGTTTCACATCCGGATCTCAACGTTTCCGAGCGGCGTGCCATCGCTGAACCTGCCGGCTGGCTTCCCTGCAGAGAGCGATTCTGCTGATTGACAGCCTTAGCGCATTGGCTTGACTGCGGCATATGGGGTTTTGATGATGCAGGATCTCTCAAGAACGGCCGCTGAAACGATGGCGATACTTTCTGAGATGAAGGCGGACCTTCCCGATTCCGCCCTCGGCACCCCGAGCTGGAGCCGGCTCGGCAGGTTGGAGGACCTGCTGATGCGCGTTCTTGCCCAGTCTGATCTGGCTTTGTCGGAGCTCGGCAGCCATCGGCGTACCAGCTGAGAGCTTCAGGCAGCCATCCGGTGATGTTCCTTCAGGGCCGGTAACGACTGTCACTGGATTTTTGCAACCGAGTTGGGATAACTTGAAATATGGCCATTCTCCCAGCTTCTCTCGCTGTTTCTGCTTTGTTGATCCTGGCTGCGGGTCCCGCTGCCAGATCCCAGACACAGACGGCGATCACGCGACGGACCTTCGTCAGCCCCAGCCACACGACCAGTGTGTCAACCCCGACGACCAGCAGTGCGGTCGATTTCTCGGTTGATCGCCGTTTCCGGGGATCGCTTTATGTGCTGATGGTGAACGTTCGCGAGCCGGGCAACGAAGACTGCGGACAGCCGCTGTCCGACAGTTTCCTGTGCAGCAAGACCATCACCAACACGCTTGATCCGAGCGAGGGGCCAGTCTTCGATTAACGCATGAGAGCGATGGTTGTCTGATCCCTTTGATCATGCTGCCGATTTGTCCTGTCGCTTCGGTGTTGATTGCTTCAAGAAGCTTCCGCTGGTTCCAGCTCTTGCTAACCAGCAGTAAGAATCAAAAAAATCATGCAGCATTACCTGATTGTCTGGAGCTTCCCGACAGTTGAGGGATCCTGGCAGTCATGCCCTGGGTTCGCTGACTACATCAATGGGGGATGTCCCGGTGATCAGTTCGACGGTTTCGCTCTGCAGTACCGCGTCTGTGAGCCGATCAGTGGAAGCGGTGTGGCCATTGCGCAGGCCACTGACATCGGCAAGGTCTGGGCGCATCTCGGTCCCTGGATCAAGGGCTATGGCATTCAGTTCGAGGTCAATGCCGTGGTGACCGATCGGGAATTCGCAAGCATGTGGCCGGCGGTGGAAGCTGCCGCTGCCGTTGTCTGATCTCTGTCTGAACCGGAGGGCACTGCTTGACACAACCACCTCGCGCGGCTAGTACAGGCGTACTTAAGGGTCGAGTGATGGTTGTCCCTGTTGCCTGCAGGTCCGCTGGTCTGCCACCCGTCTTTCTCAGTGTCACCGCCGGGATGACGGTGATCTGTGGTGATCCGGAAGGCGACGATTGGTGGATGGCAGATGTGCTTCATGTGTCCTGTTCAGCTCGGGAGCCTGATGTTCCAAGTCTGTTCCATGTTGTTGATGTCGATAGCGGAACGCTGAGATGGGTCTGTGCAGATCTGGTGACGCATATTGTCCCGGGTGGTTAATCGCTTGGATTGATGCCGTTCAGGTCGACGTCGCTGATGTGTCGGCAGGTCTGAACATCTTCAAGATTTTTGGAGTACCATCATCAGTAATTACCCCAGCTACGGAATTGCTATGGTCGCCAAATCAATCGGTCTCGCTGCAGCGTCGGTGTTTCTTTTTTTTAATGCTGCAGCTTTGGCATCACCAAAGCCCGTCATCGAAGAATTGTTCAAATCGAATCAGACGCTGGGCGGTAGATCCGTCGTCTATCCAGAAGGAACGCCGGAGATGAGGGTTTACAAAGTGACTCTCGCTCCCGGTTCAACCATTCCTCTTCATACGCATCCGTCCCCTGTTGTTGCCTTTGTACAGGAAGGCGCACTACATAATATTCGCCTTGTTGATGGTGCTGAAGTTGTTGATCTGATTGTGGCCGGGCAGGGTTTTCTTGAAGGGTCTCCCGATGAGCCGCACTATGTGGTCAACAAAGGTTCCATTCCCGCTGTTTTGATGGTTACGTTCGCCTCCGTGGAAGGATTGCCTAATCTAGTAAAAATCAATTGAAGTCGATTCCAAGTGTTGAGGGTTTGCACTCGGTGCAAGGCGTTGTTGCTGGCTGGCTCCTGATGGTATTGCTTGCGTCTGTCTGCCCAGGCATGCTTGCCAATGCTTGATCCACGCCATCACTGATGAACATGCCGAATGCCATGGTGGTCAAGCAAATTCCCAGTGGGTTGAAATGAACGAAGCTTGATATTTTGTGCCGTGAGATGGATTGATTGTTGCCCACAGATCAGGAATTTCATGATCTTTCTTGATCTTGATTGATCGGCTTGTTCGCGCAGATCTTGTGATTTGGTTGAGAATGTTGCGAGCAACTGCACGGATGTCATTATGACCATGATGTTCACTCTTTTGATACAACAAAAGGTCCGCCATTCCTGCGGATGTGGCTGGTTCAATTCCGGACGTTCATCGCATCTTGATCCATAAGGTTCAGCTTGTGTCTTGCAGGTTTCGGTCCTGTGAAACTGTCGCTTCTTCACACGTCTGAACTCTCTTCAATGTCGGGTAGACTGATTGGATGAAACGAATCAACTGATTTTGCGTGATTCAAGCTCTTGAGGTTGCTGCTGCGATCATTGTTACGGCTGGTTTGGTTGCCGGAAATCTGTTTTTATTCTCGCCTCTGAGATCCGACGACAGGGGCAATGCTCTGAGTTCCGATTCTCGATCAGCCGCCACTGGTGTTGATGTGGCGCCTGTTGGTCATAAGCAGCCGAACAAACCTTGAATGATGCTCCGAGCCTCCTGGTTGCATTCCCGCAGGGTTGAGACGAAACGCTTCTGATTCAGGTTGCACCACCTGCTAGCAACGTTTGCTCCTCCAGGAGCATATCTTTTGCTTATAACCCTGTTGTTGCAGTGGGTCTGATGCTAAATGGTAATTAGTGTGCGCATAAAGGTGCGCAAAGGCTGAGTCCTGCCGAAGGGGGCTCTACTAAGGCCAGCACAGCGATGTCTGCTTTTTTCAAGCTTGCCCGGGTAAGCTTGATTATCAAATAAGGACCACCGAGGCGGTCCCTATCTGCTGCACTGAGCCACCAGTCCACCGTGAAACTGGTTGTTTTCATAATACTCAAAACAGCTAAGCTGTATGTATTCCAAATACGCGTTTTAGTGCCTAAACGTCAGCTCCCGATGCAGGCTGACCTGATCATCAACCGCCTCCGTATGGAAGCCTGTGTTGAACGTCATTTGAAATCGATGACTACATCCAGCTTTGCTAGGTGAATGATCAGTTCGGAGCTACGGCTGCTGTCTACATCATTGGCAGAAACCACAGCGGCAATGCTTGATGACGGCAGCTTCGCCAACGCAGCGTGTGAACTGGTCCCGTTGCAGATGACGTTGCTGCACTTTCTCCAGCGCGAAATCATCACCAACCACCTGCTGCTCGTTGAACCCGATTGGCCATGGGCAAAGCAACCAACGAGACAATAAAAACGCGCGTTGCTGCCCTGAAGGGTCTGATCCTTAGCGGTAGCTCCAACAGCACCTGTGTCGAGCATGCGGCACAACAGTGGGGGTTATCGCGTCGTCAGTCGTATCGCCTGCTGAAACGGGCATGGGCTGAAGTCCGCGAAGACGTGCACGCCACTGGTGTTGATCGTCAGGAAATGCTCTGCTGGACCATTCACCAGTTGATGGCCGCTGCTGGTGAAGGCGTCAAAAACAAGCAGCCGTCTGTCACTGTTGGCGCTTGTCGCGAGCTTGATGCGCTGCTCGGGTTAGGCGTCAACAGCTCACAACGTGGTCGTTTCGGCTGGCGGCGCTGACTTTCCGTAAAGTGTGTTGCGACTGTTGCTGCGTATGCCAAAGGCGTGGAAGATAATGGCTTCAGTAAAGGTTGATGAATGAAAAAATTCGCGATTTTGGCAATGGCAGCAACGTCTCTCAGTATCTCCGGATTGCCCGTCAAAGCCGGACTAGGAGAAGCCACCACTAAAAGTCAAAGCTCTACTTATGACGCATGGTGCGGAGAGAAGGGGAATGATTGCAAAGTCTCATTCAGTAAAGGAAAGATAACTGTAAATGACAAGCATTCTGTGGATTTTGATGACATCACCTACATCACTCAGAATGTCGAAAACACGTGGTACTTCAAATTTATTTTCGGTGTTGAATATCTCGAGAAGGGAATGGATGAGCCTGAGTTTGCTGAATTTATTTTTGCTGAATCCCGAGCTGCGAACCGGTTTTGGCGGGACTTGAAGCGAGCTTGTAGACAATGCAAGGATCGTGATTCAACTCAAGTCGACGTTGATGTCAACTTGAAGGATTGACGTAAAACAGCTTGCGACCGTTTGCCTGGCGTAAATCCGTTATTACGACGGGCAAGTTTTTTATGACTGTCTAGGGGGTCAAGGGGTAAATCAGAAAAGTCCTAAGGAGTAATAATCACCATCACCCCTCGGGACAACAGATCACCAGTTATGTGTAGACGCCGTAGACGGCCACCATCCAGTAAAGCGATCACCGTTTACACGCTAAGGCTTTTGGTGATGGTATCTTGATATTTTACTGGCGTCTAAAAGTTAATAGTGATTAATATCCAAGAAATACTCATGGCGCGTCATATAATAAAAATATAAATTACTAAATGAAATGGAAGGACTATTGATTGCAGGCTTTTCTGCATTGATTTTAACTCTTTTCTTGGGGGGAAAGTATAGAAGGAAGAGAAGCGTTCTTGATGTTCAGATCAAAAAAATTAATGACGTTGAACAATATTGTGACAGTCGCAGGGAGGCTGCGGAAGAAATAATTCAAGAAGCGAAGAGAAATGCTGAGATGCTAAATCGGAAAATTAATCATGAGATAACAAGCAAGATTGATGAACTTGAGTTATACAAGGCTCAATCAATGAAAGAAGTAGAGGACCGTGTTCAAGAAATGAGGGTTACTGGACAAAAAGAGGTTGATAAATACGAAAAAAGAAAAGGCATATTGCTTTCCGAGATAAAAGACATTGAAGATAAATCAAAACTCAAAACAGACGATTACTACAAGGAGGAAATGAGAAAATTTGAGTTATTTAAGACTAAGTCCATCGGTGAACTCGAGGAACTTATTAAGGCGAAAAAAATTTCAGGTCAAGAAGAAATTGATAAATTCGAGAAAATGAAAAAATCGTTGATCACGGAGATCAAAGATCTTAAGGATTCTGCAAAAGTCTTCGAGGATGATGCTCTATTTGTAAACTCTGGAGTCTATAAAAGAACTTACACGTATTCCAAAGACTCCCAATGGGAACAAAGACTGGGAATGATAATTAGAGATCAAAAAAGAATGCTTAAGAATTGGCAGGATGATAGATATTTCCTCTTGAGATTAGAGACAAAAAAGGGCATGAACAGCGAAAAAGCCCTTACTGCAGCATACTCAACGGGACGCATCAATCTACAAAAACCTGATTACTATGGTGACCGTGATGCGTTGAAGCAAGGAAGAAAATATCAGCAAAAACTTGTCAATCTTATGCTTAGGGCGTTTAACATTGATGTACAATTACAAATCAATGCATGTACGTTTAGGAACTTTGAAATCAGAAAGCAACGTATTGACAAGACATATGCAGCAATTAATAAGCTCGGTCTTGACTATAAAGTCACAATCAGCTCAAGGTACTTAACGAATAGGCTGGATGAATTAATCCTGAGATATGAATGGCTCGAGTATAAAGAGAAGGTCAAGGAAGAGCAGAGAAGGATAAACCAACAGATAAGGGAAGAACAAGTTGCTCAAGATCGCTTAGAAAAGCAGGAAAAAGAAGCTCAAGAACAGGAGGTAATGTATGCAGATGCCATCATGCAGGCCGAAGAAAATCTACGAGAAGCTTCAGAGGAGGAGCGATTAAAACTTGAAGAAAAACTAGCAGATCTACAAAGGAAGCTGGAGAATATGATCGAACGGAAAGAGTACATATCCCAGGCAATGCGTACAAAGGCAGGCCATGTCTATATTATTTCTAATATAGGAAGTTTTGGTGAGGGAATGTACAAGATTGGAATGACAAGAAGGCTTAATCCAATGGAAAGAGTAGATGAGCTTGGCGATGCTTCAGTGCCGTTTCCATTCGACGTCCACGCCCTTATAAGCACGCGCAATGCACCGGTCCTTGAGAAGGCTTTGCATAAACATTTCGATAAGAGGCGAGTAAATTTAGAAAACTCAAGAAAGGAATTCTTTTACGTTTCTCTTGCTGAGATACAGCAGGTTTTGTTGCAACAGAAAGATGAACTCGGATTGACTGCTTCAATGGAATTAACACTCGCCGCTAAGGCAGAACAATGGCGCAATAGCCAGGTCCGTAAAAAGTATTTAGACGCTCACAAAGATACAGAATAGATAGTAGGGAAATATGCCACATTTTGATGGGGATAGATGGTGAGTGCAGAGAGCACATATGGCATGGAAAACTATCCTAAAAGAGATCCATTTGCCTGCAGTCTTTGTCATTGTGCATTCCATATCTCATCTCAAGCTCAAGAATACGTTCCTTTATATGCCGCTGATCAAGCCATAGTTCCATGAGCTGCCTTCCCATCTCATCAAACACTTCATTGATATTGACGTCTTCAAACGAGAAGTCTTCAAAGTCATCATCAAAGTACATCTTAGGAAATCAGATGGGCCTCAACTATGCCCGCCGTATTATCCCTTTGGAAGCCGTGAGGAATTCGAAGTGTCCGCGACCTGTTGAAGGGGGTTTTGAGCAGGTGAAGTTCCGTAAAGTACTAAATAGCTGTGGATTGACTGTGGAGAACCGCAGAAAATACGACCTACATAAACACACCAGCCAGCTCGCAGGCGCTCATCACACTCCTCAAACGTCAAGGACTGGTCCTCCATTCTCCAACTAGTCCAATTGGAGCTTCAACTCAGCAAGCTGTTCCTGCTGCCATTGGTCAATCAAGTGTGTTGCCACAGTCTGGAACGCCAAAGCAATCGCGTTAACGCGGCTGTATGGCTTGTTTCGGCTGTCCATTGCTAGCGCGTTCTATTCCTCAGCAAGCCTTGGTGTCGCATCCAGAATCTTTGCTTCACCGGAACACACGCGATTTTGTCTCAGCACTATTGATGACCGTGATGCTGCTGGCGATCTGCGTGATCGCCTCAGCGAGAGCTTGAAGCAAGGGAGCTGGCCTCATGAGCAACATCCTTGATCACGTCTCCCCCTCACCAGTCCTTGATGGCCTTGATGACTGGCCTCGGTCAGCAACGCGCAAGGAATGGTTCCGCATCACTCGTGAGCTGGTCGCCAACACCATTGCTGACATGGACCTTGAGCCTGCTGCTGAGGCAGAAGTGATCGATGCCTTCACAAGTGCAGGTCTGCTTTGAGGGGAGACACCATGACCACCAAACACCAAGTTCGGCAACGCATTAATCACGCCATAACAAGTATTGGAAGATTTCGCGGACCAGTGTAAAATTCAGAATAAAGCTTAATTTTAAAAATGAGGGCGAATCTTATCGCGGGAATCATAACTTTAGCTACCGTCGTAAGCTCATTTGGCTCGGCGAAAGCTCAGGAAAGTTGTTATCCAAGCCGTGGAGCAAATTTTATAGTTCAAATGATCCGTGGCGGCGCAAGTCCATCCCAAGCGTTCCAAGCAGCATTTAATGAAGGTGAGATTACTTCAACTACTTGCGCCATTAGGGTAAAGGGGTACATAAATTCACTTAGCATATGGTCCGACGTAGCCAAAAAAATATCTGGCTCAGAAGCTAATTTTAGCGCAAGTAATATTAAATCTTCAACTGCCACTTCATCCATTGGATCTTACAAGGAGACCTCCATCCCCCGTCTTCGTGACTGGCTAACTAAATATGATTCAAATCTGTTCTTCAGATTACAGTATATTTTCAAAGAGGTGATGTTGCCCGCCGCTTCAACGACGAAAAAATACATCGACGATTATCCAAGCATTACAAAAGAAGAGGCCAAATCGTATTGTTCGGCCCTTCTTTCGCTCACCGAGAATGCTCGACTTTTCAAAGATCAGTTTAAGAACATTGCATTATTAGATTTAACAAATGAGCACAGGTTGTTTTACGAAAAAATGAAGAGATTAACGGATGAGGGCGTAAGTAAAATAGTAACTGGCAGTGAGGGACTTTACGTCAGTGACTGCACCACTGCAACAACCTCTGAGTCGGAGAAAAAAAGAAATGGCATTACGTTAAAAGATGTATTTGGGGCTATTCTTCAGGGGTTAGCAATTTATGGAAGCAGTATTGCACAAGATACAGGCGGGGGATATATGCCGAGATTGCGTTGTAGTGAAATTTCCTCTTGGAATATTGCGCAAACACTGCTTCAAGAAGGTTATGAATATTTAGATCGTGATAATGATGGTGAAGCATGTGAAGAACTTCGTTGAATAAAGGCTTTGAACTATGACACGTACCAGACAAACGCCTCAAGCCACACCAACGCCATGAGTGATGCTCCTCCAATCGCAATCGACAACCACTGATCACGAAGAACGCGTGTCATCTCAGCAAGGCAGCTGACCCAATAAATCGCCGCTGATCAACATGGCAAGGTCCACTCAGGCAAGCAGCTGCATCAGCAATCCTTTGCCACACTAGGATGACGAACAGCTTGAGGCTGTCGTATCAATTGTTAAAGGTCATGGTTTTCTTTGATGGCTGAACTCACACCGGAACAACGTGCTGCCTGGGCGGCTGGAAAACTTGACGTTGATGCATACAACAAAAATCCAAATCAATTACAGGAAAAACTAGAAAATAATGATCTTGTTCCATACGGACACACTAAAATCGGCCCTAATCACCCATACTACGAAAAGGCCAAAAAGGAGTGGGAGGAATTTAAAGAAGCTGAAAGGGAGTTTCTAGCTATTCCTATTCTTTCAAGCCCAACAACTTCAGATGACTTCAGGAAGCTCGACCTAAAGCTTAGAGAAATTCAAATAAAGGCAAAGCCCGTACTTGATGAATACATTAGCGAAGACCATCGTAATTTCTTCGAGTCAATAATAGAAGAATACTCATTAATGTATTTTTTTGATATTACTAAACCAACCTTCGGTCACGATAGTACTGACTGGCTTGTAGCAGGTGAACACATGGAGCACCTTCAGCCAGATGAGCTAGACGAGCAAATCAGAATAGAGTCTTTGGAGCAAGCCCTTCAGCAATATATTCCGGCCCGCGAATTTATCAAAGTCTTATCCAAAGCTCGCGAATTAGAGCTTCCCATGGCCAGTGAATGTGCATATGAATATATACAGTGCAAGCGGGCATTCATGAGTGGCTACTTTGAACGCTTTGGACTAGATACTCCAATAGAAGAGGTTTTTAATTACTATTCAAGCAACATTTTTGGCCACTGGATGCATGGCCTCAGTGCCGAAGCAACTACAAAGTGGGATGCTTGGAGCAGGCAATTCTTTGAGGCTCGTCAGCGCAGAGCCGAATGGGTGATCACGATGTGCAATTCTTTTATTGATATCGGAATCTCGCGAGGAGAAGAAGAACTCCATGAAGAGTTCGAGGAGGAAAACAGCTCTGAGTACCTAGATTACGGGTTTGTCTATATGATCCGAAATGGCGACCTGGTGAAAATTGGAATTACTGGAAATCTTCTTCGCAGATTGGCGCAGCTTCAACCAGATGAAGTGCTCAATGTCGTGCGATGTTCAAATTTTCAAGATCTAGAAAAAGACCTTCACAACCTTTTCAAGCAGGAGCGCGTCCCTCAAACGGAATATTTCCGTCTAACCGAGCACCAAATAGATAAGGTTCATAAGTTGATGACTACATTGGCTGAATTTTGATGGACTTCCCACCCTACAACTTTGATAAGTACGGCAATGAATATTGGCTTTGGCCTGGTTACCCCAAAAAAGCGGAGCAAGCATTTTCTACTCCCTCAAAATGCTTTGCGAAATTCCTCAAAAGAGATAATCCATTTATTTTTTTTGGCAAAGATATATATGATTACTGCATCTCTAGTGGCGCAAAACCCATGTGCAATCTTGGGGGCTGGCATGATTACAGTGAGAAGGATTTTGTAAATCTATATCTTGCTCGAGCAAGCCTAAAAGGTAGGGATTTCTACAAGATCGGGCTCACACTTCTAAAAAATCCTAAGCATAGAGATTCCAAGGTATACAAAGAAATCGTAAGATGCAAGAAAATTCCTGCTAGGGGTTCCCATATTCCATACATTTACGAGAAGTACATACTTTGGAGATGCCGAGAGGCGAGGTACGAAAAAGAAGACAAGTATGATCCCGATATTTTTGAAAGATTTGCTGGAAAACTCGAGATTGTCCATACAACAGATGCCTTCGTTGAAGATATTTTTGATCATCATTTCAATGAAATTACATCCCATCTAGAAAAGCATACACCAATCTCAATACTTCTTGAAAAAAAATTTTTGACGCAACTAGTAAGAGCGATTTATGACAACGAATATGCTTCAGCGGAATTGACTGCTCAAAAATACTTCAATGGAGATATGATAAATGAATTCTTTGGAGAGAAACCTTCAAGTATATATGGCGAATGGCAAAATAACAATAAGTTATGGGTGGGGCTTTCACCGAGGCATGTCAAAGCATTTTTAAGGTATTGCAACCAGAAAATTCCACCTTTGATTGAATCTGCATGGCACAAGCTAGATATAGCTGATCCCAAAAAAAGGGAGGGTGAGCGGGAGTGGTTTTACAATTACTTTGGGAAGCGCAAGTATAGGAATCGATTTGATTACAGAAAAGATCAGTTTTCTGTTAAATCTTAATTAAAATTGATTTACACTGAATAATGGCAATCACCACACGAGCACAACGCATTCAACGTCGCAACGAGGCACTGAAGCTGATTGCTGATGGTGGTCCGCCAACTAATGCTGCCTCAACAGCAGTTCCAGTGCTCAGTCCACAGGCCTGAACAAGGCCGATGGCTCCTCTCATCACAAGTCACTCACTGCCAGCTAGGTAGCCATGACCCGTAAACGAGTCACCAACGAGGAGAAGCGGCAGCGCCATGAGTGGGCGATGAAGCAGATCGACAAAGGCGTCGGCTTCAGCGAGCTTGCTTCCCTTGTGGCCGAAACATGGGGGTGCTCTCGCAGAAATGCCCGTCGTGTCGTGAGCGAGGCCCACAAAGAGTGGATGGAGATTGCCTTCGGTGCTGAGGAGATTGACCAACGTGACCTGCTGTTCCAGAGCGTCGCTCGCTTAGAGCGCACTGCTCGTAAGGCGGAGGAGGCTGGTCAGTTCGCAGTTGTTGTCGGCTGTGTCGCTCAGCTGAACAAGATGATGGCTCTGGGTGCTGATCAGGCAGGATTCCGCGGTCATCGACACAACGCTCACTACTTCCGGCGCTGATCCGCAGGATCGGTAGACATCCAGTTCAAGAACGCCTTCTTAAAGGCTTTCACCTTGTCTTCGGCCCAAATGAAATTCCACGTAGCCAGTTGAATCATCCCTTCTGAATCTCGATAAAGCAACGAGTAGATGATGTTGGGAGTTTGGATGTGATAATCGAATGAGATCACCTGGCTAGGAGTGATCCCAGATTCGTCCAACTCCGCATCGGCATCAATACGACCCTTCTTCCGTAGCCTCTCCACCCACTCCGGGTCAGTAACGATCCTGAATTTGCCCTCAGAAAAAGAGCCAATAGATTTGTCAGTTCCCCAACCTCCTCCTCCGACACTGAATGTGAAAGAGGTCTGAGAATAATCAGGTTTTTTGGCATTGACCCCAGACATGACCTCGTCCGCTGCGCCCAGATTCCCAGCTTGAGCAGTTGCCATTAATAGCGGCAGGAGCAGGAGGATTCGTTTCATGCCGCCAGTATCGCTCGGATCGTCGTAACAGCAATTACGTCGGCATAAGATTGGAACCATTGCTCGGGCTTGCCATCATGACTGAGGATGTATTTCTTGCGATGCGCCTCTTAGCTGCGGCTCTAGTTGGTGCGTCGATTGCTGCTTGTGTTCCAGCTAGGGCGGATCTAGGGGCTGCTGATGTAGGTAAGACAAGGCAGCTTTCAGGCACAACTCATGAGGCTTATTGCGGTGCAAACGAGAATATCAAGTGCAAGATCACATTCGAGAGTGGTAGGTTAAAGGTTGATGGGAGCAGAGGTATCGAGCCATATCAGGTGAAGGAGATCTATTTCTCGCAAAAACTGTTTCGCGATTATGGCTTTGCCAAAAAGGGAGCGCTTTGTGTTGGAGGCTTTTTAGGTGCTCGGCATTGCCATGTTCATATTGAAATCAAATATTCACCAACCTTGGGCAAAATGGATGACTCTTGGGCGACTTTCAGGTTTGAGAATCTTCAGTCTTCTTTGATATTCAAGAGTGATATAGAAGCCTGGAGTGGTGAACCTCTGCGGGCTGTTGGCCCGTCCGTCAAAGTTGTGGAGTAAAAAAACGGGCTGGAGGCAAAACCCCAGCCCATTCAGTAACTTGCCGTAACTCTGCTTACGGAGGACATTAAGAGGTTTGAGTGGATCGCCAAACAAACATCGGCGACGATCAGAATGACGTAAGTCTTTACCAATGGTTCCAGTGTTTTTCTTGGGTTTCTACTTTTTCGTATTAGTCGTCGTTTGGGTTGGCTCTGCGATTATTGCCAGCGATCTCGCCAAAGCAAAAGGATTAAACGCCTCAACCTGGGCGATTACCACCTTTCTCCTTGGCCCTATTGGATTGATTGGTGTTGCTGGCATGCCTGATATAAGACTTCGTTCATATATGAGATCAATTGCCATTAAGCTTGAAGCGATTGAGGAGCAAGAATCAACGCAGATAGAAACAATGCCAGTAAGTATTCCGACTCCAGTGTCTTCTAGGCTGGAGCCAAGCTACATATATATAGATGAAGGTGTTGATGATAGGCAGCAAATCTTGGCAGTAGTATTTCAGCAGTTGACTGAGAAAGAGAGAATGTCTGCTTCACTGGAAGCTTCTGATGTCAGGATTGGTCGAATGGCTTTTATCAACACCAATGAAGGTAAAGTACTTCTCCGCCTTTCGTATGTTGGTCGGAAGGATGGAAGACATATTTATAAGAAGTCCTGAACAGCCTGCGCGTGATGTTGGTGCAGCCACAGCTAGATGCGCAGTTTGAGGCTCATTTCCGTGGTCGCCATTCGCACCAGGCGCACCGAAGGTGACAACAGAGGGTGATTTGTTGCGCACTTTTTGCGCACAATCTCATGAGTTATTCTTGACGGCCTAGTCCTTGCAATTAGTTGGAGCTGAAGACATGCTCCTGCTGTTGGAGAAAACTAATTCTGACTTGAAAGTTGTTAAGCATTTTGTTGCTTGCGATTTTGCCGTTAATACATATAATTTGGGGTTATTCTTCTGTTTTGGAATACTAAGTGTATTTTCGAGCTTTAGTCAGCATGCACATAAGTAACTTCCATGGCTGTTTTAATTAATTTAGGCACTATTGTTCAATAAAGTCACAGAAGAGTAGCTATTAGGTCATGTCTTGAGGCCAGCCATTGTAGTCAGTCTTAAGAAAATCATACAATTCTTTGAAGTCAATATTGCGGATGAAATCCTCTTCATTGCCATCGTATTCGCCGTACTCCTCAATGAATTGTTCCTCAAAATGTTGATTTTCTAGCATGAGATTGATCAGTTCTTTTTTGAACTCCTTGAATGGCTTCTGCCGCCAATCCTTGCATTCGTCAAGGTATTCCTGTCGTGATTCATGATTCCCACAATCTTCAAGTAACCATTCAATTACTGACCAAGTATATGTTGTCTCATCGTTTGAAGTGTCTGGCATGGAGATCGACCATTCAGCCCTTTTCTCTTCATCTTCATAAATCTCTTTCACGTAATCAGCTAAATTAAGATCTGGGGTACGATCATCCCAAGAATACGAGTCTAATAAGAGTTCCTGGTTATGATAATAAAGACCGTGATACCAACCTTGAATCTCTAACGGTAAAAGCTTAAAAGGATCAACTTCGCTGGATAGTGACCAGCCTTTCGTCAAATCGCTCTTGAATAAATCTAAAAGGTAATTATTGAACCCTTCTTCCGTGTTCTCGATTTTCCCATCATTAGTATCCCAGCGAAATAGCGTAACTATTTCATTAATCTTTAGGGCAGACTTTTCCTTGAACCAGGCTTCATAAAGATCCGCATTTACGTGAAGCGAAAAATTGATGCTGTAAGGAAGACGAGACATCAATAGGCATCCAGCATCTTAATCTAAGCACATGGTAGGCGAAAATTCAAGACAAGCTGATACATACGTGATTCAAGGTCAAATTCTGGATTATGCCGAAAAATTACCAATAACCGTTTTGCTAATTAATCTAGTTTACCAGTAATTTTCAGAACAATAAAAGCGATACACAGAATAACAAGAAAGGGCCATAAGATATATCCCATCATGAAAATCGCCATGGCTACGCCAAGTGCCGCAGGGAACCCCATAAATACGATTAGGAATCCGTTTATAAGCCTGTCCCAGTTCCTGTAAGTGGGATCCTTCATTTGCCATTCTACGACGTTTGGATTTTCTTTTGTAGGCCAGAATCCTGGCTCTTTTCGAGCTTCTATTAGCTGCAATCTCTCTGCCGATTCCACTGCAGACTCGACAGCATCGTCATGCATACACTTAATCTCATATGCTGACTTTTGTTCGGTATACCATTTACCTGATGTACTTTGTCTTCTGCGGTAGTAATTACCGGCTGCTGCACGCTTCCATTTTCCTACAATTATTTTTTGATTTGTCTTGCTCGCCAGCCAATTCATTTTTGATATGGCATCTTCCTCAGAAATCTTGAACCATTCAGATTGAGGTAGCCGCTTATGCTTAAACATTGCATGCAATACTCTTTCCCATTTCCCTGAGTCTTTGCAGGGCACGGTCATGATCTTTGTTGTTGTTCTCCCTACTTGTAGTTGAGTTGCTCTTCTTGTCCAATTTGTAGTCATGCCAATCTTCAGAAGATTGGTATCGTTATCTCTAATTAAGTAAACACATTCCATTAGCGTATTAAGTTGATTTGGCTGAAAGAAGCTTCCCTGCTAAACCAATTTTAAGCAAACATGGAGGTCCCAGATTACTATATCAATCTTGACGCAACGAATGCCTTTAGTAAATTAAGTGGAAAACTGGTTTTGTATCCTGCTGAACACCCTACTTACTCCGGTGTAGGAAAACTCCTGTGTGCATAGACCCAGCGTTTGCGGCCACCAGTCGAAGCAAGCTGATAGCGTTCAATCTCATGTTGGTTGAATAGATCACGGCAAATACGCCGAGCATGCTCTTTGTTGCAGCCATGCTTCACAGCCAACTCATCGGCGTGCCACTTCTTTTCGCCTTCAGCAAGGGTCTGCATAAAGGCAGAAGCTAAAACCTGCTTACGTTGTGGAAGAATATTCTCATCACCAACAGAGTGCAGTGTCCAACTAAAGTCTTCATCTGAACCTTGTAAGTTCCAGACCGTACCTTCTGCGCAATTACGCTTACCAAGGCACTTCAGAATGAAGTGCTGATCAAAATCAGGGGTTGTTGGTTTCCACATTCCCCAAATATCACTAACTGCAGCAGACTGCAAACCACTGCCAACGATACTGTCGGAGCTAACTTCTCTTTCCTTTTTGGATTCATCTGGCTTACGCAGATGACAGGAGATGATTGTCAGAACACTATGCTTTGCACTCCAATGATTGAGTTCATACAACGCATCAGCGAATTCAGGATCACGCATGCGGATCCCATTGCCACGAAGCAAGGTAGTAACACTATCTAGAAACACAACACCAATCTGATGTTCTTCAACAGCTTGCGAAAGCACAGATAGATCTAAGTTACTGAAGCCTTCGTCTGCCATCAGCAGCTGAATATCAGCGTCAATTCCCATCGTGTTGAACTTGTCAATCAAGTTATCCCTTGATTCATCAGCCTGCCAGATCAGAACATTACGCTTCTTTGTGGTCAGCTGACCCATGAATGTTTCACCATTCTGAATAGCTGCTGCCATTCCATACATCAACGAAGTTTTTCCGGATCCCTTGTCAGCGGCCAGCAGAACACATGCACCTGACACGCCAAATTCATCAATAATCCACTCTTTAGGCTTTTGCTGCGCTTGGACGTCCTTCAGTGAGCGGACTTTTCCTACATGGGGGTAAGTAGGATGTTCGTTGTGATACACAACAGGGCTTGGTGAAGTCGGCAGCACTGATGCCTTCACCTTCGTTTTTTTTAACGAGGCATAATAGACATCCTCTTCTTCTTTGGAATCAAAGTAGTTCATCGTTCTTGTCTCCACCTCCAGTGTGCGCTTTTGCGCCAAATCCAATAGCCGTTAATGTGACCTGCTCTAGCGTGTTGTTCGGCAAGTTCCATCTGAAAATCAGCAGACCATCCACACTGATTCCCTCGAACCAGCATTGCGGTAACGTCTGGCCCATCAAGAACTCGGGGGTGATCAACTCGCATGACACCTCCATTCAAAATCTTCAGAAGTCAAATGCGCACCACCTTGCGCACATCTCCCCCATTCGGGGGGATCAACTTCAGTAGTGACAGTGCATCTGTATCTAGCAACCTGCTCCTGATTAAGCAGTTCGGGGCTTAGCCTTGAGGTATCACGGGCCTCATGGCTGCTCAATTTTTGGGCAGTCATTTTTTATGCCAGCTCCTTCAGCAGCTGTTCTGCTTCACGACGAAGCTGACCGCGACGGCTCAGCAGCTCCTGAATTGCTGGGACATCCCAGCGAATTGGGCTGTTAGGAGTTGGTCCTGAAAACCAGTGCTCACCTTCGATTAGAGGGCCACCCTGAGAGTCCTTGAGTCTTTGAAGATGGCCCTGCGACAGGCAGAGCATGGGGGCAGCTGTAGATGTCTTGTACAACTGCGGAATAATTTCTCGCACAGTAAGTCCACGAAAACGGTGTTGCGTTACACGCGTCTTCAGGCGTTGGCTTACGTCCGGCAGCTACAGAAACAGGTGCGATCAGATTGCGCTGCCTGTTTCCTGCTGACGGAAGCTGGGTGTGAATCCAGCCCCCCTTTAATGGTTGCCCCTGGTCACACTGAGTGAAAATATCTTTCCTAACCAAACAGAAAAGGAAAGACTCAGTGAAGCCCGCTCCGGAGAGTCGGCGATCGGGTAACAACCTCCATCGACAACTCCAATGTAACCACAACTGGCCGGATTGGGCAACATTCTGAGAGCAAAGACACTAGATGTGGTGTCAGTAACACTTATCATTGAGTCGATCGACTTCAGCCTTCACGCTGGCCCGGTCAATCCATCGGCCGTACCATCTCATGTGCGTCACAAGATCGTGGCCCATCAGTCTTGCTGCAGCACGATGTGACATCTGTGTATCTCCGTACGTCGCTCGCCATGCGAATCCGTGCCGCAGACTGTACGGCGTGATGTCTTCCGTTCCAGGGTTGGATTTCAAGTTCTTCCATGCTTTGCATCTAACGCAGAGCATCTGACGGAACTCCATCCCGACGTAACTGTATGAATTGATGTGGTTTGGATGGTCGGGGTTCATCCTTTCAATTTGAACCTGCAGTGCTGTTGGCAGTTTCATCTTGCCTTCAAAAAACTGCTGCAGGACCCTGGCACCTTCATGATTGCGGCCTTTGATTTCCAGGGGAAAGATGTCCCTGGCTTCAGGCGGATGCTTCATCTGTTTCATGTTCCGCTTGGTGCTGACAACCCTCGCTTGACCATCAACCTGGTGCAGGGTTGCAAGCTCGCTTGGCCGGAGCCCGCAATATCCAACAATCGCCACGGCAACATATTCACGGACCTTGCCCTCTTCCAGCAGGTCATCCAGTAGTTCAACCAACATGTCCGGCTTGATTGCCGGTGTGAGTGCATGTGTCGCTGAAACCGTCTTGAAACCGACTAGTTCTTCAATCTGCTTTGGATCCGGCGGCAGATACCTTTCCGGCATCCCGCAAACTTCAACGGCGAAATTCAGGAATCTGGCAATGTCATCCAGGCTCTTTTTCCGGCCCGAAGCACCTGCCTCAAGCTGAGCACCTGGCTTGTTCTCTTCGCCGTTGGGACCAAGGAAATGGACTTCCTTGTATGCCTTCATCAATCCCAACCCTGTTCTGGGCTTCGGGTTGTGGTGATTCAGCAGCTCTAGAGCCCGCCCCAGCCTGTACTGATAGTCCCGAAGGGTCTTCCACCTGCAGCTGGATTTGGACTGTAGAAATCTCTCCAAGACGGCATCCCAGCCCTTGCTCTTAGACCGGCGCGGGCCGGACTGAGCTTCCGCTTGCTCATCAACGGTGTCGCTGTTGATCTTGGCAACCTCGTTCAGCTCCTTCTGAGGATCTGCCTGGAGAGCCTTGCCTATGGCGATGACCCTGTTGAGAATCTGCCGCTTGCTGGATGCCTCCCAGGGGAACGGCAGCATCACGCTGCTGCGACGACCGTCTTCAGTCCTGTGAGTCAGTTTGCAGGAGCCAGGCAAGGTGCCGTCGCTGCGCTTATGGCCGCAGACGTTCCAGCCAAGACCGATTTCAGTCTTGATGTCTTGCCGCAGGCTCTTGGCCCACTCCTCACCAGACCGAAGCTTTGGCATCTCCTGGTGCTGCCCTGTGCGCATTAGTGTGCGCAAAAACGTGGATACAAGCAACCACAAGTGATCACATTTGTGCGCAACCTCAACGGCCAGTGCAGCGCAAATCAAAGGCTGGGCCTGTGTTTACGAGGATTCTCAGGCGACTTATGAGTTTTTCAGCGTCTGCTCCTCCAGGAGCATGTTGAATTGCAGCAACTGTTCGTCGCTGAGCTGCTGCCGGCTTGTTGCGCCGAGATGCTGTTGCAGGAAAAGGCGTGCCTGATCTGCTCCCCAGCTGAGCTGTTGCAGCATCAGGTCTCCCTGGTTGATCAGATCATTACGGCGGATGGGTACAGGGGCTGACTCCGGACGATCGCCTGGTTGGAGACCGCGCAGCTGCCGCAGAAATGACACCAGATCGGCATAACGGGTCAGCCGATGGCGACTGGCATGCCCGAATGCTCTCTCCAGATAGGTGCTCTCCAGGTCACGATCCCAGCCGATGCGACGCAACTCCAGATCGATGGCAGTCAGCTCCTCACTCCAGTCCTCGGGGTCGGTGGGAGCTTCCGAGGGGGGCTCTGGGGTTGGCTCGGGAGTCGGCTCTGGTGATGGAACCGCTGCCGCTGCTGGTCTCAGGTCCGGATCGGTGTCCGGTTTGGCATCAGTTGATCGTGTCGGGGTGGTCTGCGGACCCAGAGGAGCCTTCCTCGCTGGAGCAGGCGTCGTGCTGGAGCTCCGTTCGTCTCCACCGATCCGGCTGGTGAGACGCTGGCAGGCCCGGTCCTCCGCTGCCTCACAGCTCTCGGCCTCTCCCAGTGTGCTGGCCAGCAGCTGACCGTTCTCCCAGGCCTCAACGCGCACCACGCATCGGAGCGTATCGACGTGACACAGCTCAGCCCGGAACTGCACGGTCATGCAACGACTGCGTACTTTCTAGGCTGCCGCCATGGATGCCACAGCACTTCCCTCGATCAGCGATGCGTTCGAGGGCGTCGACCAATGGAAAGAGGTCCTCTCCGTTCTGCCGGTGCTCGTGGCCCTCGAGCTGGTGTTGTCGGCTGACAATGCCGTGGCTCTGGCGGCCATCGCGCGTCGTTGTCGTCAGCAGGATCAGGAGCGGCTTGCTCTGAACATCGGTATCGCTCTGGCGTTGGTGCTCCGGATCGCGTTGATAGTGATGGCTCAGTGGGTGCTGCGCCATCCACCGGTGCAGATCCTGGCGGCGACCTACCTGCTCTGGTTGTTCATCGACCATTTGCGTAGCCGATCGAACCCGGCATCCGAGAATGTGCCCGAGGAGGGTGGTCTGTCCGGCTCACTCGCACGCACGGTGGTTCTGCTGGCCTTCACCGATCTTGCTTTCTCGATCGACAGTGTCGCGGCGGCTGTGGCCATCAGTGATCAGACCCTGCTGATCGGAACCGGCGCGGTGATCGGGATCATTGCCCTGCGATTCACCTCAGGGCTGTTCATCCGCTGGCTGGAGATCCACCCTCGCCTCGAAACCGCCGGTTTTCTCGCGGTGGCCTTCGTGGCGGTTCGTCTGTTCGTGCATGTGGCACTTCCGGCGGTCCAGCAACCCGACTGGTTGATGTTCCTCGTTGTCATGGTCCTGTTCACCTGGGGGTTTTCACTGCGGAATCCCGTTGTTGACGCGCATCATGCTGGTTGAGCTGCGCCAGTCGGGAAGTGATGTGCTGCTGGATCGCTTGCAGCTGGATGTTCCCCCCCACCCCGGCCGCTGGGTTGAACTGAACGGGAGGTCTTACCTGGTGATGCAGCGTCGGCATCGATACCAGCTGCGCAACGGTCGTTATGAGATCGGTTCAGTCGCCCTTGTCGTGAAGCCTCAGATGAGACCAGTTGACGCCAAGGCCTGGCGCCATGGCTGGGTCATCGGAAATCCAGATTGTCGATTCAACGCGCACAGTCCATTGCTGCGTTGTGCGGTCTGGCCGGATGGCCCCTGTCATGAGTGCCAGCACCGCGAGTCGCGATGAGCCGTGTCGAGACCAGTCGCCTGATCGGACGCATCGTGAGTGGTCATGGCGTGGCCTCAGGCCGCAGCGACGGCTCCCCGTACCCCGCAGGGACCATCGCGATGCAGACGCCAGTGTTCCGTCAGGCCGGTCTGGACCTCAGCGACTGCTGGCCAGGCACGATCAACCTCAGTTTTGCGCCGTTGGAACTGCGTCTGAAGGATCCGGACCATTGCTTTCCGCACCTTCGCTGGACCGATCTGCATCCACCCGAAACGTTTTCGTTCTGGCGGGTCGATCTGGTCGCCGAGAACGGGCAACAGGCCTGTGGCTGGGTTTACCGCCCTCACCCCGAAACGAAGCAACGTCATTGGCAATCCTCCAGCACCCTTGAATTGCTGGCTCCGCGCCTCAACGGGGTGAAACCGAACTCCCGCATGGAGATCGTCGATCACCGATCCCGGATCGGCTTGGTGGATGGGGTGCGGTTGAGGTCCCGTCTCCTGGAATGTCTGAAGTTCAGGGTGCTGGCTGCTCAGCAGAGCTTCTTTGTCTCCACGGAAGGGGAGCAACGGCGTGTCTGGCTTCGGCAGGTCTGGCCTGAAGCTCTCGCCCTGGACGATGGCGACCTGGAGGCGGTCTGGTCGCAGGCCAGGATGCTCTATGTCGACGACTGAGGACTGAACGATATCGTTACAATATCGTTAATGTATGATCACGTTTTCGAGTCGGTCGCCGGGCTGGGCGCGGAGTTGCTGGAGAAGTGTGTCTGCTTCGCTGCGCGACTTTCCTTCCAGCTGCGCTGCACGGATCAACAGGGGGCATCCCCGTGTGCTGACCACCAGTCCGAGGCCCGCCTCGGTGCTCAGAACAGTCCCGGGTGAGCCCTCGCCGGTTGGCCAGCGACCGACCAGATCTCTGGCGTCCTCTGAAAGTTCCCCTCGCAAACGCTCGATCAGCGGTTCGCAGCGCAGCACCTTGAGGCGTTGTCCCCGCCATCGTGTGAAAGCGTTCGGATGCAGCGCCATCACACGCCGGTGCAGTGCCAGGGCCGACTCACTCCAGTCCAGCCGCAGGTCGTCCTTGGTCAGCATGCGTGCATAGGTCACCTCCCCGTTCCGCTCCTGCTGAGCGGTTACCCCCAGACGCTGCCAGCGAAGCTCCTGAGGGCCCTGTCCAGCTGATGCGATGCGGGGCAGCGCATCCAGCATCAGCTCGGCCGTCACAGAACTCAGGCGTAAGGCCAGCTCTTCGGCGGTCTCCAGCAGACCGATCCTGCAGCGCCGTTCCAGCAGCACCGGCCCTGTGTCCAGGCCCTCCTCCATCGCCATCACGCCGACACCGGTCTCCGGGTCACCTTCCAGCAGGCTCCACTGGATCGGTCCTGCTCCGCGCCAACGCGGCAGCAAGGATCCATGGCCGTTCCAGCATCCCAACGGTGGCTGCTCCAGCACGGATCTCGGCAGGATCTGGCCGAAAGCCACCACAACGGACAGATCCGCATTCAGCCTTGCCAGTGCTTGCTGGCACTCCAGATCCCGACGGATCCGTTCCGGAGTGAACACCGGACGTTCGAGCTCCAGCGCCACCTGTTTGACGGGTGATGGCATCAGCTGCTTCCCACGCCCCCGCCGCCGGTCCGGTTGGGTGACGACACCGACCACCTCGTGGCCGGCGGCATGCAGTGCCTTCAGAGTTGGGACGGCGTACTGGGGAGTGCCCCAGAACAGCACTCTCATGCCTCGCCGGTGATCGAGAGTCCGTCCACCCAGACATGGGGACTGACCCCCCTCGGGGTGACTTCCGATTCCGTTTCAAGATGCAGAAGGCTGTTGAGCACTGTGCGGATATCACCGGCCACGGTGGCGGCTTCCACCGAAATGCGTTCACCGCCCTTCACCAACCAGCCATCAAAGGGGAGGGAGAACGAGCCCTGGCTCGCTTTGACGCCGGCATGCAGGGCGCTGAGATCTTCAATCAGCACAAACGGATCCTGATGGGTCTTGTGATCCAGATCGTGACCGCTGCTGACGCCTTCTGTGGTGCTCACCACAAACCAGTCCGGACCGACCGAGACTTTCGCGCCCAGGCCGGCATGGCCGGTGGGTGCCACGCCGAAGGCCCTGGCTGTGGCCTCTGAGTGCAGGAAATTGCTCAGCACGCCACCCTCGATCAGGCTGATCCGTCGCGTCGGTGTTCCTTCTCCATCGAACGCCGCTGCGCCGATGTTGCCGCTGTGCAGTCCGTCGTCGTGAAGAGACAGGAACGGAACAGCGACGGAGGTACCGAGCGACTCCCGCCGGCTGAGGCTGACGCCATCAAGAACCGAGCGTGCATTGAGCATGCTGCTGAAGGCCCCGAGCAGAGACAGAAACGCCTCCGGTGTGAAGCAGATCCGATAGCTGCCGGTGTCGATCGGTCGATAGGCGAGGTGACTGACGGTGCGTTCGACGGCCTCCTCGATGCACCCGCTCACATCGAGGTCGCCGCTGCCCAGAGCGAGGCGAACGGCACCGGAGCTGCGCGGTTTACGACCGGTTTCCTCAGCCTTCGCGTAGAGATAAAGCGAGGCCTGGGTGCGCTGCATTTCGCGCAGGGCTCCGTCGCTGTTGAGATAGAGGCTCTGCGAAAGCGACTCAGCAAGTCCGTTGTACGGCACGCTGTTGATCGCGGGGTGGCGGGCGAGCAGGTCGGCTTCGGCCTCGCGCAGGGTCGACAGCAACGGCAGGATTCCCCGGCGCTGTTTCAGTGGGCGATCCAGCTCGGGTAGCGGAGCCGTCGCCAGCGGGGAAAATCCGGGCACATCGTCTGGATTGCCGAAGCGGCTGGCTTCGTGGGCTCCGGTGAGAGCCTTCTCCAGGCCGGCCTCGGAGAGATCCGTGGTGCTGGTGATCCCCACCAGCCCATCGCCGTTCCAGACACGCACGGTGATTGAGCTGCGCTGAGCCGCCTTCAGCTGTTTCGCTTCTCCCCGATCGACCTGAACAGAGCAGTCATCACTGCAGGCGGCGCCAAGGTCCCACTGATGGATCCCTTCGCGTTTGGCGAGTTCCTGCAACCGATCACGCAGGGCGGAGGCGTTGAGACCGTTCGTTTTCGTCATCTTCAGCGGCCTCCGACGGTGATGGAATCGACCTTGATGTGCGGTTGCCCCACGGTGACGAAGATGCTGCCGCTCACCGAGCCACAGAAGCCGGCTGCCAGATCGAGATCATCCGCGCACATGGAGATTCGCGGCATCACCTCCTTGGCATCCCCGATCAGCGTGGCGCCCTTCACCGGTTGTCCCAGTTGTCCGTTCTCGATCAGATACCCCTCCTCCACGGCGAAGTTGAACTGACCAGTGGGTCCGACGCTGCCACCACCCATGGCCTTGCAGTAAAGACCGTGATCCACCGACGCGATCAGATCCTCCGGCTTGTGGGGACCGGCATCGATGTAGGTGTTTCTCATGCGACTGGCGGCAGCGAAGGCGTGGCTCTGGCGCCGACCACTGCCGGTTCGACGGTGGCCTGTCCGGAGTTCCCCGGCGCGGTCACTGATGAACCGCTGCAGGATGCCGTTCTCGATCAACACCGTGCGTTCCGGCGCCATGCCTTCGTCGTCCATGGAGAGGGTTCCGAAGGCCCCGTCACTGAGGCCTTCATCAACGGCCGTGACTGCTGGATGGGCGATCAGGGAACCGACGCTGTCCGCGAAGGGGGTGGTGCCCCGTTCGATCTGCGTTGTCTCCAGCAGGTGACCGCAGGCTTCGTGGAAGATCACGCCGCCGAAGCGGTTGGCGAGCACCACCGGCATCTGGCCGGCTTCGACGTATTCAGCCCGAAGCATCTTGCCGGCGCTCTCGCAGACCTCCGTGGCACTCGTCTCGCTGTTCCAGTTGACGAGATCCTCAGGTCGGTCCGTGCTGCCGTAGCGCCGACCGATGCTGGCGCGGTAGTCGCCATCGGCAGCCAGCACCGAGAGTCCGGTGGACTGGTGGAGACGAATGTCCCGCGCGAAGGTGCCGTCCGACGCGGCCACCAGCACCTCCTGCCAATCGCGGGAATAGCTGCCACGACGCACCTGCAGATGCTGGCCGAGGCGCTCCAGATGAGCGGTTCCCTGCTTCAGCCTGTCGCCGGCTGCCGCCATGGAGGGGCAGCGCTGCAACCAGTCTTCTTTGGTCGCGGCATGGTTGATGAGTGCACGCAGACCCTGGAAGCCCGCAGCGGAATCCCGGGTTCCGATCTCCAGCCCAAGCATCGCCAGGGCCTGATCGAGAGCCCTGGTCAGGCCATCCCTCGAGAGGTCGTTGGTGCTCACGAATCCATCCCGCTCGCCGCGGAACACCCTGATTCCAGCGCCGCAGGCGAAGGACGGGTTGACACTGGTGATGTTGTCCTGTTCGGCGAGCAGACCGAGATGATCGGTTCGTTCAGCAAACACCTCGACGAGCGAGGCCCCGGCCGAAACGCCCCGCTGGAGAAGGTCCTCCAGCAGTGCGGCTCCGTTGGTCGTGAAAAGAGCGGCGGTCAAGTGCGTTGTCGTGAGAAGAAGCCCGTCAGCGGACGGCGGGCTGGAAACGATCACTGGGGATCGGGGACATCAGGAACAATTTCGCCATCACGGAGACGTTGCCGATCCAGTGGGGGAGCTTGCGGATCAGACGCACAGGCGCAGGGGACGTGCCGGCATCCGCAGCCTGAAGAGCTGCGTTGTTACTGACCAACTGCTCGAGGCGCTCCCAGAACTTGTCATTGCGCACATCGAGCACGACCGGGAAAACGCGGGCCGAGGTCTCGTTCGTCTTGTCGATCACCATGCGGTCGTAGGTGCGGGCGTCCAGGCCGAGTGACTCGTAGAACTCCTTGCGGGCCACATCACGCACATACATGGTGGCGAACACAGCCAGCAGGAAGAACCGGCACCACAGCCTGGCGATGGGGCCACGCACGGTGTCGGGCTGAGCCTTCATCAGGGCGTCGAAGAAATCACCATGGCGGTTCTCGTCCTGACACCAGTTCTCGAAGAAGTTGAAGATCGGGAAGATCTTGCTGTCCGGGTTCTTCTCCAGGTGCCGGTAGATGGCGATGTAACGCCAGTAGCCGATCTTCTCTGACAGGTAGGTGGCGTAGAAGATGAACTTGGGTTTGAAGAAGGTGTACTTCTTGCTGGCCGTCAGGAACCCGAGGTCGAGCTGAACCCCGAAATCACTCATCGCCTTGTTGAGGAAGCCGGCGTGGCGGGCCTCATCGCGGGCCATGTGGGCAAAGCACTCGGCGAGAAGAGGGTTCTTCTGCTTGATCCGACGGCTCAGCTCCTTGTAGAGGAGGAAGCCGGAGAATTCAGACGTGCAGCTCTGCTCGAGAAATTCAACGAAGACCTGTCGTGTTTCAGGGTCGAGTTTCTCGGCGGCCCCGTCGAACTCGTCGTTGCGGACGAAATGGTGACGGTTGTAATCCTTGCGGAATTCTTCACAGATCGCTTCGAGTTCCGCCTCGTTCGGGCGCAGGTCCATGGCGGCCATGGCCTCGAAATCGGTGGTGTAAAACCGCGGAGTGAGGATTGTGTCCTTGACGGGCTCCTTGACGGCGACAGCACTCTCGGCTGTCTGCTCGGCCATGGCGGTGGGAGGGACCATCAGCTCCGGTACAAGGTGTCATCCAATGTAGGGGTGACACCGTGATCTCCGTCGCGCTTCAGTTCCCGCCCAGCCATTTCTGACCGTTCAGACGCTGCAGAAGCCTGGACACGAGCAGAGCAAGTGACATCCGCTTCTCATCGATCAGGAAGGACTCCAGCAGGGTCGGGTCGCTGCCCGGGTCCGCCAGGGTGATGGTCTTTCCGCTGGCAATGTCCTCGCTGTTGAAACACAGCCAGAAGCGACGGTCACCAGGCAGTTCCCCGACCACCATCGGGCAGGTGCCTCCGACCACCGGTCGTTCGCCTGTGACCAGCTCAAGCCGGTCCGGGTCGATGGCGTGATCCTTGAGCTGGCTGCTGACCGCGGGCAGAAACTCCTCGCGCATGAACAGCTCGAATGGTTTGTCCTCCGGTTTGGGAGGTTTGGCCTTCGGCTTCGGTTTCGCCTGCGCTTCGGCTTCAGCAGGGGTGTCGCTCACCGGATCCAAATCTCTGCGGGAACTTTAGGCAGCCCCGGAGGTGCCTCACCAATCGCGGTCGGGATCCTGATCCCAGTCCGACGTATCGCTGTCGCTCGGTCGCGACCTGACGCGCTCGGGTTGCTGAATCACCCGGTAGGCGACAGCAACGGTGGGTGCCGGCTCCCGGATGTCCCGTTCGGGCATCGACGGGCTCGGCTGTGGAGGTTGCGGTTCCCGCTCGAGGTTCTCGACGGCACGATGGACCTGACGGCGCAGGGGCTGGCGGGACGGCCTCAGCAGCATGGTCGTGCCCGCCGCCAGAGCGGCGCCCGTGGAGGCGGCCAGAGCCGTCCAGGCTCCGATCGGCAGGGGTGGCGTGCGCCAGATGAGCAGTTGCAGCCGAACCGGTGTTCCGCGCGTCAGCGCAGACAGCACGATCACGATCACGAACGGTGCCAGGCAGGGCAGCAGCAGCAGTCTCTGCAACGCGGTCATGCGACAGGGCCCTGCCAGCGATCGAGCGGACCGAGATCCTCCTCAAGACCATCCAGCAGGCGGATCACGAGGAAATCGACCATGTCATCCAGGCTTTCCGGCCGTGTGTACCAGGCAGGAATCGGAGCTGCAATGCGTGCCCCGGCTTCCGCAAGGGCCGTGAGATTGCGCAGATGAATCAGGTTGAACGGCATTTCGCGAGGAGCGATCACCAGCGGGCGTCCTTCCTTGAGATGCACATCGGCGCAGCGTTCGATGAGATCCATCGCCACACCGGCACGGATGCGACCAACCGTGCCCATGCTGCAGGGAAGGATCAGCATGGCCCGTGTGCGGAAACTGCCGCTGGCGATCGAGGCGCTCTGATCGTTCCAGCGATGGCACACCAGCCCACCCGCTGATTCCTTGAGATGCTCGCGCCAGAAGCGTTCCTGCTCATCGGGTGCCACTGGGATCCTCAGTCCCTGCTCGGCGCGGAACACCTCGTGGGCTCCGCGGCTCAGCACCAGATGAACATCGCGGCCGCGTCGCAACAGCAGCTGCAGAGCCCGCTCCGCCAGCGGCTGCGCGGATGCGCCGGTCACCGCAAGGACGTAGGGATGCATGGTCAGGCGTTGCTGAGGGTGACCGGAATCGGTGTGATGCCGGTGTCCTCCGCTTCCGGCGCCGGCAAGGGTTCGGCGATCACGTCCAGATCGATCTGATTGCGCAACACGTCGACTTTGATCACGCGCACCCGAACGCTGTCACCGAGTTGATACACGCGGCGAGTCTTGCGTCCGACAAGACGGTTCTGGCGCGATCGGTATTCATACCAATCATCGTTCAGGGAGCTGACGTGCACGAGCCCTTCAACCCGTGTCGGCCCCACCTCGACAAAGAATCCGTAGCTCTGCACACCACTGATTCGGCCTTCGGTTTCGCTGTCCACCAGCGGCTCGGCGGATCGTGCCTGAACCATGTTCACCAGATCCCGTTCAAGCTCATGAATCTGACGACGGCGGCTGTTCAGTCTCTGAACGAAGCGTTCCGTGCAGATCCCCTGCAGTTTCTCCTCCTGGGACGCCGTGAACAGTGGCCAGCTCAGCGCTTCGCCGCATCCGCGTTCCCCGAGGGTGAGACGGGTCTTGTGGCGCACGGTCGGCCGATCCTTGCCGTCCTGGAGCAGGCAGACCAGCACCTGCTGGTTGGCGAGGTGGGCATAGCTGAGGCCTGCGCAGCACCATGGGACCTCGGCGACCAGAGGATCTGTCGCTTTCTCGCCACTGGCGGCCGATGCGGTGGATTCCTCGGCTTCCGCCGGCACCGGGGCCAGGCCGGCAACGGCGAACACCGGTTGCGGCAGGGCATGGCTGAGCTGTTGCTCCAGCACACGTCGATGGGCTGACTCGGTGAAGCCTGCGAGCAGTTCCTGAGCGGATGGGCTGCCCTCTTCATCGAGTTCCAGCGGCAGATCGAGGGCGATCGCGGTCTTCGCTACATCCGTCAGAACAGCGGGATCCGGTTCCCCGCTCTGCAGAACGATGCCCGGCAGCTGAAGCGACTCACGATGCTGTGCCCAGGCCCGGTTGGCGGCACGCAGCAGCGGCTGCAGCAGCGACTGTGGGTCCTGTGGAGCCATGGCATCGACCCAGCGATGCCGCAGCCCTGTGGGATCGGCCCAGATCAGGTCTCCGAGCGCTTCCATCTCCGGCAGCTGCAGATCCAGTTGCACCACGCCGGACTGACGCTCGCGATCCATCAGACAGCGGGCACAGAACTGCAGTGTCTCCAGCTGTCCGAGGTGGTCCTTGATCGACTTGAGCGCGGTAGGGAGACTGCGGCTTCTGGGCTTGCGCTCCGCCAGCGCCTTCATCTGCTCCGTGGACACCGTCGCCGCCGGACGGATGGTGCTGAGCATGAAGGTCCAGTCCGTGACCTCTCCCGTCGCGGAGACATCGAGGCGCACCGTGATCGCCTCGGCCGTTTCCCCTGAAACGAAGCTTCCGGCCTTGCTGAGAGCTGGTGTGAGCAGCGGTTGCCAGGCGTTCCCGAGGCAGAGAGCTTCCACCTGATCGCGCAACCACAGATCCAGACTGTTTCCGCTGCCGATCCGTTCGGCGACCGTGGGCGCATGCACCCAGAGCCGGCTCCCGCCCTCATGGGCTTCGACGTGAACGGCGGGCAGCCCGGGGGCGTCCTCGACGGACCAGCTGCGCAGCAGCAGACAGGGCTGATCACTGAGATCGGTGCGTCCCTTCGTGGCTGGAGCCTTGGCGGATCCACGCGGCGCGGCCTGCCGGTGATGCAGTCCCGCCTTGGTGAGCAGCAGTTCCCGATCGGCCGCAGGGCCCCCGTTCAGGGGAAGCGGACGCGCCACATGACCGACAGCCGCATGCTGAGCCACCGGGTAGCGATCGACCTGAACCTCCACAACAGAGGTTGGTTTGTCTTCCTGGAGATGCTCTCCAGCTTCTTTCGGCAACTGAATGCTGGCCAGCAGCCGGTCGTCGAGGGGAACGGCCACCAGCTGGTCGTCCTGACGTTCCACCTGCGCCAGCAGCGAGGTGGTGCTGCGTTCGAGGATGCACTGAACACCTCCCTCCGGTGATCGTCGTCGCCCGCCTTCTCGGGTGATTCGCACAAGCACGCGATCACCGTTCCAGGCGTGATTGAGCTGATGGTCGCGGATGTAGATGTCATCCCCGCCGTCATGACGGATGGCGAAGCAGAAGCCTTTGCTGCTGCAGCGAAGCCGGGCATCGATCAGCTGATCGTTTTCACAACGGATGACACCACCGTCGTCCAGGATCGCGACCACCCCGATCCTTCCGAGGGCGTCGAGGGCGAGATCCAGGCACTGCTTTTCGCTCTGCTTGGTGAGCTTGAGGCTCTTGGCCAGCTTCGGTGGCTCGACAGCTGCATCGATGGACAGCTGATCGAGCAGGTCGGCGACCGTGAACTTCATCGGGAATCGGGAAAAGACCGGCCGTCAGGACCGGGGGAAGGTGACGCGGAGCGGGCCACCGGTGGGGTGGACCATGCAGCGAACTCCAGGCCATTGCGACTTTAGGAGTCGGCGGGTCCCTCCTTCTCCTCCAGCAGGTTTGCGCCGCGAAGTGCTGGCCAGAGCAGACGGGTTCCGATCACCAGGAATCCGATGGAGGCAGCCAGCTGAAGCAGATCAGCGGGGATCATGGTGGCCATCGACCCTCCTGCCAGAGCTCCGAGAAGACTGGCCAGCACAAGGGCGGACGACGATCCCAGGAAGACAGCGAACGGACGGTCGGAGGTTCCACTGAGCGCCACGGTGGCCAACTGGGTCTTGTCCCCCAGCTCCGCCAGGAAGACCGTCACGAAGGTGGACAGAAGCAGCGCGAGGTCCATGGCTCAGAACATGGGGTGGGTGATCAGCAGCGCGCGTGCCGCCTGCAGACCGAGCCAGAGGCCGAGGCTCACCATCAGCACGCCGGCCATCAGTTGCAGCCGTTCCGGAGGCAGCACCTTGGACAACCACTGGCCCACGAGCACCCCAACGAGGCTGGATGCGATGAGCGCCAGGGCAGCACCGAGGAAGACCAGCCAGGGCGAGCCTGACTGAGCGGCGAGGAGCAGGGTCGCCAGCTGCGTCTTGTCCCCGAGCTCCGCCAGGAAAACCGTGGTGAAACTGCTGATCAGAACCGTCAGAAACGGGGGCCGAGCGGACTCAGTCATCGCCGGGGGTGGACCTGCGCAGGGCTCGGTCAAACCTACGCAGGACACGGCTACGTCCTCCATAGACGGATCGGATCTGCTGGCGGCAGCAGCTCACAGCGAACTCCTCGAGGTCGGAGTCGCTCACGTGGAACAGGCCTCCGAGCTGCTGGACCCGGCAGAAATCCGGTCGCGTCTCATAGATGCGACAACGGCGGCCGCCGCTGTCGTAGTTGATGCACCAGCCATCTGGCCCCACCATCGACAGATATTCACGGCGTTGATCCTCACTGAGGGCCTCCAGCGCCTCGCCCCGTTCCTCCGGGCAGAGCCGGCAGCACGCTCCGCACTGGCTGATGCAGGTCCAGCTCCCGAGCACCCCGTTCATCGGGCTCGCTGTGACAAGCAATCACAGAGCTTCACCCCTCGTGGACCCGCAGGTCCGCAGGCCCCGTAGCCTGGGTTGCCAATCGTCGTCTGACAGCGCTTCCGAACCATGGGCATCGACATCCATCTGATCGCCAATTTCGCCGCCCTTGCGCTGATCACTCTCGCCGGCCCAGCTGTGATCTTCATCCTCTTCTATCGCCGCGGCGCCCTCTGAGCCCTGCTCAGGGCCTCAGTCCAAGGGCCAGGCTCGCCTCCTCGAGAAGGTGCAGAACCTGTCCGTTCTGAGCGAGAGGGTCCTGGCAGTTCAGCGGTTCCTCCGCGGGCACGCGTGCCTCGATCGAGCGTCCCTGGTCGTTGCTGAGGGTCAGACCTTCCCCGTTCCTGGCGGCGATGTACCGGTTGGTTCCTCGGCAGAGCGTGATGCAGTCGCTGTGCGGTCTGAGTGCTTTCACATCGAGTTGAAGCCGTTGCTCCCCCTGCCACCGATTGAGGTTGATCCGGAAGGCCACATCACAGCGGCTGGGAACGGAACGCTGGTCTGACCAGCGCCAGGCGACAGCCCTTCGTTCGGCGGGTCCCTGGCTCAGCTTCAGAGCCAGATGACCACCGTTCATGGTGCGTGATTCCGTCACCCGACAGTCCCTTGACCAGAAGAGGGGCGTCTCATGGCCGATGCCGAAGGGCTCCAGGCGCTGCAGCGCACTCCAGAGATCCCAGTTCACCTGTTCAAGGCTCAGCAGGGCATCGGGGCGGATGGGAATGCCCTGTCCCTGACGGCTCAGCCAATCCTCCGCCAGGGAGTTGAGCCGTTCCTGGAGCGGATGCACCTGCTCCGCCGCCACGGTGAAGCCACCGGCTGCCGGATGACCTCCGAAACGTTCCAGCAAGTCACTGCAGCTGTTCAGGGCGGCATCCACGGCAAATCCGGATGGTGCCCGCACGGAGGCCCGCAGGCGGCCATCCCCCTCTCCCGCGAGCAGGGCGGCCGGCCGGTGATATCGCTCAACCAGGCGCGCCGCCACAATGCCGATGACGCCGTGATGCCAGTGACCCTGCGCCAGCAACAGGAACGGCGGCACTGATCCCCGGTCTGCTTCCACAAGTGCCACGGCTTCGGCTTCGATGGCATTGCACAGATCCCGGCGCTGCCGGTTGTAATCGTCACAACGGCGTGCCAGAGCCATGGCCGCTTCAGGGTCCTCAACCGTCAGCAGGTCCACCACAAGGCTCGGTTCCCCGAGGCGCCCCACGGCGTTGATTCTCGGAGCGATCTGAAACCCGATGTCATCGCTGCGCAGCGGTCGGTCACCAAGCCCTGAAAGGCGTTGAAGCGCCTGAATCCCTTCACATCGACTGCGGTGCAGTTGTCTCAGCCCGTCCCGCAGCCAGCGACGGTTCGCTCCGGTGAGGGGAGCCATGTCGGCCACGGTGCCGATGCAGAACAGATCCCGGGCCGTCGCAACCGCTTCCGGACGCTTCAGTCGCGATGCCACCGCCTCCGCCAGAACGTAGGCCAGTCCGACGCCTGCCAGTCCTCGGTAGGGCGAGCTTTCGGGGGTTGTGGCCGGATGAATCAGCGCTGCCATCGGCGGTCGCTGCTCGGGAATCGTGTGGTGATCGGTGACGATCACCTCCACATCGAGTTCGATCGCCTTTTCCAGTGCCGCAACCGCTGCAACTCCGTTGTCAACGGTCACCAGCAGTCGGATCCCCTTGGCCTGCAGGCGTTCGACCATGCCGGTGTTGAGCCCGTAACCGTCATCCATCCGCGAAGGGATCGCTGCCACAGCGTCCGCTCCAAGGGGGCGGAGGGCGCGAATCAGCAGGGCTGTGCTCGTCATCCCATCGGCGTCGTAATCCCCGCAGATCGCCAGTGATTCACCGCCTCTGCAGGCCCGCGCCAAGCGTGCTGCCGCTGTTGCTAGATCCGGGAACTCCTGTTCCGGATCCGGAAGATCCGGCGGATCGAGCAGGTGTTCCGCTGCTTCCACCGTTTGGATGCCCCGACGTTGCAGCAGGCTCCGCAATGGCAAGGGCAGATCCACCTCCGCCAGCGGGGACGGTGTGATCACCTCCGGCAGGGACCAGCTCCACAGAGGTGAATGGTGCGTCAACGTCGGCCGCGATCGTGTGCTGAGATGCTCGTGCATTGTGCGTCCGACGGCACGTCGGCACCGGCGATGGCTGAGTTGCGCGGCGTGTTCTGGGATGTGGACGGAACCCTGGCGGACACCGAGATGGATGGCCATCGCCCCGCCTTCAACCAAGCGTTCGAGGACCTCGGTCTCCCCCTTCACTGGACTCCGGAGCACTACGCCGATCTGCTCTCCGTTCCAGGAGGGATGGCCCGTGTCAGGTTCTCTGCCCGGCAGCAGGGCGTCAGCCTTGATGATGACCTGCTTCAGACACTTCGTGCCCGCAAGCGGGATCGTTACCTGGAACGCTGCCGTTCCGGCCATGTGCGCTGGCGGCCGGGCGTGCTGCGACTGCTCCGGGAGTTGGACTGCGCCGGTGTGCAGCAGTGGATCGTCACCTCCAGCGGCCGTGGGTCGGTCAGCGCGTTGCTGTCCGGTGGTGGCGACGGACCATGGCCGTTCCAGGGCATCATCACGGCTGATGACGTGCCTGAGGGCAAACCATCGCCTGCCGGTTATCTCCACGCTTTGCAGGCCAGTGGCCTCAGTGCCCAGGAAGGGCTGGCCCTGGAGGATTCGGCGGCTGGACTCCAGGCGGCCAGAGCCTCGGGCCTCCCCTGCCTGCTGACGCCCTCTCCATGGGACCGGGACCTTCACCAGCTGCATGGGCTGGCCGTTGCCGTTCTCGACCATCTCGGTGAACGGGAGCGGCCTGCTCACCAATGCTGGGGGCCCCCTTGCCCGCAGGGGCTGGTGACGCTGGAGTACCTGAAGTTTCTTCTGGATCCACCGGAGTGATGCGTTCTTACCAGACCACGCGTCTCGCCGGGGTTCAGGGTCGTTTCGGGGCGCGTCTCAGCCAGTCTTTCGCTGGGCCCTGGTGGCGGCGCAGCCTCTCACTGATCGCTTTGTTGCTCGGATTCCTTTCAGGATCCGTGGCCACTGTTCATCTGGTGAACGCCGTATCGATGCGAACGTTCGCTGGGCTTCTCGTGCTGGCTATGTGTGAAGCCCTTGTGTTCTTCCGCCGCCGTGTCCGCCAGGAGCCGCTGCCACTCTCCTGGACGCTTCTGGACAATGGCCGGATGGGACTGGTCTACGGAATCGTGCTGGAGGCGTTCAAGGTTGGATCCTGAAGCACCGAGGGATCTGCCGCAGGCGGATCTGATCGCACTGCTTGAACATCTCGGGGATGTTGACCCTCAAGGCTGGGAGAAGCGCTGGCGTAATCGCTCCGCAACCGATCTCGCATCGGATGCCTGGGCCCGCGGTGCATCGGCCGACTGGTTGTGGGCGCTCGGGCTGCCTCTGCTGACCCTGGCTGAACAGCTTGAGAACCGTGGAACACGCCATCTCATCGGCCTCAGCGCCCTGCCGGGTTGTGGCAAATCCAGTCTCGGACGCTGGTTGGAGGGAGCCGCATCTCAGCTGGGGCTGTCGTTGCAGGTGGTGTCCATCGACGATTTCTATCTCGATGCGGCCGGTCTCGATCTGGCGATGCAGGGCAACCCCTGGGGAGTGCCCCGGGCCTTGCCTGGAAGCCATGATCTGCCTCTGCTGCTGGATCGCCTCAGTGCCTGGAGGCAGGGGGAACAGCCCAACCTTCCGATGTTCGACAAGGCACTCCGAAAGGGGCGCGGGGACCGCTGCGGCTGGCGTCCGTGCCCGGCGCGGATTCTGCTGCTGGAAGGTTGGTTCGTGGGCTGTGAACCCCTGGCCGCCGGGCAACCGATATCGGCGGGTTCAGAGCATCTGCTTCCTCCCCTCAGTGCGGAGGAACTCCGGTACCGCCACATCGTGCAGGACCAGCTGCGCACCTACGCCCCGGTCTGGTCGAGCCTTGATGCGCTCTGGCAGCTTCAGGCCCTGGACTTCACATCCTCCAGGCTCTGGAAGCAGGATCAGGAGGCCACGATGAAGCAGACGAGCGGTGTCTCCCTGGATCGCAGGGAGCTGGAAGGCTTCACCCGGATGATCATGGCCGCCATTCCCGCCGTGAGCTTCCAGCTTCCATCCGCTGATGTGGTTTTCGAAATCGATGTTGAGAGGCGGCTCCGCCGCATCCGCATCAGACCGGATCAGCTCTCCTCGTCGTCGGTATCGCGGACGGGGTAGACGAATCCCTGGGCCCGACCGCTCAGCACCGATTTGCCGATCGACATGGCTCGCTGGGCAGCGACCGCCGCTTTGGCTTTCCAGGTGGCATGGCGCTGGTTGCGCTTGGCCTTGGATGTCTTCTTCTTCGGGACGGCCATTGCGGCTTCTTTATCTCCAAACGGGGATTGTCCCGCCTGGAGATGCCCGGCGTCAAATCGCTAGTCTCATGACAGAGCAGAGATGTCGTGAGTTCAGGTTCGAGCGCTCCGGAACAGACCAGCCGTCCTCAGCCGTCCCTGATGCCCGCTCTGGGTCGGCGACAGCCCCCGACGAGCTATTCCACGCTGCTGCGTCAGATTGAGAAGAAGGACGTCAGCAACCTCGAGCTGATCCCCGGGCGCCGGGAAGTGCAGGTGACCTATCGCGATGGCCGGCGCGCCACCGTTCCTGTCTTCGCCAACGATCAGCAGATTCTGCGGGCTGCCGAAGCGTCCGGCACTCCACTGACGGTGCGGGATGTCCGCCAGGATCAGGCCCTGGCCGGCATGGCCGGAAACCTTGCACTGATCGTGCTGATCGTTGTGGGGCTTTCGCTGTTGTTGAGGCGCTCAGCCCAGGTGGCCAACAAAGCGCTGGGTTTCGGACGCAGTCAGCCTCGGGTCAAGGCTCAGGAGGATCTTCAGGTCCGCTTCGAGGACGTCGCCGGCATCAACCAGGCGAAACAGGAACTCCAGGAGGTGGTCACCTTCCTGAAGCAACCGGAGTCTTTTATCCGGCTCGGGGCCAGGATCCCCAGAGGCGTTCTGCTGGTGGGACCACCAGGAACCGGCAAGACTCTTCTGGCTAGGGCGATCGCCGGGGAGGCCGGCGTTCCCTTCTTTTCGATGGCCGCCTCCGAATTCGTTGAGCTGTTCGTCGGTGTCGGAGCCAGCAGAGTCAGGGACCTGTTCCGAAAGGCCAAGGAGAAAGCTCCCTGCATCGTTTTCATCGATGAGATCGACGCCGTCGGTCGCCAGCGCGGGGCAGGCATCGGTGGCGGAAATGATGAACGGGAGCAGACCCTGAATCAGTTGCTCACCGAAATGGATGGTTTCGCGGAGAACTCCGGTGTGATTCTCCTGGCGGCCACCAATCGGGCCGATGTGCTTGATGCCGCTCTGACGCGTCCGGGCCGTTTCGATCGCCGCATCGATGTCTCGCTGCCCGATCGCCGTGGCCGCGCTGACATCCTCGCGGTCCATGCCAGAACCAGGCCCCTGGATCCCACCGTGAATCTGGAGCACTGGGCACGGCGGACACCGGGATTCTCCGGAGCCGACCTTGCCAATCTGCTCAATGAGGCGGCGATTCTCACCGCTCGTCAGCAGGAGCAGGCGATCACGGACACCCAACTGGAAGGCGCCCTGGATCGGATCACGATGGGGTTGAGCGCCAGACCCCTCCAGGACAGTGCCAAGAAACGTCTGATCGCGTATCACGAAATCGGCCACGCTCTCGTCGCGGCGCTGCTGCCGGCAGCTGATCCCGTCGACAAGGTCACGATCCTTCCCCGCGGTGGCGCTGCCGGCTACTCCCGTTTGCTGCCTGATGAGGAACGCCTCGACTCGGGCCTTTACACACGCGCCTATCTGCAGGCGGATCTTGTGGTGATGCTGGGGGGACGCGCCGCTGAACTCGTGGTGTTCGGAGCTCAGGAAGTGACGCAGGGAGCCAGCGGTGACCTCCAGACAGTGGCCCGTCTGGCCAGGGAGATGGTCACCCGCTTCGGCTTCTCCAGCCTCGGACCGGTCGCCCTTGAGTCGGCAGGTTCCGAGGTCTTCCTCGGCAAGGACTGGTTCAACCAGCGTCCCGACTACGCCGAGACGACAGGACGGGAGATTGATTCCCAGGTCCGTGCCCTTGCCCGCCGCTCCCTTGAGCAGGCAGTGGCTCTGCTGCAGCCGAGACGGCAGGTGATGGACCGTCTGGTCGAGGCCCTGATCGACGAGGAGACCCTGCCGGGGGACCGCTTCATGCAGCTTGCCGGCCTGACGTGATCCGTCTGCTTCTCCTGCTCCCGCTGTCGTGGCTGGCAGCCCGGATGCTGGTGGAGTGGCTCTGGTTTGCTCAGTTCGACTGGCAGGGGGTGTTGCTGCAGCGTTGGGGCCTTCAGCTTCTGTCAGGGGGGTGCGCCGCGATCCTGCTGCTGGCCGCATCCCGCTGGGCCCGAACCGTCATGGCGTCTCCGGTGGACCGGTCGGTCAGCCTCGCCCCCGTGCTGCGGGGTTGGCGCTACAGCCTGCTTCTGGCCGTGAGTGGTGCCGTGCTTCTGGTCAGCGGGGTGCTGATCGGCCTGCTGGTGGTCGAGGCGCTCCGTCATCCGACCACGCTGGGGCAGTGGTCCTTCGATCTCTCCGGCTCTCGCCAAGTTCTGGTGCTTCTGAGTCTGGCCGTGGGCCTGCTGGCTCTCCGACTCCCCTGGATGGTCTGGCTGATGCGTCTCGGCTGGATCGGCCTTGTGGTGATCGCCGCCAGGGCCTGGAGTGTCTGGGCGCTGGCTGTGGACATTCCCGATACGGGCTTGATCGAACCTCTGCTCGGCGGCGACATCAGCTTCTCCCTCGCCCGTTTCGCCGCCATCAAGTTGCTGCTGGAGCTGGGGTTGCTGGCTCAGCTGTTCACCCTGTCGGGCACGCTGTGGGGGCGGTTGATCCGTCCTCCTTGTCTCAGTGACTGGGAATGTCCCGGATTTGCCCCTCACGCTCTGAACGGGCTGCGCCGCTGGAGCGGCCTGATCCTGACCACTGCTGCCTGCTGGTGCTGGCTGTCACGCCATCAGCTCCTCTGGACGCAGTCCGGCATGGTCGCCGGTGCCGGCTGGTTGCAGGTTCATCTGACCCTGCCGTTCCGCAGCCTGATCGCGCTGTTGCTGCTGCTCCTGGCCATTGCTGTCATCGCTGGCGGAGACGATCGTTTCCACCGTCGCGCGCCGCGTCTGCTGCTGGTGCTGCTGGTGACCACCGTGCTGATCGAGCAGTTGGTCACCCCTCTGACCCGTTGGCTGTTGCTGCGACCCCAGGAACTGACGCTGCAGATGCCTTACCTGGAGCAGGCCATCACATCGACCCGACGCGCCTTCCAGCTGGATCGCATCAGCTTCCGCTCGGATGATCTGAGTTCCAACCTCACCAGCGACGATCTGGAGACGGCAGCCAGCACCGTCGACAACATCCGTCTGTGGGACAGCAGGCCTCTGCTGGAGACCAATCGACAGCTGCAGCAGCTTCGTGTCTATTACCGCTTCTCCAACGCCGCCGTTGATCGCTATCCGCTCCTCCCAGATCGCGACACGGCTCAGCAGGTGATCCTCGCGGCCCGGGAGCTGGAGCAGTCCGAACTGCCCAGACGGTCACGGACGTGGTTGAACCGTCATTTCGTGTTCACCCATGGCTACGGATTCACGCTGAGCCCGGTGAATGCGGCCCGTCCGGATGGCCTTCCGCCCTATTTCATCAGCGATCTGGGCTCCGCCACCCGCATCGAAGGCAATGCAAGGCTTGGCATCTCCCGCGGGGATGTTGAGCGGGTTGTCCCCGTGAACAGGGCGGCGCTGTATTTCGGCATGCTGCCCTCGCCCTATGCGGTGGCTCCGACCCTCGTGGACGAGTTCGATTACCCGGAGGGCGATGTCAACGTCTACACCAATTACTCGGGGGCAGCTGGTGTTCCCATCGGTTTCCTCCCCCAGAGGCTTGCTGCTGCTGCCTATCTGATGGAGCCGAGGTTGCTGACAACCGCTTCGATGACATCCGACACCCGTCTGCTGCTCAGGCGTGATGTCCACCAGCGGGTCAAAGCGATTGCCCCGTTCCTGGAATTCCGCGGCGATCCCTATCTGGTCTCCGTCCCGATCGAGGACGGACGGGCCGGCTATGAGCAGGATCAGAACCAGTACTGGATCGTCGAGGGTTTCACCCGTTCGGCCACCTACCCCTACAGCGCAGCTGTCGGCGACGCCCTGAGTGATCGCTATCTGCGCAATTCGGTTAAGGCCGTTGTCGATGCCTTCAACGGCAGCGTCCATTTCTATGTGAGTGAACCGGAAGACCCGCTGATTCGTGGATGGTCAGCCTTGTTCCCGGATCTGTTCGAACCCCTCAGCGCCATGCCTGAGAGCCTTCGCCGGCACCTGCGTGTACCGGAAGCCCTGTTCAAGGTGCAGGTCCAGCAGCTTCAGACCTACCACGTGATCGATCCGAGGGTGCTCTACAGCGGTGACGACGTGTGGCAATTGCCCGTTGAGACGTACGGCGACAGGGAAGTGCCTGTTGAGCCGTATCACATCACGGCACAACTGGAAGCCAACAGCAGTTCGGAATTCCTGTTGCTTCAGCCCTTCACCCCCCAGGCCCGACCGAATCTCACCGCCTGGCTTGCCGCACGCAATGACGGCGATCACTACGGGGAACTGGTGCTGATTGATTTCCCTCAGGACAAGCCCATCCCCGGGCCACAGCAGGTGCAGGCCAGGATCAACCAGGATCCCGATATCAGCAAGATGTTCGGACTCTGGGATCGCGGAGGATCTGAAGTGGTTCAGGGCAATCTGCTGGTGGTCCCCGTTGGCAGCAGCCTTCTCTACGTCGAGCCGGTCTATCTGCGGGCCAGCCAGGGGGGGCTTCCCACGCTTGTCAGGATCGTGGTCAGTGACGGACGCGGGATCGCGATGGCGGATACGCTCTCGGGCGCGATCGATCAGCTCATGAAAAAGGCTCCGGCAGGTCAGAGACCGCCGGAGCCGGACAACGAGGATGTTCTCGGTTGATCAGCCGATGGCAGAGAAGTACTCCTTGCTGCCGACGGGATCCTCCTTCATCGTCTTTTCGCCAGGAGTCCAGTTGGCGGGGCAGACCTCGTCGGGGTTTGCCGCCACGTACTGGTAGCCCTGAAGCACGCGAAGGGTCTCATCAACATTGCGACCGACCGGCGCCTTGTTGATGGTCATGTGCATGACCATCCCTTCCGGGTTGATGATGAACAGTCCGCGATCGGCCTCGCCGTCGTCGTTGAGCACGTTGTAGGCAGTGCAGATCTCACGCTTCAGGTCGGAGACGAGCGGATAGCTGATATCGCCCACGCCACCCTGGTTACGAGGGGTCTGGATCCAGGCCAGGTGGCAGTTCTTGCTGTCGACCGAGACAGCGAGAACTTCGGTGTTCTTGCTGGTGAAATCAGCGATGCGATCGCTGAAGGCCGTGATCTCAGTCGGACAGACGAAGGTGAAGTCCAGGGGGTAGAAGAACAGCACGACGTACTTGCCCCGGTACTGGGACAGGCTGATTTCCTTGAACTCCTGATCCACCACAGCGGTGGCGGTGAAATCCGGGGCCATCTGGCCCACACGCAGGCAACCGTTTTCGGGCATGTTCGGGATGCGGTGGTGATGAACCGGTCGTCGACGGCGACTAAGTCGTAGTCGGATCGACTTCCAATTGCGCGCGCAACCTATCACGGGTCCCGCCGCTCTAGACCATACACTTTTGCAACAACCTTTCGGTCTTGATGAGCTGGGATCCCTCATTGCTGCGCAAATTCAGTTCCACCGGGCACTTCCGGCTTCTGAATCAGCTTCGCGGTGACCTGAAAAAGCGACCTCTGGATCGTGACGGCTCGACGGGAGCTCTCAGGATGCCCGGCACATCCGGTCGCTCCGAGCGCCAGAGGCGTCAGGCGCCGCCGCAGTCCAGGTCGACTCCAACGGCATCAACCACCTCCATGCAGGAGAAGGACAACAACCGCACGTTTCGCGACCGGCTAAACGCCATCGACATGCGTTGAGAGGTTGATGTTCAGAACAGACGAATGGCTCGGGGGAGACTTGAACTCCCGACCTTGGGGTTATGAATCCCACGCTCTAACCAGCTGAGCTACCGAGCCTTGTGTGACAGATTTTAGAGGATCACCAGACGCTCAGGCCTGACGGGTTGGAAGCTTGGAGAGGGGATTGACAGCAGCTCCACCGGAACGACGGATCTCAAAGTGCAGATGGGGGCCGGTGCTGCGTCCGGTGCTTCCCATCAGGGAAATGCGGGCTCCCTGAGGGACCAGCTGGCCTTTCTTGACCAGCAGCCGGCTGTTGTGGGCATATCGCGTGGAGTCACCATCGGCGTGGGACATCTCCACCAGATAGCCGTAACCGCTGCTCCAACCCGAGTAGGTGATGATTCCATCCCGAGCAGCATGGATCGGGGTTCCCGTGTTGTTGGCGATGTCGATGCCCTTGTGCATCCGACCCCAACGCCAGCCGTAGCCGGACGTGAAGATGCCTTTGGTGGGCCAGGAGTAGGAATTGTTGAGAAGCTTGGGAGCCTGCTTTACCGGGGTCTCGAACTGAGGCCGCCGAGGCCAGCTGGCACCACCGCTGATGGTGGGTCGGATGGCCAGAAGATGTCTTGAGCTGCTGGCTTTGGCGACCGTCAGTTCGCTTCCGGCGGCCATCGAACTCAATTCGAGGCCAGGATTCAGGGTGCGCAACTCATCCCAGGTGAGTCCGTTGCGGGACAGGAACGTGTTGAGAGAGTCACCCGACTGAACATGCGCCGTGTTGCCGACCGGAGGGGGTGCCAGAACGGGAGGCGATGTGCGGCGGGACTGAACATCAACCGCTGAAATGAACTCGAGTTCATCAACGGCCTCGACTGGCAGCTTGACCCACGAGCCAGAAAGGTAGAGGTGAGCTTCCGATTTCTCGTTCAGTCTGGAGAGCTCCTCACCCTGCAGCCCAAGCAGTTCAGCCAGGCTTCCGAGGCCGATCCTCTCCTGAAGCTGCACCCAGATCATCTTGTCGCTGGCGATCTCCTCCTCCGTCAGAGATGGAAGCGGAGGGAGTTCAGCGAACAGTGGGCGGTTGTTGGCTTGTCCAGGCTGACCCTGCCAGATGCCAAGGGTCAGCATCGGCGCAGAGACAGTCAGTAAGACCTGGACGAAACGCATGCAGCCCGGAGGAAATCTTGGACGGCATACGACCGTCTGAGTGGGCCGAAGGTAACGAGCCAAACATTTGGGTGCAAGGGGGACTGGATCACTCCGTCGATCACCACAAACACAGTTGAGTTCCTGCGTGGAATGCCACCAGAGCAGAGGCCACCGAAAGGTTGAGACTGCGCACGCCTCCTTGGCCCGAGCTGTCGGCCGCGCCTGGCATGGGAATCGTGACCATGCCGTCACAGCGTTCACGCACCGATGGCGGCAGCCCCGTGTCCTCCCGTCCAAACAACAGCACATCACCGTGCTGGAAGACCATCGACGTCAAGGCCACACCGCCGTAGCGGCTACAGCCGATCAGACGGCTCTCCCTCGGTAGCTGTCCTGTCAGATCGTTGAGATCCTCATGGGTGGAGACCGTCACATGCGGCCAGTAGTCGAGACCGGCCCTCCGGAGGCTGCGGTCGTCAATCCGGAACCCGAGGGGTTCGATCAAAGCCAGTGGCAGCTGGAACGCCGCACAGGTTCGGGCGATATTCCCGGTGTTGGGAGGAATCTGCGGTTCGAACAAGGCGATGCGCAGCGCTGCTGAGGGATCCGGAAGCTTCATGGAACCGGTACTCCCAGAGCGTGAAGATCCAGTGCCCGACCCTGCACCACCAGCCAACTGGCCACCGCCTGACGATCAAGGCGCTGGGCAAGAGCTCCGAGTCGGTCACGGAACAGACCGCCGATGGCGGTGGGCGGAACCACGCCCCACCCCGTTTCCTCGATCACCAGAACACAGGTCTGTCCCATCGTCGAAAGTTGGCTGAGCAGGCGTTCGGTTTGCCGATCCCAGATGTTGCTTTCCGAGTCGAGATGCTGGGCCACGTATCCGCCGAGAGCATCGATCAGAACGGCATGGTTCCCAGGAACGCGCTTCAGATCCTGCGGAAGGTCCGGACCCGCTTCCAGCAACGCCCAGTGATCCGGTCGCCGCAAGCGGTGCAGACGCAATCGCTCCTGCCAGCTCGCATCCTGAGGTCGGCCCGGTGCTGTCGCGACGTAGGTGACCGGGGTGATGTCCTTCAACAGTGCTTCTGCCCAGCGACTCTTGCCGCCGCGGGCCGGTCCGTGGACAAGAACGAGGGATCCTGCCCGCGCTGGGGCTTCAGCCACCACCGTTCATTCCCTTCAGTGTCGCCACGGACGAGGGTGAGACCCGGTTGAGATAACGGAAGATCCAGTATTTGAAAATCGTTGCCAGGATCACCGGGAAAGTGGCGATGAACAACATGATGAAGTTCTCCTGAGCCGGTAATCCGAAATGGTCGGCAACACCGGCAAGCAGAACAGTCCATCCCTCTGGACTGTGATAGCCCACGAAGATATCTGTGAACAGAATGATGCCGAAAGCCTTGGCTGAATCACTCAGACCGTAAACAGCTTCATCGATGAAACCTCGTAGAACCCGAAGTTCATCTCGGCTCGAAAAGCAGACCACAACGAAGGCCAGCAGAGCGGCAAGATCGGAAAGAACATTCTTGATCGCCTGCAGGCTTTCGAATGTGATCTCACGGTTCAGTTCTTCCGCCTTGACTCTCAGTTTCTCTCGCATGGCATCACCTGTCGGAGTCTCGACGCCGCTGAGCAGAGCTTCAAACTCGATTTCTTCCTTGTAAATCCGCAGCTTCTCCACAGACCTTGCTTCGAGGCCGTCCTTCGGATAGCTCAGAAAGCCGAGATCAGGTGCCAGACGGTCGACCACCGGGGAGATCAGATACGTGCGCGAAATCTGCTGCACCATGAGCGGTACAAGGATCAGCAGCAGGACCAGACGCAGGGAAATGAGTGTGGAATCGCGGCGCCGCCGAAAACCTGCAACAAGGGTTTCCTCTGAAGAGGGGTCCAGCTGACGACGCATCGAGTCGAAGAGGCTGAGCAGCGATCGGGGAAGAGGTTCCGGGTCCCTGCTGATTTTTCCGCGTTGTGAGGAGCGACCCGGTGCATAGCGGGCCACGACGGTTTCGATCAGTTGCAGCTGTCGCAGTTCCTGAACATCCAACTGGCCGCGTTTCGGTTCGATGGCCGCCTTGCTCGAGCGGCAGATGTTCAGAGCTGTCCGGAAGCGTCGAAGAATCGTCAGCTGAACCTGACGGGGAACCGACAGCTCAAGGTCCGGACGAACGGGACGGTCTGCGTAGTACTCAAGCTCGAGGCTCTGGATCAGCAGTGCAGCCTCATACCCCCTCTCCAGTTCATTGGAGAGGTCGAATGACTGGTCGTGGGAAAAGAGCTGGATCCAGTTTCGACGCGTCATCAGCTGCGGTGGTCAGCGTGAGAACACCCACCAGGTCGCCATCGGGATGATGGTTCCGAGCACCATCAGCACGATGATCCAGGTGGTGGCATTGCTGCTCTGGGTCTCTTCCTGGGTGGGGATGTTGGTGGGCAGAGTCGTGCGCACCGTCTCCTCAGGGGGGCCTGGATCCTCACCACCGTTCAGGACCACCGAGATCCGCCCGAGGCCGTCCATCGAGGCCTGGCGGTAGCGATCTCCAGCCCGCAGTGGGATCGCCATCGTGGTGCGAGCTGTGCTTTTCAGCAGGGCTTCAGGAAGGCGTGACTGTAGGGAGTCGTCCGCGATGATCGCGGCCCGTTTCCCCTGACTTTCGATCAGAAGCAGCATCAGAGGGGCCTCACCGGGCTGACTCCACTGCTCCAGCAGCTCGGTCCCGAAGCTGTTGAGGGTGTATCCATAGTCCAGGCGCCGCAGCGTGATCAGCCTGGCGTCAAGGCGGTCCTGTTCAAAGTCCTGCAGACGTGTTTCCAGCTCCCCGCGGCTGGCACGGCTGAAGACGTCGGCATCGTCGATCACGTGATCAACCGGCCGTTCGGGGCTGAAAGCTGCCGGGGCGACCGCCATCGCCGCTGGAACCATCAGGATCAGAGCCAGAGCCAGGCCGCTCAGTGCGGTGACGATCTGCTTCCAGTGCGGCATCACGCGGTTCCTTCCACAGGCGATTCATGGCCACAGTCTGCCGTCAGCTGTCGAGGCTGTCGCGGTTGAGTGCTTCGATCGAGCGGATGATCATCTGGGCTTCCCCGGATGGCAGGTTGAGCTGTTCCGTCAACCTCTGGAGAAATTCGGACTCCTCACGCGTCACTTTGCGATCGGCGTGAACGAGATGGGCGGCCACGGCCAGGGCCGACTCCTGCTGACTCTGATTGAGGGCGGGCACAGCCGAATCGATCAGTCCCGCGACACCGTTCTCCCGGAGCCGTGTGAGCAGCCGATCGAACAGCTCACCCATCGTGGCTTCCGAACAGCTGGTGTACAGGCTGCGGTTCTCCAGCTGACGTCGCAGGGCATGGGCCTCATCGCGACCAAGAGTCCCGTCACAGGCAACTGCAGCAAGGGCTACGGCGGCGAAGGCTTCGGCGCTGGTCATTCGGACGGGACGGTCTGTCCACATTTGAGCAGGATGTCCTGGTTCTGACAGTGCCCGGTAACGCATGCCCGCCCAGGCCCGCATCGTCCTCGTCTGGGGTCTGCTGATCCTTGTGATGGCCGTGCTGAACACCGTGATGGCGCAGTCCGTCACCCCAGAACTGCAGCGGGCCGAAGTGCTCTCGGCCGTCGCTGCGGTAAGTCTCCTGCTGGTGGCTGCGCTCTGGACCCGGGCCGACCCTCGCAGCGCTGCTCGTCAGGAGCTTGGTGGCGAACAGGGTCTCGTGCTGGCATCCGATCTCTCCGATTCGGTCCGCGATGAGCTGGGCTGGGGAAGCCACATGTTGCTGACGGCGACGGCTGCGTCGACCGTGCTGGTCTACTGGGAGGGGACTGTCCTGCTGCGTCGGGGGCTGATCAGCGATGGAGACTTCCACCCCGGAACCATCTGCCGGCGAGTGATGCAGAAGAACAACAGTGTCTCCCTGGTGAGCACCGCGCTGTTTCCAGGTCGTGGGGAATTTGACCCCGTGCTGGACGCCCTTCCCTCCGTGTTGATCTGTCCCCTCGGAGGGGATGGGGTGGTCGTGATCGGTGGCTGGTCAGAACGCTGCTTCAGTCGATCGGACGAACGCTGGGCTGAAGGATGGGCCGTCCGGCTCAGAACAGCTCTGCAGGGGATGCATTCCGTTGCTGACGGGCCGGTTCCCCCAGTCTGATTCGGGACCGTACCCGCTCACCGCCACCACTGAATCGCAGGTTGCCGTCTTCACCGACCACCCCCTCTAGAACAGCAGCCCTGGTGATCTGTTCAAGCGCCTCACGACGGACTTCCACGTCCCCTTCTGCCCTGACGCGTTCGTTGCTCCAGTTCCAGCGACAGCGTTGGGCACGCAGCTGTTCTCCCGGCTGGTTCAGACGGCAGTCCCGTGCAACGGTGACCGTGGTGGCCTCCTCATCGATGATGAATCCAGTGCCACTGGCCTCACCTGCCTCGAATGTGGCCGTGAATGGTCTGTCGGAACGGAGTTCCCGTCGCTGGTAGTTCCAGCGTGTCCGTCCGGCCTTGATCTCATCCTCGGAATCGCCGAGACGAACGCGCACCGGTTCCACCAGGTCCAGATATCCCTCTTTGGTGTTGCCCTCCAGCCGGCTGGCTGTGAGCGAACGATCAGGCTGGCGTTCGCCCAGCACAGGACCGGAGGCATCCAGGCGGCCGGTGGCGAGATTCCAGATGCCACGTTCAACCTGGATGAGCGTGTCGGGAGGCTTGTCCGTCGTTCTAGCCTTGTCCCAGCGCTGCAGGCGGGCAGGCCCCTCGAAGACCAGGTTGTCGGTGTCTGTCCGGTAGTTCAGGCGCGGGGAGGTGAGTCTTGATTCCGCATCCACCGCGACCGGTCGCTGCTCGAGAACCATCAGCGACCTGTCCGGCGTCCACACCAGACGCTGGCCCTGGATCAAGATGCGTCGCTGATTCAGCTGCTGCAGACGCACGTTTCCTTCCAGAACCACCAGTTCCCCGTCATTGAGAACAGTGGCGAGATCAGCACTGATCCGGAACCCCGGGCGATCAGCCTTGTACAGCACGCCGGAGGGGAGTTTGGCACGCACGGTTCGGCTGTCGAGGTCGTAGCGGGCCTCCGGACTGCTGAGATCCCAGTCCCGGGAGCCGTCGGGCTTGAGCTGATTGAGGCTGAGGGAGCGCAGCACGAAGGGAGGTGCCTGCTGGTCGCTCGCTGGCTTCTCCTGGCAGCCTGTCATCACGGCAAGGCCGGCAAGCAGCGGGATCAGGCGCCGACCGAGGGGACCAAGCAGCATCGCCATCAGAGCGGTTCGTCCAGCTCCAGTCGCTGCATCACAGGACTGGGCTGAGGCAGCGGCGTTCCCGGGGTCAGTCCCCCCCAGACCAGTTGATCCTCCCAGCGGTCGGCTGCCTGGGGATTCCCCAGCTGTTCGAGGATCCTTGCGCTCAGATCCGGCAGGAGCGGGGACAGAAGCACACCGACGATCCGGGCCGCTTCCAGGACCGCATAGAGGTCGATCGCCACAACTGACTCCTGACCCGGTTGCTTCATACGGCTCCAGGGCGCGGTGTCATTCAGGTGACCGTTCGCTGCGATCGCCAGTTGCAACAGCGCTTCTGAAGACGTCTTGAACGCCAGCCGATCGAGTCCCTCGAGACAGGTGCTCACCGCCCCGGCAGCCTGCACGGCAAGCGGGTGATCCGCGCCGGCACCATCGCGACCGGGGGGAACGGATTCCTCGAACCACTTGCGTGCCATGGAAGACGTTCGGTTCAGCAGATTGCCGATCGTGTTCGCCAGGTCGTTGTTGATCAGATCGACGAACCGCTGCTGCTGGAAATCGCCGTCGTCTCCGAATTGGATGTCCCGCAACAGATACCAGCGCACAGCGTCCGTCCCACAGCGGTCGAGCAGCACCTCCGGATCAAGGACGTTCCCGAGGGATTTGCCCATCTTCTGCCCTTCACGGGTCAGGAATCCATGGCCGAACACCCGATGCGGCAACGGCAATCCGGCCGACATGAGCATGGCCGGCCAGAACACGGCATGGAAACGGAGGATGTCCTTGCCGATCACGTGGACTGATGCGGGCCAGCCCGACTGCTCAAGCCTGTCGAGGTCGACATCGCCACCGTCATCGAGAAGGGCCGTGAGATAACCGAGCAAGGCATCAAACCAGACGTAGAAGGTGTGTCCGTCATGGCCGGGCACCGGCAGTCCCCAGGACACATTGACCCTGGAGATCGAGAAGTCCCGCAGCCCCTGGGCGACGAAATTGCGCACCTCCTGGCGACGGCTGGCCGGGGAGATGAAATCGTCCCGGTTCACGAGCTCCTCGATGGCGCTCTGGTAACGGGACAACCGGAAGAAGAGATTCTCCTCATCGCGCCACTCCAACGGCTTGCGGTGGATGGGGCAGTCGGGGGCAACCGCTTCGGCCGGATCGTCCTTGAATTCCTCGCAGTCAACGCAGTACCAGCCCGTCTGGCGTCCTGTCACCACATCGCCCGAGGCCTCGACCCGTGCAAAGAACTGCTGGACCAGGTCAAGGTGTCGCGGATCGGTGGTGCGGATGAAGCGGTCCTGGCTGATTCCCCACCGGGCCCAGAGGTCGCGGTATGTGGAACTGATGCGATCGCAGTGTTCCTGGGGTGAAACCCCCTGTCGTTCCGCTGTGCGCTGGATCTTCTGGCCGTGTTCATCAACACCGGTGATGAACACCACGGAACCGTTGCGCAAACGCTGGTAGCGGGCCAGGGCGTCGCAGGCGATGGTCGTGTAGGTACTGCCGAGATGGGGCTTGTCGTTGACGTAATAAAGCGGAGTTGTGAGGGTGTAGGGCATCTTGAAAGCGGTAACTCCGCTGCACCGCAGCGACGCCGGATCCTAACGACCATCCTCTGCAGCACCTGATGTCGCGCTTCTCAGAACTGGATGACAGGACCCTGCTGGCCGGGCTCGCTGCTCTCCACCCAGGCGGCGACGCGTGATGTCCTGGGATGTCGTCGTCTGGGGAGGGGGAACCGGTGGTTGCGCAGCCGCTGTTCAGAGTGCCCGAACCGGGGCCTCCACCTTGCTGCTGACCCCAGGTCACTGGTTGGGTGGAATGCTGAGCGCCGCCGGCGTGAGTGCACCCGATGGCCATGAACTCAGTTGCTGGCAGACCGGCCTGTGGGGCGCTCTGATCCGTGACCTGCAGCAAAGGGTGCCGGAGGGTCTCGATCAGAACTGGGTGAGTTGCTTCGGATTCCGGCCTGATCAGGCGGAAGCGGTTCTTCAGGAGTGGGTTGCAGCCGAGGAGCTGCTGACCTGGTGGCCTGGAACCACTCTGCTGGATGTGGGCCGCCGCGCGGATCGTATCGATGTTCTGACGGTGCGGTATTCAGACGAGAGCATCAGACTCACACCGGAGATCGTTGTCGATGGCAGTGATCTCGGTGATCTGATGGCACGGGCGGAGGTGCCGTTCCGCTGGGGATGGGAGCCCAGGGAGTGTTGGAACGAACCGAGTGCACCACCGCGGCAACAGCTGTCCAGCGATCCGTTCTTCCGGCGTCAACCGGTGCAGTCACCCACCTGGGTCGCGATGGGGCAGCTCACGCAGGCTCATTTGCCCGTGCAGCCGTTGGTTGAACCCCAGGAGCCGTTCCGGGGCTGCCTCGAGACCTTCGGACTAGAACGCACCCTCACCTACGGGCGGCTGCCCGGGGGACTGGTGATGCTGAACTGGCCGAAGCAGGGCAATGACTGGCACATCGACCTGGGCAGGTGCATCAGTCCAGATCCGTCAGAAACAGACGACCTTGCCGTCGCGATGCGGCGTCATAGCCGCGCCTTCCTGGACACATTGCGGGCCTGCTCCGGCGGAGCGCTGGAGGCAGGGTCCGCATTCCCTGGTCCGTTCCCCGAGTTGGCGCTGATGCCCTACTGGCGGGAGGGACGTCGCCTCGTCGGCGATGCGGTGGTCACCGAATGCGACCTGTTGCCTGTGGCGGCTGGTCGGCGCGGTCCCCTGCCTCTGGATTCCTCAGGGCGTTGCACCAGCATCGCCGTGGGCACCTATGCCAATGATCATCACTACCCAGGAGAGGACTGGCCATTGGCTCCCAAGAGCTGCCGCTGGGGCGGCCGCTGGACCGGAACCCCCTTCTGTGTCCCGCTGGCTGCCCTGGTGTCCACGTCGGCGCCGAACCTGCTGATGGCGGACAAGGCCTTCAGCGTCAGTCACATGGCCAACGGAGCCACACGCCTGCAACCTCTGATGCTCAATCTCGGGCAGGCGGCCGGACTGGCGGCAGCCCTTTCCATCCGCAGCGCCACGCTGCCGGCTGAACTGCCGGTGGAGACCGTTCAACACGCCCTTCTGGAGGATCCGGTCGCTCCGGCGGCGGTCCTTCCGCTATGGGAGTGGCCGAGCTGGCATCCGGACTGGGCTCAGGCCCAGCGCCGTGGCCTCTGCCATCCGGATGCCGTCGATGAGCAGGGAAACCTGCACCCGGCACAGGCCTGCGACCTGTTGCGTCCGCAGCCTGACGGCGCCCCATGCCCCGGTCCTGCCAGACGTTTCCAGGGCAGGTTGTTTCACGGCCCGGATGGCGCTCTTCGACTCAGTTGCGGCCAGGGGGATCAGACCTTGATCACCCTGGAACCGGCCGTGAATCAGCGGTTGATGGCCATGCGCGACGCTGAACCGGTGGAACTGATCGCCGCCGTGAATCCATGGGGGCCCTGGCTGCGGGTGATTCAGGTGCTCGATGCCTCCAGCTGAATCCGCAGCTCGCCCTGATCCGCATCCACATGCTGGATGCTCATCTGCAGGGACTGACCCGGTTTGGGATCGACCCCTTCCGCCACACCCACCAGATCCATCGCCAGGTCCGCGACATGCACCAGCGCCAATCGATCCTGGGGCCGCAGCCAGCGCAGGAAGAGCGCTGTCCAGGTCTGCTCGCGATGCATGCTCAGCCAGACCTGCTGCCAGTGACGCTGGTCCTCCCGACTGATCTGAATCCCCTGTCGCAACGGTGAGTCCAGATCCCCGATCAGCTCCCCGATCCGGTCCTTGTCGAGCGGTGTCTGGCCTTCAAGGCTGGCGATGAGCTGTCTGTGGCTGAGCAGATCTGCGTAGCGCCGGATCGGGGAGGTGGCCTGGACGTAACTGGCCAGGCCGAGACTGAAATGGGGCATTGGGGTGGTGCCCTGAACGCCACGGCTGAGACAGCGCTTGATCGCAGCATCACGGGCCGGCCCTTCGGGAAGTGCCTGCAGCTCGGCCGGTGATGGCAGATCTGCCGGAGGTTGACTGCGGAAGGGCAGTGCCAGATCGTGTCGCACCCCGAAATCAGCCACCACGGCCCCCATCAGCAGCATCGCTTCGCTGACCATCCGTCTGGCGGCCGATGGTTCGATCACCTGGAGTGCCGGACCATCCTCCAGACGTCGGAACCTCCCTTCCGGTCGATCGAATCCGATCGCCCCCTGACGTTCGCGCCACTGCTGGCGACGAAGCAACAGCAGCGAGAGATCGGCAAGATCCTCATCCCCAGGCGGGGCCAGTTCGATCAGTTCATCACCATCGTCGTAGCTGAGGCCGTAGCGAGGTTGAACCCAGCTTCGGCAGATCTTGCTCTCCTGCACCGCACCCTCTGCGTCGAGCCGAACGCCGGCACTCAGGGCAGCGCATCTCTGACCGGCCCGCAGGCTCAACACGTCGGCGGCGAGGCTGAAAGGGAGCATCGGTCGCACCCCTTCCGCCAGATAGAGACTTGTGGCCCTGCGCCTTGCCTCCAGATCCAGTGGGCTGTCCGCTTCGATCAGCCGAGCAGGATCAGCGATGTGGATCCAGATCCAATCTCCCTGGGGATCGCGCATCAGGGAGAGGCCGTCGTCGATCTCGCGTGTGCCGCTGTCATCCAACGTGTACACCCGATGATCGGCGAGATCCAGACGCATGGGATCACCCGGTTGAGGGCGTTCCGAACACAGTTTGAGGTCTTCTGCCGCTTCCAGCAGCTCCGGTTCGAACGTTGCCGACCAGACACTCCCCCGCAGACCTGCCGGTTGATCGGGATCGAGCAGGTCCCGTTGCATCAGCCACTGCCTCAGGCTGCGACGCGATGCCTCGATCGAGAGTTGCTGCATCTGTTCGCAGGCATTCGCATCGGCGAGCAACAGGCGTTCATCTCCAAGCGCCAGCTCCTGCAGTCGTTCAAGGGTTCTGCGCCACTCCGGATCAAGCTGTTCGCGCAGATCGGCGCTCAGCGGTCGCGGTGAACGCAGCAGATCCAGTTGCCGCTTCTGGCGTTGAAGCAGCAATCTCTGCTGCTTGTTTCTGCCGCGCTGGCGCTGGATCTCCGTGAGTGGGCGCACCTGCAGTGAACGATCCCGTCGCAGCCGGAACCACAGCTGCGGCCCATGCAACCAGTCCCAGACCGCCGCGATGGAAGCCAGGGTGACGGAGGCCATCACCAGATCGGCGAGTTCCACCATGGACAGGCAGGGCAGATCGCCGTCAGAACCTTTGTGATCGCTGATCAGCAACCACCAGGTTTCTGCCACGGCTCGCGCACTGACGCCACAGTCCTGAATGGCTTCAGGCGTCGGCAGTGGCTGACGCGATGCAGCCGGCTCAAGCCCTGCGATCACCGTCAGATCCCTCTGAGGCAGTTCCTGATCGCGACGCTGACCGCCGAAGCCGATGCTCGCTCGACTGCCCCTGGAAGACAGAACACGACCGATCAGGGGCTGTCCCCTGAGGACGAGCCCGACAATCGCATCTGTCTGAATGGCTGGCTTCAACGGTGGCCGATCAGCCTTCAGGATTCACGAACGGCAGCAGCGCGACGATCCGCGCACGCTTCACAGCATTGGTGAGATCACGCTGCTGTTTGGCTGTCAGACCGGTGAGACGGCGAGGGAGGATCTTGCCCCGCTCCGTGATGAATTTCTTGAGCAGATCCACATCCTTGTAATCGATGGGATCGCCGGGCTTGATCGGAGAAAGACGCTTCTTGAAGAAGGAGCTGGACATGAGTCAGGAACAGTTGAAAAGCAGGGTGAGCAAAAGGCTCACTTGATCTCCTTATGGAGCGTCATCTTGTTGAGTTGAGGGCAGAACTTCATCAGCTCAAGCCTTTCAGTGGTGTTCCGGCGGTTCTTCTCGGTCGTGTAACGGGACACGCCAGGGGAGCGCTTTTCGGAAGCGGGAACGGACCGGCATTCGGTGCACTCGAGAGTGACAACGATCCGGACGCCCTTGTTCTTGGCCATAAAGGACGTAGCGCCGCAGGTGCGAAGCGGATTGACAAACAAAGATCTTACCCGCTGACGCGGCTGGGACCTTCCACCGACGCTTCTTAGGATCACGCGTGCTTCCTGCCTTCCCCCATGCGGGTCTCCCTCTCCTGGTTACAACAACTGGTCCAGGTGAACGATTCCGTCGATGCACTGGCGGATCGTCTCTCCATGGCAGGGTTCGAGGTGGACGAGATCGATGATCTGAGCGCCCGGGCCCGGGGAGTCGTGGTCGGGAAGGTGATCGAACGGGAGAAACATCCCGATGCCGACAAACTCAGTGTCTGCCGTGTTGATGTCGGAGCAGCGGAGCCGCTCCAGATCGTCTGCGGTGCCGCCAACGTCCGGGCCGGGATCCATGTCCCGGTGGCCAGGGTCGGAGCCGAACTGCCGGCGGTCAAGCTCACCATCAAGGCCGGTGAGCTGCGTGGCGTCGCCAGCAACGGAATGATCTGCTCCCTGTCGGAACTGGGGCTGGAGAACGACTCGGACGGCATCGCCGTTCTGGATGATCTGGTGGAGGGAACGCTCCAGCCTGGTGCTGCGGCGGCCTCTGTGCTGGGTCTGGATGACACCGTGCTCGATCTCGCGATCACAGCGAACCGGCCCGACGGTCTTTCCATGGTGGGCATCGCCCGTGAGGTCGCCGCCCTCACGGGCGCTCCGCTCAACCTGCCGGCCCTCACGTTGAATCCGGATCACCAGTCGCTGAACACCTCCGAGGCCAGTGACGCGGCCATGCGGCGGGGTGGCCTCTATGGCCTGACCTCGATCGAGGCCATCGACGGTTCCATCAGTTCACCCGCATGGGTGAAGGATCGCCTGGAACGCGCCGGCATCAATCGCGTCAATGCCGTGGTCGACGTCACCAACGTGGTGATGCTCGAGCAGGGCCAGCCCCTGCATGCCTTTGACGCTGATGCCCTGGAACAGCTGACCGGCCAGCCGGTGGATGCCGCCAGCTTCGGACTGCGACAGGCCCGTGAGGGCGAAGCGTTCACCGGACTGGATGACCGAGAGCTCGTCCTTGACCCGAGGGCACAGGTGGTGACCTGCCACGACCGTCCGGTGGCTCTGGCCGGGGTCATCGGCAGTCGCGAGAGCGGCGTCACCGAGGCGACTCGGCGCATCTGGCTGGAATCCGCGATGTTCACGCCCTCCTCCGTTCGTGAAACGGCCCGGTCCGTCGGCCTCCGCACAGATGCCAGCGCCCGTTTCGAGAAGGGACTGCCGAAGGATCTCACCCTGGCCTGCAGCGTCCGTGCCGTTGAACTGCTTGAGGATCTGTTCCGCTGCCGGGTCACGGGGCGCTGGGTGTGCGGCGATGTGTCGCCCGACTCGAAGCCTGTTCTGCTGCGACGTGAAGCCCTGCAGCGTCTGCTCGGATCACTGGAGTCGCAGGAGGAGGTCCGGCCTCTGCAGGATGCGGAGATCGAACGCTGCCTGACGGCCCTCGGTTGTGAGCTAACGGCGAAGGATGAGGGCTGGCAGGTGATCGCACCACCCTCACGCCGACAGGATCTCTGCCGCGAAGTCGATCTGATCGAGGAGGTGGCCCGTCTCGTGGGCTTCGATCGCTTCGGATCCCATCTGCCTGATCCGATCGTCCCGGGACGCCTCACACCGATCCAGCAGGCCGAACGCCGTCTGCGTCGCCTGTTCAGTGGCTGTGGTCTTCAGGAGATCACCACGCTGTCGCTGGTCGGTCCCAGTGAAACGGAAAACCGGATCCCGCTCACGAATCCTCTGCTGGCGGAAACCAGCCACCTGCGCACCAACCTCTGGGAAGAACACCTTCAGGTCTGCGTGCGCAATCTGAAGGCGTCCCAGACGGGCTGCTGGATCTTCGAGCTCGGTCACACCTTCAGCGGCCAAGCCGATGCCGTCGACCAGTCCGCTTCTCTCAGCGGCATGATCTGCGGCGAACGTCGACTGGAACGCTGGTCCAGCAGCGGTAAACCCGTGCACCTCGATTATTTCCAGGCACGTGGCGTCCTGGGCGAGGTGATGCAGGCGCTGAAGCTGGAGGTCAGTGACCGACGACTCGACAGCGACGCCCGTCTGCACCCCGGCCGTGCGGCGACGCTGATCCTTGAAGGTCGACCGTTCGGATGCTTCGGGCAGCTGCATCCCGCTCTGGCCGAAGCCCATGATCTGCCGGAGGCCACCTACCTGTTCGAACTGGATCTCAGCCGCGTTCTCGAGGCTGCGACCCGCAGCAACCGTTGGGTGACAGGGTTCCGTCCATTCCCAACGGTGCCCTTCAGCGAACGGGATCTGGCGTTGGTGGTGGATCAACAGTGTCCGTCGTCCGATCTGATGCAGGCCATCCGCAAAGCCGGAAAGCCTTTGCTTGAACAGGTGGAGCTCATCGACCGCTTTGAAGGCGATCAACTGGGAGCCGGTAAGGCGAGCCAGGCGTTCCGTCTGCGCTACCGCGGCAAGTCAACGCTTAAGGACGAGGAGGTGCAGCCGGTGCACGAAAAGATCCGGAAGGCTCTGGAGAAGCAGTTCGGGGCTGAGCTCAGGAGCTGATGCGTTTCAGCAGCGCCAGGCTTTCCAGATGGCTGGTCTGCGGGAAGAAGTCAATGGGTTGGAGGCGTTCCAGCCGGTAGCAACCGGACGGCCCCACCAGCCGGCGCAGATCCCTGGCCTGCGTTGCGGCATCACAACTGAGATAGGCCAGCAGCGGTGGTGGAGATCCGAGGATCGCTTCGATCACTCGATCGTCCAGCCCACGTCGCGGTGGGTCCAGCACGAGGCCATCACAGCCGGCCAGTGCCTGGCCGAGATGGTCAGCGACATCCCCGGCGACGAACCGACACCGGTCGTGCAGCCCGTTCATCCGCGCGTTGCTGCAGGCCTGTTCGATTGAATCCGGATTCAGTTCCACCCCCACCAGATCAAATCCGGCTGCAGCGAGAGGGAGGCTGATGGTTCCGATGCCGCAGTAGGCATCAACAAGACAGCCCGAGTCCAGTTCAGCGGAGAACCAATCGCGGATGAGGCCGACGATTCGCTCGGCCTGGGGCGTGTTGATCTGAAAGAAGGTGGTGGTGCCCAGGGAGAGGCTGAGGCCGCAGAAGCGTTCTTCGATGCAGGGGCTACCGCCGAGCAACCGTGTCTCCGCTCCGAGGATCAGGTTGCTGCGTTTCGGTTGCAGGTTCAGGGTCACCCCACGCACGCTCGTCCAGCGGCTCATCCAGCGGGTTGCCAGTTCCCGGAGTCCGGGCAGATCCTCGCGGCTGCTGATCAGGCTGATCAGCACCTCTCCGGTGTGATGACCGATGCGCAGACCCAGATGACGCAGGCCATCACGGCCCTGAAGATCATGATCAGCGGGAAGAGCGCTGCGCTCCAGATCCCGTTTCAGCGGCTCCAGCAGGGGGTCCAGCCGTGAATCAAGCACCGGACAGCGATTCAGATTGACAATCCGATGGCTTCCGCGCCGGAAATACCCCATGCGCAGACGTCCATCCGGTTCCCGTCGCAGCGGAATCAGTGCCCGGTTGCGATAGCCGAGACAACGGTCACGATTCACCAGGACGGCTTCGGGCTCGTGGGAGAGCGACCCGACGCGCTGAAGGGTCTGCTCGAGTGATCGTTGTTTCCACTGCGTCTGAGCGCCGTCCTGCCAGTGCTGGAGAGTGCAGCCTCCGCAGTCCTTCGCCAGGATGCATGGACTGGATCGCCGTTCGGGGGAATGGTGCTGCAACTCCAGTCGCCGACTGAGCCACTGAGCCTTCTGACGCTGTTGCAGCTGAACCCTGGCCCGCTCTCCGGGAAGCAGATCCGGGACCACCACGACCCAGGTGTTCCAACGGGCCAATCCACGGCCTTCACGGTCAAGGTCGATTGCCTCGAGATCGATGATCAGACCGGGACGGGGAACCTGCGGGTCCTGATCGTGTCCGTCGCAGTCAGGCATTGCAATGGCGTAACACCGGGCTCTGCATCAGCGGAGGACCCACGTGAGACCACTAAACTCCACTGAGCCTGTTCTGTTCCATGAGCGTCGTCCGGGATCTCATCCTTCAGGCAGATGAGGATCTGCGGTATCCGACCAGCGGAGAACTCCGCTCGATGGTCGACTTTCTCGGCCAGGGTGCCATGCGCATCTCTGTGGTCAGGGTGCTGACCGACAACGAGAAGAAGATCGTGGATGAAGCCGCCAAACAGCTCTTTCTGCGCAAGCCTGAGTACGTGGCACCCGGCGGTAACGCCTACGGTCAGCGTCAGCGTGCGCAGTGTCTGCGCGATTACAGCTGGTACCTGCGGCTGGTGACCTACGGCGTCCTCGCCGGCAGCACTGAAATGATCCAGGACATCGGTCTGGTCGGTGCCCGTGAGATGTACAACAGCCTCGGGGTACCCATGCCCGGAATGGTGCAAGCGATGAAAACGATGAAGGCCGCAGCCCTGTCACTCCTCTCTGAGCAGCAGAGCATGGTGGCTGGTCCGTACTTCGATTTTCTGATCCAGGGGATGCAGACCTCCACCTGATCCCGTCGCCATAGTCTCAGTCGAGACACATCCCTGGTCCCATAACGGGTCCAGGGATTTTTTTATGAGATCGACAGATCATCTTGCGATTCGCCAACGAGACTCAAAAACAGACTCATGCCTTGTCTTGAATGCGACGCATGATGGACGAGATTCATCGCATTTTGACTTTCTCAAGCTTGCGTATCTGTGTCTACAGCAGGTACGCATGCCGTTTGAACCTCGTTTTCACTGGGTTCTAGAGCGGCCGTTCAATCTCTGGACTGGAGGTGGACGTCGTTCTTCAGGATCACAATCAGAGTTTTCTGCGGAAGACTGTCGTTGACGAGGACTGGCAGGTTGCTGCAGGTGAAATCATGCAAAATCAATTGTTAATATCTACTCGGCAATCTCATGTGAGACCCGAGCCTGGTCTTGCTGCAGGACTATGTCAAGAATGCTGCGATGGCATTGCCCTGGCGCTTCACTAGTCTTCGACGAGCCTTGATCCGGTTCGTGCCGACCACACTCCTTGAGCGACGTTTTGAGCGCATGATCTGGCGGTTCCGGCTGATCAGCATCGTGCCAGTGCTGCTGAGTCTGCTTGGAAGCATTGGTTGCTTTGCGATTGGTGCCATCGAGGTGCTCTCTGCGTTCTGGCGTTTGTTGAGTCACCCGATCGGCAGTTCGTCGTTGCAGGCCAAATCGATTGCTCAGATGGTTGGAGGTGTGGATTACTTCGTGATCGGTATTGCTTTGCTGATTTTTGGATATGGCATCTATGAGCTCGTGATTTCAGACCTGGACCCCCGTCATGAAGGTGATGATGAGCAGCACGCCAATCTGCTCTCGGTCAGCAGCCTGGAAAGCCTGAAGCACAATCTCACCAACGTCATTGTTGTGGCTCTGATTGTTTCCGCTTTCAAGAAGATGATCGACTTCGAAGTCAATAACTCTCTGGAGCTCCTGGCGCTCTGCGGCTGCGTCGCGATGCTCGCTCTCAGCGCCTGGTTGATCGTTCGCAGCCATTCGGAGACGGAATCAAACCAGTCTCGTTCATCTCACAAAAGACGCTGGTCAAGACCTGTCATGCGTCGCAGGTGAGACGCATGATCTAGCTCTGACGGTACAGCTCCCGGAGCAGGCGGTAGGCCTCATTGAGTCGGCGCATCGATTCGGTTGAGCCACCGGCGTCCGGATGCTCATCGAGGGCGCGGGTCTTGTAAGCCTCTCGGATCGAGTTCAGCGTCACCGATGCTCCAGCCTGCGTTGACAGGCCAAGGAGTTTCAAAGCTCCATGCACGGTCATGGTCGACTCCAGAGTCTCGAAGGAGGTCACCTGTCGACTGCGCCGGAAGCGATTCACGAAACGCCGAACCAGCGTTGGCATGCGCTCCGCCAGGAATGCCGTTGCAAAGGGATCCTCCAGGGCACCGGCGACGACCATCACACGAGCGAGGGACGGTTCCGCAAGGTTCCATTCGGGGCAAAGCTCCTGAATCGCCGCGTTGGCCGCTGTCCAGGTGAACGGTCGTCCGTCGCTGGCATCAACGCTTGGCCAGAGGTCTCGGCCCAGCCAGAGCATCGCCGCTTCCACGACGGTCTCGCCGGGATCCTGGCCGTACAGAGATCGCCAATGTTCCTCAGCCGCCCCACCGGCCGCGATCAGATCGTCATGGCTGACCGGCGAGAGCAGAGGGTCCGCCTGAGAACGTCCAGACGGTCTGGGATCGGACAGGGACTCCTTCAGCTGTGTCGTGCGGCGACGCACGAAACCGGGCAGATCAATACCGACTGACGCACTGGCCCCTGGAGACACCGACGATGGCAGCGAGGGCTCCGACGTTTCGTTCTCATCAGCCGTTCGGCCGATGAGAACCAGGCTGCTGGCATCGGATGAATCCTGAGGATCGTCGCTTGTTGATGGTTCGCTCGGCTGCGGAACCGGATCGGCGTCTTCGGCGTCCGCGCTGCAGACGAGATCCTCCAGCAGAGTTTCCAGCACCTTGCCGCGGGAACGCACCCCGAACTCCTTCTTCAACCGGTCGAGGACGTCGACATACCGTCCAGCCAGCATCAGTGTGATCTGTCGTTTCGCGGACTCCTCGTCAGCCAATCAGACGTCACTGCTGCCGGAAGGTTATCGACCCTGAAGGGTCCGCAGCCATTGCTGCTGTGTGCGGATCGCATCCGACTGCATCGCATCAACCGAAGGCACGATCGCCGGGATCGGTGGTGGTGGTGGCGGTGGCAACGGCTGAGTCGTCTTGGTCGTGGGTTTCGGTTTTGATTGGTTGGCCGTCTTGGTCGGTGTCGTCAGATTCGGGGGGGGTGCCTTCGGGTTCACCTTGCGTGCTTTCTGCTCCGCAAGCTTCTTCTGTGCGGCACGCTGCTGTTCCTGCCGTCTGTGCAGCATCGCCAGTTGCTGCACAGGAACCACGCTGAGCAGGTGACCCGGTGTCGCATCGGCGGGGTAGACCAGGCTCACTTTCACCGGATTGATCTGCCCCTCTTTCAGGCGCAGGTCAGTGAGAGCGAGACTTTCCCCTGATTTCAGGCCGACATGCACCTCCTTGGCACCCTGATCCGATTCAATGCGAATGGACCCTCTGAAGGCCGTGAAGGGCTTCTTGCCAGAGATCACTGGATGGCTCATCACCAGTTGATGTTGTCCTGATCCGGACAGGTTCAGGGAGACGTCGTAGCGGACGCCGTAGGTCCCGACGTTGTCGAGAGCGGAATCGAGCATGCGTGTCGTCAACTGGTTGACCTGCACATCTCGGGTTCCGAAGTTGTGACGCTCCGTGCTGGTGAGCGGCACATGCAGAGATCCGCGTCGCAGATCGTGCTTGATCGATGCCTGATAGGAATCCCCGAGCGCGACTCCGGCGACGCGCGAGAAGATCTTCCGCTGCTGAATCTCTCGGACCCGATCGAGATACACCCGTCCGGGTGCGAGGCGACCTGCATCGAGCACCGCGATCAGTTCAGCGTCCAGCTTGGTTTCCTCAGCAGCGATGACCGCCATCGTGAACGGCCCGTCGCTCCGTCCACGCAGCAACCCATTGGCAATGCCCCGTGCCGGCAGCACCGTGCTCACCACCACTGCCCGACCGCGGGAAGGAATCGTGATGCTGCGTTCAAGACGTCGATCCAGTTCATTGCGAAGCATCTGGACCGCCGTGGCGTCACCGGGGCCTGTGTTCCATGGACGTTTGCCCAATGGCTTGACCCCCATCAGGTTGTTGGGGTGATATGGCGCCTCGAAGCTGTTCTTGACGGATCCCCGATCAAAACTGAGGGTGACGGGACGTTCGCCGGGATTGGAGGCGATCAGGGCCAATGTGAGCAGTCCGCGCTTTCGACGGCCGCCCAGCTTGTTCTTGTCGTCCGGGTAATACTTGTGGTGCATGTGAACGCCGAATTCACCGTCGAAGGTGTATTCGGCATTGCGCAGCGGTTGGTTGGTTTCCGCGGCGATGGCCGCCCCCTGCGCAGTGTCAACAAGAATCCCCGGCCCCGTCACGATCTCAGGCTGATTGGAGTGGAGAACCGGCACGTTGTTGAACCGACCGTTGAGGGCTCTCGCCCTCTGACCGGCCATCAGGGCGACGTAGGACCGTGCGGGCGTCGGCAGGCTCACTTCCAGGAGCGTGCCGGCACCAGTGGCCAGGATCAGAACCAGCAGTAAATCTCGCCTGATCGCCATGAACCAAGGTGCTCAGAGGCTTGCCGATCGATGCCGGCCTCCTTTGAAACCCACTCGACAGTGGCTAAAGGTAATGCGCCTGACATCCCTCGCCAAGCACATGCGTCCGGAACGCATCCACAGATCATTTCCGCCAGGATCGTCACGGTGATTCCTTCTGAGATGTTCCCGCCCCTCTGCTGCGATTCCGGTGTTGATCAGGCCAGCCGCCGTCGCCATCACCAATCCCGCAAGATGGCCATGCTGAGCTTCTGGCGTGATGGTCTGGAGCGTCAGCTCGCTGCTGTCACCGCTGCGATGGACACTCTGCAGCGGCAGATCGATCGGGATGCTCAGTCTGATAGCTGACTCTGCTTCAGAGCTGCCGACAGGCTGCCGAGCCCGCGTTTGACGCGACGCTGAATCGTCATCGCCGAAACACCGCTGTCTCTGGCGACTGCACGCAGAGAGGCCCCCTGCAGGACCACCCGCACAATCGCGTCCCGTTCATGTCCGGGAAGATCGTTCAGGGCTTTGTGCACCTGGTTGCGTCGATCCTCTGCAACCAGATCAATCAGATGGTCCTGACCTGAATCTGCGGCAACATCGTAAAGGTCACACCATCGGGATTTGTTCCGATACCGCGCCACCATCAGCTGCTCCTTGGCATCCAGCTGATCGATCGGTTGCCGGCAGAGCCGCTGAGCCTGCTCCTCGACACGACGCGGAAGCCGTATCAGCGCTGATCGATCCCGCAGGTAATGAAGGATCGCACCGCGGATATGCGGTCGCGCGAAGGCCTGGAAGGGAACCGGGCCGCCGACCTGATAGGCCGACGAGGCCTTGATCAGCCCGAGCATCCCCACCTGGGTGAGATCCTCGCCGCATTGGCCGCTGCGCCTGGCGAAGCTTAGAGCGATCGGTCTGACCAGCTGGAGATGCTCCTCCACTCTCCGGTTGCGCCTGTGAATTGCTGTTGATGTCTTGATGGTGGGTTGTTTCGAAGGATCCGGGACGTCGTAGGCGACTCCCTACCTCCAGCGATGCCTCAATGACAGTCAGGCCGCATCCGTGATTCCACGGACGTTTCTGAAATCACGGATGGTTCCGTGCCACCTGTCGCAACAACTCCTCCGGGCCCACCGCGGTCAGCCAGTCTCGATCAGAGCTCTCCGTGGCCAGCAGATATCCAGCGAAGCCGAGAGCGTTGACGCTGAAGCCGTGCACACCGTCTCTCGACCGTCGCACCAGAGCCATCCAGTCCCTGCAGAGAAGGATGTTGTAGGGATGCCGGGGCCTGTCCATCTCTTCGGGACTGCCGATTCCCAGGCTTCGGCAGAGGTTCCGGTACGTGGCGGAGAGTCGTTCGCCGCTGCAGGCGGCCGCGTCCATCGCTGCCACGGCGCAGCTCTGCTCCAGCAGATCACCATCCGACCTGCAGGGTCGTGACGAGCGCATCCGGTACCAACGGTCCCGAGGACACACGGCCTGGCCGACATGCCTTGGCAGCAGCTGCAGATGTCGATGCGGCTGACTGGCCCCTGCATCCGGGCCACTGTTGAAGAACCAGAGCCCTGTCGTGTCGCTGTCCACGGAGGCAAGAGCCTGCCAGTCCCGCTCCATCAGCCATCCCGACTGAGGAGCCCACTCGGATGTGATCAGAAGCATGTGACCGATCTGGACCGGAAACTTGTTGAGAATCAGGGTGTGGTGTTCTCCGACCGAACGGACCGCCAGCCGTTGATCCCACGGTCGAAATGGATTCGGACGCGGACCCGCTGCCCGCAGGTGCTTCGGTGTGGTTCCAGTGAGATGCCGCAGCTCAAAGTCCAAGCCATCCGCCCCGGCCAGGGCGTGGACGCTGGTGGGCAGCGGCACCAGCGCTGATGCCGCCAGAGCCGTCTCGCTGCAGGCCAGAGCCTGCTTCCAGATCTGCTCAGTTCCCATCGATCCGTAAGCGGGCCAGAGAAGCGCCCTGGTAGTAGCTGCCGAGGATCTCGTTGTACTTCAGTCCCCTGGAGGCCAGCTCCTGCGCTCCCGTCTGGCTCATGCTGGCTCCGAGATGCCCGTGGGCCTCGGCACTGATGGTGCTGTTGGCGGCGTAGAGGCTCTCCACGATTCCTCCGTCGTAGCTGAGGATGATGCCCTGCGTGTCTCTGGCTGCCCTCAGCGTGCGCTCGCTGACGCCCTGATCTCCTGAAAAGACCTGCCACCGTGTCGTGTCACCCAGGTGGTAATCAGAGGAGGCGGGGCGGGCGAGATGGGCCATCGCGTAGGAGCGGGCCGCCACAGCCTGGGCCTTGAGTGCTTCCATCTCCCAGTAGGCCGGCATTTCCCCACCGACCACAGAGGCGATGTAGTCCTCCAGATCCAGTTCGTTCACCCCCAACCAGCCCTCCCCACGATTGATCAGGTGCAGGGCGTCTCCGTACGTCCTGTTGTTGATCCTCAGGCGCCCTCCCCGGCAGTGGAACTGGCCCGTCTGCCCCGTGCTGATGACGATCTCGAGCTGCTGACTGTCGAGGACGCGTCCGTCAGAAAGGCTGCAGCGGCAACCTGCGATGGGTGTCAGGGATCGGATCGGTGCCTGACTGAGGAGTGCCACTCGGATGGGCAGCGTCACAGGGCCTTGCGGCTCCGGGATCTCCGGAATGATGCGTGGTCGCGTTGCCGTCACGGAGGAGTCCCCTGCCGCGTTGGGTTGTTCAGTTGGGCGCGGGGGGGCCTGAAGCAGGTCCAGAAGCCGTGCGGACGTTGCGGTGGATGCACGGGGCTTGAAGAAGGGACTGTGCGAGCGGCCCATCGACCACGCCCCGGCTAGGACCGCCCCAGTGATCCCTGCGAGCATGAGGGTGCGCTGTGGAGAGACCGGCACGTTGCAGCCAGGCTGGACTCCCGAATCATCGCCGAAATCACTTAGACGACACGGGCATTCAGAGCACCGATCGTGTCAACAGCGGATCCTGCCTCTTGGCGTGGCCTTGCCCTGGTCGTCGGGACCGGGGGGATCGGAACAGCGATGGCCTCAACGCTCCGCCGCAGATGTCCGGATCTCACGCTGCTGACCGCCGGTCGCAGTGGCCCCCCGCTTCAGGATCTGCGACTGGATCTGGAGGATGACGATTCCCTGGATGTTCTGGCTTCACAGCTGGCGGGGACCGAACTGCCGCTGCGGCTGGTGTTCAACTGCAGCGGACGTCTGCATGGCCCTGATCTGGCCCCGGAGAAGAGGCTCCGCCAGGTTGAACGCCGACAACTCAGTGAACAGTTCGGCATCAATGCGATCGCTCCGGTTCTGCTGGCCAAGGCCGTGGAACCCTTACTCCGGCGCGATCAGCCCTTTCACTTCGCCAGTCTCAGTGCCCGGGTCGGAAGCATCACTGACAACCGCAGTGGCGGCTGGTATGGATACAGGGCGGCAAAGGCAGCACAGAATCAGCTGCTGCGCTGCCTCAGCATCGAATGGTCGAGGCGCTGGCCACGGGCCACCGTCAGCCTGTTCCACCCCGGAACCACCGACACGGACCTGTCGCGGCCCTTTCATGGTTTCGTCCCGCCGGAGCAGCTGTTCCCTCCTCAGCGGTCAGCGGACCATCTGGTGGACCTGCTGCTGCAGCAGACCCCTGAGCAGTCCGGGCAGTTTCTTGCCTGGGACGGTCAGGTCATCCCCTGGTGAGCATGTTCCCGGAGCTGCTCCAGGCTCACCACCGCCAATGCCGACTCCTCCGTCGCCTCAAGCCGCACCGGAGGGGCCATGCCGTCGTCGTAAGCCTGTTTCCAGCGCGGCGCGCAGACGCACCAGTGATCTCCGGGCTTCAGGCCGGGGAATCGGAAGGCCGGCACCGGGGTGGACAGGTCATTTCCCTGCGCCTTGCTGTACGTCAGGAAGGATTCGCTCATCACACAGCAGATGCTGTGCTGGCCGAGATCCGTGGGATCGGTTTCGCAGAAACCGTTGCGATACCAGCCGGTCATCGGCTGACAGCCGCATGGCACCAGGGCCTCTCCGAGAACGTTTCTGGCGGTTGAAGTTGCAGGGCTGCTGCTGGTCATCCGAACAGTCCAGATGCAAGGAGTCTGCCGAAGGAGTGGCACATTTCGACGTCAGACGGTTGACGGACCCCTGGGGGAAGGCGTTAAAGGTCGTTCAGTCATGTCCACTCGATGGATTGGGAGTTCACCGAAGACGCCGCCTTTCTTGCGCTTTGCGACGCCTTTCGCGAGAGCGGTGAGAGCTCGGCGATCGAGTTCCTGGCCAACGGGGAGGGAGCGTTTCATTTTCAGGATCTGGCTCAGAATGCTGCCGGCGAAGGCATTGATCTGAGCGAATCGAATGCCCTCGACGAGTTTCAGCAGGAAGTGATCGACACCATGGAGAAGCTCTGCCAGGACTGATTCGACCGAGCTCGAAGGGAGCCTTCAGCTGAAGTAGAAGGCGATCTCCTTGGCCTTGAGGCCGTCCCAGCCGGCCTCGACCAGTCGCTGATTGAGAGCAGCCTGATCGAAATGCTTGGCGCCGGTCTTGACCACGCGGTTCCGCATGGACTTGAGCACACCGCTGCGGGCACGCTGTCTCTCCAGATCCATCACCTCGTTGTAGAGACTGAGCATCTCCTGGGGGATGGGGCTGCCATCGAGATCAACGCCCGCCTGGATGGCGGCATCCACGCCGTCGGGTCCGGCAATCGCCATGGTCTTCAAAAAGAGGCGATTCAGGTTATGCGCTGAAATAGCGCGCCTGGCTGTGGATCGTCACGAGAGCGGTCGTGCTCTGTTCCGGTGCCAGCTGATCGCTGGCATCCATGGTCAGACCGATTCTCTCCGCGTCGAGCCAGGCCAGTTGCTGCCTTGAATCGGCCACATTCGGACAGGCGGGATATCCGAAGGAGTAGCGACTGCCGCGGTACCGCTGCGCCAGAACATCCCGCAGAGGCATGTCGGAGGGATCGGCAAAACCGAGTTCCGTCCGGATCCGCGCATGCACCCACTCGGCCAGAGCTTCCGCCATCTGCACGGCGAGACCGTGGAAATAGAGGTAGTCGCTGTAGCGATCGCCTTGAAACAGATCCTGGGCCACTTCACTGGCACGTTCCCCCATGGTGACCGCCTGCATCGGAAGAACATCGGCCGGACGGCCATCAGATCCGAGGTCCTGGAAGAAGTCAGCGATGCAGTAACGGTTCCCGGAACGTTGACGCGGTAGATCGAAGCGCCCCAGCTCCTCGGCACCGTTCACGTCGAAGACACGCAGGCTGTTGCCGTCTCTTCCGACGGGGAAATAGCCGTAGGCAACCCGCGGGGTGAGCAGCTTCTCATCCAGACAACGGGCCATCCACTGCTTCAGGACCGGCTCCGCGTTCTCAGCCAGCATCGCGTCGTACTCCTCACGGCTCTGCTTCTGGGTTTTGCGGATCTGCCACTGCCCGGCGAACAGAGCATTGCGATCCAGGTACGGGAACACCTCTTCAAGGCCGATCTGAGCCTCGTCCAGCAGAGCCGAACCCAGGAAGGGAGGCGTCGCAGCCGGCTCGGCAGGCACCGCCTCCGAGCGTTCGGTGCTCACCGGGGTCTGAGGCTGTTTGGGAGTGTCCTTCGGGGCTGAACTGCCGTTGCTGCTGCTGGTCTCCTCGGCTTCCGGCTCGTCCAGCCCGACACCCTGCGGTGCTCCCTTCAGGAATCCGGTGGTGTTGCTCCAGCAGTCGTCCTGCCCCTTCGCCTCCATGAGCGCATCCATGAAACGCAGATCGGCGAAGGCATCCCGTCCGTACACCACCTTTCCGTTGTAGACCTCGCGGCAGTCCTTCTGAACGAACCGAGGCGTCAGTGCAGCGCCTCCGAGAATCACGGGAACGTCGATGCCCGCCTCATTGAAGGCGCTGAGGTTGTCCTTCATGAAGGCGGTCGACTTCACCAGAAGGCCGCTCATCGCGATGCAGTCGGCCTTGTGTTCGTGCTGGGCCTCGATGATCGCTTCACAGCTCTGTTTGATGCCGAGATTGACGACCTCGTAGCCGTTATTGGTGAGGATGATGTCCACCAGGTTCTTGCCGATGTCGTGGACATCGCCTTTGACAGTGGCGATGAGGAACTTGCCTTTGCTGCTGCTCTCTCCCTCGCTCTTCTCCATGTGCGGCTCCAGGAAGGCCACCGCTGATTTCATCGTCTCGGCGCTCTGGAGCACGAAAGGCAGCTGCATCTGACCGCTGCCGAACAACTCACCCACCACCTTCATGCCATCCAGCAGGAAGGTGTTGACGATGTGCAGCGGCTTGTAGCTGGTCAGGCCTTCCTTCAGGGCCGTTTCCAGACCGATCCGCTCACCATCGATGATGTGCTGCTTCAGACGTTCTTCCACAGGAAGGTCGGCCAGGGATGGTCCGGATGCCCGCGCTTCCTTGGTGCTCACACCCTCGAACAGCTTGGTGAGCTCGGTGAGGGGGTCGTAAACGCAGATGCCGTCGTCGAAGCGACGTTTGTCGTTGATCAGATCACGGCACACCGTCTGATGGTCTTCGCTGATCTTGATCAGCGGCAAGATCTTGGCGGGGCTGACGATCGCGGCATCCATGCCGGCCTGGCAGCAGTCGTGAAGGAAAACGGAGTTGAGTGTGATCCGTGCGGCAGGTGAGAGCCCGAAACTGACGTTGCTCACCCCCAGCACCACATGCACGCCGGGGAGGTTCTCGCGGATCAGCCGGATCGCGTCCACGGTCGCCTTGCCGTTGAGTCGGTCCTCCTCAATCCCGGTGGAGATGGGCAGGGCCAGAGGGTCATAGAAAATCTCCTCAGCAGGGATGCCGAACTCCAGGGCATCGCGATACGCGCGCTGGGCGATGGCGAACTTCTGCTCAGCTGTCCGGGCCATGCCGTCTTCATCGATCGTGCCGACAACGACACCGGCGCCATAGCGGCGTGCAAGGTCAAGCACCTTGAAAAAGCGCTCATCCCCGTCTTCGTAGTTGGTGGAGTTGAGGATGCACTTGCCGCCGGCCACCTTGAGGCCGGCTTCCATCTTCTGCCACTCGGTGGAGTCAAGCATCAGTGGCAGGTTGACGTTGGTGACGAGACGGCTCACCAGTTCGTGCATGTCCCGCTCGCCGTCTCGTCCGACGTAGTCGACGTTGACGTCCAGGACGTGGGCGTTCTCCTTCACCTGACCGCGGGCCACGGAGACCAGTCCGTCCCAGTCCTCCTCCGCCAGCAGCTCTCGCACTTTGCGGCTGCCGCTGGCATTGAGTCGCTCTCCGATGATCAGGAACGAATTGTCCTGGTGATACGGCGTGATTCCGTAGATCGAGGCCGCGGACGGCTCACTGCTGCGACGGCTCCGTTCCGCCGGGTTCAGTTCCGCGGATAGCTCCGAGAGTGCGCTGATGTGGGCAGGTGTGGTGCCGCAGCAACCGCCGATCACCTGCACTCCCAGGTCCTCCACGAAGTGCATCAGCTGCATTTTCAGTTCCGTCGGCGTCAGACGGTAATGAGCCACACCGCCGATGTTCTCTGGAAGACCGGCATTGGGAATGCAGCTCACGGTGAAGGGTGAATGCTCCGAGAGGTAGCGGATGTGCTCTTTCATCTGCTCCGGTCCCGTCGCGCAGTTCAGCCCGAGAATGTCGATGGGAAATGGCTTAAGGATCGACACCACAGCGGCGATGTCGGATCCCACCAGCATCGTGCCGGTGGTCTCCATGGTCACCGACACCATCAGGGCACGGCGTTCACCGGCGGCTTCGAAAGCCTCCTCGATTCCCTGCAGTGCCGCCTTGATCTGGAGAACGTCCTGACAGGTCTCGACGATGAACAGATCGACATCGCCGGCGATCAGGCCCTCCGCCTGTTCCCGGAAGGAAGCGCGCATCGTGTCGAAATCGATGTGGCCGAGGGTGGGCAGTTTGGTGGTGGGTCCCATGGAACCAGCCACGAAGCGTGGTTTCTCAGCGGTGCTGTACTGATCCGCCATCTCCCGGGCGAGTTCCGCCGCCTTCTTGTTCAGGGCATGGGCGTGATCCTCCAGGCCGTATTCGGCCAGAACGATCGAGGCGGCACCGAAGGTGTCGGTCTCGATCACATCGCATCCCGCCTCCAGAAACTGGCGATGCACCGCCTGAACGGCATCCGGCCGGGTGACCACCAGGTTCTCGTTGCAACCCTCCAGTTCAAGACCGCCGAAGTCATCAGCCGTCAGATCCATCTGCTGCAGGCTGGTTCCGGTGGCCCCATCGAAGACGAGCACGGGACGTCGGGGACCGTTCAGGTGGCTGAGAAAACGGGAATTCGCCACGGATGTGGTGGTCACCGTCGCTGCCATGGAACCTTTCCAGTAGTCGCCGACTCTAAGAAAAGTCCGTGGCGAGCATCCCCTGAACTCAGATGCTGATCCGGGTCACCCAGTGCTCGAAGGCCGGATCCCGTCCTTCTGTGATCGCGATCAGTCTGGTGCGGAGCGACTCCATCACGGGCCTGTCGGTGCCCAGTGTGGTGGATTCGATCTGGCGGATCGGAGTGATCTTGGCGGCTGTACCGGTGAGGAAGACTTCGTCGGCGATGAACAGCTCCGTCTTGTCGACAGGCCTCTGGATCACCCGGATGCCCATGGTTTCCGCCAATTCGATGACGCTGGCACGGGTGATGCCCTCCAGGATGTCCTGTTCGACGCCAGGCGTGATCAGCTCGCCATCGCGCACGAGGAAGAGGTTCATGCCGCTGGCCTCGCTGACCTTGCCGCGACTGTTGAGCAGCAGCGCTTCGTCGAACCCGCTCTGCACTGCTTCGGTCTTGGCCAGAGAGCTGGTGATGTAAGCGCCGCTGATCTTGCCCCGCAGGGGCAGGGAGCGATCCTCCTGGCGTGTCCAGCTGCTGATGCGACAGCTGACTCCCTCCGGTGAGAGGTAGTCGCCGAGCGGCAGGCCATAGATGAGAAAGTCTGTCTCGATCTGATGCAGCCGGGGCGCGATGCCGAGATCGCTGGTGTAGACGAAGGGCCGCAGATAGATCGGCTGCTGAGGTTTGTTCGCCTGCAGCATGGCGGTCAGTGCGGAGAGGATTGTCTCCTCGCTGAGCTCTGTGAGCAGCAGTCGGGCACTCTGACTGAGCCGGCGTGCATGGCGATCGGCCCGGAACAGCAACATCGTGCCGGCCTGAGTGGGGTCGGGGATGGCCCGCATGCCCCCGAACGCTCCAGTGCCGTAGTGCAGGGCGTGGGTCGCGATGGAGATCCTGGCGTCCTCGAAGGGCACGCACTGGCCCTGGAACCAGGCGTAGGGCAGGAACTGATGCATCGCTGTGGAGCCCGATGGCTGAATCTTCTCACCCACCGGGCAGGAGAATGTCCGCATGCATCGTCTCGCCACCTGTCCCGGGGTCGATCCACCGGAGGACGTTGTGCTGGTGGAGCAGCCGCCGGCGGATGTGCTCTTCCTGACGAGTGCCGGAACCGATCTCACCTGTCTGTCCCGGGCGTTGGCACGTCCAGCCGCTGAAGCGGTGTTCCGAACCACGATTCGCGGGCTCGCTCTGGACTGTCTAGGCCACCCGGCCCAGCTCGATCACTACCTGAGCACCACTGCCGCGAAGGCCAGGGCAATCGTGGTGCGCCTCCTCGGTGGCCGGGGTCACTGGAGCTACGGACTTGAACAGCTGCAGGGCTGGTGCTCGGCCGCATCCGATCGCGAGCTGGTGATCCTGGCCGGTACCGCTGATCAGGACATTCATCTTCACGAACTGGGCTCGATCGATGCCGATCTGGCCGGTCGTCTGGCCGCTTGTCTGCGCGAGGGAGGCGAGCGGAACATGCTGCAGCTGCTGGCGGTTCTGCAGCGTCTGCTGGACGGCGAATCACAGCCGGAGGATGCCGGCAGCGTGCATCCGATGCCCGACCCATCGCCCTGGGACTGGCAGTCCGACGCTGGGCCGCGCATCGGAGTCGTCCTCTACCGCGCGTTGTTTCAGAGCGGTGACCTGCGTCTTGCGGAAGCCCTGACTGCGGCGCTGCGATGTCAGGGCCTCTGTCCACGTCTTCTGTGGGTGAGCAGCCTGCGTGATGCCGCCGTCCAGCGCGGAGTGAAGGACCTGCTGCGCCGCGAACAGGTTGAGGTCGTGATCTGTGGCACGGCCTTCGCATCCGTGCGCAGTGCTGATGCCGGGTTCGGCAGTCCGCTCTGGGATGACCTGGATCTGCCGGTGCTTCAGCTGCTGATCAGCGGACGAAGCCGGGAGGAATGGCTCGCGGGCAGCCGCGGACTGACACCGCTGGACCTCACGCTCCAGGTGGTCATGCCGGAGCTGGATGCCCGTCTCTGCACGCGGCCCTGCGGTTTCCGTGATCTGCGCACGGATGATCCCCGACTCGCCACCGCGATTCCGGGAGTGGTTCCCGATGACGACGGCATCCGCTGGCTCGTGGATCATGCCCGGCGTTGGGTGTTGCTGAGAGAGACCGACGCCAATCAACGGCGGGTGGCCTTGGTGCTGGCGAACTATCCGGTGCGTGACGGTCGGCTGGCCAACGGGGTGGGACTCGACACCCCCGCCAGCTGTCTGTCCATCCTGCAGTGGCTTCAGCAGGAGGGAATGGCGCTGGGTCGGGAACCGCTCCCCTGTGATGGCCAAGCACTGATGCAGAGCCTGCTCGCTGGTCGCACCAATGCTCCGGAGAGCCTGAATCGTCAGCCACTAGATCATCTGAGCCTCTCCGACTACCAGCGGTGGTGGGACTCCGTCCCCCCCGAGGCCCGTCAACGCATCGAGGAGCGCTGGGGGCCGCCGGACAGGGCCTGTGACCTGGAGCCCGGGCTCGGCTTTCCCGTGCACGGACTCCGATTCGGTCATGTGGTGGTGCTGATTCAGCCAGACCGCGGCTATGACGCGGATCAGATCGCGGATCTGCACTCACCGGATCTGCCACCACCCCATCGCTATCTCGCGCAGTACCTGTGGTTGAGGGAGCGGCATGGGACGCACCTGATGCTGCACGTGGGCAAACATGGCAGCGCTGAATGGCTGCCGGGCAAATCCGTTGGACTGAGCGCTGGCTGTGCGCCTCAGCTGGCGCTCGGGGCCATTCCGCATCTCTACCCCTTCATCGTCAATGACCCGGGGGAGGGATCGCAGGCCAAACGGCGTGGCCACGCCGTGATCGTGGATCACCTGACCCCTCCCCTGGGCCGGGCCGGCCTGCACGGTCCTCTGCAGAGGCTTGAGGGGCTGCTGGATGAACTGGTGGAGGCTCGCCAGATGGGGGCCGCACGAAGCGCCGACTTGGAGCAGCAGGTGCTGAAGACACTGCGGCATCTGGACTGGCCCGGTCTGCCGGATCCAGAGCAAGACGATTCCGATTCAGCGGCTCTGGATCTCGCTCTGGATGCAGCCGAGACCTATCTCTGCGAGCTGAAGGAAGCCCAGATCAGGACAGGTCTGCATCGTCTCGGAACCCGCCCGTCTGCGGGGGCAGAACTGGAACTGCTGATCGCCCTGGCGCGGCCGCCGAGTCGGCAGGGTCCAGGCCTGACCCAGGCGCTGGCTCGGGTGGTCGGTCTCGCGTTCGATCCCTGGTCTGATGAAGACGGTGAACCGCTGTCAGCGGAGGACCAGCAGCTTCTGGGAGAGCTCGGTTGCACGCGTGCGCGCCGCGTGGGGGATGGCACGGCCTGGCTCGAGAACCAGGCCATGGTTCTGGTGAGCCTGCTGGTCGGCCAGGGATCCGGAAGCGACCTGTCCGCTCCGATCCACGACTGGTCGGAACGGACCCCCCGGGATCCGGTACTGGAGCGATTGCTCATCAGGCTGTGGCCGGATCTCATCCGTTGTGCGGATCAGGAGCGACACGCCTTGATCAGCGGTGCCGCCGGAGGCCGTGTTCCGGCTGGACCGTCGGGAGCGCCGACCCGAGGACGGCCCGATGTGCTTCCCACCGGCCGCAATTTCTACTCCGTTGATCTGAGGGGCCTGCCCACCGAGGCGGCCTGGGATCTGGGTCGCCGCTCGGCTGAACAGCTGCTGGATCTGCACCTGCTGGAGGAAGGAGAGCCGCTGCGGCATCTGGCACTGTCTGTGTGGGGGACGGCCACCATGCGCAACGGCGGCGAGGACATCGCCCAGTTGCTGGCTCTGATCGGGGTCCGTCCCGTCTGGGATGGACCGACCCGTCGGATGGTCGATCTGGAGCTGATCCCGTTGTCTCTGCTGGGAAGGCCGAGGGTCGATGTGCTGCTGCGCATCTCAGGGTTGTTCCGTGATGCCTTCCCCCAGTTGGTGGCCTGGGTTGATCGCGCTCAGCGCCTTGTGGCGGCACAGGACGAACCGGAGGAGGCCAATCCCCTGGCGGAGCTCTCGCGGCGAGAGGGTCCCCAGGGTCGGATCTTCGGATCGGCCCCGGGAGCCTACGGAGCCGGATTGCAGGCAGTGATCGACAGCGGTGCCTGGGAGGACCGGGGAGATCTGGCCGAGGCCTTTCTGAGCTGGAGTCAGTGGCGGTACGACGAAGGTGGTCAGGGCGTGAAAGACCGCACCGGACTGGAATCAGCCCTGAGTCGCGTGCAGGTGGTGCTGCACAACCAGGACAACCGCGAACACGATCTGCTCGATTCCGATGATTACTACCAGTTCCACGGGGGGCTGGCTGCTGCGGTGGAACACCAGCGTGGGCAACCCGCTCAGATGTGGTTCGGCGACCACTCCCGCCGGGAGAGACCCCGCCTGCACCGGCTGGAGAAAGAAATCGACAAGGTGATGCGCAGCCGTCTGCTCAACCCCCGCTGGATCACGGGAATGCAGCAGCACGGATACAAGGGGGCCTTCGAGATGGGGGCGAGTCTTGACTACCTGTTCGCCTACGACGCCGCCACGGATCGTGTTCCTGACTGGTGCTATGGAGCCCTCAGCGATCAATGGCTCGCGGATGATCGAACCATTGAGTTCCTGATGTCGAGCAATCCCTGGGTGCTGCGTGACATGGCGGAACGTCTGCTCGAGGCGTCCAACCGCGGTCTGTGGCAATCAGCTCAGGCCAAGCAGCTGCAGCGGCTGAGCCACCTGGTGCACCGCAGTGAGGCCTGCATCGAACAGGGCGGACCTACTTGTTGAGATCCCTGACCATCTGACGGAATGGATCGATCGAGCCAGCGGGGTTCTGACCTCCGGCGTTGCCGGGCTTGGTCACCTCCGGCTCTGACTTCAGAGATTCCTTGCGACCGACAGGAGCGGCGTCCGCGCTCGACGGCACGTTGACTCCAGTTACGGCAGCACCCTTGAGACGCTGCTTCATCTCGGCGGTGCTGACCTGTTCGGCAAAGGTCTTCTTGACAGGCTTCGGGACACCGCCGACAGGACTGACCGGTACCTCCTCCTTCTTCACGACACCACCGAGGCCGTCACTGCGGCGGGTCACCTGTTCGGTCTCCGCTGCCACCACACTCACCCGTTCCTTCGTGCCGGGGGAATCGGCCGTACCAGGGAAGGTGCGGCGGATCGTCTTTGATTCGCGCATGTAGTCGCGGTCCCCCAGGGAGGAGGAGGAGTCGGAATCGAGGAAGAAGGCTTCCGCCTTTTCAGCCTTCTCAGGTCGCGACTTAATCGGCTTGGAGTCTTCGGAGCCACTGTTGACGAAACTCTTGACTCGATCAAATAAACCCATGCCGAGTGGATCTGACTTGCGTCGAACTTAGCGGCCGCTCAGGTCGATTCCGTGACTGTCGGTGCCACACGTACGCAAAAGGCCAAGTTCACGGAGCTGCCGGTCGATCGTTTCGCAGATCAAAGGGCTTGGTCGCCAGTGGGGCTGCATCTCATAGTCGTACCAGGCTTCAGCTCCATCGAATCCGAGTCGGGCGGCCTCCTCGATGAGCACGTCATGGCCGAGTCGGTAGCGGGCCGGATGGGCCAGCACGGCAAGCCCGCCCGCCGCGTGAATCGCCCGGACCACGCTCTCGGCACGCAATGCTTCACCGACCACGGCATCACCGCGGTTGTAGCGCTGCAGATCCCGGTGATTCAGTTCGAAGCCGAGCGCCAGCACGTGGACCAGACAACCCTTCAGCAGGGCGCTGATCTCCATGCCGCTCCACAGGGTGGGCACGGTCCGGCCCGATTCCCGTTGCCGTGACAACCAGTCACGCATGGCGTGATGCGCATGGGAGCTGTGGTGATCGGTCACCGCCAGGTGCGTCAGGCCCCGCTCCGTTGCCTGGGTGATCAGGTCCTCAGGGGTGAGACTTCCATCGCTGCAGATGGTGTGGCAGTGGAAGTTCAGCGTCCCGGGGCAACTGGAGGAACCGACCTGCTCCAGCACCGTGCTCAGAGGGTGATCAGTGCGCGTTGGCATCTCAGGCCTCAGCTGCTGCTTCGGCGCGCAGACGCCGCCAGCGCGCGTAAAACTGGATTGACGCCGCCATGAACACCACGAGTCCGACGATGAACCAGGTCGCGGCGCTGGTCGGGAACTGGTTCTTGAAGACCACCAGCATCACAACCAGCACCAGCAGCAGGGTGGGCAGTTCGTTGAAAGCGCGCAACTGACGCCCGCTCCACTGACAGCCGCCCGTCTTCAACTGTCCCATCAGCCTGTAACAGAGCAGGTGATAGGCGAGCAGTGCAACGACGAAGCCCAGCTTTGCGTGCATCCAGCTCTCATGAAGCCAGCCGGGTTGAAGCAGCAGCAGACCGATCGCCATCGACACCGCGACGACCATTCCCGGGGTGGTGATGATGTTGGCCAGACGCCTCTCCATCAGTTCGTATTGCGCCCGGAACGGTTGCTGCAGCTCGGGAGCCAGCTCATCAGCCTCAACGTGATAGATGAACAGCCGAACGAGGTAGAAGAGGCCGGCGAACCAGACCACCACACCGACGATGTGGAGAGTCTTGAACCAGAGGTAAGCCTCAGGAGGAAGCGACATCACCGCAACCGCACTGGAAGGACCATACGCAGTGCTCAGGTGAGGCCGTCAAGAAAGTCGCCGGCCCGACGCTGATGGGCGATCAACACGTCCGGTGCCATGCGATCCAGATTCCGGGCCATCATCGCCAGCCGGTACTGACTGCGGAAAAAGGCCTCGTGGCGTTTGATGAATGACCAGAACAGACCGTCCCAGATCTCGCACCAGTCACCCTTGCGGTAGTCCGACATCTTCCGCACGTAGTTGGATCCGGAGAGGTAGGGCTTGGTGGTGAAGATGCCTCCGTCCGCGAACTGGCTCATGCCGTAGACATTGGGGACCATCACCCAGTCGTAAGCATCCACAAACAGCTCCATGAACCAGGTGTAGATGCGGGTCGGGTGAAAACCGCAGAGCAGCATCACGTTGCCCAGCAGCATCAGTCGTTCGATGTGATGGCAGTAACCGGTACTCAGGGCATGGTGGATGGCGTCATCGATGGGGGGAAGGCCCGTGGTGCCCTCATAGAACGCTGATGGGATCGGCCGGTCCTCGAAGTCCCAGAAGTTGCCGTTGCGCATCGTCACGCCATGGAGTCGGTACATGGCTGACATGAACTCTCTCCAGCCGATGATCTGACGCAGGAATCCTTCGAGGGAATTGATCGGGATATCCCCCTCCCCGGCTCTGTCCATCGTCCGGTTGATCACCTGCTGCGGCGTGAGCAGGCCGCAGTTCAGCATCGGTGTCAGCACCCCGTGCCACATCACCCGATGCCGGGTGCTGATCGCGTCTTCGTAGGTCCCGAACTGCTGCAGGCGATGCTCCAGAAAGTCATCCAGCCATCGGCTCGCATCGGCATGATTGATGGGATAGGCGAAGTCCTCCCAGGCCCCGATCCCCGGCAATGACTCCTGGATCAGCTCCCGACGCGCCAGGTCCACATGCCGACCGCCAACCTGACGCGGCTCCGGGGGAACAAGAACCGTTTTGGGCAGCTTCTTGCGGTTGTCGGCGTCGTAGCTCCAGCGCCCTCCAAGGGGCCCGCCATCGGCATCGATCAGCAGATCGAGCCTGCGACGCTGCATCTCATAGAAGCGTGCCATCAGCGGTTTCCGTCCGCCGCTGAAATGCTCATCCAGCAGGTCGGTGGGCGTCAGCAGCAACGGTGTGTGGCTGATGGTGAGCTCACATCCGGCTCGCCGGACGAACCCTCGCAGGCGCCGGTGCAGCAGGTCATCGACGGGGTCGACCAAATGGAAGCTCCGGTAGCCGGCTGCATGCAGCAGCCCGAGATGCCCAGCGGTGTCGACAGCCTGATCATGGCGCTGGTGCAGAACGGTCAGTCCCCTGCCACGAAGGTCGTCGCCATAGGCCTTCAGCGCTGCGCGGTGCAGCAACAGACGCTGACGATGGACACGCATCGGCCAACGGGGATCCGTGCCGAAGAACAGCGGATCCTCGATCAGTGCCACAGGTCGCCCGGCCGTGATCGCCGGATGGTCAGCGAACAGCTGATGTGGAAAAACGATGGTGATCTCCATCTCAGACAGGCTCACCGGCAAGCCGGCAGGCGCGCCGACCGAGGGCCGTGGCGAAGCCCCGATCCACCTGTCCGACACGCGGACTGAGAACACCGGCTCTGCAGTCCATCACCACCTTTTCGCGATGGCCCTGCTGGTCATTGAGGCGTAAAACCAGTTGCCAGTGGTTCTTCGCGCTGCGGGTGATGCCATCCGCACACACAGGGCCCGTGCAGAGCCCCGGCGCGGCCTCGACGACGCCCGCGATGGTGAACCACAGCACGCTGATCAGGATCAACAGTGCCTTGAATGGGAACAGCCGACGGATCATGCGCTTTGCTCCCGGGTTTCATCGCTCTGGTCGGACACATCTGGATGAAAGAAACCGTGAATCTCCCGGGCCAGGGACGATCCGACCCCTGGAGCCTGGGAGAGCCTTTCGATGCTTGCCAGCTGGATCGCGTCGATCGAATGGAAATGGGCCAGGAGCTCTTTCACGCGTTTGGGACCGAGACCAGGAATATCGGAGAGGCGTGACCGCTTCATCCGTTCCCCACGTTGCTGACGATGGAAGCTGACCGCGAATCGATGGGCTTCATCCCGGAGACGGCGCAGCAGAGCCACACCCAGCTGATCCGGTTCACTGTCGAGAGGCTGGCTCTCACCGGGCAGAAAGACCTCTTCGCGTTGCTTGGCCAGGGAGCAAACCTGCAGCTCCTCCTGCAGGTCCAGTTCGCGCAGAGCCTCCATTACGGCAGAGAGCTGGCCTTTCCCCCCGTCGATCATCACCACATCCGGCCAGTCATTCAGCCCGTCGGTCTGCAGCGCGCTGCCGCCCCGCCTGCGGAGTGCCGCCAGATCCGCACCCTCCGCCTTGGCCCTCGCCCAGCGGCGGAAGCGACGCCGGATCACCTCGGCCATGGCCATGAAATCGTCGCTGTGGCCGGAACGGATGCTGCTGCTGCGAATTTTGTATTTCCGGTAATGCTGCTTTGCCGGAAGACCATCGATGAACACCACCTGGGATGCGACCGCATCACTCCCCTGGATGTGGCTGATGTCGTAGCCCTCGATGCGCCGCGGTGAACCCGACAGTTCCAGCAGCTGCGCAAGATCCTCCATGGCCAGTGCCTGCTGTTCCTGGCCCTGCTTGGCGCGGAGCAGCTCGAACTCGGCATTGCGTTGCACCAGCTCGATCAGATCAGCCTTCTGCCGTCGCTGGGGCCAGTGAATCTGGACTTTGCGTTCTCGCTGCTCCGTCAGCCATTCCTCCAGCAGATCTTGTTGAGGCAAGGAGTGCTGCACAAGAAGTTCCGGAGGAATCTCGACCGAATCCACCTGGCTGTAATGCTCCTCGATCACGCGCTGGAGAATCACCCCCGGCTCCAGTCCTGAAGCATCCGCCGTGTACCCGAGCCGTCCGACAAGCTTTCCCGCCCGCATCTGAAACAGCTGAACGGCCGCGACACGCTCATCACTGGCGAGGGCCAGCACATCCCGACTCACCGAGGAGTCCGGGAGGCTCATCTTCTGATCCGCCGTCAACTGATCCAGCCCTTGAAGCTGATCGCGAACCCGTGCAGCCGATTCGAAATCGAGACGTTCGGCATACCGCTCCATCTGCTGCTCGAGCAGCTTCTGAAGCTCATCGCTGCGGCCCTGGAACACCATCGCCACCTTGCGCAGGGTGCGGTGATAGTCCTGCGAGGTGATCATTTCCTGGCAGACACCGGGGCAGCGTCCGATGCTGAAGTTGAGACAGGTGCGATCCGGATGCAGCGGGCGTGGACGCTGCCGAAGCGGGAACACCCGTTTCACGAGAAACAATGTGCGTCGCAGCAGCCCGACATCCACATAGGGGCCGTAGAAGCGATCGAGCGGGCTTCGGAACCGTCGTCGACGGGTGATGAAGATCCGTGGATAGGACTCGCTCCAGGTGATGCACAGATAGGGATATTTCTTGTCGTCCTTCAGCAGCACATTGAAGTGCGGCTGATGGTTTTTGATCAGATTCGACTCAAGCGCAAGGGCCTCGGCTTCGCTGTCGGTGACGATGAATTCGATCTCGCAGACCTGTCGCGTCATCAGACGGATGCGCGGCGACAGGTCATGACGGCTGCGGAAATAGCTGCGGACCCGGCTGCGCAGGCTCTTGGACTTGCCGACGTAGAGGATCCGGTCGTCCCCGTCTCGCATCAGGTAGCAACCCGGCTCAGCGGGTATGTCCCTGAGCCGGCTCTCCAGCACCTGAGGCCGGGTGAGCAGAGGTGCCACCGACGTGGACTCGTTCAAACCGTTTCAGCCGCCGTAATTCCAGCCGGTGCTTGCCAGGGTGAGTGCCTCGCCGTCAGCGAGCAGCTGGGCGGACTTCACTTCGCCGACGAACACGGTGTGATCGCCATGCTTGACCTGGCCCACCAGTTCGCATTCCACCCCGCCGATCGCCTCCTCCAGCAGTGGCAGTCCGAGCTCACCCTCACGGAAGGGAGCAGCTTCGAATCGACCTCCCATGGCCTTCTGCGGTTTGAAGAACACCGCGACCAGATCCTTCTGATCAGCGCGCATCACGTTGAGGGAGAAGCGCCCGGTGCGCTCGATGATGCCGTGGCTGGTGCTGTCGGCACGAACACCCATCACCACCAGAGGCGGTTCAAAGGAGCCCTGGGTCACCCAGCTGGCTGTGAAACCGTTGACCTCATCCCCTTCCCGCACACCGCAGACAAAAAGGCCGTGAGGGATCTTGCGCAGAAGAACCTTCTTCGCGTCAGCGTCGAGGGGCATCGAGATGGGAGTCGTTCCCTGAAATCTAGGCAGAGCCCTTCTGCATAGGATCCGATCACGGTCTGCACAGCCATGAGGGCGCTCTATCCCGGCAGCTTCGATCCGCTCACGAACGGTCACATGGATCTGATCGAACGGGCGTCTGCGCTGTTCGGCGAGGTGATCGTGGCTGTGCTGTCGAACCCCAGCAAGAAACCGCTGTTCACCGTCGAGGAGCGGATTGCTCAGATCCGGGTCTCAACGGCGCACCTGGAGCGCATTGAAGTGATCAGCTTCGACGGACTGACCGTGCATTGCGCGGAGGCCCATCGTGCCGATCTGATCCTGCGGGGACTGCGGGCGATGAGTGATTTCGAATACGAGCTTCAGATCGCCCACACAAACCGTTCTCTGGCGGAGGATCTGGAGACCGTTTTCCTCGCCACATCAGCCCGACACAGCTTTCTGAGCAGCTCTGTGGTCAAGGAGGTGGCCCGTTTCGGTGGGCCGGTGGAGCACATGGTCCCCTGCGAGGTTGCGTCCGACTTGAACAGGCATTTCAATTCGGCTTTAACACCTCCGGTGACATGAGTGACGCCCGGTTCACCGTCCTCGATCAACTCGATCAACTGGAAGAAATCGTGTTGGAGGGAAGTCGCCTTCCCTTCACCGGTGGCCGGCTTGTCAATGAAGGGGACGCGGTCGAGGTGCTCGATGCCATCCGCGAGGCGTTGCCCAAGGAGGTGGAGCGGGCCGGACAACTGCTCGACCGCCGCGATGAGTTCATCAACACGGCCCGTCAGCAGGCGGAGGAGATCGTTCAGCAGGCTCAGCGCCAGCGTGAACAGCTGGTGAACAATGCCGCGATCCGACAGGAGGCGGAGCGCCAGGTGAACGAACTGCGTGAACAGACCCGCCAGCAGTGTGAGCAGGTTCTTCAGAACACACGCCAGCAGAACGCCAAGCTTGAGCAGGAGATGCAGGCGAAGACTGCTCAGCAGGAGCAGCAGTTCGCAGCCCGCAGGCAGCAGCTGGAACAGGAGGGGCTGGAGCGTCGTCAGCAGCTCGAGCAGGAGGCTTCGGAGATCAAGCGCCAGTACGCCGAGCAGCACGAAGCCAACCGTCAGCAGGCTCTGCAGGATCTCGAGACGATCCGCCGTGAGGGGTTGCGTCTCCAGAAGGAAAGCCGTGACGAAGCGGAAAGGGTTCACAACGATGCCCTCCAGTTCCGTCAGCAGACGCAGCAGCAGTGTGAATCCCTGATTCAACGCAGTCGTCAGGAGGCTGCGAGTGTTCAGGACGGTGCCAATCGCTATGCGGAGCAGACCCTTGGAGAACTGGAGGTCCGCCTCAAGGAGATGGCCCAGGTGGTGATGGCTGGACGCCAGGAACTGGTGAAGATCCAGACCATCCGCACCCATGAGGAGGTGAATGGTTCTTCGGAGCCCAACACCGTGCCGATCACGCGGGCCCGGCGTGGTTCAGGACGGGCTCGTTCCGTCAAGCGCACCGGCTGAGGCGTTGGCTGGCCCTCAGCACCTTGCCCATCACGGTGTTGGGGGTCGATCCTCCGTTGGAGATCATGCTGACGTAGCGCGGTCCATCGGCTGTTTCCAGGATTCCTGAAAGAGTCCGCACCCCGCGCAGTGTTCCGGTTTTGCCCCAGAAGCGTCCCTCGAGGGGCGTACCGCGATAAAGACGTCTCAATGTGCCTCGCTGTGCGGCGATCGCCATCGAGGCCTGGTAGTACGAGGCCATCGGATGCTGCCCCATACGGAGCAGCAATTCAGCCAGCGTCCGGCTGGTGACGCGATTGCCTCGGGAGAGCCCGCTTCCATCACGAATTCGAAGCCCGGCAGTCGAGATCCCCTGTGCCTGCAACCAGCGGCTGTTGGCCAGAGCGGCTCGGTTCACGTCCCAGTCGTCCGCGGCTTCACGCAGCAGCACCTCAGCTGTGAAATTGTGGCTTTCGGTGTTGGCCAGACTCAGCAAGGCATGCATCGGTGCCGAGTCCTCGCTGTGCAGCACCACCGTGTCGTCACCGGCGATCGAAGCCCCTCTCTCACGCTGTTCGTGGTCGACCATCACCATGCTCAGTCGGCCCCCCTGCTGGCGTGCCGTGCTGTCGAGAATGCGCTGCAACCTGGCAGCGGGATTCATCACCGCACTGCTCAGTGCATTGCTGGTGAGCGCCAGTCGCGTGATCGGTGCCCCGTAGGCATAGGTTCGATCCGCCTGCTGCCAGTCGCTGGGCCACCAGTGGCGTTTCGGCTCTTCTCGAACCAACAGCCGGATCGGTGTTGACGGAGTGCTGGTGCTTCGGGAGCCCCCCTCGCCAAGGGCCACCATCGCGAACCGCTGGATTTCAGCGATGCTCAGGTCTGGATCTCCCTCCCCCACGATTTCCAGAGAGCCATCGGGGTGACGCAGCAGCCTGGTGCGAAGGCGGAAATCTGTTCCCAGACGATCCAGCGCAAAAGCAGTGCTGATCAGCTTCTGGTTGGAGGCCGGAACCCGGGGCACCGTGCCGTTCACATCGGCCAGCAAGGCGCCGTTCTCATCGAGCACGGTGATGCTCCAGGCACCGATCTGAGGTCCGAGCACCGAACGGATCGTCTGCTGCAGGGCCTGACAGAGGCGTCCCGGTTGCAGTTGCAGCGATGGACGTCCCTGCTGATGTTGCGGTGCCGGGGGCGAGAGCAGGGCGGACGGGATTTCACCGGTCTGCGCCAGAGCCGGAAGAGACGCCGTCAGCAAACTGATGCTGACCATCGCGCCGCGACCCATCACGCCCATCACAGGAGCTGCACTCCACTGACGGTGCCGTTCACCCGGTAAAGACGGCCCTCCAGCTCGATCGGTATACCGATCTTGAGCTTGGTTCCGCCGACCACAACACCGGACGACTTCGCTTCCCCTCTGGCTTCCAGCAGAAAGCGGGCATGGACGGGAAGGGCGGGATTGGGATTGTCCGCCTGGACGACATCCCCATCAGGAAGAACCGAGAACAGGCGACTCGTGATCTGTTCGACCCCGATCAGCTTCAGACGACCAGCCGGTTGGTTGCGGATGACCAGGCTCACCTCTCCTTCCTCCCGGATCGCATTCATCAGACCTTCCGGATCGGCGGCCACCAGATGGCGGACATCGACGCTCACGCGGATGGGTTGGATCGCCCCCGTCGCCTGAGCGACGGCATTGGTCAGCTTCGGTGACCACACGGCACCAGCCAGGGCCGACAGAGCGATCAGAGCAGCCAGTCCGTCCAACGGAGTGAGCTGGCGCAACCACGAAGGACGCTGCATCGATCGCACGATTGGACCCGAACCATACGGATTGTTCGCTGATGGATCAAGCGATTCGGATCAGTTCCGAAGTCCGTCGAGGAATCGGTCGACGGTGTTCAGCTGCGCTGCGATGCTCTGGGTTCCCTCCGTTGACAGCAGCTCGGCAAGACCTTCGGAATCAGGCCGGGAGCTGAGAGTTCCGGCCAACCGGTAACCGTCCGGGTCCTGTCTGAAGACCCGCCAGTCATCCGGATGGATCCGCATCAGGGCTCCGGCATCGAGTGGCTGCAACCAGTAGCAGGCGGTCCAGGATGCAACGAATCCGCGCCGTCGTTCCCGGGCGACACTGCCGATGCCGACGGCAGCGTCTTCGAGCCGGCCGTTGAGCATGACCACCATGCCGGCATGGGCTTCGCAGATCTCCTGGAAATCCTCGTAGTCGGAGGGTTGAGGGGAGATGGCCAGGATCAGATCCGTTCGGTCACCCGCCTCGGTTCCTGCCGACCACTGGTTGAAGTCCTTGATCGATGTCTGCAGCTCCGGTGCTTCCCGGCGGGCCAAGGCGGCAGCACCCGCATCCGGCCAGAGCAATGTCGGTTGAAGCCCTGCTTCCTTCAGAGCACTCCCCAGCCGCAGGGCGATGGGAAGCAGCCGTAGACCCTCAAAGAGCAGAGATGCGGCCAGACGGCGACTGGGAACAGCACCGATCGCGTCGAGCACAGCCCTCTGAAGATCAAGCTCCGCGGTGGCCAGATCAGCAGGGAGATGGTCCGGAAGGGGAGTGGGTGTGCTCATTGAACCAGCATCTCAGGTGCACGACTGGCGTGCTGCATCCAGGCGTTCCGGGACCGTGGCCAGATCCGCATCGCTCAGCCACGTGCCCAGGGTGAGCCGCAATCCCGAACGGCGCCAGCACGGAGCCGTCCCCATCGCGGCGAGCACAGGACTGTCCTCCGTCCGGCCTGCATGGCAGGCACTGCCGCTGCTGCAGGCGAGTCCATCCCGTGCCATCGCCCGGACGACGGCACGAGCGGACAGGGGTCTGCCTTGGCGGTCGCCGATCAGGAGGGAGATGTGGTGAGGCAGCCGCGCCTGGAGCTCAGGACCCAGCAGATGGACACCGTCCATGCGCAACAACCTCTCCAGAAGACGGTCCCTCTGGATCCGAACCGACGGATCACCCGGCGGCACAGGATGCTCGGTTGGATCGAAGCGGGGCAGACCCCGCATGGCTTCCGCCATGCCAGCGATCAACGCCACAGGCTCGGTGCCGGAACGGATGCCCCCTTCCTGTCCACCTCCGCCGAGGAGCGGATCGGGGACCGAATCGCTTCGGTGCAGCAGCAAGCCGACACCACGGGGCCCCCGCAACTTGTGGGCGGAGAGACTCAGCAGATCGATGGGATGGTCGCGCCAGCGGATCAAACCCTGGGGGATCACCTGAGTGGCGTCGGTGTGGAAGGTGATTCCGCGCTCCCGGCAGGCCTGAGCGACCTTCAGAACCGGTTGCAGACCACCAACCTCGCTCTGCCCCCAGATCATCGACACAAGCTGTGTCGGTGGGGCAAGCATCGTCTCGAGAAGATCAAGCCGGATCAGTCCATCGCCGTCAACAGGCCACTGCTGGAGCTGCCAGCCCTGCAGCGCCAGCCGCCGTGCCGCTGCCACCACGGCGGGGTGCTCAACGGCGGAGATCACCAGACGGCCAGGTTCCCTTTTGAGCGCGGTGCCCAGCAGGGCAAGATGCACCGATTCCGTGGCGCCGGAGGTGAAGGTGAGCTGGTCGCGTTCCGCCCCGAGGGCGCTGGCAATCGACTGACGGGACCGTTCCAGGCAGTCGGCAGCCCGGATACCCGGACCATGAAGGCTGCTGGGGTTGGCCCAGGTGTCTGCCTGGACAACGCGGATCCGTTCGATCACGTCGGCCGACGGAGGGGTCGTCGCCGCCGCATCCAGGTAGATGTCAGCCTTCGCTTCGCTCATACCGACTACGGATCCGTTGTTCGAGAGACTCACTCGCAAGATTGAGCATGGAATCCAGCGAGGTGTTGTTCAGGAAGGCCTGGACTCTCTGCTGCGCTTCGTCACGCAGGCAGTGGTCTGGCTGGTGACAGGCTTCCGAACAGTCATTCGCACAGTCCAACAGGTCAGGGTCCGGCTCGACCGTCCCGATGCTGGCCTGCATGGCCGGAGCCATGCTCGGAATCAGATCCGGTGACAGCACCCCATCGAAGACGGCTTCGGCTGGCCCGGTCATCAGAACGGATCCCTGACGTCCGCTCCAGGCGATCTGCAGCGGTCCGCCAGGCAGCAGCACCTCCGCCTGGTCATCACTGAGTCCGAGCAGACTGGCGGCGACGAGCGTCGCGCAGGCACCGGTGCCACAGGCAAGGGTCGGTCCGGCCCCGCGCTCCCAGACGCGGATTTCCAGGGAGCGGCGGTCGTGCACCCGCAGAAAGTGGACGTTCGTGCGTGCGGGGAACATCGGATGCCGTTCCAGAGCAGCGCCCCAGGACTCGAAGGGGATGGCCTCGAGATCCTCGACCGGCACGACCACATGGGGATTGCCCATGCCGACGGCAGCCACCGCCATCTCCACACCATCCAGATCGATGACGCCTTCCGGAAGACCACGGTCCGATACGGCCAGGCCCGTGGGCACCTGATCGGACAGCAGGAAGGGTGCTCCCATATCGACCTTCAGCTGACCGTCCCCCTGAAGCTCCGGGCAGATCAGACCTGCCGGGGTTTCGATCGACCAGCGGATGCCGACAGGGGAGCCGTCACTGTCGGCCAGAAAGCGCGCCAGGCAACGGATGCCGTTGCCGCACATCTCCGCCTCCGTGCCGTCGGCATTAAAGATGCGCATGCGCAGATCCGCCGCTCCCTCCGGAGGCAGGGCCAGGATCACTCCATCACCGCCCACTCCGAAGCGTCGGTCGCAGACCCGCCTCACCCATTCCTCAGAGGGGTCAACGATTTCAGCAGGGAGCTGACCTCTGCGTCCCTCGAGGATCAGGAAGTCGTTGCCAAGTCCCTGATATTTGCTGAAGTGCAGCATGACCGCTGGGGAACTGTCCGAATCCTATGGAGACCACCCCACTGGACTCGAGCCTTCCCGGCGTCCGATTGCTGCAGTCCTGGATCCGGGAACGCTGTCCGCTCTCCATCGAAGTGCTCGGCGCGGAGCGACTGGAAGGGCGGCTGGTCTGGCAGGACCCGGAATTTCTGGCGATCGAACGGCCGGGAGCGCAACGCCCGGTGCTGATCGGGCGCCGCCAGATCTGCGTGATCCGTCCACTCGGCTGAAACAGCAGGCTGTGGCACGATCGCAGCCTTGCCGTCGACCGGTCGCCCGTGAACAGCCGCTACGAGCCCTCCGAACTGGAGCAGCGCTGGCAGTCGAGTTGGCGTGACCTTGGGACGGACAGAACCCCCGAGGATCCGACAAGACCGGTTTTCTATGCGCTCTCGATGTTCCCGTATCCCTCGGGAACTCTGCATATGGGTCACGTGCGGAATTACGTGATCACGGATGTGATCGCGAGGGTGCAACGGATGCGCGGCCATGCCGTTCTTCATCCGATGGGATGGGATGCCTTCGGCCTTCCTGCAGAGAACGCAGCGATCGAACGGAATGTCGACCCCGGCGAATGGACGGACCGAAACATCGAACAGATGCGCGGCCAGCTCGACCGTCTCGGACTGTCCATTGACTGGGAGCGCGAACAGGCAACGTGCCACAGCGATTACTACCGCTGGACCCAGTGGTTGTTCCTTGAACTCTTTGACGGTGGGCTGGCGTACCGCAAGAACGCGACGGTCAACTGGGATCCCGTCGACCAGACGGTGCTGGCGAACGAACAGGTGGATGCCGACGGCCGATCCTGGCGTTCCGGGGCACTGGTGGAGCAGCGGCAGCTGAATCAGTGGTTTCTGCGCATCACCGACTACGCCGAGGCACTGCTCAAGGACCTGGATCTGCTCGACGGCTGGCCCGAGCGTGTCCGCACCATGCAGGCCAACTGGATCGGCCGATCGGAGGGGGCCGAGATCACCTTTGCGGTCACCGCTGATCCAGCCACGACCCTCACAGTGTTCACCACCCGGCCGGACACGTTGGCCGGAGCCAGTTACGTGGTGCTGGCGCCGGAACATCCGCTGGTGGATCAGCTCCTCGATGCTGATCACAAGGATTCCGTGCGTCGCTTTCAGAAGGAGGTCGCACGACTCAGCAACCTGGAACGCACCAGCGACGACGGACCCAAGCGGGGTGTCGCCATCGGCGCCGGTGTGATCAATCCACTCACGGGAGAGGAGCTGCCGGTCTGGATCGCTGACTATGTGCTGGCCGACTACGGCACCGGCGCTGTCATGGGCGTGCCCGCACACGATCAGCGGGATATGGCCTTCGCAACCAGCAATGGACTGGCTGTCCGCCAGGTGATCGAGGCCGACGGCACAGCCGAGGCGATCGCGGCAGGGCAGGCATGGACGGAGCCGGGGCAGTTGATCAATTCCGGCCGTTTCGATGGTCTGGATTCCAGCGCTGCCAAGACGGCGATCACCAGCCATGGCAGCGCAGAGGGTTGGGCCCAGGCCAAGGTGACCTATCGCCTGCGGGATTGGCTGATCTCCCGCCAGCGTTACTGGGGGTGTCCGATTCCGGTCATCCACTGTCCGAGCTGTGGTGCGGTGGCTGTGCCTCGAGAGGATCTGCCGGTCGAGCTCCCAAGGGGGATCGACCTCTCCGGGAAGGGCGGTTCGCCTCTGGCCCAGCAGGAGGACTGGGTGAACGTCCCCTGCCCATCCTGCGGTGAACCGGCCAGACGTGAGACAGACACGATGGACACCTTCATGTGCTCCTCCTGGTATTTCCTGCGCTTTGCGGACCCGCACAACACCGAAACACCCTTCAGCAGGGAAGCGGTGAACCGCTGGTTGCCCGTTCAGCAGTACGTGGGCGGCATCGAGCACGCGATTCTTCACCTGCTCTATTCCCGGTTCTTCACCAAGGCCCTCAGGGATCGAGGCCTGATCGATGTCGGTGAGCCGTTTCAGCGTCTGCTGACCCAGGGCATGGTGCAGGGCACCACCTACCGCAATCCGGTCACGGGCAAATACGTGGCACCGGCCGACGTCGTCGATCCCGCAGATCCCAGGGATCCCGTGACGGGTGATGCCCTTGAGGTGCTGTTCGAGAAGATGTCGAAATCGAAGTACAACGGGGTCGATCCTGCGGCTGTCATCGACCGTTACGGCGCCGACACCGCCCGAATGTTCATCCTGTTCAAAGCTCCTCCAGAGAAGGATCTCGAATGGGATGACGCAGACGTTGAGGGCCAGTACCGCTTCCTGCAACGGCTCTGGCGCCTGATCGACAGCTCACTTCCCCTGCTGGATCAGCAGGACGGCGGTGAGGGTCGTCCCGCTGAGCTCACGCTGGAGGAAGCGGATCTGCGACGAGCCGTTCACAGCGCCATCGAGGCCGTCACGGAGGACCTCAGCGATGACATCCAGCTCAACACGGCCATTTCCGAGCTGATGAAGCTGTCCAATGCCATCAATGCCACAGATCTCCCAGGCCTGCGTGTCGCCGTGCTGCGTGAAGCCCTTTCGGTGCTCGTGCGTCTGCTGGCCCCGTTCGCTCCTCATCTCGCCGAGGAGTTCTGGCAGAAACTCGGAGGGAGCGAGAGCGTGCATCAGCAGAGCTGGCCGGAGCTGGATGCCTCAGCGCTGGTGCAGGACAGCGTTGATCTGGTGATTCAGGTGAAGGGGAAGGTGCGGGGAACCATCAGCGTTCCCGCCGATGCGGACAAGGAGACCCTCGAGAAACTCGCCCTCAGCAGTGAGGTGGCTCAGAAGTGGCTCGAGGGAGCAGCGCCGCGCCGGGTGATCGTCGTGCCGGGCAAGCTGGTGAACCTGGTGCCCTGAGTCACTCAGCCGCAAATCAGTGGTTTCAGACCTTGCTGAATCGCATGCTGGCGGGACTGGACCAGTCGCCTTCAGCGGTGTAACCGCGCTTGTTGCCGGTGAGGTGCCGCATGATCCAGAAGACTGATTCGTCGGAACCCTCACCGAGGGCCTGACGGATCTCCGTGACGGAGCGGGATGCACCGTCCTTGAGCACGCCCTCCACACGGCTCTGAAGATCCAGCACCGCGGCAGCTGCTTTCTTGCCGGCTTCCACCCCAGGCTGGTGGTAGGCATTGATGTTCACCAGCTCTCCGTAGAAGCCGACCGCCCGTTCAAACAGGCCGATCAGCGCGCCGAGACGGCGAGCATCGAAACGGCGCATGGTGATGCTCAAGTTCTGACGACCTCCTTCCGTCAGTGCCGATCGGGTGCCCTGCAGGAACCCATCGAGGAAATCCCCTGGACGCTCCTCCTTGATCTCGGGAATGTCCTCAACATCCTCAAGACACTCGATGAAGGTGGCGAAGAAGTTGTCGACTCCGTCTCTCAGCTGCTGCACGTAAGCGTGCTGGTCGGTGGATCCCTTGTTGCCGTAAACCGCGATGCCCTGATGCACCACGTTGCCGTCGCGGTCGAGACGCTTGCCGAGGGACTCCATCACCAGCTGCTGCAGATAGCGGCTGAACACCTCGAGACGATCGCGGTACGGAAGCACCACCATGTCGCGCTTGCCCTTGCCGTCGCCGGCAACGAACCAGGACGCTGCCATCAGCGCAGCAGGATTGCGACGAAGATCGGCCACCCGCGTGGCTTCATCCATCTGGGAGGCACCACCCAGAAACTCGCGGATATCGCATCCGATCAGTGCTCCTGGGAGCAGGCCGACGGCGCTGGTGATGCTGGTCCGTCCCCCGACCCAGTCGAACATGTCGAACCGCTGCAGCCAGCCCTGCTGACGGGCCTCGACATCGAGCTTGCTGTCCAGCATGGTGATCGCGACGGCCTGACCCGCCCACTGGCCGCCGTTGGCCTCGACCCGGTGACGGGCCTGTTCCATGCCCAGGTGAGGTTCCGGCGTGCCACCGGATTTGCTCACCGTCACCACCAGCGTTGTCGTGAGCTTCTCTCCGAGGGCTTCCAGCACGGCACTCATGCCGTTGGGATCGACGTTGTCGAAGAAGTGAAACGGCAGACCCTCCCCATGGCGCTGGAGTGCCCTGATCATCAGAAGTGGGCCGAGGCCGCTGCCGCCGATGCCGATCCAGAGCACATCTGTGAACGCTTCCCCGTTAGGGGCCTTGATGGTGCCGCTGAGCACGTCCTTGCCGAACGATTCGATCTGATCGATCTCGCGGGACACATGAACGCGCACCTCCTCGGAGGGGGCCAGCTGGGGATTGCGCAACCAGTAATGACCGACCTGGCGCTGCTCATCGGCATTCGAGATCGCACCGGCCTCCAGCTCCTGCATCGCCGCAAAGGCCTTGTCGAAGCCAGGCTGCAGCTGATCGAGATGGGAAGTATTGAGATGCATCCGGCTCACATCAAGCCAGAGTCCGAGATCGTCGTGGTACCAGATCAGATCACAGAATCTCTGCCACTGGATTTGTGCATCGGTACCGTTGAAATCCGGAAAACTCATCAGGGCCTGAGGATGCACTCACGATGAAGTTATCCATCTTCGAACGGACTGCCCATCGCCTGCGACACCAGGGCTAACTTCTTTGCCGTGTTGTCCCCGTCCAGCTCTGCACTTCATGGGTGAGTTCCTGCGTCAATCCGCTCTGCCACTGCTGGCATGCCTGGGACTTCTCACCAGTTCGGCTGTGCTTCTGTCTGGGAAGGACCATCGAAAGACCGTTGCGGACGAGATCGCGCAACAAACCATCACCCAGCAGGGGGACCCGACGGATTTCTCCGCGGAGGAACTGCGGATGCTGCAGCGCCGCTTCGGGGTGCACGGCCCTCAGACGCCCCTCGCCCAGCTGTTTACCAACGGAGTCGACCAGCTTCAACCGCTGCGGACCCGCACCCTGGATCAGCTGCGTTCGTTGAAGAGCGATATCCACCGCCAGTCGGCTCGATATCGCGTCAACCCGATGCTGCTCACGGCAATCCTGTTCGATGAGATCCAGCATTCCAAACCGGGGGAATCGCTTCCCTTCATTGCCCACTCCGGTCTGGTCCGCACCCACGGTCCCGCCCAGATCGGCATTTCTGAGCTGATTCATCAGAACTGGCTACCAGAGGATCCCACCGATACCGACATCGCCTGGGCGCGGGAACAGCTTCTGGATCCTGCCTTCAACGTTGAACTGCTCGCCGGCAAGCTGCAGCGGCTGAAACGTGCTCTTGGACTGCCGGCTGAGTCGATGCTTCAGGCCAGCCGCTCCTATCTCGACGCCAAGGCGATCGCCACACTCACCTATCTCCACAACGGCAAACTCGATTACCCGGCTCGGGTTCTGCGTTACATGCAGGACGCCGAGCTGCACGGATTGATCTACAGCAAACAGCACGGCGGCGCGGACTGGCTGATCTGAATCAGGGGGTCAGGGCCCTGGCGACACACAGATCTCGGAGCGAAGCGAGCCGGCTCTGAAGAGCTGCCCAGTCGAAACTGCGTGGGTCACTGCGTTCGCCTCCGATATCCACATGCCGATGGGTGGTGATCGCAGCCGGCGGCAAGTTGAAATCGCGGATCCAGCCCGACAGAACAAGGGCGAGGGCGTCGTACTGAGATGAGCTGTAGCCGCTGTGGCGTGGGTTGTTGTTGGCCCCTTCGCTTGGAGTCTCCAGGCTGACGTGCAGGGCGAAGTTGTTGACCGAACCCTTGAAGCGCTTGTTGGTGATAGCCCACTCCCCCAGGAAGGCGGAGTAGCCGGCGCCATAGGCACGCAGGGACGGGTCCACCAGGTCGAGCACACGCCCGTCCCTGCCGATGAGGGTGTGATAACTGACCTGATCCTCATCCCGGGGATGGGGTGTCAGGAAGGTGTTCACCGCAGAGGTCATCGAATAGACCGTCTCGTGCATCACCACCACCCGGGGGGTGATGTCCAGGCGGCGTCCGAAGGCATCGCGTTCGTGCCGCCGACCGAAGTTCGTGGCGTCGATGGCGAGATCGGACCGCCAGGATGCTTCCTGGCTCATCAGCGATTCCAGGCGCTGCTTCACCGCGGGATCGATGCCTGAACACTGGCGGGCCAGGGGTGAGGTCCAGGAACGAGCTCGGGGGGCCTGCGGCGCGGTGTCGAGGGGAGCATCCTCCAACTGACGGCCCCGCTCCTTGCTGACCTGATCCAGCAGCTCAAGCAGAGAGGGACGATCACCGGCGTGGGAGCGTTCCCCCTGTTCACCTCCAAGCCAGGTCACCAGCACCAGGGTCAGGCCCCCCGCAGCCAGGGCACTCAAGAGAGCACCTGGATGCCTGCCGATCATCTTCAGAACAACGGACAGGCGACGATTCAGAGGATCTGGAACCATTGATCCCGCAGGGCCCGCTGAGATGCGTTTGACCCAGGGTCCCAGGAGAGCAGCCAGCGGTCTACCGCTTCGTCAGGAATCAGATGCGTTTCAGCGAGGCAACCGCGGCGCGCATAGACGATCGGAACAGGCGCCGAACCCTTGAGTAACCCGGGGATGTCGGTCATCCGCCGCAGCCGCCGACCCCGAACGGCGATGAGTTCATCATCTGGAACCAGGGCCGCTGTGGCAGCGGGGCCGCCAGGACGGACGCGGCTGACGAGCACCGCGCCACCCTCGTCCCGCAGAGTCATGCCGGGATCGGGGGATGAACGCATCAACGGATCCAGGCGCAGGCCGAGCTCCTGCGTGCAGGCTTCCAGCGGCAGGGAATCCGGCTGATCGAGCCAGGTTGCGAGATCATCGGAAAGGGTCGGATCGGATTCCGCCAGCAGGGCCTGGATGTCGCCACGGTGGAACCCGCGGGCGCTTCTGCCGTGGCTGCCCCAGAGCCGGCGCAACAGAGACGACAGGGATGAGTTGCGCTGGCGCAATCGCACATCCAGGCAGAAGGCCGTTGCAGCTCCAAGGCGGTAGTAGCTCACCTGCGTGTCGCGGGAGGTCGCCGTCGCCTTGTAGAGCTTCACCCACGCCTCCCTGGCGCTGTCGGACAGGCTCTGAACCCGACGTCCCGGCGTGAGCTGCACCCTTGAAAGCTCATCACCGAGATCGGCAAGAAAGGTCGGCCGGTCACTGCGGCCCGCGAGCAACGTCAGGGCCAGATCGAAATAACTGGTGATGCCCTCGGCAAACCAAAGCCCCTCACTGATCACCGCGGAGCCGTAGTTGTAGGGACGCAACTCCGCAGGGCGCAGACGACGGACGTTCCACTGGTGCAGGTATTCATGACCGATCAGCTGCAGCAGCTGCCGGTATCCCTCCGGTTTCTCCAGTGCAGCCCAGCTGTAGTGCAGAACTGCACCGTGATCATGCTCAAGCCCGCCGTAACCGTTCTCCAGAAGAATCAGCACCAGCTGGTAGCGGTCTGCCGCCGGCGGTGGTGTTCCCATCAGGCGGCAGGTGGCCTCGCAGACGGCGATGACATCGTCAAAGAATCTGGGGGGCCATCCTCCGGGGGGCGTTCCGATCAGAAGCAGCTGATGCTGATGATCCAGCACGCGGAAGTGACGGACGTCCAGGGAACCGGCATGCACCGGACTGTCGACGAGTGCATCGAAGTCAGCGGCGATCCAGCCTTCGCCGCAGTGATCAAGGGGAACGTGAACGGACCAGCCCTTCGGTGCGCTGACGGTCAGTTGGTGGGGGCTCCAGCGACATCCCTCCACTTCCATGGCCAGGCCCGCCAGGCAGAGGGAGGCGAGGTCCGGATCCAGGTGGCAGGTGCGCACGGTCAGGTTGCGCGCCTCCACGGCGTAACTAAGCGTGAGCGGAGCCAGATGGGGCAGATCGGCCTGCCAGCGCGATGGTGTGACACGTCGGAACGGGACGGGTCCGCCCTCAGACTCGAGCCGCAGGCTGTGAAGGTGCTGCACGTGATCCCGAACCGTGTAGGACCCGGGTGTCCAGACCGGCATCTGCCAGGACTGGTGAACAGTCTCCGGAGACCAGCTCAGGCTGACCCGAACCGTCTGCCGTTCAGGCTCGCGAAGGTCGAGATGGATCCGGACAGCGGAACTCACCTCAGCACGGGCCGATGCTGAACTCAGCGGTCGGCAGGTCGAAGGTCTGCAGTGAGTCGATCGCCGACAACAAGGCGTAGCGACGCGAGAGACGCTGCAGACGGGACGACAACCCCTGAATCCGCTGAAGATCTCCGTGCAGTCGGATCACGCCCTGGTCATCGATGCACCAGCCCATGGGACGGGAGCCGTCGCGGAGCGCCAGCAGATCCACGGATCGGGGGGCGCGACCGAAATCAGGCAGGACCCCGTGACGGATCACGTCGAACCCTTCGAGCCCCAGTGCGGTCTCAAGCAGGTCGAGACGGGTGAAGACGGTCGGCAGGATGGAGAGATGGGACATGAATCCGGATGCCCGCTTTTTCAGACCCTAGCCAGCGTGAACCGGCTGACCAGGCCCTGATGCATCCTCACGCAGATCGGGGCGCCGCTCTGCGTGCACCGCTGCGACTCGGCGTGATGGCATCCGGAAACGGGACCAATTTCGAAGCACTGGTGGAATCGATCGCGGCGGGGGAGCTGTGTGCAGAGATCCCTCTGCTGGTGGTCAACAACCCAGGATGCGGGGCGCAACAGAGGGCGCTGCGTCTCGGCGTGCCGTGCAGCGTGCTGGATCACCGGATCCTGCGCGATCGCGTTGAACTCGATCGTGAACTGGTGCGCCGCTTCCGGGAAGCGGGCGTGGAAGGCGTTGTGATGGCCGGCTGGATGCGCATCGTCACACCGGTGCTGATTCAGGCGTTTACGGGTCGGTTGCTGAACGTTCATCCCTCACTGCTCCCCAGCTTCCGGGGTCTGGATGCTGTCGGGCAGGCCCTGGCCTCTGGTGTGACCATCAGCGGTTGCACCGTTCACCTGGTCACCGAGGAGCTCGATGCCGGCCCGATCCTTGCCCAGTCGGCGGTTCCAGTGCTGGAAACGGATGATCACGTCAGCCTGTCGGCTCGCATCCGGCGCCAGGAGCATCGTGTGCTGCCTCAAGCCGTTCTCAGGGCCGGACTGCGCTGGCGTCAGGGATAGAAGGCCTGCAGAGGAAGTCCGGTTTCCGGCTCGAGACCAGCCATCAGATTCAGACATTGAATGCCCTGACCGGCCTGTCCCTTGATCAGATTGTCGATGGCACTCATCAGGATCAGCCGCCCTGTTCGGGTATCGACCTGCACCGAGAGCATGGCGCGATTGGTGTGGCGCACCCACTTGGTGGCCGGATAGGTGCCCACCGGCATCACCTGCACGCAGGGATGGTGGCGATAGACCGCCTCCAGCACCGTCGTGCAGTCCTCAGCTGTCAAGCCCGGATCACGAAGCCGCGCGTAGACGGTGGACAGCAATCCGCGCACCATCGGCACCAGATGGGGGGTGAACTGCAGTTGCACGGACTGCCCCGCAACCTCCTGTGCGAGCTGTTCGATCTCGGAGGTGTGTCGATGGCCGACGACTCCGTAGGGCGCGATCGATTCGGAGGCTTCAGCCAGCAGCATGGCCTCCTTGGGAACGCGTCCTCCCCCTGAGGTGCCGGTCTTCGCGTCGATGATGATCCCGTCGGTGTCGATCAGCCCCTGCTTCAGGAAGGGCAGCAGCGGCAACAGGCTGGCGGTGGGAAAACAACCTGGAGCCGCCACCAGCGAGGCCTCGGCGATCGCCGGACCACGCCATTCCGGCAGCCCATAGACGGCATCTCGGCAGAGATCGGCATCGGTCCTGATGAGACGAGCAGCTTCCTGGGCGTAGACCTGATTCCACTGCTCAAGGGACCGGTAACGGAAATCGGCAGACAAATCGATGACGCGAACACCCCGTTCCAGAAGACGGGGTGCGAGCTGACAGGCCAGTCCGTTCGGGAGGCTCAGCACCGCGTAGTCAGCGGCCTCCGCTACACGGTTGGGATCAGCCGGCTGGACCTGTGGATCGTCGGGAAGGGGGAGGAATGGACAGATCGAACTCCAGCGCTGTCCGGCACTGCGCTCTCCCCCCAGAAAGGTGACATCGAAGCGAGGATGTCCGAGCAGAAGCCTCAACGTCTGAAGCCCGCCGTAACCCGAGGCACCGATCACCGCGACCCTGGACGGCTCAGATGACGTCATCGCGGCCAGGGGCGACGGGATACTGCTGTCCATGGGCGGTATCAAACCGCGGCTGATCGTACAGGTATCGATAATGACAACTCATTCCATCGTTTCCAGGACCCTGGAAGATCAGATCGAATTCGACAGCATTCCCGATGCCCTGGCGGCCATCCGTAACGGGGCCTGCATCGTGGTGGTCGACGACGAACAGCGTGAAAATGAAGGGGATCTCATCTGCGCCGCGCAGTTCGCCACCCCTGAAGCGATCAATTTCATGGCCACCGAGGCCCGTGGACTGATCTGCCTGGCGATGGAGGGGAGTCGTCTGGATGCCCTCGATCTGCCCCTGATGGTGGATCGCAACACCGACGTCAATGAGACCGCCTTCACCGTCAGCATCGATGCCGGCCGTGAACATGGCGTCAGCACGGGGATTTCCGCTGAGGACAGGGCCCGAACGATCCAGGTGGCCCTCAACCCGTCCACGCGACCGGCCGATCTGCGGCGCCCCGGCCACATCTTCCCCCTGCGGGCCCGTCCGGGTGGGGTTCTGAAGAGGGCAGGGCATACCGAAGCCGCGGTTGACCTCGCCCAGCTGTCCGGACTGGCGCCAGCCGGTGTGATCTGCGAGATCCAGAACACCGATGGCTCGATGGCTCGGCTGGCGCAGCTGCGGGAGTACGCCACCCGCTGGGGGTTGAAGCTGATCAACATCGCGGATCTGATCCGATACCGACTCGAAAACGAGCGGTTCGTCAGACGACAGGCCCAGGCGAGCATGCCCAGCCAGTTCGGCGACTTTCAGGCGATCGGATATCGCAATGAACTCGACGGTTCCGAGCACGTCGCCCTGATCAAGGGAGATCCTGCAGCCCTGAAGGAACCGGTGCTCGTGCGCATGCATTCGGAATGCCTCACCGGCGATGCCTTCGGTTCGCTTCGCTGCGATTGCCGTTCCCAGCTGGAGACAGCGCTGCGAAGGATCGAACAGGAGGGGGAAGGCGTCGTCGTTTATCTGCGGCAGGAAGGCCGGGGGATTGGACTGATCAACAAGCTCAAGGCCTACAGCCTCCAGGATGGAGGGCTGGACACGGTGGAAGCCAACGAGCGCCTCGGTTTTCCGGCCGATCTGCGCAATTACGGGGTTGGAGCGCAAATTCTCTCCGACCTCGGCATCCACCATCTGCGGCTGCTGACCAACAACCCGCGCAAGATCGCCGGCCTCGGTGGCTATGGACTGAAGGTGGAGGAACGCGTTCCGCTTGTGATGGATGCCGGGGATCACAACGCCGAGTATCTGGCCACGAAACGCGACAAGCTCGGTCACCTGATGGCGGAACAGGGACCCTGCACCGTGCTGGCGCTGGCCGTCGACGCCGCCACGGACCAGTGGCCTCAGATCCGTCGACGAGCCGAGTCGGCGGCCTCGGACCAGGGCTTCCAGCTGGAAGCCGTCCAGACCCCCCGCCTGCTGGCCCTTTGGGAGCGCCCCCAGTTCGTCTGGACGCTTCGTCCGGGTCAGGAGGATGCTCTCCCCCTGCTGCGTCTGATGGCGCAATGGCCGGAGACACGTCGACTCGGTCTGTTGAAGGCCGCAACCGACCGGATGGCACTGCATCCGCCCCACACGCTGGAGCGGACCGAGCTCGATCTGAACGACCTGCTTGATGGGCAGGGGGACGGACCGCTGCCTGCCGAACCGTCCCTGCTGCACTGGACCACGGACTGATCAGTCCTGGATGGTGACCTTGGTGATACGGGATCCGTTACCCAGCTTCAGCACGGTGTCCATGTTCCCGGTGAGACCGAACACGGTGTGCACGCCATCGAGATGAGGCTGAGCCTCATGGCAGATGTAGAACTGCGAGCCACCGGTGTTCTTGCCGGCGTGGGCCATAGCCAGCGTGCCTGCCTGGTGTTTCTTGGAATTGATCTCACAGTCGATCTGGTAGCCAGGGCCACCGGTGCCGGGCATGCCCTTGGATCCTTCACGCGAGTTCGGACAGCCTCCCTGGGCCATGAAACCTGGAATGACCCTGTGGAAAGCCAGACCGTCGTAGAAGCCATCCTTCGCCAGCTTGACGAAGTTGGCCACGGTGTTGGGCGCGTCCGCCTCGAACAGCTCGAGCTCGATCGGGCCCGCCTCCGTCTCCATCAGAGCCTTGGTCATGGTGCCGCGAGCAAAACTGGAGTGTAGGGAGCTGTGCAGGGATGACTGAGCCCATGGATCTGAGCCACGCCCGTGTCGGTGTGATCGGCGGCAGCGGTCTCTATGCCATGCCCGGACTCGAGGAGCTGGAGGAACACTCCGTGGAGACCCCGTTCGGAAGTCCGTCGGATGTGATGCGTCTCGGACGGCTGGGAGGAATGGAGGTCGTCTTTCTGGCCCGTCACGGCCGTGACCATCATCTGATGCCGATGGAAGTTCCATACACGGCGAACATCTGGGCGATGCGGAGTCTCGGCGTGCGTTGGCTGATCTCGGTGTCCGCCGTCGGATCCCTGAAGGAACATCTCCGCCCGCGCGACATGGTGGTTCCCGATCAGTTCATCGATCGCACCCATCAACGCCCTCAGTCGTTCTTCGGTGACGGCTGTGTTGCTCATGTGAGCCTGGCCGATCCGACCTGCCCGATCCTCAGTGACCTGCTGGCTGATGCTGCCGAGCAGGCAATCCCCGCCGGTCACCATTTACATCGGGGCGGAATTTACCTGTGTATGGAAGGTCCTGCCTTCTCCACCCGTGCCGAGAGCGAGCTCTACCGCAGCTGGGGATGTGCGGTGATCGGAATGACGAATCACACCGAAGCACGGCTGGCCCGCGAGGCTGAGATCGCTTACAGCTCCCTCAGCATGGTGACCGACTTCGACTGCTGGCAACGGGACCAGGAGGCTGTCAGCGTCGAGCTGGTGCTGGGCAATCTGAAGGCCAATGCGGAGGCCACCGCACCGATCCTGAGCCGGGTGATGGATCAACTGCAAGCGACCCGGCCTGTGTCCGCAGCCCACACCGCACTCGCGGATGCCCTGTTCACCCGGAAGGAGAGGGTCCCAACGGAGACCAGGCGACGGCTTGATCTGTTCACAGCTCCCTACTGGGGATCCTTTGATCAGGCCTGAAGCAGGCTGACACCACTGGCCTCGAGCGCCGCACGCAAATGCTGTCTGTGCTCCTGCAGTCGCTCGGTTGCCGCGGAACGATCCAGACCTGTGGCCGCCATCATCAGCGCAAGCTTCACCGATCCGCCTGTCTGTTCGAGAAGCGCAAGGCCACTCTCCCGATCGAGTCCGGCCAGATCGCGCAGGATGCGCAGGGACCGGTCCACCAGTTTGCTGTTGCTGGCAGCCACATCAACCATGCGGTTGCCGTACACCTTGCCGAGACGCACCATCACTCCTGTCGAGAGGATGTTGAGCGCCATCTTCGTGGCGGTGCCCGCCTTCAGACGGGTTGAACCGGTGAGCAGTTCCGGGCCGGTGAGCAGACGGATGTCGAGATCACAGGGGAGTGGTGCCTGCTCAGCGGGCACGCAGGCCATGGCGATCGCCAGAGCCCCCAGCTCGAGTGCATGGCGGAGACCACCGATGACATAGGGGGTGGTGCCACCTGCAGCGATGCCGATCAGACAATCTCTGGAACAGAAGCCCCGCTGCTCCAGATCGGAGCGGCCGGCCTGCTCAAGATCCTCCAGACCTTCGGAGCTGCGCAGCAGTGCCGGTGCCCCACCCGCGAGCACACCCTGCACCATCTCGGGATCACTGCAGAAGGTGGGGGGACATTCGGCAGCGTCGAGAACACCCAGCCGTCCGGAGGTCCCCGCTCCTAGATAGAAGAGCCGGCCTCCCTTCCTCAGTCGTTCAGCAATGCGGTCAACGGCATGACTGATTTCTGTGGCGGCAGCCTCGACCGCCTGTTGAGGGCGACGGTCCTCGGCCACGAACAGGCCCACCAGCTCCTGGGTCGGCAACTGATCGAGGTCACGGCTGAGGCTGTTGCTCTGCTCCGTGAGCAGATGCCCGCGGTCATCCGAGGGCTGCCGGTCACGCTGAAATTCAGCCATGGATCAGAGGAGACCCTCCAGCCGCTGACGCAGTTCATCCAGCTCCGGGGAGGACTTCACCGCACTGTCACTCTCACCCTCACTCTCACCGGCTGCATCACTGGCACTTTCAGCATCGGTATCGATCTCCTCTTTCCAGCGGGAGACATCGCGATTGGATTCCGGAGGTGAGATGAACAGTCTCTCTTCGTCACTGCCCGGCAGGAAACCGGTCTCGATGAAGCGCGGTTCATATCCCGCCTCGCTGCAGAACGCCTCCACTTCCACGCGATCCAGGGCTTCGATGCTCGGCACAGGAAAGTCCTGTGCTTCGAGCAAACCGGCGTACCGCTCAGCGTCATCGGGATTCTCGAACAGGAGAACCACCGTCCGGCCGCCGATCTCAAGGGAATGGATTCCCTCGCTGTCAGTGCCTGCATCGAAAAGGAGCACGTGCACGCGCATTGCGTCGTTCACATCACCGGAGGAGGGCAGGAGTCTCTCATCGATCCTCGCTCAGCTGGCATCCGGATCGAGAGCCAACTCCTGCAGGCGGCGGTACAGCGCCCGTTCCGCATCTCCGAGATCGGCGGGAATGACGATCACGATCTCAACGAGCTGATCACCTCGACGGTCATCGATGGTCAGCCCACGACCACGAAGACGAAGCAGGCGGCCGCTGGAGGAACCAGGAGGGACCTGCAGTGTCACGGGTCCGTCGAGGGTGGGAACATCCACCGCGCATCCGAGAGCGGCATCGGGGGGGAAGAGCTCCAGCCTGTACAGAACCCTCAGCCCATCGATGCGAAGTCCTTCCGGTGTCACCACACGCAGCTGCAGAAAATGATCACGCCCACCGGCGGCAACCCCTTCCAGCCTCAGTCTCCAGCCGTCTCCGGCAAAGGGAGGGGTGTCGAGCTCCACCAGCGTTCCATCCTCCAGGGCAAGCTCCACGCGGGTGCCTAACAGCGCCTGATCAGGGGTGAGCTCGATGGTGGATTCCAGGTCTTCCCTGACCTGAACCGGCGGTGGCGGCGGCGGTGCGGAGACCGGTGAATCCACGCGAACTCTCGCAGGCTCGTCCTGCACGGCCGTCGTCGGAATACCGAGAACCACTTCGAGGTAATCCTCGAAATGGGGAAATCCGCTGGCGAAGGGATCGTGGCTGGTCTCCGATGCGCGATCACCGGCTTCCCAGCTCTGACGGCGACGTGGGTCGCTGAGCACCGCATAAGCCTCATTGACCAGCTTGAAGCGCTCTTCCGCTACAGGGTCATTGCCGTTGAGATCGGGGTGCCATCGGCGGGCTTCCTGGCGGAAGGCACGCTTGAGCTGGGCCTGGTTGCTGCCCGGTTCGAGTCCGAGCAGCGACCAGTAATCAGGATCAGCGATAGAAGTCATCGTCCCAGGGATCGGAACCGCGCTGGCCTAGTCCACGGCTTCGCGAGGGAGGACGGCTGGGGGAGCCCCAGGGGTCATCCTCCCAGTCATCTGAGAACAGTTCATCCTTCAGGGATCCAAGCGTGTTGCGGAGACCCTGGAGGGGATTGCCATCCCCTTGGCGCTCCATGGAAAGGCGCCTGTTGAGGCCGAACAGGGCCTCCTCCAAGCCGCTCACGGTGAGATCGAGTTCCTGAAGATCATCCTGAGCCAGACAATCCTGGACATCACGGATGGCCATCTCGACCGCCCTCTGCTGGCGATCCGCTCCGTACGGCCCAAGTTCGAGCGCAGCATCCCGCAGGCGACGTTCGGCCTGAGCCACAAGGGTCTGGGCACGGTTGCGGCGCTCCACCTGACTGCGACGACGCCGGTCATCATCCGCGCGCTCTTCCGCCTCAGCCAGGAGTGCCTGAAGTTCGTCTTCATTGAGATTGGAACCTCCCTGAATCGAAACGGACTGCTTGCGTCCGGTGGTGCGATCGGTGGCACTGACCTGCAGAAGACCGTTGGCATCGATGTCGAAGGCCACCTGCACCTGAGGGACCCCGCGAGGGGCGGGTGGGATCCCCGAGAGTCGGAATCGACCCAGTGACTTGTTATCAGCGGCCATCTGACGCTCCCCCTGCCAAACATGAATCTCGACCGAGGACTGATTCGCCTCCGAGGTGCTGAACACGTCGGACTGACGCACGGGAATTGGCGTGTTCCTGGGAATAAGCACCTTCATCAGGCCTCCAACCGTCTCCAGTCCGAGCGATAAAGGCGTGACGTCGTTCAGCAGGAGGTCCCGGAGCTCGCCGGTGAGGATGCCAGCCTGCACGGCTGCGCCGATCGCCACCACCTCATCAGGGTTCACCGACTGACAGGGATCGATGGGCACGAGGGTGCGCACCAGCTGCTGAACCATCGGCATGCGCGTGGCTCCGCCGACCAGCACCACGTCATCGATGTCCTCAGCCGCCCAGCCGGAATCCCGCAGGGAACACTGAACGGGATTCAACAGACGGTCGAGCAGATCGGGGCAGAGGGATTCGAAGGTGGATCGGTCGAGAGAGGTCTCGATGTGCAGAGGTCCCTCGGCTCCGGTGGCGATGAAAGGTAGGGAAATCGGCGTGGTCAGCACGCCGGAGAGCTCCTGCTTGGCCTTCTCGGAGGCTTCGATCAGTCGTTGCAGTGCCTGGCGGTCACGGCGGAGATCGATGCCGTGTTCGGATTGGAAGGCATCGGCGAGCCAGTCGACGATGCGCTGATCGAAATCATTTCCCCCCAGCTGCGTGTCGCCGTTGGTCGCTTTCACATCGAAAACACCGTTGGCGATGCGAAGCAGTGACACGTCAAAGGTTCCACCACCCAGATCGAAGACCAGAACACGCCGGACGGCGCTGCGATCAAAGCCGTAAGCAAGAGCGGCAGCGGTGGGTTCGTTCAGAATTCTCTCGACGGAGATACCGGCCAGACGGCCGGCATCCCGGGTTGCCTGGCGCTGAGCATCGTTGAAGTAGGCCGGCACGGTGACGACCGCGGCCTCGACGCTCTCACCGAGATAAACGGCCGCGTCATCCACAAGCTTGCGGATGATGCTGGCCACGAGTTCCTCCGGTGCGTATTCCCGCTCCGTCACCGGACAGGGCACACGGACCTGGCCGACGTCATTGGCCCGGACCGTGTAAGGGACAGAGAGGCTGCCATCCTCAAGCTCCTCCCAGTCACGACCGACGAATCGCTTCAGATTCGAAAAGGTGTTGCGTGGGCTGAGGACCAGCTGTCGCCGGGCCATCTGACCGACCAACAGCTCCCGATCCTTGCTGTAGCCCACCACCGATGGCGTGGTTCGACTCCCCTCGGCATTCGCGATCACGAGAGGCCTGCCGGCTTCGAGGACGGCAACGACCGAGTTGGTTGTCCCAAGGTCGATTCCGACGATCCGGCCCATAACCCCACGCGTTCGATCCCTACGCTACCGACCGCATCCAGAGCGAGGTCGCGAGGCCTCGACCAAAAGCCAACGTCCCGTTAAGAGGTTCTTAGTGACGTGCAGAGAAGTCACAGATAACTTATCGAGGTGAGATTTACAGGAGAATGTCCCCCCAAACAGACACTCAATATCTTCTCCGCAGGCGTCCTCCACAAGAAAAACTTGTTGATGTCGGCTTTAGGAATCTCGCAGTCGTTCTGGCTTCGATGGTGGCGATCGTTCTCCTCTCCATTCTTGTGGTGGTGTTCTGGGGAGGTCTCGAATCCATGGGTCGATACGGCTGGACGTTCCTGGTTACATCCAACTGGAATCCGGTCGACGACGAGTACGGAGCCGGAGCAGCCATTTACGGAACACTTGTCACGTCTCTGCTTTCTCTTCTGATTGCAGTTCCACTTGGCGTGGGCACAGCAATCTTCATCACGGAAAACATCATCCCCCGCAATATCAGAAATGTAATCGGGTTGATGGTCGAGTTATTGGCAGCCATTCCTTCTGTTGTGCTGGGCCTCTGGGCCATATTCGTAATGGAGCCATTCATCCGTCCGTTGCTGGAGTTGCTCTACACGCTGTTCAGCTGGTTGCCCTTCTTCAGCTCACCTCCGATGGGTCCAGGCACTCTGCCTGCGGTGCTGATCCTGGTGGTGATGATTCTTCCGATCATCACGGCCATCGCGCGTGATTCTCTGAATCAGGTGCCGATGAAACTCCGTCAGGCTGCATATGGAGTTGGAACAACCCGCTGGGGAGCGATCATGAACGTGATGCTTCCAGCAGCAGTTTCCGGAATCGTGGGAGGTGTGATGCTCGCACTCGGCCGTGCCATGGGAGAGACGATGGCCGTGACGATGATCATTGGTAACTCAAACAACTTCAGCTTCTCACTGCTGGCACCAGGTAACACGATTGCCTCGATGCTCGCCAATCAGTTCGGCGAAGCTGATGGTTCTCAGGTCTCCTCTTTGATGTATGCGGCCTTCGTCCTGATCATCATGACCCTTGCGGTGAATATCTTCGCTCAGTGGATCGTTAAACGACTCAGCCTCAAGTATTGAGATGACTTATTCCACTTCAATCAAAACTGCTGACGGGCTTCCCGATCTTTCCTACAAGCCTGCACTGGGCCGCAACATCGGCAGCCGCATTCTCACGATCATCGCCGGACTGTTTGCGGGCATTGCTGTTCTTCCGCTGATTCTGGTTCTTGGCTACGTGCTGATCCGGGGAGCTTCGAAGATCAGCATCAGTCTGCTGACCGAGCTGCCCCCTCCTCCCGGTCTTGAGGGTGGCGGCATCGGCAACGCGATCATCGGGACAATCGTGGTAACGATCATCGCCGGGCTTGTGGCGATTCCGGTTGGCGTCGGGGGCGGGATCTACCTGGCTGAATATTCCCGGTCTGGTTCCTTCTCTCAGTTCATCCGCTTCGGCACCAACGTGTTGGCGGGAGTTCCCTCGATCATTGCCGGCGTCTTCATCTACGGAACGATCGTTACCAGCCGCATCGTTTTCGGCAATGCCTACAGCGCTCTAGCCGGTGGCATCGCCCTTTCGATCCTGATGCTGCCCACGGTGATCAAGACCACCGACGAGGGCCTCAAACTCGTCTCTGATGATCTGAGACGCGGCGCCCTGGGTGTTGGTGCCTCCCGCTTCGTCACGATCGTGCGGATCACTCTTCCGACCGCGTTCACCCCGATCGCCACAGGTGTCGTTCTGGCCATCGCCCGAGCAGCGGGTGAAACTGCTCCCTTGATCTTCACGGCCCTGTTCTCACCCTTCTGGTCCGACGGGATCTTTGCACCAATCGCAACGCTGTCGGTGCTGATCTACAACTTCGCGATCATGCCCTACGAGATTCAGAACGAACTGGCCTGGGCCGCTTCGTTCATTCTCGTGGCACTGATCCTGATGCTCAATCTCTTCTCCCGCTGGCTCGGTCGTTTCGCTTCCAAGTGATCGTCTGACTGACTTCTTCCACCGTTCCTCTTCCCCATCGCTCCCCCACAGAGCCATGACCACCTCCCAGCTCCACACTGAACAGCAGCAGGTGTCGGAAGATACCGCCATCTCGATTCAGAACGTCACCATCAGCTACGGCTCCTACGAAGCCGTGAAGAACGTCTATTGCGATGTTCCCCGTGGCAAGGTGACGGCGTTCATCGGACCCTCTGGCTGCGGAAAATCAACCGTTCTGCGTTCCCTCAACCGCATGAACGATCTGATCGAAGGTTGCTCTCTGAAAGGTCGTGTTCTCTTCGATGGTGTTGATCTCTACGGTGCGCAGGTGGACCCTGTTGAGGTTCGGCGGCGCATCGGAATGGTGTTCCAGCAGCCGAATCCCTTCCCCAAAAGTATCTACGAGAACATCGCCTTCGGTGCTCGCATCAACGGCTTCACCGGTGACATGGACGAGCTTGTCGAACGCTCCTTAAGGCAGGCAGCGGTCTGGGACGAGTGCAAAGACAAGCTCAAGGAAAGCGGATATTCCCTCTCAGGTGGTCAGCAGCAGCGTCTCTGCATCGCACGGACCATCGCCATTCAGCCGGAGGTGATCCTGATGGACGAACCCTGTTCAGCGCTCGACCCGATCTCCACCCTGAAGATCGAGGAAACCATGCATGAGCTCAAGAAGAGCTTCACCATCGTGATCGTGACGCACAACATGCAGCAGGCCGTTCGCGTCAGTGACATGACCGCCTTCTACAACGCCGAGGCCGTTGAGGGTGGAACCGGCAAGGTGGGGTATCTGGTGGAATTCAGTGACACCGAGAAGATCTTCAACTCCCCCCAGCAACAGGCCACTCAGGACTACGTGTCGGGTCGTTTCGGCTGATCAGTCCTAGGCGGTGCAATCAATCAGCGGAACAGTGTGGTGTCACAGCCACCCTGTTTTTGTGCGTGCTGCTGATGTTGAAGCTAGGCAAAAAAAATCCGGTCCTGACGGACCGGAGAAGCGGAGAGCGAGGGATTCGAACCCTCGATAGAGTTGCCCCTATACAGCATTTCCAGTGCTGCGCCTTCGACCACTCGGCCAGCTCTCCACCGGCTTATGTGGGGCAGATGCCAATGTAGCAGGGCCTTTTCCAGAGGGCTGCATGCGGCCGCAGCACAGGATCACGGTGCACTGGCGCCAGCAGAACCGCACCATCACCCATGAGGTGGCTGAGGGTGATTACATCCTGCGCAGCTTCGAGCTGCAGGGCGATCCACTGCCCTTTTCCTGTCGGAACGGATGCTGCACGAGCTGCGCCGTCCGGGTGCTGGAAGGTGAACTCGATCAACGCGAGGCGATGGGACTGTCGAAGGAATTGCGTGCCAGGGGCTATGGACTGTTGTGTGTCGCCAGGGCGACGGGCCCCCTTGAAGCGGAGACCCAGGATGAGGACGAGGTCTATGAGCTCCAGTTCGGTCGCCACTTCGGTCGCGGTTCCGTACGGGCCGGACTCCCTCTGGAGGAGGACTGAACGATGACATCAAACCTGTGTGTGCAAGCCGCTGAGCAGGCTGGTCTGAATCAGGCGGCTCTGCGACACCTGGCAGACGTGGCGAGGGAGGTGGCCGAACTCGGCGGTGCTGAGCTGATGCGTCACTACGGACGTCTCTCAAGCATCGAGAACAAAGGTCGCATCGGGGATCTGGTCACCAACGCAGATCTCGCCGCGGAAGCCAGAGTGCTGGAGGCTCTGACGGAACGAACGCCCAAAATCGCCGTTCTGGCTGAGGAGAGCGGGGCCAGAGGTGAACAGGACGGCCTGCGCTGGTGTGTCGATCCGCTCGACGGGACCACCAACTTCGCTCACGGGTATCCCTTCTTCGCCACATCGATCGGATTGACGTGGCGACAACAGCCCGTGCTCGGGGCGATCGCAGTGCCGTTTCTGAACGAGACCTTCTGGGGAGCGCCGGGCCTTGGCAGCTTTCTAAACACATCACCGATGCAGGTGAGCTCTTGCAACGACCTGGCGGACGCGCTTCTGGTGACGGGCTTCGCCTATGACCGCCACACACGGCTCGACAACAACTACGCGGAGTTCTGCTGGTTCACCCATCGCACCCGCGGCGTGCGGCGTGGCGGAGCTGCTGCGGTCGATCTGGCCTTTGTCGCAGCGGGGCGTCTCGACGGTTACTGGGAACGGGGACTCGCACCCTGGGATCTCGCGGCCGGCGTTGCTCTGGTGGAGATCGCTGGCGGACAGGTCAGCGATTACAGGGGAGAGGGTTTCGACATCGGCAGTGGACGCGTCCTGGCCTGTGCCCCGGGGCTGCATCAGCCCATGGTGAACGAACTGAACAAGGTCGAGCCACTCAGCGGTGCCTGTTTCGGTGCGCCGGGGATCACGGCCGTGGGATCCTGAAGCGTCGCCGACGACTTCGGACATGGCGCTGCAACCCGCAGCTGGCGCCCGGGATCTCAACCCGCGGCAGGTGGAGAGCAATCGCCTGCTCAGTGAACGGCTTGCCGCCGTCTACAGGCTCTGGGGATACGACGAGGTGTCGCCTCCCCGGGTCGAGCGGCTGGACACCCTGGTGGCAGGGGGTGCCATCGCCAGCGGTGATGTCGTCAGACTTGTTTCGGACGACCCACTCGGCCTTCGCCCCGAGATGACCGCTTCGATCGCTCGCGCAGCCAGCACGCGGCTGGCGAGTCGGCCTCGACCTCTGCGCCTCTGGGCCTCAGGCACGGTCTTCCAGAGCCGTTCTGCCGATGAAGGCGGCATGTGCATTGAGGAGAACCTCCAGAGCGGAGTGGAGCTGTTCGGCGTCCAGGGAGTGGAAGCGGAGATGGAACTGCTGGCACTGCTGATCGCTTCGGTGTCAACCCTCGATCTGGGGGCAGGGCATCAACCGCAGCTGTTGATCGGTCACACCGCCCTGATGGATCTGGTGCTCTCTCCGTATGACGGAGTCCAAAAGGACGCCATCCGCACAGCTCTCACGCGATACGACCGCCTGGCCATTGAAGCGATGGATCTGCTGCAGGTCGATCGTGACCGGCTGCTTCGGCATCTCGACAGCCGAGGCAGACCTGACCTGCAGTTGCAGGAGCTGGAGGAACGGTTCGGCCAGCAGCCGGTGTTCGCTGATCTGAAGCGTCTCACTGACCTGCTCACGCCGGCGGCTGACGCCCAGGGTGTCTCAGTTCAGCTGGATGCCACCTTCCAGCCGATCTTCGAGCTCTACACAGGTCTTGTGTTCCAGTTGGTGTGCCAGGGGAAGGCAGCACCTGTCGTGATTGCCCGTGGAGGCCGTTATGACGATCTGGTTCGACGCTGCGGGGCGACGGGAACGGATGCGGCCGGTGTCGGGTTCAGCCTGGCGATCGATCCGATCCGAGAATTGCTCAGCGAATCCAGCGCGGGGCAAGCCGCTGAACCGGCTGTTCTGGTGGCTTATTCAGCCGGAACCGGCCTGGAGGATGCACTGCAAAGACAGCTGTCCTGGCATCAACAGGGAACACGCGCGGTGGTGGAGTTGAAACCGGTGGCTGATCGAAGCCAGGCGGAGGCGATGGCCAGGGAGCGAGGCGGGCTGCAGCTTGACTGGATCACTCCCTAAAGTCCGGGTCTCATTTGATTCCCGTTATGCCCCACACCATCGTGAGCGATGTGTGCGAAGGCGTCGCCGACTGCGTCGATGCTTGTCCCGTCGCCTGCATCGATCAGGGAGGCGGCAAGAACAGCAAGGGAACTGACTTCTACTGGATCAACTTCGACACCTGCATCGACTGCGGGATCTGTCTGCAGGTCTGCCCTGTGGAGGGGGCGATCCTGGCGGAGGAACGACCGGACCTGCAGAAGGTGAGTTGAATCACTGTCGCTCAGTTCGTGATTCCGTGAAGAGCTCCGGGTGGCTGGTGCTTCGCCATGCGAACCGGTATCAGAGCCAGAGTGAACACAAGCAGCGGGGCGTAAAGCCACAGCGGCCCCTTCTTCGTGTGCTCGACATAGGTGAGAGCGAACACAGCCCATAACCAGTGACTGCCGATGAAGTGAAGCCGCTTCCAGTTCTGCAGGCCCATCCATTTCTGGGCCTGATCCGTGGACGTCAAAGCCATCAGGGCGACGAACAGGTAGCCGAGCCCTCCGAACACCCACTGCGCCTTTGACTGATCACTGAGGAATGGTTCCGGAAAGCAGAGGGAGATCGCCAGGATCAGAGCCAGATGAACGAAGTGGGACGCTGCAAAGCTCAGACCGATCCAACGCCTGTTGCGCAGGATCCAGATGGTGAGGGGTGTTCTCCAGAGACTCTGGAGACTGGAGGCGGTGAAGGCGATCGAGAACAGAAGCAGGGAGCTGCGACCGGTGGCATCGATGCCTGTCTTGATGGAGGCCGCACTCCACCCGGCCTGCATCAGGAAGACCGCCAGTGAGAGAAGGATCAGAACGCAGACCCAAACAGTGATTCTCGGGCCGTCAACCTTCATGGCACGGTGCTCAAAACCGAATTCTGAAGCTGCGTTCTGCCCCGGATGAGCCCATCAGTACGGAGAACCACCAAGGGTGGCTCTTGAGGGAGGTCTGGGTCGATTTGTAAGGTCGGTTTTTCTCTCAGATCCTCATGTCGGTGATGGAAGAACAGGGTCAGATTCAGATCCACACCGAGAACATCTTTCCGATCATCAAGAAGGCCGTTTATTCAGGCCACGAGGTGTTCCTCAGAGAACTGGTGAGCAATGGGGTCGACGCCATCAGCAAGAGGCGGATGGCCGCCATGGCAGGCGACTGCAGCGAGGGCGATGAGGGCGCCATCCGGATCTGCGTCGACAGTGAAGCCAAAACCGTCACCATTTCCGACAACGGGATCGGAATGACGGCTGATGAGGTGAAGCGCTACATCAACCAGGTCGCCTTCTCAAGCGCTGAGGATTTCCTCCAGAAATACAAACAGGAGGACGACGCAATCATCGGCCACTTCGGCCTTGGCTTCTACTCGAGCTTCATGGTGGCTCAGCGCGTCGAGCTGGTGACGCGATCAGCCCGACCTGACAGTGAACCGGTTCGATGGAGCTGCGATGGATCTCCGAATTTCAGCATCGTCGCGGCTGAACGTGAGTCGGCCGGGACCGATGTGATTCTCCATCTGATGGAGGAGGAACTTGAATACCTTGAGCCGGCAAGAATCCGGACCTTGATCAATACCTACTGCGATTTCATGGCAGTACCGGTGCAACTCGAAGGCGAGACCATCAACAAGAGGGAGGCACCCTGGAGAAAGAGTGCTCGTGACCTTACAGATCAGGATTACATCGATCTCTACAACTATCTCTATCCCTTCCAGGGTGATCCCCTGCTGTGGGTTCATCTCAATACGGATTATCCCTACAACCTTCAGGGAATTCTTTTCTTCCCGAAACAGACTGGTCGTGCCGACTGGGAGAAGGGGGAAATCAAGTTGTACTGCAATCAGGTTTTCGTCAGCGACTCGATCAAGGAAGTTGTTCCGCGCTATCTGTTGCCGTTGCGAGGGGTGATCGATTCACCGGATATTCCCCTGAATGTGAGCCGCAGTGCCCTGCAGACAGATCGGAGAGTCCGCTCCATCGGCAGTTTCGTCGCCAAGAAAGTGGCCGATCGACTTCGCAGCCTCAAACAGGACGATCCCTCTGCCTACGCAGAAGCCTGGGAATCACTCGCCCCCTTCGTGAAGATCGGCGCGATGGAGGATGAAAAGTTCGCTGATCAGGTGTCCGAACTGATCCTGTTCGGAACATCAGCTCCGGCAGGGACAGGCGACGAGGCTGATCCTGTGGGCGCGAACGGCAGCTACTACACAACGCTCGCCGGATACCGCAGCAGACTTCCATCCGACAACAGCACCCGCATTCTCTACAGCACGGATGATGTGGCTCAGGCGGGCGCTCTGAATCTGTGGACCGCTCAGGGAGCCGAGGTCCTGAAACTCGAAACGGTGATCGACACGCAGTTCATCCCCTGGATGGAGCAGCGTCATGACGATCTGAAGTTCCAGCGGGTTGATTCCGAGCTGGATGAAAGCCTCAAGGACGACGACTCCGAGCTGGCGGATCAGGATGGCAACACCCAGTCTGAAACCCTTCGCAGTCTGATCAAGGAAGCTCTGGCCAACGACAAGGTCACCGTTCAGGTGCAGGCGCTCAAGAGTGAGGGCGCACCCCCGGCCATGATTCTTCTGCCGGAGCAGATGCGGCGGCTGAATGACATGGGAGCCCTGATGGAGCAGAGACTTCCAGGACTGCCTGATCACCATGTTCTGCTGGTGAATCGCCGCCATCCCCTCGTGGAGGGGCTTCTGAAACTCAAATCCGGCTCCGTTCTCGTGGGTTCGGCGGAGTCGTCCCCCACTGAGCGGCTATCCCGCGATCTGGCGGTTCACCTTTACGACATGGCACGACTCGGGGTCGGCGGGCTGGAACCCAACGAACTGGCCGGATTCCAGACCCGCAGCGCAACCCTGATGGGTGACCTGATGCAGAGAGGCCTCTAGCAGTCAGTCTTTGATAAGGTTGTTGTTTGGTTCCGTCCGATCGGGATCGAGCAACCTCAAGTCAGAAGGACGTCGTCATGTCACGGGTGTGTCAGCTCACGGGTACTCGCGCCAACAACGGCATGGCCGTGAGCCATTCCCACATCCGCACCAAGAAGTTGCAGCAGGCCAATCTGCAGCAACGTCGTCTCTGGTGGGCTGAGGGAAAGCGCTGGGTGAACCTGCGCATCACGACTCGCGCCCTGAAGACCATCCAGAAGAAGGGTCTTGGTGCCTATGCCAAGTCCCTTGGCATCAATCTCGCCAAGCTCTGAAGCCGCTCCGATGCAGCGCAGGGAACTGCTGATACGCACTGGTCTGCTGATGGCGGCGGTGAATCTTGGCCCGAGATCTGTTGGCGCTCTGGGAGGCACTCAGCTCTCCATAGGCGAGGCCGTGCCGACCTTCCAGCTGCCTGGATCCAGTCGCTCCGACAAAGATCGTTCCCTGTGGTCTCTCTCCGATTTCCAGGGCGAGTGGCTGGCCTTGTACTTCTATCCCCGGGATTTCACCGGTGGCTGCACGCTCGAGGCCCGCGGCTTCCAGACCATGCACCAGAGCTTCCGGGACGCGGGGGCTCAGGTGGTGGGCATCAGTGCCGACAGCGTGGATGACCACACATCCTTCTGTGACAGCGAGGAGCTGAGCTTTCCACTTCTCTCCGACCCCGACGGAACCGTGAGCAAGGCCTACGGTTCGTGGATGGCTCCCTACTCGCTGCGTCACACCTTCCTGATCGACCCCAACGGCGTTCTGCGCGAGCGGTGGGTCGCCGTTCGGCCGAACGGTCACGCGAAGGAAGTGCTGGATTCTCTTCTGAATCTTCAGAACAACACGTCTGTTTGACAAATTCGCCACCTTGATGAAAGGTGGTTATCAAATTCATGCGCGATGTAGTGAACATGGGCAGCAGTAGTTTCATCATTCTCTACCACCGCACACCTTTTGACGAAGGAACTGACGAGCAGGGAAATCGAATATGGGTGGATCAGAAAAGCCCGAATGGGATAATTCCTACGCTGAGAAATATATTCAGAGACTGTGATGACGGAACCTGGATTGCCTGGAGAAGGGTCGAACATCCCGAAACCGATGAGATCGAGCGGATCGAAATGCAGGAGCCATCACCATTCACGCTCTGCAGGATTCCGCTCCATGACACTCAGATAACCAGTTTCTACCACATCACATCCAAGGAGTCATTCTGGCCGATTCTGCATACATTTCCTACTCACTTCAACGTCAATAACGCCGACTGGTCCATCTTTGAGGAAGTGAATCTCAAATTTGCCGAGGCAGCCTGTGAGGAAGCTGCTGAGGGCGCCACGGTCTGGGTGCACGACTACAACCTCTGGCTCGCACCCGGATACATCCGGGAACGACGTCCAGATCTGAAAATCGCGTTTTTTCACCACACTCCTTTCCCGGGGAATGATGTTTTCGCGATTCTTCCGTGGCGTGAACAAATCCTCGAGAGTTTGCTCTGCTGTGATGTTGTGGGTTTTCACATCCCCCGCTACACGGAAAACTTCGCCAGAGCTGCCAGCACTCTTGTTGGAGCCAACCGCGGACCGAAGGTGCCGGTTGACAAGAAATTCATCACGGTCGGGACAGCCCTGTCAGAAGGCACCGTCACCAGTCAGCTGGAGCACAATGGACGTTGTGTTCAGTTGCTGAGTTCACCGGTGGGAACATCGCCGGATGTGATTCAGGAGCTCTCATGGAGTGCTGCTGTCGAAAATCACGGTGAACTGATCGTTCAGGACACTAAGAAGGGACGCAAGCTGATTCTTTCCGCAAGCCGGGTTGATTACACCAAGGGAAACGAAGAACTGCTGCTTGCTTACGAACGGCTGCTGGAGCGACGTCCTGATCTTCACGGGGACGTTGTGCTGATGCTGGCCTGTGTTGCAGCTGCGAGCGGCATGAAGATCTACGAGGACACCCAGCGGTCGATCGAAGAAATGGCCGGTCGCATCAATGGTCGCTTCAGCCAGATTGACTGGGTTCCGGTGCGGTTCTCCACCCGAAGGATCCCTTACGAGGAGATGATCGCCTGGTTCTGCCACGCCGATGTCTGCTGGATCACGCCACTTCGGGACGGGCTGAATCTTGTCGCCAAGGAATACGCTGCAGCCCGCCGGAACCGTGGGGGAGTCCTGGTTCTGTCGGAATTCACAGGCGCCTCTGTGGTGCTTGATGGAGCGGTGCTGACCAACCCGTACTCCAACCGACGCATGGATGAAGCCATCGAGACGGCACTGGTCATGCCGGAAGAGGAGCAGCGGGATCGGATGAGTCGGATGACTGAGGCAGTCGAGAACTACACCGTCAAAGACTGGGCCGAAGAGCAGTTGGCCGGTTTCCCTCAGGCTGTCGTTGCATGACCATCGGCCGGCGCACGCTGGCCGCTCTGCTCGGCCTCACCCTGCTGTTCAGCTTCGGGCTGGCCTGGTCCGGACAACGACAGATTCAGCGGGTCAACATCCTGATGCCGGCGCCATTCGCGGATGCCACGGCAGAGCTGGTGCAGCGGTTCAATCGTGACCATCGCGGCAGCATCGCCCTCAGAGTGACCCGCGGCCCCCGCGACACCGAGTCGATCTCCGACCTGGCCATCAGCAGTCTTCTGCTGGGCAGTCCCCCCTTCGATGCCCTGCTGATGGATGTCACCTGGCTGGCCAAGTACGCCGCCGCCGGCTGGCTTGAACCGCTTGATTCCTACTTTGAATCTCAGGAAATTGATGCACTCGTCGCGGGAGCCCGGCTTGGCAATCACTACGACGGAGTTCTTTACCGCTGGCCTCTGATCGCCGACGTGGGTCTGCTCTACTGGCGCAAAGACCTGATGGAGGCACCACCGCGCACTCCGGACCAGCTGAGCAGTGTCGGCCGCCGGCTGATGGATGACGGTGCGGTGAACAGTGGATTCGTCTGGCAGGGGCGTCAGTACGAGGGATTGAGCTGTGATTTCGTTGAGATGCTCAGTGCCTTCGGTGGCAACTGGCTGAACCCACAGACCGGTGAACCCTCGCTCAACTCATCCGAGGCGATTGAGGCCGTCGGATGGATGCGGAGCCTGATCCGTGATGGCATCAGTCCGAAGGCTGTGACCAACTATTCCGAATCCGAGTCGCTGCAGGCCTTCAAGGCAGGAGATGCCGCCCTGATGCGGAACTGGCCGTACGCCTGGGCGGAGCTTCAGAAGCCTGACAGTGCTGTGCGGGGACAGGTCGGGGTGACGCTGATGGTCCACAACGAGGGCCATCAGCCCGCTGCCACGCTCGGGAGCTGGGGGCTGAGCCTGCTGAAGGGCTCGGATCATCCACAGGCCGTGATCGAGGCGATTCGATTCCTCACATCTCCCGACGCACAGAGGGAGCGATTCCGCAATCAGGGCTACACCCCGACCGACCGATCCCTGTTCCGGGATCCCGAGATGCTGGAACTCTCACCGATCCTGCCGGACCTGGAGCAGGCCCTCAGCCACGCTGTTCCGCGACCTCCCACGCCGCTCTACGCCCAGCTCAGTGATGTGCTGCAGCGTCAGCTGAGTGGCGTGCTCACAGATGATCTGCCGGTTGATCAGGCGATGAACAAGGCACAGATCAACAGCATGACGATCGTCGAAGCCGCGGGAGGCGCCTCGTGACCTGGTTGCTGCTGACGCCGGCGCTGCTGCTGATGGCTCTCATCTTCGGATGGCCGATGCTGCGATATGCCTGGCTCAGCTTCCACGCCAACTCGGTACTGACCGGCCTGGTGCCGGTGGCCAACGGCGGTGCCAACTGGATGCGGCTGCTGGCCGACGACCGTTTCTGGCAGGACGTGCTGCAGACGAGCCGCTTCGCTCTGGTGTCCGTGACAGCCGAGCTGTTCCTCGCCCTTCTGATCGCCCTGCTGCTCGATCAGCGTTGGAGGGGGCGCGGTGCCGTGAGAGCTCTCACGCTTCTGCCCTGGGCTCTGCCGACCACGATGATGGCTCTGGGCTGGCGTTGGATCTTCAACACCCCCTACGGCCCCCTGGAAGCAGTCGCCGGGTTCGTCGGGCTGGGTCCGCTGAATCTGATGGCTTCACCGCAGTGGACCTGGCTGGCCACGGTGGTGGCCGATGTCTGGAAGACAACTCCCTTCATCACGTTGATCCTTCTGGCTGGCCTGCAGACGATTCCGGCCGATCTCTACGCAGCCTTCCGTCTGGAAGGAGGCCGCTCCATCCAGGCACTGCGGGACATCACCCTGCCGCTGCTGCTGCCGTACATCCTGCTGAGCCTGCTGTTCCGTCTGGCCCAGGCCTTCGGGGTGTTCGACCTGATTCAGGTCCTCACGGGAGGCGGACCGGCCGGGAGCACGGAGAGCCTCGCGCTGTATGCCTATTTCAACGCCATGCGGTTCCTCGATTTCGGTTACAGCGCCACGGTCATGCTGGGTGGGTTCCTGCTGCTGAGCCTCTCGATCCTGCTCGGTGCCCTGGCGCTGCGGTTCTCCGGCGCGCTGCGACCGTTGCAGCCATGAACCGACGACAACTCTGGATCAGCCTGCTGTTGCTCTGGTCACTGGCTCCGATGCTCTGGCAGCTGATCAGCTCCTTCACCACCACGGCGGCACTGGTGGATGGTGGGGTTCCGTTCCTTCAACGCTGGACCCTGATCCACTACCGCCAGTTGCTGAGCAGCGATCCACCCTTCTGGAGATTTCTGCTGAACAGCACCGTGCTGGCCTCGGCGTCCACCGTGCTCACCATCGCCCTGGCGATCCCCGCCGCCTACGGACTGGTGCGACTGCCCCAACGGTGGTTGCGCGTCAGTCGAGCCTTGATCGCCGGTGCCGCCCTCTTTCCCTATGTGCTCCTGTTTCTGGCCCTGCTGGAACTGGCCCGCAGCCTGAATCTGGGCAACAGTCTTCTCGCCCTGGCCATTCCGTATTCAGCCCTTTCCCTCCCACTGGCCCTGCTGCTGCTGACAGCAGCCTTCGAAGGCCTTCCCAGGGATCTCGATGACGCGGCAAAACTGGAAGGAATGAGCCTGGTGCAGCGGCTGCGATGGGTTCTGATTCCCCTGATCGCACCGGCGACGGCCAGCACGGCGATTCTCGTCTTCCTGTTCGCCTGGAATGAATATCCGATCGCCCTCACCTGGCTGAGCCGTAGTGAACAGCTCACCTTGCCGGTGGCGATGGCCCGCATCGCCGGTTCCTCGGTTTATTCCGTGCCCTACGGCGCTTACGCGGCTGCCACAGTGCTCGGAGCTTTGCCTCTGCTCTTGCTCGTGTTGCTGTTTCAGCGCCAGATCGTCTCCGGCCTCACCAACGGCGCGGTGAAGGGATGAGCCTGACTCTGCAATCGGTCGGCCGCCGTTACGGCGACACATGGATCCTTCAGAACCTTCACCTCGAGGTCGGTTCAGGGGAATGCCTCGCGCTGCTCGGCCCGAGCGGTTGTGGCAAGAGCACAGCCCTGCGTCTGATCGCCGGCCTTGAGACGCCCGATGAAGGCAGCATCCGGATCAATGGCGAGGTCATGAACGGCGTACCGCCGGATCGACGACGGGTGGCCATGGTCTTCCAGAGCTATGCCCTCTTCCCCCATCTCTGCATCCGGGAGAATCTGAATCTCGGACTTCGCATCCGTGGGGTGTCCCCCGATGATCAGCGCCGCAGGGTGGCGTCGATCCTCGAGGTGATGCAGCTGGGATCGCTGGCGGAACGACGGCCTTCGGAGCTGTCCGGAGGGCAACGGCAGAGGGTTGCCCTGGCACGGGCGTTGCTGCGGGATCCGCTGGTGTATCTGCTGGATGAACCGATGAGCAATCTCGACGCCCAGCTCAGGGAGGAGCTGAGGCCTGAGCTCAAGCGACTCGTTCTGCAGGGTCCACAGCCGGTGGTGTACGTGACCCACGATCAGCAAGAGGCGATGGCGCTGGCTGACCGCATCGCCGTGCTTCGCAACGGCAGGATCGAACAGATCGGAACGCCCAGGGAGTTGTACGAACGCCCGGCAACCCTGTTTGTCGCACAGTTCATCGGACGACCACAGATGAACCTGCTGCATCGGGAGACGGGATTGATCGTGGGGATCAGACCTGAGCATCTGCGACTCGATCGCGAAGGCCTCCCCTGCCGTCTGATCGGCCGGGAATGGCTGGGGGCCGGGCAGCAGCTGCTTCTGGAGTGCAGCGCAGGAACTCTGCGCATGCTCTGCGACGGCACGGTTGAGCCTGGCGACGATCTCAGGGTGTCATGGAACAGTTCCGATGAGCACAGGTTTCTGGACGGCAGCGGAACTCGAATAGCCTGATCCAGCGGTGCGCTGCGACATGTCCTGGATCAGCAGAAGTCGCTGAAATAAATGTCGATGCAGTCCGGTGATGACGTCCGCACTCTGGAGACAACGCAGTGACGTTCTGATCTGCCTTCTGATCCAGACCTTGCTGATTGTCATCGGTCAGAGCCTTCAGGGCCTGCAGCTCAAACATGGAAGCAAGACACCACAGGCACAACCAACAGTTTCAACCCTCCACAATCTCAACAACAACGACCAACAAGCTGATTCGTTCCGAGCAAAATTTGTAATAGAAACAGAGAAGGAAAATCATCAATATTGACCATTTCTGTTGATTTCTATCCTTTGGCACCCATCCCAATCCATGCATGGTGAGCATCTGTCAGGAGCAATAACCGTTGCTTAAACCGGCGGTCATCTTCCGTCCCCATCATTGAGAAGCATCCCTGTTCGACGATGGGTTCATCGGCAGCCATCCGCCCAGCAATTCTTCTTGCGGGCGTCAGTGCAGCAGGGGGAGCATCGTTCTTGCCAACGCTTCGCGTCCGATTTCCGCCAAAGAATTGAGGTCTTGCACGACCAATAACATCAGTTTCATCGAATTACCGATTGCCTTTGATGCCATCACAGTTGTCATCAATCCTGCCAACAGCTGGGCGAACAGCCTCACCATCAATGAACTCTCAAGGCTCTCGAGCAAGCAGGCTCTGGGGAAGATCAGCAAATGGAATCAAGTGAATCTTGATTTTCCTGATGTTGGCATCAAGCTGTGCGGCCCTGGCATGGATTCAGGAACGCTTGACGTCTTCAACAAGGCAGTGAATGGCTCGAAGACAAACTCCCGAACTGATTACACCTCCAGTGAAGACGACAACGTTCTTGTCAGGTTCGTGATGGAGAACAAAGATGCTCTGGCTTATTCCGTCTATGCCTACTTCAAGAACAATTTCAAGAGCCTAAAGTCTGTTGAAATCATCAATCCTGAAGGACAGGCCATTTCGCCTTCCAAGCAGACAGTCCAGAACGAAAAGTATCAACCACTGGCAAGGCCACTGTTTCTGTACGTCAACGATCAGGCCTTGAGAAAGAACAAAAAATTCCGTCAGTTCGTGAGCGACTACCTGCGCAACATCAGCTCACTGGTGAACAGCAGCAACTACATCCCCCTCCCGGATTCCACGTACCGGCTCGTGGACGCAAAGTTGTATCGCCACATTCTCGGCACAAGCTTCGGTGGTGATCTGCCAGTGGGGCTGACCATCGGCCAGGCCATCGATCGCAGTTTCGATCAACACAAAACATCCGCTCACCGTTGAAGAAAGTGCTCCAGCATGCGGCCATGGGCTGAAGCCTGGGTTCGGATCTGCTCGATGGTCTGAGGATCGGCGGGTGAGTCAGCTGCGGCCAGCCACTGGCTGAGGATGCTTGCTGCCGTCGGCAGCTTGTCCAGTTTCAGCCAGGGCACATCGGCCATCTCCGCAGCAGCTTCCACTTTCGGGTCGTAACTCAGGGCCGCCATGGGGCAACCGGTCAGCCTGGCGAGAATCAGCGCATGCAGGCGCATGGGCACCACCAGCCTCGCCTTGCGCACGGTCGCGAAAACAGTTTCGACGCTGCGCGGCACGATCGTTGAGCTGCGGGCCGCGAGAGACGCAGGGATCAGACCACGCTCCTTCAGCGCATCAAACAGCACGGCATCCTGATGTTGGTGAAATGCGAGCCAGCGAACAGGGGCCTGCAGCTGTTCCGCCAGATCATCGAGAGCCGAGAGGAGCACGGACCAACCGGAGTCATCCAGCAGGGAGGTCGGTCTCCAGCAGACGACGATCGAAACGCCTCCAGACCAGGACTGCGGCGGCATCTGCCAGACCGGATCAGGGGCCATCTGCGCTGGCAGTCGGGGAGCCCAGCGCCTGGAACGCTCCAGGGAAATGCGATCACGCCAACTGGCGGCTGTGCACAGAGGCAGCACCTTCCGCACCAGCCACCGACTGGTCGGTCTGTTCAAGGGGCCTAGCCCCTGTCCCCAGAGAAGAATCGGTCGGCTCTGAATCCTTGCCGTCACGATCAGCAGCAGGTAATAGATCAGGCTCCGCAGGCTGGTGCTGTCCTGCAGCAGGCTTCCGCCGCCGAGAATCAGGGCATCGGCCTGGCCCACGGCCGCGAGCACGGAGCCCAGCGATCGACGGGCCACACAGTCCGCCATCGGCGCCAGTGCCCGCAACGCCTGCTGATCGTTCGCAGTGATCAGCAGGCTGAAGCTGGCAGGGATCTGCTGAAGCAGCACCAGCAGCAGGGCATCATCCCCGAGGTTGTTCTCCCCGTAGTAACCGCACAGAAGCAGGGTGCGCGTGCCGGTCCCAGCCACGGTCATCGCCCTGCAAACAGGCTCATTATCCGGCAGTTCCCATCATTAGGGTGTCGCCATGCATGAGCTTTCCTTCGGAACCTGGTGGATTCACATCGCTTCAGTGATCGAGTGGATCCTGGCGATCGTTCTGATCCAGCGGCGGGGCCTGAACGGACTGGCCCTGGCCATGCTTCCCGCCCTGGTGAGCGCCATGGCCGCCTGCACCTGGCACCTGTTTGATAACAGCGAAGCTCTGCGCGGACTCGTGCTGCTTCAGGCCAGCCTGACATTGCTGGGCAACGTTGTTCTGGCACTGGCCGCTCTGCAGCTGAAGCGTCGCGCGGCGACCTGATGCCCATGGACCTCGATCCCGCTCCCCTTTTCGCCCTGTCTCTGCCGCCCTACCTGCTGTTTCTGCACTGGCTGCGACAAAGCGACGCACTGCCTCCTCTGGCGCTCTGGGGCTTCCGGCTCACCCTGCTCTTCGTGCTGGTGACGATCGGCGCGGCGATTGTGGCGCTGCGCTGCTGCAACGCGGAACTCGTGGAGATCGATGCCCTCCACGGGGGCGCGGAAGCTTTTCTCACACTCGGAAACGCCGTTCTGGTGATCGGGCTGATCCAGCGGCATCAAGGGTGAATAACTCTTAAGAGTGCAGTTCACAACAGTGATGACCTCGGATGATGGATCGTCGCTCCACGCCTTGCATGCTGACCCCTCTCCTCGCTATCGCCCCTGCAACCGTCTCCTGGTCTCCAAAGGTTGCCCTGGTGATGATTGCCTGCAACGTGATTGCCATCGCAATCGGCAAGGCAACAATCAAGCACCCGAACGAAGGTGCTCAACTCCCCAATCCCGCCTTCTTCGGCGGCATGGGCCGCGCTGCCATGCTGGCCACCACCAGCCTTGGCCACGTGATGGGCATCGGCGCCATCCAGGGTCTTGCTGCCCGCGGCGTTCTCTGATTCAGAACAGTCCGTCCTGAGGGAGCTGCCCCCACCGGCACTCCCTCAGATCAGATAAGGAAGCAGACGCGGCCCGTAGCGTTCGAACCTGTAGTCGAACAGAAGCTGCGACAGGTCTTCTGCGTCTGCCTGTCTGGAGAGCCCCTCGATCAGACGAAGCATCCGCCGATCCGCACGGGGAGTATTCAAACCCCACCAGGTGCGTCGAGCCAGACGTCCACTGATGCCCCAACGCCAGCCCAGACGGCGGCGCAACCGAGAGGAGTAGTGGGAGATCAAGGCATCCCGCTTCTGAGGATGAGCCCTCTCATCGCTCATGACGGCCGCCAGCAGATCGGAACTCCGAAGAGCGTGACGAAGTCCCTCTCCACCGAGAAGGTTGCAGGTTCCTGCCGCATCACCGACCGCGATCAGAGCACCACGTCCCATGCTGTGGTCCCGACGGACTGTGCTGGAGACCAAACCGCCGTGGCGATCCAGCACCGGCAGGCTGTCGAGGTCACAGTGCTGAATCAGGCGCCGGAGACTGGAACCGAGGGCATGGCCACGGCGTGACAAGGGAGGTGGCAACCGGCAGATTCCCACCTTCAGACGATGCTGATCCATGGGGAACACCCATCCGTAGCCGTGAGAAACCCAGCGTGAGCCGAGAAAGAAACTGAGCCGATCCCGCCACGGAGCCGAACGGCGGTCATCCGCCTGAAGCAGCCATTCGACGCCCTCACCCTTCAGCAGGGGATCCTCCCGGGTCTCCACGGGCACCCCCGCCTGACGCAACAGAATCCGCTGAGAGCCCGTGGCATCCACCAGCCATCGGACGGTCCGGCGATCTGAGGCGCTGCGACCGGAGCGCAGCTCCACCGTGGCGCAATCGTCCTGCAGCTGTTGCAGCGCAACCCTGCTGCCGGTGATCAAATGGACCCCCGCACGGCAGGCCTGCTCCCACAGTGCGGCCCGAAGGCGTCCGAAATCGAGCACGACACCAAGATCATCGACAGCCCACCACTGGTGAGTCGCACCCTCTGGATCGTGCAGCTGCCAACCGTTCCAGCGACTGCCCCAGCAATCGTTCGGAATCCCGAGCTGGAGAGCGTCCCGCATCGGCACGGCCGCACTGGAATAGGCGTTGCGGTAGGGGTCGCTCAGGGGATCCACCAACATCACCTGCTCCCCGGCCTGGGCGAGATGGATCGCCAGCCGCGCTCCAGCAGGTCCGGCGCCGGCGACGAGAACCGTCATCGCTTCAGTGCCCTGTAGAGCTCAGGACTGGACCGCGCCGACGGGTGAGGTTTCGATGAAGTCGGCACGGGATGACAGAGGGAACCTGTCGAGGATGCGCTTGGCCATCTGTGGGGGGGTCAGCTGCAGGGATTCCTTGCTCTGCTGGGGTGTGGCGTGATCCACCAGCTGATCGGGGATACCGATACGCAGCAGGGAGGGGTTGATGTCGCGATCGTTGAGAGACTCGAGAACGGCGGCACCGAAACCACCGGGAAGAGCCCCTTCCTCCATGGTCACCACCATGCCGATGCGTCGGGCCAGGGGGTGGATCAGCTCTTCATCGAGCGGCCGCAGGAATCGCGCGTTCACCACAGTGGCTGAGAACCCGGCTTCTTCCAGGAGTGTTGCTGTGTCAAGCGCCGGCTTGACCATGGCGCCGTAGGCAACGATCAGCAGATCCTCCCCCTCTCGCAGAACCTCACCGCAGCCGACCGGCAGCGGCTCCCATCCCTCCTCCATCAGCGTGACGCCCACACCGGAGCCCCGTGGGATCCGAAGCGCCGTGGGGCCAGGGTGTGCAAGGCAGGTGACCAGCATCCTCTGAAGCTCGGCTTCATCCTTGGGAGCCATCACGGTGAAGTTGGGCACCGATCTCAGGTAGCTGATGTCGTACTGCCCCTGATGCGTCGGGCCATCGGCTCCGACGATGCCGGCACGATCGAGCACAAACGTGACCGGCAGTTTCTGGATGCCCACGTCGTGGATGAGCTGGTCGTAAGCCCGCTGAAGGAAGGTGCTGTAGATCGCCACCACCGGTCGCAGCCCCTCGCAGGCCATCCCGGCGGCCAACGTCACCGCATGCTGTTCGGCGATTCCGACATCGACGTACTGCTTGGGAACAGCCTTCTGCAGCAGATCCAGACCAGTTCCTGTCGCCATGGCAGCGGTGATACCGATCACGCGGCTGTTCTGTTCGCACAGCTTCACCAGGGTCTGCCCGAACACCTTGCTGTAACTGGGAGGCTTCGGCTTCTTGGAGGGAATCGCCTTGCCGGTGCTCAGGTCGAAGGCGGACTGGGCGTGGTAGCCGACCTGATCAGCCTCGGCATAGGGGTAGCCCTTGCCCTTCGTGGTGACCACATGCACCAGAACCGGACCGTGGGAACGATGGGCCGCCTGGAAGGTTCGGATCATCTCACCGATGTCGTGGCCGTCGATCGGCCCCATGTAGGTGAAACCGAGTTCCTCGAACACCGCCCCCACCTTCGGCACCGCCAGTCGGCGCATGCTTCCCTTGAGACGGTTCAGCTCCGCCGGCAGTTCGCCGCCCATGAAGGGCAGATGACGGACGCTTTCCTCGACGCTGCCGGAAAGGAACTGCATCGGCGGGCTCAGTCGTGCCCGGTTGAGTGCATTGGAGAGAGCCCCGACCGGCGGTGAGATCGACATGTCGTTGTCGTTCAGCACCACCAGCAAGGGGGTCTCCGGCAGGTGACCGGCGTGGTTGATCGCTTCGAGAGCCATGCCACCGGTCATGGCCCCGTCGCCGATCACGGCAACGCATTTGAAGCTTTCACCGCGGTTGTCCCTCGCCAGAGCCATCCCGAGGGCCGCGGAGATGGAGGTGCTGGCATGACCGGCACCAAAATGATCGAAACGACTCTCCGACCGCTTGAGATAGCCGGCCACTCCGTGCTGCTGACGGAGCGTTCCGAAGTCGTTGTACCGGCCGGTGATCAGCTTGTGGGGATAGGCCTGATGGCCCACATCCCAGATCACACGGTCGTGGTCGAGATCGAGGGTCTGATACAGAGCAAGCGTGAGCTCAACAACACCGAGGCCCGGGCCGAGATGGCCACCACTGGTGGACACCACCTCGAGATGGCGTTCACGGATCTGACGACCGACATCCTCAAGCTCAGCAACGCTGAGTCCGTGCAGCTCATTCGGATGCTTCAGATCTCCGAGATGCATGCACAGCCCACTGCAATCCATGCAATCTACGGGGTCCCTTCCGTTGACCAGAGGCTGCGGGCTCTGGAGAGAATGGTGTGATGACCGACTATCTGCAGCGGATACTGCGGGCCCGCGTCTATGACGTCGCCCACGAGACTCCGCTCGAACCCGCCCCGAATCTCAGTCGCCGTCTGCAGAACCGCGTTTGGCTCAAGCGTGAGGACCTTCAGCCGGTGTTCTCGTTCAAGTTGCGGGGCGCCTACAACCGGATGTCGCAGCTGACCACGGATGAGCTGAAGCGTGGCGTGATCGCCTCCAGCGCCGGCAATCACGCTCAGGGTGTCGCTCTCAGTGCCCGTCGCCTGAATTGCCGTGCGGTGATCGTGATGCCCAGCACGACGCCCGAAGTGAAGGTGCGGGCGGTGCGGTCGCTCGGTGGAGAGGTGGTCCTGCACGGGGAGACCTACGACGAATGTTCCGCGGAAGCGCGACGCCGCTGCAGTGCCGAAGGGCTCACCTACATCCACCCCTTCGATGATCCGGAGGTGATCGCCGGCCAGGGCACGATCGCGCTGGAAATCATGCGGCAGAGCGAGGAACCACCCCAGGCGATCTATGTCGCCGTCGGCGGAGGTGGCCTGATCGGTGGGATTGCTGCCTATGTGAAATCGCTCTGGCCCGAGATCGAGATCATCGGCGTCGAACCGCAGGATGCCGCAGCGATGACCCGCTCTCTGGAGGCTGGCGAGCGCATTGAGCTCGACCAGGTGGGGCTGTTCGCTGATGGTGTCGCCGTGCGCCGGGTCGGGGAACACACGTTTGATCTGGCGAAACGGCACGTGGACCGCATGGTCACGGTCGACACGGATGCCATCTGTGCAGCCATCAAGGATGTGTTCGAGGACACCCGGTCGATCCTGGAACCCGCCGGCGCCCTCGCCGTGGCGGGGATGAAGCGGGATGTGATCGATCGGCAGCTGACCGGTCGCCGTCTGATCGCAGTGGCCTGCGGCGCCAACATGAATTTCGATCGCCTTCGCTTCATCTCCGAACGGGCTGAACTCGGGGAAGAACGTGAAGCGATGCTCGCTGTGGAGATCCCGGAGCGACCTGGAAGCCTGCGCGATCTCTGCGAGCAGCTCAAACGCCGGAGCCTCACGGAATTCAGCTACCGGATGACGGAAGGCTCCCGGGCACAGATCTTCATCGGTGTGCAGGTGCAGGACGAGCGGGACCGCAGCGCTCTGGTGAGCGCACTCGGCGCCGCCGGATTCCCCTGCCATGACCTCAGCGACAACGAATTCGCCAAGAATCACCTTCGCCACATGGTGGGCGGGCGACTGCCCTCCTCAGCCCGACAGGCCTGCGCCGGTGATTGCCGCGAACTGCTGTACCGCTTCGAGTTCCCGGAGCGCCCCGGCGCCCTGATGAACTTCGTGAATGCCCTTCACCCCGGCTGGAGCATCAGCATTTTTCACTACAGGAATCACGGTGCCGACGTCGGGCGCATCGTGGTGGGTGTTCTTGTGCCCGTCGATGGCATGGATGGCTGGAGGGCCTTCCTGGACGACCTCGGGTACCGATGCTGGGAGGAAACGACGAATCCCGCCTATGCCCTGTTCCTGTAAGGGATCAGGCGGTACCTTGACTCATCCTGCGGGCTAGAGATGACGGAGCCGTCACTGGCCACCCGACTGGAGGCGATTCTCTATCTCAAGGGGCGACCGATTGCGGTGGGTGAACTGTCGGAACTGGCCGGTGTTCCGCGACCGGAGGTGGAGCAGGCGCTCCTTGAACTGAGCACGAGCTACTCGCAGCGCGAAACAGCCCTGGAAATCGTCAGCCAGAACGGACGCTACGGGCTGCAACTGCGAGCCGGACTCGGAGATCTGGTCCGCGATCTTCTTCCGGTGAACCTGTCCACAGCCACCCTGCGCACCCTGGCCACCATCGCGCTGAAGAAGCGGATCCTTCAGTCGGAGCTGGTTGATCTGCGTGGCTCCGGTGCCTACGACCACATCAAGGAACTGCTCGCCCAGGACTTCATCGAACGCCGGCGGCAGAGTGAAGGCCGTTCCTACTGGCTCACGCTTTCGGAGAAGTTCCATCGCACCTTTTCAGTGCTCCCGGATCTTGGAACGTCCGAAACAACGGAGCCTGAATAGAGTCGAAGTACAACAGCCCCAGCCATGGCGAGTCTCTCCGTCACCATCCTTCAGGTTCTGGCCCAGACCCTTCAGATCTATTCCCTGGTGTTGATCGTTCGGGTGCTGCTGAGCTGGTTCCCCAATCTGGACTGGGGCAATCCTGTGCTGAGCACGGTGAGTTCGATCACCGATCCATACCTGAATGCCTTCCGCGGATTGATTCCTCCCCTGGGTGGCATCGACCTCTCCGCCATCCTGGCCTTCGTGGCGCTGAACCTGCTTCAGCAACTGCTGCTCAACGCCAGCTTCTATTTCTATGCAGGCGGTCTGAGCTAATGAATCTCCTGCTCCAGAGGCAGAAGATCATCACCATCTTCGGCGCGGCTGCGCACCGGAGCTGAAAACCCCCTGGCTTTGGCGTTCCGGACATCAAAGGGACCTGGTGTTCCAGCCGGAACGGCGATCCGCAGGGCGAACGGATGTGTGCCTGGAGCTACATCACCGATAGATCCCACTCGGGTGCGGTTCTGCAGAGCAGGTTCTCCGCTGGCATCCAGGATGCGGGCATAGACATCCGTGTCCACGACCGGGCGACGACCGGGGTTGTCGACCTCGCCGCTGAGCACGAAGCAGCTGGCTCCCATCGGGCGTCCGACATCCGGTTGATTTCCCGGATCCTCCTCATTGCAGGGAAGCAACTGGATGGCGGAGAGCTTCAGATCCGCAGCGCTGGCTGAAGCTGCGGATCCGAGCAGGATCAGAAGGCTGGTGAGAAGCGCAAGCAGACGACGGGACATGGCAGCGATCAGCGATGGTCACCGCTGCCGCCGATGCGACCACGGGCGGCACGGCTGGCGAGCTTGTCGAGGTTGGCGGTGGCAACCTCCTCGAGGTCATAACCGAGCTCTGACGCGAGCTGCGCCACGTACCAGAGCACATCGCCCAGCTCGAGCTTGATCGCCTCCCGGGTTGGGTCGTCGAAGACACCCCCGCGGTCCCGAAGCACCTTCTTAACCTTGTCCGCCACCTCTCCGGCCTCGCCGCTGAGACCCAGCGTCGGATAGACGGGGTTGCCGCCCACGTCGGGATAAGCGGCAGTGCGGCGGGCAGCGGCCTGATAAGCATTGATGTCGATGGCTGCCTCCCACCGGCGGACGCCGGCTTCCCAACGACTGGATGGTAGTTTCCGCAAGGTTTTTAGCCTCGGTATGGGCCAGTTCGATCAGAACCGTCGGACCAAGATCGTGGCCACCATCGGCCCCGCCACGGAAAGCGCCGAGCGGATCAAGGAACTTGTTCAGGCTGGAGCAACCACCTTCCGTCTGAACTTCTCGCACGGCGATCACAGCGAGCATGCGGCACGGATCGCAACCATTCGGGAGGTTTCCAACGAACTGGGCATCAACATCGGCATCCTTCAGGACCTGCAGGGACCGAAAATTCGTCTGGGTCGCTTTGCTGCTGGCCCGATCACTCTGGCCAACGGCGACCGGTTCTCCCTCACCTCCAGACCGGTGAGCTGCGACCACACCATCGCCACCGTCACCTACGACAAGCTGGCGGATGAAGTGACCGCTGGCAGCCGCATCCTTCTCGACGACGGACGCGTCGAGATGAAGGTCGAACAGGTTGATCAGGCCGAGCAGACCCTGCACTGCAGCGTCACCGTCGGCGGGGTTCTGTCCAATAACAAGGGAGTGAACTTTCCCGATGTGCAGCTGTCCGTCCGGGCGTTGACCGATAAGGACAAGGTGGACCTGGAATTCGGGCTATCCCAGCAGGTGGACTGGGTGGCGCTCAGCTTCGTCCGAAATCCCTCCGACATGGAGGAGATCCGTGACCTGATCCGCCAGCACGGCCATTCCACACCCGTGGTGGCCAAGATCGAGAAATTCGAGGCCATCGATCAGATCGACGCGATCCTGCCGCTCTGTGACGGAGTGATGGTGGCCAGGGGAGACCTGGGCGTTGAGATGCCGGCAGAGGAGGTGCCTTTGCTTCAGAAGGAACTGATCAGCAAGGCGAACAGCCTCGGCATCCCGATCATCACGGCCACCCAGATGCTCGATTCCATGGCCTCCAGCCCGCGGCCGACCCGCGCGGAGGTGAGCGATGTCGCCAATGCCATCCTCGACGGCACCGATGCCGTGATGCTGTCCAATGAAACTGCTGTCGGCGATTTTCCCGTAGAGGCGGTTCAGACGATGGCGACCATCGCTTGCCGCATCGAGAAGGATTATCCCCGGCGGGCCATTGACAGCCATCTGCCCAGCACGATTCCCAACGCCCTCAGCCTGGCGGTGAGTTCCATCGCCAGTCAGCTGAATGCGTCGGCGATTCTTCCGCTCACCAAAAGCGGTGCCACCGCCAAGAACGTGAGCAAATTCCGTCCAGCTGCGCCAATTCTGGCCATCACCCCGGATCCCACCGTCGCCTGCCGGCTGCAGCTTGTGTGGGGCGTGAAGCCTCTGGTGATTCCGCAGCACGAACGGACCACCCACACCTTCCTGGCGGCCATGAACAAGGCGAAGTCGCTGGGACTGCTCAATGAGGGGGATCTGGTGGTGCAGACCGCGGGCACGCACACAGGCGTCTCCGGTTCCACCGATCTGCTCAAGGTGGGAATCGTCAGTTCCGAGGAATCAGCGGTCAACATGATCTGAAGCACCCACCTGCCTGAGCAGCCATGACCCGGAGGATGCCCCCTACGGAGACGGTGAGGATGGCCCTCACCACCCTGCGGAGCAACCGGCTTCGCAGCCTGCTCACGATGGTGGGCATTGTCATCGGCAATGCCTCGGTGATCACCCTTGTCGGAGTCGGGCGCGGTGCGCAGGGCCTGGCCGAGGAACAGCTGAGCAACCTCGGAGCCAACGTTCTGTTTGTGGTTCCAGGGAACAACGACACCCGTCGCCGGGGAGTCGCCTTCCCGAGAACACTGGTTCTGGAGGATGCCGAAGCGATCGCCGAGCAGGTGCCAAGCGTCAGTCGTGTGGCTCCACAGATCACCAGCAGCCAGGTGGTCCAGACGGGAGCCCGCAGCGCCACCAGCTCGATCTCCGGCGTCACTCCCGAGTTTCTCCCCGTGCGTAGCTTCGAGGTTGCTCGGGGGCGGTTCATCACCGCCGAGGACAACAAGGCTGCCCGCAACGTCGTGGCGATCGGCCCGGATCTGCGTCTGAAACTCTTCCCCACCGGCAACGCTCTGGGGCAGCAGATCCGGATCGGGAGCCAGGCGTTCGAGGTGGTCGGTGTGATGGCACCGAAGGGAGCCGTGTTCGGCAGCAACCAGGATGAGAATGCCTACATCCCGCTCAGCACGATGGTGACAAGGCTGACGGGTCGGGATCCCACTTACGGCATCAGTCTCAGTTTCATCAGCGTGGAAGCACGGGATGAGGCGAGCACCGGTGCTGCCAAGTTCCAGATCACCAATCTGCTGCGGCAGCGGCATCGGATCCTGCGCGATGACGACTTCGCCGTCCGATCCCAGAAGGATGCCCTCAGCATCGTGGGAACCATCACCGGAGGGCTGACGCTGATGCTTGCTGCCATCGGCGGCATCTCCCTGCTGGTGGGAGGCATAGGAATCATGAACATCATGCTCGTCTCCGTCAGCGAGCGAACCGAGGAAATCGGACTCCGCAAGGCTCTGGGGGCTCGCAGCAGCGACGTTCTCCAGCAGTTCCTGGTCGAATCCCTTGTGCTGTCCAGTCTCGGCGGCGCAATCGGCACTGCGGCAGGCCTCGGCACCGTTGCTCTTGTGGCGGCCGCGACGCCCCTGCCGGCGACCATCGGCACCGGCATGGTGCTGATCACAGTGGGGCTGTCCGGTTCGATCGGGCTGTTCTTCGGCGTCGTTCCGGCCCGCCGAGCTGCAAGGCTGGATCCGATCGTGGCCCTCAGAAGTCTCTGAACGACGCCTCAGTGAGCGGTCCAACTGCTTTACAATGTTTAATCATTTCTCGGGATCATGAATCAGCGCTGGCGCGTCCTTGTTCTCTGGCTCCTGCCGATCGCCGTGGTCCTGCTGATCGGCTGGCAGGTCGTGAGCAACGGCGGCGTCAACGGAGTGGGCCCCAGCGGCCCGACCGTGGCACCCCGGAATGCCGCCGTCGCGAGGATGAGCTACGGACGCTTCCTTGATTACGTCGAGGCAGGCCGCGTCACAGCCGTCGACATCTACGACGGAGGTCGCAATGCCGTGGTCGAAGCTGTCGATCCCGATCTCGACAATCGCGTCCAACGGCTGAGAGTGGATCTTCCCGGGCTGGCCCCAGAACTGATCAACACCCTTAAGAGCGAGGGCATCAGCTTCGACATTCATCCAGCCCGCACCACACCTCCGGCTCTCGGTCTGCTGGGCAACCTGCTGTTCCCACTGCTCCTGATCGGCTCTCTCATCTTCCTGGCCAGACGCAACAGCGGCATGCCCGGTGGCCCCGGTCAGGCGATGCAGTTCGGCAAAAGCAAGGCCCGCTTCATGATGGAGGCAGAAACCGGAGTGATGTTCGACGACGTCGCCGGTGTGAATGAGGCAAAGCAGGAGCTTGAAGAGGTCGTCACCTTCCTCAAGCAGCCAGAACGTTTCACGTCCGTCGGTGCACAGATTCCCCGCGGCATGCTGCTGGTCGGACCTCCGGGAACCGGCAAGACGCTTCTGGCTAAAGCGATCGCAGGTGAGGCAGGCGTTCCGTTCTTCTCGTTGTCAGGTTCCGAATTCGTCGAGATGTTCGTCGGTGTCGGTGCCAGTCGTGTCAGGGATCTGTTCAAAAAAGCCAAGGAAAACAGCCCCTGCCTGATCTTCATCGATGAGATCGATGCCGTCGGCCGTCAGCGTGGTGCCGGCATCGGCGGCGGCAACGATGAGCGCGAGCAGACCCTCAATCAGCTGCTCACCGAAATGGACGGTTTCGAGGGCAACAGCGGCATCATCATCATCGCGGCCACCAACCGCCCGGATGTTCTGGATTCCGCTCTGATGCGTCCTGGCCGCTTCGATCGCCAGGTGACCGTCGATGCACCGGACATCAAGGGCCGGCTTTCGATCCTCGAAGTGCACTGCCGGAACAAGAAGCTCAAGGAGGAGCTGTCCCTTGAGAGCATTGCGCGTCGCACCCCCGGCTTCACAGGGGCTGATCTGGCCAACCTGATGAATGAAGCAGCGATTCTCACGGCTCGTCGCCGCAAGGAAGCGATCGGCCTCAGCGAAATCGATGATGCCGTGGATCGGATCATTGCCGGCATGGAAGGTCGTCCTCTCACCGATGGACGCAGCAAGCGTCTGATCGCGTACCACGAAGTCGGTCACGCCCTGATCGGAACCCTCGTCAAAGATCACGATCCGGTTCAGAAGGTCACGCTGATCCCCCGGGGGCAGGCACAGGGCCTCACATGGTTCTCTCCCGACGAGGAGCAGTCACTTGTGACGCGAGCTCAACTCAAGGCACGCATCATGGGAGCTCTCGGTGGACGCGCGGCGGAAGATGTGGTTTTCGGCCATCAGGAAGTGACCACCGGTGCGGGTGGCGACATTCAGCAAGTGGCCTCGATGGCCCGTCAGATGGTCACCCGATTCGGCATGAGCGATCTCGGACCTGTTGCTCTTGAGGGCGGCAATCAGGAAGTGTTTCTGGGTCGTGACCTGATGACCCGCAGCGACGTCTCCGATTCCATCTCCCGTCAGATTGACGAACAGGTGCGCGCCATGGTGAAACACTGCTACGAGGAGACCCTGTCCATTGTCTCTGCGCATCGCCAGGCAATGGATTCCCTGGTCGAAACTCTCATCGAGAAGGAGACGATGGACGGCGATGAGTTCCGTTCCATGGTCGGAGAGTTCGCGACAGTTCCCGACAAGGACCGCTCAACACCGATTCTCAACTGATTCGGAGATCACATCGCAAGACCCTGAGCATCTCTAAGGTGTCAGGGTCTTTTTTTGCATTTCTGAGCATCACTCATGACCCGTGATGACACCCCTTCAACGATGCGGGGTCACAGCCAGTTCCATGGCCCCGACTGGACCCCTCACCGGGTTGCCTTTCAACAGAATCTCAAGGAATTTGCCGATCGCGTCGGCCTGATTCTCGGATTGCAATCAAACGGAAAAGTCGGCCAGGAAAAAGCTGTTGAACAAATCAAAGACATGTGGAAGTCACTAAAGGCCAGCCGCAATGACTTACTACATTAAACATTATTTTTTAACGAAATCGTTGACTTCCTTCGCCGACATCGGTCAGAGCAATAGATAACTTCGTCCCAGCAATTTCTCCACGCCTTCCTCCACTGAAACTGTCTGTCGCAGACCGGACAGATCTTGGTTGGACGTCCGGATTTCAAGCGACGGAATGCACCGGGCGCTTGTCGATCACTGAGTCAATCAGCCCGTAGCTGACAGCTTCCGTGGGTGACATGAAGAAATCACGATCGGTGTCCTGTTGGATGCGGTCGAGGGGCTGGCCGGTTCTCGAAGCCAGTTCATGATTCAGGCGGTCCTTGAGGAAAAGGATTTCATCAGCCTGAATGCGGATATCACTGGCCTGACCGCGAGCCCCGCCGAGTGGCTGATGAATCATGATGCGCGAATGCTGAAGGCTGCTGCGCTTGCCCTTCGTACCGGCACAGAGGAGGAAGGCTCCCATACTTGCGGCGAGACCCACACAGACGGTATGAACATCCGGTCGGATGTGCTGCATCGTGTCAAAGATTCCAAGCCCGTCGTAAACGGAACCGCCAGGTGAGTTGATGTACAGGTAGATGTCCTTTTCCGGGTCTTCCGCTTCCAGGAAAAGCATCTGAGCAACGATGCGATTGGCTGAATCGCTGGTCACAGCTTCACCCAGAAAAATGATTCTTTCTCTGAGAAGACGGGAGTAGATATCAAAGGCCCTTTCGCCCCGGCCGGACTCCTCGATCACGATCGGGATCATCTGCTTCTGCGTGATTGCGTCAATCCTAACGGCGTCGTCCTCGGCGCTATGGTCATTGCCGACATTCCAGGGTTCCGACTTGGGCGATCGTCAGACCATTGCTGACAGCAAGCGGGCGTTTCATCAGGCGTTCCCCCATGTCATCGCCCCCCTCTACCGGCGGGTGAGCGATGAGCTGCTGGTGGAACTGCATCTACTCAGCCATCAGACACAGTTCAGCAGCACGCCACTGTTTGCGGTAGGCCTCGAAAAGGTCTTCACAACCTTCACGCGAGGGTATCGACCGGAAAGCCATCCCGATCGTCTCTTCGAAGCGATCTGCAGCAGCAACGGCTTTGATGCCGACGCCCTGAAACGGGAGGCTTCTCAAACCCGCGACGCAGCTGCCGCCGCAGCGATGGAAGGCATCACGACAATGCTGTCTGAGCAGCGGTTGCCCGAGGGATCGCACTACTCGCGGATGATGGCGATCGGCCTGCTGACCGTTCTGGAGACCGCTCGCGGTAACCAGGACAGTCCAGACAGCAAGGCTCTGGCCCAACAGGCGGTCGATCTCTGCAATGACCTCAACTTCCCTTCTGAACGGGTGGAAAAGGACCTGAACCTGTTCGCCTCCAACAGTGAACGGATGGAACAGGCCGTGGAACTGATGGAGGAAACCCTGGCCTCCGACCGAAGGAAGCGGGAAAAACGTCAGGATGAAGCCGCTCAGGGAACATCGAGCTGACCACGCACCCATCGCCAGGAGTCGTCCCGGGCTGTCTGCCCGCGCAGCGGCATCGTGCGCAGCATCAGCCTTTCCGCTGATCGCACCACCGTCGGCCAGCTGACTGGCAGCAGACCGTGGGTGACCAGATCCCTTGGAGACAGCATGAGATTCATGCTGCTCTCGGAGCCGAGCTCGGCCGTTGCCGATCGTTTCAGCGTGGGCGCACCGGCAAGCACCATGCGAAGCAGAGCGGGGTGCCTCTGGCCTGCATTCCTGGGCAGCCAGGTCCATCCCCCAAGCACCCGTCCAGGGTCCTCTTCATCATCGAGCCAGAGAGTCGCCCGGATGACGGTCTGGCCATCCGGGTGAACCAGATCGACGCGACGTCGCCGGAATCCCTGCTTCTCGAGACGGGTCGCCGTCAACTCAAGTGCTCGTCTCACGTCAGGATCCCGATAGGGGAGTTGCAGATCGAGCTGCACACGGGCCTGGAAAGGACCTTTCGCCTGAGGTTCGACACTCAAGCGCATCGGCACCTCAAGAAGCTGGCGACGCATGGCGAGCGTCAACCCGTAGTCGTTCTCAAGACCGTCCCGGATCAGAGGGCGATTCAGAATTCCACTGAGCACGGGCTCCGCTGTTGAACTGTCCAGCTGCAACATCGGCAGCAGCGAAGGATCTGAAGCCATGGGAACCCGAAGCCTGCCCGGTGCCAGAGGCGTTATCCCTCTTGGAGGCTTGAGTCGTCGTGGGGAATCGCGAAGCGGTCGACTGGCAAACACCCCGCTCCAACGCAGATCCTTGGCGTCGACATTCAGGACAAGACAGCCATGGGAGGCCGAATTGAGCATCGAAGCGAGTGGTCCGGCCATCGGAAGCAGGGCCTCCGGCGTCCATCGCACAGCCGTTGAGACCTCGAGGGCCCTCAGACAGAACCGTTCCAGAGGTGATGGGTCCCCTGGCTGGGGACGCAACGACTCCGTGAAGCTGCTGCGTTCAGCGGGATCGGAAAAGACAAGGTCAAATCCGGGCAGGAGCCGATCCAGAGGACTGATGCCCGCCGTGGAGGCCTGTTGGCGTGGCAGCACAAGCACACTGCTGCCTGAGGAGACCCATCCTTTCCACCAGATCTGCTCCCTGGAGGCACGCCAGCGCCGGGAGGCCTGATCCGGACCGAGCCGTTCAGACCAGATCTCCGGAACGGATTGCCCAGAATCCACTTGAAAGCTCTGCAACATCACCAGCGATGCGCTGAGCAGATCCAGCTGCTGCGTTAGAGAATCTCTGGCCGTGTGCTCCCGCCTGGCGACATGGGTCAGCCAAGCCGTGGACAGCAGCAGCAGCAACAGCAGTGCCGGGGCGGTGATCGGGAAGGGCGCCAAGCGGCGAAACAGACCTGCCACGACCTTCATCAGCGGCGTCGGCGTCGGTCTTTCCACTCGATCAGCGACAGGTAGATCACCGATACACTCACGAACACCAGCAGAACGGCTGCCGAGACCGCCAGTGACTGACTGATCAGGGAACCATCAGGGGACGGCAACGGCCTCAGAACTTCAGAGTTCCGTCACCGTTGCGACCCCAGACGACCATCGCAATGGAGAAGCTGAACATGGCGGCTAGAGATGCCCAGGCCAGGGTGAACAGCATGTGCAGGACCGCTTCGCTCGTGTGATCCTACCTAGGTTCCCGTCCTCGCAACCCAAGCGCCAGCATCTGTCATGAGCAGCTCCAGCCCGGGATCCACAACGCTGCTGGAGCGTCAGAGGACAACCCAGCGCTATCCAGAGGCCAGGGTCATCGTCCTCGACGATGACGTGAACACCTTCCAGCATGTGGTGGACTGCCTGCGGCAGATCATCCCTGGGATGAGTGAGGAAAAGGCCTGGACCCTGGCGAATCGCATCGACAGTCAGGGGGCTGCTGAAGTGTGGTGCGGCCCGCTCGAGCAGGCCGAGCTGTACCACCAGCAACTGGGATCCGAGGGTCTGACCATGGCACCACTCGAACGCTGCTGATTCAGGCCGCTGGTTTGCGGCTGGCCCTGGTCAACCGCAACAGGTCAACCGTGTCCAGGTTGGACTTCTGTGCATCGAGCACGTAGCGCACAACCCGTCCCGGGCAGATGGCGAGACCGCGCACTTCACTGCCATGCACTTCCGCGGTGAGCATGCGGGCCTGGGGACCGCAGCTGTCGGTGAGTGGACCGGAGACTGCTCGGCGCAAGGCATCCACGGATCTCAGCATGGCGACACAGCACCCTCTCTCCGGCATAGCCATGGCCGCTAACTTCGACCAGTTCCTGGGAAAGTGTTCGGTTTTGGGCCGGGTTGTGATCACACACAGCACCTACGTCGAGGGGCTGATCCCCTGGCTGAGATCCCTGGCGTCCGAACAGGGCATCCAGACGATCACCCCGGCCGTGATCAACCGGGTCAAGGGTCGCTGCCCGACCCTTGAGCTGCGGGTGTCTACGCCAATCCGGGGCGGCTACAAGCTTGTGGCCCGTCGTGGAACGACAGTGCAGGAGGTGTTCATCATCACGGACCTGCCGAAACCGGATCTCCAGCAGGCGATGGAGCGACATCGCCCCTGAGCGGCGCGATGGAGTGGCTTAGGGATTCTCGGGATCGGCCTGCATGGCCAGTCGGCAGGCCTCCGGATGTGCCTCCAACAACGAGGGATCGGTTCGGCAGAGCGCAGCCCAGTCCGCCCGCGTGAAGCATTGGGGAAGGATGGCGCGGCAGGCCACCATGGCATCGTCTGGACGAAAGCTGATCCCGTCGGCCTTGATGGGTGCGGAACAGGCGAGGAGCATCAGGACGATGGTCGGAAACGAGAGATTCACGTGATCTCCTCGATAACACCTGAAAAAAGAGGGTGAACCGCCATGCCGTGCGAGCCCCAGTGGTCGACCTGGAAGAACCAGAAGGGGAGTCAAAATGAGGCTTCGTTTCCGGCTGCAAGGCCGGTTTACGGCACCTTCACGACAGTCTCCCCAAGTCGAAAGAGAGTCAGATCAGAGCACTAGAAAAGGCCGTCACCAACACAGCAGTTCGATGCCACGTTAGTCGGAGCCGAAGGAAGGCAACGGCCAGATGTCTCTGATCCTGGTGGTGATCCTGTGCGCTTCATCGGAGCGCTCATCCGCGGTCGCCCCATGCAGCAGCACGGTGATGTGGCCGAGTTTCCGCCCCGGCGATTCCGGGCTCTTCCCGTACCAGTGGAGCGTGGCATCGGGCAGTTGACGCAGTGAGGCCAGCCGATGATCGAGGGGGGCGGCGATTCCGTCTGACAGACCGAGGAGATTCACCATCACGGCTCCCTGGCAGGTGAGCTGAGGAGCTGGTAACGGCAGCCCGGCTGCAATGCAGAGCTGCTGATCGAACTGGCTGCTGGTGCAGGCCTCGATCGAGAAATGGCCGGAGTTGTGGGTCCGGGGTGCGATCTCGTTCACCTGCAGACCATCAGGGCCGAAGAAGAATTCCAGAGCGAGAACCCCGACGTAGTTGAGCTTCGTCAGCAGCGACGAGGCTGCGTTGAAAGCAAGCGCTTCCACGGCCTGGGGCACCGCGGCAGGAGCGAGGACCCAGTCGCAGACCTGCTGGCTCTGATGGGTTTCCACCAGGGGGAATGCCCGGACGCATCCGCTGGTGTCGCGGCTGACCACCAACGCCAGTTCGCGCTCGTAGTCCACCCAGGCCTCGAGCATCCACTCCTCGGCGGTGACCGAGCGGATCAACTGTGCCAGCGCATCGATGTCCTTGAGGATCAGGGTGCCCTTGCCGTCGTATCCACCCCTGGCGGCCTTGGCCATCACAGGAAAACTCCAGCCTTGAGGAAGGGCCGGCTGAGCAGGGGACACCAGGCTCAGCGGGCACCAGGGCGGGCTCGGAATCAGAAGATCGGAAAGCAGCTGGCGCTGGGAGAGCTTGTCGACCAGGGGAGAGAGCGCAGCCAGGGAAGGCCGGAAGCGAACTCCTTGCTGCTCAAGGGGGATCAGAGCATCGATATTCACCCATTCGTTCTCAAAGGTGATGCCGCTGCATCCCTCCACCAGCTGGCGCGTACCGGCGACATCCCTGGGATCCGCCGTCACAAGCCGGGAGGCCCCCTCCACGGCAGGGTCGTCATCGGAGCCCGTCTGAACAGCGACGGGAATCTGACGTGAAGACGCCGCCTGAACCAGCATGCGGGCCAGCTGGCCTCCTCCCACAACGCCGATCATCCAGGTTGAGCAGACTCCCGCAGCTTGCCACCGGGTTCCGCGATCGGCTGCTCAGATCAAGGCGCGATCGCCACTGAAGGCCAGGCGGATCAGGGTGAAGAGCATCACCAGCAGGAACAGCGCCAGTCCGAGCGTGCAGGCATAACTGATTTCGAGTTCTGCGAAAGCCTGGTCGTAGACGTAGTAGACGATGGTTCTGGTGGAGTCGGCCGGGCCTCCCTGGGTCATCAGGTACACCTCCTCGAACACCTTGGTTGCGGCGATGGATGAGACCACGGCAACCAGCGCGACGTAGGGACGCAGCAACGGAAGCGTGATGTCGAGATGCTGACGCCAGCCCTCGCTGCCGTCGAGCTCGGCAGCCTCGTACAACTCCTTGGGGATCCCCTGCAGACCGGCCAGAAAGATGACCATGTAGTAGCCGAGTCCTTTCCAGAGGGTGACCAGCATCACGGCCGGAAGGGCCAGCTGAGGCGTGGTGAGAAAACCGATCGGCGAAAAGGTGTCACCGAACCAGGCCACAAGCCAGCCGTTGACCAGACCGTTTTCCGCGTAGAGCCAGCGGAACGCGATCGCTGCCACGACGATCGACACCAACACAGGCGTGTAGAAGGCCCCACGCAGCACATGGATGCCGGGCAGGCTGCGGTTCACCAGCACGGCCAGCGCCAGGGAACCCAGCACGATCGGCGGAACAACACCGATCAGATAGAGAAGGGTGGTGGTCATCACCCGCAGGGCCATGGGGTCGCTGATCAGCCGGCGGAGATTGGCCAAGCCCACGAACTGCAGGGGCTCACTCACATCGAGACCCGTGGTCGTGAAGCTCATGACGAGCGCCATGACGGCCGGGATCAGAACGGAAAGGCTGATCAGAACAACCGCTGGCAGCAGGAAGGCCCAGGCAGTGAGGCTGTTGCGCATGAGCCCCGGGGTGCTGGCGTGAGGGTAGGCGCGGGTGACCGTCGCTGAGCGGCAGAGTGGGCAGGTTGGTTCAGCTCCCATGTCCATCACCCAGTCCGCGCCGTTCCGTCGCATTGCTGTGGAACTGGAGACGACGCCCTACCAGGTGGTGATCGGTGATGGAGCCCTGAGCAGCGTCGGAACCGAGCTGATTGCGGCCGGGGTCCGTCCCGGCCGCAAGATTCTCGTGGTCAGCAACGCGGATGTGGCCGGCCCCTACGGCGATCGTTGCCTGAACAGTCTCAGGAGCAGCGGTTTCCAGGTGGAACTCCTGGTGATCGAGGCCGGTGAAGAGCAGAAAACGCCCGCGACCGTGGCACGCATTCATGACGCTGCCTTCGCGATGAAGCTGGAACGCAGCTCACTGATGCTCGCCCTCGGTGGAGGGGTGGTCGGCGATATGACCGGGTTCGCAGCGGCCACCTGGCTGCGAGGAATCGCTGTGGTTCAGGTTCCGACCACGCTGTTGGCGATGGTGGATGCCTCGATCGGAGGCAAGACGGGAGTGAACCATCCCGGCGGCAAGAACCTGATCGGAGCCTTTCACCAGCCGACACTCGTGCTGATGGACCCGGAAACCCTGGCCACCCTGCCGGTTCGCGAATTCCGCGCCGGGATGGCTGAGGTGATCAAGTATGGAATCCTCGGCGATCCGGACCTGTTCGAAGACCTTGAAGCGATCACCGACCCGAGTTGCGCTGAAGGGTTGGGCGGCGACGCACTGATCAAGCTGCTGGAGCGATCAGCCGCCGCCAAGGCCCGGGTGGTGGCCGCCGATGAAAAGGAGGGAGGGCTGAGGGCGATCCTCAATTACGGCCACACCTTCGGGCATGTCGTGGAGACGTTGTGTGGTTACGGGGCCTGGCTGCACGGCGAAGCCGTGGCCATCGGAATGGTTGCCGTGGGAGAGCTGGCGGTGCAGCGCAGCAGCTGGAGCCGGGAGGAGGCCGATCGTCAGCGCAGGTTGATCGATCGAGCAGGTCTGCCCACCAGCTGGCCTGATCTGGATCCCGAGTCGGTACTCAGGACGCTTCAGGGTGACAAGAAAGTGCGCGACGGACAGCTTCGCTTCGTGATGCCGACATCAATCGGGACCGTGGAAGTGCGGGATGACATCAGCCGGGAGGAGATCCTGCGATGCCTCGAGGGCTGATCAGAGGAAATCAAACCCCGTCGAGGCATTGGAGTCGCTGGACTCTTCCGGAACAATCGCCGAGGTTTCACCGCGGAAACTCACACTGATCCGGTCAAAATCAGTCGACTGAAGATTAGTGTAACCAAAGCTTTCTCCACCGATAATCAGCTCATCCTTTTAAGGAGTGCTAAAGGGTAACATTCAGGCATGTCCAGGGTCACAAAGAATCAGTAGCCTGCACGACGAATTGCATTCGCAATAAGCGCGGCATTCAACCAGTAACTCAAGCAACTCCCTCCAAAAATCATGTCGAATTGATGTGTTGTTGCCGAATGCTCTTTGGTTGAAATGCGGGATTACATCCTCAACATGCAACACCGATCACCCACCCGTCCGTTGTTTCATCCGCATCGGTATGCAGAAAGGTGAGCCAGCGGAACTCACCAAGACAAACCGGATCCACAAGGCGCAGAAGTGCTTCACGGCGCTGAAGCGCTTGCGGCAGATCACCCGGTGCCAGCTGTTGCAGCCCATGCAGGCGCTCAGCCAGACCCAGCGCGAGCAGCGCCTCGCCCTGACGCATCACCTGGCCGGGACTCAGACCGGAACGCCGGGCCGCAACCTGCAGGGTGTCGATGCAGAGATGGGCGGTGAGGTCCTGTTGACCGGCCTTCGCCAGGGGATCTTCTCCGCACTGCTGGTGCCGGTAGGCCATCAACGTGCCCTGATCACGGCGGGCGGTGTAGTAGCGGCGCGCTTCCAGGGCGTAATCGATCACCAGCACCAGCCCATGGCTCAGGCCGCTGGCTATCTGATCGATGCAACGAAAGGCGTCGCCATGCCATTCCGTCGTCCAGCCGGCAGCGGCACCCAACGGAGGCAGGCTGAAACCGCAGGCTTCGGCCATGCCCTGTGCCTCAGCGCGCAGATCGTCTGGCAGCGGCATCGACACGCCGGTCAGAGCGGGCGTGCCATCCCCTGAATCCAGCAGCTTCACTCCCTGCCGGAACAACCCCTCACCGGACCAGATCAGCCGCTCCACCGGCAGCGCATCCAGCAGCTCATGGGCCAGCACGATGCCGCGCACCGGTGCACGCTTCAGGTCATCCAGCGAGCACCACTGCACAGGGATGGGCAAAGCCCCCTCCAGCAGTGACTGCTGCCGTTCACGCATGCCTGGATTCAGCTCGATGAGCCGCAGATCCAGACGACCGGCCAGATCGGGATGCAACACCAGCAGCTCCCTCACCAGATCCAGCGCAAGCTGCCCACTCCCGGGGCCGCACTCCACAAGGCTCAGCGGAGCACCCGGCGGGCTTTCCGCCATCAAGCGGCTCAACCACTGGCCCAGCTGCACGGCCAGCAATGAAGCGAAGTCGGGTCCAAGGGAGGGTGACGTGACGAAGTCACCCTCCACACCGATCCGGGCCTGGCCGGAACCGTAGTAGCCGTGGCCAGGGTCATTCAGGGCCCAATCCATGAAGCAGGAGAAGGGCACCACACCACCGGCCTGTTGCAGATGATGCGCCAGCCAGGCAGGACAGGCCGCATCGGAGGAATTCATTGGAGAGAATGCCCATCGCTGCAGCAGACCCATGGGAGCACATCACATCAGCCGGCTGTGGGCGGCGTTGCTGGTACTGGTGGTGAGCTGGACGGTGGCATCACCGGCTCAGGCCTACGACAACCCTGAGCTGCTACCGGATCACGCCACACCCGTGATCGATCTGGCCAAGGTCTTCAGTGAACCGCAACGAACACAGCTGGAGCGGAATCTGGAGCGGATCGAGGAGGAAACCGGCTGGAAACTGAGGGTTCTCACGCAATACGAACGGACACCGGGTCTGGCCATCCGCGACTTCTGGGGACTCGACGAAAGCAGCCTGCTTCTGGTGGCGGACCCCCGTGGCGGCAACCTGCTGAATTTCAACGTTGGGGATGCCTTCTTCGCTCTGATGCCGCGCACGTACTGGGTGGAGCTGCAGACCCGCTTCGGCAACCAGTACTACGTGAAGGACAACGGTGAGGACGGCGCCGTCCTCGACGCCCTGAACGCGGTCGAAATCTGTCTGGAACGTGGCGGCTGCCAGGTGGTTCCCGGCCTGCCACTGGAGCAGTGGTTGCTGACCCTGAGCACATCGGTGCTGGGCGGACTGGTCGCCGGCTTCGCCGCTTACCCCCGAAAGGACGAAGAGACGATTGCCTGGTCCTGGCTGCTGCTGCTCTCACCCCTGTGGGTGATGCTGTTTGGCGTGTTCGGAATCGCTCCGGTGATCACCCGGACGTCTGATCTGCTGCCGATCCTGCGCAACAGCATGGGCTTTCTCGGCAGTGCCGTTGGCGCTTATCTGATCGCACAGGTGACAGTGGGACGTCGCCTGCAGAACGATGCGGAGGGATGACCCCTCAGCCTGCTCAGAAACTTGTGGCGCAGAAGATCCGGGAGCCGAGACAGACATCTGAAGAGCTCGATGCCTGAGACAGCTCCTCACGTCTCTGATCACGCAGTCGGCGCAGCTCCTCGAGATTGAGGTTGTAGAAGGAACGGAGACGGGCGTACTTCTTGACGGGCTGACCGTAGAAGCTGCGGCCGGCAAGGGTCGGGAATGACGCCCACTCCGGAGCCAGCATCGCCGTGAGCACTGGGGTGAGCGTGCCGGCATCGGTCAGTCCCAGGGCCTTGCGGCGCTGGATCAGGAACAGAGCGCCCTGATCCTGGGCTTCCGGGCCGAAACCGACCACACCGATGCTGCGCTGCACCAGGTTCCAGGTGAAGGGCATGAACTGGTAGGCACCCGCTGCCGCGCTGGCGTAGCGGGTGCTGTAGATGACCCGGTCAGGGTGACGATCCAGGCTGGACATCAGACCACCACCGAACATGACGCGGTAGCCGACATCCATCCCACCCTTCCAGGTGCCCTCGGCATAGCGAATCGTGTTGAGCATCGCCCGACGCTCGGGGGTGATCACATAAGGAATGGAACGGGTGGGCACCGCACTTGGAGAGCTGAGCAGTTGAGCCCGGGAGGATGGAGGCAGCAGACTGGCCGCAGCAGGAGCCGAAACAAGGGAGGCTGAAAAAGATCCGACGACGACGGCCGTTGCTAGTGCCTGACGACCGATCAGTTCGTGGATAGCCATAAAAAGCGTTCGAAGTACAGATCCCAAGAGGGAATGAAGACTCGATGAACCAGAAGCGGATGGTTGGTTGAGCCGAAGAAAGCATTTTTCCTCCGCAGCGACTTTGTCGAACAATTCGATTGGATCAATAGGTATATATGCCAGTCCACGAATCGTCTCGCTATCGTCGGAACGGCGATATTTCAGGCGCTCAGTGACATTCAGACGCAAATTGAAGGCGTTGATACACAATATTTTTTCTTGAACGGATATCTGTTCATTGGTCGGCGTAGGCGATCAGAGCCCGGGCCGCCTGTTCCGCACCATGGGCGGCAGTCGCAGCCTGCTTGGGGGGCACCAGAGGCTGATCCAGCTGCCAGTCACCAGTCAGCAACTGATCCCGGCTGAGCAGGCGGGATGAACCATGGCACGCGAGACCCCGCATCAGAGCCTTGGCCTCTGCGAAATCCCGGCGCTCCACCACGTGCAGACCCACGGAGAAGGAGAGCGCCTCACAGAAGGTGCTGAAGCCTGGCTTGCCGAGATGACGCCCGCAGAACGGAAACACATCCAGCGGACGCACACCGTCCGGAAGCAACGTCAGGTTGGGCAGCGCCCTGAGCGCCTCCCGCTCGCTGCTGTCAGCGGGGGAAGCCATCACGAAGTTCTGCTCAGGCCATTCGGCGAAGAGATGAGGATTGAGCTTCAGCCCGAGTCCGCCAAAACCCACCTGCACCAGAGGTCCGGCAGCCGTGAGTCGATCCCGCAGCGCAGGCTCGAGTGGCCGGGGCTCTCCGCAGACCAGCCCAAGCCGTTGCTCCGGCAGGTCCCAGGTCATGGCCAGATCGAATGGGCAGCGAAGCAGGAGCTGACCACGGCGGTAGGCCTGATGGGCCGCCTCCGCATGGCTCTGGAAAGCTTCGCCGTACGGCCGGTAAATCTCATCCCAGCCGAAGTTGCTCATCCACACCAGTGGTGCTCTGAGCCGATCTGCCAGATCGGCGGCGGCAGGTGGGATGTCTCCGAGAATCAGCACCGGCCTGCCCTGGGATGCAATCCAGGCCGCCTCCTGCTTGATCAGTTCAGGCAGCTGCTGCTGCAGCTCCTCGAGAGCGATGAGTGTTGCTGCTGCATCCACCCCCAGGGCATCCGCCTGAACCGTTCCCACATCCCAGCGGCAGTGGCGGACATCGGTCGTTGCCGAACCGAGCAGCAGCCGCAGGAACCAGGCGGGCACCTGTGAGCTGAGCACCAGTTGCCAATCCGGACGCAGACGACGGAGCTGCTGCAGCACAGCCGCATCACGGGCCGCATGACCGAACCCATGACTGCTGCTGCAGACATAGATCAGCACGCCATCGCCTCCTGCCGTGGCAGCTCCTCCTCATGCATCAGCTGGGCGTCCGGCGAGTACCAGCGGTGACTGAGATGGGTCAGGGACGCACCCCGGAATTCCGCCCAGGAGAAATGCAGCAGCTCACGACCGCTGGCATCACGCCCACTGCGGGGGACGCAGGCGGCATTGAGGAAGGCGGTTCCGCGGCGATCGCGCAGCAGGGTGCGGCGGAGGGCGTTCGAACGCTTCAACTGATGATGCATGTGACCGAAGACCACAAGATCCGGGGGACGCTGCCGACCCATCCGATCCAGAGCGAGGGCGAGATCCTGATCGCCCCAGTCCACCGCCGGCGGTTTCCAGTCGCGACCGCAGGGGCTGTCGGCCTCGGAACCGAGGCCGCTGGGGCCGCAGTGGGCCATCACGATCAGTGGTTGATCCGCAGGAACGGCAGCAGCAGCGGCCACAATGCGATCCGCTGATTGCTCGAGGGTGATCGGGCCATAAACCGCCTGCACTGCATGGGACAGATGAAAGCCTCCGCCGGCACTGCCGGGCCGCCCTCCCACCAGTCCGATAGCAGGCTGGCTCCAACCACGTTGGGTCCAGCCGCAATGGCTCTCCCCCAGAAGAGCCAGCTGCTGTCTCAGGATCCCTCCGCTGCGATCGCGACCCAGGTCGTGATTGCCGAGAATCACCGCCAGTGGGTAGGGCAGCGACGCGATCCTCCGGGTCAGCCGCAGATCTCCATCGCTCAGATCTCCGACGAACAGCACGGCGTCAGGCTGGAGTCGCGCCAGTACCTCCTCATCCAAAGTGCCCCAGGCTCCATGGAGATCACCGGCGATCGCAACGCGAAGATCCGACAGAACCGATGCCTAGGCTGGAGCCATCCTGCCCCGGCCCGGTTCCGATGAGCGCTGACGACGCCCTGGTGGCGGCGATCGAACGACTGAAAAGTGATCGCAACGCCATTGTGCTGGCGCACTACTACCAGGAACCCGAGATCCAGGACATCGCCGACTTCATCGGGGATTCCCTGGAACTGTCCCGCAAGGCCGCCAGCACCGACGCCGATGTGATCGTGTTCTGCGGCGTCCATTTCATGGCGGAGACCGCCAAGATCCTGAGTCCCGAGAAAACGGTGGTGCTGCCGGATCTCGATGCAGGCTGCTCCCTGGCCGATGACTGTCCGGCCGATGCATTCGCCGACTTCCGCGCGAAGCATCCCGACCATGTGGTGGTCAGCTACATCAATTGCACAGCGGCGGTGAAGGCCCAGAGCGACCTGATCTGCACCAGCAGCAATGCCGTGGATCTCGTTCAACAGCTGCCCGCGGATCGCCCCGTGCTCTTCGCTCCGGACCAGAACCTCGGACGCTGGGTACAACGGCAGAGCGGCCGTGAGCTGACGCTCTGGCCGGGACGCTGCATCGTTCATGAGACCTTCAGCGAGGAAGCACTCCTGGAGCTGAAGCTCGAACATTCCGATGCGGAGGTGATCGCCCACCCCGAGTGCCAGGAGCATCTCCTCGATCTGGCGGATTTCATCGGATCCACCACCAAACTGCTGAACCGCACTCAGAGCAGTGCAGCGCAGACCTTCATCGTGCTCACCGAGCCCGGCATCCTGCATCAGATGAAGCAGCGGGTCCCCGGCAAGACGCTGCTCGATGTGCCCGGTGTCGACGGTTGCAGCTGCAACGCCTGCCCGTACATGCGGCTCAACACCCTGCAGAAGCTGCACGACTGTCTTGAGAGCCTGGAACCGGCGATCGAACTGGAGGAGGAGCTGCGTCTGAGAGCCCTTCAGCCGATTCAAAGAATGCTGGAGATGAGCCGCTGAGCCCGAAGGCTCACTTCCTGCGGCAGTACCCGGCTCCGATGTTCATCCAACCGGAAGGGCAGGCGTCCCCATCCGAAGGCTGCACCTCGTAGGCGATCGGGGAGACGCAGGTGGTGCCCAGGGTGTTGACATAGCCGAGCGGGCACTGGTTATGCCCCTCGGCCTTGGGGATCTTCTTCTGTGCGAGAGCGGCGCCGGGCAGCATCAGCGACAGCAGCATCATCCCGACGAAGAGGCGTCTGTTCATCGATCACGGTGCTGAGGTCGCGCTCAAGGTAAGGGAACTACAGACTTCTGCAGTCAAGAAGCGACACCTTGATCGAGCGCACCGCGGAAGGGCTCTACTGCCGGGCGGCAGACGCCTGGGTGGATCCCTGGCGACCGGTGCCCCGTGCTCTGATCACCCACGCCCATGCCGACCATGCCCGGGCGGGATGCGGTGAGTACTGGGCGGTGGATGTCAGCGAGGGCGTGCTGCGTCAGCGACTCGGACAGGAGATCTGCCTGCATCCCGTCCGCTATGGAGAGCCGATCTGGCTCGGTCAGTGCCGGGTGTCCTTCCACAGTGCCGGGCATGTGCTCGGATCCGCTCAGATCCGTCTGGAGTCTGAGGGGGAGGTCTGGGTGGTGAGCGGGGATTACAAGCGTGACGACGATCCGAGCTGCGCACCGTTCGAGCCAGTGGCCTGCGACGTGCTGATCACCGAAGCGACCTTCGGCATGCCGATCTACCGCTGGAAGCCCGGATCAGAGCTGGCCGCGGAGATCCGTGACTGGTGGCAGGGGGACCGCAGCCGTCCGTCCTTGCTGTTCTGCTACGCGTTCGGGAAGGCCCAGCGGCTGCTGGCGGAACTGAAGGCGATCGGTGTCGAGGAGGAGGTCCTGCTGCACGGTGCCGTGGAGACGGTGACCCGTCACTACCGCGAGGCGGCAGTTCCGATGACACCGAGCCGTCCTGTCAGCGAGATCCCCAGGAACGAGGTTCTGGCCGGTCGTCTCGTGCTCGCCCCGCCGTCAGCCCACCGATCCAGCTGGATGAGGCGGTTCCGCACGCCACAAACCGGCTTCGCCTCAGGCTGGATGGCGGTGCGCGGCGCTCGCCGCAGGAGGGGTTACGAACGCGGATTCGTGCTCAGCGACCACGCGGACTGGCCTGGCCTGATCCGGACGGTGCGCGAATCAGGTGCCAGGAGGGTCTACGTGACCCACGGTCAGAGCGATGTTCTGGCCCGTTACCTGAGGGAGGTGGAAGGAATTGATGCCGAACCGCTGGAGACCCTGTTCGAGGGAGAAAGCGACTGAGGCTCGTGCCACGCGATCAGCTGTCGATCTCGGAGACCCAGCTGGGCTGCAACGGACAATCCTTACAAAGGTTCTCTTAATCTTTACGGATCTTTATGGCTATTGAGCTGGGGTTTGCTTTAGCAAGAAGGTTGAGAAGCGCCACGCTCAATGACCGGTCCTGCGCCAAAACCGGATAACGAGGTGGCGAGGCTGCGCGCGCTGAGTGAATACCGCATTCTTGGCAGCAAACCGGAGGAAAGTTTCGACAACATCACCAGCATGGCGGCCCTTATTTGCCATGCTCCGATTGCTCTGATCTCCATCGTTGATCACGACCGTCAGTGGTTCAAATCCAAGGTCGGTCTGGAGACGGAGGAAACACCGAGAGACTGGTCATTCTGCGCCCACGCCATCCTCTCTCCGAAGCCGATGATCGTTGAGGACGCACTCTTCGATGATCGCTTCAAGGACAATCCCCTGGTGAAGAAAGATCCCCACATCAGGCTCTACGCGGGATTTCCCCTGCACACAGACAGACATCACCGGATCGGCACGTTGTGTGTGATCGACAGAATGCCGAAATCGCTAACATCAACGCAATATAAAATCATGGAGCGACTGGCAGCCCAGGTCGTCACTCTTCTGGAACTACGCAAACGTTCCCTGTCGTTGCTCGATGAATTCTGCAGGCTGCATCAACAGCAGGGAATATTATGTTCATGCAGTTATTGCCGCAAGGTTCGTGACAATCAGGGTGCATGGCGTCCGCTCGAGGAGTTCATGATGCGTCACAGCACTCTGAACTTCAGTCACGGCATCTGTGAGTCGTGCATGGAAGAGCATTTCCCAGACGTCGCAGCTCAGCAGGAACAGGTGGTCTGATCGCGGAAAAGCGGGATCACCAGGTGCGGTAGACGATCCTTCCGAGAAGTTCCCTCAAGGCCCGCGAGCTGTCATCGAGATACCTCGCGGTTGGCAGCCACTGCAGTGGATCCGCCCATGGCGACCCAGCCCAGGAACCACGGGCTTGAAAATCCACCGGGAACGGCACCACAGCGATGCCCTGGCGCTCGAACAGGCGCTGAGCCCTGCGCATGTGGAAAGCACTCGTGACGAGCAGCACCCGTCGGCGACCGGAGGGCAGCAGCGCCCGGATCTCCCTGGCCTCCTCTGCCGTGTTCAGCACAGGTCCTGTGGAGGTCATGGCATCAGCCGGAATCCCGAGAGCTCTGGCCTCGCTGAGGTAAAGACTCCCCTCGGGAGCGAGGCCCTTGCGGAACGGGTTCTGCCCCCCGGTGAACAGCAGCCTTGGAGCCCTGCCGGTGCGGAACAGCTCCACACCAGCAAGAAAGCGGTCGGGGTCATGCCACTCCACAACGCGGGAGGGGCCGGGTGCGGCGTGACGTCCTCCGCTGAGCACGACGATCGCGTCAGCCGTCGGGACCGATGGAGCTGAGAGGCGTTGCCAGGGCCGTTCCACGCCTCGCCACAACCACTGGGACACCAGGCCAGTGCTGAAGACCCAGAGCACCGTGATCGCCGAGATCAGCGGCCATCGCCACCGGGTGAACCCTGCCAGAAGCAACAGCCCGAGACTCAGACCCAGCGGCAGCACCAGCAGGGGCAGCAGCTTCGAAAGCAGAAACACCACGGCAACGGAGGCAGAGCGGCCCCGTCAGGATGGCGGTGACCGCCCGATTGGCATGCAGGCGTTCCAGGTTCTGTTCGACTGGCTGGATCAGGTCACCGGCACCAGAGCCAAGGTGACGGCCCTGGTGAACCATTTCCGGACCGTGCCGCCAGCGGATGCCGCCTGGGCGCTCAGCCTGCTGCTGGGAAAACGCCGACGCCGGATGATCACCGGACGACGCCTGAGAGAGATCCTGCAGGAGCAGAGCGGGATGCCCCAGTGGCTGATCGATGACTGCCACGGCCAGGTGGGCGACTCGGCCGAAACCATCAGCCTGTTGTGGCCAGCGGTGCGGCAGACCCTCGGGGACGAGCAGGCATTCCGAGGCGAATCGCTCGAGACCCGTCCGCTGCACTGGTGGATGGAATCCCTGCTGCCTGAGCTCAGCCGCCAGCAGGATGAGCAACAGGCGGAAGCCGTTCTGAAGCTCTGGTGTCAGGTGCCGGAGCGCCTGCATTTCATCGTCAACAAACTGCTCACCGGTGGCTTCCGGGTCGGCGTGTCAACAGGTCTGATCAGCCGTGCGGTGGCCGAGGCCTTCTCGCTCGATGAAAGCCTGGTGTTGCAGCGCCTGATGGGAGGGTTCGAACCATCGGCACAGGCCTTCTCCCGGCTCACCGCACCGGCCGGCTCGGAGGAGAGTCGCAGCAGTGCCGCCCCCTACCCGTTCTTCCTGGCCAGCCCGCTGGATCCTGAGCGGCTGAGCGCAGACCCTCCAGAGCACTGGTTGCTGGAGTGGAAATGGGATGGCATCCGCGGTCAGCTGATTCATCGCGGCTCAGGGGTGTACCTCTGGAGCCGGGGTGAAGAGCTGGTCAACGACAGCTTCCCGGAGCTGGTGGCGGTGGGTGATGCCCTGCCGGATGGAACCGCACTGGATGGTGAGATCATCTGCTGGCAGGAGGCTGCCGCCGCTCCGCTGGGGTTCGACACACTGCAACGGCGGCTGGGTCGCAAAACGGTGGGCACCACCCTGAAGCGGGAGTGCCCGATGCGCTTCATCGCCTACGACCTGCTGGAGCTGAACGGTGCGGACATCCGCGATCAGCCGCTGAGGCAACGCCGCCAGCAGCTCTCGGCCGTTCTCGAGCAGGTCAGCCATCCCGAGCGCTGGCGTCTGACCGCCAGCGTCGGCTGGTCCCTGGAGAGCTGGGTCGAGCTGGATACCGAACGTCAGCGGGCCGTCGCTCAGCGGGCCGAGGGGCTGATGCTGAAACAGCTGGACTCCCCTTATCTCGCCGGCCGCCGCCGCGGCCACTGGTGGAAGCACAAACTCGAGCCGATGACCCTCGACGCCGTGCTGCTGTACGCCCAGGCCGGCAGCGGTCGGAGAGCCAACCTGTTCACCGACTACACCTTCGGGCTCTGGAATGACGAGGATCCACCGCAGCTGGTGAGCTTCGCCAAGGCCTACTCCGGCCTTGATGATGCGGAGATCCTCGAGCTGGACCGCTGGATCCGCCGCAACACCCTGCAGCGGTTCGGGCCCGCCCGTTCCGTGAACTGCGAACTGGTCTTCGAGATCGGCTTTGAAGGCATCCATCCCTCCAGACGCCACAAGTCAGGGCTGGCGGTTCGTTTTCCGCGGATCCTGCGCTGGCGACGTGACAAACCGGCCGGGGAAGCCGACCGGCTTGATGCTGCGCTGAACCTGATCAGAGACGGCTCCAGTTCAGGTTGAGTCACAGGCGGCCTGGTGTGGAGGGAGTCACGTCCCGAACACTCGATGCGGATGGTTAAGACAGCTGCAGAACGGAATCGCGCCGTGAGCCCTGACCCGATCCTGGTGCCGATCCAGTCCTGGTTCGAACGCCGGGGCTGGACCCCGCTTCCCTTTCAGCAGCGCAGCTGGGCGGCCTATCTCGAGGGCCACAGCGGTCTGATTCAGGTGCCGACCGGCTCCGGCAAGACCTTCGCCGCCGTGATGGGACCGATCGCCGCAATGCTGGCTGAAACGGGGGACCATCCGGGCATCCGACTGCTGTACATCACCCCCCTGCGCGCTCTCAGCCGTGATCTCGCCCTGGCGATCCGGGAGCCGATCTCCGAGATGCGCTGGCCGTTGCGCGTGGGCATCCGCAACGGCGACAGCAGCAGCAGCGAACGTTCGAAACAGCTCAAGTCACCTCCCCAGATCCTGGTCACCACACCGGAATCGCTGACCCTGCTGCTCAGCAACAGCAAAGCGGAGGAGCTGTTCCGCCATCTCGACACCGTGGTGCTCGATGAATGGCACGAACTGATGGGCAGCAAGCGCGGCACGCAGACCGAGCTCTGCCTCAGCTGGCTACGTCAGCAGCGGCCGTCGTTGCAGACCTGGGCGATCAGCGCCACCATCGGCAACCTCGCTCAGGCCGCCCGCCACGCTCTCGGCACGGACGACGATCCGGTGATCATCGGGGGGGCTCCGGCACGGGTCACGGAGATCCGCAGCCTGCTGCCGGAGACGATCGATGGCTTCCCCTGGGCCGGACACCTCGGGTTGCGCATGTACGAGGACCTGGTGGCAGCCATGAACCCAGGCATCAGCACACTGCTGTTCACCAACACACGCAACCAGTCGGAACGCTGGTTCCAGTGCCTGAGATTCGCCTGCCCGGAGATGGAGGGGGCCCTGGCTCTGCACCACAGCGCCATCGATCGCAGCGAGCGGGAGGCGATCGAAGCGTCGGTGAAAGCCGGCACGATTCGCTGGGTGGTCTGCACCAGCTCCCTGGATCTGGGGGTGGACTTCCAGCCCGTGGAGCAAGTGGTTCAGATCGGCAGCCCGAAGAACCTGGCCCGGCTGCTGCAACGGGCGGGACGCTCCGCACACCTGCCGGGCGGAACCTCCCAGGTGCTGTTCATGCCCACGAATGCTCTGGAACTGCTCGAACTCAGTGCGGTTCGCCGCGGGCTGGAGGAAGGGCTCGTGGAACAGCGCAAACCACCGAATGCACCGTTGGATGTTCTGCTGCAGCACCTCACGAGCCTCGCCTGCGGAGCCGGATTCAACCCGGATGAGTCGCTGCGGGCGGTGCGCAGCAGTGCCGCCTTCTCCGACCTGCCACAGCAGGACTGGGACTGGTGCCTGCGGTTTCTGGAACACGGCGGTGACTGCCTGGCGGCCTATCCCCGCTACCGGAAACTGGAGTGGGATGAAAAGGCGCAGCGCTTCAGGGTGCGGGACAGCGCCATTGGCCGTCTGCACCGGCTGAACATCGGCACGATCACCGCCGCACCGGCGATCACGGTGCGCTTCGTGCGGGGTGCCGTGCTCGGCCACGTGGAGGAATCCTTCATCAGCCAGCTGAAGCCGAGGGATGTGTTCTTCTTCTCAGGCCGCCAGCTGGAGTTCGTGCGGCTGCGAGACATGACCGCCTACGTGAAGGTGAGCAACCGCAAGAGCCGCACCGTTCCAGCCTGGGCCGGCGGTCAGATGGCGCTCTCGGATCTGCTGACCCACCACCTGCGTCTCGAGGTGGATCGGGCGAGCCGCGGAGAGCTGGACACCCCGGAACTCCAGGCCCTCAGTCCGCTGTTCGAGCGACAGCAGGATCTCTCGGTGCTGCCCCGCATCGGCCAGCTGCTGATCGAAACCTGCCGCACACGGGAGGGAACCCATCTCTACGCCTATCCCTTCGAGGGTCGCTTCGTGCATGAAGGCATCGGCTTTCTGTGGGCCTCCCGACTCACCCGGCTGGAGCGGGGCACGATCACCGTCTCGGTGAACGACTACGGCTTCGAGCTGCTGGCACCCAAGACCTATCCGATGGCGGAACTGCTGGCGGACCACAGCGATCTGCTGCTGAACACGGACCATCTGGAAGACGATCTGGAAGCGGCCCTGAACCTTTCGGAACTGCAACGGCGACGCTTCCGTGCCATCGCTCAGGTGGCCGGCCTGATGCATCGCGGCTTCCCCGGAGCCGGCAAGAGCACCGGACAGCTTCAGATCAGTGCCTCGCTGCTGTTCGACGTGTTCGAACGCCATGAACCGGAGAATCGTCTGCTGCTTCAGGCTCGCCGGGAGGTGCTCGATGAGCAGTTGGAGCTGTCCCGCCTGGAGGCGGCTCTGCAGCGGGCTGCACAGCAGGAATGGCTGCATGTGGCAACGCCGCGGCCTGGCCCCCTGGCCTTCCCGCTGCTGGTGGAGCGGCTCAACAACCGCATGAGCAACGAAACCGTTCTGGAACGCATCCAGAGGATGCAGGAGGAGGCGCTCCGACGGGAGCGATCAGGTGCGTGAGATCACGCTGCTGATCTCAGGAGAGATCTAAGTTTCGGGCGGAACGTCAGACCGGGCGGATGAGCACGACGCCATCAGCTGTGCCGGAGAAACAGAACGTGCCCTGGCCTCAGTTCGCCGGACTGTTCCTGCGCATCGGGGTGCTGGGTTTCGGAGGCCCCCAGGCCCACATCGCGATGCTGCGCAACGAGATCGTGGAGATCCGCCAGTGGGTGGATCCTGAGCGCTTCGAGGAAGGCCTCGGCCTCTGTGAAGCCTTGCCGGGGCCGGCCTCCAGTCAGATGGCGATCTACCTGGGATGGCTTCGCCGCGGCTGGATCGGCGGACTGGTGAGCGGCAGCTGCTTCCTGCTGCCCGGGCTGCTGATCGTGCTGCTGCTCAGTGAGCTCTGGCGCAACGGGCAGGCACTTCCCAGCTTCACAACCGCGCTGCAGACCATCCAGCCGGTGGTGGCCGCGATCATCTGGGCCTTCGCCTGGAAACTGATCCGACGCCGCACCGAGCGGTGGCAGATCCTCACCGCCGCCCTGGTGATGCTGGGGGTTCTGCTCAACACCCTGGGCGACCTGCCGCTTCCCGCCGGTCTGCTGCTGCTGCTGGCGGGTCTGGCCCGGTTGTTCAGCGCCCCGCTGGACCGGCCGAAGGGAGCGGCACTGCTGCTGCCTCTGCCCCTGGGTCTGACCGCTGGAGCCGGCAGCGCCGGAACCGGTCTGATGACAGGGCTGTTCAGCGTGTTCTTCAAGACCGGTCTGCTGGTGTTCGGCGGGGGGCTGGTGATCATTCCGCTCCTGCAGCAGCAGGTGGTGGAGCTGGGCTGGCTCAGCCCCGGCGAGTTTCTCGACGGTGTGGCGATCGGACAGATCTCCCCCGGGCCTGTGGTGCTGACCAGCACCTTCGTTGGCTACCAGGCGGGCTGGAATGCCGGGGGATTCGGAGCGGGCCTGGCTGGCGCGGCGGCTGCCACGATCGGAATCTTCCTGCCCAGCTTCGGCTTCATCCTGCTGGCGACGCCGCTGCTGCAGCGGCTGCGCCGACAGCCACGGGTGCGGATGGTGCTGGCGGGGTTGCTGGCAGGCGTTCCGGGAGCGGTGGCCGGGGCGGCGGTGTCGATCAGCGCAACAGCGCTGCAGTTGGGACTGCCCTGGATTCAGCTGCCGTTGTTTGTCGTGAGCCTCTGGCTGAGCGTCAGCGGGCGGATGAAACCACTGCCACTGATCGCCATCGCCCTGATGATCGGCGTGCTGATCGAAGCGCTGGTCTGAGATGGATCTGTTCCTCGTCGTTCTCGGCGGCCGAATCAAGGGATGTCATGTGGAACTTCACGACGTGCGCTGGGTGGTCGGCGACTGCTTTGACGACACCATCCCGGATCTGCGCCGGCAGTGGATCGGTCAGCGCCGGGGGATGCATGTGGACAGCTACCGGCGCATCACCCGTGTGGATGGCCACCGTGTGGAGGTGCTGGAAGAGCCGGAGACGGAGACCCGCAGGAGCGGAACACCGCAACTCTGGTTCGTGAACCTGGGCGCCTATGACCCGAACGACATGGCGGAACGCCATCGCTTCGGCCTGCTGGTGGCCAGCTCATCCCAGGCCGCCAAGGCCAGGGCGAAACGGCTGTGGCTGAAGGACTACGAGCAGGTGCACAAGGATGATCTGCACGGTCTGGCACCACCGGAGGAGCTGGATGATCTGCTGCCGATCGAAGGGAACGGACGCTGGCGGCTGCAGCTGACCCCGCTGGATCACGGCGAGAACCCTCCGGAGACACCGGACTGGTATGGCTATCGGGTGCTTTAGCGCCGCATCACCCCTACGGTTGCCTCGACATTCACGCTCGCGGCGACATGCTGACCTGGCTCGTGCCCGTCCTCGCCGCAGCCGGCGGTGCTGCCGTCGCGGCCGTGATCGGCTCCCGTCAGAACAGACATCTGCGTCGCCGCATCGATTTTCTGGTCAGCGCCTCTGCGTTCACGGTTCTGCGCCTGGAGCCCGCGGCCCGCGCGCAGGAGCTGCAGGGCATGAAGGAACTGATCGAGCAGGCCGCCGGCAACCGCAGCCTGTCGCGGGGCAAGCGGGCCAATGCCGCCCTGGTGAAACAGGTTCATGACCTCGTTCTCTCCCGTGAGGCCGAGTCCGACAGATGAGCACGCCGACACCACCGTTGCCGGATCACGATCGGGAGGAGTGGAGAGACTTCCTGCTCCAGGAAGTGGTCACGTATCTGGGAGAGCACAAGGAGGAGATCATCGGTCGCTACCAGGAGCAGAGCCGCGGTCGTCTGTCACGGGACCAGATCGAAGCGCAGGGGCTGCTCGACTTCGACGTCTCGATCACGCTTCACAGGGATCGACCATCCAGCTTCGGGCTCGGCCAGGGCTTTTTCAAGATCAACCTGATCCGCTGAGGCGCCTGGCTTTTCGGTGGTACGTTCGATCCGGACACAACTGGAAATGGACACCCAGCAGATCATCACCATCGGCACGCCGTTCCTCGTCTTCGGTGCCTTGTTCGTGGTTCTGGTTCTGATCTGGGAGAAGTGACGCCGACCGTCGTCGCGCTGTTCTGGACCCCGTATGCCGACTGGATCTACACGGTGGTGAGCCTCAGCGGACTACTGCTGATCTGCTGGCTGGTGATCGGGCGCAGCAACAGCTGATCCTCAGCCCGGGATCGCTTCCATCTCAGGTTCGAGCAGAACGTCGCGAGCGTTGTTGAATCGGGTCATCATCTCCGGATCTCCGCCCTTGTCGGGGTGGTGCTGCACGGCGAGCAGCTTGTGAGCACGCTTCACCTGCTGCTCGGTGAGACGACCGGTGAGCGGCAGACCGAGGCTTTGACGGGCCTTGATCGCATCAATGTCGGGATCGCGGCCCATCGGGCACTGCTCACGCCGATGATTCGACTTGCCGGGTTTTCGCTTGCCGCCGCTGCCACGCTTGCCGCCGCCGCCGTCACTGCCACCGAACCCCGTCGTCTTCGCCACCGTGAACGCCAGTACAAGGGCGTCACAATGACTGATCGCGGGCTCGGTCTCAAGTGATCTGGGTGACGCTCAGGTCTCCAGAACCGTCCACCAGGCCGGGATCCGCTCCACACTTCCGTACCAGGAACGGCCGAACAGACCACCGTGGGCCGTGTTCTCCAGAACCACCGGACGGGCTTCCCGCAACAGCGCCGAGCTGACCGGCACGAGACCATCGCCATCGACGCTTGGATCGCCGCTGATCTGGCGGTAGGAGCGGGCGGCACTGCGGCGACTGAAGCCGCTCGCCATGGCCCCCTGCAGATCCAGCCGTCCAGCGACGGCAACGTAATCAACGCTGTCCGCATGGGGACAACCGGGAAAGCGACGATCGACCAGGGCCCGAAGGGGGGTGGCCCGAACCGCCTGATGGGGACTGCCCAGGGTGATCAGGCGGTTGCAGCGGGTGGCGCCGCCGTAGCGACGACCGCAGAAGCTTTCATCGCTCAGATAGGGGCGCAGCATCACCCCACCGGAGCTGTGACCGATCAGCGTGACCCTGGAGCTGGCCGAGCGGGCCTGAAGCTCCCGCACTGCCGCATCAACGCGATCAAGCAGTCGGGCCCAGCCGAAGCCCCAGCTGGTGGCAAGCCAGTCGAGACGCGAGACCGGCACGACCCGGACCGTTGCACCGGTGCGCGATGCAATCCATTCAGCAAGGGGGGCGTATGCCTCGGCGGTGATCAGAAAGCCCCCGAGCACAACAACGGGCTGGTCAAGGGAGACGTGTGAGCCCACCTAATCGCAGTGGCTCAGGCGAAAGAAGGGGGATTGATCAATGCACACTGCGGAGTGCTGATCAGGTCGTAGCCGCTGCGGATGCGACTCGCACGGGGGTCAAGAACGGTACTCAGACGCTGGCCTTCTGAAGTGGCTTCCAGAACGATCTGCTGACCGATGAGAACGATCCGGAACGTCCAGGGGAGCAGGCCGGGAAGGGTGAATGTCATGCCGGACCTGTCGGTATCCGAAAGATGCCCCACTATTGGCACATGTCCAGCCTTGAAATGGGGACGATTCGGTTAAGCCGGGGAGAGTCTTAATAATCCTTTCAGAATAAAAACCTCTGCGGCAGAGAATTGCTCACCAGCATCAATTTCATCGCGTCTTTATCACGAAATCATGACCGTGGAACGGGTCAGCAGCTACCCAAGACCTCCTCGCCTCGAGCCCAGCCATGAGCACATCCTGGTGAAGGCTCTGGGGCAGACCCTTGTGGAAACGACCCGCAGCCTGCGGGTGCTCGAGACCTTTCATCCACCGACCTACTACCTGCCGCCGGAGGCGATGCGATCGGATCTGATCCAACCGGTGGGCGGACGACCATCGTTCTGCGAATGGAAGGGGGTCGCCAGCTACTTCGATGTCGTCGTTGCAGACCGACGTCTGGCCCGAGCGGTCTGGACCTATCCGAGTCCATCGGAGCGATTCCGCGAGCTGGCCGGCTGGTTCGCCCTCTACCCACAGATGATGGATGGGTGCTGGGTTGAGGGAGAACGGGTCGTCCCGCAACAAGGGGGGTTCTACGGAGGCTGGATCACCTCCCGGGTGGAGGGACCCTTCAAAGGAGATCCGAACCACCCTGAGCTGATCTGATCAGCCCAGAGCCTTGTTGGCCACCACCGCAAAGAACGGATCGCCCTTGCCTCCGAGCAGACCCATCACGCCCTGCCCACGGGTCTGTTCGGCGATGATCTCCGGCTTCGGCCATCCCTGGGCCATCAGCACGGTGGCGACGTAGGAGAGGTGATCGCGGTCGTCACCATCGGTCCAGATCTGGGGTGCCTTGCTGAAGAACATCCGATTGCTGAAGGCGCAGATCAGCCTCCCGTTCGGCCGGGTCACTCGCAGCAGCTCCGCGGCGATGGCCTCCGGCTGCTGCAGATACTGCCAGCCCGCCACGATCAGGGTGACGTCAACACTGGCAGCCTCAAGCGGCAGCACCTGATCGCGGTTGAGGTTCTGGACCCAGTGGCGGTCGAGCCGTGGATTCGCCGCCAGCTCCTCGTCATTGAGACCGTGACCGATCACCTCGTCGTAGACGATCTCCTCAGGCAGGTGGCTGACCCAGCTGCTCATCAGATCCAGCACCACGGCGCAGGGGGGGATCCGCTCCCGGTAGAGCTGCGTCAGGGTCGCCCGGAAGCCGGCATCCAGGTGATGCACGAAGCGGGGCTCGCTGTAGAAGAGAGCATCGTCACTGCCATCCAGCTTGTAGCGCTGGGACTCTTCAAGAACGCGGACGGCGGGCATCGCTCAGCCCAGCTCCAGGTACCAGCGCACCACCGCCGTCAGCTGACCGACGATGCCGTGTCCGCTGATCAGTTCCCCGACCACGGCGGCCGTGAAACCGATCATCGCGGCTCTGCCGTTGAGACGTTCGACGGAAGCCAGGGCCGTTGTGTTCCACGGGCGGGCGGTGGTGAGGGATTCCCCGAATCGCTCCGGTTGTTCGTACAGAAAGGCCGGGCGGGTCATGACTGCCTGCAGATCCAGCGGACCTTAACGGCCGTGTCGGGTCGACCGGGGTAGGGGCCCCACTCGCCGGATTCATTCCGGCGTTCCATCACGCCCAGATCACAGCGGGCGCGCATCGGTATCGATCGCACGGTCCAGGCTCGCTCTCCGGCCCGCCGCAGCATCACAGCCGCCTCGAAGGTGACCACATCTCCGGAGCGGCTGGGATTGCTCAGATATTCCCCGGCCTCGAGGCGATCCGTGCCCATCGAGTCCATGTACACCCAGTCCGCAGCAGCAAGGCGTCCGGAGGCGAGCAGACGGTCACGGAGGACCCTCCAGGCCTCCGGCTCCGCAGCCGGCGCCCAGGCCTCCGATGCCAGCGACGGATGAGGGGCCATCAAAGGAGCCGTCAGCAGGGCCAGCAGAAGGCCACACAGACGACGGCGGATACGACGCGGACCGGACAGCATGGCGGCACCTGAACTGCAGGGACGGTGACACAGACGCGGAACACACTGCTGGAGCGGCTGCGCCACGACCCTTCCGCCAAGGATCTGCCCCAGCTGGTGGAGCGGTTGGAACAGGAGCAGCCGGCGGACCTGCCCCTTGACTCTGATCTGCTGAGCGGGGTCTGGGAGCTGCGCTGGAGCAGCTCGACGCAACCCTGGCTGAAACAGGCCCCCTGGCTGGACAACCTGCAGGCCCTGGATCCTGAGAATGGGCGCGGCTGCAACCTGCTGCGGCTGAGAGGCGCTCTGGGGGTTCTCGCCGGCATCAGCGTTCAGGCCGATCTGAAACAGCTGGAGGGATGTCGTGTGGAGGTGCGCTTCCGCCGCGGAGGCTGGGTGGGACCGCAGCTGCCCGGTGGAGGACGCCTGCAACTGCTGCGGGATGTGCAGCAGAGCTTCCCGGCCTGGCTCGACATCACCGTGCTGGATCAGCAGCTGCGCATCTGCCGCGGCAATGCCGGCACCACGTTCGCCCTGCTGCGTCGAGACGATCTGTCCCTGGACGACCTGTTCGACACCTGACGGTGAGGATCGTTCAGACCGCCAGATAGGGATCCAGAAACAGGAGAGGACGATTCATCGTTTCGGAGAACCCGAGGATGCCGCGATCGCGATGCTCGTAGAGGAGCGAATCGTCCTCTTCGAGCAGAAAAGTGCCGCCGCGCTGACACATCCAGCGATCGTCCGGCACATACCGGCGCCAGCGACCCAGCACCTCGATCATGTTGTTCAAGCGCACCGTGGCCAGCTCGAACGGTCTCTGGAACCCGTCGCCCCCAGCAAGGCGGAACAGGGGGCTGTCAAACCGCTGCGCTGCCGTGCGATCGCCGCTGTAACCACGGAACACCTCGGCGAGGGTTCCAGGGGAGCCGAACCCGGCGCACATCAGCAGCAGATCAGGCCAGGCACCTGCTCCGGTGCCGAGTCCTTCGTACAGACCACAGGCGCGGTGCAGCTGCGCATCGCTCTCCACCTGCAGCCGATCGCGGGGAAAGCCGGTGAAGGTCGCAAAACGCTCGGCTCCAGCTGAATCCCCGATGCCGATGGCCAGCAGGCGGATGCCGGCCCGATCCAGAGAGGGAAGTGCCGGCACCAACGCCTGGGCGTACTCCAGGGAGTCGAAATCCCCGAGCTGACTGAACAGCAGCACCAGTCGCCGGCAACCCCGCTGCATTCCGGGGATTTCAGCGAGACGATCCAGCAGGGGCTGAGGTGGGGTCATGAAGGGGTGGCGTCAACGGCAGGTTGACATCGATCGGTGATGAGGCGAATTGGCCAGACTCCTTTCATCGGGAGCTGCCTGAGGAATGACGTTCGCAATTTCAGTCGGCGAAGACTCGCGGCAGTACCGCCAGGTGGGCGACTACGACGATCTCGACGAAGCGATGGAAGCCTTCAATGAGCTGATCAACCGACGGAACTGGAGCGAGAGCGATTTGGTGGTGGCCTTGAGTGATCGTCGCTCCGGAAAACGCTTGGCTCAGTACGGACTGCAGGATTTCAACTATGAACAGCACGGATCACCAGAGATTGAAGGTTGAAGCTTGAGGAGGCCAGTCGTGCAACGTCTGGCTCAGACCAATCACCACGGGCACGACCCGAGGAATTCTGGAGGTGGCATCACCTCCAGACCGCGACGCAACCAAGATCTTCTCCCTGTTGAGACCTCGGTGATCGCAGTGAACCCCTGGGAGTGATGCTGTCGATACCACCAAACAGGTGCCATTGCTATCGGTTGGATCTGAGCCAACAAGCTCCGCTTCCCTCGGTGTTCAATGGCTTCATGACCAACAGCACCCCGAATCTCGTCGCTTGGATGGCCGAGTACCAGAAGTATCTGGACTTGGTCGACGCAGGTGCTGCGGAAGACGCTGCCGCTCTCAGGCTGGAAATCGAAGAGGGGTTGAAATGGGTGGAGTTGAGCTGGGCTGACCTGGAATTTGCGGTTGGTCAGAAAAGCTGAGGCTCAGTCCGTTCACGCGTCGTCATTGGGTCCGTCCTCTTCATCTGCGGAACGACGGCGTTCCACCTGAACGAACACGAGCCAGGCGAGGCTGGCCAGACCACCGCCGACCCAGTCGCTGCGCAGCAGTTCAACGATCGCAATCGTGCTGGATCCGATGCGGAGGCCACGCAGGAGAAATGTCGTCAAAGATGGCAGGGCTGCGTCTGCCCATGATCCCAACCGACAGCCTTCCCAGCGACAGCCTTCCCAGCGGCGAGGATCTGCTGGCTCTCGAGCGGCAGTGCCGCCGCAGCGGCAGCGGCATCACCGTGGCCTCCCTGATCGGGACCTGGCGGCTCAGGGCCACATGGAGCCGTGATGGAACCCCGGCTCCGGCAGCCTCCGCGGCTCTGCTCAGAGGACTCGGCGCCTGCCTGATCCTCAGCGGAGAGGAGACGGACGGAGCCCTGCAGATCGTCAATCAGGTGAATCTTGGTTCGCTGCGTCTTCGCTTCGATGGAGAGGCCGAACTCACAGGTCGACGGCCGCTGCTGATGTTCAGCTTCAGGAGCGTTCGCCTCAGCCTTGGCAAGCTGACGCTGTTCGAGCGGAGCCTGCCGCAGCCCGATGCCCGACGCATGCCGTATTTCGCGCTGATCGGTTTGGATCGGGAACAGGGTCGGCTGAGCGCCAGAGGACGCGGCGGCGGACTGGCCCTCTGGATGCGCTAGGCGAGACAGACGGGACCAGGGACTTGCACCCGATCCGACGAGGGGATGTGATGACCTCAGCGCCTGTTCCCCATGACGACATCCAACCGTCGCGATGAGCTGCTGCTGGCCTACCGCTGGCCCGCAGCCATCGTGGTCTCCAGCATCGTGCTCGCGGCGGCAGCGGTGGTGCTCGCCTGGACCGCGGTCCGTCTGCTGAAGAATCCGATCCCGGTGCGCATCGAGGGCGGACTGGATGTGGAACGTCTGGTGATGCCCGCGGCCATCACGATCCGCACCGAAGGCCCGCTGCCGGTGACAGGCACGGTCGGCGTGAAGGATCAGGTCGAGATCAGCGGCCAGGCACCTCTGGCGATCAAGGGCCCGATCACCGTTCGGAGCATCGAGGCCCCGGTGAAAGTCGGTGGTGCGGTGACAGCCCGGGTGGATGCCATCGAACAACCCATCAGCGTGACCGGAACGGTGAAGGTGGACGACACGGTCCGCATCGGGGGGTCGGTGAAAGTGGAGGGCAAGGTCGGCGCCGACGTTCACCCGAAGCTGTTGCCCATCAAATGATTCGGCAGACCGTTCGATGACCTACTCCGTCGCCCTGGCGATGCTGCAACGCGACGGCTGCTGGCTGCTGCAGCTGCGCGATGACATCGACACGATCATCTACCCGGGCCACTGGGGTCTGTTCGGCGGACACGTCGAAGCGGGAGAGGCCCCGGAGCAGGCGGTGCTGCGCGAACTGGAGGAGGAGATCGGCTGGAGACCGGAGACGGCCCTGCCGCTCTGGTTCAGCCACGACAACGGCAACCGCATCGCCCACGTGTTCCGAGGAGAACTGACCGATCCGATCGAACGTCTGCATCTGCAGGAGGGGCAGGACCTGAAGCTGACATCGATGGAGGAACTGAGCAGCGGCCACCTCTGGAGCGATCATTGCGGCGAGACGCGGCCGATCGCTCCTGGCCTCCGGGTGGTGATCGAACGGCTGCTGGCGGAAGCCGATGGCTGAGGTGTGGTTCGAAGCACGGCAGGTGGAGGCCTGGCTGAGCGGCAGGCCCGTGATCCATCAGCTCAACCTGACCCTTGAACTGGGGCAGTCGACAACGGTGCTCGGACCCAACGGGGCCGGCAAAAGCACGTTGGTGAAACTGATCGAGCGCAGCCTCCATCCGATCGTGCAGGCTGACGCCCACCTGAAGCTGTTCGGCAGCGAGACGGTGAATCTCTGGCAGCTGCGAAGCCGGCTCGGGGTGGTGACCACGGAGCTGGAAACGCGTTTTCCCCCAGGGGTCGAAGCCCGTGATGTGGTGCTCAGCGGCCTGTTCGGCTCGATGCGTCTCGGCCGGGATCAGACGCCCACCCCCAACCAACGCCGCCATGGGGATGCCCTGCTGCACCAGCTGGGTCTGGAGACCATCGCAGAGCAGCGCTTCGGGCAGCTGTCCGATGGCCAGCGACGACGGCTGATGATCGCCCGCGCCCTCGTGCACTCGCCTGAGGTTCTGGTGCTCGATGAACCGAGCCGTGCCCTTGATCTGAAGGCCGCCCATCAGCTGCTGCAGACCCTGCGGCAGCTGTGCCGCAACGGCACGACGGTGGTGCAGGTGACGCATCGCATCGACACCATCGTTCCTGAAATGCAGCGGGTGCTGTTTCTGGATGGTGGGACTGTGGTGGGGGATGGATCACCGGCACAGATGCTCACCGCCGAGCGGCTGAGCGCTCTTTTCGACACCGATCTCAGCGTGGTTGAGGCCAACGGCTACCGGCAGGTGCTGCCGGCCTTCAGGCCAGCCAGCGGGTGATCACGGTGCCGTCGTAGACGTGTCCGGAGGCTTCCACCACAGGTTTGGTTTCAGGGTTCATGAACACGTCGTGGAGGACGTTCTCGGGCCCCTGGAACATCACGGTGGCCCGCTTCGGATCGTCCTTGCAGACACCGATGTAGAAGGTGCTGACGCCCATCTGAGCGAACATCGCCTGCTGCTCCGGGGCGTTCATGTGATCGCGGTACTCCTCGAAGCTGTTGCTGAGCCTGAAATCCAGAACAGTGGTCTCGGTCATGGATGCGAACCGCGGATCAGGGACTGAGGTTGGAGTGACTCCTCAGCACACCATGGCGGGGAGCCAGCAGAAAGACCAGCAGAAACTGGGCGGTCTGCACCAGCACGATGCAACCGGCTGTGGAGCTGTCGCTCCAGTAGCTGATGAACACCCCCAGCACACTGGAGAGCACGCTGCTGAGCACCGCCAGCAGGGTCATCCGATCGAAGCGATCCGTGAGCAGGTAAGCCGTGGCCCCGGGGGTCACCAGCATCGCCACCACCAGGATGATGCCGACGGTCTGCAGACCGGCGACGGCTGCCAGCGACAGCAGCCCCAGCAGCATGTAGTGGAGCAGTCCGGTGTTGATGCCGATCGAGCGGGCGTGGGTGGGATCGAAGCAGAACAGCATCAGATCGCGCCGGAACAGCAGCAGCAGCGACACCACCAGAGCGGAGATGAGCAGGGTCTGCTGCAGGTCGGCCGAGGAGATGCCCAGGACGTTGCCGAACAGGATGTGGGTGAGATCGATGTTGCTGCGGGTCTTCGACACCAGCACCAGCCCGAGAGCGAAGAAACCGGTGAACACCAGACCGATCACCGTGTCCTCCTTCACGCGCGATTTCTGCTTGACGAAGCCGATGGCAGCCACCGAGCCGACGCCGAAGACGAAGGCACCGAGGGAGAACGGCAGGCCGAGGGCATAGGCCACCACCACGCCGGGAAGCACCGCATGGGAAACGGCGTCGCCCATCAGCGCCCAGCCCTTGAGCGTCATGTAGCAGGAGAGCAGACCGCAGACTCCTCCCACGAGGGCACTGACCAGCAGCGCCCGCACCATGAAGGCATGACTGAGGGGGTCCAGCAGGAACGACATCACCGGCGCATCGGACCGCAGACCTCAGTCTTTCAGTCGATCGACCGGGCAGGTCCAGGTGCGGGTCCGTCCCGGGGAGGGAACTGATTCCCCAGCAGCCGATCAGGCTCGGGTGGTCTGCCTCTGACGCGTGCCGCACGCTTCGATCCAGTCCGCCAGACCAGCCCTGAGGCGTCTGCCGACCCGGGCAAGCCGCACGGTGCAGGCCGTGTTGCGTCGACTGCTGCCTTGGGTGTTCACCAGTCAGCGGCTGCAACTGGACCATGGCAATGCCGACGAGGGGCTGGCGCGGGAATTCGCCGCCCAGCAGCAGGGGGAGCGAACCCTTCTGCTCGCCTTCCGGCATCCCAGCCCGCGGGATCCGCTGGTGCTGGCGGATCTGTTCTGGACGGGGGTGCCTGAGGCTGCGCGCCGGCTTGGCCTGACACTGCCGCGCCCGATCGAACTGCGGTTCCTCTACGACCGCGGCATCCCGCTCTGGGCCGGACCATTGATCGGTTGGCTACTGCAGCGGTGCGGCGGCATCGCGATCCACCGGGGACGGCTCGACCGACCTGCACTGAAACAGGCTCGCGATGCTCTGGCCCAGGGTCGCCACGCCCTGGTGGTGGCCCCTGAAGGAGCGACCAACAACCTCTCCGGAGAAATGGCTCCCCTCGAACCGGGGGTGGCCCAGCTGGCCTTCTGGGCAGCGGAAGACATGGATGAAGCGGACGATCCCCGCCCGCTTCATGTGATTCCTGTCGGCATCCGCTACAGCTGGCGTCGACCGGACTGGGCGGCTCTGGAAGCGCGGCTGACCGCACTCGAGCAGCACCTCGGGCTGAGCCCGGAGGATCAGGGGAACCGCCGGGAACGGCTTCTGCGCATCGGCGCAGAGCTGATCGAGGCCCTCGAACAGCTGGAACGGCTGCGACCGGAGCCGGATCAACCGTTGACCCAGCGGATCGAGGCCTACCGATTGCATGGACTTCGCAAGGCTGAAAGCCATTTCGGACTGCGGGCCAGCGGCACATTGCAGGAGCGCTGCCGCCGCATCGAACAGGCCGCCTGGGACCGCATTTACCGCGAGAACCTCGATCAGCTGCCACCGCTCGAGCGCAGCCTGGCGGACTGGGAGGCGCATGCGGATCAGCAGCTGACCCGCATGCGCCTGGTGGAGCACTTCACCAGCGTCAGCGGTCACTACGTGAGCGATCAACCAGACTTCGACCGCTTCGCGGAGATGGTGCTGCTGGTGGAGGAGGCGATCGGATGGATCGAGGCCAGTCCCTGGAATGGCAAGCCTTGCCTCGGTCCGCAGCGGGTCGAACTGAGTCTCGGTGAGGCGCTCGCCGTGCAACCACGGGTGGCCGACTACCGCAGCAACCGCCGACAGGCCGTGCAGCAGCTCACCAACGATCTGGAGCAGGCACTCACGGAGCTGATGCGAGCCAGACTGGAGTGATCACCGCCAACCATGCTGCTCACTTACCTGTTCTCCCTGCTTGCCGGGGGTGTGCTCATCGCCCTGTCTCTGGAGGGTGACAGCGGGGCCGATGGAGCGGGCGGCAATCTCAGCCTGCTGTTCAGCACCCCGTTCTGGTCCTTCGGCCTGTGCGGGTTCGGTCTGTGCGGTCTGCTGCTCAGCCTGCTGACCCGCAGCGGCACCGTTCTGCCGACGGTGGTCCTGGCTCTTGGGATGGGCGTGGCCATGGGACTGGCCGCGGCAAGGCTGCTGGGCCTGATGGGCCGGCGGGACGTCGACAGCCTGGTGCGCAGCGCTGATCTGATCGGGCGGGAGGGCATCGTCACCCTGGCGATCGAAGCGGAGAGCCGCGGCTTCGTGGAGCTGACGGCACGCGGCAGCCTGATCCGCCGACCGGCCGTCAGCAACGGGGGAAGCTTGCCTCAGGGCACCACGGTGGTGGTGGTGGCCAGTGAAGGGAACACCCTGCGGGTGGATCGCATTTGATGGCGGTTCGACAGGATCGGCGCTAGGGAAGGCATCTCCTGCCGAATCGAATGAAAGGGCCACCACTTCAGAAGCAGCCCCTGCTGCAGGTGCAACCGGCATCCCCGCCGATGTGGACCAACGAGCGCAGTGACAACTCTGTTGTGCTGGGCGCTGTCGGCGGTGTCTTCATCGGGCTGATCGCCCTGACCCTGATCAGCCGCTGGATGATCCGCATCTGCCGACCCAACGAGATGCTCGTGGTGACCGGTTCCCGCTCGGACCATGGCAGCCAGGGCATGAAGGGATACCGGGTGGTGGCCAACGGTGGCTGGACCTTCGTCAAGCCGATTCTCGAAACCGCCCGCCGTGTCGACGTCACGCTGCTGCCGGTGGTGGTGGAGGTGCGCAACGCCTATTCCCACGGCGGAACCCCGCTGAACATCCAGGCCATTGCCAACGTCAAGGTGAGCACCGATCCGGAGGTGCGCAACAACGCCATCGAGCGCTTCCTCGGTCATGACCCCTCGGAGATCGTGCAGGTGGCCAAGGAGAACCTCGAAGGCAATCTGCGCAGTGTGCTGGCCCAGCTCACCCCCGAACAGGTCAACGAAGACCGGCTCCGCTTCGCCGAGCAGATCGCCGAGGATGTCGGTCAGGACATGCGTCGACTGGGGCTGCAGCTGGACACGCTCAAGATCCAGAGCGTCTTCGATGACGTGGACTACCTGAATTCGATCAGCCGACGCCGCGTCGCCCAGATCGTCCGCGATGCGGAGATCGCCGAAGCGGAGGCGATCGGTCAGGCCGAGCGGGTGGAAGCGCAGATGGAGGAGGTGGCCGAGGTGATGCGCACCGAGGCGGACACCGTTGTGCTGCAGAAAACCAATGAGGTGCGCACCAAGGTGGCGCAGATGGACAAGCAGGCCCGCTCCGAGGAGGAGCGCACGAAGGCGGCTGAGCAGGAGGCCAGGGCCCGCGCCGAGCAGCAGCTGCAGAAGGTGCGTGCGGAGCTGGAGCGCCTGCGGCTGAAGGCGGAGGAGGTGCTGCCGGCCCAGGCCAGTCAGAAGGCCAAGGAACTGCGGGCCCGGGGCCAGGCGGCGGCCACGGCGGAGGACGTCAAGGCCAGCGCTCTGGTCAATGACCTGCTCACCCAGGTGTGGGAGGAAGCGGGCAGCACCGCGGAGCTGGTGTTTCTGCTGCAGCAGATCGAGATGGTGCTCTCCCAGGCCACGCGTCTGCCGGCCCGCCTGAAACTTCAGCGGGTCACGGCGCTGGACGGCAACGGCGCCCAGTCCCTCGCCAGTCTTGTGGCCCTTAACCACGTGGTGGTGCGCCAGTTCTTCGAGCAGGTGAACGAGATTCTCGGCATCGATCTGCTCGGCACCCTGACCAACTCCCAGGAGAAACACTGATGTTCATCGCACTCGGTCTGACCGGCGCCGCCGGCGTCTGGGCGTTCGTCGTGCTGCTGCGTCAGCTCTACTACATCTGCCAGCCCAGTGAAGTGCTGATCTTCGCCGGCCTGCGGCGGACCACCGGCAGCGGTAAGCCGGTGGGGTATCGCACCAGGCGAGGCGGCAGCGCCCTGCGCATCCCTCTGCTTGAAGAGGTGATGCGCCTTGACCTCAGCAACATGATCATCGACCTGAGGGTGGAGAACGCCTACTCCCGGGGCGGGATTCCCCTGAACGTCTCCGGCGTCGCGAACATCAAGATCTCCGGTGATGAGCCGGGCATCCACAACGCGATCGAACGCCTGATCGGCAAATCACAGGACGAGATCCGTCACATCGCCAAGGAGACGCTGGAGGGCAATCTGCGCGGTGTGATGGCCAGCCTCACCCCCGAGCAGCTCAACGAGGACAAGGTGACCTTCGCCCGCACCCTGCTGGAGGAGGCAGAGGACGATCTGCAGAAACTCGGCCTGGTGCTGGACACCCTGCAGATCCAGAACATCTCCGATGACGTTCGCTATCTCGATTCGATCGGTCGCAAGCAGCTGGTGGAGCTGAAACGGGACTCGCGCATCGCCGAAGCGGAGGCCAGCTCCCAGTCGGAGGTGAAGAAGGCGGAGAACGAGCGGATCACCGCGCTGCGGCGACTGGACAAGGAGCTGGCCGTGGCGACGGCGGAGGCGGAGAAACGTATGCAGGATGCGCTCACCGGCCGTGATGCGTTTGTGGCGGAGGTGGAAGCGATGGTCGGAGCCGAGCTGGCCCGGGCCCAGGCCGAAGTGCCTGTGCAGGAGGAACGCATCAAGCAGGTGATGCAACAGCTCGAAGCCGATGTGATCGCACCGGCGGAATCCGAATCGCTGACGATGATCGCCGATGCCAAGGGTGAGGCCGCCACGATCGTGGAACAGGGTCGTTCCCAGGCCGAGGGTCTCCGGGAACTGGTGGAGTCGCTCCGACGCTCCGGCGACGACGCCAAACGGTTGTTCCTGTTGCAAAAGCTGGAGCCGTTGCTCACCATGCTGAGCGACACAGTTCAGCCGGTCGAGGTCGAAGAAGTGACCCTGATCGGAGAACGCGAGGGGCAGGTCAACCTGTCCCTGGCCACCCTGCTCAAGCAGCTGCAGGACAGCACGGGAATCCGGCTGCTGCAAAACGACTCCGAGCCCTCCAACGGCTCCTGATCCCCTTCCACGATCTCCACCCTCCCCGCCATGTCCCGCGTCACCCGACTGATCCGTCGTCTCGACAAGGTTCTGAACCGCCATGACAGCTTCGGTGACAACCCGGATGGGTTCGTCGATGCCGTGTTCGACGAACTCGAACGCGAGCTGGAGGCGGTTCTGCAGAAATCCAAACCCGAGTACTGGGCCGAGATCTATGTGGAGCGGGACCGGGCCCGCATCAAACAGGCCGTGCTGAACCGGGTGATGGAACGCGGTTCGACAACGGCTGACCAGGAGTGATCAGTGCGGGGCTTCAGGGGTGCTGTTGCCGGTGAGCAGATCCGGCGGCAGCCCCCCGAAGGTCATCGCCAGATTCTCAGGAGTGAACACTTCGGAGGTCTCTCCGTAGGCGAGCACGGTCTTGTTGATCAGCACCACCAGATCGCAGAAGTCGCGCACATGACTGAGGTCGTGGGTGGAGATCAGGATCGTGCGACCTTCCTCGCGGAACTGCAGAAACAGCTGAGCCATGAGCTGTTCGGTGCGCACGTCCACGCCATTGAACGGCTCATCGAGGAGCAGCACATCAGCCCGCTGAGCGATGGCCCGGGCAAGGAAGGTGCGCTTGCGCTGGCCGCCTGAGAGCGCAGCGATCGGCCGGTTGCGCAGCTCGAGCAGGTCGACCCGCTGCAGTGCATCGCCCACGGCGACACGATCGCTGCTGCGGGGAATCCGCAGGGGATTCATGGAGCCGTAGCGGCCCATCATCACCACATCCCAGACCGAGACGGGGAACTGACAATCGACGCCCTCGCTCTGAGGGACGTAGGCCACCGCCTGCTGCCGCTGGGCCTCCCGCACACTGCGGCCGTTGATGCGGATGTGGCCGCGGGATGGCCGCACGAAGCCCGTCAGCGCCTTGAACAGGGTGGACTTGCCGGCACCGTTCATGCCCACGAGCCCGCAGATGCAACCCTCAGGCAGATGCAGGCTGGCGTCGTACAACGCAACAGTGCCGTTGTAGTCGACGCAGAGCTGCTCCGCCTCGATGCGCATCACCCCTTGCCTCCGGCCAGACCGTCGCGGATCAGCTTCACATTGTGCCGCTGCAGGTCCAGCAGGGTGGATGCCGGGCCATCCGCTGAAGAAAGGGAATCGACGTAGAAGGTTCCCCCGAAGCGGGCGCCGGTGGCTTCCGCCACCTGACGCTGAGCCGCGTCGCTCACGGTGCTCTCACAGAACACCGCCGGCACCTGCCGTTCCCGCACCAGATCAATTAACCGGGCCATCCGCCTCGGGGTGATCTCACTTTCGGCGTTGACCGGCCACAGATAGGCCTCGCGAAGGCCGTAATCATCCGCGAGGTATGAGAAGGCACCCTCGCAGCTCACCAGGACGCGCCGCTGCTCAGGAATCCCCGCCAGCGTGCGGCGCAGCTCTTCGTCGAGAGTCTGGAGACGATTCTTGTAGAGGCGGCCGTTGGCGGCGAAGACATCCGCTCCAGCGGGATCCAGACGCGTGAAGGCCTGCACCAGACGATCCACATAGGCCATGGTCCGTTTCGGCGACATCCAGGCATGGGGATTGGGCTTGCCGGCGTAGGCGTCCTCTCCGATCAGGAGCGGCTGCATTCCCTCCGTCAGTGTGAGCGTGGGAATGTCGCCGGCCGCAGCGGTGAAGCGCCGGGCCCAGAGCTCCAGACCAAATCCGTTCTCGATGATCAGGGACGCTCCCGCGGCCCGCTCGATGTCGCTGGGGGTGGGCTGATAGCCGTGGATCTCCGCACCGGGCTTGACGATCGAGCGCACCTGAAGACGCTCGCCGGCCACATTGGCGGCCAGATCCGCCAGCACGGTGAAGGTGGTGAGCACCGTCGGACGCCGATCCGCGGCCTGTTGCACCGGCTCCCGGCCGCAACCGAGGGTCAGCATGGTTAGCGAGACGAGAAGACAGGAGGCAGACCGAATCCGCCGCCGCAGGCGCACCATCAAGAACGAACAGGATCTGACTCACTGTTGCGGAAGATGCCGCCTTGCACGATATCGTTACGATATTAACTATATATCCAAGCAATATCCCACGTGCAGAAATCGATGGAAGAATGAGATGGAGGATCAGCGGCACCAGACATGACGCGTTCAGGCCCCTCTCCGCTGCCCCCGCTGCTTCAGATCGACGGCAACCGCTACAGCCGCGACAGTCTGCCCAGGGACGTGCAGGATCTGGTTCTGCAGCTGCAACGGGCTGACGCCGTGCTCGCGCACTGGCGCCGGGATGTGCTGGTGCTCAGAACGGCACGCACCGATCTTCAACGGCGACTGGGCGCCGGACTGGCAGGGCTGCCCAGCCAGGCAGAGGCCAGCACACCCACACCATCGCCGGAGCCATCGCCGGAGCCGGAGCCGGAGCCCTCCAGCGAAACGCCGGCAGCCCAGGCGGGGGCGGTGCGACGCGCCAAGGACCGGGTGAAGGGACTGTTCCGCCGCTTCGGCGGTGGGCGAGAGGACTGATCGATCGTGCGCAAGAAGGAGCGAGCCGAACGGGTGATGCAACGCCTCGAGGAGCACTACCCCGAAACACCGATTCCCCTGGACCACAGCGATCCGTTCACGCTTCTGATCGCCGTGCTGCTCAGCGCCCAGTGCACGGACAAGAAGGTGAACGAGGTGACACCGGCGCTGTTCGCCGCAGGACCGACTCCTGCTGCGATGGCAGAGCTTGATGAGGAGCAAATCCTCGGCTTCATCCGCCAGCTCGGACTGGCGAAGACCAAGGCGAAGAACGTGCGCAGGCTGGCCCAGCTGCTGCTGGAGCGCCATGACGGCGCCGTGCCAGAGAGTTTCGAGGAGCTGGAGGCTCTGCCCGGGGTGGGGCACAAGACCGCCAGCGTCGTCATGTCCCAGGCCTTCGGTGTGCCCGCTTTCCCGGTGGACACCCATATCCATCGCCTGGCTCAGCGATGGGGGTTGAGCAACGGGGAGAACGTGGCGCGCACTGAGCGTGACCTCAAGGCCCTGTTTCCAGAGAGGGCCTGGAACAGGCTCCACCTCCAGATCATTTTCTACGGGCGCGAATTCTGCACGGCACGCGGATGCGACGGACGGGTCTGCCCCCTCTGCAGGGAGCTGTATCCCGACCGTCGCAAACCGGTGATCACGCAAAAGGCCTGATCAGTTCAGGTCGTCTTCAGCGTTGGCCTTGATGGCGCAGTCCGCTGTGGGATAGCTGACGCAGAGCAGTGCGAACCCCTCGCCGATCTGATCTTCATCCAGGAAGCTCTGGTCGGTCTGATCCACGGATCCGCTGATCAGCTTTCCGGTGCAGGTGGAACAGGCTCCGGCTCGGCATGAATAAGGAAGATCCACACCGGCCTCCTCGGCCGCATCGAGGATGTAAACGTCGTCAGCACAGTCGAAGCTGGCAGCGCCTTCGATGCTGATTTTGTATGTGGCCATGGAACGGGGAAATCTGCCTGGTTGTTAGCCAGACCTCGGGGGATCAGCTGTCGCCGATCAGACGACCGACGGCCGTGATGCCGTGCTGCGGATCCCGGACCACAAGATCGGCATGCTCCCGCAGCGGGCGGATGAAACGGAGCTCACCTGGCAGCATCTCCCGCAGCATCTGACGAATCACGTAACGGGGTGAGCGGTGGCGGTGGCGCACATCACGGCTCAGACGGCGGACCAGTCGGACGGGCAGCGATTCCTCGAGATAGATCAGTCCATCGAAGGGAAAACCCTGGATCAGATCCTGGGGGCCGTAGGACCCTTCCAGCACCACAAGGTCGTAGGCACCGTCGATGACGCGACGCCCGACCGTGCGGGAACGCATGTCGTAGAGGCGAAGGCTGGCGGCCCGGCCGGATCGCGCCGCTTCAAGGTCCGAGCGCAGGGCATCCGTATCGATGGCCTCGACCGTGTCGTAACCGAACAGCGGATGCGGGGTCCAGTCGCTGCGGTAGTAGTCGTCGCAGGCGACGGTGAGCGGAGACCGGCCGCGACCACGGAAATGGTCAACCAGTGCAGCGGCAAAGGTGGTTTTCCCGGCGGCGGAGGGGCCGCAGATGCAGAGAACAGGAATCGCGGGCTCCATGGCGCCATGCTGGCAGCCGGATCCGGACGGCAAAAAAGTAGCCGTTGCTACAGAAATGTTCTATGATCGGAGCACGTTGAGCCCCTTCCACCGGGGCTGCAGTCAGACCCGCGTCAGGCAACGGGGACGTGGGCGCTGTACAAGGAGCCTGTGATGAACACGCTTCAACTGATCAAAACCCGCACCATGCGCCGTCAGGCCGTCGAGCGGGCTCGTCTGCAGATGACGAGGGACTACGACAACGCCGAACACACCGATGCACAACACACCACCGTGCGCCGGGACAGCCGCAGGACGCTCTGCTACAGGGGCGTGTCCTACGAGCCGAATCGCGATCAACAGCAAGCAACCGCCGGGCTGGAGCTGCGTTACCGCGGCATCCGTTACGGGGTTTACTGAGCCGAGATCCATCCGTGCAGAAGAGCCTGCACGGCCAGCTGAGTGCGATCACGCACGCCCAGCTTCTGGATCGCCGCACTGATGTGGGATTTGACGGTCTCCGTTGAAATCTGCAGCTGCTCGGCGATCTCGCTGTTGCGGGAGCCACCGGCAATGCAGGACACCACCTCGAGCTCCCGCTCCGAGAGGGTGTCCCTGGCCTCCAGGCGCGAGGGAGGATCGCCGACCGGCCTTAGAGCGGCACGCACGGCTCCCGGATAGAACAACCCGCCTCGGGCTGTCACCTGCAGGGCCTTGACGAAATTGCCGCTGCCGCCGCCGAGGGCCGATATGAACAGAACGCCATCGGCACCGGCCAGCATCGCCTCCTGCACCACCGCCTGCGTCTCCCGGCGCAGAAAGATCAGCAGACGGGTCTGAGGCAGAGCCTGCTTGAGACGCTGCAACAGGCGGATGCCATAGCCGCGCTCGAGATCCTCGCTGGCCAGAACCAGATCAGGGCGATGCCGCAGCGCGTGCTGCACCCCTTCCTCCTCTGTGGTGACCGCCGCTTGGACGCCCCCGCTGAAGACCTCGGCATCCGCGACGGCACAGAGAGCCAGGTGGTCGCCGAAGCAGAGCAGCACCCTCTGGCCGCGAAGCAGGTCGCGGCATTCCGCGGTGACCCTCTGCATCTCCGGCGATCCGACACGTAGATCCACGGGAGAGCCCGATGGTCATTGACGTTCTAGCGGTGGGAGTCGAGCGGAGCATCCGCTTCCTCGCCATCGCGACACACGATTCCCTTCACCCGGCCACTGTGCAGCCGCCTGGCCATGGCCCAGGCATCCCGCTGGCCATTCGCCAGGATCCGGCGAATGAGCAGATCGCCATTCACCTCCAGAATCAGGTCGTAGACAGGGGGCATGGAGGCAGGTGAGGCTCTCCATCCCTGATTAATTCAGCTTCAGAGGATGCACATCCCCCAAACAGGGGATGACAGGAGAGAGCCAGCGCCGGATCGAGCAACTGAAGAAACGAGGAAAACAGAACCAGCTGGGTGAAGAACAGGAAACGCTTCACGGCTTCGACAACGACGGCTCCTCAACGTATGGAGAGGTCGGCATCCGGTTCTGAAGCCAGGCTGAGACGTACCTGGCAGACCGCTGAACCGGTTCGCGATCAGTCGTCGCTGCCGCCTTTGGGAACGAAGGCCTGCGAGGCAGCCACCAGAAGACCGGTGATCAACAGGGCCGGAAGGATCACGGCAGGACCGCCGGGAGCCGTCTGGGAGGCGAACAACAGCATGAGCCGAACAACGCAGATCACCGATCAGATTGCCAGACATCCCGGGAATCAGGACTGCGCCGCAATGGATCTGCGCACTGAGGAACAGCATCGCCACAGAGCGCTGCCGACCCTTGTTAACTTTTCTTCACATGCAGGCTTCCAATGACGGATTATTCCATTGCCATCGAAGCTCTGATCGCCGTCAGCCTCGTGCTGACAGGGTTGGTCGTTTACGTGCTGAGGCAACCCTCGGACCTTCCCAGCTTGCGCAAGGAGAACTGAGATGTCGATCGACGCCCGCTGCCGCGAGCAACAGAAGGTGGCAGATCGCATGTTCATGGATTTCAAGTACACACCGGCCGGATCTCCCGAGCAGGTGCGCGCCATCGGCACACTCACCTTTCTGATGAGCATGTGGGCGGATTTCTTCCTGAATTCCGAGGTCAAACGCATGGATGCCGTGCTGGCTCTCGGCCGCAGCCACTGAATCCATCGACCCAGCCACCGCTGGTCCAATTCGGTTGCATTCTGGACTCAACCTGTGACAAGACTGAAAGACGTCACCAAGCCATCCGTGGACCAACTGATCATCCATACGGTGCGTGGAAGCACGATCGAATCACTCGGGGAAGGCTGGTACTGGGCCTGCGATGCCGACCACCACTGCTGTCGCGTTGAAGGACTGTGGGAAGCACAGACGATGATCCGGGAAGCCGAGGTGCACAACCGCCCGCTGACGTAGGGCCTGAAGTCCGGGTTCAGATCCCGCACCCCCCCTCGAAGGTGTTGTCGTCGGATTCACTCAGCAGGCTCTGCAGCCGGTCGAACAGCTCCTGATCACCGACGATGACGCGGCGGCGCCCGTCCTCACCCATGTAGGTGAGCCGGCCATCCCCGTCGACGACCAGGGCCGTCATCGGCGTCACTGGATCCTCAGCGTTCATGCCCGGGCGACAAGCAACGGACTGCACGATGGCAGGCCCCGAGACATCACGGAACCGATTAGGTGTAAGCACGCATGCCGTCTTGCGATGCGCGCGCTCCACTGAAGCCAGATTGCTTCCGCAGGCGCCATGACTTCCTGCCCCTGGCCCAGACGAACCGGCTGGCTGGATCGCCTGCACGACTGGTGGACACCACCGGAGCGCATCCTGAGGTCTTCAGCACCGGCTGCCGTGGCTGAACAGGATCAGACCCGGCAGGAACTCTGGGAGACCCTGATGCGTGGTGGCATCTGGCTCTCTTGAAGCTGAAACTGCCGAGGCAGCTGCGGCGAGCCCTGAGACAGAGGGCTGAGCAGACCGGTACCAGCCGGGGCGAGGTGGTGCTGGAAGCACTGAAGCAACATCTCGAGACCACGCCGCCCATCGCGGTGGAGGCACGGCTGCGCTGCGTGGAAGCGCAGCTGGCACTGCTGCAGAGCCAGCTGCAGATCGGTGAGGTTGCGGCAGCCGGTCACCGGGACGCATCGGAGGCCCGAAAGCAGGCTTATCAACAGTGGTTGCGCCATTTCGAAGCGCACCCTGACGAGATCGAAAGCGGTCGCGACGCCCATGAAATGGCCGCCCTGAAAGCGGCGACGGCAGCCTGATCAATGAAGCTTTACACAGGTTTTCCACAGGCCACTGTCGCGGGCTGAATGGGAATTGACACAGGACAGGCGCAAGGCAACCATGTGTGTCGAAACCAAGCCGAAAAACTCGGGAATCAGACCGGATCCGAACAACGACGAAACCTCGAGAGGCTAATTCTGGAAGGGGTTTTCAGCGAATGGTACCGACCAGCGAAAAGCCAGAATCATCCGGGCAGGATCCGGTCTTCACAACAGACCGTTAGAGGCGGATTGACGATAACTTTCCGAGATCAATGCGACAAATGAAGCGATCACAGCACACAGTCATGTGGAAAAACTGTTACGACTGATATCTGATGCTTCTGCACCTGCTGCCCATGGCTTGTTGCGAGCGTTGCAGCAGCAACGGCAGCCTTCACTACCGGGTGTCGACAACAGCGAGACCGGAGTGGCATTTCGTCTGCCCTGGCTGCTGGCCAACGACGAGCCTTGAGGAGGGATATCGCTACGGAGGAACCCGCAAGCGGAGCGGACGCCGGAGACAGCGACGACCTCAGCAGGCCACGACGGGATAGAGAAACAGCTCGCCCTGAATCACACCACAGGTTGGCCGATGCGTCTGCCGACGACGTGGGGGATGCACCGCCACAGGAGAGAGCTCTGCGAGAACCTTGCGGGGGCGGATCTGGGATGCACGCATCCATTCCTCGGCACGGAATGTGGCGTAGGGGGAGCTGGGAGCCATGGGGAGCACTGGACTAATACACCTGTTCTAGTGCGTTTGTACTGGTGCGTCAACGAGGGGCTCGCAGGCATGCTCGATCACGTCACCACGCCGTTCCAGGAACTCCGGACGTTCGCCGAGCGGTTCGCGCCACCACCAGCGGCCATCCGTGTAACTGGGCGGCCCCGCATTGTTGGTGCGAGGAAGCTGGAGGGTCGTTCCGCGCCAGCTCAGCAGGATCCCATCCCCCGGCAGGGTGCCATCACTGGAATTGGGAATGCCGCCGGCAAGACCGCGCACATCGACCGCCCCCGCGACACGCTCGAGCTGGAGCCGATCCCCGTCACAGAGCCAGTCGGCGGAGACCGGCAGGGCCCACAGAATCAGCAGCAGGGCCGCAACGAGCAGGTGAAGCACGACAGACTCCGGTTATGCCACTCACCCTCGTCTACGACGGCGGCTGCCTCTTCTGCCGCAGCTTCGCCCTCCGCAGTGAGCTGCTCGGCGGCCTGCCGGACCTGAAGATTCTTGATGGCCGGGCCGATGATGCCCTGCGGCGGTCGCTCGAAGCCAGAGGGATGCGCCTGGCGGATGGCGCCGTGCTGATGGAGGGGGAACAGGCCTGGCACGGAAGCGCTGCCATCGCCGAACTGAGCGGACGGATGCAGCCGAGCGATCCGCTGCTGGTGGTGCTGCGCGATCTGTTCCGCGATCGCAGCCGCGCCGAAGCGCTGTATCCAGGACTGCTGCTGGCACGCCGACTCGCTCTCGGCCTGCGAGGACTGCCCGTGGACCCGGATCAGCATCCTCATGGATGACATCTGAGACCAAGCACTGGCACGCGAGGGGCATCCGGGCCTACGGTTGGGCCATCACTTCAGATTTCCTTAAGCATCGACTTCGATCCCTCTGTTCCTGATGCCCTGAGCCATCTGCAGCTCAGCGCCCTGCTCAAGGCAGCTGAAAGGGGTGCTCAGGAGCGTGAGATGGGGGTTGATGAGGATGATCTGCTGAGGGCTGCCCTGTCGGCCTGGGCTGACCAGACCAGGGAACTGCTGCAGTGGCTGGAGCTACAGGGCGATGCGGTGGGTAAAACGCGCACAACGAAGCAAGTGATGGCACTGGGCAGCGTGCGCACCCACATGGTGATGAGCTTGAAGGCTCTCAGATATTCCGAAAGCTGAGACTCAGAGACCGCGATGGCGGTCACAGACCTCTTCCAGAACAGCCAGGAACTGCTCCGGCTCGGGTTGCTGATCGATCGAGAAGCGCATCGCCGTGTTCACCGTGAAACTGATCCAGGCCTCTGCCTCCGGTCCGCCGCCGGCCATGACGATGTCGTAGCAGGCCTGGAAATCGGAATCGGGAGCGAGATCCCGGGCTGCATTGATGGCGGCGTAGAGGCGATCCAAACCGGACACCTGCGGATCAGCAAAAACAGCGCGGATCTGCTCGATCATCAGCTCACACCTTCCAACTCCGGCTCAGCTTGTCCAGAACTCATGAGCTGGTCTTCAAAATCCTCGAGTGTTGCCTTCATCTCGAGCAACAGAACTGCGAGAGACACACCGAAGTCACAACAGAACGTCTCTGACACTGAAGCCATTCAGACCACACAAGATTTCTAAAAGTTGGCAGGTGCGATCTGTGGATGCTCGCAATCGGTGTTCACAAACCCGGATCGCCGCCCGTGGCTTCAAGCCACAAGAGGAGCAGCCTCTTCGTGGTCATTAAGCCCCAGCTCGTTCATGCGACGCAGGATGCCATCACAGTCCCTGCAGCGGCAGGGTGGCATACCAGCATCCACACGGTGAAAAAGAAGTGGAAGGATCTGATCCTCATCGTCGTAAAAAAGGACCATTCGTTCTGACGCTGTTGATGACTGTTCTGATGGATGTTGAACAGAAAAGAGGGCAACGACAACACTGAACCATGCGAGAGTTCGGCTCTCCTGACACGGTCAGAATTTCAGGATTCGACAACAACAAGTTGCTGAACATTCAGGCCGGCTGAGCGAGCGTCGGCCATCAGGCTGTCGACGCAGTCAGACGAGAAACTTGCCTGACCAGCCAGCAGGGTGTCCCAGTCAGCACTGGGGAAATGGGTCTGCAGCCAGAGGGCACCGACCACACTTCCGATGCTGAGACGGTGGAGACCGGCGACATCACAGGGTGTGGTGATCAGATCCAAAACGGATTGAGTTGAGACTGAAACCATGAGAACTCAGGGTCGAGCTGTCAACTGTTCGAGTTGCTACAAAAAACCTTTTTCGTGTCCCGGCCCTGCCGACTGGCGCCGAAAACACAGCTCTGGTGAGCCGATCGCACCTTCACAGAAAAAACTCAGATCCGTCCAAGGACATTCCCTGTGCTGCGCGTTACACCTTGATCAGTGAAGAAATCCGTGATGGCGCGTTTCAACCTGAGCCTGATCACTGACCATCTGCCCCGCATCGGTCGGCGCCGCACAGCGCCGGTGGCCGATCCACGGACCAGCGCACCGGTGAACCAACCACCCCTGGACTACTGGGCGATGGACTGTGCCACCCACCCCTGGAGAAAAGGCTGCAAGGACTTTGACGTCTGATCAGATGAGCAGTCCACCGGACGGAGCAACCGGCCCTCGAAGTCCTGGCTGTTCAGGTTGCTGCTGGGGCACGACCCGGTAACGGATGCGAACCCTGACCCTGGAACCGCAGGTGACCAGAAGCGCAAGGGTCAGGATCACCGCCAGGCCGATCAGGGGTCTGCTCAAAGGACCAACAACGAACTACAGAGCAGGAACCTGCTCAAGCATCGAGGCGACCCGGGGTGTGAATCCCATCGCCCGGAGCCGGGCATTGCTGACACGGGCATTGAAGACACGGGTGTCCGGACGATCGTGGTTATCCCAGATCACCGGGGGGAGGCCATCCTCATCGCAGAGGGCATTGGAGAGTTCGCGTCGGGTCATCTGCATGTCGTCGACAAGGTTGTAGAGCCCCTGCAGACGACGCTGGAAGGCGAAGTCCACACCACGGATGATGTCCATCAGATGCACCCAGGCGTTGATGTGATTGCCGTTCTTGGGAACCTGCTGTCCGGAGGCACGACGGATGTAATCCGCGATGTTCTTGCCCGGGCCGTAGATCCCGCCGAGACGCAGAACGCTTGCCTGCACCGAAGAAGAGTTCAACGTGAGCACCGTGGACTCCGCATCCGCCAGCATGGCGTTGGTGGGGTTGCTGAGATCGGGGGGTGTGAGCTCGTTGACCACCTGTCCCGCTTTGTCGCCATACACACCGGCACTGCTGAGGTAGGTCACATGCAGTGACTGCTTGCTGGAACGCTGCTGGATCGATTGAACCAGGGCGGGAATCGCCTCGCCGTAGACCGCCTTGTACTGATCTTCTTCGTAGGTCGACGTTGTGGGTGCCATGGCAATCAACAGGCCATCCAGCTGGTCGAGGAAGCTGGTGTCGGCGGATGGATCCCCGGCCTTGAAGATGCGGGGATGGTCGACCACGGCGCAGAGTTCACCCAGGCGATCTGGGCTTGTGGTTGTGCCGGTGACCTCGATGCCGTTGTTACGCATGTGCAGAGCGACAGCACTGCCTACATACCCACAACCGATGATTCCGAAACGTCCCAACATGCCCTGGTCAAACATCTTTCACACAACGTAACGAGCCAACCTGTCGAATGGTGTATCAACGCCGTCAGGACCAACGGCTCAAAGCAGAACCGTGAAGATCCAGACGATCAGCGCGATCAGCAGACCTGCTCCGACGATGGCGCCGGTGACGATGAAAGCGCCGGCAGCGAAGCCGACGCGGGTCATGGTGCGCGGGAACAGGAGGTAAAGCGTGAGCCCCAGGGCCAGCGGCCACATGGGGGGCAGCAGTACACACACACCAGCCAGAATGGTGAGCTTGGTGCGCAGCTGCTTCTGCTGCTCGTCGCTCTGCAGTCGCTCACTCTCCTCTCGCTCCAGCTCGAGACGTTCCTCATCACTGAGCCAACGGCCGTGATGGCGTGCGACATGAAGGTCGCGCTCCAGTTGCTGAGGCGTGGTGGTCTCGGACATGACTTCAGAGTATTCACATTTCATCGGCAGGCCTGTGCGCTCAGGCAACAGCAGACGTGTGCGTGGGTCGTGCCGACCTCATCACTTGTGGAGAGGGGAACTCCCCCGGGTGGGATCAGCTTCAGCTGATGCCCATGAAAAAACATCCCCCGATCGGGGGATGTTGCCTGCACCTGTTCGAACGAATGGCGTCAGCGCTTCGGCTCAGCCTTGCGCACGGTGATGCCGCGTCCCATCCATTCAACGTTCTGCAGATCGTCGATCGCGGAGGTTTCATCCGCCTCATTCGCCAGGTCGACGAAGGCGAAGCCACGCTTGCGGCCGGTCTCACGATCCAGGGGCATGGAGCACTTGCTCACTTCGCCGTACTGGGTGAACAGATGGATGAGGTCCTCTCTCTCAGCGTCCCAGGAGAGATTTCCAATGAAGATCGTCAAAAAATTTGGCCAGAAAGGCGGTCGACACCACCTTCTCACATGATGGGGTCCAACCGTGGTCACGGAGGCAGGCAGGCCATCTCCAACTTCGGCGTTCCGCTGCCTCGAGGCAATGCGCCTTAACACCGATTGTCTTTGTCGCCTGGAACACCAACACTGTGTGCATCGAGATCGGAGGAGCCATGACGGCCGACACTCCACCTGAGCACATCCGAGAAGCAGCCTGACTTTCCGGCCCCTGCTCCAACAGTTTCCACCCATGCGTGGGCCTTTCGTCTGCGACGACACAGCTGTGCGTCCGACCAGTCGACCATCCTCTGCACCGCCCAAGACCAAGGTGCCCTGAAGGATGCCGGCCCAACCTCTGGACTCCCTGGCCCCAGGCGCCATCAAGCCAGACGCTTCGACCGTTTCTTCAGTCCATTTGCTTGAGGTTCCAACACCCTTGAAGCATCACTGATTAGGTCGATTGCTATGCACAAACGAGCGAGATAGGCCGTCCTTCCCATCCGGGAGGGGCGGCCTTCCCCTTTGAGACGGGCCCGATCAGATCCGCAGAGCACCAGGCGGAGCGGACGTTTCGCTGCCTGACGAGCGCAGACCGGCAGCGACCCGACATACAAATCAGACTGCCATATACAAGATCACGGTCGCAACAACGCAAAGAAGCGCCAGGTACGCGTCAACCCGACACATAGTGTTACGGTTTTGACGCTCTGTGCCTTCCGCGGATGTTCACGCTCGACAAAGCTCGCCAGATCTTCCCGGACACGTTGACCGCGGATGCTGTTCCGGCGATCACGGCGCGCTTCAAGCTGCTGAGCGCGGAAGACCAGCTGGCTCTGATCTGGTTTGCCTATCTGGAGATGGGTCAGACCATCACGGTGGCGGCCCCCGGCGCAGCCCGCATGGCTCTGGCTCGACCGACGCTGGACGAAATCTTGGCGATGAGCTTCGACGAGCAGACAAAGGTGATGTGTGACCTGGCCGCCAAAATCAACAGCCCGATTTCGGCTCGCTACGCCTACTGGTCGGTGAACGTGAAGCTCTGCTTCTGGTACGAACTGGGAGAATTCATGCGTCAGGGCAAGGTGGCGCCCATTCCTCAGGGATACAGCCTGTCCGCCAACGCCAATTCCGTGCTGGAAGCCGTCAAGAAAGTGGAGCAGGGCCAGCAGATCACGTTGCTTCGCAACTTCGTGGTCGACATGGGCTACGACCCTGACGTGAACGACAGCGATGTGGTGACCGAGCCGATCGTGGCTCCCACCCCGGAGGATCAGCGCGAGGAGATCTTCATTCCCGGGGTGCTGAACCAGAGCATCCTGAGTTACATGCAGCTGCTCAATGCCAACGACTTCGATCAGCTGATCAATCTCTTCCTGGATGACGGCGCGCTGCAGCCCCCGTTCCAGCGTCCGATCGTCGGACGCGACGCCATCCTCAAGTTCTTCAAGCGGGATTGCCAGAACCTGAAGCTGATGCCTCAGGGCGGATACGGAGAGCCGACCGAGGGCGGCTTCAACCAGATCAAGGTCACCGGCAAGGTGCAGACGCCCTGGTTCGGACGCGAGGTGGGCATGAACGTGGCCTGGCGCTTCCTGCTGGATGAAAACGACAAGATCTACTTCGTGGCCATCGACCTGCTCGCCTCCCCGGCTGAATTGCTCAAACTGGGTGGCAAGTGAGTTGAACCGTCAGGGCCAGCAGGGCCTCGCCCTGGCTGGCCTGATCGGATCAGCCTGGCTGCTGACGCTGGCCTTCAGCCTGAACCTGTCACTGGATCAGATCCCACCGCTGCTGCTTGGCTCGGTTGTCCTGGTCAGGGCGTTTCTGCACACGGGACTGTTCATCGTGGCCCACGACGCCATGCACAACAGCCTCGTCCCAAAACAGCCTGGGCTGAACCGCCTGATCGGCAGGGTCTGCCTGTTTCTGTACGCCGGCCTGTCCTACAGGCTCTGCTGCCGGAACCACCGACGCCATCATCAGGCACCTGAATCCGATCGGGATCCTGACTATCAACGCTCCACCAATGACGGCATCTTCAGTTGGTATGTCCACTTCATGGGCAACTATCTGAGCTGGAAACAATTGCTGAACCTGGGTGGCTTCTGGTTCGTTCTCTTCAACCTGACGCGCCACCATCAGACCGATCATGGACTGCCGTTACTGCTGTTCTGCGTTCTGCCACTAATCATCAGTTCATGTCAACTGTTTCTGGTGGGAACCTGGATGCCACACCGGAGAGGAGTGACGTCACAACCGGGCATCACCTCTCGCAGCCTGGCGCTCAATCCTTTCTTGTCTTTCGCAGCCTGTTACCACTTTGGCTATCATCGTGAACATCATGATTCGCCATCCACACCCTGGTTTCAGCTGCCACTGCTTCGGGATCATCATCGCTCTTGATCGACCCTGATCACACCTGATTCCCCCTCACTACTATCTCTTTCATGTCGGCAACAGACTGGACACTCGAAGAACAAACCGTTGCCCGACATGCCTTTGAGCTCGGCAAGCATCGTTCGATCACTGCCTTGATCAACACATTGCAGGAGCAATCAAGTCAGCTCGATTCAGCAGAATCTGTCTGGAAACTACACGACTATCTCAGCACTGAACGTTATCAATACGAAGGACGTTCTGAATTTGAAGAAAGCAACGTGCTGTTCGTGCTGGCCGACATGATCAAACAGAAGTTGATCGCCATGGACGATCTCCAAGGACTGGATCAGAAGAAGGTGAGCAAAATCAAGGCGATGTCCATGTTCTGAGCGGCTGATCCCAGTCGCTCGAGGCACGCCGTCTCCAACTTCGGCGTTCCGCTGCCTCGAGGCAATGCGCCTTAACACCGATTGTCTTTGTCGCCTGGAACACCAACACTGTGTGCATCGAGATCGGAGGAGCCATGACGGCCGACACTCCACCTGAGCACATCCGAGAAGCAGCCTGACTTTCCGGCCCCTGCTCCAACAGTTTCCACCCATGCGTGGGCCTTTCGTCTGCGACGACACAGCTGTGCGTCCGACCAGTCGACCATCCTCTGCACCGCCCAAGACCAAGGTGCCCTGAAGGATGCCGGCCCAACCTCTGGACTCCCTGGCCCCAGGCGCCATCAAGCCAGACGCTTCGACCGTTTCTTCAGTCCATTTGCTTGAGGTTCCAACACCCTTGAAGCATCACTGATTAGGTCGATTGCTATGCACAAACGAGCGAGATAGGCCGTCCTTCCCATCCGGGAGGGGCGGCCTTCCCCTTGGGAACGATCTTGAAAGTCGGTATCAACCTGAACGACCATTCAACCGCCCAAAGTCTTATAAAAGGGACGTAGCGACAGCTACACACGTTCACTTCGCAATCGCTGCGAAGCGCAGTTCGACTCAGGCCATGGAACGGGGACCTGAGCTTGCTTCGAGGAACTCATCATGTCCGCTCTGCTTTATCGCGGTGCCGAGTACAACCAGCAGGTTTCTGCTGGTGCCTCCGCACCGGTTCAACTCACCTATCGCCGCAGCAGCTATCTGAGCAACAGAGCTGCCGCTGGCAACCCAGCCACCCCTCTCACCTACCGCGGCAACACCTACGTCCGTGGAGTGTCCTACGAGGAGATGGCTGCCAACTGGTGCTGATTGCCCAGACCCAGACCTTGCAAACCGGGCCGACATCGGCCCGGTTTTTTTGTGCACTTCAGACTTCAATTCGAAAGAAGGGCTGTTGATTGCAACTGTTCACACGACCTTGCGGGCATCGTGAAGAGAGATGAACACGAAACATGAGCGGATTGAGTGGAACCAAGGCTGACGATTTCATCAACGCCGCCCGCGCCCGCGGGGAAGCGGCCGTGAAGGACAAACAACCGAGACTCACCCGGCTGGAAACGGCGTTCCGCCATGCGGCACTGAAACGGCGATTCCAGGATGAGCGACGTCGTTCGGGCCGCATGAGTAGATCCGCTGAGTGACCTTTGCGGCGGGCCGACCATAGTGATGTTATCCCAAGGCTCCGAGGCCCCCGCGAGACAACTCATCAGTCACATCGCAGAGCTGCAGTCGCGGTTAGCTCACCCGCATCACTGGACGGAAGGAGAAAACATCAAAAACGCCGAAAAACTCCGGCAGCTGGAGTTCGAGCTGAGACGGCGTCAGGCCATGGGGGAAGAAAATCCCATCGAGACATACGGCATCAAATAACAGATCGAGCCGAACGCGAATCAGGTCTTATGGAGCTGCAAGAGCAGCTTCGCCGCCAGAATTCTGGAAAGACGTCGCTTGACCAGCAGGTCGCAGATCCAGTCGAACAGGGGAGGTGCATCCTCCACCGCGGCGAGTCGTTGTTCGAGCTGCTTCAGTTCCTGCCACCCCTGGCAACCCCGCAGTGCATCAATCAGGGTTTCCTCGGTCGGCTTGACAGACATCGGTGTCATGACCATGTCGATCCTGTTACTCCTTTTTGATTGCTAAGTCATTGAGGGCCTGTCTGTCATCAATCCGTCAGAACATCAGAAGCGGAAGCGACACAACTTGCCTGTGTAAGCCAACAAACATCCAGCAAGCAAGGTTGTCCCCAGATGGGGATTGGGCCTCAGGACTCAGCCGGAGTAGACAGAACCAGTGCGAGGTAACGCCATGAAACTCGACTTGGCCCAGGCACAACCGATGGGAAGCCTGATTGTTGAGGGAACCCACCGCCCCTTCCATGCTCTGGCCTGTGCACTGCGGCCAAGCACGATCCGGATCGCACGGCCGAGAAGCGAGAAGTGAACTACAACGGCCAACGCTTGGTGTGAGTGCTGCCGTGAAGTCGTCCCTGGAGATCCGAGCCTTTCAGGACACGGACCTGAACTTCATCACCCAACTGGCGCGTCAGGAAGATTTCGCGCCCGGTGTTGGCGACATCGCGATCTACGCCAACACGGGAAACCAGGGTGTGTGGCTGGCATGGCAGAACGACGAACCTGTGGGCTGCATCGCCGCCGTGAAATACAACCCTGATTACGGCTTCATCGGTCTCTTCGTGGTTCAACCGGACCATCGCGGCCGTGGTGTCGGCAAGAGATTGTGGGAACACGCACTGACGTCTCTCGCTGATGTGACGTGCATCGGGCTGGAAGCCGCACCGGCGATGGTGGAGTTCTACCAACGTGAAGGGTTCCGAAACGATTCAATCACCACGCGGTGGCAACACCTGTGCCTGGAGGAGTCATCGACCCATCCGAGCAGCCGGTTGCTGCATCGCAACGACATCACGGTTGTTCCACTCGGGAACATCTCGATCGATGCCGTTCAGGCCTATGACGAACGCCATGAGATCAGCCCGAGACCTCACTTCCTGGAACAGTGGCTGAATCACCGGGCAGGGGATGTGTTCGTGGCCATGGATGAAACGCAGCAATGCCATGGCTATGTGCGCATCCGCCCATGCCTGCTGCCCATCGGGCAGGGCTGGCGCATCGGCCCACTGCTGGCGGAAGAACCGGGCATCGCATCCCTGCTGTTGAGCAATGCCATGGACCGGCACAAGGGAATCATCCTCATCGACACCCCAGGCCACAACCGATCCGCTCGAACCATGGCGGGCGCCAAAGGGTTCCGGCGGATGGGAGCAACCCATCGTATGTACAAGGGCAGCCTGGACAACGGCCATGATCAGAACATCTACGGTCTGGCATGCCTGGAGCTGGGTTGAACAGCCTGACGCCGCCGGTGATGCATCAACGCGTCTCCGTTCCAACGGGATCTACTCCCATCTGGGGTGAATCAATGGCTCAGATCTGAACCATTCCGCAACGCATTCCCTTCAGCACTGCCTGCACTCTGTTATTCACCTCAAGCGTCCGCAGCAGGCGCTTGGTGTAGGTGCGCGCGGTTTCTTCGGTAACCACAAGATCCTCAGCGATCTCCCGATCGGACATGCCGCGGGCAAGACGATCCAGCACTTCATATTCCCGGGGGGTCAGCCTCGGGCAGCTCAGGTAAGGAAGCTCGTCGGAGCGCAGCGAAGGGCTGCGATAGGAGTGATGTCCCATCACGGCCAGCACGGCAGCTTCCAGGGGTTTGCGATCTTCGATGATGTCAGCTTCAGCGACAACAGCCTCAAGCCAGGGGGCAGCGTCGTACTCCACCGGAATGGCATCGCTCAGAGCCAGAACAACAACCCTCAGATCCGGCTGCTTGTCCCGTGCTTTGCGAACCAACTCAAAACCATTGCCACGTTCCAGCAGATCCGTGCACAGAAGCAATTCAAACTGATCCTGATCGAGATACGTCAAGCAGGACTCTTCATCGGTCACCGCGCAGCCGATCTGGGCCCGTTCCGTGAGACTTTCACAGAAGCAACGCAGGAAAAACCGCCCCTTCATCGCCAGCGCAATCCTGCCTGTGATCGCCACAGACAACAGCGGCTCATCGTCAACCGACCTCGGCTGGTGCTGGAGATACGGCGTCAGATCCATCCAAGGGCTGCTCCCTCTGCCCATCCTTGCCAGGCAGAGGAATCATTCCGGAATCGACGTTGTCAGTCGTCATAGACGCGACATTCAGGGGCGTCTGGGTTGAGATCGCAATGCACCTCAAGCGAGGTGGGATCCTTGTGATCATCGGGGTGATGGCTGCGGTAGGTCTCAAGCCCCTCCAGCTCCGTGGCGTAATGCCGTGCCTTGGCCTCGTCACCGCTGGCCTGGGCTCTGGCCAGTTCCTCACGGTCCTTGGCGATATGGGTTTCGATCGTGTCCACCCGTGGTTCTGCAACTCGATGTCATACAACCTCGATGCGGGCTGTGCTCACTACCCCCATGTGGGGACAGAACGAATGTCCCCACATGGGAGGCGATGCGAACCTGCATGGCAGCGCACAATGACGAATCAAAAATGAAGGTGCTGCATGACAACATCAAGCCTGAGCATCGGTGAGCTCGAGGCCAGCTACCCGCTGTACTGCAAGGCAATGAAGATCCTGATCCGGCAAGGCAAAACAGGCAGGGAACTTCAACGCACCGTCTGCTGGGACCGGCTGCGCTTGCTTCACCGTTCACTGCCGCGGCAGTACAAATCGCCGGAGCGGCTGATGTTGATGATTCAGACGGATCTCACGAAAAAGGTCGCCGTTTAGGCCCCGTTGATCGGCCGAACTCAACGACGACCGCGTTTGATGATCACAGGCCTCAGCGGACAAGCCAGGGCGTGAAACGGCTGATGATTGCCTTCCAGGATCATCGTGCCGATCGGGTAGGCGTGGGCGAGTTCAATTTTCATTGGATTGACGTGCCGCAGGATCCAGTGCCTGCAACACACTCACCATGCCTCGCCCCTGGCGCGTCGACCACCCCAATCCGGGGACAGTCCGTGACCTGAGCCGATCAGGGCAACGGATCAATCAGGCCGTAGAGCATCGCCGTGACGGCCATCTGGGTGCGATCGCGGGCACCGAGCTTGTCCATGGCATTGCCCACATGGGTTTTCACCGTTTCCACGGAGACGCCCAGCAGATCCCCGACGGCGTTGTTGGTGAAGCCGCGGGCCACTGCGGCAGCCACTTCCAGCTCGCGTGGTGTGAGCTCCTCCACCAGCGGCGGCAGTTGCGGCCGTGGAGCGGCTGCAGCGATGCTGCGGATCTCGGCGGGGTAATACACACCGCCCGTGGCGATGGTCTGCAGGGCACCGATCAGATCACCATGACCGGTGCCGAGGCTTGATTTGAAGATCACACCATCAGCGGAAGCCAGCATCGCCTCCTGCACCACCTCCCTGGTTTCGCGCACCAGCACGATCAGCAGCTGACAGGTGGGCAACTCCTCCTTCACACGCCTGAGCAGGTTGACGCCGTAGCCGATCTCCAGATCCGAGCTGCAGATCAGCAGATCCGGCCTGGTGCGCAGCACCAGCTCAACGCCTTCATCCTCCGTGGTGGCCGCCCCCACCAGGGAGGAGCGAATCGGTTCCGCCAGAGCAAACGACGTGAGGGAGAGACGATCCCCGAAGACGACAACCAGACGGCGATCCTTCAGCAACTGGCTGGCCTGCGCCAGCACGTCCTGGATCGAGCGGGATTCGAGCCGGAGCTCCATGGCCTGGAGGTCAGTGCCCGTTCTTTAGCGGGTATCTCAGGCACTGAGGGCGTCCGGTGGTGCAGCTGCCAGAAGGGCACTGATCTGTTGCGCAGCAGTGCAGTAGGCGGTCCATCCGGCCATGCGGCGCAGATCAGCGCGGCCGCGATGGTCCACAGCATCCGACACGCAGACGCCCTCCACTTCCGCCTTGTCAAAGGCCGCCAGCAAGGGGATCTCCGCAGCGAGCACGGCAACATCGAAACCCTCCATCGTCTGGCGGGCGTCCAGAGCGAGGCGCTGCTTGCGGCTGTCGACCTTCACCAGCAGGGCGGCATGGGCGATGCCGGCGCTGCGCAGGGTGGCGGAGAGTTCAATCGTGAGCTCCACCGAACGGGCCTGGGGTGTGGTGGGCAGCAACACCAGATCGGCACCGGCGGAGAGGTTGCGCAATTCATCGTCGTTGCTGCTGGCCTGACCGTCGGTGATGATCACCTGCGCGGTACGGGTGGCTTTGGCGGCGGCCTCCACCGGCACCACATCAAAGGGGAGCATGCCGCGGGCGGCATAGGCAGTGGCTGAGCGGTTGCGATCGGCATCCACCACACACACCGCGAAGCCCTGGTGGGCCCACACGCTGGCCAGGTGAATGCTGGTGCAGGTTTTGGCAACGCCCCCTTTCTGCCCGAAAACGGTGAGGAACATTGTTTTTTGCGAAAGGTAGAAACAACGGTGCAAACGGTCCGGTTGATATCAGCAAAGACACACCGCTGATTCACTCCAATCGAGGCGCGGGTTGGGAAGAACAATCCAACGGAGCGGAGCTCAAACGAACAACTCAGCGGAAGCGACTGGAACGGTTCAGGGCTGCCTGATCGGTGATGGATCTGCCGCGAGGGGAGCGTGGTGCACTCAGCCAACCCTCAGCCGTTGCTCCCCCTTTTGGGGGAAGACGCAACAGGAGGTTTGGCCAACGATGGAGGGATTTATTCCACCAACACCCTCAACTGAGGGATGTGCAATTCCGCTCTCCTCAAGACAGTGGAGCCATGCCTGCTGACAACACTCCTCCGATTCGCAAGCGCTTGGCAGCAGAAACCAAGGGGGTTGCCACCGCCCCCATCAACCTCGCGGTAGCGCGCGAGGTGCTGAGGCGAGTGCGCGAGGGGGAGTTGCCGGCTCCTAGGCAAGAGGAGAATCGGCTCGCAGACTGAAGGCATGGCAGCGCTGACACCAACCAGCCTTAAAGACCTCAAAGCAATCGCGATCCCGCGTCACGCGCGCTGGGATCCGCTGGGTCTGATGACGGTGCGCAGCCATGTTCGTGAATCGCTTGCCTCCATCGGGCCTGTTGAGGAGCATCGATTCATCACCAACAGCGAGGACGGTGTCAATTTCATCCTCAAGCTGCCCGGTCGACAGCCGACGCTGAAGCCTCTGCTGGTTGGAGCGCACTACGACGGGCCACTGCATTCCATCGGTGCCGACGACAACGCCAGCGCTGTGGCCGCTTTGCTTGAACTCGCACGCCGCTGGTCGTCCAATCCACCGCGGCGGCCTGTCTGGCTGGTCGCCTTCGATCTGGAGGAATGGGGGATGCTCGGCAGTGCAGCACTGGCCGAGAAACTCAGCACAGACCAACAGCCCCTGAAGCTGATGGTGAGCCTGGAGATGTTGGCGTTCACCAGCGACAAGCAGGATTACCCCCATCCCGCGATGCGGCACATCTACGGCGATCGAGGGGATTTCATTGCACTGGTGGCCAACGCAGGCGCGGGATTGATGCTCCCTCGTCTCACCCATGCCATGGGTCAACACGTGACCACCAAGCCGCTTCCGGTTCTGCGTGCCGGCCATGACGTTCCCGCGGTGCGGCGTAGCGACCACAGCCCGTTCTGGGATCACGGCTACGACGCCCTGATGGTGACCGACACCTCCTTCATGCGGAACCCGCACTACCACCAGATGAGCGACACAGTCGAAACCCTGGATCTGGAATTCTTTGCCTCTGTGATTGAGGGCCTGGATGCAGCACTGTCTGAACTTTGAACGGATCGACCACTCAGACACCCTTCCCCTGAATGGGGAACGCTGAAACCAGCAACCAAAGAGTGATGAAGCCACTCCGTGCCATCAAAGCCGGACATGGGGATGACACCGCCGCGATCTGGGTGCCGCAGCAAGTTGACGTACAAAACCATTGAGCGCGATGAAGGCGTCAGACCTCCTTCGTGTCATTTGGCACAACACAGTGACAATCGGGCAACCACATTGATTCCGTTGCTTGAGAGCTGTGGCCAGCCGGCTGCGACGATCCCTGATTCAACTTGGTGACCGAGTCACTGGCCGGATGCCGCGCTGGCCTGAAGGATCCTGGCCCGATGCCATGCAGCGCAGCCCACGCCGGGTACGCCGCTCCGCCAAGGATGTGATCAAAAACACCGCCCAGACAGCCTGGGATCTTGGGCGCCGGGCTGCACGCCAGGGGATGCAATCAATCAAAAGGAGCAGCGACCGATGACTGGAGGTTTGTTTGTGCTGTCCGTCCTGCTGTTTGTTGCAGGTTTCACCTTGATCAGCCTGGGCTGATCGACACAATCACGGACCAAGATCGAACAGATCAATCTGAGCTCAGACCTGCAGAAGCATCAGGATCTCGAGGTCGGCAAGGCTGAGGTTTGCAGCTCGTGGACCAGAAGATCCGTGGCCAGCATGGTCAATGCAATACCCATAAGAGCGAGGGCCATCCCCTGATTGCTGTCTGACGCAACAGCTACATTCCGAGATAATTCTCGATGTTTTTCCCAGGAGAAATGCATCAGAGCCAGGCCTACAAAGGTTTTCTAAAGCCATAAGCCTTGGCGATCCGAGCGATCAGCGGCATTCAGAAATGTTCTGTAATGGATGCAATGTATTGGGCTGATCATTCTTCCTTCCAATCGGTTGCAAGCACTACGTTTTTGATTTGTTGCAGCAGAAGTTCTGGGGTACGTTCCGCTCACGACGCCACAAGCCAATGGAACCGATCGCGTTGACTCTGGGCCAGAAATTTGAAATCGAGAAATTCTCACGCGAGATCGAAAACTCGGATGATGTGCCAGCCCTGCGCAGCATCGCCAAAGAACTGTTGGTGGCATGGAAACAACAGCAAGCCGCATCAGCCTGGATCATCCGCCAGTCCCAGGGCCTCTGAATTCAGTTCCTCTCCACCCGAGTGCCCCATGGAAGACAATCAAATAATCACCACCATCTCGATGGAAACGGACGCTCTGCGCGTTCTGCACAGGGTTGTCGCGGAGGCCTACATCAACTGGCCCGGCGGTGACGCCAACGAACAGGCCTGTTTGTGGAACATGAAGACCCAGCTCTATACAGCCTTGATGGACCACCTGCTCGAATCGGGTTCCATCTGAGTCTTGTTCAGCTTTCCTCAGGCTCTGCCAGTGTCTGGCTGCGAATGAAATTCCAGGCCTCCTCTGCAGTGTCTGAAAAATGAATCAGATCGAGATCATCATCTGAAATCAACCCCATCTCAGCGAGGTAGTCAAAATTCACAAGTTTGGTCCAGAACTCTGTGCCGAAAAGCACGATTGGCATGCTCCCCTTGGTACCGACCTGCCGCAAGGTGAGGAGTTCAAAGAGCTCATCAAGCGTGCCAAAGCCCCCTGGAAACAGGATGGCCGCGATGGAACGCATCACAAAGTGAAATTTGCGAAGTGAAAAGTAATTGAACCTGAAACAAAGATCAGGCGTGATGTAGGGATTGGGGTGCTGTTCAAACGGGAGAGTGATATTGAGCCCGATGGAACGGCAACCGGCTTCAAAGGCGCCACGGTTGGCTGCTTCCATGATTCCCGGCCCACCGCCGGTCACGATCACATGCGATGCGCATCCATGGCATTGTTTGTGATTCGCCTGACCATGCTGGGAGGCCAGGCGGGCAAATTCTCGGGCAGAATCATAAAAACGAGACAACACGACGCGGTGTTCAGCGTGGGCGACTTGTCGCTTCAACGTTGATGAGCCTGGGTTTTCGCTCAGGCATCGCTCTGCTTCCTCCAATCCCTTGAGTGCAGTCTCTCGATCGACAATTCTGGCGCCGCCAAAAACAATGATGGTTGATTCAACACCGGCTGTTTCCAGATCCAGATCCGGCTTGGTGATTTCAAGCAGCATGCGCACACCGCGCATGGCATTGTTGTTCAACAAATCAGGATCTTCATGGGCAATTCGGTAGGTCGATGATTTCAGAATGGCATCCAGATTGGCTTGCTCGCCATTGGATTGATCATTGAATCCAGGCATGTGTTGAAAAAATCAATTGTTCGTCTTCAATCAGAGGATGTTGGCAGCCAGTTCAGCCAGTTCACTCCGCTCTCCCTTTGTGAGGGTCATGTGTCCCACCAGAGGCTGACCCTTGAGCTTTTCCACCAGCCAGGTGAGCCCATTGCTTTCTGCATCCACATAGGGGTTGTCGATTTGATAGGGATCACCGGTGAAGACAACCTTTGTCCCTTCACCCACCCGCGTGACGATCGTCTTCACTTCCAGGGGCGTCAGATTCTGTGCCTCATCCACCACCAGAAACTGATTGGGAATCGATCGACCACGAATGGTGTTGATCGCTTCAACCTCCAACAAGCCCATGCCTTGGAGATCAGCCCAGGCGTTGCGTGGTTCCCGGTGCCGCTGTTTTTTCGTCTGGTCAGCATCCTCACCAGGGGAAGCACCGGTGATGAAGTCGATGTTGTCGATGATCGGCTTCATCCAGGGACCAAGCTTCTCCTCAAGCGTGCCGGGCAGATAACCAATGTCTTTTCCGAGGGAGATCGGCGGACGCGTCACCAGTAAGCGGGCGTATTGATGGGTATCAGCCACCTGGTGCAAGCCGGCAGCCAGGGCAAGCAGCGTTTTGCCTGTTCCTGCCTTGCCCACCAGAGTCACCAGGGCGATGGATGGATCCAGCAGCAGATCAAGCGCGAAGCTCTGTTCCCGGTTTCTCGCCTTGATGCGGCCCAAATGGGCGCGATTCAGCCAGTGCAGCGGTTTGATGGTGTTGCTGTTGCCTTGATGCCGGGCAAGCAAGCTGTGGCTGTCGTTGTGCTGATCCACCATCACGACGCCTTCATTGGCCTGCAGATGCTGCCCCTCGGCAGCTGTGACTGCTGGCAGTGAAAGTTGATCCTCATCATGCAGCGTCTTGATCGTCTCCGCATCGACGCTGAGTTCACGGAATCCGGTGTACAAATCATCAATCGAGACATTGTCATTGATGTAGTCCTCGGCTTGCAGACCCACCGCATCGGCCTTGATTCTCAGATTGATGTCTTTGCTGATCAAGACGACCTCAGGCGCCTGTTTCAGGCCGCTGCATCGCATCTGCTCCAGGGCCACCGCGAGAATGTTGTTGTCACCCCCACCACCCTGCAACTCTGCCGGTAATTCATTGAGGGCTTGGGTCTGGCAGAAAATCACTTGCAGCATTCCTTGATCCGATCCCTGGATTGGAACACCATCAGCAAGGCTTCCGCGGGCTCGATAGGAATCCAGGAGCCTTGAAATCCGCCGGGCATTCCTGCCTTTTTCAGAGTGATCTTTTTTGAAGCGATCGATTTCTTCCACCACCTGCATGGGGATCACAACCCTCAGATCTCCAAAGCGATGTGGGGCCTCAGGGTCATGGAGCAGCACATTCGTGTCGAGGACGACAATTTTGTTTTTCATGGGATTTTAGGCTTGAAGACTTAACGCGTTACGACGCCAATCAATGCGCTGATAAGAAAAAATCCTTGCACCATTTTGCTTCGCCCTGGCAAAGGCGAGCTTCCAGGCTTCCAGCTCGGTTACGAGCCAGTCAGGAAACAGATTCTCGACGGCATCCCAACAACAACCCCAGGCAGATCAGCCTGGAGTTGTTGTGTTGCGTGAGGGCAATTCGTTGCATGACCCCGATCGACTCAACGCGGATATCAGTCCTGCGCTCAGTCGTCGTAGATCTTGCATCCAGGTGCAGTAGGAGATTTGTCGCAACGCTCCTCCCAGTACAGATCGTGCTGAGGCTTCATGGCTTGCCTGGGTTCATCAGCCTGATTGGGCTGAGCCTTGTCAAATGCATTGAGTGGGACGCATAGATCGAAAAAACCTGAACAGATCGTGACCATCTCTCTCCGTATCGCTGATTTATCTCTACTCCTCTGTGCTCGAAAATCAATAGGTACTTCATGCATTCCTTCACATGGAGGAAGGCGTGATAACGCCTGGCCACCTCGGGCGCTGCAAACTGTTGAAGCAGAGGCCATCGACTGACCACTGATCAATCCCTGGGTCCTGGATGGCCAACCAACCTGATCCAGACATCGTCCACTGCGTTCTCGGCATCGACGCCGCCTGGACAGCGCACAATCCCAGCGGTGTGGCCCTGGTGCAACGGGCCGCTGAAGGTTGGCAATGCCTGGCGCTGGCCCCGAGTTACGACGCCTTTCTCGCCCTCTCCGCCGGCCAACCCCTGGATGGGAGCCGGAAAGCGCAGGGCAGTGAACCCGATCCCGCCGCTCTGCTGAAGGCCTGCCGTCAGCTGGCAGAACACACCGTGGACTGCGTGTCGGTCGACATGCCCCTGGCCACGACACCGATCACCAGCCGCAGGGCCGCCGACACCGCCATCGCCAGCCGCTTCGGACCCAGAGGTTGCGCTGTGCACAGCCCATCAGCCGAACGCCCCGGTGCCATCGCCGATCAACTGCGCGAACGCTTCGCCGAGCTCGGCGTTGCCCTGCACACCACTACGCTCCATCGCCAAGGGCCGGCCCTGATCGAGTGCTACCCCCATGTGGCCCTGCTGGCGCTGCTCAATCGCGACTATCGCGTTCCCTACAAGGTGAGTCGATCGGCTCAGTACTGGAAAGCGGAGCAGCTGACACGCGCCGATCGGATCGAACGGCTACTCGATCAATTCCAGGCGATCAAAGCCGGGCTAGAGGCCCACATCAGCGGCATCCCCGAGCTCATCCCCCAGCCATCCGCGGTGACAACACTGGCATCACTCAAGCCAGTGGAAGACATGCTTGATGCCCTGATCTGCGCCTGGATCGGCATCGAACACCTCGAAGGCCGAACCGCTGGCCTTGGTGATGCCACCGCTGCCATCTGGGTGCCGGCAAACCAGGTGGAGTGAGACAGCCAGGGCATGAAGGCATGGCAGGCAGCAACCGATCAAACCCCATGGCCATCGCTAGCATTGACAGCAATGACAGCACTGCAGGCAATCCTCGCCCCATGGCCACCCTGACGATCCGCAACCTCGACGACGCCGTGCGCGATCAACTCCGGCGCCGCGCCGCCGAGCACGGCCACTCAATGGAGGAAGAGGTGCGCCAGATTCTTCGCCAGGCGGTCGAACCCGCGAAACCAGCTGCAACCACTGAGGGGTTGGGTTCACGCATCCACAACCACTTCGCAGGCCTTGGGAGCCTCGAGCTGGATCTGCCCTCACGAAACGACAGCCCATCAGCGCCGAGCCTTCAGCTGTGATCGTTCTCGACACCAACGTGCTTTCGGAACTGATGAAGCCACAGCCGGCAACCGCCGTGATGGCTTGGGCCGATCAGCTCAGTGCCGGAGCCGTCGCCATCACAGCCATGAATGAAGCCGAAATCCTGCACGGCATCGCCCGCCTGCCCGACTCCCAGCGCAAGCAGCAACTCCAGCAGAGCTGGAGCACCCTTGTTGCTGACGTACTCATGCACCCAGTGCTTCCGTTCAACAGCGCAGCAGCGCACTGGTATGCAGCCTTGGTGAGCCATCGCGAACGCATGGCACGCCCGATCAGCTCCGCCGACGCCGTGATCGCCGCCACAGCTCTCGCCCATGACGGACAGCTGGCCACACGCAACACCACTGATTTCGAAGCCATTGGCCTGCCGCTGATCAACCCCTGGGCCAGAGCAGGCGCGTCGTGAAGCATCGACTCGGCATCCTCAGTCCAGCGATGGCGGCGTGAAGGTGTCAGCCACCGCCACGATCCAACGGGCTGCCGCCGCCGTCACCTGTTCCTTGGTGACGTTGAACCCCAGATCGTGGCCCTGCGCGAGCAGATCGGGAATGATCGTCTGCCAGGCCATGCCGGCGGCACTGGCGTTGAGATCACCGATCAGCACAAAGGCCTTGGCCGCACCGGTCACCGCATCGGTGTACTCGGCATTGGCCGACACCTTGCTGCGGTACCAGTCGCTCACCTGATCACGCTGGGCCTTGCTCAGAAACGGCGGCGCCCCCACCAGATAGGCATCGAGCACCAGCATCGGGCTGGGCACGCTCTGGCCGGGGTGCTTGAGCGCGAACCAGGCCTGGCCGATCGATGCGGCATCGGGCCAATGGCACAGGAGTGCGGCGTCCTGGCTGTCGAGTGAGTGCTGCGCAGCCAGCGCGTCGATGCGTTCGAGCAACTCAGCTCCTGTGACCGGCGGCTCGGTGCGGGAGTGTTCAGCCCGGGCTTCGTTGATCGCCTCAGCCACCGCCGCTTCGTTCTGGCCCAACTTCTGCAGAGCACGCTTGAGGTTGGCATCAGGATCAGCTGGGCTGGCCAAGGGGATCACGCAGGGGTGAATCCACGATGTCATTGATGATCATCACGCCGGCTCAGGCGAGCCCCATCCCACGACGCTCTCGACAGGATCTCTCTCAGCCGATCAAGCACGGATTGCTTGTCGTCATTCCACGCAACCTGATTCACAGCGATCAGATACTCATGCTGCACGCCGGTTCCCCGGATTCGTGACGCGGCAATGGCCACATCGTCGTAACCAAACGGGAAAGACGCATCAGGCGGGCAACCAAGAATGCCCTCGGAAACGAACAGCAGAAAATCAAACAGCACCGGGCTGAAATACTCATCGTCCGCCCTCAGATCACCGCAGGACACCATCTGATCTCTGGTCTGCGGCGTATACGTGACGAACGAAAAGCACAGAGGATGGCCCGTGTTCTGAAGGTACAAACCTCTGAAACGTTGGCGACTCATCGGCTGGGGGTACTGCCGTGGCACTTGGGGGCGAACGCTAACTCAGTCTTGATCCAGCTCGTCGTCTGGAACGTAGAACGGTTCATCCATTCCAGGCTCATTGTTCTGCAGAACAAAATCCTTCAGGCAATCGTCGCTTTCAAACACGAACAGATCGTCTTGTTCCGGATGGACACCTCTCATCTCGGGATGGCGATTGACAAGACGCGTGATCTTGCGGCGCTCCCGCACAAAACCCGATCCCTTTTCAACCAGATAAACCATCAGCGCGAGGTCCACCAGAACAAGCGTGACCATCTCCAATATCTGCATCATTCACAACCCTTCACTGAATGGACACTAGCGAAAGATGCATGAATGGCACTCAGCAAAAACGCCTGAAACCGACAACCGGTACTCGCCGGCTCATCCGGACCCCGCCAGCCAGGGCCAGCGCAGACCCGCCGCCTCGAGAGGATCCATCACCAGCTTGTTGAGGGCCCGGCCGAGCACCACCTGGGGTTCATCAGGGCGGATTGGAATCACCCGGTGTTCGCCGGAGTCCATTCCGCGCACAACCTCACGCCGCAGCAGCGAATTGGCCGCCTCCAGGCCGCACACATAGGCCCGTTCCTGGCAGAGGCCCTTAGCGCCGTGCTCCCGCTGCCCCATGCGCACCCAGTCGCCGGCGCACACCACCGTCGCCATGGAGGTCTCCAGCGGCGGGCGTTGCTGAAAGCTGCCCGGCGAAAACAACGACACCGATCCCGGATAACGCCGCACCTCCTGATCCACAACCTGCGCCTCCCGGAAGGCCGGCTGCGCCAGGGGCAGCAGTTCCTGCATCAGGCAGTCGACGATTGCCTGATCGCTCAACTCCGCAATGGCGCTGGCGTTGTAGAAGTCGCTGGCGATCACCGACCCCTGCACCGGTTGATCGCCCCAGAGCTCCTGCAGCGTTTCGCCCTGCAGCTGATCCAGCATGAAGAAGGTGCCCCCGGCGCCGCGCAGAGCCTCGAACCGCGAGAACACATTGGCGGGATCGGCGACGGCAACCGTGCGATCCAGCCACAAGCGCACCGACACCACATCGATCGCGCCGAGCTCGCCGGCCCGCAGCAGTTCCGGTGCCAGAGCGGCGCACTGCGGTGATGCCGCCATCAGCGATCCCAGCCCTCTGGCCCCCACCGCCAGCACCACCGCATCCACGCCGTCGATCAACCCCGTCTCGCCCGTGGCCAGCGATCGCGTCTGCACCGATTCGATCGCCCCGTTGCCTGCCGACACGTTCAGGCGAGCCGCCAGGGTTCCCCCCAGCACCTGCAGCTGATGCTCGCGGCCCAGCCGCTGGCTCAACGGCGCGAGCAGTTGCTCGCCGATGCTCCGGCTCCTGATCCAGCGCACATCAAAGGAATCCTGGTGCGCCAGCGCGTAGTAGTAGAGGAGCTCCATCGTCACCGCCGCCGACAGCTCCTCCGGTGGCTTGAACAGCCCCACCAGCAGGATCGGCCGCAGGAACTCATCGATCATCCGCTCGCTGATCTGCAGCTGCCGGAACAGGCTGAGCGCATCGAGAGCGTCGTAGCGCTCGAACACCGCGGCGCTGCGGTTCAGATCGAGCATCGCCACCAGCAGCCCGGCGATGCTGAGCCGATCGGCAACCGGCAGCCGCTTGAAGTTGCTGATCGTGGCGAACGCCTGCCCCAGCGGACTGGGCAGCTGCAGCCCAGCACCGAACACCGGTGCTGTGGCCTCCAGCCCCTGGGGCGACCAGAAGGCACTGCTGGTGAAGTCGGTGAACACGTTGCTCAGTCCGAGTTCATCGGTGAGCGCATTGATGTTGGGGTAATCCCGCCAGAAGCCGCGGGTGCCGGCTTCAAACGGTTTGCCGCTGGTGGTGGTCAGCGGCGTGCTGCCGGTGGGATCCGCCAGCCCATCCACGAGCGTGACCCGCACACCGGCCTGGCAGAGGGCCTTGGCCGCACCCCAGCCACCCCAGCCGGCTCCGATCACCACCACATGCGAAGGGCCGGCCGTTGATCGGTGTTGCACCGCCATCATTCAGCCCTGCCGCCGGTCGAGGCGCACAAGCTAGGCAGGGTTGATCCGGCACCACCCCGATGCTCCGCGCCCTGCTGCTGATCCTCAGCCTCTGCATCGGCAGCACCGCCGTTGGCGCAGCACCGGTGAGCCGCGACGATCCGGAATCATCCGATCCCGGTGGTGCCGCCATCTCCACCGCCGTCGGCTCGGCCGTGGTGGTCACCGCCAATCCCCTCGCCAGCCGGGCCGCCCTGGCAATTCTCAATGCCGGCGGTTCCGCGGTGGATGCCCTGGTCACCGCCCAGGCGGTGCTGGCGGTGGTGGAACCCCAGAGCTCCGGTCTGGCGGGCGGTGGTTTTCTGCTGCACTGGGATGCCCGGCAGCAGCAGCTGGAAGTGCTCGATGGCCGCGAGATCGCCCCGCAGCGCAGCCGACCGGGCGATCTGCTGCAGCCCTCCGGCGAACCGCTGCCCTGGCGGCAAGCCACCAGCCGTTTTGAGGCCATCGGCGTGCCCGGCACCGTGGCTCTGCTCTGGGAGGCCCATCAGCAGCACGGCCGCCTGCCCTGGGCCACCACGCTGAAACCGGCCATCCGCCTGGCCCGCGATGGCTTCCGCCCCAGCCCGCGCCTGCGCCGCTCGCTCGGCATCGCCCAACGCATCGGCGTGGACCACAGCCCCGCCTTCCAGGCGCTCTACCTGCCCGGCGGCCAGCCCCCTCCCTCCGACCAGCTGTTCCGCAACCCGGCCCTGGCGCGCAGCCTGGAGCTGCTGGCCAACGACGGTGGCCCCTCGTTTTACGACGGGGCTCTGGCGGAGCGGATCCTGGCGGGGATGGCTGCCCTGCAGACCCTGCAGCCCGGCTTCCGCGTCTGGACTGCTGCCGACCTCAGCTCCTATGCGGTGGTCCGCCGCCAACCCCTCTGCAGGCAGCAGTGGAACCACCGGCTGTGCACGATGCCGCCACCCAGCAGTGGTGGGCTGGCGGTGCTGCAGACCCTGGCGCTGCTGGAGCTGGGCAAAGGGCTGACCGATGCATCCGATCCCCACACCTGGCGGCAGCTGGCGCGAGCGCAGGCCTGGGCCGATGCCGATCGCCTCTACTGGGTGCACGATCCGATCGATGGCGCCATCCCCACCGGGGCGCTGCTGGATCGGCGCTACATCCAGTCCCGCAGCGCAGCGATGCAGGCCTCCCCAGCCCAGCGTCCGGCCCCGGGACTGCCGCCGGGCATGGCGCGTTATCCCTTCGCACTGCCGGATCAGGGCCGCGAACAGGGAACCACCCACCTGGCGATCGTGGATGCCCGGGGAAACCTCGCCTCCTACACCAGCTCGGTGGAGACCGTGTTCGGCAGCCGCCATCTGGTGGCGGGGATGGTGCTGAACAACCAGCTCACCGACTTCTCCTTTCAACCCGCGATCAACGGCCGCCCGGTGGCGAACCGCCGCCGGCCCGGTCGCCGACCGGTGTCGTCGATGGCCCCGATAATCGTGTTCCGCCACGGCAAACCGGTGCTGTCGGTCGGCAGCCCGGGAGGACGCAGCATCCCCCACGTGCTCAGCCGGGTGCTGCTGGCCTCACTGGTGTGGCAGGAGCCACCGGCGCGGGCCGTGGGACTGCCGCATCTCTCGATGCGCAGCTCGGGGTTGGCGGTGGAGAAGGATCCGCCCCTGCCCTGGCCGGTCGCCACCGATCAACTGGTGCTGAACGATCAACCGATGCGACGGCAACGCCTCGGCAGCGGCACCGCCCTGCTGCAGTGGATCGACGGCCGCTGGCAGGGGGCTGCCGACCCACGCCGCGAGGGAACCGCCCTGGCCATCCCCTGACCGGAACAAGCAGAGATCAGTTAGCACTCTGAGGATGAGAGTGCTAGTTGGAAGTGATGACGAGAGGACGCAATCAAGAGTGAGTAAAGATCATCAACACGAACCTTTTCCCAGAGAAAAAACCCGTACGTTCGATCGCAACGAGTGACAAGATGCATGATCCTGCTTCACTTCTTCGGGCTGGGAGATGTTCTGCGCCGGTTTGAGCTTGAGCAGCTCACCGGGCTCAATCTGATGGGCTTCCGACCACTCAATCTGGATGATCTGGTGATCTGGTCACAGGAGGTGGCACTCCAGCACCAATGGGATGCAGACAGAATTCATCAGGATGTGCTGCGGCTCTGGATCAATCAGGCCGACGACATCAGTGCGTGGAAACTCCGCCTGCAGCACTCCCCCGGTGAGGTGGAGCTGCTCGCCGGCATCGGTGATGAACAGAGCTGGCAACGCCACTGGGAAAGGATGCTGCGCCAGACGCCCCGCGGTGGCCGGGCCTGAATCAGATCAGACGGCGACGGGATTCGCCAGCTGAGCCTGCACAGCGTCCCAGAAACAGTGCCGATCGCCGATCACCCGTGATCGCACCCGCTCCACCCGATCGCGTGCCATGGGATCGCAACCGATGAGTACCTCAACCATCTGCTCGGCCAGGGGGCCATGGATGTCGCCATCCAGCTCGATGTGGCGCTCGAGGTACCAGCACAGGGTTGGGCAGGGCAGATTGATCAGACGCAGACGCGCCAGCAGCGAAAGGAACAGATCAGGCACGATCAGCTCCCGGCCGTAGGTGAAGGCCGCAGCAAGGGCATCCACCTCGCCCGCACGGATCAGGTCCTGGGTGGTGCGCAGAAATCGGCGTGCCGCATCCGGAATCGAGGGGTGACACACGGAACCGTGCAGATCTCCGGCCATCGCCTGAACGAGAACGGCATCGATCACGCTGGTGTCGGCGTCGATTTCCTCCATCGCCCGCCGGTAGATGGCGAAGTGGCTGAGATGCAGAGGGCCACCGAGATGATCCGGCAGGCAATCGCACTCCTCCTCGGCCACGAGGCTGTTGATCAGCCCGGCAATCCTGGGGTGCGGCGGAGGAGCCCAAGGCGCACCGGATGGAGCGAGATGCTGCTGCAGAGCCTTGAGCAGCAGCATGAAATCCCACACCGCGAAAACGTGATGTTCAACGAACAGCCGCAGGTGAGCGATGGAATCAATCGCCTGGGGCAGCGGGTGACGCTGAAAATTCACACTCAGAGGCCCAGTTCGGTCAGACCGGGGAAGTCATCCGGCCGGGGTCCATCACCCCAGGTGAATCGGCGATCCTCCGGTTTGATCGACACATCATTGATGCTTGCCTCACGGCGACGCATCAGACCGGTCTCCGAAAACTCCCAGTTTTCGTTGCCATGGGACCGGAAGAAATGTCCGGAATCGTCATGCCATTCGTATTGGAATCGAACAGCGATTCTGTTGCCGGCGTAGGCCCACACCTCCTTGATCAACTTGTAATCAAGTTCCTGAGACCATTTGCGCTTCAGAAAAGCAAGGATCTGATCCCGGCCGTGGATGAATTCGCTGCGATTGCGCCAGAAACTGTCTTCGGTGTAGGCCAGCGAAACTTTCTCTGGATCTTTGGTGTTCCAGGCATTTTCCGCCATCCTGGCTTTCTGCTGAGCGGTTTCCAGCGTGAAAGGTGGAAACGGTGGTTTTCCAGTCATGGGATTAAATAAAAGTCAGGGCAGCTGGCTGATCACACGCACGCTGGCATCAGGGCTGTAGCGGGCAACCCACTGAAGCAGCTGAGATTCCTCCTCATCCGTTCGTGTACAGGCGAATCCATAACGGGCTCGAACCCGCTCGGATGCGGCCCGCAGGGCCTTGACGCCCAGCGATTCGAATTCAGAAACCCGGAAGGAATCACCGGCTTTCAGGTACTGCAGGATCACCGTGGAAGGTGAATACAACGTGCTGGATTGACCATCAGGCCATTCCAGCTCAAAACGGACTTCGGGCATTCATCAGGCCTGACCGGAAGGATCCTGCATCACGCAAATCCGCCGCTGCTGTCTCATCAGTCACAGCCGAAGCCAGTCAGCCCTTCGCTGCCATCCCACAGAAGTTCCTGATCACCTTCACGCTGTAACGCAACCCCACAGGGGCCGCTGCCGAAGGATCCGATCCGGCAGCAGATCAGGTGCGGATCCCCCTGCAGCATCCGTTGCAACCTGCCGGTCATCGACGGACGCACCGCCAGCAGATATCCGAAACTGGGAAAGCAGCGGAGCCAGGCCTGTTCATCCACCTGATCAGGTCGCTCGATCGCATCGAGCTCCAGGGTGATGGGAGAACCGCAGGATTCCGCGAACATCACCGCCGTGCCGCAGAGTCCGCCCATGCTGATGTCCTTGGCGGCATGAACGATGCCATCGGCCGCGAGCGCCGGAAGCAGGCTGAGATGAGAGCGCAACAGACCGGGGCTCGCCGCCGTGGCGGCATCCCAGAAGGGGTAGTGCCGATAGAAGCGACCGCTCCGGTTCACCAGCAGCCAGAGTTCATCCCCGGCTGACGCCGACCGGGCCGACAGCACAGGCCCCTCCGCCACACCGAGCACCGCGACCGACAGCGCTTCGTAGGGGCTCTGCTGATTGGAATGGCCACCGACCATCGGCACCGCGAAGCGGTCACAGGCGCTGCTCATCCCCTCCAGCAGACGCTGCAGCGAATCGGGCCCCTCGGTCCAGACGCTGTTCACCACAGCCAGCGGTCGCCCTCCCATCGCAGCGATGTCGCTGAGGTTCACCAGCACGCCGCTCCAGCCCGCGAACCAGGGATCCTCGACCACCAGAGCGGGATGCATGCCCTCGCAGGCCATCAACAGCTGCCCGCTCTGAGCAGGCAACAGGGCGGCATCGTCGCCCAACCGGCCCGGCTTGCCGAGATGGGGAAACGGCACGTGATTGAACATCGAAGCCGCCGGGCGGATGTCCCGCTTGGCGAGCAGACCGCTCTGACGGCGCAGCTCTTCCGCCAGCGACAGCAGGCTCATGCGGCCAGCTGCAGGGACGGTCGCTGCTGTTTGGCCGGAACGTAGTAGCTGAGGTCCGCCTGCATCAGGTGATGGCGGATGCCACGGATCTCCAGCTCCTCGATCGACGTCCAGTGCAATCGCTTGAAGAAGCGCACGTTCTGCAGCTGCACCGTGGCCAGAAACCGGTCGCATCCCCAGCCGTTCGCCGTGGTGACCGCTTTCCAGATCAGGCCCTTGCCGATCTGATTGTGGCGGCGGAAGGAACTGTGCACACCAAGCCTGCCGCCGTACCAGAGGCGCGGTTCGGTCTCGACGATCCGGACCACACCCACCACATCAACATCGTCATCCGCATCCGGGGAGGGAGGACCGTGCTGCAGGGCCGCGATCGGCCAGGCCACAGCATCGAGTTCATCGCGATCGGAGCGTTCGAACACGTTCTGCTCACGGCAGAAAATACTGCGCCGCAGACGCCAGTAGCCCCGTATCAGGTTGGAGTCGGGCCGCAGCAGATGGAACGAGAACCGATCCGAGCAAGCCGTCGGAGACAACTGGAAATCGTCGGCATCAACGCCGATTCCGGCACGCACCGATGGCGTGAACAGTCGCGGGGCCGAGCTCACGCTCCTGCCGATGCCACCACTGCTGGGATCAAGACAGAACATGCCGCTCAGCCCTCCTGCTCGAACATCGACAGGGCCGAGCAGGCGCCGCACTTAGCGCATCCAGCAGCCATCTGCTCGGAACGCAGGTCGCCCTGCCGCAGAAGGTCTGCGACGTCTCGGTAGACATCCACCATGAAGCTGGTGTCTGGCGAAGGGTGATGCTCCAGGGGTGTTCCGCTGATCGGCACGAAGGGCACCACGAAGGGGTACACCCCCAGTTCGATCAAGCGACGGCTGCAGTCGATCAAGGCGTCCCGGCTGTCACCGAGACCCGCCAGCAGGTACGTGGACACCTGACCGCGACCGAAGACGGCAACGGCATCGGCGAACGCCTTGTAGTAACGCTCCAGGCTGATCTCGGACTTGCCGGGCAGGATGCGGCGACGCACGTCCGCCTCCACAACCTCCAGATGCATGCCGAGGCTGTCGATGCCGGCCTGCTTCATCCGTTGATACCAGATCGGATCATCGGGGGGCTCGCACTGACCCTGAATGGGCAGATCGACCCGGCGCTTCACCGCGGCCGCCGTCTCCGCCATCAGCCGGGCACCACGGTCATCGGCGTTGGGCGTGCCGGTGGTCATCACCAGCTGACTGACGCCATCGAGACGCACCGCCGCCTCGGCCACTTCGGCCACCTGCTCGGGGGTCTTGCGGACCAGCGTCGCGTCGTCCTCCAACGACTGCTCAATCGCGCAGAACTGGCAGGACTGCGAGCGATCGCGGAAGCGGATGCAGGTCTGCAGCAGCGTTGTGGCGAGCACATCCCGGCTGTGCAGCAGGGCGATCGAGCGGTAGGGGATGCCATCCGCGGTGCTGAGCCCGTAGAACGCCGGTTCATCGGTGGCGGCGACCTGGGCCAGGGAGGCATCGCCCGGACCGCTGAGGGCGACGCCGTCCGGGGAAACGTCGAGATGATACGGCGACGCCTCGGAGGCGTTGTTGTACACAGGCACCATCACCGTGCGGCCACCGATCTCGAGAGCGCGGTGATCAGAGGGGCCGGCTCCACCCCGACGGCCCTGATTGCCGTTCAACGGCTCTGCCCGCAGACCCTTCACCTGCAGTTCCGTGACGAGGCGACCCAGATCAGACATGGTCGAGCTCCTCGCTGAAGGCGGTCGGCTCGACCGGCATGTCGTCCATGGTCAGGGCCGGAGTGCGGTTGATGCGCAGCGAGAGCAGTTCCGGCCGGCTGTAGTGGCCGACGCTGTCCATCATCCGTTTGCGCTTGGTGATCAGAGCCAGATCCAGCTCTGCGATGGCAAGGCCCTCGCCATCGGGCAGTGGTCCGGCCAGGTAACGGCCCTCCGGACTGATCACCGCGGTATGACAGCCCCCCTGAAAGGCCTTGTGCAGCGACGTATCCGGCGTGATCGACGCGAAATCCTCAGGGTCCAGCCACCCGGTGGAGCAGATCACGAAGCAGCCGGCCTCCAGGGCGTGGTGTCGCATCGTCACCGCGGTCTGTTCGGTGAAGATCGGACCGACGAGTGAACCGGGGAACTGGGCGCAGTGAATCTCCTCGCCCTGAGCCATCAGGGCGTAACGGGCCAGGGGGTTGTAGTGCTCCCAGCAGGCCAGCGCACCGATGCGGCCGAGGGGGGTGGGCACCACCTTCAACCCGGCACCGTCGCCCTGCCCCCAGACCATCCGTTCGTGATACGTGGGTGTGATCTTGCGTCGCTTGAGAACGATCTCGCCGCAGCTGTTGAACAGCAGCTGCGTGTTGTAGAGCGTGCCTCCATCGCGTTCGTTCACTCCGAGAAGCACCTGCATGCCGTGCTGACGGGCAGCGGCCGCGACTGCATCGGTGACAGGACCCGGCACGACGACCGCCTGGTCGTACAGAGCCAGGTGGGGGCGACCCATGCGAACCGGTGGTTCGACGAAGGAGAAATAGGGGTAGTAGGGAAGAAATGTCTCCGGAAAGACGATCAGCTCCACACCCTCGGCCGCCGCATCGGCCATGGCCTTGAGCACGTTCTGCAGAGATCCGTCGAGGCTGAACAGCACTGGACGGATCTGAGCGGCGGCAACTTTGACAGTGGTCACCATGACAGGAATCAGCTCCGGCTCAGAGCGTCCAGGTGTCGAGGATGAAGGCGCCTTCCTTGCGGTGCATCAGCACGATGTCGAGCACATCGAGAGGATTGACCGGCGTGATCCCTGGCATCAGGGCCTTCTCACCATGGCCGTAAAGCGCCTGAAGTGCGAAGCGGCAGGCGTAGACCTTTCCGCCCTGATCCATGAATTTCTGAAGGCGTGCATTGAAGTTGAGATGGCCGTCAAAGGCGGCATCACCAAGCTTCGGGAAACCCCGCATCACCCCGAGAGTGACGCCAGGACCGTAGAGCAGCACTGAGGTTTCGAAGCCTTTGTTGATCAGACGACTGGCCTGCAGAAGGTTCACCAGACCGATGGATCCTTCGAAGGCAACGGTATGGAATGTGACCAGAGCCTTTTCACCCGGCTCAGCCTTGACGTCAGGAAAAACTTTTTCCTCGTAGTCAACGAGAAAATCCCCCGGCTGATTGGCGGGGCGGTCGACTGCAGGCATGTGAAGAAACGTTGACGAACAGAAGCCTGCACCCTGGCATCAACGAAAAGTGTTCCATTTGCAACCAAATACAGCACCAATGCGCGAGAAATCGCTTCAACTAATTGTGTCTTTCAATACACAAATGAAAATGATTTTCCTGAATCATTGCAATGCCAAGTTGTGTGCTGAAGCATGCTCAACAGCGCGCATCACTCCGACAACCATCAGGTTGTGGTGATCGGGGCCGGACAGGCCGGCCTTTCCGTGAGCCAGGCACTTCAGCAGCACGGAATCCGTCCTCTGGTGCTTGAGAAGAACCGGATCGGACACGCCTGGGATCAACAACGCTGGGATTCCTTCTGCCTGGTGACTCCCAACTGGCAGTGCCAGCTGCCTGATTTCCCCTACGACGGCGATCAGCCTCAGGGATTCATGGCCAAGGCGGAGATCGTGACCTTCCTGCGCCGTTTCGCCCAGCACGTCGGGGCTGATGTGCACGAGGGTGTGGCCGTGCAGCGGCTTTCGCAGACCGGCAGCGGCTACCGCCTGCTCACCAGCGAAGGCGAGGTGAGAGCGCAGCAGGTGGTGGTGGCCACCGGTGGCTATCACACACCACGCAGGCATCCACTGGCGGAACGGCTACCGACCTCCGTGCTGCAGCTCGATGCCCGCGATTACCGCAATGCCGGATCCCTGCCGGAAGGCCCTGTGCTGGTGGTCGGCAGCGGCCAGTCCGGCAGTCAGATTGCCGAAGACCTGTTTCTATCCGGTCGGACGGTGCACCTGAGCGTGGGCAGCGCCCCCCGCTCGCCACGGATGTACCGGGGACGGGACGTGGTGGACTGGCTGGATCGCATGGGTTACTACGCCATGCCGATCAGCGAGCACGACGATCCACGCAGCGTGCGTGCCAAAACCAACCACTACCTCACGGGCCGGGATGGCGGCAGGGAAATCGATCTGCGGAGGCGTGCGATCGAAGGACTGCATCTGCACGGTCGCCTCGCGATGATCAGCAGCGACCGGATCCGGTTCGCCGACGACCTCAGCCGCAATCTTGATCAGGCCGATGCGGTGTACTGCCGGATCCGCAGCAGCATCGACAGCTGGATCGAGAAGCAGGCCATCGAGGCCCCCTCGGAGGCTCCTTACTCACCCTGCTGGCAGCCACCGGATGGGCAGGATCCGGGTCTTGATCTCACCGGTGAACCGCTGGCGGCAGTGATCTGGTGCACGGGCTACCGCAGTGATTTCAGCTGGATCGATGTACCGGTGTTCGATGGTTCCGGACAACCCGCCCACGATCGTGGCGTCACCCAGAGCAACGGCCTGTATTTCCTCGGCCTGCCTTGGCTGCACACCTGGGGGTCCGGACGGTTCTGCGGCGTGAAAGACGATGCTCTGTATCTCGCACGGCTGATCAGCCTGAGGCTGAAACGGCGGGACGCCAGCCAGGAACGGCTGGAATGCACCGCTCTGCTGGGCTCCTGAACAAGGTCAGGCCGCTGGAGAACCATGGCCGTTGAGACGATCCCTTGGCATGTTGAAGGGATGAAGCAACACTCCTGGCTCCAGCGCATCGGCACCTACCTGCTCGGCCTGGTGGATGAGTACTGGGCCATGCGCCGACCATGGCAGTACGGCAGCAAGCAGCCGCAGTGCGCTCTGCGCAACAACGGAGACCAGCTCTAGGGGCTGGATCGACCGCTCAGCTCACCACCACACCCCAGTAACGGGCCGTGCCCTTCCAGCCGCAGACGCTGGTGTGAGCCGATGCACTGTAAAAATCATTCCGCATCGAGGCAAGCGGGAAGCAGGGATGGCCATCAACCATCACGATGTCGTCGCTTTCAGCCATCACGGTGCCGCTGAAGATCGCCTGCATCGCCGGTGCATCGGAGTGAATCGGCTCAGGTGGCCATCGAGAGATCGGACCCGTCGTCGATCTTGAGATGCTTTGTCAGGCAGGTGGTGACACAGACCTGATCATTGATGTCGCATTCAGTGATGCAAACGAAGTACTCATCCAGGGCTTGCCATCGTTCAGTGATGGATTCATGGTTGTGTTCTCGTCTGAGCGAATACATGTGACCCTCGCAAGTTCAACACACTTACAAGCAGCATTCAGTTCAGGTCAAGAAAACTATTGCGCAGAGTAAATTACTTAGGAGGAAATTCTCAGGCTTAAATACTCAGTTTGCACCTCATGTGCAGCGATAGCTGAGATCAGACTGAGCACGCCGTTTCCATCTTCGTTGTCTGTCGTCTTCTGGGCAATGCGCCTTTACACGGGTTGCCGATGGGAAGCCGCCCCACAACAGTGAATCCAGGGCAGGGGAGACCCCATGGACTTCAGAAGCCGCATCTTTGCCAACTCGCGCGGTTCCACCATCGATGCCGTCGGCAACGGTCAGTACCTGGTCTGCCATGACTCCAGCTGTTTCAAGGTGAAGGGATGGCGACGGGCCCATGAGGCCGTGAAGCGCCTGGAAGGCTCATCGGACTGAACGATGGCTGAATATCGAATCCACTGCAGGCACTGCGGTTACGAGGGCCGCGACAACTCCCGTTGGATCCCCTTCGCCAAGGTGCAGGCCAGGGGACGGAGTTGCCCCCGCTGTAGGAAGGCGACGGATCTGGAACCCTGGTGCACGTTGCGGGCGGAAACCTCGGTGCCGGATCTCTGATCCGCGCAGGAGCGGCTCCATAGCATCGGCAGAGACCTGATCCGACCCCATGCCCACCACAGCGAACAGCTTCCAGGAGTTCGCCGCGCGGGTCGACTATTCGCTGCTGGAGGCTCTCCGGCCGGATCCGGACGCCACGGTTGATGGCAACGATCACCGGCCACGGCCGGTGATGTCCGGCCATTACGTGCCGGTGACGCCCACACCGATTCCCAATCCGGACTACGTCGCCCACAGCAGCACCCTGTTCGCCGAGCTGGGCCTGGACGATGCGCTCGCCCACGACCCCGATTTCACCCGCCTCTTCTCCGGTGATGCATCGGTGGCCACCCCCCCGATGCATCCCTGGGGCTGGGCCACCGGCTATGCCCTGTCGATCTACGGCACCGAATACATCCAGCAGTGCCCTTTCGGCACCGGCAACGGCTACGGCGATGGACGGGCGATGTCGATCGTCGAAGGCGTCTTTGAAGGCAGACGCTGGGAGATGCAGCTCAAGGGCGGCGGTCCGACCCCCTACTGCCGCGGGGCTGATGGCCGCGCCGTGCTGCGTTCCAGCGTGCGCGAATTCCTCGCCCAGGAGTTCATGCATGCCCTCGGCATTCCCAGCTCCCGCTCGCTGACGCTGTACATGTCACGCGATGAGACAGTGCGGCGGCCCTGGTATTCAGAGCACTCACGCTCCCTTGATCCGGACGTGATGGTGGACAACCCGGCGGCGATCAGCACCCGCGTCGCCCCCTCCTTCCTGCGCGTCGGGCAGATCGAACTGTTCGCCCGCCGCGCCCGCGAGAACGCCCACCCTGAAGCGCGCCATGAGCTGCAGCTGATCGTGCAGCACCTGATCGACCGCAACTACCGTCCGGAGATCGACCCCGACCTGTCCTTCCGTGAGCAGGTGCTGGAGCTGGCCCGCCTGTTCCGCGGCCGGCTGACGGCACTCGTCGCCGACTGGATGCGTGTCGGTTACTGCCAGGGAAATTTCAACAGCGATAACTGTGCCGCCGGCGGCTACACCCTCGACTACGGCCCCTTCGGCTTCTGCGAACTGTTCGATCCCCGCTTCCAGCCATGGACAGGCGGAGGAGCCCACTTCTCCTTCTTCAACCAGCCGATGGCGGCGGAAGCCAACTACCGCATGTTCTGGAAATCCCTGCGCACCCTGATGGAGGACGACAGCGACGCCCAGGAGCAGTTGGATCAACTGCAGGGAGGCTTCGCCGCGGCAATGCAGAAGCAGCTCGAGGACATGTGGGCCCGCAAGCTCGGGCTGGCCGCCTACGACGAAGCCCTGATCAGCGAACTGCTGCAGCTGCTGGTGGCCTCCAGAGCTGATTACACCCGGGTCTTCCGCCTGCTCTGCGCCATCCCCGAGCATCCGTCGGATCTTCACGCAGGCTTCTATCTGCCCTGTTCCGAGGAGCTGGACGCCCAGTGGTTGCTCTGGCTGCAACGCTGGCGTGCCCTGATCACAACCAACGGCACGTTCGAGGCGACATCGGCAGCCATGCAACGGGTCAACCCCGCCATCACCTGGCGGGAATGGCTGATCGCCCCCGCCTATCAACAGGCAGAACAGGGTGACAACGGCCTGATCCAGGAACTGCAGACCCTGTTCAGAACCCCGTACGACACCCCAACCGCCGATCTGGCCGCCGGATACGACCAGCTCAGACCACGTCAGTTCTTCAGCGCCGGAGGGATTTCCCACTACAGCTGTTCGTCATGAGCCCTTGGTGGCAACCGCCACACATCGGTTCAGCTGGTTAGTTTCACCATCCCACCAGCTCAGGCCAGTGAACCGAAGTCCACTCATCGCCTTTGCAGGCGGCACCGTTGTCATCGCCGTGATGGTGCTCGCCGCCTTCGCCAACATGGCCGCAGCGGAAACCAACACCTGTCCTCGCAGTCAGCAGCAGACCACCAGCACAGACGCCTGATGAACTCCGATTCCACATCCAGCTGGCCCGTGCTGCTGCCCCTGGTTCTGTTCTTCGGTGGCATCGGTTCAGCCGCCGCCATGACCCAGCTGCTCGCCGCCTTCTGACCCGACCCTGATGCAGCCGGTCGCCGTTAGTCCTTTTTCTCCGGTTTGATCAGCTCACCGGTCTGCAACGACACCACCGCGAAGCTGCCGACGAACACCAGGGCCACCACAACCAGGAAGCCTGCCGTGAGGTTTCCGATCTCCAGTTCGCCCAGCATGAACGCGAGCGATGGCGTCATGTCCTGCCCACCATGGCGTCGTTCGGGAAAAACTCTTCGAACAGGCTGAGACGATCCTCCCAGCGCATCTCTGTTTCCAGCTGAAGCAGACGCTTTCTCAGCCAGATCAGGCTGTCCACCGCGATCGGCTTGTAGGCCCTGCGCTCAAGCGAGCGGACCAAATCGTCTTTGTTCTGAGCGGAATTCATTTCACCATGCAACCAATCGTCTTCAACGTAAGGAGGGCTCAGTGATGCGCAAGCAGCGTCACATTCAGTAAGCATCAGCGGACACGCAAACAGTCGCCGTTGCTCATCCGGCCCGTGAGAATTCGCCATCGATGCCGTACTGCCTCAGACACTGCTTCACCGTGAGCACCGAGAGGGTTGCACCGCTCTCCCCATCGAAGAGGACATAGGGACAGCCCCTCAGCACGCAGCGGCGGCGCGCATCCATGTAGGCATCAAAAACGGAGCGATGCGAACACTCCTCCACCCAGCCTTCACTGCTGAGGTAGCGCGTGTGAATCATGGCGCTCAGATTCCGCTCAACACTCAGTTGGAGGCATCCTGAGAGGCCGACTTGCCCTCCAGAACCACCAGCACGTCATTCCAGGTGGGCTGAATCACCCGATAGGTGCAGGGCATGATCCGCGACTTCGTGCGCGCATGCACAAAAGCCTTGAACTCGGTCTTGAAGCAGAGCTCCCGAACCCACTCACCACCAGACTCAAGACGCTCGATGCAGTACATCTCACTCAACTTGGATGGTCACATCAAAGCCATAGCCAGTAGATCCCCCAGAAAACAACAGACCCTGTTCGGGATCACCCTTGTTGAGATCGTGATCCTCTGACCGGTTCGACTGTTGAACCAATCAAGCGCGTCGCCGGGGAAGCTTCGCGTTCTCATCACCAGATGAAGAAACCAACAAACGGATCAAGCCTGATTCGACCTAAGGATCTAAAAATCGAGAAGAGCAGGGCTTTCAGACAAGAGCTGTATCGGTTTGAAGCATCAGTTCCGTAGCTGATCACACCACGCGTGCCGCCAGCGCCGCAGAGAGTGGAAAGGCGGAGAAATCTAGGGTTCCGATCCCATTTGGGATGTCTGGTCCGAGAGGTTTCGGTCGGCACAGCCGGCTGCACGGAGGGACAAAAGCCCGGGAGACCGCCCCAACCCCAACTCCCCCTCCGATGTCATCCCCAACGGACCCCAGCGGGGCCTTTCAGCGTTCGCATCCCAGCGAAGGCATGCAGGCGCTCGAGAAGGAACGCAAGCTGCCTCTCACAGGCTGGCAACAGGAAGTTGATCAGGCCAAGCGCCTGGGTCTTGAAGCGGCCGAAAGCATCGTGGACCGCAACATCTCCACGTTCTCCCGCGGCGAGCTGCCCCACTTCGCCGGCATCAACACCTTCATGAAGGCGCCCTACCTGGAGGATGTGAACCAGGTTGGCAACTACGACGTGGCCATCGTCGGGGTCCCCCACGACTGCGGAACCACCTACCGCCCCGGCACCCGTTTCGGGCCTCAGGGCATCCGCCGTATTTCAGCGTTGTACACCCCTTACAACTACGAAATGGGGGTGGATCTGCGCGAACAGATCACCCTCTGCGATGTCGGCGACATCTTCACGATTCCGGCCAACAACGAAAAGAGCTTCGATCAGATCTCCAAGGGCATCGCCCACGTGTTCGCCAGCGGCGCCTTCCCGATCATTCTCGGCGGCGACCACTCGATCGGATTCCCCACCGTGCGCGGCGTCTGCCGCCACCTCGGCGATAAGAAAGTCGGCATCATCCACTTCGACCGCCACGTCGACACCCAGGAGATCGACCTGGACGAGCGGATGCACACCTGCCCCTGGTTCCATGCCACCAACATGGCCAATGCTCCGGCCGAGAACCTGGTGCAGCTCGGCATCGGCGGCTGGCAGGTGCCGCGCGAGGGCGTGAAGGTCTGCCGCGAACGCAGCACCAACGTGCTCACCGTCACGGACATCACCGAGATGGGTCTGGAGGCGGCAGCCCAGTACGCGATCGAACGGGCCACCGACGGCACCGACTGCGTTTACATCTCCTTTGACATCGACTGCATCGATGCTGGCTTCGTACCCGGCACCGGCTGGCCCGAACCCGGCGGTCTGCTTCCGCGCGAGGCTCTCAAGCTGCTCGAGCTGATCGTGCGCAACGTGCCGGTGTGCGGTCTCGAGATCGTGGAGGTGTCGCCGCCGTACGACATCAGCGACATGACCTCGCTGATGGCCACCCGCGTGATCTGCGATGCCATGGCCCACCTGGTGGTCAGCGGCCAGCTGCCCCGCAAGGGCAAGCCGGCCTGGATCAGCGATGTCTGCAACATGAACGTCGATCAGAAGTGGAGGTAAGCCATGCACGAAGTCGACATGACCAAGTGCCTGCTGATCTCCCTCAATGAATGGCGGCAGCGTCGGGACGACCCCAGCGCGATGGTGGAGACCGTCCACCTCGATGTGGGCCGCTTCACCTGCGTTGAGCCCGATCAGCTGGTGACCACCTACAACGCCGTGGTGCAGGGCAGCTGGCTGGATGGTTCCCGGCTCACCATCACCGACATTCCGTTCGTCGGTCGCTGCCTGGTCTGCAACAGCACCTACGACCCGGTGCCGGAGAGCGCCTACCGCTCCCCCTGCTGCGATCACCCACTGGAGGAGATCGTCAGCGGCCGCGAACTGCGGATCCGCAGCATCGATTACCGCAGTGCGGCCGGCGCTGCCCTTGAGTCCAGCTCCATCCAGCGCATGCGCTGACACCTACCCCCCTTTAGCCATGCACATGCCCCTCGAGGACACCCTCGGTCTCAACCTCCTCGCCGCCAACCAGCACCAGGCGGAACACAACCACGAGCATTTCCAGGCCTGGAACGTGCTCTGCCTCAACCTGATGAGCAGCCCCGGTGCCGGCAAGACCGCTCTGCTCGAACGCTCCCTGCCAGCACTGGCCGCCGATTGGGGCATGGCCGTACTGGAGGGCGACATGACCACCCAGCTCGATGCCGAGCGCCTGGAAGCCGTCGGAATTCCCGTGGTGCCGATCACCACCGGTCGGGCTTGCCATCTCGATGCCGCCATGGTGAGCGGTGGCCTCCAGCTGCTGAAGCAACGTCTGGATCCAGCCCAGCTCGATCTGCTGCTGGTGGAGAACGTGGGCAACCTCGTCTGCCCTGCGGAATTCGAGGTGGGGGAACACCACAAGGTGGCCCTGCTCAGCGTCACCGAAGGCGACGACAAACCGCTGAAGTATCCGCTGATGTTCCGCCAGGCGGATGTGGTGCTGATCACCAAGGTGGATCTGCTGCCCCACCTGCCGGTGGAGCTGGCGACGATCCGCCGCAACATCCACAGCATCAATCCCAACGCCACGGTGATCGAGGTCTCCGCCCTCAGCGGCGAAGGCCTCGATGCATGGCACCAGTGGGTGCGGCAGGCCCTTGCCGATCGCACCGCCGGAGCCTCCACAGCCAACGCGCCAGACCAGTCCCCTGCTCTGGCCACCGCCTGAGCCCAGATTCCGTCGTCCAACCCATCACGCCGATGCCATGACCAAGCAACTCCGCAATCTCCTGATCGCCGGCCTGGCGATCGTTCTGGCTGTCGCCTGCGCCAAGTCCCCCACACCCACCGCCGTCAGCGGTACGCCGATCGTGCTCGGCTACAGCAACTGGGCCGGCTGGTGGCCCTGGGCCATCGCCGTGGAGGAGAAGCTGTTCGAAAAGAACGGCGTGAATGTTGAGATGAAGTGGTTCGACGGCTACGTGCAGTCGATGGAAACCTTCGCCGCCGGCAAGATCGACGGCAATTCCCAGACCCTGAACGACACCATCTCCTTCCTGCCGGGTGAGAACGGTGGTGAAGTGGTGGTGCTGGTGAACGACAACTCCTCAGGGAACGACCAGATCATTGCTGACGCCTCGATCACCTCCGTCGCCGAGCTCAAGGGCAAGACGGTGGCGGTGGAAGAAGGCGTCGTGGACGATTACCTGCTCAGCCTGGCCCTCAAGGATGTGGGCCTCAGCCGTGAGGATGTGGTGATCAAAGGCATGCCCACCGACCAGGCCGCCACCGCCTTCGCCGCCGGGCAGGTGGATGCCGTCGGCGCCTTCCCGCCTTACACCGGCACCGCCATGCAGCGCGAAGGTGCTCGGGTGATCGCCAGCTCCAAGGAGTACCCCGGCGCCATCCCCGATCTGCTCACCGTCAGCGCCAACCTGATCAAGGAACGGCCCGACGACGTTCAGAAGATCGTCAAGACCTGGTGGGACGTGCGCGACTTCATGGAGAAGAACCCCGAGAAGTCCGAGGAGATCATGGCCAAGCGGGCCGGCATTCCCACCGAGGAATACGAGCAGTACAAGGACGGCACCCGTTTCTTCTCGATCGAAGAGAACCTGGAAGCCTTCAGCGAGGGCGAAGGCATGCAGTACATGCCTTTCGCCTCGGAATCCATGGCGGACTTCATGGTCTCCGTCGGCTTCATTCCCGAGAAGCCGGACATGAGCAACCTGTTTGATTCCAGCTTCGTGAAGAAGGTCGCAGACTCCTGATGACTGCCACGGCCGCCACTTCAACCAAGGGGAGGGGCTCAGGGCTCCTCTCCATGTTCACCCTGGGGGCCACCCCGTCGGGGCCAGTGCGCGGCGGCCTGCAGGTCGCCTCCCTGCTCATCCCACTGCTGGTCTGGGCGGCCATCGCCTCTCTGGGCATGGTGGACGAGAAGTTCCTGCCATCACCGGGGGCAGTGTTCCGCTCCCTGGCCTCCATGGCCGAGAGCGGCATCCTGTTTCAGGACATCGTCGCCAGCACCGGGCGGGTGTTCGCTGGATTCCTCCTCGCGACCGTTCTGGCGGTTCCGATCGGCATCTGCATGGGGGTGTATCCGGCGGTCTGCGCCCTGTGCGAACCCCTGATCGCCATGCTCCGCTACATGCCGGCAGCAGCGTTCATCCCCCTGCTGATCATCTACCTCGGCATCGGCGAGGAACCCAAGATCGCCCTGATCTTCCTCGGCACGATCTATTTCAACATCCTGATGGTGATGGATGCGGTGAAGTTCGTTCCCAAGGAACTGATCGAAACAACCCTCACCCTCGGCGGCCGCAGCCGCCAAGTTCTGGTGCAAGTGGTGGCTCGTTACAGCCTGCCCAGCATCATCGACACCCTGCGCATCAACATCGCCACCTCCTGGAATTTGGTGGTGGTGGCCGAGCTAGTGGCGGCGGAAGTGGGGCTGGGCAAACGCATCCAGCTGGCCCAGCGCTTCTTCCGCACCGATCAGATCTTCGCCGAACTGGTCGTGCTGGGGTTGATCGGCTTCGCCATCGACATGGGCTTCCGACTGCTGCTGCGCCTCAGCTGCCGCTGGGCGATCTGAGCCATGGAACTGCTGGTCAAGAACCTCTCCAAACAGTTCGGCGACAAAACAGTCCTCGAGGACATCAACTTCTCGATGCAATCCGGTGAGTTCGTCACCTTCGTCGGCAGTTCCGGCTGCGGCAAAAGCACCTTGCTGCGGCTGATCGCCGGCCTGGATCACCCCAGCAGCGGCACGGTCCACGTGGATGGATCCACCGTTCAAGGGCCCGGCCCCGACCGGGGCATGGTGTTTCAGAAATACAGCCTCTACCCCTGGCTGAATGCAGCCGACAACGTCTCCTTCGGCATGCGGCTGCAAGGCATGACGTCTCACGACGTGCGCGATCGCACCGCCTATTTCCTCGAGGTGGTGGGTCTGCAGGATGCCGCCACCAAACTGCCGCGGGAACTCTCCGGTGGCATGCAGCAACGGGTGGCCATCGCCCGCGCCCTGGCCACCAATCCCAGCGTGCTGCTGCTCGATGAACCCTTCGGGGCTCTGGATCTGCAAATCCGTGAAACGATGCAGGACTTCCTGCTCAAACTCTGGCAACGCACCGGACTGACCGTGCTGCTGATCACCCACGACGTGGAGGAAGCTCTGGTGCTGGCCCAGCGCGTGCATGTGCTGGCACCGAACCCCGGCCGGATCATCCGCTCGCTCGACGTGATCCTGGATAAAAGCGATCTGGATCAGCTGCGCCTCAGCAGTGATTTCCTGCAGCTACGCCGCAGCCTGGCCACAAGCCTGCGTCAGCTGGAGCCAACCATCGGGTGATGGCGTCCCCGCAGCGGTTTCTGCCGGCCCAGGCCTACACCGATCCGCAGGTGCATCACTGGGACTGCAGCGGTTACGCCCAGCGCTACTGGCATCCACTGACCGCTGGATCGGCCCTGCCGGCCGGCCACAGCCTGGCGCTCACCCTGCTGAATCAGCCGCTTCTGCTCACCCGAGCCGATGACGGAACCCCCCGCGCCTTTCACAACCGCTGCCCCCACCGCGGCGTGGCCCTCCAGCACGAACGCGACGGAGCAACCGCCTGCCGTCGCCTGATCTGCCCGTACCACGGCTGGACCTACTCCCTGCAGGGGGAGCTGCTGGCCGCTGCCCGCGAACAGGGCTTCGATCCCCCCTTCCAACGCCAGGACTGGCCGCTCCCATCCCTGCCCTGCCGAGAGGATGGACCCTTGATCTGGGTCGCACTCACCCCGGCGGTGACGCCCCTGGAGCAGCAGCTCGACCTGGTGCATCAACGGGTGGCTGACCACTGGAGACAGCCCCTCCATCAGGTGCGGATCTTGCAGCGCACCCTGCGCTGCAACTGGAAGATCGCCCACGACAACACCCTCGACGACTACCACGTCGCCGTGGCCCATCCGACGACGCTGCATCGCGAACAGGGGCCGGTGCGCGATTACGTCCACCACACCACGGCCCTGGTGAACCTGCTGGTGACGCCCCACGCCGATGGCGGTTGCTTTCACACCTTCGGCCTGCCCCCGTGGCTGCACCTGATCACCTGGCCGGACGGCCGGCTGGCGCTGCTGGAGTTTCTTCCCCTCAGCCTCGACAGCTGCTGCATGCAGTTGCGGCTGTTCGCTCCAGGGGCAGACAGCGACGGACTTGGACTGCCAGCGGATGCGGCCAACACCGTCTGGTTGAAGGAGCTACTGGCGTTCCTCGACGAGGACCAGGCCCTGGTGGAATCCGCCCAGCGGGGCTACCGCAGTGGACTCGTGCCCGGTCCGGTGCATGCCCTCGAACAGCGGATCCTGCATTGGCAGGAGGTCTACCGCCGGGACCTGCCGGATGAGCTGACCCAATCCCTCAGCTGCTGGGCGTATGGAGGGCGGTGCGAAGCCAATCCGCCATCGCCGAATTGATCGCCGCGATATCAGCCACCGGTTCTGCGCTGAAGGGCTGCAAGGGCATGTAGCCGTCCGGTCCGAACTCGGGGGTGATCGTGATGGGTTGAGCCGATGTGCCGACGGCATCCACGAACAGCTGCCAGCAACGACGATGGGCCTCCAACGCATCGGCCCACTCCGGCGCGAAGGGATGGCTCACCGAAGGCCCTTGGGCATGGCCGATCCGGGCATGGATGTGATCGACCCGTTCAGCCATCACCTGGATCGGAATCAGATCGGGCGTCATCAATCGTTCGGCGACGCAACACCAATGGCTCAGGTCTGCCGTGAGCCGCAACCGCGGATGACGCTCGAGCCAGACCGGCATCTGCCAGGGGTTGAACAGACTGCGGCTGCGATGGGTCTCCACCATCACCGGACAGGGCTCAGCCTCGGTGAGATCAAGAACTGCTTCCAGGAACCGATGCTGCTCGGGCTCAGGCCAACTGTCGCTGCCCGTGATCAGATTGATCTTGAGTGGGTCCATCCTCCTGGCACGATCCAAGGCCCGCACAAGCTGATCAAGGTGCTGCTGGGGGCCATCCGCGAGATCGGGTGTGTACCCGCCCCCGGTGGTGATTTCCAGGATCAGCGGGTTCCCACAAGCGATGAACAGCTGCCGCACCTCATCAGGCGGCAGTGGTTCCATGCAGGCATGGTCGATGTTGCATTCCAGGCCATCGAATCCCTGGCTCGCGGCACGATCCAAGGCGGCTTCCAGAGAATCATCCCAGCCCCAGAGTGATTGGAACAGTTGCACCGATTCAGTGGTCGTCGGTAAACAGCTGGGGTTGTATGCCGAGGTAGACAGCTTCTCGGAACAGCACCAGCTTGGCTTTGGCATCTCCGCGTTTCTGTGCCTCGCTGTAGCGCAGCTGCAGCGATGAGATCAGTGTCCTGCGCCTGGCATCAGGTCGGTCTGCAGGGGTCAAAAACGGATCAGGATCTCTGGCAATTATGAATCCACCTGAGCTGGGGCCTCAAGGATCAGGCTGCTTCTGCTTCGAGCGCTCAAACCAAACCGCAACCGCAAAAGAGATACCGACGGCGATGCCGGCCCCGATGAACACAAATCCGAATTCGATCGGCATCTCGAACCATCCGTTGCCCTGATCATCCTTCACCTGCCCGATCAAGGCTCAGGCCATCAACCGCTGATAGGCCTCGTTCACACGTCGGAACGCCTCCGCAGATCCCCCCATGTCCGGATGATGCCGTTTCACCAGGCGACGATGGGCCTGCTTGATCGCTTCGGCAGAGGCCCCCGCCTCCAGGCCGAGCACCGCCAGGGCAGCCACCCTGCTCCCCCACGGTTCATCAGGCGTGCGCTGATCCGTCTTGCGCTGATCCGTCTTGCGCTGATCCGTGCGCGTACGGCGCCCACGACGGCGGGCCTCGCTCTGCTGCAGTTGCTGCTGCAGATCCAGCACCACCCGCTTCGGATCCTCATCCAGCCATTCACTGGCACGCACGCCGTACAGAGCAAAGGCCGCCAGAACAGCCGTCGACTTCTTGGTCGCCTTCCCGCCGACCGCCGACAGCAGATCCGTGCCCAGACCGCTCACCAACCGATCGAGCCGTTGCTGCAGCGTCAGATGCCCAGGAAAACCGAGGCGGTTGAGGCGCACGATCAACGCCTCGAGCGCACCTTGACGCAGGCTGCTCCAACCCGGTTGACCGGCCAGAGCCTCACCCCACTGCAACGCCTGCTCACGACTGATCCGCGCGGGATCAGCGACCGGCGGTTGGTGTTGGGGCCGACGCAGCAGGTCCAGCTCACGGGTGAGCCGCATCACCTCGCGCCGCAGCGCGTCGTTCTCCGCCAGCAACGCCTCCACGTTGCTGGTGACCCGCTCCTGACGAGGCCGTGACGCGCGCGACCAGTCGCGTGGATCAAAGCCCACGGCAGGTTCCGATCATCACGGGATCAATCACCACGGCAGCCGTTGGCCGTTGGCATGCCAGAAGCTGCCGCTGGTCTCCATGGTCAGCGCATCAATCCGTGCCAGCAATCCCGCCACAGACTCCTCCGGGCTGATGCCGCTGGGATGGAACTGAATCATCCGCGTGCGCACCAGCCCGGGGTGCAGGATCGCCACGGCAATGCCGCGCGGCTCCAGATCGATCGCCAGCGATTTGCCCGCGATGTTGAGTGCCACCTTCGACATCCGATATCCATAGGACCCTCCGGAGCTGTTGTCGTCGATCGAGCCCATGCGGCTGGTCATCAGCGCCAGCCTGGAGCCGCGGGGCATCTGCGGCACAAGCTCCCTTGCCAGCAGCAGCGGCGCCAGGGCATTCACCTCGAACTGGCGGCGGATGCCCTCCGCATCGAGATCAGCCAGTCCCATGGACTGGAGGATCCCGGCATTGAGGATCACTCCATCCAGCGGCTGCTCATCGAGACGCTGCACCAGATCAGCGATCGCAGGCTCGCTGCTCAGTTCAATGCCGTCTTCGATGCGCACCTTCAGATCCCCCAGCTCAGGAGAGCTCTGGCGGCAGACGGCAATCACCTGGTTGCCGCGGGCCTGTAGCTGGCGGCAGTACTCGAGCCCGATGCCACGGTTCGCACCGGTCACCAGATAAGTCGCCATCCGTACGCATCCCTCAGTCCGATTCCGTCCTACCGCCAAGCAGCCCCCCAGCGACACCGTCAGCGAACCGGCACAGCAATGAGTAGCGATACCTACACCCTCTCCCGGCTTTGAGCGGAATCATGAATGCACCCCGGTGAGGGGTATGCGTCGACTACCGGGAGGGCCTGGGAACCCTCCCTTTTTCATGGCTTTTCGCGTGAGCGCGAGGCTGTTCAGGCAAGCTGACGCCCCTTCCAGGTCCAGCCGCGTCCGGTGAGGGTCCGCCATACCGATACCGGACCGATGGCACCCACCAGCAGCCCTCCTGCCCCCATCAGCCACCAGTGGGTGAGTGGCACAGCGAAACGGTGGCGGTTCCACAGACGCAGAACCAGCTGCTGAACGATGGCCAGCAGAGCCAGCGCCAGCAGGGCAGACCAGAGCCCTGCCGGCTCAGGCAGCACCAACCGCAGCACCACGGCAGCCGGTGCGAGCAGCCAGGGGGTGCTGAACATCAGCACAACAACCGCCGCCGCACCGAGAGCCCGGAGTGGATCGCGGTCGAGACCGAGGAACCAGTTCTTGGTCCAGCCCTCCCAGAGCGAGGGCAGGTCGGCATACATGCGCAGGTCCACGGCATCAACACCGAGCAGATACCGCAACCGGTAGCCCTCCGCTTTGATCCGTCGCGCCAGGGCCAGGTCCTCCACCACCTCGGCGGCCAGAGCGCGGTGTCCGCCGATCGCGACATAGGTGCGGCGCCGGAACAACATGAACGGCCCCGCCGCGAAAGCGACCGACGACGCCGGATCATTGGCGGCAACGATCGGAAAGCCGAGGCCCAGCAGGCTGGCCATGATCGGCTGCACCATCCACTCCGCCAGGCAGCCGCAGACCAGCCTCGGCGCGAGGCTGAGCAGATCCGCCTCCTCATCGATCGCCTGGGCGAGGGCCCGTCTCAGGGCATCCGGCTTCAGGCGCACATCGGCATCGATGAACAGCACCCAGCTGCTGCTCACCTGCTCCATGGCCCGGGTGCAGGCCCAGTTCTTGCCCACCCAGCGCTCCCCGTCCGGTCGCGGTCCGGCCTGCACCAGATGAACCTCGGCTGCGCTCGCGCCCTGCTCATCGGCCGTGCGCAGCGCCAGCTCCGTTGTGGCATCGCTGGAATCGTCGTCCACCACCAGCACCTCCCAGCTGCTGCAGGGACTCTCACTGCTCAGCACAGCCGACAGGCAGGCGCCGATGTTGGCGGCTTCGTTGTAGGCCGGAATCACCACACTCAGGGAGGTGGATGGCAGCGCGGCGTCTGGCGGCGTCTGCAGCTTGGGCGCCACAGCGAACACCTGCTGCAGACCCAGCTGCAGGATCAGCAGGCCGATGCACGCCGCGGCGGCCATCAGAAGCAGAAGCACACCACAGATCAGAACAGGGTCCAGGGGGCGTGCACGACAGCAGCCTCCAGACAACCACGCAGAACCAGACGATCCGACAGAGTGCAGGAACCGATGCGAGCACCGATGAACCAGGCCAGCCGCGAACAGGTTCTCGCCGCATCAGCCGGATGGGTGGCGGTGTTGCTGAATGTGGTGCCAGGCCTTGGAGCCGGCTATCTGTATCAGCGCCGCTGGCGCGAGTACTGGATCACCTCGCTGGCAGCCACCGCCTGGTTTGTGGCCGGTGCCCTGCTGGGTCGCGGTGCCGATGCCGATGCGGAGGCGATGAACCAGCTCGTCGGCCTGCTCGGCCTGCTGGTGCTCGCAGGGATCACGGCAGCGGAAGCCGGTCTTGCCGTGAAGCGGGTGCGCTCATGACGGCCCGGCCTCCCATCGCCGGTCGTGAGGCTGAACTGCAGACCCTGATGCGGCAGGACGCCCCGATCTGGCGAGCCAACAGCAACCTGGCGCTCGATCGGATCCGATCCGGCTTCGCCTGTGCGCTGCACATGCATCAGCCCACCATTCCAGCCGGCGGAAACGGAGCGCTGATCTCCCACCTTCAGTACATGTTCGAGCACCAGGGGGAGGGGGATAACCACAACGCCGAGCCCTTCGCCCAGTGCTACAGACGGCTCGCCGATCTGATTCCTCAGCTGATCAGCGACGGCTGCAACCCGCGGATCATGCTCGATTACTCCGGAAATCTGCTCTGGGGAGTGGAGCAGATGGGCCGGGACGACATCACAGCCGCCCTACGCCACCTGGCCTGCGATCCGGGGATGCAGCGCCATGTGGAGTGGCTGGGCACGTTCTGGAGCCATGCCGTCGCGCCCTCCACGCCGATCCCTGATCTGAAGCTGCAGATCAGCGCCTGGCAGCATCAGTTCGCGGCTCTGTTCGGCACCGAGGCGCTGCAACGGGTGAGGGGCTTCTCGCCACCGGAGATGCATCTGCCCAATCACCCGGACACCCTCTACGAATTCATCAGCGCCCTGAAGGACTGCGGTTACCGCTGGCTGCTGGTGCAGGAACACAGCGTGGAGACCCTCAGCGGCGAACCTCTCAGCAAAAGCCAGAAGTATCTGCCGAATCAGCTGACCGCCCGCAACAGCAGCGGCGACACCGTGAGCATCACGGCCCTAATCAAAACCCAGGGCTCCGACACCAAGCTCGTCGGCCAGATGCAGCCCTGCTACGAGGCACTGGGACTGCAACGCCAACAGCTGGGAGACATCTCCATCCCATCGCTGGTGAGCCAGATCGCTGACGGCGAGAACGGCGGCGTGATGATGAATGAGTTCCCCTCCGCCTTCCAGCAGGCCAATCAACGGATCCGGGACGACGGCAACGACTGCGTGGCCATCAACGGCAGCGAATACCTGGAACTGCTCGACGCCGCCGGTGTCGGCAGCGACCGGTTTCCGATGATCCAGGCGGTGCAGCAGCAGCGTCTCTGGGCAGCGGTCGGTGAGACCCCCACACCGGAAGCCGTCCAAACCGCCATCGCCTCACTCCAGGCAGCCGGCGATGGTTTTTCGATGGAAGGTGCGTCCTGGACCAACAACCTCAGCTGGGTGCAGGGCTACGACAATGTTCTGGAGCCAATGAACCAGCTGAGCGCGCGGTTCCATCAGACATTCGATCAACAGGTGTCCACAGACCCGGCCGTCACCGGCACGCCGGCCTACCAGGAGGCCTTGCTGCACCTTCTGCTGCTCGAGACCAGCTGCTTCCGTTACTGGGGCCAGGGCACCTGGACCGACTACGCCCGGACCATTCATCAACGCGGTGAAGCGCAGTTGACCGATTCCACGCACCAGGCAACGCGTTCGATGGATCGCTGAGTCAGCCGCCTTGCGTGTCCTGGAGCCTGCTGAGCTGCAGAGTCAGCGATCGGGCATCCTGCTCCAGTTCCCGCTGGATGAAGTCCACCACCTGCTCCGGAGACGCAAGAACCGCTTCATGGGTGAACCGGAGCGTGCGCATGTGCCGACTGAGCAGACGATCACGCTCGTAATCGGATTCCCGTTTCTTGCTGCGGTTGTGACGGGCTCCATCCACCTCCACATTCAGAAGCGAATGCGGGCCGATCACCAGCAGATCCAGCCGACGACAGATGGTGGGATCGCCACCGGGAATGCAAGTTCGCACCTCGAAGCAGAACAGAACTTCAGCAGCGGCGAGTGCCTCGCAGAGACGGACGTGTCCCTCGGAATTCAGATCAACACCCCGGAACCGATGCTCTGGCATCGATGAAAGCTCCCATCGTTCCATTCAGGCACATCACCCCCTGATGTCAGTTGCCAGATGCGAACGCGGTGCACTGCTTCATCGCCACTGGGCCGTCCAGTCCGGCTTCATCGGCCTGCACGGCGCATCCACACAATCGGTGAGCGAACTCCTCCGGCCGTTGCGTGTTCGCAGAGCGGCACTGGCGATCCATGGCGACCTGCTACGGGGTGAGAGGAGCTGAACGAGCTGAAGCCCCCGGCAGAACAAACAAGCGATGAAATGCAGCGACAACGATGAGGGGTTTCATCGGACTCGTCGAAGAAATGTTGCCCCCCCTTCACGATGCACACGATGGGAATGGAGCCCGCTGATTCTCTGTCGAACGCAAGAATTAAAATTTCAAAAATTCATTTTAGAAGCGCACATTCCAAGCCCGTTTCGAGCTCACAGAATGTTCCGATCGGGGTCAGGGCTCGCTCCTGCGCCAGCTGCGCTCCAACCGTTCCCGGTCGGAAACCGATGGCGGAGCCGCCGCACCCAGCTTGCGGCGGTAAGCACCTGTGATGCGCCAGAACTTCCAGAACGAGGCTGTCGCCACAACCGTCCAGGCCACCAGGATCCAGGCAGGGCTCAAGATCAACCACCAGATTCAGCTCCATGATGGACGCCCTGACAGCGGAACGAGTCCATGCAGCTGATCGCAGGCATGTTTCTGCCGCTCCTGATGCTGTTCCATCTCGTGGGTCCGGTGCCCGGAGATCTGGGTGTCCACAACGGCCAGCTCAGCCCATGCCCCAGTCCCGCCCACTGCGCCAGCCGTTCATGGAACCCAGCGGACCCTCAGGCCGGCTTCGAGACACTGGCGGAGGCTGTCGCAGACCTGCCCCGCAGCGTCGTGGTGGAGAGGGATGACGGTTACCTGCATGCTCAGGTGAGCAGTGCCCTGTTCGGTTTTGTCGACGATCTGGAACTCCTGCGCCTCAAGGAGGGGCAGGGAGTGCAGGCCCGTTCGATCTCACGACTCGGGGATTCCGACCTGGGCGTCAACGCCCGCCGGCTGATGGAGCTGGACGCTGCGCTCGAGGGTTGAGCACCCCTGCGGACTCAGACCTTGGCCCGCCGAAAACGACGCAGATCGCTGGCCATCTCCCGGAGGCCAGCCAGAAAGCCCACCGTCGCGAAAGCCACGAAGCCAACGATGATCAGCGTTTCCATCAGCGCTCTGGGATCGGCCATCAGTGCGGACCAGGAGGAGGTGAGCACACACACGGCAGGAAAGGGCGATTGATGAACAGCTAGCAAAGCCTCGATAAAATGCCTTCACAGACAGAAACCTGATTACAGGAAAATACACAAATGCATGAAATCATCTGCCCCCATTGCCGAACGGCATTCAAGATCGACGAGGCAGGGTATGCCGACATCCTCAAGCAAGTTAGAGATCGGGATTTCGAACAACAGCTGCAGGAGCGGCTCACGCTGGCGGAGCGTGAGAAACAGGCTGCTGTGGAGATCACAGCCCAGAAAGTAACCACAGAGATGCAGAAGATCGCCGCATCAAAGGATGCTCAAATCCAGAACCTGAAAGCGTCCCTGGATACCAGAGATCTCGCTCAACAACTGGCGATCTCAGAAGCCGTCACCACATCGGAGAGGCAGCGGGACATGATTGCAGGGGAACTGCAGCAACTCAAGGACAGTCATGCCACCGCAGCACGACTGGCGGAGACGAAGTTTGCCAAGGACCTTCAGGCGATCACACTCCAGAAGGAGGGTGAGCTGCGAGACCTCAGGGCACAGCTTGATTCCAGTGGGGTCGCCCGGAAGCTGGCAATCAACGAAGCGGTAAGCGGCGTTGAGAAGGAGCGTGATGCCCTGCGGAACGTTCTCGACCAGACCCAGCTGAAACATCAGCTGGAAGAACAATCTCTCAAGGACAGTTACGAACGGCAGATCAAGGATCGCGATCAGGCGATTGAACGCCTGCGCGATATGAAAGCGCGGCTGTCCACCAAGATGGTCGGCGAAACGCTCGAGCAGCATTGCGAAACGGAATTCAATCGCATCCGCGCTGCCGCCTTCCCCAGGGCGTATTTCGAGAAAGACAACGATGCCCGCAGCGGCAGCAAGGGGGATTACATCTTCCGCGATCAGGATGAGGCCAACAATGAGATCATCTCGATCATGTTCGAGATGAAGAACGAAGCCGACACCACAGCCACCAAGAAGAAGAACGAAGACTTCCTCAAGGAACTCGACAAAGACCGCACCGAGAAGAACTGCGAGTACGCCGTGCTGGTCTCACTGCTGGAGCCGGAGAGTGAGTTGTACAACTCCGGCATCGTCGATGTCTCACACCGGTACGGCAAGACCTATGTGATCCGGCCCCAGTTCTTCATCCCGTTCATCACCCTGCTGCGCAATGCCGCCATGAAGTCTCTGGAGGTGAAGGCCGAGCTGGCACTGGTGAAAGCGCAGAACATCGACATCACCAACTTCGAAAATGAACTGGACTCGTTCCGGAACAACTTCTCACGCAACACGGATCTGGCACGCCGACGGTTCCAGACCGCAATCGACGAGATCGACAAATCAATTCTCCACCTGCAGAAAACCAAGGACGCGCTGATCGGCGCCGACAACAATCTGCGCCTTGCCAATGACAAAGCGCAGGATGTATCGATCAAGAAGCTGACCCGGCGCAACCCGACCATGGCAGCCAAATTCGCCGAGCTCCGCGGATCAACGGAAGAGGGTTGATCAGGCGAACTTACGCGGGTAGGGCGTGTCGCCGGCGAGCTCGAGATTGATTTCACGGCAGATGTTCATCATCGCGCCGAGACCGAAGTCCGGACCGTTGGGGCCATCGATGAACGCCTGGAACTGTTCTGAAGAGATCCCCTCGCGAACTTCCCAGATGCAGAAACAGGGACCCTCCGGAGCGATCGGATTGAAGCTGTGGTTGTAGAAGCCGGCCTCAAGGTTGGTCGTCACAGCCTCATCCCAGCCACCACCGGGAGCCTGTGCTTTCTGGGCGGTTTCCCACCACTGCTGAGCTTTACCGGCACGAAATTCGTGCTGCACATGAAAGAAGGTCGAGGCCATCGGGGATAGGCGATTCTCGGTCAGTCAACCGCATGGTTCCTGTAACCGAGACGACAGGGATTCGGCATGATCTGGGTGATTCCTTGAATCCATAGGGTTCACGCCATATGCCATCGCGCCCACGCAATCGCATCGGTGAGGTCTACGGACAGCTCACGGTCGTCCGCCCATCCGAACGCCGCTCCCGCGGAGGAAACGCCTACTGGTGGTGTCGCTGCAGCTGCGGCTGTGAACGGGAGGTACCGAGCGACAAGTTGTCCCACAACACAACCCGCCGCAAAGCCACCGTCACAGCCTGCGAGAGCTGTTCCCGCGAGAGGCAGGTGGAAGGAGTATGCGCCAAGAATGATCGAGAAGAACTGGAACGACGCCGTGCAGCACAGCAGAACCGTCTGGATCTGAAGGGAAGTATTCCGGACGCCTGGCTCAAACTGCCGCTGACAGATGCTCACGCCCGTGAACTGGGAGCGGTGAAATTCTTCCGCGGAACTCGTTGTCTTCGAGGACATCTTGCGCCCTACAGAATCAACGGTGGATGCATGGCATGTGCTGGTCAGATTCCGTCAGCGGAATGAAAAGGCGCTTGTGATGGAAGCCTGTGATCAACGCTCGGATCGACCGACATTCGCCGTCATCCAGGCCCAGAGGGTCATCACGGAAGCACCGAACGTGAGCAGAGCGAGAAGTTTGGTTTCCATCACAGAAAGTCGTAATCGTCTTCGGAATCACCGGCAAATGCATTCATCACCAATGCTGAGAAAGGAATGAACACAGCAGCTGCTATTAGAAGTTCCATTACTTCGGCACTCAATGCCCTAACAGTATTTAATATTAGTTCACATTCCGTGGCCGTCGCGACCGTTTCGGCGGTATGAGTGCAAATACTCAACCCAGATTCAGTCGAGCGCAGGGCTGGATCGCAGGCTGCTGAACTGAAAAGCCATCAGGCCGTGAGCCGTGAACCGGACGGCACAGAGCAACGCCAGACCGATGCAGAGGGGGCAGTGAGTCAATCCCATTGCTGCAGCATCTCGTCTGCGCTGAGGGATGGGAACCGAACGACGGAATTCTTGATGATCGGAGGCCTGGCCTCAACCCAGAAGACGCTGAACGGCGAGAGTCACCGCCACCCCCTTCGCGAAGGAGATCCATAACAATGGATAAGTGCCCAGCTGAAACCGGCGCATCAGGGCGTTGAGTGCGTTCTTGTGCCATCGGATCAGTGCAGGATCACCCTCGGTGCTGAACTGATGAACCCGTTTCAGGGACACCTGACCGAGTTTGGCCATGACCATCGAAGAAGCGTTGCCCGGATGCTCGGTCAGCCTCAGAGCCTTGGCAATGGTGCTGCTGGTAAAGTCGTTTTTTGCTCCTCTTCCTCGGAGAACGGATGAGTCAGGTCACTGTCGGCGAGAACGAAGGCATCGAATCAGCATTGCGCCGCTTCAAGCGGTCGGTCGCTAAGGCTGGAATCTTCTCCGATCTGCGCCGCATCCGGCACCACGAGACTCCGGTTGAGAAGTACAAGCGCAAGCTGAAGCAGCGCTCCCGCAACCGCCGGCGCTGAGCCCTGCAGGAGAGCTCAGCATCAACGCTGAATCAGCCTTCGACGGATCCGGGGGCGTGGTAGCGCGTCCAGGAGCTGCACCCTTCCGGCATCGGAGCGCCGGTGCTCATGAAACGACGGGCTGCCTGTTCGTGGTAGCCGGTCTTGAATTGCCAATGCATCAAGAAGGTCATCGGTTCTTGAAAAAGGACACCCGCTCATACCACCGCCATCCCGCCTCGCGGAGATGCGCAGAACACTGATAGGTTCTGCGCACATGACTGGGACCCATGATTCGCAGCCTGCTCTCGATCGTCGCCGTCGCCCTTCTCTGGGTTCAGGTGCCTCAGTGGCAGGACGACTGGTCCCAGTGCGCCGTTGACGTACCGGACGTCGATTGCCACTGGTATGTGACAGCTCCGGACAGCACCTTCGGGGAGGGATTCGACTGGGCCACGGCACCCTGGTTCGATGTCAACGGTCTGCTGGACATCTCTGACCTGAAGAACACCGTGGCGGGTCTGCAGAGCTGAGACTCAGCCCATGCTGATCACGACAGGACCTGAGACCGGGTCTGTCACCCCCAGCTCCGGGGAAATCTCCTCGAGGAAATCCCGGACGCTGTTCAGATGTTCAATCATGTTCGAACGACCGGCCATCAGAGCGTCCTCGCTGTCCCAGAGGCCGACGAAGCAATACCGCCGTTCACCGATCCGTGCCATGTGGTTTGAGGTCATCCCCTCGGGACGCACCCACGCACGCACCTTGTCGAGGTACTGCTCTTCGCAGCCCTGCTTGACGATCACACGAACGCTGTTCAGGTAGCTGGTCACGGCTTCGTTGCTGGAGATCGCACTCACTGTTCCAGATCAGGACGCAGCTGATCGTCTTCAACATCACAGCTGATGGTCCCCCTTCGCCAGACTCACGGCCCTCCGGGATCCATCGATGCTGCTTCCCAATCCCTTCTGCCCGATCAGTGCCGCCAAGATCGCCGGTCTCAAGGCCACGGTGGTGATGTTGCTCGTGCTTCTGATGAAGTCGAAACTGCTTCGCCTCAAGATGTCGCTGCTGGGAAGCGTGCTCGGATTCGCCATGCTCGTGGGATTCCTGCTGACCAGCGGGTTGCTCACGGTGATCGCCGGAGGTGCCGTGGCTTACGCCGCTACCCGATCCAACAGCAACTGAACCCGTGAAGACCCGTCTCGGCCTGCTTGCGGGCATCGCTCTTTCCGCCGCCGGAGTTCTTGGCATCGCCGGATCCGGCATCGTCTGGAATTTTCTGGGCCGTTTCTACGGACTGGGCGGCACCGTCGCCTCCCTGGTGCTCGTCGCCATCGGTCTTGTGCTGCTGCGCCCCCTGCCCCCGGAGCCGGTGCTGGTGATCGAACCGCAGACCCAGCCACCCCTGTCTGAACCGATCCGCCTGAAGCGCCCTGAAGCATCCCTGCTCGGATCCCTGCTGGCGACGTTCGGCACGCTGGGGCTCGCAGCATCAGGCCTGCTCTGGAACTTTCAGGGTCTGGCGCTTGGACTGACCGGCACCATCACGTCTCTGGCGGCCCTCGCCTTCAGTGTGCTTTTCCTCTGGCCGTCAGCAGGGCGAACAGTGGCACGTCCGATGGCTCCCAGCCCGATCCGCGAACCTGAACCCGCTGCGGTGGCGATGGTCGAGGAGCGTGATGTCACGCCGACCACCGCCGAGGAGATCGCCCGGTCACTGGCTGAGGAACAGGAGAGTGCCTCAACACCCGATCTGGTCACCTTCGCTCCGGACCATCTGCTCCCCGGTCAGACGCTGGTCAGACGGAAACGCCGCCCCGGTGCCTCCCTCAAAGGCTACCGAGGCATGGTGGAAGAGCTGTTCCGAACCTGATGGCTCTGTGACCGGAACCCTTCGTCCGCTCCCGACAACCGGCGCCGTCACCGGCATCCATGAAGCGCTTGGCTTCTTCCGGGATCCGGACTTCGCATCGCGACGATTCCATGAATACGGCGATGTCTTTGAGACGACACTGATCGGTCAGCGACTGGTTTTCATCCGGGGAGAGCAGGCGATCCGCGATCTGTTCGATCAATCCGACTCCGTGCAGGGCTGGTGGCCGAAGAGCGTCCAGACGCTGCTTGGGAGCCGTTCCCTGGCCAACCGCAACGGTGCCGCCCACAAAGCGCGCCGTCGCGTGGTGGGTCAGCTGTTCGCCACCGCCGCCCTGCGGCGCTACAGCCCATCGATCGTGACGATGGTCGACGGGCTGGCCGACGAACTGCTGCAGTCGGAAACGCCCGTTCCTCTGGCTGAACGCATGCGCCGCTTCGCCTTTGCGGTGATCGCCACCACGGTGCTCGGTCTCGACGAAGACGACCGCGATGCTCTGTTCGCGGACTTCGAGATCTGGACGAAAGCGCTGTTCTCCGTTCCACTGGCCGTACCCGGCAGTCCTTTCGCCAGGGCTCTGGCGGCACGCAGCAGGTTGCTGAAACGCCTGCAGACGGTGCTTCAGGAGGCGAATGGCGGGAGGGGAGGCCTGGATCTGCTGAGCGGAGGCCTGGATGAAGCCGGTCTGCCACTCACGGATGAGGACCTCGTTGAACAGCTGCTGCTGCTGCTGTTTGCAGGATATGAAACCACCGCCTCATCGCTGAGCTGCCTGATGCGGGCCCTGCTGCTGGATCAGGAGCTGATGCCCTGGCTGGATGAGGAACTCGATCAACTCACCTGGCCACCGCAGGGCGATCCCACCTCAGCCTTCGATCCCAACCGGGCGCCACGGCTGCAGGCCCTCAGCAGTGAAGTGATGCGGATGACCCCTCCGGTGGGTGGTTTCTTCCGGCAGACCGTCGAACCGATCGGCCTGGCGGATGTGGAGATTCCTGCTGGACGGGTGATTCAGGTCGCCCTGGCCGCCTCCAACCGTGAGGGTGCCGGAGACCTGGAGGCGTTCCGGCCGCAGCGTCACCTGGATGGGTCCTCTCAGCAGATGCTGCTTCCCTTCGGTGGTGGTGAACGGGTGTGCCTGGGCAAGGCCCTGGCGGAGCTGGAGCTCCGTCTGATGACGGTGGGTCTGCTCAAGCGGGTCCGCTTCAGCCTTGTTCCCGGACAGGATCTCGATCTTCAGCTGATCCCCAGCCCTTCGCCGAAGGACGGACTTCTGGTGAGTTCAGAGCCGCGCTGAGGGCTTCTGGACCATCACAGCGTTCAGGCGCTCTCGTGGAAGATCCGCTCCAACTCCCGGCGGAAGGACTGACTGCTCAGTGGTTCTCCACCGCGCCGGCGCCTGTTGCGCTGCAGAAGCGACCCGATCCACCACAGTTGAAGCGCGGCGAACAGCCCCCCTGTGAGCAGCAACGCCAGCATCAGTAGCTGGACTCCGGAAGGGTGAACCCTGACTGCATGTGCCCGACGTCGAGCATCACGTAGGTCAGCCACAGCAGCAGCGCTGCCACACCCGCCCCAGCCGCCACCTTGGCCAGCGAGCGGCCGATCATCTCCAGAAGGCTGACCTCTTTCATCGGAACATCGTGGTGATGCACCGATTCTGGCTGCGGCAGGGCCCCTATGATCTCGGCTGCTGGGCACACCGATGAAGTGGGAATACACCCAGTTGAGGTTCGTGCCGCGCGGCAAGAGCTGGACCGGGGAGATCGAGGAGCTGTGGCTTGATGAACAGCAACTCATCTCCCGAAGCCATCCCCAGAGGGAGATCACACTGGTGGGGCTGATGAATGAGCTGGGGGAGCAAGGCTGGGAGCTGGTGTCCTATGCCCAGCCCTTCACCGGCTACCACGGTGGTTGCTACACCTTCAAGCGTCCACGCTGAATCCCATGCCGCTCCTGCCTCGCTGGCGCTACATGACCCCGGAAGCGAAAGCTCTCACCCGCAGGTTCGGCATATCCGCCGCGGTGGTGCTTTTCGGACTGGTGCTGCTGCGCACTCTGCTTCCCTGGATGATCCTGGCGCTGATCATCTGGTGGGTGCTCAGCGCGATGAACCGGCAGTGATCCAAAAAAAAAAGACCCCGCCGAAGGCAGGGTCTTTGCCGATCAGGCGTGTGACCTTGTTTCCACCCTGATCAACTCCTCACAGTCGCAAGGTGGCTGACAGGAAGTCCGACCGGAAGAACGCAGGTGAAAGAACGCCGACTGTCACAGTGACAGTTCGGTGGATTCAGCTCTGGCCAAACAAGCCGAACGTGATCTGGCTGGCAATGCCATGGCCGGTAAGAAATTCCGTGGTCAGACCGATCAGGAAACCCAGCATGGCGACACGGCCATTGAGCAATTCGGCTCGTCCCATGCGCTCCGACTCGATCTGTGCCTTGGCAGCGTCCTGATACCAGGCATCGCTGGACTGGGTGACTGAGTTGGACATGACAGGCCCTTCGCGTGAAGCAATGTTACAGGACGTGAAGCCTGTTTCAACGATTGACGGGAACTTCGCTCAGGCCGGGCGTACGGGAGACCAGGTCATCCAGGGATTCAGCAGTGGCGGTGTAATCAGGCTCCAGCCGGCGGGCGATCAGCTCATCGATAGAAAGCATTCCCGGCCCACAGGCAAGAACGGCGACGGCGGCTGCCAAATACAGACCGAGAAGCTCGAGCAAGTAGATATTGAATCCCGCCGTGATGATGGCGTGGTAGATGGCAACGCTGATCGTTCCGGCGACGGCCAGAGCCCCGAAGCGGGTGAGCAGTCCCGTGATCAGCAGCCAGCTGCCGATCACTTCGGAAAATGCAGCCACGTACGACAGCAGGATCGGGAAGGGGAGATGCAGGGGACGCACGAAGGCGTCGGCGAAATTCTCGATATTGGCGAGCTTCTCGTAGCCGTGATGAATCAGAAGGGAGCCTGTGAACACCCGCAGAAGAAGCAGACCCAGATCTGCAAGGAAAGGGCGCGTAAGGACGGCGCGGATCATGGGACTGCTTGTACTTCACATAGGTTAAAAAACCTATGTGAAGCAGTGTGGCTCAACTCCTTAATTGAGCATTTCTACTCAGCCCTGCCGGTGACTGGGGGCGTGGTCAGTCGACCTCGTCAAGCTTGGCGTTGTGCTCTTTCTGCATCTCCACCATCTCGCCACAGCTCAGCGCCGGTGTGTACTCGATGTCGATGCCGAACATCGATCTCCAGAACATGAAATGCCGGAACAGCGTTTTGGCGTCAGCCGCCTTGCAGATGATGCACACACGACCTGATTCCGGCATGTGGAGCCTGGCCACGAGCTCGAAGCCGTCGAATCTGTCTTCGGAAGCACCACCTTCCATGTATTCGATGAAGGCGGTGTAGGCCTCGTCCTGGGTTTCAGAGGGAATCTGCGCTTCGCAAACGAAAAACTGCACGGGAGCTCCTGAGGACGCTGTTCTTCTAGTGGCAACCTCATCCGAAGGGCGGTGCCCCCTGAGACACGATCAGGCGAGAGCATCGGCCATGGCCACCGGGTCGAGTTCCTCACTGCTGGTGATCTCGACGATGCGACCGATCGACGCCGGAGTCTGGAGAGCCTCCACACAGCAACGGGCCACCAGCCGCCGGGGGATGGAATCACTCTCCTGCTGATCCGGCCCGCTCCAGCGAATGGCCTCGCGCTCCAGATCCTGCTCACGCTCCGAGAGACCGCCGGGTCGGATCACAGTCCAGTCCAGACCACTGGTTTCGAGCGAACCTTCGCCGACACGCTTCCAGACCAGGATCAGACCGAACAGGTTGAGGGGATGCCGCCAGCGGCCGGCACAGAGGGAACTGACCAGCACCACACGGGAGACTCCGACACGACGGCAACTCTCCACCTGGCGCTTCACGCCCCAGGCATCCACACGCATCGGACCACTCAGATCGATCGAGGGGCGAGCACCTGTGGCGATCACCAGGGAATCCACATCCCGCAGGGCCTGATCAAGTGACGCGTCATCCGTCAGATCGAGGCGGTACTGCTCACAGGCCTCCAGGGATTCAGGCAGCGTCGATGCTGGTCGCAGCAGCAGCCTGGCCTGGCCTCCGGCACGCACCACCTCTTCGGCCACGCGGAAACCAGTCCGCCCGGAAGCTCCACTCACGGCCACCGTGCCGAGCATGCTGCTGCTGTTGCTCGTCAGACCCTAACGACGGCCCGCCTTGGGTACAGGTCGGGTGATCGCCAGCAGCAGGGCTCCGATCAGGGAGAGATTGCGGATGAATCCAGCATCGATCGGTGCCGCATGGAAGATCAGCGTGGTCGGCACCAGAAAAATCAGCAGAAGTGAGGCACCGAAACGGGTGTCCTCCCCAGCCCCAGAAAGAACGAACCGAGGATCAGGAGTACGATCGCCGCTGCCAGCAGGGCACCCGCCACTGGAGCGGGGATTCCCTTGGCGGCGATGCGGCTCACCGTGCCGCCGAAGTCAGTCAGTTTCCCTGGAACGGCGTTGATGAACATCGCCGCCAAGGCCAGACGGCCGAACCTGTCAATCAGGTCAGTCGTCATACACGAGGCATTCGGGCTCGTCAGGGTTCTGCTCGCAGAACAGCTCGAGCGGAGAAGGATCGTGCTTGTCCTCGGGGAAAGCACGCTTGTGATCGAGCAGCCACTGCAGCTCTTCGGTCAGGTGGCGCACCTTGCCGTCGTTGTGATCGGCGAGGGCCTTCAGGAATTCCTCCTGATCCTTCTGGATGTGGTCGTCGATGGTTTTCATGCTTCCGGTCGAAACCTCTCCTCCGCTTGTTAGCGAGCGAAGGCCGACCGGATCAGCGGGTATTTCTACCTTTATTGGAAAAACAACACATCAGCATTCGCAACCCTCTCTGATCAAAGTCATGTGACGCATTGGTGGTCAGAAGAGGCATCAGGGGCGATCGTCTGATTGACAAAGAAAAGCGTTCATGCATTTCACGGAACGATCGCTGCTGACCGGCACGATCCTGTTCGGGATCGGGCTCATCGTCGGTATCGCCATCGGCTCGGCGACCGCCGTATCGGCACTCACCCAGGGGGCTCCTGACGTGCTGCAGAGCTGGTCAGGTGTGGTGGCACTGCCCTGATATTGACGAACGATCCTGAACCGCCTATCAACACTCCCAAGGCGGCTTCAAGATCATGAACAGCAACGCGGAGCGCATCATCTTTCGCAGACGGAAATCAGGATTGCATCGCTTTCTCGCCAGCATGCGCCAATTGATTTTCGGCTGATGCACAGCTGAGGTCAGTGCTTCAGCAAATGATGCGGCGCCGCGAGCCTGTGGTGGGCCATGTTGGGCGTGTCCTTCGCGTCGCGTCCGTGACCGATCGCAGGCCTTACACCGTCCTTTACAGGACGTCTGACAACAGCACCCTCGAAAACTGTTTCTACGCCTCTGATGCCTTTCAGGCTCGGTTGCTCGCCATCGAATTCAACAACTACATCAAGGACCACCCCAACCGCATCGTGAGGATCTTCAGCTCCCCCACCTGCTGAGCCGCCGTTCAGCAGGTGAGAACAGCCTTCAGATCAAGGCAAGCGGAAGGGGATGCTCCAGGGATAGGCAGTTGTGGTCGTCGTCGTTGGTGGTCCTTAATTCAAGGTTGAAGAACAGGGCCGACGGCTTCGACACATAAGGCCCCGCATGCCAGGTTCCCGGATGCAGCTTGATGCCCTCACCAGGGAGCAGTTTCAGCAGCAGAACAGAGTCGGAGCAGAGCCCGGCAGAGCCGGCTTCATGCGGAGCGACCGCGAGCCACCAGGGCTCGGCATCAGCGGATCCGAGGCACTGACTGACGCGGAAATGGCAGGTCATCGCCGCCACCACGGGAGGGCGACGCCTCAGACGCATCAAATAGAAGCGCGGTTGGCCGTCGGAGGCGAAATGAAGATCGGCATCCTCCGGACCGAATCTGGCTGGGTCGTCCTGAGGCAGAAGCAGGGTTCCACACGCCGAGAAACGGGAGTCCTGCGGTCGGATCGGCTTGATCACATCAGTCATCGGATCCATGGGGATCGTCAGCGTGAACCGACACTGATGTTGCCGGCACTGATCAGCTGTTCGAGCCTGGCGGTGAGCTTCTGCTCCGTGCGATCGAAGCCGTCATGGTTTCCGGCGACGTAGGCCAGCTCCTCACTGGTGATCACCTGATGGGTGACGGCATCCAGATAGATCTGAACCAAGGACATCGTTCCGACGTCAACAGGGCACAATCCTGGCAACAGTGGTTGGGAAACGGAGGCGTCCTTCGACACGGACGGAAGCGGTATGCACCCCCAGCGGATTCAGAGCCTCATCAAGGAGTGCGGCCTCGGTCTCTTCGACCTGGCCTGCCATGTCAGTGCCCTCACCAGCTGGGATCTCAACGTGCCGGTGGGTGTGATCGATGCCCGGCGAAGCACCCCGAAACTGACCGTCACCGCCATCGGAACGATCAACTCGGTGGTGCGGGCATCCGCCACCATCGGCCATCCGCTGATGCGGCGCTTCTTCGAGCGCATGGAGGCCGTCGGTGTGGATCAGGCCCTGAACGAATCCAACTCAGGGCCGGAATCCGAAGCCTTCGGAGAGGTCTGGCAGGCCTACAAGGACGAACGCCGCCGCGGCGAAGCACCGATGTGGAGCATCGAAGACGCCACAGATTTCGTGATGACCTCGCGGGAGGCGCTCAGCGATCGAGAAGTGGCCTGTGTGGCAATTCTTCCCGGAGAACCTCACGCCATCGTCACCTTCTCGGTACCGATCGCCTTCCTCACGAGCGGATGACCACCGCCGCATCCCGATGAGCCTGGAATCCCTGCTGCTGTTCCTGGGGCTCGGCCTGATCGCCGTGATCGCCAACGCGATGTCGGCGTTTGCCGGCGGCGGAGCCGGACTGGTGCAGCTGCCGGCCCTGATCTTGCTCGGCCTGCCTTTCGCCACAGCCCTGGCGACACACAAACTGGCCAGCGTGGCCTTGGGAATCGGTGCCGCCGGGCGTCACTGGCGGGCCAGCAGTCTCGATCCGCAGCTGTCAGGCCTCGTGTTGCTGGCAGGACTTCCCGGGGTGTGGATCGGGGCCAGTACCGTCCTGGCCTTGCCGGATCGTTTGGCCTCGGCTGCCCTCGCACTTCTCACCCTGGGACTGGGGTTCTATTCGGCCCGCCGACCTGAGCTGGGCCGTGAGGACCGACCGACGACTTGGACCTGTTCAACGATCGCCGTCGGGGCCGCGGTGCTCTTCGGAATCGGAATCCTGAATGGATCACTGACCTCCGGCACCGGACTGTTCGTGACCATCTGGCTGGTGCGCTGGTTCGGACTGAGTTACACCCGGGCGGTGGCCCACACGCTGATCCTGGTGGGCCTTGGCTGGAACGGCACCGGAGCCCTCGTGCTGGGAATCAGCGGGGAGATCCGCTGGGACTGGCTGCCGGCACTGATCGCGGGGTCGTTGACCGGTGGATACCTCGGAGCGCACCTGTCCCTGAAGCGGGGCAGCAGCATGGTGAAACGTGCCTTCGAGCTGCTGGCCCTGCTGATGGGCGTTTCACTTTTGATCCGGAGTCTCTGAGGGGTCGTCTGTCGCCAGAAAACGTCCGGCAAAACGGGTCGCCAGCACCACGGTGGCTGCCCCGTAGGCGATGAAGGTGGTGGCCTGACCGGCCGTACCGGTTTCGTAGACCTCGCCTGTGAGCAGCATCCAGTCCATCAGTGACGCAACCGTGCCCCAGATCACCACCCAGACCGAGACATAGGCAATACCGCGAAAGGTGGGGTTCACGCTGGCCGAAGCGACTGGCGAAAGGCTAAAGAAGCAGCACCAGCTCCAGACATCCGTGTCTCGCTCCTTTCACTCCGCTCTGGTTCCTCCGCTGGTGCGCAATCTGAACAATCTGAGCCACCTGCTGAGGAGGGCCGGACGTCACGCGGAGGCCTCGGGGTTCCCGATGGCCGTGCTTCTCTCCAGCCGGCTTTACCCCGACATGTTCGATCTCACCCGTCAGGTGCAGATCAGCACGGACATCTCCCGCCGGGGCGTGGCCCGTCTCTCCAGACGGGAGGCTCCCGTGATGGACGACAACGAGACGGAGCTGAGCCAATTGCTGGAACGGATCGCACGAAGCATCGACTTCATGGAGAGCATCACACCGGCGGAATTGGATGGGGCCGAAGAACGCGAGATCCGACTGCCCATCCCAGGAAGCATGGGGGGAGGCGAGCGGGTGTTCGAGGGGGAGGACTTCCTGCGCTCCTTCGTGCTTCCCAATGCCTATTTCCATGTGACCACCGCCTTCGCCATCCTTCGCCACAACGGCGTGCCGATCGGAAAGTTCGATTACCTCCTTGGCGACGATGCCCCCTGAAACGCAGTGCCTCCCGTAGTCTCAGCCCGGACAGGGAGTGGGGATGCCGAGGAAGCGCCGCAAGCTCAGCAAGGAGATGGAGGCCGAGATGGCCGCCGCTAAGCGCAAGATCGAACTGATCATGGCTCTGATCCATGACATCCGGGACGACGACATCCAGGGTGAATATCTGGAAGCCTTCGGGCAGATTCGTTCAGCCGTTGTGAACCTCGTGGCCAAATACACCACAGACGGGTTCTGCGAGGAGACCGAAGGCCTCCTCGCGCTTTACAAGGGCCTGATTGTGGAATTTGAAGAGGAGTTCGAGCTCTGAGACCGAGATCAGAGGCTGTAGGAGACCCCGCGGTAGCGGAAGTTGCCTGACTTCTGATCGGCAGGGCCGTTGCTGGCGCTGTATCCACACCCTCGGTAGGTGAGCGTGAGGGAGGAGCGAGCCTCGTCCTGACGGGCGCCGTACACGCCGCGGTCGTAACGGAGCTGCTGGGATTGAACTGATACGGCCTGCTCGTAAGCCTGGCCGCGATAAAGAAGCGTGGTCATGGGTCGCGTCCGAGATTGGCCGGCGTCCCCGTTCCATGGCGCCGGTCGAACTGCGCTCCGCTGTGTAGCGGAGTGAACGTTGTGTAGCGGTTGCTACAGAACCGTTATAGAGCAATGGCCAACGCGTGTGATGTTCAAGAGAGCACAGGTTTCACCTCTCCGCCCGCACACGCCAGCTCAGGTTTTCGGCCCGCCGGGGAGATAATCGACCGACTCATTCGATCGGTCGCCATGCCGTTGCGGCAGAACAAGAATCAAGTCTCTCCGCTACGACTGAAGATCACCCTTTTGGTCGCTGGTTTTGGACCAGTGATCGCCATCGGGCTATGGCTCCAGTCCAAGGGATTCTTCAGTTGATGGCCATTCATCACGCCCTTGCAGCCCCACTGTTTCTGGCGCTGTTTCTGACGCTGCCCGAAGGAGGGGCCGTCAAGGCTGAAACCATTCGACTCACCCTGAAGAACGGCGACACCATCAACGCTGAATTGGTGCCGGATGAGAGCTCGGAAGAGCGGAAGGTGGTGATACATCCTCAGCTCGGCCGACTGGAAGTGAGCCGGGATGCCATCCGACCCGAGCCGACACCCCCTGCCTGGAAATCCTCGATCTCCGCAGGAGTCATCGGGAACAAAAAGGATGGGGATGACGACGTCACGGCCACATTCGCAGCAACATCGACTTACAAAAAAGACGGCGACAAACTCAGCCTGAAAGGGGGATACAACTACAACACCACCCGGGACGGGAATGAGCCCTTCAAGGTGCAGACGAACAAGGGCTCCGCGACCGTTCGCTACGACCGAAGACTCAGCCGAGGCCTCTCGCTGGTCACATTGGCCGACTACGTCTACAACGGCACGAACGAGGCCAGCGTCAACACGGTGAAAGGGGCCATCGGGCTCGGAGTTCCACTGATCAACACCCCATCCACCCAGCTGACGCTTTCTCTCGGCCCCTCCTTTCAATGGGGTAACGGAGGGAGCGACTGTGACACCGACTCAGCCTGTGGCCGGACCTACCCCGGAGCCAGCTTCACCACAGAGCTGGACTGGACACCGAATCCATCCTTCCGCATCAGTCTCGACAACAACTTCTCAGCCCTTGCAGCCTCAGAGTTGAAACCCACCAACAGCTTCGGCGCCACCATCAAATATTTCCCGTCCATCACCAGCGGCATGTTCACTTCCTTGCAATTCCTCTCCACTTACAACAGCATCGCCAAGCCGGAGATCGACAACACCGTCAACGGTCAAGTCGGAATCGAGTTCTGAATCATGCTGATGCCTCCCCTCAACAGTGACGACCTGCGTCGACTGTTCAGCAAGCCTTACGGAACTCCCGGCCCCACCCCGGAGCAATGGAAAGCGGTCTACGCCGAAGACGTTCTGTTCATCGACCCAACTCAGGAACAAAAAGGTATCGATGCATACATCCGCGCCCAGGATGGTCTGATGAAGCGGTGCGACGATGTGTTCCTGGAAACAGAAAGCGTGGCTCTCAACGATGAAGTGGCTTTCGTGGAATGGCGCATGGGCCTGAAGATCAAAGGGATCGAATTCATCTACCCGGGTGCAACAAGGCTCGTTTTCGGGAGCGATGGACGCATCACCAATCACAGGGATTACTTCGATTTCGTGGGTCCGACCTTCGGCCCTGTCCCTGTTCTGGGGCCATTCGTGCGCTGGATCTACAAACGATTCGTGTCTTGACAGTGACCGCATCAAAGTGAAAATCAAGGCATGATGATTTAACTCCGCTTGTTCTGATGGACCACGAACTCGACAAAGTCATCGCATGGATCGACGATCGCGATGCTGAAGCCGAGCAGTGGCTCAATGAACAGGCTGCTGAACGCTTCAATCTGAAACCGGAATCCGAAATGGCTGCCTACCTCGCAGCTGTTCTTTCATCCGACCTTCTTCCGGACTGAAGCCCCTGCATTGCCACATGCTGATCGGCCCTCCGGCCAGCGGCAAATCCACCACCGCTCAAGAGCTGGCAGCACAGCTGCAGGCCCTGGTTCTGTCAACGGATGTGCTGCGTGAGGAGCTGTGGGGAGATGCGTCGATTCAGGGTCCCTGGCCCGTCCTCGAACGCGTGCTGCACTGCAGGATCCGGGAGTCCGTCGAAGCCGGGCGACCCGTTTTGATCGATGCCACCCACGCCCGCCGCCGCTGGAGGCGGCGGTTGATCCACGCATCCGGCCTGCCTGCCGAGGTGCGCTGGGTGGGTTGGTGGATGCAGACGCCGCTCAGCATCTGTCTGGTCTGGAATCGACGCCGAACCCGCCAGGTGCCGGAGGAGGTTATCCGTCGGTTCGCCGCCCCACTTTCAGACCCGCAGGCCTGTCCGACGCTGTCGGAAGGCTTTGAAGCCCTGCATCCACTGGATCCCAGCCGCGGGGGCCTGCAGGATCAGATCCGCCAGGCCATCAAGGGAACAGCTCTCAATCAGGGAACAGCTCTCAATCAGGGAACAGCTCTCAATCAGGGAACAGCCAAGGCGTGATCACGAACTGGAACAGATGACGCGACGACTGAAGCTTGATGAGAAACAGAGACCAACACAGAAGCATCAGCGCAAAGGCCAGCCAGAGTCCGATCAACCAGCAGGGCAGATAGATCAGAACTCTCAACAGCAGCCACGGATAGAGAATCCAGATGCCGGCATCGCGCAGGCGAAGCAGGGATTCGGCTCTGGGCTGGCGGCGGCTCACGCCCCATCCACAGGGAACCGACTCACTCTCTCCAGAACCGGCTCACAGCAGCTGAGCGTTGTCTTGGAACCCGCTGAAGAATGCGTCAGCACCACCCGTTCCCGTTCTCAGAAATAGAACCGGAACAGAACGCGAAGCCTCCATGGGACGACCACGGAAGTTCGAGGGCAAAGGGAAGAACACCGAGATCGAGACCACCGTGCGGATCGACATCCGGGAGGTGGAAAGCACAAAGGACGGGGAAGTGACCTCGTCACGGACCCTGGAGGAGAGCCGCATCATCAACCGGGGCATCACAAGGGCGCGGGACATCGAACTGGAGTTCCGCGACTGCAAGCAGTCAGGAAGCGATCTGGGGCTGTTGCACCACAAATTCTTCATCGGTCGCGGTCGTCCCTTCCGTCACAACCAGAACGGGGAACTGAGCCTGATCGTTGGCACCTACAACTGCTCCTGGGGAGCACACAACAACCTGGAAAGTCTGATGATTTTCCGACGCGAGGATTGCAGGGAAATCATTGATGCCTACCCAACGGAATTCTTCGGAATTGTCTGTTCCAGGAAACTGGCCTGGGGCTACTGGCCCCAGGCATGAAGAAAGGTGAGCAGACGCTGCAGTCATGCACCGCCATGTCGAACCTGCATGCACCTGCAACAGGTTGATGAGCCTCGGCGAACTGTTCCTGGAAGCCATGGCCTCCGGCGTGATCACCAAAGGGGAGGTGGCCTGGGTGACGTGTCATCAGGATGACTTCAACCGCACGGAGGAGGCGGTGGCCCAGCGGCTCGGGCGACTGATGGACGAGGGCAGCATTCAGCTGGGGTGCCGGCTGCCCTCCGCCTGAGCTCGGATTGGCCTCCGACGCCCCGGTTCAGGCCGACGCGATCCTGAACTTCTGGTTTCAGGAGTGTCGTCCGATCCAGTGGTTCCAAGCAGATCCGGGGATGGACAGCGTCATCCGCAGCCGGTTCGGTACCGCGGTGCAGCAGGCGATCGACGGAGACTGCCAGGACTGGCATCGGGGACCAAAGACAGCCCTGGCCCTCGTGCTCCTGCTCGATCAGTTCCCAAGGCACATCTGGCGCGGCAAGGCGGCGGCCTATGCCGGAGACAGCCAGGCTCTCCAACTCAGCCTGCTTGCCGAAAGGCATGGCTGGCTTCAGCAGGAAGAGCAGCGAGCCCGACGTCAGTTCTGGTTGATGCCGAGGCTTCACAGCGAGGACCTCGAGGTGCAGACCCAGGCGCTGAGCCTGTTCGAACGATGGACAGATCCACGAACCCATGCCGTGGCCTTGCGGCACAGGGAAATCATCCGAAGCTTCGGGCGGTTCCCGCACAGAAACACAGCCCTGAAGCGCAGCTCAACGCCCGCTGAGCTGCAGCATCTTCAACAGAAGAGATCAGCTCAGAGCGCCCGCTGATGCAACCGACGCCGGCCGCCGGACCTGCCGCGCATCCGTTTCACCATCCGGCGACCGGCACGGCTGGACCGAGCCACCTCCAGCTGATTCCAGCGCCAGCCCAGAAGGGAGACCAGCACAACCAGCACAACCAGCAGCAGCCCGACGGTCACAGGCAGAGACTGCTGCGCCACAGCTCCTGCTCATCCCCCAGATGGTGGCGCATGCAGCTGCTGATGCAGTCATCGTCTCCATCCACAGGACATTGGGTGATGCACTCAAACCAGGCATCCACGGCATCCCAGGTCCTGGTTGTTCCGGGGCCGTCCTGTTCGTTCGCCATCACAACCCAGCGCCTTGAAACCGTTGTAAGCCCTCCGGCGACAGGAGAGCATCCACCAGTCACAAGCCTTGAGAAACGGCATGCCGCCGATCAGCGCTCACCCTCCTGATCCAGGGAGAACTCCAGCAATGCGGCATACAACAGGGTCCGCAGACGCTGCAGATCCTGCTGCTCCACGGGATCGGGTCCGCCAGGCCATTTCTGCAGATAGAACTCCACCGAGCGGTGAAGCAGGCGAATGGCCGCGATATCCAGATCGAACTGAAGCGTGGGGGGCTGGTCGGTCATCGGTCGATTCTCCGACCCCCATCCTGAAGTCTCCTGCCTTACTCAGCTGCGACTCAACTGCTGGTCAGGGCAAGAATTGATCGTTTACAGTCAGCAAAGAGATGACATCACTTCCGATTAATCATCAATAAGCATGGACACATTCACCGTCAGACGAGTGATCAGCGGTGACACATTCGTCATCAAAGACAAGACTATCGGAAAGGTAAAGGTGCAGATCGCCGGCATCACGTCGGCCATCAGTGCCAACGGGAACTGCGATGAGCGCTTTCGCGACATCCTCACCGGCCTGCTGCCGAAGGGCTCAGACGTTGAACTCAACCTCAAGGATCTGGATGATCAGGGCAATGCGACATCGGAGGTCATCTTCCAGGGAGATATCGCCAGGAAATTGATCAAGCGAGGCTATGCACAGGTGAACCTGGCTCGCCTTGAAGACATCAGCCCATCCAGACTCAAGAAGCTGGAAAGGCTCCAGCAACGCGCCATGGACAAGAAGAAAGGCTTCTGGAGTGATGCATTCACCGAGTGCAGGCCAGAAGACTTCCCCGGCGAAGCGATGTCCACCGAAGCGGAGATTACTTCGACCAACCAGCTGCCGGAGTTCACCACAAAACCCGACAGCGGCATCCCGGGATACAACGGCGCCAGCGACATCCAGTGCAGCACCTGCTCGTGGACCGACATCGGCTTCGTGCCGGGGCAATCCACCCAGCTCTTCGGAGATCAGGACATCACCGTCGCCACACTGTTCGACCCGGAACTCGTCGGCCCTGACATGGCCGAACCGATCACAGGCTGAACAGCAGCTCGACACCTGCACCGGACTCGTTATAGTACAGATGTACTGACTCGAGCCGAGCATGGCGCCCCCCATGGAGAGGTCTGTTCTGCGACCCAGCCGGTCACTGATGACCTGCATCACCTGCCAGTGCTTCCGGCATCAGACAGACGATGACGGCACCACACACCCCGCCTGCGAGCTGCACGCCTCCACGATTCCTCAGGGCCACCATCTCAACCACCGCTGCCATCAGTGGCTGCCCCGTCTGGAACTGAAGATCGGCTGGTGCCCCGAAGCCGCCTGAACAGGGACACCAGAGGAGGGGGGATCGACCGATTCAGAGCTGTCTGATGAGGGCGGGAACCAGAAATGCCCTCACCAGATCGAGGTCCACGGAGAAGCGCTTCAGCACACAAAAAGCCCCCACCTTGCGGTGAGGGCTTTCCGATTCAGTTGATCTGAATCGTTTTGGCTGTTCCAGAAGGAACAGGTTGATTCCAGATCAACCGATGGCAGGTGCCTGCAGAGCCACAGGAGTGGACTCAACAGCAGCCAGGTCGAGGGGGAAGTTATGAGCGTTGCGCTCGTGCATCACTTCCATGCCGAGACCGGCACGGTTGATCATGTCGGCCCAGGTGTTCACAACGCGGCCCTGCCCATCAAGGATGGACTGGTTGAAGTTGAAGCCGTTCAGGTTGAAGGCCATGGTTGACACGCCCATGGACGTGAACCAGATGCCGACAACAGGCCAGGCAGCCAGGAAGAAGTGAAGGCTACGGCTGTTGTTGAAGGAGGCGTATTGGAAGATCAGGCGACCGAAGTAACCGTGGGCAGCCACGATGTTGTAGGTCTCTTCCTCTTGGCCGAACTTGTAGCCGTAGTTCTGGGACTCGGTCTCGGTGGTTTCACGCACCAGGGAGGAGGTCACCAGGGAGCCGTGCATGGCGGAGAACAGGGATCCACCGAACACACCTGCGACGCCCAGCATGTGGAAGGGGTGCATCAGGATGTTGTGCTCGGCCTGGAACACCAGCATGAAGTTGAAGGTGCCGGAGATGCCCAGGGGCATGCCGTCGGAGAAGGAACCCTGACCGAAGGGGTAGACCAGGAACACAGCGAAGGCAGCTGACAGCGGAGCGCTGTAGGCGACGCAGATCCAGGGGCGCATGCCCAGGCGGTAGGAAAGTTCCCACTGGCGACCCATGTAGGCGGAGATGCCGATCAGGAAGTGGAAACAGACCAGCTGATAAGGGCCGCCGTTGTACAGCCACTCGTCGAGGGATGCAGCTTCCCAGATGGGATAGAAGTGCAGGCCGATGGCGTTGGAAGAGGGAACAACAGCACCGGAGATGATGTTGTTGCCATAGAGGAAGGAGCCGGCGACAGGCTCGCGGATGCCGTCGATATCAACCGGGGGAGCGGCGATGAAGGCGATGATGAAGCAGATGGTGGCTGCCAGAAGACAGGGAATCATCAGCACGCCGAACCAACCCACGTAAACGCGGTTGTTGGTGTCGGTCACCCACTGACAGAAGGCTTCCCAGTTGCTCTGGCGTCCGCTGCGGATGGCGGTGGACATGAGAGAGAAATGAAGACGGAAACAACCCCCCTGAAAGAAGGGAAGGTTGTGAAAAGCCTATGGAGTACCGCACTTATTACACGTCGATTAAATATTCCGACGCAGGTCTCAATTCAACTTCATGAAGCACTTTATGAAGACGTCATTAAGTTGTATGAAGCAGCCACTGCTGGGATTGCTTCATGAAGCCTCCCCAGTCCAATCGTTCCTGTTCGGCAGCCTTCGCCACAAGAACCGGCGCCTCCCGCTTGAGCCGCTCCAGATCCAGTTCATCCACCCCTGCATTCAACGCCAGCCAGTCCGCCATGGAACGCCCCACGACGCGGGTGAGGTAGGCAGCGCTGATCGCCTGCATCGTGCCCGCCACCAGCCAGCTGCCGCCATCCAGCTTCGCCAGCCCCAGCAGCATCTGGCTGCTCCACTCCACCACCCCCTGAGCAAGGGCGGCTCGGGCGAGCTGACCGGCAGCCTCCCGCAACACATCAGGCTGCAGATCCGTGCCCCACAACGTGCCCATCTCACGCAGCATCAGACCGTTGGCCACCGCCACCGCCAGCAGATCAAGGCTGGGCAGAGGGGATGCCAGCACGGAAGCCGCCACGATCCACTGGGTCCGCTGCTGCAGCGCCTGGAAGCGACGGCGACGGACCCGCTCAAGGTCAGCCTGCCACTGCTGATGCAGGTCCCTCAGCAGGCGCTGACGGGTGTCCTGAAGGTTGCGGATCGGTGCTCCCAGCTGACGGCGCAAGGGCTGAAGCACATCCCGTAGCAAGCCATCCGGCCGCTGGACCAGCACGCGATCCACCCAGCGGGCGGGAAGCTGAGCCAGCAGGGACTCGCTGCAGCGCCGATCACTCTCCCCGGCCGTGCTCCGCACCAGCAGCCACGTCGGCTGATCCTCCGGCAACTGCTGGATCCAGAGAAGGTCCTCCGCAAGCAGCGGTGCCGCAAGGCTGAACAGGATCAGCTCCTGTTCTTGAAGCACCGTCGGCCAGGTTCTGGACCCCTCCGCACTGGCCAGGGGACGCGCCACGGACAACGTCAGCGGGGCCGCACCGGCCAGGGCCTGCTCGAGCTCCCCCTGCTGCGGGCAGGTCGCCGGATCGACGCACACCAGCGCCAGCCGTTGCGGACCCGAACGCTGGACCACCGCATCGAGCTGCTGGCGTCGGACATCACCGTCGGGCTCCAGCGTTTCGAACTGATCCAGAACCTCCCTGCAGCGGGCGATCCAGCCCTGAAGGGATGCAGGTTCCTGAAAGCGGGGAGGCGTCGACCCGCGGCTGAGCCACCAGACCCCGGCGCCGGTGAGCAACACGCCGAGGCCACCACCGGGGACGTGCAGCAGATCACCGAGCAGCCACTGCCCCAGAAACAGTCCACCGCCAGCAAGAGCGAGCCTGCCGGTGAGGTCCTTGGGCACCGGGAGAAGCTTCGCCAGCGGGACCGGGGGATTCACGCAGCAGACCTCAGGGGCAATCGTCGTCTTAGCTCAACCTCCAGCATGCGACCAGGAACACCGGTCAGACCGCTGAGTTCTCCATACCGTGAAGGGACGGAACGCGCTGATGCATGGCCACCAGTAACGGACGGATCGTGACGGGACGCGGAGGCGACCGTCGCAACAGTGTCCGGCGCGTGCTCACCGTTGCCCTGGCCCTCAACATCTCGATGTCGCTGCTGAAGCTGACCATCGGCCTGGTCAGCGGCTCCCTCGCCGTGATCGCCGATGCCATGCACAGCGCCACCGACGCTCTCTCGAGCCTGACCGGTCTGATCACGAACAACCTCTCCGACCCCAGACCCGACCGTGATCACCCGTACGGACATCACAAGTACGAAGCGATCGGCGCCCTCGGCATCGCGGGATTCATCCTGTTCACGGCCCTGGAGATCCTGCTGAGGTCTGGCGAACGGGTTCTGGAGGGTCTGCCCGCCATCCGCGTGACGGGCCAGGAGCTGCTGCTGCTGCTGCTGGTGCTCGGACTCAATCTGCTTCTGGCCGGTTACGAGCACAACGAAGGGCGGCGGCTCGACAGCGCCCTTCTCAAAGCGGATGCCCAGCACGCCGCCAGTGACGTGTGGACCACCGTGGTCGTGCTGGTGGGCATGGCCGGAACCCTCTGGCTGAAGGTGAGCTGGCTGGACATCGCACTGGCGATCCCGATGGCGCTGCTACTGATCCGGGTCTGCTGGCAGGTCCTGCGCCGCACCCTGCCCTGGCTTGTGGATCACATCGCCATCGCCCCGGAGGCGATCCACGCCGAGGCGATGGGGGTGCCCGGTGTGATCAACTGCCACGACATCGCCAGCCGCGGCGTGCTTGGGCAGCAGGTGTTCATCGACATGCACATGGTGGTTGAGGCCGATGACCTGGCCACGGCGCACAGCATCACCGAGCGGGTGGAGGAACGCCTCGATCGGAGCTTCGGCCCTGTGCGGTGCACGATTCATCTCGAACCGAAGGACTACGTGGAAGAGGGCATCACCTACACCGGCACCCATGGCTGACGGGCCGATCAGCGTCGATCGCCTGGGCAGCCTCACCGCACGCCAGCGTCTGGCCCTCTCCGGGGTGCTGGAGGAAGTGCGCCAGGCGCGCTCCTGGAGCTGGAGACTGCCGGTTCTGCTGCACGACCGCTGCTGGCTGCGGCTGTCGCGCATCCGACTGGATCAGCTGCAACGCTGGCTCCCACCCGATGGCGGCGGCGACGCCCCGGAACTGATCCGGTACAGGGAGCTCCTGAGCACGGGAGATTCCCCGCTTGAGGCCCAGCAGCGCTGCTGGCTCGAATTCGGGACGGAAGACTGCCAGCGCGCCCTCAAGGGCTTCTGGGTCAGTCAGGACACCTGCCGACATGGCTGGACCACCACGCGATACCTGGATCTGCTGAGTCGCTACAGGGAGATGTTCGAAGCCGGGGACACCGCGGTGCCGATGCTGGTGCTGGCGCGCGCAGGCAGTCGCGAGCGACACAAGCTGTGCTGGGTTTCTGACAGCACACCGACGATGCGGCACACTTGCGCCTGATTCCAGGCCGCAGGCCATGAGCGATTCGTACGGCAGCGATCCCCAGCAGCAGGGAGGTCAGGGTGACGGAGGCCGTGAGGTCTTCCGGGGTGAAGGCGGCCGTGGAGGCAACCGGGGCGGCCGCCCATCCGGCGGGAACCGCGAAGGTGGTGGTTTCCGCATCCGCCTGAGCGACAACGAGATGCGCTCCGCGCGGGCGCTCCAGGAAGCCTTCAATCTGCGCTCCACCGTTGCGGTGCTCGGCTTCGCAGTGCGCACCCTCGGCCAGATGCTCGAGGACGGCCAGCTCGGTGAACTGGTGGAGCAGCAACGCTCCCAGGGAGCACGGGGTGGCCGGCGCGATGGCGGCGGGAAGGATGGCGGCGGTCGCGGTCGTCGCTTCGACGATGAGCGCTCCGGCGGCGGTGGACGTGGGTCCCGTCCCGATCCCTTCGCCCGCCCCTCCAAGCCCCAGCCTCCAGAGCCGGAACCGGAGCCTGCACCGGAGCCAGAGACGGAGACGGAGACCGCACAGGATGCCGAGGCTGAGCCCCTGGCCGAGACTGGGAGCGAGGTGGCCGTTGAGTCCTCCGACCAGGAGTCCACTGACCAGGAGTCCACTGACCAGGAGACCAGCAAGACCGCCGAAGCCGAGGCCTGATCGATGCCACGCCCCCGGGTTCTCTCCGGTGTCCAGCCAACCGGTGCCCTGCATCTGGGCAACTGGCTGGGGGCGATCCGTAACTGGGTCGATCTGCAGAACACCCACGACACCTATGTGTGTGTGGTTGATCTGCACGCGATCACCGTCCCCCATGACCCGGCGAAGCTCGCGGAGCACTCCCTCGGCACCGCTGCCCTGTATCTGGCCTGCGGGATGGATCCGGAGCGCTGCGCCATCTTCATCCAGAGCCAGGTGGCGGCCCACAGCGAGCTCTGCTGGCTGCTCAATTGCGTCACCCCTCTGAACTGGCTGGAACGGATGATCCAGTTCAAGGAGAAGGCGGTAAAACAGGGCGACAACGTCTCCGTCGGCCTGCTCGACTATCCGGTGCTGATGGCAGCGGACATCCTTCTCTACGACGCCGATCTGGTGCCGGTTGGTGAAGACCAGAAGCAGCATCTGGAACTGGCCCGTGACATCGCCCAGCAACGCATCAATGCCCGCTTCGGCAGTGAGGACCATCCGGTCCTCAAGGTTCCCCAGCCGATGATCCTCAAGGAGGGGGCCCGGGTGATGAGCCTTACCGACGGGCGCAGCAAGATGAGCAAGAGCGACCCCAACGAGGGCAGCCGCATCACCCTGCTGGATTCACCGGAGCTGATCACCAAGAAGATCAAGCGGGCGAAGACCGACCCGGAGAGAGGCCTGGAATTCGGCAACCCGGAGAGACCGGAAACAGACAATCTCCTCAGCCTCTACGCCATCCTCAGCGGCAAGGGTCGGGAGCAGGCCGCGGCGGAATGCGCCGACATGGGATGGGGTCAGTTCAAACCACTCCTGGCGGAGGCCACCGTGGCTGCGCTGGAGCCGATCCAAGCGCGTTATCACCTGCTGATGGAGGACCGGAAGGAGCTTGAGCAGGTGCTCAAGAACGGTCGGCACAAGGCTGAAAGCGTGGCCAACGCAACCCTCTCCAGGGTGCGCGATGCCCTTGGCTTCGCGACTCCGGGCTGATCGGGATCCGCAGCATTGATAAGCCGGCCTGATCAGAGCTGCCCAAGACGACACTGCGCGGAATATCGCCCGCAACAGCCCCGGACCTGCCGCCCTCAGGCGAGTCTCGCGAGTCCCGGAGCCGTCGTCCACTCGCCTACACATATTTCAAGGTCAGCGTCAACCCCTCCAGTGCCGATCTCGCGCAACCGCCTCGTGTCCAACAAGGTGTTTGTCCACTTGATTTCACTGCGTGCAGCGGACTTTTCGCTTCGAAGATCTGCAACAGAACAGTCGTCCGTTGCTGGCAAGTGTCGCCTGCCTGTCTCTTCTGGTCTGCTCCGGAGCACCCCTCTCCAAGGTCTCGTTCTCGCCAGCTTCCCTGCAGCCATCATCCGCATCTGCCGCATCCAACCGATCGCTCCTGGCCAACGTGAGGGAAAGCGGTCCCTACGAACTCACTCCGCAGCGCCGGGCCCTGCTGAACACGATCCGCTTCGCCGAGGGCACCTGGAAGGACGGTGAAGACCAGGGCTACCAGATCATGTACGGCGGTGGGAAGTTCAAGGATCTCTCCCGTCATCCCGAGACGGTGGTGAAGAAGCGCTACTCCAGCGCAGCCGCCGGTGCCTACCAGTTCCTGCCGACCACATGGAAAGGGGTGGCCAAGGAGCTGAAGTTGAACAGCTTTGAACCGAAGCATCAGGATCAGGCAGCACTTCACCTGGTCAAACGCCGCGGCGCTCTCCAGGAGATCGATCGAAGCGGTCTGACCCCCAAGGCCATGGAGCAGCTCGCACCGGAGTGGGCCTCGTTCCCCACCAGGGCCGGCCGCAGCGCCTACGGACAACCTGTGAAGAGCCATCAGGAACTGGCCCGCTTCTACAGCAGCAACCTCAGGGACCTGAAACGTCACCTCGGCGCCTGATCCGGGCCGAAAGACTCCAGACCTCGGTGACGAGTCCGTGCCAGGAGGTCATGGCGTCCAGAGAAACCGCCACCGGTTGATCGGTGGCGGTCATCAGAGCCCGGGTGGCGACAAGACGGCGTCTGCCGTCCTCCAGTCGCTCCGCCAGCTGCTGCCGCTCAGCGGCCGACATCACCAAATCCGGACATCGGCTGAGCAGCTCATCTCCGCGGCTGAACCAGTGATCGAAGTCCGCCAGCAAGGACTCCAGCAGCGATGTCATCAGGGTTCCGGCCTCCGATGGTTGGCCGGATGCATCGCTGTCGATCACAAACTGAACCGCAACTCGCTCATAGGATGGCGGGCCCTGACCAGGAACCGGTGAGCAGCGCTGCAGCAACCACCCCAGCCCCCTCAGCTCCGGTGGTTCTGCCCAAGACCAGCGAGAACGTGCAGCTGCTGAAGATCCGCCACTCGATGAGCCATGTGATGGCCATGGCGGTGCAGCAGCTCTTTCCCCAGGCCCGCGTGACCATCGGCCCCTGGACCGAAACAGGCTTCTACTACGACTTCGACAACCCGGATCCCTTCACGGAGGCCGATCTGAAGGCGATCAAGAAAGGGATGATCAAGATCATCAACAAGAAGCTCCCCCTTGAGCGCCTCGAGGTGAGCAGGTCAGACGCTGAAGCCAAGATCAAGACTCAGAACGAGCCTTACAAGCTCGAAATCCTCGAAGGGCTGCAGGAGCCGATCACCCTCTACACCCTCGGGGAGGAGTGGTGGGATCTCTGCGCAGGGCCCCATGTGGAGCACACAGGACAGCTCAACCCCAAGGCCTTCGAGCTCGAAAGTGTTGCCGGCGCCTACTGGCGAGGCGACGAAACCAGAGCCCAGCTGCAGCGGATCTACGGAACCGCCTGGGAAACACCTGAGCAGCTGACGGAACACAAACGTCGCAAGGAAGAAGCCCTGCGCCGCGACCACCGGCGCATCGGCAAGGATCTCGATCTGTTCTCGATCGAGGATGAAGCCGGAGCCGGTCTGGTGTTCTGGCACCCCCGCGGCGCCCGCATGCGTCTGCTGATCGAGGAATTCTGGCGCCAGGCTCATTTCGAAGGCGGCTACGAGCTGCTCTACACGCCCCATGTGGCCGACATCAGCCTCTGGAAGACCTCCGGCCACCTCGACTTCTACGCCGAAAGCATGTTCGGCCCGATGCAGGTGGATGAGCGGGAGTACCAGCTCAAGCCGATGAACTGCCCCTTCCACGTGCTCACCTACGCCAGCAAACTGCGCAGCTACCGGGAACTGCCGATCCGCTGGGCCGAGCTGGGAACCGTGTACCGCTACGAACGGCCTGGGGTGATGCACGGCCTGATGCGTGTGCGGGGCTTCACCCAGGACGACGCCCACGTGTTCTGCCTGCCAGAGCAGATCAGCGATGAAATCCTGCGCATCCTGGACCTCACCGAACGGATCCTCTCCACCTTCGACTTCAGCAATTACGAGATCAATCTCTCCACCCGTCCGGAGAAATCGATCGGCGATGAAGCCGTCTGGGATCTGGCCACCAAGGGCTTGATCGAAGCCCTCGAACGCAAGGGCTGGGCTTACAAGATCGATGAAGGGGGCGGCGCCTTCTACGGCCCCAAGATCGACCTGAAGATCGAAGACGCCATCGGCCGGATGTGGCAGTGCTCCACCATCCAGCTGGATTTCAACCTGCCGGAACGGTTCAAGCTCGACTACATCGCTGCGGATGGCAGCAAGAAGCGCCCGATCATGATCCACCGCGCCATCTTCGGCTCGCTGGAACGGTTCTTCGGGATCATGACCGAGAACTACGCCGGTGATTACCCCTTCTGGCTGGCTCCCGAGCAGGTGCGGCTGTTGCCGGTCACCGACGAGGTGCAGCCCTATGCCGAACAGCTGCTGGAGCAGCTGACCCAGGCCGGAGTGCGCGCCACTGTCGATCGCAGCGGCGACCGCCTCGGCAAGCTGATCCGCAGCGGCGAACAGATGAAGATCCCTGTTCTGGCCGTGATTGGTGCCAAAGAGGCCGAACGGAGTGCCGTCAGCCTTCGAAGTCGCCGCGACGGGGATCTCGGTGAGAAGCCAGTGGCCGATCTGCTCACCGCTGCACAGGTGGCGAATGCCCAGCGGCTGGCAGGCCTGGAGCTGAAGCCATGAGCGATCGCGGCATCACCCAGCTGAGTGACCTGGCCCGGTTGCGGGGGGCACCGGAGCTGAGCCCCGCGTCAGCCGATCGGCTCCGGGCCGAACTCGCCAACGCCCTTAGTCAGTCCAGCTGGTTCACCGTTGGCGTGATGGCGCCCTCCGCCGAAATGGCGCTCAAGACGCTGCGCACCCTGGAGAGCAGCCAGGGCTGGGATCCTCTCGACCTTGTCGAAACAACCGAGGAGAGCGGGCCGGCTTATCTGAAGGCCAACCAGAAAGTGGGCACGATCCGGATCCGCATCGAACACGGCCTCGGGGAAGGGGTCCTGATCAGTGGCCACGGCGACGATGAGACTCAGCCCAGCACCACCTGGGGACCACTGCCGCTCGACTTTTTCTGAACCCCGCCGGTCTCCGGCCTTTACGGCTGACGACATCACATGCAGCCTGAGGCAGACAGCGTCGGAGCGTCACATGGCCGCCACCACTCTTCTGGCGGGGGACATGGGAGGAACGAAGACCCTTCTTGCCCTGTACGGCCTCGATGGCTCAGGCCTCCAGGTTCTGCATCAGCACCGTTTCGCATCCAGCGAATGGCCATCGCTGGAACCGATGCTCCAGGCCTTCCTCAACAACCGGCCGGAGGACATCGCAGCACCCACGCATGGCTGCATCGCCGTCGCAGGGCCTGTGCGCAACCACAGCGCCAGGATCACCAACCTCCCCTGGCAACTGGAGGAGAGGGCCCTGTCCAAGGCCGCGGCCATGAACCAGCTGGAACTGGTGAACGATTTCGCCGTTCTGATCTACGGCCTGCCCCATTTCGATGCCGAGCAGCAGGTGGTGCTGCAGGAGGGCACCCGCGACTCCGGACCGGTGGCGATTCTCGGAGCGGGAACAGGCCTCGGCATGGCCAGGGGGGTGCACGGGAGCCATGGGCTGATGGCTCTGGCCAGTGAGGGAGGCCATCGCGAGTTCGCTCCCCGCACGGATGAGGAATGGCAGCTCGCCTGCTGGCTCAAGCAGGACCTCAACCTGGATCGGCTGTCGGTGGAGCGGATCGTCAGCGGCACCGGCCTTGGACATATCGCCCACTGGTTGCTGCAGAAACCGGAGGCTGCCAACCATCCGCTGCGAGCGATCGGTGAGGCCTGGCGCCGCAACATGGCCAGCGATCTTCCAGCACAGGCCAGCCATGCTGCAGCCGCCGGGGATCCGCTGATGATCCATGCCGAGCAGCTTTGGCTCTCCGCCTATGGCGCCGCCGCCGGCGACCTTGCTCTGCAGGAGCTCTGCACCGGAGGCCTTTGGGTGGGAGGCGGCACCGCAGCGAAGCAGCTGGCGGGTCTGAGGTCAGCCACCTTCCTCGAGGCGATGCGGGACAAGGGCCGCTTCCGGGAGTTCATCGACGGTCTGCAGGTGACCGCCGTGGTCGATCCGGATGCCGGATTGTTCAGCTCTGCCTGTCGGGCCCGGATGCTCGCTGAGTCGAGTGGGACACTGTCCTGAGCAGTTCAGCTGGGATGGCGCAGCCGCGCATCGGTCAGAAAGTGGTGGTGGACGTCCCGGCGACCACCGCCAACCTCGGTCCGGGATTCGACTGCCTCGGCGCGGCCCTTGATCTGAACAACCGCTTCGCGATGCGACGCATCGAGGGCAATGGGGAACGCTTCGAGCTGATCATCGAGGGCACGGAGGGCAGCCATCTGCGCGGTGGGCCCGACAACCTCGTGTACCGAGCCGCCCAGCGCGTCTGGAAGGCCGCTGACATGGAACCGGTCGCCCTGGAAGCCCGGGTGCGTCTCGCGGTGCCGCCGGCACGGGGGCTGGGAAGCAGTGCCACGGCGATCGTGGCCGGGCTGATGGGCGCGAATGCCCTGGTGGGTGAACCGCTGAGCAAGGAGAAACTGCTGGAGCTGGCCATCGACATCGAGGGACATCCGGACAATGTGGTTCCTTCCCTGCTGGGGGGGCTCTGCATGACCGCGAAAGCGGCCTCTCAGCGTTGGCGGGTGGTGCGCTGCGAATGGATCAGCACGGTGAAAGCGGTGGTCGCGATCCCCTCGATCCGCCTGAGCACCAGCGAGGCGCGACGCGCCATGCCGAAAGCGATCCCCGTGAGCGATGCCGTTGTGAACCTGGGGGCACTCACCCTGTTGCTGCAGGGACTGCGCACCGGCAACGGCGATCTGATCGCCGATGGCATGCACGACCGGCTGCACGAGCCCTACCGCTGGCGGCTGATCAAGGGTGGCGACCAGGTGAAGGCCGCGGCGCTCGAGGCAGGCGCCTGGGGGTGCGCCATCAGCGGCGCCGGCCCCAGCGTTCTGGCGCTCTGCTCCGAGGACTGCGGCAACGCCGTCAGCCGGGCCATGGTGAAAGCCTGGGAGGCGGCAGGCGTTGCCAGCCGCGCTCCGGTGCTGAACCTCCAGACCGCCGGCAGCCACTGGCAGCCGGCAGAAGATGGGTAGTTGTACCCAAATCACTGATCCAGCCCTGTTAGGTTTGTTAAAGATTGCGGACACGGGATGGACGTTGGGCTAGTGCAAGCCGCCACATCCGAAGCGACGTTTCCCTGGCTCTCCCTGATCGTCCTGTTACCGGCCGCCGGTGCCCTGTTCATGCCCCTGCTTCCCGGGGATGACGATCAACCGTCTCCATGGCCGCGAAACCTGGCCCTGGCGGTGCTTCTGGTGGATCTGCTGCTGATGCTGGTGGTTTTCGCCACCCGTTTCGATCCCTCCATCGACGGCCTTCAACTGGTGGAGAGGGTCAACTGGTTGCCCGTGATCGGCCTGGAATGGTCCCTCGGTGCCGATGGTCTGTCAGCCCCCCTCGTGGTGCTCAGCGGTCTCGTCACCCTGCTGTCAGTAGCGGCCAGCTGGTCTGTGGAGCAGAAATCGCGCCTGTATTTCGCCCTGCTGCTGGTGCAGGCATCAGCCCAGGGCATTGTCTTTCTGTCCCAGGATTTCCTGCTGTTCTTCCTGGCCTGGGAACTCGAGCTGGTCCCGGTTTACCTCCTGATCGCCATCTGGGGAGGGCAGAACCGGCAGTACGCGGCCACGAAATTCATCCTCTACACAGCGCTTGCATCGCTGCTGATCCTGATCAGCGGCCTGGCACTAGCCCTCTCCGGAGACGAGTTCACTCTGAATCTCACCGAGCTGGCGGCCCGCTCCCCCGGCGGCAGCTTCGGATTGCTCTGCTACATCGGCTTCCTGGTCGGTTTCGGCGTGAAACTGCCGATGTTCCCTCTGCACACCTGGCTACCCGATGCCCATGGCGAGGCGAATGCACCGGTTTCGATGCTGCTGGCAGGAGTGCTGTTGAAGATGGGTGGCTACGCGCTGCTGCGTTTCAACGTCCAGATGCTTCCAGACGCCCACCTCACCCTCGCCCCCGCGCTGGTGATCATCGGCATCGTCAACATCATTTACGGAGCCCTGAACGCCTTCGCCCAGGACAACGTCAAACGGCGGATCGCCTGCAGCTCGGTGAGCCACATGGGCTTTGTTCTCCTCGGCATCGGGGCCGTCAATGCTCTCGGTGTCAGCGGAGCGATGCTCCAGATGGTGAGTCACGGTCTGATCGCCGCAGCGATGTTCTTCGTGACCGGCGTCTTCTACGAACGAACCAAGACGCTGTCCATTCCCAACATGGGAGGCCTTGCCAAGGCACTGCCGATCACCTTCGCCTTCTTCCTGGCCAGCTCGCTGGCGTCGCTCGCCCTGCCAGGCATGAGCGGGTTCATCAGCGAAATCACCGTGTTTCTCGGCATCACCAGCCAGGAGAACTTCACGTCCCTGTTCCGAGCCATCACCGTGCTGATGGCGGCCATCGGGCTGGTGCTGACGCCCATCTACCTGCTCTCGATGTGCCGGCGGGTCTTCTTCGGTCCGAGGATCCCGGCACTGGCGAGTGTGGAGGATATGCATCCCCGCGAGCTGGTGATCGGTCTCAGCCTGCTGGTGCCCACACTTGTGATCGGCATCTGGCCACGGGTGGCCATGGATCTCTACGAAGCCTCCACCGATGCTCTGGCCAACCAGCTGAGCAGTCTCAGCCTGATGGCCCTGATTAACCGTCTCCCCCTCGGCTGATATGACCGCGACACTCTCTCCTCTGCTGCGCGGGGAAGGCCTTCCTCAGTACAGCGCCATCAACCCTGAGACGGTGAGCCGCGATGTTCCGGCTCTGCTGAAAGCGCTCAACGACGAGTTCAGCGCCCTGGAACAGTCGCTGGATCAAGCCCTGAGCAGCGATGCCCCCCTGCCCTGGGATGCCGTCATGATCCCGATGCAACGGATCGGTGAACGGCTGCGCTGGAGCTGGGGCGTTGTGTCCCACCTCAACGGGGTCTGCAATTCCAAGGATCTGCGGGAAGCTCACGCTGCTCAACAGCCCGAAGTCGTTCGTCTCGGCAACCGACTCGGCCAGAGTCAGGTGCTGCATCGAGCGCTGCAACGGCTTCGCGACCTACCGGCGGAGCCCCTGAGCGAGACAAGGCAACGGATCCTCGCGGCGGAACTGCTCTCGATGCGCCACCGCGGTGTCGGCCTTGCGCCGGATGTGCAGTCCGCCTTCAACACGTCCAGTGAGCGCCTGGCAGCGTTATCCACTCAGTTCAGCAATCACGTGCTGGATGCAACCCAGCAGTGGACCCTGATGCTCAGGGATCCCGAGCAGGTGGCCGGCTTGCCGCCACGGGCCCTGGAGGCCCTGGCGGCCGCGGCCAGGGACGCTGGGGAAACCGACGCCACGGCCTCCTCCGGCCCCTGGTTGCTGGGACTTGACATGCCCCGCTATCTGCCGTTTCTGACCCACGCTGAGAACCGTGATCTGCGCGAAACCGTCTATCGCGCCCACGTCAGCCGGGCCAGCGATGGAGAACTCGACAACCGCGCTCTGATCGAGGAGATCCTCAGCCTCCGGACGGAACAGGCTGGGCGCCTCGGCTATCGCCACTGGGCCGACGTCAGCCTGGCCGCGAAGATGGCGGACGACGTCGACGCCGTGGAAGCGCTGCTGGAAGAGCTACGCGCGGCAGCCTTCCCTGCAGCGGAACGGGAGCTGGCGGAACTGAAGGCCTGCGCAGCACGCCAGGGAGCTGCCGAAGCTGACACGCTCGCCGCCTGGGACGTGCCCTACTGGTCCGAACAAATGCGTCGTGAACGCTTCGATCTCGACCAGGAGGCGCTTCGCCCCTGGTTCCCCCTGCCTCAGGTGCTCGAGGGTCTGTTCGGACTCTGCAACCGCCTGTTCGATGTGGAGATCCGGGCCGCCGATGGAGACGCACCCATCTGGCATCCGGACGTGCGCTACTTCCGCGTGCACGGTCGTGACGGAGAACCGGTTGCGGCCTTCTATCTCGACCCCTTCAGCCGTCCCGCCAGCAAACGCGGCGGAGCCTGGATGGATGAGTGTCTCGGACGCAGCCGGTCAGCGAGCGGCGAACCGGTGCTGCCGGTGGCTTACCTCATCTGCAACCAGACCCCCCCGGTGGGTGATGCCCCAAGCCTGATGAGTTTCGAGGAGGTCGAGACCCTCTTCCACGAATTCGGCCACGGACTCCAGCACATGCTCACCACCGTGGAGGAGCCGGAGGCAGCGGGCATCAACAACGTCGAGTGGGATGCCGTTGAACTTCCAAGCCAGTTCATGGAGAACTGGTGCCTGGATCACGCCACCCTGATGGGCATGGCCCGGCACTGGCAGACCGGCGAACCACTGCCTGAAGAGGAATACAGAAAACTGCTGCTCAGCCGCACGTTCAACGCCGGGCTCGCAACCCTGCGCCAGGTGCATTTCGCCCTAACCGATCTGCGCCTGCACAGCAGCTGGACCCCAGCCTCGGGCACAAGCCCCGACCAGCTGCGCCGTTCGATCGCCGAGACCACCTCCGTGATCGCGCCGATTCCGGAGGATCAGTTCCTCTGTGCCTTCGGCCACATCTTCGCCGGTGGCTACGCCGCCGGGTACTACTCCTACAAGTGGGCCGAGGTGCTCAGCGCTGATGCCTTCGCCGCCTTCGAGGAAGTCGGTCTCGATCAGGAGCAGCAGGTGCGGGCCACAGGTGCTCGCTTCCGCGACACCGTGCTGAGCCTCGGTGGCAGCCGTGCACCTGCCGAGGTGTTCCAAGCCTTCCGGGGGCGTTCCGCCAGCACCGCCGCCCTGATCCGTCACTCCGGCCTCCAGGCCGCCTGAACCTCAGGGCAGGCGCAGATCCCTCCGCAGGATGCGCAGGGCATCGGGATGGGAGATCATCTGCTGGTGGGTCCAGACCGGCAGTTCACAACTGCTCCCCTGCGGAAGCACGGCCCACCATCCGGGACACACCATCAGATCCCAGCGGCAGGTGTAGCTGCGACAGGAAACCGCCGCCAGGGCCTGGGGATCACGGTTCAGATCCCGCAGCAGGTCACTGCCGATCTTCATGTCTGCCGCACCCGCCAGCAGCGGCCGCGGCACCGCCATCGCTGCCAGGGTGCCGTTCTGGGGGCTGCCGACACTGAAGAAGCGGCGCGTTCGCTGGGCGCCGGCGAGTTCCTGCAGCCAGATGCGACTGATCACGCCCCCCATCGAGAAACCGAGCAGATCGATCGGCGTGTCATCCCCGAACCGTTCCCGGATCTGCCGGTCCAGACGGCCAGCCAGCGCGCGCAACGGGACGTGACCCAGACCGTGGGGAAGATGGGGGGCCAGCAGCGGCCGCTCCGGTTGATCGAGGGCCTGAATCAACCGCCGGAACAACCGCGGGGTGTCCCAGAGACCATGCATCAGCACCAGCGGCGGAGACGCACTCATGCCGTCGGTCGGGATGCCCCGTGACGGACGCGCTCCACGGCAACCCAGCCATCGAAACCGGAGACGGGAGGAGCGCACTTGCAGAGCCGCAGCCAGACGGGCAGCGGGCCGTGAAGGCTCTCCAGCCGATCCAGCACCTGCTCACTGAAGTGCTCGATCGTCAGGCAGCGCAGACCTGCGGCCAGCTCCTGCAGTGCAGCGATCGTGCGGCTGTAATCCACGCTGCCGCTGAGATCGTCATCGGCTGCGGGGCGACTCAGATCGAGAGACAGCGTGATGTCGAGGCGGAACCACTGCCCATCGCGACGCTCGTGCTCCAGCACCCCGACGTGGGCCCAGAGCCTCAGCTCACGGATGTGAAGGGCATCGAGATCAGTCAAAGCGGCAGGTCGCTGTGGCTGAACTGACGGGCACCGGAGGAGAAGTCCGCGGCGATGTGACCGTCTCCCCGCAGGCGGTAGCGATAGGTCACCAGACCCTCAAGACCGACGGGGCCGCGAGGAGGAAGCGTCTGGGTGCTGATGCCCACCTCGGCTCCGAAGCCGTAACGGAAACCATCGGCGAAGCGCGTGGAGCAGTTGTGATACACACCGGAACTGTCCACTGCCGCCAGGAACCGGTCGGCGACCGCCGCATCACCGGTGACGATCGCCTCGGTGTGGCGCGAGCCGAAGCGACGGATGTGCTCCATGGCGGAGTCCATGTCGGGAACCACCCGCACCGCGAGCACCAGATCGAGATATTCCGTGCGCCAGTCCTCCTCACTGGCGGCCGCCTCCACGCCGAGAGCCTGACTGGCAGCATCTCCACGCAGGGTCACACCGGCATCCCGAAAGGCCGGAACCGCTTCGGCCAGAAACGCCGGCGCGATCGCCTCGTGAACCAGCAGGGTCTCGATGGCGTTGCAGGCGGCCGGATACTGCGTCTTGCTGTCGATGGCCACCCGCAGCGCCTGGGCCACATCGGCCGCTGCATCGACGTAGAGATGGCAGATGCCATCGGCATGACCCAGCACTGGAATCCGGGTGTTGTCCTGGATGAAACGGACCAGCTCATTGCTGCCGCGCGGAATGATCAGATCCACCAATCCATCGAGGCGCAGCAGCGCCAGGCTCTCCTGGCGGGTGGTGAGCAGCGTCAGGGCATCAGCCGACACGGCACTGCTGCTCAGCCCGTGCTTCAGGGCCTCCATCACGGCCTCGTTGGTGCAGCGCGCCTCGCTGCCGCCTTTGAGGATGGCACCGTTTCCCGAGCGGATCGCCAGTGAGGCGATCTGCATGACGGCATCCGGCCTGGCCTCGAAGATGACGCCCACCACCCCCAGCGGAACGGTGATCCGCTCCAGCACAAGACCCTGATCCAACTCGCGATGAAGCTGCCTGCGGCCGAGCGGGTCCTCCAGGGCCGCCACCTTGCGCACTCCTTCGATCGCCCCGGCCAGCTTGGTGGCATCGAGCTTGAGGCGCGCCATCAGGGCCGGCGCCAGTCCCTCAGCGGCCGAGCGCTCCAGATCCTCGCGGTTGGCCGCCACGATCGCCGCGGCCCGCTCGTCCAGGGCATCCGCCATGGCCTGGAGTGCCGCGGCCCGCTGACCGTCATCGGTCTGTCCCAGGTCCACGGCCGCCAGACGCACGGCAGCCGCCCGCTGCAACAACTCCGCAGAAGGCTCGGGGACGGTGGTCATGGCGGATCAGAGTCAGCTGTCGCTCATCATCCCGCCCAGCCGCTGCAGGGCGAGTCGTGCCGCACCGAGGCGTCCGGCACCATTGCCGAGGGCACAGGCCTCGATCCTCAGCCCCTCGCGGGACACGGCCTGAACCCTGGATTCCACCTCGCGTCTCAGCGCGGGCAGGAAATGCGGTGCGGCTCCGGCCAGACCGCCCCCCAGGAGCACCAGCTGAGGCGTGAACATGTACACCAGTGATGTGATCCCGACACCGAGGCTGGAGCCGTAGCGGTCCCAGACCGCGAGGGCTTCCGGATCCCCCGCCGCCGCCGCACGACCCAGTTCGCGGGGCTCCCGTTCACTAAGCCGTCGCAGAGCCCCGATGCTGGCGAACTGCTCGAGGGATCCGCGGTTGCCGCTGTTGCAGGCGGGACCCTCCGGATCCACCCCGATCAAGCCCGGCTCGGCAGCCGCACCGTTGTGACCGGTGAACAGGGATCCATTGAGCAGAACTCCGCCCCCAACCCCCGTCCCCAGCGTGAGGAGAACGACATCTGCATAGCCTTGCGCCGCACCGAGCCAGGCCTCCCCCACCACGGCGCAATTGCCGTCGTTGGCAAGGGTCACCCGGCGCTCCAGTCGCGGCTCCAGCCAGTCCGACAGAGGCACCTCCTCCCAGCCGGGGAGATTGATGCACACCCGGGCCACCCGGGCCGTGGCATCCATCGGCCCCGGCAGACCGATGCCCACCACAGCGGCGAGCCGCTGTGGATCGAGCTCCTCCACCGCCTCGCACAAGGCCATGGTGACGGCCCCCGGCATCGCTGGCTGGGGTGTGGGCAACTGGGCTTCCGCCAGCAGATCGCCGCTGCGGCTGAAGCGGGCCAACTTGATCGCCGTCCCACCGAGATCGATGCCGATCACCTGGGAGCTGTTGTGTCCGGAAGCGTCGCTGCTCATCGTTCAGAACCGGAAGAACACCTGCAGCTGGCTCTGCCAGGTGCCGTTGACATCCACCGCGCCGGAGATGCTGGTGCTCGGTGAGATCTGGTAGCTGACGCTGGCCTTCGGTGGCACATCGGTGTTGTTGGGAGCCGCCAGCACGGAGACATCGAAGCGATCCGTGATGTCGACGCCGAACTCCGTCATCAGCGCGAAGGTGGGAGGAACGCGACCGGAGGTGCGGTCGTCCTCCGTTTTCACCTCCGGCGTGACGTACGTGGGGTAAAGCGCCACCTGCAACCGCTGTCCCATGGCGTCGGTGAGGGTGCCCAGCACCGGAGACAGCAGGGACTGGCCGAGCACGGTGGCCAGGGCAGCACTGGCGCCCCCACCGGAGAGCATGGTCAGGGAGTTGCCGCCGATCAGCGCCAGCAGCTGAGACTGAGACAGGCGTGGCGAACTGCGCAGGACGAGATTTTCCCTGAGGCGATTCGCCGGTCCGATGGCCTCGACCGTGACCCGTATCAGCTGGAAATTGCCTCCGCTGACGCTGCTGACGGCATCTAAAGCCCCGAGCTGAGGTTCATCAAAGATGCTGCCCGACCCAGTACTCCCGATGGTGCTCAGACCAACCGACTCAGAAATGCGCGACTTCATGGCGATGTCCACGAAGGGAACCAGTCCCAGGGCCGGGGTGAACACCGCGACGTTCGAGGCACGGTGATCCAGCCGGAAGGTGGAGGAGAAGAGGCTGATGCGCCCGCTGTTGAGGCGGATCAGACCACGCAGCTTCAGAGAGGGATCGAGTGGACCGTTCAGCAGCAGCTGTCCGCCGCCGCGGAAGCTGACCAGGGGAGGCATGTCCACGGACAGATTCGGTCCCAGACGCAGCCGCAGATTGCGGAACTGAATCGCCGGCAGATTCGGCAGCAGAGCGTTGAGTTGATCAGGGGCCGCCACGGGCACGCCGGGGCCGAACAACACAAGCGGCTCCTGGAAATCCCACTTCTCCTGCATCAGCGTGTTGAGCTGAACAGGCGCCACAGCACTGTTGGCATCCTGAATTCCCGGTGAAAGCGTGGATGGGAGAGCCCTGCTCGGGCGCAGCCGCGACAGCAGACCTCCACGGGGACGGATCCCTCCCTGATCCAGGCTGATCTCGCCGCTGATCACCGGTCGGCTGATCACACCGCTGAGCGTCACCTTGGCGTCGGCCACCACCTGCAGAGACTCCTGCTCGATGCGTGCCTTGACGAGTTCCAGCATGAGCGGATCCGGTTCGTCCACCGGGGCGAACAGACCGATCGAACCACTGCCGCTCAGCTCACCTCCCGAGGCCAGCTGCGCCTCCAGGGACTGAATCTCGAGCCGGTTGAAATCAAACAGGACCGAAGCCCGCAGGCGACGCAGCTGCTGATCGCGGATCCTCAGATCCAGGTTGTCCATCACCAGGAAGCCGTTGGCCTGGGGCTGCTCAAGGGTTCCGCGCAGCATCAGCCGCAGATCCATGGCGCCACGCTTCAACTCCACGGAGTCGCCGGACAGGGCGGTGAGAAAATTCAGGGCATCCCCATGGCTCTCGATCTGCACATCGAGCGGCGAAGAGGGCTGCAGCGGCAACGCACCCACGATCGTGATCGACTCCCCAGCCTTGCTGGCGCGCAAGGCCAGATCCAGGTTGAGAGCGTCGCCGTTGAGAACGATGCTGCGGCGCTCCAACCGCAACGCACTGTCCCCGAGCGCTGCCTGCTCGAGTGCCAGCTCGGCATCGATAAGCGGACCGCCGCGCTCATCCAGGCGATAGCGGCCCGTAACACCCAGTCCACCCCGCAGCGTCGAGGGCAGTGGACCGAACAGGGCCAGCAGTGAAAAGGGCAGATGCAGCAGCTGAAAGCGTCCTTCTCCTGCACGCAGAGGCCCCTGGATTGATGCCACGAACGGTTCGAGCTGCAAGGCCAGATCCCGGTCCGCAGAGTCGAGCCAGAGGTGACCACGGGCCTGGAGATCCAGGTTCAGGCCGGCCAGATCCGGGCCGTTGAGGATGGCGGTGCCATCCACACGCCCACGCAGGTCAGAGGGATCGATGCCCTTCTGCGGATGATCCCGCTCGTAGTCCAGCAGCGCCTGCCGCGAGAGGGCCAGTGCCTTCAGCTGACCGTCCAGGCTGCCGCCGAAGGTGTTGATCACCAGGCGACCGAGATCCTCGGCCCGGCCACGCTCGAGCTCATCGAGGGGGTCCTTGTTGCGGAGCTGACGGGCCAGATTGACGAGCCACGGCACGCTCAATCCCTCCGCGTCGGCCCGGCTGCTGAGGGCTCCACCCAGTCGTCCGGTTGCAGTGAAGCCGACCTGACCTTCCGGAGGCTGCAGGTCACCCTGAAGCTGGAATGCCCCTTCTGATAGTCGTCCGCTCAAGTTGGCAGCGATGAAGTTGACGCCGAAGGCCGTGGGCTGATCGAGGCTGAGGCTGCCGCTGATGAGAAACGGACTGACCCTCAGTTCCCCACTGCCGTCAAGGCGGCCGGAGACGCCCTCGGACCGGGACTGGGCCGCCAGGATCACCTGCAGACCATCGAGGGGGAACCCCTCGGCATTCCAGCGATAGCGACGCTCTCCGCCCTGAGCCTGGAGTTCAAGGGCACCGTTCTCCCGTTGCACCTGGACGCGTCGGGGCCAGCCATCGGAGCCGAGGGTGGCGCGGAGGCTGCCGGAATGATCACGGGACTCCAGGGCCAGAGTCAGGTCCTTGCCCAGGGCGCCTTGCATCCGACCCTTCCAGCGCTCCGCCAGCTGCAGAGCACCGACCCGCGGGTTCGTCAGTTCCAGCGCCAGATCAGGCCGCAGCGCGTCCAGCGGCCCCTGAAGCCGCCCCCTGGCGGCGATCGTCCCTCCCAGGGACACACGTGCCAGGTCGCTGAACCGATCCAGAGCCAGAGGCTTCAGGTTCAGAGCGGCCTGAAGCGCGCCGGTCTCCAGCCCGTTGGCCCCCAGCGCAAGGGGCAGTTGGCCGGAACCATCAAGCAGCGGGCTGTTGAAGCGGTCGAGCACCAGCAGCGACGAGGCCGCAGACCAGCCCGCCTTCAGATTCCAGCGCTCCAGGAACGGATTGCCGCCTTGCTGCAGCTCCAGCGTGAAAGCTGGGGCAGCCAGTGGACCGGTCGCCATCAGCTTCCCCGAGATCGTCCCTGTTTGCCCGAGGGACGTCCGCAGCGCCGGGACAGCGCTCCACAGCGGCGGAGCCAGGCTCAGGTCCTGGCTGATCAGGTTCAGACGGGGGTAGGCATCGCCCACGAGATGGAGCCTGGAGGCACCGGCCCGCATCCGCAGATCGACGGCGAGCTCTGGCTTCTGCAGGGTGCCTGAGAGCCGGAACCCTCCGTTGACAGCACTCTCGGGCCCCAGAGTCTTCACGAGCGAAGCATTGTCCTTCCAGAGCTCGGGAGTCAGCGCCAGCTCTCGACTGGTCAGATCCAGCCTGGGATAAGCGGAACCCGCCAGGCGCAACCGAGCACCGGGCGCCTGCAGCTGCAGGTCCTCCACCTCGACCCGTGGAGCGGCAGGATCCGTCCAGGGCATGCGCAGCTGCGCCTTGATCTGCAGAGGCCCCTCGAGATCCATCTGTTCAGGGAGGTCCAGCTGCCCCGCCAAGCGCCAGCGCGGGGCGGCCCAGGGACCATCCATCCGAATGGCGAGGTCATCGTCGTGCCCCTTCCGCTGCGCCCGCAGACGCAGATCCAGGGAGCGCTGCAGGATCACATCCCCGACGGCATCCAGGGTCCAGTCCCCGGAGCTGATGCGACTCCGCGCGATGGACACGGTGCGATCCCTGCAGCCCAGTGCCAACTGGGGGGTGGTGAGGGGGTCGGGAAGGGATGCGCTGCGCACCTCCAGCCCACGCATCCACAGGCTGCCGCGACACGCCGGACGCCCCTGACGCCATTGAAGGCGCAGATCGCCGTCCAGACGACCGCTGATGCGGAGATCGTCCCGTGGGGACACCAACGCCGCCAGTCGGTCCAGAGCCAACCCGTCCATCCGGCCATGCAGATCGAGCCGAGAACGATCCCAGCGGCCGCGCCCTTCGAGCCGGAGGCCGCCCTTCTGATCGCTCCAGCCCAGTCGTAACGCCGTACTGAACGTCCGCGCATCGAGGTTCTGGGAGAAGCGACCGCCCACGAGCAGCGTCTGCCCCGATGGAGCCAGTTCGATCCTTGCCGCTGGACCGAGGCTGTAACGCAGGTCGAGACGTGGCGGTTGCGATCCGGGCAGACCGCGACCCGGAATCCAGTACCCACCTGCCGCATTGCGCGACAGGCGTGCCACCGCCCCCTGCAGGTGCAGCCTCAGCACAGGCTTCCAGTGACGCAGACTGGCGATCGGGTCGAAGCGGATGGTGAGGCCGCTGACGGACACCTGGGAGCGGTCCTGCTCCGCCGGGAGAATCCGCGAACGACCGATGGCCACTCCCCAGGGCAGCAGCCCTCGGTACTCACCAAGGTCGATCGGGTGCCCGAGAGGGCGACTGATCGAAGTTTCCAGTGACGGGATCAGCCGGGCCACCAGATCCGCAGCAACCCGATCGAGGCCCCAGCAGCCCGCCACCACGCCTCCGGTGATCAACAGACCAGCGGAGAGTCGTCGTCCTGACCATGGGATCCGCCGCGTTTCACCCATCGACCGCGACGTCGTCCCCCGAAGCCCGCGCAATATAAGGAGGTCCCCTGCGGTAGACCAGATCCCATGGCCATCGATCAGCTCTTGCTCACCGCAGCGCCCTGGCTGGGCTGGTCAGGCCTGGCTCTGGGGCTGCTGACGGTGGTGGCCTTCGTTGCCGGCTGGGGACTGCGCTTTCGCCTGGTGGGCGTGAGCAGCTTCACGCTGCTGCTGTCGGTGAGCTGCTGGGCCTTCGCGGTGAGCTACTCCCCACCGGTCCGGATCGAAGGAGCGGTGCGGGTGCCGATTGTGTTCGACAACGGTGAAGCCCTGGTGGTCGCCCAGGCACCAGCGGAGATGCCGATGTCCGCAGTGACGCCGACGCTCGAGCAGCTGGCGGGCAACCTGCGCGGCGCAGGCCGCAGCAGCCGCACGGTCCAGGTGCGGCTTCGAGCGGTGCAACCGGATGGGGACGGACGCAGCCGGCCGGTGATCCTGGGAGAGATCGTTCGTGATTTCCGTCAGGCCCCGCCCCGATGAGCGGCGGTGATCAAAGCCATCCACGGGAATGGAACGATCTGCCTCAGTCCTTCCGGCAGGAGCGCACCGATCTGGAAAAAGCGGGAATCCGCAGCTGGGAAGCCCTGCGGGACCTCGATGACCTGCAACTGAGCCGGCTTGTGCGCAACGGCCGCTCCTCCCCCCGCAACCTGAACCGGCTGCGGGGCATCGCGACCCTGGTCTGCGAAATGGATCTGGCGCCCCAGGATGCGGCCCTGCTGATGCACGCCGGCATCGCCAGCCGCAGAGCACTCGCCGACTGCACGCCGGAACAGCTCGTGCGTCAGACAGGTCGACTGCAGCGCAGCCTTGGCATCGCCCGGCCGGGATCGGTGGATCTCCCGATGGCAAAAGCGTGGATTCAGCAGGCCAGGCAACTCAGGAACTGACCGCTCCGCTCACCCGGCCCATCGATCCAATGCGTATGAAGGATCAAACACGAACCTGCTGATGAGCGGTTTGATGCGCTGGATCGTCCTGGCCGTGGTGGGAGCTTCTCCTGTTGCCGCCGAATCGGAACTGCTCAACAGCGTCAAGCGCAACCCCTCAGAAGCCAGTGCACTCTGCAGTTCCTTCCGCGGACTGAACGGCAACGGCCAATCCGCCTACTCCAGTGAAACCACCCGGCTGATCGCGAGCCAGAGAAACCTTTCCACGACGGATGCCGAAGTGCTGATCACCTATGTCGTGGGGATGACCTGTCCGGATGTCCGCTGAGGGCGCTGAGCTGATCCCCGTCGGCGAACGTGAGGCCGAGCTGACGCTCAGCGACAGGGTGCGACTGCGCGCACACCTCTGGTATCCCCGCCATGGCGGACCCTGGCCGGCACTGTTGATGCGCCAGCCCTACGGACGAGCGATCGCCTCGACCGTGACCTACGCCCACCCCCGCTGGTGGGCTGAGCAGGGCTATCTGGTGGTCGTTCAGGACGTGCGCGGCCAGGGGGATTCCGAGGGACGTTTCGGAGGATTCGGGCAAGAGGCCTCAGACACGGCCGAAACCCACGCCTGGGTGCGCGCGCTGCCCGAGTGCAACGGGCTCCTCGGCTGCTACGGCTTCTCGTATCAGGGAGTGACCCAGCTGCTGGCACCGGACGATGCGCCGCCGCCGGAGTGCCTGGCACCTGCCATGGCCGGTCTGGATGAACGGCAGCACTGGTGCAGCGAGGGTGGCGCCCACTGGTGGCATCTCGGGCTGGGTTGGGGCCTGCAGCTGGCCGCCCTTCAGGCACGCCGGAAGGGCGATGAAGAGGCGTGGCTGACACTCCGACGCAGCCTTGAGGAGGGCAGCTACCTGCGGGAGGGCCGCATCCTGCTCGAGCGTCACGATCCGGCCGGGATGGCCTGCCGCTGGTTCCAGCAGGATCCGCTCCGTCCCGACGCCTGGACGGTTCACACCGCCCCGCTGACTTGGCTGCAGCGACCGATGCTGCTGCTGGGGGGCTGGTGGGACCCGCATCTTCTGGGAATCCTCGATCTCTGGCAGCGCAGCACGGCTGCTGGCGGCGCTCCCGAGCTGCACATCGGTCCCGCCAGTCACCTGCAGTGGTGGCCTCAGTCTCAGAGGCTGATGCTGCACTTCTTCGATCGCCACCTCAAGCTCTCAACCGACACCCCGACGTCAGCGGCCTCGCCACGGTTCTGGGATCTGACCCGTCACGAATGGCAGGAGTCCCTCTGTGCCACACAGCACTCCTGGCGGTTGCAGGGAGATGGACTGACCAGCATCGATCCGGAGAGCGGCACTCTGAAAGCACAGGAACCAGGCCAGGGCACCGTGACCATCGTTCATGACCCGTGGCGGCCCGTGCCGGCCATCGGAGGGCACCTGAGTCCGGATCCAGGTCCGGCCGAGCGAAGTGCGATTGATCAACGCGCGGATGTGGCCACCTTCACCGGCGGCGAGGTCGGGCAGCCTGTTCAGCTGCAGGGGCAACCGGTTCTGACGCTGGATGCTTCTGCGGATCAACCCGGGTTTGATCTCTGTGTCGCCCTGTCCAGGCTTCCCCGGGGGAGCTCCCAGGTGCAACAGCTCAGCACCGGAGTTCTGAGGGTGTCCGGCGAACCGGCCCGGCTCTGCTCACAGCGCCGGATTTCGCTGCAACCGATGCTGGCGACCCTGCATCCCGGCGACCGACTGCGGCTCTCGATCGCCGGCGCAGCCTGGCCAGCCGTGGGGGTCAATCCGGGAACACCCGAGGTCGCCAGTGGCCCCCCCGGCAGCCGACATCGGGTCGTGACCATGACACTCGAGCTTGCCGGCTCACACCTGTCGCTGATTCCGTTCGACTCCGGCAAAGTGAACACCGACTGATATCAACGATGTGAACCTGCTAGCCGGCCTGCTGGCCACGATCGTCGCCGCTGCTCCCGTTGCCGCCCAGCAGACCAATAAGACGGACTTGACGCCTGCTCAGTCGACGGCCGCAACAGAACTGCTTCTCCAGGCCCTGAAAGAGCGTCAGGCTGCCGTGATTCACAGCAACTTGGCCGAGAGCGTCCGCAGCAGCATCGACGTGGCGACCATCCAGAAGCGACTGGACAGTCGCAGGGCGATCCTCTCGACCAAGGTGATCGGGGTGACCCCCGGTTACCGCACCACCACGGTGGATGCCGTTGTAAGCACGGCTGACGGTGAAAAACCCATCCTGCTAATGCTGGATGACGACGGCAAACTGCTGGCCTGGAAATGGGCAGGCCAGATCGAGGGTCTCGAAGCGACGGCTCTGGATTTCGTGAAGGACCTGGCAGCCGGTCGCTGGGTCGTTGCCCGCTCGAAGCTCTCGCTCGACATGCAGAGCGAGCTGGCACCGGGTGACCTGGAGCGCAAGTGGACAAAACTCCAAAAAGTGTCCGGCGGATTCCGCCAGGTGAAGGACGCGGTGATCGCCAATCAGGGTGGAGAGCAGCAGCTCGTGCTCGTGGCGGTCGAGTTCGTGAACACAACGTCCAATCTGTTCGTCATCTTTGATGGCAGTGGACGGATCATCAACGTCGACATCTCCGAGGAATTCGTCTGATCCGACCGCGATCCCTGCTGATGAAATCCGCTTAACATCGCGCCCACTTCTCAGGTCTCTCATGGGTGGCGCGGCAGTCCTCGACTGGATGGTTCAGGACGGCGAACGACTGGCGAACTGCCGCCACGATCATCCCCTCGCGGTGCTCGGCCCCCAACCCCTGGAGGGTGACTGGATCGTCCGGGTCTGGATGCCGGAAGCCGAGACCGTGACCCTGCTGCTAGGCGATCAGCAGCTTCCGATGCAGTCGCCCCATCACCCCTGGGTGTTCGAGGCCAAGCTGAGCGAGAACCCCGGCAGCGCCTACAGGGTTCGGGTGCTTCGCGGCGGCATCACCCATGAACAGCACGACCCCTGGGCCTTCCGGGGTGAATGGATGGGTGAGATGGACCGCCATCTCTTTGCCCAGGGCAACCATCACCACATCTGGGAACGGATGGGTGCTCATGTCACCGAACGGGATGGCGTCAGCGGCGTGATGTTCTGCCTCTGGGCTCCTCACGCCATGAGCGTGTCGATCCTCGGGGATCTCAACTCCTGGGACGGGCGTCACCATCCCATGCAGCAACGCCTCGGCGGCATCTGGGAACTGTTCATCCCCGGGCTGCCCGAGGGCTCCCTCTACAAATACGAGATCCGGACGCAGGAGGGGCACTGCTACCAGAAGGCCGATCCCTACGGCTTCCAGCACCAGGTCCGCCCGGAGAACAGTTCCGTTGTGGCCCACCTGAGCGGCTACAGCTGGGCGGATGGCGAATGGATGCGCCAGCGCGACAGCAGCAATGCCCTGGACCAGCCGATCTCCGTCTACGAGATGCATCTCGGCAGCTGGATCCACGCTTCAGCCGACGAGCCCTGGATCCAGCCGGACGGCACACCGCGCGCTCCGGTGCCTGCCGCCGACATGAAGCCAGGCGCACGCCTGCTCACCTACGCCGAACTCGCCGATCGCCTGATTCCGTACGTCAAGGCCCGCGGTTTCACCCATATCGAACTGATGCCGATCACCGAGCATCCCTTCGATGGTTCCTGGGGTTACCAGGTGACCGGCTGGTATGCACCCACCAGCCGCTACGGCACCCCGGACGAGTTCCGGGCCTTCGTGGATCGCTGTCACGCGGAAGGCATCGGCGTGATCATCGACTGGGTACCGGGGCATTTCCCCAAGGACAGCCATGGACTGGCTTTCTTCGATGGCACCCATCTCTATGAACACGGCGATCCGCGCATCGGCGAACACAAGGAATGGGGAACGCTGATCTTCAACTACAGCCGCAACGAGGTGCGCAACTTCCTGGTTGCCAACCTGGTGTTCTGGTTCGAGCAGTTCCATATCGACGGCATCCGCGTCGACGCTGTCGCCTCGATGCTCTATCGCGACTATCTGCGTCCAGACGGTGAATGGCTTGCCAACGAACATGGCGGCCGTGAGAACACCGAAGCCGTGCGCTTCCTGCAACAGGCCAACCATGTCCTGTTCCAGCATTTCCCCGGGGCACTCTCCATCGCCGAGGAATCCACCACCTGGCCGATGGTGACGCAACCCACCGACATCGGCGGGCTGGGATTCAACCTGAAGTGGAACATGGGCTGGATGCACGACATGCTCGATTACTTCGAGCTGGATCCCTGGTTCCGCCAGTTCCACCAGAACAACATCACCTTCTCCATCTGGTACACCTACACGGAGAACTTCATGCTGGCGCTCAGCCATGATGAAGTGGTGCATGGAAAGAGCCATCTCCTGCACAAGATGCCTGGAGATGACTGGCAGAAATATGCCAACACCAGAGCTCTTCTCGCGTACATGTGGACGCACCCAGGCAAGAAAACCATCTTCATGGGGATGGAATTCGGCCAGCGCGCTGAATGGAATGTCTGGGGGGATCTGCAGTGGGACCTGCTCAACTACGACGCCCACCAGGGCATCCAGCGTCTCGTCGAAGATCTGAATGTCCTCTACAAATCAGAACCTTCTCTCTGGAGAGACGACTTCGACCAGTACGGATTCCAGTGGATCGACTGCAACGACAACCGCCACTCCGTGATCAGTTTCATGCGACGCGAAAGCACGGGCGGAAGCTGGGTCGTGGTGGTGGCGAACTTCACGCCGTCGAGTCACTCCAACTACCGCGTCGGTGTGCCGGTGGATGGCTTCTACGAAGAGATCTTCAACAGTGATGCGGCGCGTTACGGAGGCAGCAATCTCGGGAACATGGGCGGCAAATTCACCGAGGCATGCAACATTCACAGCTATGAGAATGCTCTGGATCTCTGCCTGCCGCCGCTGAGCGTCATGGTCTTCCGCCATGACCCCAAACGCAGCCTGCTCGCTGAGAAGAACAACGCCATGTGAAGTTGACGCACCAGCTCAGGTAGGTTGCCGGCTTGATCCCCAGACCCGGATGAGTGACTCCCTGCCCCTGCTGCTGCGTGCCGCGCGCGGTGAATCAGTGGAGCGTCCTCCGGTCTGGATGATGCGTCAGGCAGGCCGCTACATGAAGGTCTACAGGGACCTTCGCGACCGTCATCCCAGCTTCCGGGAACGCTCGGAGAACCCCGATCTCTCCTACGAGATCTCCATGCAGCCATTCGAGGCCTTCCAGCCCGATGGCGTGATTCTGTTCTCCGACATCCTCACGCCGCTGCCGGGCATGGGGATCGACTTCGACATCGTGGAGAGCAAGGGGCCGCAGATCAACGACCCGATCCGCAACCTGTCCCAGGTGGAGGCCCTGAAGCCCCTGATCCCCGGCGAGAGCATGCCCTTCGTGGGAGAGGTGCTCGGTCGGCTGCGGGAGAGCGTCGGCAACCGGGCTGCCGTGCTCGGCTTCGTGGGCGCCCCCTGGACCCTGGCCGCCTACGTGGTGGAAGGCAAGAGCAGCAAGAACTACGCCGTGATCAAGGCGATGGCGTTCCAGGAACCCGCGCTGCTCCACAGACTGCTGGACCACTTCGCCGAGTCGATCGCCAACTATCTCCGCTATCAGATCGATTCCGGCGCCCAGGTGGTGCAGATGTTCGACTCCTGGGCCGGTCAGCTCAGCCCCGCCGATTACGACACGTTCGCCGCGCCGTACCAGAAGAAAGTTGTGGATCTGGTCAAGCAGACCCACCCCGATACACCGTTCATCCTCTACATCTCCGGCAGTGCCGGCGTGATCGAGCGGATGGCCACCACCGGTGTGGACATCATTTCCCTCGACTGGACGGTGGACATGGGCGAAGCCCTTGCGCGTTTGCCGGAGCACATCGGGGTTCAGGGCAACGTCGATCCCGGCCTGCTGTTCGGGACACCGGAGGCGATCCAGGCCCGCATCGATGACTGCGTGAGCAAGGCCCGCGGTCGCCGCCACATCCTCAACCTTGGCCACGGCATCCTGCCGGGGACGCCTGAGGAGAACGGCCGTGCCTTCTTCGAGGCCGGCAAATCCGTGATGGAGCGCATCGGGGCAGCCGCTTGACCCGGATCCTGGTCACCGGAGCCAGCGGCTGCGTTGGTCAATACGTCTCGCGCTGGCTTCTGGAGCACTCCGAAGCGGAGCTGCTCCTCTGGCTGAGGGATCCTTCCAAGCTCACTGCTGTTGCGGCCGATCATCCAAGGATCCGTCTGCTGGTGGGAGATCTGCGTGAGACCGATCGCTTCGCGGCGGAGTTGTCGACGGTGAACCGGGTGATTCACACCGCCACCGCCTGGGGCGATCCGGAGCGGGCCGAACAAGTGAATGTCGTGGCTGTGAAGCGGATGCTGCAGCTGCTCGACCCGACGGTGCTCGAGCAGGTCATCTACTTCTCCACCGCCAGCATCCTCGATCGCCATCTGCGACCGCTGCCTGAAGCTCTTGCCTACGGCACCGAATACATCCAGACCAAAGCCCGCTGTCTCCAGGACCTCGAGGAGCACCCCCTGGCGTCACGGATCATCGCCGTCTTTCCCACCCTGGTCTTCGGTGGACGGGTGGATGGCACCAGCCCCTTCCCCACCAGCTACCTCACCGAAGGACTGGCGGAGGCCAGTCGCTGGCTCTGGCTGGCCCGCTGGTTGCGGGCTGACGCCAGCTTCCACTTCATCCATGCCGAGGACATTGCCCGGATCTGCGGCCAGTTCGCCACACGAGCCCATGAAGCGAACCGTGAGCCCGGACAGGGCGCTCTGCGCCGGATTGTGATGGGGCAGCGGGCCATCTCCGTGGACGATGCTGTGGCCACGATGTGCCGCTGGCGTGGGGTGGGCCGGACGCCGGGCATTCCGCTCTGGCCATGGCTGATCGAAGCGCTCATCCGTGTGCTGCCGATCGAAGTGAATGCCTGGGATCGCTTCAGCATTCGTCAGCGCCATTTCATTCACGACCCCGTGAGCGCTCCCGAGCGCTTCGGCAGGACCAGTCATGCCGTCACCCTGGAAACAGTTCTTAGCGATTCAGGCCTCCCAAACCGCGGCAAACCGAGAGCCACGCGTAAAGTCTGAATATTGCTTCTTCAGCCAATGCGGTCTGTCATTCGCACCTTCGCAGCTGCTTGCTGTGCCTTCCTGATGCTGATCGGCCTGAACGTCGGCAGCGCCCAGGCCTCCACCGTCGAGGTCAAGCTGGGTACCGATGCCGGCATGCTCGCCTTTGAGCCCGCCACCGTGACCATCAAGTCCGGTGACACCGTCAAGTTCATCAACAACAAACTGGCTCCTCACAACGCCGTCTTCGATGGCCACGACGAGTACAGCCACTCCGACCTGGCTTTCGCACCCGGTGAATCCTGGGAAGAGACCTTCAGCGAGGCCGGCACCTTCAACTACTACTGCGAGCCCCACCGCGGAGCCGGCATGGTCGGCAAGGTGATCGTCGAGTGATCGATCCAGCGATCACAACTCGCTGACACCAAACCAACTCGAAAACCCCGAATCTCTCCAGAACGGAGGGGTCGGGGTTCTTTCATTTGATCGCTCCGCTGGATAGTTTGGGATGAACCATTGAGATTGAATGGCTCGCATCGCAGGCCCGCTCACCTTGCTGCTCGCTCTGATCGTGGTCATGGCCCCTCACGGGCCGGCCTTCGCGATCGGCACAGACCTCGAACGCGGTGAGCAGATCTTCTCCAGCAACTGCGCTGCATGTCACATGGGCGGGGGCAATGTGATCCGCGCCAGTCGCACTCTCAAGATGCGCGATCTCAATTCCCATCTCGAGGCCTACCAACAGGATCCACTGGAAGCGATCGAACACTCCATCGAAGACGGGAAGAACGCGATGCCGGCCTACGCCGGCGAGTTGAGCGAGGACGACATCATTGCTGTTGCCACCTATGTGGAGCAGCAGGCCGAGCTGGGCTGGTGAGTCGCGAAGCCCTGAAGGACTTTCTGCATGCGGTTGAACGCAGCCCGCGACTGCGCCAAGCCGTTCAATCCTGTGGCAGCGATGAAGACCTGATCGCGCTGGCCACCAGCAACGGCTTTCAGGTGCGGAAGCTCGATCTCCTGCACGATGCCGAGGACACCCGAATCAGCGACTGGTTCGATCGCAGTGCCGTGAAACGGCGTTTCCACATCCCCAGCTGATCCGGATCGTGCTTCCGTTGCTAAGGCACGTGGAAGTCTCGTTCAGCATGCACAAGCTCAACCTCCTGGCTGGTTTTCCGGTCTCCCTTCTTCTGGTGGTCGTGGGGCAGCCATCCCGGAGTGCTCTGGCCGCCCCCTCCGGCTCTGACTGCCTGATCGCCAGTGCAGATGTCCCCGAAATCCACAAGGGACTCCTCAAGGGATACCTGCCGGATAACGCTGTGCCGGACAGCCTGCAGCTGCTTCCGCCTCCGCCGCAACTCGGCCAGCCGGAGCATGCCCTTGATGACACGGTCTCCCTCAGAAGCTTCCCTCTGCCTGGCACACCGCGATGGAACCTCGCAGCTGCCGATGCAGACCTTGGATTCCCTCAGGCTGCCAGCACCTTCTCCTGTGCCATCGGCGCCCCCATCAGCGAAGAGGCCACACCAACGCTGGTGATGCTGCTGCGCCGAACGCTCACCGATGCAGGTCTCTCCACCTACAAAGCCAAAAACCACTACGGCAGGAAGCGCCCATTCCTTGTGAACGGGAAACCGATCTGTTCTCCTCAAGACCAGGTCGTGCTGACGACGGATCCGTCCTATCCATCCGGTCACACCGCTGTCGGCTGGGCCTGGGCCCTGATCCTCAGCGAGATGGTGCCGGAGCGCCGCAATGAAATCCTGGCTCGAGGCCTGGCTTACGGGGAGAGTCGCCACCTCTGCAACGTGCACTGGGCCAGTGATGTGATGAACGGGCAGGTGATGGGCGCCGCCGCTGTGGCCCTTCTGCATACCAATGCTGAATTCGAGTCTGATTTCATCGCTGCGAAGGCCGAAGTGAATGCCGCCAAAGCCAAGGGTCTGCCCCCCAGCCGTGACTGTGCCGCCGAAGCGGCGGCACTGGCCCAGCGCACCCGCCCCTGAACGGCTCAGGCCTGCCTGGCTCCCTTCAGCACCTCCAGATACAGCTGCTCATCGATCTCGCGGATGTCGTATTCCGTCGGCTTGACGCCGTGATGGTGTTCATGGACCACCATCCAGCAGCTGCGTTCCAGCTCGCCGCCGGCACTGGCGGCGAGCTCCAGCCCCCTCTGCACGAGGGTCTCCACAAGCTGCTGATCGACCATTCCGACGCTGAAAGGTTCGGCGAACTCTAAAAACCGATTCCGGTTCACCGCCCGCTGGCGAAAGGGCCCCACCGGAGCCTTCGGTTTGCCGCCCCAGATCACAGCGGGATCGCCATACGGTTTGCTCAGTTCGGGATCACTCCCCTATGCAACCCACGGCGGAACAGTTCACGGAAAAAGCCTGGGCCGCCGTTGTCGCTGCCCAGCAACTGGCCCAGTCCGCTCGCCATCAACAGCTGGAGAGCGAGCACCTGCTGCTGGCCCTGCTGCAGCAGAACGGCCTGGCCGGTCGCATCCTTCAAAAAGCCGGTGTCGACCCCAGCGGCTTCGAAACATCCGTGCAGGCCTACCTCAAGCGGCAGCCGAGCATGAACTCCCGACCGGAGTCGGTCTTTCTCGGCCGCGGGGTGAACGGAGTGCTGGATCGGGCGGAATCGCAGCGCAACAGCTTCGGTGACAGCTACATCTCGATCGAGCATCTGCTGCTCGCTCTCACCGAGGACGAGCGCTGCGGCCGCCAGCTGCTCAACCAGGCGGGGGTGGACGCAGCCAAGCTGAAAGAAGCCATCACAGCCGTGCGGGGCAATCAGTCGGTGACCGACCAGAATCCGGAGGGGACCTACGAATCCCTCGAGAAATACGGCCGTGACCTCACGGCAGCGGCCCGAGACGGCAAGCTCGACCCGGTGATCGGTCGTGATGACGAAATCCGGCGCACCATTCAGATCCTCAGCCGACGCACCAAGAACAACCCCGTGCTGATCGGGGAACCCGGTGTCGGCAAGACGGCGATCGTCGAGGGACTGGCCCAGCGCATCGTCAACGGCGATGTGCCCTCAGCCCTGCAGAACCGGCAGCTCATCGCCCTCGACATGGGATCCCTGATCGCCGGTGCGAAATACCGCGGTGAATTCGAGGAGCGGCTCAAGGCTGTGCTCAAGGAGGTCACCGCCTCCGAGGGCCAGATCGTGCTGTTCATCGATGAGATCCACACCGTGGTGGGAGCCGGAGCCAGCGGCGGTGCCATGGATGCCAGCAACCTGCTGAAGCCGATGCTGGCCCGCGGAGAACTGCGCTGCATCGGAGCGACGACCCTCGATGAACACCGCCAGCACATCGAGAAGGATCCAGCCCTCGAGCGTCGCTTCCAGCAGGTGCTCGTGGATCAGCCCACGGTGGAGGACACCATCTCGATCCTCAGGGGACTCAAGGAGCGCTACGAGGTGCACCATGGCGTGCGCATCGCCGACAGCGCCCTGGTGGCCGCCGCAGTGCTGAGCAGCCGCTACATCGCGGACCGCTTCCTACCGGACAAGGCCATTGATCTGGTGGACGAGTCCGCCGCCCGCCTCAAGATGGAGATCACCTCCAAACCGGAGGAGATCGATGAAATCGACCGGAAGATCCTGCAGCTGGAGATGGAGAAGCTCTCCCTCGGTCGGGAATCCGACAGTGCCAGCCAGGAACGTCTGCAGCGCCTCGAGCGTGAGCTGGCGGAACTGAGCGAGCAGCAGAGCACGCTCAATGCGCAATGGCAGCAGGAGAAAGGCGCCATCGACGACCTCTCTGCCCTGAAGGAGGAGATCGAACGGGTGCAACTGCAGGTGGAGCAGGCCAAACGCAGCTACGACCTCAACAAGGCCGCGGAACTCGAGTACGGCACCCTGGCCGGTCTCCAGAAACAGCTGCAGGAGAAGGAACTTCAGCTCTCCGGAGACGAGGCGGGTGAGAAGACCCTGCTGCGTGAAGAGGTGAGCGAGGACGACATCGCTGAAGTGATCGCCAAGTGGACCGGCATTCCCGTGGCACGCCTGGTGCAGAGCGAGATGGAGAAGCTGCTCCAGCTCGAGGACGACCTGCATCAGCGCGTCATCGGGCAGGACGAGGCTGTGACCGCCGTCGCTGATGCGATCCAGCGGTCCCGGGCAGGCCTCAGCGACCCCAACCGTCCGATCGCCAGCTTCCTGTTCCTCGGTCCCACCGGAGTCGGCAAGACGGAACTGTCGAAAGCCCTGGCCAACCGTCTCTTCGACAGTGACGACGCGATGGTGCGCATCGACATGTCGGAGTACATGGAGAAGCACACCGTGAGCCGTCTGATCGGCGCACCTCCGGGCTACGTGGGCTACGAGGCGGGTGGTCAGCTCACGGAAGCGGTTCGCCGCAGGCCCTACGCGGTGATCCTCTTCGACGAGGTGGAGAAGGCCCACCCCGACGTGTTCAACGTGATGCTGCAGATCCTCGATGACGGGCGGGTCACCGACGGGCAGGGACGCACGGTGGACTTCACCAACACGGTGCTGATCCTCACCAGCAACATCGGCAGCCAGTCGATCCTGGAGCTGGCCGGGAACCCGGATCAGCACGGAGAGATGGAACGACGGGTGAATGAGGCCCTGCGCGGCCACTTCCGGCCTGAGTTCCTCAACCGTCTGGACGATCAGATCATCTTCCGCAGCCTCGACCGGCAGGAACTCCGCCAGATCGTGAGCCTCCAGGTGGAACGGCTGCGACAGCGCCTGGAGGAGCGCAAGCTGGAACTGCAGCTAAGCGAAAGCGCCTCGGACTGGCTCGCCAATGTCGGTTACGACCCGGTGTACGGGGCGAGACCCCTGAAGCGGGCGATTCAGCGGGAACTGGAGACCCCGATCGCCAAAGCCATCCTCGGGGGACGCTTCAGCGAAGGCCAACGGATCTCCGTGGAGGTCGAGGCGGCCGGGGTCGAAGCCGAGCGATTGGTGCTCAGCTGATCTGCGCTCAGGGAACGAGCAGCGACCAGGTGAAGGCGGCGCCGATGCCGATCCAGATGCCGGCGGCGATCTGGCGCCCGTTGCTGCCGAACCCCTCCAGCAGGCGGCTGGAGACACTGGTGACGGCCAGCAGCAGCACACCCTGACCGATCAGCAGCCCGAGGCCATAGGCGAGCAGGGGAGCCGGCTCAGCGCCGATCACAGCTCCACCCAGCAGGTATCCGTGCAGGCTGATGGCCGGCAGCAGAAGCCACACCGGCAGGCGCCCGAGGATCACCAGACCCTCGAGCACGAGAGTGAGGGAGACGCAGGCCTCCGCGGCGGTCTCAAGCGTTGACGGCAGAGGAACCAACTGGGAGACGAGACTGCCGCCCAGGCCCAGAGCCAGCAGCGGGAGCACCCAGCGACGGGGCTGACGCAGACCCACAAGAGCGATGGCCAACAGAAACAACAGATGGTCTGGCCCCAGCAGAGGGTGACCGATCCCGCTGATCACGCCCTGCCAGGCGGTGATTCCGGATCCCTCCGGCATGCCGAAGGGGTGATGGGCGAGGGCGGGAGTCGCGGCGAGCAGAGACAGCAGCGACAGCCCCAGACAGGGCCATGCCGTGCGGATCATCTGGTTGGAATGCATCGTGTTCGATCCTCGTCGATGAAGAAGTCGGCGGGCGTTCTGACTGACGACGGATCGGCCGGACTGACCGATGGAGTCGCTTCACAGCTGCGGGACAGCGACGGATTTTCACCGGTCTTTCCCCGTTTCCTCCAACAGCTGATCTCTGCTGGAACCGAGCACTTCTTTATAGCTGAGTGGATTCATTCACAAACCATTCCGGAACAGAGCTGTAGGTGGCGGCATTGCGTTCGTTCTCACGCGCCTCCACCGCCCAGCAGCAGGTGCGGCCCAGATCACGCTCCTGAAGCAGCTGATTGGCCCAGCTCCAGACCAGTTCCGCCGTGGTTTCCATCCCAACGTTCGTCATCACACGCAGATCAAGAGCGCCGAGCTCGTGCAGTCGCTGCCATTCCTCCAGCAGCGGATCGTCTTCGTTGACGAGGAAGGTGTGGTCAAAGTGATCACGCAGGCGCTGCTCAAAACCTTTCAGGCCCGAGAAATCCACCACAAAACCGCAGACATCGAGCTGAAGGGCCGCGAACCAGAGCGTGAAACTGCGGCTGTAACCGTGAACGAAGCGGCAATGGCCCTGATGACGCCATTGCCGATGGCAGCAGGGGTACCCCTCGAACCGTTTGCTGCAGACGTGACGGGAGGGAGGGGTCAGCACAAATCAAATGAGGGAGGACGCTGCAGGAAGATCGGAACAGTGCATGAAGCATGAGGCCTGATGCAGCCCTCCAGCCCCGCCTTCATTAACCAACTCCGTTTTAACGACGCCGGCCTGCTGCCAGCTGTTGCGCAGGACTGGCTTGACGGAGCCGTTCTCATGGTGGCCTGGATGAACCGGGAGTCGATCGAGCACACCCTGCGCAGCGGAGAGGTGCACTACTGGAGCCGGTCCCGCGCCGAGCTCTGGCATAAGGGAGCCACCAGCGGCCACACCCAGATCCTGCGGAGCCTTCGGTACGACTGCGATGCCGACGTCCTGCTGCTGAGCATTGAACAGACTGGAGATGTGGCCTGTCACACCGGGGCCCGAAGCTGTTTCTACGAGGCCGGCGACACCCGCAGCGACGGTGGCAGCGACGCCCTGCCGCCTCCAGCGGATGCCTGCACGGAGCTGTACCGGGTGATCCGTGGCCGGCAGAGCCAACCGGAGGAGGGCAGCTACACGAACAAGCTTCTGAGTGGCGGTGACAACCGGATCCTCAAGAAGATCGGCGAGGAAAGCGCTGAGTTCGTCATGGCCTGCAAGGACGATGTGCGGGAGGAGATCGCTGGTGAGGCCGCTGATCTGATCTTTCATATCCAGGTGGCCCTGGCTCACCACGGCGTCAGCTGGCGGGAGGTGCAGGAGGTGCTGGCGGCGAGGCGTGGAGCTCCCCGCCGCCCTTGATCACTGGCCGGTGACCGGGCCGAAGCGGTTGGGCTGAGTCCGCACCCAAGACAGGGTCTGACGATCGCGATCGCTGGGCGTGAGCACCGGATCGGCTCCTTGATGCACAGCCAGGGCATCACGGGAATCATCGCTGTGGCCCCAGAGCCCGAAGGCATGGCCGAGCTCATGCAGAGCCGTGGCCTCCAGCGCCTTGGCACGAAGCTCCGGGGAAATGAGCAGCTCAACCAGCGGTTCCCGGCGGCGCTGGCCGGCACGGTTGAGTTCCGCCAACCGCAGCACACTGCGTCCGTTGCTGGCTCTCCATCCGGTGTCGGTGCGACGCCGTGGAGGGCGCTTGCGAAGGATGCGGATCTGGGCACGCTCCGGCTGATCCACCAGCACCACAGGAACCTGCTCACGCCAACGGGAGAGTGCGGTGTCGACAGCGTGACGCCAGCGCACACTCCAGCGGTCCGCGGGGTCAGGGACCGGTTCGATCCAGAGGCACCAGCGGGAGAGACTCGGCAGGCCAAAGACCGTGGTGGCAAGGCGCTTGGCGTAACCAGGCGCCTCACCCTCCAGTGACTGAGCCTGCAGAGGCTGCTTCAGAAAGCGGATCTCAGCAGCGGGAGGACAGGGCTCAGCATGCATCAGGACACCGGCAGGCCAACCCCTCGGGCCATCAGCGTGGCCAGCATCGGAATCGAGGCGAAGCCGAGCAACTCAATGTTGATGATCCAGCTCAGGCGTCCGGCCAGGGCCTCGCTCACCTTGGGAAGTTCACCCTTACGCAGTGGGATCGCCCAGAGGATGTAGGTGATGGTCGGATACAGCGACAGCGCACCGACGGAGAGGTAGATGCCCACCTTCCACCAGAACAGCGGATTCTCCGTGTAGAAGGCTGAACCCTGTCCGAAGTGGATCACCCGCAGGATGCCGCTCACCAGGAGAGCCAGCGCTGCAATGCCGTAGACGATGTCTGTGATCACCATGGCCGTGGCCTCGCCACGGTCGGGATTCGCCTTGATCAGACGCCTCTCCAGCACGAGAGCGCCGAAGCAGATCATGAAGCTGAGGTAATGGACGTAGGCGACGCCAGCATTTTTGGCGACATCCGTTGTGAGCGCGACCGCCAGTGTCATGAAAACAGGGACGACAACGGCGCGACCCTAGCGGGCATACAGCCTCACAACTGCTGATTATCTTCAGCAAGAAGAAGAAACACTTTAATCATGGATAAAAAGTGAATTCCGCAGTCTTTATTACACCCACCAAATGAAAACACTTTGGTTCTAAGTTCAATTGAGTGATCGCGTCATGATGGTGAGCTCACTAAGTGCTTTTCTTGGAGAAATCGGCCGCCACCAGCTGCTGACCCCGGAACAGGAACTGATGATGGGGAGAAAAGTTCAGGCGATGGTTGCCATCACTGAACGCTGTCATCTTGCAGGCGGATCCGGGCCAGCATGCGACTACAACGATGAAGAAAAAGTGGTGATTCGCCGCGGCGAGCGTGCGAAAAATCAAATGATCACCTCCAATCTGCGCCTTGTTGTCAATCTGGCCAAGCGCTACCAGGGCAAGGGCCTTGATCTACTTGATCTGATCCAGGAAGGCACCCTCGGGCTCACCCGCGCCGTTGAGAAATACGATCCAACCCGGGGACATCGCTTCTCCACCTATGCCTACTGGTGGATTCGCCAGGGCCTGAACCGAGCGCTGTCGACGCAGAGCAGAACGATCAGGATCCCGGTCAACGTCAACGAAAAACTGACCAAACTGCGTGCCGCCAAAGCACGCCTGATGCAGCGCAACGGTCTCACCCCAACGACCGAACAACTGTCTGAATTCATGGCGATCCCTGTGGCCGAAGTCGAGGATCTGCTCGCCTGCGAACTGCGCAGCGTCACCGTGAGCCTGCAGGGAGTGGTCAAGTCGAAATCAGACCCCTCGGAGCTGGTCGACGTGTTGCCCAGCGATGAACTTCCCCCGATGGAACGCGCGGAAATCGCCGAACGCTCCGCATCGGTCTGGACTCTGCTGAACAAAGCCAACCTCACTCCAAAGGAACGGACGGTGGTGACCCTGCGTTTCGGCCTCGACGGCTCCAACGAGTGGCGCACCCTGGCCGAGGTGGCCCGTCACATGAACTGCTCTCGGGAGTACTGCCGGCAGGTCGTGCAGCGCGCCCTGCGCAAGCTCCGCAAGACAGGCATTCAGAGCGGTCTCGTGGAATCCGCACTCTGAGGGTGAGGGCGACCCCATCGCCAAAGACGTCGCGGCGCGCAACGGTGTTATTGACAGGAAGGAGGGTTCGTGGACAAGGCGGCAGACGCGACGGTGGAAGCGGATGTTGTCGACAGCGAGGTGATCGATGAAGGCCTGCTGCGCTCTCTGCTGCGACGAACAGGTCGAACCGTCGCGACACCGGCCCTGGAAGCTCTTGAACTTCTCCTGGATGACGCCACCCCCTCACCGGTGCGTTTCACGATGCTGGCGGCCCTCAGTTATCTCCTGATGCCGGCAGATCTGATTCCCGACCTGCTGCCGGTGGCCGGATTCAGTGACGATCTCGTCGCCCTGACCGCGATGGTGGGAATCTGGCGGAATCACATCACACCGGACATCAGCCGTCGAGCTCAGCGCAGACTGGATCGCTGGTTCCCCCTCACACGCTGATCCGCCGCCCGATGTCTGCCTGGACACCTTCCTTCGAAACAGAGCTGACCCAACTGCTCAAGGACTGGCTCAAGCAGCAGGGCAGAACCCAGGCCGATCTGCGCCGCAGTCTTCGCGCTCTGTCGACCCGCATGCCGTCCATCCTGGAGGTGCTCGAGCGGGAACATCGACTGAACGGACTGGCCGGTCTGGCTTCCCGTCTCTGCCGGGTGGAAGCCGAATGGCACGGTGAGGTGAGCGCCGATGCTGACCCTGCAACGGAGACTGATCCATTCGGACAGCTGGATCTGCTTCTGCAGGAAATCCGACAGGACTGCCCCAGCTGACGCCATGGGCGGCAGAGTGGTGGCTCTGAACCATGGAGTGATGACTCTGCTGAAACGGATGGCCGGCATCGGTCTCCTGCTGATGCTTCCGATGAGTGCCCATGCCCAGAGCGAAGGCTGGGTGCTGAGCCCAGGCAGCAAGGCTGGCAAGCAGAGCACCGTGGTGCCCAAGAACTGTGTCACCGACCCGGACGGCTCGATCACCTGTGACACGGAGATCGTCAACCCAGCCAGCAACACGCCGGCCCGTCCGTATTACACCCCCTTCAACGACTGAGCAGCCCTGTGAAACCCTCCCTTCCCAAGGGACTGAACTTTCTGGCACTGGTCGACGCCGGCGAGCGCCGGGTCGCCAGGATTCTCGCGGTGATCACAGCCGTCGTCATTCTGGCGGCCATCGTCCAGCTGATTCTCTCGCTCGGCGCCAAGCTGCTGATGGGAGCCCAGGCCACCTGGCTGGGCAACGACCTGATCAAGGTGCTCGGTGACCTGCTCACCGTGCTGATCGCCCTGGAGGTTCTGCAGAACATCACCAGCTACCTGCGCCGGCACGTGGTCCAGATTGAACTGGTGCTGGTCACCGCGCTGACTGCCGTGGCCCGCAAGGTGATCGTGCTTCCTTCCGGAGCCGAGAACAAACCGCAGCTGCTGGTCGGTCTCGGGATCGCCGTGGTGTCGTTGTCGGCGGCTTACTGGCTGATCAAGCGCGCCAATGCAACTCAAGCCGGAGCGTTCCGGGCGGTGGATCCGTCCGCAGTAGACGGTAGCGACGACGGGTTGGAATCATCAGATGATCTCCGGCGCTGAGATCAGCCACATCCTCCGGATCCCTCAGCTGCAAACGGGCGCTACCCCGCAACAGAAGCATCCAGAGGCTTTCGGTTGAATCGATCCACTCACCCTCAGAAGCACAGCTGGCGTTTGATCTGATCAGCATCAGCCGCCAGGCAGCCCCTTCAGCCAGCGTGTCCGCATGGTCATGGCCGGGAGCCGGCAGAGGCCCGCGCAAGATGTTGTCCGCACAGAGCGTGTCGCCGGCTGTGGAGGGTTCTCCCCAGCGCCGTCCGATCTCGAATCCCCAGGAGCTGGCCAAGGCCACCACCTGATTGTGATCAGAGCACCCGGCCAGGGACTGACGACGCTCCTGATCCGTTTCCAAACAATTAACTAGCTTCTGAAGCTGGGCGACTTTGTCAAGGAAAAGAAGCAGATCCTGTTCGGCCATGACCAAGGACCTTCCCCTTTGCATCAGTGATCCTGGCAACAGACGGAAGGACAGGCAGAGTCCGAAAGTCAGGACCTGCTGATCTTCCTGCTCATGCCGACAGCCACCAAGGTGCTCACCATCGGAGATCTGGAAGCAGGATTCTCCACCTACTGCCAGGCCCTGAGACGGCTTGTCGCCGACGGACGCGAACTGAACTCCATCCGTCGCACCATCTGCTGGGACTATCTGCAGCGACTGCACACATCCCTGCCTCAGAGCTACCGCTCTCCCGAAGAGCTGGTTCAGCGCTACAGACGCTCTCAGATCAGCCCTGCTGCAAACTGAACGATCGAACAGCTGATCGACGGTTGAACATTCAACCCAGGATTCATCCCATCGCCAGCAGCCTGAGAAGGACCCTTACCTGTCTGCTGGTGGCGATCCTGGTCATCAGCCTCAGCCCCAACAGCGCCCTTGCCGAAGACATCAGCGGCAGGGGCGCTGTTCTGTTTGAGCAGCACTGCGCCGCCTGCCACATCCATGGAGGCAACATCATCCGGCGGGGCAAAACTCTGCGGATGAACGCTCTGGAGAAACGAGGGATCGCCTCACCGGAAGCGATCGCCGCGATTGCACGCGAGGGGATCGGGCAGATGAGTGGATATGAGCAGGTGCTCGGAACAGGCGGAGATGTTGCCGTGGCGGACTGGATCTGGGAGCAGGCTCAGAACGCCTGGATCCAGGGATAGACCTCGACAGACGTCCAGATTCCCTGCGTCCAATAGATGTCCTGCGTCACGAGCTCTTGCACGGTGGCAAGGTTCTCTGCCTCGAAGATTCCGAACACATGGGTGCTGCCTTCTGTGGGTCCGAGAGTGATCAGAGTGCCTTGCTGCTTGAGAGACTGCAGTCTCGAGAGATGCTCTTCCCGAAATGGAGTGCGCTTTTCGAGAGCATCAGAGCAGTAAGTACCCCACAGAACAAAACGCGCCATGACGAAATAAGGATCGGAAAGAACTTTCCCTCGAAAAGGATGGCACGGCGGCGTCACCAAACGCTATGTTGAGAATGTTGATACCTACAGAAACCAATGCTCACCGGAAGCGACCTTCTCAACAAAGTCAAGGAGCTGGGTGATGTCAGCAAGTCAGATCTGGTTCGCGCCTGTGGCTATGTCACCAACAAAAAGGATGGTGGCGACCGTCTGAACTTCACAGCCTTCTACGAAGCACTTCTTGAAGCAAAGGGAGTCAGCCTTGGAACCACCGGCATCGGTGGTATCGGCAAAGGTGGCCGCAAACTGAGCTACGTCGCCACAGTTCAGGGCAACGGCAACCTGCTGATCGGCAAGGCCTACACCGCTCTGCTCGAACTCAAGCCCGGCGACGAATTTGAAATCAAGCTTGGTCGCAAGCAGATCCGACTCGTCCCAGTCGGTGGCGGTGACGAAGAGGAAGAGTGATCCAAAGCTCCTCAGGGGAAAAGGCCAGACCCCAACTGCCCCGGTGAAAACCGGGGCTTTTTCTTTTCTCCGAGAGAAGCGAAGGAAGGTGGTGGGTGCTCGATCAATCGGCTGCCTGCCTCAACTCCCGGCAGAATTCTCCAGCCTGCTGAGCCACCTCGGTCTCAGCAGCAGCTGCCATACGCTTCACAAGTGCACTGCCGACGATGGCACCATCAGCACCCCAACTACGCACCTGTCGAACCTGTGCAGCCCCTGAGATCCCGAATCCCACAGCGACAGGAACAGGGGAGGATTCCTTCAGCTTCTTGACGAGCCCCTCGACTCTGGTTTCCATCCGGCTGCGCTCGCCGGTGACACCTGTGACACTGACGAGGTAAGTGAAACCGCGACTGCGCTGAGCGATGCGCATCATGCGCTCCTCCGGCGTCGTCGGTGCCACGAGCAGCACAAGATCCAGACCGAAACCGGCTGCCAACGGTGACAGCTTCTCGGCCTCCTCGAGAGGGAGATCCGGAACCACAAGACCCGCAGCTCCTGCCTGCGCCGACTGCTCACAGAAGCGCTCCATGCCCATGTTCAGGAGTGGATTGCTGTAGGTGAACAGAATCACAGGGATGGTGAGTTCCCCCTTCAGGGAGCTCAACATTTCAAGAACACCGGCCGGTGATGTGCCACCGGAGAGTGCACGGGCTGCAGCCGCCTGAATCACCGGGCCATCGGCAAGTGGATCGCTGTAGGGGATGCCCAGTTCAACGATGTCGGCCCCCTCCCTCTGCAGCTGCATGAGCACCGAGCTGGTGGTCGCCAGATCAGGATCGCCTGCCATCAGAAAAGGCATCACAGCCATGCGTCCCTCGCTCTGAAGCTGCGCGAAACGCTGAGCGATGCGGGATGTCTGCTGGCTGAGACTCTCCATCTGGACGACCGGGATGAAACCCAACGAGCCTATGAGTCGGCCGTCGACTTGTCCTCATCCGCCCCGATCCTGCGGAGCAGCTCCTGCTGTTCCGCCTCAGGCAGCGCATCAAAACGGGCTTCCAGATCCTGGGTCGTCTGCTCGTCGTACACCGCCCGATAACGACGACGCTGCTCCATGAATGTCATGTTTCCTGTCACCACTCGGAACAGATAGGAGCCTGTCCAGATGATCACGATCATCACGAGCAGAGCCTGAGCCGCGATGCCTGCGGAAAAACCTTCCAACCCAGCGGCGCGGAATCCAAGTAATCCCACCCCACCGAGAGCCAGCACGGCCAGGCCGATCAGCAGAACCCTGCCTCTGGTCACCTCAGACCTCTCCCTGTCCGCTCATGCGCAGATTCAGGAATGGAGCAAAGACAATCATTCCCGGGAAGAAGAGAAACACCATCCCGTAGACGACCAATCGTTCGATCTTTCCCATCTGGTGCCAGCGCTTGTTCATCCAGAAGAACAGAGCAAGCGGGACCACCAGAAGGTAGAGCCCGGCCAGAGCTCCGTAGGCTCCGAGCACGAGCAGCGTGTCCTGAGAGAGGCTGCCAGGCAGCGACAGGAGGTCCAAGGCCATCCGTTAGTTCACCGAAATCTAGGATGTTCTGCATGGGGGCATGGCGGAATCGGTAGACGCACGCGACTTAAAATCGCTTGGGCCGTAAGGCCTGTGGGGGTTCAAGTCCCCCTGCCCCCATCCAGTGACTGTCCAGTGCTGGGGTCTTCAGGATTCAGACCGTCGCACCGACTGGATCGCAGCCGCTAAGGATTCGGCAACAGAGCCGTGAGCTTCTCGCGGAACTCACCCTTCTGCATGCCGCCTTTGATTTCACCGTGGATGGTGAACGCACCCTCCGGATCGGAGACCAGCAGATAGGTCGGCCAGCCCATGCCCTCCTTGTTGGGGTACTGAGCCAGCAGAACCTTGCGATATTTCCGGTAAGTCTCTGTGTCCTGGAGCATCACCGTGACGAAGCTGCAGCCGAGCTCCTCGCTCACCTTGGCGTCGTAATGACTCATCCGATGACAGGTGCCGCAGTCCTCGGAGCTGAACTTGAGCAGATGCATGACATCACTCCCAGATGGACCGACGCTAGCCAGACGCTTCTGCCTGTTCTGCAGAGGCAGGTCCGGCCAGGCGCCAGGACAACACATCTCCGGCGTGAAACGGCACAAGCCCATCCACGCTGGAAGGCACCAGCTGATCACGCCGCACCAGCGTCACCCGCTGCTGGTTAACGGGAAGTCCGTAGAAGGCAGGCCCATACAGGCTGGCGAACCCCTCCAGGCGATCCATCGCCTGCTCCTGATCAAACACCTCGGCGTAACTCTCCAGGGCATGGGGGGCATTGAAGATGCCGGCGCATCCACAGGCGGTCTCCTTCCCGGAGCGTGGGTGCGGAGCTGAATCCGTGCCGAGGAAGAAGCGGGGATCTCCGCTGACAGCGGCCTGTCTCAGCGCCAGACGATGGGGTTCACGCTTGGCGACGGGAAGACAGAAGAAATCGCTGCGCAGGCCACCGGCGAACATCGCGTTGCGGTTGATGTGCAGGTGGTGAGGGGTGATCGTTGCCGCGAGGTGACGGTCGGCTGATCCGACGAAATCAACGGCCTGCTCGGTCGTGATGTGCTCCAGCACAATGCGCAGCTCCGGATAGCGCTGCCGCAGCGGCTTCAGATGGCGTTCGATGAACACCGCCTCGCGATCAAAGACATCCACATCCGAATCGGTGACTTCCCCATGAATGAGCAGGGGCATGCCGATGCGCTGCATGCAGCTCAACACAGCCGCAATGCGTTCCAGATCGGTCACACCGGCGGCGGAATTGGTGGTCGCATTGGCGGGATAGAGCTTCACAGCGGTGAACACCCCGGATGCAAACCCCCGCTCCAGCTCCACAGGGTCGCAATCATCGGTGAGATAAGCCGTCATCAGTGGCCTGAACCCTGCGCTGTCAGGACAGGCCGCCAGAATTCTGTCGCGGTAGGCAGCAGCAGCAGCCACGGTCGTCACCGGCGGCCGCAGATTCGGCATCACGATGGCGCGCTGGAAGGCCCTGGCCGTGTGGCCCACCACCCGTTCCAGCATCTCGCCATCCCGAAGATGGACATGCCAGTCATCGGGTGCGGCGAGTGTGATCTGATCAGGCATTGGGCGTCAGTTCCGCCACGGCAAGCTGGAGAGCCTGCAGACGGTCACTGGTGATGTGGCGCTCCGGCAGACGCTCGAGAAGCTTCAGCTTGCGGAGGCGGTTCGCTGTACTGCCGGTCGCTCCCACCATGAACACCTGACGCCCCACTTCCATGGCCTCCTTCACCGCATTCTCCAGCGCGATCGCGGCGGTCACGCCGAGATGGGAGACCTCCGAAAGATCAAACACAACGGCCTGACAATTTCCGATGGCGTTGTGTTCTCTCGAGATGGCCTTCGCGACACCGAAGATCATCGGACCGGCCAACTGGAACAGAAGCACCTTGCCAGCTGCCTGATCCAGCAGGGACTGCTCCTCCTCGCTGAGCTCGACGTCGTCGTCCGTTGTGCTGATCGTCTTCACCTTCTTTGACTGCAGCGCACTCATCCGATCAATGGTGAGCACGTTGGCCACGAACACCCCGATGCCGACCGCTGTGATCAGATCCACCAGAACGGTGAGCACTATCACGCCGTAGGTGATCACAGCCGCCTTGGGAGAAAGGTGATGCGCCCGCTTCAGAAATTCCCAGTCAATGATGTCGATGCCGACCTTCAGAGCGATGCCGGCCAGCACCGCCAGAGGGATCATCGATGCCAGGGGGGCTGCCAGCAGCACCACGAGCATCAGCACAACGGCTCGGATCACACCGGAGAGTGCCGTGCGGCCACCGGCCTGAATATTGACCACGGTGCCCATCGTGGCTCCCGCACCCGGCAGAGCCCCGAACAGACCGGACGCGACGTTGGCCAGGCCCTGGCCGATCAGTTCCTTGTTGGAATCGTGCTCGGTGCGGGTGAGGCTGTCGGCCACCACCGACGTGAGCAGAGCATCGATGCAGCCGAGCATCCCCAGCACGGCGGCATTCACCACCATCATCCGGATCTGACCTCCGGAGAAGTCCGGCATGCTGAGGGAGGGGAATTCGGCTGAGAACGACGGAATCGTCCGCAGACCTGCCCCGCTGAACACGGAAACCGCCAGCAAGGTGCCGACCACCAGTGCCAGCAGCTGTGGCGGGCAGACCTTCTTCAGAGCCGATGGGGTGAACCAGAGGATGGCCAGAGTGATCACGGCCAGCGAAAGCTCCATCGGCTGCGTTCCCTGGATCAGGGCAGGCAGCTGACTGAGGGTTCCCATCACGCCACCCTTCGGATCCTGGCCGAGGAAAGGCGCCAGCTGCAGCAGCACCAGAATGATGCCGATACCGGACATGAAGCCCGAGATCACCGTGTAGGGCATCATCGTGATGTATCTGCCCAGCCGGAACAGGCCGAACAGAATCTGAAAGACGCCGGCCAGCACACCGACCGTGAAGGCCATCGCCAGGGCCTTCTCGGGACTCTCCGCTGTACTGGCGAAGCTGATCACCACCGAGGTGAACACCACCGTCATCGGACCCGTGGGTTCCGAGATCAGCGTGGGCGTCCCTCCGAACAGGGACGCCACCAGGCCGATGATCACGGCGCCCCACAGACCGGCGGCAGCACCAACCTCCGGAACCCCGGACGCATTGCCGACCGCGATACCGAAGGCCAGGGCCATCGGCAGTGCGATCACAGCCGCCGTGAGACCTCCGAAAGCATCTCCACGGAGATTGTTGGTGTTGAAGCGATTCAGCACACCCTGAGCTGTGTCTAGAGAGGCCGAACCCTAAGCCGGTTCCCGGCAGAGCACAATCCCCCCACGATTGACGGTTCTATGCCGGAATTCCTGCAGGCGTCACTGGAAGTGCTGATCGGTATCGCCCTGCTGTTCGGTGGCGGCGAACTGTTCGTGCAGGGGGCCGTCGCCCTGGCGGTGATCTTCGGCATCCCACAGCTGGTGATCGGCCTGACCGTGGTGGCCCTGGGCACCAGCGCCCCCGAGCTGTTCGTGAGCATCAATTCAGTGCTGCAGGGCGCTGATGCCCTGGCGGTGAGCAACGCGGTGGGCAGCAACATCTTCAACGTGATGGTGGTGCTGGGCAGCAGCGCCGTGGTGTTGCCGCTGCACGTTGAAAGCCGACTGGTGCGTCGGGATGTTCCGCTGATGATCGCCATCTCTGCAGCGGTCTGGGGCATGGCCTCTGCAGGACGGTTGACCTGGCAGGCCGGCATCGCCCTGCTGCTGGGCCTTGTGATCAACACCATCTGGGAGATCCGCACGGCCAGGGAGGAACCGGCTGCCACCGAAGGGGCGGAACCGGAGATCGATGCGGATGCGGCCAGTGGTGGCTGGCAGGTGGCGGTTCTCAAGCTGCTCGCCGGCATCGTCGTGCTGACGATTGGATCGAAGGTGCTGGTGGGCGGAGCCACCACAGCGGCCACACTGCTCGGCGTCAGTGAAGCCGTGATCGGACTCACGATTGTCTCGGCGGGCACCTCGATGCCGGAGCTGATCACCTCCCTGGTGGCGGCATTGCGGGGGCGCACCGATCTGGCGATCGGCAACGTGGTGGGCAGCTGCCTGCTCAATCTGATGATGGTGCTGGGCGGCGGAGCCCTGATGGCCGCAGGCCGCGGCCTGGACGTGAGCCCGGAGCTGATCAGCGAAGACCTTCCGGTGATGCTGCTCACCAGCCTGGCCTGCCTGCCGATCTTCTGGACCCGCGGTCGGATCAGCCGACTGGAGGGGGGGCTGCTGCTCGGCCTCTATGTGCTGTACATCACCGACAACGTTCTTCCCAGAACCCATTTGTCGGAATGGTCTGATGAATACCGACTGACGATTCTCTGTCTGGTGATGCCGATCGTGATGATTCTGATCATCACGCAGGCGGTCATCTACTGGCGCACGAGTCGCCGTAGCGCCGATCACTCCCTCAGGTGAGTCAGACAACCAGGCCAGTTGTCTTTCCACTTGCCGATCACCTGGCTTGACCGAGGCAACGGTGGCCTACATCGTCACGAACTCCTCCGACACAGAGGGATGCAGCGCCATGGTGCGATCGAAATCAGCCTTGGTGGCTCCCATACCGACGGCAATGGCCGCCATTTGAATGATCTCGGCGGCGTGCTCTCCCACCATGTGGCATCCGAGCACTCGATCGGTTGGCTTCTCCACCACCAACTTGAGCAGACAGCGGTGGCCGGAGGCTGGCAACGCCCGTGCCATCGAACGGAAGCGGGCGCGGTGAACAACGATGCCTTCCGCACCATGGCGTTCAACAGCCTGCTCCTCCGATAAGCCAACGGTCGCCAGCTCTGGATCGCTGAACACGGCACTGGACACCAGGTCGTGGTTCACCTGCCGCTGACGTGATCCGAACACACTGTCGGCGTATGCACGGCCTTCATCAATGGCTACAGGCGTGAGATTGACCCGGTCGGTGACATCACCAACGGCATGAATGTGGGGAACTGAAGTGCAGGAGTTGGCGTCGACCCTGATGCGGCCGTTGTCGACCGCGACACCGGCCGCCTCCAGACCCAGATCCGCCAGCCAGGGCTGTCGTCCGGTAGCCATCAGCACACCCCCGCAGGCCAGGGACTGACCATTCCCCAGCCAAGCGGTCAGCGCTCCGGGATCCCCCTCCACGGCCACCACCGTCTGCTCCAGCAACACCTCGATGCCCTGCTCACGCATGCCATCCAGCACGGCATCGGCCAACTCGGCATCAAAGCCGCGCAGCAGCCGAGGACCACGCACCACCTGAGTGACCGCAACACCGAGGCCTCGCAGGATGCAGGCGAACTCACAGGCAATAAAGCCTGCCCCCACCACCACCACCGCGTCAGGGACATCCTCCAGCAGGAACATGTCGTCACTGACCCAGGTTTTTTCTAAGCCTGGGATCTCCGGCCGAGCCGGACGACCACCCACGGCCACCAGAAACCGCGGAGCTGAAAGCTCCATTTGAACGCTCCCGCCGCGTTGATCGGAAATGCCGATGCGGTCTGCTGCTGTGAAGCGACCCCAGCCAGAAATCAACTGAACGCCGGCCTTGTCAAGAAATCCAAGGTGGAGTGCATTGAGCCGATCCACCTCGGCGCGCACTCGACGCAAGAGGTCGGGCACATCGGAACAAACGGACTGGATGTGCAGGCCATAGGCAGGAGCGTCCTGCAGCTGATGCCGAGCCTGGGCGCCGTAGACCAACAGCTTTTTCGGAACACAGCCACGGATCACGCAGGTTCCTCCGACCCGATCTCCCTCCGCGATCGCCACCCGAGCCCCATGGCGGGCCGCCCGCTTGGCGGCAGCCAGGCCACCGGAACCCGCTCCCAGAACGATCAGATCAAACTCGGAATCCATCCGCAACACCTCAGGTGATCCCATTGTCTTGACCCCCGGGCAGCAGAGCGGGTTGCGCGGGAACACCGGCCTTCAGGTAAAGGCAGAGTTATGGTCCAGGAACGATGTCCTGATGGACAGATCAACCACCGTCCCTCAACTGTTTGGACTTCCTCACCGATGAAACAATCCAAACCTCCCCCTCAGCCGTCCTCTGACCTGCCTCACGCCCCCAGCTCTCAGCACCGCGAAATTGTGATGTTGCTGACCATGGACGATCTACAACATCGTCTCAACCAGCTGGCACGTGAAGGCCGCCAGCAGGACTGTCTGGCCCTGATGAAGGAACTCGGCGACTGGCAGTCCTATGGCAGAGGGAACGTCGCGCCGATCCTGCATGCCCCCTACACCGGCAACTCCTGAAGCTCAGAGCTGGGAGCAGTTAAGTCAACACATCAGCCAGGAACCGGACCGCATCAACGGTCCCACCAGCTCCCAGGCCGTTCTGCGTCTGTTCGGGCACTCCGAATCCGACGTCAGGGTCACCCTCTACCGCGACCATCACGCCTGGTGCCCTTACTGCCAGAAAGTGTGGCTATGGCTTGAGTTCCAGCGCATCCCGTACCGCATCCGCAAGGTGACGATGCGCTGCTACGGCAGCAAGGAACCCTGGTTTCTGCAGCTGGTGCCATCGGGAATGCTGCCCGCCCTTGAGCTGGACGGGCAGCTGATCACCGAAAGCGACGTGATCCTTCTGAGCCTGGAACAGGCCTTCGGACCGCTCGGCCTGCCGCTGATGGATCCACGGGCTCTGGAGCTGCGGCAGCTGGAACGTCTGCTCTTCCGGGCCTGGTGTCTCTGGCTCTGCTCCCCGGGCCTGAGGCCGAGACAGCAGCAGCAGGCCCGCGACCAGTTCCAGCGCACGGCGCAACGGATGGAACAGGCCCTGGAGCAGACCCCTGGTCCGTGGCTGGATGACCAGGGACCGGGCGGCGTGGACCTGGTGTTCGTGCCCTACGTGGAGCGGATGAACGCCTCCCTGGCTTTCTACAAGGGCTATCGCCTCCGTCGCGAACATCCGGCGATCGATCGCTGGTTTACGGCTCTTGAACAGCTGGAGACCTACCGGGGCACCCAGAGCGACATGCACACCCATGCCCATGATCTTCCGCCGCAGATGGGCGGCTGCTGGCCGGACGTTTCCGAGAGCCAGCAGTCACTGGCGGAAGCCATTGATCGCGGCGACGGGCTCGGACAGGACGAAACCAGCTGGACCGACGACGATCCGAAACGGACAACAGCTCTTGCCCTTGGACGGGTGATGCGACACCGCGACCAGCTGCTGGCGCTGAACCCCCTCGGGAGCGAGCGGTTCGATCAGCCCCTGCGCGCCGCACTGACCCAGCTGATCACCGGACGCCCCTGCCGACCGACCTCCGGAAGTGCAGCCGGACTGCGGTATCTCCGGGATCGAATCTCCGTTCCGAGAGACATGCCGCTGCCGGCGGCGCGGCTGCTGCGGCAGTGTCTCGAGGCGACGGCAGCACTGGATGGCCCGGCCGCTCCCCGACCGCTGCCGGTCCGGGATCGATACGACCAGGATCCCCAGGCCTTTCTGAGATAGCCCTGACCCAGGCCTGCTCCGCCATAGTGACGGTGCGCCTGCACAGACGCGTGCCCCTGCAGCTCCCGGCCTTCGAACCGATTCCAGAAGCGGGCAAAGGCACACAGCTGCTGGAGGTTCCCGTCGCCAGGCTTCGCCCGACCCAGTGGTGCGTCGGTCTGGCAGAGGTCTGGGCCCGGCAGCATGACTTCGCCCAGGAAAGCCGGGAGGAACGCCTCAGCGCTCTCCGGCAGAAGCCGGTTCCTCTGGTGCGCAGCGCGGCCGGTGATCTCTGGATGGTGGATCGACATCACCGGCTGCGCGGCCTGCTCGGACTGGATCCCCACGCCTCGGCATGGGGTTACGTGATTGCAGAACCAGCCGTGAGCGATCCGCAGGAGGTGCTGGCCTTTCTGGAAGCGAAGGGTTGGCTGTACCTGGTGGATGGACGGGGCAACGGACCCCGGATGGCAGCGGAACTGCCGGGTTCGCTGCTGGATCTTGACGATGATCCTTACCGCAGCCTGGTCTGGAAGCTGAAGAAGGAGGGATTCATCAAACCGCAGCCCCAGATCCCGTATCACGAATTCCGCTGGGGGGCCTGGTTGCGGCGCCGGCCTCTGCCTCCTTTCAGTTCGCGGAGCCTGGAACCAGCCCTGGCACCAGCCCGTCGCCTGGTCTGCTCCCCTGCCGCTTCCGACATGGCCGGTTGGCGCGGAGACAAAAAGGCCTGCCGCTGATCAGCGGCGCCGACGTGAATCGATCTGGAGCAGATCCCGCACCTTCTGCACCTGACCGGCCAGCTGAGGGTCCGCAGAAAGCTTCTTCTCCACCTGCTCGATCGCATACATCACGGTGGTGTGATCCTTGCCGCCGAAGGTGTCGCCGATGCGGGGAAGACTGAGATCCGTTCCCTGGCGCATCAGGTACATGCCCACCTGCCTGGCCTGACTGACCGCACGGCGACGGGTGCTGCTGCGCATCTCATCGGCCGTGACATCGAAGACCTCCGACACCTTCTCGATCACCTGCTGCGGCGTCACCTTCACCCCCTGCCCCGTGGGATCGAGCATCGGTGCCACCGACTCCACCGTCATCGGCAGGCCCGTAATCGAGGCGAAGGCCACAGCCCTTGTGAAAGCCCCCTCCAGCTCGCGGATGTTGGAGGTGAAGCGTCCGGCGATGTAATGAATCAGATCGCGGGGCAACGCCATGCGCTCCTGCTCCGCCTTCTTCTGAAGAATCGCCATGCGGGTCTCCAGATCCGGGGCCTGGATGTCGGCGATCAGCCCCATCTGGAACCGTGAGATCAGACGCTGCTGCAGTCGGGGAATCTGACTGGGGGGCCTATCGCTGGCGATCACCACCTGCTTTCCCGCCTCATGCAGGGCATTGAAGGTGTGAAAGAACTCCTCCTGGGTGTACTCCTTGCCTTCGATGAACTGGATGTCATCCACCAGCAGCAGATCTGCGGCGCGATAGCGGTCGCGGAAGGCCTTGGTGCTCTTCTTGCTGATGCTGTCGATCAGGTCATTGGTGAAGGTCTCGGTGGAGACGTAGGCCACATGGGCATCGGGGTCGATCTCAAGCCGGTAGTGACCGATGGCCTGCATGAGATGGGTCTTGCCCAGACCGACGCCGCCGCAGAGAAACAGTGGATTGAACTCACGACCGGGAGCTTCCGCCACGGCCAGGGCAGCGGCATGGGCCATGCGGCTGTTGGGACCCACCACGAAGCGACTGAACACGTAGCGGGGGTTCAGTCCTGGCAGATAGCGCCGTGGTGGAGGCCCGGATCCTCCTGAGGGAGCAGGTGCAGGCGCTTCCACCGGGTCGGACGGGGCGTTGTCGGGTGGCGCCAGAGCGGTGTCCGCCAGAACCGTGACCTGCACCGCCTGACCGCACACTGAGCTGGCCAGCTCGGCGATGGTGGGGAGCAGCTGCTCCCTCAGCCGGATGCTGGCGAACGGGTTGGGAGCGAGCAGCTTCAGTTCTCCGTTGGCGAAGCTGCTGCAGCCCGTGGGCCGGATGAATGTTTCGAAGGTGGGCTTGCTGAGCTTGGTCTGCAGCCCCTGCTGCACCTGGTTCCAGAGCTCCTCGCCCGTCAGCACCGCCACTGCCATCTCCCTCAGCGCCGAATCTACGCAGGATGCCCCGGCAAACCCGCCTTAAATGAAGCAGGAGACACCAAGTCGGGATGCAGCGATCAATCGCCTGGATCGGGATCGCCCTGATCGGCACCAGCCTCAGCTCCTGCGCCCAGTTGCGGCAGCAGCTGGGGCTGGAGCAGGAGACACCCGTGACACTGCCGCCGGTGGTGAACGACGAACCCCGGACGGCACCGCTTCAACCGGGCGAGAACGTGATCGTCAAAGCGGTCGATCGCGTGGGCCCTGCGGTGGTCCGGATCGACACGGTCAAGGAGGTGAACAACCCGCTGGGCAGCATGTTCGGATTTGGGCCGTCGACCCAGCGCCAGCAGGGGCAGGGCTCCGGGTTCATCACCCGCACCAACGGTCTGATCTTCACCAACGAACATGTGGTGCGGGGAGCGGACACCGTGGCCGTGACCCTTCCGGATGGCCGCAGCTTCAATGGGAAGGTGCTCGGTGGCGATCCACTCACCGACGTGGCGGTGGTGAAGGTGGTGGCCGAAAACCTGCCCGTGGCCAGCCTCGGGGACTCCAACACGCTGCGACCGGGGGAATGGGCGATCGCCATCGGCAATCCCTTCGGCCTCAACAACACCGTCACCGCCGGCATCATCAGTGCCGTGGGCCGCACCAACGCCATCGGAGCCGGCCAGAGGGTCCCTTACATCCAGACGGATGCAGCCGTGAATCCCGGCAACAGCGGCGGCCCGCTGATCAATGCCTCCGGTCAGGTGATCGGAATGAACACGGCGATCCGGCAGGCCCCGGGTGCCGGCCTCAGCTTCGCAGTGCCGATCAACCTGGCCAAGCGCATCGCCCAGCAGATCGTCAGCACCGGACAGGCCTCCCATCCTTTCATCGGCGTGCAGCTGCGCAGCCTCACCCCGCAGCTGGCCCGCGAGATCAACGCCACGGGCAACACCTGCGAAGTTCCGGAGGTCAACGGTGTTCTGGTGGTGGAAGTGGTGCCCGGCACCCCGGCGGCCGAAGCCGGCATCCAGCAGTGCGACCTGATTCAGAAGGTTGACGGTGCCGAGGTCAGCAACCCCTCGGAGGTGCAGCTGGCCGTGGATCGCGGTCAGGTCGGCGAGCCGATGCAGCTGATGCTGGAGCGGAAGGGGCAGCCACTCACCGTTGAGGTGCGTCCCAAGGAACTGCCGCGCAAGAGCTGAGATGCCGCCAGGAGCCGCACTTGTGGTGATGGCCCGTTGGCCCGCGGCAGGACGCTGCAAACGTCGCCTGGCGCACGATCTCAGCCGGGTGCTGCAGCACCCCGTTGCCGCCGAACGGGCAGCGCACATTCAGCGACGGCTGACCGGACACACCCTGACCGTGGCGAAACGGCTGCAACAGGACGGGCAACTGGATGTTGTGCTGGCGGTGAGTGGAACAGGGCCCGGCGCAGCAAGGCGTTGGGCTGGCAGCCTCGGCGTCGGCTCCGTCCGGCTTCAGGGAGGCGGAGGGCTGGGCACGCGGCTGCGACGGCAGCTGCTGCTGTCCCGCCGAACCGACGGTCCGACCCTCGTGATCGGAACGGATCTGCCCTGGCTGAACCGCCGTGACCTGCTGGCGGCCATCGAGATGCTCCAACGCAGCGACCTGGTGCTGGGGCCGGCGGAGGACGGCGGTTACTGGCTGATCGGGCTGTCCCGGGAGCTGCTGAGGCAACCGGCGCTCTGGCCGCTGAGCGGCATCCCCTGGGGCGGGGAACGGGTGCTCGCCAGCACGCTGGCGCAGGCGGCCGATCGCGGAGTCAGCACGATGCTGCTGAGGGAACGCAACGACCTCGATCAGCTGGCGGATCTGCGGCCTTGGCTGGGCTGAGCGTGGTGATTCCGGCCCTCAACGAAGCCGGCACCCTCCCACTGCTGCTGGCGGATCTGGCCACATGGCCGGGGGATCTGGAGATTCTTGTGGTGGATGGGGGCAGTGGCGATGCCACGGCTGCGGTGACCCGCATCGGCGGGGCCGGCCTGCTGCGAAGCCCTGTCGCTGGCCGCGGGCAGCAGCTGCGCTGGGGGGCCGCCCAGGCGCACGGGCCCTGGCTGCTGGTGCTGCACGCCGACAGCCGTCTGCCAATGGGCTGGGTTGACGCCGTCACAGCGGTGCTGGAACGTCCTGACGCGGAGAGACAGGCCTGGTACTTCGATTTCAGGATCTCGGAACAGCGCCCGATGCTGCGTCTGCTGGAGGCGGCCGTGGCCTGGCGCAGTCGCTGGCGGCAACGCCCCTACGGCGATCAGGGGCTCCTGATCCACCGCAGGCTCTACTCCGCTGTGGGGGGATATCGGCCGATTCCTCTGATGGAGGATCTTGACCTTGTCCAGCGCCTCGGCGCTCAAACCCGGCTCCGGCGGATCGGTCACCCCCTGATCACGAGCGGCCGTCGCTGGCAACGACAGGGGGTTCTGCACCTGGCCTGGCGAAACGCCCTGCTGAGGCGTCGCTGGGCCCGGGGCGCATCAGCAGACGGACTGGCTCGGGATTACAGACGCTGAGCCTGTCTCAGCTGGCGTACCAGAAGGCACAGCGATGCTGCTGGGGTTCCAGTTCCCAGCCCTGACGCTGATAGAAGGACACCACACCGGGATCCGCGAACAGACTGACCCGCTCGGTGCCCATCTGCTCAAGCGCCTCCAGCACATAGGCCATCATCTGACGGCCAAGGCCGCTTCCCTGATACAGCGGATGCACGGCCACGTCCCAGACGGTGGCTTCGAACACACCATCGCCGGTGCAGCGGGCAAAACCCACCAGGCGTGGAATGCGCGGGTCATGACGCCAGAGCCCCACCTTCAGGAGGCTGTTGGCCAGTGCCTTGCGGACCCGCCGCACCGGACGGCGACTCCAGCCGACCGCCTCGAGCAGCTGCTCCAGTTCGACCAGGTCGAAGGAATGCGTCTGACTGAACACCAGGGTGAGCTGGTCGTTGGCGCACGGGCAGAGGCGGGCATCGGCGCCGTACTGCTGCAGCAGCTCTTCCGTCGGCATCGGTAGGGACTGCATCATCACAGTCTGGCCAGCCCCCGCTCCTGCAGTTCCGCCAGCTGGGCGTAGAGGCCCCCGCGAGCGCGCAGCTCAAGGTGGGTGCCCTGCTCGATCAGCTCACCCCGGCGCAACACCAGGATGCGGTCGGAAGCCTCCACTGTCGCCAGCCGGTGAGCGATCACAACGGCGGTGCGTCTCTGCAGCAGGCGGTCGAGATCCCGCTGCAACGTGGCTTCCGTCGCTGGATCCATGAAAGCGGTGGCTTCATCCATCACCAGCACGGTGGGGTTGCGGATCGCCACCCGGGCGACCGCCAGCAGCTGGCGCTCTCCGGAGGAGAGATTGCCGCCCCGTTCCCGCAGCGGAGTCTGCAGACCCTGAGGCAGACGGGCGAAGAGGGGATCTAGCCCGAGGTCGCGGCAGATCCCCTGCAGCTCCCCGTCGCTGATGTCGGCATTGAGCCTCAGATTGTCGGCGACGTTGCCGCTGAACAGAAAGGTGTCCTGCAGCACCACCCCCAGCTGCCGCCGCAGATCGGCGATCGGGATGCTGCGGATGTCGCGACCATCGAGAAGGATGCGTCCCCGCTGCGGCTCATAGAGACGGCAGAGCAGACGGATCACGGTGGTCTTGCCGGAGCCGGTGGGGCCCACCAGGGCCACGTGTTCGCCTGGAGCGATCCGAAAGGAGAGATGGTGAAGGATCGGCTCATCCGGCCTGTAACCGAAGCAGACGTCCTCGAAGATCACCTCTCCGATGCCGCTGCCGTTGAGCGGGCGCGCGTCTCTGGCCTCCAGGATCTCGAGGGGCTCCTCCATCAGTTCACCGATGCGCTCCACGGCCGTCAGGCCGCGCTGGATCTGCGTGAATCGTTCCGCCAGCTGCCGCAGGGGATCGAACAGTCGCTGGGAGTAGAGGATGAAGGTGGTGAGGATGCCCAGACCCATCGCTCCGTCGGTGACCATCCAGCCGCCGAGCGCCAGGACGAGGGCCACCGCTCCGAGCGCCACCCATTCCAGGAAGGCGGAGATGCTGCTGTCGAAGAAGATGGTGCCGTTGACGGCCCGGCGGTAGGCAAGACCCGTTTTCAGGAAGCGCCGGCTGTTGACATCCTCGCGGCGGAACATCTGCACCACCTCCAGACCCTGCAGGTTCTCCTGGAAGTCGGCATTGAGTTTGGAAAGCTCTTCCCTCTCGCTGTAGTTGGCCACGCGGTAGCGGCCCTGCAGCCAGAGAACCACCATGGTCACAGGAATCTGGGTGACCAGCAACAGCAGACCGATGCGCCATTCGATCAGCAGCATCGAGACGGCGATGACCACAAGACTGACCAGATCGCCGAGCACGCCGACGGCACCGCTGCCGAACACCTCGGCGAGGGCATCCACATCACTGGTGAGTCGGGTGAGCAACTTGCCCACCTGCATGGTGTCGTGAAACCGCAGCGACAGCGACAGCGCGTGCTTGAACAGATCGTCTCGGATGCGGGCGGTGAGACGCTGCCCAACCGCCTGGATGTTGAAGGTCTGCAGACCCAGCAGCCCCAGACGCAGCAGCACAGCACAGAGCAGCAGCCCGACGATGATCCGCATCGCCTCCTGGGTGGAGCGATCCGCGAGCCACGGCAGGCTCGCCTCGCCGCGAAGCACACTGATCGCCTGACCGACCAGCAGAGGCTGGATCGACCCCGCCAGTGCGACGGGCAGCAGCAGCAGCACGGTGAGCACCAGTCGGCGCCGGTCATGGGCCAGGTATCGCCCGAGGCGGCGAACCCGCTGCCAGTCCCCGATGACATTCATCAGGCCATGGCTCCGACCGGTTGCGCAAGGCGCATGGCGTCAACAATGGCTCCCAGTTCCCCTGTGTCGAGGCGCAGGGACAGGGGATGGCCCACCAGGCGGGCGGTGGACTGGAACAGATCCTCGATCGCCACAAGCCCGTTGTCCCGCAGGGTGCGGCCGGTGGCCACCAGATCAACGATCGCCTCCGACATGCCGGTGATCGGGCCGAGTTCGACGGAACCGTTCAGATGCACCAGCTCCACAGGCAGGTCGAGAGCATCAAAGAACGCCCGGGCACAGTGGGTGAACTTGCTGGCGACACGGCAGTGGGGGGGCAGGTCGGCAGCACGGGTGTAACCACTGCTGGCCTTGACCGCCACTGCCATGCGACAGCCGCCGAAACCGAGATCCACCAGCTGGGCAACAGGGAGCTGGTGCTCCCGAAGAACGTCGTACCCCACCACGCCGAGCTGGGCCTGGCCATAGGCCACGTAGGTGGGAACGTCTCCATTGCGCACCAGCAGGGCGCGGGCCCGACCGCAGGGGGTGGGCAACATCAACTGGCGATTGTTCTTATCGAGAACAGCGGAGAAATCGAGCCCGGCCGCCGCAAATCGGGTCACCGAATCCTTGAGCAGCGCCCCCTTGGCCAGTGCGACGGTGATCATGGGGGCCGGGATACAAGGTTGGACTTTAACGATGCGTTCCGCGCTTCATGCCCTGCCGGTACTGCAGGACAACATCATCTGGATCTGGGAGCGCGACGGGAACGCCGTGGTGGTGGATCCAGCGGTGGCCGAACCCGTTCAGGTCTGGCTGGAGCAGAGGAATCTGACGCTGGTGGCGGTGTTGCAGACCCATCACCATGCCGACCACATCGGCGGAACTCCTGCGCTGCTGGAGCGGTGGCCGACGGCAGCGGTGATCGCCGCAGCGTCTGACAGAACACGGATCCCCTTCCAGACCATCTCCGTTGCGGACGGGGATGCGGTGCCATTGCTCGGGCGCCAGCTGCAGGTGCTCGATGTAGCGGCCCACACCGCCAATCACATCGCCTTCCTGCTGCCTGAAGAGGAGGACCCGGATCTCGGCCCCGTCCTGTTCTGCGGGGACACCCTGTTCTCAGCAGGTTGCGGACGCCTGTTTGAAGGAACGCCGGCGGACATGCACCGGGCGATGCAGCGGCTGGCTGGCCTGCCGGAGCGCACCCAGGTCTGCTGCGCCCATGAATACACGGAATCGAATCTGCGCTGGGCTGTGCACCAACGGCCCGACAATGAAGCGATCGCCAGCCGCTATCGGGACGTGGTGGCGCTGCGCCGGAGGGGAGAACTGAGCCTGCCCAGCTCGATCGGGGCCGAGCTGCGAATCAACCTTTTTCTGCAGGCCGAGTCCGCGGAACAGCTCGCAGAGTTGCGTCATCACAAGGATCACTGGCGCGCACCCTGATCCGATGGGGAAAGAGGATGGCTGTGGCCTCCGGCAGGAACGTCAGTCGGCATCGGGTTCCACGGGGAACATCCTGATCCAGGGGAACACTCAGCCGCAGATGCAGGTCACCGGCCTGAATGCGGTACTGCCAGGCCTGACCCAGAAACTCACGCCCCATCACACAGGGTTCGGCCTCCGGGTCCACCTCCAGCGCGATCGCACCAGGATCCACCAGCACCGTTGAGCGGTCCGGAAGAGGGTCGATCGGCATGTCGTCGACCGGCTCGAGCAGGCCGAGATCGCAGCGAAGCCGGCCATCCGTCTCCTGAGCCACCGGCAGCAGATTGCCCTGCAGCACGAAGCGACCAACAAAAGGCGTCGCCGGGTCCTGCACCAGGGATCGTGGACTGGCGCACTGATGCAGAACGCCATCCCGCATCACGGCGACCCGGTCGCAGATCGCCAGCGCTTCGCCGGGATCGTGGGTGACCAGCAGGCCGCTGGCACCGCAGAGGCGCAGCACGGTGGAGAGCTCACTGCGAAGCCGCAGACGCACCTCCACATCGAGATTGGAGAACGGTTCGTCGAGAAGCACCACCTGCGGAGCCGGGGCCAGGGCCCTCGCCAGGGCAAGGCGCTGACGCTGTCCTCCGGACAACTGATGGGGGTAACGCTGCTGCAGACCCTCCAGACCGAGAAGATCCAGAAGCCAGCTGGCCCTGCTGTCGTCCTGACCGGGGCGAAGACCGAAACAGGCGTTCTGCCAGGCGGTGAGATGGGGGAAGAGGGCGTAGTCCTGAAAGACCATGCCCACACCCCTGCGCTCGGGGGGAAGCCAGCGCCCCTCTGCGGAAACGGGCCGATTCTGCAGATGCACGCTGCCTCTGGACGGTGTCTCGAAACCGGCGATCAGCCGCAGCAGGGTGGTCTTGCCACATCCAGAGGGGCCCAGCAGGCCGATCAGCTCTCCTTCGGCGAGCTGCAGATCCACCCCTCTCAACGTCCAGGACTCCTCCGAATCGCCGTAGCGATGCCAGAGACCGCGCAATTCAACGGGACTCGAAGCAGGCGACAACAGCAGAACGCGATGATCAGCCTTCATTCTGCGATCCGGCCATGACCGCCCAAGCCATCACCACCGCAGCGGCCCCTGCTCCGGTCGGGCCCTACAACCAGGCCGTCCTGGCCGGAGGATGGCTCTACTGCTCCGGACAGATCCCTCTCGATCCCGACACGGGGGCCATGGTGGGGGATGGGGATGTGGCGGCTGAAACCCGTCAGGTGCTTCGCAACCTGAATGCTGTGCTGGCGGCAGCCGGAGCCACACCGGCCCAGGTGGTGCGCACCACCGTGTTTCTCGCGGATCTGGCTGATTTCCAGACTGTCAACGCCCTTTACGCAGATGTATTCGGCGAAGGGATCAGCCCGGCCAGAGCCTGCGTGCAGGTGGCGGCGCTCCCGAAGGGAGCCCGGGTTGAAATCGACTGCATCGCCTGGCTTGGTGGGGATTCACAGCCCCTGTGATCGAGCTGACCGGTTTCCGCGGCGAAATCCCTTAAGAGAACCGGCGGCAATTGAGGCAGATGTGGTCACCCTCTCAACCCCCGCCTTTGCAGCTCCGGAGAATCTGGCCAGCCGTTCGATGGAACGACTGGCGTCTGCTCTACACGGGGCTGACGCCACTGCGTGCCAGCGTCACGCAGCTGGACCCCAGTGAAAACTTGCAGATCAGCCTTCAGATCCCGCTCACCGACGACGTTGAGGACTGGGATCTGTGGATCGAAGCCTGCAACCGGCAACTGAGCGTGCCGCTTCGTCAGTGGCTTGAGGAACAGCGGAGTCCTTCAGGCTCAGCAAAATGCTGCAGGTGGCCCGCTGCCTGCAGGGGCCGATTGATCAGATCGAACAGCTGACCCGTGACCACATAGGTTGATAAGACAGCCGATTCGGATCCCATGCCTCAGGCGAAGCTGACGATCGGGGAGCTTGAGGCGGGATATCCGATGTATTGCAAGGCACTCAGAAGGCTGCTGCAGCAGGGGAAATCACCGAAGGACATTGAAAGAACGGTCTGCTGGGGGCATCTCGAGACCCTGAACCGTTGTCTGCCGACCCGTTACAAGTCCCCGTCCTATCTGCTTGCCTTGATCCGCCGGGACCTGGAAAAAGCAGCCGCCAACTGAAACGGGCACGGAAGGCGTGCTTCGGGGCAAGCACGATTGAAGAACACAATCACCCATTCGGGGGATGATTTCGGGCCAACGATTCAGGGATGGTGAAAGAAGACGCTCAGCCCTGATGATGGTCATCAACAGTTTGCTCGGGGACTTTGGAAGGGTCGCCATGGCTGCTGCTGTCGGAGCAGCCGCAGCAGCTGGGGTGATGCTGGCATCTCAATCGTCGTCATCGACGCGCTCAGAACTGTTGAGGGGAGCCTTGGATCGGAACCAGGAAAGCCCCCGGAGCTTGCTCAATCAATCGATGCAGAACGAATTTTCCAGAAGGCAACGAAACAACTGATCCTTCATGTGAAAGAGAAACTCCTGTTCCTCTGGATCGCCACCACTCCAGTTGGTCAAAGCATCTGAAGTGGTTTTGTAGGCAAGCCGGAGACCGTGGAGATCCATGTGGATCGTTGCCGCAAAGTCAGTCGTGTCATCCATGTCATCTAATAATCAGGATTTATCGGCGATAATCCAGGCGGTAGCTGCCTTCTGCTTGAAATAGAGATCGATCAACTGCTGAGTGAGACCTTTCAACTCGGCCAGATCAGTGGCCCTGTGCACGACTCCCTGAAGACGCTGCTTCTCGAACTGCTGGTGGAGAGGAATTTCCATCCAAGAGACTGGCAACTATGCGAATTGTAAAAAGTCGTAACAGCGGCTGTTGTAGTGATTCCTACCTATCAACGAAAGCTCCATAGAGCTGCTCGCTAGCTCAAGCGCCTACGGGGCATGGCATGGTTAAACGCACCAACGGACCTAGCTCGGTCCTGAAGAAACGACCCACCATCCGCACAAAAATCTGATTTGCTTCAAGCAGCAGCACTGAGCTGCTGCTTGTGATCGGTGAGCTGAGTCGCCGAATGGCTGGCCTGGGGCTGAGCCTAGACGCGGCTCAGGGGAACCGACTGGGAAGGTCGACAAGCGCTATGAGGCCAGTCGCATCGGCACCGGCCATGTCAAAGCTGCGACATACGACCGAGAAGAGCGCAGAAGAATCGAACGCACCATTAAGCCGATATCGAAATTGTTTGCCCATTCCTGAATGAAACAGAGAAGGAGAGGCTGGTGGATTTTCATTTGGAGGCGAGCCTGCCGTACCTCGGTTAGTTGACTACTAGTCGTTTGACGACAGCCCACGTCGCTGAGCTAGTCAGGCTTGGACTTTGCGAAAGCTAGTTGAGTAAGGAAAGCAGTATCCATGCTCCATCAACTCCAATTGCTCTTCAGCCAGGTAAAGACTATCAGCGCTGAAGCACACGTTCTCGTCGCACACCACGAATTTGCCGTCTTCGATCCTTTGGATGGTTAAGCCTCGCGGTGTCTGAGTTACCAGGCCATCTGAAACCATGAAGCATATTGAGAAAGCTCACAAATCATGGGTCTGGTCGTCGGAGCCAAGTCGTAACAAGGCCAACACTTTTGTGAATTAACCGGCTTCTGGCGCCTGGACAACTTGCTTCTGCTTGAAGTGGTAGCTGTTGAGTGGCATCCAAGACCTTGGAAAGCCTGCGTTGACGAAGCTGCTGATCGACATTGCCCTCTAGCTCTTGTCGTCATCTGCTCGATCTTTGATGAATCCAGCGCCTTCGCCAGCTCACTCTGAGCGATTTATTTGTCGCTCAAACTCGCTCTCCTGCTGCACTCCCACTACACAGTCAGCTGAGACGCAGAATCAGTTGGTGGAACACCATCAGAAATCAGCCTCAGGGACTCGCTGCGCTTCCCTTGACAATGCGCACGAACTCCGATTGCAATCAATAATTTATCATTCATCGACATTCACTGCTCTTACAAGTTAGTTAGCCAATATTATTCCTCAAGATCTCGAACTTACTATTCCAGTCAGCCGCCTGCTCGGGAACACGATAGTCGATAGCATCCCAAACAGGAATAGACAAAAAATTTGCAAGCATCTCAGCGTCTTCACGTATTGCACGCAGTGAACCATGATCAACAATGTTTATTCGATCACCACTAGAGCATACAAGATTAAGCTCATAGCTGTAATAGCTGTTTCTATTGCCTCGAATATATTCACGGACCAACTGAATCGCGCGAATATTTTCCAGGCTAGCGGTTCTTCCTTTTCTAACAAAAATGCATAATGAACGGTCAAATATTGTTTTCTGCCCCGCCAGTTGATATGCGTTCCATATACCGAATCCCATCATGGCAATAGCAGCTAAGATCGATAGGTTAGATCCTGATGAAGCTGCACCAATCAAGCCCACCAAACCTGCGGCTAGAAACGCGACACTAAACAAGATAGCAGCTAAAGTTATTTCAAACTCAATCAGATCATTACTCACTACCGGTTTTGCCCGCAATCTGTGTGTGCAAAAATTAGTACCACCGCCCACTAGTGGTTCCCATGATATTCTCAGAGCGAGTTCATCGCCAAAACTTGTGAGATCAAGTGTCTCACGCTGGTCTTGAAAAATTGAAAATAGATTATTCAAGATGCCCATGACCCAAGAGAAGCTTGTAGGCCGTTACAATAGGAGACCAACCTTTGGGCCAGGGAATAACACCCGGATAAAAATGATTATTTTTATTTTACGGCTTTTTCAGTACCGAGCCAAACTAAGAGATGAGGATTGTCATAGAACATTAGTTTTGAATATTAATATTACAGCTTAAAGCTATTCGTCATCACAGTGTGACGACAGCTTACCGATGAAGCTAGCTGCCTAAGCGAACCTTGCCATGGTGATCAGCGGCGATTTATTGGATCAGCTGCATTGCGCAAATGACACGAGTACTTCGTGACCAGTGGCTGTCGATAGCGATTAGAAAAGCATAATTGGTGTCGTTGGTGTGGCTTGCAACATATGCATACGCATGATCAAAGCAATACTGATAACGAAGGCCACGAAGCGAGCAAAATAATTCGTATCAAATAAACATGCAACAAACATAGCATCTTTACGAAAATGTGTTCAAAACCAATCAAGCTATTTACACTTACTCCGGTCACGGAGCATAGTAGTTTGACTTCATAGAATCGGCTCACGTTTATGGGCAGCCTCGTAGCTCTCTCCACGGGCATGTGCGCCATCGCACTGGGTTCGATTGCTTTGTCATTACGACCAATTGCCGAGTCGGCTCGCAGTTTCAATTACTGCGTTGAGGAACGAATTACATATTGGACCAAGAAAGATGATGAGCAAGTACAGCGCCCGTGGACACGATCAAACCAAGTCGCATTTTGCAACGGCAAGGTTTACAAGCTTCACGTCACTAATCTCAATCCGAAGAAGGCCAAGTAAGAAAGCCTCGATGGTGACGGTGGTGTGGCTTGAGGCGTCTGCCTGGTGAAGGCCATGTTGATCAATTCAGGCTTCACATCTGACCGCAACGACAATATTGGAATATTTGTCGCCTGCAAAGCACTGCAATAACTGAGTTTCATCCAACTAGCCGCTCATCTTGCTTGAGGCATGATCTCTGAGAAAAATCTCTCAGTTGGCAGATGCGTTGATTGGGGTGTTCCGGTGACCGTGAGTGGAGTCACTACAAACCGATGGCCCGATGCACTCCAGGACATTTCATGATCAAGCCGGATGATCTCGATGGGCGCGAGAGGGTCACGACAGTCCACACTGCCGCTGACGGAGAACTCAACGTCGAATTCAAAACGACGCCGAGTTGATGGGTGAGCACTGAGCCTGGGCCGAAAAGATCTTTTGCTGCAGCGATGGCCGGTATTGTCAGTGCAGGAGCAGGAGTTGCTTCGCAGGAAGGAACGACTTTCCAGGTTGTTTCGGGCAAGATCACCGAATGAGCGACAACAAACAGAGCCACCCCCTGCACGCGATCGATCGTGATCAGGTCGACGCCTGCCTGGGGCATCATGGCGAGCCGGGGCCGCAGCAACTGACCACCATCGCCGCCTTGTTTTCCAGATATGCCGACTTTCCAGGAGCGGAGGACATCAAGGACGATCTACAGAAGTGCCTGACGCTTTGGAAGCTGAGCCGGGATGAACTGAACGACAAGACCCGAGAGATCTGGGCCAGTGGCTGGCGGCCAGGGATGGCGCCGCAGGCGGATGGTGTTGGCTCAGGCGCCGATGTGGAAGACACCGCCGTCTGAGGCCCACCACTGGTAGCCGTGCTGGCCAGACTCAGCGCAATACCGAATAAGGACCGCGCCACTATCCGCCGCCGGAGAAATCTGGCGGTGTGGGTTGGATTGTGAATCCTGAAAAGCAACTGCTTTGTCAGTCCAAGCCCGATAACGCGACAGCTCATTCACAGTAGGTGGCCATCCGCAGCTACCGCTGGTTTCAGCATCGTTCACCAGTGCCGCAAACGCACAAGCAAATGCTCCGCCAATGACGGGCAGACTGCGAGACAAGCTCCGGAGCGTTGACATCGGATCTGGCTCCTCCGGGAATGTGGGATGGAGGAGCCAGAGTTGTCGTGCCGATGCTCGATGGGCCTACAACCATCGAATAGAGGGAGCACGCCCATATGGACCCCTCTATAAACATCATGGTCATACGACTCGACTTGCGCAGTGCCAATGAATCAGCAGCGCATCTCATATGAATCAATATAACGTCAGCCCGAAATCGTTGTTAGAAGTAGAGAAATGAAGTCGCGTCACAACATGAAGTCTCATTTGCCGCAAGAACAAATGAAAAGGGTTGTTAATGTATGATTGTTGTTTTGACTATGAAGCAAATGGTTTCCCTCGCGTTCAGCTATGGAAATCTTGAGATGAGCAATTTAACTGCCGCAGGAATTGTGGCAACAGGATTGGTATCGATCGGATTTTTCATCGTGGCGTCTATCAATACTGATACGCAAGGAATAATCGATTCTGCGATCGAAAAGTTTGAGGATGACTAGAAGCTGAAATTGCAATCGTAAGTGACCCTTGGCTACATGCACGCCACAAAACGGCAATTCAAAAGATGGATATAGCACTCAGTAACTTGGTTGATTGCCTTCGCCTCCGACTGGCACCCTTTACCAGAGTGGCATTGATCCGACGACCCAATCCACCAATCAGGCGGCCGATACTCAGGCGCAAAACGATCGAGCCCTGGGAGATGATGTTCAAGACAAGCTGGTAGCGAGACAACTGCCGATGCGTTGACATCGGAATTGTCTACTAGTTAACGAAGAAGGTCCCGCTGCAAACACCAGAAGAGACCATTTTAATTTTGCACTTGCTTTGAGTGGTTTCGGTAGTCAAATGAACGGATATAGTGCCTTTCTGGACTGGATTCTTGGACTAAAGGAAGAAAGCGTATGCTCCAAATCTGATGGGGAATAGATGCAGCATCTACGACAAGGTTGCTTCCTTCATTTTACTATTAATCAACTATATTTTAGATCAAAAACCTAGACAAAATCCTTTTCAATGCTACGCACGAATGGCAATTAGTTGATTATAAAATCACTATTTGAATGCAGATAGCGCAGATGATCGCTGGGATGAAGGATTCAAATGGGGCGGTTCGAGATCTTTGTAAGGATTAGAGGGGATATGATTTAGCCATCACAAAAGGAGCGACAATGAATAACGACATTCATTCGAAAAAGTCGTTATTCTGATTTGCTAATCTTTCAAATCGAAGGCAATCAATTGGTAAGCCGCCACATATTGATATAATAAGTGGACACGTCACCATTGCAACCAAAAGCAAGCCTATTGGTTGTTCCGTCGATTGGTGCTCTACTAGCACTAAAACTCCGAAGCAAATAAGGAGGTAACTGATTATAAAAAGTATGGACTTGAGGGTGATATTCATAGGCTTTGGGTGTTTTGCTTAAAGTTACGCAGGGCCAACTGAAACTGTCCCAAAGCAGCACGTCCAATATTGTAGCCAGCCCATGAGAGTGCTAGAAGTATTGGGATGATGACAACAACGACTCGTAAATCCACTTGGAACCATCAAATGTATAATTTAGATGGTTTGACTTGACTTACGTCTATTTATGTACACCTCTAATGGATCATAAGCCAACCTGGGCTGTGAAAATTTTCCATCGCCGCCATCATTTCTTATGTGCTTATTTGACTGGATTTAATGCTCTTACTTGCTTGATAGTGTTAAATCTGATTGGCGCTCTAAAAAGCTAAGACTTATTTTGCAAATGGCCTAAAGAGCAACATGATTGAACCAAATTGGGATTACTTCATTCACGCGCCCTTAGACCAAGGCGTAATACGCTTTAAAACAAAGACTGAAAGGGCACTCCATGCCAAGGTTGTGGCATCTGAAGCCAACTGGATGGAATGTCAAAGCCGTGAACGTTTAATTAAGTGGTGGCAAGCACGTAACGATATTGAGGCATTTCAAGAAGGCCAGCGAATTAGGCAAAAGAGGGAAAATCTATGATGCAAATCATATGCCAACATCTGAATTTATGAACCATGCCATAATTGCACCTGTTGCGAGCCCAGCACAGATCACAAAAGAATATACATTTAACCAAAACAAAAGCTGTTGAATCATCTTCTTGTAACTTCCAAGATATAAGTGTCATTATATTGACAGCTTCCTTGCTAAGGCATATCAATCCGAACAACTCGTGGGCTACATTGTTGCTTGCCCGGGGAAAACTTTTTCGCTTATGTGGTTAAATTTGAAACAAGTTTATCATCCTTCGGTGTAAGATTTCTGAAAAGCAAATCTCATGTATCAAGATTTCACTGCAATTGCTCTTCTTTTGCTCACTGCGGTGCCACTGGCAGCAGTTGCTGCGACAACCTTTTTTTATGTAAGGAACAATGATCGAAAGACTCCACTGAAAAGAGAAGATTTTTACCGGTAGTTGGGTGACTTGGCTCTGCGAGTGGGTCAATGATCGAATAATTTCTGTGACACCATGGTTATCAATTTAATTCGCAGCGACGGAAGCAAATCCCGAACCTCCCTTCACTGAGGCTAGAGCCGTACCATCCAGAAATTGTTGATCGATCAGCAGCAATGCTGCCGAATTTTCGCCTGCCAAGCGGAGTCGCTTACAAACAAATCTTGCCTCAGCCTCTTCTTGGACTTGTTCTTCGACAAACCAATCGAGCATGGCAGTGGCACTTCTCTCATTGAGTTGCTCGGCAAGTGTGTACAGATGATCAATTGATGCCGTTACACCCTTTTCCATCTTGGCCACGATATCGAAGAGTTCCTTGACCGATGGCCAACTTCTTTCAGGCGCATTAACAGTTGGCAATTCTACCTGTTGTTCGCTATCGACAAGATAAGCAATCATGCGATAAGCATGACCTCGTTCCTCATTGCTTTTGTTCAACATATATGTTGAGAAGCCGACAAGATCATTCTCTCTGAGCCAGATTGACATTGCCAAATAAGTGTGACTCGCCTGAAATTCCGAGGCTAGGTGGTCGTTAATCGCACGCGTAAGGTCTTTCATTGGGAGTGCAGTTACTTTAAATGTACAGTTTTTTCAATGATTAGGATGTCATACAAACGAGTGAATCAGGTTGATGCGTTGGGGAAGGAGTGTCACTGATGCCCCCCTTTTCAAAGCAATGCGACATCGCTCATTGGCCATCAAATCTTGTTCAATCGGACACCTCACTCGCAAAATCATGCCTGAAAACTCAATCCTATACTCCCAGAGATCACCTAAAAATTCGCGACCGAGCACACTAGCCTCTGCTCTAGGGTCGGAGACAATACCAATGGCATCAGGCTCAACCAGAACACATGCCTCACTGGGCCAACTCTGTTCATGTGCACTGGAACCAATACGATTTTTGAATCTCCCCAGAGGGCATGAAAGTTCCCCCTCGCTGGACGGCCATACCGGAATCACATTGTTCTGCAGTACGAATGAACCGACAAATGGGGTTGCAGGATTGCTAACAATCTCTTGTGGGGTTGCGCATTGATGCAAAGCTCCATCCCTCATGACTGCCACGCGATCGCACACGGCGAGAGCCTCTCCGGGGTCATGAGTCACGATCACACCGCTTGCATCACACGCCTCAAGCACGCCTGCCAACTCGGCACGAAGACGCAGACGAACCTCGACGTCGAGACTGGAAAAAGGCTCATCCAATAACACCAACTTTGGCGATGGTGCCAATGCACGAGCGAGAGCCAATCGTTGTCGCTGTCCGCCAGAGAGCTGGTGAGGGAAACGCTGTTCAAGACCCTCCAGACCAAGGAGATTAAACAGCCATGTCACCTTGCTCGACTTTTCCCTGCGATGCAGGCCAAAACAAGCGTTCTGCCAAGCGGTCAGATGTGGAAACAGTGCATAGTCCTGAAAAACCATTCCAACGCCTCTTCTTTCGGGAGGAATCCAACAACCATTGCCAGCAACCTGTCGTCCCTGCAATTCGAGAGCGCCTTGATTGGGCCGCTCGAATCCAGCAATCAATCGCAGCAGAGTTGTCTTGCCACAACCGGATGGACCAAGCAACCCCAGAAGTTCTCCATGAGCGATGTCTAAATCAATTCCTTTCAGCGTCCATTCACTACTATTGGGACCGTACCGGTGCCAGACAGATCGCAAGGAGACAGAATTCTGCACCATGTAAAACGCCAATTCCTTTTGGCATATTGGCCAGTGAGACCATGCGTGGCGGTAACGCATGATTGCCCGATTTGTGCTCTTTGTGTCTGCCGCTTAAGTCGCCTGCATGGCCGGCAAAGCATACCGTCCTTGCGCTAAATTCAATCAAGTGGCCTAGGAGCCTGTCCTTCAGGTTTTTGCTTCAGAACTCATCTTCCTTCCGCTCTAATAGCTAGCATACTTTTCGGTCTTAGTAAGTCTATCCCTGCGATGGGGGATGCGCTGATTGCTTTTTCGATCTAGAACAACCGGAGTCGACCGGAGTATCAATGCCAATCGCAAACCAGGAATGTGCATGTGAGCCCTGTGGCTGCAGTGTTGCTCAAGAGCGATCCGTCGAGAAAGACGGAAAGACTTACTGCTCTCAACCCTGTGCTGATGGTCATGCTGGGGATGAACAATGCTGCTCTAGCTGCGACTGCTGCTGATTATTCGCAGCAGCCACCTTGTTGCAAGGGGACAACTGTAATGCTGCTGATTACATTTGAATCCATCAGTATCTGTACTTGAATGCCACTATTGGGGTCTTCAGTTAATTCAACGGCTAGTCCAACGAGCTCCTCACCATTGGCTTTCGTGTAATTCAAGAGCTGAAAGCGCTGTAGTTCTTGTGGAGTTGTCATCATCAAAAAGAGTCTTTGTAGAGGGTCTTTACGCTGAACTGTCACTTACCCCGAAATAGAGAGTTCGGGTCGTTCCGTGGGTCACGCTGAACTGACTCCCCCGTTCAAAAGAGCAGCCAGCCTTAAATACAGCGCCCAATGGCCATGCTGGAAGCCATTGAAAGGAGGGAGATGAAGCTCCATCTACACCATCAGCCTTGTCATGGGGGCAGTGCCGTTCCGATGAGGCGATGACAGTGACCAAATGAGTCGCATCATTGTTGCGGTGTAGTGCTCGCCACCACGGCCCTCCGGCAGGTCGACAGCTCAGGAGAAAGCGCTTCAGGACACAACCGGGCAGGCCGCTGTCTGATAAGCACCAGCTGCTCAGTACACAGTCGGTCGGGATGATTGCGACCAGTACGTCAAAGGTCAGCCCCCATGACAGCGTCACCACAGCGATGCAGGCTTCTGATCACGACCCTTCACGTACACCCATCCCAAGCTCAGCAGCGTTGAACAGATGATTTGTGCAAGATATAAAAAAACTGCTGAACAAACAAAGACCCCGGCAATGCCGGGGTCTTTGCTGACCTTGGACGGTCAATTGATTTTAGATCTGCTCAGAGCGTTAATGCGAACGCTGAGAACATAAGATACTTGATGAAGTGACATGAAGGGTCATCCCCTCAATCGCTCGTCGGGCGAGAGAGGGGAGTGCATTTGACCCGTCGATCCCGTCCAAGGACGACATTGCAATCATCGCCCAAGCGTCTCTTGTTGAAAGTGATAAACAATCGCAATTGGCGTTGTATTCATCACTAAGTAATAATACCCATCAATGTTCGCGGTCTGTTTCGTCTGTAGGTCCCGAAACCTGCTGCGTAGGTGCATCCCAGGGACGTTCTCGATGGATGAACCAGTGCCTGTCGCAGCCCTTCAGCAACTGACGTCACCAACACGCCCTGTGGCAGCGACTTTCAAGTCGCTGATTGCGATTCAGCAATTGCTGCAGCATTCGATCACTCTCCACAACCGTGGCTTGTCGTCATGCCTCCAACTCCTCGCCTGATTCCTGGATCAACTGATCCACAGCAACGACAGCACCACGTACGAATCCCAGGAGAAACCCGGCGGCGAGGGTTGGCTGGCGAATCTTGATCAGCCAGAAGATCGTTCAGTTCAAGCACGACTCTGCAACGGTTCACGCCCAATGGCTCGCGGTGCGCACCTACAGATGGGTGCCGCCCAGGCCACCGGAACCGATGACACGACGGCAGACGGGGTGGCGGCGTTGCCATCCGCCGGTGCGGTGATGGGCGGCAGTGAGATGACAGTGACAATCACTGCATTGTTTTATCGATACTGTTCGTTGAGATAAATAGGCAGTCTCAATGTTGGTCCATCGCTGCATATTGGATCACTCCCGGCAGGAATAAAAGTCGTGGTCCATTGGTAAATGTTTGCGGCGGGATTAAAACTGCGGAACGCAACATTGACCCGTTGACCGGGCTCAATTACTGGATCAAAGTGAATGCTTAGCTCATCCCCGCTCTCGGAGATTGTGGCCTCGGCAAGGCCAGGCTCGCCTCGACGTCGAAGGCCGTAATCACCGAGATAGATCTCGGGATCTCTACGACCCCAATCCCAGCTGTCAATATTGGTCAGTTGTGAGAGAACCACACGCTCCAGTTCTGCCCCGGCATCCTTGGGAACCAGAACACTGATGGTGGTTCGATTTCTTTGACCTTCTGTTGAGGAGGGATTATGGATACTCACCTTTGTTGGTGGTCTGCGGAAAAATATCTGTGCTAACGCAGGTCCACTGTTCATCAGCAGGACAAGTCCAGATAGCAAGTAAGGAGTGAAGAAGGTCACGCGTTTGGCGTCGGATGTGACGCAGGCTGAAAGCATTATCGCAACCTCGACAGCATCTGATGGGCCAGCACTTGGACGTCCTGCAGTGCAGTCCCGTGACGTGGCGCGATTAGAGAAGCCGCTGCCCAATGCCCCCCATGGCAAAGACCAAATGATTCGCAGCGATGCGCTGCTCCTGACTCTGAGTATTTCTGCTCACTGACCTGCCGCCTACAGCTCCTTATGTTTCGACAGTCCTCAGATCAGTAGGCCCCCTTCCGACAGCGCCAGGCCAAGCGCCTCCCGCAGTTGGAAACGCCAATCGATGACTGAACGCACTCTGGATATTTCAGCCGCACTGCGTGAAGCGCAGCTGCAGCGTCTTGAGGCTTCCCTGGCTTCAAAGCCAGAAGCCAAGCCTCAGGCACACGTCGAAGCACCCATCGACAAGGACAAGCCAGCACGCGACTGATCGTTGACGGTCGCTCTTCAGCCCTTGATCAGCACGGCCTGTTGAGGACATCCAGCTTCGGCTGATGTTCTTCGAAGATCTGTTGTGTAGGCACTTGTCTCGATAACTCTGGGCGTCCTGCTTGCCTGGCTCTCCACGCGGCTAATCCTTTGATTCATCAGCCCTGATCGGTATCGACGCAAGAGTCGTCTAGAGGACTGACACTGCTGATGGGTCAACGCACAACCCCCTCCAACTCCATCGGCAGTGTTGGTCCACCAGGACCGCAAAACGTTGCCGCGTTGCCGACTCACCACAACGGCCTTGCAACATCAAATGGAGTCTGGCGAGCGGGGAACAGTCAAGGCAGTCACGCCTGACCCTCCCTGAAAAACCCATATTGCCCTGCTGCTGATCGGAGCGCTGGTTGCAGCCCCCTCCATATCGTTGTGCCGATTGTGTTCTCGTCAGGTCGTACCCGATTGGCGGTGATCACGACCCAGGCGAGTCACAGAAGCTTCGGCTGTCAGCCAGAATTCAAGTATCTGGTTAGTCCCATGGATCAAATCGAACACGATAACTGGAAATCCATCGCTGAAAGTATGGAGTCCAAAGGGCAAACCGAGAGCTGGTTTTACCTTCGCGCTCGTGCAATTGCCGATGGGAAACCGGATCCAATGCCAAACATCTCCGAGTTGATGGCTGATCCTTCCTGATCGATACGATCCAATTCCGACCAAGGATCGGGCCAGCATGGCTCTGTTCGAGAACGGCAGGGAGCTGTTCTGATGCGCCTTCGATCCACTGCGATCGGACTTACAGCCGTGATGCTGCTGGGGGCTTCAGCCCACGCTGCGGCACTGCCCACCGTCACCATCAAGAGCTGCTATGACGGCGGCACCTGCACCACGACCATGGGCGAAAAAGTTCGTCTGGCCTGCATCGACACCCCCGAGCTGCAGGGGAAGAGCGCCAGGCCAGCTCCAGCCATGGCGGCGAAATATCACCTCAACGGGATGCTCATGAGCCAGAAGGTGGGCATTCGACGCATTACGACTGACCGATACGGCAGGACCGTGGCCGAGCTGTTCATCAACGGGGCGAACGTCCAGCAGGCAATGGTCGCCAGCGGCCACGCCGAGATCTTCTGGCGTCATGCCAGCCAGTGCCCGTGGACGCGCTGATACCCCTAAACGGGGGATAGCAGGCTTTGCATAAATCCCCCGGATGGGTGATGTGGTTCTAAGTGAGAACGGCGATGGTGCGTTCACGGGGCGAAAGCCTCACACATCAATTTCCAGACCCAGGCCAAATGGTTTGGCAACTAGGGCTTCGCTCTAAGGCGATTTTCTTTGCCTGTCTCGTGAGGTCTTCGCCCAGATAGTCACCCTTGATGCGCACCACCAGTCGCCGTATTGCCCGGCTGGCCTGCTCTTCACTCAACCAACCAATGTCGTAATACGTGCAGGTCGCGTTCAGCCACCCCTGAGCCTCTCCTTGTAGTTTGATCTCAAGGTCATCAAGAGACGGAAGTGCCATAACAGGCGCACTCCCCAAAAAAGCAGTGGCCGCAAGCAGGGAACCAAACACAACCCTCATCGTCATCCGAGCAACACGGTGTGAAGGATGCCGTTGATTTTGTCAGTCGTCACGCAGCGCTGTTACCAAGCTTCAGCTGCCCAGCCCATCTGCTTCACCACGTCGGCGCTGAGAGCTTGCACCGCTTCTTCAGGTGCTGCCCGTGCTGGAGCGGCATATTCCTGAAGTGACACCTCATCGTGTGACAGCACGTGTCTTGAGGCATGGATTAAGTGCGACTGCCTTGACTGTTCCCCGTTCTCCAGACTTCATCCGATGTTTCAGAGGCGTTGTGTTTAGCAACTGCACCGCAACATCGCTACGAATCAATTGGCCACTGCCAACACCTCATCGGAACAGCACTGCACCCTTGCCAACGTTGATGATATCCGTGGAGTTCAGGCTCCATCCAGTGGCCTCTGCCGTGAGGGTCATTGGGCATCGGAGACACGTCTGGCTCCTTTCCATGGAGCAGGAGCCAGATCCGATGTCGCCGCACTGGAGCGTTTCTTTGCCTACGAGACAGCACCGACATGCCAGCTACGACTGCATCCGTCTGTCGTTACGAAAGTGATTGCCTTCATCAGCGCCCCAAGCCAACACAGGGCTTCATCGTCGCCAAAGCGAAAGCAGCTCAAGGACGGGGAAGACCAGACCGCACGTAACATTAGGCACATCAGCGGCAACGGGACATCGGTATGGTTGTAAAGATTCTTAATAAACCCATGGACCAAAAGTTCGGCTTCTCGTCTTTCGCTGAAACCTGGAATGGCCGCCTCGCAATGATGGGATTCATCATTGGGCTGGGCACTGAGCTACTCACAGGTCAAGGAATCCTTTCACAGATCGGAATCGCCTGATGCCCAAGGAGGAAATCGATGTTTTGGTACCCGAGACACGTCTCGAGTACATCAAGCTCCTTTATTTAGGGATGATGATGGCAGCGATTTGCGTTGGAGGCAACACTGCGATTGGCTCCTTATGGACAGCTGTGGTCCAGTCTGCTGTGGCTTTTTAAGGCTAAACCTCAGAGCTCCAAGCAGGTTGAGAGGCTCAAGAGCCGGCATTCGCCGCCTGGTTCCTCCAGGGATTCATGGTTGGCGAGGTGCTTGCTTGGAATGGCGCCAATTCTGGCGACGGATCCAAGAGTCCGGACGGCTGGAGTTAGTGAAAGAAGTAGCGCAAATCGCCTGACCTGGTGGCATTTGCACTTGGTCCACTATTCGAAGGAACCCACTGGGTGAAAACCCAGTAGAGCCACGGAGACTCAAACTCTTGCCCCCCCCTGCATGCCATGCAGGTGCACTATGCCTCAAACTCTTACAACAAGATTAGCGCAAAAGTATTAGATTTTTAGAGCAGTTTTTAGAGCAAAACCACCAAGGTGGTGGTTTTGACGATCTCGTCGGGCCAGCACATGGAGAAATGTCCTGGAGCACATCGAGCCATGGGTTTGCAGTGACTCCACCAACCGTCACTGGAACGCACCAATCAACGCGTCCCCCAACTGAGGGATTTTTCTCAGCGCCCAAGGCCATCACCAAACAAAAGCCTCAAGCCACACCAACGACACCAGTGATGCTCCTCCAATCGCTATCGACAACCACTGGTCACGAAGAACGCGTGTCATCTCAGCAAGGCAGCTGATCCAGTAAATCGCCGCTGATCAACATGGCAAGGACCACCGCGAAAGAACGTCTAGCCCGTAGGGAACATGCGTTGGCATTGCTAGCTGATGGCAACAGCTTCAGAACGGTTGCGGCGCTTGTGTCGGGAAAGTACGGGGTATTTGAAAGAACTGCTCAACGGGACTTGACTTGGGCGCGAAACAGACTGGTAGGAGAACTGAGTTCGGCAGAAGTTAAAGAGCTGTTGACATGGTTCTGCCATAGAACTCAGACCATCGTTCAGAAAGCAGAAGCAGCTGGTGCGTACGTTGCTGCTGTTGCCGGGATGAATCTGATCTACCAGCGGTACTGAGAAGAGAGCTGGACATGATGCATGGCAACCGAAGCAGACAGGGCTACGGCATCCGACATGGGAACTGCCGAATCTGACGCTCTAAGGATTGCTCTAAAAAGCAGAAAGGCCCACAGCAACCGTAGTCACAGCAGGCATTTCAGAGGATTGTCCACCTGCTGGCGGAGAAGGAGGTCATGGGACAGGCGTAACTGCCTTGAGTGTTCCCCGCTGTGCCGGATGACGGAAGCTTGGTCCAGGTTGTTGCCGCCTGTCTGTGAGTTGAACGCTGCAACCAAGCCCAGTACTGGACGTAACTAGACCAGATACTTCCAGATTTTTCTGTTAATGGCATAGCGAGTCCATAAAAGCAACGAAACCAAAAGGGCACCTAGAAAGGTCAGCCCCATCCCCCATATCACGGTGTATTCAATACCTAGAAAATCCATGCAGTGAAAGAAAGCGCCTGCCAAAAAGAACAAAAAACCATAGACACGAAAGAATCTGGGCAACTCAAACGGGGCTTGCTGTGAGATGTTCATTTTTGGTTAAACCCCCTGTTTATAAACACCAACCAAGCGCCAACAGCAACAAGCATCGTTGGCAGACCCGCCAAGAACACACTCGAATCGGATTGCCCAGCATTGAGGAGCCAGAAAACTCCCCAGGTCCACGTGAGGAGAAAAATCAGATTGAGTAGCAGCTTGGAGGAAATCTGAGCGATTAGCACTTGCCCAATACTACGCTGAAAGAAAGTAGCTTTAGCGTCAACCATGATTGTTAGCACCTAAGATATTTTGATCGTCAGCCACGGCGTTCTTGTATCAATTGCTCCGGGAAGAGAGGTCTGCTGCGTCAGAATGAGCACTCAATTGATTCAAGAATCTCGACCAAGCTTGATCAGGCAGGCTGTGCTTGCAATCGGAGCTACGAAGGCAACAGCTCGACGAATATTGGTGGTGGCCTTGTTGATCAATCGCATTTTTTTGCTGAGCACGGTGTTGCTAAAGCGATGACAAATCGTCCTGGCCTCAGCAGCAGGTGCATCAGTCGTTCTCCCCTGCCTCAAACCGGAGGTCGTCACGGACCTGATCGACTGTCTGGGTGGGCTAGCTCCAATGCGGCAGCTAATCGTTGATTGCTGTGCTGATCGGAGCCGGACAGATAGACGGCGTCTTTGAGGAAGCCGTGGATGGTGTCCTTGGAGTTGACACCTCCATCAAATGACCTCTGCCATGCGGGCCATTGGGCATCGGCGCATCTATCTGGTTCTTCTTCATTCCAGAGGAGCCAGGGCCGTTTTCACCGCACCGGTGGGATGTATCGCCCCCAGCCCGCCTGAGAATCGTCTCCCATGCCTCGATGGCGTTGTGCCGCAGCATCCGCCTACGGGTCATCGGTTCCGGTGGCCTGGGTGGCACCCACGGAGTTAGACCGCCCAAGTTTGGGTTGCTTGCACCTGGTTAACCGCCACCAGCTCCGTTCCTGACGACAGACGCAGCTACCAACTTGAAATTCCAACAGTTGGCAACTGTGTGGTGGACAACTTCGAACTAGCGACAAAGCTATAGGTAGATGAGAGGTCAAGGGAGCTGCTCTAGAGGATCGAGGACCAGCCAGCAGCCAGAGATGAGAAGGGTCGAGGCCGTCATCAGGGCAAGCCTGAAAAGAAAGGATGCTCAAACCAACAATGAGGATCAACAACCATGGAAACCAAGAGCCGCAAAGCAACCACAGCTCACAAGATCATCGAGACCGGAGAAGGTGTCCTGAATTTGGTCTGGGGTAAAGCCGATGCAAGGAGAGCAGCTTCACTTGAGATCATTGCTCGCACGGCTTACACAGCAGAGGAGAGTGCCTGCCACTACCTAGAAACGATTGGCCTTGATCGAGAAGGCACGATCAGGGAGACATTGGAACTAGCTCGTTATCAGGACACCAATGAACAGACTCACGAGGACATCTTCGCTAGGGATCTAGATGGGTTGAAAAACTGGGGTGACCGCTTCTTAGCCCGACACATCGCCGTGATCATCTATTGGGTGTTCGCCATCACAACCCTGATTGACCATGAGATGGCTGCTTTGCTGGGTGAGGCAGTTGAGGTTGAGGCAGTGAAAACCTATCGACGGATGCTCAAGGAACAACCAGAGGAATGGTTGGCTCAACCAGCAACACCAACGGCAACTCACTACTGGGAGAAGCCCAACAGCATGTGGCGAGTGAGAGGAGACAATATGCCTGGCTCAATGCGTGACGTCGTGGAGGCCATCGTGAAAGACGAGGCAAACCACGTAGTCGCCAATAGCAAGAAAGCAAAAGCGTTTTGATCGGCGACTAAGGACTGCATGGGTCTGGCTTAAACGGATAATCCAGCTGCTGCTGATCGCTCACCAGCCAACCCTCGCCACCGGGTTTCTCCTCGGCCATGACTTCTTCTGCTCAATTTTTTTGTATTTAATATTGCAGATTTCAGAACTAGTTCAGCGCAGGCAATCTCCCTGATCTCAGTAAGAGGCAAGCAGGTAGCCCCCGATAACAAAACGATCAACGCGCCAGGGGATGGGTGAGTTCAACGTGGAGCCGGTAAAGTGATGCACCCCAACCTCCAAAAACCCTCCGCAAACCTGACGCCTTCGCTTGAGAGTGTCTGTCGAGATAGAAAGATGTTCCTACGCTGGCTTGGAGGCCAGCCAGGGTTCAGTTTTCATGCCACGACCTCAGTTAGCGGAGATCCACTCAGTCCTGTAGGGGCTGATATGAGGCTCTTCACCAGCCTCTAGGCGCGCAAGGTATGCATCACGCTTGGCCCAGAGCTTCTCGCGGGTCAGGCCGGCGACACCAGCCTTCTGCTGAGTCCCCAAACTCAACCTCGAAGGATTCGTTGCCCGTGATGCCTTGCGATGGACTTCCGTAGCCCGTGATCAGCAGTGCATCAGAGGAGTTTTTCTTGTAAGCGGTGTCCGAGAGGTAGAAGGGGTGTGAGGTCGCCTCGTTCAGGCGCCGGAAGGTATAGCTCTTGCTGGTGTCGAGGCTCAGGTCACTGAGTTCCTGGCTGCCTCCTGAGTCGGTGTAGAACCGGTAGTAGGGCGCCTCTTAATTGGGTAGGTCAGGAGTTGCATCATCCCTGCAATAAGGCGAAGCACCAGCAGCAATACCCCTTTGCAAATGTTGGGTGTCTTTCCAATAGACGGTGTGTTTTTTGCACCTCTATGGTTCTACAAGGTCCAGCAAACCTCACTCAGAACGAAGGAGTCGGTGTCGCTTTGCCGTGCTTTGCACCCTGCGTGAGGCAGGATGGAGACGACTGCTCACATTGATGAGATGAAAGGGGGGGGGGCTCATCAAATGCAGAAGATTTTTGAAGTGCGGCAACCACAATGGCAGTTCGAGGTAATATCGAGTCATAGGTGCATTGAAATCAGAGGCGCAAGATCTGCGATTTTATACGAAAAATGAGCTCTCTTGCTAGAGAAATTTCGAACACTTGTTCCTGATACGCAAGTCGCCTTAACAGGGGCATTCGGTAGTAGTTGATACAGCGGATAATTGCATCTTTTCCGAAGGTAGAAGAATATTCTCTTTCCAGGGAAAGCACTGAAGTCTATATATTATGGAACTTTTAACTAGAGAGTGGACTCAACTCTTAGGTTCATCAGACTATGACCGTGGATATTCCATCAGCACTGCTGATGATGGATCCATCTACATCACGGGTTCTGTCAGAGGAGATCTCGATGGGCAAACTAATAGCGGAGAAGATGATGTCTTTATTAGTAAATTCAACAGTGATGGATCCAAGCAATGGACTCAACTCCTAGGTTCATCGGATTGGGATAGTGGATATTCCATCACCACTGCTGATGATGGATCCATCTACATCACGGGTACTACCTATGGAGATTTCGATGGGCAAACCAATGGTGGAAGCGGTGATGTCTTTATTAGTAAGTTCAACAGTGATGGATCCAAGCAATGGACACAAGTCCTAGGTTCATCAGACTTTGAAACTGGAAAATCCATCAGCATTGCCGATGATGGATCCATCTACATCATGGGTAATACCTCCGGAGATCTCGATGGGCAAACCAATAGTGGAGTATATGATGTCTTTATTAGTAAGTTCAACAGTGACGGATCCAAGCAATGGACACAACTCCTAGGTTCAGCAGTCTATGAATCTGGAAATTCCATCAGCACTGCTGATGATGGATCCATCTACATCACGGGTTTTACCTTCGGCGATCTCGATGGGCAAACCAATGGTGGATCGTATGATGTCTTTATTAGTAAGTTCAACAGTGATGGATCCAAGCAATGGACACAACTCCTAGGTTCATCAGAGGATGAATATGGAAATTCCATCACCACTGCTGACGATGGATCTATTTACATCACGGGTTTTACCTTCGGCGATCTCGATGGGCAAACTAATAGCGGAGAAGATGATGTCTTTATTAGTAAGTTCAACAGTGATGGATCCAAGCAATGGACACAACTCGTAGGTTCATCAGAGGATGACATTGGATATTCCATCAGCACTGCTGACGATGGATCTATTTACATCACGGGTTTTACCGCAGGAGATCTCGATGGGCAAACCAACAGTGGAAACAGTGATGTCTTTATTAGTAAGTTTGGATTAAATGATTCTTTTGTAGTCCTTTCAGTATCTACTTTTGATGAAAATCTTACACCAGGTTCAGCAGTCGCAACCCTGATAACTACTGATCCAGACTCTGGAGATACCCATGCCTACTCACTCGTAACTGGTGATGGAGACGCCGATAATAGTGCTTTCACAATCGATGGTGATCAACTCAAGATTGTTGACTCACCAGACTTTGAAACGAAGTCCTCTTACTCAATCCGAGTGCAAGAAAAGGATTCTGGTGGTCTGACCTTTGAGAAGTCGTTCACATTGACCGTGAATGATCTGCAAGAAATCAATATGGAACATCTAACTAGAGAGTGGACTCAACTCCTAGGTTCATCGGATTGGGATAATGGATATTCCATCACCACTGCTGATGATGGATCTATTTACATCACGGGTGAAACCATGGGAGATCTCGATGGGCAAACCAATGGTGGATGGTATGATGTCTTGATTAGTAAGTTCAACAGTGATGGATCCAAGCAATGGACACAACTCCTAGGTTCATTAGAGGATGAATATGGAAATTCCATCACCACTGCTGACGATGGATCTATTTACATCATGGGTGATACCTACGGAGATCTCGATGGGCAAACCAATAGTGGAAGTAGTGATATCTTTATTAGTAAATTCAACAGTGATGGATCCAAGCAATGGACACAACTCCTAGGTACAGCAGACTATGACAGTGGAAATTCCATCAGCACTGCTGATGATGGATCCATCTACATCACGGGTGTTACCAGAGGAGATCTCGATGGGCAAACCAATGGTGGAAGAGGTGATGTCTTTATTAGTAAGTTCAACAGTGATGGATCCAAGCAATGGACTCAACTCCTAGGTTCATCAGACTATGAAACTGGAAAATCCATCAGCATTGCCGATGATGGATCCATCTACATCATGGGTGATACCTCCGGAGATCTCGATGGGCAAACCAATAGTGGAGGTAGTGATATCTTTATTAGTAAGTTCAACAGTGATGGATCCAAGCAATGGACACAACTCCTTGGTTCATCGGATTGGGAAAGAGGAAATTCCATCACCACTGCTGATGATGGATCTATTTACATCACGGGTGAAGCCCTAGGAGATCTCGATGGGCAAACCAATAGTGGAAACGGTGATGTCTTTATTAGTAAATTCAACAGTGATGGATCCAAGCAATGGACCCAACTCCTAGGTTCATCAGACTATGAAATTGGAAATTCCATCAGCACTACCGATGATGGATCCATCTACATCACGGGTTCTGCCAGAGGAGATCTCGATGGGCAAACTAATAGCGGAGAAGATGATTTGCTTATTAGTAAATTCAACAGTGATGGATCCAAGCAATGGACACAACTCCTAGGTTCATCAGAGGATGACTATGGAAGTTCCATCACCACTGCTGACGATGGATCTATTTACATCACAGGTTTTACCGGAGGAGATCTCGATGGGCAAACTAATAGAGGAAAAGATGATGCCTTTATTATTAAGTTCATAGACAATAGATCAAGTGACCTCAATGAAATTGATTATGACTTCAACGGAGACGACTCCGTGACTATTGAAGAGGATGCTGTCATTGGACTCCGGTCAATGTTTGGGACTTTCCCTGGTGATGCCCTGACCAGCAATGTATTGAACAATGAGTCATCTAAGAGTCTTGTTCAGGTTCAACAAGAAATGACTAGTTATTTTCAAAACTCCCATTTCGATCTTGATGCAGATGGAGTGATATCTCCCCTTACCGATGGGATTCAGTTGATCGAAGAGATGCAGGCATTGATTCAGGATGATTCTTCCGAATCTGTCATTGCCTGATTATTAGCAAGACCCTATGCGAAGGTTTGGCACTTCTCCACTAGACGGCTACCAAGCGAAAGGGATGCGATGCTACAAGACGACTGCCCATAACCTGATCCATTTCTGTGCGATCAAATTCCTTGCTTTGGGGGTTGTATAAGCCCCAAAAGCTGTTGCAATGGCTTAAGGGGTGACACATTTCAGATTCTTTTAGCCCTTCGCCAGCCGACGGAAAGTTTTAAGCCAACCACGAAACTGAACAATCAAACGCTCCAGCAAAGACAGCCCCTTTCGCTCTGACGGTCGCTGGAGAACCAATGGCTGAATAACTGGGGCTTGTGACTCAAACCCATCAAAGGCAATCAACATATCCATTTCATCCTGCAGATCAAGCGTCAGTGTGCGAAATGTGTCCTGAGATTGCGAACGATTGCGAGCGGTCGACATTGATCTCAATCCTCGGTTCCTATTCACATGTGAACAAGCGCGTCCTCTATTGGCAACACAATGAGACACTTTTTAATCGCTAATGCAAGCAATTTGGGAGCATGGGCACGGTATCGACACAGCAATCTGTCTCTTTCTTCGTCGACCAGGAACGGCTCAGGCCAATCCATCAGCAGCTCCTCAACGGCCTGACGTGCCAGGTCTTACATCCAGCTATACAGCTAGCGTATAAAGATGTCAGGGTCGTTAGCGCGTTGTGCTGCCACCAGTTCTCCCAGCAGGAGCAGGGCAATGCGGGTGTCTTGCTGCATTGGTCAGACCTGACTGCCTGAAGTGTTCCCCGCTCTACTCAAGCAATAAAAAACCCCGCCTTGCGACGGGGTGTGGTGGATCAGCAACGATGAGATCCACTCAAAGTGATCAAGGCTCAGATCACTGCTCTTGAGGGTGTAACGCCCGACGTGTTCGACGTTTGATCAGATTATCTCTTTGCGCCCGGCCTTGATTTTTTCCCTGCCTGTAATTAGGCCGTAGGCAAGCAGCACCAGAAGTCCAGCGTTGATGCCAACGAAGAACATTGTGTCCATGACTCATAAGCGACTCATCCCTTGTTAAACCAACGAGGCGAAACAGCCCATCCGCCAAAAGACTCATTCAGGCTTCGACCTCAGCTTGATTATTCAAGCAAAAGCAAAGATTCCCTTACGTCTGCCTGCTGGGTCTGAGCTTCTTTTTTACTGAGATCAACTGCCGCACAAATGATCTACCCAGTTGGTCCGTGACGGCAGTATTACGGGTAGGGATTTATTTCCTGTCTGAAGAGTTCCACTCTCACCAGACTCCATCCGGTGCTGCATGGCCGTGGTGGTGAGCACCAAGTTCTGAAATCAATCTTTCCTGCTGGGCTCCGAGGTTGCTCTTCGCCGCAACGGACATGCCAAAGCGTGAAACGGCTTGTGCTCACCATCAAAGATGAGGCATCCGATTGGTTGAGCGTTTGCGGTGTGGATTTGCATGGAATAGCTACTAATACGACCGGTGTAGCCAGCCTTGTGTGGCGCTTGTTGTGTCACTTGCCGCCGTCTGCATGTACCGAACCGGCGCGATGACACCGGATGCGACTGGGCTTTCACTGAGCCGTGCTTACGGGAGATCTCCCGCTGCGGCTGGTGGGTGCTCAGTTTCGGGCGAGCATCCATTAGCTCCACCCAGAAGTTGGCAAATCCCGGGATCCGCGGTTGAAGGGTTCGGTATCAGGGCCTCGACAGTGAGAAACGTCGCTACACCCAAACAAGAGCCAACCAAACCTCCGAGAACAACACTGCCCAAACCCTTAAAAAATCTCTCATCGGTCAGACCTCGACGCACTTGAGTTCAGTTGTGAGACCGGCCTGCTGAAGCTGCTTTTGAACCTGCACAGCGTCGGCTTCAGTTCTTGACTCAAAGACGATTCCCTTCCCTTGGTGGGGAACCGAAAGCATTGCTGCCTGTGCTTCGGGAGCAGGTAGAGAGCAGACTTTTTCCAGCGTCTTGCTGACATGCCCCATCGTGTTCACTAAATCGTTCAAGACATAGACAGTGAAGGGAATCTTGTTCTTTCCGCCCATCACATCCAATGGCTCCTCGCTCAGCCAGTAAATGCCCTTGAATTTCTTTTCAGCCAGCCGCTGGAACGCAGACATCTCCATATGCATAGTTGCCTTGAACTCAACGTTGAGTTCGCCGTCGGTGGCAGTTCGGACTGTCGTGACCATCTCGCGCCCATCGAGATCATCCGGATGGATCGAGAAATGCCCTTGAGCTAAGCGGGCCATAAGTTCTCTGTAACTGCACTCAGCATCCCCTGAGCGATTAGGTGACCGCATCACCCATTCGGGGGATTTATGCAAAGCCTGCTATCACCTATCACCCGTTTGGGTGACGGAAGCTCGCTTCTGCCCTTTCGCCTGCTCAGGGCTTTACAGCAGCCAGCCTGCGGCCTCGATGTCATTCCAGTCGACGTTCTGCGGGTTCTTCTGATCCAGCGCGATCAGGCACCTGAGATGGACAACATGCCGACGACAGCAGCCTGGACCGATTTCAGGGTTTCGTATCCCCCATCTGGTTAGAGGGGGTTCAGGGATCAGGACTGCGAAAAGACAATCCAAAAATATAATATAACAAAGGGAAAATCAACCACAATCCAGTTGGCAGTCCTTGTCTGCTCGTATGTTTTGCAAAAAGGTATTTTAATTCTCCAGCCACCAGCCTTTTCAATCCAATAATTATGCTCTCTTTGTTTGTATCGAATCTCTCTGAAGAAGATGAAGTATTTCGTTTCGCGAACTCTTACCCCCAACCTACGCTCATTCTCTGCTTCGCTCCATTCATAGCTTTCATCTTCGACAAATTTACCTTTTTCCCATCGAGTCCATGACCAATGATCAATGCTGATGGAGCCTCTTACGTCGAACTGCTCGAACATCTCCGTTCCAACTGGGAATCGACTCCCTCGTCTGAAGTATTTTCCAAACTGATCTTATCCATCATCTGGAAGGGGTCAATCCAATCCAGCAGCAGCTCCGTCACGGCTGGCTCTCCTAGGCCTTGGATGCCGCCATACAGCCACTGCTTGAGGGTGTCAGGGTCATTGGCACGTAGTGCTACCACCAGTTCACCCAGCAGCAACAGTGTAATGCGGGTGTCGCTGACATGGACCTCAATCCTGCTGCTGAAGCAGAGGTGATCGAAGCCTTCACTGGCGCAGGGCTGCTGTGAATGATCAGGAGCTGACTAACTAATGGTCGTGTTGCATCAGCTGAAGCTCTCCATAGAAGAGGCTCATGGCCCCAACAATGGCCACGCAGAGGGTGGTGGTGAGAATAATTTCGTGGAACATCTGTTCCTCGTTGCTTATAACCTTGGTCTAAGACAAATAATCAGCATCTGTAGCTGCCGTTACAAGCCTGAATGGAGTGAAAACCGGCAAGCAAGACCGACAGGCTCAAATCATTTGTGCTGCAGTCGTTCTCAGCGAAAGGCAGCTCATAACCTGCATGCAACACCTGCCACTACAACCGGCAGGCTCAGATCGATTGCATTGCAGTCGATCTCGTCGAAAAAGTACTTCAAAACCGGCCAGTACGAACAACCTTGCAGCGCCGGGGACCCAGAAACTCAGTCATTGCAACAACACCAGCCTCATCTCACTGGTGGTGAACATCGCCGCCATCCCGTCCTGACCATTGTCTCCCAAGCCTCAATGGCCTTGTGTCTAGCCATCCGTCGACGCGTCTCAGGAATCGGGTAATCAGGCGGGCGCCAGTGAAAAGTACGCAGTGTCACCCACTGACCATCTGCTGTTGGCTCTTCAGGCTTGAACTCAACGACCTTGTGCTGGTCAACATTCACCAGCCATCTGTGGCCACGCGGTCTGTAGGTCTGGCGAAACTTGCTTTCCATTCCACGTACCCTGACTGCCGAGAGATAGGAGCTGTAGCTCCAAACACTGCGGAAAACCCCACTTGCCTGGGTCCTTGTAAGCGCTTGGCGCACGAAAAATGATATCTAGCCGTTTGGCATCAAAAAGCGGCCCATGCGGAACGCTCAGTTGCCAGTACTGGACTGGCTTTTTGAAGAATGGAGCCAAGGAGACTCGAACTCCTGACCCCCTGCATGCCATGCAGGTGCTCTACCAGCTGAGCTATGGCCCCGTGAATGTCATCCGAGCCTGAGGGCTTAACCGGTTGACGTAGCCAAGCTTACACCGCAGCCAGCCTCAGACCTGACGCCACACGGCCACCAGGCGCCCCTGCACCTGGACTTGATCGGCTGGCAGCTCGATCGGCTCGTAGGCAGGATTGGCCGCCTCCAACATCACGGTGCCGCCCTGCCGATGGAAATGCTTCAGCGTGGTACCGCTGCCAGCCACCAGAGCACTCACCACGGTTCCGTTACGCAGGCGCGAAGGATCGACCACGGGCTCCATCAGCACCACATCTCCGTCGGCGATATGGGCATCCACCATCGAATCACCATTCACCGTCAGAGCAAACAGGCCGCGAGTCTCAAGCACAGGAGCAAGGTCCAGGCTGTCCTGCACGTCATCGAACGCGGTGACAAGCCCACCGGCCGCAACGGCACCGAGCACCGGGATGCCGGCCTGAGTCGCCAGATCCCCGAGCAACTGAAGGGTGCGCGCCTGACCCTCCTGCCACGTGATCCATCCCTTCTGCTGCAGATGGCGCAGCCTGCTCTGAACAGGAGCCGGAGAACGCAGCCCCATGGCCTGCATCATCTGTCGGATGGACGGACTATGGCGATGGGTGGTGATGTAGTCCGCCAGCCAGTCGTAGAGCTCCTGCTGGGCAGAAGTTAGAGGCTCGGGAGTCGCGCTGGCCACCAGAGGGAAGAGGCGTGTCAATACATTTGTACCGGTGAACCCCGTCGGTTGCAATCCAGCTGGTCAAAGACCTCCCATCACAGCGGCCAGCAGGGCCTGCTGAACGTGCAGACGGTTTTCAGCCTGATCAAAGATGCGGCTGGCGGCCCCTTCCATCACCTCACCACTGATCTCTTCGCCACGGTGCGCAGGGAGGCAATGCAGAACGATCGCCCCCGGGGCGGCCTGATCCATCAGAGCCTGATCAACACTGAAGCCGGAGAAAGCCTGCTCCCGCTCAGCCTGCTCCTGTTCCTGCCCCATGGAGGCCCACACATCGGTGTAGACGGCCTGAGCTCCAGACACGGCCTTGACTGGATCGGTCAAGACATCGATCTTGGCGCCGTGCTGAGCCAGATTACGCGCCTGATCCAGCACGCCAGGCAACGGCTCGAAGCCATCAGGACAACCGATTCTGACGTTCACCCCGAGCAGGGCACCGCAGAGCATCAGAGAGTGAGCCACGTTGTTGCCATCGCCGATGTACGCGAGGGTCTGACCAACGAGATCACCGTGCTCCTCTTGCATGGTGAGGAAGTCAGCAAGGGCCTGGCAGGGATGTTCGAGGTCGGTGAGGGCATTGAGAACCGGAACCGTGGCCCAGTGCGCGTAATCGACAATCTCCTGCTGGGAGAAGGTACGCACTGCCAGCACATCGCAGTAACGGCTGAGCACCCTTGCGGTGTCCTGCAGAGGTTCCCCGCGCCCCAACTGGGTCACAGTCGAGTTCAGATCAACGGTCTGACCGCCGAGACGCGCCATCGCCACCTGGAAGCTCACCCTGGTGCGAGTGGAAGCCTTGCTGAAGATCAACCCGAGAACCCTGTTTCCCAGATCGATGCGGCGAGCACCGCTCTTCAGCTGGCGAGAAAGATCTAGGAGACCCTGGGTCTCATCAGCGGAACAGTCCGCTGATGAGAGGTAATCCCGCTGAGTCAGCGATGTGAGAACAGCGGCGACGCCGGAAGCCATAAGAGCGCTTCAAAGGTGTTTTATCGGAGATGAACGGCCTGCCCGTCAAGCACGGACAGCTTCGGGCAACTCACTGGCCTCAAGCATCTGCTTGAGATCGTCGCCCTCAATGACCTCTTTCTCAAGGATCTTCTGGGCAATGGTCTCCAGCAGGGCCATGTTCTGGCGCAGGATCGCCAGGGCATCGTCGTGAGCCTTGTCGACCAGGCCGCGCACCTCCTTGTCGATCGCCTGAGCCGTGGCATCGCTGACGGAACGACGCGGATTGTTGTTTCCACCGAGGAAGCGGCCACCACCCTGCTTGTCGTAAGCCAGGGGGCCGAGCGTGTCGCTCATGCCGTAAGTACCCACCATCTGCTCGGCCAGGTCGGTCGCCCGCTGAAGGTCGTTGGCAGCACCGGTGGTGATCTTGCCGAAAACAATCTCCTCGGCGGATCGACCGCCGAGGAGGGTGGCGATCTGTCCCTGAAGTTCCTCCTTGGAATTGAGGAAGCGCTCCTCCGTGGGCAACTGCAGCGTGTATCCGAGTGCACTCATGCCGCGGGGCACGATCGAGATCTTGGCGACCTTGCTGCCACCGGGCATCAGATGGCCAACGATCGCATGCCCGACTTCGTGGTAGGCCACGACCCTTTTCTCATCGTCTTGCAGCACACGGCTCTTCTTTTCAAGACCGGCCACAACGCGCTCGATCGCCTCTCCGAGATCCTGTTGTTCAACCTTCGTGCGGTAGTTGCGGGCGGCGAGAAGGGCAGCTTCGTTCACGAGATTGGCGAGATCGGCACCGGCAAAGCCACTGGTGGCCTGAGCCACGCTGTCGAGGTCGACAGCATCCGCAAGCTTCACCTTCTTGGCATAGATCTCGAGAATGGTCTTGCGGCCAGACAGATCGGGACGATCCACCAACACCTGTCGGTCAAAGCGACCGGGTCGCAACAGCGCAGCATCCAGCACTTCAGGCTGGTTGGTGGCCGCCAGCACAATCACCGGCTTGTCCTGCGCGGTGAAGCCATCCATTTCGGTGAGCAGCTGATTGAGGGTCTGCTCGCGCTCGTCGTTACCTCCAACCACACCCATGGAGCCAGATCGACTTTTACCGATGGCATCCAGTTCATCGATGAAGATGATGCAGGGAGCTTTTTTCTTGGCTTCCTCGAAAAGATCGCGAACACGAGCGGCACCCGCACCAACGAACAATTCAACAAACTCAGAGCCGGAGATGATGAAGAACGGCACACCAGCTTCGCCTGCTACAGCCTTGGAGAGGAGCGTCTTGCCAGTGCCTGGGGGGCCGACGAGCAGAACACCTTTAGGAATACGAGCACCAATCTCTGCATATCGCTCGGGAGTTTTCAAAAAATCAACGATCTCAGTCAGCTCCTGTTTGGCTTCGTCAACACCGGCCACGTCCGCGAACGTGATCCTTGATTCCTCATCGGGAACATAAACCTTCGCCTTGCTTTTGGTGAAACTGAGAGCACCCTGGGCACCGCCTCCCATCGAACGGCGCGCGAAGAACTGAAGCACAAGGATGAAAATCAGCGGAGGCACCACCCAGCTGAGAATCGTGGTGAAGATATTGGGTTTCTTGGGCGGCGCAGCCGCAAATTCAACCCCTTTCGACTCCAGACGCTGGGGCAGATCCATATCGAAGATCGGCGTTGTCGCCAGCACGGGGGGCGCGCCTTCCTCAGGGTCGGACAATTCGTAGCGGATCTGGTCCTGGGTGATGTAGGCACGTTTCACAGCCCCGTCATTCACCTGGTCAATGAACAGGGAATAGGGCACCCGTGGAACCTGCTGAATGCCGTTGCTGGGGATGAAGCTGCTGAACAACAGCAGGATCCCGAAACCGATGAGCACCAGATTGATGATGCCGAATCGACGGTTCGGTCGGTTGTCGTCCTGTCGGATCGGCATGGCGCAAGCCCAGACTCCTGACACGCTACGAGGGGTAAGCGGCGCCTTACGGGGGGGAAGACCGAACGATGCGTAACGTGAGCTGATGTGCGGGCGATTCAGTCTCAATACACAGCTTGAAGAGCTGAGCCATCGCCTGGAGCCATGGCTCACTCCGCGCGACGACGGCTGGTTGGGGCGCTACTCACCACGCGCGCAGATTCAGCCCGGGGAACCAGTGCTCGTGCTGTATCAGGAGCATGGCCAGGAGCGGCTGGGGCACATGTTGTGGGGGCTGCTTCCCAGCTGGGTAAAGGATCCCTCACAGGGTCCGCGACCCTTCAACGCCCGGGCTGAAACGCTGTCAGAGAAGGCCTCCTTCCGCGGTCCATGGCGTCACCACCGTTGTCTGCTGCCAGCCAGTGCATTTCTGGAGAAGGGCGAACGAGTGGAGCGCAACGACGGTCGTTCGTTCTGGCTGGCAGGCCTCTGGGATCGCTGGATGGGGCCTGATGGGAGTGAACTGGACAGCTGCTGCGTGATCACCACACAACCAAATCAGTTGCTGAAGACACTCCACGACAGGATGCCGGTGGTGATCCCTGATGGATTGGAAGAGGTTTGGCTTGAAGCCGGTGATCAGAATCACCGGAAGGCCCTTGAACCAATGTTGACACCCTGGGACGGAACGAACTGGAAAAGGGATGGCGAGAGGCAGCTGCCCTTGTTCTGAGTCAGTGCAATACGCAGCATGTCAGAAGAGATTGAAGGACCAGGTGAACAGCAGAGACCTGAGAAGCAGTCAGGGGAGGCATCAGTACAAGTGGCTGCTGCTGAGCACAATCATGGTGATGACTGGCATGGCAGTGCCGGAGCCGATCGACATGACACACATCAGCTATTCAGTGGTCGCGGTTCTGCTCACGCAGGTGATGCTGAGGAATGAGCAGGCACCCCGATTGACGGAGCTGATCTACAGAGTGCTGGGAGGGCTAGCCGTGATCAGCCTCTGGATCTGGTTGCTCACACCAGCGACAAGGATCTACAGCGGTGTACCGATCGCCATGAGCTGGAGCGTGGTGGTTGGATGGAGCACCGTCCGGCTCATCCGTCGGCTGGCCAGAGAGCCACACGTGGATGGAAACGTGTTGATGGGAGCAACAGCTGGATATCTGCACATTGGCCTGACGGCTGCGCTGGTAATGAGCGCCGTGGAAACAATCCAACCAGGGAGCTTCACAACATCCGAACATCTCGCCATCACACCCGAGAGTGTTCAGAACGCAGCCAGTTCATTCTCAGAGGTGAACTACTTTGCGTTCTCATGTCTGACAACCGTTGGCTTCGGAGACATCAGCCCGGCCCTGCCACTCTCAAGAATGCTAAGTGTGGCGACGAGTGTCGTTGGCCCCTTGTACATAGCAGCCGTCATGGGAATATTAATTGGGCGCTATTCAAATTGCCTCAGAGAGGAAGACAACTCCTAGACACCTAAATGACAAGAAGATCAGACAACTCTCCGACATAACCAGTGACATCAATGATCGCATCGGTATCTGAGGAGAAGCCAGAAACGCTGTTGTTCAAGGCGAGGAAGGTTCGCATGCCGACATAGCCATCGATGACTGTGAAGAAAGCAGCACTGCCAGATGGGAAGCGAGCTGAATCAAGATGCTGACGCAAGGAAGCAGAATCAAGGCCAGGAGCAATGCCAGTGACAAAGATTTGATCGGGAGCTACAGGATAAGGAGCATCAATGCGGTCAACTGACATATCAAAATCTGTAATCGTATCATAGGCAGAAAGACGTGAATCGACGTAACGTTCATAAAGGAAGGTATCAATGCCAGGAAGACCTGTTAAAACATCAGAGCCTCCTCTACCAGCAAGTACGTTGTCAGAGCTGGTTCCATACAAGTGATTATCAGCAGCATTACCAAAACCATTCACGGGCTCAATGCCCGAAAGATAAAGTGTATCAAGCGAATCAGGCAGAACGATCGATTGCGAGGATGTAATCGGCTCAAGCAGATCGTTGACATGAACCACAATCTCACTTTCAGAGATCAAACCGCTGGCATCAGTAGCTCGAACCAAAAAGGAATAAGAAGGTTGCGATTCGAAATCGGGCGAGATATCAAGCAGAAGCTGATCATCAGACAGGGAGAATAGAGAAGCATCAACAACATTATCGGAATCTGCATCTGCATCTGCATCTGCATCTGCATCTGCATCTGCATCAACGACACCGCCGACATCGGCAACAACAACCCGAGGCATCAATATTTCAAAAGAAACATCAGCAAGATTTTCTGGATCGGAAGAACGTATGGTGCCCACGAATGAGCCAGGGGGAACATTCTCATCGACTGAAGAGGATGTGAGCACAGGTAATGATGGAGGCTCATTGATATCGATGACTCCAAGCTCAAATCGTTCAATAATTGAATGGCCATACTGGTCGGTAGAACGAATCCTGAGATTCAAACTAGAATCAGTTTCAAAATCAATAGGGGCACTGGTGATCAAGGAATCCCCGGAAATTGCAAACAGATCATTATCCTGTGCACCAAAGCCATCATCCAAAGTATAAGTAAACTGGTCATCAACGTCGGGATCTGAAGTTGAGAAGGTTAATACAGGAGTGCCAGCAGGAAGATTCTCCTTGAGCTCAGAAGCACTTAAGGAAATAGACTCCGGGGGATGATTCAAAGTAAATTCAATATCCTGCTGTACAGATGCCCCATCGAAATCAGACGATATCACACTGACTGTATAAGAGGACTGTTCAGCAAGATCAACCGAAGGCTGAAGCTTAAGCTTATTGCCCAGAAGGAAGAAGGAATCATTGTCGTGAGCACCATCAGGCAGAGAATAGCGATGGAAATCACGAATATCATCATCGAAGGTCGAAAATTCAGCCACAGTGGATCTGGATTCAGCAGTACTGCTGAGGAATTGCGTGGAAGAAGTGATCAGATACGGAGCGTCGTTGAGATCAACAACGGAAATTTCAAACGATTTCTCAACACTTGAGAGACGACGGTCAGCAGCACGCAAGCGAATATTAAAGAGTGATTGAGATTCAAAGTCAGGACTCTGTTGTATAAGAAGTTGATCGCCTGTAACATTGAACAAGTGGTTGTCATCATCACCTTCACCAGAAATCAAGGAGAAGGAAAGGGAATCACTGAAATCTGGATCAAAAGCATCGATGGTCGCAACACTTACCTTGGCAGGAACATTTTCATCTATAGTTTCAACTGAAACGGACAAATCAAAGGGAGCTTCATTGAGATCAGGAACAAAAAGATCGAATGAACGTTCAAGCTTAGTGCCGTAGGAGTCAAGAGACTGGAGACGTACTGTATAGTCATTCCTCTGCTCATGGTTGGAGTAAAAATTAATCAACAATTGATCATCGGATACCAAGAACAATTGATTGTCATTCGATCCATCGCCAGAAACCAATGAATAGGAAACGTCGCCAGCGACGTCATTGGTTGTAGAGAGAGTAGCGATAGAGCTTAGGGGATACAATCCTTCTGGAATATGGGTCGAAGAGAGAGATACCGTTGGAACGATCGAAAGGGAAATATCTTGGACAAAACTAACTCCGAGGGAATCAATCGCCTCTAGGGAGAAAATATACGGAGAATCAATCAGAGTACGTGCATCCGTATCGAGGAAAAGACGATCCTCAACCAAAGTGAAAACGCCATCAATAGGTTCGCCAGCGGCTGTCACTGACAGCAGAGAGAACGAAAGAGAATCATTTGTGTCTTGATCAATGCCTGTCAAAGAGGCAACAAGCTGATCGGCAAGAGCATCCTGCGGGATATCAGATGTTGAAGCAAAAATAGCAGTCGGCGGATCATTGCTATCCGAAACAGAAAACTCAAATTCACGGTCAACGAGGGAACCTGTTGAATCCTCTGCTGAAAGTTGAACTCTGTGAAGTTGCTGCTGCTCAAAGTCAAGCAACTCACGTAAAACCAGACGATTGCCATCAACCTCAAAAGCAGAACTGGAGGATGATGTAATGTCGAAGGTAATATCTGATGTCGATTCGCCACCAGAGATCGATAACTCAGCAACAGAGGCTCCAATCGGAAGGGCTTCAGAAAATTGCTCTGATGAAGAAAGAATCGTTGTGGGCAACTGAAAAGTAAGAGTCTGCTCAAAGGTCTCGCTATAGGAGTCTGTAGCCTTCAGACGAATTGATAAAGAAGAACGATCAAGAGAGTCAACAGGAGCCGAAAGCAGGAGCTTAGAACCAGACACAGTGAAGAGATTGTTATCGGAATCACCCAGGCCATTGACCAATTCGATACTTACGGAGTCATCATGGTCGGGGTCCAGGACATGCAACCAGGCAACAAAATCACCAGCATTCTTTGATCTGGGAATGACTGAGCCGGAAGAGCTGATCTGATAAGGAGGATCATTGATAACAACCGGTGCCTCCACAACATCTTGCACGGAAAGTTCAAAGCGGCTAACAACGGAAAGGCCGTTCTGATCAGTAGCGCGAACTCTAATCTGAAGAATATCGTCTTCCTCAAAATCAGCCGGAACTCGCGTCAGCAGATCGTTGCCTTCAATGGTGAACATGTCATTATCTCTCGCACCAAGCCCCGGAGCGAATGAATAAACAAACTGATCATCAAGATCAGAATCAAGAGTTGAAAATGACAGCACGCGATTACCGACTTCAAGATTCTCAAGAAGCTCAAGTTGGGAAGCAAGAATATCTGTAGGGGCATGATTCACAACAAAATCAAGAATCTGATCTACTGTTGCCCCAGAACGATCAAAAGACCGAAGGTGAACTGAATAAGAATCCTGATCTGAAATATTAACATTAGGCATTAGTTTCAAACGACGACCCGACAAAGAGAAAAGATGGTTATCCATAGAACCATCAATAAGAGTTAGAACATGTCGATCATTGGCATCCTGGTCATTCGTAGTAATGTCGGCAACGGATGAACGTGCAGGGGCATTTGCATTAATGAATAAGGTTGAGGCAATGATCGAAGACGGAGAATCATTAGTATCCTCAACGTTAAGTTCGAAAGAATCAACAACATATAAACCATCGCGATCTTCAGCCTGCAATCGAACGCTGAAACTGGATTGACTTTCAAAATCAGAGCTACCAATCATCAGCAGTTGATCGTCTTCAACAATAAACAAATGATTATCATCATCTCCATCACCAGCAACTAGGGAGAAGACAAGAGAATCGTCAATGTCAAAATCATCGGCATTTAACAATGCAACCAAAGACATTGGTGCATTGTTCTCAATTAAAGCAAATGGTTCTATAGACAAGTCGAATGGTGCTTCGTTAAGATTGGGAACAGACAGCTCAAATGCACGTTCAAGCATCTGACCATTAGAACCAAATCCCTGGAGGCGGATGTTATAAGTGGATTTGAGCTCATGATCAGGAAAGAAATTAATCCGGAGCTGATCCTGATCAATGGTGAATCGATGATTGTCAGAGGAGCCAGCACCGGAAGTAAGTGAAAGCTCACTCAGTACAAGATCATCGGAGCTGGATGAAATCGTTGCAACACTGCTGAATGGCGTCAAACCTTCCGACAGAAGATCATTGCTCAACGTAATCGTGGGAACCAAGGAGAAAGCCAATTCACGCTCATAAGCCAGGCCGAATTGATCGGTAACCTGAAAACTAAGGTTGTAAACATCATGCTCAAAATTAACAGCGTCGGAAGCTAGAAGGATCTGATTACCATTAAGTACAAATAAACCCTCATACAAAACTCCATCCGACTCAACAGAGTTCAAGGCGAAATTGAGGATATCAGCAGTATCCTGATCAAAGCCAATCAGAGATGCAACAAAAGAACCTCGTTTAGCATTCTCTTCAACAACTGTTGTGGAAGCCTCAAGATGATAGGGGGCATCATTCTGATCGAATACATCGTAAGAGAACTGCTTCTGCACAACCTCACCGGTATCCAATTTGGCGATAACGGTTACGCGATGGATAGCAAAATCTTCAAAATCAACCTCAGTGTCAAGAATCAATCGATTGCCACTGATGGAGAAAATACTATTTGATGGATTTAGTAAGGAGAACTCGACTCCCGTAGAATCATCTAAGCCGGTAATGGAAAGCTCCGCCACTGTTGATCCAACCGGCGTAGACTCATTGAATCCAACTGATGTACTAAGAATAGAGTTCGGCAAAGTAAAGACAACATTCTCCTCATGGAACGAACCAGCAAGGTCAGTAACACGAAGACGCACTGAGTATTGTGTTTGATCAGCAAAGGCTGGGTTAGTTGCCAGAACCAACTGGTTGTCAAATATTTCAAATTTGTCATTATCTATGTCACCATCACCAACTGCCAACGAAAAAGTAAACTGGTCCAAATTATCGGGATCCAAGACATGTAACCAGGCAATGGAGTCTCCTGAATTCGTATCCCTAGAAATAACAGAAGAAGAAGCTTGAATCGCATAAGGAGGATCATTTGAATCAATTACTGAAAGTGTAAAATGATCCTCAAATGTAAGGCCTCCAGAATCGGCAACCTGCAAACGAAGGCGATAGCTATCCTTCAACTCAAAGTCAGCATCAACATCAACAATCAGTTGATTGTCGTCAATCGAGAACAAGTCATTATCCTTATCACCAAAACCCTGTGCAAAAGAAAAGCTAAATTGGTCGTCAACATCATGATCCTTTGCTCCAATCAATGCAACCGGAGTAGATGCGGGGTGAGATTCAGAAAATTCGGTAGGAGAAATTGATATAGCATATGGGGCATCATTCATATCCGAAACAGTGAATGTAAAATCCTCAACCAAGGAAAGACCACCACGATCAGTTACTTGTGCGCGAATCACATAAGTAGACTGCTGCTCAAAATCAAATGAGCGGCGAGATCTCAATTGGTTACCAACAAAATAGAAGTGGTCATTATCAGTGCCCTGAGCTCCATATAACAATGAATAAGAGAGATTATCATCGTGATCGGGATCTGACGAAGAGAAGGTAGCGACAATAGAACGACTAGGAAGATCCTCGGGGAAAACAGATGTAGAAGCAATGAAATCAGTAGGTGCCTCATTACTATTCAGAACATCAACATTAAATGTAGTCTCCAAGGAAAAGCCATCACTATCTTCAGCTAAGATTGTGACCGATTGGATCGCTGACGTCTCAAAGTCCAAAGACTCAAGCAACAGAAGGGAAGAACCATCGATTGCAAACACAGGCGTATCGGCCTGATCATCAGAGCCCACCAGACTGAAAGTCACATCACGATAAGACTCAGGCCCAACGAGGGAAAGAGAAGCAATGGTGGCATTGACTTGGGCAGCCTCTGAAATAGTATTGTTTGAGATTTGTAAATAAGTAGGGGCTGATTGAAGAGTAAAAACAAGATCTTGGTTATAAACCAAGCCGTCTTGGTCACTGACCTGTATAGGGAGAACAAACTCTGATTGAGAGAGAGAAGCAGCATCAGCAGTCAGAATTAATTTATCACCTTGTAAACGGAAGTAATCAACATCTGAAGAGCTGGGGTCGGGAGAAAAACGATACTTAAAAATACTGTGTTGGTCAGGATCAACAGTAGAAAGCACAGCTACTGTTGACTGTGATTCAGCATCATAAACAATCTCAGTCGAAGAACTGATAAGGGAAGATGGGGGCTCGTTAATATCATTAACCTGAAGATTAATCATAGAGTCGACAAATAAACCCTGTTGATCAGTAGCTCGCAGAAGAACCTGATAAGCAGACTGAGTCTCGAAATCGGGGGAGAATAAAATATTTAGACGATCATCATCAATATTGAAGTTCATCTGGTCCTGATCTGAGTCAGAGATCAGGCTGAAAGTGATGGAGTCTGAGAGATCAGGGTCGTCACTGGAAAGATGTGCCACTGTGGAACCAGAAGGCAACCCCTCTTCAAAATCAAATGACGTAACAATAATATCTGTGGGTGGCTCATTTAGATCATTCACTGTCAGTACAACAGGCTGATCAACAAATAATCCAGAACGATCGGTAGCCCTGACGAGAAGCTCATATTGTGGTTGAGCCTCAAAGTCAGGAACAGTATTGATGATCAACTGATTCTCTACAATAGAAAACAGGGAATTATCATTAGAACGCGAGCGGAAGAATGGAAGACTTAAATGAACTTTGTCATCAGCATCAGGATCGGTGGAAATGAGTTGAGCCACAACAGTGCCTGGGTCTATAGCCTCATCCATTGAAAGAACAGAAGAAACAATGGATCCAGGCTTCTCATTAATATCTTGAACAACAACATCAAAGAATTGCTCAAGAACTACACCATCGGAAAAGGCAGATTGGATTCGAACGTTATAGGAAGACTGACTTTCAAAATCAACCGGTGAATTCAGAATTAACTGGTTGCCATTAATCACAAATAAACCGTTGTCCTCGGATCCAACTCCAGCGACCAAGGAATAGTCAACAGTATTACCAGTTCGAACTGAATCGGTCAAAATGATTGCTACAAAGGTTTGATCTAAATCACTTTCACGAATCGTGTCATTGGAAATGAAAAGGTTACCAGGCGAGGGAATAACGTCAAACGTAAAGTCTCGGATGATCGAGAGACCACCTTGGTCGGTTGCCTTAACGCGAACGACATACTCATCCAGACCAAACGTCGACGGACTTTCTAACAGAGTTAACTCATTACCATCAAGACTGAAGAGATGATTATGCAGCAAATCAACTTCGGCAAAAGAATAATCGTTTCCAGTAGTCGACGAATCGGAAACAAGTTCGAAATCGATCTCATCATTACGATTAGGATCCAAAAACGTGAAGGATGCAACAGGCGTGTTGGGGGATGTGACATCGGAGAAAGCAGCATGACTAACAAAGATATCCGTAGGCGGTTGATTCAACGTGAAGTCAAACTTCTTCGTGATTTCATTGCCATCAATAGCACCTTTCAAACGAACCGAGAAAGAGTCTCGCTCAGTCGAGAAAGGATCAAACAAGGAAACATAAGGATCATGACCATCAGCACCAATCAGTAAGCCGTCATCAGAGGAACCACCATCCTGTACAAAATAAAGATCAAAAGACTTGAGATCAGAACGGTCTTCATTGATAACGAGACCCTCTAATGTATGGAAATCACCTTCAACAAATTGCTCCGCAATCCTATGACCGGAGAACGGATCTAAAATTTGAAGATACGACCACCCATCGCCATTACGCACACCATCGACATATGCACTCCTACCATGGAGAGAGGCAAGCACAAAGTCGTTATCCTCATAGGTCAGTGAAGCAAGTCCGCGGAGGTCATTGACACCAGTTTCAATCGTATAAATCAACGAACCTGCCACACCATTGAAAAAGTCAAAAACATGTATCTCACCACTATCTTCTTCTCCAACGTAAAGACGTGAAAGGTCGGGAGACAAAGAAAGTGACTCGTAGCCGTTATCAGAATCTAGCGAGTTGATAAATGGTAAAGATTGCGTGCTGAGAAGCAAAACCTCACCGTCATCATTGATTGGATTGCCAAGACGATCGAGAGCAAATTCAAACAAATGGGGGTGTTCATCAGCATTGAAGTTTCCCTCATCAAGAACAAAGAGTGACTGCCGGCTGGGATGATAAATAAGAGCTTGAGGATCGTGAAGCTCATCAGTCAATGAAAAGTATTCAAGTTCGAAAGTTGGGGATATTTGTAAGAGATATTCAGGCTGAGGATCATCAGAGATCACGTAGAGGTAATCTCCATACTCAGTGGGGACAGAAACGATATCGCTAGCCTCAAAGCCAGAACCAAGATTTAAAGATGTATGGGCATCCAGCTGAATATCATTAGGATTAATCGTGAATGAGTTACCAATAGATCCGCCTGGGCGAGCCTGGAATTGATGGTCTTGAAGCCCATTTAAGCCTGGTAAACGTAATCCCATAAGCCAACCATCATCATCAGAACCTTCATCGTTCACCAAGAAAAGATCAAAGGGACTACTGGCTGTAGACCTAGGGTTAGGGGTTAGACCTTCAAGATTATTGAAATCACCAACCACGATCTGATCAGTGATCCGAAGGCCGGATTGAACATCAATTAACTGAAGAAAAGCTTGCCCACCACCGAGTCTGAAACCGTCAGGCTCGGAATCCTTACCATGCAAAGCAATGAGAGCTGGAGAGCCATCAGGTAAGTCAATCGATAGGAGACCGGAAAGGTCATTAACACCACTATCAATGACTCTGATCAGTTCCCCAAGCGAGCCGTCACTAAAGTCGTACTGATGAATAAAACCAGAGTCTTCCTCTGCTAAATAAATAGATTGATAATCACGAGCAAGTACAACAGACTCATAACCATGCTCAGATAGAATCTCCAGTCCGAAGGGTAAATCCTGCACGCTCAGAAGCTGAGCCTGATCATCAACCAGAATAACATCACCTTCTTCATTAACAGCAAATTCAAATAACTTGGAAGGTACGCTTGAGGCGAAACGACCCTCATCAAGGATAAAAAGTGATTGTGTTAATGGATTAAAGAAAACACCTTCTGCCTCAATATCAGAGGGAAGTGGAATGTAGGTTCGATTACCAGAGGAATCAAGGCGCAGCAGAGACTCAGGCTGCGGATCGTCGGATACAATATAAAAGATATGATCATCATCGCGGACAATCGTTTCGATATCACTAGCCTCGAAACCAACTCCCAGTGGGGTTAATGAGTGAGCATAGGCATTGTAATTGCTGATATCATCACTGGAAGAATCAGGAAGGTTTAAAGGTACAAATTTCAGATAGGAGCCATCAAGAATGAAGAGAGCATTATCATCGTCGCCTTCCCCTTCAACCAATTCAAAAGTCTGTGGTTGATCAACCAAGAGATCACTAATGGAGAACTCTAGAAGAGAATCATCAACGTCCTCTGGAAGATTAAAAATGTCTGTTGAGGACAGCAACACAGAGTCCTCCAACTCGTTCATCACATTCAAAGCAAAAGTCTTATCCACGGACAGGCCGTTGGAGTCTGTCGCAGAAATACGGACGGTATATTGGGATTGCTCTTCGAAATCAGGGGAGTGGTTGATGACAATCTGATCATCAACAATTTCGAAGTGGTCGTTATCGGAATCACCATCGCCTTCAACAAGGGTGAATACATGCGAATCCCAGTCATCAGGATCTAGAGCAACCAAAGACCCAATGGGAGTTTGGCCGGGAATAGACTCACTAAAGACATCATCTGACAAAAGAATATCGGTAGGGAAATGATTGACAGAGAAAGCAAAGGTTTTGTAGACGAAGCCACCGGCTGCATCAATGGATTGCAGACGTATTGAATATTCAGGTATGTCGTCATAAGAAGCGAGAGATTGTACAAGGATCAGCTGATCATCTTCAATAGAAAAGAAAGCATTATGGGTAGAACCTGCTCCAGCAACAAAACTGTATGCGAAAGAGTCAGTGATATCAGGGTCGACAGATGAGAAGGAAGCGATGGAATCACCGACAAGAGAACTTGAATTGACACTTGTAGACGAAGTTAAAATATTTGTGGGCGGCTCGTTAACATCAATAACTGGGAAAATCAATACTTGCTCAGAAAGTAGGCCGTTTTGATCAGCGGAACGAAAGCGGAGCGAATATTCTGACTGCTCTTCATAATTAGGCGATGTAAGAACCCGCAAAAGACCATTGCTGATCTTAAATTTATCATTGTCGTTATCACCAGTTCCATTCGCAAGCGTAATGGAGTACTTAAGCTCTGGATCTGGGTTGCTTGCGGAGAGAAATGAAACGACAGCTCCGTCCTCTACATTTTCAGAAATTGAAGTGGTGGTTGACTGAATGACCGTAGGCTCCTCCAGGTCATTGACTGAGAGGGTAACCACCTGCTGGTGAATTAATCCGCGAAGATCAGTGGTTTGAAGGCGAATCGTGTAAGAATCCTTGATCTCATAATCAGCAAGATGGTTGATGAGCAAACGATTATCAGAAATCTCGAAAGAATGATTGTCGACATCACCAACACCAGTGACAAGTTGATATGAATGCGAGTCATCCTGATTGCCATCGTGTGTCGAAAGTGTCGCTACTGAAGTGTACTCGACTAAATTCTCATCAAAAGAAACAGACGAGAGTAAAATCTCCTCAGGTGATTGACTAAGGGCAAGCTCAAAAGTTTTTTCAACAGACTCACCATACTTGTCAGTACTGCGAACACGAATATGATAGGAGTCCTGTTTCTCACGAAGTGATTTCTTGAGTCTTAATTTATTGCCAGAAATTCTGAATACCAGATTATCATCGGAGCCTGCACCAGAAGTAAGTTGATAACGGAAGCGATCATCCTCATCCTGGTCAATCGTCGAAAGCTCGGCAATTACAGAGCTTAAGGGAGTTGTATCATCAAATATCGATTCAGACAGCTGAATATCTGTTGGAGTCTCATTAACATCATTCACCGAAAGGGTGATGGAGCGTTCAAAGGAGAGGCCATCCAAATCGGTCACGGATATACGGATCGAATAGGAGTCCTGCTCTTCATAATCAACAGAGGCCTTTAAGCGCAACTGGCTGCCAAAGACTTCGAACGCATCATTATCATCGTCTCCGTCACCGCTAACCAAAGCAAAAGAATGCTCATCAACGAAATCTTGATCAACGGCAGTAAGAAAGGCAATTTTCCTCAGGAGCCTCGTGTCTTCATCAAAGTTAGTCGTGGAAAGCGATATGCCTGTAGGCGCTTCATTCTGGTCAACAATATTCAGAACCAGTGATTGTTCACTATAAACACCCGAGGATTCCTCAACGCGAACTCGCAAGTTATACTGAGATTGAAGCTCATAATCGGGTGAATTCAAGAATTTAAGCTGGTTACCGTCGAGGCTAAAAGCCTCATTATCTTCGTCACCGGGGCCAGAAACAAAGGAATATGTGATTAGGTTGACTTCGCTAAAGTGACTATCTGAAGCAAACGGGTCTACAGAATTAACGACAGATGGCGTAGAGCTGACGTTGAAATTTTCCGTAATTGTGTCGTCAGACAGAGAAATAATACGATGAGCATCTACAACCGAAACACTGTGGACAAGCAGGTCACGCACACCATGGTTCGGTTGGTTATTAAAGTCACCGTTCGTCGAACCAGTGAGGATCAGACGTCCATTGGATGTTGCAACGAGATCTGCAACAAAATCTGCTTGAGCAGTTCCCGTCTGGAAGTTCCATAAGCTGCCGCCGTCATTGGACAAAGCATGAATTGTGAAATCGGTATAGCCGTTGTTCGACTCACCACTGAGCTCACCTTGAGTGGTTGCAGCAAGGTAAAGATCGCCATGATCAGCCAAGGTAAGAGAAGAAGCGGAATCGTCTTGGGTTGATCCAAACGTACGTATCCAAGACTGATCACCATCAATTGTGAAAGAACTTATAAATAGATCTGAGCCTGATTCGTCAGAATCCTGCTCTGAATCAACAAACTCTGGGCCAATATTACCCGCAACGAAAACATTTCCTATTCCGTCAGGCACAAGTGTTGTCGCACGATCATCACCACGACTACCAATCATACGGACCCAGTCGAGGTGTCCATCACTGTCTATACGGGCAACAAATCCATCCGAAGAACCCAAATTGCGCTCACCATTGAGATCGCCATTTGTAAAACCAGCAAGATAGAGATCAGAATTTTGACCTGAAACAATATCAAGAGCCACATCATCTTGATCAGTACCAAAGAGATTGACCCAAACCAGTTCACCAGCTGAACTGTATTTAGCGATGAAAATATCCTTTCCACCTTGATTCAATTGTTCGTCACCATCACTCGTCGTCGATCCTGCTACATACACAAATCCATCTGAACTTGTTGTTGTGGCATAGGCAATCTCTTCGCCAAAGGATCCACCGAGGCGAGTCCATAGGCGAATACCGTCAGACGTATATTTCGATAAAAAGAAGTCCTTATAGCCAGCATTGACCTCACCGTGAAGCTCAGCAGAAGCGGTTACACCAGTAATATAAACTTCATTAACAATACCTGATGTAATACCGTAGGCCAGCTCATTGCCAACATCACCGCCTCTTATAAACCAATCCTGGGTACCATCAGGTAGATATTTAACAATGAAGTAATCAAAAGACCGTTCTTGTGTTTCCGCGTCAACAACGTAAGTGTTACCTGCGATCAAAGCAGAACCAGCATTATCGAGATGAATGGCATGTCCGGCTTCGTAGGACTGACTTCCAAAAAGATCAGTCCAGGCATAAGCAGGGATGAAAACCGGAGCATCCGGATCGATAATCTCAAGCGTGACAGGTTGCTCACTACTGTTGCCTGAGAAGTCAGTTGCTACAACAGTAAATTGATAAGTTGATTGAAGATCAAAATCAGGATCAGATATCAACCTAACCTGACCAGACATTTGATTCAGAGAAAAGAGGGCAGCATCATCATTATTATTATTTGATTTCAATGCATAACTAACGTTCGAATCGTCAGGTGTGATTGCATTGTATACACGTTGATTGGCACCAGTATGTTCAGCAATGGAATTAGCAACCGAACCTGAGATGAATGATGGGGCCGAGGCATCAATAACAACAAGGAGTTCCTCCGAATGGTCGGAAGGATAAGCTGCTGCGTACGATGATCTGGCGGTGATGGAGTGAAGACCATCGGAGAGGGCTGACGAGGAAGGGACTCGAAATGTCCAATGACCATCAGAATCGGCAATGGTGTGCCCGAGGCTAATACCGTCAGCAAACAGTTCTACAAAAGTTTCTTCTTCAGACGTACCTGTAAATGTAGGTGTGGTCAGCGACGTTAAATCATCTTCGTCAGATGGACCGGTATCACTGATAGCAAGCAAATCTGGGACAGACGGAACTGGAGGAGGGGTATCGTCAACATCGAGAACATCGAGCTGAATCTCAAGATCAGCACTATTACCAGCATTATCAATCGCAACAACAGTGAATTCATACATATTTTGACTTTCAAAATCAGGATTATGTATCAAACGAATATCACCAAGGATTGGATCAATTAAGAATTCGCCGGCATCATCATTTAGACTCTGCTTGAGGTAGTAGAAAATATCTGACTGGTCGGTCGCCGAAGCAGTGGCAATAATTTGGTCGGACCCGACATTTTCGATGACATCTAAGTGACTGGTCGACGTGAAAACGGGCGATGTGGTGTCGATGATCATGGTCAGGTCTTCAGACAGCTCCGATCGGTTTCCACTGTCGTCTGTTGCGACCGCAGAGATGATACGTTCACCATCTGAGAGTGAAGCTGATGAAGGAATTACAAATGACCAAGCACCAGTGGTATTGGCTGATGTAGAGCCTACTGTGAGGCCATCAACCAAGATTTCGACGGATGAGAGGGGCTCAGCATGTCCAGTAATTCGCGGCGAAGTAATCGAGGTTAAATTATCAAAATTAGAAAATCCCGAATCAAATAGATTGGTAAGGTCCAGAGCATCCGGGGCAGATGATGCCTGATCATCTAAATCGTTAACGATCAGACTAATTGTTTTTTCCGAACTATTACCAGCCAGATCTGTTGCAAGAACGGTTACAGAAAAAGAAGGCTGATCTTCAAAGTCGGGATTGAGATTGAGTCGAAGCTCCCCATTATCAGCATCAATCGAGAAAACGCCTGCATCATCGAAGGAATCCTGCTGAATACTATAAAGGGTGCTGGTATCATCAATCGAATCAGCGGTGTAAATCAACTGGTTAGCACCACTATTTTCATCGATAAAATAAGTATTCGTACTGCGGATAATTTTGGGGGCTTGATTATCGATAGTCAGCTCAAGTTCGAGTGATGTCTCAGAGGAATTACCGGCCTGATCTGTTGCCTGAACAGTGATGGCAGTGGTACCAGAATTCAATGCGTGGGTGGCAGGAAGCTCAAAGCTCCATTCACCACTGGAATCCGAAAGAACAGAACCAACCGATAAGCCATCTGCAAAGATTTCTACAGTAGAACCAATCTCAGCAAACCCTTCCAACACTGGTGTACGGTCACTGGAGACATGATCTGAATCGGAGCGACCGGTATCAGATCCACCATTTAATTGAGGTGTAGAGGGAGCATTCGGGGGCGTGATGTCAGATGGTGCTGTTACAACAGTGGAGACAACCGTCTGCTCGAATAACAATCCATCTGCATAGGTGATCAAAGCACGAAGCTGATGAGCAGCCACATCATGTGAAATCGTAAATGTTTCACCAGTGGCAGTTGCCAAAGACTCCCAATCGAGCGTCTGATCAAGGCGAGATTGCCATTGAATATAGATGGATTCATCACGTGTGGTGTAGCCATCAGGATCAAACGTATTTTGAATCAGCTGCAGCTGATTACCGAAGGTGAGATCACCCAAAATGGAATATGTTCTAGATCCAGTATCAGACTTAAGCGCATCAGTCAAATCTGCAGCTGTAAGGTCAGAATTCGTGAAATCGACATGAGAAAGGTCGACGTCGTTGAAAATAATATTTGCCAGATTGAGACCAGAAAAATCAAGCCCGCTTAAATCAGCACCCTGGAACGAAACTTGATCTAAATTACGTGCCGCTGTAATTGAAGGTGTGACTGAAAGATCAGTGTGTGCAAAAACAGCATCTGCAAGATCCACATTCGTAAAATCGCCCCTGGATAGATCAGCAGAATCAATAACCAAGCCGGCTAGATCAAGATTGGAGAAATCAAGACCACTTAAATCAGCACCATCCAATATGGCAAGGTTTAAATTGAGTGCCGAGGTAATCGTTGGCGCAGCCGATAGATCAGAGCCTGTAAAGTCTGTGTCCGTAAGATCTGCATTTGCAAAGTCGACATTCCTTAATGTGTTGCCAGAGAAACTTGCTGTAGTGAGATCAGAACTTGTAAATTCGACATTAGTAAGATCAGAATTTGTGAAAACTGCTGACGAAAGGTCAGCGCCTGTAAAATCAACATTTGAGAGATCTGAAGACTCAAAAGTAATCGTCGACAAATCAAGCCCAGAAAAGACTAAGCCACTTAAATTGACATCATCAAAGAGGGCTTTGTTTAAATTATCTGCCGCTGCGATTAAAGGTGAATTTGTGAGATCAGAATCCTGAAAGCTTGCATCAGCAAGATCAGCCTGCGAAAAATCGACGCCAGTCAGATCTATATCTATAAACTCAGCACGGTTTAAATTAGAGCCTGAAAGATCAGCACCTGACAGTTGCGAATGGGAGAAATCAACATCAGAGAGATCAAACCCGCTGAGATCAGCATTGGTGAGAAGCTTATTCTCGCCAACCTGATAGCCGTGAATCTGATTTTCAGAGCTGTTACCATAGACATCAGTGGCAAGAATTGTGAACGAATAAGTATTTGCTGAATGAAAATCTGGAGTGCCGGCTAAAACAACATTTCCTGTATCAGTGTCAATCGTGAACTCGGAACTGTCATCGGCAGAACTCTGAAGGAGTTGATAGGTAACAGGTGATTGATCATCAACATTAGAGGTATAGATGCTAAAACCAGATGCACTGTTAGCACGAACAGGTATGCCTCTAGAACCTGACAAGAATCTGGGGGATATTTCATCCGGGATATCCAACACACGAATGCTTAATTGCTGCGAAGCCAGATTACTATTTGAATCTGTGGCGGCAACAATAACATCGTAAACATTGTCACCATTCTGATCTTCAGGATCTTCGAAATCAGGTGCACTTATAAACATAAGCTCACCTGTTGAGGAGTCGATAGAAAATAGGCTTTGATCCTCACCGCCCGTCAAAGACCAAACAACAGGCTCATTCGCAGCCATGCCATGAACCAATAGGGTGTTCTTTTCATTGATCGACGTCTGGGAAGCTGCAGCACCTGCAAGACCCGATAGACCTGTAATCAATGGAAGTAGATCGATGGTGAGGTTGAGACTGTTGGATGACGTTGAAAATTCATAACGGAAAAGAACGGCATCGTGATTATTCGCATCCGAGTCATCATCGCCAGACCAAATCCACACGGGATCACCACTACGGTTACCCCAGGGATTGGTATAACTACTCACGTTCTGTGGCACCTTCCACAAATCAGAATCTGAGGAATCATATTCAGCTGTGTTCCAACCATCAGGGAATATCAGAGAATTACTGTTGTAACCACCAGCATTTGGATTGTTATCGGCGATGAAGACTTTCCAATCATCAACTTGCGATGTGCCAACAGTATTACCGGAGGCATCTGCAAGTTGAGCTGTCATCGCAGCAACACCACCGGAATCATAGGATTCAATTGCCAGAACATTATCACCATCAAGAAGAGTGAAATTATCAAAGACATACTTCGTTCCCCATGAATTGGTGCTTCCCAAGGAATCACCATTCAAATAAACTTTTGACCAGTTGTCTGTTGTGGTTGAAATGCTTGTTGGGACAAAAACATTGTCAGCAGCCGCTGCAGAGATATTTCCAGCTACATCCGTAGCCGATACATTGATATGGTGAGAACCTTCTCCAAGAGGAGAATCAACGACAAAGATCCAATTGCCACTGGCATCTGCCGTAGCGCTTCCAAGCGAAAGAGTCTCTGTGGAAAGCTCTACCAAGGCATCAGGTTCTGTAGTACCTGTAAGCATTGGTGTGGTGTCACTGGTGATCTGATCACGATTCGAGACACCCGTATCAGAACTGGGATCAAGATTGATTGTTAGTGATGGAACGGTGCTATCAACGCTCAGCTTCAGAAGGGAAACATCCGACTCATTCCCAGCGACATCTGTAGCTGTCGCTGTGATGTCATGACTGCCATCAGAAAAAGCATCACTTGTATCAACCGTGAAACTCCAGTTCCCACTATTATCGGCAGTAGTAGTCACTAACGAACTTGATCCTGCAAGCAGCTCAATTGTGCTGCCGGCTTCTGCTGTACCCGTAAAGGTAGGAGTTGTGTCATTCGTGATGTTGTCCGTGTTGGATCTGCCGGTGTCAGAAACAAGCAAAAAAGCCGGCTTTGATGGTGCCGTCTTGTCGATGGTTATCGTTAGAGCATCGGATGCCAAAACCTTTTTAGCATCTCCAGTCAGTGCAGCATCCAACCCAGAAATGGATGATGCATTTACAAGAGTATTTCCATTGGTCGACAACCCAGGGTAAAAAGCAACAAGACCGCTTTCATTGCCGGAAATATGTTTGGCCTGAATATCCGATTGACTACGAGGAATATTCCAGACCCTGACATTAGAGATGTCGCCATCCAAGTAATCATGTTTATCTCCATAGCCAATCATCAGAGGGCCATTGCTTGAATCGGCTACAAAATCAGGAAATATCGTTTGCTCAGCTTGAAGCACACCGTCAGCGTAGATTCGCGTCAATCCAGTCGACGAATTACGAGTAACACTAATATGAACATATTGATCAACAGGAACCTTGTAACTCGTGGTCAGACCGACCGTTCGCCTGACATCCGATGCATCATATCCATATTGCTGGAAAAATAATCTGCCATCATTAGCAAGCCAGAGACCATAGGATCGATTGATTTCGACTTTTCCGGGTGCATTTCTGCCAACCAATCGGACCCAGTCATTACTATATTGGTCAATGCGAACGGTGGCCTCTAGTGTAATGCTCCCCCTGATATCAAGTGCCGAAATATCATTTGCTGTTTGTGCAAAATCACCACTTCCGTCGAGTCGTAAAACAGAGGACGTACTGGACAGATTGCCAGCGACATCGGTCGCCTTCGCTGTGATGGCATGACTGCCATTAGGAAGAGCACTGCTCGAGCCAACCGTGAAACTCCAGTTCCCGCTGCTGTCTGCAGTGGTGGTCCCTAACGAACTACTTCCGAGAAACAGCTCAACAGTGCTACTCGCTTCTGCTGTTCCTGTAAACGTAGGAGTTGTATCGTTTGTCAGATTGTCACTCTTGGATGTTCCTGTATCAGAATTTTCGGCTAGATCAGGTACCGATGGTGCTGGTGGTGCCGACGTATCGGTGGTGATCGTCAGGGCAGCTGACGCATCGGACTCATTTCCAGCAGCATCCGTCGCCTTCGCTGTGACGGCATGACTACCATCGCTGAAAGCATCACTTGAATCAACCGTAAAACTCCAATTCCCGCTGCTGTCTGCAGTGGTGGTCCCTAACGAACTACTTCCGAGAAACAACTCAACAGTGCTACTCGCTTCTGATGTACCTGTAAACGTAGGAGTTGTATCGTTTGTCAGATTGTCACTATTGGATGTTCCTGTATCAGAATTTTCGGCTAGATCAGGTACCGATGGTGCCGCCGGTGCAGATGTATCAATGGTGATCGACATATTGGGGGATGCCGCATCGGCGTTCCCTGCGGCATCAAACGCTTTCGCCGTTACCGAATAAGTGCCATCAGAAGCTTCGGAACCAAATGTGAAGGTCCAATTCCCACTGCTGTCAGCTTGAGTCGTTCCTACGGAGGTATTTCCTGCAAACAACTCAACCTTGCTGTTGGCTTCTGCTGTACCTGTGAGGGTCGGAGTGGTGTCGCTCGTGATGTTGTCACTGTTCGATGGCCCCGTGTCTGAAGCTGCAGCAAGATCTGGAGTTGTTGGCGGAGAAGGCGCAGATGTATCAACCGTGATGCTTAACTCGCCCGATTCAGACGACTGATTTCCAGCAGCATCCGATGATGTCGCAGTAATAGAATGGATCCCATCCGAAAAAGCATCAACAGTTAAACTCCAGTTACCACTTCCGTCAGCAGTCGTTGTTCCTAGTGAATTGCCACTGTCGAACAATTCAACCGTGCTACCGGCTTCTGCAGTGCCGATCAGCGTTGGCGTTGAGTCACTCGTGATGTTGTCGCTGCTGGATTTTCCAGTATCAGAACTTGAATCCAGATCAGGTGTTGACGGTGTTGTGATCACCGTGTCAACAGAGAGATTGAGGGCCGGTGATGGATCGCTGGTCACCGGCGATCCGCCCGACGAAGTCGTTGTGACGTTGATGGCATAAGAGCCATCGGCCAAAGGCGAAGAGTTGGAAACAGTGAAAGACCAGGCACCGCTGCCATCAGCAACAGTGTTACCAAGTGACGTTCCACCGGATGAAACAACAATACTGTCGTTGGCAGATGCAGTCCCTGTGATAGTGGGGGTATTGTCAGATGTGATGTTGTCGGAATTCGAAATTCCAGAGTCTGACGCTGCACTCAGATCTGGAGTCGATGCCGCAGCGACATCATTAATGGCAAGGGAAACATCCTTACGGGACGAATAATTCACAGCATCGGTCGCAACCAATGTGAATGTATAACTGCTCTTCGTTTCATAATCAGGATCATTAGTCAGCGTAACCGCCCCGGTAGAGCTGTTGATCGTGAATGAACCCGCTGATGTACCGACCTGATCACTCCGGAGTTCACTCACCAATGTTGACTGATCGGAGTGATAGAGATCAAGAACCGCTCCGCCGCCATTTTCATAAAATTCAATTTTAATATCGTGCCAGGAATCTTTCTCAAGACCGCTGACTGTGAAGGTATCCCAAGTCGGGGGATGATCATTCCATCGATTCAACACTTGAACATCATCAATCCAGATGCGCACGCCATCATCACTCCTCACTTTCCAGGTATTGCTTCCCTGGGCATAGGCTTGGATCTGTCCCGTAGCACGAACTGAGAATGTATTTTCATCACCTCCCTTATCCTTGTCATACTGATCATTGATGTTGATGGTCGACTCATAATTAGTCGCCCTGAGTGTATTGAAAGTTTTACCCTCATAAAGCTCAACTTTTAAACCATTGCCCTGCAGCAGCCCAAAACTCACATTGGAAGCATCTGTTGCTGTTGCTGTATAAACAACCTGGGCACTACCAGTGTTCTCATTGATCGCTGTTGCAGTTGTTCCGCTGGTGATTGCTGGAGATGCCGTATCGACGGTGATCGTTAGAGCACTGGACGCACTGGACAGATTGCCAGCGGCATCGGTCGCCTTCGCTGTGATGGCATGACTGCCATTCGGAAGAGCACTGCTCGAGCCAACCGTGAAACTCCAGTTCCCACTGTTATCGGCAGTAGTAGTCCCTAATGAACTTCCACTATCGAACAACTCAACTGTGCTGCTCGCCTCTGCTGTTCCCGTAAAAGTAGGCGTCGAATCACTAGTGACATTATCAGTGTTGGAGCTTCCTGTATCAGAACTGGAATCAAGATCAGGTGTTGATGGTGTTGTAATACCTGTGTCGACGGTGATCGTCAGAGCACTGGACGCACCGGACAGATTGTCAGCGGCATCGGTCGCCTTCGCCGTTATGGAATAAATACCATCAGCCAGTGCAGAAGCAACCGTAAAACTCCACTCACCACTACCAGCTGGGGTAGCTGTACCCAATGAACTTTCACCGGCAAAGAGTTGAATCGTACTGCTTGATTCAACTTCTCCAGTAAAGGTCGGCGTTGCATCGTTGGTAATGTTATCTGTATTCGAGATACCCGTATCAGAGTTTTGCTCAAGATCAGGAGTAGCTGGAGGAGTATTAAACACGCTAATCAAATTCCCGCTCACATCACTGATATTAACCGATGCTGCTGCACCAGCTAACCAGTTATCCGCGGCAGCCAAGTTGTACGTCGACCCACCATCAGAGCTGGTTCCATTCTTATTCAACAACCCGCCTACATTCAGTTGATCGGCTTCATTCAAAGTCACACTAAATGTTGTTTGGGAAGCCACCTCCACATCACTTGATGTCAACGTATAGCTGCTGCCACCCTCACCAGTGATCGACAGTTTTGAAACATCAATATCATTAGAGGCACCATCTTTTGTTAAAAAATTCTGACCTGATACCGTTAGCGTTCCGTTCGCTGCATCGTAAGTAGCAGATTGAAGTTGTACACTTACACCAGTGGCCTCATAAACGCGAACATGACCACTATTAGTACCACTAGTCCCGTCCGCAACTGGAGCGCCAATAGCAACTGTTCGTCCATCAGTCGAAATTGACAAACTTCGACCAGACAGGTCACCGGCAGCTTCTCCATCAATGTCTGAGCCAACCTGAAGCCATTGATCACTCCCATTTCTCTGAAAGATCCTCACATGGCCGGAATCATCACCATTGCCATCATTAAAAAAGGCACCAATTGCAACTGTACTGGCATCTGAAGAAAGAGCCGTGTCCCCACCTGATAGATCTCCTGCAGCTTCACCATCTATATCAGAGCCGATTTGATCCCACTTCGTATCAGTCTGATTCCACTCGTAAATACGTACATGACCCGCGTCCTCACCATTACCATCATTATTTATGCCACCTATAGCCAGCGTTCGTCCATCCCCTGAAAGACTTAAAGTACCTTGTCCAGATAAGTCGCCGGCAGCCTCGCCATCAAGATCTTGCCCTTTTTGATCCCATCGATTATCACTACCATTCCATTCATAAACACGAACATGACCAGCTCGATGTCCACTACCACTATTATAAGGAGCGCCAATCGCTGCGATTAGACCATCATCAGAGAGTCGAACATAAGCCGCTCGGTCGGCAGCATTTTCGCTGTCAATATCCTGCCCTTTTTGATCCCATTGATTATTACTACTATTCCATTCATAAATACGTACATGTCCAGACGCATATCCATTGCCGGAATTACTATTGGCACCTGCTGCCATGATCTTACCGTCAGCCGACAATTGAACGGCATGTCCGCCCCAATTGTCATTGCTATTTTCACCATTAATATCTTGACCCTTTTGGTCCCATTGATTACCACTACTATCCCATTCGTAAATACGAACGTGACCAGATCTATCACCATTTCCATCATTGTGTGCGGCACCAATCGCGAGTGTTAATCCGTCTGCTGAAATCGAAACATTACCAGAGTAATCGTCAGCAGCCTCTCCATTAATATCTAGCCCTTTTTGATCCCATTGATTATTACTACTATTCCATTCATAAATACGAACATGACCAGAGTTATTACCATTTCCATCATTGCCTCCGGCACCAATCGCGAGTGTTAATCCGTCTGCTGAAATCGAAACATTACCAGAGTGATCGTCAGCAGCTTCACCATCAATATCTGCACCGACTTGTTTCCAAGTAACGACTGTGTTGGCGTGTGAGATTGTAATACTATTTCCACTCGTGTCACTGATATCAGCCGATGCTGCCGCCCCTGGCATCCAATTATCTACAGCTGACAGATTATAGTTAGTGCCGCCATCTGAGCTAGTTCCGTTCTTGGTAGCGATGCTATTTACATTGACCCAATCAGCCAGATTGAGTTTCACGATAAATTGCACATCAGACGTTATCTCCACATCAGTTGAAGTCAGAGTGTAACTCGTTCCACCCTCCCCAATGATCGACAACTTGGATACTTCAACGTCATTATTCGATCCATTCTCCTTCACAAAATTCGTACCCGTTACCGTCAACACCCCGCTCGACGCGTTAAAAGCCGCTGAACTCAGCGTTGGATTGGCCACATTCGACACCGTGATCCCATTGCTGCTCGCATCACTGATATCAACCGATGCTGCTGCACCTGCAACCCAATTGTCCGCCGCAGCTAAGTTGTACGTCGCCCCACTATCAGAGCTGGTTCCATTCTTATTCAACAACCCACCTACATTCAGCTGATCGGCTGCATTCAAGGTCACACTAAATGACGTGCTTGAACTCACCTCCACATCAGTTGATGTCAATGCATAGCTGCTGCCGCCCTCACCAGTGATCGACAGCTTCGATATATCAATATCATTATTCGATCCATTCTCCTTCACAAAATTCGTACCCGTTACCGTTAACTCACCGCTTGCGGCGTCATAAACCGCTGAACTCAGCGTTGGATTGGCCACATTCGACACCGTGATCCCATTACTGCTCGCATCACTGATGTCAACCGATGCTGCTGCACCTGCCACCCAATTGTCCGCGGCAGCTAAGTTGTACGTCGCCCCACTATCAGAGCTGGTTCCATTCTTATTCAACAACCCACCTACATTCAGCTGATCGGCTGCATTCAAGGTCACACTAAATGACGTGCTTGAACTCACCTCCACATCAGTTGATGTCAACGTATAGCTGCTGCCGCCCTCACCAGTGATCGACAGCTTCGATATATCAATATCATTATTCGAACCATTCTCCTTCACAAAATTCGTACCCGTTACCGTCAACACACCGCTCGCTGCGTTGTAAGCCGCTGAACTCAGCGTTGGATTGGCCACATTCGACACCGTGATCCCATTGCTGCTCGCATCACTGATATCAACCGATGCCGCAGCACCAGACAGCCAATTATCTGACGCCGCTAAATTATACGTTGCACCACTATCAGAGCTGGTTCCATTCTTATTCAATAATCCACCTAGATTCAGCCTATCTGTAGCATTTAGTGTCAAAATGAATTGCGTCCCTGAAATTATATCCTCATCCGCAGTAGTCAACGTATAACTACTGCCGCCATCGCCAGTAATTGACAATTTGGACGCATCAATATCGTTACTTGAACCATTCTTGCTCACGAAATTTGTGCCCGTTACCGTTAACTCACCGCTGGAAACATCATAAGTTGCTGAACTCAGCGTTGGGTTGGCAACGTTTGACACTGTAATCCCATTACCGCTCGTATCACTGATGTCAGTCAATGCTGCTGCACCTGCCACCCAATTGTCCGCCGCAGCTAAGTTGTACGTCGTCCCGCCATCAGAGCTGGTTCCATTCTTATTCAACAATCCGCCCACATTCAGCTGGTCAGGCGAATTCAATGTCACAGTAAATTGCGTACTGGAGCTCACCTCTACATCACTTGATGTCAACATATAGCTGCTCCCACCCTCACCAGTGATCGACAACTTCGACACATCAATATCGTTACTCGATCCATTCTTTTTGATAAAGTTCGTACCCGTTACCGTCAACTCACCGCTTGAAACATCATAAGTTGCTGAACTCAGCGTTGGGATGGCCACAATGGTGATCGACAGAGCACTGGAGGCATCGGACACGTTTCCAGCGGCATCGGTCGCCTTCGCGGTGATGGAATAGCCTCCATCCGATGCCCCCCCCCAGCCCGAATAAAGCTGTACCTCGGCAATGTTGGCATTACCTCCATTTATAAAGTAACGGTAATACCTATAAGTAGAGCTATGCTCAAGATCAACGTTTGTGTACTGACTTTGCTGAGGAGATGAGCTAATTACATGCAAATCTGTCCAATCTTCTTGATTATTACTAGCCTGGAACTTTCCACCTACCATCCGAGAAGAATGGCCCCCTCGTGGATAGTAAGCAATTCTCTTGATCAATATCTCTGAACCAAGATCAGCCCCGGTGTAATACGGGCCTGAACCAACAAAGTCAACAAATGTGCCTTCATTATCATCCCACGCATTAGATCCACCAGTATTCTGATTGTTATATGTAGAGTGGCCACTATCAAATAGCGAAAGGGGTTCATTATCGATAAGTTCATTGCTAGTAGAAGTCAATGACCAATTACCCGAGCCATTTGTTGACGTTGTCCCTAATGAACTAACTCCAGCAAACAGCTCAACTGTGCTGCTCGCCTCTGCTGTTCCCGTAAAAGTAGGCGTCGAATCACTGGTGACATTATCAGTGTTGGAGCTTCCTGTATCAGAACTGGAATCAAGATCAGGTGTTGATGGGGCCGTTGGAACCGAGGCATCAATGGTGATCGTTAGAGCGCCGGACGCACTGGACAGATTGCCAGCAGAACTTGTTTTGGCTTTGGCTGTAATTGCATGACTGCCATCCGAAAATGCACCACTCGAATCAACAGTGAAACTCCAGACTCCACTGGAATCTGCCGTTATTTGTCCTAACAAGTTGCCATCATCAAACAACTCAACTATTGCGTTCGCTTCTGATGTTCCCGTTAAGGTTGGAGTAGTATCAGCAGTGACATTGTCAGTATTGGAACTACCAGTGTCTGAATCGCTATGCAGATCAGGCGACGAAGGAGCAGAAGGCGTATAACCCAAGTCAAGAACGTAAAAACCACCAGGATCATTCCACGCGACAACACCATAAAGGTTATTATTAATTTCAATGCTATCAATATGACGAGAATTATTCAGCCCTTCGGACGAGACATAAACAGGAGAAGATGTATTTGTCACATCCGCGATTACAACGGCATCATCAGCTTGAGAAGCAAACAATGCAAACGTCGAATCTCCCTGCTTGACCAACTCGACGCTAATAACTCCTTGCAGCTGATTAAAACCATCTTGACCGTCTACAAATTTATAGCCCTTTACAGGGTTCGAATAATCAGTAAATTCAATGATTTGTACAGAATTATTTGGACTTGAGACAGAAAATGCATAGTGTCGACCGCCAATTTCAGCGGTACTGATTTCCGATGGTTTATCAATTGAAGTGATCGTCGACAAAACAGATGGACTTGTTGGATCAGTAACATCAATAATTTGTATGGCTTCGGAACCGGAACCGGATGCCACCAACATCAGTGTCTTTTCACCAACATCAGCGACAGTGAGCCTTCTCGCTCCATCCAGGACATAATTGCCACCAGAACTGCTTCCACCATGACTGATTGATGCTGCAGCAGTCGGTGACGTCGGATCAGTAATGTCGATTATCTGTACGCCATCGTCATCAATGGAAGCAATCATTGCATAATATTTAACCCCAATTTTTGCAACGGCAACTCCATGGGCCCCATCAAGCTCATTAAAACCGCCTTGGCCATCCCTTACAAAACTTGCAAGGGTAGGACTAGAGGGGTCTGATAAATTGACAATTGAAACAGCATCTTCTCCCCAGGCGGTCACAACGGCATAGGTCACACCGCCAATTTCAATCGTTCTCACACCATGCGGATTAGCAAAGGCTGTGAAGTCACCCATATTTTCATAAATTACAGAAGTATTTGCAGGTTGACTGGGATCTTCCAGACTCAAAACCTGGATCGACATATCACCTGGCGTTGCAATAATTGCGTAAGGAATATTGTCAATGAATGCTGTAGTCATATCTCTAGGATATTTCAAATAATCAAATCCACCCTGATTATCCGTCAGTGATGCTATAATTATTGGATTCGATAAAGAAGCTGGTGAAGACGCTTCAGCCTCAAACTCAAGACCATCGATATTGATGATGAACTGATCATCGTTAGTCCACTGCTGAGGCCGACTTTCATCAGTGCTGCGAAGAATTGCAGAGAACAGCTCACCTTCATCACCCGGTGTATCGAAATCATTGAGAACGGCATCAAGATGATGACCAAGTTCTTCGGTCAGAACCGCAGAAATCTCCTGATCAGACGCTTCCGCCAACCACTCCTGGTTCAGGAAGATCTGAGACAGGTCTTCCACATAGGCACCACGCGCCCCAGCGATGTCCTTGCTGGACAACGTCTCGACTGCCGGAAGCGCTGAAAAATCAGACGCACCCCACTGATCCAGCAGCTCAACCAGCTGCTGGGGCTCCTCTTCCAGTAGCAGCGCCTGCTGTGCCGCCGCCAGCAGCGAGCCATCCTCTGCCCAGCCACGCAACTGCTGCGTCCAGCCCAGAAGCCATGGCTTGATGTGGGAGTCGCGACTCATGACAACCGAGGCATGACAGGCATGGACCCCCGACAAAGGCCGAAGGTCGGTAACCCGAATCTCACCTCAGCATAGTTTTCCTGTGCAATTTTGCCAGGAATATTGCAACTTCCAGAACCGCTGCAGCGCAGGCATTCTCCCTGATATCAGAACGATCCAGGCCAGCAGCCTCTCATACCGAAATGCTCAACACTTCTGAAGAAAATAAAAAGGAGGAGGTCATATTTTGCTCATATTTGGAAGCATGCTTTTTATTGATTCTGTAACGCGTGCAATCTGCGGCCGGTTTGCAACCAGTCTGGAAACCATCACACAGACAGCGGATCAATCAATCGCAAAGATTTGCCCTCGTCATGCTCATTTGAGTCAAAGCAATTAGATTGACTGGGTGAAACTAAACGACACCCTGCTGACGGCAGAACGCCGCCAATGGTTTCGGCTTATGCTGGCCAGCTGGATGGAGCAGCTTCAAGGTTGGGCTTCTGCCAGCCAAAGTCACTCGCAGCCTTGGCTGCTGCAGGTCGTCGATGGCACATGGGAGGCGTTGGATCATCAGGTTTCCCTGCAACACCTGCTGGATGCGTTGAGCCAGGGACGGTGGTCCTCACTGCCATCCATTTCCGTTGTCCGCCCCAGCTCCCTGCCCGGGGCTGTCGCCGCCTACGCATCAGCAGCAGACAGCGAGCATCCCTCGGGTCAGATCCTGCTCCGTGCCGACTGGTTGAACCAGGCCTCCGCAGAGGATGTGCAGGAGCATCTCAGCCATGAGCTCGGCCATCATCTCGACGCCCTGTTGCAGCCGGACGACTCCCCCGGTGATGAAGGGATCCGTTTCGCGACAGCTCTGCATGCCGTCGATGAATCGAGCGTTCCCATCTCCCGCGTGCGAGATCAAGGCTTGTGGTGGGCTGACGATCAGATGGTGCCGGTGGAGCAGGCTTCCCTGGTTCAGCGACAGCCTCTGCCGGTGGCCTCACCCGGCAGAACGGATCAGGAGCAGCGCAACCGCGCCGCCTTCGCGGCTCTGAAATCGGATGGTTCCGTGGTGGCCTGGGGAGATCCGGACAGCGGCGGAGACATCAGCAGGGTGGCGGAACGCCTCCATGGCGATGTGGCGCAGATCTTCTCCAGCGCTGGCGCCTTCACGGCCTTGAAGGCCGATGGCAGCATCGTGAGCTGGGGAGACAGCGGCAGCGGTGGCTTGATTCCGCCGAGTCTGCTGGCGGATCTGGATGAAGCCGTCGTGCGTCTGGCCTCCAACGACTTCGCCTTCGCTGCCGTGACCGAAACAGGTGCCGTCGTCAGCTGGGGCGATGCCAGCAACGGCGGCTACAGCCGCGCCTTCGAAGATCAGTTGTCGCGTGGCGTGGTCGAGGTCTTTGCCAGCCAGTCGGCTTTCGCCGCCTTGAAGCAGGACGGTTCCGTGGTGACCTGGGGGCGGGACAGCGCCGGCGGAGACAGCAGCGCCGTCAGCGATGAGCTCAGCAGCGGTGTGGTGGAGATCGTCTCCACCGACAGTGCCTTCGCTGCCCTGAAAGACGATGGCTCCGTGGTGAGCTGGGGGAACCCGGCCGCCGGCGGCAACAGCAACCCTGTGGCCGAGCAGCTCTCGTCCGGTGTTGCCTCCATCACCGCCAACAACAGCGCCTTCGCCGCTCTGCTGCAGGACGGCAGCATCACCAGTTGGGGAAATCGCTTCTCCGGAGGACGCCTGCCCTCTTCGCTCAACGAGGCCCTCACGACTGGTGCCAGCACGATCACCGCAAGCTCGCAGGCTTTTGCAGCCCTGGGCAACGACGGTTCCGTCGCCACCTGGGGCCATCCCGACACCGGAGGCAACAGCAATGCCGTGACCGAGCAGCTCGCGGCGGATGTGGTGAGCCTCACGGCGAACGAGACAGCCTTTGCGGCCCTCAAGCGTGATGGCTCGGTGGTGAGCTGGGGAAATGCCTCCGGCGGGGGTGACAGCTCCACTGTCAGCGGCCAGCTGCAGAGCGATGTTCTGAGTCTTGCTGCGTCTGATGCCGCCTTTACAGCCCTGAAGACCGACGGCTCAGTGGTGAGCTGGGGAGACGCCGAATCCGGTGGTGTCTCCCCGACCCTGATGGAGCCGCTGGCTGCCCCTGTGAACGAGGTGATCGCCAACGATCGAGCCTTCGCTGCCCGGCTCGCCGATGGCTCCGTGATCAGCTGGGGCGATGCCGTTGCCGGTGGTGACAGCTCCTCAGTGGTCGATCAGCTGCAAGCGGACGTTGTCGGATTCGCCGATCCCTTCCATGACGACGTGCTCCAACTGCTGCCTGATCCTGGCGTCCTGGATTTCGATGGCGACACCGTTGTGAACCCCTTGTCAGACCATCTGGTGCTTGCCGCTGCCCTCGATCAACGGCCGGCACCGGATCCCTTGATCGGCGGGGGAATCGATACGCAACGCCTCGATCTGGATGGCGATGCCGTTGTGGGAGAGGTGGATGCGGAGATCCTGCTGCGCTTCAGTTTCGGCACCTTCCCGAATTCGGCCCTGACCCAGGACCTGCCGGTGGAGCGTCCGGAGGCCGTGATCTGGCAGCAACTGCTGGAGTTGCAGAGTTTCTAAATCGACTCCACCGTCCGCAGCTCCAGCAGCTGAGCCTGGATCTGCTCAAGGCTGATGTCGGCCTGGAGGGAAAGGTCCTCCGTCAATGCGGCGCCTGGGAATGTACCGAACCCGTGCCGCAGAGCCAGGGCAAGATCCACAGGCTCCATCCCGCCGCTTCCATCCAGATCCAGCTCAGCCGCCGCAGGGCTGATCACAGGATCCATACCGCTGTTGATTCCGCTCCAGTTCCGAGCCAGTGCCAGGCCATCACGCAGCGGATCGAATGGCTCCTGCACCGCCCCCACCAGCTGCGCAAAGGCAAGTCCCCCAGGAACGAGGATCGAGCCGTTCACCAGGCCATCGTCGTCCCCGCGGCCGCCATCACGCACGTAGATCGCCATCACATCCGGTCCGTCCTGGTTGGGATCGGTGTCCTCGAGGCGCGCGCCGGTGCCGGTGGCATCGTCGTAGCTGAAGATCCAGGCATCGCCCTGAGCCGGCGTTTTGTACCAGACAAGGGAGCGATATCGCTCAGCATTGTCGAGCAAGGCCCGACGACTGGTTTCATCGAGAGGCATCACGATGCGCTGCAGGCCGAGATCCGCCTGCTCGAGGGCCGGAAGATCGGCATCTGCAGCCATCAGCCGGTTGGATGACGAGAGGAGCGCTGCCCCCTCCTCCACGACAGGTTGTGGCGAGGCCACCTTCACCCCCAGCGGTTTGCTGATCGGCACCAGATCCACCACCTGATCAGCGGTCTGAACCATCAGCTCTGCCACCTGGTTGACGTTGAACTGCCACTGCGACTGCTGCTCGCGCAGCACCGCCGGATCACTGCGTCGCAGTTCGGCACGCAACTCCTCGGGCAAGCTCTCAGGCAGCGCGGTGCTGATCATCAGCGGCTGGGGATCCGACAGCGGATGCAGGGTGGTCGCCGCAGCCAGAACACTGCCGGAAGGATCCAGTCCTTGCCTGTTCCATTCAGCCCGCAACTGCTCCAGGGTGTCGGAATGCACCGTCTGCAGGGCTGTCAGCTGTTGCAGCTGCAGCTGATCAAGCTGGGCATCAGCGATCAGGCGGGCATCCTTCCGCACGCCTCGGGCCGCTTCTGCCTGAGCCTCCTCCAGGGTGGCGTGAGAGATCAGATGCAGGCTGTAACTGGAGGAGGAGTCACCCCAGAACTGGGGCCGCACCGTGAGCTGGGTGGCGAGACCGGGGGTTAATGCATCGCCGCGCAGATCCAGCACCAGGGTTTCATCGGATGGCCTGAAGCTGCCGTCCGCCAGCAGCTCTCCCCAGTTCCAGCTCTGGGCCAGCCAGTGACCCTCCGCATCCTCAACAATCAGATTCACATCGTTCTGAAAGCCGCTGGCCCGCAGGCTGTAGATCTCCCCACCCGTCACGTTGACGGTCCAGAAGTCGTCGGCATCCAGCGGATTCAGCTCTCCGCTCACCGGCAGGCCGTCGACGGCGATCGAGCCGCTCGGCAGCGCCCGGCTGTCGCCATCCAGCACCATCGGCGATGAGCTATCCAGCGTCAGGCTGAGTCCCTCGCCCGACATGGCGGGATCCATGCCGCTGATCTCGAGCCGATACAAACCGGGCAGCAGATCACGTTGCAGTGGGGCTGCCGAGGTCGTCGTCAGCCAGGACCCTCTGAGGTCATGGAGCTCCAGCAACAGGTCATCCGAACCACCCGGAGCCGTCGCTGTGAACCGCCCGGAATCCATCAGTTCCACAAACACGGTCTGCCGGCCCACCCCCTGCTCCATCGGTGCCGTTGTGGCCACCGTCAGCTCATCAGCGGTGGTGTCTAGCTGAGTGGCATTGAGACTGGTGGGGGCGTGGGTGAGCTCCAGTTGATAGGGCTGCTCGCCCTGACGCTGCAGCTCGGCGTGATGAACGCTCAGCCGGTAATCGCCAGCCGGCAGAGCAAACGCAACCTGTCGTTCGTCATTGCTGGGCTGCGCCACCCAGGCATGATCCACCGCACTCCAGGCACCACCGATCAACCGTTGCGTTGTCAGGTCCTGCAGGCTGAAATCCAGATTGAAGTCCCCTGGGTCATCCAGGCTTGAACCGCCCTGATCCGTGAGGTCCACCCTCAACAGCGACAGCTCATCAAGGGAGAAGAGATAGTCGTCCTGAATCTGAACATCTCCGGGCAGTGTGGAAAGGCTGCCGCTCTCCTGCAGATACATGCCTCCGGAGCCAGGGATCTCATCGAAGACGACGGGAGTCAGGTCAATGCTCTGAAACCAGCTTTCACGGTTGTCGCTCTGATAATCGACGGTGGTGTTAACGATGGGGATGTCACGGAGGACGGCGACATGACCAGCGCCGTCCTGGAGATCCCGGCCCTCGTAACTGAGCATCAGCCGATCACCGGGCTCCACGCGCTCCTCCAGCTGCAGATCCAGCTGATTCGGACGCGCGTGGGACAGCGCGATTGATGCGACCGACAACACCCGCATCGAACCGTCTGAGCGCTGAGCCTCGATCAGCACATCACCTGGATACGGGAGGTTGTCGTCACCGAGCGGTGCATCACCGACCTGGACCCCTGAGGGGTCATCGAACGTGAGGCTGAGGCGATTGGCGGAAGCCACGCCACGGAGAAGGGAGGGCCCCTCTCGATCCGGTGAACGATTCGCTATCGGCTGGCCCTGGAATGGCTGAACCGGCACTCCGGCGGTGCTGGTGAACGGATCATCCCCATCGTCGCGAGAGAGCAACGGGTCATAGCTGACCACTACGGAGACATCGGAAGCAAGGGGATCCACCAGGGAGAAGATCAGATCCGAGCCTTCCAGCCGCAGACCTGCGGTCGGATCGACCGCAAGCTCCCAGGGCTGGTCACGGCCAGGCCGGCTGGCCTGGAAACGGAAATCATCCAGTTCAGGCACCACCGCCCGAGAGGGATCCAGGCTCAGCTGCTCCGCTGAGAGAAAAGACAGCCGGATGGTGTCGTCATCCACATGACTCGCCGCTGGATCCAGGAACAACTGCGTGGTCGGGTTGACGCCATAGCCCTGCCAGGCCCCCCAGTTGTCCACCGCCAATCGGTCGACGACCTGAACCGGATGGCCAGCGCTGTCGATGAAACCATGGCCATCCCTCAGGCTCACCTGAACAACACTGCCCGAGGCAAACCGCTGCGGCTGGTCTGCTCTGAGAACAATGGAGAGCTCACCGCCATCGCGCACAACAACGTCGTAGTGGTCAGGACCAACAACCTGGTGATCCAACAACACCAGAAGATCGCCGGCCTGGTAGCGGCTTCCACCGGAGCCGATCGCAGCCAGCGGATCCGGTCCCGTTAACACCAACGAGATGGTGCGGTCAGCCGCCTCAAGATCGGACGCCGGATCGATCCAGGCCATACGGAATCTGGGCTGGCGCGGGCCGTAGTTGCTGACCCGCTCCTGGAGAGCCGCTGACGTCTGCTCCTCATGACCTGAGCGCGCAGCCTCGTAGGCCGTTGTGTTGGTGGGGTCCGGCAGCACCCTGGTGCGCAGGCTGACCGACGGTTTGAGACCGCCAATGGGCGCTGGAAAGTCAAGAGTGGACTGGAGGACCTCGCGGCCGTTCCGGGTTGTGGTCGTTGCCCGAGAAAGTGTGAAGCCTGGGGTTGCGAAATCCGCCAGATTCTTTGCTGCCATGAAATCGCTCAAGCCGATGGCGAACTCGGCGAGCAGTTGTTCCGGGTTGAGGGCATCGCCGGAGGGAATCAGCACCGGCACGGTGAAGCGTGGATCAGGGGAAACCAAATCAGCCCCTGATCCAAGTTCCTCCGCAAACAGACCCTCCCGCTGATCCGTCGTCAACAACCCGACCGGGTTGTCATCAGCATCGAGGGTGTGGAGGTCAAACAGAAGCACATAGGTTTCACTGCTGCCCTCCCACTGCGGCGTGAACGGATCGTCCGGACGGTCCAGAACGAGATGAACGATCAGGTCATCGCCTGCATCAAAGCCAAGGCCGTCAATCTCGATAGTGCGCTCTGAGGTGCGCTGCTCATGCCAGGGCTGGTCCATCGGCACATGAATGCCGAACCAGGGATGGAAGTCGCGCCAGGCCGGCGCAATCGAATCGACAACGGAGAATCCGAGCCTGTCGCGCTGATCTCCGAAGCGGTCGAGTTCAAGCGCACCACCGCTCCAGTCATTCCACAGACTGCGTCCGTCGGCATCCAGGGATTCCCAGATTCCGTCCACCTCCTTCATGAGGCGAGCCACGTTGTAGACGGGCTCAGCTCGGGTGGAGCCAGGGTGAAGCAACTGGAGCTCCACCTGGAAATTCTCAAGACCCTGACGCGCCTCTCCGTCCTGCAGGGCCAGCACACCGAGCTCTCGATCCACCAGTCCTCCGACCCAGTCGGCACTGCCGACCGCCGTCACAAGCGCATCACTGCTGGGATAGTCATCCAGATCGAAGCTGTAGATCTGATCAACACGGTCTGCCGGACCGAGCGTCAGCGTGGCCGCCTGCAGATCGCCCCTGAGGAGGGCGTCTTGAAGCTGACGGATCAGAACGATGTCGAGCTGGAGAAGAACACCGGCTTCGCTGCGAAGATCGGCAGAACGAATGGTCTCGCTGAGAAGGTCGTCGTAGGACAGACGAACGAGCCAGTCCGCAGGGATGACGGAAAGACCGTGGTTTTCAGATGAATCAAGGCGCCACTCCACAGAGCTGGGGCCGGCTGTCGCCTGAGTGAGTTCCACAGACGTCCAGTCGCTCCAAAGCTCTGCTCCTGTGGCATCTGGATCACGAACCTCAACGACGCAATCGTTCAGGACAGCTGGATCCAGCACAACCCTTCGTTCGTCAAGCGGCTGAAACGCCTCGGAAAGACGCAACGGTTCAATCCACTCATCGAACTCACCATCGCCCTCAAAATCCAGACTCAGACGGGACCCATCCGAAATCGACTGACTGAGCAGGAGGATCAGGACCTCCTCCTCGAGCGACGGATCCAGGAACGACTGCGGCTCGGCAAGAGCGGCCACCATCAAGCCTGAGAGATCCGTTTGATCCGAGCCGATCAGACGGAGATCACCCAGCCAGGATCCGTCGGCATCAAAGAGAGACGAACGGCTGCCGCGGAAGCGCAGCTCCAGCACCCAGGAGTCCTCATTGATATCCGACGGTGCAGAACCAGCGCTCAACAGCTCAAGGGCTGTGTCGTAAAGGCGATCGAGGTTCTCAAGGCCTGGAGAGTCAAGGGCTGGCGAGCCGGCGAGGTCGTCGGCGCGATTGGTGAGACGTTGAAGATTGAATCCCGAGAGAAGGGGTGCAGGGCTCAGGGAAGGAAGCGCCAGCGACGCATCAAGCCTGGCTTCGAGCACATGCCCGACCACGCGGAGTGATGACACGGAACTCATGGCATGGAACGAGAGAGCCGGATCGACGACGAGTCACCAACGGGTCGTGACAACTTTCCTCAGGAAGTTCAACCCAATTACAATCAAAATTTAGCAACGATCGTCCAAACAAGTTTCAAGACGAACAACTCCAAACAAAGTCTCCGAAAGGAGACAAGCCTGCTTAGGGCAGCAAGGTGACAAAGCAGTAACTGGGTGATTGACAGGGACAGACCTGTTCAGACTCCCTAGCGTTAGTCGGCTCTCTGTCTCAGCACCTTCGTCTATCGGAGGTAAATCTGATGGGAATTCGCCTGCTCAAATCGCAAATTCTTGCAGCACTCAGCTTTGCGCTTCTTGCCGGCTGCAGCACAGATAGCGGCGTAATCAGCAAGAAAGAAGCAAATCAACAGATTTCTTCAACTTCGCAATCTCAGATTCAGAGATTGAACGAAGACACAGCCCTATCCGAACGTCATCAAGACGTAGCTAAACGACCAATCGCGGCAGAAAAAGATCGTCAATCCGACGGGTTCGTTGCTGATATCCCATCAAGACAGGGTTCATCCCTTCAGGTCCTCGCTTCCGAAGATCGCGGCCGTGAAGCAGCAGCTGTTTCCGCAACCATCCCTGAGAACGACGAATTAAAAGTCGCTGCTACGCAACAGGAAGACGAACGCCCCGAACGCGAAGCCGCAGAACTGGCCGCTGCACAACAGGAGGCTGAGCGCCTGAAGCGGGAAGCCGCTGAACTGGCCGCTGCACAACAAGAGGCCGAGCGCCTGGAGCGGGAAGCCGCCGAACTGGCCGCTGCACAACAGGAGACTGAGCGCCTGGAGCGGGAAGCCGCTGAACTGGCTGCCGCACAACAGGAGGCTGAGCGCCTGGAGCGCGAAGCCGCTGAACTGGCTGCCGCACAACAGGACGCCGAGCGCCGCGAGCAGCAAGCCGCTGAACTGGCCGCTGCACAACAGGAGGCCGAGCGCCTGGAGCGGGAAGCCGCTGAGCTGGCCACTGCACAACAGGAGGCTGAGCGCCGCGAGCAGCAAGCCGCCGAACTGGCCGCCGCACAACAGGAGGCTGAGCGCCGCGAGCAGGAAGCCGCCGAACTGGCCGCCGCACAACAAGAGGCTGAGCGCCTGCAGCGGGAAGCCGCGGAACTGGCCGCCGCACAACAGGAGGCTGAGCGCCTGCAGCAGGAAGCCGCGGAACTGGCCGCCGCACAACAGGAAGCCGATCGCCTTGAGCGGGAAGCTGCTGAACTGGCCGCTGCACAACAAGAGGCCGATCGACTTGAGCAGGAAGCCACTGAACTGGCCGCCGCACAACAGGAGGCTGAGCGCGTTGAGAGAGAAGCCGCTGAGCTGACCGCTTCACAACAAGAGGCAGAACGCCTGGAGCAGGAAGCCGCTGAACTGGCTGCTGCACAACAGGACGCCGAGCGCCGCGAGCAGCAAGCCGCTGAACTGGCCGCTGCACAACAAGAGGCCGAGCACCTGGAGCGGGAAGCCGCGGAACTGGCCGCTGCACAACAAGAGGCCGAGCGCCTGGAGCAGCAAGCCGCGGAACTGGCTGCTGCACAACAGGAAGCAGAACGCCGCGAGCAGCAAGCCGCTGAGCTAGCCACTGCACAACAGGAAGTGGAACTCCGCCAGCAGCAAGCCGCTGAGCTGGCCGCTGCACAACAAGAGGCTGAGCGCCTGGAGCGGGAAGCCGCGGAACTGGCCGCTGCACAACAAGAGACTGAGCGCCTGGAGCAGGAAGCCGCGGAACTGGCCACTGCACAACAGGAGGCGGAGCGCCTGGAGCGGGAAGCCGCGGAACTGGCCGCTGCACAACAAGAGGCCGAGCGACTTGAGCGGGAAACCGCGGAACTGGCCGCTGCACAACAAGAGGCCGAGCGACTTGAGCGGGAAGCCGCGGAACTGGCCGCTGCACAACAAGAGGCCGAGCGACTTGAGCGGGAAGCCGCGGAACTGGCCGCTGCACAACAAGAGGCCGAGCGACTTGAGCGGGAAGCCGCGGAACTGGCCGCTGCACAACAAGAGGCCGAGCGACTTGAGCGGGAAGCCGCGGAACTGGCCGCTGCGAACGCCTCCGCTCAGAAAGACGCAGCCGATGCCAGCGCTGGACAGAGAACGGTGGAACTTGGACCGAACGCCATCGCTCTGAGTGCAACATCATCCTCCTTAATCATCGGAGCTCAGACAGGCACACAGCCCATCAAATTCAAGACACAAACCAATGATTTAATCCTCAAAGGCGAAACACTGAGCAATCGAGGAGAGTTCAACAAAGCAATCAACTCCTACACGATTGCATTATCCACAACCCCGAAAGATTCAGGCATCTACATCAATCGTGGGTTTGCCAAAGAAAAATCAGGAGACATCAATAGCGCCGTTCTTGACTATAATAAAGCCATTGAATTGAATCCAAAGGATCACAGGGCCTACATCGCTCGAGGAATCGCACTAGCCAATAAAGGCAACAAAGAGATGGCGATGTACGACTTCAACAAAGCAATCAAAATAGACCCCAAAAACGAATGGAGCAGGATTAAGCGGGCAGACCTTTTCACCGAAATCGGCGACAATCAAAAAGCAATTACCGACCTTACAATTGCTCTGAAAATCAATCCTTCCAACACGGCAACTCTTTACAGCCGAGCAAAATTAAATGAGGAGTCTGGACTAAAAACTCAAGCAGAAGGTGATTACACGCAGATCATCAAACGCAACCCTGAACATGCAACTGCACACGCCAATCGAGGAAAAATAAGAGAAGATCTCGGAAACAAATCAGGAGCGCTAGAAGACTACACGACATCGCTGAAAATCAATAACAAACAAGCAAATATCTACAACAACCGAGGCTTGCTACTTGCCTCACTAGGGAACACAAAGGCTGCAGTGAGTGACTACAACGAAGCCATTCGATTACTCCCAAAAATGTCAGAAGCGTACAACAACAGAGGCAGTCTTTACATTCAACAAAAACAATACGATGAAGCAATCCAAGATTTCATCACGGCCATTAAAACAAATCCAAATTACGGAACTGCATATGCAAATAGAGGAATTGCTTATGAGTACAGTGGCAACATGTTGAATGCATGTTCTGACTGGAGAAAAGCAGGAGAGCTTGGGATAGACTATGCCAAGCAATGGCACAATCAACAGTGCACAAACTGAGCAATACCAACATGAAAGCAACTGGCAAGAGACTTCTCGCCATATTAGGTATTTCATTGATGGTAAGTGCCATTGAACTCAAATCCTTTGCCAAAGCAAACGAGGAAATATCGACAGAAAGCGCTGCCAGCATAATTGAACAAGGCGATTACAATAAAGCCTTCGAGATATACGATGCTCTGCTTGAGCAAGGTGTAAACACGGCTGAAGTTCACTATGGAAGAGCTCGCACTCTCCAAGAATTGGGAGAGAATGAAGAATCTCTTGAGAGCTATACAAAATCAATCGAATTAGACCCGAAAAACGCCAAAGCTTATTCAAATAGAGGTTTAATCTACGGGAGCCTTCAAAAGATAAAACTTGCACTCAAAGATTTCGACACAGCAATTTCGTTAAATCCAAACTTTGAGAACGCATATGTCAATCGTGGTGTAACGAAGGGTGCGATGCAGGACTGGAAAGGTGCGATCAAAGACTTTGATAAAGCAATCCAGATCAGCCCCAGCTACTCAGCAGCTTGGAGAAATCGTGGAATCGTCAAAGAAACCATAGGAGATCTTCGTGGTGCATGTATGGATTGGAGATCAGCAGCAATCCTAGGCCAGCAAGATGCAAGACAATGGATAGCAGCTCAGTGTAACTAACCCAAAATCACAAGGATATAATATTAATTTCAAAACAACACACCTTCATATCAACCCAATACTTCTATACTAGTTACATCGTAATTAGCAGAAGTCATACCAGTGACCTCGATAAGAATATCATCATACGGTGAATAGGCTGGATCTTGATCATTAGCAAGAATAAACGAACGGCCGTCAACGTCGAAAACAAGGATATCAAAGGCTTGGACATCTGAAGAGACAAAAGCATCAGAAAGAGAACTTGAGGTAAGTTCAGAGATGGAGGTCAATTCCCCAATATGCGCTGAAGAACCGAATGGCAATTGGAGAACATCAACAGAAGGATTGAAGTCGGTGATGTGGTCATAATAAGGCCTTGAATCGCCTAGGAAAGAATCTAAGGCTTTACGATAAACAAAACGATCAGAACCACTTCCACCAGTCAAAACATCGGCACCTGGAAGACCTTCAATAATATTGTCTGCAGAATTAGCTACAATAACGTTGTTGGAGTGATTAGCAGTTACATTTATAGGGTTATCTCCATGAAAAAGAACTGATTTAAAATCACTAGCCAGGGAAGGCACATCACTCTGGGTGACAAGATGATTGACAGAGAAATTGAAGAAATGTTCGGCGGTATTACCTGAAATATCCTGGACGACAAATGAATCAGATGAACGAGGCCTGTAAGTAATGGAAATCTCCTGAGCTGAAGTGGAAAGCTCTTTCAAATAAATATTGAGAAGCTCAGGATCATCAGATGAAATAAAAGCCGAATTAACATCAACAGCCTTTTGATCTACCAATACCTTTAAACTACTATGAGTGATATTCCCGGAGGCCAATTCCTCATCAAACCGAAGCTGTATAAATGCATCATCAAGGAGGAAAAGCTCACCAGCTGTAGCACGCGGTGGCTTAGTATCTACAACGAAATCAGTCAAAACAGATTGAGATTCATGTGAAGGATGAAAGTAAGTCGTGGCAGATACTGGATAAGTATCATTACTAGGGAATGGCAAGGACAGTGTCCAATGGCCCTTATCGTCGACATCAATATCATATGTACGATCACGATAATCAACCCTGACATGGTGATTAAGTGGAGCAGTACCATCTACTGTTACATCAGAACGACTATCAGAATCATTCAGATAACCGTCTTCGGAAATAGGGTTGACAACAGGAGGTTCAGGTTGATCAAGGGCAACAACAAAGTCGAAGGATTGAGATAAGGTATTTTGGTATTCATCAGTAGCTGAGATGATTAGCGAAGCGTCCAAACTTTCGAAGGGAACCATAGATGGATCCAAGACAAAACTCCAGAACCCATCATCGTCAGGCACCGTAGAGTAAACATCGTCGAAGAAAGTCAACTCGATAAGACTGGCATCTAAATCAGAGCTACCGTTAATAACAAGGGGATCAACAAGGTCTACAGGCGAAATAGCATTGTCATCAAAAAGTATTCCATCAATAGACAGGAATCTTGGAGACTTTGAATCGACAATGACAGGCACTGTCAATGTATTAGAACGATTACCTGTTGAGTCAATAGCCGTGAATTCAAACTGGTAATCACTTGAATCTAGAGGTATCGAGGAGGTCGGCAAATCAAAATACCAGGAACCATCCTGATCAACATCAACGGTCCATGTACTAAAACCAAGGCGAATAAAGACGGTACCAAGTGGTTCGGCAGTACCGTCTAGTGAAAAACCGGAAGATCTAGAGGTCTGATTGAGTATAATCAAATCAGAATACTCTGTAGACAAGACAGGTGTATCAGGAGTTGAAAGATCAAAAACTGGCGTGATCGTTCGCGTACTGGATATGTTGTCAAAGAGGTCGATGGAAGTGATGGAAAGGTCACCGATAAGCTGTACGTTCCTATCTGGCAAACTAATTATTTGCAAACCGCTAGTGTTGTCAGCCACATAAGCGATATCGCTGTCTGGAGAGAGTGTCACATCCACCGCATAACCTTGAGTATTCAAGGAGTGCATAAGACTTGGCCTAGTAAGATTACTAACATCAATAATCTGTAAACCATTATCATCATCGGCAACGTAAGCAGTATTGCTATCGTCCGAAAGGGTGACGTCGTAAGCGAACCCCGAAGTATCAATGGTAGAAAGGAGAGCTGGCCTAGAGTACTCGGTAACATCAATGATCTGAAGACCGTTATCCCAATCAGCGACAAATGCAGTATTCCCATCAGCTGAAAGGACTACACGATTGGCAAATCCCTCAGTATCTAGGCTAGAGATTAGAGACGGACTAGAGAGTTCAGAAATATCAATAATCTGCACCCCGCTATCTCCGTCAGCGACATAAGCAGTATTTGCATCAGCAGAAAGACGAACGTCTGACGCAATACCTGGTGTATTGAATGTAGCAATAAGAGACGGACTAGAAAGGTTGGTAACATCAACGATTTGTATTCCACTTTCACTATCAGCAACGAAGGCAGTATTTCCATCAGCAGACAAAGTAACACCCCAAGCTTCGCCAGAAGTACTAAGGGTAGATATAAGATCAGGACTTGAAAGATTGCTGATATCAATAATCTGCAAGCCACTGTTGAGATCTGCCAGGAAGGCGGTATTTCCATCCGGTGAGAGAACAATATCCACTGCATCACCAGAGGAGTGGATGGTGCCAAGGGAAGAAGGGCTGGCAGGATTACTAATATCAATCATTTGAAGGCCGATGGCGTCTTCAGCCAAGAAGAGGGTGTTTCCATCGGCCGAAAGGGCGAGAGCCTGAGTTGTGTTCTGGGTGTTATATGTGGCTAAGATTGGTGAAAAACCAGAATCATCATATGGTGGATAAAAATCATCCGAGGGAATAAATATTTCCCAGCGGTCAAGCACGTCAGCATAAGTAGTAAAGCTAGTACCATTCCAATCAAGAACTATTCGGCTATCGCCCTCAGCTTCGCCATTCAAATAGACCCCCGAATCAACTTCAGAGATATTGATAACATCATCGGAGGTTATGTCATTAATCGTAGGCCAAGTAGGTCTTACAGTATCAACACCATAGAGATCAACAGACGGTCCTGATTCGTTACCGGCAGGATCAGTCGAAGTCGTAAACATAATCTGGTGCAAACCTTCTTCAAATAGTCTCGAACGAATACTTGCAGACCAATATCCATCCTCGTCACTAGTCGTCGTATGTTTAGTACGATCCCACTTCAATTGCACAGTATTGAGCGGTTCGGAGTAACCCTCAACAAAGATTCGATCACGGGATTCAATATAGTTAATTTCACTATTACCAGCAAAAGATGCAACCTTTGGCGTAGGAGGTGGGGTGGTATCGACAGTAACGGAACGGTCTTGACTGCCAATAAACTCACCATCAGAAGACATGGCAACGGTTGAGATAACAGAATCAATTTCATCATCTGGTACTTCTGTAGATATAACGTTGAAACTCATTACATCCTCAAAGGTTAATTGAGGTATTTGTGCAAAGACATCGGCAAGAGAAACCTCAGAGAAGGCTGCGGTTTGAAAATCACCAAGATCAAAGACCACATTTACAATCGTTGGGTATAAAACAGACCAAACACCATCCTGAACCGTTGCAACCTTTTCAACACCGCCCCACTCAACAAAAACAAAATCTGCACCTTCAGCGGTGCCCGAGAGTGTGATGCCGACTGCTTTCTCTGATTGATTAATAACATTATCGGTGGCAACAATATCAATAAGATCGGCAACAGGGTTAACATTCAGAGTGATGGACTCTTCTGGTGAAGCCAAATTCCCCTGATCAAGAACCTTAAAAGATAGAGAATCATAATTCATATAAGCCTCATCAGGCTGAGGCATAAAGGACAAACTAGCAATATCAGCAGCCGAAATGATCAAAGGATCAGGAGCATCGGCAGATGTCAGCGGTACATTGTCTAAAAGCAAGGTACCCGTATGAGGAAGTGAAGTAATCTCAATACCGTTGAGGTAATCACCGACATCAATGTCCTCAAAATAAAAATCAAAGAGGTCAAAACCATAGGGTTGATCTTCATTCAGTGAAACTGAAGCAGACAGGCTGAAAGGCGAATCATTAACAGGGTTCACCGTCAATGGAACTGTTAATGCGGTTGACAAAGGTGATGGGCTGGCATCATACGCAGTCACTATTAAGTCATCGTCACCGTTAAAATCTTGATCAGGTTTATATTCAAGATCGCTAAGGGCCGAGTTCAATTGGGATTGATCACCAGACAGCTGAATGAAGGACCCATCGTCTGAAAGCTGGGCATCAATGTCAGCAGTGGTCTCAAGAAGGAAACGACCAAAAGAAACCTCAAGAGAGACAGAAGAAAGATTTTCATCTACATCATCAACAAAAAGATTGTACTCATTAGAGAACAACATCGAAATATCCTCATCAGTAACAAGATGGTCAGGAGCTGAAATCGTAGGAGCATCGGCAGCGCCTACAAGATGCACAAAGAAAGTTTCGGTAACATCAACGCCATCACCATCATTAACTAGGATTGTGAATTCATCCGATACAATCTCATTCGCACCTAAAGCTTCTATCAAAAGTGAATCACCAGAATACGAATACTCGCCAGTGGATATATCAACAGACATCAAACCATAGTCACCGTGCTTGGTAGAGACAGAGGACGAATGATCAATAACACCATCAAGAATTCCAAAAATCAAGTTGTCGTCATCATCAATATCAGAAGCATGTAACTGTCCAGACAAAGCACTTTCTGTCACTTCCGAGGACTCAATCATTTCTGCAATCAAACCACTCTCAATCACACCAAGCTCAGGAGCATCGTCAGCACCAAAGATATCAATGGTCAGTAATTCAGTTTGGACTTGGTTATTACCGTTCGAGACAGTCAGATGGAACTCCTCATACAAGTGATCGTCAGTGTCTAGAGACTCAACAGAATCAAAGTTATATTCATAACGATAAGCGCCGGTATCAGTCTCCAGATGGAGGTCTCCATAGAGACCTGTCTGGACCAACAGTTCATCATCAACCTGGTCGAAGCCGTAGATACCAAAAATCAAAGGATTGCTATCAGGATCAATGACATCCAATAAGCCAGTGAGACCCTGCTCAACCCTCTCAGAGGATTGGTCAACCTCAGAGATGACAACAGGTGAAATCTGTGCAAGTTGAAGCTGATCATCATGCCCATAAATAGAAATTGAAACATCAAAGAACGTAGTATCAACCTCTGATGAACCAGCCACCTTGGTGATTAGACTGCTATCAGTAATGGCAATGGTATAAACTGCATCAAGGCTCTCGTCATCACCCAGATAATCAATCAATAGATTGGGAAGTGTAAATGACCAGTTGATTTGACCATCTTGTAGTGTGTCATCAACCGAAAAGGTATTATCAAAGTCACGCAAAGTATCCATCAGAGTCAAGGATGGAGACTGTGTCGAATTACTATCGATATCTACAGAAACAATACCCACGGTATGATCGTCAGTGATGTCAAAGTCGGAAAATTCAATCTCCCCAGTTGCATAAAGATCAGTAATCACATATTCAGAAGGATCCAACTCCTGAATGGAATCATTCGGATAAACGCTATCAGGAGAACCATGGTGACCCTCAGCATCAGATGAACTTACAACGCCCTGGTAATACGAATCAGCGTGATCAGTGGGAGCAATATCATCCTCAAAAAGGTCGACACGAAAATCACCGGAAACAACATAAGGAGTATCATTAGTACCAATAATAATAATATCAATCTCAGGAGAAGTAGAGAGGGGGGGGACGCCGTTATCAAGAATATCAAGGACATAATTCAGCTGAAGAGATTCGCCCTTAGCTAGGAATTCAAACGCTTCGTCACCACTGGAACCAGACTCGAATGTCCAGTGGACTAATGCACCCTCAGAGGGAAGTGAATCAAGATTATGGGAAGGAAGATTCGCTGAAAGGCTCATCATCTCAAACAATGCTTTATTATTATCATCCGTCAAAGACGCCGGTATCTGGAAAGAAAGATCGTTTCCAATAACATCAACACTTGCCACAGCAATTGAAAGATCGTCAACAACATCAACATCACTTACAACGATAGATGCTGATGTCGAAATCACACCATTCTGCTCATCAATTATAGCTTCAAAGTAGTCGGGTGAAGCAACAGGGAAATCATTGACAGGTTGAACATCAATGTTCAAAGTAACAGGTTGAGAGTAGGCTCCAACTTGGTCTTGAACTTGATACTGGATCTCCGCAAAGGGATCGTCGGAGGCGTTGAGACCAGGATGAAACTTAAGTGCAGACAGTTGTGAAGCATCCACTTCAAGCGAAGTTAAGCTAAATCCAGACTGATCAATCTCAGATGTCTGGCCAACACTACTCAATCTAAAATTATCAACAGCAAGATAACTATCACGATTGGAGTCTTGCTCATCCATGACTGCAACGCCAACAACATATTGACCAGCCTCAGAAAATACATAGGTAAAGGTCCCTTCCTCCTGCTCATAGTCGCCAACCGAGTAAACACTTGCGACGGAATAAATATCAGCGCCAGCAACAGTAATAAAGGTATCATTGTAAGGCAGCTCATCATTAGCTGTAAATTTCCAATCAAACTCCAATTGTTGACCAGCTTCGACTGTAACCGTACGCTTCAATCCAGAAGAATCCAGGAACAGTGACGATGAATCTTGATCAGAGGAAAGGGAACTGAGAAGGCCAGGTGATAAGCCGAGAAAGGATTCAAGGTCGCTGGCAGAACTTGTGCTATCGACAAATGAAAACTCAACTTGAATACCATAAGAGCCACTAGAAGATCTGATTTTGTCTGAATATTGTGAACCAGAAAAATCTAGAGGTGTATCGGTAAGAATCCAATACTCTGCCCAATATAAATCGTCAGAATAATAATTAATCTGTCCATCCCATAAATCAAGCAATGAAAGATGGGTCAAGCCAGAATAATCATAATCGACAGGGAACTGTCTCTTATCTATACCAATTCGATAGCCTTGCCTGGAGTTGTCATAATCGTAAATCACACACCATTCAACATTGCCAGGGGTTGTAGACGCCTTCTTACCAGAAAGAATATCTGTCGATAGTAAAGCATAATAATCGCCAGCAGTAGACTGATCAAGGCTGACATCAGGAATAGTAAAGTCTGATCCAGTAGGAGCGATAGAAACATTCCCTAAGGTTTCCCACCCACTGAGAGAAGCAGTCTCAAAATCAATAATCGAGATAGATTCCAAAGGCTGATCATTCAGAGTCAACTGACCACGTTCTGGTAAACCGGTGAGCTTAATACTGCTCAAGGTATCGCCCTGATCAGGATCATTAAGAGGGAAATCACTAAGGGAAAACGAATAAATAGTATCCTCATCAAGGGAAATCGAGCCATTCAGACCAAGCGGTGCATCCTGGACAGGTGTAATCGACAGTGAAACGTCCTGAGTGGTAGTACCACCAAGATCATCTGTCACTGTCACCGTGAAGGAATCAGTGCCGTAATAGTTAGCAGCGGGCTCATAAGACCAAGCGCCTGATTGAGCGTTGATGGACGCCGTCCCATGCGCTGGAGCATCGTCGGATGCAATCGAGTAGTAGGTGTTGTCGGTAAGCCCCTCAACATCGGTAGCTGAAAGAGTTCCAGTAATCGTCGTATCTTCTTCACCTGCTGCACTCGTGTCGCCAGAGATAACAGCAGGGTCATCAACGGCGGTGATGGTAAGGGAGACAGACTGGGTCGTCGTACCACCCAGATCATCTGTCACTGTCACCATGAAGGAATCAGTGCCGTAATAATTGGCAGCGGGCTCGTAGGACCAAGCACCTGATTTGGGATTAATCGACGCCGTTCCCTTCGCTGGAGCGTGGTTTGATGCAATCGAGAAGTAGGTGTTATCAGTGAGACCTTCTTCGTCAGTAGCGGTAAGAGTGCCCGTGATCGTGGTGTCTTCTGCTCCAGAGCCAGAGTTGTCACCTGTAATGATGGCAGGATCATCCACAGCAGTGACCGATGGTGAGACGGTGACTGCAGAGCTTGTGAGCGATCCGTCTGATGCCTGAAGAGTAAAGGCGGGCAAAGGTGCACCTTTGTTGACTTTTGAAAGTCCTTCAGACGACAAGAGGACACGATTTGAGTTGGTGGAGAGTGCATAGTTGCTCGTATCGGATAAAGCAATCGTCAGTGAAGCACCTTCCGGATCCGATGCAGTAAATGAAGCCACTAAAGAACCGACCTGATTGGAAGATGCATCTTCCGTAAAACTAGTTGTGGAACTGAGTGAAAGTATTGGCTTATCGTCAGTACCATCAATAGAAAATTCAACTGCTTGATCAATGATTCCACCATTGCCATCTGTAATCTGAACGAGAAAAATATCGTCAAGCGAATCACTCTCAGACAACGCATTAACCGTTGAATTATCATTATCAACAACATAATCGTAGGAGCCATCTTCTCCAACCACCAAGTCTCCATAGAGACCGTCAACCGGTAATGTCGCCTCAAAAAATTCGACTTCGCTCACGAAGACCCACTGAGATGATCTATTGATGTTCAAAGTAAATTTACTTCCCTGCAGATCCAGGCCTGAAAAAAGATACGACGTTGGCTGACTAGAACTCGGATCCGACAAGGTGCCAGATGAGAACGAGCCAGATGACGTTGTTAAGGTAATAGATGCTGGCACACTAACTCCACCATGACCATTGGAATCATCAACATAGATTTTGAACGCATCGAGATGAATCGCACGATCAAAATTAAATTCAATAGATGGATTCGATTGCCAGCCAACGTAGGGGCCTGCGCCAGTAGATTGCTCTACAACCTGCCAATTATCAGTAGGAACAACGCCATCTGTTAAATCACCCAATCCGCCCGACAAAGAAGAACTATCTTGAAGTGGATTACCACTACCGTCATAACTTTCGTCCCAATAATTGTATGAGCCAGACGATCCATTGATCATGTCATAGGAAGATGGCTTGACAGACTTGGCTATGGAATCTGAATTCATCGACTTGAAGTTGCCAGCTGTTGCCTCCTTTGCTCGCAGAATGGTTAGGTTGTCATCCTCAACATCTGAAATATTCTCCATCAAAGACAAGGACACACCGCTCGGGTTCACTCCTGACTGCACAGATCCATCATTATTAAATCCCTGCTCATTCGCAGTTGTAATGACGAGCTCAGAAACATCTTGATAAACAGGGATCTGTCCACTTGATTCATCAATCACGATATACGCAACATTTTCGTTTCCATGTGTCGTCTCAGAATCGCCAGCCTGCTCCTCATCAACTAGGACACGAAAACCTGTATCGCTTTGGGAAACAATACGCGCAGCTCCTGTATCGGGATCATTATGAGTGGCAATTTTGGCAAACAAAGCATTAGGAGTAGAGAAATTGGAACTATAAGCAATATCCGTACCGGTACTGGAAACATTAGAGCTTGAAATATTGGCATCTAATTTGTTGGACTCACCGAAAGACGATGTGCCCGATTCAATCGCAAGCCAACCAACAAGTTCACTAGCAGGAGTGGATGACATACCACCTTCCTCTGCTTCCATCATCACGGAGAAAGATGATCCAGTAATCAAGTCAGTTCTGGTCAGAAGATATTGCTCATTGGCGTTCGTCTGCAGCTGCGTCAAGACGGTTGGACTCTGCTGTCCATCAGGAATGGGAACCGAGACAAAACTCTCGTAGGCTGATAAAGGTGTTTTGCCAGCTGAGAATTTAGTTCCATCCTCAAGCTCCCAGGAGCCCGACTCGACAACCAGATAACTGATAATTTCAGTTGTGTGTGGACCATCGTGGTCGCTTGATTCGACAAGTTTAATCTGGAAACGATTGGTAATCTTGCCAGCATCATCTGGATGAGCACGTACCCTGGTGACAGCTTCATCTCCACCTCTAAGTGACATATCACCAGCGATGACGACTGGATCAACGAAGGAAGAGGACAACGTAATGGTCTTCCAATCATGAAGTAGATCTGAGATTGTTCCATATTCGATGGGCGTTGGAGACAAGCCAGATTCACCAGATTTGAAATATGGAGCATCATTTGTACCGTCAATCGTCAAAGCTAAACTTTGCTCAACGGAACCACCTGCCCCATCAGAGACAAGCAGCGTAAAAGAATCAGTCAATGACTGATCTTCTCGCAGAGCATCAACAGCCGCATTGCCTTGATCAACGGTATAGAGGTAGGAACCATCAGCACCAACGTTCAACGATCCATAGGTACCAGCGATGGCTAACCCGTTTGTCGATGTCGAAGAAGTCGGCACATTCGCATAACTACCGGATGTTGCTTTTTTCCCCTGACTGATGGTGAGAGAGTTGCCGTCAACATCCGTGATAGTCGCCATCAGTGCGGCCGCAGAGCCGCTGGCATTAACTCCGGCTTGAGCAGAGCCATCACTGTTGATTCCTGCTTCATTTGCCTGAGTATTAGTTATTACACCGCTGGTTGTAGGGGCATCATTAACGCCAGAAACAGTTATATTAAACGTTTCGTCATCGTATAGACCGTGCTCATCAGTCACCCTATAAGTGATCGGAACAATCTTATCATTATCATCGGACAAATAGTCATAGGCCGAATGCGCAGGATCAAAGCTCCAGCTACCGTTACTAATCTCATTCAATATCGATGAACTTTCATCGATTGTTGTAAGGCTCGTAAAGTAATCAAAAGTTTTGGACTCACCTGCATCTAAGCCGCCAATATCAAAAACGATGCCAATCGCCTTATCAGCCGTTTCCGTCTTATTCTTGTCATCGCCAGAGCGATAATCGTAGGGATTGCTATTTGAGAATCCACCCGTATAAACCCTTGCCCTGGAATCGCTGGAGAAGAAAAAGACAGTTGAGTTCGACCCATTCGCATCTGAATAACTATCATCACTAGACGTCGCGGAAACCATCGCCGCACCATCACCAGCAGCGAATGTTTTTTCAATCTTATTTGTAGTAATATACTCGCCGCCTTTATAAACAGTATTGTCAGGATCAAACGAACGCATAAAAAGAACATCAGTGAGAGCGCCAGAAGCGACATTTGTGATTGTGACTGATGTTTTGAAAAATTGCTTTGTTGGATCAAAGCTATGGGTCTGACTGACCGCTGCAGTATTGTCAACAGTACCAGTAAAGGAGCCAGAAAGCTGGGCAGAAGTGCTGGTATTAACTAGACTTGTATTGGACAGATTTCCAATATTATAGTTATCAACTAAGGCGCTAAAGCTACCTTTGGCGTTGCCGCCCCATCCAATACTCCAGCGCTCTTCTGGAGTTCCTGGCAAGAAAAAGTCGATACGCAAGTCATCACCAGTACCGAAACCATCGGCATCATTGCTGAGTCCAATCCGGTCTCTGGAATCGATGGTCCCATAAAAGTCGGAAGGCTTCGATCCACTGGTACCAAAGGAGCCGACATTGCTAATGCCAAGTTCAATAAAGTCACCGCCAAGAAATAGCTCGCCGCTCTGAAGTGTTGACCTCAATGGCAACCGGGCATTAGAAACACTGCTACTGTTGCCGCTGCCATTAGTGATTTCAAACCCTGGAACAGCCTCTCCCACCAACGAATATGTTATGGAAGCACCAAGATCAGGGTCGATCGCGGTTAAAACGCCAACCAGAACGGAGCCACCTTCGTCGACTGTGTGATTGGTTGTATAAGTTGCAGTGGGCGCATTATTTGAATTTGACGCCTCAACAGCAACAGCTTGACCATCTATATTAAGGATGTAATGATCGTCATAGTTAAACCACTCTTTAACTACATCCTCTGACTGAGAAGCCAAGATAACACGCGCGAAGTAAGCACCTTCGTCGCCAACCGTATCCCAACTGCTGGGATGAAGCTGATCATCAACAGCATGACCAATTTCCTGAAGCAACGTGATCACACGTTCTTGATCCGTAGCCTGATCAAACCAGGTTTCATTAATCAGAACTGTGGAGGTTCCTGAAGGATGCTGACTGGCATAGGCACCAACAAGACCCGGCATCGAAGCCCGGGGGATCAGCACGAAATCCAGGGGGCTCAGCCCAGTGCCAGTGGCAAGATCAAGCTTGAGCTGATCAACTGAGGCTTGCTGATCAACAGTGAATGACTGATCAGCATCCAAAGAAAAGAAAATCTTGCCAATCAGCCGCTCAAAATCACTTTCTGCCGAGCGCTGACGCAACCAAGACCAAACATAAGCCGTCAGCTCCGTGAGCTGACCGGAAAGAGGACTTGAACGATCAGCAACAACTTGTAAATTGGAAGCAATATTAGATTGCAAAGCAGGCTGATTCTGCGTATCCGAACTTCCCGCATTTCCACTCTGGTTTTGTCCGGATGACGCAACGCTCATGGGGCCCGAAACTTAACCCAGCACCAACGAATTTTACTGGAAATTTCTTGGGCAAAGATTAAATTGTGCTATTAAAAATCTGCATAAAAAAAGGGAGGAGCCGAAGCCCCTCCCCTCCTGATCAGATCAAGCGATCAGATCAGTCAGCAGCTGCGAAGGCCTGCATGAAGGCGGACGCGGTGCGCTGGTTGTTCTGAGTCGCGAACGAGTTGGTGGACAACGTCGCTGTGGCAGAACCGTTGGCGGTCGCAGAAGAATTATCCTGCGTGCCAGTGGACTTGAACGCTTCCAGACGATCCAGGTTCACGGTGAAGCTGGAGGCCTCATCGGCGTTCACGCTGGCGATTGCACCCAGGCCTTCGATGGCGACAGAACTGTCACTGACAGTGCTGGTCTGACCGACGGACTGCTGATAGCCAGCCTCATACGCTGCGTTGAAAGCAGCGGTCCAGGAAGCACCACCAGTGGTGTCGTTGGTGCTGTTCGCGGCTGCCAGAGCGGAAGATACGATGGCACCCAACTGACCTTCCTGACCGATGGCGGTTACAGAATCCTCAGTGGACTGGAAGTCACCTTTGATGATTCCGGTTGCTGAAGACTCGTTCGCCGTGGAGGAACTGTTGGTGATGACGTTGTTGTACGCAGAACTATAGCTGGAGTTATAGTTCTGGTTATAAGATTGTGTATAAGCGTTTTTGAACTGCTTGAAGTTGCTCTGCTCGGTCTCATAAGCAGTCTGGCCTTCAGCACCATAGGAAGCCTGAGCGGAGGCATCCAGATCGCCCCAAGCGCTGTCGTAATCAGCAGACCACTGCCAATCACCATTCCGGTCGTAGCTGCCGTAGTTACCGGTTTCGGTAGAGGACAGGCTCGTTGCCGTCGTGGCTTCTTCCCAACCAGTGGAATGGGACTCACGCTGTGCAGTCTCCGTTGCAACCGAGTTGGCGGCAGCAGAAGCAGCCTGGGTCGCAGCGGCGGAGGAGGAGGTGCCGTTGGTTTGCATCATGCTGCTGCCTGCACCCATCTGCATCACACCCAGGGACAGACCGTCAAATTCCTGAGTCGCAGAAACGCTTGCGTTCACACCGATGCTGGTGTTGGAGCCAACGTTGAACTGGTTGGAGGTGCCAACTGCGTTGTTGAAGGTGGCAGTACCAGCGCCGGAGAAGGTCAGTCCACCAGGAGTGGTGGCGTTGATGATGAACATGCGCTGGGTGGTACCAGACATGTTGGGGTCATCTGATCCAGCGACGCTGTTTGCATTGGCCGCGGCCGGAGCCACGAGCAGCAGAGCTGCAAGAAGAAGAGGTGATTTCATCGTTCAGGGATTGAACATGGAGGGAAGTACAAGACCTCCCCAGCGAAAGCTAGCCATCAAAATTGTGTTCGACGAAAAACACCGAAAAGGCTCAAGACTTGCCTGAAATGCAATCAAACGCGGCGAAAACCGGAAGCAAACATTAAAAAAGGGAGGAGCCGAAGCCCCTCCCCTCCTGATCAGATCAAGCGATCAGATCAGTCAGCAGCTGCGAAGGCCTGCATGAAGGCGGATGCGGTGCGCTGGTTGTTCTGAGTCGCGAAGGAGTTGGTGGACAACGTCGCTGTGGCAGAACCGTTGGCGGTCGCAGAAGAATTATCCTGCGTGCCAGTGGACTTGAACGCTTCCAGACGATCCAGGTTCACGGTGAAACTGGAGGCCTCATCGGCGTTCACGCTGGCGATTGCACCCAGGCCTTCGATGGCAACCTGACTGTCACTGACAGTGCTGGTCTGACCGACGGACTGCTGATAGCCAGCCTCATACGCTGCGTTGAAAGCAGCGGTCCAGGATGCACCACCCGTGGTGTCGTTGGTGCTGTTCGCGGCTTCCAAAGCGGAATTCACGATGGCACCCAACTGACCTTCCTGACCGATGGCGGTCACAGAATCCTCAGTGGACTGGAAGTCACCTCTGATGATTCCGGTCGCTGACGACTCGGTAGCCGTGGAGGAACTGTTGGTGATGACGTTGTTGTAAGCAGAACTATAGCTGGCGTTATAATTCTGGTTATAAGATTGTGTATAAGCGTTTTTGAACTGCTTGAAGTTGCTCTGCTCGGTCTCATAAGCAGTCTGACCACCCTCGCCGTAGGAAGCCTGAGCGGTGGCATCCAGATCGGTCCAAGCGCTGTCGTAATCAGCAGACCACTGCCAATCACCATTCCGGTCGTAGCTGCCGTAGTTACCGGTTTCGGTAGAGGACAGGCTCGTTGCCGTCGTGGCTTCTTCCCAACCAGTGGAATGGGACTCACGCTGTGCAGTCTCCGTTGCAACCGAGTTGGCGGCAGCAGAAGCAGCCTGGGTCGCAGCGGCGGAGGAGGAGGTGCCGTTGGTTTGCATCATGCTGCTGCCTGCACCCATCTGCATCACACCCAGGGACAGACCGTCAAATTCCTGAGTCGCAGACACGCTGGCGTTCACACCGATGCTGGTGTTGGAGCCGACGTTGAACTGGTTGGAGGTGCCGACTGCGTTGTTGAAGGTGGCAGTACCGGCGCCGGAGAAGGTCAGTCCACCAGGCGTGGTGGCGTTGATGATGAACATGCGCTGGGTGGTACCAGACATGTTGGGGTCATCTGATCCAGCGACGCTGTTTGCGTTGGCCGCGGCCGGAGCCACGAGCAGCAGAGCTGCAAGAAGAAGAGGTGATTTCATGATTCAGGGATTGAACATGCAGGGACAGATGTACTGACCCAGAGAAAATCTAGCCAGAGAAACAAAACCCGACACAACGCTGGTATACATCGGGGATTAAAAAATCATCAAGCCATTTCTTAAGAATTTATTTAGAGACGCTGTACGATTTGTTTCCGCTTGTCTTCAGCTGACGTGTACCTCCCTGAGTCTTGATTTCAGTCCAGAATTCCTTTCCTGGATCAATCTGGATGGGACCAAGCGGGCTGGAAGCTGTTGACAAGCCACGGACTGGTCGTCCTTCTCCAGGTCGAAAGGCATTCGAGTGAACACCAGGAGAGAACGTATATTGTGGACAAAGATTATCTGGATTATTCCCCTCAGGATCAGTTAACTTACAGGGTCTGGCTTGAACCTGACAGCAAAGAAGAGGGAACAAGAGGACTATAGAAAAAAGGCCGAGAGAATTAAGATGTTTCATTAAAGAGAATTCTGCAGTACATTTTTGAATGTGGCACCTGCCTGTTCTTCTTGGTAAAGCAACTCTTCGGTTTGTGCATCGCAATAAAATGTAGCTTGGCCTTGGGTATGCTGACTTGCAAATAAACATTGGAATTCATATCCAGAATCACTCAAACAATCGATCAAGCTGCCAGGAATGAGAGTGCAGGAATAGTCTTTACTTGTCTCAACATTTGTGCACGAACCAGTGTAATCTTTGTTGCTTGTGCAATAAGCGTTAAATCCATCAAAGAGTGACTGTGAACGAGCCACAGGACCACTGAAATCAAAAATGACTGCCAAGCAGAGCAATCCTGACAGTGGAATAGTTTGATGAATTGTCATCGTCCTCAGCTACGTGTAGTTTGTGGAACCTTTGGAGGAAGACTCTGCTGCTGTGGACGCTGTGGAGCCACACGACGTGGTGGTAGTGCTGCCGCTCTAGAGGAAGGAGGCTTGGGACCCAGCACATTGGTGGCACACTTTTCAAGAAGTGGATACAAATCAGGGTCTACTTTAATTCCATCACGCTGCAAGGAAGCACAAGCACGAATCATGGAAAGCTGGGTAGAAATCTCGCGATCTTGGACAATCAAGGATGCCAAGCGATTGCAAGAGCGTTGGGCAGGCGAACCGAACGGAAAGACCAAGCCAGCATTGACTGAGTAGTTATTGGCTTCATTACCACTGGTTGTGATGGCATCAAAGGAATCAAGCTCATTTTCGCCATAATTTCCACCTAGGAAAAGAGTCGGGGGTTCGGCAAAAAATACCAGGACCGAAACCTACCTCATTCTGGTAAGCGTTATTAGTTTGATAATTGATATTAGTACCACCAGTCGTTGTTGACGATGCTGAAGGTGCCGCAGAGTTGGTCAGCGATGAACTGTTGTTGGTCTGCTGGGCAAAAACTGGTTGAAAAAATAGTGGTGCCAGAATAGCCAGTGTGGCAGAGACTGCTGTTAGTTTGCCGACTCGCCGGTCGCTGGTCATGACAGACAGGGTGTCCAATAGTTTTTATTATAGAAGGGAAAACAGTTCTTGCATGGCAAAGAGTTCATGGAATGTATCACCGTCACCAATGACAGACGATGAGAGCATTACAATACAGCAGTTCTCGTGCTAGCTCGCAATGAGATTCTTGAATCAGTCAGATTGAATCACTCAGGTTCTGGAGATTCGAAATTTTCCCGCAGGGTGTTGAGGAAAGAACTGGTACCGTCACTCACCGTGATGGTCATGGTATGGGTCGCTGTCGCAGACGCTGTACCAATACTTGGTTGACCGTCGGGCTCGGTTGTAGTCAGTGCAGAACGGAAACTTGTGCCAGTATCCAGAAGAAACTGGTTGTTGGCAGTAATTCCACTCAGAGCGACATTGGAGCCTGTAGGCGTCGTGGTGAACACAGCACTTGTGTTACCACCTACATCACCAGCTGTGTTGGTTAAGAAGCTGTCTTCCTTCAGATTCAGAACTGCTTCTGTCTCAACCCTTAAGTTCGAGGTTGCATCAGCAGATGTCTGAGTTCCGTATGTGGATTGAATCGCATACTGAAAAACGCGATTTGTACCTGAATTAGTCGACGTCCTCTCAAGAATCTGAGCTTGTGACGCCGTAGCTCCTAAAATAGAAACAGCTAGGACAAAAGTGAGGCGAAGCATGATTCTTCTAACCAACATGAAAACTCAGAAGCTTTGAGCAAACGTGTTAACGAAGGAATTCGCGTTGATATCAATGTTGGTGGTGGTAGAAAGGCTTGCGTTAGCACCTGTGTTACCACTCACCAGATCATCATTGGTCACGTAAGGACAAGCCTTGTCATGAGTCGGCGCACAAGCTTCAAGACCATTGATGTTCGGGAAGACTGTGGCAAAGAAGCTGGCTTCCCCAGGGGCAGTTGCGCTGCCTGGATCAATGTTCAAGAGCACCGCTGCGCCCATACCAATGATATCGGCGTTGCCTGAAGCGTACTGAGTTCCTTCCTGCAACTCGATGGTACCGCCACTGACACCAGAATCGCCATCAGGTGTAATGCTTCCATCATCACCATTGGCGGCCAGATTACTGATGTTGATGGTGGTTTGACCAAGAGCATTATCGCCAATGTCGCTATTGATCCCGACAGACGATGGGATTAACACTGTGCGACTGACGCCCGTCAGTCCCTTCGAAAGAGTGAGATTGGAAGCAGCACCAAAACTGGTTGTGTTGCCGACTGCCAGTGATGTTCTACTTCCGTTCGTAACGGAAAGATTTTGTGTCGTGCCCTTCTCGGGAGCAGTCACTGTGATGCCTGCCTGGGTGATCTGAGCCTGAGCAGGCGAGAGAGCTGAAGCGAAGAGTGCTGAGGCAACAGAAGTTGCAACCACACCAGAAATTTTGAGGCCTGAGATTGCAAACATCGTCCTAAGTCTCAAATGCGATTGGAGAGATTCGAAAGCTCTCATTACCTATAACCAGTTCAAAAGGAACTAGAGCAGGGAGAGCTATTCAGCTTCGACACACCGGAGGATAGTTGGCATGTGGCACCGCTGGGTGACATCTGCCAGAGACCTTCACCATTTATCCAGGTTCTTGTATTCATTGCCGCAAGAAACGCCTTCGAAGCAGACTTAGTTAAAGAATCGTCGCGAGATGATGGACTGCCACTCGGAGAACTGACAGCAGTCATTTGATTCATTCGGGCTTCGAGTGCTGCAATCCGCGATGCCATTGCCACAGATTGTGCAGCGGTTGGACGAGTGATGGCAGGCAAGCCAACCTGTGGCGCAGCAGTTGTACATCCAGTTGGACCGCACTGTGCACCGACAGGGGATGGGTTCGCAAGGAATGCAGAAGCAGCGCAAATCAGGGATGCACCACTGCAAAAGCGGCTGCTAAAGATCGCCATCGATGCTCTCCGGAAGATCAGCCGCACGCTAACCGGAACATCGTGAATGCGTACGCAGATCAAGCTTTATTGACATTGAATCTCAAGGTTTTCTTCGCTTTTAGGCCGCCTTGGTCTGATCAATTCAGTAGCTCACACGCTTCAGACATCAGGTCATTCCAACCCTTTGACTCGGATCTCCTGAGCAGATGAAGCGTTGGGTACCAGGGAGATCGACTGCAAAAACCTCCCCATCTCCAGCCAGCACGTTCGGGAAGCAAAAGAATAGTTGGACTGCTCAAGCTTCCAGCCAGATGTGCTGGGCCACTGTCATCGCAGATCACCCAGTCACAGAGGGTGATCAAGGCTGCCATGTGCTCCAGACGCACTTCATGGGACACCTCGTTTTGGCACGAGACAAAGCGGTCAGCAAAACGGCAGTGACGAAGTTGTTCAGCACCGAATCCCTTTTGCAGGGATAGGAGACGCACACCAGGTCGATGTGCAATGGCGGCAAACGCATTGAGTGGAATGTCTGACGAAACTCTTTCGCGAGAGGCTTGTAACGCGGAACCATTCCAGTTGATAGCGATCAAGCGTTCACCACTCCCGAGATCAAGCTTCTGCCGCCAGGCCTCAACCAGAGCAGGATCAGCCTTTAAACAGGGGGAAGCAAGAACAGGCTGTTGGTCACAGGCGCCAAAAACAGCAGGGGCATCCTGCATCGGAAGAATCCACTCGGAAGGCTGAGAGGTGAGCTCCCCGATCGGATGAACTTCGATCGGTGCCTGGAAGCTATCTCTGAGAAGGCGCAGCACCGGAGGCTGAACATACAAATGCACAGGTCGACTGAGTGCCGTCGCAATCCAAGGTGCATAACGGCTGAACAACAGTGAGTCGCCCAGAGTTCCATCCGACGCCAAGATCAGTGGAGGCACCTCTGAGGCAGTATCAGAGACCCCACGGAGCTCATAAGCATCCGCGGATGGCAGCGACAGATCTGCCCTGCGGCTCGCTGAGCAGAACCGAAACCCACTGGTCCAGTTCCCGCACAACAACTGCAGCTCACCCCACTGCGCGAGAAGTTGGCGCGATGCGGGCTGATCCAATCGAGCCTTCTGCAGCAGCTCGTCAGCCATGTCAAGACGATTCTGATCGAGGCAGACTCCTGCCAGCAATCGGGCCACAGGCCAAGGCAAGGCCTGCGGATCAGAGCTGAGTGCGATCGAGGTTTTCAGATGGTCATAGGCCTCACGTTCCCGAAACTGGCGTTGCATAGCAGCAGCAAGAACGGCGTGGGCAATGGCTGAAGAGCGCTCCTGAAGACAGGATTGAGCCAAGCAGCAGGCGAGCTCAGACTCCTTCAGCTCGACGGCACAGGTGGACAGCAACTCAAGGACTACCGAATCACAGGTCTGGCCGAACCAGGATTCAATGCGTGAACGAGCTTCCAGAAAGCACTCCTGAAGCATCAGATGTCGGAGGACAGCGATGCGGGAAGACTGCGACTTCGGCCCACGCTTGAGCAACATCTCAAGCAGTGATGCTGCCGTCTGCTTACGCCCAAGCTGATCGGCTGTCTCTGCCTGCCTGAGCAGTTCTGTTTCGTCTTCCGATGGGTGGTCGAGCCAGAGCTCGCGGTAGACGAGGGCCTCTTCCAATCTCTGCTGAGACTCATAGAGATTGGCCAGATCTCGATAGACCTCGGCTACATCAGTTTTCGATTGAGCCAGGAGCTTGAGGATGGGCTCTGCCTGACTCAGATTTCCTCGAGCAATACAAGGAAGAACATGCTGCAGATAAAGAGACTGATGCGAACGGGAAGCAGACGCTTTATCGGCATCGATGCCATTAGGGTTACCTGCGTGCGCGAGAAAGTCCTGTTTTTCAGACCTACCAAAGCCTTTGGCAATGCCAGGGCGGCCCATTTGGTCAATGAATCTTTGATCAGTCTAGGGAAAAAGCTGTCATAGACATCTCTATTGAGGTCGATCCGGCCCAAACAGAGCAAAGCCTGTGACAATCGACAGGCCGGCACACTCAAAGCGGCTGTCAGAAGCTTGGGCCGATGGCTGTGTGAGGAATGACAAACGCAGCAAACTTTTATGCAAAGACTGCTTCCTGTGTTGACTGAAGCTCACCAAACTCTAAGATTTTATTGTCATGGAAGCAATCGCCCAGCCTCGCGGCTAGCTTCCAAATTAGTGCCCATCAGGTCATGGCCCTCACCCTCGAAATCACAAGCAGCGCTAGCGAATTGCTGAACGGTGAAACCGCGACCTTCACCTTTAACTTCAGCGAGGAACTTGTATTAAACGAAACAAGTGCGTTTACAAGCTCAGACATTTCGGCAAAAACTGAGGATGGCATCAGCTTAGGTAACTTCTCCGACCTTCAGCAGAACGAAACCGATCCAACCATATACACTGCGAAATTCACTCCAACCGAAAACCTAATTGCAAGCGGCAATGTCTACATTGCTTTCAACTCTGTCAGAACAGTTTCAGGTGTAGGATGGGAAAACAGGGATGCATTATCTCCGGTTAGTGTTATCACAAAAACAATCTACTCCCTGAGCAATTCCGAAGGGACATCTGACGCCATAACTCTGGCAGAAGGAACTGAAGATTCTGCGAAGCCAATTACATTCAAGGTCAGCCGATCAGGCGATACCAGAGCAGCCGGCTCCGTTAACTGGAATGTCATTGCAGATAACAGCGTTTCAACAACAGTGGCTCTGGCGGATGCGTCGGACTTCTCACCTGAAGCAACACAACTTCCCGGAGGAGTTGTTAACTTCGCAGAAAACCAAACAGATCAGACGATCACCGTTAATATTTCCCAGGACAAAATATATGAAGCCAACGAGATCTTTCGCTTGACGCTGTCAGAAGCATCAACAACAAACGGTTCGACTTCTGAAATTCCAGCAGAGCAATCCAGCATCGATGTCACCCTGACAACAGATGATCCAGATACCATTGCCCCCGTGATCACTTCAGGGGACAAAGCTGGCGCAGACGGCTTCATCCAAGAGAATTCTCATCACAACGAGATTATCTACAGCGCGACAGCGACAGATACAACCGACCAGATCTTGACTCCTTCGTCGGCAAACGTAACATTTTCCCTGAAAGAAGAGAATTTTAATTCCCAAAATGACAGCGAGCTATTCAGCATTGATGAACTAACGGGTGACGTCACGCTGCCTTTTGATCCAGACTTCGAAAACCCGAGAGATGCAGGCAGCAATCCAGATATTGCAGATAACATCTACGGATTCATTGTCGTTGCGACTGATCCAGCGGGCAACACAGCAGAAAAGCAAGTTTCGCTGGAAGTTCAAGATATTCAATTGGCTCCTATCGCAACATCTCCAAGCCGAGTGAGCATCAATGAGAATACAGGAGCCCCTCAGCCAATTTACACCACACAAATAGAAGATTATCCATATCCAATGATGTACGGATTGAAGGATGTTAATGACAGCGAGAGATTCACGATTGACGTATCCACTGGCATCGTTTCCCTTAAGCCAACTGAGTTTCCTGATTATGAAACCAAAAATTCCTACAACTTCACTGTTACGCTGAATGGAGAGGAGGGCAACAGCGAACAGGCAGTTGCCCTCACGATCAATAACGTTGATGAGGCTGCAGCCATCACTGGCAATCTCACCGCCTCCACCGATGAAGATACCTCCGTCACAGGGAAGATTTCAGCAACAGATCCAGAAGGACTCAGTGACGGCAGCTACTTCTCCATTGCAACAAATAATTCTCCTGATAACGGAACAGCATCCATCAATCGTGAAAGTGGTGCTTGGGTTTATTCACCCTCAGCCAACTTTCACGGTTCGGACGATTTCACAGTAACAGTCACCGATGATGGCGGAGGCACGACATCACAACTGATCTCCATCAGCATTAATCCCACACCCGATGCTCCAGTAATCAGCGGTGACCTGTCTGGTACTGGTCTCCCCTTCATCGGCGATCCAGAAAAAGATCAGCCGATCCGAGGCACAATCGAAGTCACGGATCCTGATAATCGGATCGGGACTTCGTCCAGCTTTAAGCTCGTAGAGGGAAGCTCACCGACCTCGACCGGCGGGGCTGCAGCCATTAGCGAGGAGACGGGTTACTGGAGTTATTTCCCTCAAAAAGACTATCGAGGCCCGGATACTTTCGCTGTCCAGATCACGGATGCAACCGGAAGCACAACTGAGCAGACAATTCTGATCAGTGTTGATGACCCTGCGACGAACGAGTCTGCTGCGATCGGAGGTGATATCAGTGGACAAGGTGAGGAGGACTCCACAACCCCGATCACAGGAACACTGACTGCCCTGGATGTCGAAGGTCTGACGAGCGACAACATCTACTCGATCAGCCGTGCGGCCAGCAACGGGGATGCGTCCATCGATGCTTCAACTGGAACCTGGAGCTACAGCCCCAAGGCCGACTTCAGTGGCACAGATTCCTTCACCGTCAGCGTCACCGATGACCAAGGAGGCACGACGGATCAGGACATCTCCATCACAATTGGAGGGGTGATAGACCCCGTCTCCACTCCAGATCTCACAAACGACAGCGGACGTTCATCAACAGACAACATCACCAATGCCACCAACCCCAGTTTCAGCGGATCTGCTGATTCAGGTGCGGATGTCGAAGTCCGGATCACCACCAGCGGCAATCCGAACACCTCGACAAGCACCTTCAGTCTGGTAGGGGTTGCCAATTCTCTTGGCGTCTGGAATCTGACCCTCGGCGATGACGTCGCCCTCACGGATGGAACCTACACCGTCACGGCAACATCCACGATCGATGGTGAAACTGCCACTTCGGATCCTCTCACCATCACGGTGGACACAACGTCTCCGGTGATCACATCAGGAGCGACTCCAACAGGAGGCGATGACACCCCCGGTAGCCAATCGATCATCTACAAAACAGTCGCTAACGACGCATCGCCGTTGCCGTTGAAGTTCAGCTTGAAACCTGACAACGACGACGATGCTGCCGCCTTCACGATCAATCCCGACTCTGGCGACATCCGTCAGAATTCCCAACAAGCGATCGAAGTTAAGACTGACTATGCCGTCACGGTCGTGGCAACCGACGCCGCCGGCAATGCAGATGAGCAGCTGATTGCACTGACCAGAGATGATCTGGGCCAATCTGCTCCACAGAGCACTGATCAAACACCTACTTTTGCAGCCACACCTTCGCAACCTGCCTCAAGCCCTTCCTCAGGTGGTGCTGCTAACGAGTCAGCACCTTCGTTTGAAGCCATCACTCTCGAGACATCTGCTGGCTTCGAGAAGTCACAAAGTGGGGACAGGATCCTCGCGAAGGCCCCGCGTGGAGACGTCTCCATCCCCTCCTCCCAAACAGAAAAACTGAAGGTTCTCGAATCAGCTGATGATGGAATTGAAATTGAGCTGACCGATACTCTCATTGACCTCGACCTCACATCGCGCTCCTCCAATGTTGTTTTTGGAGGACGTAAACTCAAATCCTCCACAGTGCGTTTTGAGGAAGGTTTGACAGCCGACTTGGTCAGCACAGCTGAGTTGGTCGAAAAAACCTCTTTCCTGATGACTGAGGGCAAAGACAAGGCCACGTTCAACTCCGGCGTGATCAAGAAATCAACCATCGAAGCCGGAGGCGGCAAAGATGACATCTTGATTGGTGAGGATGCGACGCTGACCAACAAGACCATGGTGGATCTTGGAAGCGGCAAGGACAAGCTGACCATTGAAGGCCAGGTCAAGAAAGCACAGATTGATCTAGGCGATGACAATCAGAAAGACAAAGTTTTTGTCGATTCACTTGATCTGATCACCAAAAAACTTGTGATCAAGAGCTTTGGTCAAAAAGACAAGCTGGTGATCGACGGTGAAACCTACAACAAGACCGCCATCGAAGAAGAAGATCAACGCATCGGCAAGATTCGTGTCCGTTTCCTGGATGCAACCACGAATGGATCCAGCAATGACGACGACAGTTCTGACATCACAAGCGTCATTGCCAGCAACGGATTCGACTTCCTCTGATCCTCCCGATCAATTCAACAAGCTGACCAGGAGCAGATCATCGCCAAGGCTGATGGTCTGCTCCCTTGACAGCTGCTTGGCCTGATCCAGGTTGATCAGACCCAGATCACCCAGCGGTGTTCGCGATGCATCACCACCCAAAAGCTTGGGTGCCACCACCACCGCTAGCTCCTGAACGCAGTGCTGCTGAACCGCGGCAGCAGCGAGCTCAGGACCACATTCCCAGAGCACCTGATTGCAGCCGCGAGATGCAAGCGCACGCATCAAATGCTCAGGATCACAGACCGGCAAGGACAGCAGCTCAGGTCCGCTGGGAACCGGAACATCACGGACCTGCGGGCCGTGAGCCAGCAGGGTTGGAGCCACGTCAGTGTTCCAGAGCTGTGCCCGAGCAGGAATCTGCATGCTGCGACTGAGCACCACCCGCAGCGGTTCGGGGTCGCGCCGGCCACGGCTGGTGAGCAAAGGATCATCCGCGCGCAACGTGCCTCCACCAACGATCACCGCATCGCAGCACGCCCGCAACTGATGCACCCAGCTCCGAGCCTGCGAACCGCTGATCCACTGGCTCTCGCCATTGGGCAGGGCGGTTCGGCCATCGAGACTCATGGCCCACTTGAGCACTCCCCAGGGACGTCCGGTGCGCACCCGATGCACAAAAGCCCTGTTCTGATGCGCCGCCTGCTCCCTCAGCACCCCGGTGATCACCTCCAGGCCGGCCGATCTCAGGCGGCGGATCCCCCCGCCAGCAACCCTGGGATCGGGATCCTCAAGGGCCACCACCACCCGCCTAATTCCCGCTGCGATCACCGCATCCGTGCAAGGGGGCGTGCGGCCCTGATGGCAGCAGGGCTCAAGGGTGACGATCAGGGTGCCGCCTCGTGCGGCCTCCCCGGCCTGGGCCAGGGCACCCACCTCGGCATGAGGACGTCCGGCACGAGCGTGGTACCCCTCTCCGATCAATCGGCCACGGGCATCAAGAACCAGCGCCCCAACCAGGGGATTCGGACTGGTACACCCCTGTGCCAAAGCCGCCAGGGCGAGAGCCCGATGCATCAACGGTTCCCACATCAGCTCAGGGGCAACGCCTGCAGCGATCGCCACTCACCCACCACGTAAGGGGGCACCGGCAACTCCGTGAACACTCCCGGCAGCACGAGCCGCAAAGGGCGATTGTTGCTCAGATCAGCCAGCAGGGGATCCAGCGCGAATTCAGCAGCAGCATCCCGTCCGTCCTGAGCGAGGGCTGGATTCTTCAGAGTGATGTCCGACAGAGACCACTCACGCCGGCCTGCGAACACCTGCAGATCGATGGGATGGTCAAGCCTGAGTTTTCCGGGGTAGCCGACGATGCGCAACACCACCGGCCCGCCGGCGGCTCCTTCCCTGTAGGCCACGGCCTGCCAGCTGACGTAATCAAGGTCCCGCAGACTTTCCAGACTGCGAACCATGGCGACGCCGTTTTCGTTCTCGTGCTGATGCACCTGCGCCCAGGCGAGCCCAGGAGTGAGCAGAACAAGCAGCAGTGCAGCCAAAACACTGCAGAGCAAGCGACGCATGTGCCGGATCCGAGGACTTCAGAACTCAGGGTATGCAACAAAACACGCCAATTACGAACGATCCACCTGTCTTCTCATCTAAGACTCTCTGAACGCCTGAACGGTCCAAAATGGGGCCATACTCGTCTCAACTCAAGACCCACCGGTTTCACAGCGCCATTGAAGCGGCTGAATTATTCCGCACACTTGGGTTCACCTGGGAGATCATCCAGCTGTCGGCGGGGGCTCTGGACGGGGTACTGAAGATCAGACGATCGATTGACATTGTTTGTCTCTCCGTTCAGTGCAATCGCTGCATGTTGTTTCATGGAGGACGCAACTCCGACTACGTTCCATTCTGTCTGGAGATGAATGCTGTTTTCCAGCATCGCGTTCGAGGAGAACCCGTCATTCCCTTCGGCCTCTATGGATTTCACCTCAATCTCAGTGATGTCTTCTTTCAGACCGAAGCCGGAGCTAATTTCAGCATCATTCTGATTCCGCGAAACCGCATCCAACAGCTTGGAGCGCTCGATCCGAACGGAGTTCTGATGGAATCCATCAACATCACCAACAACATCCAACTCAGTCCAGAGATGTTCCAGAGCTGGATCCAGCTGGTGGATGGAGTGCTCAACGATCACAGCTCCGGCGGCATCGATACGGATCAAATGAATGCCTTGCTGCTGGAGAGTGTTCGAGCCCACTGGCCTCGAACACATCTCGGCTCTTCCGTCATTGACCAATCGCTGCGGGATCGTGAGAGATCTGGTGCGTTGGGGCGCCGAAAATAACCGCCAACCCATTTCATTGGATGATCTTGGTCGGACGATCTTCTCCTCCCGATCAAGCATCAGTCAGAGCTGTCGTGAACAGGTCGGGATCGGACCGATGGCCTTGCTCAAGCAGATCCGTCTGCAACAGGTGCACCACGCTCTGCGTCATCGGGAGAAACGGCAACTCCTGGCCTGCGACACCGTCCAGGAGGTTGCCAACCACTTCGGGTTTCACAGCCGTAATCATTTCGCCCGTGATTACCGCAATCTGTTCGGAGAAGCTCCCCGACAGACGCTGGCCCGCAGCGCGGCCTAGGAGCGGTCAGCGCCAGGAATCAGCGCCCAGTCGGTCTCGGTGGCCCAAAGCCCCCAGATCGCCATGGCCCTCAGGTAATGGCAAGCCCGAAAGGTGTTCACGGCGGTGATCGCTTCCGGCGTTCGGAACTGAAGACCTCCCCGGTACACCTGGTCGACCACCGCCGTGCAAATCGCTTCGGCTGTCGTCTTGTCTCCCATGAGCCGGTAGTAGGAGGCCAGACCGAAATTGATCCCTGTCCAGACCTCCAGCGGATGGGTGCCATCCGGGTCGAGAGGGGTGCCATCCCGCCGCAGACCATTCGCCACGCCGAGACGTCCGCCGTCAAACCGCTCAAAACAGGCCTCGCGCACGGCCTTGAGCGTGCTGTGGCTGTTGGCATCGCTCACCACCGGCGGCAGGCCCAGCAGCCGCGCGTAGAAATCACCGCAGAGCTGATCCGCCATCACCACCGGCGTACCGCTCTCGGCGTCGATGCGATAGAACTCGCCGTTCCACAACAGTCGGTCGAAGTTGGCGCGTGATTGCTCCAACCACTCCCCGAATTCCCGCTGCTCCGAGCTCGTCTCCAGGCCCAGATCCAGCTGAAGCCGCTGGGCCATGGCCAGAGCCGCCTCGAGGGCTGCGATCCATAGAGCACCGCAATAGGCGCTCACTCCCTGCAACGGCCAGTCATCAAAGGTCTGGTCCGGTGCTCCGCCGTTGTCCGGCAAGCCGTCCTCATTGACGTCGAAGCGTTTGAGATAACGAAGTGCCTGAACCGCTGCAGGCCAGCACTCGGCGAGGAAGGTCAGGTCTTCGCCGGTCGGTGCGAACCGGAATGTGCGCCAGACCTGCAGCACGAAGTCGCTGGCCAGATCCTTCCAGAGATTGCAGTCCTGATACGCCGTGTAATTGGTGGCATCGAACGGCGCCTCGTTGGGAGCACCCAGATCGTGGGGGGTCGCTCCCTCCACCTTGCGGTCGGCTTCCACCCGTCCCCTGCCCTGGGTGAAATACCAGCCGATCGGCCGCTGGCTGGCATCCATCGCCGGGATGGCCCGGGCGAAGCTGCGCAACACAGCCTTGTCCAGCTCAGGCCACAGCTGAACCAGCGCCAGGGACCCGTACAGCCTCACATCAAGACTTTCGTACCAGGCGTAGTCGAGGCACTCCAGAACGCCGAAGCGGCCCACGGGATCGCCAGCTCTGGCGGCCGTCCAGAGGCTTCCACCGCTGGCGAGGTCGTAGAGCTCGTTGAACAGGGCCATGCGCAACGGCTCCGGCAGCTCGGTTCGAGCCAGAACAGGCTCCTGCCAGCGATCGATCTGGTCACGCCAGCTGCGCCAATCCCTCAGCGCCTCGGCAGCGATCGCCGCCGCCGCCGTGCCCTGCCGGCCATGGAAGTCCGTGTAGCGGCGCCAGTCGCTGACTCCGGTGGCGAAGGCGGTCACCGGCAGATCCCAGCTGATCACGACCGGAATCTCGAGGCATTGCCCTGGATCGAGGCTGACCTTCACCGCCAGCGCAGCGCTGGCCTGTTCCCCGGCGCGACTGGCCCGGTCGTTGTTGCTGTTGGGAATGCGTCCTTCAGCGGCGAAGGACTGCCACAGTTCCGCCCCATCGCCGGTGGGATCCCAGCGACTGCAGCGCATCACCTCCACATCCTCGAGGTTGTCCGGCAATGCCAGACACCACTGCCCCTCGCCCTCCGCAAGCGGCTGGGACCGACGCCCATCCAGCAGCACACCCTTGAGGCCCGGCTGATCCACCCAGCGGTTGCTCTGGCCCTCCCCGGCACCGATCGCAGGGGCGTAGTTGTGCTCAGGGCTGCCGTCGTCGCGGAAATGCACTTCGGCGGATGGATCGGTGTTGGTGAACCACCCGACGGTGTTGCGCCAGCTCAGCAGCAGGGAGAGCTGCAGCGGCCGGTTGGTGGGATTGCGCAGGGTCCAGCGGAAGACAGCCACGGGGTAGCTGCTGCGCTGATAGTCGCCGGGGAGAATCGGACTGAAGGCCTCACAGCTCACCTCGGCCGCGAACACTCCGCTGTAGCGGGTCCAGCTCAGGGGGTAGCGGGCGGCATAGGTTCCAGTGGTGCTGTCGTTGGTGCTGGCTGGATACCACTGCCAGGCCGCGAGGGGATCCTCGCCATCCACTCGGCTGTCGTCTCGATCCGGAGCCGTTGCCAGGGCATGGGCCCTGGTGCTGTCGCCGTCGCTCTCCCACATGGCGAACTGGCAATCGGGGATCGTGCCGTACCAGTGCTCGCCGCCATCGAGATGCCAGAGATTGAAGTCTCCACGAGAGCTGCGACCGATGCAGCCCGCACCGAACCCACCGAGGGGCATGCCATGCCAGGGACCATCGTCGAGGTTGCTGGCGTAGCGGACGCTGTAGGGGTCCCGCCAGCCCAGACCGAAGGCACGGCTCCAGCTCGCCTGCGGAGTCGACCAGGACTCGGGGCGGGGTCTGCGGCGCAGCATGCTGCTCAGAGCGGACAGTCCCAGAGGAGCCATGGGTCGGCTGACAGTCGCCCCAGACTGCCAGACCTGAACGGTTCAGCCAGCGTTCTCCTCGGCATCCATCAGGGCGTCGAGCGTGACGGCCGTGCGCACCAACGCCTGGTAGCGCTGCAGCGTGCGCCGGTTCTGATCCAACCAACGAGCCGGTTCCGCCGCGCTTCCCTCCTCCGGCAAGGTCTGATCCATCAACGGCAACCCCTCCTCCCGGGCGATCAGGGCCAGCAGCAGGTCATGCAGGCGTTGGCGCCGCTCAGAGTTCATCCGTGACCGAGCAAGGTGATCAGACGTTGCTCAGCCGCCGGCTCCAGCGTCACCGGCAACGGCCGGTAGCGGCTGGACTGTGCGGCACGACGCGCGATCGGCGCCTGAGCCTGAGCCCAGCTGTCGATGGCGAGATCGGTGTAGATGCGCTCAACCGTTGCCACGGGGGCGTCCCGCAGATCGTCAAACGCCACCTCCTTGAGCTGGCCGGCCGGGATCAGCTGACGGGATGACTCAAAAGCCGCCATCAGCAGGCGATGGGCTTCCACCGTCTCCTCCACCTGGGTGATCTGGTCGGGGGGGTCCTGCAGACCCAGCAGGGAGGCCAGTCGTTGCTTGACCAGCACCAGAGAACGCACCGCATCGATCGGTCGGCGCTTGAGAAGAATGAAGCGGCAGCGGGGAAACAAGCGAAGCAGCAGCGGCACCCGAGCCGAATGGGCTGGATTCTTGATCAACAGGTGATGCTTGCCGGGGCCCGCATGCAGCCAGGTGAGACGGCTGAACATCACCAGAGCTCGTTCGTAGGCGGGAGTTGCGCGCAGAACCGTGCGCCTCAGGTGATGGAGATAGTCGCGGGGAAAGGCGATTCCCGCCATGTGGCTGTCCATGGTCAGACGGGAGAGGCCCACTTCGTCCTCCTGCGGATCATCCGCGCCCCAGGGCACGGCATCGATCGGACGGATCGGCGTCATCGTCCTGTGCAGCAGGGGCTGCAGCAGGGGCTTGAGCAGCAGGGCCACCTGGGGAGCCACGGTGAGGCTGTTGGATGCCGTGGCTGCGCAGGGGTCGCATCCCATGAGCTGGTGCAGATACGTGGTGCCGCTGCGCCAGTGACCGATCACTACCACCGGATCATCAGGAAGCTGCTGCTGCTGCAGCCGTTGGCTGTAGATCAGCTGCTGAAGCCAGCTCAGCGGTTCGGCGGCCAGGCCGGTGCATGTGAGCGCCAGGAGCTTGTGCAGCTGCGACAGCGAGGGACGACCGTGCTGAAGACCACTAATCAGCACCGATGGCCTGGGAAACGCCCCGGCAACGATGAAATCAGAGACGGTCGCGAACGAGCGGGGCAGCAAGCAGTGCACAAGCGGACAAAACCGTTTTAACCACCCATGCGGCCATGATCACAGTCATGCCCGGTCTTCCCCACCCTTTTCAGGTCATCGGAACCGATGCCGGCGGCCTGGCGAGCCTGCCCCCTGCGGCAGTGCGACTGCTGTGCAACGCGGAAGCGGTCGCAGCGCCACAGCGCCTGCTGGACAGCCTGCCTCAGTGGTGGAGCGACCAGCAGCAGGGCGATCGCCCCCTGCCGCAGCTGCAAGCCAGTGACCGCCCGGATGCACTGATCAGCTGGCTGCGCTCTAAGAACGCACCGGTGGTGATCCTGGCCAGCGGCGATCCGCTCTGGTTCGGCATCGGCCGCCGCCTGCTGCAGGCCTTTCCGGCGGAGACGCTGCACTTTCACCCGGCGCCATGCTCGATGCAGCTGGCGTTCGCACGGATCGGCCGTCCCTGGCAGGACGCCACCTGGGTGAGCCTGCATGGACGCAGCCCGGAAGCACTGGCCAGCGCCCTGCAGAACAGACCGGCAGCTGTGGCTGTGCTCACCGACCCCGGACAGGGTGGTGCCGCACCGGTGCGGGAGATCCTGCGCAGCAGCGGACTGGAAGCGTCCTATGCCGTGTGGGTGTGCGAAAACCTCGGCCACCGCGATGAACGGGTGATGCGGCTCGCGAGCAATGCCCCGCTGCCGCCGGATCTGCAGCCCCTGCTTCTGGTGCTGCTGATCGCCGAGGATCCGCCGCTGCCGGAGCGACTGCCCCTGTTCGGCCTCGAGGATGGCGTGTTTCTGCAGCACCCAGACCGTCCTGGACTGATGACCAAGCGGGAGGTGCGCCTGCAATTGCTGGCAGACCTGGAGCTGCCCGCCGACGGGGTGCTCTGGGATCTCGGAGCCGGCACCGGGAGTGTCGGACTGGAGGCGCTGAGGCTGAGGCCCAGGCTGCAGCTGCTGGCCATCGAACGCCGCGGAGGCGGAGCCGCCCTGATTGAAGCCAACGCCGAGCGGCTGGGGGTGCAACCGGCTGCGGTCCTGGAGACGGATGCCCTGACGGCACTGAGCACAGATCTGCCGCCGGCACTGGCCTGCCCCGACCGGGTTCTGCTCGGGGGAGGAGGCCGCGACCGGGTCGCTCTGCTGCAAATGCTGCTTCCACGACTGAATGACGGGGGGATCGTGGTGATCCCGCTCGCCACGCTGGAGGCACTCTCAGACCTGCGGCCAGTCCTGGACAAGGCCGGACTGATCACCAGGATCAGCCAGCTTCAGGCCTGGAGAGGCCTGCCGCTCGGAGACGGCACCCGGCTGGCGCCGATGAACCCGACACTGATCCTTAAAGGCACGAAATCACATCAATAAATACACGATATCGTTACTTTATCGTCTCAATCTTCGCCGAATCGCCGGGCTTGATGCCCAGTCGGTCGGCTTCTCCCGCCGCCAGTTCCACCACCCCATCCGACGGCTGATCCGGCCCGTAGCTGGGGCAGGGCAACGCTGGACAGACCGGTACGTCCTTGGCGATGGCGATCACTGTGCCGCCCCGCAGAAACAGCATGTCAAGGGGGGCGATGGTGTTGAACATCCAGAAACTGAGAGGCCTGGGCTGGTCAAAGGGAAACCACATCCCACGCAGGGTCGGCAGCCGGGACCGCTGCATCAGGCCGATGCGCTGCTGTTCGGGAGTGCGCGCCACCTCCAGATCGATGCAGCGCTGCGACGTCAGGCACCATCGGGCTGCGATCGGTAACTGCTGCGGCGGGGACGGATGATCCACGCGGTTCAGGCACCGTCGGCGGAAGGGCCAACACGGTACCCACGGCCGCGCACGGTGTGCACCAGCCTGGGCTCTCCCTTTTCCTCCAGTTTCTGTCGCAGGTAGCGGATGTACACCTCAACGACGTTGCTGCTGCCGGCCCGCTCGTCCTGCCACACCTGCTCCAGAAGTTCCTCGCGACTGAAGGCGCGACCGGGATGCCTCAACAGAGCCAGCAGCAGCGCATACTCCCTGGCGGTCAACGCCACCGGTCGCCCACCGCGCCGCACCTGCCTCTGGCTGGTGTCGACACTGAGATCGCCCACCTGCAGCAACGACGGTCGCTGCTCGTCACGGGACTGGATCGTGCGATGCAGACGCAGTCGCAGCAGCAGGTCGCTGGGACCGACACTGGACAGCCAGAAGTCGTCCGCCCCGGAACAGAGACAGGCAGCACGAGCCTCGACACTTTCCTGCTCCAGGTCAAGCAGAATCGGCATGCCCCCGAAGCGCAAACGCAGATCGGAGATCAGCGGTCGCTGATCGGCCGCCAGCACTGCAGCCACAGGCTCCTGTCCTGCCTGGGCGCGACTGGAGGCCACCCCGGCACTCAGCCAATCCACCGTCGTGTAACCGGATGCCGTGAGCCGCGGGGCCAGGTCCACCGCTGCCTGTCCTGCCAGCAGCAGCAATGGATCAGCGCTCATGCCTTGTCAGGCTTGGCGATGTGGGGCAACCCCCAACCGAGTTTGTTACGCAGCACCTGGAAAAATTCATGGTCCACGAGCCGAACGAAACGCACCGGATGATCACTGCGCCGGATCAGCACGCGATCCTCCGGCCAGACATAGCAACCGGCACTGCCGTCCACCACCATCATCAAACGTTCCGGTGTGGCCGGGAACACAGTCACCGGTTCCCGGTCACTGAACACAAGAGCCCGCGACGCGAGTGAATGGGGGGCGATCGGCGTGAGCTGCAGCACCGGGCAGTCCGGCGAAATCACCGGGCCACCGGCACTGAGGGCGTAGGCCGTCGATCCGGTGGGAGTCGACAGGATCACGCCGTCCGCAGCGATGTCCACCGGGGCATGACGTCCGATGGCGATCTCGAAATGGCACATGCTGGTGAGCGGTTCCCGGTGCAAGGCCATCTCATTGAGAGACAAGGCCTCCCAGCGCCGCTGATCACCGCGCATCACGCTCACCACCAGATTGCTGCGCTCTTCAATCGTCCATTGCTGCGTGAACACCACCTCCAGAGCCCGGTCGAGGTCGCTGAGGTATGCCTCGGCCAGAAAACCGAGGTGACCGGTGTTGATGGTGAGGATCGGAACCCCGACAGGGGCCGTCTGGCGCGCCGCCGACAACACCGTTCCATCGCCCCCCAGCACAATCGCCAACGCCATGCCGCTGTCGAATCCCTCAGGCACACAAGCGCTGTAACCCAGCAGCCTCAGATGCTGATCGGGATTGGCAAATCCAACCATCCCACCGGAGCTGCTGGCCCGGAGGACAGAATGACCAGCGCGCTCCAGCCTGGTCTGAACCGTGTCAGCGGTTTCGACCGCCAGGGCCTTGCCATCATTGACGATCAGTCCGATGCGGGGCACCGATCGCGACAGCAGACAACCTGATCAGTTTATGAGACCCCTCCGGAGCCGGTGCGTACGGGATCGGAGAGAAGCCCCTGCCTAAAGACCGCGGCACAGCTAGGACGCCAGAAGGTTTTTTGGGCTCTGATGAACCGTTCACGCGTGGTTGTCAAATCGCTGTTGCTCTCGGCGCTTTCTTTGGGGATCGCCGACTGCACTGGAGTTGCCAATTCAGCTGGTGTTCACGCCTCGAGCCTCAAAGGCAGCGTCTCGCTGATGGGCAAGCCCGTGAACGGTGCCGCCATCACCCTCTGGCAGGTCAGTGGCGGCAAGGAGCCGAAGCAACTGAAGACGCTCAGCTCCGGCAAGGACGGTGCCTTCTCGATCTCCTTGAGCCCGAAGGAGGGCGCCGTCCATTACCTGGTGGTGACAGGCGGCCGTGTGGACGGTGAGGAGGCGAAACGGCTGTCGATGCTCAGCGTGCTGGACGACAAGGTGGCGGAATCGGTCGTGGTGAACGAACTGACCACGGTGGGATCGATCTGGCCGAATGCCCAACTGCTTGAAGACGACGCACTCAGAGGCAGTGCCAGCGCCCTGGCGATCGGTTCAGGCCAGGTTCGCAATCTGGTGAATCCCGGCAGCGGCAGCTACGGCGAGACGCTGCTGCGCAGTTCGAACCTGCTCAATTCCGAGACCACGGTTCGCATGAACGTGCTCTCCAACCTGCTGGGCCTCTGTGCAGGTGCCGAGAACACGCAGGCCTGCGATGAACTGCTCAGCCTGACGGGCAGCGAGAACACCCTCTCAGCGCTCACCTCCATTGCACGTCAGCCCTGGAAGAACGTCAGTCAGCTCTACAAGCTCTTCGATCAGAGCTATCCGATTGACAAGACCACTGAGCTGCGCTCCACGGCAACCCTGCCCTACCTGCTGTTCGAACCCAAAAGCTTTTCACTTTCCCTGGTTTTCAACGGTGGCGGTGCTTTAGGGCTCGGGAAATTGATGTTTGACGGAAAAGGAAGCATGTGGAGTGGAACCAACTGGATGCCGGGCTCTCAATCCGGCGTGGTCAACAACATCGGCGGAGGCGTCACCCACTTTGGCCCAGGTGGCATACCCCTCTCACCAGCGATTAGCGGTTACAACGGCCAAGGCATTAATGGTGTGGGCTGGGGGACCGGCGTCTCAGAAAAATATGCCTGGGTTGGTGCATTCAACAATATGGTCGGGGTGTTAGACCTCAAAGACGGGGAAGCCCTCGGGCCAGCCACGATTGATGGGGAAGTTGGTCAGCTTCAGGGCGTCGCCACTGCCGCCAACGGAGATGTATGGATTGCTGATAACACTGCAAACCACATGATTCATTTCCCCGGTGGTGATTACACCAAGGGGAAGCGCCACACCATTGATGGTCTCCAAGCCCCCTTCGGCGTCGCTGTTGACGCGCGGAACAGAGTGTGGGTGAGCAGCAGTTACAACAACAAACTCACCGTATTTCCAGGAGATGCTCCTGATCAAGCCAAAACGATCGAAGTGAACCTTGGTGGACGTGGAGTTGCTGTTGACTCAACAGGGCACATATGGATTGCCCAGCAATCCAATTCCCCTCAGGGAGCACTACCTCCAGGCGCGAAAATGCCGCCCAACATCCCCGCCAATGCGCCACAACCCAAAACCATCATGGAGGAGTTTGAGGCCGGTGCCGAATACCTTTTGACCAACCCCACCATCACACAGACTGGCATGGTTGGCTTGATCTCGCCCGACATGGAAGTCGTCAAGACAGACATCGCCAAAGGCACCGCTTATATTCCCTGGGGTGTGTCAATCGACGGCAATGACAACGTCTGGGTTGGCAATTTATATGGTCAAAGCTTGACTCACATCTGCGGCGTCAATCCCGCCAATTGCCCCGCAGGAAAAACCACTGGGGATGTGATTCACAACTACCAAAGCGGCGTCATTCAAATGACCACCGATGTGATCGTTGATGACGCTGGAAACCTCTGGAGCGCCAACAACTGGTTCGATGGTGAAGTCGTCATCAACCCCACCTACAGGGGCCGCACCTCCACATTTGGAGGGGGCCAGGGATTTGTTGTGACCTATGGCGTTGCCGGCCCGGTCCAAAACCCCCTGATGGGTCCTGTGCGCAAGCAAAGTTGACGCTGTCTCAACATCAACCAGAAGCCACCGCTGTTGATCAGATGATTCGACATCATTTCATCGCTCCAATGATCATCGGGCTTGCGAGTTTTGTCAGTCCGGCAAGTTTCGCAGCCCCTGCTCCACCTCTGAGTATTGCTCAGCAAAGTGCAGTTCCGACAGAAACGACCGATCCAGAAGAAGACAACAACTGGCGACTGAACCTCGATCTTTACGGCTTCGCACCGCTGTCGTCTGACACCGATGTGACGCTGAACGGAAACAGCGACACCCTCTCCTGGGACCTGGGCAATGTTCTCGATCATCTGACCGGTCTGATGACCGTTCGGGCGGGACTCGAGAAGGGACGCTGGGGACTGCAGACGGCTCTGAATTACAGCAGTTTTGCGGGTGATTTCGGTGGTTCCTCCTGGAGATCCTTGGATCGCTCACGCAACCGTCAGCTCACCGGAAATGAGGTGAGCCGAGAGCTCACCCTGCGAGGGGATGTCGACGGCGACTTTCAACTGGAGCAGGCGATGGTCGACGTCGCCCTTCGTTACAGAGCCGGAGCTGTGCAAAGGCCCCGCATGGAACCTGGAGACGCAACGTTTGTCGGTTTTGCGGGTGCACGGATTGTGGGAGGAACCATCAGCGGTGATGTGGATGTGAAGCTTGCCTCCAGCTATGAGGGGCCAATTCTCGACTCCGAACGGTCCAAAACACAGAACTTCGATTCAGCCTGGTCGCACACCTGGGTGCAGCCGTTGATCGGCATGCATGCCAACTACACGTTGAGTGACGACTGGCAAGCTTTCCTCTACCTGGACGCGGCTGGATTTGGTCTCTCCGGTCGAGAGGACCTCAGCGGAATCGCCCAAGCCGGTGTCGCCTACACAATCGGGAATTCAACCCAGCTATCTCTCTCCTACAAATATTTCGGGCTCAATTACCTCGCCGGCGGCAGCGACAACGGATACGACGCGAAACAGCATGGTGTGAACGTCGGACTGCGCATCCTGTTCGAATGATCTGATCAGGACGCCAAGCTGTGAGCCACGGCCACAGCGGCCTTGGATCCACTGGAGATCGCACCTTCAATGAAACCCCGCCACCCCTCGGTGGTATCTCCGGAAGCGAAATACAGATGACCTTCATGACGCGGAAGCTCGTCGGCGAAGCGTCCGAAGCATCCGGGGCGGTAGGTGCACCAGCTGCCGTTAGAGAGCGCGTCATCACCCCAGTCGTGACCGAACGTGGACAGCAGACGGACACCAGGCATGAATTCTTCGAGAACGGTCTGCCACTCAGAGACAGGTTTCTCCAGAGCACCGGGCTCGAGACTGAATCCGGCCAGCACCGAATGCTGTTCACCGCGTTTGTAGGTGAAGCTGCCGATCAGCGGTGAATCGCTGGAACGGGAAAGGGTCATCACCGCGCCAGCATCACCCTCCACTTCGAAAAACACCTTGTATCCACCCCCGACATGCTTCAGCTGCGAAGCCTCCTGCTTCACCGTCGACAGCGGCGGATCAAACGAAACGCTGTTCAACACATTGAGCGGCACAGTCACCACAGCACGCTTGGCGTTCACAATCTCACCATCAGCGGTGGTCACTGACACACCGGTCGCTGAGTGCTGAACAGACGACACAGACGTGCTCAGTGCAACTTCAAAAGCACCATCCTCTGCGATCGCAGAGACAAGAGCTCCTGTCCCGTCTGTGAACTTGTAACGGGCGGCGGTGTCATTGAACAGCTCATAATTCCAGCCAGTCAGCGACCAGCAACGCATCATCTCCACATAGGAGGCATTCGCAGGTTGGTTCATCGAAAGGATCTCGAGCATGCCACCGACAGCAGTCCGCTGAAGGGGAGTGAGCTCCAGAGCATTCATCCGATCAGCCACCGTCAGAGCATCACATTCGACAATCGCCTCACGCGTGTGACGGGAGTCGTAAGGGAGCTCCCACACCGCCTTGGATGCTGCAAAAAACTGATGAAATCCATCAACAAATTCAGCCAGCTGGTCTTCGCGCAGGTCATGCACCTGCTCGCCGATCTTGATCGCAATCCGCTCTGCAGAACAGCCGGGTGTTTCCTGAATCTCAAGGCCATAGCGTTCTTTTTCCGCCCAGACGAATGGCTGGGTCCAATGAATCCAGGTTCCACCGAGTTCCACCGCAAAACCGTTCACCTCCTTGTGCCAGGTCCGACCGCCCAGGCGATCGCGAGCTTCCAGAACAAGGGTGGTGAGTCCACGCTTTTGAAGATCCCGAGCAGCCGTGATGCCGGCGAATCCTCCGCCGACCACAACAACATCAACAGTGCGAGACATGGAGAGAGGAGTAAACGATGACAAAAAACCAAAAGAGTCCCATCAGTGGGTGCTCCCCACCCACTGACGGGACTCAGAAATCAACGATCAGAGCTGTTCGATCGCGCCGAGTTTCCAGGTGCGGTCAAACCATTCCTGCCCTGGTCCGTAGAGACGGAAGATGCCGAACCAACCCTTGCCTGGAACCGTCTTCACCCAATTGGCTTCTTTGCCGGCAGGAGCTTCAGGGCCGAAGTAGAGATCAATGCTGCCGTCAGCATTTTTTGCCATCTCAGGGTTGCGCTTGTTGTTTTTACTGGGGTAAGGCATTTGCTTGCTCTGCAACATCGAGCGGGTTTGCGGGTCATAGACCACGAACGACCAGAAGCGCTGAGCCGGGGGATTGGCAGGGATATTGACCTTGTAGGTTTTGGAGCCATCCAAGTAGGCACCACTACTGTCCCTAGAGCTGAAGGTGTACTGCGAACCCACGCCAGGAAGTTCCAGCACCATCGCCGGTGTGTTCACCGTGGCGAGGTAGAAGAACAGGGTGCGACCGTCCATGTCACGCCCACCCTTGCCGCCATTGACGACATACTCATGATTACCTCCAGGGAAACCGGTTTGCCAATAACCGGCCTTACCGGGGTAGATGTAGGCCTTGGGATCTTGCGGGGCAAACAGAATCGAACGCGCCGTAGCATTGCCAATAGCAACCGCATCGGTGAGCAGGGCTTTTTGTTCGGGCGACGGATTGAAAGCCTTGCCCTTTTGAATGCCGATCGCCGAGGCCATCCCCAAGAGCTCAGGCGAAAACATCTCGGAGGGCTCGCGCTGGATCACCTCATCCAGTTCCTCGTAGAACTTGAAGTCGTTGGCATGGATGGTGTTCACATCTGAACCTGTGAGGTTGGTGAACCTGTTGGCAGGTGGATTGTCTTTTTCAGAAAGGGGATACACCTTGAGACCAGTTTTGAATGCTGCCTTGGCCGTATCGGGCTTGCCTTGGTCGTCGAGGAAGCCTCGCAGGATCAGCCAGTTGATCTTGCTAGGCGTTGATGCAACGAAGTAGCCATCCGTATTGGCAGGCGCTGTCTGACCCGGACCCAAAATCAGATACTTACCGCCTTTGCCTTTATCTGGGCCGGGGCCACCCATGTCGACCACAAAGCGGAAAAAGGCATCGTTGACAGTGCCAGGCCCCGTGCCCGGAGGAACTTCCACCACGACGGGGCCATTGCTGAGATCCAAAAATGCGGAGGCATACACCGTATCGGTGTTACCGGTGAGCCAGAGCGACGTGGAGCTCATCAGCTCCTCAAACAAGCCAATGTCGCGATTCGGCTGCATGCCGTAACCATCGCGATGGCCCACATAGAGCATCTCCAACGATGCAGCAGGCATGAAATTCAGGAAGGTCTGAACGCCGCGACCGAGATCCACCTGACGGCGGGCCAAGACCTTCGTTTGATCGTCCGGAAGGCCATCGAAATAATTGAAGGTACCGATACGCGTGACGACGGTGTCTTCAGTGAGAACATCCTCAGGAATCGGCGTGTTGTAGCCCTTGGGAATGTGGTTGTCGGCTCTGAGGACAAGCCCACTTCCGGCCACGAGCAGAGCTGACGCGAAAACAAGCTGAAGGCGGGTGAAGCGTTTCATAAGAGAGCGAAAGGTAGGAGAGACTTCAGGCATGACAGGACTCACTTGACCTGCTCGATGTTGTTGAGCTTCCAGCTCTGGTCGAACCAGGGCTTCAGAGGGCCATACAGGCGGAAGGCCATGAACCAGCCCTTGCCAGGAACCGTCTCGATCCAATTGGCCTCCTGACCGGCCGGAGCCTTCGGACCGAAGTAGACGTCGACGGATCCATCGTCATTCGCAACCATGTCTTTGTTGCGCTGGCTGTTCTTGGCTGGGAACGGCTGGCCAGTCTGCAGCTGAGAGCGGGTCTGAGGGTCGTAGACAACGATCGACCAGAAATCCTTCGCCGGTGGATTCTTATCGATGGTCAGCTTGTAGGTTTTGCTGCCGTCGAGGTAGTTGCCCTCACTGTCAGTGCCGGCGATGGCGTACTGAGAACCGACTCCCACCATCTCCAGCACCATGGCCGGGGTGTTCACCGTATAGGCCCAGAAGAAGTTGTTGCGCGCATCAAGGTTGCGCCCACCTTTGCCTTCATCCTTCAGCCATTCGTAACTGCCACCGGCAAAAGCTGAGAACCACTGCGGGTTGCCTTCGTAGATCAGTGCGTCTTCGCCCCGAGGCGTCACCATGTCGGAGCGAACGTAGGCAACACCCACCTGAACCGCTTCCTCGAGGAGCTTCTTGTCGGCCTCTGAGGGGTTGAACGGCTTACCCTTTTCCATGCCGATGGCAGACGCCAGACCGCGGATCTCTGGGTCAAGAAAATCAATCGGTTCGCGCTGTATCACGCGGTTGAGCTCATTGAAGAACTCGAAATTGTTGGCATGAACGGTGTTGTAAACTGCATCACCGCCCTCGACGAAAGTCATCTCGGGAGGATTGTCCTTCTGAGCCAGGGGGTAGAGGCGGACGCCTTGTTTGTAGTTCGCCACAGCCTTATCCGGCTTGCCCTCTTCATCGAGGAAGGCCCGCATAATCAGCCAGTTGGAATAGGTAGGAGAGCGGAAAACGAAATAGCCATCGGTGTTCTCGGGCTCCTTATCGTCAGGGCCGAGGATCAGATACTTGCCGCCTTTGCCCTTGTCCGGCCCGGGAGCTCCGGTATCGGCCACAAAGCGGAAGTAGGCATCGTTGATCGTTCCTGGTCCTAGACCAGCCGGCACTTCGATCACCAGCGGACCGGTCTCTTCCAGATTGAAGAAGGTGGAGCCGTAAACCGTGTCGGTGTTCCCCGTGAGAAACAGCGGCTTGGAGTTCAGCGGCGACATCAACATGAGCTTGGTGTGCCCATCCACACCCATCTCGGCATGACCGTGGCGCAGCATCTCAATGCTGGCTGCCGGCATCAGTGTCAGGAAGGTCTCGTAGCCACGGATGAACTTGAGGTTGTCGAAGCTGGCCTCGGCGGTGGCCGCATCAGGCATGCCGTCAAAGAAGTTGAACGTGCCCGCACTGGTCTCCACCGAATCCGGCGTCATCAGCTCGTCCGGAATTGCCGTGGTGTACCCCTCAGGCACATCACCGCTGCCCTTGTTCATGGCCTGCGTTCCGGCATCAGGCTTGCTCGAGCAGCCAACGGCAAGCATCGCGGCAAGCGTGACAGTGGAGAGCCCTTTGAAGACCGGACCGAACCGACGCGTCTTGGTCATCCGAAGACAGGATTCATTCCATTGCAAATTAGAGATACCGCCGCGAGTTGAGCGTCAAGAAGGCAACGCGGATGGTCCAATTTGTACGCATTCCAAAAAATTAAAACAATCCGTTGATCTGCGTTGTGCTGGGGGCAGAGGCGTAGTGGCGTTCAAAGAGCACCCAGCACATCAGAGATGATTCAATCCTTCGCAGGTTGCAACTCGGGGCGCACCCAGCTGCCATCAAAATAGGCAGGCTTCGGGTTGTAAATCCTGAAGGTTGCATTCCAGCCCGGATAAATCTCCAAATAGTTGGGTTGCGTCTTATCACTACCAAAATTAAGCGTCACTTCACCCTGGGCATCTGACTTGGCAAATGCACTGTTCACATTGAAATTCTCACCAACCGGAAATCCATCCTTGTCGTACACCGTAAGAGACCAAAAAGCATTGTCGCCATTCGGAACATCTTTGAGCGTCAGCATTTGAGGCTCAGCTGATGATGGCGTGTAGAAAAGATAAACAGCACCTTCCTTGGGTAATCCGCCAATCCCCACAGCTACACCCATGTTGTTCTGCTCCGGGGTGACTTCGCCGGGACGACCAAAGAGCGATTCCGACTTCACGCCTTTCTCGTTCCGCTCTTCGTTGTAAGCGGCACGGAGAGCCATCATCTGCTCAAGATCCCATTGGTTGGGTAGTACATACTCGCCTGTTTTAGACTGAGTTACCGACAACTTGGCCTGCAGAGCCTGGGCCTGCGAAACATCCTCAGGATCCTGAATGTTTACACCGGTGCGGAATGCCACCAAGGCATAGCGGCTCCCCACCTTGTCCTCTGTAAGGGTGTAGTCACCAGGCTCTTTTTCCACATACACATACCCCTGTCCATTCACCACCATGGCGCTCTGGTAGCGGCCATTGGTTTGCGGGAGCGTAAAAGTCGCCGGAGTGGTCAGATCAAGAATCAACCAGGAATACAAGGTGTCGAAGTTAATCCGAATCACCGTGCGATCCTTAGGGTCCGCAGCCTTCTGGAGATTTAAGATCGTTCCCAAACCTCCGGTACAGGTAGCAGTTGCAACGTCGGTGATGTACTTAGCAAAGACCGTCTGCGTTTCGGCCTCGGAATAGTTGGCCTTGGTGACGGGAACCACCGTGCTGCTCTGAACCAAAACAGCAGGCTTAGGGCAATCCTCATTGGCTGTGTCTACTGAAGCAGCAGCCTGCTCAGTATTAGCAGTAGACGAGGCCTGAGCTGAAGCATTTTTGGGCTGGCCACATGCAACGGTTAAAACACCTAAGACAAGAGCGAAAGCAGCAGTGATGGCTTTCTTTTGAAAAAACATAATTGAAAGCAATACTTGGACAAAACTAAAAAAGAGAAGGCGAAAAATGATTCAACTCATTTAGCAGGAACAAACTGCGGAAGCGTCCAGCCACCGTTGAAATAAGCCTCAGTCGGGGAGTAAATTCGCAGCACAACATTCCAGCCAGGGTAGATATCGAGATAGTTGTCTTTGCTCTTATCACCTCCAAAGTGAATTACATACTCACCTTTTTCATTTTTCTTCGCGAAAACGCTATTCACATTGTACTTTTCACCCACTGAAAAACCTTGCTTGTCATAGACAGTGACCGACCAGAAAGCTCGTGGGTCGCTGGGAACATCTTTCAACGTAAGGGTTTGAGGGTCAGTGGAATCCACAACTTTGGGGATGGGATACACCGCTCCCTTCTTGGTAAGCCCACCCCAGCCAACGCCAACACCAAAATTACGCATCTCCTCGCTGATCTCGCCTTTCTTGCCAAAAGCCATCTCCGAGGTCACACCCTCAGGCGCCAACCGTTTGTTGTAATCAGCACGCATGGCAAGGATCTCATCCATGTCGTATTTATTGGTCGAGACAAATTCACCCTTCGCTGATTGCTCCAAGTCAATCCGATCTTGGACTGCACCGGCTTTTTTGAGATCTTCAGGATCCTGCATGTTTACCCGAGTGCGCACAAGAGCTAAAACATAACGACTACCCATCGACTCTTTGGTGAGTTGATATCCACCGGGCTTAGAAGTCTCCAACGGAATCCAATGCTCCTCATTCACCACTTCGAGGATCTGATAACGATCGGTCTCAGGAAGCACAACCGTGGCGGGGCTATTGAGATCAAGAACAGCAAAGGAATAGAGGGTATCGAAATTCGGTCGCAAAATGGTGCGTTCCTTCGGATCCATTGCACCCTTCTGATGCAGGAACATACCCATGCCATTTGCGCAGGTGCCTTTGGCGATTTTGCGCACATAGACCGCGAGAATCACTTCCGTTTCCGCCACGGCATAGTTGGCCTTGGTGACCGGTATTACCTCGTTGTTTTTCATGACCACAGCTGGAGACGGGCAATCCTTGGAACCGGACGCAGTGAGACCAGCTGCCTGCGGGAGGGTTTTTGCAGCCGATGGATTGAATGATGATCCGAAGGTTGCGGTCAAAAGACCCAGGGTTGCAGCGAAGGGAAGCGTTGCGAACAAAGAACGGCGAACACCCTGCAATTTCACAAAAAACACCCATTGATACACTCGCACACCATACATATAAATGCCACAATTGCGACCTTGGCCGAAATGAATGCTCAATTTGTACAAACACAAAGAATGGTCAGTACAGCGTCAAGTCAAATTTGAAGCACAAAGCAATCTCTGAGGGACTGAATCAGGCCAATCAAACATCCCTCAGAAACAAACAGAGATCGATCAGCCAGCCGGAATCAGGAACTGAATCTGTGTGCGGATGGTCCAGTCGCCAAGAAGTTCTTCGCCACCAATCTCAGGCTTGACGACGTTGTAATAACCATGGAGTGACATGTTGATCGGCTGCTTCCCAACCTTGAAAACACGTCCAACACCTGCTCCAACAGGCACCGTCCAACCATTGTCTTCATTTTCCCAATCCGCCGTGATGATCGGTGAAAACGAGATGTACCAGCCTTTCGGCAGGTTGTAGTTCACGAAAGGCTGTACCAACATCTTGTTCACATCGGCCCGGTCTTCATCACCAGCGAACGACCACATGTTGTTCACCAATCCACCGACAACCCAAGGCCCCTTGGTATACACACCGACAACGGCAGGACCGGCTGTCCACTTGCCAGACCCGAGAGGGCCATCCGAAACGGGAATGCCGACGGTTGGACCGAAACCAAACGTGAAATCTCCTTCCATGGTGGGCACAAAGAAGGCCGATGGATTGATATCACCGATGCCAACACGCTGCTCCTGATCCCAACGCTTGAGGTAAGGATCACCAGCCTCCGTCACACCAATTTTCGGATCAGCCCAGGGAACAGCCAAAAATGGAACGATGGTGCGGGTGACGACCGTCCAGTCATCACTCAGTTGGAAGGGCAAGACCGGCTGGACATTGACAACGTTCAGAACCTTGTCGTGGTGGGCGTCGGGATCAATGGCGTTGGGAGCCCATTGGGTATTTGGAGTCGCATTCCACTGGAACGGAATGCTGATCATGCTCGCGATCGGGTTCTGGGCGGCTTTGGCCAGAGCTTCCTGGCTCGGGCCTGCAGCCTCAGCAGCGGCAACACCGGGAGCTTGAGAGGCATCCGAAGCCTGTGCCAGCGTTGTCTCAGGCGATGGCTCCAACGCTTGAGCTAAGTCCTGATCAAACGTCAGCGCGGAATAATCGAAGTCCTCTCCTGCTGAACGATCAACATCTTGTGCACACGCCTGCCCGGAAGTGAAAGGAGCCAGGGAAAGCGCCAAGAGTGAGGCGGCTGCGTGAAGCTTCACAGAGTTCGGGATTTGTTTGGCCCAGCATGCCGAAAAACCGTGGGCAAAAGGTACAGATTGCACGTGTCTTACTGGACCAATTCTGACAAGTCCTCTAGAGACTCGGCTACCTTCCAATCAATTGTCTTCTGGACTGTCCCGCAATCGAAAAATCCCGTAGGGTTCGAACCGAGTGCTTATGAGTCGTTAGAACGCATGTTCATGTTCCGCTCCTTGGTCATTCCGTTTTCACTGATGGCAACCTTTGGCCTGCCATCAGCAGCACTGGCCGAACTGAGTGAATCTGCAGCTGAAGGGAGTCAAACGGTACTGGTCGCGCAGGCAGTGGAGGATGAACCTGCGGAAAAAACAGAGGATGACGAAAAGAACTGGCGGACGTACATCGATCTTTATGGTTTCCTCCCCCTGGAGACAACAACCGAGATCAGGGTGATGGAGAACACCAACAGCTTGAGCCAAAACCTTGAGGAAGTTCTCACACCGGTCACAGGCGCTTTCACCGGGCGTGTTGGAGTGGAATACGGGCGTTACGGATTCCAGGCTCATGTGAATCACGGTTCCTCCTGGATGTCCGAGACCGTTGGCAGCTGGAGCGGAGATAACGCTCTGCGTGATCAAGCCGACAATGGCCTTCCCGGGATCGTCAAGGACCGACGGATCACAGCAAAAGGCAAAATTGATCTTGATTTCACCTTCAACCAGACGATCGTCGATCTGGCGGCGCGTTTCCGCGCAGGGGCCATCGCCAAACCTCGAATGGAAGCAGGCGACGTCACATTCGTCGGACTGGTCGGTGCCCGCATCGTGGACGCGACCATGGATGTCGATGTGGAGCTTGAGAGCGACATCGAATACAAATCCACCAGCAACCGCCCTGGTGAGCTGATTCCCAAAGAGGCCAAGGAAAAGCTCGAAAGCGACTGGGATGAGTCCTGGTCCAACACCTGGGTGAGTCCGCTGATCGGGATGCAGACCACCTATGCCTTCAATGATCAGTGGCAGGCCTTCCTTTACCTCGATGCTGCTGGTTTCGGTGTCAGCGGTCGCCGTGATCTCTCGGGGACAGCACAGGCAGGCATTTCCTACACGATCGGGAATTCAACCCAGTTGTCACTTGGATACAAATATTGGAGCCTTGATTTTGCCGGTTACGGATCTGATGATCACTACGACGTGACTCAGCACGGTGTCAATCTTGGACTGAGACTGTTCTTTGATTGATTTACAACATGACGAACCTCACGCGCCATTCCACACGGATTTCCTGCCTGGTTGAACTCAGCACCGGTGTCCCCTTGGTGCTGGTTCCTGGCGTCGTGATGACTCTTCTGTTCGGATCACCACTGCCTGATGGTGGTGACCAGCTGGCTCAGCTGTTCGGAGCGGCGCTCATCGGCCTGGGCATCTCCTGCTGGTCAGCCAGTGCCCCGGATGCCCGGCCATCCAGCGCACGGCTGGGATTGATGCTTTACAACCTCACAGCCGCTCTGTTTCTGATCGGCTTTGCCGTCACTGGCGCAGCGCAAGGCCTGATGGCTGGCCCTGCTGGCATGCTGCATCTCGTCCTGGGGCTGTTGATGTTGCTGGATCAGTCCAGGTCGGCAGCACAGCGAAAGCCCATGTGACAGGTTGCTGTGTCCAGCGTTTGCCCCATCAGGGCCGCAGGCCGGAAACGATGGCAGTAATTCTCTGCGCAGAGGAACGATCCTCCTTTGATCACGCGCCGTTTCTGCTCTTCAGCAGGAACGGGGTACACCGTTGACGTCCACTCCCAGACATTGCCGCAGACGTCGACCAGCCCGTAGCCATTCGCGGGGAAGTGACCCACTGGAGATGTCCAGAACCAGCCGTCCGTCTGCTCGTTGATCCAGGGGAACGGGCCCTGCCAGACATTCGCCAGCCAACGGCCCTCCGGCGTCATCTCTGCACCCCAGGCATAGTCCTCCGCCTCCAGTCCACCTCGCGCGGCCACCTCCCACTCGTCTGCGGTCGGGAGCCGTTTGCCGGCCCAATGCGCGTAGGCGATCGCATCGTCATACGCAACGTGAACGACCGGATGCTCCATCAATCCCTCGATGTTCGTCTCAGGCCCCTGGGGATGCCTCCAGTCAGCACCAGCGATCAACGCCCACCAAGCCAGAGGCTGGCTGCGATCCACACTGGCCGGAGGAGGCAGAAACACAGCTGACTCGGGGATCTGCTGCTCAGGAGCCAGATCTGGATAAAGCTCGGGGTCGGGAGGTTGCTCCGACACCGTGACATATCCCGTGGCGTTGACGAACCGCTCAAATTGCGCGTTGGTCACAGGAGCAACGTCGATCCGGAAGGACGGCAACGTCACCTTTCGGATCGGAGATTCCTCAGGATAGAAATCTGTCGAGCCAAGTTGATATTGGCCGGCCGGGATGACGGCCATGTCATCCCAGCTAATCGATGGCGACACGCTCAACCTTTTTTCTGATCTGAGTCCTTGGGATAGATCTGAAGCGTCACCTTGTCAATCTGGCCGCCATAGGCGCTGTAACGGCGGGGACCAATCGTCTTGATCGTGACCGCTGAGCCACGATCAAGTCCGACGTCCGCACCTTCGTCGATAGAGAAGCGCGATGCAATCGTCTTCTCCAGGCGACCCTCAGCGACCACCTCGCCGTTGAGTTTCATCCGGACATCTGCGCCTTTTCCAACACCACCGCCGTCGTAGTCGAGCTCGAAACGAATCTCGGACTTACCAGTCGGTAATGGCTTGTTGCTCGTGAACGTGAACAGCTCTCCCATGTAGTTGTAGGTGTAGGAGGGCTTGTTGTTTTGGACGTACAGCGACCAACCTCCAAATCGACCGCCCTGGGAGAAGATCACGCCGTCCTCATCATCGCCTTTCTTATCAACAAAGGCCGTCACGCTGTTTGACGTGTTCTTCACATTGAGGATCGAGTCTTCGACCAAGTTCCAGGCATAGGGATAGAGATCCATGGACGTGCGATCACCCAACAGGGTCGGACGTCCAGCAACGGACGGCACCAGACGCTCGAGAAGTCGATCATCCAGTGGCAACACCTGATTTTCAATCGCCTGTTCCAGGAACTTCTCCTTCATCTTCTTCAGGCGTTCCGGCTCCTGCTCGGCGAGATCAGTCGAGAGACTGAAATCCTTGGTGGTGTCGTACAGCTGCCAACCAGTATCGTCCGCAACCGGATTCATTCGTTCCGGCGCCATCCAGGGATACATCACTGTCGTCCGCGCCATCCAGCCATCGTGATAGATGCCCCGGTTGCCAATGATCTCAAAATACTGAGTATTGTGCTTCTCTTTGGCTTCTGGATTGTCAAAGGTATACAGCAGGCTGATTCCCTGCATCGGGATCTGATCAATGCCGTGAATGGTATTTGGCATCGGTAGATTGGCCGCCTCAAGGATTGTGGGAGCCACATCATTCACGTGCGAGAACTGAGTCCGCACACCACCACCTTTTGTGATGCGCTTCGGCCAATGAACCACGGTGCCATTCCGTGTTCCACCGAAATCACCAGCCACTTGCTTGGAGAGAGCAAAGGGTGAATTGAAAGCGATCGCCCAGCCCATATGATACATGGGATAGGTGGTAGGCCCTCCCCACTCATCAAGCTTGGCCTCCTGCTCATCAGGCGTTTCTTCAACGCCATTGAGATAGTGGTTCCAATTCCACTGACCAGTCCTATCCCCCTCAACACTGGCGCCATTATCACCAGTGATGTAGATCACCAAAGTATTATCGAGCTCACCGAGATCTTCGATCGCCTGGATCAAACGACCGGCTTCATAATCTGAATACTCCGTGAAGGCAGCAAAAACTTCTGCCTGACGCGCATAGATTTTCTGCTGTTGTGGCGTGAGGCCGTCCCATTTGGGGATACTGTCTGGCGCCTTGGCCATCTGAGTACCTTCAGGAACAATTCCCGCCTTGATCTGGTTCTGAAGATTTCGTTCCCTGAGAACATCCCAGCCCTCATCAAACTTGCCTTTGTATTTGGCAATCCATTCCTTGCTCACATGGTGAGGGGAGTGGGAACCGGCGGATGAATAATAGATGAAAAACGGCTTATCGGGTTTGATCGCTTTTTGCTGCCGCATCCAACCGATCGCCTGATCGGTCATGTCTTCGGTGAAGTGATATCCCTCTTTCTTCGGAGCATCCACAACGGTCACACCATCGTGGATGGTGGGTTCCCACATGTTGTCTTCGGCGCCGACGAAGCCGTAGAACTTCTCAAATCCCTGACGCGTTGGCCAACGGGTCTGAGGGCCGGCTGCCGTGGTCTCACGACCCGGCGTTTCATGCCATTTACCAAAGGCCGCCGTGTTGTAACCATTCAGACGCAGAATTTCTGCAACCGGCTGTGCATAGTCAGGAACCACAGTGGAGTTGCCCGCATAACCCGTGGCGATCTCCGGAATCGAGCCCATATTCACCTTGTGGTGATTGCGGCCGGATTTCAGAGCCGCCCGCGTCGGCGCACAGAGGGCTGTGGTGTGGAATTTGTTGTAGCGAAGTCCGTTTTTGGCTAGTTTCTCAGCCGTCGGCATGTTCACCGCACCGCCAAAGGCAGATGGTGCCGCATAGCCCACATCGTCCAGCAGGATGATCACCACATTGGGTGCATCAGCGGGTGCTTTCACTTCCCACTGTGGCGGCAACGGCACTTCTGAGGGAAGAACCTTGGTGACCTTTTCAGGCTTCGGCTCCGCGATCGGAAGTACCGTCCGATCGAATTCAGCCTTCGACGACTGGCTCTTAATTGAACTCGAACACGACGTGGTCATCGCAGCAAGGATGACAACACCACTACTGATTGCGATTTGACGCAGCTTCATGAAAACGGAGAGAGACCTGCTCAACCCCTGATTTAGCGAGTCAAACCTCGAAGAACGCAGTTACAACAGTTCGCAACCCAAAGAAACAACACGCAAGCTTGACGAGCTGATTGGCGTCAGAACTGTTCCAAGAAACGAAGGTCACTCGTGTATAGACGACGAATGTCGTCGATGCCGTGCCGAACCATACAGAACCGCTCCACTCCCAAACCGGCCGCAAAACCACTCCAGCGTTCCGGGTCGAGCCCCAGACCCTCCAGAACGGCTGGATCCACCATCCCGCAGCCCATCACCTCAAGCCAGCGACCACGCCACTGCACATCCACTTCAGCCGACGGCTCGGTGAAGGGGAAATAGCTGGCTCTGAAGCGCACCGGAACATCCCCGAAGAAAGCCTTGAGGAAAGCCATCACCGTGCCGCGCAGGTGACTGAAATCGAGGCCTTCGTCGATGGCCAGCACCTCCACCTGATGAAACACCGCCGAATGGGTGGCATCCGCAGCATCACGGCGGTAGACACGCCCCGGAGCAATGATGCGCACCGGAGGCGGCGTCTGCTCCAGAAAACGGATCTGAACCGGTGAGGTGTGGGTGCGCAGCAGCAGATCATTCTGCAGGTAATACGTGTCCTGCATGTCCCGGGCCGGATGATCCTCGGGGATGTTCAGGGCCGTGAAGTTGTAGTGGTCCTGCTCCACCTCAGGGCCTTCGGTGACGTTGTATCCGAGACCGAGAAACAGATCGACGATCTCCTCGGTGGTGCTGATCAACGGATGGCGATGACCCATCGGCGTTCCCGAGGGCGGTGCGGTGACATCAAGGCTTTCCCTGGAGATCCGCTCCGCCATCGCCGCCTGCTTCACCGCCTGAAGACGCTCGCTCAGCAGTGCCTGCAGCTGAGTCTTGAGCACATTCGCCCGCTGACCCACCACAGGGCGTTCCTTGCCGGGAAGCTTGCCCATCGCCCCCAGCACACCCGAAAGACGTCCCTTCTTGCCAAGCAGGCCCACGCGCAGCTGTTCGAGCGCAGCGGCATCCGGCGCCTCAGCGATCTCAGCGGCCGCCTGCTGCTCCAGAGCGTCCAGCTGATCCGTGAGGTCCTGCAGTGTGACGGGGGCGCTCACCGGCCTGCATCAAAAGGCAGCTGACTGTAAGCAGCCAAGCCGCTTAGGTTCCCCCCACCGAATCCTGCTCCCATGACCCCGCTGCGGATCCTGATCAGCAACGACGACGGGGTGTTTGCAGACGGCATCCGCACTCTCGCCTCGGCAGCCGTGGCCCGCGGCCACGCGGTGACCGTGGTCTGTCCTGACCAGGAACGCTCAGCCACGGGTCACGGTCTCACCCTGCAGACCCCCATCCGGGCCGAGCGGGCTGATGAGCTGTTCGTGCCGGGGGTGACCGCCTGGGCTTGCAGCGGCACGCCTGCGGACTGCATGAAACTGGCCCTGTTCGAGTTGGTGAAGGAGAAGCCGGATCTCGTGCTGTCCGGCATCAACCACGGTCCCAATCTGGGTACTGACGTCTTCTGCTCCGGAACCGTCGCCGCGGCCATGGAAGGCACGCTCGAAGGAATTCCCTCCCTGGCTGTCAGCAGCGCCTGCTTCCAGTGGCGCCAGTTTCAGGCCGCTGCGGAGCTGGCGGTGGACGTGGCCGAAAACGCTCTGGCTGACCAGTGGCCGGAGAACCTGTTGCTCAACCTCAACATTCCCCCCTGTGAGCGAGAGGCCATGGGTCCCCTGCGCTGGACCCGTCTGTCGATCCGCCGTTACGACGAACAGTTCAGCCCGCGCGTCGACCCCCGCGGCCGTGCCTATTACTGGCTGGCCGGAGAGGTGGTGAACGATCTCGAATCAGCAGGGGAAGGTCCACGGGACTGGCCCAGCGATGTGGCCCAGATCCACGCCAACAGTCCGTCCCTCACCCCGATACAACCGGATCTGTTCTGGCGTGGCCCCCTGTCCGGTCTGCCGGAGCTGCGTCTGGCCGGTCAGCTGGTGCGATAGATCCGTTGCAACAGCCAGAGTGAGAACAGCAGCCCGATCAGATGTGCAAACAGCACCTGGGTGTTGCTGAGCACGGAGAGCATCTCCAGCGACGTGATCGCCAGGTTGTCTGACATCCCCCGACCACCGATGGCGATGCCAGGGGTCTGCATTGAAGCTTGTACGAACAGACTGCCCGCCAGAGCCTGATAACCGATGGCCGCGAAGGTGAGACCGAGCAGGTCCGCCAGCAGCCCTCGCTTGAGCAGTCGAGCCGTTTCACCGCGACTGGGTCGGGCCGCACTGTCGATGGCGCGACCGGTACGCACGATCAGCCAGCCCTGCCAGAGACTGAACAACAGCACCAGGAACGCCAGACTGGTGAGCGAAAGACCAGGCCCGAGCCCGAGAGCGCGCTCGGAATTGCGCGCCAGGCTGCTGCCCACGTTGTTGAACAGCAGCACCCCGACCACCACAATGCCGAGCACCGTCTGGATCCAGAAGCGGATCCAGCCCATACGGCGCAGTCCGAAGGACAACTGCTGGAAGTCGAGGCGATCCGCCATGCCAAGTCCGTCAGTCGTCCAAACTTGCCACCAAAGCCCTCCTCCTGCATCCCGCGTTGATTCCGCTCTGCTCACCCCAGGAGGCACAACGGCCAACCGCCCTGGCACTGGGCAGCTTCGACGGCCTTCACGTCGGCCATCGCCAGGTGATCCGCCAGGCCATCGCCGACACCCGGGCTGTGCCCAGCGTGGTGAGCTTCTGGCCGCACCCACGCGAGGTTCTCTACGGAGAACCAAGGCTGCGACTGGATCTGCCCAACGAAAAACTCAGCCTGCTGGAGCCGCTCGGCATCCGGCAGCTGGTGCTGGTGCCCTTCACGACGGAGCTGGCAGCTCTCAGTCCGGAAGCCTTTGTGGAATCCGTCCTGCTGGACACCCTGCAGGCCAAACGGATCGCCGTTGGAGCCAATTTCCGCTTCGGTCACAAGCGGGCCGGTGACGCCGCCCTGCTGCACAAGGTGGCCGGCGCCCGCGGCGTGCACGTGCAAGTGGTGGAGATCGTGGAAGACGGCAACGGCCGGATGAGCAGCAGCAGGATCCGGGCAGCGCTCGACAGCGGCGATCTCGACAGCGCCAGGGGCCTGCTGGGGCGTCCCTACCGGTTCCAGGGTCGGGTGGTGCGGGGGCGCGGTCTCGGCCGCGAGCTGGGCTGGCCGACCGCCAATCTGCAGGTGGATGGCCGCAAGTTCCTGCCTGGCCTGGGGGTCTACGCAGCGTGGGCCCAGCTAAACGGTGAGGGGGAGCGCCTGGCGGCTGTGATGAACCTCGGGCCGCAGCCCACAGTGGATCCCACCTCACCCTCCGCGGTGGAAGTACATCTGCTCGATCGCAGCATCGAACTGGAGGGGCGGCAGCTGCTCGTGGAGCCCGTGGAGCGGCTGCGGGGACAGGTGAAATTTGATGGGCTCGATGCCCTCAGTGCCCAGATCGGCCGCGATGCCGATCGTGCCCGCACCCTGCTGTACGCCTCGTCTCAGGCGACCGTGGGATAGGCATTGGCGAGCCCCCAGACGATGAACACTCCGATTCCGCCCAGGAGCACGATGCCCCAGACCAGCACGTGCATGGTGCTCTCGGATCCTGCGTTCTCCATGGTCGGTGGGAATGCGAGCCTTCACAGGGTGCCACGAAAATGATGGACTGCCCGTCGTGTTCAGATCCGCGTGTGGCGCGGCTGATCGATGCCAACCTCGACCGCGCCCGAGAGGGACTGCGGGTCGTGGAGGACTGGTGTCGCTTCGGGCTGGAGCGGGAGGACCTGGTGGTGACCCTCAAGGACTGGCGCCAGCGCCTGGGGCGGCGTCATCACGACCTCTACAAACAGAGCCGCTCCACCGCCACCGACAGCGGAGCCGGCCTGGAGCATCCGGCACAGCTGGATCGGCACAGCCCCCGGCAGGTGGTGGCCGCGAACTGCGCCCGGGTGCAGGAGGCGTTGCGGGTGCTGGAGGAATTCGGGCGCAGTGTCGACCCGGAGTTGGCAGGCGAAGCAGCGACGATCCGCTACGGGCTCTACGACCTGGAAGTGAGCTGCCTGGAGGCCACGCAAGGAGGCCAGCGACGCAGTCGCCTCAAGGACTGCCGTCTGTGCCTGATCACCACGCCCTGCGAGGACCTGCTCGATCGCGTTGCCATTGCTCTGCGCCACGGCGTCGCCATGGTGCAGTTCCGCCACAAGGACGGAAGCGATCACGACCGACTGACCCAGGCCACGGCCCTGCGGCAGCTCTGCAACCAGCACGGCGCCCTGTTCATCGTCAACGACAGGATCGATCTGGCCCTCGCGGTGGACGCCGACGGCGTGCACCTGGGACAGGACGATCTCCCAACCACGATCGCCAGGCGTCTGCTCGGGCCTGAGCGGCTGCTGGGCCGCAGCACCCACAGCCTCGAGCAAGTTCGCGCAGCCAACAGCGAAGACTGCGACTATCTGGGTCTTGGACCGGTGCACGACACCGCCGTGAAACCGGAGCGTTCACCGATCGGCATCGAGTTGGTTGAGGAGGCGTTGACGCTCAGTTCAAAACCGGTGTTCGCCATCGGAGGCATCCACGTCTCCAATCTGGGCCCGCTGACGGCGAGCGGCTGCCGGCATGTGGCCGTGATCGGAGCGATCATGGAGGCAGCCGATCCGGGGCAGGCCGTCCGGGACCTGCTCGACAGCCTCTCCCAACCCGTGGCCTGAAGCGATGGCGCTGCAACTCACCGTGAACGGCGAAACCCGCACTCTTGATCCGCAACCGGACCCTCCCGGACTCCTACAGGTGATCGAGGCCCTGGGGCACAACCCGGCCCTCGTGGTGGTCGAGCACAACGGAACGATCGTTCCGCGTCGTCGATGGCCCGACAGCACCATTCTCAACGGCGACAATCTGGAGATTGTCACCATCGTGGGAGGGGGTTCCTAGAGTCGTTCGATCGATTCGACGCTCGCTTCAACGTGGCCCTTCCTCCGTCCAACTGGACACGTCGCCTGCTGGCTGGATTGCTGCTCCCCGTGGTGCTGATGGGGATGGCTCTGATCCAGGTTCAACCGGCTGACGCGGCCCGCGGCGGACGCATGGGGGGTGGCAGTTTCCGCGCCCCATCCATGCCCCGCTCCAGCGGTCGTTCCTACGGCGGTGGTGGCTACGGCGGTGGATACCGCGGTGGATATCGCGGCGGCGGAATCGGATTTCCCTTCCTGATCCCAATCTTCGGCTTTGGAGGTGGTGGTCTGTTCGGCCTGCTGATCCTGATGGCCGTGGCTGGCGTTCTGGTCAATGCCCTGCGCGGTCTCGGGGGCGGCGCCCCGGCGATCGGTGGCGGTGGCGGCGGCGCCATGGCACCGGTCGTGCCGAGCAAGGTGAACATGATCCAGGTGCAGGTGGGGCTGCTGGCGAGTGCCAAGGCCCTTCAAGACGATCTGCGCTCCCTGGCTACCTCATCGGACACCTCCAGCTCCAGCGGCCTGCAGAGACTGCTGCAGGAAACAACCCTTGCGCTGCTGCGTCAGCCCGATCTCTGGGTCTACGCCAATGCCGAGACAGGAACGGTCCCCTTCAGCTCAGCCGAATCCACCTTCAATCGCCTCTCGATGAGCGAGCGCAGCAAGCTGGACGCCGAGCTGACCAGCAACGTCGGTGGTCGTCGTCTTGATGACTCAGCCGTCGGCGAAGCCGATGCGACCAACGAATTCATCGTGGTCACCCTGCTGGTGGCGTCCACGGCCAACGCAAGGTTGCAGGGTGCCAACACCGGTGAGGACCTCCGCCAGACCCTGCGGATTCTGGGTTCAACGGCCTCCAGCGAACTGCTGGCGCTGGAGGTGATCTGGCAACCGGAAGGTCGCGGTGACGTTCTCAGCGCCGAGGAACTGATCACCGCTTACCCGAACCTCCAGCATCTCTGACCTTCTTCAGAAAGTCTTCCGCCTGACGCCGTTCATCTAGGCATTTTTTACCAGGATCAACACCTAGTTTTGAATCACTTACATCTTCGGTTCGGTCCTTGGCTCCTGATCCCCGCGCAATGGAATGGCAAGAGGATGGGGAACTGGCCAGAACCGATCTGCATGCCTTGGTGAACGCCCTCCAGCAGGTGGAAGGTGACCATGCCAGCGAAGAACTGGGGCGGCTCGGTCAGCTGGACCGTGGCCTCACGGCCTGAGCGGATCGAAGCATTCTCAAAGCCGCCATGGCGGCTCCGTAGCCGTTGTCGATGTTGACGACAACAAGCCCGGGGGCACAGCTGGCGAGCATGCCGTCGAGAGCGGCGCGACCTCCGGCACTGACGCCGTAGCCGACGGACACAGGAACAGCGATGACCGGCTGGGGAACCAGTCCTGCCAGGACGGTCGGCAGGGCCCCTTCCATGCCGGCACACGCGATCAACACACGGGCACTGTTCAGGCGTGGCAGCGCGTTCAGCAATCGATGCAGGCCGGCCACCCCCACGTCCATGACCGGGTCCACCCCGACGCCATGGCAACGCAGAGCCAGGCAGGCTTCCGCCACGACCCGACGGTCGCTGCTGCCGCCACTGAGCACCGCCACCTCGGCCGCGCCCTGTGGCGTGGACGGAAGAGTTCCGAGGGTGAGCGCGGCGGCCTGCTCGTGCACCGTGACCTCAGGAATCCTCTCCAGCACCGCCGCGGCCTTGTCGGGGCTCACACGCGTGACCAGGGCAAGCTCCCCAGCCGCCGCGAAGCGGGGCAGGATCGCTGCGATCTGATCAACGGTCTTGTGCTCCCCCCAGACGGCTTCGACCATGCCGAGACGGTCGCGCCGCTGCAGGTCGAGACGGGCATCGGTCATGGGGTCGGCAGGGTCTGTTGTCGCAGTTCGCGCTCCTCCACGAGAGGAAAGACTGCTGTCGCCGTGGGCGGTCGTCCCAGGGCCGTGTTGGTGAAAGCCTCGAAGTCAGCCTGCACCCGTTCGACCGACTCAGCAGGGATCGCTTTCCACTGATCACGGCTCGCCCAGCGGATCAACAGCACCCCCTGTTCACCGACCGGGTCCCAGTAGAGATCACGGCCGAGGAACCCCGTCTGCTGCTCCAGCCAGGGCTGCCAGGTGCGGGCTTCCGCCTCCAGCCACAGCTGCCGCTGCGGCGCCGGCACCGCAAGTCGGAGCAGCTCGACGGCAGGGTCTGCGGTCATGGCGTCAGCGGCAGGGGTAAACAGTGTCACCAGCATCGCCAGCATCAGCGCCGTGATGCGCCTCACAGCTTTTGCAGCAGGGTCACCGCCTGACAGCTGATGCCTTCCTCGCGTCCCTCGGGGCCCAGCTTTTCATTGGTGGTGGCCTTGACGCCCACAGCCTCGGGGGCGAGTCCGATGCGATCGGCGATGTTGCAGCGCATCGCCTCGATATGGGGTTTGAGCTTGGGGCGCTCGGCGATCACCACCGCATCCACGTTCACCACCTGCCAGCCCCGCTCGCTCACCAGGGCCACCACCTGCTCGAGCAGCTGCAGGCTGTCAGCCCCCTTCCAGCGGGGATCCGTGGGAGGGAAATACTTGCCGATATCACCGAGTGAAAGGGCTCCCAGCAGAGCATCCATCACAGCGTGCACCAGGACATCGGCGTCACTGTGACCATCCAGCCCCAGCCCCTCCGGATGCTCCAGGCTGATTCCCCCGAGAATCAGCGCCCGTCCCGGCACGAGACGGTGGATGTCGTAACCGTTGCCGATCCGCAGCTGCATCGCGTCCTCACAGGCGGGATCCATTCTCTCGGCCAGCCAACGGGCGTGGAGATCGGGGCGGCGCTCCCGCGTGCGCTGCTCTCGCTGCTGCTGTCGCCAGGCCTCGATGGCAGCGTGATCACCGCTGCGCAGCACATCCGGAACCCGCTGACCACGAAACTCCGCCGGACGGGTGTAGTGGGGATGCTCCAGCAGCACGGCACTGTGACTCTCCTCCACCAGGGAAGCCGCCGTTCCGACGGTGCCGGGAAGCAGGCGCACAACACCGTTGATCACGGTCATCGCAGGCAACTCCCCTCCAGTGAGCACGAAATCCCCGACGGACACCTCCTCATCCGCCAGGGACCGGATGCGCTCATCAAATCCTTCGTAGTGGCCGCAGAGCAGCACCAGCTGGTCGTACGCGCTGGACCAGCGCTGCAGATCGGCCTGCTGCAGCGGCCGGCCCTGGGGCGTCATCAGCAGCACACGAGAGCGGCTGGCACGGGGAATGGACTCCATCGCCGCGTGCACCGGTTCCGGCTTGAGCACCATGCCGGCACCGCCGCCGTAGGGCTCATCGTCCACCTTCCGGTAGCGATCGGTGGCGAAGTCGCGCGGATTATGCAGATGCATTGCCGCGATGCCGGCGGCAAAGGCGCGACCGATCACCCCAAGCTCCAGCAGCGTTGCGAAGGCCTGGGGCGCCAGGCTCACCACATCGAGGCGATAGGGCGACATCGCCACTCAGGCGGCTGGTTTGGAGACCCGACGGATGTCGGTGCAGAAACTTCCCTCAAGCGGACTTCCCCCGGCATCCACCGCGGTGGTGCTGCGCAGTCGCAGGTTGGCTCGGGTGAACCAGATGCGTTCCTGCACCAGCGAACCATCGGGCTGCGGGAGATCGAGTTCGACACTTCCATCCGGCCAGAAGCGCCATTCACCGCGGCTCTCCTCATCGACCGTGAGCTCACCACCATCCACGAAGCCGAGCGAGCGCCCGCTTCCACCGGGAGGCTCCACCAGCAATCGACCCAGCAGCTCTCCACTGCCGGATTCGAAGCGAACCGTCAGCTCTCCGCGTTCGCTGGTGTGCCAGTCGTCATCCCCGTTGGAGAGGGCGAAGCTGCTGCGCAGACTCATCCACTCGCCAGCGCAGAGGGCCAGAAACGACGCAGGATCTGCGGGAGGGAAGGCTTGATCGCTCATCACGCCATCTTCTCAGTCGGTCTCACCAGGTGATCGGCAGGAAGGGGTAGGGCCGGTTCCAGCCGTAGAGAGACAGGCGTCGCCGCCCCGGCAGCGCCGATCCACGGCGATGAAAACCGAAGACATCAGCCAGCACCAGAGTGTTGGCCGGACAGGTGAAGGCCTTCGGCGCCGGCAGATCCAATTCGGCCAGAGCGTCCTCGTGAATCCGGAAGGAGCCGGACACATCCGGCTGACGCTGATGACGGATGGCAGCATCCGCTGTGCGCTGCTCCCACTGCAGCCGCCGAGCGCCAAGACGGTGACTGCCGGGGACATATTCAAAGGGGCCGTCCTGCTGCTCAACCGGCCAGAGGAAATACCAGAACTTCAAAGCACGAAAAAAGGTGTCGCGATGCAGCTCCTTCTGCAGATCCGGAGTGCGTGACTCCTCACCATGAACCGTGAGATAGACATCGAGCTTGCGGGCCTGCTGCGGCAGACCGATCACCTGACGTGAGCAACGCGAGAGGCGGGGATCGCCGGAGAAGTCCGCTGCATGCGGCAGCGCTGCGGCATCGATATGCAGAAAGCGGTTGAGGGTGCCGCCGTCAAACCGATCAAATCCTCCGGGGAAGGGCTGCTTGGGCTGGAAGCCGACCTGCTCTCCAGGAGTGATGGGGTGCCGCCGTTCCGCATCGGCGACCGCCTGCTCCACCTCCTCACGAAGTGCCTCGAAACGGTCGACGGGCAGCCAGTTCCGGATCGCGATCACACCATCGCGCTGCAGGTCGCTGACCTCAACCGGTCGCAACAGTCGTCTCCAGCGGCACAGGGACTCCGCCAGCTGAACCCGGCGGCGATGCAGCTGCCAGTGCCTGTTCAGAGCCGGACTGCCCACCCAAGGATCCCGAAAGCTCTTGGTGCGTGTCAGCAAGGTGAGCATGGCCGGAGACTAGGTCGACGCCAGGACTGATCAGCTGCCCTGATCGCCGTAGCCAAGCTCATTGAGCCGTTGCGGTTTGCTGCGCCAATCAGGCACCACCTTCACGAACAGCTCCAGATACACCGGACCATCGATGAGCGTCTGCATCTGCAGACGGGCTCCCTGACCGATGGTCTTCAGCATGGAGCCCCCCTTACCGATGAGGATGCCTTTCTGACTCTTGCGCTCCACCAGGACCGTGGCCAGCACCGCCGTTCGGCCCTGCCCCTTGGCCTGAGCAGGCATCTCCTCGACCCGATCGATCATGACGGCGACACTGTGGGGCACCTCCTCTCGGGTCTGCAGCAACACCTGCTCGCGGATCAGTTCCGCCAGCAGCACCCGCTCCGGCTGATCACAGACCATCTCAGGCGGGTACAGCAGCGGACCCTTCGGCAAACAACCCGCCATCGCCGTCGCGAGATCCCCGCAGCCATCACCCTCCAGTGCGCTGCAGCGATGCAGCGGCCAGTCGGTGCCCGTGAGCAGATCCCGGTACGTCTGCTCGGCTGAGTCCTCCTGACCATCGGGAACCCGATCCCATTTGTTGAGGGCCACCAGCACCGGCAAGCGCTGCTCACGCAGCAGATTGACGATGAACGCGTCGCCGCGGCCGGGCCGTTCGCACCCCTCCAGCAACAGCAGCACAAGGTCCACCTCACCGATGGCACTGCGGGCGCTCTGCACCAGCCGCTCCCCGAGCAGATGATGCGGCTTGTGAATGCCCGGGGTGTCCACCAGCACCAACTGCGCGGCATCCGTGGTGACGATCGCCCGCAGGCGGTTGCGTGTGGTCTGCGCCACGGGGGAGGTGATCGCCACCTTCTCCCCCACCATCCTGTTCACCAAGGTGGATTTGCCCACGTTGGGGCGTCCGATGAGTGCAACGAACCCTGAACGGAAATCCTCCGGGGTGGCGAGGGTCATGCGGTCGGGTGCCGGGGATGAACCCCATAGCCTGCTCCCTGGAGTGTCACCTGGTCATGGCAAGCAGCGCACCCACCTTCCAGCAGGCGATGGAGATCACCGCCACCTGGCTGCAGCAGTGGGAGAACGAGGAAATCAGCGATGAAGTGCTGGCGGACCGCGTCGGCGAGATCATCGCGAGCCGCGATGGTGCCAGGGGATTTTTCGTGGTGAGCCTGGCCGGCGACAGCGCCCTGATGGATCGGCTGCCCGATCCGGTGGTGGGGCAGCTGCGGGCCGGCGGTGCCGGCGTGGTGGATCTGACCGTTCGCAACCTGGCGATGAGCAGCGCCATGGCACTGCATCACCGACGCCAGGGAGATGCAGCGCAGCAGGCGGGTTCTGAGCGGGTGACAGCTCGCTGCACCGAACTGCTACGGCAGCTGGAGCCGGCAGACGTGAAGGAACGGCTCGAACAGCTGCTTGAGGCCGCGCTCGACAACCGGGGCGATGACGTCAGCTTCCTGGAGAGGTGGGGCTACGACGCCGAACAGAGGCACGCGATCAGCACCAGCGTGTACGACGTCGCCGACCCATGAAAAACCCCGGATCAACCGGGGTTTCTGAGATTCACAACCTGTGCTTCGGGGGATGGTCAGTCGCGACGGCTGCCGCCGTTGAGAACGATGATCAGGCGCAGGATGAAGATGAACAGATTGATGTAAGTCAGATACATGCTGAGGGCACCGGCCAGATATTGGTCATCCCGGTAGGTGCGCGGCATCGTGTAGAAGTCGACGAAAGCGGCTCCGACGAACAGCACCGTGCCGAAGCCGGCGATCATCAGTTCGAAGCTGGTGCCATGGAACATCTCAGGGGCAAAAATCCCTCCGATGAACTGCACCACCATCGCCAGGATCAGACCGATCAATCCAAGGCCGACCACCCCGGAGAGCGCCTGACCGACGCTGTCACTCATGCGACGTCCAACGATCGACGCGATCACGAACGTGATACCGGTGGCCAGTGCCGCAGTTCCGACGGCACCGACACCAGCGACGGCTCCCGCAAGCGCCACCAGTCCACTGAGGGTGAAACCGGTGATCAGGCTGTAAACCGATAGCAGCGGTAACGCTGTGGCGTTGTTGCCCTTCATCGCCACGTTCTGGGCGACGAAGAACAGGATCAGATTGCCGATGATCGCCACCCAGAAGAGGGGCATGAACATCGGCGAAGACATCATCGATAACCCGCCGATCACTCCGACGGAGGTCAGCACCATGCCGCCGCCGACGTAGGGGAGGGCCTTGTTCACGACATTGGGGCCGACCAGGGCGCTGGACTGCGCCTCGCGGATGGCCTGCTGGAAATTGCTGCTGGCTGGCATGTCGACCGGACACCAATCACTCCCATCACTTTGACAGTGCTGGCAATGGTCTGAGGTGCGGATCCCCCTATCGATGCACGTGCCGTGACGCAGGGGCGACATCACGACGGGCATAAGCCTCCACAACCCGCTGCACCAGGGGGTGGCGCACCACATCCGATGACGTGAGCCGGCAGACGGCAACCCCATCGACGCCTTCCAGAACCTCGGAGGCCTCCAGCAATCCGCTGAGCTGACCGGACGGCAGATCGACCTGGGTGATGTCCCCGGTCACCACCATGCGGGACCGTTCACCGAGCCGGGTGAGCACCATGCGCATCTGGGCCGGTGTCGTGTTCTGGGCCTCATCGAGAATGACGAAGGCATCGCTGAGGGTGCGTCCTCGCATGTAGGCCAGAGGGGCCACCTCGATCACTCCCTTCTCCAGAAGCGTGGCTGTCTTTTCGGGGCCAAGCAGGGAATGCAGAGCGTCGTACAGCGGGCGCAGGTAAGGATCCACCTTCTGCTGCAGGTCACCTGGCAGAAATCCCAGGCGTTCCCCCGCCTCCACCGCTGGGCGTGTCAGCACCAAGCGCTCCACCCTGCGCTCCGTGAGCATCCGCACCGCGAGCACCGCGGCCAGAAAGGTCTTGCCGGTGCCGGCGGGCCCAAGGGCAAAGGTGAGATCGTGGCGCTCCATCGCATCCACGTACTGCTTCTGGCGAAGCGTGCGAGGCCTCAGCAGTCCACCGGTCTGACTGCGGGCCAGTACCTGCTCACCCATGGCGGCATGGTCATCGCCGCGGCCGGCCTCCAGGGCCCCGAGCGCCGCCTGCAGGTCCACCGAGGAAACCGCCTGGCCTTGCTGCCAGATCGGCCGCACCAGCTCGACAACGGCAGCGGCACGCTCCAGTTGCGCAGAGCGTCCTGTGATCACCAGCTGCAACCCACGCAGAACGAGGGATGCGCCAGTGAGGGACTCCAGGCGATGCAGGGTTGATTCCGCCTCCCCCGCCAGGGCAAGGGCTGCTTCAGGATCGGGAAGATCCAGAATGAAACGGCTGCGCTCGCCGCTGACGGTCACCGGAGAATCAGCTTTCGGTGGGCTCGCCTTCGCTGGATTCACCCTCGGAGGACGCAGCGGCGGCAGCCTCTGCCTCAGCAGCAGCCTTGGCCTCGGCAGCCTCCTTGGCGGCCTGCTTCACAGCTGCATCCCGTGCAGCTGCCTGCTTGGCCTTGCCGACGGTCTCGGCCGGACGAATGGACTTCTCAATCAGACCACCGCGCTCCAGCAGGGTGCGGACCACATCGGTGGGCTGAGCTCCCTGGCCAAGACGCTCACGGATGGCTTCCGTATCGAGGCGTGTTTCCTTGGTGCGGGGGTTGTAGAAACCGAGCTCCTCGAGCGGGCGGCCATCACGGCGAGACGTGCTGTTGCAGGCCACGAGGCGGAAGCTCGCTTCCCGCTTCTTGCCGAACCGCTTCAGGCGGAGCTTGATCATCGTGGCCCTGGTGTTGAGGAGTGGTGTGGATTCAGGCAGCGCTGCAATTCCTGCCAAACAACCAACATACCGGGTGGCCGATCAGAGAGCCCCGAAGCCTTTTCTCTTCTTGGCGGGCTTCTGACGCTTCGGAGAGGCAGCGCGCCTGCCGCCGGGCATCCCCCCCATACCGGGCATGCCGCCCATTCCGGGCATTCCACCCATGCCGGGCATGTTGCCCTGGCTCATCTGCTGCATGAAGCCGCGCATCTTCTGAAAATCCGCCAGCACCTTGTCCACATCAGCGGACTGATGACCGCTGCCGCTGGCGATCCGTCGTCGTCTTGAGGGCTGACTAGCCAACAGATCGGGATTTTCCCGCTCCTGCTGGGTCATCGAACCGATCATCGACTCGATCCGCTTCAGCTGCTGCTCACCCTGCTTGAGCATGCCGTCATCGATCTTGTTCATGCCCGGGATCATTTTCATCAGGCCACCCAGCGATCCCATGCGCTTGATCAAGCGCATCTGCTTCACAAAATCCGAGAAGTCAAACGTCGCCTCCTGCAGCTTCTTCTGCATCTGCTCGACATCAGCGAGCTCAACCTCCTTCTGGGCCTTCTCCACCAGCGTGAGCACATCGCCCATGCCGAGGATGCGGCTGGCCATCCGTTCCGGATGAAACGGCTGAAGAGCCTCCACCTTCTCGCCGGTGCCAATGAACTTGATCGGCTGACCGCTCACCTTGCGGATCGACAGCGCCGCTCCACCGCGGGAATCACCATCGAGCTTGGTGAGCACGGCACCCGTGATGCCCACCTGCTCGTGGAACGATCGGGTGAGTTCGGCCGCCTCCTGGCCGATCATCGAGTCGACCACGAGCAGCACCTCATCCGGCTGCACCGCGGTGCGGATCCGCACCATCTCTTCCATCATGTCGGTGTCGATCTGCAGGCGACCTGCGGTATCGACCAGCAACGTGTCGAAGCCCTCCTGCCTCGCTTTCTCCAGACCGGCAGCAGCAATGTCTTCCGGCTTGGCATCTGAACCGAGGCTGAACACCTCGACATCGATCTGTGCGCCCAGCGTCTTCAGCTGGTCGATGGCAGCAGGTCGATAGACATCAGCCCCCACCATCAAGGCCCGACGGCCCTGATCCTTGAGATGAAGGCCCAACTTCGCGGTGGCGGTCGTCTTGCCGGCCCCCTGCAGGCCTGCCATCAGCACGACCGTCGGTGCCTCAGTCGCCTTCGCCAGCGGAGCGTTATCGCCGCCCATCACCTCCACCAGCTGTTCGTGCACCACCTGGATGAACTTCTGATCCGGGCTGACGCCGCGCACCACCTCGGCGCCGACAGCCCTCTCACGCACCTCAGCGACGAAATCCTTCACCACCGGCAGGCTCACATCCGCCTCGAGCAGGGCGCGACGCACGTCCTTCAACGCCCCCTCGACGTTGGTTTCGCTGATCTTGTCCTGGCCTTTCAGCCCCTTGACCGCATCCTCAAAACGGGCCGATAGCTCGTCAAACATCGTGGGCAGCCATCAGGCTCAGTGCAGTGATCGTAAAAAGCGATGCTCCCCGGTTCAGCGACCGGGGATGTAATCGTGCAGTTTCCACTCCTTGCCGTCCCTTCCGAAGACATAGGTGAGGGAGAGAGTTCTGGGCTCCGTCTGCTCCAGCACCTGCCCGTCTCCACCCAGGGTCTTGTCGGCGTAGGCAACCTGGGCCCCAACGGCGATCCGCTGAGGTGCACGGTTCACCGGACCCACAGCGGTCACGGAGGCCTCGATCAGCTTGCTGCGGCCGGCCGCGGCATCAGCCGCCTGTTCAGCCCGCACCCGCTCCACCAGACGTTCGCGAGCGATGGACGCCAGATCGCGAGCAGGATCTCCGCTGCCGGCAAGGGCGCTGGCCTTGCCATCCAGCCAGGCCTGCACCAGGGCCTGAAGTTGATCGTCCGTCGGTTGATCAGCCGTCAGCGGCTGAAGTGCGGAGACGGTTCCCTTCTCAGGCTTCAGGGTCGCCTGCGGTGCGGAGGGCTCAGCCTGAGGTTCCGCCGGCATCACAGGAATGGGCGTGGGTTCCGACCTGGGACTGCTGGTTCGCTGTCGCATCAGGGCCTGAACCACAAGAGCGATCACCAGGGCGGCCACCACCGCACCGGCGATGCGTGACATCGTCCCAAGGGGCAACTGCCGGGTCCAGGCAGGTGTCACCGACTCCGGCTCCCCAGCCGGGACGCTGTCCTCCTCCGGAAACTCGGAGACAGGACGATCAAGCAGCGGCAGCCAGTCAGGCATTCCGGAGCCGGTGGGACTCTCCTCCTGACGGGCGGCCTGGCGATCCAATCGGTCCACATACGCCTGCACATCGCGATCGGCGAACCAGGCATCCAGGTCAACCCCGGCCGGTTCGACATCGCGGTAACCGGGAAGGACGTCCCGCTCCAGCCAGACGCGGCAGTAATCGCATTGAGCAGCGAGCTCATCGCCGGGATGGTCTGCGAACCAGTCCTTCAGGTCGGGGTCGCGCAAACTGCCGAAGCGCAGAGCTGCCTCCGCCACATCACCCAGAAGCAGATCGATGCAGCCATGCAGCGGCATGGGATCGAGATCCGGTGTTTTCAGCAACACCAGCTGTTCCCGGGCCTGCTCCAACAGCTCGGGCTTGCGGCGGGTGAAGCCTGCGGCCGTCAACGCGAACACCACCAGACATCCCGCCTCCTCGGAGCCCTGTTCGTACCAGCTGCCGAACAGATCAATCTGCTCCTGAACCGTCAGAAAGCGGCGGATCTGCTGGAAGAAGGTCTCGAAATCCGACTGTGCCAGCTGCGCCGTGCCGGCGTCCGCAGCTTCCCCCTCGAGACCGCCGCGCTCGCTGACCAGCTGATTGAGCAGAGCGAGACCTCGCAGATGGGCCTGCTGATCGCTGAGATCACGACTGAGCAGGTCAAGAACCCGATAAGGATGCAGGGCCTGAAGTGCCTGCTCGAGCTTGGCCTGTTGATCAGGAAGCTTGCCCATCCGCTGCTGGAGCTCAATCCCCTCCTGCAGCAACCCGGCGGCCACCTCATAACGGCGCAACTCCCGGTCTTCCGCCGCCGCATCACAACAGGCGAGAGCTGCCAGCAGGGTGAGGTCGGCTTCACGCCCACTGCCAAGCGCTGGTGCCTGCGGTGGTTGCAGCCCCTGACGCGCCAACTGGAAGGCTTCATGGGAGGCCCGGGCCTCCCACAGCAGGATCAGTCCCGCCACCTCACTGCTGGAGGCCAGATCGAGACCGACGGTTCCATCCGGGTGCGTCTCACTGAGCTGCAGCAACGCTGCTTCGTACTCCTCCCGTCGCTCCTGATCCGTCAGCAGGTCCGCGGATCGCTGCAGCAGGACCTGACGCTGCTGCAGCACCTCGTGGGTGAATCCCTGATCCGGCGGGTGATCGCAACGACTCTGAAGCTTGCGAAGAATGGCCTGAGCATCCGAGGAAGGACTGACGCCCAGCAGTCGGAAATGATCGATGGGCAGGTCCACCACCAGCGCACGCAATAGCTGCGAACTTTAGTCAGTGTCTGGGATTTTGCCTATTTCTCATCCGTTGGCCCTTACAGTTGGTCTCTGTTGTCTTGAAGGGCATGGGTCAGGACCTCGCGGTCGAGTCCGCTCCGATCACCTCAGCGGCCGCCGGTCCTCATGCTGAGCGTCTCTCCTCACTGGTCACGGCTCAGCGAGCCAGCGTCGACCGTGAGACCGGCCTTGAGCTTTATCGAGACATGACCCTCGGTCGGCGTTTCGAAGACAAGTGCGCCGAGATGTACTACCGGGGCAAGATGTTCGGGTTCGTGCATCTCTACAACGGTCAGGAAGCTGTCAGCACCGGCGTCATCGGTGCGATGAAGCGTCAGCACGACTGGTTCTGCAGCACCTACCGGGATCACGTCCATGCCTTGAGCGCCGGAGTGCCGGCACGGCAGGTGATGAGTGAACTGTTCGGGAAGGAAACGGGTTGCAGCAAGGGCCGGGGAGGCTCGATGCACCTGTTCTCCAAGGAACATCATCTGCTCGGAGGCTTCGCCTTCATCGCCGAAGGCATTCCGGTTGCCCTCGGATCGGCCTTCACCAGTCGCTACCGGCGCGACGCCCTCGGTGACTCCTCAAGCAACGCGGTCACCGCAGCATTTTTCGGTGACGGCACCTGCAACAACGGCCAGTTCTTTGAATGCCTGAACATGGCCCAGCTTTGGAAGCTGCCGATCCTTTTCGTCGTTGAGAACAACAAGTGGGCGATCGGCATGGCTCATGACCGGGCCACCAGTGACCCTGAGATCTGGCGCAAGGCCGGAGCCTTCGGCATGGCTGGAGAAGAGGTGGACGGCATGGATGTGCTGGCCGTTCGAGCGGCAGCTCAGCGAGCCATCGAACGAGCCCGAGCAGGCGAGGGACCGACTCTGCTCGAGTGCCTCACCTACCGATTCCGCGGCCACTCCCTTGCTGACCCCGACGAGCTGCGTTCGGAGCAGGAGAAACAGTTCTGGGCCGAGCGTGATCCGCTTAAAGCGCTGGAACGTGACCTCAGCGGCGCTGGGCTGGTCCAGAGCGATGAACTGCGAGCGATCGAGAAAGAAATCGATGCCGTGGTCGAAGACTGTGTGGACTTCGCCCTCTCGGCTCCGGAGCCCGATCCCTCGGAACTGACCCGTTACATCTGGGCTGAGGACTGAAAACCCCGCCCAGACGTTCTCCACCTTGATCAGATGCCGCTGGGCAGGCGTCGGGTGAGATTGCGGAGTTTGCGGAGTGCTTTCAGTTCCACCTGACGCACCCGCTCCCGTGACACTTCCATCAAGCGGCCAATCTCTGCGAGCGTGTGGCGCTCATTGCCCTCGAGACCGAAACGAAGTCTCAGAACATGCTGTTCCTGATCACTGAGATGGCTGAGCCAGCGACCCAGCTGTTCGTGGTGAATCCGCTGCTCAACGATGTCCAGGGGCTCATCGAGTGAGGAGTCGGCGATCAGATCACCGAGGAAGCTGCGACCTTCCTCTCCGTTCACCGGGGCATCAAGGCTGCTGGTGGTGAGCGCCTGGCGAAGCAAGGAATCGAGCTCATCGAGAGGGATGTCCATCGCTTCCGCGATCTCGACCCGGTTGGGCATCGCGCCGAGTTTGTGAGCCAGATCAAGGCTGACCTTGCGAATGGCGGTGAGGCGCTCGCTGAGGTGGACAGGCAGACGGATCGTTCTGGACTGACAGGCGATGGCGCGCGTCATGCTCTGACGGATCCACCAGAAGGCATAGGTGGAAAATTTGTACCCACGGGTGGGGTCAAATTTCTCAACCGCTCGCTCAAGACCTAGAGATCCTTCCTGAATCAGGTCAAGCAGTTCAAGACCTTTGCCTTGGTATTTTTTCGCGACGCTGACAACAAGCCGAAGATTGGCTTTCATCATTCTTTCCTTCGCCCGCCGACCGATGCGAATCATTCGGCGCTGCTGAGTGGTCAGAGCGCTTTCGTCGAAAGACTTCGAACCGTCTTCCGTGAGCTCCATCATTTTCTGAACCTGGTTGCCCAGTTCGATCTCCTCAGCCGGGGTGAGCAGAGGAATCCGACCGATAGTCGCCAGGTACCAACTGACCGGATCGCTGCTGCGACGGCGCTGCGTCTCTGCAGGCCTTGGGGCGGTAGAAACCATGTCCCTCGTCAGAGATGTGATGGGAATGACTTTCTTATGGGCAGAGCAAATGGCGCGGTGATTTCAGCAACCTTTCAGATTCGGGCCAGCAAATCGAAACATTCAAAATCTTTGACAACGAACATTGTAAAAAATATTCGATTCGTACCAACCAAAAAACGTTGGCAATGCTGGCGTCTCACGTGAAGCAGCTCAGTCCAGAACCGCGCCCGCCTGACATCTGGTTTTGCTGACATTCACTGTTTTCACCTGCAGGCAATTCATGACCACCCCGGATGGATGGCTTGCCGGTGGCAGTTCAGACTGGAATCACGCCCAATCGCGCCGATGTCCTCCGGTCTCAGCTCCACTCCTGCCGGTCAGGCAGCCCTGGAGCGTCTGCGGCAGTGGCCGGGTGATCACCGTGTCGCCGTCGGACTCTCCGGAGGAGTGGACAGCTCACTGACTGCAGCTCTTCTGGTGGAGGCCGGTTGGACCGTTGAGGGTCTGACGCTCTGGTTGATGAGTGGCAAGGGATCGTGCTGCGCCGAAGGGCTGGTCGATGCCGCCGGCATCTGCAGCCAGCTCGGGATTCCACACCATGTCGTGGACAGCCGCGACACATTTCAGCGGGAAATCGTCGGACGCCTCGTCGACGGCTACCGGGACGGCATCACGCCACTGCCCTGCTCCCAGTGCAACCGCTCGGTGAAATTCGGACCGATGCTCGCGTGGGCCCGCGAGGAACGGGGGCTGCCGCGCATCGCCACCGGGCACTACGCCCGAATCCGCCACGGTGGCGAGAGCGGACGCCACCAGCTGCTGCGCGGCCTCGACTCTCACAAGGACCAGAGCTACTTCCTCTACGACCTCGATCAGGAGCTGCTCGGGCGCATCGTCTTTCCGCTCGGGGAACTGACCAAGCCGGATACACGGCTGGAAGCGGCACGCTTCGGACTGCGCACCGCTGACAAGCCGGAAAGTCAGGACCTCTGCCTGGCGGAGCATCACGGCTCCATGCGGGCTTTCCTCGATGCCTACCTGCCACCAAGGGACGGAGAGATCGTTCTCGCCGACGGCACGGTGGTGGGCCAGCACGACGGGATCGAACATTTCACGATCGGCCAGCGCAAGGGCCTCGGAGTTGCCTGGTCTGAACCCCTGCATGTGATCCGACTCGATCCGGCCATGAATCGCGTCGTGGTGGCGCCCAGGGCGGAAGCCGGTTGTGGCTCCTGCCCGGTCGGGGCGGTGAACTGGGTGTCGATCGATCCCCCGACAGCCCCCCTCAACGTGGAGGTTCAGGTGCGCTACCGCAGCGAGCCGGTGCAGGCCCGGATCTCTACGCTTGAAGCCACCGAGGCGGACCACGCCAGGGGCCGTCCGTATCGCTGCACCGTGGAGTTCAACGAGGCGCAGTTCTCGATCACCCCAGGCCAGGCCGCTGTCTTCTACGACGGCGACGTGGTGCTGGGCGGAGGACTGATTCAGCGTGATGCCAGCAGCCGCAGCATGCCGACCACCAACAGCGGCAGCAGCACCACATCCCTCCAGCGGGCGTAGAGGGTCGTTGACGCACGCGGCCGCAGCTCCGCCAGGGCCACCCCTTCCTGAAGCGGAGGCAATAACGGATGGACCCGGCCATCCGCCCTGATCAGAACGGTGGGACCGGTGTTCGCAACACTCAGGAGATCCCGGTCATTCTCAAGGGCCCGCAGCTGCCCGAGAGCCGTGAACTGGCGCTGCAGCAATGGTGGATAGGGATCGAGATTGGCGACTGCCAGCAGCCAGTGCGCCCCTTCCGCGGAGGCTGCCGCCAGCGCCCGACCGTCGCTGATCTCGTAGCAGATCGCTGCCGCTCCAGCCGGCTGAAAACCCGCCAGGGCACGGGATGGTGTTCCCGGATGCAGGCCGCCCACCGCGGAGAGTCCGGCGGTGAGCCCCAGTGGCAGCGGTGGAAGCCATTCCCCCAGCGGAACAAGCCGATGCTTGTCGAGCAGGGGGAGGGGTTCGCCCCCCCCTGGCTCCAGCAGCAGCAGGCTGCTGCGCTGCTGGCCCAACTCCCAGCGGAAGCCACCACTCAGCAACGGCAGTGGAGCGGCATCGGGGAGCGTCCAACCAACCGGGAGCGTGCCTTCCGGTGCCACCAGCAGTCCGGCACCGAGCTCATCGGCCTCCGCCAGAGCCCTCTGCAGTGCTGATGGGAACTGCTGCCGGCGCTCCGGCGTGAACTTCTCTCGGGTGGGGATGGCCGGCTGCCAGGCCGCCATCCGCAGGAGCTCCGGCGCCGACGCCGGTTGGCCCGTGGCGGCACCCCTCAGCAGCAGGCCCCCGAGGCCATGGGCCAGCAGCACGCTGGCGATGGTGATCACAGCCAGACGCCGCCGTCCCGGACTCCGGCGCCACAGGCGGCAGGCTGCCCATCCCCAGAGCAGCTGGAGGGTCGCCAGTCCGCCGGCTCCGATCCAACGGGAGAGGCCCGCCAGAGGACGATCCAAAGGCAGGGTGCTGCCACCGACCCCGATCCAGAACAGTGGACCAGCGGCCAGCATCACCTCAGCGACCCCCCAGACCGCTGCGAGCAGCAGCACCGGCGTTCCGGACCAGCGCGCCAGCAGCGACCAGAGGCCCACCAGCACCGCCGCAGAGGCAGCACAGACCATCCAGATCGCCACGGCAACGGGAAGACTGAGCAGAGACGGCACCCCCATCCAGGTGAGCGGGTGCAGGGACAGCAGCCAGCGATGGCTGATCAGAACCGCCACAGCACCCCAGAGGGCCGCCAGGCGAGGACGCTCCGCGATGGACCAGAGCAGCGCCAGGCCTGGGATCATCAGCAGGGGACCCAGACCGGCCGGAGCCAGGCCGGCCAGAACTCCACCGGAGAGCGCCTGCAGCCAGGGCTGGGATCGGTGATCTCCCATGGTCACGGTTGTCCGGTCAGAGGCATCCTGTCCTGGAGTCTCACCGCCCTCGGATGGACGCTGCCAATCCGCTCCAGCAACTGCTGCTCCGTGGCCTCGGCACCACCAGCCTGGTGGCTGATCGGCTGCGCGGGGTCAGCCAGGCCTGGGTCAGCAGCGGACGACTGGATCCGAACCAGGCCTCAGCCCTCGTGGACGACGTCATGAAGGCGCTGCGGGGGGAGACACCGGAATTGGAGGAGCAGGCGGAACGCAAACTGGAGCGCAACCGCGACAACCTCCTCCAGGACATCGGTGTGGCAAGCCAGAAGGAACTCGATGAACTGCGAGGTCGCATCGATCGACTCGAACAGCAGCTGCGTCAGCTGAACCGGGTGGAATGAACCAGAGGGCAGAATCAGTCGGTCCGAACCGGTTCCAGTGCGCGACATCCTGATCAGTTCCACCGTCTGCGTTCTCTGTCTGCTGCTGGCCCTTGTCAGCCAGCTGGTGGCGCCCTCGACCGTCAACGCAACCGTCAACGCTGCTGTTTCGTCTGAGATCAGTTCCGGGCCCAGCACGGCCAAAGCCAGAACCAGCCCAGGCTTCGAACTCGATCCGGACGACCCCAACCCGACGCTTTTCGCCATGGCACCCGACGACACCCTCGCCGACGCTTCCGCTCTGGGTGGTCCCCTGGAGAGCCCCGACACCCGCCTGACCACCAGCGGACTGAGCATCACCGAACTGGAGATCGGGAGCGGCGCAGAGGCGGCTCCCGGACAGACAGTGGTCGTCAACTACCGCGGCACGCTGGAGAGCGGCAAAGAGTTCGACAGCAGCTACGGGCGCGGCCCCTTCAGCTTTCCTCTGGGAGCCGGCAGGGTGATCAAGGGCTGGGATGAAGGCGTGGCCGGGATGAAGGTTGGCGGCAAGCGCAAACTCGTGATTCCGCCTGATCTTGCCTATGGAAACCGCGGCGCCGGAGGCGTGATTCCCCCCAACGCGACGCTGATCTTCGAGGTCGAGCTGCTCGACGTGAGGAAGTGAGTGGCAGTTAGGCTTTGGTCAAGTCAAATCCACTCTTATCCGATGCTGCGCTCGGCACTAACCGCCCTCGTCAGTGCCCTTCCCGCCCCTGTTGTCGAGGCTCACTGCGACGGCCCCTGTGGTGTTTACGACCCCGCCTCTGCCCGTGTGGCAGCCGAAGCGGTGCTGTCTATGACCAAGAAGTTGAAGGGCCTGGAGGCACCCTCTGCCGGCGACGCCGCCGCCCTGGCCGCGTTCAACAACACCTTCGGTCGTTACGTGGCCATTAAGGAAGAGGAGGCCCAGAAGACCAAGAAGGAGCTGCTGATTCTCTGGACGGACTATTTCAAGCCCGACCACCTGGCCACCTTCCCTGACCTGCACGACACCTTCTGGAAGGCAGCCAAGCTCTGCAGCGCCTGCAAGGTGAACATCGATCAGGCCAAAGCCGAGGAACTGATGGCAGCTGTGGAGAAAATCCACGGCATGTTCTGGCAGTCCAAGGGCCGCAGCGATGCCTGGGTCACAGCCTCCTGAGCCCATTCAGCCTCAGATCGGCCAGCCTCCTCCGCAAGCAGCTCTCAGCGATCTGCTTGCCCTGTTTTTGTTTCGCCGTCGTCACATGCGTGTCGACGGCTTTTCCATGGCACCGACCCTGGTTCCCGGTGACCTGGTTCTGATCACGCCGAGGCAGGCCAGGGCGACGCTTCCAGCCCTCGGCGCGATCGTTGTGGCACGCCATCCTGATCGACCCGCGACCCGGATCATCAAGCGGTTAGCGGACGTCCAGGACGGGGGTCTTGTCCTGCTCGGTGACAACTCTGTGGCAAGCACGGACAGCCGCCAGTTCGGAGTTGTCCCCTCTCGGCTGCTGATCGGCGAGGTGACGTCTGTGGTGCGCTGAGCGACGCCGCTCGGAACGCCACCTTCAGAACATCGCCGCTGACGTGCGGTGCAACCAGAAGACACCCGTAAGGATGGAGAGTGCACCGGTGCCTCCGACCAGGAGGGGCAGAAGCCTGGCGCCGCTGCGCAGGGTGAGGAAGGAGACCACAGCCACAACGGCGAGCATCGCTGCCATCGAGCCGCAGAGATACGACAGCAGATAGGTCGCGGCACCGAGAGGTGGAAGGGCCAGAGCCGGAATCACAGCCAGCAGATGACTGGCCCCCGCCAGACCGTGCAGAAGCCCCAGTCCTGACGCGGCATGGGCATGCCGGCGGTGGTTGCTCTGACCCCGCACATGCAGGTGCAGGTGCTGGTGGATTTCGTCACCTTCGTGGTGGTGTTCATGGCTGTGCAGTTCCAGACCGAAGGCGGTTCGCACCGCCATGCCACCGACCACCAGCAGAGCCACGCCCACCAGGAACTCCGCCCAGGCAGACATCGCCTTCACATGGGCCAGATCCTTGATTCCGATCGCGATCAGCGCCATTACCACCACTCCGACGGAGTGGCCGGCCCCCCAGGCCAGACCGGCCCGCAAGGCCGGCAGGGGCTTCCGCAGGGAGAACGGAGCCATGGCCACGAGGTGGTCGGCTCCACCGACCACGTGAACAGCACCGGCGGCGAAACCGGTGAGGACGCTGATCAGCACTGCACTGCTCCGAAGACGTTGATTCTGCAGGACCGGTCGGATCTAGCCACCGATCAGCGTGGTCAGAGCCATCTGCACGTCCTGCTGACGCATCAACGCCTCCCCCACCAGCACGGCTCCTGCACCGGCTGCCTGGACCCGATCGAGATCAGAGCGGCTGAAGAGGCCGGATTCACTCACCAGCAGAGCCTGCTGCTGCTGAAGACGAGGTCGAAAGTCTTCGGTCAGTCGCTCGGTGGTCGTCAGATCCGTCTCGAAGCTGGTGAGATCCCTGTTGTTGATTCCGATCAGCGGGAATTCACCGAGGGTCAGCACCCTCTCCAGCTCACCGGCATCGTGAACCTCCACCAGAACGTCCAGGCCAAGACTGGCGGCGGCTTTCCGCAGATAGCGGAGATCCTGGTCCGTGAGAATCGCGGCGATCAGCAGCACGGCATCGGCGCCAGCCGCACGGGCCTGGAACAACTGGTAAGGGCTGAGAACGAACTCCTTGCAAAGCAGGGGCAGATCCACCGCCTGTCGCACCTCCACCAGCACATCAAAGCCGCCCTGGAAGAAGGTCTTATCGGTGAGCACGGAAAGACAGCTGGCACCTCCGGCTGCGTAGGCCCGGGCGATGGCCACGGGGTCGAAGTTTTCCCTGATCACTCCCTTGCTTGGACTGGCCTTCTTCACCTCAGCGATGACGGCCGGCAGCACCGGAGCGGAACGCAGGGCAGCGATGAAGTCGCGCGTGGGAGGCAGCTCGTCGATCTGACGCTTGAGGTTCTCCAGGGGGACCCGCTCACGCGCCGCATCGACCTCACGGTCCTTGGCCCAGACGATTTTCTCCAGGATGTGCCTGGGTTCCTGCTCATCGTGCGGAACGGCGTATTCCAGATGCGCCACGCGCACCTTCGGATTGGGGGGACGACGACGGATCTCCATGGTTCAGGTAAAGGGTGATCGATTCAGGAGACGAGCTGACCTGCGGCCTGCTTGTAGGCCACTTCCACCACCTCGCTGAGCGTTGGGTGGGTGTGCACTTCGGTGGACAGCTGACGCACGCTCTGGCGACGGGCCACGGCATTGGCCACTTCCTGAATCAGATCGGCGGCGTGTAGACCGTAGATGTGAGCCCCCAGCACCTCGCCGCTGGCCTTGTTGAACAGAAGCTTCATCAGGCCATCACTCTCCAGCTCAGCCAGAGCCTTGGAATTGGCCTTGAAGTAGCTGCGCACCGCTCCGAGCTGAAAGCCTTCCTTCGCCGCAAGCTCCTTGGCGTCCGCTTCGGTGAGGCCGACCGAGCTGATCTCAGGATGGGTGAAGGTGGCCGCCGGAATGCTGCGGTAATCGATCTGGCGGCTGTGGCCGAGGATGTTGTCAACGGCGACCGTGCCCTGAGCAGCCGCCGTGTGCGCCAGCATCAATTTGCCGGTCACGTCGCCGACAGCCCAGAGATGGGGCACCGGTTGATCGTTCACCAGCACCCGCATTCCGTCGTCGATCGGCACGAAACCACGGTTGGTCTCGACGCCGAGAGACTCGAGGTTGAGCCCTTTGCTGCTCGGCACCCGCCCGGTCGCCACCAGAACCGCATCCACCTCAAGAGTCTCCACAAACTCCCGACTGGAGAAATCCGCCAGTTCGATCCGCACCGGACAACCCGGCGTCACCTTGCTCGCAAGGACCCCGGATCGGGCATCGATGTCGCGGCCATCGATCAGATGGCGACCGGCGATCTTGGCGATGTCCGGATCAAAGGTGGGCATCACCCGATCCAGAGCCTCGATCATCGTCACTTCGCAACCGAGGGCGGTGTACACATCGGCGAACTCCAGGCCGATGTAGCCGCTGCCGATGATGGCGATCCAGCGCGGCAGCCACTCCAGATTGATCGCCTCATCACTGGTGAACACCGTGCGGCCATCGGTCTCGATACCGGGCGGGACAAAGGGGTCCGAGCCGGTGGCCAGGATCACGTCGCGAGCTCGCAGCATCCGATCCACGCCGCTCGGCTCGCGCAGACCGACCCGCTGGGATCCTTCCAGGCGACCATGACCGCGCAGGATCGTGACGCCCACCCGTTCCAGCGACTTGGTGAGGTTGGTGCGGATCGTCTGCACCAGCTGATTGGCATGGTCAGCGATCTTCTGCCGCTCAAAGCGCACTGGCGCGGCGTGGATGCCGAAACTTGCCAGGTGCTGATCATCGGCCAGCTCACGCACCTTGCCGCTGGCCGCCAGCAATGCCTTGGAGGGCACACACCCCCGGTTCACGCAGGTGCCACCCATGTCACGCGATTCGATAATCGCGGTCTTGAGGCCATGCTCCGCAGCATGCTTCGCAGCATCGAAACCGCCGTAGCCGGCGCCGATGACGATGACGTCGAAATCGAAACTGGCGTCGCTCACCCGGACTGCTGCGATGTTGTGGCGGTCATTGTCGCCCTTCGGCGCTCCAGGAGCAGGGGGACAGCGGCGGCGGCGACATTCAGAGACTCCACCCGATCGCTGTGGGGAAGGGTGACGGCATGGGTGCAGCAGGCCTGAAGCCTTGGATGCAGGCCTGCTCCTTCCGTTCCCAGCACCAACGCCGTTGGACGGGTCCAATCCAGTTGCCAGTAAGGGATGGGGCGACAGGTGCCTGCCGCATCCGGCACCAGCGTGGCCACCACCTGAATGCCGGCCACGGCCAGCTGCATCAGCCGTGCTTCGAGCTGATCCAGCGCAGCCTGTTCATCGGGCCCGAAACGATGGTGAGGGATTTGCAGCAGAGCCCCTGCGGAAGCCCTCAGCACCTTCGGGCTGAGGGGGTCAACACCTGAGCCGAGCCATGCCAGCTGTACATCAGCGGCGAGCGCCGTGCGCAGGAGCGTTCCGAGATTGCCTGGATCCTGGACCCGATCCAGCACCAGCATCAGATCCGGGGCGGAGGGAGGCCGGGGGAGCATGGAGAGCGGTGCCAGACAGGCCACCCCGTCGGGAGTCACGGTGGTGAGGGCTGCCTGCAGGACGGATTGCGTGACGCACTGGCGCTGGACGGTGGGATCGAGGCGCTGTTCCAGATCGGCGTGGATCCCCCACCAGCGTTCCGTGGCCACGATCTCCAGCGGACTTCGGCCAAGACGAAGCAGTTCCTGCAACAGATGAGTCCCTTCCAGCAACAGCAGACCCTGCTGCTCTCGCCCCTGACGCGTGGTCAGGCTCCGGAGCCGTTTCACGAGCGGATTCCGGCGGCTGCTGATCAGGGAAACGGATGCCCCGGACTCGGTGGATGGAATGACCGTGGTCCTGGTCAGAAGTTGCTGTGCTTCCGCACTTTCAGACCTTTATGAACCGAGAGATCGTCGCCGCTGAGGTCGAGCCCATTGATCGCAGCGATCTCGCCTTTGAGACCTTCGGCAGCGAGATTCTCAACCAGCTTCTGTATCACCTGATCCTCGACTGCGGCGTTGTCGATGGAATCGGGAGTCAGGCGTTCCAGGAAACGACCCACCTTGGAAGCGACGACCTCGGATGCGTTGGAGATCTTCAGAACAATCATGAAGTCGGTAGGTGCCTCGTAACCGACAAGCTAGTGCGGATGGGGAGACTTGAACTCCCACGATGTTGCCACCACTAGTACCTGAAACTAGCGCGTCTACCAATTCCGCCACATCCGCTGGCGTTTGTCGCTCAGGCGACAGGACGACCATACGGCATCGGCGATCAGGGCTCCCGAGCGACAGGCGCGAAGGCAACAACCAGTTTCAACTCCGGCCGTCTAGACGGTCTCAAGAGTGCTTGCAAAAATGCGCCCGTAATCAAGAAATTAATAGAAATGACGGCTGCGGCAATCGTGTCTCAAGAGATTCTCAAGCCGCATCTCACTGTTACAGGTGGACATTCCTTAGGGGGAACCATCCGGGTCAGCGGAGCCAAGAATTCCGCCCTTGTGCTGATGACGGCCAGCCTTCTGACCGCCGACACGCTTGAGCTGTGCAATGTCCCGGACCTGACGGATATCGGCGGGATGAGTGACATCCTCGCGTCCCTCGGGGTGAAGGTGGAGCGTCAGGCCGATCGCGTCCGACTCAACGCAGCCGTTCTGTCCAGTTCCAAACCCCCCTATGAACTGGTCAACAGCCTCCGGGCCAGCTTCTTCAGCATCGGCCCCCTGCTGGGCCGCCTCGGACAAGCCAAGGTGCCCCTGCCTGGAGGCTGTCGCATCGGAGCCCGTCCTGTGGTGGAGCACATCCGGGGGCTGAAAGCTCTTGGTGCCGTGATCCGGGTTGAGCACGGGATCATTCACGCCAACGTGCCTGGCCCGAACAAACGCCTCAAGGGCGCTTCGATCATCCTGGACTGCCCAAGCGTCGGCGCCACAGAAACCATCCTCATGGCCGCAGTGCTGGCCGAGGGCATCAGCACGATCGAGAACGTGGCCCAAGAGCCTGAAGTCCAGGACCTGGCCAACCTGCTCAATCGCATGGGCGCCAAAGTCAGCGGCGCCGGTAGCCCCGTGATCACGGTGGAGGGTGTGGAGTCGCTGCACGGCTGCCTGGATTATCCGGTGATCCCTGACCGCATCGAGGCCGGCACCTTTCTGATGGCTGCCGCCATCACCCGTTCCAGGCTGCGGGTCGAGCCTGTGGTTCCCGACCACCTAAACGCTGTTCTCCAGAAACTTCGCGACTGCGGCTGCAATCTGGACATCGACGCCACAGGGATCACGATCACGCCGAAGGAGATCACGGCCGTCGACATCACCACACAGCCCTTCCCCGGCTTCCCGACCGATCTTCAGGCACCCTTCATGGCCCTGATGACGACGGCTCGCGGAACGAGCGTGATCACCGAGCGGATCTACGAGAACCGCATGCAACACGTGGGGGAACTGCAGCGGATGGGAGCCTCGATCCGGGTGGACGGCAACACCGCGATCGTTGAGGGGGTGTTCAGGTTGAGTGCGGCTCCCGTGAAGGGAAGCGATCTGAGAGCGTCAGCAGCCATGGTGCTGGCCGGCCTCGCGGCCGATGGCACCAGCAAGGTCAGCGGACTTCAGCATCTGGACCGCGGATACGACGACATCGAAGCCAAACTCAACGGGGTTGGAGCTGTCATTTCACGCCAGGCCTCCTGACTTGATCGATCAAGGCTGAGTCAGTCCATACAATTCCTCTCAGGGGAGCCTGGCGGAATTGGTAGACGCAGCTGACTCAAAATCAGCCGGCCACTGGTCTTGGGGGTTCAAGTCCCCCGGCTCCCATTCATCGGCTGTGATGAACACCTACAGCCGGTTTCCGCTCACGCTGGTGCGTGGATCCGGATGCTGGGTGTGGGATGACAGTGGGACGCGCTACCTGGATGCCGTAGCCGGCATCGCCACCTGCAGCCTCGGCCACAGCGATCCGGTCATGCGTCGCAACCTGGGGCGTCAGCTGCGTCAGCTGCAGCATGTTTCAAACCTGTATCGGATCCCGGAACAAGAGGAGCTGGCCACCTGGCTCGTCGACCACAGCTGCGCCGACAGCGTTTTCTTCTGCAATTCCGGCGCGGAAGCCAATGAGGCCGCCATCAAGCTGGCTCGCAAACATGGCCACACCCGACGAGGCATCGAGCGTCCGGTGATCCTGACGGCGACGGCCAGCTTCCACGGCCGCACCCTGGCGGCTGTGACGGCCACGGGGCAACCGAAATACCACCAAGGGTTTGAACCGGTCGTTGATGGGTTCGATTACGTCCCGTACAACGACCTTGAAGCCTTCGAGAGCTGCCTGAACCGCCATGAAGCGGCCGGACCGTCGGTCGCTGCCGTGCTGATTGAACCGCTGCAGGGCGAAGGGGGCGTGAACCCTGGAGATCGGGTCTATTTCCAGAAGCTGCAGGAGCTGTGCAGAGCCCGCGACATCCTTCTGATCCTCGATGAGGTGCAGGTGGGCATGGGTCGGAGCGGCCGTTGGTGGGGCTACGAACACCTGGGCATCGAACCCGATGCGTTCACCCTCGCCAAGGGACTTGGTGGCGGGCATGCCATCGGGGCCCTGCTGGTGCGCGGCCAGGCCGATGTTTTCGCGCCCGGGGATCACGCCAGCACTTTCGGAGGTAATCCTTTCGCCTGCCAGGCAGGCCTGACGGTGGCCCGCGAGATCGAACGCCGCGGCCTGCTGCTGCAGGTGGAGCAGCGCGGCCGACAGCTGCGGGAGGGACTGGAAGCTCTGGTGGTCCAACACCCCCACCTGCTCTCGGGTGTGCGGGGCTGGGGCCTGATCCAGGGACTGGTGATCCGTCAGGACAGCGGCATCACCGCCCCTCAGCTCGCCAAGGCGGCGATCGATCAGCGATTGCTGCTGGTGGCAGCAGGTCCATCGGTGCTGCGCATGGTGCCACCCCTGGTGATCAGTGCCCGCGAAGTCCGTCAGCTGCTTGAGCGACTGGAGACCACGCTGCGCGTGGCCGGCTGAGGGAAGCCTTGGGGCGATGACCGCGACTGACCTGTCGGATCTGATTCCCCGCTTCGATCTGCGCGGCATGGATCTGCAGCTGGATCGCATGCAGGCGGCTCTGGAAGCGCTGCGCTCCCCCTGCCAGGAGGTCCCGGCGATTCAGGTCGCCGGAACAAACGGCAAGGGGTCGATCGCCAGCTTTCTCGCCTCAGCCCTTCACCGGGCTGAGATCCGCTGCGGACTCACCACCTCTCCCCATCTGATCAGCTGGTGCGAACGAATCCGCGTCGACGGCAGACCGATCGCCCTCGACTGTCTGAGAGACGCGCTGATCGCCCTGCGGCCCATCAGTGATCGCCATCGGCTGACGCCCTTCGAACAACTGCTGGCGGTCGCCCTCAGCCATTTCCATCGTGAGCAGGTGGAGCTGCTGGTGCTCGAGGTGGGACTCGGCGGGCGCCTGGATGCCACCACAGCTCATCGCTGTCGTCCGGTGATCGCCCTCGCCGCCATCGGTCTCGACCACTGTGAACATCTCGGGGAGACGCTCACGCTGATCGCCCGGGAAAAGGCGGCCGTGATCACGCCGGGCGCCACCGTGATCAGCGCCGCACAGCCGCCGGCGGTGACCGCCGTGATCGAGGAGACCTGTCGGCAGCAGGGAGCCGATCTCCACTGGGTTGCGCCCCTGCCGGACGACTGGCAGCTGGGCCTCGCCGGGGTGATGCAGCGCCACAATGCCGCGGTTGCCCGCACAGCCCTGCAAGCTCTTGCACCGCTGGGGTGGACGGTGGACGAGAACGCCATCCGCCGCGGCTTCGTGGAGGCACGCTGGCCAGGACGCCTGCAGAGCGCCCGCTGGCAGAACCATCCGTTGCTGCTGGATGGAGCCCACAACCCACCCGCTGCCGCCCAGCTGGCCCTGGAGCGTGGCCGCTGGCCCGGTGAAGACGCCGGAGTCTGCTGGATCCTGGCGATGCAGGCCCACAAGCAGGCCCCGGCGATGCTGGAGCACCTGCTACAGCCCTCTGACCGGGCCTGGATCGTGCCGGTGCCGGAGCATCACAGCTGGACCCGCAGCAGGCTGGTGGATCAGTGTCCCCAATGGCACAACCAACTGCTGGAGGCCGACAGTGGTGAGGCCGCCCTGCTCGAGATCCAAGAGCGCGGAGCGTGGCCCCGCCCGATGCCGGTCGTGGCTGGATCGCTTTATCTGCTTGGGGATCTGTTCGCCAGGGCGGTGGTGACGGCAGAGTGATGCCTGCGACCAGCCCCCCGATGCGACAGCTGCTGCTACCCCTGATGCTGACGCTGCTGATGGTGCTCACACCAGCGGCCCATGGCCTGGACACGTCAGCGGGGGTGGGACTGCAGGACCGGGCGCTGTTCCAGGAAACCGTGGACTTCACCCTCACCAACCAGGACAGCGGCGATTTCCATGGTCAGAACCTGGCCAACACCTCATTCGCTGGGGCCGTGGGCCGACGCGCGGATTTCAGTGGAGCGAACCTGCACGGAGCGATCCTCACCCAGGGGGCTTTCGCCGAGGCCGACTTCCGGGGCGCCGATCTCTCCGATGCCCTGATGGACCGCGCCGATTTTTCGGGCGCCGATCTGCGGGACGCGGTTCTGAGCGGAATCATCGCCTCCGGAAGCAGCTTCAGCGGTGCTCAGATCGACGGCGCTGACTTCAGCGATGCCCTGCTGGATCGCGACGACCAACGACGGCTCTGTCGCGAGGCCGACGGCATCAATCCAGCCACCGGCGTCGCAACCCTGGACAGCCTTGGCTGCTGAAACAGCCTGGCTGCTGAAACAGCCTGGCTGCTGAATCAACTCCGCTCCTGCCAACCGCGCAGCTTGCCTGGATTGAGCAGCCCCGCCGGATCGAAGCGCTGCTTGGCAGCCACCTGATCGGCATCCACGACCCCCAGGCCCCCATCCTCCACGGTCATCACGTGGGGGTTGAACAGCACCGCGCCGACGCCGCGGCAATCCTCCATCAGCTGATTCAAACGCTCCGCCCCCTGCCAGCGCACCAGCGGCAACGCCGCCAGTCGGGTTGTGCCCTGCTGCCGCACCGCCTCGAGATGCCAGAGAAGGTTCTCTCCCCAGCTGGCCCGCAAGGCATCCATCGCCGCAGCCTCCGGCTGCGGCAGCAGCATCTGCAGATAGGTCCAACCCGGATCGCTGGCACGCATGTGCAGGGTGGTGTGATTCCAGCTCAGCTCCCGCAGGCCACGGCCGCCACCGAGCTCCTCGGGACCCAGGTCATGCACGGCAGCACCGAAGCTGCGGGCCAGACGCGTCACGCTGCTGATCCCATCCGGTGAGACCAGCAGTAGCACCCGGTGATGCTCGCCACCGGGGCCGCTCCAGTCGGGGAGTTGCTGCAGCACCGGCCGTTCCAGCAGGGTGGCGAGATGCAGGCTGACCGCGGATCGGCAGCAGGTCTGCAGCAGAGCGACGGCATCGTTCCAATCAGCACAGTCGAGGCTGAGCTGGTGCCAGTCCACTGCCGGGGCGGTGGCCAGCTTCAGGGCCGTGATGATGCCATTGGTGCCATAGGCATGGTTCAGGGCTTCCGCCTGCTCTCCCGACAGCGTGAAACGCCGTGGACGGACCTCCATGGAGACCCCCTCCAGGCCCAGCAGATGACCGGGATCACGCAGAAATCCCCAGCGGATCGAGCCGATGCCACCGGAGCCACCGGCGATGAATCCGCCGATGGAAGCGCTGCGCCAGGTGCTGGGCAGCAGCCGCAGCTGGCGACCGGCGCGGCGCAGCTGCTGATCCAGCTCCCGCATCGGGCAGCCGGGTTCCACCGTCACCACCCCGGTGAGCGGATCCAGTTCCCGGATCGCCCGCAGGCCACCACTCAGCATCACCACGCCCCCCTCCAGCGGCACGCACTGGCCGTAATTGCCGGTGCCTGCTCCGCGCACGGTGAGCGGAACCCCATGCTGCGCACAGACAGCCGCCAGCCTCTCCACCGCATCAACATCGGCAGGACAGACCACCAGCTGCGCCCGGCAGGCAGCCAGACGCTCCTTCAGCACGGGTGAATAGTCGTAGGCATCGCGGGACAGACGTGCCAGCTCCGTCGGGTCCGTCTGGAGATCCATGGCCGGATCCAGCTCCAGAACTTGCCGGACGGCGGCAATGGCGGCGGCATCTCTCATCACAGCAGGGCCGGGCTGTTGTGGTCTAACGGGTGGGCGGCCGCCACCAATGGCCCGCGATCAGGATCTGTCTTTCCGGGGGGCTCATCAACGCCTCGGACCAGTTGGAGGCCTCCAGCAGCATCAGATCAGCTGGGGCACCCTCACGAATCACGCCGTCCCAGGCAAGATCCATCAACGCTGCGGCCGCCGTGGTGAAGGGCGCCAGCCCGAGCCGCTGCCAGGGGGCCAGTTGCGCCAACGGCAGGCTGGAGGCCATCAAGGCGATCGGGTCGAAGCCACCGGCAGGGAACCAGGGGTCAGCGACGTTGTCGCCACCCACAGCGACGCAGACGCCGGCCCGCTGCAACTGATGGATGGGGGCCAGCGGGCGAAGCACCGGGGTGCAGCCGGGGCGACGGGCCAGCAGCCAGCCGTTGGTCAGCGGCAGGGCCGCCACCCGCAGATCGGAGGCGGCCATGCGCCGGCAGATCCGCTGCAGGGGCCTGTCTGCAAGCAGGCCGAGGCTGCTGGCATGACTGCAAGTGATCGGCAGCGGCGGCCGCTCACGCTCCAGCACGTGCAGCAGCTGCCGCAGTCCAGCGGCGGGGGCTCGGTCGGCCTCATCGATGTGCAGGTCGATCCCGCAACCGAGCTGCTGCGCCAGGCGAAGCATCCCCCGCAGGGACTGGCGCACCGTCGCTCCCCGGCAGGGAGGCACCAGGACCCCGCCGAGCAGGCCTCCGGCCGCCGCCACGCGACGAGCAAGCGTCGCGCCGTCCGGAGTGCTCCAGTGATCGATGGGCACCAAGGCCACCAGCTGCAGGGTCAGCCGATCCCGCCAGCGATCCCGCAGCTCCAGGAGGGCCTGCCAGCTCGCCTCCGCTCCAGGGCCGAGGCTGTCGATGTGGCTGCGGACCGCCCGCAGGCCCCTGGAACAGCCCAGCTGCAGGGCCCGTTCCGCCCGCTCGAGAACAGCCGTCTGCGTCCGCTGCTGATGCTCCTCCAGATTGGCCGCTAGGGCACCGCTGTAGGTGCCCGAGAGATTGGGATGTGCGGACCAGGTGAAGGCCTTGTCCAGATGAACGTGAGGATCCACCAGCCGAGGCAGCACCAGCCGGCATGGGGGAGCCTGCTGCTGCGGGAGGGGCTCAGGCAGCAGCAGCCGTCCGTCCCGCCAGCGCAGCCGCACCGGTGTGAGGCCCTCGGCAGTGGCGCTTGGAACGGGTTTAGCGGCCGGGAGCTGCAGGAGGCTGCGCGGAACCCAGGCATCGAGCCATGGCGTCGGGTCGGCCGTCACTCAGCCCCACCGTCGCTGGTTTGCGTGTGAAGGGTGAGAAAGCGACCGGCACCGGCAAGGGTGACCACCTCGACGCCCGGCAGCGTCAGACCGGGCAACAGCTCCTGGCCGCCCACCCGCGTGGTGTAGATGCTGGCCACGAGCAGATTGCGTCGGGTGGTGAAACGGCCCGCCAGCGCCGCAAGGGTGGGCTGCTGTGAGGCCACCAGCCCGGGACAGTCCCGGATCCACAACCGCAGCACCATCGGCAGACCGCTGTTCTCACACAGCTCTTGCGTGGCCAGGGTCACGAGCTGCCGGCCGGCGTGGGCCTCGTACTCCGACCTTGAGGGATTCGTTCCAGCCAGAGCGAGGGCTCCTCCAGCCCCGATGACGACGGCGATGATCGCCGCGAGGGGCAGCCGCCGGGAGGACTGAGAGGGCTGCACCGGGTTGGCTGCGACACGGATTGGTAGATTCTCACCGACGCGGCGGGCGTCGCCAAGTGGTTAAGGCAGCGGCTTGTGGCGCCGCTATTCGGGGGTTCGAATCCCCTCGCTCGCCCTTTTCATTCACCGCAGCTGTTAAGAACAGCGTCCAGAAGCCTTTCTCCGCCCCAGCGGATCGGATCAGTGCAGGGAAGTCCGAGCTGATCGGAGACCGACGCAACAGCTGATCGCGCATCCTGCTCCCCCAGACGTGACGTGTTGAGCGCAACGGCCCGCACCCTCGGAGGCGCACCAACCGCACGGGGTCGGCCCAGGGCGGCGAGGGCCTCACTGAGGTTGACCAGCTCCTGCAGCGCCGGCAGAGGAATCTGCGGCAGCCGCTCGATGCTGGTCTGATCGGCCCGGTGGACCAGCAGCAGATCCGTCGGCTGACTGCCGCGCAGCAACGGAAGCGTTGCCGTGGATCCTGGATGACACAGGGATCCCTGACCCTCGACCAGCACAAGACCGTCGGCGGGAAGCGCCTCGGCTGCCTCCAGAACCGCCGCTTCGACGGCGCCGGCGGCGTAATCGACGCGGACCGCATCAAGGGGGACCCCGCCGCCGGCGATCAAGATTCCGGCCTGGCCGGTGCCCACGAAACGACATGGGAGATGCCGACGCCCTGCCGCCTCAACCAGCGCCAGGCAGGCACTCATCTTGCCGACTGCCATGTCCGTGCCAAGCGCCAGCAATCGCTGGCAGGACAGAGCCGCCGCCCGCGCCTGCCCCACCCGCAAATGTTCCGGTTCACAACGCAGATCCCAGATCCAGCGCCCGGGCTGCCGCGCCGAGCACAGCTCCGGGTCCTGCCCGAGACGCGTGTGCAGGCCACTGGCCAGACTCAGGCCGGATCGCAATGCCGCCAGGGCATCCCGGCGGACCGGATCCGGAAGACGCCCTCCGGAAGGAGCCAGGCCGACCACTGCCACCTCGGGCACGAACGGCAGCGCCTCCTCGAGCGAGGCGACGATCGGCACATCCCGACGAATCCCGCTGATTCCCTCCAGGGACCCCCCGGCATGAACGGGATCGATCACAGCCACGATCGGGCCGAAGCGATGGCGCAACATAGCCAGCCCAGTCTTGCCGGTGAGACTGTCCAGCCCACCGTGCTGCAGCAGCACGACCCTGTCCTCCGCCGCAAGCATCAGGAGCCCTCCCGTCGCTTGATGCCCAGCCCTGGATGCCGGGACGGCATCAGACGGTCTCCCTCCAGCGGCAGCCCGTCGAACGGGTCATCGATGAGATTGAGATGGCTGTCGAGATCCGGCCAGCGGATCAACGGCAGCAACTGAGCAGCCGCACCATTCAGCAGCCGGCTGTCGGAGTAGCAGCCCACCATCAGATCGAGGCCGAGCTGTTGCGCCACCCGCGCCATCAACCAGGCCTGACTGAGGCCACCGCTCTTGAGCAACTTCAGGTTGACCCCATCCACGTGGGGGGCAAGACGCAGCAGATCCTCGAGCCCCCAGCAACTTTCATCCGCCACGAGCGACATCGGGCATTCGGGATGAAGAGCCGCGAAACCGGCAGAATCGCGCTCCGGATCCAGATGAGGAGCAAGCGGCTGCTCCAGCAGCACGACCCCCCGCTCCTGCAGAAGCGGCAGCATCCTGCGGGCCTGGTCCAGGGTCCAGCCACCGTTGGCATCCACCTGGAGCTCCGCCGCAGGACGACGGTCATCGCCGGCCATGGCATCCGCCACCGCCGAGAGCAGTGCACGGTCGTGCTCCAGCCCGTCAGGGCTCCCCAGCTTGAGCTTCACCCGGGTGACCGGCATCAGCTCACGCCAACGCTGCAACCGCTGCAGCACCTGCTCCGACGCAGCGAGGCCAAGCGTGACGCTTGTGGCCACCGAACGGGCCCCATCCAGTCCCCAGAGCTGCCAGACCGGAGCCTGCAAACGGCGGCCTCGCCAGTCCCAGAGCGCGAGATCGAGGGCACATCGTGCCGGTGGCGTGAGGTCCGCCAGCAGCGGCTCGAAACCCTGCGGCACAGAGGGATCCAAACCCTCAAGCCGTGGCAGCAGCGTCTGCAGCTCGAGCTCCACGGCGTCTGTGGAGAAGCCCCGGTGGCCGGTCTCGAATCCACCGGTCTCGCCGCGACCTGTGATGCCATCCCGGCTGATGCTCAGCTCCAGACGCTGCACAGCCGAGGTGGTCCCGCGGCTGATGGCCAGAGGCACCGCCTTGGTGAGGGAGAAACGCCTGAGGCCCCAACCCATGCCGGCCTGTGTCCAGTCACCAAACTGACACAACACCGTCGTGACTAAAACTGAGGGCAGTCATTCCTCTCTCCTCCCCCGCCTTGGTCGTCTCCGCTCCAGACCGCACCAGCATCGGCACGGATCCGCGCGGCAGCTACTGGATCACCACCTTCGGCTGCCAGATGAACAAGGCGGATTCCGAGCGCATGGCCGGCATCCTCGAAGCGATGGGCTACCGAGAAGCCAGCGCTGAACTGGAGGCGGATCTGGTGCTCTACAACACCTGCACCATCCGGGACAACGCCGAGCAGAAGGTTTACAGCTACCTCGGTCGACAGGCTCGACGGAAACGGACCAATCCGAACCTCACGCTGGTGGTGGCCGGCTGCGTGGCACAGCAGGAAGGGGAATCGCTGCTGCGACGGGTTCCGGAGCTTGATCTGGTGATGGGTCCCCAGCATGCGAACCGCCTGGAGACCCTGCTCCAGCAGGTGGACAGCGGTCAGCAGGTGGTGGCCACGGAGGAGCACCACATTCTCGAGGACATCACCACTGCACGGCGTGACAGCCGCATCTGCGGGTGGGTGAACGTGATCTACGGCTGCAATGAACGCTGCACCTACTGCGTGGTGCCCTCTGTGCGCGGGAAGGAACAGTCGCGCCTTCCGGAAGCGATCAAGCTGGAGATGGAGGGTCTGGCAGCCCAGGGGTACAAGGAGATCACCCTGCTGGGTCAGAACATCGACGCCTACGGCCGTGACCTGCCGGGCATCACGCCGGAGGGGCGCCGCCAGCACACGCTCACCGACCTGCTGCATCAGGTTCATGACGTGGAAGGGATCGAACGGATCCGCTTCGCCACCAGCCATCCGCGGTATTTCACCGAACGGTTGATCGACGCCTGCGCTGATCTCCCCAGGCTCTGCGAGCACTTCCACATCCCCTTCCAGAGCGGCGACAACGACTTGCTGAGGGCGATGGCCCGCGGCTACACCGTGGAGCGCTACCGGCGCATCATCGACCGCATCCGCGAACGGATGCCCGATGCCGCCCTGAGCGCCGATGTGATCGTCGCCTTCCCCGGTGAGACCGATGCCCAGTACCGACGCACTCTGGAGCTGGTGGAATCGATCGGGTTCGATCAGGTGAACACCGCGGCCTATTCACCACGTCCCAACACTCCAGCGGCGAACTGGGACAACCAGCTGCCGGAAGCGGTGAAGGTGGAGCGACTGCGGGAACTGAATGCCCTGGTGGAGCGCACAGCGCGAACCCGCAATGCCCGCTACACCGGCCGCATCGAGGAGGTGCTGGCGGAAGGGATCAACCCGAAGGATCCCCATCAGCTGATGGGGCGCACCCGCACCAACCGGCTCACGTTCTTCAGCGCAACAGGGCCGGATGGCCACATCTGGAATCCCGGTGATCTCGTGAGGGTGACGATCGACGCGGTGCGTTCGTTCTCACTGAGCGCCACCCCCCTGCCGGTGGCGGAACAACGCTGATACCTTTGGCGCGCCTCAGACCGCACAGCGCGTCGAAATGACCAGCCAGCGCAAGCATGTCGGCCTCGTGTTCGGTGGTGTCTCCGGTGAGCATGAGGTTTCCATCCGTTCAGCCAGCACGGTGCTGGCTGGATTGACGAGCGGCAGCAATCCGGAGCGTTACGCCGTGACGGTCCTCTACATCGACCGCGAAGGCCGCTGGTGGGGACCCGGGATCGCTGCCGCGGTGCTGGAGAGGGGCGAAGCCGCCACCGACGAGCAGCTCCCCCACCCCCTGCCGCCCGCAGGATTCCGGGGACTGCCGCAGGACTGTGATGCCGTCGACGTCTGGTACCCCGTGCTGCACGGCCCCAACGGCGAGGACGGAACCGTGCAGGGGCTGTTCCGCCTGATGCGCCAACCCTTTGTGGGAGCCGGTGTGCTCGGATCCGCCGTGAGCATGGACAAGCAGGCGATGAAGGCCGCCTTCGCGGCCGCCGGACTCTCACAGGTGCCCTACGTCTGCGTTCAGGCCAGCGAACTGAAGGACGACACCACGTTCAACCCGCTTCTGAAGCGCATCGAAGAGCTCGGCTATCCCTGCTTTGTCAAGCCAGCCAACCTGGGTTCATCGGTCGGGATCAGCAAGGTGCGCAACCGGGCGGAACTGGTTGAGGGCCTCCACAAGGCTTCCCTCCTGGATCCGCGCCTCGTGGTGGAGCAGGGGGTCACGGCACGGGAACTGGAGTGCGCAGTGCTGGGGCGGAACGACCTGAGGGCCTCCGTTGTCGGAGAGATTCGTTTCGAAGCCGACTGGTACGACTACGAGACCAAGTACACCGCTGGACTGAGCTCCACACTGATTCCGGCGCCGCTTCCAGACGGCGTCGCTGATCGGATCCGCCAGCAGGCTCTTCAGGCCTGCGAAGCGGTCGGGGTCCTGGGCATGGCCCGTGTGGATTTCTTCTACGACGAAGCGGCCGGAACGATCTGGATCAATGAGATCAACACCCTTCCTGGATTCACCAGCCAGAGCATGTACCCGATGCTTTGGGCAGCAAGCGGCTTAACACTCGATCAACTGGTGCACGAACTGGTGGAAACAGCTGGAGAATGAAGCAACGCCTACGGTCGACCCCCGCCTGATCCATGAGCCACGGCCTGCTCTGGTTACCCCTGCTGGCAGCCTTCGTGCTGCTCGCAGCCCTCGGCTGGCTGGAACGCCGGCGTCAGAACCTCTTCCGCGACTGGGCGGAGGGTGCCGAGCTGGCGAAGCTGGACGGCTGCGGCGGCGCGCGGCTGAAGGATGGCCATCTGATCTGGAGCAGCTTTGAAGCCGGACGTTTCCAGGATCAGGGGCAGTTCGATGTCTGCCGGCTGGAGCTGGTGGAACTGATGGCTCTGGCCTCAGGAGATGCCCCCCTGACAGACGAATCCCAGGGGCGCTGCCGCCTGCGCCTGGTCGGCAAGGACAAACAGATGGACGTGCCCTTCGCTGATGCGGACCGCGCCCGTCGCTGGGGCGATCAGCTGATGGCACGGGCCCGGTGCGATCTGTGACGAAGCAGGCGCCTGCGAAGCGACAGCGCAAGCCAGTGACCCTGACACCGCAGCTGGAACGCAGGCGTGCTCTGCGGCGTCAGCAGCGCGCGCAGCTGTTGATCCAGATCTGGCGCGTGCTGGTGCTTCTGCTGCTCAGCACAGGGCTGGGCTGGATTCTGCTGCGCCATGGCTGGACCCTGGAAGGCACCAATCAGTTGATCGTGCGCGGCGACACAGGGATCTCACCGGCTCTGGTCGCCAAAGTCGGAGGGTTTTCGTTTCCGCAACCGCTTCTGGAGATCAACCTCAAGACCCTGGAATCACAACTGCGACAGGAGCTCCCGGTGCAATCCGCCCAGGTGGACCGGCGACTGCTGCCAGCGCGACTCGACGTGCAGCTGGTGGGTCAGATCCCCGTTGCCCGGGCGACCCGACGCCTGGCCGGCGGCATGGAAACGGGGATGGTCGACGGGGAAGGGCACTGGATCCAGACGAACACCAAAGCTCCCAGCCCGGCCCCGACGACGGCCATCACCGTTGAGGGCTGGAGCGCTGATAAACGGGCTGTGCTGGCCAAGCTTCTCGAGCAGCGCGGCCGGATCAGCGACAGTCTTCAGACCATCGTCCTCCACCCCGATGGCGCCATCAGCCTCCGCACCCGAAGCCTCGGCCTGATCGATCTGGGGCGCGACAGCGACCGACTGGTGCAGCAGATCGACGCGATCGTCCAACTGAACAGCACGATGCCCCCCCATCTGCTCGATCAAGAACAAGGTTCCATTGATCTGAGCAATCCGGATCGACCGGAACTGGAGCGGCCCGCCAAAAAGCCCGAGCCCGCTGAGAAAGTCGCGCCAGAAGCTTGAAACGCTGACGAAGTGTTGCCGTTCCTTTCCACCGGACGGAACGTATCCAAACTTTCCCGGTTCAGAGCCGCAGGGACATAATGCAGCCAAACCTGAACGGATCGGTCGAAAAGATGGAGATCGTCAGCGGTGCGTCATCCCAGCATGCCGCCGGCATTCAACCCAGTCAGTCCGCCCGCATCGAGGTGATTGGTGTTGGTGGCGGTGGCAGCAACGCCGTCAACCGCATGATCCTCAGCGATCTTGAAGGTGTCGCTTATCGCGTTCTCAACACAGACGCCCAGGCACTGATTCAGTCCCAGGCTCAGACACGTCTGCAACTGGGACAGACCCTTACCCGCGGCCTGGGCGCCGGAGGCAACCCCACCATCGGTCAGAAGGCCGCCGAAGAGTCCCGCACCGACCTGCACGAAGCACTGCAGGGGGCCGATCTGGTGTTCATCGCCGCCGGCATGGGTGGAGGAACCGGAACCGGAGCGGCCCCAGTGGTGGCCGAGGTCGCTCGTGAGGTCGGAGCCCTCACGGTGGGCATCGTCACCAAACCTTTCGGTTTCGAGGGCCGCAGGCGCATGCGTCAGGCCGATGAAGGGATCACCCGGCTTGCAGAGCATGTGGACACCCTGATCGTGATCCCCAACGACCGCCTGCGTGATGCCATCGGCAGCGCACCGCTTCAGGAAGCCTTCCGCAGTGCCGATGACGTGCTGCGCATGGGTGTGAAGGGCATCAGCGACATCATCACTTGCCCCGGCCTGGTCAATGTCGACTTCGCCGATGTGCGTTCGGTGATGACCGAGGCCGGCACCGCCCTGCTGGGAATCGGCATCGGCTCCGGTCGCTCCCGCGCGGTGGAAGCCGCCCAGGCCGCCATCAGCAGCCCTCTGCTGGAGACGGAACGGATTGACGGGGCCAAGGGCTGCGTGATCAACATCAGCGGAGGCCGGGACATGACCCTTGAGGACATGACCACGGCCTCGGAAGTGATCTATGACGTCGTCGATCCCGAGGCGAACATCATCGTCGGTGCTGTGGTGGATGAAGCCCTGGAGGGAGAGATCCACGTCACCGTGATCGCCACGGGCTTCGAGAACGGTCAGCACTACCGCAGCGAGCGATCTGCAAGCCGCCCCCTGACGGCTCAGGCTCAGCGCGGTGACCGCCGCGAGATCGATGACAACGGCGCCCGTATTCCCGAATTCCTGCGTCAGCGCCAGCATCAAAGCGACAGCTGAAGAGGGGTGACCCGGATTCCACGCCTGCCCTGAGCATCCCGTGTGGCTGCTACCTTCCGGTCCTGACCAGATTTAGGCGTCCGAGCCGCATGGGTCCGAGTCGGCTTGATGCTAGCAAGGAGCCACCAAGGGCTAAGCCCACTCCATGCGTCCAGCCGATCTGATCCGCTTCAAGCAAGACGGCCGACCGATCACGATTCTCACTGCATGGGACAGCCTGTCTGCGGCCCTGGTGGAGCTCGCCGGGGCCGATGCCGTGCTGGTGGGTGACTCGCTGGGAATGGTGGCTCTCGGGCATGACACCACCCTGCCGGTCACCCTCGAGCAGATGGTGCACCACACGCAGGCCGTGGAGCGCGGCTTTCAGGCGATGCCGGCCCAGCAGCCCCTGCTCATCTCCGACTTGCCGTTTCTCAGCTATCAGTGCGGTGAGGACGCAGCGGTGGCCGCTGCCGGGAGGCTGCTGAAGGAATCCAGCGCCGCGGCCGTGAAGCTGGAAGGCGCCGAACCGGAGGTGGTGAGAGTGATTGATCGGCTGGTGCGCATGGGCATCCCGGTGATGGGGCATCTGGGGCTGACGCCGCAAGCGGTGCATCGTCTCGGCCTGCGGCGTCAGGCGGTGGATGCTCCGGCGCAGCAGCGACTGATGAGCCAGGCCATTGAGCTCGAGAGCACCGGATGCTTCGCTCTGGTGCTCGAGCATGTGCCGGACCAGCTGGCCGGGCAGGTGCGCCGTCAGCTCGCGATTCCGGTAATCGGCATCGGTGCCGGGGCCGATTGCGACGGACAGGTGCGAGTGAGCGCTGATCTGCTGGGGCTCACGGCTCAGCAGCCCCCCTTCAGCCCCGCTCTGCTGCCAGGACGGCAGCTGTGCGCGGAGGCTCTGGAGCGCTGGGTGCTCGATCAACGTCAGACAGCGACTCCCACCACAGCAGAACCTCCACCAGAACCCGATTGCTGAGAGCCATCCCCTCCGGATCGGACAACCGCCAGCGTCCGGCCTCACCCACCAGCAACCCTTCGGCGATGAACGGCTGCCAACGCTTCAGCAGTTGGTCGGGCACTGGGCATCCAAGAGCCTGCAGATCCACCCCCTCTCTGCGTCGCAGGCCCACCAGCAGCAGATCATCCAGGGGCATGCCAGTGCCTCGCCACGGCACTGAGTCTCCAGGGACAAAGTCTCCCGGACCTGAGGCTGATGCAGCGGCTTCCTGCTCCAGCCAGACGCGATAGGCGTCCCGGGTTCTGGGCCTGGCCTGGCGCTCTCCCCACGGGGCTGAGGTGGCGCCCATGCCGAATCCCCACCAGCCGGCACCACTCCAGTACACCCTGTTGTGGCGGGAGGCGTGGCCGGGGCGGGCATGGTTGGAAATCTCGTAGCGACCGAGCCCGGCAGCTCCGAGGTGATCACTGGTGAGCGCCATCAGCTCCGCCGCCAGCTCCTCCTCCGGCAGATCCAGCTCACCCCGCTGCTGACGGCGCTCAAACACCGTGCCTGGCTCCACCGACAGGTCATACACCGAGACATGGGGAGAATCCATGGCGATGGCCTGCGCCAACTGCTGCTCCCAGGCGAGGCGGGTCTGTCCTGGCAGGTTCTGGATCAGATCAAGACTCCAGGACCTCAGCGCGCCCTGCCTCAGCGCCTCCCGCATCCAGCGGCAGGCCTCCAGCAGATCAGCGCGCCGGTGACGACGACCGAGCCCGGCGAGAACGTCATCGTCAAAGCTCTGGCCACCAAGGCTGATGCGGTTGACCCCGGTCCTGAGCACCGCATCCAGCTGTTGCCGATCAAAGCTGGCGGGATCCATCTCGAGGGTGATTTCCGCACCCTGCTGAAGACCGAAACGGACCTGCAGCGCCTCAAGCAGAGCCTGGATCTGAGCGGCCGTCAGCAGCGATGGGGTGCCGCCGCCGATGTACACCGTCGCAAGGGGCGGACCCCATGGTGCAGCTGCGATCTCGCGATGCAGCAGGGACAGGTAATCGCGGATGGAGGCGCTTCCCGGTCCCCCGTCCGCGTGGGCCCGATCCCCCAGCGGCACCACAGCGAAATCGCAGTAGTAACAACGTCGATGGCAGAAGGGAATGTGGAGGTAGGCGCTGCGGGGAGGAGGGGGATAGGGCATGCTGCGCACATTCGGATTGAGCTGCCACGACCTGAGCCCATGGTTGATCTGCTCATCCTGATGCTGTTCGTCGGCTCCGGTGGTGCTGCTGGCTGGATGGGGGTGCATCTTCTGCCCGCGGAACTGGTGAATCCCGCCACCGATGCGGAACAGCTGCGGTTGATCCTCACGGGTTCCGGCGGAGGCGTGGGGCTTCTCGCTGGGCTGGTGTTCAAACGGTTGCGGCTGCGCCTGATGCAGCAGGTGCGCACCATGCCCACCGACCTGCTGGTGAGCCGCGCCATCGGCTTGATTCTGGGCCTGCTCGTCGCCAACCTGCTGCTGCTGCCGGTGCTGCTCCTTCCCTTTTCCGGTGGGGTGGTTCTGCTGAAACCGCTGCTGGCGGTGGTGAGCAATGTGTTCTTCGGGATCCTGGGCAGCAACCTGGCCGAAGTGCACGGCCGCACGCTGCTGCGCCTGCTCAATCCAGCCAGCAGTGAAGCCCTGCTGGTGGCCGACGGTGTGCTGACCCCGGCCACTGCCAAGATTCTGGACACCAGTGTGATCATCGATGGCCGCATCCGCGGGATGCTCGCCTGCGGGCTGCTGGAAGGGCAGGTGATCGTGGCGGAGTCGGTGATTGATGAGATGCAGCAGCTCTCCGATTCCACCAACGTCGAAAAACGTGCCAAGGGGCGGCGGGGCCTGAAGCTGCTCAAGGATCTGCGCGAGACCTACGGCCGTCGCCTCGTGATCAACAGCACCCGTTACGACGGGAAGGGCACGGACGACCGCCTGCTGCAGCTGGCGGATGACACGGGCGGAACGCTGGTCACCGCCGATTTCAACCTGGCCCAGGTGGCCTCGGTGAAAGCACTCAAGGTGATGAATCTGAGCGAGCTGGTGATTGCACTGAGGCCAGAAGTGCAGCCCGGCGACGAGCTCAATCTCAAGATCGTTCGTGAAGGCAAGGAGGAGAGCCAGGGGGTCGGCTACCTCGACGACGGCACGATGGTGGTGGTCAATGACGCCCGCCCCCTGATCGGCCAGAGGAAGCCGGTGGTGGTCACCGGAGCTCTGCAGACTCCCACCGGCCGGATGGTGTTCGCTCGGCTGGAGACCGAAGCGAAAGCCAAAGCGCAGACCAAATCCAAGGGGCAGGGCAAACCGCCCCGCACCAGCGAGCGCAAGCCTGAAAGCCCCCGCTAGGCTCCTGCCACAAAGCGATGGTGCGCGGTAGATGACCACCTCAGCCCCCTATTACGGCGACAGCTCCGTAATGAGGACTCCTCCTCCCGATCTGCCTTCACTGCTGCTCAAGGAGCGGATCGTCTACCTCGGACTGCCGCTGTTTTCCGATGACGATGCCAAACGTCAGATGGGCATCGATGTCACGGAATTGATCATCGCCCAGCTGCTCTATTTGGAGTTCGACAACCCTGACAAGCCGATTTACTTCTATATCAACTCCACCGGAACCAGCTGGTATTCAGGCGATGCGATCGGCTTCGAGACCGAGGCCTTCGCCATCTGCGACACGCTCCGCTACGTGAAGCCCCCGGTGCACACCATCTGCATCGGTCAGGCGATGGGAACGGCTGCTGTGATCCTTTCAGCGGGCACGAAAGGTCAGCGCGCCGCTCTTCCTCACTCGTCGATCGTGCTGCACCAGCCCCGCAGTGGGGCCCAGGGCCAGGCCACCGACATCCAGATCCGCGCCAAGGAAGTGCTCCACAACAAGCGGGCCATGTTGGAAATCCTCTCCAGCAACACCGGCCGCAGCGTCGAGGAACTGAGCAAGGACTCCGACCGTATGAGCTACCTCACTCCGGAGCAGGCCATGGAGTACGGCCTGATCGACCGGGTGCTCAGCAGCCGCAAGGAGTTGCCCAGCAACAGCGCCAACTGATCCCAGATTTCCACCTTTTTCGTCCTCTCACGTCCTGACCCATGCCGATCGGTACCCCCAGCGTTCCCTACCGCCTGCCCGGCAGCCAGATGGAGCGCTGGGTCGACATCTACACCCGTCTGGGAGTGGAGCGCATCCTCTTCCTGGGCTCCGAGGTGAATGACGGCATCGCCAACAGCCTTGTGGCCCAGATGCTGTATCTCGATTCCGAGGACAGCACCAAGCCGATCTATCTCTACATCAACTCCCCCGGTGGATCCGTGACGGCCGGTCTGGCCATCTACGACACCATCAAGTACGTGAAGAGCGATGTGGTGACCATCTGTGTCGGCCTCGCCGCCTCCATGGGCGCCTTTCTGCTGGCAGCCGGCACCAAGGGCAAGCGGGTGGCCCTGCCCCACAGCCGGATCATGATCCACCAGCCTCTTGGCGGCACCAGCCGCCGTCAGGCCAGCGACATCGAGATCGAAGCTCGCGAAATCCTGCGCATGAAGGAGATGCTCAACCGCTCCCTGGCAGACATGAGCGGCCAGGACTTCGACAAGGTGGAAAAGGACACCGACCGCGACTACTTCCTCAGCGCCGAGGAAGCCAAGGACTACGGGCTGATCGATCGGGTCATCACCCATCCCAGCGAAGCGTAAGCTCGCTGCTTGCACCGCCTCGCAAGCGCGCTCCGGATGGCCCAGCTCTTCTATGACTCCGATGCCGATCTCGGTCTGCTGAACGGCAAGACCGTGGCAATCATCGGTTATGGCTCCCAGGGCCATGCCCACGCCCTCAACCTGAAGGACAGCGGTGTCAACGTGGTGGTGGGCCTCTATGACGGCAGCCGCTCCGCCGAGAAAGCCAAGGCTGACGGTCTCGAGGTGCTGAGCGTTGCCGATGCCGCTGCCAAAGCGGACTGGATCATGGTGCTGTTGCCCGATGAATTCCAGAAGGACGTCTACGACAAGGAAATCGCGCCGAACCTGAGCGCCGGCAAGGTGTTGAGCTTTGCCCACGGCTTCAACATCCGTTTCGAGCTGATCAAGCCGCCGGCCGATGTGGATGTGGTGATGATCGCTCCGAAGGGGCCCGGCCACACCGTGCGCTGGGAGTACCAGAACGGCCAGGGCGTTCCGGCCCTGTTTGCGATCGAACAGGATGCCTCCGGCAACGCCCGCGCTCTGGCGATGGCTTACGCCAAGGGGATAGGCGGCACCCGTGCCGGCATCCTGGAGACCAACTTCAAGGAAGAGACCGAAACGGATCTGTTCGGTGAACAGGCCGTGCTCTGCGGCGGGCTCTCCGAGCTGGTGAAGGCCGGGTTCGAGACTCTGGTGGAAGCGGGCTATCAACCCGAACTGGCCTACTTCGAGTGCCTGCACGAGGTGAAGCTGATCGTGGATCTGATGGTGAAAGGCGGCCTCACCGCCATGCGCGATTCCATCTCCAACACCGCTGAATACGGCGACTACGTGAGCGGCCCACGCCTGATCACCGCAGACACCAAGGCGGAGATGAAGCGTGTGCTGGCTGACATCCAGGACGGCACCTTCGCCAGGAAGTTCGTGGCTGAGTGCGATGCCGGCAAGCCCGAGATGAAGCGCATCCGGGATCGCGACGCCGCGTTGCCGATCGAAAGCGTCGGCAAGGGTCTTCGCTCGATGTTCAGCTGGCTGAAGGACGCCTGATCCCTTGCTGTTCCAGTCCGGTGCCGCAGCGGTCCTGGCTGCCGCCGGACTGGATGCCCTGATCGGAGATCCGCTTTGGTGCCCCCACCCGGTGGTGCTGATGGGGAAGCTGATCAGCCGCCTGCGGTTGTGGGTCGAGCGCCTGAGCGGTGACCGGCCTGAGGCCCTCCGCCTCGGCGGTGGCCTGATCACTGCTGTGCTGGTTCTCGGAGCCGGGAGCTGCGGCTGGCTGGTGGAGCAGCTCGCCAGGGCTGCTCCGTTTGGCACAGCCCTGCTGGTGCTCGGCCTGGCCAGCGCCCTGGCGGCCCGCAGCCTGCACGACAGCGTGGCCGCCATCCTCAGTGCTCTGCCGGATCAGCCGCAAGGGGATCTGACGGCGGCACGCGAACGGCTGAGCTGGATCGTCGGCCGCGATGTGCAGCAGCTGGGGGAGCCGGAGATTTTGAGAGCGGCCGCCGAGAGTGCCTCGGAAAATGCCGTGGACGGCCTGTTCGCACCGCTGTTCTGGATGATCATCGGCCTGGTGCTTCAAGCGCTCTCACCGCAGCTGCCGGGACCGCTGGCCCTGGCCTGGGCCTTCAAAGCGAGCAGCACCCTCGACTCGATGCTCGGCTATCGGCGCGGACGCCTGCGCTGGCTCGGAACCGCCGGAGCCAGGCTCGATGACCTGCTCACCTGGCTGCCCTGCCGGCTGGTGATGATCACGCTGCCGCTGGTGAGCCAGCCCTGGCGGGAGCTGCCGGCCCTGGTGCGCGCCGCCGAGCGAGATGGGGCTCCCGATCCCTCCCCCAACGCGGGCCGCTCCGAAGCGATCTACGCCCACTGCGCCGGCGTTCAGCTCGGTGGACGCAACCGTTACGGAGAGCGATGGATCGACAAACCGGTGCTGGCAGCGGATCTGCCACAAGCTGACCGCAACGCCGTCAATCTGATTCTGGTGCTGACCAGTCGGCTGGAAAGCCTGTGGCTTCTCCTGCTTCTGCTGGTCGCCCTGCTGGTGGCAGGTCAGTAAGCGCCGCGATCCATGGGCAGAAGCAGCACGCCGAACGTGCGCAGGATGATCGCCAGATCCAGGCTGAAGGAACGACCGCGGGCATAGGCCAGATCCAACTTCACCCGCTTCTTGTAGCTGAGGTTGTTGCGTCCGCTCACCTGCCACAGACCGGTGAGACCGGGGCGGACCGCCGCCACTTCATCCATGTAGTCGCCGTAGCGGGTGAGCTCCCGATCAACGATCGGCCTTGGTCCCACCACACTCATCTCCCCCCACAGCACGTTGAGGAACTGGGGCAGTTCATCAAGGCTCGAACGACGCAGGAACTGGCCGACCCGGGTGATGCGGGGATCGCGCCGGAGTTTGAAATCGCGCTCGAACTCACTCCTCAGGCCAGGATCCTCATCCAGAACACGCGCCAGAACAGCGTCGGCATCGGCTCGCATGGTGCGGAACTTGATGCAACCGAAACGGCTGTAATCGCGACCGACCCGCCGCTGCACGTAGAACACAGGCCCGGGTGAGCTCAGCTTCACCAGAGCCGCCAGCAGGAGCAGCACCGGAGCACCAAGACCAAGCACCGCCAGGGAAAAAACAATGTCGCCGCCGCGCTTGAGGCCTCGGCCGGTACGACTCTGCTGGCGGATCAGCAGACCGGTCGGCACAGCGACCGGTGGGGCTGTGGTCATCGCCAGGTGAGGCCGATACGAACCACGACCGAAAGCCAGACGAGCGGTCTGACGCAAGGAAGGCCTCGTGGCCGTCGGCAAGGCTCAGAGTGCGTCTCGCCACACTCAACGTCACGAGAGCAGGCCTGGCACCTTTGCAGGGTCACTCGCGGCAACGTCACAGCTTCGGCGATGCGCCGCCCAGGCCCGTTGCAACGCCGCCTCGAACCGGGCAGCGAAAGCATCCGGCCCGAACCGTTCCGCCCAGCGCCGGATCACCTCGGCATCCAGCTGACGCCAGAGCCGCTGCTCCTCAAACCACTGCACAGCCTGCTGCAGAGATTCCAGCGTCTGATCGGGGAACAGGACCCCTGTGGCCTTGGGCATGCCGGCGGACGCGCAACGCACCGTATCCAGCAGGCCGCCCCGACCCAGAGCGATCACCGGTGCACCGGACGCCATCGCCTCCACCGGTGCGATGCCGAAATCCTCGAGCCCCGCATACACATAGGCCCGGCAGCGGGCCATCAGCGCTTCCACCTGCTGAGGGGACTGGCGTCCCAACAGGGTCACCGTGGGACCAGCCAGGGCCTGCAACCGTGCCCGCTCCGGACCATCACCGACCACCACGAGGGGCAGCTTCAGACGGTTGAAGGCCTCCACCACCAGATCGACCCGCTTGTAGGGCACCAGGCGACAGAGACAGAGGTAGACATCATCACGGGGGGCATCCCAGCGAAATCGGCCCACATCGACGGGTGGATGGATCACCTCGGCCTGCCGCCCCCAGAACTTGCGGATCCGGCGAGCGGTGAAACGAGAATTGGCGATGAGGTGATCCACCCGCTGGGCGCTGAGCTGATCCCATTGGCGCAGGGCATGCAGCTGCCAGCGGATCAGGGGGCCGAGACCGCGCCTGGCCAGGGCAGAGCACTGCAGATAGGCATGCATCTGGTCCCAGGCGTAGCGGACCGGGGTATGCACATAGCTGATATGCAGCTGATCGGGAGCGGTGAGCACCCCCTTGGCCACCAGATGGCTGCTGCTGATCACCAGATCGGCAGCGCCGAGATCGATCTGCTCGATCGCCAGCGGCAGCAGCGGCAGGTACTGCTGCACATGGCTGATGCCCCAGGGCAGCCGCTGGATCGGAGAGGTGAGCACGGAGCGGCGCTCGAGCCAGCTGCCGGGGCGTCGGCTCTCGCCATCCACCAGCGCAGCGAGCTGGGGCTGGCGATCCGCTGCCGTGAGCAGAGCATCGATGGCCTGAACCACCAGCTCAGCTCCTCCACGGGAACGAGGCGTGAACCACTCGTGAACCAGGGCAATGCGCCGGGGCAGGGCATCTGGAGCCGGCGGCATCGTGTTCGGACCCGATCGATACGAAGTCTCTCAGCCCGTTGCCGAGGCTGGATGAGGTCTCGATGCTGGTGGTCATGCCCAGCTCAACCCTGCCGATCAACACACTCCTGGAGGAGGCCCTGAACGAACCGGACATCGGCACGACGGGCCGGTTCCGGTGGCACGCCACTGCTGTGGGCATCGCTGCCCTGTGGATCGATGCCAATCCCCCTCTCACCCCACCGTTCGAGGATGCGATGCAGGAAGGCCTCAAGGTGGGACTCGACCTCAGCCGCGAAGAGCGTGAATTCCACCAGGTGCAGCAGGGACTGGTGCTGCTGTTTCATTCTTGATCGAAACGGAGAGGATGATCTTTCCGTTCAGTTCCAGACAGGACGACTGGAGACCACTTCGGACGAACTCTCCAACTGAGATGGATAATTCCCAACACTTCTGAAGGGACCACTTCTGAAGGGACCTCCTTGGACAAGAAAAAACCCCTGAGAGTTCCTAGTCCTCAGGGGTCCTACGTCCTCGATGACTCGCCCCATTCACCTTCCTCCGGACGAACCGAACTGAGGAGTAGGAGAACCGTCAGAACAGGTCGTGACGACCGCTCCTGATTCGGTTGCCCCTCAGACCTCTGCAGAAGCACCCTCCACAACTGCTCTACGGCGTCCGGGAAGAGCGCAGCAAGCACGTGATTCAGGTCGGCTTGGTCCATCCACAGAGAGGCCAGGTCCTATCCGCGAGCTGGAACCTTCGCCTGGTTGACAAAGGTCACACTATGAACATGTTCACTGCGAACTATTTCCATGGCAAACATCCGCGAGATGGTCAACACCCATCTTCCAGTCGTCCTCAAGGTCATCAACAGCGCCGCCTTGGTTGCCATTGCCTTGTCCACCCTCTGCGCTGCTGAGTCACTGAAAGAGATGTCAGACCAGGGCGCTGCCACAGCGGCAATCACTGAGACCAACTGAACCTTCCGATGAAAAGGGGGGGGATTAACGCCCCCCCCCTGAAGGTCGCTGAGACCTGGTTTTGCCGACTAAATGGGTCTCTGATCTCATTCCCTCTAAGTCGGCTCAGGGCACCAGGGCAGGAGCGGAACTACTTCCTCAGCTTTCCGCCATTGCAGAAGCGGACTGCCTGAGCGTTCGTTTTGCCCTCAGCGATGACCTCTTGAACGCAACCGTTGAAGGCCTTGCTCTCTTGCTTCACAGCGCAGAGACCTAAAGCAATTGCCGCCAGGGAGATGGCGGAAACAACGGTGGCGGAGATTTGGATGACGCCATAGGCGAGCATCGCCTTCTTCTTGCCGCCGCACTGATTGGAGGTTTCGCTGCTGGCGTTCTCTTCGCTCATGGATGAGTGTTGACTTCGAGAACGTTATGGACCCTGAATGTGCCTTGAAGACCCAGTGCTGATGGGATAACCGCCCTGCTGGGGGCCTCAATGAAAAACCCATGGATTCCCCAGTCCCAGGGACATCCCTTCTCATGACTCGACACCATCACGCTCCTCCTGGAAAAACGACACGACTAGGGAGCAAATGGGGAGAGTTCAGCAGGGCACAAAAAAAGGAGCGGTATCCCTATCGCTCCTTCGGGCACTGAAGATGTCGCTTAGCGAGACGACGCCAAGCGATCACCACCATCGCCGACATGCAGCGAATGCTGTGGATTGCCGTGAGCGATTTTCAAGAAAAACCCAGAAGTGCTCGACCTCCTGGAAAACCGCTCTCATGCGACAAGACTTGCGTGGCACCACCCCTAAGCATTTGCGCTTAGGGGTTGCCAAACTTCTCCGGAGTCCAGCGCTCACACCTGAAGACATGAGAGCGCCAGGCAGGAACAAAAGGAACTATCTACCCTCAGACGGCGACTTCATGCGACAACCGACTCAACCGAGCTCTACTGGAAAAACTCAGGGCTCTTAGAGAATGAAATTTTTAATCTCTCTCCTTCTAACGTCACTCCCAGCAGCAGCAGTTCCGCTTCCCTTTGTCTGTGAACTAACCAGTGAAGAAGTTCCTTCAGTCAAAGTTCTGCTGACTGAACGCACTGCGGTCTCCCTGAAAGGAGAGGTGCTTCAAGGCAGCAAAACCCTAGGGACCTTCCAGACAGGTCAATCCAACGGATACGGAAGTGTCTGGTGGTCTTTCCATGACCAGTACGGCAAGGGTGATGGAACCTCAGTGCTCTTCAAGGATGACCAGCACTGGAACCCTCACCGACGAATACCACGACCTTCAGAGACGAACAGAGTTTTGTTCGTGGGGCTGGCTGCTGACCTCTGGCATTGGAACACCCCCGAGGCACCTGGTGCCTTCAGGAGAAACAGAGACCTCCTGAAAGCAGCGGCAGGGTTCTGGACCATCTCTGACCGATGTCTTGGTGGTCGGATCATGCGTGGATGAAACCACCTCAACCAGTTCGGTATCGAGAAGGCACTCAATTCAGGATTTCTTCCATGAATCTTCGGGGAGCATTGGCACAACAGTCATCTCAGCGCCCTTAAGTTTCAGCAACACGCATTCCACACATCATGTGCCCACCTGACCTTTCAAGTCTGAAGTGGGGCGATGATGGCGACTTATCCCCAAACGACACCCTGAACTTGGTGGAGAGATTGACAAGAGCAGAGCAAGAGTCAAAACGCCCTGATGGGACTCAACTCAACGCCAGTTCCATTTTTCAGGGGGAACTCTCACAAGAGTCCTGACCAATCATGAGGTCTTATCCTTGCAATTATTAGGAAAATGCTTATTGCTTACGAAAAAATGCCGGACCTCTGAAATCCATAGACGAATCAATCTTCCTCATCAAGGATTTTCTGTAGAGCAAACAACTTATCTTGCTCCACCTCGCCAACAATCACATGGACCGCTGTGCCATCTTGCAGTGAGTATTTCTCAGTAATGAGTGCGTCAGGATGGACACCAAAAGAAACCTTCTGACCTTCCAAAAGCATGTAGCAATAGGGTTTCACGCCTAGAAGAGCAGAGATCATCATGCTTGGCGCGAGCAAAGCAAAGAGCACGAAAGACACAAATAACTTCACGGTTTTTGCCCACGACTTACCCGGCAAACCCATGAGGGGGCATCTCAAAAATCCGACAACACAACCCCCTATTGCCAACAACACAACTGCGGAACAGCTTGGTTTTTCACGGGACGAACCATGACCACCAAGCAGTAAAAAAGTCCCTCACCGCAAAGGGTTTGGGACTTTCAGAGTCCTAACGGGACTTACTCAGAACGGAGAGGGTGGGATTCGAACCCACGAGGGTGTGACCCCTACACGATTTCGAGTCGTGCGCAATCAACCGGACTCTGCCACCTCTCCACACGCCATCTGCGCCTTCAAACTTTAGTCGGCGACCCTCAGGCTGCCTCCATGGGCCATCAGCCAGCGGCGTTGCTGAGATGAAGGGCGGAATCCCAGCCAGGTGCCGGTGATGCCGCTGCTCAGGACGTCAGCGTTGTGCAGCGACCAGAGGGACTGAGGGCGGAGCAACACCTGCCAGCGCTGACGGCCGATCCGAAGCAGCAGTGGCTCACCGCGATGCGCAAGCAGCTCCACCGACAGCCCTGAACTGATGAGCCGTTGCCCCGGAGCCAGAGCTGGCTGGCCTTGCTGCATCGCTGAAACATGCCGGGCCAGGCCCTGCCAGCAGCTGACCCCAGCGGAGGGAACCGGATCCAGCAGCAGCAGCCAGTCCAGCCGTTGGTGGCCGTAACCATCCATGAGGCGGCGGGCCATGCGGCAGCTGGACTTGTCTGCATGGCTGACCACCAGCGCAGCTCGTCCGCGGTGGCGGGCCAGCAGCCAGTGCCGGCCATGGCGATGGACAGAGACCAGCCCATCCGCCAGCTGCATGCCGGCGTGCAAACCAACAACGACTGGCAACAGCAGCACTGCAGCCAGTCGGACCCGCTTCGGGGCCGGCATCAACCAAGGCAGCAAAGCAGCGGCCAGCAGCAGCACCAGCCAGAGCTGCGGCCGACCGGTGAGCACCTGAGCAGCCGGCCAGTTGCTGATCCAGCTCACCAGCACGATCAGCGCTCCGGCAAGCTGCTGGACCGGCCAGCACAGCAACGTCAGAAGGCCGGGTGGAAGCACCAATCCTCCCAGGGCCAGGGCGATGGCGGAGAGCGTCAGCGGAGCCAGCAATGGTGCCGCCAGCAGATTGGCCGGCAGGGCATACAGCGGGGTCGAGCCGAAATGCAGCAACTGCAACGGCAGCGTCCAGGCCATCGCCGCCAGGGGAACGGACAGCGCCGGCGCCAGCCAGCGGCATCGCCGCGGCAGCCGCCGCACCAGAGCCTGTTCCAGTCGAGGCGCCGTGAGCATCAGACCGGCCGTGGCCGCTGCACTGAGCTGAAAGCCGAGCGATCGGGCCCAGGCCGGATGCAGCAGCAGCATCCCGTTGAGCGTCAGCAACAGCACCCCGAAGCCGCGGCTGCGTTCGCCGGATTCCCGGATCATCAGAGCGATGCCCCCCATCAGCACCGCCCGGACCACCGAAGGTTGAGGACCGGCCAGCAGCAAGAAGCCCGCCAGTGCCAGTGCCGCAACAGCGAGTCGACCCAATCGCGGCAACAACCGACCGATCGATAGTGCTGCCCCGAGCAGGACGGACAGGTGAAATCCAGAGGCCGCAAGGGCATGGGAGAGGCCCGCCACCCGAAAGGACTGACGCAGGGAGTCCGGCAGCTGCACCTGAGCCCCCCCCAACACAAGGGCCGCCAGCAGTCCGCCCCGTTCAAGGCCAGCCAGCCGCTGCATCTGCTGCGCGATCGAGCGACGGGCATCCGCCAGTGGCGTCCACGGACGCTCGAGCACCTCCAGCTCAGACACCCTGAGCTGACTCCAGCTGCCACGGGATGCCAGCCGCTCCGCTGCTCCCGGGAGGAAGGGATGAGCCCCCGGGGCAGGTGGCGTCAAGTCTCCGACGGCACGCACGCGCCAACCCTGCTGAAGAAGAACCCCGCACTGCCGCCACTGCAGCTCGGTGCGACCGTGCCGGCGCTGGCCATCGAGCCGCTGCACCTGAAGCAGCACGGAGCAGCCTGGATCGAACTGCCGCGCATCCGCCAGCACCCGCCCGACGAGGACCCGGGGTTCACGCGAGCCGCTGCGGATCACCGCGGAGGGATCCTGTCCACCGGGTTGCGGAGCTCCCCAGATCAGACCGCGCAGCAGAAGCAGCAAAAACAGCATCAGCGCGATGCTGCAGACAGGCCATGAACGGGTCAGGAGAATTCGCCAGGCTGGGGCAAGAGTTCCCCCCTCAAGGCCGCTGATGCCCGAGACCACTCCAGGACCTCCGATCTCCCTGGCGCAGACCTGGGCGGACCAGGCGGATCTGGAGGGGCTGTTTCAAAGTCGGAGGCCGGCTCATCGCGATCGCGTCTATCCACCGAACGACAACTACGGCTTCGGGCCCTGCCTCAGGCGTTTTGCCGGTATCGCGCCGGAGGAATCGATTCACGCCATCGTTCCCCACGGACACAACTACCCCCTGATCGATGGCCGGCGTCAGGCTCCAGAGCAGGAACGGATCGATGCGATTCCGACTGTTCTGGCCAGCTCGGATGCCTGCCTCGAGGCCTTCCGCAACGCGGGAGGGAAGCGGGTGATCCCGATCGGGCTCGCCAGCCTGTACGCCATCCAATGCCTCGAGCCAGCAGAACAGCCGCCTGCAGGATCGCTGTTCTTCCGCTGCCACTCCACAGGGGTCACCCAACTGAAGCTGGATGACGATCAGCTGATCCGAAACCTCCGTGGGCTACCCGATCGCTTTCATCCGATCCGCATCTGCGCATACTGGCGAGACTGGGATCTGGGCGAATACGAACCTTTTCTTGCCGAGGGATTCCAGGTAGTGGGGGCCGGCTCCCACTGCGATCCTCTGTTCATCTGGCGGCATCTGCACCTGCTCCGATCGCACCGTTATGTGCTCAGCACGGGGGTGAGCAGCCATTTTTTCCATGCCTGCCTGCTTGGAATACCAACTCTGATCTTGCCGATGCCGGTGCAGCGGGTGATCCGTTATCAGAACTTTGCCTGGAAGGTCCAGACGTATCAGGAAATGCTTGCGTTGCGGTCGCACTTCCAGGTGGAACGCAGCGAACCCAGCCGCGATCAACGAGCCCTGTCGGAATTATTTCTGGGCAGCTCTCATCAGAGGAGCCCCTCGGAGCTGAAGCAAATTCTCAACTCGCTCCGGCCACAGGCATCGTCTCGGACGCTTTGACGCCGCTCAGCAGAGGGAACCCCAGAGCTTCCCGTTCCGCCAACCAGGCTTCCGCCACCTTGCGTGCCAGGTTGCGGATCCGACCGATGGTGGCCGTGCGTTCGGTCACCGAGATCACGCCGCGGGCCTCAAGCAGGTTGAAGGTGTGGCTGCACTTGAGCACGAAGTCCAATGCCGGTGCGGGCAGCTGCTGCTCGATCAGATCAGAGGCTTCGGCCTCATAGATCGCGAAGAGCTGCTTGAGCCGTTCAGGGTCAGACCCCTCGAAATTGAATTGGCACTGACCTTTTTCGAAGGGCAGCCAGATGTCGCCATAGCTGCGCGAAGCATTCCAGCTCAGATCCCAGATGCTTTCCACGTCCTGCAGATACATGGCCAGCCGCTCGAGGCCGTAGGTGATTTCGATCGACACCGGTTTGCAGTCGATGCCGCCGCATTGCTGGAAATAGGTGAACTGGGTGACCTCCATGCCATCGAGCCACACCTCCCAGCCCACACCCCAGGCGCCGAGGGTGGGCGACTCCCAGTTGTCTTCGACGAAACGGATGTCGTGATCAGCCACCTGAATGCCAAGAGCTTCCAGCGAGGCGAGGTAAGTCTCCTGAATGCCATCGGGAGATGGCTTGATCAGCACCTGGTATTGGAAATAGTGCTGGGCGCGGTTGGGGTTGTCGCCGTAACGACCATCGGTGGGACGTCGGCAGGGCTCCGGGTAGGCCACGGCCCAGGGTTCAGGACCGATGGCCCTCAGCACCGTGTGCGGACTCATGGTGCCCGCCCCCTTTTCCGTGTCGTAGGGCTGCAGCAACAGGCAGCCCTGGTCTGCCCAGAAGCGGTTGAGGGTGCTGATGATGTCCTGGAAGTGCACTGTCAACCGCGCGCCTGCCTGAGGATTCTGCCGAAAGGTTGATCTGCCGCTCGCCGCCCGGATCCACCATCTCCGCCTTGAGAGATTCCCATGATCACCACCTGGAGCAGCTGACAGCTGATCAGGTCAGCCGCAGCTTCAGCCACCTCTGTTCAGCGATCCTGCGCCCCCGCATCGCTGAGATCGGAGTCAAGTGGCAGGCCTGGGGGGCCAAAGACGTCCACAACCGCCCCTGTGGACTGTTGCTGGCGAAACGGATCGCTTCAGAGTCCGGAACCATCCTTTCGGTCGTAAGCCTGGTCGTGACGCCAGACGAACGCCGGAAGGGGGTGGCCAGCCGACTGCTGCTGCACATTCGCAGCGCAGCCACTCAGGACGGCATCAGCAGGCTGCATCTCTCCATCCCGCTGGAGCGCCCCTGCACAGCGGCACTGCACAAACTCACCCCCCGACGAGACGGATGGACGAACTCTCCCGGAAAAGTGGTGGTCACCCTCTCCGACCGCTGCCGCGTCGAGCCACTGCTGATCCGGCTTGAACAGTCCGTGGCACGGATGAGCCGTCGTGCGCAATGGCACATCGAGCCCTACCCGCGGAAACTCACATCGGAGCTGAAGCAGCGTCTGCAGCGCAGCGGATCCGAGCCGATCGGAGCCCCCTGGGATCCTGCAGACAACAGCTACTCCTGGGAACCGGAACATCGGTTCAGTCGGTTGTTGCGCGGCGACCGTGGCCAGATCATCGGATGGCTGATCACGCACACCGCCGGCATCGACCTGCTCCGCTACGGAAAGCTCTGGATCGACCCCGGCTGGGAACAAACAGGCGCCCCACTCGCTCTGCTCTGTGATGTGATGCGGGCCGCCCATTTTCAACACAGCAACGAGACCCGAGAGGGTGAACTCTGCTGGCCGGTCCGGCGCGGCTGCTTCATTTCACACCCGACCAATGAGCGGCTGCACAATCTGATCCTGCGCAAGTTCAAACCTGTCTGTGACAGCTGGGTGGAAGTTGAGAACTGCCTGCTCAATCTGTGATGCCTTGGAGCGAAGAACGCGGCGATTCCAGTGATGGAGACGCCGGATTCAGAGCAGCAGAGCCAAGGGATCGGGTGCGAGCGGGTCTCCCTGCAACCCTTGCGGGTCCAGCAGCAAGGCGTTGCTCAAATCAGCTGACGCCTGAAGTGAGACCTGCACGAGCGAGGTCAACGACTCGAGGCCGACAATGGCTCGAAGGATGCCCACCGCATCACCGACATCAACGGAACCACTGCCATCGATATCCATCAACGTCACGGGATCAACCCCCGGGAATTCGGAGAGATCAGTCTCCAGACCAACGATGTTCCTCAAGACTGAGATCGCATCGCTGACATCATGACTGCCGTTGTTGTTGACATCGCCTGTCAGCACATCAACTGTTGTGAGGGCAACATCAGCCGTTGATTCACTGTCGGCCTCTGCCTCGCTGGAGGCCGACACATCCTGACTGGCGAAGGCGAACCCCAGAGGTGCGTCAGCGTCGTCAGTTTCGGCATCTGATGCTGACTCCAGGTTCTCATCGGAGCCCCGAAACAAGCGGAAGCTGCTGATCATCGAAGGATGACTCGAGCAGTAATAGTCAACGGTCCCAACAACATCGAGATCGATGTCTTCCGAAAAACTGATCTGAAAAGAGTCTGTTCCCTTGATACCGCGTTCGGCGCTGCCATCACCTTGAAGAATCAGTGCCGAAGAACTGGTTTGATTGTGACCCTGATTACTGACATAGAAGGGATGAGACGACACATCGTCCAGACGTCTGAACAGATACGTTGAATCAACATCCAATGCAGAATCCACCAGAGGTTCGTTGCCCTCGGCATCGGTGTAGAAGGTGTAATACGGCTCAGCAAATGATCCGGCACTGACGAACAGCTCGACAGGCAGTTCACTTTGTGGCGTTGACACAGAAACCGGCGGCACCGTGTTCACCTCCAGGCTGATCGACGTCCGCTCCCCATTGATGTTCCCGGCCGCATCACGGAAAGCGCCGCGCACCACCGTGATCACACCCTCATCCGTGCTGTTCTCCGCCGGCGTGAAGCTGGCGCTGTAGTCCGTTCCGCTGCCGCTGAAACCGCTCAGCTCGCCGCCGCTCACCTCCACGTCCTCCGCCGTGAAATCGCTCGATGCCTCCGACAATGTGAACCGGATCGTCGCCGTTTCGCCCACCGTCAGCTCCTCATCGTCCGCGCTGATCTCGAGGGCAGGCGCTGTGGTGTCCGGAGGCACCGTGTTCACCTTCAGGCTGATCGACGTCCGCTCCGCATTGATGTTCCCGGCCGCATCACGAAAGGCGCCGCGCAACACCGTGATCACACCCTCATCCATGCTGTTCTCCGCCGGCGTGAAGCTGGCGCTGTAGTCCGCTCCGCTGCCGCTGAAACCGCTCAGTTCGCCGCCGCTCACCTCCACGTCCTCCGCCGTGAAATCGCTCGATGCCTCCGACAACGTGAACCGGATCGTCGCCGTTTCGCCCACCGTCAGCTCCTCATCGTCCGCGATGATCTCGAGGACAGGGGCTGTGGTGTCCGGAGGCACCGTGTTCACCTCCAGGCTGATCGACGTCCGCTCCGCATTGATGTTCCCGGCCGCATCACGGAAAGCGCCGCGCAACACCGTGATCACACCCTCATCCGTGCTGTTCTCCGCCGGCGTGAAGCTGGCGCTGTAGTCCGTTCCGCTGCCGCTGAAACCGCTCAGCTCGCCGCCGCTCACCTCCACGTCCTCCGCCGTGAAATCGCTCGATGCCTCCGACAACGTGAACCGGATCGTCGCCGTTTCGCCCACCGTCAGCTCCTCATCGTCCGCGCTGATCTCAAGGGCAGGCGCTGTGGTGTCCGGAGGCACCGTGTTCACCTCCAGGCTGATCGACGTCCGCTCCCCATTGATGTTCCCGGCCGCATCACGGAAAGCGCCGCGCACCACCGTGATCACACCCTCATCCGTGCTGTTCTCCGCCGGCGTGAAGCTGGCGCTGTAGTCCGTTCCGCTGCCGCTGAAACCGCTCAGCTCGCCGCCGCTCACCTCCACATCCTCCGCCGTGAAATCGCTCGATGCCTCCGACAACGTGAACCGGATCGTCGCCGTTTCGCCCACCGTCAGCTCCTCATCGTCCGCGCTGATCTCGAGGGCAGGGGAGACCTGATCCCGTGTATCCACACGCATGGAGAGGGATGCACTGCTGTTGTTCGTCGTGCCAGCGGAATTGGAGAAACTGCCTGCAGCAACAGTCACCGTGCCGTTGTCGGTGCTCTCCACCTCCGGGGTGAACACAGCCGTGTACTCAGTGGCACTGATGGCCTCGAGATCCGAAACAACACCCCCGGAAACGGTCAGGTCATCAGCAGTGAAATCCGTTGAGCCTTCCGAGAGAATGAACGTGATCCGGGCTGTCTCGCCCGACGTCAGACTGGTGTCATCGGTTGAAATCGAGATCGTTGGGACAACGATCTCGGCCTCTTCGTCATTGGCATCCTGACGACCCAGAGGCTCTCCCACCAACTGGAAGGATCCGATCATCGAGGAATGAGCCGTACAGAAATAATCGATGTTGTCGATCAACGACAGATCAATATCAGCGGCGAAACTGAGCGTGAACGACTGGTCACGACCGATTCCATCGGAGGCTGATCCATCCCCATCCAGAACCAGCGCTGTCGAACTCCCCTGCCGGTAGCCGCTATCACCGATGTAGAAGGGGTGGGTGGAATTAGCCCCGATGAACTCGTAGGTTTTACTGACATCGAGCTCGTTCGTTCCGAACGAAACCGATCGACTTGAATCGGTGAAGAAGGAGAAGTATGGAGCCCGGAATGATCCTGAGTTGACGTAGATCTTGATGGTGTCGTCATCAGCCTCGTCAGACGACTCAGCGTCCTCCGATGCAGTTGTTTCCGATTCGGAATCCGAGGTCTGACTCGAACCGTAAGGGCGAGATGAGTAGTAGTAATACGCACGACCAGAAAGATCATCCGAGGTGGCGGATGTCAAGCTCGACCGATCAAGATCGGCACCCCGGGTCTCATCGACCAAGGCAGTCATGGAGAAATATTAAGAAAGGTAACTTATAGCGATTTCAAGACGAATGCGTGGGGAGACGGCCATCACTGCGTCGGCTCGATCGCCTGTTCAACCCTTCCGGCTCAGTCCTTCAACGCCAAGCAGCGATGCAGGTGGGCAATGGCGTGATGCCGATGGGGATTGGCGCCGGCAGGCCCCATCACCCCCAGCCAGAAGCTGCCATCCCCCTGGAACACCAGCACAGGCTTCGCCGCCCCCTTTCCGTGGGATTCGAGCAGCGACATGCAGAGCTTCTCAGCCACTTCCGGTCCCTTGGGGCGCTGACGCAGCCGACGCAACAGGGGATCCACCTGCGAAAACGACACGAAGGTGGCCCGCTGTGAATCGGTGATCAGAATCAAGCCATCCAGCCACTGCACCTCCTGGAGCAGCTCCTCAATCGTGGGAAGCAGGGTGGGGAGAGGAAACGCCAAGGGGCCCAATCCTTAATCTTCTCTTCACTTTCTACGACGCGAGGCCATTCCGTCGCAAGCGACACACCCAAACGTTCACACCCTCAGGCCTTCAGCAGCAGTGCTCCCATCTGCTGGGCCACCAGGGGGCGATGAACCGCCTCCTGAAAGCCGGCCTCCATGGCGAGGGTCTCCTGGGACGGTCCATCCGGGAAGGTCTTCAGACTGGCCTCCAGATAGGAGTAATGCTGTTCCAGGCCGACCGCTGCCGCTGCCGGGACCACCAGACGACGCAGGTAGAAGCGCTGAAACCGCCCGGCCACTCCCGTGGAATCCACGCGATTGAAATCGAGAATCCCGGCGCGGCCCCCAGGCTTCAGCAGCCGTCGGATCTCCACCAGCCCGCGAGCCGGATCAGCGAGATTGCGCAAGCCGTAGGCCATCACAACTCCATCAAACGACGCCTCGGGGAGCCCGGTATCCAGAGCATCCCCCTGCAGCAGGTCCAGGCTCAACCAGGGCTGACGGCGGGCACGGCCAGCCGCCAGCGCCAGCGGCGCTGCTGAAGCATCTAGAGCGGTCACCCGACCACCCGGCCGGACACAACGGGCCAGTTCCAGAGCCAGATCGCCTGTTCCGCTGCACAGATCGAGCCAGATCTCACCGGAAGCAGGCCGAAGCCAGTGCAGCAACTGACGTTTCCAGAGGCGATGAAGCCCGAAGCTCAGCAGGTCATTGAGCTGGTCGTAACGCGGCGCCACCTCATCGAAGAGCTGCTCCACCGCAGCGGGATCCCCCGGTTTCAAAGCGGCATGCCTGTGAGAGTCATCACCAGAACCGTGGCGAGACCCACAGCCGCTGAACACACCATGCAGCCAGCCAGCATCAGGGAGAACTCCTGCTGATCCGCAGCCGACTGCATCAGTTTCAACGCCCAGGTCACCAGAGCGATGATCACGCTCACCGTCAGAACACCGACAGGTCCTGACCAGGTGGAGTTCAGCAGTGGGTGCGCTACGGGCATCACCGAAGCGAGATGACACCTGAAAGCTAGGGCCTGATCCCCAGTCCTCGGGCCAACAGATCCCGTTTGATCTGCTCCACGGTCAGGACTCCGTCATGCAGCAGCGAGGCCAGCAAGGCTGCAGAAGCCTGGCCGCCGGAAGGCCCGTGATCGAGGGCCTGGGCGATGTGATCGATGCAGCCGGCTCCTCCTGAGGCGATCACCGGCACCGGCACGGCCTGGGCCACGGCACGGGTCAGTGGCAGGTCATAGCCCGCCTGGGTGCCATCCCCATCCATTGAGGTGAGCAGGATCTCGCCCGCACCGAGCTCAGCCACCCGCTGAGCCCACGCCACCGCATCCAGGCCCGTGTTTTCACGGCCGCCCTTCACATAGACGTCCCAGCCACCCGCGTCCCGTCGCCGGGCATCGATGGCCACCACGATGCATTGACAGCCGAAGCGCTCCGCACCCTCACGCACCAGCTCCGGGCGGCGAACGGCCGAGGAGTTGAGGCTCACCTTGTCTGCCCCGGCCCGCAGCAGCTCGGTGATGCCCTCCACCGTGGAGATACCGCCGCCCACCGTGAACGGAATCGTCACGGCTTCAGCCGTGCGGCGCACCAGATCCACCAGCGTGGCGCGACCTTCATGGCTGGCGGCGATGTCGAGAAACACCAGTTCATCAGCCCCGGCACCGCTGTAGCGGCAGGCGAGCTCCACAGGATCTCCGGCGTCCCTCAGGCCGACGAAATTCACCCCTTTCACCACACGACCGCGGGCGACATCCAGACAGGGAATCAGACGCAGAGCGACCATCGATCCGGCGCAAAAGCGACTGTTAGTGTTGCGCCACTTCCATAGCCTTGCAGGCCATGTCCCAGGCTGCTGCGATCACCATCGGATCGAACATTCGTGTCACCCGCGTGCGCGATCGCATCCCTCAGTCCCTGGTGACTCTGCTCAAGACCAACCCCAGCGGCACCGTGAAGGACTTCCGCACCGTGGATGGAAAGGGCATCGGCGTGGTGGTTGAGCTGAGCGACGGCACCACCTGCTGGTTCTTCGAAGACGAAATCGCCCCCGCCTGAGGCCACGCCCCGTGAGCGACGCCCGCCAGCTGCTCGGAATGAAAGGTGCCTCCGGCACCAGCAATATCTGGAAGCTGCGCCTGCAGCTCATGAAACCGGTCACCTGGATTCCACTGATCTGGGGAGTCGTTTGCGGTGCCGCGGCCAGCGGCAACTTCCAATGGAAACCCGATCATGTATTGGCATCCTTCGCCTGCATGTTGATGAGTGGTCCGCTGTTGGCGGGTTACACACAAACGATCAACGACTATTACGACCGCGAGATCGACGCGATCAACGAGCCCTATCGACCGATCCCGTCCGGCGCCATCTCCCTCGGACAGGTGAAGGTGCAGATCTGGGTGCTGCTGCTCGCCGGTCTGGCTGTGTCGTGGGGTCTCGATCTTTGGGCCGGTCACACCACCCCGGTGCTGCTGCTGCTCGCCCTCGGCGGTTCTCTGGTGAGCTTCATCTACTCAGCACCGCCGCTGAAGCTCAAACAGAATGGCTGGCTGGGGAACTACGCACTTGGTGCCAGCTACATCGCCCTGCCCTGGTGGGCAGGGCAGGCCCTGTTCGGGACCCTCACCTGGAGCACAGCGCTGCTGACCCTGGCCTACAGCCTCGCCGGACTCGGCATCGCTGTGGTGAACGACTTCAAAAGCGTGGAAGGCGACCGTGAACTGGGGCTTCAATCACTCCCCGTGGTGTTCGGGATCGAGCGAGCGAGCTGGATCAGCGCCGGCATGATCGACTTGTTTCAGTTGGCGATGGTTGCCGTGCTGATCGCCATCGGCCAGCATTTCGCTGCCGTTCTTCTCGTGCTGCTGATCGTGCCCCAGATCACCTTCCAGGACATCTGGCTGCTGCGCGATCCCGTGGCGTTCGATGTGAAGTACCAGGCCAGCGCGCAACCCTTTCTCGTGCTCGGCATGTTGGTGACCGCTCTGGCCATCGGCCACAGTCCCCTCACCCAGGTGATGTGAATCGTTCCCATCTGCGTTGGGTCCTGATCGGCGCCACTGCAGCAGCGATCGGCGCAGGCGCGGCAGTGTTCACGCGCGTCCTGACCAATCTGGCGGACGCCACCCTGCCCGACGCCCGAGGCATCGCCAACTTCAACCGTCCCGGCACGATCACACTGCTGGCCAGCAACGGTCAGGTGATCCAGAAACTGGGGCCAGCGACACGAGAGAAGCTGCAACCGGGGCAGATGCCCAAGCTCGTGGAACAAGCCTTCATCGCCGCTGAAGACCGCCGCTTCTACGGCCATTCCGGCGTTGATCTATGGGGAATTGCCCGCGCCGTGGTCACCAATGTCCGACAGGGCTCGGTGCGTGAAGGTGCCAGCACCATCACGCAACAGCTGGCACGAACCGTGTTTCTCAGCCAGGACCAGACGATCACCCGGAAACTGAAAGAAGCGGCTTTGGCAATGAAGCTTGAAAGGCAGCTCAGCAAACAAAACATCCTTGAGCAGTATCTCAACTACGTTTATCTGGGCTCCGGTGCATACGGAGTGGCCGATGCGGCCTGGGTCTATTTCTCCAAAACGCCCGCAGAACTCAATCTTCAGGAAGCAGCTTTGATCGCTGGTCTTCCACCAGCCCCCTCGATTTACTCACCCCTTTTGAATCCCGATCTGGCACTGAGCCGTCGCTCTGTCGTGCTCGAGCGCATGGTCCAAGCGGGGTTCATCACCAAGCAATCAGCCACGCGCGCGAGGAACTCACCGCTTGACTTAAAACCAGCAACGCCGAAATACTTCAACAGCTCGGCACCTTTCTTCACCACTTGGATCGCTCAGGAGCTTCCGAAGGTGTTAACCGCCGATCAAATCGAAATCGGTGGCATTAAGGTTCGCACCAGCTTGAATCTGGACTGGCAGAAAAAAGGGCAAGAGGTTATTCGAGCGAATGCCCCGTTCGACACCGAAGGCGCGATGGTATCGATCGATCCTGGCAATGGCCTTGTGAGAGTCATGGTCGGAGGGAAAGACTTCTCCACCAGCCAATTCAATCGAACCATTCTTGCACTGAGATCCCCAGGCTCAACATTCAAGCTATTTCCCTATGCAGCTGCTATTGATCGAGGCTTAAAAGCTGAAACCAAGGTATTCGACTCAAAGCGCTGCTGGAATGGATATTGCCCCAAAAACTTTGGCGAAAAATATTACGGCAATATCAGCCTTGCCGACGCACTGAAAAACTCCCTCAACACTGTAGCTGTTCAACTTCAGGACATCGTTGGCTTTGATGCTGTGATCGAGACCGCCAACAAGTTCAACATCGGAATAGATCGCCCCCTGGGCAAGTACTATCCAATGGCTATTGGCGCCTATGAACAAACGATTCTTGACATGACGGCAGCCTATGCGGGAATGGCTAATCGAGGCACATATTTCAAACCCAGTCCGCTTGAAGAGATAAGAGGACCAAACAATGAGGTGTTCTGGAGTCGAAGACTGGATGGCGCGCGTGGGCAGCGAGCCGTTGACAGCGAAGTCGCAGACACCATGAATTGGATGTTGCAACGTGTCGTGACTGGCGGGACAGGAATTGCTGCCAAGCTCGATGATCGCCAAGTCGCCGGCAAAACAGGCACTTCAGAGAACACCCGAGACCTCTGGTTCATTGGCTCGATTCCACAGCTCACGACTGGAGTTTGGTTTGGATACGACGACGATCGACCCACCAAAAGCACAAGTGGTGAAGCTGCTTGGGCTTGGAAACAATTCATGCTTCAGATCAAAGATGAAATCCCTGTAAGAGCTTTCCCAAGTAAACCAAAACTGAATCGAAAAATGCGTCTTGCTGTCGACCCCAAAACGATCGCAAAGCCGCCTCAGAAAAAATCACAACCAGCAAAAAAGAACAACAAGCCGCAGAACGACGCCCCCCCTCCTGCACTAAGTGATGGGGACGCACCAGCCCTCAGCCCAGTGGCACCTCCTCGTCGCCCGAATCGCACAGTTCCTTATTTGTGGCGAGATCGCACCCAAGACCAAGAGGGGCTAGATCGGCAAGGACGTCGCTGGAGACGCGATTGAAACGTTGGTTCGTCAAGCCGAATCACAGCCACGCCGAAACACGGCGCAATAAAATCCGTCACCCCCACCGACCTGATCTGGCCAACGCTGGCTCTGCTTGATCAAGTGAAGATTGGTATGTCGATTTAGAAACAGCTGCGCCTGAGCCTGATTCTCATCAGGATGAATTGTGCATGTGGAATACACGAGCATGCCTGACGGAGCAAGTAGAGGCACCAGACCATCAAGGAGAGCTTGTTGCTGGGGGAGCAGCGTACGAATTGATTCCGGCGTGACCCGCCAGCGGGCATCTGGATGACGGGCCAACGTTCCCAATCCCGAGCAAGGAGCATCAATAAGAATCCGCTGAAATGATTCCCCCCATTGAGGACGATCCTTCAGCAAGGTTGCGGCATCCGCGGCGAGGGCGTGGATAGACCCCACCCCCAGCCGCGCCGCATTGGCCACCACCCGCTTCAGGCGTCCCGGCGAACGATCCACTGCCCAGATTTCTCCCTGGTCACCAATCAGCTCAGCCAGATGGGTGGCCTTGCCGCCCGGCGCTGCACAGGCATCGAGGATGCGCTCACCGGGTTGTGCCTCTAACAGCGGGGCCACCCACTGAGCCGCCCTGTCCTGCACGCACCAATGGCCGTCGTCGTATCCGGGCCAACGGCGCAGATCACCACTGGAGCCGAGCAGGGTGAGTCCATCGGGACAACCGGGGATCGGTGCCGTGGCATGGCCGGCCTCCGCGAGCGCTTCCGCCACGCCCGCCGGCGTCGCCCGCAGACGGTTGACCCGCAGATCCAGGGGCGGCACCTGATTGCAGGCGGCGGCCACCGCCGTTGCCCCCTCCTGATCGCGCCACTGCAGCAGGAGCTCTGCCAACCAATCGGGGAGTGAATGCTCGAAGGCCAACTGCACCGCCGCATCCCCGGAGCAGGACGGGCTCTCGCCCTGATCGCGCGCCCGCAGGGCGGCCCGCAGCATTCCGTTCACCACCGGCGCCAGCCGTGCCAACCCATGGGTTTTCGCCAGCTCGACGCAGGTGTTCACGGCCGCGGAGTCGGGAACCCGTTCCATCCAGAACAGCTGATACAGCCCCACGTGCAGCAGCCAGCGCAGCTTGGGGGGCTGCTTCTGCGCCGGCACCCGTCCGACCCGATCGAGCCAGCCGTCCAGCCGACGCCGTTGACGGATGGCGCCATAGGCCAGCTCGGTGGCCAGGCCGCGGTCAGGCCCCTGAAGAGGCCGATCCCGCAGCGCCCGCTCCAGGGCGACATCGGCATAGGCTCCCGCCGCCACCGCCTGCAGCACCTCCCAGGCCAGGCGTCGCGACGGAAGACCGGTGGTTGTGGACTGGCTCAAACACCGCTCTCGTCATTCACCAGACATAGCGCCCGGTCGCCAGAGGAACTGACGCAGCGGCAGACGCCCCTCCGCATCCACAGGAATGCCCTCGGCGATCAGCAGCTCCCGCTGGATCCAGTCGCTGCCCTCGCGACTGAGGCTCATGGCGATGCGCCCCTGAGCATTCACCACCCGATGCCAGGGCACCTCCGACGGCAACTTCAGACGCCGCAGGGCCCAGCCCACCTGTCGGGCACAGCCGTAAGCACCGATCAGATCAGCGATCTGGCCATAGGTCGCCAGCTGTCCGCAGGGAATGCGGCTGACCTGCTCCCACACCCTTCGATCGAACCCAGCTCTGGCTTGGGCCCTGGAGGCCGGGACAGCGCACATCGGAGCAGGGAAAACAGCTTGAGGAGTGATCGTTATCACAGTACGGCTGGTAAAAATTCGGTTAAAAAGCCTCCAGGGGTTGAGGGATCTTGGCTCCTGAGCGCGACCGTCTCACACCAGCGGTCGCGGTCTTTCCTCTTGGACGGGACAGAGGCGCTGCCGAGGTTCGTTGAAGCACATCGGATCTTGCCGCAGCAGCAGCTGAGGAGTAAGAGGTACAGATGGCCGACGACAAAGACTGGGGCGAAAAGGATGATGACTGGGCCTGGTGGGCCTGGGACAAGGACGGTGATTGGGGCGAGAAAGACAAAGACGATGGTGCTGACGGCAACAAGGCCGATCAGAAGGTTGTCGAGCAGGACGAGCAACTGACACGGGAAACGCTCATCCATGCAGGAGCGGAGCGTGAATACCTGCTCTACGTACCGACGAGTTATCAACGTGACACCAGAGCGCCTCTGGTGTTCAATTTCCACGGTTTCGGAGGCAATGCTGAGGGGCAACTTCTGACCTCCGACTGGCGCCGAATCGCAGAGAAAGACGGGGTCATCGTTGTTTATCCGCAGGGCTCAGAGCTGGAGAGCGGCGGCCCCCATTGGAATCCTCATCCGGCATCGGCAGACAACAAAAGCAGCAGCGATGACCTTGGCTTCATCAGCAGCTTGATCGACGACTTATCCGAGCGGTATGCCGTGGACAACGATCGTGTTTACGCCACTGGCTATTCCAATGGAGCCGGGATGGCCTACGGCCTGGCCCACCACCTGGACGAACGATTTGCTGCCATTGCTCCGGTTTCCGGCCTGATGTCGGAGGACCTGGCACGGTCAGATTCGGACGGACATCCCGTGGCCCTGATTCATTTCAACGGCACGGAAGACACCGAGCGAAGCATGGACGGCGTCGATGGCCATCTGGCATCAGTGGACGACATGCTGGCCTACTGGTCTGACGTGAATGAGGCTGATCTGGCTGAAACGGTGAACCTCGAGCAGAGATCCGGTCTGACCATCGAGAGAGCAGATTATGCGTTGGAAACGGGCGAAACACCGGTTCAGAGTTATGTGATCCACGGTGGTGGTCACGACTGGTTTGACCTTTCGGTGGATGGAAAGAACCTGGATCAGCTCATCTGGTCTTTCCTGGCGGACGTCTCACGCGATGGGGAACGGTTGATCCATCGTTCAACCCCTGGCTGGACGTCACCGCAAGACATGCCGAGCTGGATGAACGACAACCGTCGACCGGACGGGATGTACACCCAGGCCCTGGAATCCTTCATCCATCCCGTAACCCGGGACACGTGGATGGCTCCCATGGGCGGATTCGCCATCGACTGGAGCACCATCCCCCAGCCGTTTTCGGTTGATGGCTCCTCGCCGCTCTACGGCACCAAGAAACTGGCTGATGCTGCCGGCGATGGCAGCAGTGAGGCGCTGAGATTTGATGGCCTCGGAGTCTTCTACACGCCCATCGGCAGCAGGCCAACTGACCCCTCCGATCTCGATGGCGATGATCGGGTGCATCCCTTCCGGGATGGCCTGCTGATTGCGGCCTCGTCCATGGCCGTTGAGATGGCTGCCGGCCTGATCGAAAAGCCTGCACGGTTCAATCCGCGCTTGATCGATGCCGTGATCAATCCCGCCGGACGACACACGCGCTCGTCCGACATTCGCGAGCAGATCAAGCAGAGGATCGGGGACGCGGCACTGGACAGCAACAGCAACGGCATGCTCGACATCCAGGACGCCAAAACCGTGTTGCGCGATTCCCTCGGCACCTTCCCAGGGCAGACCCTGCCAAGTGATCGGATGGCGGAATCGCGCTCGCAGCCCTCCAGCATCGTGAGCCTCAGCAGCGCGGCTCAGCAGGACGCGATCGACGCGGCCGGCTGGTTCTGAGGCCTGAGGCCTGAGGCGGAACCAGGGCATCCCATACCCTCAACTTCAAGGAGTTGCGATCGCCCATGCCCCTGCTGCCGCGACGATTCGAGCGGCTGAAAACCGTTCTGAACCAGCGCATGGCGGACCTGACGGTGCTGCTCGAGCATGTGGAGAAACCCCACAACCTCTCCGCCATCCTGCGCAGCTGCGACGCGGTGGGGGCTCTCGAGGCCCATGCGGTGAGCCTGCAGGGACGACCCCGCACGTTCAACAGCACCGCTCAGGGCAGCCAGAAATGGGTCGCCCTGCATGATCACCCCGACATCGGCACAGCGATCCGCCAGCTGAAGGACCGCGGGTTCCGGCTGTACGGAACCCACCTCGGGGTCGATGCCCGCGACTACCGCGACTGCGACTTCACCGGCCCCACCGCCTTCGTGCTGGGGGCTGAGAAGTGGGGACTGACGGATGCCGCCCGCGACGGCATGGATGAAGCCCTGTTCATTCCGATGCGAGGCATGGTGCAGTCCCTGAACGTCTCGGTGGCCACAGCGACCCTGCTGTTCGAGGCGCTGCGCCAGCGCCAGGCGGCCGGTCTGGCGCCGACCCAGGGAGAAGGACTGACGCCGGAGCACTACCGGCAACTGCTGTTCGAGTGGTCCTATCCGCAGGTGGCGGACTGGTGCCAACGGGAAGGTCGCCCCTACCCAGCCCTCAGTGAGGAGGGGGAACTGCTGGAGGAGCTGCCCCGCAACGTGAAGCTGCGCTGCTGAACAGCGGCGAAGTGTTGTATCCCAGCGAACGCTGGGCCATAACAACGTCAGCGACGCGGACGCCATGGACGACCCGACTCTGCACCAGTACGCGGTGACCTATCACTGCGGCGAGGAATGGGGTGAGGAGATTCTCCAGTCCGTCGATCTCGGCCATGCCGTCGAGGCGGCCCATGCCATCTTCCCGAGCTCCTGCCGGATCTCCATCCGGGAGGTGAAGAACAGCCCCGGCCGCTGACGGCTGCGGCAACCGGGTGCACTCAGTACCGATCGCCCCCCCCGAGGTCATCCTCGGGGGGCGAGATCAGGCTGCGCCGGCGATCGCCTGGAACCAGCAGCAAGGCCACGATTAATCCCATGGCCTCCAGCAGATAGTTGCGGCTCACCAGCACCACCACGATCCCGAAGACGATGGCCAGCAGCTTCTCCAGCAGGCCGATCACGTCATCGGGATTGCGGCGGCCCGACACCCACAGCAGGCTGGCCACGCCGATCAGGCTGAAGCTGGTCCACCAGGGCACGAGCAGTGTCGTCGTCAGTCAATTCAGTCTGACGCCGGCCGGCCGTCACCGCCGCTGACCCAGGCTTCGATCCCCTCACCAAGGAAGGAGAGGCCTAGCACCAGGATGAACATCGCGAGGCCGGGATAGAGCGCGGTCCACCAGACGCCGGTGGGCACGGCCGCCAGGGCGAGGTTCAGATCACCGCCCCACTCGGGCACGGTCTCCGGCAGGCCAAGGCCAAGAAATCCCAGACCCCCCAGCACCAGCACGGCATCGGCGGCGTTGAGGGTGAGCAGCACCGGCACCGAGGTGATCACGTTGCGGAACAGATAACGGCGCAGGATCCAGAGGGGGCCGGCCCCCAGCGACTTCGCCGCCTCGATGAACAGCTCGCTCTTCACCTGCGCCGTCTGGTTGCGCACCACCCGGAAGTACTGCGGCACGTACACCACGCAGAGGGCGGCGGCGGCATTGGGGATGCCCTTGCCCAGCAGGAACGCGAGCACCACCGAGAGCAGGAGCACCGGCAGGGTGTAGAGGGTGTCCATCAGCAGCACCAGCACCCGGTCGACGGCACCCCCGAGGTATCCGCTCACCATGCCCAGCGGCACACCGACCAGCAGGGCCACACCGACCGCCAGCAGCACCACCTGCAGAGCGACGCCACTGCCCGCCATGGTGCGCACGCAGACATCACGGCCGAGGCGATCGGTGCCGCACCAGTGGCTCCAGGTGGGAGGGTCATAGATCGGGTTGCTGAGGCCGGTGTTCACATCCGGCAGCACCCCGAACGAAATCAGCAACGGCGTCAGCAGCGCCACCAGGGCGTAGATGGCCACGATCACCAGGCCCCAGCGGGCCATGCGTGTGGAAAGACTGATGCTCAAGGGGGCGAACCCGCCGCGGCTCGCTGCATTGTCTCCCGAATGCCAGGAGAATGCCGCCATGGCCCTCTCCCCTTCCTGGCGCACCAAGCTGCTCGGCAGTCTCCAGGGTCAACTTCAGCTGGCCACCTATCTGGCGGTGTTTCTCGGCTTCACCGGGGCGTCGTCGGTGGGTTTATGGATCGGCCAGCGCAATCTGATTCTGAACAACGCCCAGGAGCTGCGGCGCAGCGCCGTGGCCATCCAGGCCTGCATGCGCAAAGGGGGCACCGACGACCGCGCCTTCGTGCAGCAGGAACTGCTGCTGCACTCGAGCATGCGCACCAGTCTCTGGGTGGAGAACCCCGACGACTCCCTGGTGCTGCCCCAGAGCGATCACCTGGAGATCTCCGATGAGGCGATCCAGTCGTCGATGGCCGCCAACCCGGACCGGGTGGTGGGACGCCAGGAACTGATCCGACTCGGCGAACAGCTGTATCTGAGCGAGTTGGTGCAACGCTTCCCAAACGGAGCGCGCCTGTGGATCAGTCAGGAGGTGAGCACGAACCAGCGGGCTATGAACGACTATCTGGCCCTGATGATCCTGATCTGGAGCGGCTGCCTGGTGATCACCCTGATGGCAGTCAGCAGCCTGGTGCGACGGATCGTGCAGCCCCTGGAACAGCTCAATGCCGCCACCGCTCAGATGACCGCCGAAACGCTGGCCTCGGCACGGCTGCCCCTGGAGCGTGGTCCGGTGGAGGTGATGCAGCTGGGCCGCACCTACAACGCCCTGCTGGAGCGGCTGGCGCAGTCGTGGAGCCAGCAGCGGCAGTTCGTGAGCGCCGTGAGCCATGAACTGCGCACGCCGCTGACGATCGTGCAGGGCTACCTGAACCGCACGGTGAAGCGGGGCGACAACCTCACAGAGGCCCAGGTGCGTGGACTGCGCACCGCCGAGGAGGAAAGCATCCGCATGCGCAGGCTGATGGACGACCTGCTGGACCTCTCCAGGGGTGACTCCGGCAAATTGAGCATCCAGAGCGAACCGGTGCGGCTGGCGGACCAGCTGGAACAGGTGGCCGATCTGGCCCGCAGCACCCTGCAGCGGCCGCTGCATCTGGAACTGCCAGCGACTGTGGAGCAACGGGACGCCATCGCCCAGGCCGATCCGGGCCGTCTGCGTCAGGTGCTGCTGGATCTGGTCGAGAACGCCGACAAATACTCGCCGCCGGATCGACCGATCCGGCTGGTGATGCGCGAGGAGCCGAACTCCCATGCCATCGATGTGATCGATCAGGGCATCGGCATCCCGGAGGACGAGCTGGAGAGGGTCTTCGATCGCTTCCACAGGGCCAGCAATGCCCCAGAACGCACCGGATCAGGCTTGGGACTGTCCGTTGTGAAGCTGCTGGTGGAAGGAATGGGCGGCAGCATCAGCGTCTGCAGCCGCCTCGGCGAAGGCAGTCGTTTCACCGTTCAACTGCCGCGATGATCAGCTATCTGGTGTTCTGCTCCCTGTTGATTCCGGTGAATCTCTGGGCGGCGATCACCCCTCACATGCACAGCGATCTCTCGATGCGGATCCTGCACGGCATCTCCACCGTGCTGCTGATTCCGCTGCTGACGACGCTGTGGGGAGACCGGCAGCAACTCATGAAACTGCCGGCGGTGGTGCTGGCGGTGTTCGCTGTGGTGCTGGTGGTGGTGAACAGCTGGATCACCGCCATGGGCATGGGGGTGGAGTTCGGCTGGCTCGATCACGTGCTGCTGGCGGTGTCGGAGCTGAGCGTGGTGACCTTCTTCCTGCTGGAACCTCAACCCACCGCAGAAGACCGCACCAGCTGATCACGACCAGGACCGCGTTGCTCCAGTTCCAGCTGCAGAAGCGGCAGCTGCGGATCCTGCTCGATCCGGAAGGCCTCGACGCGATCCAGCACCACCCGGTTCAGATAGGACCCATGACTGCTCGGTTGCCCCTGCAGATCGAAGGCCGGCCCGCAGCGCATCAGCACGCGGCCGCGCCAGAGGCCGGAGGGGGCCGTTCCGAGGCTGTACACCATCGGATCGGTGCCGTTCTGCGGGGTGATGGCGATCAGAGGTTGCCGTGTGCCGATCGAGCAGGGCCAGGCCGGATCAACAACGGGAGCCACCTGCCAGGAACCGGCCTGGGCCAGATCTCCCTGCAGCAGCGCCAGGGTGCGGCCCTGCAGACGCCGCAGCCGCAGCGTTTCAGCCAGGGCACCACTGCGGGCGGCATCACCGATCAGCAGCTGCAGTGCCACGCCGCACACCAGCACCCCGAGGGCGCCGGCCAGCAGCAGTTCCACCAGGGTGAATCCAGGGGCAGAAGGCTCAGGCCGCATCGTCCGGGCGGCAATGGGTCGCACTCAGGCGCTCCTCAAGTGGTGCCTGATAAGTGCCGCTGCGGGTGATGCCGAGCGGCAGCCCGATCACCAGGCAGGGGCGCTGCGGCAGGCGGGGATGGGCCAGCACCACCACACCGCCATCGAGCAGCAGGCCATTGGCGGTGAAACGCACCAGGGGCGGCAGGTTGCTGCGCAGGCTGATGGCGGACGCTCCGGTCTCGGCAAGAGGGGTGACCGCTGGGCAGGCCGGAAGCGCGGCATCTGCAGGCGCCTGCCAACCGGCAGAACTGAGGTGAAGCCCGCAGGGCTGCTGCTGCCGCTCCGCCGCCAGGCGCCCCCGATCCAAGCCGATCCGCAGCCGCCGCAGGGCCACCTCCAGCTCCAAGTGCGCCTGATCGCGGCCGGATCCCGCCACGGCCGTACCAGCCAACAGGCCCAGCACCGCAATGGTCACCAGCAGTTCCACCAGCGTGAAGCCTCGATTCATGCCTCTACCGGCGAACAGAGCCCAAGCCCTGCGGCGGTGACCAACAGACGCCGCTGCAGCCGGAGTTGATCAGCGCCGGCCTCCACAGCCACCCGCAGCCAGAGGCCACCGGCGAGCGGATCCTGCTGCCAGCTGCGCTGAATCCCCGGGGTCTGCTGCAGCAGTGGAGCGAGCTGCTGGTCGAGATGCGCCGGGGAGAGCGCACAGCCAGCCGCAGGGCTGCGGCGCAGCAACCGACGTGCCGCCAGCAGCTGCTGATCGGCCTGCAGCAGGGCCCGCTCCAGAGCGGTCTGGCGCTGCGTGGTGGCCGTGATCCGCGACCAGCTGTGCAGGGAGGTGTGGGTGCTGATCGCCAGGATCACAGCGGACACAAGCACTTCGCTGAGGGTCATCAGACGGCCTCCTGCAGCTGCGCGCCTGCTGACGTGATCGACAACGGGAGCGTTGCGACACCCCGCTGCGGCAAGCGCAGGGTGAGCTGGCCGCGATGGCCCTGCGGCTGCCAGGCCTCCAGGCTCCACTGCAGCCCCTCGGCACTGCCGGCCTGCAGCAGACGGGGATCAGCGCCGGGGCAGAACAACGACTGATCCCACTGCTGGGAGGGCCACTGCAAGAGGCAGGCCTGAGCGGCGCCGCTGCGCTGGGCGAACTGCATGGCAGCCGAGAGGAAGGCATCAGCTCGGGAGACCCGCTCGAGGCGGTGGCGGCTGCGCTGCAGCTGGTGCATCGCCAAGGTCTGCAGCGACAGGCTGGAGAGCAGCAGCAGGGCGGAGCCGCTGAGAGCCAACGGCAGCACAAAGCCACGGCAACAGGGCGGGCGAGCAGTACAAAAAAGGGTGGGCAGCGCCATGACAGCGGTGAACGTCAACGGCTCAGAGCATTCCCCGGTGGCAGCTCTACCCTGCGCGCCATGGCGGCTCCCCTGAACGACCAACCCGATCGGTTGCTGATCGTCGATGACGATCCGGAGCTGCTGAAGCTGCTGATCGACACGCTGCAGCAGGCGGGGCACCAGTGCACGCCAGCCGCAGACGGGCAGCAGGCGCTGCTGCATCTGCGCCAGCGGGAGTTCGAACTGGTGCTGCTGGACTGGACCCTGCCGGATCTGGAGGGGGTGGAGGTGCTGCGGCGGATGCGCCGCACGGCACTGAACACCCCGGTGCTGATGCTCACCGCCCGCGATTCCCTGGAGGAGCGGATCGCGGCGCTGGATGCCGGCGCTGATGACTACCTAACCAAACCGTTCGAGCTGCAGGAGCTGATCGCCCGGGTGCGCGCCCAGCTGCGCCGTCGCCGCTATGAGGCCGATGCCCGCCGGCCGGCCGATCTGACCCTCGGTGATCTGAGCATTGATCTGTTCAGCCGCAGCGTGCGCCGCGGTGAGCGGGAGGTGAACCTGTCTCAGCGGGAGTTCGAGCTGCTCTGCTTCCTGGTGCAGGAACCGGAGTGCGTGCACAGCCGCCAGGCGATTCTCGAAGGGGTGTGGGGAAACCCTTTTGTGGGAGACCCCAACACTCTGGATGTGTACATGGGCTATCTGCGCCGCAAAATCGAAGAGCCGGGGCAGCCGCAGCTGCTGCACACCATCCGTGGAGTTGGCTTCATGGCGCGGGACGGCGACGCAAGCGACTGATCGTCAGCGAATCATCATCGAGATCCAAGCCAATTCACCAGCCAAGGGGGTTGACGATGGCTAAGGGTGAAACAAGACCAACCAGCGCGATGCGCGACCTGATCACCTCCATGCTTGTGGGCCTGGTGCTGCCGGCCGTGGTGTTGCTCACCGTGGCGGCCATCCCCCCCTACGGCGAGCCTGCAGCGACGGCGACTCCAGCAGTCGTCTCCAGCCGCTGAAACCGAAGCTGCACATCAGCGCCACCTCCCGGTGCATCAGCAATCAGCAGATCGGCTCCCATCAGGCCGATCAACTGCTGCACCAGCGATAAACCCAGGCCACTGCCGCGGGTGCCCGTGGCGGTGCTGCCGCGGGTGAAGCGCTCCAGCACCTTGGTTTTCTCCTGATCAGAGATTCCAGGCCCCTGATCCTGCACATGCAGCACCACCCGATCCGGTTCCGCTGAGGCGAACAGCTGAATGGGCCCCGAGGCGTAGGCGATGGCGTTCTCCACCAAGGCCGCCAGACATTGCTGCAGTCGATCGGGGTCGGCATCAATCGGCATCAGCGCCGTTGGTGAAGGAGCCGCCAGTTGCAACCGATCCGGCGCCAACGGCAGCAGACGTTCGTAGGCCACCAGCAGCAGATCCTCCGGATCGAGCTGTTGCATCGCCAGTGTGAGGCGACCGCTGTCGTTGCGCGCCAGTTCCAGCAACACCCGCAACAACTGCCCCATGCGCTTGGCTTCTGCTTCGATCAGGGCGAGCGGCGGCTGCAGCGATGGCGGCAACGGCTGGTCGCTCAACTGCTGGGCATGGCCGGAGATCACACTGATCGGCGTGCGCAGTTCATGGGCCACCCCATCCACAAAGAAGCGCTCCTGCTCCCACGCCTTGGCCAGGCGTGACTGCAAATCATGGAAGGCTTCGGCGATCGGCTGCAGTTCGCGAGGCTGGCGGCTCAACGCGATCGGCGCCTGATTCAACGAATCCGCTTCCAGCCGGTTGAGTTGTTCACGCAGTGCAGAAAGAGGAACCATCAAGCCCCGCTGCAACACCAAGCGCAGCAACAGCGCCGTGAACAACATCGATCCACCGGCCGCCGCCACCAACAGCAACTGATCCGTACGATCCTGCCGCCACTGGGGCGTGATGTTCTGGCGCACCTCCACAAGGGGCGAACGACCAGGCCTGTTGAGCCACTGACGACTGACCATCCAGGCGGAGCCGTCCGCTTCCAACTGCAGCTGAGGAGCTGACTCCCTGCCGCTGTCCATCAACGACAACTGCATATCAAGGGTGGAGAGCCCGGTCCCTGATGGTGAGATCAGACGCTGTTGTTCAATCAACGCGTTGGCTTGTTGCTGATAAGCCTGCAGCCGCCGCTCCTGACGCAGGTTGCTGCTCACCACAAACAAGAGGCTGTAACCCGCGACCACCGCCAGAAGAGAAGTGGATTGCAACCACACCCTCAACGAAGGCAGTGGGCGAAACGCAGAACTGTCTGAGAACAAACCTAAGAGGCCTCTTAGGGAAGCTTTAGCGGCTCCACCCAGAAACGACCATCCGCTGCGGGCATGGTGAAGAGGTCAGCACGAAACGTGCAAAACCACCTCACTAAAACTCATGACCACCTTGAACAGCAAACTGCAACTTGCTCTGCTCAAGCGCAAGAAATCACGCAACAAACTCGAAAAAGGCTTCACCCTGGTGGAGCTGCTGATTGTCGTCATCATCCTTGGAATCCTCTCCAGCGTTGCACTTCCCGCCTTCCTGAATCAGCAGAAAAAAGGTGTAATCAGTAGCTTGAACGCCTCTGCAATGGCAGCGGCCAAATCTTGCGCAGCACTACAAGTCACCAATGATCAGGACAGTTACAATGCGCCTAGCTCTAACAAGATTGTACTAGCATTAACAGACTTGACTGGGAGTAGCATACAGGATTGCCCAGCAGCTGGAACTTCATCAGTTAATTTCACCGCAACGGATGGCGATGGAACCAATCCCCAACGCGCAACCCCTGCAGTCGCGACATTGGGAAGCGATGGCTCAATCACCCTTGTCTCATCAAGCTGACATAACAAACTATTCAAAAGCCCCCACCAAGGGGGCTTTTCGCACGCCAAAATAGCCACTACAAATCAAAGAACAAATATTTTGCACCACTCAGCGCTGTCACCAACAAGCACAAAATAAACAAAACGCTAAAGGCTGTTACGCGGCCGCTGAAAAACGAAGGAATAGGTTCAGCCTGATCAGCACCATCAAAATCGCAAAAAGGAAACTCCACCTGAAAGCAGATCAAAACCAAAATGCACAAAATCAAGATAAAGAAGGACCACACACCTGCAGGCCAAAACAAAACCGAACCAAACTGCAAGTAGCACAAGACTGGAAACGTAGGTAATGCCATCAAGAGCAACAACTCGGTCCTTATTTGCCTGCACGCAAGGAACGCGACAATCGAGAGCAAGGCAGCCATCAGCACACCCGACAAGCCCGCATCAGCCACCAGCTGAATCAGAAGATTATGAGGCGTGTGGTTCCCGTTGGTACCAGTCTCCGGCAGGTAGCCAAGCCCATGGCCCCAGAGCGGAGACTGCGTAAGCCCTGAGTTCAACCAAGTTCCCCAGATCTCAAATCTGCCACCATCGGCCCGCTCAATCAACGCAGCATCGCGTGCACGACCAGAAACAGACACTGAAGCAAACGCCAGTCGCAAGCCCATATTGGTGAGCCAGGCCAGACCACCAGACAAGAATGAAGCCAACGTCAGCTGGCCTAGGAGTTGATCACCACGGCGATAAGCGAATGTTGCCAACAACAGCAAAGAAAAGCCCAAGGACAAAAGAAAACCCCGACCAGCTGTCAGCCAAGCATTATAAAAAGCAACAAAAGAGGCCACGCTGAATAAGAAAAGGCCGAAGCGTTGATTCCACTGATTCCAACCCCTCTGAAAAAAAGTGAGAATCCAGCAGATGAGCGCCTGAAACTGGACCAAGGCCAAAAAGTTTCCATCCCGCACATTGAAAAAAAGTTTCGGAGGACCAAGCATATTAAGGTAGACCAAATTAAAACCCTTGCCATTGATCAGATAGTGCGTCAAAAAGGCATTCTCCAAAACAACAATCACAGACATCACAACAACAGCCGCACCGATCAACCAATCGCGATGCTCATTCTCAGCAACAGCGTAAACAGCAACCGGCAACATCAGGAGCAGCATCAAGGCTGAAGAGAGGCTTTCAAGCTGCGCCACAAATCCATGGACGAGTCCCATGCAGACAAGCCAGATCAGAAAAGCTGCCACTGCAAAGGCAACAGCACGAAAGGCAAGCAGCTTCCGAAGAAAAGGCACGAACCCCGTCTGCGGTACGACCAGAACCGCCGCGACCAAGCAGCTCAACAGCAACACATGCCACTGCACGCCAAAGCGATCAAAGCCGATCAAGAAAAATGGAGCTGAGATGATCGATAGGAAGGGCGCGAAAAGAAACACCCCTAAAGCCCAGTTGCTGCGAGAAATCTCGGAGACCCGGGAAGCAAGATGCCGCACCCGATTCGAACCTAGAGACCTGGTAGCACTGAACAGCAACGATCTCTGGCGCGGTTTGCTCACCTTTTCAGTCCACTAACGCGCACAACGTAGCCAGGAGATTTCGAAGGTCATCTACTGAACAAGCCAACTTCCAACCTTTGAGCAAAAGGGCACAGAGTCCTTTAACCAAGAGTGTCTCAAAAGCAGGAATAGCAGAGAATCCTCAGGCCTGACTCAGGCAACCACAATCCATTCCCCAGACGAGAAGCAAAACCACTGAATAACATTGGAGTATTAATTCTCGTGCGACAAGGGAGTGATCAAGAAGATTGCGAAACATCAGCAAGGTTTCACGTTAACTGAAATGCTGATCTCTGTTGCCATCATGGGCGTTCTGAGCTCGATTGCCACACCACCGTTACTCAACAATCTTCACCGTGCAAGACAGAGTGAAGCTGCCAGCTTACTTTCGCAACTCGCCGTATCTGCAGCAACCTATAAGGATGAATTTGGAGAAGCCCCAACCACCTGGGAACATCTCAGTGAGATCAGTGCTGTGATGACATCCAACGGGCCAACAACAAGCGGCAAACTTACATCAAATATTTCAACACCAAACCGTGATTTCACTATCAACCGTAGCTCCGGAACCGGTGATGATTATTTTGAATTCACAGCAACACCGATAGGAACAGGTGCGGTAGCGAGATACAACGTCATTTCCTGCATAGACCTCTCCAACGGAGCCAGTGACATCCGACTCGGAGGTCGCAACGGACTTGCAACTGCAGCAGCCACCAGTGATCTGACATGCAAGAAGAGCACCCCTAGCCCTAACCCATGACACAAATCAAAAAAGTCACACATCAGTCACTGAAATTCGCCCCCCCACCTGGGGAACAAGGTATGGCGATGTTAATCGCGCTGCTGACTGGAGCACTGCTGATCACAGCTGCGACAGGATTACTGATCAGACAATTGACAGCTCGAAAGCTATCAGCTTCAGAGAGTTATCAGCAAATGGCTGAGGCAGCTGCCAATAATGGTTTCAATAGAATCCTTGCAACGCTCAACAGAGGAAGTACGGAAGAATATCGAGGCTTCTTGTTTGAGGTCAACAATGAGCCAGGATCCTGGTCATGGGAAAATATCTACGATAAAGGTGAGTTCTGTGCCAATCGGAGTGCACTTGACACCAAGATCATCAGAACCGTGCCTCTGATTGATGATACCCGCGGGAAAGAGACAGAATGGCCACGCAGTTCAGACTTCTATCCACTAGGCGGTGATGCTTCTAGAAACACATTGAGAGGCGACACCAAGGGAACCATCAGCACAATGTATCGCCTTAATCAATACACTCAAAATGCAGGTAAGGCGATCTTTGAAGTTGAAGGCCGTGTTGTTCGAACGACACAAAGCGAAGGAACTTCCGAAGCAACAGTTCTTGCACGTGCCCGACTAACCCGATCTCTTCAAGTTGAATCCAAGGTTACTCGCCCGGAAGACTGGGCTGTCCTTGCAGGCTACACAATAAACTCATCCTCCACCAATCCAATCAAGCTGCTCGGCCCTGGCATTGCAACCCATTTCGTGCAGGCCTATGACACATCCCTATGCACTGACACAAAAGGGATTTCATCCAATGAAGTCGGCCAACCACAGTCAGTTTGGCCAATATTACGCAACATCAGCACTGATGGAGGAGCCGTGACATACATACCTAACTCAACAATATACAGTGGTGATAAAACAACCGATCAAGTTATTGTCAATGGTCGCAAGGCACAGAGGATCTGGAGCTTTGACGACAGCGCAGAAAGATTAACCTGCAAAGACGACAACAATAATACGGTTCAATCGATCGTCTGCACAAGAACTGGTCCAAACAGCAATGATCAGCAAATACCCACACTCAAGCAACTGAGTGATCAAGGTCAAAGCCAAGACACCACCCTAAGATACACGACATTCAAGAAAAGGAGGAGCAGGAGAAAAACTTACATTCAAACTGGAATATGCAAATCTGACATAATCCTGCCCGAAGAAGAATGTCAGTCCTCTCAATACATGAAGGGATGGAGGTGGAACTGGGAGGGTAAAATCTATAGGTCTGACAATAAGCCGGGAGATATCATTACGCAATGGAGAATAAATGCAAATACAAAGCGAAAAGAAATCGGAGAATGTACACGAGTCAACGCCGTTGACTGCGACTTAGCCGACAACAACTGGCGATGGCGCCCCTTCTCGACAACGAGCAACAGCACCTCAGATACATCACTAAATACCATTAGGATCAGCCGAAACGACATCTGCCCTGAAAATACAAACTCAAATGTTTGCCACCTTTATATCGAGCACCTCAATCTCAACAACACTGAAGTTTATATTGAAAACAATGGTCGCCCTGTCGTGATTCATCCTTACATCACAACGGGCAACCGAAGGTCAGATTTGGTCAACAACTACCAATACAGCCTGAAAGGATCCGGAAAACTTTGTGGCGTCAACGCAATCAACATTAAGGACTGCAACAACAAACCACAAAACCTCGTGATTACTTCAGAAAATAAATCGCCAACTCTTGGATGTAGTATCAATGATCAGACTAAGAACGACTTCGAATTTGAAGGGAATAGCTTACCTGCTGCATGGTTTTCAATGCAGAGTGGACGAGTACGCCCTAAAAATGCAAACATTAATGGCATCATTTGGGTAAGTGCTATTTGCCCAGATGGGAAACTCAATCTCACAACAGAGGGAACAAACAATGAAGGCAAAATAGAAGCCTATGTTTTGCAAGGAAAGAGCCTTTGGAATTGGAGTGACCGTGCAGGTCTGGGGCGAAGAGTTGTGCGCGGTATCCGAGGCAGTGGTCTCGATATCTTCAAGCGCTGGTAACAAAAAAGACTCAAAACCACTTTCTTCACTTAGCCAATTCTCAGGGAACACTGAAGCGAAGCTCATATCAAGTCCTAAGCATCCGTTGAAAATGGTTAGAGAGTTAGATCAAGCATCTCAGCAACCCTAACGGCATCATTTGGTGAATTCAGTGAGTACTCTGAAGCGCTATCCACAAAGATTCAGACGAGACGATCGTCAGCGTGGCTTCACGCTGCTGGAAACTCTCATTGCTGGAGTACTGGTGATCATGACGATGACTGCAGTTGCGCGAATGGGCACCTCCGCCTTGGCGGGCAGTAGCAATTATGCCGATAGGCGGAAAATTGAAGCTGATATCGAAACTCATATTCAACTGATTCAACAAGCAGATTCTCTCCTCACTTATGAGCGTATACCTACAGCAGATCAAGCATCAGCATGTTTAAAGCCAGCAGAATATCTTGCAACAGTGTTGCAAGAAAATGGCCAGATCGGATCAACACGTTATTTTCCAGAAATCAGCCTCCCATCTAATTCAAACATCAAATCAATCACATTCACGCCAGTCAATGATAAGGATATTGTCGAAGTTATTTATCTCTTTGAGCCCCCCGAAGACAATATTACCGAGGAATATCGTCGCCTCGAACTGAACCCTAATTTTCAAAGCCGATGCCCCGCTTATTAAAAAATCTCGCCTCAATTCAAAAGCAGACGATTCATACCAATGATGGAGGATTTAGTCTACTGGAGATGATTGTTGCTGCAACCATCGTTGGCATTACCACCACAGCTGCCTTACCTGATTTTCAGAGAGGGATCGCCCAAGGTAAAGTTGACCGTTACACTAACAATATCGAAACAGGTTTTTTCAATCTTAAGGCCAGGGTAAGCGCTTATAAAGTGGGCTGCGAAATCAACTTCTCAATCCATCCAGATTTCAAAGTCAACACATTTATGAAACCAACTGATTTTTTAGAATTACAGAATGACGATGGCAGCCGAAAAACAACCGATCATCTCGAAAGCTGCCGTACCACCACAGATCCAAGCCTCAATTCACAAGCCCTGCGTGTGGTCAATATCGAGGGAGCCAATGAAAGGAGCGATGTGCTTGTTTCTGCCACAACAGGTGTCTTTACATTTACCCCAGCTGGAACAACCGCCAGTCCTCATGATCTCACCATCCTCATTCAGTCGAAAGATGCCGCTGCATCGTGGGCAGTTAACAAGCGAGGAGAAAGCAGGCTCCTCACCCGATGTGTTGAAATCACAGGAAACGGCCAGGTTTACTCAGGAACATGGATCAATGGCACATGTACAGAAGCAGGCTAAGTCTTACAGACATCTTTCAGGCAACCATCACTTTTCTCTCTGATGTAATGCCATCACTTTTGCCATATTGAGTGAAAGACAGCATAACAATCGGCAGAAAAGCACATGAAACGCCTGCCTAAGCAAAACACCAGCTTGAGGACCATACGCAAAAGGGAGCAAGGATTTGGTCTCCATGAAACCCTGATAGCACTTGCAGCTGGAACGCTCATCATCACAGCTGCAGCGGTGGGCGTGCAATCAACACAGTCGCTGATGAAAACAAGCGAAGAAAAAGCCTCCCAACGTCAGAACACGCTGAACGGACTCAGATTGATGCGATCAGAAATAGAACGCAGCCTTCATACCCTGGTAAATGGTGAACCACAAGACCCAGAGTTAGACTATACAAGGCTTTCTAGATTAAACGATAAAGTTCAAATCTGCCAAGCAATTGCCAATGGTCTACCAAGCACTACAAATAAGCTTACACCCGAACAACGCGCAAGATTTATCCCCCTTTACGCTCTAAAAATGAATGATGATGGTGCCTATCATCATGTCTTCTATGGACTTGGAAAAGGAAGTAGTAGCAGCACATTCTCAATTCAAAGGTGCGGCAGTCAGCTGGACTTGGACGGCAACTACAGAACATCAGCCGTTCCTTATGTGGCGACAGTGCTGAATGGTATCGCAGCCATGCCATGCCTTTCTTTCAATGCAGATGGTGAATGCGCCAGCACATTACCGACAGATTTTGGGGCAAAAATCGGAAACGAAGAACTTAAGACTGAGGACGTCAACCGCGATGACATTCTGCTTTATCTGAGCGCACTCGGGGATGGTAATTATGGTTTTGAAATTCTTTCCGATAACAAGTCTCCAGAGCAGGGTTACCTAATGCCAGCACTTCGCTTTCAAACGGACAACCGTCGCAAGTTGATTCAATTTGTAGGCCCGATGGACTGTCCAACTGAAACGGAAGACCAACAATGCATCGAAACCAGTCAGCTCGCCGTTTCCAGTGCTGCTGATCGAGCAGGCCGCCAACCGCTGCAGCTCACTGCCTATGCCCGTGCGGATAAACGTTTAATCAATCCTGATGATCAGAGCTCAGGGCTGACATCCAACTGGGTGACCGGTGGACAACCCATTACCAGCGATCGCGTGCGATTTCTGGTTGATGGCTCAGGTTCCATGGGAGCCTGTATGGACTGGAGCAGAGATGATCGAGGAAAACTCATTCCCGGCACATCAACACGAGAGTTCCAGACTCCAGAAGGTGATCCAGCACGTGTCACAACCAACTATCCTTTCAGTCCTTCATACAATGTCAATTCCTACGTGTGCAATCAGACGCGGATGGAACGACTTAAAGAAGAGATGACAAAGATCATCGAAAGTCTACCCTCTAACACCAAAGTAAGCGTCGAAATTTTCAGCTCTAAATCCAATAATGGCAATTCATACTACAACAACCGACAATGGAGCAGATCAAAAGATGGTCTAGTCACGATAGGAGAAAATCGAGAATCTGCCCTAGAATTTATTTCTAGCTTTGACATGGACGAGGACGGGGATTACATCAAGCCAAGCACATGGGGCGGAACAAATCCATGGGAAGCACTCTTACGTGCGTTCAGAGATCGTTCAGCTGATACTCTCTATTTTCTCTCGGACGGGCTACCGACATCCGATTTTATTGTCTATGGCTCACGCATCGCAGAGGTAGACGATGATTTCGACTCCGCGGCGGATTATTTTGAGACTATCAATGATGAAAGAATTGCGGATGGCCACGAGGCTTTAATCGTCAATGCAGCCTCGATCATGCTCCACTCAGGTTGGATGGAGAAGCTTGCTGAATCCACAAACGGCAATTACACACAAGCACGCAAGCAATAATAGTCGGAAATAAGAAACAATGGTCACAATACTAATATTGATAGCTGCGATTCCTCGAAGCCAACTACAACATTCGATCACTGCCCTCAGGATCGAGTAACAAGCCTTACCTGGCCGTCAGTGGCGTGAAGTCGTCACCCACCCCCTTCATTCAGCTTCAGCACCGCCATGAAGGCCTCCTGCGGCACATCCACCTTGCCCATGGCCTTCATCCGCTTCTTGCCCTTGGCCTGCTTCTTCAGCAGTTTCTTCTTGCGGGAGATGTCACCGCCGTAGCACTTGGCCAGCACGTCCTTGCGGATGGCACTGATGCTGGTGGAGGCAATGATGCGGCTGCCGATCGAGGCCTGGATCGGAATCTTGAACTGCTGGCGGGGGATCAGTTCCTTGAGCTTCTCCACCAGCGCCTTGCCCACGTTGTAAGCCTTGTCCTGATGAACGATCGTGGTGAGGGCATCGGCCCGATCGCCGTTGATCAGCACATCCAGGCGCACCAACTGGTTCTTGCGGTAGCCGATCAGGCTGTATTCCATCGAGGCGTAGCCCTGGGTGCGCGTCTTCATCTGATCGAAGAAGTCGGTCACCACCTCCGCCAGCGGTAACTCGTAGATCAACGTCACCCGATCGGTGGTGATGTACTTCATGTCGATGTACTCGCCGCGCCGTTCCTGGCACAGACCCATCAGCGCACCGTTGTACTCGTTCGGCGCATAGATCTCCATCTTCACGTAGGGCTCTTCGATCGATTCCCGCTTCTGTGGATCCGGCAGCGTCGCCGGGTTGTCGATCATCACCTCGCTGCCGTCGATCAGGTTCACCTTGTAGATCACCGACGGTGCGGTGACGATCAGATCGAGGTCGTACTCACGCTCGAGCCGTTCCTGCACGATCTCCATATGCAGCAGCCCAAGGAAGCCGCAGCGGAAGCCGAAGCCCATGGCACTGCTGGTTTCCGGCTCGTACTTCAACGCCGCATCGGAAAGCTGCAGCTTGTCGAGGGCATCGCGCAGATCCGGGTACTGATCGGCCTCGGTGGGAAACAGACCGCAGAACACCATCGGCTTGGCCTCGGTGTATCCGGGTAAGGCCTCATCCGCCGGCGCATTAACCAAGGTGATCGTGTCGCCAACGCGGGCATCGGCGACCGCCTTGATCGACGCCGCCAGGTAGCCCACCTCACCGGCATGCAGCTCATCCACCTTCTTCTGATCCGGCGCCATGATCCCGATCTCGTCGAGTTCATAGGTCTTCTGGCTGGCCATCAGCAGCACCTTGTCTTTGCAGCTGATGCGGCCGCTCATCACCCGGAAGTAGACGATCACCCCGCGGTAGGGGTCGTAGTAGGAGTCGAAGATCAACGCCTTGGTGGGCTCCTCCACCGCATCCTTCGGCGGCGGCACCCGATCCACCACCGCCTGCAGGATCTCGGGCACCCCGAGGCCGGTCTTGGCGGAACAGGGAATGGCATTGCTGCAATCCAGGCCGATGATCGCCTCGATCTCTTCCTTGATCCGATCGGGATCGGCTCCGGGCAGGTCGATCTTGTTGAGCACCGGGATGATCTCAAGATCGTTGTCCAGCGCCAGGTAGACGTTGGCCAGGGTCTGGGCCTCCACCCCCTGGCTGGCATCCACCACCAGCAGGGCGCCTTCGCAGGCCTGCAGGCTGCGGCTCACCTCGTAGGAGAAGTCCACATGGCCGGGGGTGTCGATCAGGTTGAGGACGTACTCCTCCCCATCCGCCGTCGTGTAATTCATGCGGGCGGCTTGGAGCTTGATCGTGATGCCCCGCTCCCGCTCCAGATCCATGTTGTCGAGGAACTGCTCCTGCATGTCCCTGTTGGCCACCGTGCCCGTGTCCTGCAGCAACCGGTCGGCCAGGGTCGACTTGCCGTGATCGATGTGGGCAATGATGCAGAAGTTGCGGATCCGTGAGACGGGGGCGTCTGTCATGCGTCGGCGAGTACCCGTCCTGGGGTCAGTAACCACTGATCCAATCCTAGGGAGTCGACTCGAGCAGTCATGCAAAGACGGGAGAGGGCGACCAGACAACGCCAAGGAATCAAAAAACCATGCGGAATGACATGCAATGAAGGAGCCAATCCACATCTCAAAGGCTCCAAAATCAGACGCATAACCTGAGCACGATCACTCCAAGACCACTGACTGAAGAATTCTTGACGCGTCAAAAAGACGCGATCATGCAAAAAAAAGACACATCGGCCTCAAAAGCAATGAGCTAATTTTCTGTGTCGCAGAAAGATCTTGGGATTGAGGAAGCAACAAACAGAGCGTCTAATGACCATTCTCAAATGGATGGGCGGTGCCATGCTGGCAGCCTTGATCCTGTACGGCCTCAATCAATACGGTCTGGAGCCTCTAAGAGAACAAATCAAATCTCTCGGTGTCTTCGCGCCACTAGGCATTGCACTGCTTCGAGGCGTCAGCATTATTTTGCCAATTCTTCCAAGCACTGCCTACCTGTTGCTCGCAGGAACATTGCTTGGGTTCAAAACAGGTGTTGCAACGGTCGTGATTGCAGACCTGTTGTTCTGCCAGGCAGCATTTTTCATAGCCAGATCCTATGGCCGCAAGCCAGTCAAAAAATTGATCGGAGAACAGGCTATGGAACGGGTGGAATCCTTCAACAAAAACCAATTAGAAGACAATCTGTTCATGATGACAGGATTGCTGATGACAGGCCTGTTTGACTTCGTCAGTTATGCCATTGGGCTGAGCGGTACACCCTGGCGTCGGTTTGCACCGGCCCTGATTCTCAGTGTCGTCATCAGCGATCCGCCGCTTGTTGCTCTGGGAGCAGGCATCTTAGAAGGGGGAAAAGTTATCTTAGGCTTTGCAATCCTTGGAATCTTTGGCCTGGCAATCACCAGATTAATCACACAGCGATCACAAAAGAGCGCCATCGATTAATGCAATCAATAGGCCTGGCAAAACAACACCCCAAGCCGCAGACTCCCCTCACGCCACGAAGGTAACAATCATCACACGCAGATAAGTCGTATGTTGTCGACACAATCCTTATCCGTAGCCAGCCTTGAAAAAAATCTATTCAAACAATGGCAGAGCAAAACTGTCTTCCCGCCGGTCATCCCCCAGTTGAAGGGTATGAATACTGTGCAGGATCCGATCAAGGCTCTGATGATTCCAACAATAATGCTGACTCTGATAGTCAAGGCTGTCTCCCTCCTGGCCATGTAGCTGTTGATGGATACGAGTACTGCACTGGCGACGACACAGACTCTGATGGTGACAGTCAAACCACCCAAAACACTGTCTTATACAACACAACGACTCACGAATCAGTTTCAACCAGCAATCTTGACGGGTCAGGATGGACGCTGCTCGACCCAGAGCGATTTCCTGACTACACCCACCCTGCCTACTACAACACAACCAAGCATTTCGCCATCGATAGCAGTGCGGGAAGCACGGACCAAGGATGGATTCTGACCGCAGGTCGAGGAACAGATACAAACGAAGGGAATCAACAGGGAGGATCTGACGAGACATCGAATCAGTCTCTCAAGGATCTGGTTCTCTACAACACGACGACCCACCAAAGTCATGAAGCAGATGCATTGGAAGGCTCCGACTGGATCCTGCTGAATCCAGACGATTGGCCCAATCTGACCCACCCTGCTTTCTACAACACAGCCAAGCACTTCAGCATCGATAGTAGTGCTGGAAACACAAGCCAAGGATGGATTCTGACGGAAGCCAGAGCAGAAGCCCAACCCAATTCTCAATCGAAGTCTCCGTCCACTCAACCTGAAACGAGCGACGTCATTCAAAGCGCCAGCACCGCATTGAAGCGATCACTTCTGATGGATGAGAGTGATGGCTCGACAATCACCCAATCCAGCGAAAATGTCATCGTCAAAGGGCCAAAGCTCAACCTCCATGTTCCTATTTCTCATGCCGATAAAATCAGGCTCGATAACAGCAATAATAAAAAGAGCATTCTGAATGCCGATGCAGACGTCTCAGGGATAGAGCTAGAAGTTAACGTTGAATCCTTTCAAGTCGATGGAAAGGATATCTTGGATTCAAAATTTGAGTTCAAAGAGGGCTTAGATATCGAATTCGTCAGCAAAGCCAAAAAGATTGCCGGCTCTAAAATCGTAATGCACGCAGGAAATCACAAGATCAACATTGAAAATGGCGTTATCAAAAACAGTGATATTTCAACAAATAAAGGGAACGATGAAATTACCATTGGGGAAGATGTACGTGTAATAAAAGATGTATCGTTCGAGCTAGGAGAAGGGAAAGACTCCATCCAGATCTCCGGTGGCATCAAGAAGGGAACCATTGCCTTGGGCAAGGGGAAAGACGCCATTATGATCGATGGAAAGATCAAAAAAACTACAATTGACCTTGGCGATGACAAGAAACGCGACAAAGTCATTCTCGATTCAAAAGATAATATTTCCAAGAAGATAACACTCACGAATTTTCACACAAAAGACAAATTAATTATTGGCGACGACACGTTTACGTATGAAGACCTCAAGGATGAAACACCAGACAAAGTAAGTGTGAGCTTTCGAGGTGAAAATGACAGCCTTGATTCAACCTCTTCGGTCGTGGACATGATGACTGCAAACACCATGGACTTACTGTAAAGAGAATCCACAATCAGGCCAAATAACTGCAACCATCAACAGACCAAGTCACAATCTTGATGACATCCTTGTCCTTATTAGAGAAAACCGGCGTCGTCGGATTTCCACTTTTAGCATGTTCAGTCGTATCATTATCAATTATTTTTGAACGTTCTATTTATTGGGCGAGCATCCTGAAGGGCGAGCATCGCATCCTCAAACAAATTGAGCAGTCTTATTTGAATGACGACTCACGCTGCAATCTGCTGATCAAACAAAATAATTACAGGCCAATCATAAAAATGATGGAGTCAAGTATCTCCGGCTTTCCTGACACATCCGAACAGCTTGAACGGTCTGCGAGCGTAGCCATTCATCGCATCACATTTGAATTACAGAAATACGACACATTGCTAACAACAATAACCACAATAGCACCACTACTTGGACTGCTTGGCACAGTACTTGGTCTCATTAAAACTTTCTCGGCGATAACACTGGGAGAGACACTGAAAAATTCTGCGCTTGTCATGTCTGGAATCAGCGAAGCGCTGATGTCAACGGCCATAGGGCTTGTCATCGCTATTGTCACACTCATATTCACCAACATATTCAGAAACCTCAAGAGAGCGGAGCGCGCAAAAATGCAAGAATTTGCTTCATTAATCCTATTTAAATTTGAAAAAGTAGAGGCATGAAAAGAGGCAAAATTCTGCTCACACATCAAGACAGTGTTGAAGAAGATATCAACATCAATATCTTGCCTATGATTGATGTTTTATTTGCAATCCTCATATTCTTCATTCTCGCCAGCATGCTGCTAACTCAATCCAGGCAAATTGCAATCAACCGTCCAAAAGCGTCTTCTGAGACGGTAACCAATGAAAAAGCAATTAAAATTACCATCAACAAAGACAAGCAGATTGCAATCGATGGAAAGGCTGTCCCTCTAAATCGTATTGCTGAACACATTAACACCATATCAATATCTAAGATTAATAATGGTGCAATCATCGATGCTGACTCAAGCCTTTCTTATCAAATCGTCGTCAGTATTTTGAGTAGGTTAAAGCAGACAAAATTAGATTCATTGGGCCTCGCCATCGACTCTAATGATCACGATGATTCCTCAGCTCAACAGTCAGACATCCAGTGATCGGAACTATCCATAAAGACCAGATCAGACTCTTAGCGGCCCTGTCGGCATCACTGGTAACACATTTCTGGATTGTTGATCGGCTGCTCTCAGGAGACATCACTCATAGAAAGAGCTTGGCTCTCGAGAAACCTAGTATCACAATTTCCCTAATTCAAAGCCCTGCTCGTATGCAACAAAAATCAATCAAGCAGCCTATTCGTTCAACAAGTCATATTCAGAAGAAGAACATTAGTCACCCTGTCAATACAAAACAAACAGCGCCAAAGCAATGGCAAGCGAAAAGAATTCACAAGCTTCCAAAGCAATCTCCTGAATCACAAAAAGAACCGCATAAGATCTCCAATCTAAATAACGACATGGCCACCAAACAACCACGAGAGGATAAGCCTGCTGAGGGGAATACTCAACCAGCAACTGCGCAGAATGACAACATCGCTACCAATCCAATGCCTATGAAATATGTGAAATGTCTGCACTGCCCCAAGCCAAAATATCCGCAGCAGGCCGTCAGAAGTCGATTGGAGGGAGACCTTAAACTTGTTGTTCAAATCAAAAGCAACGGCAGGGTTGCTGGTGTTGAGCTCAAAGTCTCAAGTGGCAACAATGCCATTGATCAAGCTGCAATAAGAGCAGCGCAACGCTCAAGATTTGCGAGGATCAGAGGCGGTGCTCGGGTACCAGTGACCTATAGTTTTTTAATCAAGGGGAGTCAAAAGCATCAAGACAACAGACACCAAAAAGATGCCAAATCGATGTTGATTGATGAAGGTTAAATCTGTTCTAGAACTTATAGCTCAACCCCAATCGATATGAGCGCTCTGGCAGCGAATATGCATCGATAACAGGAGAGTTGTCGGCAATATATTTTGTATCAGCATAGGAGAACTGCTTATAATTAAAAACGTTATTAACGCCCAGATCCAAAACAAGCTCCTCTGTGATTTTCACATTCCCAGTCCAGTTAAACCTTGCAAAGCTAGGTGGTACGAAGATAAAGCTATCTGAGGGAACGCGAGCCCTCCCATAGATTGCTGCTGTGAAAGCTGTTGACCAACGATCCATCGGGTTGCGATATCCAATAGCGACAACCCCTTTCCATGGATCGATACTTTCCAATGCCAAACCCGTATCGGCATCGTCACCAATGGTGTAATTCAAACCCGAACTCATGTAGAAGCCATAGCCATCCTCGAGACTCGATGCAGAAAGATTAATTTCATACCCATAGATCCTTGCTTTGGTAATATTGTTTGACTGATAAAGTCCCAATGAAGCCTCTGGTGGGCAAGGACGAATATCCACCAGGCAGTCATAGCCAACAAAGCCAAAAGTCTCAATAAAATTATCGTAAAAATTATAATAACCAGTCACTCCATAATTAAAATGGGAATACTTTCCCCTCCATCCCAATTCAAAACCGTCAACATATTCGGGCTTCAAATTTGGATTGCTTATCGTCTTGTACTTGCCATACGCAACTGATGTATTCGTAAATCCACTATTAATCTCATTGTAGAGTGGCGTCCTAAACGCACGGTTGTAATTAAACCATAAGACATTTGCATCATCAACATTCCACATCAACGCAAGTCGCCAGGTTGGTGCTGCATTGATAGTCCCCGAAGCAACAGCGCCAGTCTTCTCAAAAACATCATCAGACCAAGTATCTAAATTGACAGCTTCATAGCGGATTCCGGCGACAAATTTAAAGTCTTGCCAGATCATCGTGTCCTCTATAAAAATTCCTCCACGCGTCGTGACACTATCTGGGTAGTCCTTTAATGGGAACGTACCCAAAGGAAGTTCACGGGTGGATGTTCCATCGATCAGATTGCGCTGAATCCGATCACGACGCCTGGAGTTGTAGGCACGTGAAAAATCAAGGCCATAATGCAAATCGTGTCGATATGTCGATGCATCAATTTCATGTTTTCTACGGAGAGTTAAACCACCAATTTGATTGACTGATTGGTTTACAGAGCTACGGTAGAATTTCTCATCATTTGTGATTCTTTTCTCATTGAGATCATCCTCTTGAGTCGCATCTTGGAAGTAAATCGTCGCAGTCGTCCCTGAAGTCCATGGATTTGACGCCTCTTGATCGACTTCGAGTTTCACCAAAACCTGCCATAGTTGGTTTGTAATTTGTTCGTTAATATATTTTGAGTAATATCCAAACCACCCCTGCGGCAGATTCCCATCAGAAGTCAATGTATCACTCGTCTGCTTCGAATAAAACCCCATTAAACTCAACTTAACATCATCTCCGATTGGAATGTCAAAATGTCCATTAATTGATGTGCCATCATTCAATTGCTTATTGATTAAATCAGCTTCTGCCATCACACGAGGCTCTTTCGAGTCAATCCGACTCAGACTGATTAATCCTTTTAGTCCCTGATCAGCTTCAAATCCAATTCGAGCAGCCTCAGCAAAAGCACTATTTTGCGTATTTGTTGTGAAAAGCAGTTCCGCAGCGAAGTCTTGATCCTCAAGAAAATCATCCGGTGTAAGAGTGGAAAATGAGACGACTCCCCCGATGGCGCCGTCACCTTTTAAGAGGGGTGCAGGACCTTCTTGAACATCCACACGATCCAGGTTGAATAAATCAAACCATTGCCCACGTGTCTGCCGAAATGGACCTAATTCAAAACGCTCAGGCATGCGTACACCATTCAGTTCATACAGAATTCGATTCCCGTCAATGCCTCTGATATTGATGTCTTCAATTCCATAACGCGGGTTTCGACGAACTTCAACACCAGGAGTGAGTTCAAAGAGATCCCTGAGATTGATGACACCCCTTCTATCCATTTCTTCTCGATCAATCACCGTATTACTTGCCGGCACCTCAAATTCTTGATCGTCGTACTCCTCGCCAACCGTAAAGATCCTGAGAGTATCCTCAACCTCCGTCGCTTGGTCGACGATTTGAGCCTCGACTTGGAGGCATGCAGAGAAGAATATAGCTACCAATATTAGTTGCTCTTTCCAGCCACCAAGTCGCAACAAAGCCAAGGTTATGCCGTAAGAATTTAAAAAATACTAATGAGAAACCAAAAATTTTCATCATCTCCTGCAACCAAAAGATCATTTATTACTAGGTGTAGCAAAATTTGCTACGTATCAGAAATTAGCGCTTGATGAGGCCAACTATTCTTATTTATTAGACAACTCGACAGTCTCTTGATTGACTGATCTTGCGATCTGTCTTGCAGCAAGCTGTGCTGATCTGTGCACACTGAGTGCTAGCGCAGGCGCACAGCATGACCTTCCAGATCAGCAATCCCTGGACCCTGCTGATGCTGGCGATCAGCGCTGAGGTGATCGGTACCTCCTGCCTGCGCCTCTCCCAGGGCATGACGCGGCCTCTGCCCACGCTGCTGGTGTTCTCCGCCTACGCCATTGCCATGGCCCTGCTCTCCAAGGTGGTGCTCAGCATTCCCCTGGGACTCACCTATGCCCTGTGGAGCGGCATCGGCACCGTCGCGATCGTGCTGGTGGGCCGCTTCGCCTACAGCCAGCTGCTCAGTCCGGCCCAGCTGATCGGCATCGGCCTGATCACCGCCGGCGTGGTGATGGTGAATCTGGGCCAGTGAGGCCGCTGCGGGCCCCTAGGCCTTCAGATCCAGCAGGCTGTTGCTGCGCTGCCGCATGCTCTGCAGCACGGCCGGGTCGGCGATCGGATCCTCGCCGTAGCTGGGCAACAGCGCCTGCAGCCGTTGCTGCCAGTGCTCTGAGGCCAGCCGCTGCGGGAAGCAGCGCTCCAGCACCTCCAGCATGATCGTCACCGCCGTGCTGGCGCCGGGGGAGGCCCCCAGCAAAGCCGCCAGCGACCCATCGCTGGCGGCCACCACCTCGGTGCCCAGCTGCAGCCGGCCGCCCTGCTTGCTGCGCTTGATGATCTGCACCCGCTGGCCGGCCACGGAAAGGGTCCAGTCCTGCGCCCGGGCCGTGGGCATGAACTGCTGCAGCGCCTCATGGCGCTGCTCCCGGCTCTGGCGCAGCTGATTGATCAGGTACCGCACCAGATCGATGTTGGTGGCTCCCACCTGCAGCATCGGCAGCAGGTTGGTGGCCCGCACGGATCCCGGCAGATCCAGCAGCGAGCCCTGCTTCAGGAACTTGCTGCTGAAGCCGGCGAACGGCCCGAACAGCAGCGAACGGCGGCCGTCGATCCAGCGGGTGTCGAGATGGGGCACCGACATCGGTGGCGCGCCCACCGCCGCCTTGCCGTACACCTTCGCCAGCTGCTTGTCCGCCAGCTGCCCGTCGCCGCACACCAGCCACAGCCCACTCACGGGAAAACCGGCGAAATCCGCCGCCTCCGGGATGCCGGAGCGCTGCAGCAGCGGCAGGGCGCCGCCACCGGCACCGAGGAACACGAAGGGAGCCCGAACCTCGCGGCGACCGGAGGGCCCCTTGAGGATCAGCTGCCAGTCGGCCTCGGTCATGTCGCTTTTGCGCAGGCGCTTCAGATCCCGCACCTCGCAGCCGTACTGAACGGTGAGGGCGCCACTGGCCTGCAGCGGCAGCAGGTAGGCCCGAGTGAGGGCGCCGAAGTCCACATCGGTGCCCCGTTCGATCCGCGTGGCCGCCAGCGGTTGCTTCAGGTCCCGGCCCGCCATCACCAGCGGCATCCACTCCATTAGTTCGGCGGGCTCCTCGCTCCAGCGCATCGCCGCGAACGCCGGCAGCTCCCGCAGCTGGCTGAAGCGCTGCCGCAGGAAGGCGATGTTCTCCTCGGTCCACACCGCACTGATGTGAGCCGCCTGATGCAGGAACGTCTGCGCGTTCAGCTGGCCACGCTCACTCAGCGACCCCCAAAACTCCAGGCTGCGCTCGAAGGCGGCATTGATCGCCACCGCCTTGGCCGTGGCGACCGTGCCGTCCGCCTGCAGGGGGGTGTAGTTCAGCTCACAGTTGGCGGCATGGCCGGTGCCAGCGTTGTTCCCGGCCCCACTGCTCTCCAGGGCCGGGGCCTCCAGCCGCTCCACCATCAGCAGCCGCAGCCCCGGATCCAGCTGATGCAGCAGCGCCGCCAGGGTGGCGCTCATGATGCCGGCCCCGACGAGCACCGCGTCGTAGCGGTCGGCCGTGAGAAGGGAACCGTCGTGCTGCACCGGAGCCGGGGGTGAAAACCGCTCTCGTCACCCTATGGGGCCGCTACGTAGGCTGATCGAGCTGATCTCTGCTGCGACCGATGAGCACCGAAACCATGGCCCTCACCCACGAGAACGTGGAGAAGGTGCTCGATGAGCTGCGGCCCTTCCTGATGGCCGACGGCGGCAACGTTGAGGTGGTGGAGCTGGATGGCCCGATCGTGAAGGTGCGGCTGCAGGGAGCCTGCGGCAGCTGCCCCAGCAGCACCATGACGTTGAAGATGGGCATCGAGCGCAAGATGCGCGAGGCGATTCCCGAAGTGAGCGAAGTGGTGCAGGTGCTCTGAGCCCCCACACCTCTGATTTCGAAACCCTGTTCGTCTACGGCAGCCTCAGGGCCGGCGGCAGCGCCCACCACCTGCTGGACGGGTCCACACGCAATCCCAATGGGGAGCTGGAGGCTGCCGAGCTGATAGAGCGTGATGGCTACCCGATGCTGCGCGCCGGAAACGGCCGGGTGTGCGGCGAGGTCTACGCGATTCCAGCGCAGCTCTGGCCGGCACTGGATGCCTGGGAGGAGGTGCCCGGCGTCTACCAGCGCCGCCAGCGCAGCTTGTTGGATGGACGCCGGGTGTGGGTCTACGAAGCAGCCTGAGCCGGGGGCGGACAGGTTTTCGCCGTGAAATCGCAGGCATAGACCGCCGGTTTCTGCCAGCTGAGCGGAATCTCCAGCAGGTCACGGGTGCCGGTGATGCCCTGCAGACAGAACAGCAGCGCCGCCAGCACGGAAGCGCTCACATGCAGGCGCCGCAGCCTTCGCTGGCGCTGGATCTCAGGCCATGCCCCCAGGGAGAAGAGCATCAGCCCGGTGAGCGCCACACCGGCCCAGTAGTGGGATTGCCAGAACGCGAGCGAGAGGGGGTCATCCGACAGCCGCCAGACCTCCGGCTGAGCGCCGAGCAGCAACACCCCTGCCCAGCTGAGCAGCGCGAGGCCCAGCCGTCCTGCCGCCGGACGGCAGCGCCAGAGAGCCGACAGACTGCCCAGTGTTCCGAGCAGCATCAGCAGCAACTCCGCTGCCCGCGCGGGACCGCCGGCGAAGCGGTCCGGAGGCTCCTTGGTGACGATCACCACCGTCAGGGCCGTGAGCACCAGCAGCACCACCGCTGTCGCCAGCCAGCGGCCGAGGTCACCGTGCTGCGGGCCTGCACCTGCAGACCGTTCCCGCCGGATCGACCAGGCAAGCCGCACCACCATCCCGAGCAGGGGATAGATCACGACCACGGCCAGGGCCGGATGCAGGATCCAGAGCCAGTCGGTTGACGTCATGCACGCATCATCGACCAGAGATCGACAACAACGCGGTGTTCAGAGCACCGGCTCTCTGCTGCCCGCAGACTGAACGGAGGACTGACGCAACCTGCGATGCCGACGCAGGTTCCAGTCTTCCTGGAAACAGCGAAGCATGATCGAGGCGAACATGCCCCCCATCAGCACCGTGAACACTTGCTTCAGCACATCAATGCAGGAAAAGAGAACTCTGGATTTCGATCCATATCAACACAACGACACCGCTTCATTCCCCCATCGACAACACGACCACGTCCGCCTAAACATTGCCGGGATCAGTCCAGACCGGAGTAATTGACCCGGAATTCCTCCCATGCCGGCGATTCGAACCGTGATTGCTTCGGCAACGTGGGCCTCGGCTTCAGCACAGGCTTCGGGGTGACACGCGGAACTGATTGATCAACCAGTTTCAGGATGGTTTGGTTGCGGTTCATACCAGCTGACAGGCAACTGATAGATGATCTATCTGAACAGCCACCATCTTTCAGACAAGACGACTACCGAAATGCTTGATTGAGCAATTTTGCTGTTCCGAGCTCAGGCAGCCTGCTGAATCCGTGAACGCGACACCATCGAAGCGACAGGCTGAATGCCGTACTGGTCTGGAGACTGAGTCTGCAACAACTTCTCAGCCTGCTTGAGATAGTAGAAACAGGTCTGGCGATCCTTTGCCTGATTCGCCTGGTCAATCAGTGCTCTGTAGCGGGATGTCAGTGACACGACCATTCATCAACTCCAATTAACTTATCGCTACTGAATAAAGGCGTAAGTAACAACAACAACAGTGCCTGACGCTGATCTGTAGCCAAAGGCTCCGTTTCACCGATCAGCGCGCAGCCCTCCATACGGTGGAGGCGCGCAGGACCCTCGGCCATGGGTGACACGAGCTCCAACCCGACCGCAGACAGCTCTCTGACCTGGAAACAGCTGTGCCCTGCCCTGCAGAACAAGACCTATTTGAACAAAGCAAGACGTATCTCTAGACAACCCAGAAGCATTGGCACGACTAGGATCAACTTTGTGGCCGCCTGAGGCTTTACCAACGCCTTTACCAACGCTCAGAACACGAAGTAGCCGATCAGCATCCAATGACGAGCCCGTCAACCCCACCCAAACCAAGCGTGTGGCGATGAACCTCCCCATGTCCCTCTACAAGGGCGCAGAGCAGATGGCACGGCATGACCGGCGCACCATCTCTCAGTGGTTCCGGGTTGCTGTGGAAGGCGCCATCAAGGCACAGAGAAAGAGGCTCAAGGAGGAAGGGGTCACCCTGCCGGAGCCGTCAACACCGAAGGAGGTCATCATCACCAGCAGCAGTCAGGTTGTGCAGGCTGCCCTCAAGGACAACCCAGACGATGACCTGCTCAAGGATGCGGCACAGGACATCGACGTGTTGGGTGGTATCAAGGCGGAAAAGCTGCAGAAGCTGAAGCTGCTGATGGATCTGTTGGATAGCTGAGGGGACTAACGCCTCGGGAAAGTCCAGTCCCGTTGGGTGTGAATGACCCCTATGTGCTTCTGTGCCAGGGCCAGGGTGTTCCTTACTTGATGCTCGTCTGACTTACAAGCGATCACACAGTAGTTATCTAGGAGTGACTGGACCTGCTCTATGACTGCTGGAACTTCTACGTGAAGAGCGGCTACAGCCAAAGCAGTGTCACCTGGGAGCTTTCAGGCGGGGCCGCTGGAACCACTGAATGCATCTGGGGAAGAGGTGACGCAAGAGCAGTTGGGCCAAGACGTGGCATCGACGGGGTGGAGCGCTACTCGATTCCAGGCTTCAGCTGACGTCTTCAACCCACTCCCTGAAAGCAGATAATGCTATTGGCTCTGTGCATTGAATTCATCTTTTGCTTTCGCCGCTGCTGCATTTTCTGATTTTTCTTTAAGCAGACGCTTGGAGATGCTGGCAATCGTTACGCCCTGCACATTTCTTAAAATAAATGCATCAATGCCAGCAGTACTTTTTGCAATATCGACTTCATCTTTTGATTCAATCTTTCCTATTTCTAGTGCGAATTTAATGGCAGCGTCAAGGTTTACAGATCCCATCTTTTTTGCAACAAGAAGAGACTTCATCCTGACCTAAAACCATCTGACCTGCCCTGTTGAAAGATGCATGAGTTGGAAAATTAACCTCAGCAAGCGCATTCAGGATGCCGATGGCAAAAGCTGTGGGAAGAATTCCAATGAAGGTCACCGCCCCCTTGATGGACCAGGGCCAAATGACGCGAGACACGTTGTCGCCAATCTCGGCGGTTTTGGCTTCAAGGGCAATGAGCGTTAAGGCTGATTGCCTTGTGCGTGTCCGCTGACGAAAGTGAGTTCATCGAGATCGGAGGCGTTCATGCAAGACGACGGTCCAACCGAGCAGGCTCTAGAAGTCGCCTGACCTTTCGAGCATCTGCTCCACGCGTTTTCTCACCATCCATGGGCTTGCCCTCAATCTCGGCCCCATCACTGCCGGGGGGCGCTCACCACTGAGTCAGAACGTCCATCACCTGGAACCTTGGCCCCAGGAGCTTGAAAGGCCCGACACTTCGCCCGACGCCAGCAATGGCATACGGCATGACCCCTATCTCCGTCATGGCAGGGGTGTCGGAAGCGAGTCATACGAGAGGCCACCCCATTCCTGTCGTAGGTGGGCTGTCCTCTCAACCCCAGACCCCATCAAGGGTTTCAAGATGCACAAGCGAGCGAGTTAGGTCGTCTTTCCACCGGGAGGGGCGGCCTTCCTCATCGCGGACCACTGGAGAACAACCATGCCGATCCAAAAGCAGTCTCGCGACAGACAGCCACTGCTGATGTCAGTGCGTGCTGCAACTGAATGCCGCACCCGCAATGACAGGCAGAGCTACTTCGCCATCACACGTGAGCTGGCGAAAGCGCAGTTCGTGTTGGCTGATTCGGAACTGAGCCGACGCCTCTGGCAGGACGTTGCTGATCGGGATCTTGAAGTGGGGCGGATTCTTCATCTTCTCTATGGAGGCTGGGCTTTCGAGAACGATGAGGACATGCTTGAGGCCGATCAGCAGTTTCTGGCTCTCGAAACCCTCTGATTGGTTGCCCCTTCGCTGACGCGGCCAACGCTCAGAAGCTGAGATGTCCGGCTAACCAGCTGTGTGCAGATCGAAGAAGATCAATTCTATTTGGTTGTGATGTGCGTTGGTCATAATTGCATTTAAGATTGATTGATTTATACCTGCACAGCACCTGCAAACAGAAGACTTAAGCATTCACATCACTCACTTAATTGCATTGATCATTGCCACAGATCTCTCCCAGTTCTTGCCTCCATAGCTGCTGGATTCCTGATCCTTAGTGGGTGTTGCTGATCACGCAGAACTCCAGGGCGACGGACAACTTGTTCTTGACTGTGTCCTCGTCTGAGTTGCACATGATGTCGGTGAAGTTATCCATGAGTCCATCGGTATCGCTGAACCGATAGACATCTGTGAAGCGCTGGTAGTTGTGAGCCAGCAGCGCATGGCACTGTTCGGCACTCATCCATGGGTGCGCATCAAGGATCCGATCCTTACGAGAAGGAGGAAACATCTCTTTAGTCATAGCTCTAGTTGTTGTTATTTAGCAGGAGCCGTTTAATCAATTCAAACTGTTGATCATTTGCACGTATTTATCCCAGTTCTTGCCGCCATGGCTGCTGTGGACATCGATAGAGCTGTGCCCACTCAACCTTCTGATGTTGGTGTCGTTGAAGTCTTGGTCCCTTAGTGCTGTTACGAATCGATCCCTGAAGTCCTTCGGTCGAACCCCGGTCACCTTCTTGCACGGCTTGGCCACGTTGTGACCCCATCGGATTACCTCAACGCCAGCAGTCTTGGTGATCGTCATTAGCTGCGGCCATACGTGACCCCTGCCCTCACGTAGTGATGACACCACCGGCACCAGCGACGGATGCAATGGGATGTCTCGGACTGAGTTAGCTGTCTTCAAGCTGCGCTCTTCCTGCCATTCAACGCTGATGTAGTCGTCGTAAATGTCCTCAGCTCTGAGTGCTGCCACCTCAGCCAATCGACACCCGGTGAAGTACAGCAGCTGGAACACAGGGACATAGGTGGAGCCGGTCCACGTATTCCATGGGCTTGAGGGTTCAAACGATCTGTTCCTCTTTGCCTGTGCTGCCCTGAGTGCTTTGGCCTTGGTGGTTTCGTCGAGGGTGCCGGGTAGGCCCTTGAAGATGTGCTCACCAGTTCCCTGCTTCTCCACCAGCGTCGACCACAGTCCTGCCAGGTAGGCGAGCTGTGTCTTTGCCGAGCTACGGCTCATCCGGGTGAGCAGAGTGTCCTTGTAGGCCACAGCGTCAGCTCTGGAGCACTCGAAGGGCTTGGACTTGCCGGTGTAGGCCATGAAGGCGTTCAACGCTTTTACCCATCCCTCAAACGTGCGAGGAGCCGGCTCTCGGCCTAGACGCCTTGCCTGCAGCAGCCCTTCTGTTGAGAGAAGCGTGCGGGCTTTGCCTGCTTTGAGGGCCTCAGCCATCGCCAGCATCGACTCGAACTCAGGGTTCGCTGAGCCGTCATCTAGGTACATCCCTACCCGTGGGTTAGCCAGCTCAGCTAGGTCCAGAGCGTTCAGCTCCGGGTCGTTGCCCTGCCTCAGCACCCTCTCTTGATTGGTGATCTGAAGCTCGCCCCTTGCCTCGGCTATCTCAGCGTCTGTTCGAGCAAGGAATGAAGGCACCTTCGCCCTTGCCTCGTTGAGGGTGTTGCCGCCTGGCTCTGTCCACTTGTTCTTGCCAACCTTGATGCGGCAGTCCTTCGGCACTCCACGCTGCAACACATACGAGGCCCGGCCCTTGGTGATGTAGTTAGGGAGCTTCCGGAAGGGCACGCTTTACCAACGGCTTTACCAACGCAACTGTAGTGACACTAAGGGATCTCTGTCCAGCACTAGCGAATAAGGTTTACTTCAACTACGGCGGTCAGGGCCCGCTGCCGACCCCATCACTGGAGGCCATCACCGCCAGCTGGAAACGCATCCAGGAGCTGGGTCCCTTCACCACGGATGTGTGGCCGTTCATCGCCGCCGAAGTCAACAGCACCCGCCGCCGGCTGGCAGAGCTCTGCGGTGTTCCTCCCCATCGGCTGGCCCTGAGTGAAAACGTCACCAGCGGTTGCGTACTGCCGCTCTGGGGGCTGCCGTTTGATTCCGACGATCGCCTGCTGATCAGCGACTGCGAGCACCCGGGGGTGGTGGCGGCCTGCGTGGAGCTGGCCCGCCGCCAGGGTCTGTCGATCGACAGCCTGCCGGTGAAGCACCTGCGCGGCGACCAACCCTCCACCGATGCGGGATTGGCCGAAGCCCTGGAGCAGTCGCTCACCCCCCGCACCCGCCTGGTGGTGCTCAGCCATCTGCTCTGGAACACCGGACAGATCATGCCGATCGCCGCTGTGGCGGAACGGCTTCACCAGCACCCCCGGAAGCCCTACCTGCTGGTGGACGCCGCCCAGAGCTTCGGGCAGATCCCCGTGGCCGAGGCTGCCGCCAGGGCAGACATCTACGCCTTCACCGGCCACAAGTGGGCCTGCGGCCCGGAAGGACTGGGGGGCGTGGCCCTCTCGCAACGGGTGCTGGAGCAGGGGCAACCCACGCTGATCGGATGGCGCAGCCTGCGGGACGAGAGCAAAGCAGACCTCAGCAGCGCGGATCCGTTTCACCACGACAGTCGCCGCTTCGAGGTGGCCACCAGCTGCGTCCCGCTGATGGCAGGTCTGCGCAGCTCCCTCGACCTGATGGAGCAGCACGGCAATGCGGAGGCGCGCTGGCAGCGGATCCAGACCCTCAGCAGCGATCTATGGCAAGGGTTGTCCGCACTGGCGGCGGTGAGCCCACTGCTCAATCAGCCGCCGGCGAGCGGACTGGTGAGCTTTCAGATCAGCAACGCTCCCGCGCCGGCAGACCTGGTGCAGCAACTGGGGCGTGACGGCATCTGGATCCGAGACCTCGCCGACCCGAGCTGCCTGCGGGCCTGCACCCACATCAGCACCAGCAACGAGGAGATCGACCGACTGATCGCCGCGCTAAGCACAATATCGTGACGATATTGTGCGGATTTCATTGCTCTGTGTCAGGGCGAGGCGCGGCGGCCTGCAGCGATAGAACGCCGGGGGAGGCGTACAGCGTGGTGGAAGGGAAGGCGAAATCAGCTCCTGCCGCCTTCACGATATCGGCCACCTTCAGAAACACATCCTGTTGCTGATCCAGCCACAGAGACCAATCCGTGGTCTTGGTGAAGGCATAGATCATCACGTTGATCGATGAGCTGCCCCACTGATTGAAATTCACCAGAATGGTCTTGCTCTGATCGATCGCAGGATGTTGTTGCAGCATCTGCTTCACATCACTGACGATCTGAGAAACACAACCGAGATCTTCATAGCGCAGACTGATTTCTTCACAGATCCGACGGTGATACATCCGCCCTGGATTCTCAATCGGCGTTGTAGCAAACAATGCGTTGGGAATGAACAGGGGACGTTGATCAAACGTACAAATGCGTGTGTGGTACCAGCCAATCCGCTCCACCGTGCCTTCGAAGCTCGACACCTTGATCCAGTCTCCTTCTGCAAAAGGACGGTTGAAGAACAACATCAGACCGGAGAGAAAGTTCTGGGAGATCTGCTGCGTGCCAAAGCCGATCCCGATGCCCGCACCGCCGAGAACCGCCCCCACAGCTGTAGGAGATACACCGAAGGCCACCATGATCGCTGCAAATGTGATCAGAACAATCACAATGCTGTAAATACGATCGAGCAGCGATAGCATCATCGCCCGCTCCCGCTCGTTCTCAATCTCCCGCATCAGCCAGCGATTGAATGTGGCGGAATGGAGAAACTTCAGGCCGCCGACGATGAGAGCACGGCCAATCACGATCAGCACGATCGAGGTGGTCAATCGCGCCACATCGCGCTCCGTGAGAGCAGACAGATTGTGGGCGAGCAGACCGAAGATCCAGCCGACGAACAACGCCAACCCGAACCCAAACACCAGCGGACGTCGCACCGCGCGGATCACCGGAGACCACGAGGATGTGCCCCAGCGCTCGAGCAGACGCAGCAGCAACCAGAACAGAAACAGCACCACGGTTCCGCCCAGCAGACCCTCCGGCGTCTGCAGAAACTGAGCGTCCTTGAACAGTTCAGCTCGGTTCAGGCCTTCCATTCCAGATCACACAGCGCCAGTCTGGTCTGATTCTGAACGGTGCAGCCTGGCCCGAAGAGCGTTCTCGGCCTCCTCGCGATCATCGAAGTGCACCTTGTCGGTGCCGAGGATCTGGTAATCCTCATGGCCTTTGCCCGCCACCAGCACCAGATCCTCCGGTGCTGCCGCCGCAATCGCCGCCGCGATCGCCGCTGCCCGATCGCCCTCCACCAGGCTGTCGGTACCGGCCGGGATCCCCGCCACCACATCCTCCAGGATCCGTTGCGGGTCTTCGGTGCGCGGGTTGTCGGAGGTGACCACCACCCGATCCGCCAACCGTGCTGCGATGGACGCCATCTGAGGACGCTTGCCGCGATCCCGGTCGCCACCACAGCCGAACACGCAGATCAACCGACCGCGGCTGAAGGGACGCGAAGCCGCCAGGGCATTCTCCAGACCATCGGGGGTATGGGCGTAATCGACCAGCACCGTGGGCAGAGCGTGCGCATCGGCACCGGGCAGCACCACCCGCTCCATGCGCCCCGGCACGCCGCGGAATCCTTCGATCGCCTCCAGCAAGGGCATCAGCGGCAACTGGCACTGCACCAGCACACCCACCGCCTGCAGCAGGTTCATCAGATTGAAACGCCCCAGCAGCGGCGAGACGAACGGCCCCTCCCCCAGCGGGGTGATCAACCGGCCGCGCACCCCACGAGCCGTCATCACCAGATCGCTCATGCGCAGCTCCGCCCCGGGCTCGCTGAGGGAACTGCGCCAGCAGCGATCTCCAAGCCGTTCCGCCAGCTGCAGCCCCCAGGGATCGTCGCTGTTCACCACCGCGCGGGCCGCTCCTGGCTCCAGCAGGGGATCGGCGAACAGGGCCGCCTTCGCCTCGAAATAAGCCTGCATCGAGGGGTGATAGTCGAGATGGTCCTGGGTGAGGTTGGTGAACACCGCAGCGGCGAAACGGCAACCGGCCACCCGCTGCTGAGCCAGGGCATGGGAACTGACCTCCATCGCCCCAAGCTGAGCCCCGGCGCTGGCGGCGGATGCCAACTGCCCCTGCAGACGATCGGCGAAACCGGTGGTGTGGGTGGCCGTGATGCTGTGGCCAGGCCAGCGATTCACCAACGTGCCGAACAGGGCCGTGGGGGTTCCGATGGCCGTCGCCAGATGCTCGATCAGATGGGTGGTGGTGGTTTTGCCATTGGTGCCGGTGACACCGATCAGAGCCAGTCGCGAGCTGGGCTGCTCCCAGAACGCCGCTGCCAGTTCTCCCAGCTGACGGGCCACCGGCTCGCCCACCACCACCACCGGCTCATGGGCCGCTGGCGGCAGCACCGCCGCCGCTGAAGGGCCGATCACCGCCGCCGCAGCTCCCGCCTCGAGAGCCTGACGCCAGAACCGCCCCCCGTCCACACGCTCTCCAGGCAGCCCCAGGAACAGGGTTCCGTCCTGCACCGCCCGGGAATCGCAGGTGATCTGCTGAAGCGGCGGATCCGGCAATCCCTCAGGGATCTGCCAAGCGATCTGGCGCAGCAGGGCGTGCAGCGTCTGGCCCATCCAAAACCCCCTGACGCGGAATGCTCTGGGCACGTTCTAAGGCGGGCCGTCCGGGTTGGACAGACGGCGTTGCAACCAGTTGAACAGGCCCTCGCCGTCCAACCGCGGCGACACCCGTGGCAGCTCTTGATCAGCGAGCGCCAGCACCGGCACCTCTAGGTCGTAGCGGGCCTTCAGCGCCGGCGACACCGCATCGGCATCGATGTCGATCACCTGCAGCTCCAGATCCAGCGCAGCCAGATCCAGGTTCCGCAGCCGCGCCTCCAGTCCTTCGCAGAGGCAACACCCCCGGCGGCTGTAGAGAACCAGCGAAGACATCAGTCGGGCACCGGATCGCAGCCGCAGGGCGTGAGCGGAGTGCAACGCAGCAGACGTTTGATCGTGAGCCAGCTGCCGCGCCACGGTCCGTGCTTCTGAATCGCCTCCAGTCCGTAAGCGCTGCAGGTGGGGATGAAGCGGCAGCGAGGGCCGGTGAGCGGCGAGATGAAACGCCTGTAGAAGCCGATCAAGGCGAGCAACACCCAGGCCAGCGCTTGATTGAACGCCGCGATGACAGTGCTGAGAGGGCTGCCGGATAGAGTGGTTGATTCGTGCATGAGCGTGGGCACGGACCCGTCACTGGTTCCAGCATGCCCGCCGAGACGCACGAACGGTTCACACCTTCCCATTCCATCGATCTATGTCTCGATACCGCGGCCCTCGTCTGAGGATCACGCGGCGCTTGGGAGACCTTCCCGGTCTCACCCGGAAGTCCGCAAAGCGGTCCTATCCCCCCGGTCAGCACGGCCAAGCCCGTCGCAAGCGCTCTGAATACGCAATCCGACTCGAAGAAAAGCAGAAACTCCGCTTCAACTACGGGGTCTCCGAACGCCAGCTGGTGCGTTACGTGAAGAAAGCCCGTGCCCAGGAAGGTTCCACCGGAACCAACCTGCTCAAGCTTCTGGAGAACAGGCTCGACAACGTCTGTTTCCGTCTCGGCTTCGGCCCCACCGTTCCCGGTGCCCGGCAGCTGGTGAACCACGGCCACGTGACCGTGAACGGCCGCGTCACCGACATCGCCAGTTACCAGTGCAAAACCGGTGATGTGATCGCGATCCGCGAACGCAAGGGCAGCAAGAAACTGGCCGAAGGCAATCTGGAATTCCCAGGCCTGGCCAACATTCCGCCTCACATGGAGCTGGACAAGACCAAGCTCACAGCCAAGATGGTTGGCAAGTGCGAGCGCGAATGGGTCGCTCTCGAAATCAACGAACTTCTGGTGGTGGAGTACTACTCCAGAAAGGTCTGATTTTCAGCCTTGGGCCACGACCTTGGTTTCGTTGAAAGCTCTCTCAAACTCCTGCCCCCATGGACCAACGGTGGGCAGGAGTTTTTTCTTTAATTGACGTGTTTTTCCAGGACATTTTCACAGCATCATCTCCGAGCAGGCAAGAGAAGAGCTCTTAACCTTTTAGGCAGCGCGGGATTGCCCAAGCAAATCATGGATCAATCGATTAAGATCAAACACAAACTCAAGCGTTCGGCCCAAACGCTTCAAACAAGCGTGCCGAACAGATCATCTCAAGACCAATAAACCATCAGAGCTCACTCTCTTGACCAGTGCCGCCACCTCAAGCCTGTCTTCAAGACCACTGAGGCGCATTGATTTAACGATCAAGCCTTACATGGAAAGCGACGACGGAATTGCTATTTGGCAAATCGCCAGCACCGTCATCCCGTTGATTTTATGCTGCATTGCCATTGGCACTCTCACCAATCACCTGACAACAGCCTCGGTCATTTTCACACCAATTCTGTTTGCTCTGATCGTCCTTTTTCTAAGCAGAAGTTTCTCGCTGATGCACGACTGTGGTCATCACAGTTTATTCAGATCGAAAGCTGCCAACCGAATTGCAGCCTTCATTTTGAGCATCGTCCATGCCATGCCTCATCACCCCTGGTCAAGAGGCCATGCATTTCACCATAAACACAATGGCAATTGGAATCGATACCGAGGCCCGTCTGCTCTAACGACGCTTCGCGAGTACGAGACAAAAAACAAAAGCGCCCAATTCACCTACCGACTTTTACGCCACCCTCTGACATTACTCCCAGGAGGATTTTACTATCTTGTCGTTAAACCAAGAGCGGCACTGTTTTTCGGCTTTATCGAGCTGATCGCCAAAGCTTTTGCGGATGCACCCCGCATGATTTCGACCGGACAAGGATTCAATCTATGGCTTTACATTAAAAATCACAAGTCCAGCTTCTTCTACACAAAAGAGGAAGTTTACGACACGATTGCCAACAGCATTTGCGTTGCACTTGCCTGGTGGTGGATTGGAAGCGCGATTGGATATTGGCATTTTTGGATTTTATACGCCTCAATCATGAGCGTAAGCGCAGCCATTATGATCGCTGTTTTCTTTGTTCAACATAATTTTCCTGGATCCTACGCGAGCGGCGAAGAAGGCTGGAGTTATTTCAAAGGCGCTATCGAGGGCTCATCATTCCTGATCATGCCTCCTGCACTCAACTGGTTTACCGCGGACATCGCCTACCATCACGTTCACCATTTATCAGAAAGAATTCCGAACTATCGCTTGCGCACTTGCCATGAAGAGAACCAAAACAATTTTAACAACGTCACACGTCTGCAACTGCATCAACTTTGGGAGTGTTTTTCCTTGATCCTTTGGGATGAGGATTCTTCTCAGCTTGTTTCCGTCAAGGCCGCCGTCCCCGTTGACTGAGTGAAGGACAGCGCGAATCACCTGTGATTTGGTGCACTCCTTGCTATGGACAGCAAAGCCATCGCGATGTCTTCTGTGGATGATCTGCTTTGGGCACGCATGATCTTCACCTTGGGGGCGGCGGTGACCGCGGCCACCGTTGTGATGATCGTGCGGGGCCACCTCTACTGGCGTCATCGGGAGCCAACCGATGTCCGCTGATGCCGCCCCTTTTCTGGCTCCAGGCATTGCCTGGGCTCTGGTCGTTCTGTTTTCCGTGTTGTGGGTCGCGCTGGGGATTGCCTGGGGTCGACGGGGGCAGAGCGATGCAGACGACTACATGCTGGCCGGCCGCAACATCGGCTTGGCCCTGAGCACCGCCACGTTGATGGCCTCCTGGGTCACCGGCAACACCACCCTGCTGGCACCTGAGTTCGGGTACAAAACCGGGCTCTGGGGCATGTTCAGCTATGCCCTGGCAGGGCTTGGATTGATCCTGTTTGCCCCCCTGGCCTCGCGGATCAAGCAGCTGATGCCCAACGGGCGCACCAGCGGCGATTTCATCCGGTTGCGTTACGGGCGCCTGGCGTGGTGGGTGTTCATGGTGATCACCGCTATTTACACCCTGGGTTTTCTGATGACCCAGGCGATGGGGGCCGGACTGCTGCTGCAGGCCCTTTCAGGCTTCGATTACCACGTGGGAATGGTGGTGGTGATTGGTGTCGCCACCCTTTACACCTTGTTCGGCGGGATGCGGGCCGTAATCGGCACCGATTTCATCCAATCGCTCTTGATCATGGTGCTGCTGGCGGTGGTGGCAGTGCTCGCCTTCCGGGAATTCCCGATGCCCGAGGTGCATGCTTCCTTGCTGGCCCAGCATCCCGATCGGCTTGATCTGCTGCTGCCGGCAGGCCTGTTGATCGCCTGGAATTCCGCCCTCTTCTCCATGGGCGAGGTGTTTCACAACAACATCTGGTGGTCCCGGGTGTTCGCCAGCCGGCGCTCGGTGGTGATGACCTCCTTCGTGCTGGGGGGGATCGCCTGGATGAGCGTTCCGATGGTGACGGGCTCCATCGGCCTGGTGGCTCTGGCCCGTGCATTGCCTCTCGAGCAGGTGAACATGGTGTTCCCAGTGATGGCAGCTGATCTGCTCGGGGCCGGAGGCGCTGCTCTGGTGTTTGTGGTGGTGTTTGCGTCGCTCACCTCCACCCTGGATTCCCTGTTGGCCTCCACCGCCGATCTTCTGGCGGAGGATGTGTACTTCCGCCTGTTGCGGCCCCAGGCCAGTGACCTGCAGCTCAAGCAGGCTGCGCGGCTGATGGTGGTGGGGTTGGCGGTCGTCACCCTGGCGCTGTCCTGGCCGCGGCTGGATTCTTTGGCGTCGGTGTTGTTCTTCACCGGTGCCCTGGTGGCCTCCACGGTCTGGCCTGTGGCTTGCGGCTTGTACTGGCGCTCGGCCAACCGCTCGGCTGCCATTGCAAGCATGCTCGCCGGCAGCGTTGTAGGCCTGCTCGCCTATGTGCTGATTGCGCCGTACTGCGCTGCGGTGTTTTCGGCGGCTGTGTCGGCACTCGTGATGCTGATCGGCAGTCGCCTGCGGCCGGAACGATTTGATTTCACCCTGCTTCAGGAGGAGACATGACCATCCCCACAGCCGCGATGGCCAGCTTGATCGGCCCGAGCTGGTTCCAGGTGATCCTTGTCGGCAGTCAAGTGGCGCTCAGCGCGTCCGTGATTGTTCTGCTTGCCATTTGGTGGGTGGAATGGCGGAATGGACGCGTTTGGTGAACGTTCACCACGAACAGAATGACGGTTTTATGTAATCCCTTGCACTATTTTTGAACGCTCTCGTTAAGAACTCTGCGGTGATGTGGCGAGAGATTGTGACTTTAGTTACCTATTGATGATGTGATGCATGCAGAACGCACTCGGTCTGGCAAGCGGGGTGTGAATGCTTTTCCTCTATGGCATACACAAGGACAGCTTCAGCGAATGACCTGTTGGATCCGATTCGCTTCCGGCCCATGGGACCGGATGTCTTCGGCCGAACCCAGCCGCAGGAGCTGCTTGCCGCGATCGCGGAAGACGGAGAGCCCCTGCTGGAGCTGATCAACCAGCATGTGGTGTCGATTCAGGCGTTCCGCCCCGAAACGCTGCTGCAGCTGTTGCGCCTGGCGGCCAAGTTCGAAAGCAATCCCGACCGCTACTGCCGTCACAACACGCCGCTGACGGGAAAGATCCTGATTAACGCCTTCTACGAGCCCAGCACCAGAACCCGCTTGTCATTCGACAGTGCCTGGCATCGCCTCGGCGGCGATTCGATCAACATCACGGATCGAAGCACCACTGGGATTGCCAAAGGGGAATCCCTTGAGGATGTGGCCCATATGTTCAACAACTACGGCGACTGCGTGGTGCTGAGGGACGGACACGCCGAGGCGATTTACGCGATGAGCTCCACCCTGCGCATCCCGATCATCAATGCCGGCAATGGCATCGATGAGCATCCAACCCAGGCGATGGCGGACCTCTACACGATCTTCAAATGGCGTCCCTCGCTTGCTCTGCCGACGGTGCCTCCTGAGGATCGGATCCGCATCGGGATCATCGGTGTGCCGTCGCGGATGCGAACGGTGCGTTCACTGCTGCGGATCCTTGCCAAGTTCCCCCAGGCCTTCGAGGAGGTCGTTGTCATTCATGCCCCCGACCTTGATCACCCCCTGTTTGATCCAGGCCAGCGGGAGGAACTGGAGACCATGGGTCTATCAATCAAAACCACCACATCCCTGCCCCAGGAGATACCTGATCTGGATGTGATCTACATCAACGCCATCGCCTGGGTCGGAGACAGTTACGAGCGGCATGGTGAAGTGTTCCGTCTCACCCGTGATCTGCCTTTCAAACCGGAAGCGATCGTGCTGCATCCCCTGGCACGGGGGGCTGAATTGAGTACCTGCCTGGACAACACACCCCACAACTGGTATTTCAGCCAGGCCCGCGGCGCTGTGTTCCTGCGCATGGCCCTGCTCACCTGCATGGTGAATCGGGCGGAACGCGTCATCGATGTGGTCTGAGGCGGAGCTATGTGCGGAATCGGAGGGGTCTTCAGTGTCAGCCAGGAACGGCGTGTCGACCCTCAGCTTCTGGTCAACATGGCGGCGATTCAGGCCCATCGCGGCCCTGATGGCTTCGGCATCGAATCCATCGAAGGGGTTGGAGTCGGCTTCTGCCATGCCCGCTTGTCGATCATCGATCTCAACGAGTCACGGGGCCGGCAGCCCTTCCTGAGCGAAGACCACCAGGTGCTGATGGCGCACAACGGGGAGTTCTATGACTTCCAGCGCATCCGTGCCGATCTCACGGCTCAAGGGATTCGTTTCAGCAGCAAAAGTGATTCCGAGATCCTGCTGCGGCTCTATCAGCAGCAGGGGTTGGAGCAGACGCTGCCGATGCTGCGGGGTGAATTCGCCTTCGCGTTGTTTGATCGCCGGGAGGACTGCCTTTATCTGGTGCGCGATCGCTTCGGGGTCAAGCCTCAGTACTGGGCGATGACCCCGGACGGCCTCGTGTTCGGCTCTGAATTGAAGGTGCTGTTCGCACACCCGGCGGTGGAACGTCGCTTCACCTCCGATGGCCTCTTCCACCAGCTGATGCAGACGATGGTGCCCGGCACCACCGCGTTTGCCGGTGTTCATCAGGTCAAACCCGGGCATGTGCTCAAGGTGCAGAGGACGGCGGGGCGACTTGAGGTCTCTGAATGGGCTTACTGGGATGTGAATTTCCCACGTCAGGCGGATCGTGATCGCAGCCTGGACGAAGCCCACCACATCGCTTCGGTGCGCTCGGCGCTGTTGGAGGCGGTCGAGCTGCGGATGGTGGCGGACGTTCCGGTGGGCTGTTACCTCTCCGGTGGCATCGACAGCTGTTCGATCCTGGGGCTGGCGGCGGCGGTGAGTCAGAGCCCGGTGAAGGCATTCACCATCGGATTCGACGATGCCCGATACGACGAATCGCCGATTGCCGAGCAGATGGCTCAGGCCACCGGTGCCCAGCAGGACGTGATGCGCCTGTCCGGCCAGGAGTTGTACGGACACATGGAACAGACGCTGTGGCACACCGAGCGCACGATCTACAACACCCTTGCGGTGGCGAAGTTCTTGATGAGTCGCCACGTCAACAACGTCGACTACAAGGTGGTGATGACCGGTGAAGGCTCGGACGAGTTGTTCGGCGGCTATCCGGCGTTCCGACGGGACATGTTCCTGCATGGTCTTGATGACCTGGCCGATGACGAACGGGCGAGCTGGGAAAGCCTGCTGCAGGACTCCAATGCCCTCGTGCAGGGCGCCATGCTGGCCGCCGACCAGGTTGATGATCCAGCGCTGGATGCCGTGGTGGGCTTCACGCCCAGCTGTCTGCAACCCTGGCTGGCCTGCGCTCCCCTCGTTCCGGATTTGCTGGCCGATGAACATCGGCAAGCCCTCGATGGCTACTCACCGGGTCAGGCGATCGCCGATCAACTCGACCCGGAACAACTCGAGGGACGACACGCTCTGGACAAGGCCCAGTACGTCTGGATCAAAACCATGCTGGAGGGCCAGATTCTCACCTGGGGAGGGGATCGGGTCGACATGGCTCATTCGATGGAGGCGCGGCCGGCTTTTCTGGATCACCATCTCGCCGAAGCTGCGGTGCAGGTGCCACCGGAGTTGCGCATCAAGGGCAAGACCGAGAAATACGTGCTGCGCGAGGCGATGGCCGGTCTGCTGCCTGAGGTGCTCTACAAGCGCGAGAAATTTGCCTTCATGGCACCGCCGGCGCACACCGAACCGGAGAAATGGCAGCAGATGAAACGGCTGGCCGATAACTACCTCAGCGACGCCGCCATCGAGACGGCGGGCCTGCTGAGCAAGACGGGAGTCCGAGCCCTGTTTGATCGTCATGAGGACCCGAGCACAACAGATGCCGAGCGGGTGCAGATGGATGCTGTGATCAACCATCTGCTGGGCGTGCAGATGCTGCATCGGATGTTCGTGGCCAGCGATCTGCCTGAGCTGGCCCGTCAGGAAGCCGATCGCCTCGGCTGGCGGACACCCATTCCGGCCTGAGCCGCTCCTGTCAATTCTTCGATCAGGATTAAATCGTCGCGGACGCTACGGGCGGATCGGCCGAAACAAGCAACGATCGAACTCTTTGAACAGAGGTTCGGTTTTTGCTCACGGCAACAGAGCGTCTTCAGTCCGCTGAGCAATCGGAGTTCGTCGATCCGCTCCGATCCGATGCTGATTGGTTGCAGTGGTCCATCGAGCAACTGGCCTTATTGGGTGCCCAGGACGACGGCAGCGTCTGCCGGCGTGGCTTCACCAAAGCTGATTGCGAGGGCCGTCAACGCGTTGCCCGATGGATGGAGGAAGCGGGTCTGAGCATTCGCGTGGACGCCGCAGGCAATCTCATCGGACGTTGGGACGGAGAGGAACCAGGCCTCCCCGCGCTGGTGACGGGATCACACATCGACACGGTGCCGACGGGTGGACACTTCGATGGAGCCCTCGGTGTGCTGGCCGGGCTGGACGTGGTGCGCACCCTGAAAGCCAGCGGCCGTCGGCTTCGTCACCCCCTGGAGGTGATTGCCTTCGCCGATGAGGAGTCCACCATGGTGGGCTGCAAGGGAATGGCGGGAACGGCCAGCTTCGATCCGGCCGATTACACCACCAGCAATGGTGAGTCGATCGCCGTCAATCTCGAACGCATCGGCGGCCACTGGCCTTCTCTGGCCTCTGCCCGTCGTGACGACGCGTCGATCGCTGCCTTTCTGGAACTGCATGTGGAGCAGGGCTCAGTGCTCGAATCCCGTGGTGATGCCATCGGCGTGGTCGACGGTGTGGTGGGGCAGCGACGCTTCAGCATCCGGATCACCGGCCAAGCCAACCATGCCGGCACCACCCCCATGGATCTCCGGCAGGACGCTCTGGTGACCGCGGCTGAGGTGGTTCTGGCCATCGAAACCCTGGCGATCCGCCATCCCGGTGACCCGGTGGCCACGGTGGGGCGCCTACAGGTCTGGCCGAATGCCGCCAATGTGGTGCCTGGATCTGTGGAGATGACAGTCGACCTCCGCGATCTCAGCCCTCAGGTGCTGGAGGAGCTTGTGGATGGATTGATGCAGAACCTCGAGACGATCGGCGAGCGGCGGCAGTGCTCGATTGCCATCGAGCCTCAGTTCGAGGTGGCTCCAACACCGGCCGATGCTCTTGTGATCGAGGCCGTTGCTGTATCGGCTGCCGAGCTGGGTTTCAACTACAGCCACCTGCCCAGTCGGGCCAGTCACGACGCCCAGGAACTCGGTCGCCGCTGGCCGATGGGAATGATCTTTGTGCCCAGTCGCGGTGGCCTGAGCCATTCAGCGGCTGAATTCACCAGTGCGGAGCAGTGCAGCTCAGGGACAGCGGTGCTGCTGAAAGCACTTCTGAGGCTGGATCAGATGCTGTGACCTTTTCGATCGTTGCCCGTGATGGCAGCAACGGCCGCTTTGGTGTTGCCGTGGCCACCTGCCATCTGGCGGTTGGTTCCACCGTGCCCCATATCCGCTCCGGGGTGGGGGCTGTGGCGACGCAGGCCCACACCAATCCATATCTGGGGATCTGCGGTCTGGAACGACTCGAGCAGTGTGCCGATGCAAACCGCGTGCTGGAGACGTTGCTGGTCGACGACCAGCATCGCGACCGTCGTCAATTTCATCTGATCGATCACCAGGGGCGAACCGCCTGCTGGACGGGGCCAGACTGCGGAGAGTGGGCCGGCCATCGCCACGGGCAGGACTGTTCAGTGGCTGGAAATTTCCTGGTAGGTGAGAGCGTCCTGCTCGCCATGGACGTGGCATTCCAGACCAGTGATCCATCCTGGAAGCTCGGTCGTCGCCTGATGCACGCCCTCCAGGCCGGAGAAGCGGCAGGTGGTGATCGACGCGCTGTTTCCTCCACATCAGCAGCCCTGCAGATCAGCGGTGATGCCGCCTTCCCGCTGTTGGATCTGCGGGTCGACTACAACGACCAGGCCGTGGGTGAATTGATGGCGATTTATGAGCGCAGTCAGGATCTATGGGCGCAGCAATGGCGAGACGAACTCTCGGAACTACGCACCTTGAACCGCACGGTTCAGCGTGCCTATGAGCGGCCTCGCTCCGTCAGCTGAGCGAATTGTCATAGCGAATGACTCACGCTTGAGATAAGTGAACGGCACAAATCGCGCCAAAAAGTGAACAGTTTTTTATAAATCTGCAGGACAAAACTGATACAACCATCGAAATCAACGTTTCCTTGACACAGAGAAGCACCTGAGTAGCCTTGACATGACTGGTGTCCGACCCGCATCCAGTCTCTGGACTCTTAATCCTTCACGCTCAAGTTATGTCACTCACGACCGAGCATCTGCTTTCTTCGGACTCCTGGCAGGGAGTCCTGAAGATGTTTGGTGATCGCTATGGCGTGATGAAAGTCTTCATTGACGAGCTTGGTGAGGAAGACAATTTTCCCTTCGAAGACCATGATTTAGAGGCGAAGGCCTTCAATCAGCAGGGCCTGGATTTCATCAAAACCACCCTTGAATCTCTTGATACAGATCTGAATCTCGATTTTGAACTTGTAGACAACAAAGCAGACAGCGACCTGAAGATCCATTTCGCGAACAGCCCCTCCAGCTCATGGGCTTATCGAACCATCGGATACAGCTCCATTGGTGATGACATCCAGTGGACAGAAAACATCATCGTGCTTGACGCCGACTGGTGGTATGCAAGCAGCGACCAGGCAGCAGCATCAGACACCTGGGAGCACAGCGTTCCATTCCTGCACAATCTCGGCGGAGCACTTGGACTGGAATATGTGAACAATGCGAACGATGGAGACACCTTTGGTGGAGACGATAGCGATCCCACCACCGAAGAGACCCTCATGGCCTGGGGCCGCCCGGAGGGCGGCTTCACCCAGACAGACTTTCAAGCCATCGACATCGAAGCTCTTCAGGCCATCTGGGGTGTTGAAGACAATTCGGAGCAGTACGACACGGGAGATCTCGCGTTCTCCATTCTTCAGTCGCCAGCCATCGGTGAGACGCTCAGTGTGATTGTTGAACAAGACGATCCAGATGGCCTGAACGAGATCACGAACCACAACTGGCAAGGCAGCCTTGATGGGGGACAGACCTGGACGCCCCTCGGATACGGCTCGGAACTATCGATCGGAAAATGGCACGAAAATTATGAGATCAGACTCAAACTCACCTATCAGGACGGCCATGGATTCACGGAACGTGTCACCAGCAATATTTCCGATGCTATTGAGGTGAATGAGGCGATCGAAGGACTCACAGCCGACCCTCACCTGCTGGGCTCAGACACCTTCATCAAAGACCTGCAATCCTTTGGCAATCGCTATGGAAATTTAAACGTATATATCGACCAATCTGCCGTAACGACCGAGTTCCCTTTCGATCAAGACAGTCTCACAGCCACACCGATCGCCGAGGAAGGAGTGGCCTTCATCCAGGAGACTCTGAGCACACTGGATCCACTACTCGAACTTGATTTCACCGTTGTCGACAACAGAGACGACAGCGATCTCTCCATTTTATTCGCTGAACATGCCCAACAGAATGGCTGGGGTGGCAGCAGCGCGGGATACCAGTACGTCCATGACACCATTGAATGGACGGCAAACGACATCGTTCTCTACAGCAACTGGTGGTATGCCGACTCAGACCACGCCAAAGCAGCGGAATCCTGGGCACACAGCGTGCCGTTCCTGCAACTTCTGGGGCAACGACTGGGACTGGAATCCATCACGAATGACAGCGATGGTGACAGCTTTGGTGACAACCAGCTGCCAACAACAGAATCCAGCTTGATGGCCTACGGATACCCTCAAGACACGGGGTACACGCAAACGTTTTACCAAGACATTGACATCGAAGCCCTTCAGTCAATCTGGGGCGAGGAAAGTAACAAATCCGGTTATGACACAGGCGATCTAAACATCAGCATCGATCCAAACCCCGTCCAAAGCATCATCCTGACGCGAGAGCCGGAATTTCCTTTTGATCTTGTTGCTCCCGACGTGTACTCAGATCATGAAGCGAGAACGTCGGTTGGCACCCTGTCTACAGGATTGATCCTGAAGAGTGACATCAAGAACGATGATCCGGATGGATACAGCGACTACTCGCAGAGCAGCCTGCCGGGGAGTTGGCGAGCCCCTCGAACGAAGGACAAGCAATACAAATGGGAAGCCAGTTATGACGATGGTGAACAGTGGCAGCAAATCGGGGCGACCCAGAACCTTCGGCTGCAGCCATGGCATCAAAACGCTCAGCTCAAGATCACCACCAACTACCTTGACGGCCATGGCTTCAAGGAAACTGTCAAAAGTGATCTTTCAAGCGATCCGATCACTCTCAACCTTGGCGACACCCCTGACGAATGGGAACCCTATCTTCTGCCATCAAAAGAAAACAGAGACGCCTTTAATTTCTACACCTCCAACGAAGGCAAGATCAACGTTTGGGTTGATGTTGCGGGTGTGAGCACAGAATTGTGGGGCGGCACAGAATCCATCACAGCCAAACCGATTACTGAAGAGAATCAGAACGACGTTCAAACGGCGATCAATCAACTCAATACTCTGCTCGACGTTGAATTCGCTCTGGTTGATACACCTCAAGACCTAACACTGCGGATCATCGGCCGGCATAAAGAAGACACCGATGGCTGGAGCTATGGCGGCTACACCTACTCCTACACAACAGATGGAGATGGGACTTTAACGGGTGTCGAGATTCCATACATGGATGTCTCGATGACCATCTCTGAGGATGGCTTGTTTGACTATCACACCCTGCTTCATGAAATCGGCCATGCCCTTGGCCTCGCTCACCCGATGGAAGCATCCGGTGGCTCCAAAGGATCTGGCGATATGTTTTTCCCGACGAACATCGAAACAGTCATGGCCTACGAAGAAGGCCTTTACGACCAGGAGAAGCCCAATATTTGGTACACCGATTCAGACATGAACTCCCTGCAAGCGCTTTGGGGGAACGGCAATGGTGAGTTCCCTGTTTTCGCAACAGGGGAAGACACTCAGGCGGAGGACACTCATGCCTACGCCTTGATCTCCGGCGACGGTGATACAGACAACAGTCTCTTTGAGATTCAAGGCAATCAGCTGCTGCTTCTGGAAACACCGGAGAACAGCGATCAAACGTCTTATTCCATTCGTCTGCGCTCGACCGATGCCGACGGGAATGCCATTGAACAACCCGTTGAGATCAATTCCTTTGAACGATCAGAGCAGGATGGTCATACCCATGACGATGATGACGACCACGACGATGATCACTACGATGATTCTCTTCCCACAGATGTGGATGGTGATGGATCCTTCCACCCGCTCAGCGATGGGCTGCTGATCAGCTCCGCTGGCCAGGCGATCGAAATTGCTGCCGAAACCGAATCACACCCTGGTTCCTACAACCGCAATCTCCATGACCAACTGATCAATCCGAACGGCTTACGCAACACAACGGATGCGGCCAAGGGCTTCATCAAAGACGCCATCACCAGTGGATCACTGGATCGCAATAACAACAGCGTGCTGGATCTGCAGGATGCCCAGCGGATTCTTCGCGATGGGCTGGGGACCTATCCGGGTGATGCAGCAACAGCTGATTTACGGGAACCCCCCGTACCTGCCGGCACCACTAACTCCGACCTGATCAACGAGCAGCAGCAGCTGGATGCCCTTGATGATTCACTCGAAGCCATCGCACTGATGGCGGAGGCTGGTCCTCAGTTCTTAATGGCAAATGGGGCGGCGGGGGGGTCCTGAGTCGTTCGCAGCTCCGATTCAGCGGCGCGCCCCCTTGGACGTGACCGCTTCTTTTCGGCGTCGACCGTGACGACGCCACTGATACTCCGCCTCGGAGAGTTCATTCAGCCGTAGGAACCGGTTCAAGCGCCAGGAATAACGCAGGGCTCCCAGCAGGGCGTAGAGACCCAGCACCAAGGCCGCATAGAGCAGTGCATGCGCCTGCTCGAGTTCAACCGCGATCAACCGCGTGAAGCCGAACACCATCAGCGCAGCCAACACAAGGCTGACCAGCACCCTGAGCAGCTCAGCGCGCATCAGCCGGCGGGAGTGACGGCATGAGTTCCAGACCATCAGCGATCTGAACCCCGCGGCGATGCAGCGCCTGCAGCGCCCGGCGCTGGAATTCCCGCTCGGTGGCCCACTGCTCGCCAACCCGGGTGATCAGCAGCACCTGCATGTGCACCCCAAGGGCAGTGCTGCGCTTGACGCCCCGCAGCACCGGTTCCCCGATCAGGCGCGCTGACCAGATCGGATCCCTCCTGAACGCATCGATCTCCTCAGACAGCACCTGGAAGACGGTCTCCAGGTCCTGCTGGCGATGGGAGATCAGCAACGTCACCAGACTTCCTGAGCGCAACTTCGTGTGGTTGCGCAGTTGCTGAATCAGGGCGTTGTTGAGGATGTGCACCCGTTGATCCAGGCAGCGCACCTGGGTGCTGAACAGCCCCACATCGATCACCTCACCCTCGTGATCGTCCACTTCGATCCAGTCGCCGATCGCATAGCGATCTTCCAGAAGCATCACCAGTCCGGCGGTGAAATCGCGCAACAGGCCCTGAAACACCAGGGCCAGGGCGCCGAGCAAGGCGCCGCCGGCCAGCACCAACGACACGGAGGTGGAACGAACACCGGGAATATCCAGCAGGATCCACAGACCCACCACCAGAACCCCCAGCACATTGATCAGCCGGTGGCAGACCCGCACGAGACTGCGGTAGCGCTGCTGGCGGCGGGCCAGCTCGTGCTGGGCCACATCCACATCCAACGCCCACTGGCTGAGCAGAAAGGTGGTGAGACCGCGCAATAGCAGCGTCACCGCCGTGACCACCAGAAATTTGCCCAGGGCATAGGAGGGCTGCAACAGCAGTTCGATCCCGAGAGGCACCTGACCAGGAATGGCCATCACACCGAGCCCCAGCATCAGCACCGCCTCACAGATCAGCAGCAGCAGCACCGCGATCGCCAGCGCCTGCTCCGCGTGCAGACGCAGCTCCACCCGATGGTTGGCTCTGCGCTGCTCCCGCAGTTCCCGCTGCAGCCGAGCGATGCGTTGGCGCATGCGGTTCCAGAGGAACACCGTGGCGGCGGTGAGGCCAGCCAGCAGCAGTTCCAGCACCAGGAGTAGACGCCAGCGCCGAACAAGACGGTCCGGCGCTGACACCTTCCGGGCAAAATTGATGCGATCTTCCAGCCGACGACGCCACACCTGAGCCAGCGCCAGTTCCCGGGCGCCGTTGATCTCAGCATCGGCCTTGGTGACGGTGAGCAGCGGAAACGGATTCAGCCGCCCGGGCAGCCGCGCCGCCAGTTGATATAGCCCATTGCTCTCGCGCACCACCTCAAGGCTGATCGGCGCGCCGGAGCGTTCCAGGCCATAGCGCTGAAACGCAGCACAGACCCGGGAATCACCGCGCAGCACCTGATCCATGAGCCATTCACTCACCCGCTCACTGAAGCTGCAGATCTGGTTGGGGTCGTACAGAGCCCGCAGGTTGCCTTCGATCACGCTGGCCCGGCTGGAGGCATGAATCACCGGCCGGCCATCGATGGTCACCGGGCTGGCCACCGAAATCACCGGGATTCCCTGAATCCGAACCTTGGCCAGCTCGAACTTGCCCTCGAAGGTGGTGTTGGCATTGGTGTCAGCCACCGGCGACGGCTTCGGACCACCGAGGGGCACCAGATCCATCAGCGTGGTGCCACCCGCCGGTGACCAGCCTCCGCTCAGCCAGGGAAGCAACAGGGCCGACAGCAACAGCGGCACCAGCCAGGAATGCAACCGTCGCGCCAGGGCGGACAAGAGTTCAGCCGCACATTTCAGAGCTCATTTTGGTCATGCCGGTGCCGAGAACGCTGCGCAGCCAGGGCAGGCTGAGGCCGATCACGTTCGAGTAGCAGCCGTCCAGAGCGGCGATGCACAGGCCGCCGCGGCCTTCCAGCGCGAAACCACCGGCGCATTGCAGCGGTTCCCCACTGGCCACATAGGCGGCGATCTCCTCCTCGCTGAGCGGTGCGAACAGCACCCCGGTGGCGATGCAGGCCAGCCGTGCAGGCCCCGATCCAGCGGGACAGGGCAGCAGGCAGTGACCGGTAAGCAGCTCACCACGAGCTCCGGCCATCCGTCGCCAGCGAACCGTCGCCTCCTCCGCATCCGCCGGCTTGCCGAACACCTCCCCGTCGAACACCAGAAGCGAGTCGCAGCCGAGCACAGCTGTGATCGACGCCGCAGGATCCAGCTGATCCCGCACAGCGCTGGCCTTGGCCTGCGCCAGCTGCTGCACAAGCTGCGATGGGTCCGGATGCTGGATGCCGTTCTCATCAACCCCGCTCACCTGAACGCGATGGGGAATGCCCGCCTGCTCGAGCAGTCGGCGGCGGGCCGGCGATGCCGAGGCGAGCAGCAGCATGAAAACGGATGATCGTTGCTGCTCCGTAGGCTGCCAGCGACGGGGATCCCTGCCATCAACCCTCCCACCGACCTGCTGGATCAACGCAGCCATGCCCGGGCGATGCGTTCGATGGGCTGCCTGCCGTTCAGCGCTGAGCTGTACAGGGATCTGCAGATGGACGGTCTGGATGCCGCCGCGATCTGGAATGAGCGGTCCCGCTATGCCAAGACTGAGCGCTGGCCACGCAGCGCCGAGGCTCTGGAAGACGATCTGCGCTGGCTGATCACCGTCGGTGTGCTGCGCCGCGAGGTGGATGGCCAGGGACTGACCAGCCGGTTCCGGCTGACACCGCTCGGTCGTCAGCTGCTCGACGAACAGCCCGATCAGCTCAATCGGGCCATCCCCATCGGTGAGCGGCTGCGTCAGGCGCTGCGCCGGCGCTGGCCCCTGGCATGAGCAGCGGCTCTCCCCGACCGCTGATGGTGCTCGGCACCTCCAGCGGGGCAGGCAAATCTCTGATGACCGCCGCGCTCTGCCGGGTGCTGCGGCGCCGCGGTGAACAGCCACTGCCTTTCAAGGGGCAGAACATGAGCAACAACGCCTGGGTCGACGCCGATGGCGGCGAGATGGCCTACTCCCAGGCGATGCAGGCCTGGGCCGCGGAACTGGAACCCTGCTGCGCCATGAACCCGGTGCTGCTCAAGCCGCGAGGCGACAGCACCAGCGAGGTGATCCACGGTGGCCGCAGTGTCGGCATCGCCCGCGCCGAGCATTACTACCGCGACTGGTTCCGTCCCGGCTGGCAGGCGATCCGCAGCGGACTGACGGAGCTGCAGCAGCGATGGCCACAGGGACGGCTGGTGCTGGAGGGGGCCGGCAGTCCAGTGGAGGTGAACCTTCAGCGGCGCGATCTCACCAACCTGCGCCTGGCCCAGTATCTGCGCGCTCACTGTCTGCTGGTGGCCGACATCGAACGCGGCGGTGTGTTCGCGCAGATCGTGGGCACCCTGGCCCTGCTGCGTCCGGTGGAACGGCCCCTGATCCGAGGCATCCTCATCAATCGCTTCCGAGGCCGGCGGGAACTGTTCGATCAAGGGCGCAGCTGGCTGGAGCAGCACACCGGCATTCCGGTTGTTGGGGTGATGCCCTGGCTGAACGATCTGTTTCCCCCTGAAGACTCACTCGACCTGCTGGAGCGGCGGCCGACACGGGGCCCTGTCGATCTGGAGATCGCCGTGCTGAAACTGCCCTCGATCAGCAACTTCTCCGATTTGGATCCGCTGGAGGCGGAGAGCAGCGTGCGGCTGCGCTGGGTTGCGCCCGGAGAAGCGCTAGGCACGCCGGACGCAGTGATTCTTCCCGGCAGCAAACAGACGCTGCGGGATCTGCAGGCCATGCGCAGCAGCGATCTGGAACGGCAGCTGGCGGACTACGCCGCCCGGGGCGGATCGGTGCTGGCCATTTGCGGCGGCATGCAGTTGCTGGGAGAGCAGCTCGACGACCCCGAAGGATTGGAGGGGGGCGAGGGTGCTGGGCCCTGGGCCGGACTGGGGCTGCTGCCGTTGGTCACGCGTTTCGGAGGCGAGAAGGCCCTGCGCCAACGCCAGGTGCAGGCTCTCTGGCCGGAACCGATCCCGATCAGCGGCTTCGAGCTGCATCACGGCAGCACCCGCGCCCCCGATTCACTCGCGCCCCTGACAGACGAGGCCGGCCTGGGCTGGTGGATGCCCACCAGTGGCGGTGGAAGCATCACCGGCAGCTATCTGCATGGACTGCTCGACAACGGACCCTGGCGACGTCACTGGCTGAATCAACTGCGCCAGCGCAGGCAACTGGAGCCCCTGGCCACGGATCGGCCCCACCACGGCGACCACCGTGACCAGCTGCTCGACCGACTCGCCGATGCCTTCGAACAGCATGTGGACCTGACGCCTCTGCTGGCAGCAGAAGGATGACTCCATGAACAAGCCGACCAATTGAAATCTTCAGCGACCTGATCACCAAACGAGGGCATCGAACAACGCATTCATCACAGAGATCCATGGCTTTGCTCACGCCTGATTGATGCCAACACAGAGAGACTCCCGTCGTCGACCTTGGACGGGATCGACGGCCCCAAAACAGCCTTCTTTTGTTCAGTTGGTCACTGCACAAAGGGGAAGGGGCTCGACTGAGCGGTTCTCAATGCTCAGCTCTCAATGAGCACCGATCAACGAGACATCGACGACCTCAGGATTGATCAGGAAGCACATCAGAAACCAACGCCTCAAGGATGCTGAACACGGTTCACATCCGGGAACCGATCCGAGTGATGGAGCGACATCTACATCTACCTCGGAGGCGATCACCACCAAAGCTCAGCTTCCCTTGCGTCAAAGGAAAGCTGAGCGATCGCTCCGCTCCAACCGATCAGCATGACCCCTGAAGCCGTGACGGTTTAGTTTTTGAACTGATTGGGTGATCCCGGTCCACTCCCAGACAGGACTGGCTTCGATGACGGACCGACGCATCACCATCACGTGGCCGAACGGACACCTCAGTGACGTGCTCGTGGGCAGTGACTGGCTGCCGTCTGCCGCGACCGCCGGCGTCAGCATTCCCACGGGGTGTCTCGGCGGCAGTTGCGGAGCCTGTGAGATCGAAGTGAACGGCAACGTGGTGCGTGCCTGCATCAGCACGGTTCCGCCTTCAAAATCCGGGAAACTCACGGTGGAGTTCGCCACCGATCCCCACTGGTGACGCGAAACCGACTGCGCCTGATGGCTCTGCTCACCGGTGCGATCAGCGGTGCGGCCGTCGCCCTGACCATGGGCGTGATCGCCTGGCTGACCCGGATGCTCTGGGGTGATCCGGTGGAAGAGGGTCTGGAACGCCAGATCCCGCTGCTCTGGTCGATGGGAGTTTGCGGCGGCGTCGGCGTGGCGCTTGCACTGCTCCATCGCCGCGGCCCGGCAACCCTGCTGCCGGAACTGCCTGAAACCATCCAAGAGCTGCGCAACCCGGAAACCGCACCCCGACGCAGGGACGGACACGCGATTCTGGGCGCGAGTCTGAGCCTGGTGGGTGGCGGCAGCGTGGGGCCGGAGGCGTTGATGACCCGGCTGGCCACGTTGATCAGCCAACACATCTGGAAGGGACGGGACCAGGACCTCCAGCTGGCCACAGTGGCGGGCAGCCTCGGCATGTTCGGATTGCCCTTGCTGGGGGGGGCTGTGGTCCATGACGGAACGCCGAAATCCAGCGCCGGCGGATCCGGGCAACGGTCGTTGATCGATCGCTGGATCCCAGGCTCCCTCGGGGGAGTCGCCGGTTTCGCCGCCTTCCATGGCATGGATGAGGTCAGTGGCGGATCGCTGCGCCAACTGCCCTACAGCTGGCCCAGCAACATCGGGGAAGACCTGGGCAGCCTGGGCGCCGGCCTGCTGGCCGGCGTTCTGGGATGGGGCCTCGGCTGGCTGCTGCTGAACTGGCGCACCTGGCTGGAGCAGCGGCAGTTGTTGGCCCACTGGCCCTGGTGGCCAGTTGTGACCGGACTGCTGCTCGGCGTCTGGATGCACTGGCTGCCGCTGGTGCCCTTCGCTGGGGAAGATCAGCTGAAACCGTTGCTGGAGGGCTTGAACACCAGCGAAGCAGTGGTGCTGATCCTCTCCGGCCTGATCAAGCTGGGAATGCTGGGCCTCTGTCTGGAAACGGGCTGGCGAGGCGGCATCTTTTTCCCTGTGTTCCTGATCGCCTGTGCCGTCGGCTCCGGACTGCATGAACTCAGTCCAGGCATCGGTTCCCTCGGCAGCTGGTGCGGCGGCGTCACCGGAGGCTTGTATGCCACCGTGCTGCGCTCACCGCTGGTGGCCCTCGTGCTCGGCGTGGCGCTGCTGCAAGGCCATGGAGCCACGGCCGTTCTGCTCGGGGTTGCCGTGGCCTGGCTGATCACGCACCGCTCACCTCGGGATGGTGGCCCTCCACCTCTCCCTGAAACACCCGGCTCGCCCGGATATCAGCAGCCTCGAGCGTGATCAGATCGTCCCTGGTGAGGGCTTCTCCCATCCGGGCGAACAGACGGTTGGCCTGCCGCAGCCGGGCCCGGTCGATCGCATTCCTGATCGAGCGGGCGTTGGCGAAAAACGGCAGCTGCCGCCGACGGGCGACGTACTCCACAAACGCCTCACTGGCCTCCGCGCTGAAGCGGTAGTGCTGGGCCTCCAACAGCAATCCGGCGATCGCCAGAAGTTCGCTGTCGCTGTAGTCGGGGAAATCAAGGTGGTGGGCCACCCGGGAGGAGAGTCCGGGGTTGGAGCTGTAGAAGGTCTCCATCCGGTCCTTGTAGCCCGCGAAGATCACCACCACATCACTGCGGCGGCTCTCCATCTCCTGCAGCAGGATCTCGATCGCCTCGGCGCCGTAATCGCGCTCGTTGTCCGGCTTGTAGAGGTAATACGCCTCATCGATGAACAGCACGCCCCCCTGGGCGCGCTTGAGCATCTCCTTGGTCTTGGGGGCGGTGTGCCCCACGTACTGGCCCACCAGATCATCGCGAGTGGCGGTGACCACATGACCTTTTCGCAGATAGCCGAGGCGGTGGAGGATCTGCGACATCCGCTGCGCCACGGTGGTCTTGCCGGTACCAGGGCGTCCGGTGAAGGACATGTGCAGGCTCGGCGCCGTGCTGGGCAGCTCCAGCTGCTGGCGTGCCTGGTCCACCAGCAGCAGGGCGGCGATCTCGCGGATGCGTGTTTTCACCGGCGTCAGGCCGATCAGCTCCCGATCAAGCTGTTCGAGCACCTCAGCGACTCCGGAGTCGGCGTAGGCCGCCGCCAGATCAATCGAGGAGACCATCGATCTGGGCCGCGAAAGCCCGGTCGGATTCACTCAACTGCGGGTCATCGCCCTCATCACCAGGCCGCAGGGTGATGTTCACGTAGGTCCGCCCGAAGCTGATGTCCGGGAAACGCTGGGCAGCCTCGCTGTGCTCCCCGAGCCGATCCAGGAAATCACGGGTGGCGCTGTAGCTGTCGAACTCGAAACGACGCTCTAGGCAGACCGGCCGCTTGCGTTCCTGCCATTCAGCCATGGCGATACCTGTTCCAACCCCGACAGTAAAGGAGCGCCTTCAGGCATCTTCTGCGGTACTGCCAATGAATTGATACGGGAGGCCGTCACATCAGAGCCTCCATTGATCACTTACACGATCACAGTCGAGAAGCATTCGTGCGTCATCGAGACATGATGCTTGCCCACCCGAAGCTTCTCGAAACGTTCATCGACCACATCGAAACTAACGAAGCTGAACGATACTGCTGGCTCAACCGAATACGGGAAGTGGGCTTAGACAATGCCCTTTCAGAATTTGAACAACAACAGCGGCATACAAGCGGCGTTCATCTCAGAAACCACAGCTCGATGACTGGCCCAACGAACAGCTGAATGCATAAAATTTAACCCGCAACCGTATCAAGCGACCCTAGCCAGCGCACAAAAAAGACACCTCGAGTCAATCAGAGACAACAACAGGCCTGATCAATCGTCATAAGGAGTCCAACATCAGCCAGCCAAAATGAAATAGCGTGTATCAGGCCACATGGCTTTCACCATCTTCTTTGCAACCTCAACAGGAAAAACCGAAGACATCGCTGATCGACTCAAAGAGCTGCTCCCGGGAACCGAGGCAAAAGATGTTGACAACATCGGCTCCATTGATGAGTTAGTGAATGCTGAATCATTAATTTGCTGCATTCCAACATGGAACACGGGGGCTGATGAAGCTCGATCGGGTACGGCCTGGGATGATTTGGCTCAGGACATCCCAAATCAGGACTTTGCTGGTAAATCTGTTGCCATCCTCGGGCTAGGCGACTCCTCTGGTTACTCAGACTTCTTCTGTGACGCCATGGAAGAATTGTACACAGCATTTCTACAATCAGGCGCCAAAATGATCGGCAAAGTGCCAACAAGTGGCTACACTTACGACGACTCAAAAAGCGTGATTGACGGAAAATTCTGCGGCCTGCCGATTGATGAAGACAATGAGTCAGAACTGACCGATCAACGTCTTAACCAATGGGTCCAACAGATCAACAGCGAGGCCTGATCAAGTTGCTAAGCCGATAAAAGAATTGGCTCACGCCTTTCTTTTATCGGTGCACCCAATCCACACGGATCTGCTTGCGTTGATTTAAATATTTATCAATGTCCATTGCAGCAATACATCCATCAGAACAAGCAACCACAGCCTGTTTGAAGGGGGTATTGCGAATATCACCAATTGCCCAGACCCCATCCACACTGGTCATCATCGTCTCATCGACCTTGACTCCACCTTCATCAGTCAAACTAATCTGATTTTGAAGATAATCAACGATCGGCAATGTTCCTGTCGAATAGACAAAAGCACCATTCACATGGAGAATTTCGACATCGTTCGGTGTTGAACCCTTCAGGGTGACGTTAGTCACTCCTTCTTCATTTCCGTCGATAGCGACAAGACGCGTTCGAGACCAGTGACGAACATTTGAATGAGCTGTGAGCTGATCGACACCTTTTGTTGTCTGTGCGGGCTTAGTATTCGTCACCCAATGCACTGTTGAAGCAAACTTGGTTAAAACCAGAGCTTCATCGACCGCTTCCTGATTTGATCCATACACGACAACATCCTGGTTCCGATAAAAGGCGCCGTCGCAGGTTGCACAGTAGCTGACACCACGGCCAAGATAGGTGTCTTCTCCAGGCAATGTTGATGTACGCCCCATAGCACCCGTAGCAAGAACCAAGGTTTTTCCACGGAACGTACCTTCAGGTGTATATACAATTTTACTTTCAGAACTTAAATCGACACCAAAAACCTGAGCCCGATAATATTCGGCACCGTAATGTGCGGCCTGCTCGCGCATGATCTCGAGCAGAGCAGCACCAGAAACCTCTGAACTAACACCAGGGTAATTGGCAATTTTATGAGTAATTGCCAGGGCCCCAATAGCATCATTCTTATCGAGAATACAAGTTTTCAAAGCAGATCGTGCTGTGTAAAGGGCACAACTGCAACCTGCAGGCCCACCGCCAATGATGAGAACATCAGCATCAATAAAATCAGTCGTCATGACTGTAATGTCGAAGAAACTGGGGAGAGGGAGGAAATCGTGTCTGGAAATTCGTTGGTCGCTATCAAGTCGAGAAAGGCATTAATTTTCTCGACAACCAGAGCCGCATGCGAGAATTGAAAGAAGTGGCGACCTTGCGAAATCAACTCAACATAATCACCCGGTTTCAGAACTGATCTCCAGCGGTGCAGAGAACCAGAATCAACCACAAAGTCGTACTCACCATTCAGAATCAACATAGGAACATCTGGTGGTGTCAAAGAATCAATGGATTGCTGTCCAACAACAGAGCCAGATATAAAGTCTGAATCCAGACACTTCTCGAGCAGCTGAGAAAGAGCAGAATTCACATGGACATGATCAGTTTTTATAAGTGCAGACGAAAGATGTGACAAAATTTGAGCTCTAGAACAAGGCAATTGAGATCTCATTGCCAAGTAGTGATTGGTCCAATGATTACAACTCAGAGTATCAACGGAAAGGACTGTCAGTGAACGGATCAGGCTTGGATAGCGCTGGGCAAACAAGCATGCAATGGAACCACTCAGACCATGAGCAATCAAATGCGGAGGTTCATCCAAGTCGTTCAGGCTTTCGACAAGTAAATGATGAATTGTCTCCACAGAGCAGGATTCATCCAAGTCATGCTGGAAAGACCACTGCCTGACAGTGCGAGACTCGCTGAGCAAACGAGCTAATCTGCGATTGAAGCAATACAAGCTTGGTTGAGCATCCAACCAAAGGACACTTGAGGGTTGCATCAGCCAAGTCCATGCTCACATAATTCTTACCCACAGATATCGATTGGAAGCAACGACAAGAGCATTGTGAGTGAGTCAAAAGTTACCAATCAAACGATATCCTGAGCCGAGGTTGACTCTTGAACAAGCCGGATCACGCCCTTGGAAACCTGTGCTCTGAGATGACTGATCAGCGACCGCTCGGCCTGATCACTACTGGATTCAAGCTGAGTTAGCTGCGTCAGAGACCTCGCCGGGATAATGCCAAAAGTCACTGACTGAAGATAAATGGAGACAACGCGAGACATAAAAAGAAAGAAGAAAAAAGACTTGCCTATTTAAGATTCAATTGCTGCCAATCGTCAGGATTGATAAATGCTTTCACTTCAAACTTTCCTGAGCCTAGAGGCTGAATAATATAAGTGACACCCATTGGTTCTGGGTAGATTCCTGTAGCGGCTTCAAAAGGATCATCGTGTCCCACCAACACGGTGTTGCTTCCAGCTTGTGGAATAGTCGACAAAAGAGGTCGAACTCTCAACGCATAGGTGGCAGATTGAAGATCAGAGCACTCCTCACAGGGAAGAAAATTTAGTCGACTGTCTGTTGTATATCGCCTAAAAGCGTGATGAGCTGTATCCTTGGCGCGACAGTAATCGCTGGAAAGAACAGTCTTGACCGGGATTCCAAGTGTCTCAATAGCATATCCTATTTGAACAGCTTGAGAGACACCTCGTTCACTTAATTGCCGCTGGGTTGCACAGTCATTCAAATCAAGGTTAGGAGATGCTTGATCAGCCCAATCCTTTTTGGTCTCGGTGTGACGGAGATACAAGACATAACCACCTTGTTGAAGTGAGGACAGCCACGGTGACGGACGATCCAACACATTTGTTTGAGCGGAGGCTCCTTGAACACTCAATGCAATCAAAAGCGCTGAGTGGATTTTCCAAAATGTCATCCAAATAAGATGAGCTGGAGAAAGCCTAGTTAGCTGTTCAAGACAGACTCAACAAAATGATTGATCCGTGCCTACAAATAATCACCAGGCATGGCAGAAATTATATTTTTCTAGCAGAAAACTCGGATAGGAACAAACGACGGATTCAAAGTATCAATATTGGCATTGGCCTCTGATCGAAAGCGACCCGAGAGGCCGCGCGTCCGAAATAGTGGCACCTTACAAGCATCCTACACTGCTCGAAATAATGAACCGACAACAAACCTGGGCTCATTGGTACCAAGAGATTAAAGCAATGCCTAAAGCCAGTCTACAAAGCTTGGCTGAGAGAGATCAATCATCAAGACTCCAAGAATCAGCCATTTACTTCTTGAGTTTAAAGCCTAAAGATTAATCAAGCGTCGCTAGACAAAAAAAAGCCCCTCTGTAGAGGGGCTTTTTATTAAATGAAATCTATTGAAGAAATTTTGATCAGCTGATTTTAGCTGTGTCCATCGACTCAAGTGCCTGGGACACACTTTTGAAGTTAAAGCCCATACTGCGCAATGCGTGCCAAAAATGCCCCTGCAGGAAGAAGAATGCAAGATAGAAATGAGTATTTGCGAGCCATGCACGCGCTGTATTACCGCCATCAATCACAGATTGAGTGTCACTGAAATAAGGTGAAAATGCAAAGTTGAGTTTAAGCGCTTCACCATAAAATTCCACTGGATAGATCGTCGTGTTCTGGGCACACCAAATACTCGTAACAAAACCCATGAGTGCAATCCCGGCGAGCGAATACGAGAGGATAGCTTCGCCAGAATAAATCAGAACCTTTTTAAAAACACCAAAGGGTGACGAGATAATATGCCAAACACCGCCAATTGTGAGGATAAATGCGAGCACTGCATGGCCACCCATGACATCTTCCAAGCTATTTATGCTTAAGAAATTAGTCTGATACCCCCAAACCATTCCCAGGTCAATATTGGGCTCCACCTTTCGCACTGCACCTATCGCCGTGTCATAGATACCGTGGCGCTTCGCCCACTCGACGAAAGCGATGACACCGAGGCCAAGAAAAATCAAGTGATGACCAAGAATAAAGGTCAGTTTCTTCGGGTCATCCCATTCAAAGTGAAATTTTTGTGCACGCCCCTCCGCTTTGGAGAGATCTTTGGGAGCACGAAGTGTGTGCCAAATTCCAGCGGCCCCAAGAACTGCGGATGAAACAAGATGAAAAGCCGCAATCGCAATGTAGGGCTCGGTATCTGAAATTATGCCAGCCTCATTAAGACCGAAACCAAGACCTGCTAGATGAGGGAGAAGAATCAGTCCTTGATCTCCCATCGGTAGATTGACGTTGTAACGAGCCAGCTCAAATAGTGTGAAAGCTCCAGCCCAAAACATAATTAACCCTGCATGGGCAGCGTGTGCAGCAATAAAAGAACCGGAACGCTTGGCTACACCTGAGTTTCCCGCCCACCAGTCGTAGGTGACGGATGGATTTCCATAAGACTGCATAAGAAAAAGATTGGGCTATTAAAGAGTAAAGGTCGCCACTCGTTAATCCAATATCCAGTTAACACTACTTTTCCGTCATGTTTCAAACTTTCGGGAGGATACATCATATGCAACGAAGAGCAGTATCAAGCTCATCTATGAGGCAAATACACATCACAATCGAGCTAGGAGCCATCGCTCACCAAGGCAAATCCTTCGTCAACGCCGATCAAACGAAATTCGCAAACAGACGCATCATCACAGGCATTATTGCTATCATTTTTTACACGGGATAGAAGCTTATGGTTAACGAAAACTGCTTACCACAGCTCGTCCTCACAGTCTGTCCTTAAAACCAAATCAGATGTTGCATAAGAAACGCATAACAACGAATATCCTAATTCCATCTGCTCGTCGTCGAGAAAACTTTGATCAGATTGATCAAGTGTACCCCCAATGAGCTTCGCGACACAGGAACTACATGCCCCTGCTCTACATGAATAGACCATATCAATACCAGCCTGCTCTGCTGCATCAAGAATGTATTCGTCATCAGGGCACTCAAAGCTCCTCACCCCACCTGGAGTATGCAACTCAACCCTGAATGAAGTCATTTACAGGTAAAAATCAAAGTTACAATAACATTCAGAGAAATCATGGTGTAAGATTTGCTCATTCATTCGGCCACAAATGAAACATCCGCAGCGATCAAATTAGATGTCATCAAAGAGCCTGGCAATGCAATCATTTGAAATTCTAAATGCATATATTGTCAACACGTCAGAGCTCTTATGTCAGCTCACCGTGCTTGGGAAGCTAAAAGCTGGATGAGATCATCTCATCATCATAATGACTTCCAATCGCGGGGTCTCACACAGACTGGGGCCCGTCCAAGGTTGGCGCTTTAAGCGCCTGAACATTGCAATTGCACTTCGAAAACAGGGGTGGACCTACAAGGCCATCGGAGAGCACCTTTACATCAAGCCAAAGTCAATCATGAGAGATATCAAGTGTTTTGTGATCAAGTCAAAAGAGTGGGGGATTCAAAATGTTGATTGTCAAAATATCCGCCATTCTTCTTGAATCAGATGATCTTGACGTAAGGCAAGGATCAATCACACCCCTGAAGTCGGGCTGATCTTCAGGGGCTAGAGAAGCGCCACCCGCTGGCACCCCATCAAGCGACCCGACCAGGCCTCGGCATAGGCGCGATTGGCCGCCTGCTGCTCGGGATCCTGGGAATCCAACGGGTGAGGCATGGTGCCGGCGATCGCCCCGTTGGTGACGCAGAACATCGATTTCTGGAAACTGATGCAGATCTGCACGTGCACGTCCACCTGAGCCCGACCGTGATGGTCGTACCAGCGGCTCAGCTCCTCCGGCAGATGCCGGTACATGTCCTGCATGCAGAGGCTGGGCGGGATGCCGGCCCCCATGCTCGGAATCGGATCGGCGTAGAGAGCGCCGTACTTGAAATCGCTGATGTCCGGCGAGATCTGGCGAGCCTGGGCGTTGTAGGAGACCGTGCCTAGGAACGGCATGCCTCGGAAGAACACTGCCTCCACGTAAGGCACGGCCACATCCACCAGGAAGGTGAGGCCCGCCTCGGGAGGCAGCACCCAGAACTCCTCACCGGCCACGGTCACTTTGTAAGTGATCGGACTGCCTGCTGCGGCCACAAGGCCGTCGCGGATGTGATGCACCACGTCGTTGACGCAGGCCACCTCACCGATGCGGTAGCGACGGGCCAGATCGACGAACAGATCGCTCATCACCCGCCAGAACAATCCGAGGCAGTAGATCGTGGTGAGCGAACGGATCGATTCCGGAGCGAACCCCCGGTAGAGGCTGTTGGTGAAAGCCAGCAGAGGGTCACGGCGGGTCTTGGCCGCAATGATCCGATCGCAGGCATCCTGGAAGGCGCCACTGTCGAGGTAGGCATCCAATCCTCCGGTTCCGTGCCAGAACATCGCCTTCTGGCAGTACTCGGCGTACTCGAAATTGATCCGGTCCCCCAGCAGATGATCCCAGAGCCGCTTGAGGTTGAAACCCTCATGGAAGAAGCGGAACACTGGGAAGGGATTGAGCAGCTGCTTGTGCCCCTGGTCGACCAGGTTCTTGCTGTAAGCATCCAGCACGATCCCGTAGCTCTCGAGAACGTTCACCACCTGCAGCAGGTGATCGGGCGTGTCCTTGAGCAGGGGAGTGTCGCTGAGCAGACGCCGGATCAGTTCCTCCTGATCCGGAAGCGTTGGAGCGGAGACGGGCAAAGGTGCGGTGGTGGTCATGACAGTCCTCCACTGAGCTGACTGAGGCCGGTGGTGGCCGCTTCACTGAGGTTCGCCAGCAGCTCCGGAGCGAGACCCAGCACGAGGACACCGAAGCTGAGTGCGATCGCCGGCACCTGCTCACGCAGGGCCACCGGATCGAGAATACGGGGATTGCTCACCTCTCCGGGGGCGATCGCCAGACGTCCGAAGAAGGCACGGTTCACCAGCAGCAGGAAATACACCGCCGTGAGTCCAGAGCCCACCATCGACAGCAAGGTGGCAACGGGGAAGGGCTGAAGGCTGCCGCGGAAGATCAGAAATTCAGAGATGAAGCCCGCCATGCCAGGGATGCCGGCGCTGGCCATCACACCGATGATCATCAGCGAACCGGTGAGCGGCAGGCCGCGCTGGGGATTGAGCAGACCGCGCAGCACATTGAGATCGCGGGTGCCGGTGCGGGCATAGACCACCCCCACCAGCAGGAACAGCACGCCGGAGATCAAGCCATGGCTGACCATCTGGAACAGAGCTCCCATCAACCCCAGGGGTGTGGCCGCTGCCGCAGCCAGAAGCACATACCCCATGTGGCCCACTGAGCTGTAGGCCACCATCCGCTTCATGTCGGTCTGGGCGATCGCCGCCAGCGACCCGTACAGCACCGAGATCGCAGCCCAGGCCGCCAGCCAGGGGGCCGCCACCTGCCAGGCCTCCGGGAACAGACCCAGGCAGAAGCGCAGCAATCCGTAGGTTCCCAGTTTCAGCAGCACTCCCGCCAGCAGCACGGACACCGGCGTGGAGGCCTCCGTGTGGGCATCGGGCAGCCAGGTGTGGAACGGAAAGAGCGGAATCTTGATGCCGAAGCCGATCAGCAACGCTCCCATCAGCAGCAGCTGGGCCGTCATGCCCAGATCGCCGGCCAGGATCGGCCGCAGGCTGAAGTCCATGGTGCCGGTGACCAGGGCCAGGCCCAGGAACGCCCCCAGGATCAGCACCCCCGACACGGCGGTGACGATCAGGAACTTGGTGGCGGCGTAGGCACGGTTCGCTCCACCCCAGATGGCGATCAACAGCCAGAGAGGGATCAGTTCAAGCTCATAGAAGAGGAAGAACAGCAGCAGGTTCTGGGCCAGGAAGGCACCATTCACGGCACCACTGATGATCAGAAGCAGGGCGAAATAGATGCGGGGACGGTTCTCAATCGAGCGGGAGGCCACCGCCGCCACCAGGCACAGCACGCCGTTCATCAGCACGAGCGGCAGCGACAGACCATCCACAGCCAGGGCGTAGTCGAGGCCGATGGAATGCACCCAGCGGGCCTGCTCCACCATCTGCAGCCCGGCCTCCGAGGCATCGAAGGGAATCAGGAGGCCAAAGCTCACCAGGCACTGCAGGGCCAGGATCACCACGGTGGCGATCCGCAGACGCTCGGGCGGGGGATCCGCCGGCCAGAGGATCAGTGCCAGGGCACCGAGGAAGGGGATCAGCAGCAGCAGAGAGAGCAGCATGGCGACGGCGTCAGGCGAGGAACCAGCTCACCGAAGTGAGGAAGAGAACGATGGCGACCAGCACCGTGAGCACATAGGACTGGCCCTGTCCGCTGACACTGAGCTTGAGGCTCTCAGCGCTCTGCAGAGACAGCCTCGCCACACCGTGAAGCACCCCATCCACCACCGTGCGGTCAAACCAGGAGGCCAGACGCGAGATGCCTGCCACCACATTGACGATCGTGAGCCGGTAAAACTCCTCGGTGTAGAAGTCATAGGCCAGCAGATCCTGGAACCAGCGCAGTGCGGGGTTGAGCGATCGCGACCAGGCCTTGCTCAACGGCAGCAGAGCTCCGGCCACCAGCCCCACCAGACCGCTTCCCACCACAAGGGCTGCAGCCCAGAGCGGAAACGCCAGCAGACCATCGAGCGATTCCAGACGCACCAGCAGCACCGGCGTCAGCAGCACGATCACCGTGAGAGCGACCATCGGCAGGGCCATCTGCCAGTTCACCTCGGCCGCCCGGCGGGACTTGATCAGGGAGTCACCTAGGAAGACGTGGCGGAACACCCGCACCAGTCCGAGTGCTGTCAGGGCGTTGGTGAGCAGAAACACGGCCATGAACGGCACCGAGCGCACGCTGAGCAGCTCGATCGACTGGGCCAGCGCCAGGAAGCCACCCAGGGGAAGAAAGCCGACCAGGCCAGCACTTCCCACCAGATAGGCGGTGGTGGTGGCCGGCATGCGGCTGGCAAGACCTCCCAGTTCCGTGATGTCCTGGCAGTTGGTGGACGCGATCACGCCACCGATGCTCATCGAAAGCAGCGCTTTGGAGACGGCATGAGAAAACAGCAGCAGCAGCGCCAGAACCGGGATCTGCAGGGCAATGGCAATGAACACCAGGCCCAGATGAGCGGTGGTCGAATACGACAGCGTGCGCTTGATGTCCACCTGGGCGATGGCCACCAGGGACCCACCGATGGCACTGATGCTGCCGATCACCAACAGCACCACCAGGGCCACCGGCGAATGCTGAAGGATCGGCATCACCTTGAGCAGCACGATCGCCCCGCAGGTCACCACCACGGAGTTGCGCAGGATCGAGGCGGGATTCGGCCCCTCCATCGCCTCATCCAACCAGAGGTGCATCGGGAACTGAGCGCACTTGCCGGTGGGACCGGCGATCAGGCCAAGACCCAGCAGCGTCGCTGCCAGAGGGGAGAGGGTGTCACGGGATGCCCAGATGTAGAGATCACCGAAACCCATCGCACCGGAGAAGCTGCAGAGCGCCACCACGCCCATCAGCAGCAGCACATCACCGACGCGCTTGGTGAGAAAAGCGTCGCGGGCGGCGGTAATCACCAGGGGCTGGGCATACCAGAACCCCACCAATAGATACGTGGAAAGGGTGAGCATCTCCAGCAGGAAATAGCTCTGGAAGAGCGAATCACTCAGCACCACCCCGCTCATGGCCCCTTCAAAGAAACCGAGCAGAGCGAAGAAGCGGGCCAGGGCCCATTCCTTGTCCATATATCCCAGGGAATAAACCTGGGAAAGCAGGCTGAGACCGGTGATCAGTTCCAGGGCCACCAGATTGGTGAGCGTGAGGCTGAAACTGATGTCGAGCTCCAGGTCGGCCAGCGTCAGCCAGGGATAGGCCAGATCGACCGGACCGGACTGGAAGACCTCCTGCAGGAGCAGGCTGCCGTGCACGAAGGCCAGCAGGGTCAGAAGGATGTTCAGGTAGGCCGCCGGTCGGTGAGCCTGACGCTGGAATAAACCCGCTGCCCAGGGAAGCGACACAAGCATGCCGGCAAATCCGTAAAGCGGAATCAGCCAGGCAACCTGGACGGGTAAGGACAGCTCCGAAGTCAAAACGGCAAGCGGAAAGGGGATCGGGCTTGTCGGCATTGGCCGAGGAATCTAAGCGGCTGCCAAGCGGTCGAGCGCTCTTTGTGAACGGACATCGGCAGACACTTCAGGCTCAACTGCGGCGCAGGGCGCCACTGCTGACCAGGGCAGGCTCCACCTCCTGATGGGGACGGGCAATGATGTGGGCAGCGACCAGACCGTCGCCGACCCGCTCGCAAGCATCGGCTCCGGCACGCACGGCGGCGTTCACAGCACCGGTTTCACCCCGCACCATCACGGTGACGTAACCACCGCCGACGAATTCCCGACAGATCAGCGTGACTTCGGCGGCCTTGGTCATGGCATCAGCTGCCTCGATCGCCGGCACCACCCCGCGGGTTTCGATCATCCCCAGTGCAATCCCTGAGATCGGGGCATCCGCGGCCTGGTTTGCGGACAGCGACGTGGCACCGCGTTTGCTGCCGCTGCCGCCAGCGGCGGATGGAGTGCGCGCACTCGCGCGACGGGGGGTGGTGGTGGCCGGTGCGCTCGCGGCCGGGGTGCTGGTGGGACTGGGAGCAGCAGCCGCCGGAGTGCTGACAACGGGAGTGACGTCCACGGTCTTGCTGGCGGCACTCTTGGCTGCAGCGGAACTGCGGGTGGTGCGGCGGCGGGGAGTCGGGGTAGGAGTGGCCATGAAAAGGGTGTTGGAGGCGGAACGGAGGCGGAGGAGCGGGGAGAGTCCCTATCCGTCCGGCGTCCAGTGGTCGATGATTCCACCGATCGTCAGATCGGTGAGCACCTTGTTGTCGGGGCACGCATGCCGGGCGGCTGAGCCGCTGGCAGTGAACACCCAGTTGCCCTCGCGAGCACCCACGGGGTCCACCGCCACGAGCTTCTTGCCCTTGGCGTTGCGCAGGACGCGCAGGTGCATGTGATCCAGCCCTGCCACACGGAATGTGCACACGAGAGTTCCCATCACCTGCATGATTTCCATCAGCTGGTGGGTCCTCCGGCAGGGGTGCTGCCGGGTGCCGGCGCCGGTGCGGGGGTCTTCGGCGGATCCGGTTCCCAGTGATCGATGATCCCCACGATGGTGAGATCACTGGGATAAGACTTGCTGCCGGCGGCTTCGCGGGCGGCGGAGCTGCTGACGCAGATCACCCAGTCGCCCGGTTTGGCACCCACGGCATCAACGGCCACTTTTTTGGTACTGCCGTCCTGAACCACCTGCAGATGCTTGTGCTCGAAGTCCGGGATGCGGTTGGTGGAGACGAGCGGCTTGATGACCTTGACGATGAGCATGATCAGTGAGCCTCCTGGAGCGGGGGGGCGAGGGTGGAACCGACGACCTCGGCCGGAGCCGTCTGGTTGCGATCACGAACGGTGAGGCAAGTGTGCAGCAGGCCCTGATCGACCAGCTCGCTGTAACGGCTGGCGATGGCCTGATTCACCCGGGTGCAGTCGGCGATCGCCCGCTGACGGGCGCCGGGAACGCGACCCGAATAGTCGAAGCGGATCACGACGGGGATCGGCAGATCACGGGAGACGTTCAGACCACGGAAGATCTTGACCCCCACATCCAAATCGGGAGCTCCCTCCTCGACGGTGTCGAGATGGGCGAAGTAGGTGAGGTTGCGCAGGTGAACCTCCTTGAAACCGATTCCGACACCGATGAAACGCTCGGCATGACCGGCGTCCGGATAGGGAGCTCCGTGCAGATCCTGCACGTAGTCGATCTGGGAGCAGTTGTTGGCGATCAGACGCGTGAGGAAGGTGACCATGCCGGGATCCATCGGACCCGGGGCTGCGGATTCGACCGCCTCCGCGATCTGCACCATGGCCTGATCCGCGCTCATCGAGGCGGTGGCGGCATGCAGATCACGGGCACACAGCCACTGATCCAGAACCATTTCACTGTCCCGGCTGGGAGGGTGAACGCGGATTGCGTCGGTGTCGGTGTCCAGGCCGATCAGCAGGAGATCCACCGAAGCACCGCAGCAGAAGCTGTTCTCCACGGCTTCCCGGAAATCGAGCAGGCGCTGATACCCGGCTGATGCCGCCAGCTCATCGTTGCTTCCATGGGCGGCACAACCCTGATGCTCGGGATCCAGGGAGCTGAAGTGATAGGTGACGACCTTCAGATAACGGGTCGGTTCACTGGCGGGGTTGGGCATCCCCTCTCGGTAGCGGCGATGCTCGGTCTTCACCCAGCGGTTCACCGTGTTCTCCACATCGAACATGGCTCCGGCATGGGAGCGTCGACGCACGGCGCTGAAGGGGATGCGCAACGCGTAGGCCACCGTGTGGGCCAGGCGGCCATCGGCGCAGGGCGTCACGTCGAGCAGATGAATGCCGCAGTCGAGCAGAAACTGCTCGAACTCCCTTGAGGAGGCACTGCCGCTGGCCCCATCAAGTGGATCGTCCTGAAAGAAACGATCACTGAACAGCCGATGGCTTTCAAAGACACACCAGGCGAACAGCGCCCGCATGTCGAGGGGACGCACCCAGGCCCGTTCAAGGATGTGCTGAGGCAGATCAAAGCCCAGTTCGGTCCTGGTGAGGCGCTGAGCCTGCTCGATGAAATCGTGTTGGTGCTGCAGGGCCGAGACCCGCTTGAGCAGGGGAACAATGCGATCAAAACGCCCCTTCACCTCCAGCTCGTACGCCTGCAGTCGTGCATTGCCGGCCGAATCGGTGAGCGGGTGCTGGCGATGGGTGAGCGGCAGGGAGGAGCGGCTCAGGTTGAAGGGAACCACAGTGGTCTGGCTCTTCTCTCGGCGAACCCAGCCCGGTTGCTGGGACACAGCCTGCTGCTTTGGGGTCCGACGCTGCTGATCAACAGCCGTGCGAACCCGACCACCACCGATGGAACCCTGGACCAGCTTCGCCGCTTTGCCGGCCATGGTCAGTGCTCGCCGACGCTGCAGAGCAGCATCCCGGGTCTTGGTGGAGTCTGAAGCCGACTCCATGGGTGGAACAGAAGCGCCGGCTGCAGGACTGTTGTTCTGCAGTTGCCGGCGCGTGGGAGCCGTGGGGGCCTGAGGTCGCCCGCCGCGGGAAGGCATGGAGCGAACCATCAGCAGATCAGCCCCGTGCGCCGCCGGAGACGGTGATCAGGGAACCCTTGTCGGTGTTGCCGCTGGAGCCGGTGACCCGGCTGACAGGCCACTCGTTCTCTTCATTGCGCTTGCGTTCGTACGGAGACAACGCACTCATCGGGCCCGGACGAGTGGGGTTGCGGCGACGGGCGGAAGCGCCTTCGGTACCAGTGACGTGCTCACCACGATCCCAGTCATCACCAGTGACTTTCCTGGACGACCCCTCACCGGTGACGCGGGAGGCTGGCTGTTCAGCCGGTTCACTGACAACGGCAACAGTTGGCTGGAACTGACGTTGCTGCTGACGGTTTTGGAACTCGCGGTTGTCGAAGCGGAACTGCTCCGTTCCGGTGACCTTGCCACCGGCCATGTCAAAGGGGCCGGTGATGCGGTTGCCCTGCTCATAGGCCGTGCCGGTGACTCCGCCCTGGGCATCGCGCTGCTGCTGAGCGGCACGGGCCGGTGACGTCACACTGAAGCGGGTCCAGGCCGCACCCTCGGGTGCCTGGCCGTGGGAGTCACTCCCAGCCGGAGCCTCGCTGCCGCAGGCGGCGGACAACTGATCTGCACCCACATAAGGCGTGCCGGTGACGGCTTCACAGGCTCCGCGCTCTGCACCTGTCATCACGCCGCCGATTCCAGGCTGCAGCCCGGTCATCGGAGCCGCCGGGGTGCCGGGACGGACCGGGGTGCGTTCACGGATGGCCTGAACAGCCGGCGTGCCGCAGTTCTGACCAGCCTCTTCCAGCCCCGCATAAGGGGTTCCCGTCACCGCTTTGCAGGTGCCGGGCTCGTCGCCGGTGACCTTCTCGGATCGGCCGGTGCGGGTGCCGCTCACCACAAGGTTGCGGTTGGTGACACTGAAGCCGACCTTGGAGGCCTCGGGTTCGGGCTGTCTGCCACAGAAGCTGTTCACCTGTTCAGCACTGATGTACTGATCGCCGGTGACCCTGTGACAGGACCCGAACTCATCACCGGTCACCTGGGAGGAGCGGCCGACCATGGTGCCGGTGACGCCGGTGCCGGAGAGGGTGCCAGACAGGCCGACCTTCGTGGCGGGGCGACCTTCGGGCAGGGGATCGGAACCGAGGTACTGATCGCCGGTGAGATTGCGATTGGCACCGGCTTCATCGCCGGTGACGCTTGCGGAGCGTCCCACCATCACACCGCTGACAGGACGGCCCTGCTCGGTGAGGCTGTGGCCCACCTTGCGGGGGGATGTGTTGCCGCCGCCGCAGTAGGAGACAGCCTGATTGGAGGAGATGTATTCGGTGCCGGTCACGTTCTTGCAGGTGCCGGGCTCGTCACCGGTGACCTTTTCGGAACGACCCACCTCATTACCGGTGACCCGGTTGCCGTGGCTGGTGGCAGTGACACGAACCTTGGCCGGAGTGGTTGGCTCGGGAGCGGATTGGCAGAAGGCCTGGAACACCTCGGCTCCGAGATATTCCGTTCCGGTGATCGAGCGGCAGGTGCTGGCTTCGTTTCCGGTGGTCTTCACCGAACGGTTGGCCTGGGTGCCGGTGACCGTCTGACCGGAGCTGGTGGTGCTTTCTCCCACCTTCCAATGGGCATCAGCGGCGGCGGCCTGCTTGGCGCCATGGCGGTTGGGGCCTGTGGGGCGGCTCACAGCGGCACCCTGCTTGTTGCGGGAACCGGCCTTGGCCCGCAGCTCACGAACCTGCTGGGCCAGCTCGCGGCTGGTGAGATCAGGATTGGCCTGCCTGGCGACAGCGGCTGCACTGGTGGGCTGCTTCCCGGCTGTCTTGCCGTGCTTGGACATGGCGTCGCGGCGGGCAAGCACCAGGGCACGGCTCGGGTTCTCGATGGCCCGGCGCTTGGGGGCAGCAGAACGGCGCTCCGAACGGGCAGAAAACTTGGGGGCCGCTGCACTCAGGGGAGCCTTTTCAGAGGCACGCTTGCCACCGCAGCCACAGCTCTTCGTGGTTTCAGCAGGGACAGCTGCAGGTGCAGCGGACGTGGTCTGACGCGCCACATCGGCGCGGTTGCGATCGCGGCTGGTGTCGGCGGTCTTGCCACGGCGGGAGAGGGCCTCACGACGGGCCAGAACCAGATCGCGGCTCGGGTGGCGCTGAGGCTTCACCTGAATGGCGCGCGACGGTGCCGACGTTGTGAACACCTTCGCCTGCTGCGGAGCTGCGGCAGCAGGGACGACGGGTTCAACAGGGGCATTGGCCCGGGTTCGGGTCGGACGGGCATCAGCGGCAGTGCGCACCCGGCTGTCACCGGACCGGGCTGCGGCAGGAGCCTTCTTACCGGTGGTGGTGAGCGCCTTGCGGCGTTCGAGTGCGAGTTCGCGACTGGAGAGTCTTGCCATGTCCGCCCGAGGATGTGGTCGATGAATGGAGGGGATCAACCCTCCGGGAAATACTTGAGCCCTGAAGGATCAGGGCTCGGAACCATTGGTTCGAGGGATCAGCGGCCTTCGAAGACCACGAAGCAGGAACCCTGGCTCTGGGTGTAGGCGTCGTAACCGACGATGCGCACGTGGTGATCGGGGTAAGCGCGATGGCAGGCCTCGAGCTCACTCACGACAACGTTGAGGTCCTTCTCACCGAAGAAGGGGAGCTTCCAATAGGACCAATAGGAGGCCATGGAATTGCTGGGGTGGACGTGCTCGATGAGCGGGCTCCAGCCCTGGGCAATGATGTAGGCGATCTGGTCAAAGATCTCGTCCTGGGTCATCGGCGGAAGAAAGCCGAAGGTCTCCAGGGTGGCGACTGTTTGATAGTCACCCACTGTGCTCTGGAAAGGCATGGGGAACCTGGGGGTAAGAAAAAAAGGTGGGCCGGTTAGGTCAACCGGCCGTTGAGACGATCAGCTCTGAACGTCGAGCTTGTCGACGGTGTCGAACTCGAACTTGATCTCCTTCCAGGTCTCGAGGGCGATCGCCAGCTCAGGGCTGTGCTTACCGGCTTCCATGAGGATGTCCCGGCTTTCCTTCTCGATCTCGCGACCGGCATTGCGTGCCTTGACGCAGGCCTCGAGGGCCACACGGTTGGCAGCAGCACCTGCAGCGGAGCCCCAGGGGTGACCGTGGGTACCACCACCGAACTGCAACACGGAGTCGTCACCGAAAATGGCGACCAGTGCTGGCATGTGCCAGACGTGAATACCGCCGGAAGCAACGGCGAACACGCCAGGCATCGAACCCCAGTCCTGATCGAAGAAGTTGCCGCGGCTGCGGTCTTCGGGCACGAAGGATTCGCGCAGCTGGTCGATGTAACCGAGGGTGGTCTGACGGTCACCCTCAAGCTTGCCGACCACGGTGCCGGTGTGGAGCTGGTCACCACCGGACAGACGCAGACACTTGGCGAGGACGCGGAAGTGAATGCCGTGCTTGGGATGACGGTCGATCACCGCGTGCATGGCGCGGTGGATGTGCAGCAACATGCCGTTCTTGCGGCACCACTTCGATAGGCCGGTGTTGGCTGTGAAGCCGCCGGTGATGAAGTCGTGCATGATGATCGGCATGCCGAGTTCCTTGGCGAACTCAGCGCGCTCGTACATCTCTTCGGGAGTGTTGGCGGTCACGTTGAGGTAGTGACCCTTCTTCTCGCCGGTCTCCTGCTCGGACAGCTTGATGGCTTCCGCAACGAATTCGAAGCGGTTCTGCCAACGCTGGAAAGGCTGGGAGTTGATGTTCTCGTCGTCCTTGGTGAAGTCCAGACCGCCGCGAAGGCACTCATAGACGACACGGCCGTAGTTCTTACCGCTCAGGCCGAGCTTCGGCTTGATGGTGCAACCCAGCAGAGGACGGCCGTACTTGTTCATCCGGTCGCGCTCGACCTGGATGCCGTTCGGCGGGCCGTAGCAGGTCTTGATGAAGGCCAGCGGGAAGCGCAGGTCTTCGAGACGCAGGTGGCGCAGGGCCTTGAAGCCGAACACGTTGCCGACCAGTGAGGTCAGAACGTTGGTGATGGAGCCTTCCTCGAACAGATCGAGGGGGTAGGCGATGAAGGCGTAGAAGGACTCCTTGTCACCAGGGACGTCCTCGATGCGGTAGCAGCGGCCTTTGTAGAAGTCGAGATCGGTGAGGAGCTCGGACCACACAGTGGACCAGGTGCCGGTGGAGGATTCAGCAGCCACAGCAGCGGCCACTTCCTCCTTGGGAACGCCTTCCTGGCCGGTGCATTTGAAGCAGGCCAGCAGGTCGGTGTCGAGGGGAACGTAATCAGGAGTCCAGTAAGTGTCCCTGTACTCCTTGACCCCAGCGTCGTACTTCTTGCTCATGGGTTAACTCCGTTAGGTCGGTGAGGGGGGTGAGACGTTCGCGTGCCTCGTCAGAGGCTCAGCGGAAGATCTCAGTCCTTCTGACCGAGGAAGTTGCCGTTGCCCAGAGCAGGCTCCACTTCGCGGTGGGGGCGGGCAATGATGTGGGCAGCCACAAGGCCGTCGCCGACGCGCTCACAGGCATCAGCGCCAGCGCGGACAGCGGCGTTGACAGCGCCGGTCTCGCCGCGGACCAGAACGGTGACGTAACCGCCACCGACGAACTCGCGACCGATCAGTCGCACTTCGGCGGCCTTGGTCATGGCATCAGCTGCCTCGATGGCGGGGACCAGACCGCGGGTCTCGATCATGCCGAGGGCGATGCCCATGGTTTCGTTAGCCATTGCCTACCGGAGAAAAGGGTGGAATGTTCGCCGCGAAGACTGCTTCGTGGAGGCGCTTCCCGTCAAGCGATTCGCCGACATCTCTCAATCACTGTCCATAGTGAACATCATTAGCAGGGCTTATCAGTAGGCCGCCCACCGTTCCGAACTGCTGTGGGAAATCCTGTGCTGGCCTGCAGACACACGATTGTCGAAGCTCCGTCTTGCGGATAGTTTTTCGACCGGAACGGTCCCGAAGCCTTTGGCCGAGGGGTGGAATGTTCAACCCATGCCGTTCCGCCGGAGTGCACGGAAATCCCCTACCCCCTAACCGTTGAGATCCGCCGATCGGCCCTCACAATGGGAGTCGATTCAGCTGATCTTTTGCGTCCACTGCTGACCATCGCCAGCGGCAATTCCGTGAAGGTGTCCGAGATCGAAGCCATGCTCGGACCGCTTCCGCTGATCGTTCAGCGTCAGCCTGAAGCTCTTCAGGTCGAAGAGACAGGTTCCACCTACAGGGAGAATGCCAGTCTGAAGGCCACGGCTGCCGCCCTGGCGACCGACGGCTGGGCTCTGGCCGACGATTCCGGCCTTGAAGTCGATGCTTTGGGTTGTGCCCCGGGGCTGTATTCCGCTCGCTACGCCGAGGGCAACGACGCCAAGATCACCAAGCTGCTGAATGATCTGGGCGGCACCCCCTACAGAAGCGCCTGTTTCCGCAGCACGATGGTTCTCAGCGATCCTGAAGGCCACTGCGTGGCCTCCGCCGAAGGGGTGTGCTGGGGCGAGCTTCTGAAGGCTCCCGCCTACCCCGGAGGGAGCTACGAATCCCTGCTCTGGGTTCGGGAAGCGGGGTGCACCTATGGCGAGTTCAACGACGCACAGCTGATCCGTCTGGGCAGTCGCGGCAAGGCGGCCAGGGCCCTGGCGCCTGACCTGCGCCGCTTCCTGCAGCTGATCTGACGTTCAGGGGTTGACGGAAGTGCGGTTGATCATCTCAATGGTTCGCATCGCAGCGGCCGCCGCCTCCTCCACATCTCCCTCCTTGCCGGCCAGGGTGAGTCGTCCGAAGGCACCAACGGCCTTCACGTCCACCACGGTGATGTTCGACGACTTCTCGGCTTCGTTGGCAGCGATCAGCACGTAGCCGGCAGGTTCGGTCTCGAGGATGAACATGCTCATCCCGGCCTCGATCATCGAACCGCGGCGATTCAGTCGGTTGATGAGCACAGCATGGTCGGGAGTGATCGCGCGGATCACCTCCGTCCAGCTCACCTCGGCAGCGCGGCGCTGTTCAATCGAACTGCCGATCGCCTCGAGCACCACATCACCGGAGTGCAGCACGGTGCTCTGATCACGGTGATAGAGGGCCATCGAGCCAAAGGCCCTCTCGACCACCATCTGGCCGAGGCGGACATTGCTGGCCTTCAAGGCGATATCGGTGACCCGGTGCACTGCCATGCCCGGGGAGACCTCCATCCAAAGACAGGCGTCCCCTGGAATCGGCAGAAATCCCTGGCTGACGGAGCCCATGTAGGCAGCCAGCTGAGGCTGCAACGAATCGATGAACACGTAGGTGCGCAGCTCGATCGACTGCACCTGACTGCTCATCAACCGCGGCGCTTCGCTGTCCGTGGTGATCACACAGCTGGCACCGGCAGACGATGAATGCACCTCGGTACCGGTGACGAGAGCACTTCCGCCACGACGCCTCTCGCGTCCCTCGAAACTGGCGAAACGATTCATGGCGGGGACTGTAACGGACGATTTCGAGTCCAGGCCCTCAGAGCAGCTGGACGGCCTGAAGCCTTGCGCCGCAATGGAGAGCCGATACCGTCCGCTCAGTTTCGGTCTGATCTGTGGCGCTTCCTGAGCAATCCCCGGTGAACACCGTCGACATCCCCGCCGATCAGGCCCTCGGCATGGTGAGTTTCGGCCTGATGCAGCGCCTCGCTGAGGATGGGCAGGTGGATCTGCCGTGGCTGGAGACTCCCCGCAACGAGAATCTCGAGCGCAGCCGCCAGCTGCGCCTGCGCCTGGAACTCACCGCCCTGGCCATCGACACCGGAGCCCCCCTGAGCACCGCTGAGGTCAGCCTGCTGCTGGGCGCACGCCCCGGGAGCGAACGCGTCGAGCGCGGTGGTCTCGTGGCACGCCGGATCACCCGTAACGTCTGGCGTCTCAGCCGACTGGACCAGGATGAGCGTCAGGGCGGCTATCGCACCGATGGCTTCCGCCGCCGGCTCTGAAGAGCGGCTTTGAAGACCATGGCGGATTGATCCGGACGCTGATCAATCCCGAACGGATCCCTAAGAGATTGCGCCAGACCTGGTGCATAGGGCCCTTCGTCTTGCAAGTTGAAGACACCCCCTTGCCAAGGAGCGGCCGATGGCCGGGCCCACGCTGCTGAAGGAAACCGGACCTAGGGAGGTGTTCTGCGGACTCACCTCGATCGTGTGGCTGCACCGGCGCATGCCGGATGCCTTTTTCCTGGTGGTCGGATCACGCACCTGCGCTCATCTGATCCAGAGCGCGGCAGGGGTAATGATCTTCGCCGAACCGCGCTTCGGCACAGCAATCCTCGGAGAAAGGGATCTGGCCGGACTGGCGGACGCCCATGAGGAGCTGGACCGGGTCTGCCATGAACTGCTGGAACGCCGGCCCGAAATCCGCACGCTGTTTCTGGTGGGCTCCTGCCCAAGCGAGGTGATCAAGCTGGATCTGGCCCGTGCTGCTGAACGGCTCAACGAGGAGATGCACGGCCGGGTTCGGGTGGTGAACTACTCCGGAAGCGGCATTGAAACCACCTTCACGCAGGGGGAGGACGGGGCTCTCGCCGCACTGGTGCCGCTGCTTCCCGCCAGCGAAGAGCGCCAGCTGCTGCTGGTGGGCACCCTCGCCGATGCCGTGGAGGACAGGCTGATCCACCTGTTCGGACGCCTGGGCATCGAAACGATCTGCAGCCTGCCGCCTCGCCAGTCCACGGATCTGCCACCGGTCGGACCCGGCACCACCGTGCTGCTCACCCAGCCCTTCCTCACCGAAACCGCTCGATTGCTCCGCGATCGCGGAGCAACGGTGCTCACCGCCCCCTTCCCACTGGGCGCAGAGGGGAGCCGCCGCTGGATGGAGGCCGGTGCCAACGCCTTCCAGGTGCCCGCCGAGCGACAGGCCGAGGTGCTGGCCCCCCTGATGGAGCGCGCCCGGATCGCCCTGGAACCCCATCGGAAGGTGCTGAGCGGAAAGCGCATCTTCCTGCTGCCGGAATCCCAGCTGGAGCTGCCCCTCGCACGGTTCCTGCAGCGGGAATGCGGCATGGAACTGGTGGAGGTTGGCACCCCTTATCTCAACCGCGAGCAGATGGCTGAGGAGCTGGCCCTGCTGCCGGAAGGCACGCCGGTGATGGAGGGTCAGCACGTCGAACTGCAGCTGGATCGGGTGCGTGACAGCTCTCCCGATCTGGTGGTCTGCGGCATGGGCCTGGCCAATCCCCTGGAAGCCGAGGGCATCGCCACCAAATGGTCGATCGAACTCGTGTTCAGCCCGATCCACGGCATCGATCAGGCCGGCGATCTCGCCGAACTGTTCTCGCGTCCCCTGCGCCGCCGTCATCTGATTCAGCCCGGCCTGAATCCCTCCCTCGCCGTCGAACCCGTTCACGCCTGACGCCATGCAACTCACGCTCTGGACCTACGAAGGCCCCCCTCATGTCGGCGCCATGCGCATCGCCGCCTCGATGCGGGGGGTGCATTACGTGCTGCATGCCCCACAGGGGGACACCTACGCCGACCTGCTCTTCACGATGATCGAGCGCAGAGGCCAGCGGCCGCCGGTGACCTACACCACCTTCCAGGCCCGCGACCTGGGCGGTGACACGGCGGAACTGGTGAAGCGGCACGTGCGCGAGGCGGTGGATCGCTTCCAGCCCGATGCCCTGCTGGTGGGCGAGAGCTGCACCGCCGAACTGATCCAGGACCAGCCCGGGGCTCTGGCCCAGGGCATGGGACTCGAGATGCCCGTGGTCACCCTGGAACTGCCCGCCTACAGCAAGAAGGAAAACTGGGGTGCGGCGGAGACCTTGTATCAGCTGGTGCGCAGCCTGCTGAAGTCGCAGGTGCCGGAGCAGGCCAGTCACAACCCTCTGGCCTGGAAGCAGGAGGGCCGTCGCCCAAGGGTGAACCTGCTGGGCCCCTCGCTGCTGGGCTTCCGCTGCCGCGATGATGTGCTGGAAGTGCAGCGGCTGCTGACGCTGCACGGCATCGATGTGGGTGTGGTGGCGCCGCTGGGAGCGGGGGTGGACGACCTGTCACGGCTTCCCGCAGCGGATCTGAACGTGTGTCTGTACCCCGAGGTGGCCGAATCCAGCTGCATCTGGCTGGAGCGCAACTTCGGCATGCCGTTCACACGCACGGTGCCGATCGGCATCGGCGCCACCCACGACTTCCTCAGCGAACTGCATGGGCTGCTGGGCATGGATCCGCCCGACACCCGCGAGGGGCATCAGCGCTCCCGCCTGCCCTGGTATTCCGAATCGGTCGACTCCACCTACCTCACAGGCAAACGGGTGTTCATCTTCGGAGACGGCACCCATGCCCTGGCGGCAGCACGGATCTGCCGGGAGGAGCTGGGCTTCGAGGTGGTGGGTCTCGGCACCTACAGCCGCGAGATGGCACGGCCGGTGAGGGCTGCTGCCAAGGCCATGGGGCTGGAGGCCCTGATCAGCGACGACTACCTGGCCGTGGAGGCCGCCATGGCAGAAGCGGCTCCCGAGCTGGTGCTGGGCACCCAGATGGAACGGCACAGCGCCAAGCGGCTTGGCATCCCCTGCGCGGTGATCAGCACCCCGATGCACGTGCAGGATGTGCCGGCCCGCAACAGCCCCCAGATGGCTTGGGAGGGGGCGAACGTGATCTTCGACGCCTGGGTGCATCCGCTGATGATGGGACTGGAGGAGCACCTGATCGGCATGTTCCGCCACGATTTCGAATTCGTGGACGGTCACCAGAGCCATCTGGGCCATGCCGGTGGCTCCGGTGCTGCCGGTGGCTCCACCGAGGCGGAGCTCAGCGATGTGCCTGAGCTCGAGGACGACGCCCTTGCTTGGACCGCCGATGGCGAAGCGGAACTGCGCAAGATCCCCTTCTTTGTGCGTGGAAAGGTGAAACGCAACGCCGAGGCCTATGCCCGGCAGGCTGGCTGCCGGGAGATCAGCAGCGAAACTCTCTATGACGCAAAAGCCCACTACAAGGCATGAGCATTTGCACTCATTTCTTTTCAATCAAGCCGAAGAAAATCCGCAGACCCTTGGCAGCAAGCGGTGCAGATCTTTCGTTTCTTGGTGAAAACCTGCCGGCATACATCCGCTGCTGTTGAATGAAACCAACTCCTCTTGTGAAGGTCGCTGAATGACCACGACCCTGACGCGGCCGTCTGACGGCGAAGGCAGTGTGCAGGTCCATCAGGACCCCTCGATGAACATCCAGGAGGAAACCCTGGTGATCGCTGTCTACGGCAAGGGAGGCATCGGCAAATCCACCACGTCCTCCAATCTTTCAGCCGCTTTCTCGAAGCTGGGCAAACGGGTGCTGCAGATCGGTTGCGATCCGAAGCACGACAGCACGTTCACCCTCACCCACAAGATGGTGCCGACGGTGATCGACATTCTCGAGGAGGTGGACTTCCACAGCGAGGAGCTGCGTCCGGAGGACTTCGTGTTCACCGGCTTCAACGGCGTTCAGTGCGTGGAGAGCGGCGGCCCTCCGGCGGGCACCGGATGCGGTGGCTACGTCACCGGCCAGACAGTGAAGCTGCTCAAGGAGCACCACCTGCTGGAAGACACCGATGTGGTGATCTTCGATGTGCTCGGCGATGTGGTGTGCGGCGGATTCGCGGCACCGCTGCAGCACGCCAATTACTGCCTGATCGTGACGGCGAACGACTTCGATTCGATCTTCGCGATGAACCGGATCGTGCAGGCGATCCAGGCCAAGGCCAAGAACTACAAAGTGCGGCTGGGCGGTGTCGTCGCCAATCGCTCCGCAGACACCGATCAGATCGACAAGTTCAATGCCCGCACCGGCCTGCGCACGATGGCCCACTTCAAGGATGTGGATGCCATCCGCCGCTCACGGCTGAAGAAGTGCACCATCTTCGAAATGGACGATGACGACGAAGCGGTGCAGGCGGTGCGCCGGGAGTACCTGCGCCTGGCCCAGAACATGCTGGAGAACGTGGAACCCCTGGAAGCCATATCCCTGAAAGATCGAGAGATCTTCGACCTGCTGGGCTTCGACTGATCAACCGGCGGGATCAGAGCCCGACCAGCTGCAGCGACAGATCCCAGACGCGCCGCGCCGTGTCGGGATCGGTGGCCTTGTCAGACAGTTCCTGACTGAACTGCTGACCGTCCTTGCTCTGACGGTTACCCCAGCTCCAGTGCACACCGGACTCTGCGAAATCCGGATCCGCCACCACCTGGGCCACCCGCTCACCCGCCAAGGCCTGGGACACGTAGCCGCCGGTGATGTTCTTCTGAAACCAAGGGAAGATCGTCTGAAAGGCCTTCGGGGTGTTGCGGAACAGCGGCGTATCGGCAACACAGCCCGGATACAGCGACGTGAAGGTGATGCCCGTCTCCCCGTGCAGGCGCCGATGCAGCTCCTGAGTGGTGATCATGTTGCAGAGCTTGCTGTCCTTGTAGGCCTTGCCTGGCTTGAACGGTTTGCCGCTGGCCATGCTGATCGGCTCCAGGAAGCCCGCCTCAAAACCGGAGAGATCACCGAGATCCGCGGGTGCGGGGATCGGGATCTTGCCACCTAGCTCCTTGGAGTTGGCCGTCACCGTGCCGAGGATCACGACGCGCCTGGACGGGTGGCTCGACGCCCTGATCCGATCCAACAGCAACTGAACCAACAGGAAATGGCCGAAGTGATTGGTGGCCATCGAGATCTCATAACCCTGCGGAGAACGCTCCGGCTGCTTCAGCTTCGGCTTGTACACCGCGGCATTGCAGACCAGCGCATCCACTCCTCCGGGGAGCTTCTCCATCGCCGAACGGACGCTGTTCAGATCACCCAGATCCATCAGCACATGCTGTAGACGGTCCTTGGGTATCTCCATTTCATCGGCAGCACCAGCCGCTCTCTGGGGACTGCGGTTGGCGGTGATCACCGTCCAGCCCCGTTCCACGAGGGCCTTGGTGGCGTTGAGACCGACCCCAGAGGTGGTGCCGGTGATCAGAACGGTGCCAGGAGTTCCCATCGCTGCTGCCCCTCAGAAGCGATCAGTCTGCAGTGTTGAGCGCATGTCCAGCCAAAGGCGACAGGATTCTCAGCGCCAGATCACACGCAGACGGTTGGGGGCGATCCACTGGTCATGTTCACCGATCAGGCGCTCTTCACCGCCGATGCTGAACAGACGGTCGAAGCGTTGCTGCAGCGATTCCAGCTTGGCGGTTTCAACGGTCACCACAGCATTGATTTCGCCGTGCCGTTCCAGCCTCTCCTGATACGCCATCGACAGACGAACCAGGCTGACGCAGCCCAGCAGAACGAATCCGAGCTTCACCGCAAGCGCCAGAACACTGCATTGCAGCTCTCGGCGGTCGTTCTGACGCTGGATGACAGACGCCAGCGTTGCGGCATCAACCGGACGACTGGCTGGTGGTGGAGCAGTTGACGAAGCCAACTGACAGGGTCAGCTGTTCGTTTGTAACGCAGCGAACCATTGCTGCCAAGCCCCACCGCAACAGAACGGGGATCAGGCCTCGTACAGGCTGATGGAGAGGCGCAAAGCGAGCACCGCAGCGTGGGCAGCCACCACAAGGGCGATGAAGATCTCTGGCGAGGTCAGGGCGCTGGCCATGGGTGCAGTCCGGGGAAACCGTCCCATTGTTCTTCAGAGAGACGGCTGCACGCCATCATTCGCAAAGGCCTGTCACACCTCACCATGGAATCTGTCCAGATCGATGCCGATGCGATCCGTCGTCTCGATCTCACGCCACTGCAACCGTGGGCAGCCAGATCTCTGGGGGAGGTGCTCACCCAGGGGGCGACCCTGGAGCTGAGCTTCGACTGGCCTCGCCAGGCCGACGACCCGAGAGAGCTGGCGGAATGCCCCGAACCGCGGCTGTGGGCGCTGAGGGCTGACGCCCGCCACCCCTGGCTGCCGTTGGTGCTGGAGCGGGATCAAGGCAGCCTGGTCCGTCACGTGGCCATGGTGGTCCCCCACCGGTTCAGCCGCACCGATGGACTGCGCTTCGAGCCCGAAGCCCTGGAGCTCTGGATCACCCATCGTCTGATGCAGCTGGACGATCTCTGCAGCCAGAACCTGGGACGATCGATGCGGGGCAACCTGTCCCAGATGGCCGCCTCCCTCGGCTACGAGCTGGATGCCGGCTTCTGGACTCTGCTGGACGGAACCGTCAGCTGAGCACCAGATGCAGGGCCCGCCGACAGCTGTCGATCGCCAGCACGATCGCAAGACCCCGCAGCAGCCGCACCAGCAGCAGCGCATCGAATTGATCCAGGCGGCTCGCGGTCCAGCGGGCGGCGATCGCCGCCACCCCCCCCAGGAGCAGTCCCATCACCGGCACCCCACGCCCCTCATGCAGAAACTGCAGCGACGCGGCCGAGGCGGAGCAGAACACCGCCACGGTGCTGAGACGCACCGCCTGGTGGATCGGAACCCCGAACGGACCGTTCATCAGCGGCACCATTACCAGTCCTCCCCCCAGCCCCAGCATTCCGGCGGTCCAGCCGGCGATGCTGCCGGTTCCGGCGAGCTTTAGCGCCTTGGCATCGAGGTCGACCTCCTCCGTTTCCTGTTCAGGCCGCGGTCGCACGGTGAACGCCAGCACGACGTACATCACGGTCTGCATGGCCAGCAGCACCCAGCCCGATGCCCAGCCGGCCAGTCCTCCGAACACCAGGGCTGAACCGAAGGCCGCCAGACCAATGGACAGACCGGATCGCCAGGGCAGGCTGTCGCCTCTCAGGTGCGTGATGGTGCCGGCCAGAGCCGTGGGCACGATGGCGAAACTGCTGGTGGCCAGGGCCTGATGGGGCGGCAGATCCAGCCAGAGCAGCAGGGGCGCGAAGATCAGACCGCCGCCGATTCCCAGCAGACCGGCCAGCCCTCCGGCGAACAGTCCCAGAGCGATGAGCAGGGGATAGTCCCACCAGGGCAGCACGGCTTCAGCGAGAACATGATCACCAGCATGACGAGCGATGCTCCACGGGGGCGCCTGCTGCCGATGCTTTGCGCCGACGGTCCCTGGCAGATGGCCCTCGATCAGATGCTGCTGGAACAGACGGACCCGGCGCCGGTGCTGCGGTTCTACCGCTGGTCAGGGGCATGGCTCTCCCTGGGCCGTCACCAGCGGCAATGGCCGGATCACTGGCGTGACCTGGCCGCGGAAGGTCATCTCTCGATCGTGAGGCGCCCCAGTGGAGGCCAGGCGGTTCTCCATGCCGGAGGACTCACCTATGCCTTGATATGGCCCGGAGCTCCCCGCCAGCGCCGTCAGGCCTATCGGGAGGCCTGCCACTGGCTGATCGAAGGTTTCCGGTCGCTGGGGGATGAGCTGCGCTTCGGTGACGAAGTTGCCACGGGGGAGGACGCGAACTGCTTCGCGCGCTCCACCGTGGCCGATCTGGTGGATGGCCGCGGCATCAAGCGCATCGGCAGTGCCCAGCGCTGGCAGAAGGGCCGTCTGCTGCAGCACGGCGAGATCCTGCTCGACCCTCCGGTGGAGCTATGGCATGCGGTGTTCCGGGAAACCACTCCGGCTCCGGCGGAGGCGGCCATCCCACGGCGAGGACTGGAGCAGCATCTGTTCCGAGCCCTGCAAAGGCAGTGGCCGGAGCTGGGCTGGAGCGAGCAACCACTCACGACGGTGGAGCGTCAGGAGCTGGAGCGGCGGGTCTCCGTCTCGGCAGCCTGCATCGACTCCACCACCTGAGGCAGCATCGCCAGGCCCATGGGGTAGCCGTTCTGCTTGCGGGCCTCCTCCAGGATCGGTGGCGGCAGCCGCACCCCCAGTTTCTGAAGCACCGCTTCGCCCACATCCATGCGGTCGATCGTGCCCGAGGGAAGACCAGCGGGACCGAACACCAGAAGACGCCCCTGACTGGATTGCTCCAGGGCCTCGATCGCTTGCCAGAGCGGCTCGCGATCGTGAATGGAAGGGAGCTCCTCCAGAGGGCGCAGATGGTCCTCCAGGCGCTGACGGTCCCACTGCTGCACCGGCAGGTCCCGCAGCGGCTGATCATCCACCCATCCGATCCAGCGACCGCCGCGGCAGATCAGCACCCAGTCATCCCCGCGGCCGCCTTCGGACTCCCGCAGACGCATGCTGCTGAGCTGGCGCAGGCTCTGATCCGACTCCAGCACCCGAAAACGACGGCCGGCTGCATCCGACACCTTGAGATCCTGAAGCACCTTCTGAAGCACCAGCATCTGGGCCTGGCCCCGGTTGGCACCGAGACCGAACCAGCCGATCAGCATCAGGAACACACCCGAAAAACCGCCCCCGCGCACGAGCAGCAGCACGCCCATCACGATCAGAAGCGTCGAAAGCGCTCGCCCGGAAGCGGAGGCCACCTGCATTCCGCGTTTCTGACTGCCGCTGAACTTCCAGACGAGAGCCTTGAGGATCTGACCGCCGTCCAGCGGCAGGCCGGGCAGAAGATTGAACAGGCCAAGCATCAGGTTGAGAGCGCCCAGCTGGGTCAGCACCATCGCCAGCAGCGGACGGCCTCCATCCAGGGACGGTGCGGAGAGCAACAGCCCCAGGGCCAGGATCAGACTCACCAGCGGGCCGGCGGCAGCGATGCGCAGACTTCCCATCGCCGTGTCGCAGTCACGTTCGATCCGAGCGATGCCGCCGAGGTGGAAAAGCGTGATGCTGCGGACCTTCACCCCCTCCCGCAGCGCCATCAGGGCATGGCCGAGCTCATGCAACAGAACGGAGAGAAACAGCAGAAGAGCCGTGAGCAGACCAAGCCCCCAGCTGGTGCCTGCTGCCACGGCAGGCGTGACTGTGGCAGCGAAACGCGACTGGAAGATCATGGTGAACAGCACCACGGACACAAGCCAGCTGGGCTGAATGAACAGGGGAATCCCTCGGATTTTCAGAAGTTGCCAGCCCTCTCCCAAAACGGCCTTCCCAGGGTGTCGCCGCGGCGACGGATGTCCCCGATCCTAAAGAGAGTGAACAGCACGACTTTTGCCTGAGCAGCAGACGCCACAACCGGCCCTCAAGATCTGCGGGCTCACGGAGACAGACCAGGCCCTGGCCATCGCTGCCATGGGGGTGGATGCGATCGGCGTGATCGGCGTCGCTGAAACGCCCCGCTTCGTTGAGGCCACGGCTCGACGCCATCTGTTCGAAGCCCTGGCCCGCAAGGCAGCCGGTGTGCAGCGCGTCTGGGTGGTGGCCGAGCCGGATGATGCCAGCCTTGCCGAGGCCCTGGCCGGTGAAGGAGCCCCCAGCGTGGTGCAGCTCCATGGAGACGAATCCCCGGAACGCTGCCAGTCTCTGAAACAGCGTTACCCGCGAGTGCAGTGGTGGAAGGCACTGCGGCTGCGGTCTTTCGCTGATCTGCAGAAGCTGAACCCGTACCTCGACCATGTCGATGCCCTGCTGCTCGATGCCTGGAGTCCGGGTCAGCTGGGAGGCACCGGTCATCGGTTGCCCCTGGACTGGCTGGCAGATACCGAGCTGCCGCTGCCCTGGTGGCTGGCCGGCGGCATCAGTGCCGAGTGGGTACCCGACCTGCTGAACCGGGTTCATCCTCATGGACTCGATGCCTCGAGCCGTCTGGAAACGGCCCCTGGCCGCAAGGATCTCAGCCGGGTCGAAGCCCTTGTGAAGGTCGTGCGGGAGCAACGCCGTTAGTTTTCAAGAACGCACGGTTTCACGATGGCCCGCTTGTCTCCTGTCTTCATGCTGGGCGCATCGCTGGCAGCGACCCTTCTCACCCAGAGCTCCGGGCAGGGTCAGGGGGTTCTGGTGGGTTGCAGGCTTGGAGCAACGCTGCAGTGTGTGCCGGGTCTCACGATGACTCCGCAGAAGCAGATCAAAGTGCTGAAGCAGCAGATCACCACAGACACCATCGCGGAGGGGATGGTGGAGCAGACCATCGAAGGATTGCGACAGTTCGACCTGACTGGTTCCGCCAGGGTCGGGGCTCGTCTGACGGCAGAACTGGACTTCGACCCCGATCAGTTCGATGCGGTTCAGGTGCATTGGTATCGCCAGCTGCCGGGCCAGAGGAACTGGCAACTGGTGGGGGAAGTGGATTCCCGCAGCTACCGGATTGGCTCAGGCGCACGAATGGGAACGTGATGGCCGTGGTGGCCATGCGTCCGAACGGTGGGGCGGTGATGCGCCACAGCAGCAATGTGATCGGACCGATCGGCAGTTGACCGCGCCCGGTGATCAGGAGCTCAGCAGAGCTTCCTGCTGACGCACGAGCTCGAAGAATTCCTGCTTCAGGCTCGGATCGTGGCGGAAGTCACCGCGGACCACAGAGTTCACCATGCTGGTCTGAGGCTCCTTCACACCGCGCCACTTCATGCAGTAGTGCTGAGCCTTGATGATGATGCCCAAGCCCTGGGGCTCACACAGCTTCTCGATTTCATCGGCCAGGATCATCACGGCCTCTTCCTGAATGTGAGGGCGGGAAAAGACCCAGTCGGCCACCCTTGTGAACTTGGACAGGCCGATCACCCGGGCACCGGGCTTGATGCCGATCCAGCAGTTGCCCATGATCGGGACCAGGTGATGGGAACAGGCGGATCGCACCGTGATCGGACCCACGGTGTAGATCTCGTCGAGCTGCTTCACATTCGGGAAGCTGGCGACCTTCGGCTGCTTGTGATAACGGCCCTTGAACACCTCATGGAGGTACATCTTCGCGACACGCTCAGCCGTCTCATGGGTGTTGTGATCGTTGTCGATGTCGATCACCAGACTGCGCAGCAGATCGCGAACCTTGTCTGCCACTTCAATCTGGAGCTCAGCCAGCTCACCGGGCTCGAGGTGGGCTGCGATGTTGTCATTGGCCAGGAACGAGACACCTCGCTCCTGGAGACGTTCACGAATGCAGGCTGAAACAGCCGGCTTGAGAATGTTGCTGATGCCGTTGGTCGTGGATCTGGCAAGTCCGTTGCCATTGCCGTTGCCGTTCTGGGCAGTGCCGTTGGAGACGAAAGGGACGGTGGAAGTCATGGGGTCTTCAGAAGGCGCCGATGGCCGGCATCAGGGTGAGGTCTTCGATAACCTGGTTGGTCGGTTGCTCGGCCAGATGCAGCAGGGCTTGGGCAGCCTGATCGATGCTGAGCATGGCACGACGATCGAAATCGCTTTGTACGGTTTCTGCATCCCACAGGGATGAATTCACCGCACCGAGGGTGAGGGTGCAGGCGCGAATGCCATGACAGCGTTCCTCTTCCGCCAGACAGCGGGTGAAACGCACCAGCGCAGCCTTGGTGACCGAGTAGGCCCCCCATTGGGGAAAGGCGTTGTGCGCGGCATGGCTGCTGACGTTGATCACCAGTCCTCCCTGCGCGCGCATGGCCGGAACCACGGCTGCGCAGACCTGCACGACACTGGTGAGATTGAGCTGCAGCAGCCACTGCCAGCGCTCGAGAGTCATGGCCAGAAGGTCGCCCGTGTAGGCAGCCCCGGCATTGTTCACCAGCACCGATGGTGCATCGCCCTGGCTCAGAAGGTTGCTCATCGCAGGTGCGATGGCAGCTGGATCGGTCAGATCGACCGCTTCAGCCACCACGGAACAGCCTGATTGGCTGAGAGCCGCGCGCAGATCTTCAAGCTGATCGCCGCTGCGAGCAGTGAGCATGAGATCCCAACCCTTGTGGGCGAGAAGCTCAGCTGCTCGGCGGCCGATTCCACGACTTGCTCCAGTGATCAGGGCCGTAGGCAAGTCGGGTTAGCAAACCGACACACCTTAAGCGGCAAAACGCGATTCGTGTGACGTTCCTTCAAAAAATTGCCCCATTGCTCGAAATTTGCTGTATCTGTGCGCCCTCAGATCGGCTTCGGAGAGGGTCAGCAGCTCATCCAGATGGCGATCGATGGCTGATCGAAGCGTCTGGCCTGCCTCCAGAGGCGCCCAGTTGTTGCCACCGGCAGGCTCGGGAAGCACCTCATCCACCAGGCCCAGCTTCAGCAGATCAGGTCCTGTGATCCGCAGCGCCTCCGCAGCGTCAGGCGCCTTGGCTGCATCCCGCCAGAGGATCGAGGCACAGGCTTCGGGGCTGGCAACGGTATAGACGCTGTGCTCGAACATGAGCAGGCGGTCGGCCACGCCGATCCCCAGCGCACCACCGGAGCCGCCTTCGCCGATGACGGTGGCGATCACGGGGACCCGCAGTCGGAACATTTCACGCAGATTCACAGCAATCGCCTCGCCTTGCCCCTGTTCCTCGGCCTGCAGGCCCGCGTAGGCGCCAGGAGTGTCGATGAAGGTGATCACCGGCAGACGGAACCGGTCGGCATGGTCCATCAGGCGCAGAGCCTTGCGGTATCCCCCCGGGGTGGCCATCCCGAAATTGCGGGCGACATTTTCCTTGGTGTCTCGACCCTTCTGGTGGCCGATCAGAACGACGGGCCGATCGCCGAGTCGACCCAGGCCACCCACAAGGGCCTGATCGTCATTGCCTCGACGGTCGCCGTGAAGTTCGACCCAGTCGTCACAGAACATCTGGATGAAGTCCAGAGTGCTGGGCCGGTGAGGGTGCCTGGCCACCTGAATCTTCTGAGAAGGCGACAGCGATTGGAAGATCTCCTGGCGGCGTTTCGCAGCGAGCGTCTCCAACTGATGCAGCTGCTGACTGACATCGACCTCCGAATCACGGGCCAGCTGACGGATCTGCTCGATCTGCTGCTCCAGCTCCACCAGGGGCTTCTCGAACTCAAGCAGGGGTCGGCGCGGCATGGTCAGGAAAGTGAGTGGGCGGCGACGTCAGGCGGCTGCGGCCTGAAGCCTGGACTGGAGATTGAGGGTGGAAAAGCCGTGACGGACAGACGCTGCTCCGATGAAATCCATCTTCTCCAGGGTGATGTTGTTACGTCCCCAGCTGAAGTTGGTGTGGCAGCGCTCGAACTCAAGCAGCATCGCCTCAGCGAAACAGGCGAACATCTGTCGCTGCGGTTTCTCCATTTCGGCGATTTCCATCATCGTCCAGCCGATGTCACGACAGAACTCGACGATGCCTCCCTTGAGAACGTGGATGCCTCCGCCGGCGACCTTCGCATCCAGATTCTTGGGATACCCCCCATCAATCATCAGACAGGGGCTGCGCAGGCTGTCCTGATCGATCTGAAGCGTGCGCGGCATGCTCGCCACCCAGACGACCACATCGGCTTCCGGCAGAGCTTCCTCCAGCGTGAGGATGCGACCGCCGCCGAGCTCCCTCTGGAGATCCATGAGCGGTTGCTGCTGACGGGCCACCAGCAGCAGCTCGCCGACTCCCGTTCTTGCGGACAGCCAGCGGCAGACGGCACTGCCGATATCGCCGGTGGCTCCCACCACCGCGACCTTGGCTGTGCTCAGGTCGATCCCGAGCGAAGGGGCGTTGTTCTCCACCTGACGGCAAATCACCCAGGCCGTGTGCGTGTTTCCTGTGGTGAACCGACGCCAGTCGAGGGTTGTGCTGCGAACGGTCTGGTTCTGCAGCAGGTTGAAGTTCTCGAAAATGATGGACGTGAACCCGCCGAGAGCAGTGATGGCGATGTCCTTCTTCTGAGCCAGCTCCATCGCGTTGAGCACCTTGCGACGCGCCGTCTTGAAACGGCTGAGCATCTCGGGCACGAAGCAGGAGTCGATGTAGGCACCCTCGATGGTGGTGCCGACGGGACTGGTGACCTGAACATGCTCCACCAGTTGAGGTGGGGCGCTGCACCAGACGTCGAGATCACCCTCCGCGATGTGATCGAAGCCGAGTTCCATCGCTTTGCGACGGGCAGCGTCAAAACTCGTCGAGTGTCCGATCAGACCAAACATGCAGCGCCCTAAATGTTCAGAGTTGAGCTGTCCCGACCGTCCATGCTCCCACGGCGCACCCAATCAGGGGAAAGGTGCCTGTGGAGAAACCGGAGAAGGACGCCGGTAAGAGATTCAGAGCGAGAGGGCTGCAGCGGCCATACGGGCAATATCCCTTGAGCTGAAACCGATCTCACTGAGGGCTTCGTTGTAGGCGATCAGGAAGTCCTCGATCAGATCCTCTTTTTCCATGTGCAGGACCGCGGCATCAGCTGCCACGTCCTCCAGCATCGAGCGGATCAGCGGCAGATTGGCCTTGTTGGCTTCGAACAATTCCTCTTTGCTGGCCTCAAAATTGGCTTTCAACCATTCCTGGCCGTAGTTGAGGTGGGTGTACTCATCCTTCACCACACCTTCGGTGATCTTGCGGGCGAAGGGATCCGCCACGGGGATATAGATGTGGTAAGCGGAGATCGCAAAAGCTTCGATCAGCAGGGCCTGGATCAGCAGGCAGGTGACAACCTTGCCCTCCTTCAGGGCACTCTGGAAGTTGCCGTGCAGGGGTTCGAAGAACTTGCGGGCGAACTCCATGTCCGCTTGCACACCCAGGTTGCGTCCACAGGATGTGAAGCCCTTCATGTGCTTCATCTCCATGCGGGCCAGGCGGGCCAGCTCCTCAGCCTGATCGGGGATCAGGGTGCCTAGCGAAATGTAATTGTCGTGAGCTTCCTGCTCTCCCTCGATCACGATCGCGTTGATCCGGCTGTACGCGTCCTTGTAGGCCTCTGTGGTGAAGTCCGGCAGTGCATCCTGACCCTCCATCACAGATGCCTCAGGTGCATTGAGGGTCGTCATAAAACGCTTCAGACCAGATTCGGTAGAACAGACAATAACCAGTGCCCCCGGTTCTGGAGACAAAGCCGTTCTCAGTTCACGACCCGGACACCCCGGTTGAAGCGGCGTTCAGAGGCGGCCAATCGCTTGCCAGCAGGGCCTTGAACTGCTTCAGCCAGTGCTCAACGAGGCGTTCCTCGAGGCGGACACCCAACTCCACAGAGGCCGATCGGCTGTCGCCAATGACGCCGCTGGCACTGAGATCACGGGCCAACCATGCACACGGAGCTGCCCCTTCCAGGCTCCAGTCCCCCGGGGCGGCTGGCGCCAGACCATCCACGGGACGCTCAGGCCCCACCAATTCCGGCGCCAGCCGGAGCATCAGGCTGGTCTCGGCCTCGGCAGCGTGAAGACCCTGCTCCAGTTCAGCCTCGGAAATCAATCCAGACAACCCGTCGACACCGCTCCAGAGGAAACAGGGCAGCACCGCCATCTGGGGACAGCGGACCCGTAGCTGACGAGCTGCCACCTGAAGCAGCGCGATCTGGCCGCCGTGGGCGTTGAACAGAACCAGACGCCTCACGCCCTGGTCCGCCAGCTGTTCACCCACCCGATCCACAAGCGCGATCAGCAGGTCCGCCGGCAGGCTCAAGGTGCCGGGGAACGACGCATGCTCCGGGGAGAATCCGATCGCCTGGACCGGCAACCGCCAGATGGGAAGCAGAGGATCCAGACCCAGCAGCACCGCATCGAGAATCCGCTCAGCGAACAGGGCATCGGTGGCCAGCGGCAGCTGCGGTCCGTGCTGTTCAAAGGCACCCAAAGGCCAGACCACGGTGGCTCCCGGTTGCTGCATGGCTGCAGCCGCGGCCGGCCAGCTGAGGTGATCGAATCGGCAGTCCCGAGGCGGCATCGTCATCCGGAGACGCAGTTCAATCCCAGATTGGCTGTCAGAATGGTTGTTTGACGAACCTTCGGGTCCATGGCCGAAGCCGGCAGTCCGCAGCCCAACAGACCGAGTGCACCGAAGCCGGCCGCAGACCCCAATCGCAAACCACCGCAGGTGATGCAGATCAACCGGCGGCAGGAGCAGCTCCAGAGGGAAGCCGCGGAAGCACGGGCCGCCGCGGAAGCGGCCGCAGAGAAGGCACGGAAGCTGGAGGAGGCCGCCGGTCTGGCCAGTCCGCCTCCGCGGGATCAGGAGCGGCGGAGGCCGGAGCAGAGCAAAGCGATCCCAGGCGAGGCGGATGAGGATCGCTTCGATCTGGGCGACATGGAAGGCATGACCATGGCCGACCTGCTGGGAGCCCCCGATCAGGAGCGCAAGAAGCCGCAGGAGGAACGCAATACCCCGCGCAGCGTTGATGACTTCGACTTCGATGAGGAAGCCTTCCTCGCCGCTCTCGACGAGAACGCACCGGTGGGCACGACCGGCGAAGTGATCACCGGAAAGGTGATCGGGCTGGAGAGCGACGGTGTCTACGTCGACATCGGCGGCAAGGCCCCCGGTTTCATGCCCAAGAGCGAAGCCGGGCTCGGGGTGATCACCAACTTCCGGGAACGCTTTCCCAAGGGGCTCGAGGTGGAGGTGCTCGTCACCAGGGAACAGAACGCCGACGGAATGGTCACCATCAGCTGCCGGGCCCTGGCTCTGCGCAAGAGCTGGGAGCGCGTCAAGGAGATGGAGAAGCAGGGCAAGGTCGTCCAGGTGATCGTCAACGGGTTCAACCGCGGTGGTGTCACCTGCGATCTCGAGGGTCTGCGCGGATTCATCCCCCGCTCGCAGCTTCAGGACGGGGAGAACCATCAGGAGCTGGTCGGCAAGACCCTCGGCGTGGCATTCCTTGAGGTGAACTCGGAGACCCGCAAACTCGTGCTCTCGGAGAAGCGCGCTGCCGTTGCGGCCCGCTTCTCCGAACTGGAGGTGGGCCAGCTGGTGGAAGGTCAGGTGGCATCGGTGAAGCCGTACGGTCTGTTCATCGACCTGGGGGGCATCAGTGGCCTGCTGCACCAATCGATGATCACCAACGGCAGCCTGCGCTCGATCCGGGAGGTCTTTGACCAGGGCGATCGCGTGAAGGCGATGATCACGGAATTGGACCCCGGCCGCGGCCGCATCGGTCTGAACACCGCCCTGCTGGAAGGGCCTCCGGGTGAACTGCTTGTGGAGAAGGACAAAGTGATGGCGGAAGCGGCCGATCGCGCCTCCCGCGCCCAGAACATGCTGAAGAAACAGGAACAGGACGCTGGATGACGTCTGCCGACTGGGAGCTGGACTTCTACTCCAGGCCGATCCTGGAGCCTGACGGACGCAAGCGCTGGGAGCTGTTGATCACCTCCACACCGACCCTGTCGGACCCGATCGCTCCGTTCCGGTTCATCAAGTGCTGTCCCTCCGGTGAGGTGAATTCCCTCTGGCTCACCCAGGCCCTGCAGGAAGCGGGTGCTGCCGCCGAGGACGCCGGCTGGAGTGCCCCCCAGCGTCTGCGCTGCTGGCGCAGCTCCATGCGCACGATGGTGCAGCGGGCCGCTGCCGAACTCAGCCTTGAGGTGATCCCGAGTCGACGCACCTATGCGCTGCTGGACTGGCTGCAGCAGCGGCAGCGGGAGGTCTACCCCAGCCTCGAGGGATTCATGGCCGGACCGCTGGCTCCGCCCCCCGCCCCGGTTCCGACCCCACCGGTCCCCCTCCCGGAGGAAGTGCAGGGGGATGCATGGTCCTGGGCGGCACTCCCTGGCGGGCTGCTGCAGGAGGCAGGCGAATGGCCCATGGGGTTCAGCGGCCTGATTCCAATGCCGCCGGACCTCTCCTCCGAGGCACCGGTGCCGGGATTGCGCTTGTTCAGCCGCAGCCGCGCTCTTGCGATGGCTGGATGGCTTGGAGGACTCGAACCGGTGCGACTGCTCGTGGAGGAGCGGCAGCTGCTGCTGGAGGCCGGTCAGGACGATCGCTGGCTGGTCAGCGAGCTGGAATCCGGAGCCGCCGATGCGATCGAGACGGCCCTTCGCGAATCCAGCGAACACATGCACGGGCTGCAGTTCATCGCCATCCAGAGCAGTCCGGAGGAGCAATCGTTCGCCGGCTTCTGGATGATGCGGGACATCACCATCAGCTAGACAGCGCTGACATGTCAGAACGCGATCCCTTCGCGCGCCCCGACAGCGAATTCAACACCCTCCCGTCCTGGACCTGGATCGGTTGCTACGGCGGGTACTACCTGCAGTCGGATCTGCTGTCGGATCAGGGGTTCGAACACGGATTCTTCACCCGCCGCTGGCAGGGCCGCGGACCGGATGAACTGGCTGGTTATCTCAGTGCCGGCGTGAGTGTGCACCGGCCGCAGCAGATTCACAGCGGAATCGTCCTGGACGCGAGTGATGCCATCCAGGCCCCCTGGCCGGATGCGGATGGACTGGTGAGTGACCGTGGCGGCCAGAGTCTCTGGGTCTGCGGTGCCGACTGCACCCCGGCGCTGATCGCCGATCCCACCACAGGTCATGCCGCCGCCTGTCATGCCGGCTGGCGGGGCGTGGCCACGCGGATTCTGCCGGAGGCGATCCTGCGGCTGGAACAGCGCGGGGCCCAACGACGTGATCTGTTGGTGGCGCTGGGTCCTGCCGTGAGCGGCGCCCGCTATCAGGTGGGGCAGGAGGTGGTGGATGCCGTCGGACTCGCCCTGTCAGCAGAGCCCGGAGACCCAAGCTCCGATCAGGAGGTTCTGCAGCGGGACGGCGCAGTTCAGCAGGACGCCGAGGCCGGACGTCACCGTCTGGACATCCGACGGGCCGCCCGGCTTCAGCTCCAGAACGAAGGGATCACAACCGAGCGGATCGCCCTCTGCCCGCTCTGCACCGTCGGGGAACCCGAGTTGTTCCATTCCTGGCGTCGCGATCAGGTGAAGGCGGTGCAGTGGAGCGGCATCGTCGCTCAGGCCGCATCGGGAGACGCCTCCCCCACCAGCTGACGGGCCACGGCCTCGGCAGCGCGGATGCCGTCAATGCCTGCCGAGAGGATGCCGCCCGCATATCCGGCCCCCTCTCCAGCAGGAACCAGCCCGCGGGTGTTGAGCGACTCCAGCCGCCCATCGCGCGGAATGCGCACTGGGGAGGAGGTGCGGGTCTCCACGCCGGTGAGCACCGCATCGGGGTGGTCGTAGCCCGGCAGACGCTTCGCAAATGCCGGCAGAGCTTCCCTGAGGGCCTCGATGATCGGCTCCGGCAGAACGGTGCTGAGATCCGAGGGCGTGACGCCGGGTTGATACGACGCGGTGATGCTCCCGAGGCTGCCGGAGGCCCGCCTCGCCAGGAAATCCTCCAGACGCTGGGCTGGAGCGGCATAACTGCCTCCTCCGAGGCGGAAGGCCCGTTCCTCGAGATCTCTCTGCAGAGCCACCCCGGCAAGGGGGTCGCCGGGTTTGCGGGAATACGGCTCGAGGTCTTCAGGCTCCAGATTCACCACGAGACCGCTGTTGGCATTGCGCTCGTTTCGCGAATGCTGACTCATGCCATTCGTCACCACACGGCCGGCCTCGGAGGTGGCGCCCACCACGAAACCGCCGGGGCACATGCAGAAGCTGTAGACGCAACGGCCGTTGCCGGCGTGATGCACCAGTTTGTATTCGGCGGCCCCGAGCTTGGGGTGACCAGCCATCTCCCCCCAGCGGGCCTGATCGATCAGCGGTTGAGGGTGCTCGATGCGCAGGCCCACCGAGAAGGGCTTCCGCTCCAGTTGCACACCAACACCGTCCAGCATCGCGAAACAGTCCCGGGCCGAATGGCCGGGTGCCAGCACCAGGTGCCGGCAGGGAATCCGGCGTCCGTCCGCCAGACGGACGCCAGCCAGCTGCTGAGGTTTCTCCGTGTCACCGGACTCCAGCAGCAACTGATCGACACGGCTGGCGAAGCGCACTTCACCCCCAAGGGCCTCGATCCGTGCCCGCAATCCCCGCACCACCGTGGCCAGCTTGAAGGTGCCGATGTGCGGCCGGTGCAGCGTGAGGATCTCATCGCTGGCGCCGCTGGCCACCAGTTCCTCCAGCACCTTGCGGCCGTAATGCTCCGGGTCGCTCACCTGGCTGTAGAGCTTGCCGTCGGAGAAGGTGCCGGCTCCCCCCTCGCCGAACTGGGCATTGGATTCCGGATCGAACGCCAGCCGCCCACGCCAGAAGCCGAAGGTCTGGAGGGTGCGCTGCTTGACCGGTTGTCCCCGCTCGAGCAGGAGCGGCCGGAATCCCATCTGCGCCAGCAGCAAGGCTGCGAAATAACCGCAGGGGCCCGCTCCCACGACCACCGGTCGCTGCTCGGGACTGACAGGAAAGGCCGGCGGGGCCTTTGCCACCATGCGGTATCGGGTGTCAGGCGCGGTGCGGATGCGCGGGTTGCCTCTGTGACGTCGCAGCACCGCCGCTTCACTGCGGACCGCGACATCCAAGCTGTAGATCACCTGGATGCGATCCCGACGCCGGGCATCGATGCTGCGCTTGACCAGCCTCTGGTCCAGCAACTGATCCGGTGGAATCCGCAGACGGCGCAGCACCGCCTCCTGCAGATCATTCGAACCATGCTCCAGCGGCAGACGCAGTTCGCTCAGTCGCAGCATCGTCACGCTAATGAGAGTCGTCGGCCGCGTCCGGGGGTGTCTGCGGTGCCTCAGAGACACGCCACTGGGCCAGGACACCCGCCAGCAACAGCCCCAGCCCGAGAGCAGCGGCCAGGGGGCGGTTCTCCGCCGCCACCCCTTGCCCCCAAACAGCCGTTGCTAGGAAGGCACCGCCCAGAAGCAGACAGGGGACCAGAACAATGCCCCGGGCAACGCGATTGTCGGCCATCTCAGGCTGGATCCCCCGGACAACTCGACTGGGCAAGACCGGCATTCACCAACCCGGTGCTGAGGTCCACGGTTTCCCCAATCGGCGTCACCCGAGCCAGCAGGTGTCCGTCCCGTGATCCCACCGGGCGCAGATTGACCCTGCGACGCCGGGGCAGCCTCTCCCGCAACCAGGACACCGCGGCAGCGTCGCCCCCTTCCGGAACCGTGAGACAAGGCAGTTCCACCGTGTAGGTGCGGTTGCGGTCGCCGACCTGAAGCAGGGACGGCGTGCGGACCTGCAGGACTTCAGCAGCCGACGCTGGGGAAACGGCGATCACCAAGAGAACAAGGATGATCAGGACAGGACGGATCACAGCGAAGCCCCGCACTGGGGACAGAACAGGTGCTCGTGGGCTGTGGTGGCTCCACAGGCAGGGCAGTTCCGGGTTGTGTCCATGGCCAGTTCCGGATGGGCGGGCAGGCCGACCATCTGAGCGTTGCTCTTGCCGGGGGGAACCATCGGATAACAGTTCTCACCTCGCCGCACGTGCACGTCGATCAGCATCGGTGCGGGTGTGTTCAGAGCCTGCTGCAGCTCACCATGCAGCTGATCACGACTGGTGATCTTCACGCCATCAACCCCGAAGGAACGCGCGAGGGCAATGAAGTCAGGCATGCCGTTGAGCATGTCCGATGCCGAATACCGCTCCCCGTAGAAACTCTCCTGCCACTGGCGCACCATCCCCTGCCAGTGGTTGTTCACGATCACCACCTTCACCGGCAGGCCGTAGGCCGCGAGGGTTCCCAGCTCCTGAATGTTCATCAGGATGCTGGCATCGCCGGCGATGCAGATCACCTGCTGGTCGGGACAGGCCACCTGGGCTCCCATCGCCGCCGGCATGCCGAATCCCATGGTGCCGAGACCGGCACTGCTGATCCAGCCCCGCGGTCCGTTGCGGAGGTATTGAGCAGCCCACATCTGGTGCTGACCCACGTCGGTGGTGACAATGGCCTGTGGAGCCAGGTCACGCACCTTCAGCAGCACCTCCTGCGGATAGATCTCACCCTCTGCCGGAGGGATGGTGAGGGGATAGCGCTCCTTCCAGGAGGCGATGCGGGCGAGCCATGCGGTGGTACGGGGCTCGGCGGGATGCTGAAGGCTCAGTTCCACCAGACGCGCCAGACTCAGGCCCAGATCTCCGAGCACCGCCACCTCGGCCTGCCGGTTCTTGCCGACTTCCGCAGGATCGATCTCGAAGTGCACCACCCGGGCCCGGGGCGCGAAGGTGTCGAGCTTGCCGGTGACCCGGTCATCGAAACGGGCTCCGACCGCGATCAGCAGGTCGCATTCGGTGACGGCGAAGTTGGCGTAGGCCGTGCCGTGCATGCCGAGCATGCCGACGGAAAGCGGGTCGTTCTCATCGAAGGCTCCCTTGCCCATCAGCGTGGTGGTGACCGGCAGCTGGAACCGATCCGCCAGCACCTTGAGACTCTCGTGAGCCGCCGCCGAGATCGCCCCGCCGCCGACGTACAGCAAAGGGCGCTGAGCATCCCGGATCAGACCAAGCGCGGCACGGATGGCGTCATCCTCCGGTGGCAGGGGCTGGCGAAAGCCTGGCGGCACGACGGACCCGGGTTCGACCGGCACGTAGTCGAACTGCTCCTGGCCCACATCCTTGGGCACATCGATCAGCACCGGGCCTGGACGGCCGCTGGCAGCGATCAGAAAAGCCTGGGCGACGATCGCGCCAAGATCCGCAGGATCACGCACCACCCAGGAGTGCTTCACGATCGGGAGCGTGATCCCGAAGATATCGGTTTCTTGAAAGGCATCCGTGCCGATGGCCGGGCGGGGCACCTGACCGGTGATCACCACCATCGGCACGGAATCCATCTGGGCCGTGGCGATACCCGTGACGAGGTTGGTCGCACCGGGGCCTGAGGTACCGAAACAGACACCGACTTTTCCGGTCGCCCGTGCGTAGGCATCGGCCGCATGGGTTCCCGCCTGCTCATGGCGCACCAGGATGTGCCGGACCCATCCCTCGCTCTCGGCGATGTGCAGAGCGTCGTAAATGGGGAGGATGGCTCCGCCCGGATAGCCGAAGATCGTGTCGACCCCGTGCCGGCGCAGGGCGTCCATCAACGCTTCCGCCCCAGTGGTCCGACGAGCCAGAGCGTTGGATGCGGTTCCGTCAACAGCCGTGGAGGCGGACGTGAGGGTCACGGAGTCACCGGCGCGGTTGACCCTCCAGATTAAGGGCCGACGGGTGAATCAGGGCCTCACAGCAGGCCTAGGGCATGCAGGGGGCCTTGACCGCTGATCAGCTCCAGCAGAAAGGCCGAGAAGCCCAGCATCGCCAGGCGTCCGTTCCAGACTTCGGAACTGTTGTTCCAACCCCACTCCCACTTCTCCTGGGGATAAAGCTTCACCTTGGTGGGCAGCTCAGCAGCGGCATCAAGACTGACCTCCGGTCCGTCGAGGCTGGTGGTGACCAGATCCGCCAGGCCCTCGATGAAGGGGGGGTAGGTGTCGAGAGCCCTCACCCTCCGGAAATTGACCACACCGGCTTCCGTGGCCAGTTCCCGGTACTCAATGTCGATCTCCTCAAGCGTTTCGATGTGCTCGCTGACAAAGCTGATGGGAACGACCACCAGGTCATTCACCTTGGCTTCGCCGAGCTCCTCCAGCGCCTCCTCGGTGTAGGGCTTGAGCCACTCCACAGGGCCGACACGGCTCTGATAAGCGAGCGTGTGGGGATTGGGATGGCCCATGAGCTCCCCCAACCTGGACATGATCAGAGCAGTGCAGGCCTCGATCTCCTGCTGGTACGGGTCGCCGGCCTCTTCGACGTAACTCTTCGGAACCCCATGGGCACTGAAGAAGACATGGGCCTGCTGGGGGTCGTCACTGTTGCGAACCTCCTCAGCGATCAGCTCGGCCATCGCCTGCACATAGCCGGGATGATCGAACCAGCTGCGGATGCAACGGATCGGCAGCTTCCTGAAGGCGTTGTCGTCCTGTCGCAGCCGCTGCAGTTCCCGGAAACTCGACCCGCTGGTGCTGATCGAGAAGTGGGGATACAGGGGCAGCACCACCACCTGATCCATCCCGTCCGCCTTGATGTCGGCCACCGCCGACTCGGTGAAGGGATGCCAGTAGCGCATGGCTACATAACTCGTGGCATCGATGCCGCGCTGACGCAGAAGACTCTGCAGTTCGCGGGCCTGCTGCTCGGTGATCCGACGCAGTGGAGAGCCTCCGCCGATGGAGCGGTAAGCCTTCTGGGATTTGCCGCTGCGCAGGGTGCTGATCAACCAAGCCAGTGGCTTCTGCAACGCCGGGCTCGGCAGCCGGATGATCTCCGGGTCAGCGAACAGGTTGTAGAGAAAGGGACCGACATCCTGAATCCGCTCCGGGCCCCCGAGGTTCAGCAGGACAACGCCGACGCGAGACATTCGGTCAATAGAGGAATCATGGGGGTTGAGAGTAGCCCGCGTGAACGTCATGGTGGGTCGCCGATGTTGCTGCGATGGATCTGCGCTGCGCGCTGGAGGAGCTCAATCAGCGTCTGGCGCATCAGGGGACGCGCCTGCGACTGGAGCAACGGGGACAACGTCTGAACCTGAGAGGTCCCTTGCCGGATCGTCACGATCCCGGTGACAGCAGAATCCAGCGCATCAGCCTCGGGCTCAGCGCTGACCGTCAAGGACTGGTGGTGGCCGAGCAGACCCTGCTGATCGTTCAGCGACAACTGGATCGGGGGCAGTTCCGATGGGATGACTGGCGCTCCAGTTCAGTGGATGGCAGCTCGCGTCGAACAGCCGGCGACGCCATCGAGGACTTCGAACGGGCCTTCTTCGCCGATCCGCGACGCCGCCGATCTCCGGCGGGAAGCCGAACCACTTGGACCAGCGCCTATCGCCCCTATCTGAGACGGCTGCTGCCCCTCTGTGGCGACGGAGAAATCACGGCTCAGCGACTCACGGAAACCCTCTCCAGCTACGGGGATGGCAGCCGCAGTCGACAGCAATGCGCCACGGCACTGGCCGCCCTGGCAGCCCATCTGATGATCGATCTGCCCCAGGACTGGCGCCAGGAGGCTGCCGGGTATGGCCTGCATCAGGCCCGGTTCCGGCGGTTACCCATGGACGCTCAGATCCTCGAGGGGGTCCTGCGCATCCCAAACCCACGCTGGCGGCTGGCCTACGGACTGATGGCCACCTACGGCCTGCGGAACCATGAAGTGTTTTTCTGTGACCTCAGCCCGCTGGCAGAGGGGGGCGATCAGGTGATCCGGGTGCTGCCCACCACAAAGACCGGCGAACACCAGGTGTGGCCCTTTCAGCCGGACTGGGTGGAACGCTTTGGGCTGCGACAGCTGGGTGACACCTCTGACGCACTGCCCGCGATCTGCACGGATCTGCGGCGCACAACGCTCCAGCAGGTGGGCCGCCGTGTGAGCGAACAGTTCCGCCGTTATCAGCTGCCGATCACCCCTTACGACCTGCGGCATGCCTGGGCCGTGCGCACGATCCACATCGGCCTGCCGGACACCGTCGCCGCCAGGATGATGGGACATTCTGTCGCCATTCACACCCGCACCTATCACCACTGGATCACCCGACGCGACCAGCAGCAGGCGGTGGATGCGGCCCTGGCCCGGCAACACGCTTGATCATCTGATGAGCTCTTTTCTGCGGCCCCTGGCCTACCGCCACCGTTGGATCTACGACACGGTCACGGCCGTGTCGTCGCTGAGCGTGGGAGGCGTGGAACGCCTGCGAAGCCTGGGGCTGGAGGTGCTTCGGGATCGGCTTCCAACCGGCGCTGCCGTGCTGGATCTCTGCTGCGGCAGCGGCGAAGCGGCCGCCCCCTGGCTGGCGGCTGGATTTGCGGTGACCGGGCTAGACATCTCCCCCCGTGCACTGGACCTTGCTGCCGAACGCCACCCGGCGATGACGCGTGTGGAAGGCCTGGCGGAGGATCCTCCTCTGCCGGACGGCCAGTTCGCAGCGCTTCAACTGAGCGTGGCTTTGCACGAATTCCCCCGGCCCGATCGGGAACGGGTGCTGAGCAGCAGCCTGCAGCTGCTGCAACCCGGCGGCTGGTTGGTGCTGGTGGATCTGCATCCGGCAGGGCCGTGGCTGCGGTTACCGCAACAGCTGTTCTGCGCTCTGTTCGAAACCGACACCGCCACCGCCATGCTGGAGGACGACCTGCCTTGCCAGCTGCGGCAACTCGGCTTCACCGGTGTGAAGCAGGAGCTTCTGGCAGGGAACGCCCTGCAACGGATCACGGCCCAGCGGCCCTCTACCTGAAACCTGATGACCCAATCCGACCTGGACAGCAAAGCCTCCGAACTGGGCATGGGAGGCCACTTGGCTCCGGAAACCGATGACGCCGGGTATCGCAAACGCATGGAGCGGCGCCAGCAGGTGCAGCGCCAGCGCGTGGAGGAACGCAACAGGGAAAAGGGGCTGGTGCTGGTGTTCACCGGTCATGGCAAGGGCAAGACCAGTGCAGCCCTTGGGCTGGTGCTGCGGACTCTCGGCCACAGCGAGCGCGTGGCGGTGGTGCAGTTCATCAAAGGAGGCTGGGAACCCGGGGAAGCCCGCGCGCTGCGGGCCTTCGGCGATCAGGTCTGCTGGCATGCCCTTGGGGAGGGCTTCACCTGGGAGACCCAGAACCGCGAACGGGACCAGCAACTGGTGGGGGAGGCCTGGCAAACGGCTCTGGGTTACCTGCGCGATGCCGCCATCAAGCTTGTGGTACTCGACGAGATCAACGTGGCTCTGAAACTGGGCTACATCAGCGTTCAGACCGTGCTGGCGGGACTGGACGAACGTCCCGAACTCACCCATGTGGCGCTGACGGGCCGCGGAGCCCCCGAGCAACTGATCGAACGGGCCGATCTGGTCACAGAAATGACGCTTGTGCATCACCCGTTCCGGGAACAGGGCGTGAAGGCACAGGCCGGCATCGAGTACTGATCCGCTCAGGCAGCGGAGTCAAGATCCTCGTTCAGGCGCCGGGTGGCTTCTGTGAGCACAGAAAGACCGCTCACAAGCAGTGCACGGTGAACGATCGGATCCCGCCAGCAGGAGGGATCTCGGCTGGCACGCTCCAGAGCCGACAGGGTGAGGCGGGCCATCACTCCGCTGTGGCTGGCTTCGGTTTCGGCCATCACCTGCTCTCGGCTCATCCATGCAAGCGACGGACGGAGCGTTTGGCCAGTACTTGCTACTGTCAGCGGGATCTGGACCGTTGATGGCCTACGCACGCGTCCTGCTGAAACTCAGCGGCGAAGCCCTGATGGGATCTCAGGGATACGGCATTGACCCCGCCATCGTTCAGTCGATCGCTTCCGATGTGGCGCAGGTGGTGGCCGGAGGAACCGAGCTGGCGATCGTCGTCGGAGGAGGGAACATCTTCCGTGGCCTCAAGGGTTCGGCAGCCGGCATGGAGCGGGCCACGGCCGACTACGTGGGCATGCTGGCCACGGTGATGAACGCCATCACGCTGCAGGACGGACTGGAGCGGGCTGGTGTACCCACACGGGTGCAGACGGCAATCGCCATGCAGGAAGTCGCCGAGCCTTACATCCGCCGCAAGGCGATGCGACATCTGGAGAAAGGCCGGGTGGTGGTGTTCGGCGCCGGCTGCGGAAACCCCTTTTTCACCACCGATACGACGGCAGCCCTCCGGGCCGCCGAGATCAACGCCGACGTGGTGTTCAAGGCCACCAAGGTGGACGGGGTCTACGACAAAGATCCGGCCAAGCACGCCGATGCGGTCAAGCATGAGCACCTCACCTTCCAACAGGTGCTCAGCGGGGAACTGGCCGTGATGGACAGCACCGCCATCGCCTTGTGCAAGGACAACAACATTCCGATCGTTGTGTTCAACCTCTTCGAACCTGGCAACATCGGCAGAGCTGTCGCCGGTGAGCCGATCGGATCCCGCATCGGCAATCCTGCCTGAATCCGTCAGAACCCAATCCTTCAGACATGTCGACCAAGGACCTCGAAGCCAGCATGCGCAAGTCGGTGGAAGCCACCCAGCGCAACTTCAACACCATCCGCACAGGGCGTGCCAACTCCTCGCTGCTGGATCGGGTGAGTGTCGAGTACTACGGCGCCGAAACGCCGCTGAAGTCCCTGGCAACCCTGACCACACCAGACTCCCAGACCATTCAGATCCAGCCTTTCGACCTCAGTGCTCTTGCGTCGATCGAGAAGGCGATCGCCATGAGTGAACTGGGTTTCACTCCCAACAACGACGGCAAGATCATTCGCATCAACGTGCCGCCGTTGACCGAGGAGCGTCGCAAGGAATTCTGCAAGCTGGCCTCCAAATACGCCGAGGAAGGCAAGGTGGCACTGCGCAACCTGCGACGCGACGCGATCGACAAGATCAAGAAGCAGGAGAAGGAAGGCGACTTCTCTGAAGACCAGAGCCGTGATGAGCAGGAGAGCGTTCAGAAAACCCTGGACAAGTTCATCGCCGAGCTGGAAAAGCACCTGGCTGAGAAGGAAGCCGACATTCTCAAGGTGTGAGCCGATCCGACAGGCGGATCCGTGATGTCCTGATCATCGGGTCCGGTGCAGCCGGTGGAGCCGCTGCAGCCCATCTGGCCGCAGCCGGGCACGACGTCCTCATCCTTGAGAAGGATGCGCATCGACGCATTAAGCCCTGCGGCGGCGGCATGGCTGCTGCTGTTCAGCAATGGTTCCCTTTCTCCCTGGAACCTGCCGTGGAGCAGGTCATCCGACGGGTCGATTTCAGCTGGTGCCTGGAGGATCCAGTCGTCGCCGAGCTTCCCGGAGAGGCACCCTTCTGGATCGTGCGACGGGAATGGCTGGATGAGCTGCTGGCGGAGCAGGCCATCCGATCCGGTGGAGAACGGTCTCTGACGGTGAACGTCAGTGAGGTGAGGAAAGCGGAGGACACCTGGGAGGTCGAAGCGAACGACGGGCGCAGCTGGCGCAGCCGGGCTCTGGTGATCGCCGACGGATCAGGATCGCCATGGCCACAGCAACTGGGTCTCGGAGCCCGTCAGGTGCAGACAGCGAGCACCATGTCGGTGAGGCTGGAAGGCCAGGGAACGCTGCAAAACGGCTCGACCCGTTTTGAATTCGGTCTCGTGAAGCAGGGATTTGCCTGGGCCTTCCCTCTGGCAGGCGGAGTCAACATCGGTGTCGGCAGCTTTGTGGGAAGACAGGAGGCCGACCCCGATGCCGTGCTCAGCCGACTGCTGCCTGATCTGGGATTCGAACAGGATGCCGGCATCCGCCAGAGAGGGCAGCTTCGGGTGTGGAACGGGCACCACCGCCTCGATGGTGATGGCGTGGTGGTTGTGGGAGATGCGGCTTCGCTGTGCGATCCCTTCCTGGCCGAAGGCCTGCGCCCAGCCCTGATGAGCGGATGCGAAGCGGCCCGTCACTTGGACGGATGGCTGAAGGGGGAACAACAGAACCTGAAGGGCTACAGCCAGGCGATGCGCGTGCGCTGGGGAGAATCCATGGCCTGGGGCCGGAGGATTGCCCAGGTCTTCTACCGGTTCCCGGGTGTTGGTTACCAACTGGGCATCAAACGGCCAACAGCGCCGAGACGGATCGCCCAGATCCTCTCCGGCGAAATGGGGTACGGCGACATCGCCCAACGCGTGATTCGACGACTACTCCTGGATCGCCGCTGAGCCGATGTGAAGCAAAGCAAGCTTTTTAACAAAGCTTGCAAAGCCCAACAACAGGACTGTCGAACACAATTCCAACAGGCGCCAATCTTGAGGCATCACGCAAAGCCGTTGCGAGTGGTGCCGTTGAAACAAAATTGCTTATAATAAAATTAAGTGTAAGTGCTTCAAATCACATGGGCTCAACCATTCACTCACTGGAAGCCTATGGAACCATTTTCGAAGCATATTTCAGTGGCGACATTCAAAAAGAATACGTCAACAATCTTCCGGCATTTGAACATATCCACCACACCTCGCTGCAAGACAAACTATGGTGGATCAATCAGCTTCGAAACATCGGAGTCGAATCAGACATTCTCAATAGCTACATCGGGGCATTTGTCGACGTCGCCAATAAAGCATCTGAATCAATAGACTATGACAGCACAAACTACGAAACATTCTTCCAGCCAGGGCTCGATGGCCAGGGAACCGATTTCGATTGGTTGTGGAGCAATGATGCCAAAGACCGTCTACATATCATTAACGATCTCGAAAACAACCTTGGCAACGGCTTAGTCACAGAAGACATCATCGAGCAATACAAATCAAGCCTTGCCGATGTGGCCAACAATGCCACCAACAGCTCTGATTACTCATCGGAGAACTATCAATCCTTCTTCAGGCCAGGACTCGATGGCAGAGGGAACGATTTTGAATACATCAGCAGCACCAATCGTGATCTCAACGAAATTGTCTGGTGGATCAACTACCTTGAAGACAACGAAGTTGAGCAGGATGTCATTGATGCTTATACATCTGCCTATGTTGATCTCGCCAACCTCTCAGACCTCAATCGATCATACTCAACCGAAGATTTTCGACAATTCTTTAACCCTGGACTTGACGGGAAAGGTACAGACTTCAGCTGGATCAATGCAAGTGGCGAACTTGAACACACACTGTGGTGGGTCGAGCATCTCGAAAACAATGGTGTCAGCAGTGAGATTGTCGACACCTACAGAAATGCACTAACAGACACTGCCAACAACGCACAGACGGATAGAACCTTCAACAACGAAAACTACGAGCAATTTTTCTCTCCAGGACTTGACGGCAAAGGAACCAAACTGGGATGGCTCAACACCCAGGGGAGTGGAAAGGATTCACTATGGTGGCTTGAGCATCTTCGCAACAACGAAATTGACGAAACGATTGTTGAAAACTACGAACAGGCATTTGTTGATCTAGCCAATCAAGCAAGCGACATTGCAACCTACAGCCTCGACAACTTCAGACTTTTCTTCAAACCAGGTCTTGATGGACGAGGAACAGACTTTGGATGGATAGGGGAACGCGATGTTGACGATCTCCATTGGTGGCTTTCGAATCTTGAACAGAATGGTGCCACCTCGGAAATCCTTGACAATTACTACAATAGCTTCATCGATCTGGCGAACACAGTCGATCCACAGACGACTTACACGTCAACGTCACTCGACACGTTCTTCAGCAGTGACATTTCTGATGTCAAAACAAGCGTGCTCGAAGTCACATTTGAAGGACAAGATCTGGGCGATCTGGTAGAGGATGGAATCTTCCGGGGTGATATCTCACTCCTGGATAAAAATGGCAATGCAAAGCAGACCGACCTGACAGGAATGATCTCACCTGAGGCGTTACGCGGAGATAACGGCGAATGGGAGCAATCATACGAAAGCCTGCATGTCCTTCTCCCTGGCAAGGCAGAGGATGGAGATGTTCTCGTGATTGATGGCGTCAACGACTGGACCTATTCGATGCAGTTGCCGCTATACATGGAGACATCTACTGAAGTTGATCACTCTAATGACAATCAGTACTTTCAACTAGGAATACTATCGGGAAAGAATCGATATGAAATCGATGGAGACGAAGAGGAGGAAGGCCTCATTGACTTTAACCAACAGCAAATCGTGCTCGAGGGGACAGACCACATTCTAGAAAATGGTGATCTGATTGGCTTCTACTGGCATGAAACACTTCCCGAAAGCATCAGAAGTCACCATGCTTATAGTGTTGACTCATTGAGTATAAATAGCGATTACAATCGCACAACGTTCAGATTAGTTGATAGCGAGACATCAGAAGATTTACTATTTTCCGATACAAGACTGCAGCAAAAGATTAACCAACACGAAGCCGACGAAGGAGACAGCGGTCTACGAATGTGGCGAGCAGAACTGAGGGACAACCTGAGGGTTGATCATGAAGCTGTGATCTATGAGAAGAATGGGGATCAGTTTCCTGAAACTGCGCAGGACCCAACCAGCCATCTTGAAGTGGTCTTTGAAGCACCCAATCTGGATGACGTAATCGACAACGGCAAATTTAATGGCTCCATCCGATTGATTGGTGATGATGGCCTCACTAAAGCCGAAAATATTCAGGCCATGCTTCATCCTGATGCATGGATTAACGAGACAAAAGACGAATGGGAAACCAACTACACCCGCCTTCATCTTTTTATACCAATCGAAGCAACAGATGGTGATTCATTAGTGATTGGGGCGGAAAATGCATGGAATCAATCCCTGACACTACCACTCTACGAAGAAACAACAGCTGAAGTAGACAACTCATTCAGAAATGATTATTTCCAACTGGGTGCGAAAATCAATAAGCAAAGACATGAGATCAAAGGTTATGAGGCAGAAGAAGGTTACTTAGATTTTGATCAGGATACGATCATCATCAGCGGAGTTGACCACGAACTGAATGTGGGCGATCTGCTGGGATTTGACTGGCATGAAACTCTCCCATGGAGCATTGAGTCTTATTACGCTTATCAAATCGAGCAATTGACGACGAATAACGTCACGAATGAAACAACCATCAGCCTGATTGATCCAAAGCACCAAGAATCGGTTGAGTTTGAAAGTGATGATCCTGAACAGCAAATCGAAGATTATATGAATGGCGACTCTGATCAGGGTCTTCGCATATGGAGAGCAAAGGAGCGTCATTACATCGCACTAGATCACAACGGAGTCACCTATCAGTCCACTGATGCAGCAGCAGAAGATGATGCCTATGAAAAGACCAGCTTGATTGAAGTCGTTTTCAAAGCCAAAGACTTCGGCAACTTGGTGAGCAACGGTGGTTTCACAGGAAGCATTTCACTGTTGGATCCTGAAGGAGCAATCAAATCCGAAAACCTTAAAGCAGTCGTTAATCCGCACGGATTCACCGACGACAACCTGAGCAGCTGGGAGCAGGAGAATGAACGTCTTTACATCTATATGCCTGAAAAGGCGCAGGCTGGTGACACTCTAAGAATCAATGGTGGTGATGAATGGGAAAAGGACCTGAATCTTCCACTGTCCAGCGAGCTGAGGACCGAAGTTGACTACTCGACGAGAAATGATTATATCCAGTTGGGAATCAAAGTAAATCAGGAGATATTAACTATCAAAGGAGAAGAAGAGCAAGAAGGCTTCATTGACCTGGAAGATCAAAAAATTGTCTTGGAGGGCATCGAGAATTATTTTCAAAATGACGACCTGATCGGGTTCGACTGGCACAGCACTCTCCCGCAGGGACTGGATGAGTACAAGCCTTATCAGATCATCAATTTGGAAACAGAAGACGACACGAACATAACCAGCTTTGACTTATTTGATCAAGAGGCAGGCGAGGTCGTTGATTTTAGTGATGATGCTATCAGCCAAACAATCAAAAACTATAATTCAGGCGATCGTGACAGTGGCTTGCGACTTTGGAAGGCGAAGCAGAAAGAGGTGATCCAGCTAGATCCGGCTGGAGCATATTACGAGATTGAAGGACAAAAAATACAAGCCGATGCAGAGACGAACAATGCCACGATTGTGGAGGTTGTCTTTGATGGAAAATTCGCAGAAGGCTTGGTAACGAACGGACGCTTCACTGGCAGCATCACATTACAAAATAGTGACCTTGAGGTGCGTGAAAAAAATAACATCCGTGCAGAAGACCTTCCGGCACTGATCAACTACAGCTCATGGACAGACAATCATCAAAGTGATTGGGACAAGGAGCACGAACGTTTGCATGTCATGCTTCCTTTCTCAGCAGAGGATGGAGATATCCTTGTGATTGATGGTGGTGATCACTGGAATCAACAGCTCCTACTACCATTCCACAAAAGCAGCAGAACAGAAATTGATCGTAGCGGAAACGATGATTACTTCCAACTAAATATCAAATTCAAAGAAACAATTCATTCCATTGAAGGAGCTGAAAAGCAAGAGGGACATTTAGATTTTGGTACGCATCGAATCGTCTTGACTGGTATTGATCATGAACTGATTGAAGGTGACTTAATTGGATTTGACTGGCACGAGACCCTGCCGGAAAGTGTGCAGGCCTACAAGGGTTATCAGGTTAACGATCTCAAAATCAACCCTGATCTTCAGCAGACATCATTCAAATTATTTGATAGTCAGCAATCGATGGCAGTGAGCTTTGCAAGCAATAATATTCTTGACTCTATTGCACAGTACCAATCTGCTGATAGCAATGATGGCCTACGGATGTGGAAGGCCATCGAAGAAGAGTATCTTGAATTTGACCAAGACGCCTACCAAAAGCAGCAGAATGAGTGGTCAGATAAACAGGAAGTCTCTAGCATTTCAGCACTTGAGATTAATTTCAGGGCAAAAAATTTATCCCACATCATCGACGAGTTTGGCGTATTTGATGGCACAATCAGTCTTGTGGATTCATCTGGGCAACTGATCGATGATGAGATTGCTGGATTAATCCAATCAGACTTTTTCTACCGCAATGATGAAAATTACTCAGATGATTCATGGGAAAATACCCATGAGCGCCTTGAGATTTTTCTGGGGTCAGAGATCTCTGATGGAGACAAACTTATTCTCGATGCCAATCAATACTGGGACAACCCACTTGAACTACCTTTGCATCTTAATTCCTTTACGGAGACAGATCACGGTTCTGAGAACGCATTTCAATTAGGAATTCGCAGCGCTGCTGAAGAATGGAGATTAAATGTTCCCGGCAATGAAGAACAGGAAGGTTGGCTAGATCTTGACAACAATCAAGTCGTTCTTATTGGCGTAAATCATGATATTGTCAATGGAAGCCTTATGGATTTCAACTGGCACGAAGTATTGCCTCAATATATTCGCTCATATCACCCATACCGTGTAGATAATCTGACAATCGACAACTCCAGCAACACTACAAGTTTTAAATTAATCGATTCCGAAGACAACTGGAATGTACAAATGTTTGACGCCAATATTTTCGAGCGGTGGAGTTGGAACAATGGCGTCAATCCAGGAGGCATTGGCCTGAAGATTGCAGAGTCGGTCGTTAATGAGAGGATGGAGCTGAATTGGAATGAGTACGAAAAACTCAAACGTCAACGAGAAGCTGATCGTGATACAACGGAGTTGGCAGCTGTAGAAATCGTCTTCAAGTCAGAGGATATGAGCGCACACTTTGATGAAAATGGTAATTTCAAGGGAAATGTTTCACTTGTCGATGCCAATGATTTGGTATTGGAGGATAATGTAACTACAATGAGAGATGCCAACGCCTACTTCAACGAAGCAGAGGGAGATTGGCAGAGAGAGCATGAAATGGCGCTGAGCTTTTTTAGTAGCGATATCCCGGAAGGATCGAAGATTCTGTTTGAATTTGAAGAATCAAGTACCGAAACACTGGAAATCGGTCCGCTTGTATACGAAACTCGCGCTCTTTCAGATCATTGGAATGACGATGCCTATCAGCTCGATGTCAGGGTGAACGGCAACGAATACACTCTCCCAGGAAGAGAAGATTCAGAAGGATATCTCGATGTCGATATGAATAAGGTCGTCCTCAATGGTACGTCGCTTGAAATCTCAGAAGGGATGTTGATTGATTTTAATTGGCATGATGCACTGCCATACTCAATCGACGAGTGGAGGCCCTATCAGGTTTCAGAGCTCACCATCAACACGAAGAATAAGACAACATCTTTTGGGCTCATCGATACGAGAACTGGTGAGAGCATTACCATTGATGATTCAGATCTTGAAAATCGCTCCGATAATTTCCGTTTTTCCAACCCAGACGGTCTGCGGCTTGCCGAAGCAGAGGTTGAGAACTATCTCACGATTGATTGGGATGCATCAACAACAGAATTGATCAGCCTGAGTGAAGCAGTTGCAGAAGATCTCAAATTTGAAGCCCGAAATCCTGCGGCTCAGGCGAATGATCATTTTTATCATTGGACCGCCCTCGACCTGGCAACAGCAAAAGCCAGCTACAACCAGTTGAGACTGGAATTGAATCCATCCACATCGCAAGATCTTGGCCTCGAAGAGATACCCTCTAACTGGGATTTACGAATTTCTTATGATGATCTGATCAGTGAAGATATTCCCATCGAAAAGATTGAGGGAGAATCATCTCTTCACCTTTTCTTCGACAAAGAGCTTTTTGAATCAATTTTCAACACCGACAATGGCCTGAGCGTTTCTCTACAGATCGGTCCAAATCAAATTCCGTCAGAAACAATCAAACTGGATCAGATCGAAAATCTGAATTCAATCGAAGAGCTACTCCAGTCTCTGCTGGCAGAAGAGAAGCAGTGGTTGTCTGAAAGTTCTGCCACCTACCTGACGACAACGACTACAGCCAATAATTTTGAATCTTATTTCACAGCACCCATATCAATCGATGCAGGACCAGGGTATCACTCAGGACAACAATATAGAGACAAATTGCTTGCAGATGCTTTGTATATTGAACCAGATTTTAATTTGCCTTACGGCTTTGAAGCCAGTGGCATTACATCTGTAGTAACCGAAGACAGTAATTCCTTCTTATACATCATTTCAGATGGCTTCGTCTCGGCACATCAAGACGGAGATGACAGTGCTGAATTCAATTCAGAGAGCACATTGCAGCTATTAAGAATCAACCGAGATGGCAAGCATTCACCCGTCTATTTCACCCTACCAAATAGTTCCAAGGGAGAGTCTGTTTCAATCGACGGCGAAGCCATTACCTATGACCTCAATTCATCAACGCTTTACATTCTGGATGAGGGTGATCTTGACAACAACAGACCATCCAAGATTTTTAGTCTCAGTCTCAATGAAAATGGCGACATCATCGAAACCAATGGGGTGCCAGACATAGTCCGAATCGAAACAATTCCTGACACATCTGAAGAGTCTGACAATCAACACGAGTCACTGGTATTCCTCTCAGAATTTGATTCCATTCTTGTCGGCGAGCAAAAATCAGGAGATGTCTATGAATATGATTTCAGAGACGGGGTTCTTGGCTCTGAGCTGCGGATCATCGAGACCGGCATCAATGATTTAAGAGATCTGGCAACAGTGACGCGGGATGGATCTGATATTCAATATCTTGCAGCATTACATGGAAAATCTGCCGTCATTAATGGAGAGAAAAATAATCAGGGATTGGCATATATTCAACTTCTTGATCTTGAATCTGGAGAGAATATCAATTCAGGTTTCATCAGTGGAGACTTCAAAAATATCGAGGGCATGACGTTTTCCGCCAATGAGTTTATCTTCACGAGTGACAACGGATCCTCTCAAGAAGGAGCCACATACAAGATCAGTTTTGATGACGTATTCCCCCAAGACGACAACTCAGAAACAGCATCCAGCCTGTTCTTCTCAGAATACACAACAGGCCATGGGTCCAACAAATATATCGAGATTTTTAATCCCACTTCATCCAGGATGGAGCTCGATAATTATGCATTCCCAACTATATCTAACAACACAACCACATGGGGGGTCTATGAATTCTGGAACGAATTTCCCGAAGGTGCAACGATTGAGTCTGGAGATGTTTACTTGATTGCAGACCCCGGTGCAGAACCTGGAATCCTTGATCAAGCTGATCACTTGTTCGAATATCTAGGAGATGGTGACGACAGCTTTGCACTGGTTCGTGGGGATCAGACGTCTTACACGGTCATTGACTGGCTTGGCAATTTTGACGATCGAGGGCCATGGGATGTAGCAGGAACAGTTGACGCCACCGAACACAGCACCCTTGTGAGAAAAGAATGGGTTGTCAGTGGTAATGACAACTGGGATTCAGCACGGGGTCACAATGAGGAGGATTCGGAGTGGTTGGTTCTACCTGCAGATGCCTTCCTGAACCCTGGACAAATGGATGATGACTGGAGCTTCTTTGAGGCTCACATCATGAATGACAACGCTTCGACAACCGACCAGATTGAAAACCCTGGCTTACGCTTGCATCCCGCTGATGACTCAGGAGGCGGCCTGAATGAATTCACAGTAGACCTGAAGCTCACAACACCGGATGGAGATACTGAGCAGATTTATAACGCCATCTGGTTTGGAGAAGAAGACAGTTACAACTTTGGGCAATTTATTGACTCTGATCCTGATGGCTTCAGCATGAGCCTTCGAGAATGGGACTCTTGGGATAGTGATCAGGTTAGTGTCCTGAAAGTTGACCGTTATGGTGACAATCTGAATCGCCTATCAGTCAGCGAAGAACCTGTTCAAGCTTTTTGGTCAGACTATCATCCACAAATTTGGATTGAAGGAAATCCCTTTGTCGCTTGGGATCAACAAAGAATCAGTCCAAGACTAATTAATTTAGAAGGTGATTATTTTGATATTGGCGATGACGTTGTCCTGCGATTCAACCTGGAAGTCCCGCATTCTGACGGTCCACATGACTGGAGTGAGTGGAGGGACTATGCGATTATTTTTGATCTTCACTATCAATCAGGCGAGGGACAACTCAGTCAGCAGCAGCGCGAAGATATTTTCTTCGATGAACTTTATCAAGTTCGCGATGGAATCATCGACGAGCTTAACTATCAGCCCAAAGTCTATGCTGGCATCGAAATTGATAGCGATGATGAATTTCTCGAAGCCAACGACTTCCTGGATCTGATCCTGGAGGTGCTTCGTAATGTTGGGACCTCGGCCAATACCAATGAAACCATCTTCTCAGACGATATCTTCGAAATAACGAACAGAAATCAAGTCAGAAATGATCATCGTAATCTTGTCTCTGCCAATCTAGATTTCACTGCGCCACAAGGAGGAAGCAAGCCCCAGATTGATCTATGGGCTTGGACTCTTCACGATCCAAGCAACGAAGAACGATTCCGAGAAGCAGAAGACCGCTACCACAAATCATGGCAAACATATGAAGAAGAGTGGGTCATGAATGTAGGTTCCATCAAACCTACTTTTGAATGGGGCTACACTGATCCGTCAGGGGAAGATTATGACAGCAACAAATCAATTTACATTGAATACCAAGGTCTTTACAGGATTGCTGAAATCACAAATGATGATAGCAAGTCTAATTATAAAGGAGGAGACATCATCCTGAGAATTGACGACAAGCTCGTCGATCCCTCAGCTTATTCCACAGAAATCCAGTGGGGACATCGTCTCAAACTTCGCTTGAAAGATGACAGTGGTTTGACGATCAAGCCAAAATCGACGATCACTTTTGCATTACAAGAAGGTCATGGCTTACGCGATGCGGAAGGAGAATCCATCGTTCTCAAGGAACCACTCAAAATCGATAACTGGGCCCGATATGAGCAGTTTGGTTACGATCTTGACGAGTGGATTTCCCTAAATCCAGACGAAAGTTTTGTTGAAGGCAAGAAAGCAACCTTATCGTTTCACTCCAAGGCTGATCTTACTGACGACTCTACAAAAGCAGTTATTCCAGAAATAAGCGACTTCCAATTCTGGTCCTGGAATCCTCAAAGTGGAGAGCAGACTCAGCTTCAATTTGCTGAAAGCACGATCGAAGTTAAAGGCAAAAAATTAATCTTTGACCTGTCGAATAAGGTTCCGTCGGGAGTGAATATTGATGTTACATACGACCCCATTATTTCAACATTTGCCGATGGCTCTTCAACCAGCGAGCCATTCACAAATGTCAATGGTGCGACAAGCCATAGTTTTCATTGGCATCCCATCGAGAATATTTCTCCAGACGAAGAGGGGCCTTCTGTACGCTGGGCCGATGTTCACGGCAATCGTCTCTACATGGGTCTGGATGACCCTGCTGAAGTTCATGTCAATGGGAAAAGTCTCACGACAACCAACCTTCCCAACCCCATCAATTTCCTGATCACAGCCGGCGTCAACGACGACCGACGATCCATCAGTGCCAACAGCATTCGGATGAACGAGTGGGGAGATCTTGAATTACAACTGGAATCCTCTGTTCAAGTAAATGATGAGGTTTCTCTCAGCTACCTCGGCACAGCCTTAACCGATGGATTAGGTAATGCAACCTCGATCAGAAATCTTGCCATTAACAATTTTTCTGTAGAATTTGACATCAACAATCCAGACACTTGGTTTAACAACATTGACAGTGTCAATGTTGTCTTCAAACAAACTGGCAACGACCTCTCGAGCAGCAATAGTTATATGAATGATAATGGTTCCCTTTCGTCAAAGCACTCTGACTTCCAGATCGCTGACCATTACAACTTCCATCTCGAAGAGATCTCCAACGTCAGTTTCAGTTTGACTGATCAAGGCGGACGGACGCTGGACGATGAAGGCGACGCCAACCTGGATTTCTTTGTCGAGAACATTACACCTCGCTTCACCAACTACATCGGTGGATCACATAATTCTGCACTGGATTCATGGAAAGATTCTCCAAGCAATGATGAACGAAATGTTGTTTTCACTCTTCCCGAAGGTGATTACCGCTTGATCATTGAACATGCAAGTCTCGACGAAGAGATCCAGCAACCGTATCAACTCACAATCGAAACAACAGCCTTTGATTCCGATGCTCTTGATGCTATTCAAATCGGCGGCAATGATGAAGAATCCTTCTCCATCAAGAACAACACTCTGAACCTGAGCGATCAATATGCCGACGAAACAATTGCGATTAACTCCGATGGAATATTCACTCTTGCAATTCTTGATTATGACAATGTTTCGAGTGAAGTTTGGTTTGAAATATTTGACCTCAACGGTCAGTGGTGGGGGAACAGTTATGACGGCAAAAGCGAGCAATATCTCCCCAAGGGCCTCTACACAATCGAATACTTCTCTTCAGGCAATTCGGGAGATATTGATGTTGAATACATACTCGATACAACCACGACGCTGGAAATCGACCAAGACACCTCCAACGATCCAAGTGGGTCATTGGCGATCAATGGAATGGCCTCACAAGGGAAGCTCAATTCTTTAGACACAGAAGATTATTGGTCGATGAAATTGACTGGTGGTGAAATTTATACGATTCGTGCAACTGACTTCAGCCAGCTCAGCGATGTCAGTCTTCTTGTGGACCATCAAGATCTTGGCTGGCATGAAGGAAGCTGGAACTGGGGAACAGAGGATGCGGAGACCGGGGTATTCACTCCATCTGACGAAACAGTTGTGATCGACCTTTCGAGTGATGACAGATTCGAACAGAACAAGGTTTACAACTTCATTGCCAATCTCCATAGCCACAACCATCAACCCACCTCCTACTCACTCCTGATCAAGTCTCATGACACGTTGGAGAACGCTCTTCTGGAGGCCACGAAGAATATCGCTTCCCACTCCGACATCTTCGAATCCTATTTTGGCGATGCCTCAAACCTGAAGGATCTTGTCAAGATCACGAAAGATGACCTCGCCGATCTTGCAGCCTTGCCGGAAGCAACCGACGACGAATTGAAATCAACAAAGGCAAAGCTTGAGAAAGATCTTGGTGAAAAAGGCGAGGAACTTTCCGGCAATCCTCTGATCATCAAATCAACGTTGAAAACAGGCAGTGGAGAAACTGGATCGACACCGATCTTGATGAAGAAACAGACGCCGGAAAACATTTCAGGCAAAGTGAATGAAACCAACAAAGCGGAACTTGCCGCCAATCAGTCTGGAGAATTGCGTCAAGTGAATTCAAGTCGTGAATTCGGCGCCAAGGAGATTGCCTCTCTTGCTGATGCAACAGCTGATGAGGTTGATGATCTCAAGCCAATTTCCAAACCTGTTGATCTTCGGGTTGGTCGAGGACGGGGTACTCTCTCGGGCTTCCTGGCTAAACGTCAATCACTGGTGATGCAGGAGCCTGACCAGTCGATTGCCGTGGAAAGCGATCTTGATGATGAAGACATTCTTGATCTGGGCTTGCAGCGAATCGAAATTGATCTCAGTGATGAAATCCGTGCCCAACTGGAGGAGGGTTCTCAGAGTCTGGTCTGGTACCGCAGACCAGCCAATGCTGATCCCTTCATCTACACCTACGACGAGGTGACGGGAACCGGAGCATTGCTGGAGGACACCGATCCAAGCCAGCGCGGTGCGGATGTTTTGGCCCTGTATGTCCGTGATGGTGCCCGTGGTGATGATGACGGCCTGGTGAACGGTGAGATCACCAGCCCTGGTGGCCTGGCTCTCGTCAGTCGAAATGTCGACTTTGATGCGGTCGTTGGCGAGTCCTCCGGGGGCGAGTCTGGAAGCACAACAGATGACCAGCAGACGGACGATTCCGATCTATCGGATGACAGCCTCGTATCGCTGGGACCGAAAGATATCGACGCTGATGATCAGCTGACGTCGCTCACCGATGGCCTGGCTCTGGCACGCCGATTCATCACCGGTCGGGTCTCCCAGGATCCAATCATGAGTGAACTTGCCTCCTATGTCGGCAGCCGCACCACATCCAGCGACATGATCGATCACATCGATGCAAGTGTGGACAACGGCGATTACGACATGACCGACGTCTACAACGTCAGCGTGACCAACACCAATCCCGGCAGCCTGGACATCACGGATGTCGAGCTGTTTATGCGTTTCACGGCAGGAACGTTCCCTGGTCAGTCCATCACATCAGAACTCTCGACCTTGGAATCGATTTAGAGCTCCAGGGTGAGCTGCTGCATCGAGGCATCCTCCGCAAGACGACGACGTCGACGACGCGTGGTTCTCTGCGGGTTCAGGCCTGCCTTACGGGATCCGTGTCTGCTTTGAATGACCTCAGCGTGCCGATCGAACCCGGCAGAACGACGGATCGCCCAGATCCGCTCTTTCGCCTCACGAGCTGCCGCCGTGCAATCTACGATCGGCGCAGGATGGCCTGCCAGGAATGTCCATGGCTCATGGATATGGTCGCTCGGGACATCAGCGAGTTCCGGGCACCACCGCCTGATGAACACACCATCGGCGTCATGGTCCCGCCCCTGCTTGATCGGGTTGTAGATGCGGATCGTGTTGATCGAGGTGCTTCCTGATTGCATCTGGCACTGACTCCAGTGGATGCCGGGTTCGTAGTCGACGAACTGACGGGCCAGATGCATGCCGCTCTCCTGCCAGGGGAGCCAGAGGTGGTAGCTGGCGAAAGACATCAGCATGGCTCGCATGCGGAAGTTGATCCAGCCATGGGCCTGCAGCGCCCGCATGCAGGCATCCACGAACGGTACGCCGGTGCGGCCTTCGCTCCAGGCCGTCAGTCGATCGCTGTCGGCATGACGAATGCCGCGCATGAAGGGGTGAAAGTCGCTGAATTCAATCGTCGGCTGATCCTCCAGCTTCTGGATGAAATGGCAGTGCCAGTGGAGCCGCGATTCAAAGCTGCTGACGCCGCGACCACTGTGGTTGCGGCTGGTCTGCAGGACCTCCCGCATCGACAGGCATCCCCAGGTGAGATAGGCCGACAGACGTGAACACCCGGTAAACGCCGTATTGGGGCTCGACATGGCCCGTTGATAGCGCGGTGCACGGTGTTGCAGAAAGTCGCGCAATTCCCCCAGGCCGATCGACCGCCCACCGGTCTGCCGCTGCGGACAGTGATCAAGCAGCAGTTCGGGGCAGGGCCGCTCCGGGATCACCCCGGGATCCACACCCTTCAAGACGGGGAGCCCTGCAGGCGGAGACATTAAGGGCTCCGTCATCTGAGCCTCCCAGCGCTTGGCCCAGCCATTGCGGGTGCGCATCCGGCGCGTCACCCCGAACTGGGGAATTTCGGTCCACTCAATTCCGTTCTGTCGGAGCCACAGCCCCACCCGTTTGTCGCGCTGATAGGTCCAGCCGTTGCCTGTTTCCTCATGGCTCCAGAGGCCATCGATACCGAGCTGTCGCCGAGCCCGCTCCAGCACCTGCACCACATCGCCTGTGCGCACCACCAACGGCTGCCCCAGATTGGCGAGGGCACGGCGCAACTCCAGCAGCGCCTCCCTGCAAAAGAGCCACTGGCGTTCGGAGGCATCGGGCTGCTGCCACAGCTCCGGCTCAACGATGTAGAGCGGAAGCACCGGACCCCGCTCCGCAGCAGCCAGCAAGGGGCGGTGATCAACGATGCGCAGATCACGCTTGAACCAGACGATCTGCAGCGGTGGCATTCACTGCAATCCAAGGATCCCGGTTCTAGTGGATCCGGCGCTCCATCCAAGGTTCAATCCACCGCCATCTCCATCACTTCGCTGAATCGAATTTTCACCTTTTCGCGAAAGCCCACCACATCCAAACGGCGCGTCATCAACGCGGCTCCAAGGAAACAGACCATCTGCAGGGCAAACACCCCGCCATAGGCTCCAAAAAGATCCCCGCCATTCCAGGCTTGGAACAAGGTGAGCAGCCCGCCTCCACTGATCGTGGCCAGACCGCAGGAATAGGCATAGCCCGCTCCCCAGAGGCCCAGGAGAAAGCCCGTGCGCCCGGGTTCCACAAAACTGAACATCAAGGTGAGGCAGGCATTCATGCACACCCCAAGCGACAGTCCAAACAAGCCAACGGCAGCCCGCAACAGGGGGATCGACTGATCAGCCCCGGCCCACAGCATCAGCATCAAGGCCAGTGCTGCCAGCACCGCCCCCACCCGGGCCGTGCGGATGTTGCCGACGCGCTCAATCAACCAGAAGCCACTGAGCCCCAAGCCACCAAAGAAACCCAGGGCAATCAACACATTCAGCGATGTGGTGGCACAGACACTCATGCCAAAGACGGCGGCGCCGTAGGGCTCCAGCACCACATCGTTGAGGAACATGCTGAAGGTGAACAGGCACAGCACCCCAAGGAAACGACCGGCCTGAGGGATGGACCGAAGTTTCAAGAGCATTTGGGGCAAAGCCAACCTCTGGGGAACATCGGGGGTTGCTGACCCCACAGGCGCTATCAAGTCTGTGGTGCGGCGTTCCACGCCGAACACCGACGCCACCCCCAGCCCCAGCAGCACGAAGGGCGTCACCACCGACAGACGCTGCAGCCCGGCCAGAACAGCGGTGCGGCTGGCATCGGCCGCACATGCACTGCCGAACACCTGATTCACCAGAACACTGCCCAGCAACACCCCCAGAAGACGCATCCCCCACACCACCGACAGCACCTGCGGCCGCTCGGCTTCTGTGGTGCGATCAGCGATCAAGGCCGAAAACGCTGTTCCACCAGCGGCAATCGCCGTGCCAATCGCCACGAAGACAAGGATCAACAGGCCAATCAGCAGCGCATTGAGATCACCGCCGGAGGTCTCCATGCTGGTCGCCAACCGCAGCACAAGCTGGCAAGCCACACCGAACAACAGAGCAATCGCCAACGAGCTGATCACGATGAAGGGTGTACGCCGCAGCCGGCTTGGGGGGATGCGATCGGAGCGGTGGCCGAACCAGACGCGGGTGAACCCCATCAGCTGCTGACCACCGACGGCCAACGCCGCCAGCACCGCCGGCAGCTGGATGTCTTGAATCAACAAACGGTTCAGCAGTCCCAGGATCAGGACGCCGAGGATTCCAAGACTGAGCTGGAACAACCCCAGGCGGAGAGCGAGACGGATTCGACCCACAAGAATGCGCCCTTAGCACATCCACTCTTTCAAAAAGGGCCGGATCTTGCGTTCTTTCCCGATCAGTTGTCGCTCAGCTTGATGTCGCGCAGACGCTCATCGATGGACGCCAGCAGTTCGATGGCAAACATCGGGGCCTCCTGAACCGCGAAAAGGAACTTCTCACGGTTCATTTCGATGAGGCGGCAATCAGAGGTCGCGGTCGCCGTACCCAGACGCTGGTGATCCCTCATCACCAGCGCGCCCGCGCCGAACACGTGACCGGTGGGAATGTCTTCATGGCCCTGGGTGCCGCTTTCGCCGATCCAGGTGAGACGGACACATCCCTCCAACAGGCCATACATGGTGGATCCTGTGTCTCCAGTGGAGAACAACACCTCACCGGCCTTGAGGGTGATCACCTCGCCTTTGCTGGCGAGCGCAAGCATGGTGTCGAGGGCGTGCATGGAAGTCATCGTCACCAACGAAGTTTGGTGATCACAGATGAAGGAGAGGTAATGCCCCTCCCTGCTTCCCTGCCATGGCTCAGGCGGCGGTCAAGGAAAGCGCAGCACCGAAACCCTGACGCACATCCTCCTGGGAGATCAGACCATCGTGATCCTGATCCAGTGCATCAAAGACGGCATCACTGCCGAGCCACTCGTCCCGGGTGATGCTGCCGTCGCCGTTCATGTCGTTGAGCATGAAGATCTCCTGAACGGCATGACCGAAGGCCTTGCCTCCCTCCAGTTCAGCGAGGCGATGGGCGAGCTGATGCTCAAGCGTCTCGATGGCCTTGCTGAAGCCTTTGATGCCTTCGCCCAGTTTGTCCGACGCCATTCGATCGTCCTTCATCATCGCGTCGAAACGCTCACGATCCACATGGATCTGCTCTTCGGCGCTCACAGGATTGGATCCATCAAGTTTGCGGGTCAGTGCCGCGTCGCTCTCACGCAGTTGATCCAGCAGCTTGGGAGAAATGGTGAGCAGATCGCATCCGGCAAGTTCCGTGATCTCATCGAGATTCCGGAAACTGGCTCCCATCACCTCGGTCTCATAGCCGTAGGTCTTGAAGTAGTTGAAAATGCGGGTCACTGAGATGACACCAGGATCTTCCGGGCCCGGATAGGAATCACGACCGGTGTCGGCCTTGAACCAGTCGAGGATGCGACCGACAAACGGGGAGATCAGGGTGACACCCGCCTCGGCGCAGGCCACGGCCTGACCGAAGCCGAACAGCAGAGTGAGATTGCAGTGGATGCCGTCTTTCTCAAGGACTTCAGCAGCCTTGATGCCCTCCCAGGTGGAGGCGATCTTGATCAGAACGCGCTCGTTGCTGATACCAGCATCGTTGTACAGGCGGATCAGCTTGCGGCCCTTTTCAACCGTGGCATCCGTGTCGTAACTCAGGCGGGCATCCACCTCGGTGGACACGCGGCCGGGAACGATCTTGAGAATCTCTTTGCCGAAGATGACGCTGATCTCGTCGAGAGCCTCATGCACCACATCCTCGACGGGGGCATTATCTCCGATCAGCTTGCGGGATGAGCGCAGCGCCTCATCGATCAGATTCTGATAAGCGGGTATCTGGGCGGCAGCGAGAATGAGGGATGGGTTGGTGGTGGCGTCGCGGGGAGTGAATTTACGGATCGCCTCCAGATCTCCTGTATCTGCCACCACGACCGTCATCGCGGAGAGCTGCTCAAGCAAGCTGGCCATTGTGGAAAAAGGCTCTTCTGTTCGTAACGTAGCGGCGTTTTCTAAGCCGTCAGCCGTTGACGGTCTTGTTCAATTCTGCAGGTTTTGAAGGTGTGATTTTCTCCACAACCAGCAGTGCATCAATGATCTGCTTGGCCACGGGAACGGCCACGGTTGAGCCGTAGGCATTGTCCCCCTGGGGTTCGTCGATCAACACCAGAACGACGTAACGAGGGGACTCGATCGGCAGGGTGGCCACAAAGCTGCAGATCTTCGCTCCAGGCAGATAAACGCCGTTGAGAGCTTTCTGCGCTGTTCCGGTCTTGCCGCCGATCCGATAGCCGGGGGTCTTCACCCCCTTGCCGCTGCCCTTGTCCACCACCGATTCCATCCAGCTCAGAACCGTACGGGTGATCTCAGGCTTCAGCAGTTGCTGCCCCCCCGGCGAGGCAGCCGGGGCGAGGGCCTCACCGGAGCGGAAGCCCCGGGTGATGTGGGGACTGACCAGACGACCGCCGTTGGCCAGCACCCCATGCAGCTGGGTCAGCTTGAGCGGCGTCAGGGAAAACCCCTGTCCGAAGGCGCTGGTCGCCGGTTCGATCGGATGCGTTATGAACTGCTTCTTCGTCTTCAGCTGTCCGGCCACCGCTCCCGGCAGATCGGTATCCGGTCTCCGGTCGATTCCGAGACGGTTCATCCAATCCCAGTAGACACCGTCATCGAGTCGGCGCATGGCCTGCACCATTCCGACGTTGCTGGACACCTGCAGCAAGGTGGCGAAATCCACCAGGCCGTTGGCTCGCTTGTCGTGGTTGTTGATCGGCCAGCCACCGATCTTCAACTGACCCACGTCATGCACCCGCTCGTCCGGCCTAATGGCACCTTCCTGAAGAGCGAGCGCCAGATTGATCGGTTTGAAGGTCGAGCCGGGCTCGTAGAGATCCTGGACAGACCATTCCCGGAATCGACCGGGATCAAAGCTCCAGTAGCGATTGGGGTCGTACGTGGGTGTGGAGGCGAGCACCAGCAGCTCTCCGTTGGCGACATCCATGACGATGGCTGCCCCTTTCTGCGCCTTCCACTTCGCCACCTGCTCCGACAGAGCCTTGACGGCCAGTTCCTGAAGACGGCTATCAAGGGTGAGCTGCAGGCGCAGATCATCTCCGTAGAACACACCCGGAGCCAGATCGTCGGGGAGGGGTGTTCCGTCAGCACCCCGCCGCATGCTGCGGGCCTGCTCATGACGCATCAGCTCCTCATCACGGCTCTGCTCGAGCCCTGCCTGGGGGACGCGCTCGTCGTTGAGAAACCCGACCACGTTGGCGAACAACGAGCCCTGTGGATAGATCCGCTGCGGATAAGCCTCAAGGTCCAGACCGCTGATGCCCAAGGATCGGATCCGTGCAGCCGTCTCGGGATCCAGGCCTTCAGCAAGCCGGATACCCGAGGGTCGCTGAGCCATCTCGGCCTCAAGGCGACTGGCCGGAACAGCGATCATGGACGACAACAGCTCCGCCACATCCGCAGCGGGACGGATGTGGTTCGGGTCATCTCCGGGGAGGTTGAAGTAACGCGGGTGAGCCCATAGACGGAATCGCTTCTCATCCATGGCCACCAGACGGCCGGTGCGATCGACGATCGGACGGCGCTGACCGAGCGGCTGGGTGCGCTGGGTCTGCAGGCGGCGGGCACGGGATTCAAGAGCATCGGTCTGCACCAGTTGCAGCCAGGCCATCCGTCCGGCCAGGCCGACCAGACCGGCACTGAGCAGCAGAAACACCATCCAGAGACGTCTGGACGGCACCTTCTCAAGCGGGACCACCCGGGAACGGCCTCGACGCCGGGACCTGGAGGGCGTCGCGGAAGCCTGGGACGTTGCATCCATCAGTAGCCGGCGCGGATCCGCTGGTCGATCAGATCATCCAAGACAGGCAGAAGTTGTTGACTCTCGGGTTTGGCGACCGACGATTCCGGACGTTTCAGATACACCAGATTGGCCACCTTGGTGGGAACGAGGCTGGAGGGACGGGCCGTGCGTCTCAGGAGATGCTGTTCCAGCTGCGCCGTGGATTCCGTCAGCCGATGGGACAACGAGCGGGTTCCCTCCAACCGTTGAAAGGAAAGCGTCCAGCGATGCTGCCAGTGCAGAGTCAGGCCTGACAGCACTGCCGCGGCCGTGATCACGCCGAGCAGAGTTCCATCCGCGAGGCGATGAAGACCGCCGAGAACCGGCGATCGACGCGACACCCGTCCTGATGACAGAGACCCGTGAATCAGCTCGAGAGCCCTGGAGGTCTGTCGCTGTTCCGGAGCGGCAACCACCGTGGGCACAGTCGAATAGGCCAGTGAACCACCCGCAGAGGCCGGCCGCAAGACTCAGAGAAGCAGGAGATTCAGGAAGGTGATGCCGTTCCAGAGAGCGTGCATCAGCACGCAGGGGAGCAGGCGTCCGCCTCGAAGGCGCAGCAGACCGAGACCGATTCCGAGAACCGTCAGCGGAGCCAGTTCACCGATGCTCAGATGAGCAAGCGCAAACACCAGCGCGCTGAGCAGCACAGCGGTACCGGATCCAACCCGGCTTGCCAGAACGGGAAGCAGCGTCCCGCGGAAAATCACCTCCTCGAAAAGCGGCGCCAGCACCACGGCCGTCAGCAGCAGCAGAAGCAGCGCCAGAGGATCACGACTGCCGAGGACCAGTTCCAGCAATGGATTGCTGCCACCGGGATCTCCGACCAGCTTCACCACCAGCCAACCGGCCAGGGTCACCACCGGAGTCACCATCAACCATCCGGAGGCAGCCAGGCGAAGAGCCGAGGCAGGAGGATGCAGCCCCCATTGCAGCCAGCCTCCGGATGGACTGCGTTGCGGATCCAGGGCACGGAGCTGACGCCGCAGGATCAACAGACTCGGCAGGGCCATCAGGCTGTAGTTGATCACCACTCCGACGGCTTCCCGACGGGGACTGGCCAGAGCCGAGGTGAGGGCTCCGACCAGCGGCAGAGCCAGCAGCGGCATGGCCACGGCACTGATGACGACAAACCCGCCGGCGACAAGAAGGATCATGTCGATCAGCGTCAGCTCAGGCCCCTCAAGAGAGGGCGAAGGCTGCTGTTGTCCCCGCAACAGACTCCATCCCTGCTGGAGCAGCAGCAGGCTCCCCAGGAGCACCATGACCAGTGGCAGCGTGGCGCTGAGGGTCAGCCGCAGAGCCGCTCCAGAAGCGATCTGCTGATCCAGGCAGAGCGCCTCTGATGCATCTGGCTCGGCTTCGCAGGCCAGCAGCTGAAGGAGCGGATCATCCGATGCCCGCGCAGCTGCGATGTCCGCATCCTCGGAACCCTGCAGCAGTTTCAGCAACTGCGTCTGGCGTGAGCTGCGCCGACTCTCTGGACTGTCCCGCAAGGCCTGGAGCAGAACCTGCCTTGGCGCCTCCCCCATCAACACCGGGCGCAACGCCGAAGGCACGGCTGGCTCCGCCAGCACACTGAGCTCCTGCTGCTGAAGAGTCAGGACCGGCGCAACCGATGGCCGACTGAGGCTGTCGATCAGCCCGGTGACCCAGATCGCTGTGGCCAGCACCAGGGAGAGAATGGCCAGGAGTGTTTTCCAGCGGGGCTCAACCGGGCGGGGAGAACTGGACGACACCACGTCGGCTCGACTACACCCGATTGTCCTCCGGCGGGGCTTGCCCCATACGATGGCCGCGCTTTGTTGCAGCACGGTGCCCCTCCGCCTTCTCCTCGTCCGCCACGGTCTGAGCAGTTTCAACCAGGAGCGCCGCATTCAGGGGCGTGATGACCTCTCCAACCTCACCGAAGAGGGTCATGAACAGGCCAGGGCACTGGGGGAATCGCTCTCGGAGGTTCCTTTTGATGCCGTCTACAGCTCACGCCTGCGCCGGGCAGCATCCACCACTGCGTCCCTGCTGGAGGCCCGCGGTGGCACAGCACCGGAGCCGGTGTTCGACGACGGTCTGCTGGAGGTGGATCTGGAACCCTGGTCGGGGATGGCCATCGATGAGCTGACCGAGCGGTATCCGGAGGCTTACGCCACCTGGAAGCGACGGCCGCTCGAACTGGAACTGGAGCGGAGGGATGGTCGCCGCTACCGCCCCCTCCCTGACTTGATGCAGCAGGCCGAGCACTTCGTGGCAGGGCTGCTGAAGCGACATCCACTCGAGACCGACGCCACGGTGCTGGTCGTTGCCCATAACGCCATCCTTCGCTGTCTGATGCTCACCCTGCTGGGGGAGCCTGAGAACGGATTCCGCCGGCTGAGAGTGGACAACACCTCGCTCTCGGTCTTCAACCTCATGGCTGGAGAGTCTCGCCCTCAGGTGCAGATCGAGTGCCTGAACAGCACCACCCATCTCTCTCCGCTTCCTGCCAAGGGCAAGGGGGCCCGGCTCATCCTTGTGCGTCATGGGGAGACGGACTGGAACAAGGAAGGACGTTTCCAGGGGCAGATCGACATCCCTCTGAATGAGCACGGACGCAGCCAGGCAGCTGCAGCCCGAGACTTTCTCAGAACCGTCAGGATCGACCGGGCCTGGAGCAGCACCCTGTCGCGGCCGACCGAAACGGCTGAAATCATTCTGGAAGCCCATCCCGGCGTCGCCCTCACCCAGACCGACGGGCTCGTGGAAATCGGCCACGGCCAGTGGGAGGGCAAGCTCGAGTCCGAGATCCGAGCCGACTGGTCGGACCTGCTCGACACCTGGAAACAAACTCCGGAAACGGTTCAGATGCCTGACGGCGAAACGATTCAGGATGTCTGGGCCCGCTCGGTCCGCAGCTGGGGGGAGATCGCAACCTCCCTGGAGGCGGAGGACACCGCTCTGGTGGTGGCCCATGACGCCGTCAACAAAACCATCCTCTGTGATCTGCTCGGCCTGACGCCGGCGGACATCTGGGCGGTGAAGCAGGGCAATGGCGGTGTGACGGTGGTCGACATCGCAACGGATCCGGGCCAGCCTGCAGTGGTGACCTGTCTCAATCTCACCTCCCACTTCGGGAGTGTGCTCGACCGGACCGCGGCAGGCGCGCTCTGATGCCATGAACGACACCCTGTTGCTGGATCCGATCCGGATCCTGCAAGGTCCGGATCGGCCGGTCCGGGACGGGGCCGTTCTGCTGGAATCCGGCGTCATCCAGGGATTTGATCAGGCGGCTCGGGAGAGAGCCAACCAGCTGGGCGTGACCGCCACGGAGGCCTCCGGCCAGCTGATCGCCCCATGCCTGGTGGATCCCCACTCCGTGCTGGAGTCTCCATTCAGCGGCCGTGCGGAAACCCTCGACAGCCTGCGCCGCTGTGCTGCCGCAGCCGGGTACGGCCAGGTGGCGCTGCTGCCGCGGAGCCCGACCTGGCGCGATTCGCCGGAACGGTTGATCGGTTTCCGCGACCATGACCCGCGGGAGGTGACCATCCATCTCTGGGGTGGCTTCAGCCGGGGCGGTGCCGGAACCGAACTCGCGTCCCATGGTGATCTGCTTGATCTGGGGGCCATCGGTCTTGCTGATGACGATGCGCTGATTCCTCTGGCGCTGTTGGAACGTGGGTTGCTGCTGGGAGAGATGGGATCGGCACCGGTGCTGGTCGCTCCCCGTGATCCCGCCCTGCAGGGGGATGGCATGGTGCGGGAAGGCGTTGAGACCCTGCGGGCAGGTTGGGCACCGGATCCGGAAACCAGCGAGACCCTGCCCCTGAGACAGCTGTTGGCCCTGCATCAGCGGCACCCGGAACGGCAGCTGCGTCTGATGAACGTGTCCACGGCGGCTGCCGTGGAGTCCCTCCGCGCTGATGCGCTGCCCCCTCTCACCAGCGTCTGCTGGTGGCACCTGCTGGCGGATCGCGGGGATCTTCCCGGAGGGGATGCCAGCTGGCGGGTGCACCCATCGCTGGGAGGCGCCGCCGACCGCGAAGCGCTGCAGCAGGCCTTGAGCGAGCAGCTCATCCGAGCCGTCTCGGTGCATGCCGTTCCGATGGATGCGGAGGACATGCTGCTCCCGCCGGATCAGCGTCCCCCAGGGCTGAGCGGGCATCACCTGGTGCTTCCGGCACTCTGGGATGCCTTGGTTCGCAACGGCGATTTCAGCCTCGAACAACTCTGGCAGGGGCTCAGCTTCGGTCCCTCCGCTCTGATCGATCAGCCTCCCGAAGCGCTCGCTATCGGAAGCCGACGCTGGCTGCTGTTCGACCCTGAACAGACCTGGCAGGTCCGCCAGGATGATGCTGCGGCTCCGATGGCCGCGAACCTGGCTCTGCTGAATCGTGAGATGCGTGGCAGGGTCACCGCCTGCGGGCTCAGTCGCTGAGTCCCCCCAATCGGTTGAGAGGCCAGAACCGGATCACGGCTCTGCCGAGAATCTCGTTTTCCGGCAGGAATGGGCCACCGGGCCAGAAGCGCCCGTCCCAGCTGTTTTGCCGGTTGTCTCCCAGCACGAGCACCGACGCGTCCGGCACGGTGGTGTCGATGGTGCGACAGGGACTCATCCCCTGTTCGTTGACCGCACAGAAACGCTGGACATAGGGCTCTTCGAGCGGCTCCCCGTTCAGGATGACCTCACCACTGGGGCTGACCACAACACGGTCGCCGGCCACGGCGACCACCCGTTTGATGTAGGCATCACAGGCGGGGTTCGCCAGTCCGGGAATGAAGCTCACCAGAGGCAGGTTCACCAGAATGCAGCGGAGCGGAGAGGGCCTCTGGGGAGACCGCAGAGCGGGGTCGAATGCATAGGGAGAGTTGAACACGACGATCTCTCCCCGTCTGGGGGGCCGGGTCCGGAAGGTCAGCTTCTCCACCAGAAGCCGGTCCTGGATCTGCAGTCCGGGAAGCATCGAACCGGACGGGATGTAGCGAGCCTCCACCACCATCTGTCGGATCCCCAGATACAACGCCAGAGTGAACAGCACCGGTGCCCAGAAATCCCAAAAAGGGTGGGTTTTCGTGCCTTGTTGATGAGCCCTGTCGCCTTCGTTGGAGTTCGATCGACGCTCCTGCTTCTGATCGCCTGCCAACGGATCACTTCTCTGTGAATCTGCACCACGATAGAAGGAGTGTGACGAGCCCACTTCACGGGCCGCACTTCGTACCCCCATGGTTCGCCCCCGCTGGCAAGGGTTCAAGCTCCACCACCGCGCCAGAGCCTGGCGGCGCTGGGACCAGGCGCTCGCGTTGTTGGCTGCAGCGAATCTTGCCTGGGTGATTTTCGACGCCACCTATCTGCCGCTGCGCAACTTCTGGCTGCAGCGCAACCTCTATCCGCTGCCCTCCGTGCCGCTGGCGGTGCCGTTGCCCTGGCTGCCGGACATCACGCCGTTCTACGACCCGATCAAGGGCATCGAACCCCATCGGGACACCCAGGCCTACGTGAGGCATTTCCAGGACCTGGACAGGCTCGCCGTGGAGCGGGGAACCGCAGACCCGGAGGTGAAGCGTCTGTTTCAGGAACAGGCGCGGCTGACCACGGAGATGATCACCACGAATCCGTTCCTGAATTCGGGCAATGCCGGCGCCCTGGAAAAGATCAAATCCCAGCTCCGCACCCGCGCCGGGGTGGATTCCGCTCAGCAGTCAGCGGATTTCTTGCTCAGCGACCGACACCTGAGCCAGTCGGACTGGGCTGTCGAGCGGCAGTTCTGGACCGTCAAGATCCTGCCGCTGGTGCAGGTCAACACCTGGCGCAGCATTGATGCCAACGGTCAACCCACGGATCTGAGCTGGCGGATCGACACCCCGTTCCGGCTGCTGTTCCTGTTCGACATCCTGCTCCGGACCCTGCGGCTGAAACGGCGTTACCCGGCGATTCGCTGGCGTGACGCCCTGCTGCGGCGATGGATCGACCTGCCGCTGCTGCTTCCCTTCGCACGCCTGCTGCGGGTGGTGCCCGTCACCGAACGCCTGTCGAGGGCGGGATTGATTCAACTGGAACCGCTGCGAGCGGTGATCAGTCGGGGCGTCGTGGCCCTGCTGGCGCTGGAGCTGTTCGAGGTGATCACCGTGCGGGTGGTGGATGCCGCTCAGCAGGTGATCCGCTCTCCGCAGCTCCCTCAACGGGTCCGCAGCTTCTGCAGCTACCAGTCAACCGATGTGAACGAACAACGGGAACTCGCGGAGCTGGCACGACTCTGGCTGCCACTTCTGCTCACACAGGTGGGCCCGAATCTGCGCCCCCAGCTGGTGGCTCTGCTGAGCCACCTGCTGCAGCGGAGCATGGAGCGCTCGGTCCGGCCGGAGGCCCTCAGAGGTCTGCCGGCCCTGCAGCGCGCGGAAAGCGAACTGAGCCTTCAGCTGGCCGGTGGTCTGGTCGACTCACTGATCGATGTCTCCAGAGGAGCCGGGGGACGCATCGGACAAAAGGATCCCGTGCTCGATTCCCTCAGCACACAAACCCTGGATCGCTTCTGGGAGGAACTGGCCAGGGTCCTCGATCAGGGACCCATCCTGGAGCGCAGCCAGGACCTGCTCGCTTCACTGCTGGAGGATCTCAAACGCTCCAGCTTCAGTCAGCTGCGCGATCAGGGCGGCGTCGATGCATTGATCAGCGAACTGGATGGTCTGAACTTCAACCGGACAGAGTCTTCGACCAGACCTCAGGCTTGAAGCCCACCAGCACGGTCCCGTCAGGACAGATCACGAACGGTCTCTTGATCAGCTTCCCATCGCTGGACAGAGCTTCGAGGGCCTCCGCATCGCTCATGGCCTTGACTGCTGCAGCCCCGAGAGCGCGGTAACTCTGGCCACTCGTGTTGAACAGAGCCTTGCGGCCCAATTGGTCCATGGCGTGAGCCAGATCAGCTGCCAGAGGAGGGTCCGACGTGATGTCGAAGAGATCATGATCCTGGCCACGGTCCTGCAACCAGGCCAAAGCACGACGGCAGGTGCTGCAGCGGTTGTAGCTCCAGACCCGGAGGCGGTCGGACAAGATCAGCGCCCGAACAGGGATTTGACAGCGCCGATCAGGCTGTTGGAGCCGCGACCCACCCCATCGGATGGGCGGGTGCGGACGGTGACGTCCCCATTGACGGTGGTGCGGCAGCTGAGGCGGAAATTGGCCGGACGATCCGCCAGGTACACCTCCTCGACATCGCTGCGCGGGGACAGATTCGAGGCACCCTCGACAACTTCCATCACGCAGGTGCCGCACTGACCGACACCGCTGCAGTTGTTGAGGTTGTTGAGGCCGTTGTAGGGATTGATGCCGGCATCGAGAGCCGCCTTGCGGAGATTCGCCCCTTCAATGCACCCAACCTGCTGGCTTTCCTGCTCAAAACGGATGGTGGGCACGGGTCGTACGAAGTCTCAGGTGCGCACCAACCTACAAGCATCTCGCCGCAGCGATGCAGGCGTCGAGCAGCGGTTGAACCGCATCGACGTCCCGCCAGCCGTCGATCGTGACGACTCGGCCCTCAAAATTCTTATAAGTGCGGAAGAATTCCGAGACATCCTCAAGCTGGGATGGCGCGATCTGCCGGATGCTTCGGATGGTCCGCTGACGTGGATCCGCCTCAGGCACGCAGAGCAGCTTGGCGTCGTACGCCCCCCGGTCATGGAGATCCAAGAGGCCGATCGGACGAGCCTTGATCAGGCATCCTGCAAACGTGGGCTCCGCCATGATCACCATGGCATCCAGAGGTGAGCCGTCCTCGGCGAGCGTGTTGGGGATGAAGCCGTAATCGAAGGGGTAACGGACCGAGGAATGCAGCACACGGTCGAGTGCCATCACCCCTGCTTCAGCGGAATATTCGTATTTGTTGCGGCTACCAGCCGGGATCTCCACCAGCAGATTGACCAGCCCTGGTGAGGGAGAAGGGGGAAGGGGGCGGAGATCCATCGCGTTGCTGGGCGGTGGGCGTCAACCCAGACCATCCGGAGGAACGATCGGTGATGACTGCAGCGAGAGGGGCGCCGACACTAGAGAGAGCGATGATCAGGCCGATCAGGGCCGTGACAGGGGGGCCCGGACTGAAAGGGTCTTCGCTCTCTGAAGTCGAGGACGAATCGTCCTGGTGATGGAATGCCGGATCAGTGGCCATGTCGTTGGGTTGGCCGGAGCCAAACCCTCATCTCGTCACAGGGTGAATGTCGTCATTCTGTCACCGACCCCAGGCTCATGCAGCAGGCCGATCCTGACGATCGCGCCTGGCATCGAGATCGGATGGCGGCTGCGACAGGCCCTCAAGGTGGGATCGGATTCCCTTGAGCTCCTCGAGGATGGAACCGAGCATCTGCTGTGTCGCGGTGGAGGGTGAGTTCAGAACCTCGACAGTGACCTCCTTGATCCGCAAAACATCCTTGGCGAAACGCGCCACCTCGTTGGGATGAAACAGCAGCGGATCCTTCTGATCACTGCGGTATTCAGGATTGAGCTTGCGGGGATTGAAGGGGGGATTCAGGTTCCGTGGGTCGGTGTTGGTGTACCGGTAAACAGAAGCCCTGGAACGGTTCAGTGATTTCTGAACATCATCGATGCCGACGAGAGCATCACTCTGCGCCGCAGTTGCTGCAACATCCCCGACGATTTCAACCGATTGTTGAATTTGCGACGCAACAGATTCAACCGACCGAGGAAACATGAGATAACCCTTGGACAGCCTGGAATGGTGCGACCGTAGCAGCCGAGACTCATGTCGCACACGGGTTTTCAAGCGAGACGGACACTTAAGTGATCGGCACCTGTTCGGATCGGTGATAACTTTTCGCCGACTTCAGGGATCGATCATGCGCGTCTCCGGCCTGATGTTGGTGACGCTCAGGGATGTTCCCTCCGAAGCGGAGATCACATCTCACCAACTGCTTCTTCGGGCGGGCTACATCCGGCGTGTCGGATCCGGCATTTATGCGTATCTGCCTCTGATGTGGAGGGTCCTGCAGCGGATCACAGCCATCGTCCGGGAGGAGATGAACAGAGCTGGTGCTCTGGAATCGCTGCTCCCGCAGCTGCATCCGGCTGAACTGTGGCAACGCAGCGGGCGCTGGCAGGGCTACACCGCCGGCGAGGGGATCATGTTTCACCTCGAGGACCGCCAGGGTCGCCAGCTGGGACTGGGTCCCACCCACGAAGAGGTGATCACGAGCCTTGCCGGCGATCTGCTCCGGTCCTACCGACAGCTGCCGGTGAACCTGTATCAGATCCAGACCAAGTTCCGGGACGAGATCCGCCCTCGCTTCGGGCTCATGCGCGGACGCGAATTCATCATGAAAGACGCGTACTCCTTCCATGCGGATGAGGCGGATCTTCGGGCCACCTACGAGCGCATGGATCAGGCCTACCGACGGATCTTCGAGCGCTGCGGTCTTGAGGCCGTTCCCGTAGATGCCGACAGTGGCGCGATCGGAGGAGCCGCGTCCCAGGAGTTCATGGTGACGGCGGATGCCGGTGAAGATCTGATTCTGATCAGCGACGACGGGTTGTATTCCGCCAACCAGGAGAAGGCGGTCTCGCTGCCGTCCCCGGCAGTACCGCTTCAGACGGCTGAGATGGCACTGGTGAAAACCCCAGGCCAGACCAGCATCGCGGCCGTCTGCGAGACGCAGGGCTGGCACCCCTCACAGATGGTCAAAGTGCTGCTGATGGTGGCGAGGCTCGAGGACGGAGAGGAGCAACCCGTTCTGCTGAGCCTCCGGGGTGATCAGGAGCTCAATGACGTGAAACTCATCAACGCCCTGACCGTTGAACTGGGTTCAGGAGTGCTGGACTGCCGGAGCATCACAACGGAGGACATCAGCCGCCAGGGCTTGAGCGGGATCCCCTTCGGATCGATCGGTCCGGATCTGGACGATGCGCTGCTGTCCCCGGCCTCGAGCTGGAGAACGCGCTTCCTGCGCCTTGCCGACGCAACGGCCACGACCCTGGACAGCTTCTGCTGCGGAGCCAATCAGCCGGACATGCATCGCAGCCATTGCACCTGGGCTGAGCTGGGAGGCACACCAGCGGCCGTCGACCTGCGCACCGCCAGAGCGGGCGAAGCCTGTGTGCACAGCCCCGAGGCACGACTGGAGGCAAGGCGGGGCATCGAAGTCGGGCACATCTTTCAGCTCGGACGCAAGTACTCCACAGCGCTGGAGAGCCGTTTCACAAACGAGGCTGGGCAGGAGGAACCCTTCTGGATGGGGTGTTACGGCATCGGGATCTCCCGCCTTGCCCAGGCCGCCGTCGAACAGCATCACGACGAGGCCGGCATCTGCTGGCCGGAAGCGATAGCACCCTTCGAGGCGATCGTGGTGGTGGCCAACATCCAGGATGAGGGCCAGGCCGCCCTTGGCACGCAGCTCTACGACAGCCTCCTGGAAGCAGGTGTCGACGCACTTCTGGATGACCGCCGCGAGCGGGCAGGTGTGAAATTCAAGGATGCGGATCTGATCGGAATCCCCTGGCGAATCGTGGTGGGACGCGATGCGGCGGACGGATTGGTGGAACTGGTTCAGCGCCGTGGACGGCAGGTGAGCAAGCTTCACCACAGCGAAGCCCTCAGTGCTCTGATCAGCGCCATTCGCCCTTAAAGTCCCACCCATTCACAACGGATCGATGCTCTCCGCCCTGGCACGTCTGCTGAAGCCTCTCTCCCGAGTGACCATCGCCCTCGGATTGTCTCTCTGCCTGCTTCTAAGCGCCTGCAGCGGAGATGCAGAAACCCGTCTCAGCGGTGACTACGTCGAGGACACCGTCGCGGTCTCCCGCAGCCTGCTCGAGGTGATCGATCTGCCGCAAGATGCCGAAGGACATGCCGAGGCCGAAGTCGAGGCCCGAGCACTGATCAACGACTACATGTCGCGCTACAGGCCGAAGTCCAGGGTGAATGGCTTGACCTCCTTCACCACCATGCAGACCGCTCTCAACTCACTGGCCGGTCACTATGCGGGCTACGCCAACCGTCCCCTCCCGGAGGACCTGCACGACCGCATCGCCAAGGAACTCACCAAGGCAGAACGTTCCGCCGTCCGCGGCAGCTGATCCTTCAGGCTTCACCTCTTTGACGGCCGGACACCACATCTGAGAGACTCCCAGATTGTGCAGATTCGCGGCTTCGGGCCGCAGTGTCCTTGGCCAACGTTGTCGTCATCGGAGCTCAGTGGGGTGACGAGGGGAAAGGCAAGATCACCGATCTTCTGAGCCGGTCCGCTGATGTCGTCGTTCGCTATCAGGGCGGCGTCAACGCAGGCCACACGATCGTTGTTGATGAGCGCGTTCTCAAGCTGCATCTGATCCCTTCCGGGATTCTCTATCCAGACACCATCTGCCTGATCGGCTCAGGGACCGTGGTCGACCCGAGAGTGATGCTCGGCGAACTCGAGATGCTGAAGGAGAACGATATCGACATCTCTGGGCTGCAACTGGCCTCGACAGCTCACGTGACGATGCCCTATCACCGCCTGCTGGATCAGGCGATGGAGAAGCAGCGCGGTGCCCGTCGGATCGGCACCACCGGGCGCGGCATCGGCCCCACCTATGCCGACAAGTCCCAGCGCAGCGGGATCAGGGTGATCGATCTTCTGGACGAACAGCGGCTCAGGGAGCGTCTGGAAGGGCCGTTGCAGGAGAAGAATCAGCTCCTCGAGACGATCTACGCGGTGGAGCCCCTGGATGCCGACGCTGTGATCAGCGAGTACCTCGACTACGGCCGCAGATTGTCCCCCCATGTGGTCGACTGCACCCGCGCCATCCACAAGGCCGCCCGCGAACGCAAGAACATTCTCTTCGAGGGTGCCCAGGGAACCCTCCTGGACCTTGATCACGGCACCTATCCCTACGTCACCTCCTCGAACCCGGTCTCCGGAGGTGCCTGCATTGGTGCTGGGGTGGGACCCACCCTGATCGACAGGGTCATCGGTGTTGCCAAGGCGTACACCACCCGAGTCGGGGAAGGGCCTTTCCCGACCGAACTGAGCGGCAGCCTGAACGACCAGCTGACGGAACGCGGTGGTGAATTCGGAACCACCACCGGCCGGCGCCGGCGGTGCGGCTGGTTCGACGGGGTGATCGGTCGCTATGCCGTTCAGGTGAACGGTCTTGATTGCCTCGCCGTCACCAAGCTGGATGTGCTGGATGAACTGGATGCGATTCAGGTCTGCGTGGCCTACGAGCTGGATGGCGAACGGATCGATCACTTCCCCAGCAGCTCCGACGACTTCGCCCGTTGCCAGCCCATCTTCGAGACCTTGCCTGGATGGCAGTGCTCCACCGAGGACTGCCGCAAACTTGAGGATCTGCCCGAGGCAGCAATGGCCTATCTGCGCTTCCTCGCGGATCTGATGGAGGTGCCGATCGCCATCGTCTCCCTCGGCGCCAGCCGTGACCAAACCATCGTGGTGGAGGATCCGATCCATGGTCCGAAGCGGGCTCTGCTCAGCGCCTGATCACGACGGGAGGCCATACTGCGGGCCTTCAACCGCTTCTCCATGGCTCCCGACGCCCGCTTCCCCAGCTCCTGCAGCCTTGACGTGGTGGGAATCGGCAACGCCATCGTTGACGTGCTGGTTCAGACCGACGACAGCTTCCTGAACGCCCATGGCCTGCAGAAAGGCGGCATGGCCCTGATCGATGAGCAGCAGGCGGAGGCGCTCTACAAAGCGAGTGGCCCAGGACTCGAGACCTCCGGTGGCTCCGTTGCCAACACCATGGTGGGGATCGCTCAGCTGGGAGGGCGGGCCGGATTCATCGGCCGCGTCCGCGACGACCAACTCGGAACGATCTTCAGCCACGACATCCGTGCTGTTGGCACCCGTTTCGACACCCCATCAGCCACCAGCGGCGCCACGACGGCTCGCTGTCTGATCTACGTGACTCCGGATGCGGAGCGCACGATGTGCACCTTCCTCGGCGCCTCAACCCAGCTGGAGCCGGACGATCTGGATCTGTCGATGGTGCGTGAGACCAAGGTGCTCTACCTCGAGGGTTATCTCTGGGACAGCCCTGCCGCCAAACGCGCTTTCATCGCAGCAGCAGAAGCCTGCCGCGAAGCGGGTGGTCAGGTGGCTCTCTCACTCTCCGACGGCTTCTGCGTCGATCGCCATCGCGACAGTTTCCTGGAGCTGGTGAACGGTCATGTGGATGTGCTGTTCGCCAATGAGACGGAGATCCTGTCGCTCTATGAGACCGCCGATCTCGCTGGTGCCCTGGACCGGGTGCGCAGCTGCTGCTCGACCGTCGCCATCACCCGCGGAGCAGACGGTTCGGTGGTGATGAGCGGTGACCAGCGCTGGGACATCGGCATCTTCGGACTGGGAGATCTGCTCGACACCACCGGAGCCGGCGATCTCTATGCCGGCGGTTTCCTGCACGCTTACACCCAGGGGGAGTCGCTGGAGCGCTGCGGTCAGCTGGGAGCCCTCTGCGCCGGGCAGATCGTCACCCAGCTGGGGGCCCGCTCTCAGGTGTCTCTGAAACAGCTGGCGGCAGCGCATCTGAACTGACCACATCCCGTGCCCAGGCGCCATAGGCGGGCGATGTCTCCACCTGCCAGCTGACCCATTCCGGGGTGTCGTAGCTGTGCAGCTCCGTCAGAGCGTGACGCAGCGGCTCAAGACAGGCCTCGCTGGTCTTGAGCAGAAGCTGCACTTCGTTGTCGCGCGTCAGCTCCCCCTGCCAGTGGAACAGGGAATGGATCGGCGTGAGACTGACGCAGGCCACCAGTCGGCGTTTCAGCAGCGCCTCCGCCAGTGTCCCGGCCCGATCGGCATCCGCCTCGGTGGTGAGTACCAGCCAGATCGCTGATGGATCAGCCATGGGCGATGCGCTCCAGCAGAGCCGACTCACTGGGAACAGTCTCCACCTGAGCAGCCGTGGGCGGTCGCCGCAGCAGCCACAGCTGCAACCCCTGCTCAAGGGCGATCCGGCGCCAGAGCCGCTCCGTGACCCCGCCGGATTGACGGCAGAGCACATCGGTGATCGCCCAGTGCCGGCAAAGCGCCTGCTCGATGCATCCGGCTGGTTCCCCCTGAAGCGGTCTCAACACAGCCAGATGCCCCTGGGGCAGATCCGCTGCCAGGGCACCCCGGAGTCCAGCGGCCGAGGGCAGGGTCCTGGCGAAGACCTCCGCTCCACTGATCCGTGCAAGCCGAGCAGCCGCGGCCAGATGGCGTCCGCCGATGGCCAGCATCAGCCGACGCCCCTGCAGAGTGAGACCGCTCAGATCATCGATCCCTTGCAGGACCGTGGCAGAGCCTCCGGTCTCAAGCGGACGCTCCAGCCGCAGCAGCGGCTGCCCAAGACCGCCGCAGACCTGCTCCAGATCAGCGCTGATCTGCGTGGCGAAGGGATGGGTGGCATCCACCACCCATCGGAACGGACCCCGCTCCCCCACGAAAGCGGCGATCGCAGCTTCCCCCTGGAGGGCACCGACGGCGAGCGACTCCAACCCCAGCGATGCGTAAGCCCGTGCCGCCGATGGCGTCACAACGCTGACCTGCACCCGCCAGCCCCGCTTGATCAGCGCAGCCGCGAGACGCGGCCCCTCCCCGGTTCCGGCAAGAAGCCAGAGCTGATCCTGGCGATTCCCGCAGCTGTGCATCAGGATGGCTCTCATCGCTGAACAGGGCCATGAACCACTGCGTGCTCGAAGTGGAGGTGATCGAAGCACCGACGGTTCGCTACACCCAGGACAACCAGACACCGATTGCCGAAATGGCCGTTCGGTTCGATCCGCTGCGTGCCGATGATCCCCCGGGTGAACTCAAGGTCGTGGGCTGGGGCAACCTCGCCCAGGATCTTCAGAACCGTGTGCAGGTGGGCCAGCGCCTTGTGCTGGAAGGTCGGCTGAGGATGAACACCGTCCCCAGACAGGACGGCATGAAGGAGAAACGGGCGGAATTCACACTCGCGCGCCTGCATCCCGTCGGCGGCCAGACGCCAGGCCCTGCTCCCGAGACGGCTCCGGCCAGCCGTGAGGCACCTGCCGCACCCGTCAGAGCGAAACAGCCCGAACCTGAAACGACCAGCTGGAATTCCGCTCCTCTGGTGCCGGACACCGACGAGATCCCCTTCTGATCTCACCGACCTCCGTTCTCCTCCTGCAGTTCACTGGCTCGGGTGAGCATCTGACCGAGTTCCCGTTCCAGGGCAGCCAGATCCAGCCGTAGATCAGGCCAGCGACCGCTGTCGATCTGCTGCAGGAGCAGGGCCCGATCAGCATCCAGAAGCTGCAGCAGTTCCCGGAGATCCGGGGACGGGGTCTCACTCACGATCGTCCACAGCGGTGACCTCTCCATCCTGATGGGCGGGACGTCACAATGACGAACACTCAGGCCTGTCCATGAAAGACCTCCTCTCCCCAGGCAGCCTGGTCACGGTGGCCGGAGGCGTGCTCACGGTGGTCGGCGCCGTCGCCTACGGCACAGGTAACGCCAACCTGAGCCTGCCCACGATTTTCTACGGCATTCCGATCCTGCTCGGGGGGCTTGCTTTGAAGTCCTCAGAGCTGCCGCCGGCCCGCCGGGTCACTCCCAAGGCCGCGCTGAAGAACGAACGCGAGCAGGCGGCCCCGGAGCTGACGAAGCTGCTGTCGGATGTGACCCGATGGCGATATGGACAGAAAGCCCATCTCGAGTCATCCCTTGAGGCTCTCAAGCTTTGGGATGAGGACAACCCACCGCAACTCGAAGAGATCGAGGAACTGAACGAAGAAGGGGGCTACGGACTGCGACTTCGCTTCCAGCTCGGTGCGATACCACTTGAGCGCTGGCAGTCACGCCAGGACCGTCTCAGTCGCTTCTTTTCGAAGGGGCTGCATGCCGAGCTGACCCCTCTCGACAACGACCGCCTCGATCTGCGTCTGCTACCGGTTGTCGATGGCTGATTCCAAGCAGTCCGGGGATGACGCCCTGAGGGTGTCCGTCCTGAGCGAGGCCCTGCCGTACATCCAGCATTTCGCTGGCCGACGGATCGTGGTGAAGTACGGGGGCGCCGCCATGGCCCACGCCGAGTTGCGCGATGCCGTGTTCAGGGATCTGGCGCTGCTGGCCTGCGTGGGAGTCCAGCCGGTGGTGGTCCACGGTGGTGGGCCCGAAATCAATCAATGGCTGAAGCGCCTGGAGATCCCAGCGGAATTCCGTGACGGCCTTCGTGTCACCGATGCCGACACCATGGATGTGGTGGAGATGGTGCTGGTCGGGCGCGTCAACAAGCAGATCGTCAATGGTCTCAACCGGCTCGGTGCCCGCGCAGTCGGCCTGAGCGGCAGCGACGGCGGTCTCGTGGAAGCGAGGCCCTGGGGGGATGGCAGCCACGGGCTGGTGGGTGACGTGGCCCGCGTCAACCCCGATGTGCTCGAGCCCCTGCTGGAGCGCGGCTACGTCCCGGTGATCTCCAGCGTCGCCGCCACTCCTGAAGACGGCAAGGCCCACAACATCAATGCGGACACGGTGGCGGGAGAGGTTGCCGCAGCCCTGGAGGCCGAGAAGCTGGTGCTGCTCACTGACACACCAGGCATCCTGCGGGATCGGTCGGATCCGGCGTCCCTGATCCGCCAACTGCGGCTGTCGGAGGCGCGCCAGCTGATCCATGACGGTGTGGTGGCCGGCGGCATGACGCCCAAAACGGAGTGCTGCATCCGAGCTCTCGCCCAGGGTGTCGCGGCGGCGCACATCATCGACGGCCGCGTCGCTCATGCTCTGCTGCTGGAGGTTTTCACCGATGCCGGCATCGGCACGATGGTGGTGGGACGCGGCTGACCGGTGAGCTCCCCGACCGAACCGCTGGATCTGCGTGCCGCCGAAGCAGCACTGGAACGTGGCGATTACGGCCAATGCCTGGAGCTGCTGGCTCCTGTGGCGGAGTCCCATCCGCTTCCGGATGCCCATGGAGCCCGGGTCAGGCTGCTGATGGTCACCGCCTGGATGGGTCAGGGCAACGACAGCGAGGCCATCGCCACCTGCCGCCTGCTGACTCGCCGCGGCGACCCTGAACTCCGTCAGCAGGCCAAGCAGTTGCTGACGATTCTGGAGGCCCCGGCACTCACCAGACCGGAAAGCTGGTCCATGCGACTTCCCCAGCTGGAGATGTCTGCCACCGGCAGCCGCGCCTCCTCGACCGTTCGGCGACGCAAGCGCCGCCCACCCCCACCACCGCCGCCACCGACAGGACCGACCCAGGCACCGGCCCTCGGCTTCGCCGCGCTGGTGACAGCCGTGCTTCTCGGGCTGACCCTTCTGCTCAGCGGCTGCATCCGCATCGAGGCGGACCTCACCATCCCAGGGCCGGATCGGATCGCCCTGAGCTGGCAGGTGCAGAGTGGCAATGGTCGGCTGCTGCCCTGGCAGAGCCGTTTCGAGGAGAAGCTGCATGACGACCTGCCCCAGCTTCAGGTGAGTCACCCTGGACCTGGCGCGCAGCGCATCGTCTCCGCTGCTCAACCCATGCGGATCGTGAGCTCAGAGCTGGAGCGGATGGTTCAGCTCGCCGCGGAATCCGCCGGGCTGGAGTTGCCATCACCAAGCCTGACGCTGCGGGAGCGCAACTGGATTGTTGGCGTGCAGCAGACCCTGGTCCTGGATCTGGATCTGTCGACCCTTCCGGAGATCCCTGATCTGGAGATCCTGGTGAACATGAACGAGGGCAGCACCCTGCACAGGCTCCACGGCGGTGAGCGCATGACCGCTGAACGTCACAACTGGAGCTGGAGCGGACTGGGTCTGGGCAGCATCGCTGTCGCCTTGCTGCTGTTGCTGAGCCTGCTCCTGCAGGGAATCCGCCGGAATCTGGGATTCGGCTTCCCTGAACTGCCGTCCTGATCAGAGATCCAGAGGATCCGGATCAACCGCCAGGGCCACTCCCTGTGGCAGTCCCTCCCATAGCGCTTCACCGGAAGGCAAAGGCAACGGTGATCCCGCCGGCCCGTGCATCAACAGCTGCCAGCGACTGCGACCGGCCACCCGTGCCACAGGCGCCGGAGCCGGACCCACCAGCCACCAACCCTGGGAGGAACAGAGAGGCCGAATGCGCTCCGCAAGCACCGTCGCGGCCGTGGCCGTGGCCGTGGCCGACTCTCCGGACAGACGCAACAGACAGGCGCGACTGAAAGGCACCAGTCCAGCTTCGCGGCGCAGCTGGATTTCCTGGGCCAGAAAATCCTCGTAACGCCCATCCACCAGATGACGGATCACCGGATGCTCCGGTGAATAGGTCTGCACCAGCACCTGCCCCGGGCGCTCGCCACGACCGGCACGCCCCGCCAGCTGGAGCAGCAGCTGCAACGCCTGCTCGCCCGCCCGTAGATCGGGGCGGTGCAGCAGGCCGTCGGCCGCGAGCACTGCGGCCAGGGTGACCCGGGGGAGATCCATCCCCTTGGCCAGCATCTGAGTTCCGATCAGCACATCTGCCTCCCCGGCCGCGAAGCGGTCCAGAAGACGGCGGTGTCCATCGCGACCACCGGTGGAATCACGATCGAAGCGCAGCAACCGCAGATCCTCCAGCTCCTCTGCTAGCAGCTCGAGCACCCGCTGGGTCCCAGCACCGAAGGGCTTGAACGCTGTCGAACCGCAGTGGGTGCAGCGGGTTTCGATCTCAGCCCGGTGATCGCACCAGTGACAGCGAAGCCACTGACGTCCTCCATGGCCACGATGCACGGTGAGCGCCACATCGCAGTGGGGGCACTGCACCACTTCACCGCAGCTGCGACAACCGAGAAACGGGCTGTAACCACGGCGCGGCACCAGCACAACGGCTTGCTCGCCCCGCTCCGGCAGTTGCTGGAGCCGTTCCATCAGAGGCCGGCTGATCAGGCGGCGATGTCCTTCCGCCAGTTCGTGCCGCATGTCGACCACATGCACCGGAGGCAGGGGCTGCTCGGAAATACGGCGCCGTAGACAGGCCAGGGTGAGAGGCCCGTCGGGGCTCAGCTGCACCCAGCTGTCCAGCGATGGTGTGGCACTGCCCAGCACCACACGCCCCCCGCAGCGCGAAACCCGGTCCATGGCGAGATCACGGGCGTGGTAACAGGGCATTGGGGAGTCCTGCTTGTAGGAGCTGTCGTGCTCCTCATCCAGCACCACGAGTCCGAGAGGATCCAGGGGCATGAACATCGCGGAACGGGTTCCCACCACCACCAAGGACTGGTCCGGCTGAAGACAGCGCTGCCAGGCCCGCAGGCGTTCACGGTCCCGGCAGCCGCTGTGATACTCGAGGACCCGGGCTCCGAAGCGCCGGCGACAGCGATCTACGAGCTGTGGGATCAGTCCGATCTCCGGTGTGAGCAGCAGAACATGCCGACCCGCCGCCAGCTCTGCAGCGGCGAGCTGCAGATACACCTCGGTCTTTCCTGAGCCCGTGATGCCCCAGAGCAGCAATCCCTTGCCTGGAGCCAGTGCCTGGTACGCCACCACCACCGCCTGCTGTTCCTCGGTGAGAACTCGGGGGGACTCGAGGTGTGGGGGGGACGACAGCTCTGCGTCGGCTGATGGCTGACGCTGTTCGCGTTCGATGCAGCCTTTGCGGACGAGCGCTGCCACAACAGCGCCACTGAATCCGGCCGCCTCGACACCCCGCTGCCACGACCCTCCGCCCTGACGATCCAGATACGCGAGCAGATCCTGCTGTCGTTGGGTGAGATCCGGCAGCGGCTGAGCCGTCGTTCTCTGCAGCCACCACAGTCGACGACCGGAGCGAACGGCCGAGGCCCGGGCCTGGCCGAGCCACCCCGCGGGGAGAGCAGCCTTGAGCATCCGGAACGCACTGAGGTGACATCGCTCAGCGACGCCATCGAGCCATTGCCTCCAGTCGGTGGGAACAGCCGCGCGCTGCAGCAGAGCCTCAACCGGCTGAAGCACAGCCTGCCTGTCTGCAGGTATCGCCTGGACGGGGCATCCCACCACCAGCCCGTGCATCGTCCGATTGCGCAGCGGGACTCTCACCAGATCGCCCGGCTGCAGACGCAAGTCAGGATCAGCCCGATAGGTGAAGACACGGCCCTCGCGACCGGCCTCCAGCCAAACGTCGACCGGCTGACCGTCAGCTGACAGGATGTTGCACGGATCGGAAATCTTCATTAACATGAATGAGTTGGTGCGTTTTGACCAACACCTGCCCTTGACCCAGCGGGAAGACACGCAGTCTGAAGCCAGGACAACCTTCCTGCAGCTCCAGCCGGTCTGAGACCACCCCGGGCAAGTCAGGATGTCGCCCTTCGGACGCCCCGTTTACCGGAACGCCCCCTCCAGCACTCAAAGAACCGGTTCCTGAGCAGCTTTTGAACGCTGTTCAAGTTCCAAGAGGTTTTGCCTGTTCCGACACGCCATGGCGCGTGTTCCGGCCCAGCAGTCCGCAGCACCTTTTCCGCCTTCTGTTCATCGCTATGAGCCCTTCCGCCACCAAGACAGCTCAACCGGACATCGTTCTGTTGGCCAATGCCAATGGAGAGCTGAAGGAGGTGACATCCGCCAGCAAGGCGGAGACGAAAAAAGCACCCGCGAAAGCACGGACCAGCCGGTCAAAATCCAGTAGCAAGGATCTGAGCGCCGCCGCCGATGAGCTGCTGGCGGCAGCCGATCAGGCCACGACCGACAAGGCCGCCAAGACGTCAACCTCCGTGAAGAAGGCAGCCTCCAAGACTGCGACAAAGAAACCAGCGGCCACGAAAGCTGCGGCAGCCAAAGCGAAGCCGGCCCGGAGTTCGGTCGCCAAGAGCAAAACCGGCGCCAAAGCCAGCGCAGCAACAGCCAAAGCCAAGGACGCCGCCTCGAAAGAAGCGGTAGCCACAGTTTCTCCCGAGGAGAAAGCGAAGGCCGCTGCTGCGGAAAAGGAGGCCAAAGCCAAGGCCCTCGCCAGCATCAAGATCGGCCCGAAGGGGGTCTACACCGAAGACTCCATCCGGGTTTACCTGCAGGAGATCGGCCGGATCCGTCTGCTGCGGCCGGACGAGGAGATTGAACTGGCGCGCAAGATTGCCGACTTGCTCCATCTCGAGGAGTTGGCAGCACAGTTCGAAAGCGACAACGGCAAGCATCCCGACACCAAGGAATGGGCTGCTCTGGTTGAAATGCCCTTGATCCGCTTCCGACGCCGGCTGATGCTGGGGCGTCGGGCCAAGGAAAAGATGGTGCAGTCGAACCTGCGCCTGGTGGTGTCGATCGCCAAGAAGTACATGAACAGAGGCCTGAGCTTCCAGGATCTGATTCAGGAAGGCAGCCTCGGCCTGATCCGTGCGGCTGAGAAGTTCGATCACGAGAAGGGCTACAAGTTCTCCACATACGCCACCTGGTGGATCCGACAGGCGATCACCCGCGCCATCGCGGACCAGAGCCGCACCATCCGTCTTCCCGTTCACCTTTACGAGACGATTTCCCGGATCAAGAAAACCACCAAGGTGCTGTCCCAGGAATTCGGTCGCAAACCGACAGAAGAGGAGATCGCCGAATCGATGGAGATGACCATCGAGAAGCTGCGTTTCATCGCCAAGAGCGCTCAGCTGCCGATTTCCCTGGAAACACCGATCGGAAAGGAGGAGGATTCCCGCCTCGGCGATTTCATTGAAGCCGACATCGAGAATCCAGAGCAGGACGTGGCCAAGAATCTTCTTCGCGAAGATCTCGAAGGTGTGCTCGCCACCCTCAGCCCAAGAGAGCGTGATGTGCTGCGTCTGCGCTACGGCCTGGATGACGGCCGCATGAAGACCCTGGAGGAGATCGGACAGATCTTCGATGTGACCCGCGAACGGATCCGTCAGATCGAGGCAAAAGCCCTCAGAAAGCTGCGCCACCCCAACCGCAACGGCGTTCTCAAGGAATACATCAAGTGAAACGATCCGATTGACACGGATTCGTTGCCACAAAAAAAGACCGCCATTTGGCGGTCTTTTTTTGTGGCTGACTGAAGTGGTAAGCCATCAGACGAGACTCACTCGTCGGTGGTCTCCTCTTCATCGGTACCACCAACGGGGATCAGACGGATCTGCTTGCGACCCAGTTTGATCTCAAACTCATCTCCGGGATTGAGCTCGAGCATGGCCGTGTAGGCCTTGCCAATCAGAAGGTTGCCATTGCCTTGAACAGTGGCGATGTAGGAGAGCTTGCGTCCACCCTTGCCGATACCAGCGGAACCACCGCCCAGGTCAATTCCCTTGGCATTGAGCAGAGCCTCGTAAAACGCCGTGAAATTCACGCGGTCGGAGCCGTCCTTTTTCTTGGAGACATAACCACAGGCCGTGGCCAGGTCAGTCTTGGACACATCACCAAGTTCCTTGACCTTGGTGAGAAGATCAGCGCCGGTCAACATGAGAAACAAGCGGGAATAACACAACCATACATCACATCTGGTACCTGTCCAGAGGATCAACCACCAGATATGGCGTGATACCAACTGATCGAAAACGCTGCGACTCCAACTCTCGAGCTCGCAGATCAACCCTGATCAACTTCATTCTGCAGCCTGACAACAAATCGTGCCAGCTGGGTTGTGGACAGTACAGCGCAGCGTTGCGTCACCAACGCATTCGATCTGATTTGGGGAGCAGGATCTGATCGCCATGGCAATCAGAACGTGCACCACTACCAACTGAACTGGAACTTCGCCTCCCAGGAAGACAGCTGGGCCGCCGGAGTCGCCTTCGCCGATTACATCCGAAGCGGTAGTCCTGCCGACCGTTTCGACGGATTTGAGGTGAAATATCGCGTCTGTGATCCTCAAGGCGGCTGGGGCACGGCGAACGTGTGCGCAGACCACATCAGCAAAGTCTGGCAACACACCGCTCCCTAGATCAAGCATTTCAAGGTTCAGATCGAAATCAACCCTGTGATGAGCGATGACGAATTCGTCGCCAAAAAGGAAGCCGACTACGCAGCAGCAGGCTGAAAAGCACGTAAGTACATCTTCCCTTCCATTCAGCAGGGCAACCCCTTATAAGGGTTGAGAGGGAATTGAGACGCCCTCCTCACACGGAAGAGATCACGCCCCGGCGAGACGTCGGGGTTTTTTTTGAGGCTCCAATCAGACTGTGAAACGCTTGGCTCAGACAGGCTCCTGCTGGTCTGCGTCGAAACTCTCTGTGAACTCCTGAAACGCCCGTTTCAGGCGCTCGACAGGGGTTTCTTCCAGCGGACATTCCTGATCGGTCATCTCTGCATAGATCTGGACGAGCCGGGAATCAGGCTCCAGCACAGACGCCAGGGCTGTCTTGAACAGAACGACATTGCGTTGAGGCGTCAGCCCCTCAAGAAACGCTTCAAGTCGCCAGGGCAACGACTGTCCTGGATCCGCAAGGCAGACCCGTCGTGGCCTGATCAATTGGTAAGCGGGATCTCCATCACGATCGGTGGTGTTGCGAAGACGCGCTATGAGCAGATCGCCACTTGTGAGCAGCAACAAGCGGATACTTCCTTCCGACATCAGGCTGAGATGGGTCTCCGAATCCGCTTCATCAATCAGTTTTTGATTCAGGGAAGCCGATTGACGTACTCCGCTCACCACTGGTCCCGGCATGACCGAATGTGCTTTGGGGAATGTTACGCAGTTTTCAGATCCCTTCGTCGCCACCTGATGGGTCGCCCCACCTTCACATTCGGGAAAGTCGTGACCCTGCCTGCGTAGTCTGACGGGCTGATTCGCCCTGTCCATGGCCCTCACCGAACTGCGCATCGCCTCCCGACGCAGCCAGCTGGCCATGGTGCAGACCAACTGGGTGAAGGCCGAACTTGAGAAGGCCCATCCCCAGCTCACCGTCAGCGTCGAAGCGATGGCGACCCAGGGAGACAAGATCCTGGACGTCGCCCTGGCCAAGATCGGTGACAAGGGTCTGTTCACCAAGGAGCTGGAGGCCCAGATGCTTGTGGGGCGTGCTGACATCGCGGTCCATTCCCTCAAGGACCTCCCCACGAATCTTCCGGAAGGCCTGATGCTCGGTTGCATCACCGAGCGGGAGGACCCCGCCGATGCCTTGGTGGTGAACGCCAAAAATGCCGATCACACCCTCGAGACCCTTCCGGAAGGGGCCGTCGTCGGCACCAGTTCTCTGCGGCGCCTGGCCCAGCTGCGCCATCACTACCCACACCTGGAATTCAAAGACGTCCGCGGCAATGTGATCACCCGTCTCGAGAAGCTGGACAGCGGTGGATACGACTGCCTGATCCTGGCCGCTGCAGGACTGGGTCGCCTTGGTTTCGCCGACCGCATTCATCAACTCATTCCTGGAGACATCTCTCTTCATGCCGTCGGCCAGGGAGCTCTCGGCATCGAATGCGTGGAAGGCCAGCCGGAAGTTCTGGAGATCATCAAGGTGCTGGAGCATGCCCCCACATCCCAGCGATGCCTTGCGGAACGAGCTTTCCTGCGGGAACTGGAGGGGGGCTGTCAGGTGCCCATCGGAGTCAACACCAGGTTCGAAGGCGATCAGCTCGTCCTGACCGGCATGGTGGCCAGCCTGGATGGACTGCGTCTGATTCGGGATCAGGCCAGCGGGCCTGCCGCTGATCCTGAGCCGATCGGCCTGGCCCTCGCCAACACTCTCAAGCAGCAGGGAGCCGGTGAGATTCTTCAGGAGATCTTTGAAGCCGTGCGGCCGGAAGCCTGATCAGTTTCTGATCTCCACGGTCGTCCCGACATCAACGACCTCAAACAGCTGACGCACGTGGTCGTTGAGCATGCGAACACAGCCCAGGCTGACCGCAGCACGGGTCCTGACCCAGTGAGGCCAAGGGGTGCCATGGATTCCAAACTCTCCCCGGCCGTTGCGATGGAACGCCAGATAACGATCCCCGATCGGGCTGGACGGACCCACCAACTCACGACGCTGTCCATTTTTGTGCGTCACATAAACCGGATTGACTTTTTTGTTGAGGATGGCGAATTCACCCAGTGGGGTGGGCGTCGAGGGATCACCGATGGCCACCGGCCAGGGGCCGAGCCTGCGGGCTCCGCTGACCACACGGATTTCACGCCGGCTGAGATCGAGAACAACCCGGGATGAGGAGGACGATCGGCGCATGGCCAGCTCAGCTGCGGCCGCGGAGACAGGGAGCGCTGCGATGGACGCCAGAGCGACCCCGGAGAGAAGCAGAGGGAGACGCATCCGCAGGACTCATGAGTCTTACTGGTCTCAAGTTATGCATCTCTGGCGAGGTAGCCAGCCATTTCTTGAGCGGCACGGCAACTCTTAAGGGTCTCTTCGTCTCAATCTGAGACAGTGCTGGGCGTCCGATGCTCTTTGCAGAAAGCTGTACCCTTCCCAGGTCCGTTCCGGCAGAGGACGTCCGCCCTGGCCCACGCAGAGTCAGCTCTCCCGAACCAGGCCGCGCAGCCGACACTGCCGAGCCTGCTGAGCGGCGAGGACCGCCAACGCGAAACCAAAGCGATCTGTTTTCCGTTCGATGGCATCTGCCGAAGCAGGCGCCTGTTTCTCAAGGCAGCCTGGACCCTTCGTCGCCAGGGCATCATCCTGATCTCCGAGGTGCTGAACCCGGACCAGCTCGAACGCTTTCAAGGCCAGATCAATCAGCTGCTCGACGCCATCACCAACCACGAGACATCGGGTCTGGATGACATCGCCTATCTGAATCTGCCGGATCAGCGGGTGCTCAAGGGATACAACACATTCGTGGATGCCGATCGCGCGGTGATCAATCACCGCATCAAGCGTGCCGACGGACGCAGCGGCAGCGACGCCGGCATGATCGATATCTTTCATCCCGAGCGGTTGTCGGACGAGATCAAGGATCTGGTGGCCATGAGCCTCCAGGAACCGATCATCCGCCGCCTGGTGATGACCTCAAGTCTCACACCCCTGCACGTGAAGTGCCGCAACCTCTACATCAACCGCGGCGTCCAGGACACCCGAAGCTTTCACTGCGATGGACGTTCCCTCAAGTACAAGTCCTTTCTCTTCCTGACCGAGGTCAACAGCCTTGCTGAAGGCCCCTATTGCTATGTGAAGAGGTCCCACAGGGATCGAAGCAGCTGGAAGCGGAGCCGTCGTTTCAACCTGGAGAATGAAATCGGGCTGTACGAATACAGCCAACTCGGAGGCTGCGAAGCCCTGCCGATGTTTGCAAAAGCCGGCGATATGGTGATCTCCTCTCAGAGAGGAGCCCATCGCGGGCTGCCTCAGCAACCCGATGCAGAACGTGCCGTTCTGGTAAACATGTATCAGAGATGAGGGGCGGGGACAGCCCCGCCCTCGCTCCTCCGGATCAATCGACCAGTTTCGGTGCGATCTCCTGCAGGTAGCGGGCTTCGCAGGACTTGATGATCTCAACGGCTTTCTCGGTTCCGAAGAATCCGTTCACTGTGCACGTGCCGGGCTTCTTCAGATCCTTGTAGTGCTCCCAGTAGTAGGTGGTCTCCTTCTTCCAGTGCTCACCGAGATCCTCGAAGCTTTTGATGTGGTCCATCCGCTTGTCATCGGCCAGGACGGCAATCACCTTGTCATCGACTTCGCCGCCGTCATCAAAGGTCATCACCCCGATGATGCGGGCTTCAACGATCGAACCAGGGACAAGGGGCTCCGTGACACTGACGATCTCGATGTCGAGCGGGTCACCGTCCTCGTCCCAGGTGCGGGGTATGCAGCCGTAGGCAAAGGGGTAAGCCAGTGAGGAGTAGCCGACGCGATCCAGCTTCAGATGCCCGGTCTCTGTGATCAGCTCGTATTTGTTGATCGTGTTGGAGTTGAGCTCCACGATCGTGTTAAGGCGGAGCTCGGATTCGTCAGCGAAGGCCGGCAGCACGTGCAGCAGGTTGGGCATGCTGCGGCTGGGAGCCTGATCGAGGTTGGCCATGAACGGCGGTCAACAGCGCCGGGATCCTACGGGGGACCGCCGGCAAGCCCCTGGACGATCAGAACAGGGCAGTCGCCCCCCTGTCTGCCAGGGTGCTCAGCTTGCCCTCGAGATAACGAAGGAAGGGAGCGCTGCTCAGGGGTGCACCACTGACCTGCTCCACCAGATCCTCAGCATTGACGGCTCTGCCGACGAGATGAACATGCTGACGCAGCCAACTCAGAAGAGGGCGCACATCACCACGGGCCACATGATCCTCCGGCGCTCCGATCTCAGCGGTCATCGCCTCGCCCAGCTGGGCACTGATCAGGTGACCCAGGAGGTAGGAGGGGAAGTAACCGAACAGCCCTTCACTCCAGTGGACATCCTGTAGACAACCTTCAGCGTCATTGGCGGGAGTGACACCAAGCAGCTCGGTGTAACGGCGGTTCCATTCAGCCGGCAGGTCAGCCACCTCCAGACCCTGCTCAAGAAGAGCGATCTCAAGATCGGTTCTGATCAGGATGTGCAAGCCGTAGCTGAGTTCATCCGCTTCCACCCGATTCAGCCCGGGAGCGAGTGGATTCATCGAGCGCCAGAGATCTTCACCACAGGTCAGAGGCGCTCCCACGTCGGCGAAACGCGTCCACCACCGTTCCGCGAAGGATCGACTGCGAGCGACCCGGTTTTCCCAGAACAGGGACTGGCTTTCGTGCACAGCCATGGATGTCGCCTGGCCGAGAGGCCAGGAGAACCATTGATGACTCTGATTCGGAAGACCCTGCTCATACAGCGAGTGTCCCCATTCATGAGCCGTTGCCAGAAAACACGAAAGCGGTTGACCGCTCACCACCCGGGTGGTGATGCGGTAGTCGGATGGGCCGAGGGTGATCGAGAACGGATGGGGAGAACGGGCCAGACAGGTGATCGAGGGATCTCGTCCCCACTCCTGCAGCAATTCCTCGCAGAGCCGCTGCTGAGCTTGCTCCGGCAGGTCCCAGCCAGCGGTGGACGGGCGCTGCTCCCGATCCAGACTGTCGATCAGTGACGGGAGTCGCTCCCGCAGAGGTGCAAACAGCTGCTGCAGCCGGTCAAGGCTCAGATCGGGCTCAAAGGGTTGTGCCAGCGTTTCCCAGCAGGAACGAGCCTCCGCCAGCTGACGCGCCTGCTCCTGACGCAGATCGATCAGGGTTTGAAGCGCTCCACTGAACAAGCTGAAGTCCGAGCGCTGGCGTGCCACCTGCCAACGGGCGTAACCATCTGCCTTCGCTGTGGCCAGGGAGGCCACGAGGGAAGGATCCAGCGCTTGCTGCCGTCTCAGATCCTCTTCGAGAAGATCGAGATTCCGGCCATGCCCGCCACTGCCGTGGACATCGTCGGAACCGGGCCATTCCGAGCGCGCATCGGCCAGCAGATCTGCATAAGCCTCTGAGCTCTGAAGGGCATGCAGCTCGCTGGCCAGAAGCGTGAGCTGCTCACCGCGCCAGGTTGCCCCCCCCCTCGGCATGCGGGTGTTCTGATCCCAGTAGAGCGCCGACTGGATCGATCCGAGCAGCTGGGTTTTTCTGAGATGGTCACCCAGGCGCTGCCAGGCCGTTGACGCCACGGGAGATCCACAACTGTTTCGACCCTAACCAGCCTGATCGACTCCCAAGGGCTGACAGCGATCTGCACACAGCACCTCCAGACTCTGACGCCCAGTGACCTGCAGACGCCGTGCAGCCCAGACGCGATAGGCCCAATCCGCCAGGGTCCCGATCAACGGCCAGCGAGTGGGGGCATAGATCCAGCCCAGGCCGATCAGCCGATAGGCCTCGCGGAACACCGCCACATCCCGAAGGATGGTTCCATCGCCCGTGATCGCATGGATGCGGCCCATGGCCTCGCGATAACTGACTCCTTGATGAAGGTCCGGGTCGTAATCCGACGCATCGATGTCGACGAAAGCCATGCGTCCATCGCGGTCACGACGACGCAGAAAGTGAACCTCGCGAAGACAGAGAGGACAGCCGCCATCGAAGAGAAGTGTGAGATCCGCTGGCGTGGATGCGGACATGGACGGGGTGCAGAGCTGCAACAGCCTGCAGCAGGCAGGCGCTTGATCGCGAGCAGCGCCACGCTGAACAGATCATGTCCATTCCGTCATGACGTCTGGAATCACTCCCCTGAGCCATCAGGCACTGCAAACGCTGGACTTCAGCACCAACGGTCGTGGCTTTTCCCGGATCGATCCGGCCCTGAGCCGCTGGATCGCCACCAGTGGCATCGCCCGAGGGGTGCTGAACCTCACCTGCCTGCACACGAGTGCCAGTCTCACCATCAACGAGAACGCTGACCCCCGGGTTCTCAAGGACCTCGCCGCCTGGATGGACGACATGGTTCCGGAGTCCAGGGCTTACCTCCACGACGATGAAGGGCCGGACGACATGCCAGCGCACATCCGGACAGCTCTCACCTGTCAGGCCCTCAGTCTCAGCGTGGAGAACGGACGGTTGCTGCTCGGCACCTGGCAGGCGGTCTACCTCTGGGAGCACCGCCGAGCTCCCCATCAGCGCCGCATTGCCTGCCACCTCATCGGCACCCTGAAACCTGAAGTGCAGCAGCCTTCCCGCTCCAGCGACACGACCTCACTGCTGGCCCGTCGCAACAGCACGCGGCTCAACGAAGCGATCCAGGCCCGACATGACCCGGAGGCCTGGGCCGGCGACGGTGGCGTCAACACGGAGGTGGATCTGCTGGTGGACCGACTGCACGACCTGGCAGGAGAATGAACTCACCAGGAATCCCCTCTCGGCATGCCGACCCTGCTCACGCCTGAACAACGCCAGCAGCTTCAACAGGAGCGTCCCGCCTGGGAGGTGGGCGACACCGCCATGCGCCGCAGCATTGTGTTCAGCGACTTTGTGGAAGCCTTCGGTTTCATCACCCGCGTGGCACTGCTGGCCGAATCCCGTCAGCACCACCCCGACTGGAGCAACGTTTACAACCGAGTGAAGATCGAACTCTCCACCCACGATCTGGGGGGCCTGAGCACGATGGACGCCGAGCTTTCGGCAGCCATCGACGCTCTGCTGCCAGCATGAGCTCAACAGGGCAGATCTCATGACTGCAGCATCAGCCCCGGTTGGGGTCCCGGTGACGATTCTCACGGGCTTCCTCGGTGCCGGAAAAACCACTCTGCTCAACCACATTCTCAGCAATCAGCAGGGCGTGAAGACCGCTGTGCTGGTGAATGAATTCGGTGAGATCGGCATCGATAACGAACTCATCGTCTCCACAGGAGAGGAGCTGGTGGAGTTGAGCAACGGCTGCATCTGCTGCTCGATCAACGACGAGTTGATGCAGACGGTGGAGCGGGTGCTTGAACGTCCAGAGGCCTTGGACTACATCGTTGTGGAGACAACTGGTCTGGCCGATCCTCTGCCGGTGGCGATGACCTTCCTCGGCAGCGAGTTGCGCGACCAGACGCGACTGGACTCGATCATCACGCTGATCGATGCGGAGAACTTCGACCAGAGCGTTCTCGATACCCAGGTCGGGCGGGCCCAGGTGGTCTACGGGGACATCCTGATGCTGAACAAGTGTGACCTCGTGGGGGAGGAGCGGTTGCAGACCGTTGAACAGCAGCTCCGGGAGGTGAAGAACGATGCCCGCATCCTGCGGTCCACCCAGGGAGACGTGCCACTGCCTCTGCTGCTCAGCGTCGGTCTGTTCGAGTCGGACAAGGTTTCGACGCAAGACGAGCATCACGACCACAGCCACGAGCATCACGACCACAGCCACGAGCATCACGACCACAGCCACGACCATCACGACCACAGCCACGACCATCACGACCACAGCCACGACCATCACGACCACGCCCACAGCCACTCGGATCACCTCGCCGTCGACGGTTTCACGTCGCTGTCGTTCCAGAGTGATGGGCCTTTCGCCCTGCGAAGGTTCCAGAACTTTCTGGACAATCAGCTGCCAGCTGAGGTGTTCCGCGCCAAGGGCATTCTCTGGTTCAACGAAAGCGAACGACGTCACGTGTTCCATCTCGCAGGAAAGCGCTTTTCGATTGACGACACCGACTGGACCGGCGAACGCAAGAACCAGCTTGTGCTGATCGGACGCGACATCGATCACGACACCCTGCGGCAACAGCTCCAGGCCTGCGTGGATGAGGAAGCCGCCGGTAACCCCTCCGCCGGATCGAGCGGAAACGGGCTGAACTGACTAATGTGGCGTGATGGAGAACACCCCCATGGCAGAGCCCATCACCCTGGTTGCCCTTCTGCTGGTGACAAGTCTTCTGCTCTGGCTGCTGGCCGATTCCGACGATGACAACAGCGGTGGTGGCCTGCGTGAACCTGTTCTGATTCCGATCCCGGTTCGCGACCAGCGTCGCTGATTCTTCAAAGCAATCATCACGATTCACCTCACCACCCTTCCCTCGCCTTCGGCGAGGGATTTTTTTGTCGAACAACAGCTGAACGGAGAGACCGCAGAGCGGGGCATCGCTATTGCGTTACGTTCGCAAAGAGCAATGCCGCGAATGCATTTCATTCTCAATAAGTGCCGCTTTTGCAAAGTGGCGGCACAGGCCTCTCTGGCCGTGTCCATCGGGATCCTGCTGATCGCCTGCGACAGCAAGAACCGCTGGTTCGGTTTCACGCGCCGGCTGCGGGCCCCGATGTTCAATGCCGAGAAGGTGAAGGCCAACGAAGTGAGCCGCTATGAAGACCTGGCAGCTCCAGCTCTCAAGGGCAGGCTCTCCCTGCGAAACCGTCGCAGCGTCTACCACCAGTCGCTGGTGGCATTCATGCTGGACACCGCCGGGGAGCAGGAGATGACGCAATGGATTCAGGGAATGATGGCCAACGTGGCTCAGCCGGTGTTCAGCAGTGACACGCCCATGGTCGGGGCCGTCGCTCAGGGCGACTACGGCGTCGCTCTGGCCAACAGCTACTACCTCGGCCGCATGCAGGCTGGTGACAAGGGCGACGCTGACTTGGCCCTTTCCAGCAAGGTGTCGGCGCAGCGGCTCGGTGAGCTGAATGCCAAAGCCGTCGAGCTGATGGCTGCCAACCGCTGGCAATGAGTCGTCGGCTGCTGGGACTCACGGCTGCCGGGCTTGCTCTGCTGGCGATCTGGCCCGTGCTGACCCTCATCGTGGAGGGACTGCAGGGAATCCGCGACGGTCTCGGCAGCCTTGGCCCGGATGGTGGCCTCCAGATCCGCGGCACGCTGAGCTTGCTGCTGGGCAGTGCCATCGCCGGAACCTTGATCGGCACCGCCAACGGCTGGCTGCTGATCAACTGCCGATTTCCCGGCCGTCGCTGGCTGCGCATCGCCCAGCTGATCCCCCTGGCCACCCCGGCCTATCTGCTGTCAGCGACGCTGGTGGATCTGGGCAGCCGCCAGGGCTGGCGCATCCACGGCCTGGCCTGGGGCATCGCCGTCATGGCTCTGTCCACGTATCCCTACGTGTTTCTGCTGAGCACAGAAAGTTTCGCGATGAGCGGCAGACGGCAGCTGGAGGCCTGCCGCAGCCTCGGGATCGGTCCATGGGCCGCCTTTCGGCGGGTCGCGCTACCGATCGCGCTTCCGGCGATCGGAGCCGGTGTTGCCCTGATGGGCATGGAGATCGTCAACGAGCTGGGAGCTGTTCAACTCCTCGGCATCCCCAGCCTGTCGGCCGGCATCCTGGAGGCCTGGCAGGCCGAAAGTGATCCAACCGGTGCCATCACCCTGGCCCTGATCACCCTGGTGATCGTGCTGACTCTGGTGGTGTGCGAACGGCGGCTTCGGCGTCGCAGCCGCCGCTGGAGTGACGGTGTGGCCGGAGGGGATGCCACAGCCTGGACATTGCAGGGGCCTCGGGCACTCGTGGCCCAGCTGCTGAGTCTGATTCCGCCTTTGCTGAGCCTGGGGACTCCGCTGATCTGGGCCGCCACGAATCTGGAACAGCTGGCAGGCAACCTGGAGGCCGACCTCTGGCAGCTCAGTCTCCGCAGCCTGTTGCTGGCGCTGGCCGCCGCCGTCCTGGCTGTGGTCACGGCCCTGCTGTTGGCGATCGCCAAGCGCTGGAGTGAAGCCCGCTGGCTGCAGAGCCTCACCTTCCTGGCCGGCATGGGCTACGCCGTGCCCGGCACCGTGCTGGCACTGGCTCTGCTGCTCACCGGCGGCCCCTGGCAGCTGGCCCCGCTGGTCCTGCTGCTCTGGGGCTACAGCGACCGTTTCCTAGCCGTGGCCAAAGGCGGCCTGGATGCCGCCCTGGAACGCATCAGCCCCAGTCTCGATGAAGCGGCCACCGGGATGGGGTTCAACTGGCAGCAGGTGCTGCGTCGGGTGCATCTGCCGCTCCTGCGGGGTCCCCTGACGGTGGGACTGCTGCTGGTGTTCGTGGACACCGTGAAGGAGCTGCCGCTGACCTTCGCTCTGCGGCCCTTTGATTTCGACACGCTCTCCGTGCGTGTCTATCAGTACGCCAGTGACGAGCGGTTGGCGGAAGCGCTGCTGCCGGCACTGATGATCCTGGTGCTGGGGCTGGTGGCATCGATGGCCCTGGTGCCCAGCCTCGATCAGACCTCCAGCAAAGGCTGACCGCTGAGGCGGCGGATCGCCACGACGCCCGGACGGGGGGGCCGGCCCGGAGCCTGAGCCGGCCAGTTGGACCCCAGCGGCACTGTGCGCAGTTGCTGGAAAACGCCACCATCACGATCCTGCAGCTCGTGGGCCTGAACCTCCTCATCCACCTGAGCCCGGCTGCCGTTCACCTCACCGGGATGCTGAACCGCCAGAAACAGCGACGACTCGGCCTGATCGAGGCACACCCCCGTCACCTCGCACTCCATCGGTCCCGTGGCAAAGCAGGCCGCCTGTTCCTCCTGGCTGCCCTTGCGGGGAACGAACCAGCAGCTGTTGTTGCCGAACACATCACCCGCTGACGACTTCATCGAACGGTCGGTGACGATCCAGAGGTTTCCCTTGCTGTCGAGCGCGACATTGTCGGGATTGGTGAAACCGAGACCGCCGGCCCAGGGGGTTCCACCGGTCACAGCCATGCGCCAGGTGAAGCGGTTCTGGCCGGACTCACTCAGGCGCATCACCCATCCGTTGGGCCAGCTGCTCTGTCCGTCGGGTCCCTGGAACACGGCAGGGTCAGCCCCCCCTGTCGATCCGGGGGATCCGGAGGTGAAAGCGATCAGCAGATCTCCACTGATCGGATCGATCTTGGTGTCCTCCGGACGGGCCGTGGGGGTCGCCCCGATCGCACTGGCCGCCAGGTGGGCATCCACCAGAATCGCCCCCTGCAGCGCCTCTCCCTCACCCCGGTACAGATCCGACAGGGTGGCGAAACGGCGGCAGTAGTCCTCGACAGCCGCATCCTCCCGGAAGAGTTCCGCTCCCGCCTGACTGCGATCGCTGTGGGGCAGCTCCACAGGACAGCCGAGATCCGCATCGCTGAAACGGCTGGGACGGAAAGGATTCACCTCGGCCTCCGGTGTCACCGCCAGCCATTCACCACTGCCATCGGCACGGAAGCGCGCCACATGAAGCTCGCCGGCCTCGAACAACCGTGAATTCCTCTTGTCCTGGACCGTTTCGACACGGTCAGTGCTGACGAAGCGATAGAGATGCCCGCCGCGGCGATCACAGCCCGAATACACCTGCAGCGGCTTGCCGGCTTCAGCCCGAACCGCCACGGCTTCGTGGCGGAAGCGGCCGAGGGCCGTGTGCTTCACCGCTGCCCGGCCAGCCGAGGTCGGATCCACCTCCACCATCCAGCCATACTTGTTGCCCGCTAGTCCGTAGACATTGCCCAGCCCACCCAGTTTTCCTTTCCGGCAGACCAAGGGACGCTGTGATGGTGCGGCCGCACTGCCATCGGCATAAACCGGTTCCGGCACCTGGGATTGAAAATTCTCCTCAGCACTGAGCACCGTTCCCCAGGGGGTGATGCCTCCGCCGCAGTTGGCGAAGGTGCCGACGATCCTGTCGCCCAGGCCATCGTCGTAGCCCTGCCGTTTGCTGGCCGTGAACACCGCGGTAGCTGGACCGGTGCTGAGCAGCTGCTGCTTGGGGTCCTCAAGACCACTGATCCCCGTGATACGGCGATCCTGGGCGCCCTGCGCCCGTTGCCACTGACCCTGACCATCCCGCTGCAGGGTCATCACCCCGATCCCGAGATCGGTCATCGCTTCATCCGCGACCGCACGGATCTGCTGCAGACGTCGGTCGCCGGCCGGCAGTTCACCGCAATCGATGACGCCATCGCTGGGCTGCAGAACAGACACGAGGTCAGCGAAGGGCAGAGGCTTACCCACCACCTCCTCGAAGCCCTGCACCCAGGGCACGGCGCTGATGTATTCGAAGTTCACCGTCATCGATGCCCGGTCCGGACCGTGCTGGACAAAGCCGAGGTGATCGTTGTTGAACCCGAAGCGGCTGTCGCCGAGTGGATCGCCCCATGCCGCCAGCAGCTGGGACCGAAATCCCTCCGGGACCGTCAGCCGGTCCTCCACCGCCAGCTCCCGGTAGGTGGCCCGCTGATCCAAGGCGTTGAGCCCATCACTGTCCACCGGCAAGGGCACCCGCACCGGATGAAACGGAAATCCTTTGGCCGCACTGCTGTTGCCCCCTTGCACCATGCAGCCCGACAGTCCCTTGGCGGTCAACACACCGGCTCCGCCGAGGCCGAGCAGGGAGAGCACGGAACGACGGCGCATCGGTCAAGCCTCAATCGGTGCAAGCAGCGTTGCGGCGGGGAGTCAGCACCGCAATCCAGCTTGACTGAAGCGGATTGAAGTTGTCATCACTGGCCAACACCAGCGTCTGTCGTCCATCCGACAGCGTGGGGCCCACCGCCATGGATTCCCAGTTGTCTGGAGGCAGGCCAGCCTCCAGCAGGTTCCAGCCGATGATCGGCTTCAACGGAGGACCCTGCGGATCGGGAAAGGCGAACAGCTGAAGCCAGGCCGACCATTGATCCGGCATCTCAAACCCCCGCCGCAGTCCCAGCAACTGCTGCCGAAGTGGCAGGGCGAGCAGTTCCGTCAGTCCGTCATGGCGGCCGTAGGCACCCGAATCAAGCGCCCCTGCGGAGCGAATCGCGTCACCGGAACGGCGGCGCATCAGGCTGATTCCATCTCCGGGTTGGTGCTGCAGCAAAGGCGCCTCCGCCGCCAGCAGAAGATCCCCGGGGCCGAGGGCCGTCAGTGATTCCGGGCCTTTGTTGGAGCCAAGGCCCTGCCCAGTGGTGGGCCGCCAGGCCTTCGGCATCGGCAGCTCCTGCTGCAGCCGGCCGCTGCCGAGGTCAATTTGGATCAACCGGGGCGGACGTTCCAAGGAACGGCGCCCCTCACTGGCGATCCAGGCCTGCCGGCCCTGGACCACCAGCCCCTCTCCATCGAAGTCCTCGGTCAGAGGCTGGCCATCGCCTCCCTTCAGCAGCACTCTGCGGCCGGGTCGCAGCGGGTCCCGGTGGCCCTGGAGCACCTGAGCGAGTCCACCCCAGGGCACCAGATACCCGATGGGTGCATCGCTGAGCAACCAGAGGCGATCCTGCTTCCGCTGGTAGGCCGCCGCTGAGAACCCACCCAGGGGCCGACCATCAGCCAGGGTCCTGGGCAGCTCGATCGTCCGCACCAGCTCCCAGCCGGCCTGCAGCGGACAGGGGAGCGGCAGCGGAGGCGCGGCATCCATGGCGATGATCAGGGATGGGCCTTCAAACGTCGCAGCATGGCGCTGTCGGCGGCAACCGACAGCGCTGCGACGACATCCGCCAGTGTGGAGATCACCCGGTAGCTGAGCACGGCGGCCAGGAGTGGAGCTTCCGGCACGGTGCTGCCGAGACGCAGCAGCAGCGTGGCTTCGAACACGCCAAGTCCTCCAGGTGCCCCAGGCACCACCAGACCCACGGCATAGGCCAGAGCGAAGGCCGCAAGCCAGACAGGCAGGGAGGGTTGCTGCATTTGAAATGCTTGAACGCAGCAGAGAAAACCGGCGAACCGGGTGAGCACGAATCCCAGCTGAGCAGCCAGCGGCGCCCAGGGGTAGTCGCCGCGCCCGCTTCCTGATGCATGCTCGGCAAGGTCTCCACCGGCAGAGCTCTGCAGTTGCTCCGCCTTGCGACGTTCCAGTCTCTGCAGCAGCGGCTCCCGCCAGCGCGGCAGCATCAGCAGGGCCGGCAGCGGCGCCAGCAGCAGCAGACCTCCCTGCCAGCCCCCGAGAGACAGAAGCAGCAGCGACGCCACCACGATGAGCAGCGGATCCAGGATCACCGTCGCCAGGGCGGGGCCCGCCCCGATGGAGCCGCGCAGCACCCGGACCCGCTCCAGCAGATGCCAGATGCCACCTGGCAGGTACTTGAGAAGGTTGCTGCGGACGAACAGCGGAACCAGAGCGACATCATCCGGCGGATGACCGAGCCAGGCCACCAGCACGCACCAGGCCAGACCGTTGAACAGGATGCTGGCCCAGGTCAGGCCCATTCCGAGCAGCAACCAAGCCCAACCCCGGCCATCAAGGCTCTGGTCCATCAGCTGTCCGGACTGCTGATGCAGCGCCACAGCCATGAACCCAAGGCTGGCCAGGGTGATCCAGAGACTGGGCTTGCGAAGCCAGCTCATGTCCAGGACCAGGGCTGATCACTGCTGAACGCCCAGCCAGCGTGGGAGGCCCTCAGGGCGGCGATGGTCTGTCCGCTGTCCTGACTGAGCCGCTGCAGATCATCTACCTCCGGCTTGACCGTGCAACTGCCGTCCGGACGTCGGACCTGCTTGGCCCGGAGCGCTCCCCAGGGCGTATGAAGGATGCCGTTTCGCCGGGGCAGCAGCCAGCGCCCCTGATCCCGTTCCCGCAGACCGATCGTGGGGCTGCTGCCGAACCAGATCTCACGCAGGGCGGCAGCCCGATCCGGAAGCACCAGAGCCGTGACTGACTGACCGGTGCGCCCCTTCTTCATCTGGAGCGGCGTCGAGGCCGCATCGACGGCACCTCCCCGCTGCAGCGCCGCCAGCAGCAGAGCCAGGTCCTCCGGTGTCGCATCATCGATCCAGGCTTCCTGCACCACCAGCGGCTGCCATCGCGGGACAGGATCAGAGCCATCGGTTCCAGAGGATGCAGGCTCCTGCTCAGGGATCTGGGGCTTCAGCTGGATGAGCCGCAGCAGGTTGGGACGATCCAGTTCACGATGGCCGAGACCGATGCCGATCTCCCCTGGTGTGAGCCGCTGCGGGGGCGAGAAGTGATCCACCAGCACCGACAGCAGCGCCAGACCGGTGGGTGTGGTGAGCTCTCCGGCCGGCAGATCACCGTCATGACGCAGCGGGATCTGCCGGCGCCGGGCCAGCTCCAGCACCGCCGGCACAGGAACAGGCAGCTGCCCATGGGCTGACTTCACGCTGCCGTGTCCTGCAGGAGGTGCCGTGCAGGTGACACGCAGGGGCGCCAGATGCTCCATAGCGGCACAGACCCCCACCACGTCCACCAGCGCATCCATGGCACCCACTTCATGGAAGTGCACCGATTCGGGGCTGGTGCCATGCACTGCGGCCTCCGCCTCCGCCAGAGCCTCGAACACCGCCAACACGCGTTGCTGCAGAGCGGGAGTCAGCGGTGCTGCCTCGATCCGCTGACGGATGTCCGCCCACTGACGATGGGGGGGCTCCGGCTCGAGAGCCTTCACCGTGATGCGGAGACCCCGCAGGCCGGAACTGCAACTCTCCTCGCTCCGGAGCTGGTAGAGACCGGCGAGGCCCAGATCGGCCAGAGCCGTCTCGATCACCGCCTCAGGAACGCCAAGATCGAGCAAGGCCGCCAGCAACATGTCCCCGGCCACCCCTGTCGGACAGTCGATGTGAAGAGGACGACCATGGAAGGGCGGGGGGCCGTTCATCGTCCGAGCCTCGGAGCCTCCGCCAGAAGCGTTCCGACGCGATCCTCGAGCTGGGAACGGTCCTGGCGCAGCTGCTGCTCGATTTCCCGGCGGGCTCGACGCTGCTCCCGCTGCGCCGTCGCGACGTCGTGCCCCGAGAGCCCCCAGAGGCGGCCCAGCAGGGCCCTGTCATCAGCACCACCACGAGCCGAGCCGTAGATCACGGTCTCAGCGGCGATGCCGGCCTGAAGAACCCTGCTCCAGCGTCGTAGATCCTCCAGCGGCATCCGCACACTCTCCGGAACGGTGAACTCCGTGGCTCCACTGCTGCGCAGCCCCGCGCGCAGACACGCCAGGGTTCCCACCATCACCCGCTGTACCGGAAGCTCCTCCGCTTCGGCGATGAGCAGATGACCCGCCTCATGAACGGCGATGCGGCGCAGACGCCCCTCACCACCGGGCATCGCTTCAGCAAGGAGATGACCACCCATCCCCTGCCAGCTGGCGGCATCGACACTGAGAGCCACCAGACCTCCTCCGACCACCACGACAATCCAGGCCGGGGAGATTCCCATCACCGGGCCGAAGGCACCGAGCCCCGTGATGGCTGCGACGACGATGGCGGCCCTGAGGGTGCCCGTGGATCCCTGGCCCTCCGCCATCAGCCGCGGGCCCGGGTGCTCCGGGGTGACGCCGCACCGCGCCGCCCCCCCTGGCCGCGCCCCCCCTTGGTCTTGCCACCCCGCGTGGGCATCGGTGCGATCACCTCATGACGCTCGAGATGCAGCTCCTGCCCCTGCCGGCGGATATCCAGACTGACGAAATGACGCAGATGCTCCAGGGGGAGTTCTCCCTTCATCTGAAGTTTGAAGGGAAGCGGGCGGGTTCCATCCGCACGGGGTTGCTGACGCACCTTCACCACAAGCTCACCCGTTTCGGGTTTAGTGAAGATCAGTTCACCTCGGATTGAGAAGTAGTCATCCCCTTCCGGCAGGGTGTCATCGGCATCACTCTGATCCGGGTCGAGGGTGCTGGGTTCCCAGATCCCGGCGATCTGCAGGTGCAGTTGATCGTTCTCCCTGCAGCGTGGGTAGACCACCCAGAGATGGGACTGATCCATGGCCAGATGCCGACGCATCAGAGTCAGCACCCGTCCGAGCACCACTGTCTCCAGTTCGACGCCGTTGCTGTCGAGCAAGGCTCCTCGCGTCAGTTGCTCGGGCTCTTTCGGGGTGTAAGTCCCGCGGACCAAACCGATCGCCCGGTACTGCAGCGGTTCGGTGACCGGGGGAATCGGGTGGTTGCGCATGAAATTGATTGGGGCGGCGGCAAAACCCGCAGGTCGACTGTAGCCAGCACCCTGAAGCCTCTTCAGACTTCCTCTGACAGACAGCGCTGTGATGCCCCGCCCGCTCCGCCTGATCCTGCTGGCGGGAGCTCTCCTGGGAGCCGGCCTGGTGGGCTGGCTCACGGCCGCATCATTCGCTCCGCAGACCGCAGCCCGCGGCAGCCGTCTGGTGGTGGACCGGCAGGTCAGCGATCTGATGCAGAAGCTCGGGGATGAGCAACTCGATGACGAGGGTCAGCGCCAGCTTCTGGAGAGACTTCTGGCCCTGGGCCGACTTCAGGAGGCGCAGCAGGTGCTGCACCCACTCCTGGAGAAGGAACCGGGCTCCCTGGGACTGGCTCTGCTGATGGCGGACCTGCGTCGGCTGAACGGCGACAGCCGTGGAGCCCGAACGGACCTCGATCAACTGCTGCGGCTGCACCCCGATCATCCGGAAGTGCTGAAACTGCGCGTTCTCGTGGAGATCCAGGACGGACGCACGACCCAGGCGCTTCAGTTGCTCATACAACGCTTCCAGAACCTTGGGCCAGGGCGACGTGGGGACATGGGAATGCTCCTCGCGGACCTACAGCGGCGGAGTGGGCAGGCCAACGCCGCTGCCGGGCTTTATCAACAGCTGGCTGAGGAGTCACCGACGGATGCCCGGCCGCTTCTGGCTCTGGCCATGCTGCGCCAGGAACAGGGGAAGGCGGAGGAGGTGAGTGATCTGCTTGAGAAGGCACGCCAGAGACGAGGCAACGAGAGTGACACCGATGAGCTCATCGACACACTGGCCTCATCCTGGGGATTGAGTGCCCTGCGGATCAGGGCTGGGCGACCTGCTTCTCTTCCGCAGGCTGCAGTTCCAGCGCCTTGAGCGCGGCATCGATGGCGTCGGCAGGAGGTGTGGCGTCGTCGAGAGAACCTGCCTGTCGGATGCGGTTGATCAGATCCATGGGGTTGGTGGCATCGAGGATCGAACCGCTTTCGGAACCCTGAGCGCCGTTTCCGTAGATCTCACGCTCCTCCCTGTTCTGGTACTGGGTTTCCACTTGGGCCTGAACCGCAGGAACCTGGGCGAGCAACACCAGAGCGACGGAAGTGAACCGGAGGATCATCCCTGCAGATAACGATCGTTGAATGCTAAGCGTCTCGACCAGACGCCACAGCGCCGTGCAGATCGCCTCCTGGAATGTCAATTCCGTGCGCACCCGGCTTGCCCAGGTGCTGAGCTGGCTGGAGACCAACCAGCCCGATCTGCTCTGCCTGCAGGAAACCAAGGTGGATGATCCGCAGTTTCCCCTCAAGGCCTTTGAAGCGGCGGGGTGGCGGGTGAGCATCCATGGTCAGAAGGCCTACAACGGTGTGGCCATGGTGAGTCGCGAGGCGCTTGAGGACGTCCGCTGCGGATTCATCGGCGAGCTTCCCGATGATTCAGACGCCAGAACCCTGAGCGAACAGAAGCGGGTGATCAGCGCCAGGCTTGACGGTGTCCGGGTGCTGAACCTCTATGTGCCCAACGGTTCAGGGCTCAAATCAGAGAAGTACCCCTACAAACTGAGCTGGCTGGCCTGCCTGCGTCGGTATCTGGACGCGCAGGCGGAACGCGGAGAGCCCCTGTGCATGGTGGGGGACTTCAACATCGCGATGGAGGCCCGCGATATTCATGACCCCGACCGACTGACCGGGGGGATCATGGCCAGTTCAGCCGAGCGCGAGGCACTGAAGGCCGCTCTCGGTGACCGGCTGCAGGATGTCTTCCGGGTCTTCGAACCCGACAGCGGCCACTGGAGCTGGTGGGACTACCGCACCGGGGCCTGGGACCGGGACCGCGGCTGGCGCATCGACCACATTTATCTGTGTGATGAACTGCTGGAACTGGCACGCAGCTGCGTCATCCACAAACAGGAGCGGGGCAACGAGCAGCCCAGTGATCATGCACCCGTGTCCGTCGATCTCGACTGGCCACCCGCCGATGAGGCGGATGAAGACGACCTGCTGATCTGAACGGACAGCAGGGGAATCAGAAGACCTCAACCCCGGTGGGAAGCGTCACCGATCGCTTCGCGGACTCGCCGCAGGTCCTCGGGGTCGGAAGGACCTTGCCCGGATTGGCCCGTCCGTCCGGATCGAAGGCGCTGCGCAGCAGAGCCATGGTCTGGAGATCGTCGGGCTCGAACATCCAGTCGAGGTAGCACCGCTTGTCAGCCCCGATCCCGTGCTCGCCGCTGATGCTGCCACCCACTGCCAGACATTCCTTCAGGATGGCGGCGCCCAGCTGCTTCACCCGCGACTCCGCCTCCGGCTCTCCGGCGTCGTAGAGAATGAGGGGGTGGAGGTTGCCGTCGCCGGCGTGAAAGACATTGGCGACGGGAAGTTCGTGATCCTGGCTCAGGCGTTCGATGGCGGCCAGCACGGACGGCAGGCTGCTGCGAGGAACCACGCCATCCTGGACGTAATAGGTGGGAGTGATCTTTCCCACGGCGGAGAAGGCCGACTTGCGCCCCTTCCAGAGCACCGCGCACTCCGTGGGGTCCTGAGCAAGGCGCAGGCCGCGGGCCCCGGCATGACGACACAACTGCTCAGCCCGCTCCGCTGAGGCCTGCACTTCCGCCACCTGGCCATCCAGCTCGATCAGGAGCACCGCGGCCGCATCGCGGGGGTACTCGTCGTAGCCGAAGAAATCGTCCACGGCGTTGATCGTGACGTTGTCCATGATCTCCATCCCCGCCGGAAGCAGTCCTTCCGCGGTGACGGCCCGCACCGCCTCGCCGGCAGCCTCCATCGTCTCGAAGTCCGCCAGGAGCACGTTCACGCACTCCGGCGCCCGCAGAAGACGCAGCGTGATCGCCGTCGCGATCCCGAGGGTGCCCTCGCTGCCGATGAATGCCCCTCTCAGATCCAGCTCAGCTGATTCCGCCAGTCCATTGCCGAGCTGCGTCACCGTTCCATCGGGAAGCACCACCTCCAGAGAGAGGACGTGGTTGCTGGTGACCCCGTACTTCAGGCAGTTGACGCCTCCGGAATTCTCCGCGACGTTGCCACCGATGCTGCAGACCACCTGACTGGACGGATCGGGCGCGTAGTAGAACCCATCCCCCGCAACCGCACGGGTCACCCAGCTGTTGATCACGCCGGGTTGAACGGTGATGCGCTGGTTCTCCAGATCGAGATCAAGAATCCTGCGCATGCGGCTGGTCACCACCAGCAGGGCCTGCTGATCGACCAGAGCGCCTCCTGAGAGACCGGTTCCACTGCCGCGGGCCACGAAAGGGACCTGGTGATCCCGGCACAACCGCAGCACGTGAGACACCTGTTCGGTGGTCTCCGGGAGCACTGCCAGGGGGGGCCGATGGCGTTCAAGTGTCAAACCGTCACAGTCGTAGCTGAGCAGGTCCTGACGCTTTGCCAACACGGCTCGCGACGGCAGATGACGGCGGAGATCCCTCTCCAGCGCTGTCCAGTCGTGGGGCACACCTCAACCTGCGCTTGGCTCAAGCTAAACAGCTTCCGGGTGCCGCGGCCGCGATCAAGACACACTCCAGACGCATCCGGACGTTCCTGGGTCAGGATGTTGCACGGTTTGCATCAGCCTTTTGGCGTCGGTTCCCGTGACAACTTCCCTGTTGAACACCAGCCGCTCCCAGGCCATCTTCGGCGAAGCCCAGGGCCTGATGCCCGGTGGAGTCAGCTCGCCGGTGCGTGCGTTCAAGTCCGTGGGCGGACAGCCGATCGTGTTCGATCGCGTCAAGGGCCCCTATGCGTGGGACGTGGATGGCAACAAGTACATCGACTACATCGGCAGCTGGGGACCGGCGATCTGCGGGCATGCCCACCCCGAGGTGATCAGTGCCCTGCAGGAAGCGATCGAGAAGGGAACCAGCTTCGGGGCTCCCTGCGCCCTGGAAAACACCCTCGCCGAGATGGTGATCGACGCCGTCCCCAGCGTGGAGATGGTCCGCTTCGTGAACAGCGGCACCGAAGCCTGCATGGCGGTGCTCCGCCTGATGCGGGCCTTTACAGGCCGGGACAAGGTGATCAAGTTCGAAGGGTGCTACCACGGCCACGCGGACATGTTCCTGGTGAAAGCGGGCTCGGGGGTGGCGACCCTCGGACTGCCGGATTCCCCCGGGGTGCCGCGCAGCACCACGGCCAACACCCTCACTGCCCCTTACAACGATCTGGAGGCGGTCAAACAGCTGTTCGCCGAGAACCCTGACGCCATCTCCGGAGTAATCCTCGAGCCGATCGTCGGCAACGCCGGATTCATCCAGCCGGAGCCAGGCTTCCTGGAAGGACTGCGGGAGCTCACCAAGGAGCATGGCGCCCTGTTGGTGTTCGACGAGGTCATGACCGGGTTCCGGATCAGCTATGGAGGAGCGCAGGCCCACTTCGGCGTCACGCCGGACCTCACCACCATGGGCAAGGTGATCGGCGGCGGCCTTCCCGTCGGTGCCTACGGAGGCCGGGCCGACATCATGGCGATGGTCGCTCCGGCCGGGCCGATGTATCAGGCCGGCACGCTGAGCGGAAATCCTCTGGCGATGACCGCGGGCATCAAGACCCTCGAACTGCTGCGCCAGCCAGGCACCTATGAGAAGCTCGCGGCCACCACGGAGACCCTGATCAACGGCATCAAAGCCGCCGCCGCCGAGGCAGGGCTGCCGATCACTGGCGGAAGCGTCAGCGCCATGTTCGGATTCTTCCTCTGTGAAGGCCCTGTCCGCAATTTCGAGGAAGCCAAGGCCACCGACTCCGAACGATTCGGCAGGCTGCATCGCGCCATGCTCGAGCGCGGGGTCTATCTGGCACCCAGCGCCTTTGAAGCGGGCTTCACATCCCTGGCCCACTCCGACGCAGACATCGACGCAACCCTGAATGCATTCCGCGAGAGCTTCGCGGCTGTTGCCTGACCGCTTCCGATGCTTCTGGCGGCGACTCCTGCGATTCCCCCGCTTGTCTGCACCATCGAGGCCGTCCAGAGCCGATGGTCGCCCGGACCCATCCCAGGGATGCGTGTGGTGCAGGGCCAGACCTTTGAGGTGCATCGGGAGGGAGCTGTTCACGTTTCACCCCGCTACGTGATTGACAGCAGGCTCTCTGTGCTGGCCGACGACCTGCTCGCACCGGATGGGGTCGTTGCAGAGGACGGAACCGTCAGCTACCGCTGGTCATTCCAGGCCCTGATCGGCCCTGTCGCCACCGCCGTCAACCAGCAGCCCCGTGATGCCAAAGCCGTCGTGGAAGGCGATCTGAGCATCGGGTCGGATCTGCGGTTCAGCCTCCGCAACAGATCCACGCTGGTGGCGATCGGCCAGCACACACCCTTCACCCGTCTGGATGAAACAGCATCAGGTCGCTGCCTTGACCGATCCTGAACAGCTGCTGATCCGCGCCCGCTCTGCAGCACAGCGGGCCCATTGCCCGTACTCCAATTTCCGGGTGGGTGCGGCGGTTCTCTGTGCTGACGGCAGCGTCGTCGATGGCTGCAACGTGGAGAACGCCAGCTACGGGTTGAGCATCTGCGCCGAACGGGTGGCTCTGACGAGCGCTCTTGCCCAGGGGAAGCGGCCCACATCCCTTGCTGTGAGCTGCATCGATGCCAGCGACGAAACGGATGATCAGGCGGACACCGCAGCCCTGCGCATGCCCTGCGGAGCCTGTCGGCAGGTGATGCTGGAACTGCTGCCCAGCGATGCCGAGATCCACATCGACGGCGTCGGAAGCCGCCGCCTTGCAGCGTTGATCCCTCAGGGATTCCGTCTCAGCTGACAGCGACCGTTGAAAGAGATCCGTCGTTTCGGGCCCAGCGTGCAAGGGCTTTGGAGGGATCGCCGATGGACATCAGGCTCTCGTGAACATGGGTCTGCCAGTCCTGCTCCGGCAGCCCGGCGAACAGCATCAGATTGAGAGGGTACTGCTCGGAGTCCGTGCAGCGGCGGAAGTCGTCGCGGAACAGAAAGATGGGCTTGCCGAGAGCGATTGCGACGCCCAGTTCCACCATCACCCCCTCATCGGGAGGCGTTCCGTTCACGATGGCGAACAGCGCATCGGCATCCCGCACGTCCTGAACATCACGCTGGGCCACGCGATAGGCCCAGCCGGGTTCCGCCAGATCCACCTGACCGTTGCGGGCGAAGGGCTCCCAGACCTCCAGCCCAAGGGCTTCAAGCGCCTGGATGAATTCCGGCAACAGCAGTCTCTTCCACTGTTCGGAGAATCCATACGGCGAGGCGAGGTAGATGGTCTTTGCCGCCATCACACCAGTCCACGAGCCTGCCGGTAGGCCTGTTCGTCCACTCCGGCACGCTCGGCGTTCTCCCAAGGGAACACCAGCCAGTCATCGCGATCCGTGACTTCCACCGCCTCCCACCACTGCGGTGGCTGCTTGCTGACCCAGACCGCGAAGCCTGCATCGGGCAGCTCCTGCCGCATCGCCGCCAGGGTCTTCCCCGTCTCATAGACCTCATCCACTACCAGACATGCCGCATCCGGGGTGGACAGCATCGGGAGTTCCAGCGCGTGACTGAGGGCGACCGCAAGACACAGTCCACCCCGTGGAATCCCATGCACACCGGTGAAAGGGTGTCCCTGAAAACGCTTGCTCAGAACGAGCACAGCCTGATCAAACTCATTCCAGGTGAGCCGCCTCATGGCCGGAGCATGGCACAAGTCAATCTGAGATCAAGACGGCGAGCCGTCCTGCTGTTGGTGGGAACGTTTCTGATCATCCCCACCGTCAAAGCAGGGCCAACGCTGGGCCCGGACACGTGGCAGGACTTCATGGCCATGGCTGCTGTTCTGGAGCAGCAGGGGAACCAAAGGGATGCCTGCCGAACCGCCATGACCATCGGCAGGAGCCTTGATGAGCATGAGGAAACCAAGCTGGAGCTGGCCTGGATGCCATCCGTCGGCCGTCACTGCGGTGCGATGCCGGCCGTTGAGACCCCGTCGAGGTGATCGGGATCAGCGGTAGTTCTCGAACTGCAGAGGGACATCCAGTTCATCCTCTTTGCTCTTCACCAGCTGGATCGCCACCTGGAGGTCGTCCTTGCTCTTGCCGGTGATGCGAACGCTTTCCCCCTGAATCGCCACAGTGACCTTCTTCAGCTCATCGCGCACGATCTTGCTCAGCTTCTTGGCGATCTCCTGGCTGAGTCCCTTGCGAAGCTTCACCACCTGCTTGACCCGATTGCCACCGACGCTCTCCGGGTCCTGAAAGTCGAAGATCTTCAGCGAAAGATTGCGCTTGGTCGCCTTGGCGCGAAGCACGTCCTCCACCGCCTGAAGCGTCATATCACTGGCGGTGGTGATCACCAGTTCGGTCTCCTCCAGGTCGATCTCGGTCTTGGAATCCTTGAGGTCGTAGCGGGTTCCCACATCCCGACGCACCTGATCAAGGGTGTTCACCAGCTCCTGCCGGTCGAAATCGGACACCACATCAAAGGAGTAGGTGCTGGCCATGGCTCGCGTTTGCTCGACTCTTCAGCTTAGAAACCCTCCTGTTACGGGACCGCTCCCCATGTCGCTGCTGCAGTTGTTCACCGCCACGGATGCCGCGCCCTACGCCTGGTCCCTGGTGCTCGCAGGAGGGACGGTGCTGGCCAGCCTGATTCCCCTGGGCGCTGCCCGCTCAGCTGCCAACTTCGAGATCCAGGACATGGCGGCTCCCCGCGCCATGTTCGAACGCTTCCCGGACTGGGGGAAGCGGGCCAGCTGGGCTCATCAGAACAGCTTTGAAGCGTTCACCCTGCATGCGCCGGCTGCACTGCTGGCTCTGATCGGCTCCCTCCAGAGCGGAGCGCTTCCCGCTGCTGCCATCGTTGCCGCATTCGCCCACCCAGCGCTTCGGGTGGCCTACATCGCTGCTTATGTCGGCAATGTTCCGCCCCTGCGTGGACTCTGCTGGGCCAGCGGACTCATCTGCAGCGGGCTTCTCTACAGCGAGGGACTGAAAGCACTGATCAGCAACTGATCAGTCGAAATAAAGCAGACTCACCACCTTGCCCATGTCCTCGGCGGTGCGACAGCTGGCAAGAAGGGTTTCACTGTCGTGAAAGGCCAGACAGATCAGCTGATCGCAGCGATTGATGATCTCCTGATTGCAGAGGCTGCTGGCCATCGGCAACGGCAGATCATCCTGCTCGGGCTTCTCGACCAAGTGCAGCACCCGATCCAGCAGATCACGGATTTCGACCGGCTGACGATCCAGGCTCTGGGGAAGCAGAACCGTGAGCTGGGACGGTTCGATCTCCAGAACGCCACGGATGACGGCCGCATTGACCCCCTGCGAGCCAGACGTGATCAGCGAATGCCCCTCCTGAACGAGGGAGCGCGCCACAAGCTCGATCAGATGGATGGCAACCACCGGAACATGGCGGCTGCCGAGCACAGCGATGCGGCGCTTTCCCTTGTCCTGCAGCAGCGCCAGCTCCTGAGCCAGGGTGTCCACCCGATCAAGAGAAGGAAGATCTAGAGACTGACCCAAGGACATCCCACTGGTCCTCATCGGAAACTAGCAACGTTCAAACCGTTGCTGCCTGCAGGTTCAGTGCTGCGAACAGACGATCCAGGCGGCAGTGCTCCTCGACGAGCCGGAAGGCATAGGTGGCTTTCACCGCTTCATGCAGCCGCACATGGCCGAAGGCCTGCTCGATCACCTCGACCGTCGCCAGCGTGTCGTGCTCAACCTTCAGCAGCGGAACATCCAGTTCTTCTGCCCGGCTGATCAGCTGTGGCAACGGTTCTCCAGCACCGGTGAGAATCAGACACTGGGTCGAGGCCTCGAGAGCCGCCAGCTGGATATCCGTGCGGTCAGCCCCGGTCACCACCGCCATGTTGCGGCGCCTCCGGAAGAACTCCATGGCGGAATTCACATTCATCGCGCCGATGCTCAGCGTCTCCACCAGCAGCTCCTGACGATCGGCGCAGCAGATCACCCGCGCCTCCAGACGTCGCACCAGTTCTCCGACGGTGACGCTGCGCAGCAGCGGCGAGCGGGGCATGACTCCAAAAACCACCAGGCCAAGATTCGCCAGAGCCGGCACCACCTGCCGCTCGAGGCTTTCCACCTCATCAGGGGTGACGGCGTTGAGCACAACTCCCACCAGGCGGTCGCCGAGGATCTGTTTCGCCGCCAGCAAGGGCTCCACGCTGCGGCTGTCCTGCCAGAGATGCACCAGCACCACCTTGGCTTCGAGACCCTCGGCCAGCTGCGGCAGGCTCAGTCCGTAGAGCAGACCTTCCTGCAGGGACCCGGCGCACTCCAGCAGGGTCAGGCCTGGATCGCTCGCGACCTGTTGACGCAGTTGGTCGAATCCTTCGCCAGGGTCCAGCTGACCCTGACCGAGACGGAGGGTGGCCGTCGTCGGTGACAGCAGATGGAGCGAGGAGATCAGTCGATCGGAGGACAGCCCCAGGGTGTCGCCGACGAAACGCACGTCATCGTCGATCAGGGGCTGAGGCAGAGGTCCCTTGTCAGGGTCCCAGTCGAGGCTGGTGGCCAGGGGCTTGCCAAAACGGATCGGAAGTCCGGACTGAATCAGCTGCTGGGCGATGCCCAACACCAGGGCCGATTTGCCGCTGAAGGGTTCACAGGATCCGATCAACAGAGTCGTTCCCATGAACTGATGCCGATCCGCCTTCCGCATCGAATCTAGGCGTCAGCTGCGGAAGGATCAGCACCCGTCAGCAACCATCTCCAGAAGCTGTCGGGCAGATCCGAGCCTGCCCCCCCGGAATCGGAACGATCCATCAGCCAGTCCACGAGCTGATGGGTGAGCAGCTCGAAGCGGTACGTGATGTCGGGCTGATCGGGGAACGCCAGTTCACAGTGCGCGATCTCCAGCGGCGCATGCACGGCGCTCCAGCTCAACCGGAAGCGATGACCACGCCCCCCGTGAACGGGACGAAGGCCGTCCAGACGGCGACCCGCCAGCACCTGAAGGGCCTCCTGCAAGTCCTGTTCCCTGGAGAGGCCTCCGCAGTAAGGAGCAAACAGTGCCAGCAGGGCGGCATCAGACAATCGCGGCGCCATCTGCGTACTGATGAGCCAAGGATGCCCCAAGCTGATGCCATGGCCCAGACCCTGCGATCCGAGACGCGCTGGAGCGGACGCCGCATCGGCATCACCGGGGCCCGAGGCAGGCTTGGACAAGCTCTGGGGCTGGAACTCCAGGCCCGTGGGGCCCATGTGGTCGGCCTCACCCACAGTCCTGAGCGCTCATCCTCCGCATCAGCTCCTGACTTCGAGTGGGTGGTGTGGCGGTGCGGGGAGGAGAAGGCACTCGATGACTGCCTGGCTGCACTGGACATCCTTGTCATCAATCACGGCGTCAATCCGCAGGGCGCACAGGACCCGGAGACCTTGAACCGGGCGATCGAGGTCAATGCCCTCAGTGCCTGGAGACTGATGCAGCGGTTCGAAGCCTGCGCGAAGGCATCGGCAGGGGGGAACCGCCGCGAAGTGTGGGTGAACACCTCGGAGGCTGAAATCCAGCCGGCGGTGAGCCCCGCCTATGAGCTGAGCAAGCGCCTGATCGGTCAGCTGGTGACCCTGCGCGGCGCCAATCTCGACCCGAACCTGCGGGAGCATCTGGTGATCCGCAAGCTGGTGCTAGGTCCGTTCCGATCGGAGCTGAACCCGATCGGCGTGATGTCAGCGGAGTTCGTGGCGCGCCAGATGCTGATGCAGGTCGGCCTCGGTCTACGGCTGGTGATCGTCACACCGAACCCGTTGACCTATGTGCTGATGCCGCTGACGGAACTCGGGCGATGGTTGTACTGCCGTTCGCTCAGTCGCCACGGTCCGTGAGGATCTCGCAGCCATCACTGGTCACGAGGACCGTGTGCTCCCACTGGGCGGAAAGCGACCCGTCACGGGTGACCACGGTCCAGCGGTCCCGGAGCGTGCGGCAGACCTTGCTGCCCGCGTTGAGGATCGGCTCGACCGCGAGGGTCATGCCAGGCCGCAGGGTGAGGTTCGGCAGTTCATCGGTGCGGAAATTGAACACCGAAGGCTCTTCATGCAGATTCCTGCCGACCCCGTGGCCGGTGTAGTCCTCCACCACGCTGAAACCGTTGGCCCGCACGTGGTCTTCGACGGCACCTGCGATATCGAGGAGGGTGTTGCCGGCCTTGATCTGGCCGAGACCGGCCATCAGAGACTCCCGCGCGACGCGACTGAGGGTCTGAGCCTCGGGAGAGGCATCCCCGACGCAGATCGTGACGCAGCTGTCGCCGTGATAACCCTCGAAATAAGCACCCGTGTCGACCTTCAGCAGATCACCCTTGTGAATCACCCTCTTGGGGCTGGGGATGCCATGCACCACTTCGTTGTTGATGCTGGCGCAGATGCTTGCGGGGAACCCGTGGTAGCCCTTGAAGCTGGGGGTGGCTCCCATCTCGCGGATGCGGCGTTCGGCGAAGGCGTCGAGATCGCCAGTGGTCTGGCCGGGTTCCACCATTGCCATCACTTCGCGGAGCACGGTGGCCACGATGTTGCTGGCCTGGCGCATGATCTTCACTTCACGGGCCGATTTGATCTCCACACCCCGGCGTTTCTGGATGCGTGGACCGGTGGCGGTGGCACGGGAGGTCTGCGTGGTGCTGAGCAATTCGGCGAACAGGTTCATCACCCAACTCCATATCCGTCACGCTATCAACAGCGAATGAAGCGGTGACAGTCATGAGCCTGCTTGTGCGCGTGCGCGAACTGCATCGGCGCATCGCCCCCCTTGTGGTGCTGCCCCTGCTGATCACCGTGTGCTCCGGGGTCAGCTATCGACTGGCCCGGGACTGGTTCGGCGCCAGCCGCGACCAGGTGCACTGGCTGATGGCTCTGCATGAAGGTGAATGGCTCGGGGCGACGCTGGAGCCGGTGGTGGTCCTCCTCAACGCCATCGGTCTGCTCTGGATGCTGGTCACCGGAGCAGGAATGCTGATCGGGCAATGGCGCCGGAAGGTACACTGATGGTTTGGCGATTCAACGCGGAGCTGGGATGGCAGCCGATCCGAAGGACACGACGGTGGCGGACGAGAGCACGGAGACCTCGGGAGAGGCGGTGACCACCGAGGCGCCGGCGGAAGCCAGTGCGGCACCAGCCCGCAGACTCAGCCCGGAAGAGCTGATCCGGGGTTTCGAGGCAGACCAGCTGAAGGCGGAACTTCCCGACATCTACGTGGGTGACACGGTGCGGGTGGGCGTGCGCATCAGCGAGGGCAACAAGGAGCGGGTGCAGCCCTACGAAGGGGTGGTGATCTCCAAGCGCCATGGCGGCATGAATGAAACGATCACCGTGCGCAGGATCTTCCAGGGCATCGGTGTGGAAAGGGTCTTCATGCTGCACAGCCCCCAGGTGGCCTCGATCAAAGTTGAGCGGCGCGGTAAAGTACGCAGGGCGAAGCTTTTCTATCTGCGGGAACGGGTGGGCAAGGCCACCCGCGTGAAGCAGCGCTTCGATCGCTGAGGTTTCGACCTCGTTCAATCCAGTCGCCATCACATTGATGATGGTCAGGGGGTTCATCGCCTTGCGCCGTTAGTTCAGTTGGTAGAACGCAGGTCTCCAAAACCTGATGTCGGGGGTTCGAGTCCTCCACGGCGCGTCCGATGACCCCCAGTGCAGTTTCCCGGTTCTGAGCATGGAGTTGGATCTTCAACCAGGTGATGTTGTGAAGGTGCTCGAGTCAGCCGCCCTCGGCTGGGTCCGTGCCCGCGTCATCCGCGTCAAGTCAGGTGGTCGTGTGGTCGTGCAAAGCGACCAGGGTCGGGAATTCACGGCCCGTGGAAACCAGGTGCGCCTCATCGAGCCCGCTGGATTCAGGCCCTGAGGTCTGCTCGACAACGTTTACACCCATGATCCCGATGGCCGTGCCATCGGGATTTTTCTGTTGCAACGGCGTCGACATGGCTTCGCTGACACACTCCGTTCGCGTGCTGAAACGTGTTGACGGAGGGCATGCCGACAGTCGATACTGCTGATGTCGCGCAGGCGACACAGTTCAGGTTTCGCCGGGCGAGCTCCGGTTCCGAGGCCGATCTGGGACCGTAGTTCAACCGGTTAGAGCACCGCCCTGTCACGGCGGAAGTTGCGGGTTCGAATCCCGTCGGTCCCGTTCTCACCATCCTGTGTCGCCATGGTGCGCGTTCGTCTGGCCCCCAGCCCCACGGGCACGCTTCACATCGGCACGGCAAGAACTGCGGTTTTCAACTGGCTTTTTGCCAGAAATCAGAAGGGCAGCTTCCTGCTTCGCATCGAGGACACCGACAAGGAGCGCTCCAAACCCGAATTCACCCAGAACATTCTCGAAGGCCTCCAGTGGCTTGGCATCGACTGGGACGAGGAGCCCGTGATCCAAAGCGAACGGGTGGAGCAGCATCGCGACGCCATCCGGATCCTGCTCGAGCAGGGGCTCGCCTATCGCTGTTACGCCAGCGAGCAGGAGCTGGAGGCCATGCGGGACGCCCAGAAGGCCGCCAACCAAGCGCCGCGGTATGACAATCGTCACCGGCACCTCACGCCGGAACAGGAAAAGGCCTTCCAACTTGAGGGTCGGGAAGCCGTCATCCGCTTTCGCATTGATGACTCCGCGGAGATCCGCTGGACGGATCTGGTGCGAGGACCGATGAGCTGGCGCGGAGCCGACCTCGGCGGCGACATGGTGATCGCCCGCAGAGCTGCTGCGGATCAGATCGGCGACCCTCTCTACAACCTTGTCGTGGTTGTCGATGACGCCGCCATGGCCATCACCCATGTGATCCGTGGTGAAGACCACATCGCCAACACCGCCAAACAGCTGCTGCTCTATCAGGCTCTGGGACTGGCAGTTCCGGCCTTCGCCCACGCGCCGCTGATCCTCAACGCGGAGGGCCGGAAGCTGTCCAAGCGGGACGGCGTGACATCGATCAACGACTTCCGCGCGATGGGCTACACCCCTGAAGCGATCGCCAACTACATGACCCTGCTGGGCTGGTCCGTGCCCGAAGGGATGGAGGAACGCTTCACCCTGCCGGAGGCTGCTGAAGTGTTCAGCTTCGAGCGGGTCAACAAGGCGGGCGCGCGCTTTGACTGGGACAAGCTCAACTGGCTCAATGCCCAGGTGCTGCATGGCCTGAGCAGCGAACTGCTGCTCAGCTGCCTCAGGCCTCTCTGGGAGCAGCGCGGGTGGCAGCTGCCCGCATCAGCCGACTGGGGGCTTGACCTCTGCACCCTGCTGGGACCTTCGCTGACCCTGATCGAGGACGGTGTCGATCAGGCCCGCCCCTTCTTCGAACGCCCTGACCTGGAGGCTGATGCGGAGAAACAGCTGGAGGTGGAGGGGGCCGCAGCGGCGATCAAGGCCCTGGCGGACGCTTTGCACGCCTCCTCCTGGAACGGGGATGACCCGGCCCGGGGGCAGATCCTGCTCGGAGACGCCGCCAAGGCCGCAGGCGTGAAGAAGGGCGTGATCATGAAATCCCTGCGTGCCGCGCTGCTCGGTCGTCTGCAGGGGCCTGATCTGCTCACGACCTGGTCGCTACTGGCCAGGATCGGCGAGGACCTGCCCAGACTTGAACGCTGTCTCAGCTGAGACCACGGGTTCATCCGGCTCCGGCTCGATCAGTCCAAGGGCCCGGGCAAGCGGCTGGGCCGTCAAGCCCTGCAGACCCACCGTCATCAGGATGGTCAGGAACACAAGGCCCTGAAGTCGGCCAGCCCCAAGGATCCCGGCCTGTTCCAGGCGGATCGAGAACAGGGAGGCCACCGACGCGGTGACGATGCCCCGTGGTGCAAGCCAGCCCAGGAAGAATCTCTGACGACCGTTCAGAGGGAGTCCGGCAGTGGCCACCCCCACGGAGATCGGACGCACCACCAGCATCAGGGCCAGGACACAGCTGATTCCCCCCCAGCCGAGAGGACTCAACTCCGCCCAGGAGACGTCTGCGGCCAGCAAGGGAAACAGCATCGTGATCGCCAGCTGGGCCAGCTCCTGGATCAGAACATCCAGATCCGCAGTGTTCGTGGCTGGCCGTCGGCCCACGACGATGCCTGCAGCGACGGAGGCCGGCAGAGCGGATTCCGGCAGCAACCATTCACTGACGCCATACATCAGAAACAGCATCCCCAGCGTGAGCTGCAACGGCAGACCGGACGCCTGATCGGGTTTCAGCCGGCGCAGCATCTCCGAGAGCAGCCAGCCGACACCGGCACCGATCAGCACCCCGCCGCCGAGGCGCAGCAGCAGACCGACCACCAGCTCCCGCCAGCCGTGCAGATCCCCCAGCACCAGCTCCAGCAGCAGCAGCGCCAGCACCGCTCCGATCGGCTCCAGGACGAGACCCTCTGCCTCGAGAATGTCCCCGAGCGGTGAGGCCAGACGCATCTGACGCACCAGAGGCGTCACCACCGTCGGCCCTGTGGCCAGAACGATGGCACTGAACACGGCAGCCACTGACCAGTTCAATCCGGCCAGCCAGTGGGCTGCCATGAGCCCCGCTCCCAGAGAGATCAGCAGGCGCAGAACAGCGATCCGCTGCACCGTGGTCTTGATCGTCTCGCCAGGGAAACGCAGGTTGAGTCCACCATCGAAGAGCACCAGGCTCACCAGCAAGCCCACCACGGTCCCCAGACCGGAACCCAGATCCAGCGGCTCCACCAGTCCGAGGCCGGAACGTCCGATCAGCAGTCCGGAGAGCAGAAGCAGCACCACTCCAGGAAGTTTGGACACAGCCGCCAGCAGCCTTGCCCCGGCTCCGGCGAAGACGGTCACTCCCCAGAGCAGCCCAAGCCGTTCAGGCGTCATCGACCGAGGAGAACTGAGGTTCAACACGGACGCCGATCACTGCTTCCGGACGAACCACCAGATACTCGCCCTCCAGATCACTGATGGGAACGTTGACGAAACCGGCCTGACCACTCGCGTTCACGATGCCCTGATACCACTCCTGAAAGGTCTCGAGTTTGGGGAAGTGGACCCGTTCGGTCTGCCCGCCGACCAGGTGGAGATGCACGGCGTAGCGGCGGGGTTTGCGGGGCATCAGCGAGGTCGTCGGACCGCGGAGGTGGTCTCAGGATGACGGATGATCTGGGCCTCTGCCCAAGCGAACGGCTTGAGCACAGCCTGAGACGGTGAATAGAGGGGATGGCGGGGATGACCGCCCCGGGTCAGAGCGATGGTCAACGGGCCCGACGCCGTCGGATGACATCGCTGCCGTTCCGCCATGCAGGGCAGCAACAGGGAACACAGGGCCTGATCCCGGTGCTGCCAACATCCACCGGCCCCCCAACCGCACCAAAGATCCCATTCAGGCCGCTGCGTCCAGCCTGAACACCACTGCTCCAGCACGGCATCATTCCTGGCCCCGACAGGATCCTGGACGCGGCGCAGAGCCGCCGGGGATGGAGAGATCCGAGCGAAAAGGTTGAGCACCAGAAGCTCCCGGTAGCCCCACCCCCGGGCGAAACCGATCAGTCGCCGCAGGGTGGGGTCATCGCGGCGGCCATCTGCCCGCGAGGGATTCAGGCCGATGAACAGCAACAGGCCATCCCCCTGCTCCCAGCGCCTGCGAAGCCACCATCTGTAGTGACCGTCGTCGCTGATGAACGCCTCAGACGCCGAGGTGCTCGCGGCAGAGAGACAGGATTTTGACGCTGGCCTGGCCGTCCCCGAAGGGATTGACCGCCCGCGACATCGCTCCGTAGGCATCGGCATCGTCAAGGAGACGGGAGGCCTCTTCCAGGATGGCGGAGGGCTCGGTTCCAACCAAGCGGGCCGTACCCGCTTCCACAGCCTCGGGGCGTTCCGTGGTCCGGCGCAGCACCAGAACCGGCTTACCAAGAGCAGGTGCTTCCTCCTGTAGGCCTCCGGAGTCAGTGAGCAGCAGCGTGCAGCCCCTCATGGCCGCCACCAGTCGGTCGTAATCCAACGGCTCGGTCAGCACCACGCGGGGATGATCCCCGAGCATCTCCCGCAGTGGTTCCCGCACGGTCGGATTGCGATGAAGCGGTAGCAGCAGGGCGGTGTCGGGATGGCGATCAAGCACCTGAAGCATCCCGCTGGCGATGTCCCTGAGGCGATCGCCCCAGTTCTCCCGTCGATGAACCGTGGCGAGGATCACGCGCTGGGTCTGCCAGTCGAGCCCGTCGAAACAGACATCGGGGGCCGATTCCGCCATCAGCAGCAGTGCATCGATGACCGTGTTCCCGGTGACACTGACGCGCCCCACGACACCCGAGGCCTGCAGATTCAGCTCAGCCTTGGGCGTCGGGGCGAAATGCAGGCTGGCGATCTGGGAGATCAGTCGACGGTTCGCCTCCTCCGGGAACGGGTCGAGCAGGTTGTCGGTGCGCAGGCCGGCTTCCACGTGACCGACAGGGATCTGCTCGTAGAAGGCCGCCAGTCCGGCAGCGAAGGCCGTCGTTGTATCCCCCTGCACCAGCACCAACTGAGGCGGGTAGGCCTGGAAGTCATCCCGCAGGCCGTTCAAGGCAGCACAGGTCACATGGGTGAGCGTCTGACGGGGGGTCATCAGATCCAGATCACGATCTGCCTTGAGACCGAACAGATCCATCACCTGCGTCACCATCTCGCGATGCTGACCGGTGAGCACAACCCGGGTTCGCAGAGCCTCGCAGGCCTGAAATGTGCGGATCACGGGTGCCAGCTTGATCGCCTCCGGGCGGGTGCCCAGAACGATCGTGACCCGAGGCTGATCAGCCATGACGGTCGACGGTTCGTGCGGATCTTACGGGCGTTTGTCGGCATCCTTGAGACACCGGAACGGTGTTGCCGTGGCTCAGCCCGTCTTTCCTCCCAGCTTCCCGCCGCGGCCTGCGGTCACCTCGAGCGCACCGGCGGCAGCCACGGACGCATCCCCCAGCCTGGAAGCGATCGTGCGAGTGGCCCATGAGGAAGGTCATTCCGATGTGCATCTCGGTGTCGGGGAATCTCCCCGGTACCGGGCTCGTGGCGAGATGCAGCAGACAGACTGGCCGGTCACCGATCAGAGCGTGTTTCAACGCTGGCTGGGGGAGATCCTCTCACCGCAGCAGATCGATGCCTTTTTCCGGGAGAAGGAATTCGACGGCTCCCATGCCTTTCCGTTCGTGAGGGTCAGGATCAACCTGCTGGATTCACTGCGGGGACCGGCGATGGTGCTGCGGCTGATCCCCCAGACGATCCTCACCATGGAGCAGCTGAACCTGCCGGCGATCCTGCAGGAGCTGGCGGGGCGTCCAAAGGGGCTGATCCTGGTGACCGGCCCCACCGGGTCCGGCAAGAGCACGACCCTGGCAGCGATGATCGACTGGATCAATCGCAACGAAACCCGTCACATCCTCACGATTGAGGACCCCGTGGAATTCGTGCACGAAAGCCGGAGATCACTGATCCGACATCGGGAGGTGGGATTGCACACCCTGAAGTTCCACAACGCCCTGCGGGCCGCGCTGAGGGAGGACCCTGACGTGATCCTGGTCGGCGAGATCCGCGACCGGGAAACGCTCTCCACGGCTCTGGAGGCTTCCCAGACCGGTCACCTGGTGTTCGGCACTCTGCACACCAATTCGGCGGTCAAGACGGTGGAACGGGTGCTGGGCATGTTCCCGCCCGAAGAGCAGGACAGCATTCGTCGGTCTCTCTCCGAGTCGTTGCTCGGGGTGATTGCCCAGGGGCTGATCCGCAGCACAGATGGCAAGCGTGCGGCCTACCACGACATCCTGATCAACACAGACGCCTGCAAGGACTACATCCAGCGGGGCGCTCTCGATGAAGTCGAAGAAATCATGGAGCGAAGCGGGTTCGACGGAATGGTGACCACCAATCAATCGCTGCAGGTTCTGGTCGAGGCAGGACGGGTGGAGGCTGAACAGGCGGTTGCCGTGAGCCTCAGGCCGAACGAACTGTCTCAGGCCCTCCGAGGGCGCAGCTGAACCATCAGGCTCAGAACAGGCGCACCAGAAGCAGCACGGCGATGCCTGCCGAGAGACCGATCATCGCGAGGCGACCGTTCCAGATCTCCGCCTGAGGTGTGAAACCTCGGCGCCAGGCGTTCAGTTCATCGGAACCGACAGGTTCCTGCGTCGCGTTGCCGGTCTGTTCCGCCATGGGGATGGAACGTTTTCGCCACCTTAAGGGGATTCTTCAGAAAGCCGGCACGTCTCCGTAGAGCTCATCGGCGCGCTGCAGTGGCCAGCGGGCCGAAACGCCGGTCTCAGGAGAACTGAACCGACGGCCCCTGGACAGACGCTCCAGCGCAGCGGCTCCGATCATCGCCGCGTTGTCGGTGCAGTAGGCCAGCGGAGCGATGGAGACCGAAACCCCGACGGCCTTTGCCCTTTCCTGCATCTTCAGGCGAAGCCGACGGTTGGCGGCAACCCCTCCGACCATCACAAGACGTTGAAGCCCGTGATCCCGGGCACAGCGCAGGCTGCGTTCCACCAGCACATCAGCGACCACGGCCTCGAAGCTGGCGGCGAGATCGGCGAGCGGCAGAGGTTCCCCCGATGCCCGAAGCGTCTCCACGCTGCGCAGCATCGCCGTCTTCAGACCGCTGAAGGAGAAGTCGTAGGGGTGAAACCCGCCTCCCGGAAGCGAAATACGACCCTTCGGCAGAGCGAAGCGGGAGGCGTCACCGTCGGTGGCCAGCTCCTGGATTGCAGGTCCTCCGGGGTATCCGAGCCCGAGCAGGCGGGCGACCTTATCGAAGGCCTCACCGGCCGCATCGTCATGGCTGCGGGCCAGACGGTCCATGGCACCAGTCTGATCGACCTGGATCAGCTCGGTGTGGCCTCCGCTGACAAGCAACACCAGATAAGGGGGACGCGGAGCCAGCTCACTCAGCTGCACGGATGCCAGATGCCCCTCGAGGTGATGGATGGCGAGAAAGGGTCGATCGTGTAGGGCCGCAAGGGTGCGGCCGGTGACGGAAGCCACCATCAGCGCTCCGGCCAGGCCGGGCGTGACCGTCGCGGCCACCGCATCGAGCTGAGCGAAGCCGATCCCGCTGTCGGAGACAACGGCTTCAATCAGCTGCGGCAAAGCTTCCACGTGGCGGCGCGATGCAATCTCAGGGACGACACCACCCCATTGCGCGTGCTCCTCGACCTGGGAGGCGATCCGAGAGGAACGGACCTCCACAAAGCCGTTCTCGCTCCGCGTGACGATCGCCGCGGCCGACTCGTCACAACTTGTTTCGAGGGCCAGCACCGAGGTCATGGTGGTCAGGGCCCTCCCCTACTGTCCGCAAGTGACATCCTGCCCTTTCTGGGCACCGTTCAGAGGAATCGTTCCGATGCGTCGTCTCTTCGCCGTCGTGCTCTCAGCACTCCTGGTGTTTGGCTTCGCCCCCGTCGCCAAGGCGGATGTGGCTGGCCTCACTCCCTGCTCAGAAAGTGCCCGTTTTCAGCAACGAGCCGCTGCAGCCACCACAGATCAGGCCAAAGCTCGCTTCGAGATGTACAGCAAGGCATCTTGTGGTGACGATGGACTTCCCCATCTGATCGTTGATGGACGTTGGAGCCATGCCGGTGACTTCGTCTTCCCCGGCATCATGTTCCTGTATGTCGCCGGTTGCATCGGTTGGGCTGGTCGTGAGTACCTCAAAGCCACCCGAGGAAAGAATGCAGCCAACTACGAAATCTTCATCGATCGCAGCATTGCCATCAAAAGCCTCCTGGCAGCAGCCACTTGGCCAGCAGCTGCTTTTGCTGAATTCACCAGCGGCAAGCTGCTGGAAGACGACAGCAAGGTGACCGTTTCACCTCGTTGATCCAAAAGACCTCAAACACGCCTTTCCCAAGAATGAACAAATTTCTTACAGCCGCTCCAGTTGTCGCAGCCATCTGGTTCACAGCAACAGCGGGCATTCTGATCGAATGGAACCGCTTCTTCCCGGATCTTCTGTTTCACCCCTGAAGATTTCGAAAGTTTGTCATCTGCTTGGACCCTACGGGGTCCTTTTTTTGTCCAAAAATCATTCCAACACAACAAGCAAATCTCTGCTGGTTAAAGAGGAGTTTGGGGCGACTGTATCCACTGGTTTCAGCAAAGCTGCATCAGTCGCTCCAGCTCGGCAAGAGCCGTGTCGAGAGCGTCATTGATCACCACTGCATCGAACTCATCCTGAGCCTTCAGCTCCTGCTCAGCTCTGGCCAGCCGACGACGAATGGCATCCTCTGCATCCGTGCCGCGGCCACGGATGCGACGTTCCAGTTCCGAGAAGCTTGGCGGCGCCAGAAAGATCTGAAACCCGCTGGGGAAACTGCGCCGCACCTGACGGGCTCCCTCCAGTTCGATCTCCAGCAGCACCGCCCGGCCACTCGCCAGCTGCTCCTCGACAGGAGCGCGAGGGGTGCCGTAACAGTTGCCGGCGAATTCAGCCCATTCCAGCAGTCCCCCCTGGGTGACAAGGGCATCGAATTGATCCCTGGTGTGGAAGAAGTAGTTGACGCCGTCCTGTTCCCCCTCACGGGGAGCACGGGTAGTGGCGGAAACCGACAACCACACCGAGGGGTGACGTTCCAGAAGACGGCTGACCAGAGTCCCCTTCCCAACTCCACTGGGACCGGTGATCACGGTGAGGCCGCCACGGCTGCCGCTCATGCCCTGCATCTGCGTCGGCCAGCAGAGTAGGAAGACCTCTGAATGCCAGCTGATGGCGGCAACGAGCCTGCAGCTGATGGATCTCACCAGCCTCAGGGCCGTGCTGTGGGATCTGCGCCGACAACTCGTGCCAAGCCGTTTCGAAAAGGCGCAGCAGCCTGATGCCGCTCGCCTGCAGCTCGGCTTCCGCAGCCTCAGTGGCATGACCTGGGTCGAGCTGAGCTGGCTGGCGGAGGCTCCGCATCTGATCCAGATCCCCCCTCCGGCAAGACAGGGGGCTGGCAGCACGCTGGCCCAGCAGCTGCAGCACAGCCTGCGCCAACTGGCCCTCGTGGAGCTGCACCAGCCTGGTTTCGAGCGGGTTGTGGAGTTCCGTCTGGCGCCACGCCCTGGGGAACGGGTGCAGCGGGTGCTGGTGCTTGAGCTGATGGGTCGCCACAGCAATCTGCTGCTGCTTGATGACCAGCGACAGGTCATCACTCTGGGCAGACAGGTGCGCGATCACCAGTCACGGGTACGCCCGATCGGGACCGGCGACGGATACGCACCACCACCACCGCTTCAGGGTCAGCCTCCGGATCCGCAGGAATCCGACGAGCGCTGGCGGGAGCGTCTGCAACTGCTGCCGGTCCCGCTCCGCAAAGCCCTTCAGCAGAGTTATCAGGGCATCAGTCCACCCCTGATTCGACAGCTGGTGGGAAGCCTGGCGGATTCCGGCGTGCAGGATCTGGATCCGGATCAGTGGCGGGAGTTGCACCGCTCCTGGCAGTGCTGGCTGAAGGCTCTGGAGCAGGAATCCTTTCGGTTGCAGCTGCAGGAGGACGGCCGGTATCGGGTGTGGGGAACAGGCCAGGACAGCGGGGAGCCCGGCCTGGCCCTGGTGCTTGGACGCTGGTACCGGGAGCAGCTGGACCAGCGAGCCCTCAGCCGGAGAAGTGATGAAGTGCGCCAGCGCCTCGAGCGGTGGCGCCGCAAGGAGGAGCTCGCCCTGGAGGACCAGTTGCAACGGCGGGCAGCCACGGCGGGAAGCGACGACCTGCAGCAGCAGGCCGATGCACTGCTCTGCCTGCCAACCCCCAGCCGGGAGCAGGTGGAGCAGGCTCAGAAGCTGTATCGGCGTGCCCGCAAGCTGCGCCGATCGGTGGCCGTTCTGGAGGAACGTCTCACCCACCACCGGCGACGGCTGGATCTGATCAACGGCAGTGAGGCCTTCATCGAAGACCTGCAGATCGCCCATTGGCAGGAGGTCGCGCCACGGTTGACAGCGCTGCAGGAGTTGCGCAGCGAACTGGAGGAGCTGCTCAATCCCGGAGGCCGCCAGCAGGAACGACGCCAGCAGCGTCAGAGCACGCCGCAGCCGCTGGAGCTGGTTTCACCTGGAGGCCTGTTGATTCAGGTGGGGCGAAACCACCGCCAGAATGACTGGATCAGTCTGCGCCAGGCGCGCAGTGGTGACCTTTGGTTCCATACCCAGGAGTGCCCGGGAAGCCATGTGGTCCTGAAGGCCTCCAGCGGTCTGCCCGAGGACGACGATCTGACACTCGCCACGGATCTGGCCGCTCACTTCAGTCGTGCGCGCGGCAACAGCCGGGTTGCGGTTGTGATGGTGCCGACCATGCAGCTGCAACGCATCCCGGGAGCCGGCCCAGGCACGGTGCGTCATCGCGGCGGCGAAATCCGCTGGGGTGAGCCGCATCGGGCCGAACAGCATCTTCATGACAGCGCGGCTTCTAGCCTTGCTTCAACAGGCGTCTGATGTTCAGACCTTTTCCCGCCCCCCATCCTTGCCCGAGAGTCCCGACGGTCCACGCCTGAAACCTCCTCCACCGATCCGGATCGGTGGGGGGACCAACGCCGGCGATCTGCCGGACGAGGTGGAAATGCCGCTGGTGGACCACCTCGAAGAGCTGCGTCAGCGGGTCCTGCGCAGTCTTCTGGCCGTTGTCGTGGGAGCCGGCCTCTGCCTGGTGGCGGTGAAACCGCTCGTGCGCATGCTTGAGGCACCGGCCAGAGGCATTCACTTCCTGCAACTCGCCCCGGGCGAGTTCCTGTTCGTCTCCCTCAAGGTGGCGGGCTATGCCGGCCTGACCCTGGCCCTTCCCTACGTGCTGTATCAGGGCCTTGCCTTCGTGCTGCCGGGCCTGACCCGACGTGAGCAGCGGCTGATCGCTCCCGCGGTGGCAGGCTCGGCGGTGTTGTTCGTCGCAGGCCTTGCCTTCGCCTGGTGGGCCCTCGTCCCGGCGGCGCTGCGCTTCCTGGTGAGTTACGGCGCCGATGTGGTCGAACCGCTCTGGTCGATCGAGCGCTATCTCGACTTCGTGCTGCTGCTGATGCTGGCCACGGGTCTGGCCTTTCAGCTGCCCGTGCTGCAGCTGCTTCTCGGTGTGCTCGGGCTCGTGCGCTGGCGAGCGATGCTCGGAGCCTGGCGATGGGTGGTGCTCAGCGCAGCGCTGGCAGGAGCCGTGCTCACTCCCTCCACGGATCCCATCACGATGCTGTTGCTGGCCGGCGCCATCACCGCACTGTTTCTGGTGGGAGTCGCCCTCGTGGCCCTGGCGGAATCCCTCAGACCAGAAACTCCCTGAGCAGATTGCGGGCCTCGGGTCCCTCCACCTCCAGATGCAGGCTGAGGGCCTTGCCGAGACGAGGTTTGTCACGGGTATCCCACAGCCATCGGCGCACTTCCGTGGCCAGACCAAGACGATTCACAACATCCAGAACTTCGGCGATGTGCTCCCGATAAGCGGATTCGTCCATCGGAAAGGACTGCTGCTCCAGATAGGCCCACATCACCTGCAGGTAGAGACGCTGCCTGCGCACCACCAGCTGAAGGTCGTAAGTCGCTTTCCAGCGCTGGCGGAGACAGCTGATCAGCTCCTCCACCCCGAGAGGACTGTCGGCTGATTCGTACGGATTCACAAGCACAGATCGGGGGTCGCCGGGGCGGGGCAAAGGCCAGTCGTTGCAAAGCGTGACAGGCACTTAAGCGTCCATAATGATCGCCATTCTGTGCTGGATGACCGTCCGCCATGACCCAACTTTCCTCGAGCGATGTGCCCGGAATGGGTCGTCGGCAGTTCATGAATCTGCTGACCTTTGGATCCGTCACAGGCGTCGCTCTCGGGGCTCTGTACCCCGTGGCCAACTACTTCATCCCGCCCAAAGCCGCCGGCAGCGGCGGTGGCACGAGTGCCAAAGATGAACTCGGGAACGACGTCAGCGCCAGCGGCTGGCTGGCGTCTCACCCCGAGGGAGACCGCAGCCTCGTTCAGGGCCTCAAAGGCGATCCCACTTATCTGATCGTGGAGGGTGAGGACGCCATCGGCAGCTACGGCATCAACGCGATCTGCACCCATCTGGGCTGCGTGGTGCCCTGGAACAGTGGCGCGAACAAGTTCATGTGCCCCTGCCACGGCAGTCAGTACGACGCCACCGGAAAGGTGGTCCGCGGTCCAGCCCCCCTGTCCCTCGCCCTGGCGAACGTCAGCGTCGAGAACGACAACGTCTTTGTCAGCCAGTGGACCGAGACCGACTTCCGCACGGGCGACAAGCCCTGGTGGGCCTGACCTTCCTCCCCCTTCGCCCGAACCCCCTCCCACACCGTTCCATGCGTCGCCACCTCTCCCTCCTGATCGGATCGCTGGTTCTCGGCCTGGCTCTTCTGATCGCACCGGCCGCCAGCTGGGCCTATCCCTTCTGGGCTCAGCAGAACTACGACAGTCCCCGTGAAGCCACCGGCAAGATTGTCTGCGCCAACTGCCACCTCGCTCAGAAGCTGACCCAGGCGGAAGTTCCCCAGTCGGTTCTCCCCGACAGCGTGTTCAAGGCCAGCGTCAAAATCCCCTATGAGGAAGGCATTCAGGAGATCGGAGCAGACGGCAGCCAAGTTCCGCTCCAGGTCGGTGCCGTGGTGATGCTTCCCGACGGCTTCACCCTCGCCCCTCAGGACCGCTGGACCGACGAGATCCGCGAGGAGACCGAAGGCGTCTACTTCAGCCAGTACAGCGACGATCAGCCCAACATTCTCCTAGTGGGGCCCATTCCGGGTGATCAGCATCAGGAGATCGTTTTCCCGGTGCTCTCCCCCGATCCCTCCACCGACAGCAGCATTCACTTCGGTAAGTACCAGATTCACGTGGGTGGCAACCGCGGCCGCGGCCAGGTGTATCCCACCGGTGAGAAGAGCAACAACGCCATCTACACCGCTCCAGCAACAGGCACCGTCGCCGGCATCGAGGCCGGCGACAACGGTTCCAGTGTGGTGACCATCACCGGTGCCGATGGTGCCTCGGTAGCTGAGACCGTTCCCGTCGGTCCCGCGCTGCTGGTGAATGTCGGCGACAGCGTTGAGGCCGGAGCAGCACTCACCGATGATCCCAACGTCGGCGGCTTCGGCCAGGTGGATGCCGAGGTGGTCCTTCAGAACCCTGTCCGGATCTACGGCCTGTTGGCCTTCTTCGCAGCGGTCGCTCTGGCTCAGATCATGCTGGTGCTGAAGAAGCGTCAGATCGAGAAGGTTCAGGCTGCTGAAGGCATCTGAGGCGATGTTCACCTCACCGGGGCCTGAGCTGATCCAGCTGGGGCCCCTCACCCTCCGCTGGTATGGCCTGCTGATCGCTCTAGCGGTGCTGATCGGCCTCAACCTCTCCAGTCAACTGGCCAGATCCCGGCAGCTCGAAAACGGGCTGATCAGTGACCTGCTTCCACTGCTCGTGCTCACGTCGGTGATCGGAGCACGCATCTACTACGTCGCCTTCGAGTGGCGTAACTACGCCGACCAGTGGACCAAGGCCCTGGCCATCTGGGAAGGGGGGATCGCCATCCATGGAGCGCTCCTGGCCGGGACCCTGACGCTGATCCTGTTCTGCCGCTGGAGACGTCAGCCCTTCTGGGATGTTCTGGATGTCCTAGTTCCCTCCGTCGCCCTCGGCCAGGCGATCGGCCGATGGGGCAACTTCTTCAACTCCGAGGCCTTCGGAGTGCCCACAGACCTTCCCTGGAAGCTGTTCATTCCCTTTGCGAATCGGCCGGCGGTCTATGCCGATTCGGAGTTCTTCCACCCCACCTTTCTCTACGAGTCGATCTGGAACCTGGTGCTGTTCCTCGTGCTTATCGTGTTGTTCCGCCTGGGGAGCCGAGGCAGCATCCGCCTGCCCGCCGGAGCACTGAGTTGTGTCTACCTGGTGGGATACAGCCTGGGTCGCGTCTGGATCGAAGGACTTCGCATCGACCCGCTCTGCATCGGAGCCCTGCCACCGGCCTGTGAGGGCGGCCTGCGGATCGCCCAGTTGATGAGCGGCCTGCTGATGGTGGCCGGAGGCATCGGTCTGGCCTGGCTGTATTCCCGCGGTCCATCCCATCGGGAGCCATCCCAGACGGGACCCTCCGGCTCCAATGGATGATGAAGGGATGCTGAGATCACCGGTCTGTTTCATCGGAGGAGGTCCTGGAGCCCCGGATCTGCTGACGCTCCGCGCCGCCGAGCGGCTCAAACGAGCCGACGTTCTGGTCTGGACTGATTCCCTCGTCTGCCCGGCCATTGCTGCCCTGGCGCCGGAGCACTGCGAGCGGATCCGCACCAGCACACTCACTCTGGAGGAGGTGATCCCTGTGCTGATCGAACGGCACCGGCAAGGCCATCAGGTGGTTCGCCTGCATGACGGGGACACGTCGCTGTACAGCGCTATTCATGAGCAGATCGCCGCGCTCTCCGATGCGGAGGTGGCCGTGGAGGTCGTTCCCGGGCTCAGCGCCTACCAGGCTGCCGCTGCCCGGCTCGGCCAGGAGCTCACCGTCCCAGGACTGGTGCAGACCATCGTTCTGGGACGTGCCGGTGGCCGAACAGGGGTTCCTGAGCGGGAGGATCTCAACAGACTCGCTGCTCTGGGGGCCAGCCTCTGCCTTTATCTGAGTGCCCGACACGTTGACGAGGTTCAGGAGATCCTGCTGCGTCACTATCCAGCCGACACCCCCGTCTGCATCGGACACCGGATCAGCTGGCCTGATGAATGGATCGACGTCGTTCCGCTCTCGACCATGGCAGAGGTCAGTCAGGCCCGGTCACTGATCAGAACGACCCTCTACATCGTCAGCCCCGCACTCAGCGGCAGCGAACGGAGATCCAGGCTCTATTCGCCGGATCACGATCATCTCTTCCGCCCGAACCAACAGAACCCTGTGGTTTAAGATCGGGTCGTGCGGGCGATTAGCACAGTGGTAGCGCACTTCCTTCACACGGAAGGGGTCACTGGTTCGAATCCAGTATCGCCCATCTGAATGAACACTTCCTTCCAAACATTTGATCGGAATCAGATACTGATCATCATTTTGACAGTCAAATCATCCAAAAGGCATTACGTTCATATCCAATCCTTCTGATTCGCCTTTTTCGTGGCTGTCAGTGATCACAGAGATACTGATTCCGGGGGCACTACCCCAGGCGGCCTCGTCGACGTCGGACGGACCATCCAGGAGCGCAGGGAGGCGCTGGGACTGAGCGCGGAACAACTGGCAGGCACTCTTCATCTCGGTGTGGAGCAGCTCCGTTCCCTGGAGCTCGGAGACTTACAGGGACTCCCGGAACCGGTGTTCATCAAAGCGATGGTGCGACGGATCGCCGGTCATCTCAAACTTGACGCGGATGCCCTGGCGGAGCAGCTGGGGACGATCAGCAGCACTGCAACGCGCACCACCATCAACATCACCGCACCGCCCTCGACAACGGCCTCTCCCGCCAGGGGTCGCTGGAGCTTCATGCTGCCGATCGTCCTGGTCATCGCAGCCGGCGGTGGTGGGGCCATGCTTCTGCGCACCAGAACGTCCATGCCCCCGGTGCAGAAACCGGCTGAAATGACGGAGGAGCCGATGGCCACTCCAGCACCGAAGCAGTCTGTTCCCGAAGCGGAACCCGTCAGCGCAGCCCCTTCGGAACCCCTCGCTTCATCTCTCACGATCAGCAGTCGCGAACCCAGCTGGATCGCGCTGCGTCGCAACGGAAACCTCGAGTTCCAGGGCACTCTGGTGAACGACCGCACGGTCGACGCCCCGGAAAGCGTGGAGATCTACGCGGGCAGGCCCGATCTGGTGATGGTGAAACGACCTAGCGGCGAAGCGGCTGCCCTCGGCCCGATCGATGCTGTGCGCTGGTATCGCCTTAGCCCTGAACTCTGATCATCAGCTTCATCCCCGACGCTTCCCACACCACATCAGCACAGCTTTCGAGGCTCCACTGCTCGAGACTGAGATTCTGGTTCAGGCGCTCGGGAATCAGCTCAAGCTGAAGTTCTCCCGGAGCAGCTGAGACGCGCAGCGATCCCACGACGGGTTCCGGACGTCGGTCCAGTGCTGCGGCGAGTCGCAGCAGCAGTGCCATCTCCGAAACCAGCCGGCGATGCTCCCGTGTGGTGATGGCCTGCCAGGACTCATGACGCTTCTTGGGAAGGCTGCGGCGGTGATACCGGGCGATCGCCGCCACCATCAGGTGTTCCGCTTCGGAGTAACCCAGCAGCTCACCGTGGCGGATCAGATACCAGGAGTGCTTGTGATAAGCACTGAGATTGATGTGCTGCCCACAGGAATGCAGCATCGCGGCAGCCCAGAGCAACTCGCGTCCCTGACCATCGTCATGGTGCATCACGCCATGGGTGTTGTCGTAGAGGCTGAGGGCATGAAGAGCGACGCGCTCAGCGCGGCGCTGATTCACAGCGAAGCGCTGCACCTGATGGATCACCGTGCGTTGACGGATGCTGCTCTGAAAGCTGAAACGGTCCTCGAGCAGACCGTGACGCAGCATCCAGTCGACGATCAATCCTTCACGGAGGGCCCGCTCGCTCAGCGCGAGCTCGTCCACCCCGAGCATCTGCATGGTGGTCTGCAGGATCAGCGCACCAGGAACGATGATCTCGGCGCGGCGATCGTTGATCGGGGAGAGCTCCCTGCGCTGTTCAGGCGTCATCGCCACCAGCTTCTCGACAACACGATCGAGGCGCTGACGGGACACCCGGTACCCGTGCAGCTTCAGAGGCGGTCGATCGTCCTCACTGGCGGCCAGCGCACCGATCGCCATGGCCGTGCCGCTGGTGGCGACCAGCACCGGAATCTCGCCCGGTTTGATCCGCCGGTGCACCTTGTCCACCGCCGGCTCGAGGGATCCCTGAATGAACGCCTGGAGGAACGCGCGTCGCTGGGGTGGAATCGGATCGTCCTTGACGAAATCCCGCTGCAATCGGACGGCCCCCACCCGGGTGCTGGTGAGCGCGCGGGCATCACGTCCATCCGCGAGGATCAATTCTGTGGAGCCGCCGCCGATGTCGAGCAGCAGATGCGGACGATCGCCGAACGACATGCCTGAGAGCACGCCCAGATAGATCAGGCGCGCCTCTTCCGGCCCACTCACCAGATCAACCTCGAGGCCGAGAACGTCCTGGATGCGCTGCAGGAAATCCCTGCCGTTGGGTGCTTCCCGGACTGCACTGGTGGCAGCAGTGACCACTTGCTCCACCGCATGGCTGGCCGCCAGGTCTCGGAAACGACGCAGGGTCTCAACACCGCGCTGCATCGCCTCAGCGGTCAGTTCGCCGCTTTCCGGATCCCGCTCCCCCAGCCGAGTGGTGGATTTCTCAGCCTGAACGATGCTGAACGTCCGCAGGGTCGTGTCCACCGATGCCACCAGCAGATGGGTGGAATTGGTGCCGATATCGATGGCGGCGATTCTCTGCCGCTGACCGGACAGGCCCTCCGCGCTGCTGGCCCCCAGCTGCTGGGTGGACGAAGAGGCGGACGACGCAGACGGAGTGGACTCAGCACCCAGCATCGGCAGCCCCGACCCGAAGTCGAACCACTCTGCCACCCATGGCTGATGCAGACAGACCCTGACTAGGGTTTTATAAATCTGTGACCCTGTGATCAGTCACCCTCCCGGCACGTTGCCCTGGCTTCAGCTTCTGCGTTGGAACAAGCCCACAGGGAGACTGATTCTGCTGGTGCCGGCGGGCTGGGCCCTCTGGCTGATGCCGTCTGCACCGCCATCGGCATCTCTGGTTCTGCGCATCGTGGTCGGCGGCCTGGCGGTGAGCGGAGCCGGCTGCATCGCCAACGATCTCTGGGACCGCCGCTTCGACGGCGAGGTGGAGCGCACCAGCAGCCGCCCGCTGGCCCGTGGAGCCATGAGGGTCAGCACTGCTGCCGCACTGTTGATCGGCATGCTGATCCTCAGCCTTCTGGTGGTGCTCAGCCTGCCGCAGGCGAGCCTGCTGCTCTGTCTTGCCCTTGCTGTTGCGGCATTGCCACCGATCCTTCTCTACCCCTCAGCCAAGCGCTGGTTCCCCTTTCCTCAGGCCGTCCTCGCGCTCTGCTGGGGCTTCGCCGTTCTGATTCCCTGGGCAGCGGCTGAAGCGGAGCTGACCGCGGATGCCGCCCTGCTCGGGTGCTGGCTCGCCACCATGCTCTGGACCTTCGGCTTCGACACCGTTTATGCGATGGCGGACCGACGGGACGACGCCAGGCTTGGCCTGCGCAGCAGCGCTCTCACTCTGGGTGGCTCCGCGGTGCCTGCGGTTCGTGTCTGTTACGGGATCACCTGCATCCTGCTGGCCATCGCCGCCGCTGCGAGCGGCATCGGCTGGATCTTCTGGCCACTCTGGGCCATCGCCAGTTGGCTGATGCAGGCCAGTTGCACGCCGCTTGAGCAGGGCCAGACAGGCATGGCGGTGTTCGGTCGTCACTTCAGTCGCCAGGTCCAGCTCGGATCGCTCCTGCTCATCGCTCTGATGCTCGGCAGGGCCTTCGCCTGATGGCAGAGCAGACAGCAGCACCCCTGCGGCCCGGTGATGCCATGGCGGTGGTGGCCGCCAGTTCTGCCCTCGCAGATGCCGAGCGCCTGCATCAGGGAGTGAGCCTGCTGGAGAGCTGGGGGCTGCGCTGCCGACCTCACTCCGTTGTTGAACGTCACTGGGGATATCTGGCCGGGCGGGATGAGCAGCGGCTCGATGATCTGCTCCCGGAGACTCCGGTCAGCCTGCTGGCCTGTGCCAGGGGTGGATGGGGGGCTGCCCGTCTGCTGGAGTGGCCTATCCCCTGGCAACCAGGCTGGCTGCTGGGGTTCTCCGATGTCACCGCACTGCTGTGGGGTCGGCTCGCCGCCGGTTTCGATGGAGGGATTCACGGCCCCCTGCTCACCACCCTGTCCTCGGAACCGGAGTGGAGCCAGCAGCGGCTGCGGCAGCTGCTGTTCGGAGAAGCTCTGCAGGATCTGCAGGGACGAGGGCTCGGAGGAGGAATCGCCAGCGGTCCGTTGCTGGTGGCCAATCTCACCGTGGCCAGCCATCTGCTGGGATCGCCATGGATCCCCGATCTCGATGGAGCGATCCTGATCCTCGAGGACGTGGGTGAGGCGCCCTACCGCATCGATCGCATGCTCACTCACTGGCGGCTTTGCGGTGCCCTGCATCGACTGGCGGGCCTCGGTTTCGGAAGCTTCAGCGACTGCGAGGACGATCGCCCTGATCAGCTGAACTTCACGGTGAGTCAGGTGCTGGAGGAGCGCACAGCGGATCTGAACATCCCCAGGGTGATGGATCTGCCGGTCGGACACCAGCCCGGCAACGCGGCTCTCCCCCTCGGCCGTCAGGCACGCCTCGACGGAGACAAGGGTCAGCTCAGCCTGCTCTCCTGAGCTGGAGCACCGCCTCAGCCACCGTCAGGTCGAAGGGCGTCGTCACCTTGATGTTCGAGGGGCCCGCATCCAGCACCTGCACAGGCCAGCCGAGGCGTTCGTAGAGGGAGGCATCGTCCGTGACGTTCCAGCCCTGCTCCCTGGCCCGGTCATGGCCCTGCTGCAGCTGCTGAACCTGAAACCCCTGGGGCGTCTGGGCAGCCCACAGTTCGGAACGGTCCGGCGTCTCCCTGATGCAACCTTCGGCATCCACCCGCTTGATCGTGTCCGTCACCGGTGTGGCAGCGATCAACGCCATCCCCGCCTCGACCCGCTCGGCGCACCGATCGAAGAGCGCAGGCTCCGCAAGGCAGCGGGCTCCGTCATGAATCAGAACGTGCTCGGCCCCGGGAGGCAGTCCCGCCAGACCTCGCAGCACCGAGTCCTGACGCGTGCTGCCCCCCTGGATCCAAACCACAGGCTTGGGCGCACCCTTCACCAAGGCGAGGATCTCGTCGCGATCGATCTCCTGACCGACGATGCCGATCCAACGGATCCGATCGGCCGCCATCGCCGCGTCCAGGGTCCAGGCGATCACGGGGCGTCCCGCCAGCGGCAGCAGCAGCTTGTTGCGATCCGCCCCCATGCGGCGACCACTCCCCGCTGCGGCCATCAACAGATGCACAAGCGACTCCTGCCCCCAGCAGGCTGAAACGGTCTCCATACAATCAGCCCAGACGCTCTCCGCAGCGGTTCGATGCGAGTCCTTGCCCTCAGCCCTGGCCCGGTTCTGGCCCAGCTGGAGCGTCTGCCCGCTCTTGCGGCTGTCGCCGAAGCACTGGGAGCGATGGTTCAGGTGGCCTGTGATCCCAAATGCCGGGCGGCATGGGAGCTGATGCCGGGTTTCGAAAAGCTGATTCCCTTCAGCTTCGAATCCAACCCATCACTGGCCGACTGGACGAACCTTCTCGGCTGCGTCCGCGAACCGGACTTCCAGGCCTGCCTCAACTTCGCGGAAGGTCAGTCGGTCAATCTGATGCTGTCGATGAGCCACATCCCGACCCGAGTGGCCCTGTCAGGCTTTGCCTCCACCGATCTCATTGCGCTGGGGCAGGGCTGGGCGGCTCAGAGGATCGCTCCGTTCGTGGAAGCGCTTGGATGTTCCCTTGAGGCTGACGGTTTCCGTCTGAGCCTGCCGTCCAAGGCCCTGGATAACGCCCGTGCCGAGCTCCCTGCTGGAGACGGACCACTGCTGCTGATGGCACCCTCGGGAGCATCCAACGACTGGCCCGACCAACGATGGGGCGCACTGCCTGAGGCGGTCAGCACCCGCCTGGCGACCCTGCGGAGCCGAAGCCTTTCTCCGGAGCTGAAGCTTGGCGAGCGAGCCGCCGCCGTGGCCTGCGCGGACGTGGTGCTCAGCAGTTGTCCGCTCACTCAGCTGTTGGCGGCTTACAGCAACGTTCCGCTGGTCGCCCTTGGCGGTCAGACCGGAGATCTTCCCGAACGGGCCGAGATCAGATGCCTCGGCGGTGAAGGCTCCCTGACAACGATCGGTGAAGACGACGTGCTCACCGCCCTGGGTTTCTGACACAAGCTGATGGCTCGCCAAAGGCGGAGGATCCGGGGGCAGAGCCAGTTCCAGGCGATCACAGCTCCATGGCGGGGTCCCCTGACCGCCCTGAGCAGCGTGATTCTTGCCGGATCCATCGGTTACCGCATCACCGAAGGCTGGGACTGGGGGGACTGTCTCTGGATGGTGCTGATCACCATCAGCACCATCGGCTACGGCGAGGTGCATCCCCTCTCCTCACAGGGCCGGCTTGTGACCGTGCTGATTGTGATCGGCGGTCTGTTGGTGGTCCAGCTGTTCATCCAGCGCGTGCTGGGGCTGACAGAATCGGGTTACTTCCGACAACTTCGGGAGTTCCGCTTCCAGCGCCTGCTTCAGAGCATGCGGAATCACGTCATTCTCTGCGGTTACGGACGCATCGGTCAGGAGATCGCCGCTCAGCTGCAGCGCGATGACATCCCCCTCGTGGTGATCGAAACGGATCCCGAGCGAAGCCAGATCGCTGAATCACGAGGTCTGAAGGTGCTTCTGGCCGATGCGACGCTCGATGAATCCCTGCTTGAGGCTGGGCTGGAGCAATGCCGCAGCCTGGTGGCTGCGCTGCCCGGAGATGCATCGAACCTCTACGTGGTGCTCAGTGCCCGTGACCTGCAACCGTCCTGCCGTCTGATCGCCCGAGCCAACAGCGATGAAGCGGCCGCCAAACTGCGACTGGCCGGCGCCACTGTGGTGGTGAGCCCGTATATCGCCGGAGGACGAGTGATGGCGGCTTCGGCCCTGCGACCGCTGGCGATCAATTTCATGGAGCTTCTGGTCGGCTCCAACTACGAGATCGAGGAATTTCAGCTCAGCAGCGACCCGCTGCATCTGCTCAACGTGCACGGCCGCTCTCTGCAGGAGCTGGAACTGGGACGGCGCAGCGGCGCCCTTGTGCTGGCAATCCGGGAAGGGAACGATCTGATCGCCAATCCCCGCGGGGAAACAAAGCTGGCCCCCGGACAGCTGCTGATCGTTCTGGGCAGCAGACCTCAGCTCAAGTGCTTTCAGGAGCTGCTGGGAGAGGCGGTCGACAGCATCGAAACCATGGCTGGCTGAGGAGGCAATCACACCGATCCCTACGATCCTCCGAGCTCAGGCCCCTTCATGACCTCCTCCACAGCCCTCACCGGCCAGACCGCCCTGGTGACCGGCGGCGGCCGCGGGATCGGTCGGGCCATCGCCCTCGCTCTTGCGGAATCCGGCATGGAGGTGGTGGTCAACTACTCGAGCTCAGCCGCCGCGGCCGAGGAGGTGGTGGAGCTGATCACCGCATCAGGAGGCAAGGCCTACGCGCTCCAGGCGAACGTGGCGATGGAGGAGGACGTGGACGGTCTGATCAAGACGGTCCTTGAGCGCAGCGGTCGTCTTGATGTGTTGGTGAACAACGCCGGCATCACCAGGGATGGGCTGCTGATGCGGATGAAAACGTCCGAATGGCAGGCAGTGATCGATCTGAATCTCACGGGCGTGTTTCTCTGCAGCCGAGCTGTGGCTCGACCGATGCTCAAGCAGAAGAGCGGACGGATCATCAACATCACCTCCGTGGTGGGCCTGATGGGCAACGCCGGCCAGGCGAACTACGCCGCAGCCAAGGCCGGGGTAGTGGGCCTGACCCGGAGCACCGCCAAGGAGTTGGCCAGCCGCGGCATCACCGTGAATGCCGTGGCGCCGGGATTCATCGCCACGGACATGACCAAGGATCTCGATGCCGATGCCATCCTCCGGGACATTCCCCTCGGCACCTTCGGCACCCAGGAGCAGGTGGCTGGAGCCGTGCGTTTCCTGGCCACAGACCCCGCCTCGGCTTACATCACCGGCCAGGTGCTCCAGGTGGATGGCGGCATGGTGATGGCCTGACGATCACGACTCCAGCGGCTGAGCCAGTTCTTCACGCAGTCGGCGGATCCGCTGCAACAGGCGCAATCGGCGGCTGCGGGCTGTCGCGGTCAGGAAGATCCGCAGAGGCACGTAGACGAGGGCCATGGACCCCGCCAACCCGGCCATCAGCACAAAAAAGAAGGCACCGGAATCAGCCATATCCGGACGTTAATCAGCCTGTGCTGAGCAGGCATGCCCGCCACGGCAGACATTCGGCTTTCCCCACCGCGCACCCCCTGCACCTGGCCTCCGTCGCTGTGGGACATTAATTTGCGGCTGTCCAGTGACCATGGCGAAACTCCTTTCCTTCTCCGACGAGTCCCGCAGCGCTCTTGAGCGGGGTGTCGATGCTCTTGCCGACGCCGTCCGCGTCACCATCGGCCCCCGCGGCCGCAATGTGGTGCTCGAGAAATCCTTCGGCGCCCCTGACATCGTCAATGACGGTGACACCATCGCCAAGGAGATCGAACTGGAGGATCCCTTCGAGAACCTCGGAGCGAAACTGATCCAACAGGTGGCTTCCAAGACCAAGGACAAGGCCGGTGACGGCACCACCACAGCCACCGTGCTCGCCCAGGCCATGGTGCGGGAAGGCCTGCGCAACACCGCCGCCGGAGCCAGTCCCGTGGAACTGCGCCGCGGCATGGAGAAAGCCTGTGCCCAGGTGGTGGAGGGTCTCAGCCAACGCAGCCAGACCGTTGAAGCCGACGCCATCCGTCAGGTCGCCACGGTGAGTTCCGGGGGTGATGACGAGGTCGGTCAGATGGTGGCGGAAGCCATGGACCGTGTGAGCGTGGATGGGGTGATCACCGTTGAGGAATCGAAATCCCTGGCCACAGAGCTGGAGGTGACCGAGGGCATGGCCTTCGACCGGGGCTACAGCTCCCCGTATTTCGTCAACGACGGCGATCGTCAGCTGTGTGAGTTCGAAAACCCGCTGCTGCTGCTGACCGACCGCAAGATCAGCGCCATCGCTGACCTGGTGCCTGCGCTCGAGCTGGTCCAGAAGAGCGGTTCCCCGCTGTTGATCCTTGCCGAAGAGGTGGAGGGAGAGGCTCTCGCCACGCTGGTGGTGAACAAGAACCGCGGCGTTCTGCAGGTGGCTGCGGTGCGCGCCCCATCCTTCGGCGAGCGCCGTAAAGCGGCCCTGGCCGACATCGCCGTGCTCACGGGAGCCACGGTGATCAGCGAGGACAAGGCGATGACGCTGGACAAGGTCACCCTGGCTGATCTCGGCCGAGCCCGCCGGATCACGATCAGCAAGGAGAACACCACGATCGTCGCCAGCGAGGATCACAAGCAGGCGGTGTCGGCCCGGGTCGCCTCGATCAAGCGCGAGCTGGAAGCCACCGACTCCGATTACGACCGCGAGAAGCTGAATGAGCGGATCGCCAAACTGGCGGGCGGTGTCGCCGTGATCAAAGTGGGTGCCCCCACTGAGACGGAACTCAAAAACCGCAAGCTGCGCATTGAAGATGCACTGAACGCGACCAGGGCCGCAGTGGAGGAGGGCATCGTCGCCGGCGGAGGCAGCACCCTGCTGCAGCTGGCCCAGGGGCTCGATGCGCTAGTGGCGCATCTCGATGGCGATGAGCGGACTGGCGTTGAAATCGTGCAGCGAGCCCTGGCGGCTCCCGTTCACCAGATCGCCACGAACGCGGGTCGAAATGGCGACGTGGTGATCTCAGCCATGCGGAAGAGCGGCCAGGGCTTCAACGCGCTGACCGGCAATTTTGAGGACCTCAGAGCCGCTGGAATCGTCGACGCCACCAAGGTGGTGCGTCTTGCCCTTCAGGATGCGGTCTCCATCGCCTCCCTGCTGATCACCACGGAAGTGGTGATCGCCGACAAGCCCGAACCGCCGGCAGCGGCCCCTGAAGGTGGTGGAGATCCGATGGGCGGCATGGGAGGAATGGGCGGCATGGGCATGCCCGGCATGGGAGGAATGGGCGGCATGGGCATGCCCGGAATGATGTGATCAGCCGGCCATGCCTCGGCAGTAGGCGGCCACCTGCAGATCCACGCCCGTGATCGCTGTTCCCACAACGACGTTGTCCGCTCCGGCCTTCAGAGCCGAGCGGGCGGCGTCCGGGGACGAAATTCCTCCTTCACAGATGAGGCGCACGCTGGTTTTCAGCTGATGCCTCAGATCCGGCAACAGAGACAGCCCCGGGGGCTGCTGACCGGATGTCTCCTCCGTGTAGCCAAAGAGCGTGGTGCCGACCCAGTCGCAACCGAGGGAGGCCGCACGCAATCCGTTTTCGACGCTGTCAACATCAGCCATCAGGGGGGCACGCAGCTCGACCCTCGCCCGTTGGATCAGATCCTCCAGCTCCTGCCTCTCAGGACGGGGTCGGGCCGTGGCATCGATCGCGATCACGTCGGCACCGGCAGACCAGACCGTCTGGATTTCCCTCCAACCCGGCGTGATGTACACGGAACTGTCAGGGAACGTGCATTTCCACAATCCGATGATCAAGGCATCGGGGCAGCGACGGCGAACCGCTCCGATGTGTTCCGGGCTCTCAAGACGAACCCCGACCGCTCCGTTGCGGAGTGAGGTGTCGGCCATGGCCGCGATGACATCAGGGTCACGCATGGGAGAGCCCGGAGGGGCCTGAACGGAAACGATCAGTCCCTGATCCAGCACCTCATTGGACGGCAACATGACGTCTCAGGAAGCCTTGGGGAAGGTTGACTCAGCACCGGGCAGCCAGCGGCGCAGGGAGCGTGGTGTGCTGAAAGGCGGTGCCGGAACAGGCCGCTGGGGCTCGGCGGGCTGTTCAGCGACGAACGGCTGTTCCTCGACGACAGAAGGCTTCTCGACAACAGGCTGCTCCTCGTTCGTGCCGCCCGTGATCTCCAGGAAGCCGGCCGCTGCGGAGGACTCAGCAACGACGGAACCATCCGGTTCACTGCTCAACGGCGTGAGGGAAGCCATCGGACTCTCCGAAACCGGCGCTGCTGCTGTGGAGACCGGCAGTGTCGCGACGCCGAAGCGGTGCACCCACTGCCCCTGCAGCAAAGAGAGACGGCGGGCATCACCCCGCTCTTCGGCTTCAAGCATCTGCCTGGAGAGGGCGTGCTGACGGGCTGAAGGCTGCTGGAACGGTGAAGAAGGCACGGATTCAGGAGAGCTTGCGGTTGAGCAGTGGACGGATCAGCAGGAACAGTCCGACGGTGAGCACCAGCAGAACGAGAAGACAGGCGAAGCCGGTGACATCGCCGTAGGGCGCCTCGAGGAGGACAGCCGAGAGATCGAGCGAACCGCTGTATGCGGCACGGATGGGCTCAATCGCGAAGGTAAGGGGATTCAGGGCCGCAAGCCAGCCCAGCCAGGCCGGCATGAAGGACAACGGAGCCAGAGCCGTGCTGGCGAAGAGCAGCGGAAGATTCGCCACGAAGATCACGGCGATCAGCTCGATGTGACCCGGCAGCGCAAAGGCCATCCCGAGACTGAGGGCAGTGACCGCGAACACCAGCAGCAGCAGGGTGGCAACCACCAAGAGCAGACCGACGCCACCGGGCCAGCCGTACCCCAGCAGGGCGGCGGTGATCATGATCGCCAGGCTCTGAAGCAGGCTCAGCACTGTGATGTACAGCACGGAGGCCAGCACGATCGAACTGCGACTGCGCAGGGGAGCGACGAGCAGACGATTAAGAAAGCCGAATTCACGGTCGAACATCACCGGCAAGCCGGCATTCAGGGCACCGCTGAACGCTGTGAACACAATCACTCCCGCTCCGAGAAAGCGGCCGTAACTCATGCCCCCGGGCAGCAGCCCCTCGGGTGCGTTGGCGAAAAGGGCTCCGAACAGAATCAGCCAGATCAGTGGCTGCAGCACGCCGGCCACCAGGGTCGATGGGCGCCGCGCCAGTTGAAGAAACAGCCGTTTCGTGAGGGCAGAGGTCTCCTGAACAAGCTCGGAGACCGCTCCCCGTTCCGGTGCGGTGCTGTTGATGGACAGGCTGGGAGAGGTCATCGATCAGCGCATCACATGGACTTTCGACGTTCCTGCTTGACATCGCGCTGACCGGCCACGGCCAGCTCGGCATCCATCAGGGTGCGTCCTGTTGCCTGAAGGTAGACGTCATCCAGGCTGGGGCGGCTCTGGGCCAGCGCGAACACCGGAACTCCCGCTCCAGCCAGTCGATCCCGGAGACGCTCCACCACCGGCTCGCCCTCGATCACGAGATTCAGGGAGAAGCCCTGTGCTCGATTCACCACCACCTGTCGCACGCCCTCCAGGGGCTCCAGCAAGGCACGCACCCGGTCAGCCTCCTGCGGATCGCTGAACTCGCGAACCCTCAGCGTCAGGCGGTCCCCTCCCAGGCGCCGCTTCAGCTCCTCCGGCACGCCTTCGGCGATCACCGTTCCGGCATCGATGATGGCCATTCGATCCGCCAGAGCTTCCACCTCCTCCAGATAGTGGCTGCTCAGAAGCACGCTGGTTCCAGCCTCAACCAGCTGGCGCAGCAGCTCCCAGATTGCCGAACGGCTCTCGATGTCGAGACCGACGGTCGGCTCATCGAGCACCAGCAGCCTCGGACGATGCAGCAGACCGGCGGCGAGATCAAGCCGCCGCCGCATCCCTCCGGAGTACGTGCCGCATCGGCGATCAATCCACTCCGCCATGGCCAGACGGTCGATCAGGTCGTCGATCCGCTGGTTGCGATCCGAACGACCCAGGTGATACAGGTCTCCCTGAAGCTGGAGCAGTTCCCGGCCCGTGAGGATCTTGTCGATCGCCACCTCCTGGGCCACATAACCGAGCAGACGACGGACCGCCCGGGGATCCTCTAGGGCATCAACACCGGCCACCTGCACCGACCCCCGATCGGGCCCCAGCAGGGTGGCCAGAATCCGCATCGCCGTGGTCTTGCCGGCTCCGTTGGGTCCGAGCAGACCGAACAGGCAGGCTTCTGGCACCGACAGAGAGAAATCCCGGAGGGCCTGAACAACTCCGTAAGCCTTGTGAAGCTGTCGCAGTTCAATCAATGCCATTCCACCACCTGAGCACTGGACACAACCCCTGAGCTAAATCTAGGGAGAGCTCACACGGCCTGGATCTGCAGCAGCAGAGCCCGGACCTGCTGATCGAATCCCGAGGCGAGACCTGTGCGGCTGAGAACAAGCAGCAGACAGATTCCGAACAGATAGAGGATCGACCAACGGAACAGCCCCTTGGCGCCGGAGAGGCTGTCGGGGTCCTGGGCCAGACGCCGCACCATCTGCAGCAGTCGACCGTTGAAGGGCAGCAGCATCAGGCCGTAGAAGATCCCACCGGTCGGCAGCACCAGAGCCCCCGCGCTGCTGAGGACCACGGTCGCCCAGCCGTAACGACGAATGGCACGAGCCGTCACCACCGGACCTTTCACCACAGGCAGCATGGGGATGCCGACAGCTCTGTAGTCCTCTCTCAGCAGCAGAGCGAGAGCCCAGAAATGGGCTGGGGTCCAGACCATGACCAGAGCGAACAGCCACCAGCCGCCCAGACCGATGTGGCCGGTGGCCGCGGCCGCACCCACCAGAGGCGGGATGGCTCCAGCGACGCCGCCAATCACGATGTTCTGGGTCGTGCGGGGCTTGAGCAGAGCGGTGTACAGGAGCACATAACTGCAGAGACCAAGCAGGCTCAGCCCGGCTGCCAGACAGTTGACGCCGCTCACCAGCAGCATCGCCGCCGCCAGGGTGCAGGAGATGGCACCGATGAAGGCGCTGGTGGGCGAAAGCCTCCCCGACGGCAAGGCCCGGCCGCTGGTGCGCTTCATGCGTCCATCCAGATCCTGCTCCCAGAGGCAGTTGAGAACGCCGGCGGCGGCGGCGGCCAGCGCGCCACCTCCCAGGGTGCAGACGAGACGGGGGGAGGAGAGCGGCCAGCCCTCGGTGAGCGCCATCCCCCCGAGGGTGGTGGCGAGGAGCAGAGGAATCAGGCGGGGCTTGGCCACCTCCAACCAGGGCGGAAGCTTGATCCGTTTCCTGGACGGAACCACCTCCTCACGAGTGGGAGTCGATGCGGTCACTGAACTAGCCATGACAGGGCTCCAGAGAGGACTCGTCGAGGACGACGGGCATGGGGGAGAACGGCACGTCAGGACGACGCACCAGAAGCGAGGCGAGCACTGCCACCAGCAGGGCAGCCACAAGCTGATGGGCCACGGTGACCAACGGCTGGGACAGGCCCAGCCGCAGCGTCCCGACTCCAAGACCCACCTGACAGGTGACAAGAATCGCTACAGGAATCAGGTAGGGCCATTGCCGGCGGCTCCAGCCACCGGCCAGAAGCGCTGAGAACACGAACAACAGCACCAGTCCGGCAGCGGGTACGGCGGCATTGCGGTGGAGGATCAGCCAGCGACAGCCGTCCCCTGCGGCCAGGCAACGCTGAGCGGCCCAGGAGGTGGCCATCAGAGCCCCCAGCAGGGATTGCGCCACCACTGCCAGCAGGGCCAGTCCAGCCAGCGGAGTCCACCAGACGGGAGCAGCCTCGCCACCTGGATGGAGAAGTCTCTGGGTGAGACCGCTCAGCAAAGCCACCAGGGTGAGGGCCATCGCCAGGTGAGCCGTGACGATGCCGGACGGAAGCAGGTCCAGCACGGTGAGCGCGCCGAGCCCACCCTGGAGCGCCACCAGGAGCACCAGGACCATCGCCAATGATGGGAGCCATCCCGGGAGAAGACGCCTCCTCAGGAAGGCGACGACTGCCATCACAAGCAGGGCGACGCCGACAACGAAGGCGTCAAGGCGATGGAACCATTCCAGAAAAACCTGGAGATTCATCTGGCGCCCGGGGAGGAGCGTGCCGAAGCACAGAGGCCAGTCCGGACAGGCCAGCCCTGCCTCCATCACCCGCGTTGCTCCACCGATGACGACGAGAGCAACAAGGGCGACAACGAGATGAGCCGCCAGAAATCCGAGACGCCGACGGATCGGAGACATGCAGGAAAGAGTCACCGATGAACCTCCATCCGAAACAATCACCGAGGACACATACGGACCGTAGCGATCTGCTGAAGGGCGTCACGTCTTGTGGACGACTACAACATCGCAGCTCTTCATCGATCCACTTTTGCTGACACGAAATGACCTAAACCTTTCGTTCACGTGTGCCATTGAACAATTTTCACCCACGCTTAACAATCCATCCATGGAGATACCGGTCCACCTCCATACGCTGAATGGAGTCAGGGTCTACGTGGGTGCAGATCCCTTCCGCCATCGTCACTCTTGTGATCGGCATGATCCTTGTCCTCACAGGGCTATGGATCGGACAGAGCTTCAATCTCCTGCCCGTTGATGCGAGCGCAAACGCTCCGATCTACGACGAACTTTTTCAGGTTTTATTCACGATTGGAGCCATCCTGTTTATCGGGATCGTCGGACTTCTGGTGTTCAGTCTGATTCGCTTCAGGCGTCGCCCTGGACAACTGGGGGATGGCATTGCCATGGAAGGAAACCTGCCGCTGGAAATCTTCTGGACTGCAGTTCCTGCCATCGTCGTTCTCTTCGTCGGCCTGTACAGCTACGACATCTACGACCGGATGGGCGGCATGGTCCCGCTCGCCCACGACCACATGGCCACATCCGGTGCCGCAGCCGGCGAGGAGCGCATCTGGGGTGGAATCAGTTCCGGCTCCATCGAAGACGCGGCGACGGCACCAGCCGCGCTTCCCATCGACGTGACGGCGATGCAGTTCGCCTTTCTCTTCCACTACCCGCAGGGAGACATCATCTCCGGGGAACTTCACGTGCCTGCGGGTCGCCCGGTAACGCTGCGGATGGAAGCCAAGGATGTCATCCATGCCTTCTGGGTTCCGGAGTTCCGCCTCAAGCAGGACGTGATCCCGGGCCAGCCGACTCAGCTCAGTTTCACGGCAACACGCCCCGGCCGCTATCCGATCGTCTGCGCAGAACTGTGCGGCCCGTACCACGGAGGGATGCGTTCCACCGTGGTCGTTGAAGAAGCCGATGCCTGGGACGAGTGGTTCAGCAGCAATGCCAAACCCGAGACCGACGTCACCACCCCCGTTGCCAACGCTTGACATGACTGTTGCAACCCCTTCGGACACCCTCGTCTCACCCCCACGGCTGCAGCCAACCGGCTGGCTCCGCTACCTGAGCTTCAGCGTCGACCACAAGGTGATCGGCCTGCAGTATCTGGTGTGCGGATTCCTCTTCTATCTGGTCGGTGGAGCCCTCGCTGGTGCCATCCGAACCGAGCTGGCCAGCCCTGTCTCCGACTTCATGGCACGGGATGTCTACAACCAAGTGCTGACCTTGCACGGGACGGTGATGATCTTTCTATGGATCGTTCCTGTGGTGAACGGTGCCTTCGGTAACTACCTGATTCCCTTCTATGTGGGAGCCCGTGACATGGCCTTCCCTCGGCTGAATGCTGTGGCCTTCTGGCTCATCCCTCCAGCCGGACTGTTGCTGATCACCAGTTACTTCCTCACCGGAGCAGCCCAGTCGGGCTGGACCGCCTACCCCCCGCTGAGCATCACAACTCCGGCAACAGGCCAGATCATCTGGATCCTCAGCGTTCTGCTTCTGGGAGGCAGCTCAATCTTCGGAGGAATCAACTTCATCGCCACGATTCTGAAGCTGAGGCGACCGGGCCTGAAACTGATGCAGCTACCGATGTACTGCTGGGCGATGCTTGGAACCAGCATCCTGGTCGTCCTCTCAACGCCTGTGCTGGCTGGAACTCTGGTGCTCCTGAGCTTCGACATCGTTGCTCATACGGGATTCTTCAATCCAACGCTGGGGGGGAATGTTGTGGTTTATCAGCATCTGTTCTGGTTCTATTCACATCCCGCCGTTTACATCATGGTCCTGCCGGCTTTCGGCCTCGTAAGTGAGATCCTGCCGGTTCACGCCAGAAAGCCTCTGTTTGGCTACGTCACGATGGTGTACTCAATCATGGCGATTGTGATCCTCGGGCTGGTCGTCTGGGCCCACCACATGTTCACGAGCGGCACGCCACCGTGGATGCGCCTCTTTTTCACAATCGCCACCGCCTTCATCGCCGTTCCCACTGGCATCAAATTCTTCAACTGGCTGGCAACGTTGTGGGGGGGAAGGATCAATCTCAACAGCGCCATGCTCTTCTCCTGCGGCTTCATCGTGAACTTCGTGCTGGGCGGAATCACCGGAGTCGCCCTCGCCCAGGTTCCTTTCGACATCCACGTGCACGACACCTACTTCGTGGTTGCTCACTTCCACTACATCGTCTTCGGTGGGTCGGTGTTCGTGATTTTTGCCTCCGTTTACCACTGGTATCCGAAATTCACCGGACGCCTGCTCAATGAAGATCTTGGGCGCCTGCACTGCGCACTGACCTTCATCGGCTTCAATCTCTGCTTCGGACCGCAGCACTGGCTCGGACTCAACGGCATGCCGCGTCGTGTCGCCGAATATGACCCGCAATTCACCCTGATCAACCAGATCAGCTCGGTGGGAGCGCTGTTGATGGCCATCAGCACCCTTCCCTTCCTCTGGAATGTGATCCGCAGCGCCATCGCCGGTCCCGTTGCTGGAGACAACCCCTGGAACGCTCTCACCCCAGAGTGGCTCACCAGTTCCCCGCCACCGGTCGAGAACTGGATCGGGGAAGCACCACTGGTGGAGGAGCCGTACGGCTACGGAGTCCCCGCCGAGCAACTTGACCTGGCCGCCACAACCGGCCGTGACCTCTGGAGCAGCGGCAAATGACCACCACCCTCCCCAGTGAAAACAGCAGCCTCGAGCAGGCGGACCACGGCCATGAGGAGCATGCGGACCACCGGATGTTCGGCCTGGCGACCTTTCTGGTGGCGGATGGCATGACCTTCGCCGGGTTCTTCGCGGCCTATCTCACGTTCAAGGCCGTGAATCCCCTGCCGAGCGGAGCGATCTACGAGCTGGAGCTCCCACTGCCGATCCTCAACACGGTTCTGCTGCTCGTCAGCAGTGCCACGTTCCACAAAGCCGGGCAGGCCCTGCGCCTGAATGCCATGGCCCGTTGTCGAAGCTGGCTGCTGGTCACCGCCGGGCTGGGCTTGGCCTTCCTGGTGAGTCAGATGGTGGAGTACTTCACCCTTCCGTTCGGCCTCACCGACAACCTCTACGCGAGTACCTTCTTTGCAGCAACAGGATTTCACGGCCTGCACGTGACTCTTGGAGCGCTGATGACTCTGATCGTGTGGTGGCAAGCACGTGCGAACGGTGGACGAATCAGCCCGGAAAATCATTTCCCCCTGGAGGCTGCTGAGCTGTACTGGCACTTCGTGGACGGGATCTGGGTGATTCTGTTTGTGATCCTGTATCTGCTCTGATGCCTTGCCAGCGCTGAGAAGCACCGTCAGAATTCAATTGAATCAGTGCTTCAAATGCTGGTCGGCAAAGAACTGCTCGACAAGGCCAGATCTCTGAGCGATAGGCCAGAGAAAGAGATCGCGCTGGGATGCGGCTACGTCGGTCCCAGTGGACGTGTTCTGCAGAAAAGTTTCTGCCGTGCACTGGTGGAAGCGAAAGCCGAAGAACAGGGCTGGACTCTGCCGAAGAGCTCCGGTCATTCCGGTGGAGCACGAGGCCGCCAGGCCGAGTTCCGCACACGAGTTCACGGCAACGGCAATCTGCTGATCGGCCACGCCTACACCCGGCGTCTCGGGCTTGAACCCGGCCAGGAATTCAAGATCGAGTTGCACCGTGATTCCGGTGCCATCTGGCTGCTGCCTCTTGAACAGAACGGTGCTGACCTCGAGCAGGACAGCTCGGATCAGGTCCAGCCGTGATCGTCAAGCCAGGAGCGACCGAGCTCTGGCTCTGACGAACGGGTTCTGTTCTCTGCAACCATCGGCCCGGCCGCCAGAAGCCTTTCGGCGTAACGCGCCAGCAGATCAGCCTCCAGGTTCACCCTGTCTCCGACCGCGAGCTGACGCAGTGTCGTGGCCCCCCACGTGTGGGGAATCACCGCCAGGGTGAAGTTCACCCCATCCTCCGAGCAGTCCGCCACGGTGAGACTGATGCCATCCACAGCGATGCTGGCCTTCTCGCACACATAGCGTCCGAAGCGAGGATCCTGCCAGCGCAAGGCCAGTTCCCACGATTGTGGCAAGGCCTCCACGGACGCCACCGTGCCGATGGCATCGACATGACCACTGACCATGTGCCCCCCGAGACGGTCAGTCAGGCGCAGCGCCGGCTCGAGATTCACGGCTCCCCCCCGATCCGCCTTGGCTCCGAGAGTGGTGCGGCTCAGTGTCTCTTCGCTGACATCAGCACGGAAACCATCACCGGAGAGCTCCGCCACGGTGAGACAGACCCCGTCAACCGCCACGCTGTCGCCGATCTCCAGCGGACCGAACCCGCTGCACCCCTCGATCAGCACCGCAGCGGAACGCCGCTGGATCCGACCCACCGCCTGAACAAGCCCCGTGAACATTGCTGCTCGCCCAACAGGATCCCTTGGCCATAATCGGTCAAGCCGGGGACTTCGCCATGGTGGAGATGAGCGTCGCCGGTATCGCCCTTGATGCGTCCAGTAGGACGCCGATCGTGCTTCTTCGCGATCCGAGCGGTCGCCGTCAGGTGCCGATCTGGATTGATCAGACCCAGGCTCACAACATCATGGCGGGTCTACAGGGGGATGCGCCCCCGCGCCCCCTCAGCCACGACCTGATGGCATCACTGCTGACGGCGGGCGGCCTCGAGCTGGAACGTGTGATCGTCCATGCCATTGAGGACAGCACCTTCCACGCCGTGCTGAAACTGCGCTCCGACCAGGATCCCAGTCAGGAGGAGACGCTGGACGACGACCCTGACGACCCACTTCAAGTGGATGCGCGTCCAAGTGATGCGATTGCCCTGGCCGTCCGCACGGGCAGCAGCATCTGGATGCTGGAGGAGGTGGTGGCGGAAGCATCGATCGCCGTCGACGCCGAGGCGGATGCCGAGGATCAGAGTGCCTTCAACCGGTTCGTGGACGATCTCAGCCCAGCAGCTCTGGTGCGCCATCTGAGAAAGCGTGGGGAGCTTGACGAACCATCCGAGGAATGAGACGGCGCTTCGGGGACGGTCGCGCCATCAGCCTGTTCACCCTCGGAACGATGCGGGCTCTGGGCTCCATCGAACAGATGGAGACCGTGCTGAAAGCAGCCGTCAGAGCCGGAATCAATCACCTGGAGACCGCTCCGGCCTACGGACCCGCTGAACGGTTCCTGGGGGAAGCCATGAAGCGGAGCGGAACCGTGCCCGAAGGCGGCTGGGTGATCACCAGCAAACTTCTGCCGGGCCTGAGCTTCCAGGAGGGGCAGCAGCAGCTGGAGGCGATGCTCCGGCGCCTCGACCGTCCCCAGCTCGACAACCTCGCGGTGCATGGAATCAACCGTCCCGAGCATCTCGAGTGGGCTCTCCAGGGGGACGGCAATGCCCTGCTCGACTGGGCCATGGACCGTGGCCTCGCACGCCAGGTCGGCTTCAGCAGCCACGGCGACACGACGCTGATCCAAGCCGCGCTCGAATCCGGACGTTTCCGCTTCTGCAGCCTGCATCTGCACCTGCTCGACCCAACGCGGATCCCCTTGGCCCGGTGGGCTCTCGACCACGGCCTCGGCGTGATGGCGATCTCACCGGCTGACAAGGGGGGGAGGCTTCAGGCCCCGAGCCCGACCCTGATCGACGACTGCCGGCCCATTCCACCGCTGACGCTGGCCTACCGGTTCCTGCTCGCGACCGGTGTTTCAACGCTCACGATCGGAGCGGAAGCGGCAAGGGATCTGGAGCTGGCGGCCACCCTCGCCGCGGCCGACGGCCCCTTGGACTCAAGCGAGAAGGCAGCGCTGGAGCGCCTGCAGAGCCAGAGACTCCGGCGGCTCGGCGCCGACCACTGCGGCCAGTGCCGCGCCTGTCTGCCCTGCCCCCAGCAGGTGCCGATTCCGGATCTTCTGCGATTGCGCAACCTGGCGGTCGGCCATGACCTGAGCGGCTTCTGTCAGGAGCGTTACAACCTGATCGCCCGCGCCGGGCACTGGTGGGAATTACTGGACGCCTCCGCCTGCGAGCGCTGCGGTGACTGTCTGCCGCGCTGTCCCCATCAACTGCCGATTCCGGATCTGCTGGAGGACACGCACCGGCGACTGAAGGCCTCTCCCCGGCGGCGCCTATGGGGCTGATTGCGTCCAGCGCTGAACCAATTGGTTCCGCTCAGACCCGGGGACTGGCGGCAGAGACCAGCAGCGGGACCAGATCTCCGGATCCGGGAGCACCAGCTGTCTCCAGCGGCTTGGAATCGACTGTCCTGCCGGCTCGAGCTCCCGTCGGCTCAGCGGCGGCCGCCAGCCTTGACGCAGCAGGCTGCTCGCCATCGGCTCGGACCAGGCCTGCTCAACCCAGGCGCGCGGCAACGGCTCCCTGGTCTGGGCAGGACGAACCAGCAGTGTCCAGTGCAGGGGCGCTCCGGACTGCGGCAACACGGCCGTAAGCCGTGGATCCCGTTTCAGTAGAGGCATGCAGCGCTGCAGAGGCAGCACCACCAGCCGTGCCTCCCCCTTGAGCAACCAGTTGAGTGCCTGGCGGTCATCCAGGGTCAGCAGCTGCCGCCTCAGACGCGGCAGTGGATCATCCCCATCGAGCTGATCGGCGAGGTTCATCACCCAGCGGGGACTGGCGGGCAAGACGATGCGCTGTTGGAGAGCCGGATCGAGCAGCACATCCCAGCTGCGGCGGGCAGCCCCCAGCCAGGGTTCTCGGCGACGCGCGATCATCACCCAGGGACTGACTCCCGCCGGCAGAACCTGAGCGGCCCGTTGGGTCGGCAGGGACGCCAGAAACGCACGGGCCTTGGCATCGAGCCTCCTCTGAAGCGGAGGCGCTCCGAGAGCCTGCAGCTGATCAGCTGGAATCCCGTCCAGCCAGCCATCACTGAGCGCCAGCAGATCCGGCTGCTCCAGCTCCGCATCGGCCCAGAGATCCATGCTGGAGGTGGGGAGAAACCGCCATGGCGATGGCAGGGCCTCGCGCCACGGTCGTGGAATCCCGTCCTTGGCGGCCAGCAACCTCGGTGCCGCAGAGGTTGACCCGCAACCGGCCAGGGCCGCCAGACCGGCACCACCGAACAGCTGCAGCAGACGCCGCCGGCTGAGACCAGTGGAGCCGGTGAAGTGAGGTGTCATGGCCCTGACGTTACGGGTGGCTCCAGCAGCGCTTGCATCGCCCGGTCGCAGCTGCCCTGAAGATCCGCAGGGCTGATGCCCTGCAACTGAGCCAGCAGCAGCAGACCACCCGCACCGACTCCCTCCTTGACGTAGCCGTGCTCGTAATCCCTCAACTGCTGATGACAGCTGTTGTGGAAGCGGACACCGCTGGAGAGGGCCACCGTGCCGACCCGGAACCGTGCCGCCAGGGCATCGATCAGACGATCGAGAGGCGGGCGGTCTTCGCCCGGGGACTGTTCCTCTGCCAGCCAGGCCGTGGTGCCGAGCATCACCCGCTCAGACAGTCGCTGACGGCCATCCTCCGATGACGCCGCCATGGCCAGCGCCAGCACCGCCACCATCTGGCTGCCGCCGGCCAGAAGAAGCGGCTGGGAGCCATCGGCCGCCCCCACCAGCAGACCAGCTGTGAGCGCCTGGAAGGGATCACCGACCGCCGCGACGACGGCTTCCGCGGCCGGATCCGGCCCGAGGCCGGCCTGATCCAGTCCGGCAGCGACGAGCCGGCGCTTGAGGACATGGGGCGGTTGCCGCGCACTGCCGCTGATCAGTCCGTTCACCGGCAACCCAAGGGCAGTCAGCACCGCCTGAGCCGTGGTCGTGCCTCCCGGCACGCATTCCGCCAGCACCAGAGGACGGCGCAACCGGCGCCCCAGCCGCTTCCCCTGCCTCCAGAGCCGCTGCACCCGATCAGCGCTCATGGCGTGACCGGTGGAAACACAGTTCGCTGGCCCTTCAGCAGCCCCCTCGAAGCGGAGATGAGGGAAATCCGGCTCCACGGGAAGCCCCAGGGCCACGACCGAAGGGTTCAGCGGGACCCATGGGAGCACCGCATGACTCAGAAGGGCCGGCGACACACCGGCGGGCAGGGGAGGCAGAGGCCAGCGGCGGGCGACCGCCGGTCCGTCGAGCAACAGTTCGGCATCGGCGACCGCCGTCAGACGCCGCGAAGCGGCGGTGGCGCCAGCAGCGGAGATGCCGTCCTGTTCCGCCGTGGATGTCGCTGCCAGCACCAGCAGCAGATCGAGCCGACCGGTCCGGTCGCTCCAGACCCGCAGATGGTGATGAATGAGATCCGCCTGGCAACAGTCACCCAGAACCCGGCATCCAGGTGGTAACCCGAACGCTTCAGAGCGGGTCAAGGGCCACCAGCGCATGCAGGAGACGGGGTGGTTCGGGGATCGGCGAGCGGAGCCTCGGGAAGATCCAGAAGGCCAGCGCATGCAGGGAGATCACGTAGACCACCTCCTGGACGACTACCAGTGCCAGGGCCATCAGCTGAACGGTTGAGAGATCCGGAGTGATGGGCAGATGCAGCACAGCGATCAGCCGGTCGAGCAGCGAGGCGCCGGCTCGGGTGATCACCACCCAGAGGTTTTCCCCCACCAGAAGCGACAGGACGATCACACGCACCAGGAAGCCGGCCGTGCCCAGCACCACCCCAACAAACCAGCTGAGCCACCAGCTCAGACCACGACACCAGCACCATCCGAGCCACAACGCCAGGGAGCCGTAGGGGAAGAGAAGCAGAGGGCCCCGCACAGGTCCCATCAGAGCGGTGAGCAGCAGCACGGCCAGCAGCATTCCCTCGAGGCCGGATCGACCCCCGCGCCGCAGCTGAAGCAACGCGATGGGCAGCGGAAGTGCCAGCCGGAACAGCGCACCACCAACCGGCAGGTAGTAGAGCGCCAGCCAGATCAGCCCCGTGGTGGCGGCGAGATAGGCCCCTTCCACCAAGCGCAGGGCCTGCTGACGGCTGAGCGGCGCCGGTTCTGAGCTCATGGGCCTTCGCCGGGAACCGTCGGATCGTCCACGGCCTCGATCCTCTCGACGGAGAAGGCCACCGATGCATCCCGCAGGGCACGGGTGACCGCCTCGGCGGGAGCGGAAGGATCGGCTCCCGCCAGCCGGATCGTGACCCGGTAAGGCAGTGACAGACGCGGCGGCGCGGCGGAGACCACCTCCGGAACGGGATCCTTCATCTGCTCAGCGGCTGTCACTGGACTCTCCGGCAGGGGATCCGGCTGTCTGGCCTGAGCGTTGTCTGCATCGTCTGCTTCGTTGTCCTCAGCAGGAGCCGGGTCCTTGGCCTCGACCTGATCCGAAGGGCGTTCAACCGCGCGCGACACGGGCGAAGGAGGAGTCGGCGAGACGCCGTTCACCTCAGGATCAAAGCTGCGCTCGAACTGTTCCGCTAACGGACTGCCGGCGCAGGCCTGCAACAGCACAAGAGGCAACAGCAAGAGCCAGCGAAGCATCAGCTGTCGCCCGGTTTGATCACCCGCACAGCACTGGCCCGCAGCCGACCGCTCTTGGTGGTAGCGGGGGGCTTCTTGGCCGCCGGTTTCTTCGCGGCCGGCTTCTTGGCCGTCGCTTTGGCCGCCCCCGTCTTGCGGGTGCCCTTCTTCGCTGACGCCTTGGCCGCCAGCAGCTCCACCGCCTCCTCCAGGGTCACATCGTCCGCTCCCTTGCCCTCCGGAAGGGAGGCATTCACCTTGCCCTGCTTCACGTACAGGCCGTAGGGGCCGTCATACACCTGGATGGTCTCCTCGCTGCCATCGGGCTTGCCGAGGTCCTTGAGGGCCGTCCGCCCCCCCCGACCACGCTTCGGCATGGCCAGCAGCTCCATCGCCCGGCTGAGACCCACAGCCAGCACATCGTCCTCTCCCTTGAGGGAGCGGTAGTCCTTCTCACCCTTGCCCTTGTCCCACACCACATACGGTCCGAAACGACCGAGACCGGCCTGAACCTTGCCGCCATCGGGATGCTCCCCCAGAAGCCTGGGGAGCCGCAGCAGACCCAGCGCATCATCGAGGCTGAGATCCTCGGGCTTCTGGCCCTTCGGCAGGGATGCCCGCTTCGGCTTCGGGTTGTCGTCGCTGACCTGGCCGCGCTGCACATAGGGGCCGTACTGACCGAAGAGGAGGTAAACCAGATCGCCGGTTTCCGGATCTTCACCCAGCGCTTCCGGCCCATCAGCCTTCTGTTTCAGGATCAGTTCAGCCTGTTCCTCATCCAGATCTGCCGGCGTGATCTCCCGCGGCAGGGTGGCCTTGATGAGCTCTTCCTCCCCCTCCTCACTGACGCGCTTGGACTCCAGATAAGCCCCGAAGCGACCGATGCGGACCACACAGGAGAGTCCCTCGAGGTCCACGGTGCGGGACGCACCGGGATCGATGTCTCCCTCCCGCTGCTGAACCTGGGTCTCCAGTCCCTGATCGCCCTTGTAGAAGCCCTCGAGGTACGGCAGCCACTGAACCTTGCCGTGAGAGATCTCATCCAGGGTGTTCTCCATCCTGGCGGTGAAGCTGGTGTCCACCAGATCGGGGAAGTGCTCTTCCAGCAGAGCGGTCACGGCAAAGGCCGTGAAACTCGGCGTCAGGGCATTCCCCTGCAGCGTGGCGTAACCGCGATCCACGATCGTGCCGATGATCGAGGCGTACGTGGAAGGTCGGCCGATTCCCTCCTTCTCCAGCATCTTCACCAGGGATGCTTCGCTGAACCGAGCGGGCGGCTGGGTCTGGTGTCCCAGCGGTTCCACCTGTTTCGGTGTTGGCGAATCCCCCACCGCAAGGGCCGGCAGGAGCACTTCCTGGCCTTCCAGCGCGGCATCGGGGTCATCGCTGCCTTCCACATAGGCGCGGAAGAAGCCGGGAAAGTCGATGCGCTTGCCGCTGGCCCGGAAACCGGCCTTTCCGGAACTGAGCTCCACCGACAGCATCGTGAGCCTGGCTTCCGCCATCTGGCTGGCCACGGTGCGTTTCCAGATCAGTTCGTACACCGCCAGATCGCGCCCGTCCAGACCGGTGTCTCCCGGCGTGCGGAAGCTTTCTCCCGAGGGACGGATCGCCTCATGGGCCTCCTGCGCGTTGCGGGCCTTGGTGCTGAACTGCCGCGGGCCCTTGCTCAGATACTCCTTGCCGTAGAGCGACTCGACACAGCTTCGCGAAGCGCTGATCGCCTGATCCGAGAGATGCACCGAGTCGGTGCGCATGTAGGTGATGAAACCGCGCTCATACAGCCCCTGGGCACAGCGCATTGTTTCGCGTGCGGAGAGCCTCAGCTTGCGGTTGGCCTCCTGCTGCAGCGTGCTCGTGGTGAACGGAGGCACCGGTTTGCGCACCGTGGGCTTCTCCTCGACCGCATCCACGCTCCAGGGACTCGAGCGGACCGTCTCCGCCAGAGCGCGGGCCTCTTTCTCGCTCAGCAGAAGCACATCGGAGCCGGCCTTGAGGCCACCGGTGCTCTCGTCGAAGTCGTTCCCCGTGGCGATTCTCTTGCCGCTGAGGTGGGTGAGTTTCGCCTCAAAGCCGCTGCCCCCCTGCTCAAGCTGAGCTTTGAGATCCCAGTAGCTGCCGCTGCGGAAGGCCCTGCGGGCCCGCTCCCGCTGCACCAGCAACCGCACCGCCACGGACTGCACACGACCGGCCGACAGTCCCCAGGCCACCTTCTTCCAGAGCAGGGGAGAGAGGGTGTAGCCGACGAGGCGATCGAGAATCCTCCGGGTCTCCTGGGCATGCACCAGCTCCATGTCCAGATCCCTGGTCTGGTCGAGGGCCTTGCCGATCGCCTCCTTGGTGATCTCGTGAAACACCATGCGTTTCACGGGAACCTTGGGAGCGAGCAGCTGGAGCAGGTGCCAGCTGATGCTCTCGCCTTCGCGGTCTTCGTCAGTGGCCAGCAGGAGCTGCTCGGCCCCCTTCAGCGCGTCTTTGAGCTCCTTGACGACCTTTTTCTTGTCCTTCGGCACCACGTAGAGGGGCTCGAAGTCCGACTCCGTGTTCACTCCGAGATTGGCCCACTTCTGGCCTTTGGCGGATGCAGGGATCTCGCTGGCGTTGTTGGGCAGATCCCGCACGTGGCCCATGGACGCCTCCACTTTGAACCCCTTCGGAAGAAAGCCGCGGATGGTGCGGGCTTTCGTGGGGCTCTCAACGATGACGAGGGTGTGCGCCACAGACAGGGCTTGAACCGTGCACCTTCTTTATCGCACCGCCCACCGATCTGCATGACGAACGCCTCCCGGTGGCGCCGCTAGAGTCGCCGAAACCCTCTGGTTCCAGGCCCGCCATGCCCGAGATGGGTGCCTTTCTGCTCGCCACTCAGGCCATGGCCGCTCCGGGCGATCTGCTGAATCTGTCGTTGAACGCCACTGCCGTTCTCCCGGAAGGGGCGGTTCTGCTGGCGATGATCGCCACATTGCTGGTCGATCTGGCCGGAGAGAAGGCCGCGGCCCGGTGGGTGCCCCCGATCTGTTATGCCGGCCTTGGAACGGCCCTGCTGCTGCTCGCTTTCCAGTGGAACGCTCCGGTTGAGAGCTCGTTCCTCGGTTCCTTCCTGGCGGACAACCTCGCCGTGGCCTTCCGGGCCGTGATCGCTCTCTCGACACTCCTGTCTCTGTTGATCAGCTGGCGTTACGCCGAGCAGAGCGGCACGCCAGTCGGAGAATATGCCGCGATTCTGCTGGCGGCCACGCTCGGAGCGATGCTGCTCTGCGGAGCCACTGATCTCGTCAGCGTTTTCGTTTCTCTTGAAACGCTGTCCGTCGCCAGCTATCTGCTGGCCGGATACATGAAACGGGATGCCCGCAGTTCGGAAGCGGCTCTCAAATATCTCCTGGTCGGTTCCGCTGCTGCAGCCGTCTTCCTTTACGGCGCCTCGCTTCTCTACGGCCTGAGCGGCAGCACCAGCCTGGAGGCCATCGGCATTGCTCTCCAGACCAGCGCGACCCCGCTGGCCGCACTGGCTCTCGTGTTCGTCCTGGCGACCGTGGCCTTCAAGATCGCTGCGGTTCCCTTCCATCAATGGACACCCGACGTGTATGAGGGATCGCCGACTCCGGTGGTGGCCTTTCTGTCGGTGGGATCGAAAGCCGCTGGCTTCGCCCTCGCCCTGAGAATCCTGGTGGGCTGCTTCGGAGCCTTCGACGGTCAGTGGAAGCTTCTGTTCACGGTGCTGGCGGTGCTGAGCATGACCCTGGGCAATGTCGTCGCCCTGGCTCAGACCTCGATGAAACGGATGCTGGCTTACAGCTCCATCGGCCAAGCCGGCTTCGTCATGATCGGCATGGTCTGCGGCACTGAGGACGGATTCGCAGCGATGGTCCTCTACATGGCGGCCTATCTGTTTATGAATCTGGGCGCTTTCGCCTGCATCATCCTGTTCTCGATCCGAACAGGCAGCGACCGGATCTCCGACTACGCCGGGCTTTACCAGAAAGATCCTCTGATCACCCTTGGGTTGAGCCTCTGTCTCCTCTCCCTGGGAGGCATCCCCCCGATGCTGGGTTTCTTCGGAAAGATTTATCTGTTCTTCGCAGGATGGGCCGATCACCAGTACCTGCTGGTGGTAGTCGGCCTGGTCACGTCCGTGGTGTCGATCTACTACTACATCTCGGTGATCAAGATGATGGTGGTAAAAGAGCCTCAGGAAGCCTCCGAGGCAGTGCAGGCCTACCCGGATGTGCGCTGGTCCCTGCTCGGGATGAAACCGTTGAGGACCGCTCTGATCGGCTGTGTCGTGGTCACTGCCGTCGGCGGAATTCTCTCCAACCCCCTCTTCCAGTGGGCGAACGCGGCCGTCAGCGGTACCCCGATGCTTCAGAACGCCATTGCCCTCGCCGGTCAGAAGGGTCTTGGCTGAGTTGTCACCGGTCGCCGAACTGATCGACGTCAGCAAGGTGTATGGATCCGATGACCTGACCGTTCGAGCCCTTGATCAGCTCGATCTCACCGTCCATCGCGGGGACTATCTCGCCGTGATGGGAGCCAGCGGCTCCGGTAAGAGCACCGCCATGAACATCCTGGGCTGCCTGGATCGTCCCACCAGCGGCAGTTACCGGCTGAACGGCCAGGCGGTGGAGCAACTCGATGACGATGCACTGGCGGATGTGCGCAACCGCTCCCTCGGATTCGTGTTCCAGCAGTTCCATCTGCTGCCTCAGGCCACCGCCATGGACAACGTGATGCTGCCGATGATTTACGCCGGAGTGCCGGCGGAGGAACGTCGCGAGAGGGCCAAGGAAGCACTCGAGCGGGTCGGCCTCGCTCAACGCTTGCAAAATCGACCGAATCAACTGTCGGGTGGGCAGCAACAGCGGGTCGCCATCGCCCGGGCGATCATCAATCGTCCGGCCCTGCTGCTGGCCGATGAACCGACCGGAGCCCTGGACTCCCAGACCACAGCCGAGGTGCTGGATCTTTTCGACGAGCTGCACCGTCAGGGAATCACGCTCGTGATGGTGACCCATGAAGATGACGTGGCGGCACGTGCCCAGCAGGTGGCCCGTTTCCAGGACGGCAGGGTGCTGAGTTCCTCTTCAGCGCTCTAAGGATCACAATGAATCGATAAGGGGCCGGAATCGAGCTGTTGGCACGACAACTAAGCATTGCTGTGGTGGAGGACAACCCTCATATCCGCCAACTGCTGCAGGACGAGATTCACGATGAAGGTCATCGGATGATCGGATTCAGCAATGCCGAAGACTTCCTGGCGGCCTATGGAGATGAGCCCATCGATCTGATCCTGCTTGATCTAATGCTTCCGGGCATGGATGGCCTCAGCTGTCTGCAACGGCTCAGGATCAATCCGTCCAAGGACGGCTGTCCACGGGTGGTGATCGTGACAGCCCTGGATGACGCGGAGAAACGCAGGATCGCTCTGGACAACGGAGCGGAGGAGTACATCCTCAAGCCCGATCTGTTTCTCCGGCTGCCGGACCTGCTGCAGGCCGGAACGACCATGACGGAGGAAGCAGGACGTCATCCATGAGCATGCCTAAGGTGGCCGCAAGTTTTGGGGACTCCATGGCGCACGAGTCGGTCACCCGCCTGCGTGTCTTGGTGGTTGACGACGAAAAGCGACTGACCGATCTGCTGCGACTCGAGCTCGATGTGGAGGGCTATGACGTCGACGTGGAACAGGATGGCGCCGGGGGGTTGATCCGCAGCCGCACCGATCCCACCCCGGATCTGATCATTCTCGATTGGAATCTTCCCGATTTCAGTGGAATCGACATCTGTCAGCGCATCCGCGCCGGGGGAGTCACAATCCCGATCCTGATGCTCACGGGCCACGATGAAATCACGGATCGGGTGAAGGCCCTTGATGCAGGCGTCGACGATCACCTGATCAAACCGTTCTCCATTGACGAACTGATGGCCCGGCTGCGGGCCATGCACCGACGGGCGGAAACCTTCTCCGGTGCCAGCGGCAGTCCCGAGAACGCTGAAACCCTCCAGGTCTCCGACCTCACCTTGAACACGCGCACCCGGGATGTGTCCCGAGGCGATCGGGCGATTCACCTCTCGGTCAAGGAATACGACCTGCTGAATTTCCTGATGCGCGGAGCCGGGTCCGTTCTGGAACGGCAGGAGATCATGCGTGGCGTCTGGGGCGAGAACTTCTTCGGCGACGACAACCTCCTGGATGTCTACATCCGCTACCTGCGCCAGAAGGTCGAACAGCCTGATGCACCGACGCTGATCCACACGGTGCGCGGAGTCGGCTTCATCCTGCGGGACGAGACGACCTGAGAGCGGAGCCGGGCCGCTCCAGGGTCTTCAGAACTTGAGCCATCAACGTCGAAACGGCGTCTTCGTTGCGGGGAGCTTCCGGCTCCAGGGAGGGCCGGAGGCCATCCAACTGAGTCGGATCCACGGCGATCCAACCGCTCCCGGACGGTTGTCGCAACTCGAAGTGGAGATGGGGACCGGTGCTCAGACCGGTGCTGCCGACACGACCGATCACCTCCCCCTGTCGCACACGCTGACCGGGAAGGACATAGATCTCAGACAAATGGCCGTACAAGGTCCGGCGACGGGGATTGGAATGCTCCAGTTCCACTGCAATGCCGTATCCGCCGGCCAGGCCGCTGCTGAGCACTGAGCCGCTCAATGCTGCCACTACCGGTGCCCCCTCCGGTGCCGCGAAATCACGACCGGCATGCATGCGCCAGATGCCCAGCACGGGGTGCAGACGCCAGCCGAAACCACTGCTGGAGAAGGCCTGACCCAGCACCGGAAACAGGAGACTGCGATCGCCATTGCCCTGGGCTGCCGAGGGGCGAGGGGTCACAGCGAAAACCGATTCGAGGCGGAACGAGGCCTTGGAGCCGGCGTTCAGCGACGTGACGGGGACGGTGAGCGGAGTCGAGCTCGGGGGCTGCGAGCGACCCGTCCTTGACGCTGTCTCATCATTGGCCGCCTCGCGTCCGTTGATCCGAACGCGCACCGTTCTCCGGCGGGATCGGGATGGCTGCAGCAAGCCTGATGTGCACTCCTTCCTGGAGAGGGCACCTTCGCGGCAGGCGGCATCCAGCTTCGGCGCCGCAACCGGGGGAAGATCCGCAGGAACCGTGAGCGTCTCGGTCTCAAGGCTGTCCCGCTCCTCTCTGGTGATCACCCGATTCCGCTCGAGCTGTTCCAGATCCTGCGGTGGAGTCAGGGGTAGCGCGCTGATCACATCCGGGCTCTCCGGCAGAGCGATCAACCAGGCGAGTGCGAACCAGCGCAGCACCAATCGTTACAGGTCACCACAACACAACTTAAGAAAGTGATCCCGGACCACTGGACCATCGGGTCCAGTCCCTGGTCTGTGCGCCGCGTCGCAGGCGCAACGCCCCGTTGGGGGCCAGACCGGAGATGGACCAGATCAGGCCATCATCCGGATCGCGCACCCGATCACTCCAGAGCCTCCGTTCAGCCTCCGGCACACACCAGCGCAGATCAACGGAGTCCTCCATGCACCGGTCCAGGACCTGCAGCAACTCGGCGCACCAGAGACATGGTGAGCCCCCGGCAGGTCCCAACACCTGACGCAGCGCCACTGCGTGGGAGGGGATCCGGTTCTCCACATTCAGACCGACACCGATGCGCACGAGGCGAAGAGTCGAGCCGCGCTGAACCAGACGCGGAAGCAGACCCGCGAGCTTGCGGCCATTGACCAGAAGATCATTGGGCCACTTGATCGCCACCTCCAGTCCGCGCCGCTCCAGACGCTCTGCCAGGCCCGTCGCGACGGCGAGCCCGATCAGCATCGCGCTGGCGGGTGGCCTGCCCTGCCAGGGCAACGCAGCACTGATCCAGAGCCCACCCCGAGGGGACATCCATGGGCGTCCCCACTGACCTGTGGCCCTGATCTGACGACCAGCGATCACGGCCCGGGGGTGGTCCAGCTGAGGCGCGTCCCGCAGCCAGCGCTCCAGCAGCGGCTCGGTGCTGCTGCAGACCGGTACCCAGCGAAGATGCCATGGCCGGGCATCGGCAGCGGCACTGCGCCGGTAGAGGGCCAGGGCTCCTCCACATCCCCGGGAGGGTTCAGGCCAGGGCGGCAAGGGCTTCCGCAAGGCGATCGACGGCCAACTGGAGCTCCTCGACGGGCCTGACCAGAGCCATGCGCAGCCAGCCGCTTCCCTGGGATCCGAAACCGGATCCAGGCGTCAGGGCCACGCCACTGCGACGAAGCAGGTCCGAGGCGACCTGTTCGTCACACCAGCCGCGCTCCACTGCCCTTGAGGGCAGTGGCATCCAGAGGTACATGCCCATCTCAGGACAGGGAACACCCCATTTCCGTTCGGCCAGGGCAGCCAGAACCCCGTCTCGTCGGGAGCGGTAGGTGGTGCGCAAACGCTGCGGCCAGTCGGCACATTGCGTCAACGCTGTGATGCCGCCCCGCTGGAGCGCGAGGGACTGATTGAAATCCACCACCGCCTTCACCTGACCCAGGGCCTCGATCAGGGGGGGGGCACCGACCGCGAAAGCGAGGCGGAAGCCCCCGAGCCCCCAGCCTTTGGAGAGCGAGAAGAATTCGATCCCCCAGGAACGCCAGCCAGGACTGCACAGCAGGCTTGGTGCCTCCCCCTCCAGTGCCAGATCGACGTAGGGATTGTCATGGGCGATCACCAGCTGGTGCCGCACCCCCTTCGCCATCACCTGATCGAGAAGATCCTGATCTCCAACCCGGGCGGTCGGATTGTGGGGGTAACCGAGAACGAACAGCCGCAGGCGATCCCAGGCACTGCCGGGGAGGGACTCCAGATCGGGACGCCAATCATCGGCCTCGCGGAGGGGGAGGGCTTGAATATCGGCATCGGCCAGGATCAGGCCTCCCCGGTGGGAGGGGTAGCAGGGATCCAGCAGCAGAGCTGCATCTCCGGGATCCAGCACGGCAAGAGGCAGGTGCGCCGTTCCCTCCTGGGAACCGATGAGCAGCTGAACCTCACAATCCGGATCAACGGTCACGCCGAAACGGCGGTGGCACCACGCGGCGACGGCTGAGCGAAACGGCGCTGTTCCGGCTTGCAGGCAGTAAGCCGAACTTGAAGGCGACGGCAGAGCAGCCGCCATGGCCTCCAGCACCGGTTGTGGAGGGGGCAGATCCGAGGATCCCAGCGAGAGGTCGATCAGTGGAAGCGCCTCACCCCTCTCCGCGAGCGCGCGATGAACCAGCTTCTGCCGATCACAGCGGGCAAAGGTGCCGTTACCAAGGGCCGCGAGGCGCCTAGAGGTTGGCATCCAGGAAAGCCTGAAGCTGTGGCTTGGCGATGGCCCCTTCGTGTCGGGCGATGACCTGACCGTCGCGGAACAGCATGAGCGTGGGAATTCCCTGCACCTGATAGGAGTCGCGGATTCCGGGATTGCCATCCACCTCAAGCTTGCCCACGGTCAGACGGTCGCTGTAGGTCTCGGCAGCCCAGTCCATCAATGGCGCCATCAGCCGGCAGGGTCCGCACCAGGGAGCCCAGAAGTCAACCAGCACCGTGCCACTGACGCTGAGAACGTCAGCCTCGAAAGCTGCATCAGTGAAATCGGCGACTGCAGAGGACACGGCGTAGGGCAGGAGAGATCTGAATCCTATGCAGGTTCCGGGACCGGAGGAACGCCGGATCAGAGCTTGTCGATGGAGCGCTTGAGCTCCTCGAGATCAGCGTCGACCTGCTCCACCTTGACCGGCTGAACAGCGGGCTGGCTCTCGGCCGCAGGCAGGGCAACCGCTTCGGGGCCGCCTTTCAGCTGCTGGCGCAGTGCAGCCAGTTCGTCATCGACATCATCCCCGCTTTCCAGAGCAGCGAACTGACTCTCCAGATCGGCCCCGGCGAGCTCGGCCGCTGCCTGACCTGTCGCCTCCATCTGCTCGACCTTGTCCTCCATCCGCTCGAATGCCGCCATAGCGGAGTTGGTGCCGAGATTGCCCACGGCGCTCTGCAGCTGCTGCTGAGCCTTCGCCGCCTCGGCCCGGGCCTTGAGCATGTCCTTCTTCGTCTTGGCCTGAGCGATCTTTCCCTCCAGCGCCACCAGGCTCTTCTTCAGGGTCTCCACCTGTCCGTCCTGTGCCTGGATCTGGGCATTGAGGGATGTGGCGGTCTCCTGAAAGGTCTTGCGACGGCTCAGAGCCTCACGGGCCAGGTCCTCCTCACCTTTCTTCAGTGCCAGCTCGGCACGTTCGTACCAGGTTTTCGACTGCGTCTCGGCCTGTTCAGCCTGGTTGCGCAGCCGCTTCTGGCTGGCGATCGCCATGGCCACCGCCTGGCGCAGCTTCACCAGGTCCGACTGCATGTCGGCGACGGATTGATCGAGGATCTTGGCTGGATCCTCCAGGCCGCTGACGGCGGCGTTGGCGTTGGCGCGCACCAGTCGGCTCAGCCGGTCGAAGAAGCCCATGGAGGTATCCAGATCCGGGCTGAGGTTAGCCAGATCCGGCAGAAACCCTCCTAATGTCAGTCAATGGCCGTGGCTCCTGACTCTCAACGCCGTCGACTGAGAGGGCTCGAGCTGCTGCAGGCGCCCCAGCCGACTCCGGCAGCCCCTCTCCAGGACTGCCTTGAGGATCTCAAACGCGACTGGCATCGCGAGGGCAGCCTGGCGGCGCTCTGGCAGGACTGGCCCCGCATCGCCGGAGCTCATCTGGCCCCTCACTGCCAGCCCCTCAGTCTTCAACGCGGCATCCTCACCATCGGTGCCAGCCATCCCCAGTGGCGTCAGGCCCTGCAGTACAGCCGTTCTCAGCTTCTGGCCTCCCTGCGCGCCGCTGGCCACACCATCCAAGACCTGCGCATCCAACAGCACCATCCGGCGAAGACGCGCGATCGCGACAGCGAGGCCAGCATCTGGGCCCGCCATCCCAGTCGGGCCGACGTTCACGGCATGGGGAGCTGCCCGCGCTGCGGCCGACCGGCTCCCAAGGGGGAGATCTCACTCTGGGGATGTTGTGGCTTCTGCCACCGGGAACGGCTGACCCTTTAAACGATCAGAACCGCTCGGGCCTCGGATCGCGCCAGTCGGCATCGACCCCCTCCTGCATCAGGGCAGCAGCCCGCTGATACAGGCGGCTCCGATCGAGACGCCAGACCTCATAGATGCCGTAGCTGCCGAGCAGCTGCGGATTCAGACCGCGCCAGTGCTCCTGACGCGCGGTGCCACGGTCGATCACCAAAAGCAGGGTGTCGGAAGCCTGCGGTGAACCCAGAGGATGTCCCTGCCAACCGCGCCGGCGCTCATGGCTGAGTCGATCGGCCAGGTTCACCAGGGCCCCATCCGAGCGTCCCTCAAACAGGATCACCCGTCCGGTGTAGAAGTGCAGTGACGGCTTCATTGCGCCCACCATCGCCAGCGGTTCACGCTCTTTACGGGACTGGCTCATCCGTGCGGCGGCCTGCCGCACGGGCTGCTGACGCAGCTGATCCGCCAGCTCAGCGGTCGGAACGAGAGCGGTCAGGTGGAACAGCACCAGGGCCCCCTGCATCCCGAGCAGAGCCACCAGGGCGTCGCGTCGATGCAACAGCACTCCGATCAGGCCGGCAGCCGTGAACCAGCCCGCAGCCCTCAGCACGAAACCGCTGGCCAGCAGGTCGGAAGCCAGGGTGGGCATCTCCGGATCGCTGATCAGGGGAACCCAGATCGGTGAACTCCAAAAGCCGGCGGCGAGCAGCAGAGCCAGAGCAGCCGTGCTCAGCCAGGCCGCCCGAACGGGCCAGCCCGGCCGGGCGGCGATCAAGGCGATCAGGAGTGCAGCCGCCGGGGTGGCAGGCAACCAGTAACTGGGAAGCTTTGTGGCCGCTGTGGTGAACAGCAGAAGCACGGCCAGGAGCCAGGCGCTGCTGAACTGCTGAAGAGAATCCGGCGGCTCGGGGCGACCGCGCAGCCCCTGAGCCAGACCAACCAGCAGCAGAGGTGTGAAGGGAAGAGCCGCCACCAGCATCACCGGACCGAAGAACCACCAGGGCTGCAGATGGTCATTCACCACCGAGGTGAAGCGCTGGAGGTTGTGGTAGCCGAAGAAGCTGTCCCAGAACGGCTGGCCTTCCACCAGCAGTTCGGCGGCATACCAGGGCAGGCTGACGGAGGCTGTGATCAGCAGTCCCTGCAGGGGACGCAAGCGCTGCCAGGGTGTCACCGGATCTCGCCGCAGCGCCGCGAAGATCAACAGAGTCAGACCGGTGAGGACCACGGCCACGGGACCCTTGGCGAGAACCGCCAGGCCGAGAACCACCCAGGCGGGCCACCAGCGAACCGACTCGGGGCAGGCGAAACGGCGCCACTGCAGAAGCAGGCTGAGGCCCAGCAGGGCACAGAGCAGAGCATCACTCACCGCCGTGCGGGTCCACACGAGCACCAGCGGTGAGAGGGCGAAGGCGAGAGCTGCGGCAACGGCCGTCCTCCCAGGACGGCTGGTGCCTGGCTGAGGCCAGCGCAGCAGGGTGTCGGACAGGCCGAGCATCATCGCCACGGTCGCCAGAGCGGAGGGCAGACGGGCTGCCCAGCTGCCGAGCGGATCCCACGTTTCACGGCCCGGCAGGGCGTTGAAGCCCCCCATGAGCCAGTACACAAGCGGTGGTTTGTCGTACCGCGGCAAGCCGTTGACACGGGGAGTCAGCCAGTCGCCGGTGTCAGCCATCGCCCGACCGGCCGCCGCAAAGAGAGGCGGCGTCTCATCCATCAGCCCCGTGCTGCCGAGTCGCCAAAAGGCGATCAGAACAGCCAGGACCATGACCAGCCCCAGCACCCGTCTTCGCTGTCCGTCCGACACCACCACCAACGCCGGCCCCTCAGTGCTGCGCGCTGATGCTGGCATCCTCCACGAGCCCATCCCTGATCCAGCGCTCCACGCGACCGCTGAACACCGCCCGGGTGGCGTTGTCCTCCACCCAGGAGCGGCAGCAGCGACGATCGATCTGCCCCACCCGATCGAGAGCCTCCACAAGGGCCTGGCGATCGTCAGGAGGCACCAGCCAGCCGGTCTCCCCGGAACGGATCAGCTCCCCTGGCCCGCCCCGGTCGTAGGCGACCACCGGGACCCCGCAGGCCAGGGCCTCAACCACGACATTGCCGTAGGCCTCATTCCACTTCGGCGTGTTGATCAGTGCCCGGCAACGCCCCAGATCCCTCTGCAGCTCATGCGTCGGCAGAAACCCTCTCCAGTCGATGGTGCCGGCCGGGACGCCGGCCTCCACGGCCTCTGCATAGGACGGATCCTCTCTCAGGCCCCACACCAACAGGCGCTCTCCAAGTGCAGCAGCCGCAGCCGCAGCATCTTCCAGCCCCTTCTCCGGAGCGATGCGGCCGGCCCATCCGAGGGGGCCGTCCGTCGCGAGCCGCAGCTCATAGCGACCCAGGTCAAAGCCATTTCCCACCACGCGCGCTGGTGACGGCAGCTGGAAATCAGCGGCCTGCCGGCGGGTGTGAAAGGCCAGACGCCGCTGGTCCCACCGCGCCAGAGACTCGATCGCGTCGCGCATCACAGCCGCGACATCCCCCATGCTGATCAGATGAAACAGGGGGACGGAGACCCAGGGCGTGGTCCACAGAGGCAGCCAGTCGTAGCCGAAGTTGAGAACGGCATCGGCGGCAGGGGCGCGTTTGAGGGCTTCAGCCAGCATCGACGCCAGCAGGCCGCTTCTCGGGATCACCACAGGGGCATCCTCCGCGGCGTGCTGCCAGCTGGGCTGATCCGCGCCCGGCAGCGTGACCAGATCAACCGCTTCGCATCCAGCCGGCAGGCAGGAACCGTCAGCGGCGATCAGGGTCAGACGATGCCCCCGCTCGGCCAGCCCCTGCATCAGAGAGGTGAGGGTGAGTTCCACCCCGCCGCCGCGGCCGCTGCCAAGGGCGCCGATCGGGGTGCTCAGCAGCACCAGATCCAGTGGAAGCTCGCTCATGCCGCTTGAGACTCCGCAGGCTCCCAGAGGCGTCTTCGCTGACTGACGCAGAGCACGGACAACAGCACCAGAAACACCCCGAACCATTGCAGCGGAGCCAGTCGCTCGCCCAGGAACCAGCCACCGGTGGCCAGGGCGAACACCGGTGTGAGAAATCCAAGACTGCTGAAACCGGTGAGATCCCGCCGGCTGGCGAACCAGAAGAACAGGCCGTAGGCCAGGGCACTGCCCAGGAGGCTGGCGAAGGCCATGCGTGTCCAGTCGAAACCGCTCCAGGCAGGGGGCGCTAACCCACGGTCAAGACAGGAAAGAAGCAGAAGCGGGAGGCTGCCCAGAAGCATGTGCCAGCCGGTGGTGACCACCGGATCACTGTGACGCGAAGCGAAGCGGATCAGCACAGTGCCAAACGCCATCGCCAGAGCGGCCAGCAGCATCCAGGCCTCTCCGGCCTGCAGCAGGTCCTGCATCGCGGGCCGCTCCGCCAGCAGCCACCAGTGACGCAACAGGTCAGCAGGCACCCCCAGACAGAGAACGCCGGCCAGGCCGAGGCCCAGCCCCAGCCAGCCCACAGGATTGATCGACTCGGCGAACAGAGCCCTGGCGAGCAGCGCGACCATCAGAGGCTGAGAGTCGATCAGCACCGAGCCGAGACCCGCTCCGGTCTGCTCCAGACCGCGAACCAGCACGGCCTGAAACAGGCAGGCATCCACCAGGGTGAAGAGGCCGAACCAGCCCAGGTCCCTCGCATCGATGCGCAGGGAGCGCCCCGAGATACGCACCCACAGGAGCACCGCGATTCCGGCAGGCAGCAGGCGGAGACTGGCCACGAGCCAGGGGCCGCCCGTCGGGATCAGCGGGGCCATCGCCGTCATCGCCGTGCCCCATAACGCGAATGGAAGCACCATCAGCAGCCAGCGGGCGGAGGTTGGCATCGGGATGGGGGGTTGAACGCCTTTTTAAGATCCGGAAGGAAGCAGCTGTGAGACATGGCCTGGCCGTGGCGTCGTAAATCCCGCCGGAAGATGGCCCGAGTCGTTCTCGACGGACCCATCACAGGCGCCACCCGGTTGCGGGTGCTCAAGGCCCTGAGGGAGGTCGGCGAGCGGGAATTCCCTGCCCTGTTGCTGCGGATCGACAGCCCAGGGGGCACCGTCGGTGACAGCCAGGAGATTCACGCCGCCCTAATGAGGCTGCGGGACAAGGGCTGCAAGGTGGTGGCCAGCTTCGGCAACATCTCCGCCTCCGGCGGTGTGTATGTGGGGGTGGCCGCCGAGACGATCGTCGCGAACCCCGGCACGATCACCGGCTCCATCGGGGTGATCCTGCGTGGCAACGATCTCTCGCGAGTGTTCGAGCGGATCGGAATCCGCTTCGACACGGTGAAAAGCGGACCGTTCAAGGACATCCTCTCTCCGGACCGCCCGCTCAGCGACGCGGAACGGGCTCTGCTTCAGGAGCTCATCGACAGCAGCTACGACCAGTTCGTCGGCGTCGTCGCGGACGGTCGCGGCATGAGCCGTGAGGCCGTCAAGGGCTTCGCCGATGGTCGCGTGTTCAGCGGTGCTCAGGCCAAGGAACTCGGACTGGTCGATGAGCTCGGGGATGAGGAACATGCCCGTCGACTCGCGGCCCGACTGGCAGAGCTGGATGAGGAGCTGCGTCCGGTGACACTCGGCAAGAGTCGCCGCAAACTCACCAGCCTCCTGCCGGGGTCTCAGCTGATCCAGCAACTTCAGAACCGTCTCTGCATCGAGCTCATGGGGAGCGGTCAGGTTCTCTGGCTGTATCGACCATGAGCGGCACCCTCCTGCAGCTGATCGGTCTGCGCGGAGCCACCACCTGTCCCGAGAACAGCTCAGACGCGATCCAGAAGGCCGTCGCCGACCTGATCGATGCCCTGGTCGATCGCAACGACCTCAGCGCGGACCGAATTATTTCGGTGACCTTCTCCGTCACCGGAGATCTGAACGCCTGCTTCCCCGCTGCCGTCGCCCGCAGTCGCTGCGGCTGGGACCGGGTGGCGCTTCTGGACTGCCAGCAGATGGCCGTCGGGGGGGATCTGGAACGTTGCATCCGCGTTCTGGCTCTGGCGTGGCTGCCGGAAGGGCAGCTGCCGATTCACCCCTACCTCGAAGGTGCCCGGATGCTCCGGCCGGACAGATCCAGTCACAACTGACAGCTCAGGCGCCGGCCCAGAACCTCTCCTTCCTGGCTTGGGTCTCAGGAGAATCCCTTCATTCGAGTGGGTGCCATGCTCCGCAACCTGTTTCTCCGTCTGCTGCCGGCGGGGACGATCGCCGGCCTCGTGCTGGCTCCGGCATTGATCGCACCTCAGTCCGCGCCGGTCCGAGCCCAGGGCACGCCTGGTCTGATGGAGTTCCGCTGGGACACCGACCGGGACTACCGGAAGCTGTATTACTACCTGACCTCAACCCTGCCGGACGAACGCGCCACCTGGTATCTGACCCTGCGGGCCAAGGACCGAAAGACCGCCATCCTCAAGCTGACGGTGACCGTTCCCGATTACTTCGACTCGAAGCTGAAGACGGAACGCATGGCGGTCTGCCGCATGAGCAAGGGCGGAATGATGCACCGCACCAAATGCATCGAGGAGATTCCAGCCACAATCGAGATCAACAAGCAGCAGACCGCCATCGAGGTGTTCCCGGACAAGCCGATTCCGGTGGAGGGTGATTACGCCTTGCGGATCAAGCTGTTCAACCCGGAAGGCAAGCGGATGTACCAGCTCAACGCGCTGATTCAGGCCCCCGGCGACGTGCCCATGTCCGGCTACGTCGGCAGCTGGCTGATCGACATGGACTGACTGATAGGTTTACGAGTTCTGATCGGCCGGAAGCCAGACCACTGAGATGACCAAACGCACCCTGGGAGGAACAAGCCGCAAACGCAAGCGGGTGTCCGGTTTCCGCGTCCGCATGCGTTCCCACACGGGCCGTCGCGTGATCCGCACCCGCAGGAAACGGGGGCGTTCGCGACTGGCGGTCTGACGCACCTGTCCCGCAGTCGGGCCCATGGCACTCCCCGCGTCCATGCGTCTCAGGGGACACCGCTGCTTCAACCGCCTTCACCGCACCGGTCGTCGCCATCACGGGCAATTGCTGGTGCTGAGGGTGGTGCAGGCGGAGGTGCGTCTGCTCCGGCCTGAACTCCGTCGTCAGCCCGACGTGAGCTGCCGATGTGCCTTGGTGATCAGCAGCAAGGTGAGCAAACGCGCCGTGAAGCGCAACCGGCTGAGACGTCGGCTGCATGACCATCTGCGCCAGCGACTGGAATCCCGGCAGGACCTGGCCGGACTGTGGCTGCTCTTCAGTCTGCGTCCGGAGGCTGGGGAGGTGGATCCGTCGCAACTGCTCAAAGAATGCGACAGTCTTCTGAGAGATGCCGGGCTGGAAGGATGACCACCACCAATGAGCAGATCCACTACGAGGGTGGACCTGCCAGAGGAGATCTGATCTTCAACCTGCTGCTGGGGATCACCCTGATCGGCCTCCCCTTCACCATCGGAGCGGTGGTCAGGTCCCTGTGGGTGCGCTTCCGGATCACCAACCGGCGCGTCTCCGTCAGCGGCGGCTGGATGGGACGAGACAAGACCCAGGTTGTGTATTCCCAGATCAAGGAGGTCCGCAGCGTTCCCCGGGTCTTGGGTGCCTGGGGAGACATGGTGCTGGTGCTCAGTGACGGTTCCCGTCTCGAACTCCGCTCAATGCCCAACTTCCGCGAGACGGAGGCCTACATCCTCGAGCGGATGGCCGAACGCCGATCGTCTCCACAAGCCGGCCAGGCCGTCGAGGGATTCGCCGCCTGATCCGGTGGTACTGCACACTGGCATCACAATGATTTCTCCCACGGGACCTTCAACGTGATCGGGTACATCTCCGACAACCTGCTGATCCCGATCCTGGATTTTTTCTACGGATTGGTCCCCAGTTACGGACTGGCGATCGTGGCTCTGACGCTGGTCATCCGCATCGCTCTTTACCCGCTCAGCGCCGGCTCCATCCGCAGTGCCAGACGCATGCGGATCGCCCAGCCCGTCATGCAGAAGCGTCAGGCGGACATCAAGAGTCGCTACGCCGATAACCCCCAGAAGCAACAGGAAGAACTGGGCAAGGTGATGAAGGAGTTCGGCAGTCCACTGGCGGGCTGCCTGCCCCTGCTGGTGCAGATGCCGATCCTGTTCGCCCTCTTCGCCACCCTGCGCGGATCACCCTTTGCCGACGTTCCCTACACGGTGAACATCAAGGTGCTGCCGTCGGAACAGATCGCCGCGGTTGAACCGAAGCCCTTCAACAGCGCCAGCCACTCGATCTTCATCGGCGAGAGGGATCACGTTCCGGTGATCGCCAGCCTGCCCCGCGGCACCAAGATCGGCGTCGGAGACTCCGCCGACATCAACCTCCACACCAAAGACGGCCGTCCCTTCTCCGATGTCCTCAAGGGACTCGAGAACCCCGAACGCTTCCTACCGAGCTGGAGCGTCACCAAGGGGGAGGGCGTGGTGAGCATCAGCCGTGATGGCAGCGTGACAGCGCTGACCCCTGGGGACGCCACCGTGGAAGCCAAGATTCCCGGCCTGGCCGCCCGCAGCGGGTTCCTGTTCATCAAGGCACTCGGGCAGGTCGGCTTCTACGCCGACGGTGCGATCAACTGGGATATCGCGATCCTCGTGGGCGGATTCGGAGTGACGCTGTTCCTGTCACAGCTGCTGTCCGGCATGGGGATGCCCGCCAATCCTCAGCAGTCAACAGCCAACAAGATCACACCGGTGATGATCACCGGGATGTTCCTGTTCTTCCCCCTTCCCGCCGGTGTTCTGCTCTACATGCTGATCGCCAATATCTTCCAGGGACTGCAGACCTTCATCCTCGCCAAGGAACCGCTGCCGGACAATCTCCAGAAGATCCTCGAGCAGCAGATGTCCCAGCAGACCGTTGCGGTCACCGCCACCTCCGGTGGCTCGGCTGGCAGCGATGCGCGGCTTCCTTTTGAACCCAAGGGCGGCAAGTGATCCAGGGGCTAGAGCCCGTGGCCCTGCAGGAGCTCCGCGCTCTGGGAGCTCCCCGGAACTGGCCCGTGGAAGGACATCTGGAGGCCATGCCATCTCTGACACCGGTCCGAGGGCATCTGACGGCAGAGCATCGCGGCAATGTGCTGGCGGTGGACGCGGAACTCGCCACCATCGTCACCCTGACCTGTGACCGCTGCCTGGGGCAGTTCAATCAGCACCTGAGCTGCAGCCCTTCCGAACTGATCTGGCTCGGTGATGCTCCACCGTCGGAGCAGGAGCTGGAGGCGTCGGAAGACGTCGCCAGCATGGAGGGTTTGGTGGAATGCCTGGACCCGCGGGGTCACTTTGACCCTGAGCAATGGGTGTTCGAGCAGCTTCATCTGCAGAGACCGGTGGTCAACCGCTGTGGGGATCACTGTCCTGGGGCTCCCGGTCTGAATCAAGACCATGACGGGGCCGTCCAGGACCCCCGCTGGGAGGCTCTCCGCCAGCTTCGAAACCGATGAGCAGCGCTGCCTGGAGCGACCAGCTCGATCTGCTGATCCGTGCCCGCACGCCCTTGATCTGGATCCGCAGCCATGAGGAAGGCCGGGTTCAGGACCTGCTGGCCCAGGCGACCCAACGCCTGCAACGGCGGCTCGCCTGCTGGGATTTCATCGAGGGACTCAGCGGGGTGCTGAATTCCGATGGACTCGGCAGCCGTCAGCCGATGGCGATTCTCCAGTGGCTTCAGCAGTTGGAGGCCAGCAGTCCAACCCTGCTGATGGTCAAGGACTTCCATCGCTTCTGCGACGATCCCGGCGTGGCAAGGATGCTGCGGAACCTGAACGGCTCCCTGCGCAGTACACCCCACACCCTGGTGCTGTGCTGCGGTGCATGGACCCCTCCTCAGGACCTTGAGGAGACCTTGACGCTGCTGGATCTTCCCCTTCCGGACGGAGAGGATCTGCGTCAGCTGATCACCAGCATCAGCATCAGCAGCGGTGAACCGCTTGCACCGCCGGCTCTTGAGGAACTCACCCGGGCCTGCAGCGGTCTGAGCGAGATGCGTGTGCGTCAGGTGGCGGCTCGCGCCCTGGCCCGACGCGGCCAGCTCGGAGCGGAGGACCTTGCCGAAGTGCTGGAAGAGAAGCGTCAGACGATCGCCCGCAGTGAGGTGCTGGAGTTCTGCAGCAGTGATCTCGGCACGGAGGCGATCGGCGGCCTCGAAGCCCTGAAGGTCTGGCTGCAGCAACGTCATCGCGCCTTCTCCGAAGAAGCCCGACGTTTCGGACTGCCTCTGCCGAGGGGAGTGCTGCTGGTGGGTCCCCAGGGGACCGGCAAATCGATGACGGCGAAGGCCATCGCCCGCAGCTGGTCGATGCCTTTGCTGCGTCTGGATGTGGGTCGACTGTTTGCCGGTCTGGTGGGTGCCAGCGAGGCACGCACCAGGGAAACCATTCAACGGGCCGAGGCGATGGCCCCCTGCGTGCTCTGGATCGATGAGATCGACAAGGGATTCGGTGGCGATGGTCGCAGCGACGGAGGCACCAGCCAGCGAGTGCTGGCCAGCGTGCTGACCTGGATGGCGGAGAAACGATCAGCGGTTTTTGTCGTGGCGACGGCGAACGGGGTCGAGCAGTTGCCTCCGGAACTGCTGCGCAAGGGACGTTTCGACGAGATCTTCCTGCTCAACCTCCCCAGCAGCGAGGAGCGGCGGAGAATTCTGGAGCTGCATCTTGAGAGCCGGCGCCCGGGACTGGGTCTTCCACTAGCCACGGTGGTCAGTCGCAGTGATGGATTCTCAGGTGCCGAACTGGAGCAGACGGTGATTGAAGCGATGCATCTGGCCTTCGCCGACGCTCGTGAACTGAGCGAGACGGATCTGATCCGGGCCGCGTCCCAGCTGGTCCCTCTCTCCCGGACCGCCAGCGAACAACTGGAAGCGCTGAAGCAATGGGCCTCAGGGGGCCGGGCCCGCCCCGCCTCCATTGCGACACGTAACGAAGCCTGACGTGGCGTAAAGAAGGCGGTGGTTCATGAAGGCGGGGTTAAGCCATCTCCCTACGGTCCAAGCAATTGCATCAGCACCTTGGAGCGCCAGAACGATCTCACCTCACAGCTCGCCGTGGCCTGCCTCGGTGCCGGTGTGATCACAACCGTGGCCGTGGCGCAGGGTCAGAACCCCCTCACCGCTCTGGGCATCACGCTCTTTTCCGCCGTCGCCGCTGTCATGGTCGGCCAGGTGCTCTGATCGCCCTGCCATAGGCTGCCCGCGCCCTCGCCGCAGGACCCGTGCTCGACCAGCGCCTTGTGCGTGACAATCCCGAACAGATCGCCAATGAACTGGGGCGTCGCGGCAAGGCTGTCGATCTGACGCGACTCCAGGTGATCGCCCAGCAGCAGCGGAATCTTGAAGTGGAACGCAGCGGTCTGCAAGCGGAGGGCAACCGCATCGGCAAAGAGGTCGGCCAGAAGATCAAGAGCGGCGCCGACCCGAAAGGAGACGAGGTGGCTGAGCTGCGGCATCAGGGCAACGCCATCAAGCAGAAGGTGGCCGTGCTGGAAGAGGAGGAAAAGCATCTCTCCTCTCAGCTGAAGGAGCAGCTGCTCACCTATCCGAATCTTCCCTCTCCTGACTGCCCCGACGGCAGGGATGAATCCGACAACATTGAACTGCGGCGATGGGGAACGCCTCGAAAGGAGGAGGGCCTCGAGGAGCACTGGCAGATCGCCGAACGTCTGAACCTGTTCGACACCGAGCGCTCGGTGCGCATCGCCCAGAGCCGCTTCGTCACCCTGATGGGTCAGGGAGCCAGGCTGGAGCGGGGCCTGATCAACTTCATGCTGGATCTCCACGCCAGCAAGGGTTACCGGGAGGTGCTTCCTCCGGTGCTGGTGAACAGCGCCAGCCTCACGGGCTCAGGTCAGCTGCCCAAATTCGCTGAAGACTGTTTCCGCTGCTCCGACGATGACCTCTGGCTGACCCCCACAGCCGAGGTTCCTGTGACCTCCCTGCATCGCGATGAGATCATTCCGGCGGATCAGCTTCCCCTCCGCTATGCCGCCTACAGCCCATGCTTCCGGCGCGAGGCTGGCAGCTACGGCCGTGACACCCGTGGACTGATCCGTCTCCATCAGTTCAACAAGGTTGAGCTGTACTGGTTCGCGCATCCGGACCACTCCGAGGAGGCCCACCAGCAGATCACCGCCGATGCTGAGGCGGTGCTGCAGGCTCTGGAACTGCCTTACCGGGTGCTCGATCTCTGCACCGGCGACATCGGCTTCTCGGCCCGCAGGACCTACGACCTGGAGGTGTGGCTGCCGGGAGCCGGCGCGTACCGGGAAATCTCCAGCTGCAGCGTCTGCGGCGATTTCCAGGCCAGGCGCTCCTCCATCCGCACCAAGGAAGGGAAGAACACCAAATTGGTCCATACCCTCAACGGCAGTGGACTGGCGGTCGGTCGCACGATGGCGGCCCTGCTGGAGAACGGGCAGCAGCCGGACGGCAGCATCCGGATGCCCGAAGCACTTGTTCCCTACGTCGGCCGCGAACGACTGCAGCCAGAATGAGCCGAATGCGGGGTTGACGGCTGAATGAATGTGTTTGCAGCGATGGCAGTCCTGGCTCTGCTGATCGCAGTGCATGAAGCCGGCCACTTCCTGGCGGCCACGCTGCTGGGAATGCGTGTCAGCGGCTTCTCGATCGGTTTTGGCCCGGCCCTGATCAAGCGCCAGCGCCGCGGCGTCACCTATGCGATCCGCATGCTGCCGCTGGGCGGCTTCGTCGCCTTTCCCGATGAGGATGAGAACAGCTCCATTCCGGCTGATGACCCGGATCTGAAACGCAACCGTCCGTTGTCCCAGCAGGCCCTTGTGGTGTCGGCTGGAATTCTGGCCAACCTGCTGCTGGCACTTCTGGTCTTGTTTGGCCAGTTCGCTGTGATCGGTTTGCCCGCGGATCCCGAGCCGGGCGTGCTGGTGTTGAACGTTCAGCCCGGGGGAGCGGCGGACACGGCGGGGCTGCGTCCTGGAGACCGCATCCTCTCCATCGATGACGCGGGACTTGCCGCCGGCCAGGACGGAGTCCAGTCCATGGTGCGGCAAATCAAGGCTGCTCCGCAGCAGACCCTTTCACTGACCCGCGAACGCCAGGACAGCAGTGACGTGATCCTCCTGCGTCCTGACGAGCAACAGGGTGAAGGGCGGATCGGAGCTCAACTGCAGGTGAATCTCAGCGCAGCCAGTCGTCCGGTGAGCGGGCCTGTCGAACTGATCCGATACACCGTGTCGGAGTTCCTGCAGCTGATTCAGCAGACCGTGCGTGGCTTCGGCGGACTGATCACCAATTTCCAATCCACGGCCGGGCAACTCAGCGGACCGGTGAAGATCGTCGAGATGGGAGCGCAGCTGAGTGAACAGGGGGGAGGCGGCCTGGCCCTGTTCACCGCCCTGATCTCCATCAACCTCGCTGTGCTGAATGCCTTTCCGGTGCCCCTGCTGGATGGATGGCAGATGCTGATGCTGGGAATCGAAGCCGTCGCGGGACGTCCGGTGCCGGAACGGCTCCAGCTGGCGTTTGCGCAGTCGGGTTTTCTGCTGCTGACGGGACTGACTCTTGTCCTCATCGTGCGGGACACAAGCCAGCTGCCTGCCGTGCAGCAGTTGATGGCTCGCTGATCAGGTCAACCGCGACCTAGTAACATTCGAAATTCGTCTGTCTGTACCAGTCAGCTGCATGGCCAAGAAGTCGATGATCGCCCGCGACGTGAAGCGCAAGAAGATGGCCGAGCGCTACGCCGCTAAGCGTGCAGCGCTGATGGCGGCGTTCAACGCAGCTGTTGATCCGATGGATCGCCTGGAAATTCATCGCAAGATCCAGGCCCTGCCGCGGAACAGTGCCCCCAACCGCATCCGCAACCGTTGCTGGGCCACCGGCAAGCCCCGCGGCGTCTACAGAGACTTCGGTCTGTGCCGCAACCAGCTGCGCGAGCGGGCCCACAAAGGCGAACTGCCCGGTGTCGTCAAATCCAGCTGGTAGATCCTCACGACGGATCAACGCTTCGAAGAGCACAACAAAGGGGGGAGCAGTCTCTGCATCCCCCTTTGTTGTGAGTGGAAACCACGAAGTGTCAGGATGAGACATGAAAGAGGACATAAACAGTCGTGCAAGGACAAACCCAGTCGATCTCATTTGACGGACGTGAGATACGACTGACCACCGGACGATTCGCGCCGCAAGCAGGCGGATCAGTTCTTGTCGAGTGCGGCGACACCGCCGTACTCGTCACCGCCACACGCTCCACAGGCCGCGAAGGAATCGACTTCCTTCCACTCATCTGCGACTACGAGGAACGTCTCTACGCAGCGGGGCGCATCCCAGGCAGCTACATGCGCCGGGAAGGTCGGCCCCCTGAAAGAGCCACCCTGATCGCCCGACTGATCGACCGGCCGATGCGGCCGCTGTTCCCATCCTGGCTGCGAGACGACCTCCAGGTGGTGGCCACCTGCCTGTCCCTGGACGAACGTGTTCCTGCCGATGTGCTGGCCGTGACGGGCGCATCGATCGCGACGCTGCTCGCCGGGATTCCCTTCAACGGTCCGATGGCGGCTGTCCGCGTCGGCCTGCTGGGGGATGACTTCGTGCTGAACCCCAGCTACCGGGAAATCGAACGTGGCGATCTCGACCTCATCGTTGCCGGAACACCCGAAGGTGTGGTGATGGTGGAAGCCGGAGCGAATCAGCTGCCGGAAGGGGATGTGATCGAGGCGATCGACTTCGGCTACGAAGCGATCTGCGAACTGATCAAGGCACAGCAGAGCCTGCTGAAGGATCTCGGCATCGAACAGGTGAAACCGGAGGCTCCGGAGGAGGACACGACCGTGCCCGCCTACCTGAAGAAGCAGTGCACCAAAGCCATCAGTGAGGTGCTCAAGAAGTTTGAGCAGACCAAGGAGGAGCGGGATCAGGCGCTCGATGCCGTGAAAGCAGAGGTCACGGAAGCGATCGCAGCGTTGAAAGAAGACGATGCCGTCCGCAAGGCTGTGGCCGCGAGCTCGAAACTGCTCCCCAACAGCTTCAAGGCGCTCACCAAGGCCCTGATGCGGGAGCAGATCTTGAAGGACGGCAAGCGCGTGGACGGTCGGACCCTCGATCAGGTGCGCACCATCAGCGCCATGGCAGGGGTTCTGCCACGGCGGGTGCATGGATCAGGCCTCTTCCAGCGTGGCCTCACCCAGGTGCTGTCCACTGCAACTCTCGGCACCCCCAGTGATGCACAGGAGATGGATGACCTCCATCCCAACACCGAAAAGCTGTACCTGCATCACTACAACTTCCCCCCTTACTCCGTCGGTGAGACCCGACCGATGCGTTCCCCCGGCCGACGCGAAATCGGCCACGGCGCCCTGGCGGAACGCGCGATCATCCCCGTGTTACCGGCGAAGGACACCTTCCCTTACGTGGTGCGTGTGGTGAGCGAGGTGCTCAGCTCCAACGGCTCCACCTCCATGGGTTCCGTCTGCGGAAGCACCCTCTCCCTGATGGACGCCGGCGTTCCTCTCAAGGCTCCCGTCAGTGGAGCCGCGATGGGCATGATCAAGGAGGGAGACGAGGTTCGGATCCTGACGGACATCCAGGGAATCGAGGATTTCCTCGGAGACATGGACTTCAAGGTGGCCGGCACCGAGAAGGGCATCACCGCCCTGCAGATGGACATGAAGATCACGGGTCTGGCCGTGAAGACCATCGCCGAAGCCGTCAACCAGGCACGTCCAGCCCGGCTGCACATCCTCGAGAAGATGCTCGAGGCCATCGATACTCCGAGAGAGGGACTGTCCCCTCACGCTCCCCGTCTGCTCAGCTTCCGCATCGATCCAGAACTGATCGGCACGGTGATCGGCCCAGGCGGCCGCACGATCAAAGGCATCACCGAGCGCACCAACACGAAGATCGACATCGAGGACAGCGGCATCGTCACCATCGCCTCCCACGACGGGGCAGCCGCTGAAGAGGCTCAGAAGATCATCGAAGGGCTGACCCGCAAGGTGAACGAGGGCGAAGTGTTCCATGGTTCGATCACCCGCATCATTCCGATCGGGGCCTTCGTGGAGATTCTTCCTGGCAAGGAAGGCATGATTCACATCTCCCAACTCTCGGAAGCGCGTGTCGAGAAGGTGGAGGATGTGGTGAAGGTGGGCGACGAGGTCACCGTGCGCGTCCGCGAGATCGATAACCGTGGCCGCATCAACCTCACCCTCCGGGGTGTGCCCCAGAACGGTGAAGGAGGGGAGCCGGAGCCGGTGCCGACCCCGGTGGCCCCCCTCGTCTGATCAGACCGCAAAGCCGGGATCAATCTCCGCCATGGCCCGCGTCGCCCGTTCACCGAGCGCGACGTGGGCTTTCCCATGGCTGGCGATGAGACAACCGGCCTGACGCACGTCGCCGGTGTTGTACGTGAGATCGGTCAGATCCGCATGGGTAAAGCGTCCACCGGCCGCCAGCAGCACGGCCTCCGGCGCCGCCATATCCCAGTCCTTGGGGGCACTGCGACCGGAGAGCGACACATAGAGGTCGGTCTCCCCACGCAGGATCGTGGCCACTTTGCAGCCGACGCTTCCCACGGCTTTCGAACCGCCGAGTTCCAGAGCGGCAATCAATTGCTCCAAGCGGTCATCCCGATGGCTGCGACTGGCCACGAGGATCAGGTCCGCCAGGTCGGAGCGCTCACTGAAGCGCACGGGAGAGCGACCACCCTGACGGTCTTCACACCAGGCCCCCTCTCCCACCACACCGATCCAGAGCTCATCGGCCTCCGGCAGCAGCACCACACCGAGCACCGGCCTCCGACCGCGAACCAGAGCCAGATGCACGGCGTATTCACCGGTGCCTTTCAGAAAATCCTTGGTGCCATCAAGTGGATCGAGGATCCACAGCCACTCACCAGGTAAAGGCTGCCCCTGCGTGAGCTGCTCCTTGGCGGTCTCCTCACTGAGGAGCGTCCAGTCGACATCCGGGAAGGACTCGGCCAAGCCATCCAGCAGCCAACGGTTCACCGCCAGGTCTGCAGCAGAAACCGGTCCCTCGCCGCCGTCCTCCACGCTGAGAGCGGATGGGAAGCCATAGGGGGGCTGTTCACCACGGGCATAGGCCCGGAGGATGTCGGCCGACCCCCAGCTGAGCCGCCGAAGTTCCGTCAGCAGACCATCCAGGTCGACACCGGCGGGAAGAACAGCTGGGCTGGGCATCAGAATCAGATGGGGAGGGGCCATTGTGATGCAGCGACAGGAGCCGGCCGCCGGAACGCTCTATCTGGTGGGTACACCGATCGGCCATCTCGGAGACCTCTCACCACGGGCACGCGACCTCCTGGCTGCCGTCGACGTGATCGCCTGCGAGGACACCCGCCACAGCGGTCAGCTCCTCAGCGGTCTTGCGGCACGCGGCCGCCGTCTGTCGTTTCATCAGCACAACATCCGCACACGATTGCCACAGCTGATGGAGTTGCTGGCGGAACCGCTGAGTCTCGCGGTGATCAGCGACGCCGGACTTCCCGGAATCAGTGACCCTGGGGAAGAGCTTGTGGCGGAAGCACGCCGGCGCGGACATGAAGTGATCTGCATTCCAGGGCCCTGTGCCGCCACAACGGCTCTGGTCAGCAGTGGACTGCCCAGCGACCGGTTCTGCTTCGAAGGCTTCCTGCCCGCCAAGGGCCGGGAACGCCGCGAGCGCGTGGCCCGGATCGCCGGCGAGACACGCACCAGCGTGATCTACGAAGCACCCCATCGATTGCTCACCCTGCTGGAGGAACTTGAACAACACTGCGGTGCGGAGCGGCCTCTGCAGGTGGCCAGGGAGCTGACCAAACGCCATGAACAACAGGTGGGCCCCAGCGTGGGAGCTGCACTGGCGCACTTCCGTCAGACCACTCCACAAGGCGAATGCACCGTGGTTCTGGGCGGAGCTCCGGTTGCTGTCGATCCGGAACCGGACGACACAGAGCTGCGGCAACGCCTTCAGATCAAGATCCAGGCGGGCTCCAGCGCCAGTGAGGCAGCACGCCAGCTCGCCGCGGAAACCGGACTGCCCAAACGTCGTCTGTACACCCTGCTGCATCAAGAGAGCTCCCAGGCAGACTGAGTTCATTGATGATTAGAGAGTTGCTGCTGCGCCTGCGCCTGCTGTCGCTGAGCTTCGGAGCAGGTCTGCTGCTTTTGGTGGTGCTGTGTCTGGGGGCCCAGAACGGACGTGACCGGCAGGAAATCCAGCTAGGAGCAACCCGTTCGGTGCCGCTGCCGAGTGGTTTTCTCGTTGGACTGTCTCTCGTGGTGGGGATTGTCAGTGGAGGGTGTGCCTGTGCCGTTCTTATGCCGGAACAGCGCAGGGACTGAAGGGATCAGGCGTTGACATCCAGGGCGATCAGGCTGCCCTCCATCACAAGCCTGGTGATGCCGCGCGCCAGAAGATAGGAGCTGGTGCGCTCGAAGACGGCTGTATCCGGAACCTTGATCACGCGTTGACTGCGCCCACACTGACGCTTGGCTGTCCGCGGACTTGAGAACAGACAGAGTCCATGACGCTCCAGCTCAGTGTCGGCCAGCGGGCCCAGCTCAGGGAACTCCTTGAGGGGTCGGGCATCCAGCTCGACGACCTTGTCCACAAGCATGTAAACACTGCTTGGAAGCAAACCGGACGTCAGTGGCTTCGGCTCGAGCCGGGAAGGATCGCCAAGGTCGCCGACATTCGCCAAAGGCACCAGTTCCCGGAACGGGTCGGAATCATCAGCTTGAGCATCCTCATCAACGTCCTCGGAATCGGGCTCGTCGTTGAAGTCATCGGCGTCGTCCAGAGCCAGCGTGCTGCCGTCCTCCTCACTGGAGACCACATCCTCATCCGATGAAGGCTGGTGCGGTGCAGACGTTTCCTCGGAGCTGATCACCGGAACAGCATCGGTCAGCGGCGGTGACGTTCTTTGCTGACTGTTCTGGCGACTTGCTTTGAGAGACGCATAGTCAGCCGGCGACAGCAGACTTCTGACGGTACGGCTGACGGTGTTGACACTGCAGTCGTAGGCCTCAGCCAGAACTGACGTGGCTTCTCCGGCTCGATAACGAGCGACAAGCTCCTGCTTCTCGCTGTCGCTGAGGCGACGTGCGGCCATCCGTGCATGCCCTGCAGTTCTTAACCCTAGAGGCTTCAGGCCTGGCTGAACAACAGAGTGCGCCCCATGAGCAGGCTGGCACAATGACACGAAGAGCTCCCTTAGCTCAGCTGGATAGAGCAACTGCCTTCTAAGCAGTCGGTCGATGGTTCGAATCCATCAGGGGGCGTTGCTTGAACCATCACCCGATTGGGGGAGCAAACACGACGGATCAGCCCCCCGAACGGGGGATGCAAGACGAGAGCAGCAGTTAGAGACTGAGTGAACAGAAAGAGGCCTTATGGAGTATTTGAAAGTTTTACTCACTCAACGGCATGAAGAACTGGAACAGATTCTGATGAACCCAACAGCAATTCCGATCACAGAACGAGCCAGCATCAATGCAGAGTAGAAACATATCAACAATGCACTGGATGAACTGGTGTGCGAAGTGAAATGAACTGACGACTATGCGTGAGAACAATCAAACCAAAGCAATCGACAGGGTTTGGGCTGACGCGATGCAGGCCTGCCATCAGATGGAACTGAGCCATTGCGCGAACAGACGCCGTGCGGTTCTCTCGTCTGTCAGCTCACCATCGATGGAGGCCAGCACAGCGCCAGGGTGTTTCCGTTCCATCTCCTGACAAGCCTCATAGGCATCCATCGCCAAGACGGGTTCAATTCCAGACCTTCCCTCAGGCTGCTCGCTGTAAAAAACCTGATAGCGATGCATGGATCTGCGGCGACTGACACAGGAGTAGCCAGAGCAGAGCAAAGGTGGGGATCTACCACTGATTCCTCAAGGCTCTTGTTCCAGATGAATCTGAAGCTGGACGAGGCTAAACCATGGAAAAGTCACCGTTAATCGACAGAAATAAAACCTGAGGAATCCGATAGTTTGGTCAATCAGACAGAAGTATTGACGTCGAGAATCACATTTACTAAAGGTCACTACGGAATTTGTTACAACAATTAACTGAAATCGAAAAACTCAAAAAGCTGCGATACAGCCCTAACCTCGCAACCACCAGGAACACGAATCATGCGTTCCTTCAACGGCAGCACTGGCAGCATGAACCAGTCACATCATTCTTGGTTGATTGCCGAAACAGGTCTTAGCCAAGAGAATGGACTGTCTGGCGGTACTGACAAAAACCATAAAAGCAATCGACTCAACCGAGCACTTAACACCACCTATGGTCACGACAAAAGATGCAACTATTGAGAAAAAAGATTGAGGCCAAGAACTGAATCAAGCCTGTCAACGCTTCAGGTGGCACCGACGGAGGTGTGATCCATGGATGAGCTAGAGGCCACCGAGTCTCAAGCAGACTTCCAGAGCACCCAAACCAAACAAGAACGTTCCACCAAGCAGAGCAAGCTCCTTCGAATTCTGAGCCATCGGGAGAAGGGCAGAGCCCACGAGCAACGCACCGAAAAATCTAAAGGGAATCTGTAGCTCCAGCATGTCGGAGAATTACGCTTTTCAAGCCTGACACACCGTCTTTACTCAAATTCATGAAACGTGCTTAATAATCGCTGAAATGAAGGGTCGACGCAACACAACGAAATAACACTGTGGAAGAAATAATCCTGGAAATGCAGAAGGACGAGCCTGAAGAAAGCAAGCCGAGGGTTGAACCGGAAAGCCGGCTCAAGAACGAGACGAAACAGGAGACAACTCGTGCACGAGCAGCAAAGAAGAGAGTCCTGTTACCTGACCTGACCAAACGCTGGACATCACTGGCTGGGAAAGCTCAGAGGAACACATGCAAATGCAGATAGACAAGAGAGAAACCGGTAATGGATGCAAAAACAGGCCAGGGGAATCGTGCTAGCAAGGAAAAGCAACCAGGATGGTTGAGGCAGATCAGACATGCGAAAAATGAGAATATCAATCATGACGACAGTCATGGCCCTCGTTCTTAACGGAATCGGACCGGAGAGATCGGCAGCAGAGATCGTCAAGGCGTACTGCACGTTGACCTGGGAGGAACACAAACCCGGGGAGAAAGGAGACTGTGATTTCAGACAAGCATTCGGCAACGTGCAAGTCTGGATGGGACGACGCTGGATCTTTGACTTCCCTGACAGAGAGCGTGGAAGAAGTTATCTACGAGAAAACACAAAAACTGGGATCATATTCACGCGAAAAGGTCAGTACTCCCTGAAAGTGAACCAAAGCGTAAGACCTACAAATTAAACAATTAGATCAGAAAAGCGGGCAATGATAAACTTTTAGGCCAGGCAAGAATGAAAGTTAACCCAGAGAAGCTGGCATAGGGGAATAATATTTAGCAGCAAATTTACCAGATCAAAGCATTAAGCCAAGAAGCAAAGCATGAAACCCTAAGAGCCTTTTCGGCAGGGGAAGGACAGAACTGTGAATAAATAAAAAGCGTGGTCAGCCACCCTTGACTGAAGCCCATAAAAGTGAGAAGAAAACAAAAAAGCAGACAGCTATAAATAGAGTTAGAGAACTGTCGCTTGACCTCCACATGTCGATAATCAAGCTGGAGAATCTGCTGGGCAGCGAAAATTGGACGGAATGGTTTGAGGGGCTGGCCCCAGAGGAAGCCACCAAATTCCTGTCCTTGGGCGAAGAAGCCTGGAAAAAACTGGACAGCATCGGCACTGATGATCTTCTGTCTTGGCAGATCCTGTACGAACTAGACGACGGACAATGGGAAGCGCTGCAGTCGATGGGACTGGCACAAAGCGAGTACAACGGCAGCTATCAGGAGGCTGTTCTAAATCTCATTGGAGACAATAAATACACATCTCTATATGAAACTGCAAACTGGTCAAGTCAACCGTTGAGCTCATTGCTCGAGGGGGTAGCAGGGCTGATAGAAACAATCAAGGAAAGCATTGAAACAAGTATTAGCACAGCAGGTGCGTTAGCTCAGTTCCTTGATGACAATGAGCTGGAGGCGCTCACAGAAGACTACATCAGTCCTTTCATTGATTTCGAGAGCGAACTTCAAGAACTAATTGAATCAGTAGAGTTAATGCCTTCGCAGGTCGCAAATGAGTTACAAACAATACTGAATGAAACAATTAACGAGCCACTTGGCCTAAACGAAAGCGATGAAAGTAGCGTCACCATAACTTCAACACTACCTACTTTAATAGAAATAGCAAATGGACTCGACAATCCAAAACGTGAGCTGGTCATTGATTTTGGCGGGGCAAAACTAAAAAGTACAATTGAATTACCGCTGAAAGAATTTCTAGGTACATCACTAGGGATAGATTTAGAGGTTCTAAATGATCTTCCAGAAATTGAAGTCAACCTTGAAGCAGAGCTGCAAGGCGGGATACGGCTAGAAATAGATTTGGATGCCGAAAATTCAGGTGATATCGTCAAAATTGATACACATGGAATCAATCCGGATCGAAACCACTCTCAAGACTTATCTGTCCTGTTTGAAGGGAATGTCGTCAGTGGAACAACCGAGATTCCAACATGGCTGGGTATTAGCCAAAGCGATATCGAAAATCTACTGGTCGTCGGTGGAAGTGCAAATTTGGATCTTCAGACAACCAAGGAAAACCCATCGTATGAAAAAGGGTTGGTCGCCTTACAAGATATCGGGGAAGGAATGACCTATGAAACAAGCTCGGATGTTTATATCAAGTTAAACACAGATGTCTCATCAAGTATTGTAGAAAACATAGGCAAGGCAGTTGAAGATCGAATCACTGCGCTGAGTGACGCCTTTGATGTTGGTACCAACTTGGCATCATGGGTGAACTTGATCAACGAGGTCAGCGATTTAGTCGGTAATATTGCAGAGGCATCTGAAAGCATTGGGGAACTGCCGGACTGGGTTCCAGAAAGTGCAAAAAAAACATACACAGAATTCAGCAGCGGTCTAGAAAGCGCCGCAGAAGGGATCTCCGCATTAAAAAATGAAATCTTTGATTCTGAAGAATTTGTTGAACTCATCAATGATGAACTGAACAGACATGAAACGGGAATAAGCCTCAATTTACTGGCGAAGCCGTCGAGCGATAAAAGGCCAACGGAAACGCAAGAATACATAGGGAGCCCACAGATTCTGAACTTCAGCACACTCGCAACAGACAGCACCAATGATCAACAGCCATTCGCAGAGTCCGGAGAATTCCAAGTAAGTGAGGATGCAGATTGGTCAACGACATCCGAAGAACAAAGCTTCAAGATTCAACAACTAGAGGAAAATATATTAAGAGATACCAATGGTATAGCTATCACCTCATTTATCAATGAGCAAGCGGTGCACATCACTGGGCTGACATACAAACTTGACCTTGCTAGCAAAAATGTAGATTTTAATCGAAGCAGTATTTCTGAGAACGAAATAGTTGTTGTCATCGGTGAGCAAACAATCATTCCTGAAAGCGTTGATCTGGTATCCAATGAAAATGGAGAAAAATCTCTTTTGATAACGCTACAAGAAAACACCATATTCGAAGATCAAAATGGGGTACTCACATTACCAGTTGATTTTGAAGAAGCAAACGGCAAGTGGGCAGCAAGTGAAACCACAAAGGAGCTCTTTGAATCCGACTTAATTAAAGGATTCGAATATTCAGAGAAAGCTACTGAAGAGAATAGCTTGAAACTTCAGACTCTATCCGTCAATACAAGCCGGCCACTCCACTACAAACTCGAAATCGAGAAGGTAGATGAACAAGGGGAGAAAATTGAAACAGTCACTGTGATCGTTGATAAAGAAAATGGCGTAGAAGCTCACTATCTGGGCAACAACCCACCAACGGGTCTTCAATACATTTATGCTGAAGGTATCGAAAATGGTCAAGCACTAACAAGAAAACACCTGGAACAACAGAGCGTTCAAAGTAAAACTGGAAGTGACCATCACGTAGCGACTGATGAAAATAATACAGAAGCATTATGGCAAGATGTCACCGAGACAAAGAAAGAATACTTTGAAACATTTCACGAGTATGGCAAAAAACTGGAAGAAGGAATCGTAGTTAAAAAAATAGAAATGAACACGGAAAATACACTCAATTATCAGCTAACACTATTAGACATCAACCAAGAAAATAAAAATGGCAGCAAGGAAACAACGGAAATTATCGTCAATATCGATTGGAAAAACGGTATAGAAACACATGAGATCGGATCAGAGACTGTGTATACGCGAAACATTGATCTAAACACACGTGCTATTGAGGAAGAAACAGGTAAGCCCGTTATCGACATTCATTTGAAAAGCCAACTAAGTACATTGGACATTGAACCAGAAACGACAAATATAATCCCAAAGCAAATTGCCATCTCCTATGCAAATCCTGCATCCACGGTAATGGTTGATAGGGGTGATGGAAATGGATATACAGAAATCCAAAGTGAAGAAGTCTTTGTAGGCACGAAGAATGGAGATGACACTGGAACATGGAAACTGAAAGATAGCTCCTTCAAATTAAATGAGGTAATAGACAGCAACGCAGTTTTAACCACCTCAGTTTTTGACAATTTTATAGAGAATGGCTTTGAAATTAATCCAATTCAACTCAGTCGACGAATGCCGGAAATACTTCCATTTGCCTCCTTGGGAGATGGGCAAAGACAAGTTGCCATTGTCGCATCAACCAGTGCAGAGTCATTAACCGAATCGACTAAAGAAGAGATCCTAAATCGCATGTCTGAAATCGGAGGCTCTGCCCAAGGATCAATAGATAATAAAATCTGGAAGTTACTCAATTATGCATCAGTTAATGAAGACAATCTGAAAGATGCTGCGAATCATGATCTCGCTAAATTGCGAGCTTATTCGGCGTTGCAAATATTGCTAGAAACTGGAGTGATTAACGAGTCGGCAATCGATCAAACAGTGGCAAGAACAGAAAATAGCAATAATAGTCTTGTAAATGAGTTGGCTGATTCAACCCAACCAGGCTTAAGTATCAGGCTAGATCCAGAGGGTACGATTAATGGAGACGATATATCAGAGGTTTCAATCGATCTAGGTTTTCACCGTGAAGGAGAGGTTGACCTGATCATCAAACCAGGAACATCGTCTGAGACATCGCTCTATGTCTTTGAATTAAGTTATCACGAAGGAAGTGAACTGAATGGAAGATACGAGTTCTCGAAAGATGAGCTTGTAACTCTCGCAAAATCTGGACACAAGTCCTTGGCAGATGGGCTGGATTCTGTATTTGAGGCCATCAGTGCAGACATCAACGCAGCCATTGATCTTGAGATGGATCTCAATGGAAGAATCGTCTTTGCCTACGACTTTTTTGCTCCAGTAACCAATGCATTTAGCTTCGACCCGAGAGGCCTTGATGAAGAAATCAACGATTGGCCGGAAGGAAGCTCTGGGGATCAACACACGTTAGGACTGACACTGGGTGATGAAACATCACCGACAAACAGTGAAATCACAGCGTCACTTGGCATCGAACTGGCAAACTTTGAACTCAATACAGATATAACAGACGAAGAGGGAGCAGAAATTAAGTCAACGCTGGAAGACCCGGAGAAATCATTCTCACTGACTCTGGGTACCGCTATAGACGTGAATCGCACCGAAAACGATGAGTTAGAAATAGATGCTGGAATGAATCTTGACCTCGATCTGGATTTAAATCCGGTATTCGAAGTAGCGAAGGATTTTGGAGCACAACTAGGTGAAGCCTTTCTCGATGAGGTCAACGATCTCGTCAGTGACCTCGACTTTGATCTTGATTCGGCGGAACTACGATGCTGGCGCACACTGATTCCAGTAATTGCCAACTTGCTTGATGAAGTATCCAATCGATTCAACAAGGGAGCAGAACTGCTCGATCGATTGCCTAGCAATTTGAGCGGCAATCCAGTTCAATTAATCAGTAGTATTAGTGAGGAACTAGACGATATCAGCAACGCGATGATGCGTTTTCAGGATTCGGTCATGAATCCAGAGGCACTCGTCAAAAACATCAACAGTATGTTGATCGCAGCCTCCGTTCCGATGAGAATGGAACACAGCAGCGGAATTGAGCTGATTAGTGGCGTTGAAAGAGAAGTTGACCAATACGCCTTGATCCCAAGCGATGAATTGAGCCTCACACAAACATTAAGCCTGGAGGGTGGTGACTTTGCGGAGATGCTCGAGGAGAGGGGTCTCAAAGGCGGGGCCATGCTCGTGGATATAGCCTCCACACTATTTGCTGACATCAGTGCAACGTTCGACTTTAATTTGGAATCAGCAGGCAGTTTGACACTTAAAGAGTATTGCGATGAGTCGGGATCAGTATTCGAACTAGTCAATACTAAAACAGAAGGACTTGATGGATACTGGCCGGATATTAGCGAAAATAACGTAGAAGAGGCTTTCTTTGAAAAACGATTGGATAATAACAGCCAAGTGAATTTATCAGAACAAGAACTTGCTATTGCAGCTGGGTTTGAACTCAGCCAACTGAACATCAGTATTCCACTACTAAAAAACAATGATGGAAGCACAAGAGTCTTTGAGCTGACACCGGAGGAAGCCTATGAAACGATGAGTTTAAGAATAGGCATGGGAGTGGATGCAATCGATGAAGAAGAGGCCACGAAAAAACTGACTGATGCACTGAAAGAAACAGAATTAGAAGGTGGTGTTCGGCTGAATCTCACTGAGAAACACCTTGTACAACTAGGCAATGATATCCAACAAGAAGTCAAAGAAGCAGGCCTTGCACTCGTGGATGATGTGCAGAAATTGATTGATTCCTTCAGTTCACTCACGATGCCAGAGTGTGCCGGAGGTTGGTTTGGCTTTCTTGATCAATTTATCACTACGATGGACGATATGTCGGATCAGTTGGTGGATCAACTGGCGGTCTTGAAAGATCAAACGGAAGAACTGCCGGATTGGATGCCAAGCGATTGGCTTAACGATGCAGAAAAGCTGGCCCAGGGATTTGCAGCTGTAGGCAGTGAACTATCAGAGTTCAGAGACCAATGGTTAACGACAGAAAGTTTTATTCAAAAAGTCAATACAATATTCAGAGATAATGATCTCGACATTCATCTCAGGCTACTTGCAGGCCCTGAAAGCATGGAAGCTGAGTGCAACGATAAAGAAATCGGAGTACCCAGTGCAATGAGACTCAGCAAGGGGGATATTCTGTTGGAATCGAATGGCGAAGATCATGTTGTCGCTACATTTTTACTGAGCAAAGAGCAGGAAGCCCAGTTCGCCGCTGTTGAAAAAGACGGGCTGAATGTAGAAGGACACAGGGAAGAAACAATACAGATGTCAGATTTTGTCGATATCGAAGATGAAGGAAATAAACAGTCCGTACTGACATTGCCGTTGAATACATTTGGCTTACCGCCGACTGAGGATAAAAGACTCAAGATCACACTCACTAATGCTGATGGAAGTGCCCTGACAAGCGCCAACATCCAAACTGCAGAAGGCACAGGTATCGATACAAATATAGTCTATATCGAATGGAATGAAGAGCACCAAGGGTATGCAATCTTCAATGGCAGATCAGAAGAAGCGAAACAAATCATCATTGCAGGGACAAACGATGGAGCGGAGAGCATTAAATTAAAAGTCAGTCATAGTGATATCTATGCACACAAGGCTGTGGATATCCAAGCAATGAATCTTGAACAAGAACTCCGCACCAGTGAGGGAAAAGAAGTTGAAGGCCTGTATGCGTATACATTCACGCCGAGCACCACAAATAGCCAAGCAAAAATACAATTAAAAACAAGTAATGACAGTGACTCTACAGACCTAGAAATACATAATGACACTTCAGCGTATTTTGATGATTTACAACTTGATGCCGGTGTCGTCCTATCCACACACACACCGTTCAGCAGCGAAGCACAGATTTATCTGTATGAACTAAGCACAACCGGAAATACAGAACACATACTCGATTTATCTCACTTCAAAGAAATAACAACCCATCATGAAGATGGCACTGAAGATAATGAATGGGTGCTTGCGTTACCTGAAAAAAGCTTCGGTGAACTCACAGAAGGCAGTAACAGATATCAACTGACGCTGTCCGAAACAGATGGAAGCTCACTCAGCAGTATGGTACTGGAAAAAGACAATCTCGAGGTGCACAACTCAGAAGAAATATATCTTGAATGGGAACAGAGCAGAAAAGGATTTGCACTCTACGACAAATCGGCAGGGGGATACCGACTCACTCCGATGATCGATGATCAAGGAGAAGATACGCTGCTAATCACAAATCCCAATGGTCTTGGAGGGTCATACACGTTTGGAGACTCTCTCAGTCTCAAAGCGGAGCAATTCATCGATCTGCTACCAGATGCTGTCACATCAAGCCCTATTGCCCAGGCCTTGGCCAATGTGGCGGATGGATATGAGGCGGATCTGTCGTACGGACTTGAATTTAATGCGGGAATGATCTTCGGCTATGACGCCGGTGCCACAGAGATGGGTAGTTTCTTCTATCTTGATCCACGTGCAGCGCGTCCAATCGGTGACTATTGGCCGGAGGGAAATGATGACTCCCTATGGAGCTACAGCACAACCGGAGAAGACTACACGGCGAGTATGGCAGAAATACTCCTGCAGTTTGGAGCCGGTGTCGATCGCCTGCAAAGACCAGACCGTTTCCTGATAAGCAATGAAGATGTAGCTTATAACAGTACAGACAATTCAGTAAGTTTCCCCTTGGGAGACAAGAAGTTTGGCTCGATCTATACAAGTAAAGAGAAAAAAGACGAAGATCGGCCCGACAGCATCACAGTATCATTTGAGCAGTATATCAGCAGTGAACATCTGTTTGTAGTCGATATAGAAAAGAAAGAAACTGAAGAGGCAATAACAGAGGTGGCCATAACAACACCGATCGAGATGGAACTCACGCTGGATGCTGCAGCAGGAGTGTACAAGGCAGGTCTGCCTGAAGGAGTCAAAGTGAGAGGCGACTTTAACTCTGTAGATGCAGATCCAAAAATAACCCTACGAACAAACGCCTATGTCGAATTCCCTGACGTACGAAATGCTCTGGGAATGGATGCGGCAATCGCGTTGGACTGGTATAACGACGACACTTCTGTCAGCCAGGAAACAGAACAAAGACTAGACCTTTTATCCAATATCGATGTCGTGAATGGTGGCGCAAATGCCGCAGCAGCATTCAATTTCCAAGCTACAGATATCGGTGATTTCGTATTAGCCGGTAATCCATTAGGTGCCACTGCAGATACCGTATCAAATGCGATTAATGCCGTACAGGATGCTGTTGATGAAGCATTGTGCGGGCTCAATGATGGAAACTTCTCACCAGCGAACTGGCTGGCCATGCTGACAGGTCTGGCAGACCGAATTGAAGACTTAGGCAAAACACTGAGTGGAGGCCTTGGTGGTGACCCGGTAATTAAGGGATTTGCCGATGCATTTGAATTCTCCTTCGCATCCGTGGAGACGGGGTTCAACACAATTGCCGCAGAGGTGCGGAAATACACGGATTATGTACTTCCCCCAGAGGAATGGGTCGTCGCATTCAACGAAGGAATGGATGACATCGGAATGGGTGAGGTAACTCTGAAGTTGGTCGAAGTACCAAGCGTTGACGTCTTTGATGGGGAGTGCCCAGATCCAGAATCTGATGATCCGATCCGCTACACATTTTTGCTCGACTTTGGTGATTCGCTGGATTGGTCGGCAGGTGAAACCACAGACATTATCGAAGAGGCAATTAAGTTATTTCAGTTTGAAAAACCAGATTTTGCCGACAGTTTTAAACTGATGTCGACATGGGATGTCGGTGTAGATGTGAACGCAGCACTCGGCTTCGGATTGGATCTGGATGCAACATCACCTGGTGATGTCTTCTTCTTTGATCCAGAACCAGCAGGCCTTGAGAGATTTGACATCCCTGATGTCCTTGATGAAGATAAATTTGCGAAATTAAATCTTGATGCAACAGAGGTGCAAGCAAGCGCCTGGTTCTCCGTATCAGATCTTGAATTCATCGTTGAAAATAAGAACACTGGAGAAGTCATCGTCTCGGCAACACCAGATGATCCCAACGCATCGCTGATTGCCGCGGGAGCTGCAGCAGGAATTGATCAGCAGGGTGCGGGTGGTTTCTCTGATCTGTCCTTCGAAACAGCTTTTGATTTTAGAACAGAACAACAACCAGAAATACTTTACGAAATGGCCGAACAGACCGGTCAACAAATAATGAATACCTTCAAGGCATTTGAAGACGCCTACGCAGATGGTGTTCAAGCAGTGGATGACATCGGCGATTTACTGAACTGCAGTGGGTTTGGCCTGTCCCAGGTTCTGTTCATCCTCGCCAAGATCGAAGAAACGATTGACAATGTGCAGACGAGCATTGAAGAAGGAATAGCAGACAATCCAGTGATGCGCCTATTTGCCCCCGATGCAGGCGATACCATTAAAGAGTTCACTGTTCATTTTGATACAGCAGAAGAAGCGATAGCCAGCGTCAGAGAAAAAGGAGAAGAGCTACAACCTTGGAATCTGATTCCAACACTCAACGAAGCCCTCTCAGGTGTTGAGTTCCTCTCGCTCAATCTTGATCCGCGACCCAATTTCGAAGCTTACTTCTGCGTAGACGGAAAAGCACCGGTCGATAAAAAAATATCCTTGGACACAAGTGCTCGATACACGAGCATGACAGATTACGCCATCACGTATGAAGTAGAATTCGGCGAAGATGGCATCGAAGCCGAAGAGGACTTATACACACACATCATATTGAAAGAAAGCAAAGCCTTCGTGAATGGTGAGGAAAAAAATCAAAATGACATCCTGATACTACCCGCTGGGTATCAGAAGATTGACCTTAACGATTCCGAGCTTGACAAAGAGTATGTCTTATTGCGAAAAACTGATGACAAAAGCAAGCATGATCATTTGATTATTCTGCAAACACTGCAGCCAACAGATGCAACCAAGCTCCGAGAAAAAATTAAAAACGTGCAGAATGATACAAGCGAAGAAACTGTTTATGACCTAAGCAATACAGATGCTCGAGGACTGGATGGGTTTGAAAGACTGAGAGGAACAAATCTAGATCAGTTCAAGGAAGGATACCTGAAAGACATGAGTGCTGCGAACAACCAGGGCACCATGGCAGGAGACATGCCTGACTACTACCGTTTTGATTTAAGCCTTGATGGATTTGAATACAAAACACCGCTTAATTTTGACATCAGTCTGGCTGATGATCTGATAAATCTTGGAGGTGGATTTGATCTGAATCTCTTTGCAGGTGGATCCGTCGGATTTGCCTTCGATGCCAACCCGACAGATCTTAAATCGGCATTTCTGATTGATACAGAAGCAGGTGTGTCCTCAATGAGTGACATGCCAGAAGACATGAAGCTTCTGAGAGAAAAGATCAAGGGGGGAGTAGAAGGAAATGCAGAAATTGTTGCAGGTGCCTATCTCGAAAGTACTCAGCCCTTAGAAGGGTCAATTTCTTTCCTGGAACTAGCTGCATCAAGTTCAGACGAAAACACACTGGGATTGGGTGCGCCAGAACGAGTTGGCAGTGATCTAACGATCATTGCACCTGAAGAAGATCCTTTCTTAAGTGGATTTGTCACCGTTGAGCTGGACCTACAAGATGGTGATGGTGGCAGCGGATTAGTCCCTCTGGCAGATATCAGCCAACTGGATATTGAGGCCAATCTTCTTGGAGGTTTTGAACTTGATCCAACGATCAGTGCATCGCTGGGAGATGTGATCTCGATCGATGGGGATATGTTGTATGGCGGTCATTTCTCGGGTGGAAGTTCAGGTGGTCTGTCATTTGAACAGACACCATTCCTGCTAAGCCCAGGAGATATCACCGTCAGCCTGGGTGACCAACTCGCAGCAGCCAGTGGACCATTTGTAAAGATCTCAGACTTCCTGAATGATTATTTTCTGGATCCTATGGAGCCAGTTGTAGACATCCTGGAAACCGAATTCTCAATTGCAGGCTTAAATCTACTGGGAGCAGGCAGACTTCACAATATCATCGATCTTGGCCGAGAAGGCACACCTAACGGATCGGTGACCAAGTGGGTCAATCTCTACAACGGGATCAACAGCGTTGTGGATACTGTCGCCTCGATTAGTGATTCAGGTGAAATCAGTGTGCCAACCACACTGTTCCTTGAAGACAAGACGTGGACAACCGGGAATATCAAGCCAAAACAAGATGATTTGTTTAATTTCCAATATGCAGCAGACACGAAGGTATCCACTCGGCGAACAGATCAAAAGGCCAACAATGAAGCACAAGGCTCGCAAGATGATGCGGTCAATGATGCTCTTGGAGCCATCAATCTAGGTAGCGGACCGGTTGAAAAAACCAAATCACAAAAACCAGATATTGGCAAAACTGCTGTAACATTCCCGTTCCTTGATTTCGGATATACAGCTTCAAAGCTCAAGGATTTGATGATGGGATCAGATCCCGACAGTCGCTATGAACTCGACCTGATCCGGCTGCAAATACAAGGCTTCACAACAAGTTGGGACTTCTACAAGTCCATACCAATCTATTCTCCACCGACAGTCAGCCTGAATGTTGGTGCAGAGCTGACACCATACATTCGACCAACCATCCTCGGTTATGACTTAACTGGGCTTGGGGGATTGATTGAAACAGGTGAGCTGAGCTCGTTGGCAGACGGATTCTATGTATTAGCAGAAGAACCTGGATTCTCACTGTCGCCGAATGGACCTCAATATGAAGGGGCAGGTGCAGAAATCCGCATGGAAGTCGGCGGTGGCGTCAGCGTTTCCATCGGACCCCTCGGAATTTATGGAGATGCTGCAATCATCGGAGATCTGGAGATAGAGCTGAATGATCCCAATGACGATGGTCGTGTTCGATTCCAGGAACTGTTCGACAACTTCTCATACAACCCGCTGGCAATCTTTGATGCCTCCTTAAGAGTGGCATTGCAGGCAGAAATTGGTGTGAAGCTTGACCTCTTATTCTTCACGAAGAAGTTTGCACTCTATAGAACTCCTGAATTTGAATTGTTCAGGCTCGACATCGAAGGAGGTGCACCACCACAACCATATTATGCAAGTGCACCAGATGGAGGTTCAACACTTCTGTTGAATATCGGTGCGAGAGCGGATCAGAGAAATCTAGATCCGAACGACAACGGCGAAGTCTTCACTCTGCAGGGTGGATCAAATATGAATGTACGAGGTCCAGGTGGACAATCAGAAGGATTTTCTGGTATCACCTTGATCACAGGAGATAGTGGTGAAGGTAATGATTACGTGGATGGCTCTGGCTCCAGTATCCGCCTCGAACTGAGTGGTGGGGAAGGATCAGATTCGTTGGTTGGTGGCTCAGCTGATGATCAACTGCTGGGAGATGTTGGAAATGATTCCCTGGTTGGTCATTCAGGCGGAGATGAACTGCAAGGTGGTGAAGGCGATGACAGCCTCGTTGGAGGAGCGGGTAGGGATCTCCTCTCCGGCGATGAGGGAGACGACCAGATCAGTGGTGGTGGCGATGGCGACACGATCCTGGGAGGTGCCGGTCAAGACAAGCTGACGGGAGATGCAGGTCGTGATCTGATCGATGGCGGGCTTGGAGATGACACCATCTCTGGTGGCAGCTCAGATGACACGGTTGTGGGTGATCTGGGTGACGATCACATCAGTGGCAATGAGGGTGCCGATCATCTGTCGGGTGGTAAAGGAGATGATCAGATCGAGAGTGGCACAGGTAACGACACGGTGCTGGGCGAAGGCGGAGCCGATGTGATCGATGGTGGTGAGGGTGATGATGTTCTGATTGCAGGTTCCATCTCAAAAGGGAGTGATCTTCCAATCTCAGAACTGAGAGCAGGAAGCAGCACCGCCATCCTTGGATTCGATGCTGATGTGGTCTCAGGTGATGACGGAAATGACCTGATCGGTGGTAGTGCAGGAGACAACAAACTGTCGGGAGGTGACGGTAGTGACACCATTGCTGCTGGTGCAGGTGAAGACGTCGTCTCAGCTGGCGAAGGACGCGATCTGATCTATGGAGAAGCTGGCGACGATCAGATCAAGGGAGACGACGGCAAAGACACTGTGTATGGGGGTGAAGGAGATGATCTGATCGAGGGCGGAGGCGATAGCGATTTGGTGTACGGAGACAGTGGGGATGACGTCGTTCACGGTGGAACCGGTGAAGATGTGCTGATCGGTGGAACCGGTCTTGATCACCTCATGGGTGAAGAGGGTGAAGACACCATGCAAGGTGGTGAAGACGATGATCTCTTGGTTGGTGGATCAGGAGCTGACAGTCTGCTTGGAGAAGCAGGCAATGATGTACTTCAGGGTGAAGCGGATGAAGACCGCCTGTACGGAGGGTCAGGGCATGACCTAATGCAAGGGGGCAGTGAGGATGACTATCTGCTCGGAGAAGGTGGAAATGACACCTTGCAGGGTGATACAGGCAATGATTTACTAATCGCCGGTACCGGGAATGACCTGATTGAAGGGGGAGCCGACAACGACACACTTGAGGGAAACGATGGTGACGATGTACTCAAAGGGGAAGGCGGGAACGACTGGCTGAAAGGACAGTTTGGTCTGGACACACTGCATGGTGGAGCAGGTCAGGATGAACTGGAGGGTGCAGAGGGTCGAGATCTTCTGACTGGTGGATACGACCCAGACATTCTGAAAGGCCACGAAGGTGAAGACCGATTGTTTGGAGATGAAGGAGCCGATCAGTTGGATGGTGGCTCAGAAGATGATTTGCTCGTTGGTGGTGCAGGTGTCGATGTGCTGTGGGGTGTAACAGGTGACGACAGGCTGGAAGGCGGTAGTGAAGATGATGAACTCTATGGAGAAGAAGGAGATGATCAACTATCCGGTTCTGAAGGTGCTGATCGGCTCTACGGTGATAAAGGAAAGGACGTTTTGATTGGAGGTTCAGGTAAAGATCAAATTCTGGGTGGAATCGAAAGCGACTGGCTCTTTGGAGATCGCTTCAATCTCAAAGCTTCGGAAAGCACCTTCGACCAATACAATGACTTTGTGCTTAGCGTCATGCTGCCTGAGGTGCAGAAATATCTGATCAACGATTATACCGAGAACCCAGAAACACTGAATCTATATTTCAAAAAGGAAGAGGTCAAGAATGAAATTATGAAATTGGAGGGAGAAGAAGATATCAGCGCACTCATTGAAGAAACTGTACCGATCGAAGACAGGCTTGGAAAAATCGTCGACATGCGGAGCCTACTGGAGGTGGCATTCGGATCTGCCATCACAACGAGGGACAAGGGTGCTGAAAACGACGGTGATAGCACGACAGATTGGAGTGGGATCACTCCTGCACAATGGGAATTGTTGCGGCTGCTGGCTGATGATCCGTCAGATGTCTATGGAGATGAAGACCGATTGCAAGGCGAACAAGGAGATGACTGGCTCCTCGGCGGACACGGTCCAGATCTCCTAGAGGGTGGTGTTGGCTCAGATGTTCTGCTGGGCGGTACCGGAAATGACATCCTGAAGGGATACGCAGCCACCATGAATCTGGTGGAACAGTTCCTGGATGGAAACGATGCACTGGAAGGTGGCAAAGGCAATGATGAACTATGGGGTGCTATCGGAGATGACCTCTTAGCTGGTGGAGATGGCAACGACAAATTGGTAGGCGACGACTCCGATGATCCGATGCTGCTCACGATGGCCAGCCCAGGGCAAACCTATGCAGGACGGGATGTGCTGGCTGGTGGGTATGGAAGTGACACTGCCTTTGGTGCTCTTGGAGAAGATATTCTCTATGCCGGTGAGGGGGGTGATTATGCAGACAAAGTAACAGAAGGAGCCATACCCGAAATAAAAGATCTGGTAGGTGACATAGCAATGCCATATGCAGCCAGCTCGAACTTGTCAACACGTGAGCGAATTGAAGAAATAAAAGAGTATGTATTCAAATTGATCAATCTACCAACTGATATTCGGAGCCTGGGTTTTGACAGACTCGTGGGTGGTATCAACTCTGATGTTCTGGTTGGGCATCGCCTCAGACCAGTGAATGCAGAGGATCTGAAGAATGATCTGAACAAACTTCTAACACAAGTCGATGAAATCAATGCAATAACCAATGCAGATGGAAAGAACGAAGTTGAGTTACTGAAGCAAGATACAGAAACAGATACCGTCCTGGCCGATCTCATGGTGACATGGGATGCCATCTCAACGGCCATCTCAACGGATGGTGATCTCAGGAAAGGTGATCTCAGGAAAGCACTTGAAGGCGTGGTATTGACATTGGAAGCACAAGCGACCGATGGTGACAATGCCGGTATCCACTCAGGCAAACACTTCACACTGAACCGGCGTAGTACCGATGGTGTTGTTTATGAGCTGGCCCCTGGGACAGGTACAGACATCGTCTGGAACTTCTATGCGGGTGAACATGATGGAACGACTCGAAATGTCGTCAGTGAAATCACAACTGAAAATGGAATAGTGGACGGAGAACTGTACACATTGGACTTAACGGCAACGGAAGTAGTTACCAAAGAAGAAAAAGAGAATGATAATGGAGATATCGAAACAACCTATAGTTCCAGCATCGATTACGAGGTCAATATCAATGCAGTTAGCACTGATGTCATCTCCCTAACAGATGGACTGAGCTTTGGATCCATTGATTTAAAGTGGCAAAAATTTACACCAGAAGCACTACTAGATAAACTCATCATTGATCTTGGCGAGGAACAAGTCATAAATATCGTAAAACAATACGTCGCTCGCAATAAGAAAGACCCTAACACTGTACCAACTGACATAGCAGATAACAAACAAATTGCTTGGGAGGCATTGACATCATCGTATGCAGGCAATCAACCGATGCCGGCGTGGCCAGAAGGTACAGGAGACACCGGGCGAGTTGGTGTGATGTCGATTATTGATAGAGATACAGACCAGGTCCTAAGTCGCTTCATCAACGTGTCAGAGGATGCCATCGGAAGACACAATATTGATGAAGAAAATGTCCCACCAGATCGACTCGTTGTTGCACCAGGGAAGGCTGCATTTTCACCAGAAGAAAGAGTCACGATCCCGGAGGGAATGGCGAGAGATGCCAATGGTGCAGCTGATATCGCATCAATCGAAGCAGCAATTCGGTACGTCGAAACACTGAACGATGAAGGTAAAGCCAGTGGTACTTGGAAGGATTGGAGAGATTACGGCTTACTTGGTGTGAACCATGGGCGTGGTGCGTGGTTTGATCTCGACAACGACCCAGATAATGGCCTTGAATTAATTCTCGCCGGGGGAACAACGGTTGAGGAACGAATCAATCGTGATTTGAAGCTTTGGGGAGCAGCATTAGACTCAATGAGCTATAAGCTAGAAATAACACCAGTCAATGGCACAGAGTATACGTTATCCGATCGATCGCTATCCCAAGACGACCCAGTAAAAGTAATCGTAAGGGCTGAATCCGACTCATTAGAAGAATTAGTAACCAAGCTAAGAAATGCTGCTAACTATAGTAACTTACCCTTTACCATATCAGCCGATACAAAAATTGGAAGCATCGTTGCGACCAGCAACGCAAAAGCAACACAAGCAATCAACGCAAAGGATGCAACGATAACAAGTGAAGATAACGAAACAGAAATCAAGGCGGAAAGTTTGATCGATGATCGACTAGGAATCAACCCTCAATTTGGGGCGGCGGCAATCCAGGCCAGAGATCCAGGTGGAGTGCTTCCTGCATACCAGAATGAGCTAATCCTTAGTGCTGAACAACCCAAAGATCTTGTCAAAACTAATGCATTTGAATACCCATACGGATCAACAGCGATAGCGCCTATCTATACAATTCCGTCACCAACATCAAACGCGTATACCTATAATGACAATGTTTACTGGATGGATTGGAATGAGGATGGAAAACTTGAGCTACCACTGGCAGGGTCGAGTGAACGAAGCGAAAATCTAATTATCGGTGGAGACTTCTCAGCAGGCACACTAGAACTAGCAGCTGAAAAGGGTAACAGTGTACCGACGATTGACACAAAAGAAGGAAGGGGTGCACGAATCGAACTATATGAAGGCACAAATCGGAACTGGCTAAGAAAGACTGACTATCTGAAGAATGTCTACATTAATGATAGTTACGACAAAGACCGTAACGGGGATGGAGATTACTTCTCCGTAAAGGTGCGTGGACGTGTCAAAGCATTTGTAGACGGCAATAATCGATTCTGGGTACTCAGTGATGATGGAGTAAGAGTCAGTGTGAATGGAACGCCCTATGTCAATCGATGGAATGACCACGCACCAACATGGGATACATTTACGGTGCCCGATCTTAAAGAGGGCGAATATTATGATATTGAAATTGACTACTATGAAAAGGCAGGTGTATCCAGACTCTATCTATATCAAGATGATTGGGATTTAGCGCAGCTTGATTCGGGAATAAACCAGGTAATCGAAATGAATAATCCAACGAACTCGAAATACGTGTTGCAACAGAACGGCAACCAAACGAAGTTTCAATTGGACTTCGCGGGCGAAGTAGTTGGCGGACAAACGTATGTCATGAGCGGATGGTATGCAACAAGTGAGACTTATAACGGTGAAGATACTTTCTTCTTTGCCAGAACGGTTGGTACATCGAATGATGTTAATACGGATAAAGGTCTTGGAGAAGCAACTGAACTGAAACCAGTGGAGATCGGCGGCTTGGAATGGCGGCACTACTATCAACCAATTACCATTCCAAGTGACTATGGCAGTGGTGACACATTTGAATGGCAGGTAGGAAGTGGAACAACACACACCAAAGGTTATCGATACTATGCGGGATTAAGGCTGGAAGAGGGTGGATATCCAACAATCCCATTTGATTCGCTGACATTAACAAGCAGCGTCCCAGGCTCAGAAAAAATAGATAATTTAGGGGAGATCGTCGATGCGGGTGGATGGGATTTATTGGAACAACTCTTTTATGCAGGCGAGCCAGTCAGCGAGGCCTCAACAGGACAGGTACTCGTATCAGTCAACGAAAGGATCCCAGGAACAGCGTTGTATTTAAACACGACTAAGTCAGAAGACCTGGATGGTGATGGGAAAGCACGATTTGACGAGGCTGGCACAGGCCTGAGAGAAATTACTGATCTCAAACGGGGAGTCGAATCGGCATCATCGCCAACAACGGTTGGACAGACAAGAGAGGATCAGTACAAAAATGGACTGGAAGTATTAGAAAAGCCAAGCTTCCATCTGAAAAATCTTAGCGATAAGGATGGGGCAATCCAACAACAGCTTCTGCAGGTTGGTTACCAAGATGGAAATATCAAGATGTGGTCTTACACCCTTGAAATAACACAGACACACACAGGCACTGGGAACAAGGTAGTAAGTGATATCAAGCAACAAAACGAACGCAAAGAGATTAAACTAGAGAAAATAACAAAAACAGGTAAAAATGACAACTACGATTTAACACACAATGGAGACCATGCAAGATTTATAGAGCACAATACCGGAGAAATAGATATTCTTCTCGGCAATTACCGGTGGAAAGATGTTCTAAACGAAAGTAGCCAGACTATAAAGCCTGAAAAGATAATAGATGATGCCAACCACCTAATTACGCACACAAACTCAGGGAAGCAAGGTCATGATTCAAGTATTAACATAATCCTGTCAGGCGAACCATTGGCCGACACTTATAACTTTATTGACTTCAATAGTCAACCAACTGATTTTGAAAACGCAAAAGTTGAAACTAGAGAGAGTAGTGCATGGGGGGCTTTCCTTGGTCGCTATGGTAATGAAGGAACGGCCGGAAATACGACACCAACCACAAGTACTAAGATTCAATTAGGAGGAAAATCCCAAACAATCGAATTTGATTTTCTACGAATCGATTCGTGGGATGGGGAGACATTCAATGTATGGTCTGGTGATACGAAAATAATTTCAGAGAAATTCGTGCATAACAGCGCAACAGCGCAAAAATCGGGAAACACGACAATCGATGGAGCAACCTACGAGTATAAAATTACCCCGTACGAAACACTTGCGAATACCGTATTCGGCGATTCGTATGATCAAAAATATCATATATCAATCACAATCCCAAAAGGATTGGAAACGATTGATCTGGGTTTTAGTTCGACACTAAATCAAGCAATCAGTGATGAGTCGTGGGGAATCGACAATCTGAAATTCACAGACACATATAAAGACTCCCAGCTACTAAAACTAGTAAGAGAAAACATAGATAACAATGGGATAAATAAACCAATTGACCTTTCTAACAAAGTAAGCGCAATAACAACAGCTAGAGGGAATCAACCGAGTAGTGCATTGAGCGATGTAAGCACTCTCTGGGTTAACAACACAAGCAAAGGCCTAACTTCAAATACACTAACAGCTGACAACATTGATAATTTCGGCTTCTTTATAGCTGGCAATGCTGGTGAAATAACAAGTCCCAAAAAGGCTGATCCGTTGCTAGGTCTGATAGTCAATGACATCAGTGATAACCAATGGAAAGTGTTAACACCGATGATTTGGAATGACGAACAAGAATTCGATGAAGTCGGATACAACAGAATTGAAGCGAATGAATTGTCTCCCACAGGAGTATACAAAGGGGCCATTCATCTGTTCGACGCTGATGGAGTAAACAACGCGACTAGTGAGCAGAATGAAAATGAAGAAGTCATTGCAAATGATCTTGTTTTAACTGGATTCTCTACGGCAACAAGAAGAGACGCTACAGGTCAGAACCTGGCGGTACCACAAACAAATATCTACCTATATGCAGGTACAGCTGATGATCACAACATCACCAACATCGATGGAGAGACACCAATTTATAAGGATACAGGTATCGAACTCTATGGTGTAGCGAATGGAACCATTGATAGTGGGGATATTGATGGTGATGGAGATATCGATCTCTTGCTAACAGGCGAAGATTTCTTTGCACTACCAGCCGATGAAAATACACAAGCCGATGGTCAAGGTGGTGGTAATCCAATCACAATGATTTATCGGAATAACCGACTAGAACCAACTCACAATGGCAATGTTCGAGTCACTGGAGATATCACCTTTGAAAATGCTCTGTTTGTGCCCAACAGCAATGATCCGAGGTGGGCCGAATTTGACTATAACTTCGATGCCAGTGAACTCACTGCAATCAGAGGAGATAGCAATAATGATGGAGATATAAACTCAAAAGATATAGATGGAATTTACGAGCTAGAATTATTCGCCATTGATCATAAGCGTAGCGGGGTGAATGAAATACAAAACTACAGCGAAAAACAGCTTGAAGGAATTAATGAAGCTACTCTAGCAACATACGGCATCAACAATCTAGAGAGCTATCTAGAGGCGCTTGGTACGAGTGCTGATGCCGCGATGGCAAGAATCATTAAAGACAAAGATTTTTCAAAAATTGCCTATAAGAGTCAACTACTGACAGCAGATCCAGTCCTGGCTGAGTGGAGTTCTGAGGTCAATAACTTTACAGATGCAGACATAGTCAATGTCATGCAAGGAACAGTCCTATCAGACGAATTCCGTATCGGTGACCGACACGGCTTTTTCTATAGAGAGGATCTTGGAACAGCGAATAGTGATGACAACGCAAATGTTGTCGTCATTAAAGACTTCAACCCTTTCATGGACACACTTGTGTTGCATGAACCCGAAGATGCAAGTTTTGTATGGGATCAGGTTCTGTATCCTAAAGACGCTGCTAGCGGTGATCTGATCATTGCAGCCGACAAAGGAAGTAATGAGTTAGCAGCTGAAAGATACTTAAGTCAACCCATCAAAGATTCGTATGGCAGAGACATATCCCACAGTTATGTCATACAAGAATTAAGAGATTTTGATCTAAGAGGATCCTTGCTGAGAATCAATTCAACAGTAGAAGGAGTAAAACAACCAGAACTGGTTGTAATTATTGAAGGAATTGATCAAGATCTCCTGCATTTTGAAACGTCCTTTAATGAAGGACGGATCCGGATGGTCGATAATGATGATGAATCCAGGCAACAGCTAAGGTTCATTGTCACCAACCATGGAACAGATACAGATGATCACTTACAACCCTCTGATGCATACACTTTGCCATTCGATAAGTCACTGCTCGGTGAATGGTTGTCATCAGAATTTGCAGAATTACCAGAAAGATTTGGAATTTTAACTGGAGGAGATGGCAATGATACCTTATTTGGAAGTACACGTCTGGCGCCAGTACCAGTCGTCTATCTTGATGGTGGAACAGGCAAAGATGTGATTTATGGTAGTGATGTCAACAGCTATACAGATCGACTGCTAGGCCAGGAAGGAAATGACAAACTCCATGGCTTAAGGGGTGAAAATATTCTTTCTGGAGGTCCTGGTGAAGACGAGTTATACGGTGGATTTAACAACGATACACTGGATGGTGGCCCAGGAGCTGACTGGCTGGAAGCCGGAGCTGGATTTGACACGGCAAGTTATTCAGAGGACCAAGCCGCAGTTGTTGTGAACCTCAGCTGGCAAGAGTCGCCTGTCATTGTGCTTCCAGCAGAGGGTGGAGATGCAACTCTGATCAATCCAGAACTCACGTTGGATGAGTTGCGTGGTGATTTACGAGAGATTGCAGAAGATCTTGTAAGCAGTGGATACTTGCGACTGGACCCATCAACAAATGTTAGAAGCTTCGTTGAAACTATCTTTGGAGAAAATGGTAAGATCCCTGTTCCAGAGATTTTTGATCGCACAGCAACAAACCCATTACTACTGACACCCGAGAGAAGCTACCACTACATCAATGTGATGCCAGAGGCATCAACAACCTATGAGCTCAGCGATGGGCAAAACAAAATAACAATCAAAACAGGTGAGGACTATGTCATACCAGTAGAAACCAAGCCGTCTACAACATACACATTAAGCGATGGCAAGCAGAGCATTAGTACAACAACCTCGGATCACACAGATCTAGAAGAACTCGTCAGTAAGTTGAAAGACCAAAGCGTGTATGGAGATCTTGAATTCACTATTTATGCAGATAATGATGGTGATTCCATTAAACTGGTTTACAAAAAAGGTATTGAGCCAGAAGATCGTGCCACGCTCAAGGCAACAGATGATGAAGTAATTACAGCAGAAGATGCCACCTCTATTGATGATATTGTCGAGTTAATTCGAGATGCTGACGGATATGGAAAACTAGACTTTACGGTACAACTCAATGAAACAGAGGATCAACTAGAGGTCATTTATAAAGACAAAGACTCTGAAGGTGGTCAAGCGTCAATAACTGCTGAAGGCCAATTTGCAGTTCAAGAAACGATTGATGAGGGGGAAGTAAAACTTCTGGATAGAAGCACTGAAGTCAGAAAATTAGACTCAGACTCACGAGAAGCAGTTGAACAATTGCTGCGGAGAATGGGAGTTGCCCCACGGGCAACGATGTCTGTTGCTGAAGCGGCACAACTTGCAGAATCGGAACGATTGATCGATCTTGGCAAACTCAAAGTAGAAATCACGGATGTGAAATCTTTTGGAGCCTTGGATGGAAGTCAAGCAAGCGACAGTCTCGCAACAACAGTGGTCATCCTTCCTGGTACAAGAGTGGCAGATGCAAGTATTGCACGCGATGCAGCACGATTGTTGCTAACTGGAACTGATCAATTAACCAACTTGATGGCAGGATTGGCAGCTGAAGATAGTGCAGTGAAAGCAGCAGAAGCAACAGGGTCAACAGAAACTGTTTCAACACCAATAACAGATGAAATTAGGGCATCCCTAACAGAAACACTCTTCGATCAAAATGTAATTGGGGATGTGATTGAAACAGGTATAGAAGCTGGTCACCAGGTCGATCTAATCGTTTGGTTGGATGGATTCGCAAAAGCAATTGCAATTCTAGAACCAGAAAATTTAAGTAGTCAGTCAGTACTCGAAAGTGTAAATAGTGTCATCAGCCAGGTTGAAAATGTCACTGGAAGTAAATATGGAGACACCATAATTGGAGATAGTCAGAACAACGTACTGAGGGGATTAAGTGGAAATGACATAATGATTGGGGGACGCGGAAAAGATACGCTGCACGGTGGCACCGGCGATGACCGATTGTATGGCGATGAAGGTTCAGACGTGCTGGAAGGTGGTGGTGGAGCCGACCTTCTCGAAGGAGGAACTGGAGATGATCTTTATAGCCTGCTAACACCGACACTGACACTGAAGGAAGCCTTTCAAGCCATGGGGGGTGATCCAGACAGCCTTCAACCAATTGAACATGATGGAGAATTAATTAGCTGGGAGAAATTCCGTCTATGGGCAGATCCAACGCGTTGGCAAGGAGAGGTTCAGTGGGAAAAATATGAAGAACTTGGTTTTATTCCTGACCAAGTACTCTACAAAAGGGCTGCAGCCGATGAAAGTGTGGGATGGCTGCTCCACGGACAAGGAGGCACTGTTATTCGTGACAGTGGGGGTCTAACTGGTTCAGAGGATGAACTCCGCCTCCAACTCCACTCCACACTCAGCCTCGATGGACCACAAGATGGCGCGATCGGGATGGCTCGCGGAAATGGTAGCGGCAGATCAGGAAATAATGATCTCATCATTGATATCAATGCCGATGGCGTCCTCAACACACAAGATGATCTAACCATAGAAGACTATTTCTATGGAGATGGAACAGGACAGGGATCAATCAGTGCAATCAGGCAATACGGTCTGAATGCTACTTACTACTATGGAGACAAATTTGACGTAAAATACCTAAGCAGAGTAGATTCAAATGTTGACTTTGATTGGGGTTACTATCTACCCGATGGAAGTCTTAGCGAAGCAACATCTGGCCTGTCCGCACGCTGGACAGGTGAAATCGTACCTGATGAACAAGGGGATTATCGATTCAGAGTAACGACAGATAGCGGAAGAGCTGACTCATGGGAGTTGTTTGTCGACAATGAAAAAATTACTAGCGAAGATGAACTCTTAGCGCTGAAAGCTGAGCGAGCCGTAGATGTAGAACTACGCTGGATAGATTCAGCCGACAACAAAGTACATTATCTCCCAGTTACAGCGAAAGCCTCAACAGAATATATTCTCACAGATGGGATTAACAGCATTAGTGCGACAACTTCAGATAAAACAAATTTAAACGAGTTAATAAACGCACTGAAGCTAGCGGATGGATACAAATTACTCGATTACACAATCCAAAGCGACACCTCCAATGGAAGAATTGAACTGAACTACAAAAATGAAGCACCTCACGAGCAAGAAACAACACTGAACGTACCGGAAGTCTATTACATCCCGGTGACAACAAAGGCAGCAACAAAATATACACTTACAGACGGAGATGGTAGCATTTCAGCGACAACTTCAGATAAAACAAATTTAAACGAGTTGGTAAACGCACTGAAGCAAGCAGATGGTTACGAAGAACTCGATTTCACTATTCAGAGCAATAGCACCAATGGAAGAATTGAACTAACCTACAAAAATGATGAACCTCAGGAGAAAGAAACAACCCTAACCGAAGGGGGAGACTCTCCAATTCATGTCAGCTATCAACAAGGTGAATCACCTATCCAGGCTACCTATGAACAAAATGCTGGTGATCACGCCGTACGCCTCGAATGGGCTCAAGCCAACAAACCGTTTGAAGTCATTGACGTTGCAAATCTGCGCACAGGAACCACCATCACAGCAATGGATATCTTGGGCTCGAATGATCTTCTAATCCCAGTTCTGGATCGGGAGTTATATACAGGAGTGACAAGAAACTGGGAGGGAAGCACAAAGTGGGGAGACATCGATAACGATGGGGACCTCGATTTATTGGTCTACAGCTTCGACGAAATGGGCAATGGGGAATCGCAAATATTGATCAACGAAGTCAATAATAATGGCGATCACAATTTCACAAGCTCGTTTGATTTACCAGCCTTTGAAAGAGTGCATTCGGCAGAGTGGGGGGATTGGAACAACGATGGCTTCCTTGATCTAATTATAGCTGGAATTCGAACCAATGAAGAATTTAAGAGAGAAGAAACTGTTGAACTATTGATAAACAGAAATGGTATCGATTTCTATGTAGCCACACCAGAAAATTGGGAAACCGAAATCAAGACAACGTGGAGTACGTTAGAAAAAGAACCCTCAAGCCATGTCTTACAGGCGGCTTGGGGCGACATTGATCTTGATGGTCGACTTGATGTTGCGATCACAAATGAAATTGACAATAAGTTATTATTTATTCCCTCTGGTTCAGCCGTCTTTAGGGAAGAGTTACCACATGGTATGAATGGCTCAAAACTACAATTCGGACATTACGAGAGCTCCGACGGAGATGCATCATTCGCAGATCGAGGATTAGGCATCAATCCAAACGATCCATTCCCTGAGAAGCCATTACGACTTGCCGAAGGAATGGATATAGCCGCACACCGAGCATGGAGTGGAGCTGATTACAGCACCATCAGCAGTGAGCACCAACTAATCTTCTGGGATTCATACAGCAATCTGTTTGATCTCAACAGAGATCTCGTCAGCCTTGATCCACATCTTGCAAAATTAAACGAAATGATGGACGGAGATCCAGATGCGAACTATTTAACGGTTAGTGGTCTGATTGAAATTGCTCCATCCAGCTCAGACCTTGACCTGTCCTACAGCTTTTACAGGATAGATCGTAATTTGGTTGCGTCTACTAATACGAACGCAGTCGTAGAATATAACGAGTTAACTCAGGGAGAAAGGGCAGAACTAGCGAAATATTGGTACGTAAATCCCAACGCAACAAGTAATTCCTTCATCCAGTCCTCTTACCTGGACACAGGCTCAAGTTCAGTGATGGATGAGGGTCTGGCAAAGCTAGAGAGTTCATGGGAGTTCATGGGAGGAGGAAACTATAACGACAACCCATTAACATTTAGATACGACAAAGACTATTTCTACTTCCTCGAATTTGATGACAGTCTTGCTGGAAATATAGAAGCGAATAACAAGGCTGTTGAACTCCACCAATACTATACAGCCAATGATATTCTTGGCAGAAACAGCGGAACTGGTGACCAACAACTGATCAGCAATCTGAAGGCAGGAGACCTTAATACAAATGAGGCCCTTAGCGAAGACTTAAGAGAAGTGCTCGAATTACTTCTCAGAGAAAGTATCGATTTTGAAGGCCCACATCAAGGGCAAAATGCATGGTTGACACACTTCTGGAGAGCAGAGGCGACTGAAAAAGGCAAAGACTATACATACGCGATGAATCAATACCTAAGCAAACTACAAACAGGACTGAACAATCTAGATACAGAAACGGCTAAAAATCTATCGATCAAAGGCATTCCTACAGACGTCAAAACTGAAGCGAAGGAAACAGATCTGATGAGCATCCACAATGCCATTACTCTAGCTGGGGAGGAATACAACACACCTTTTGATACTATTACCTCTAATGATAAAAGTTATTCAATTGAGATCTACAAGGGGCAAGAACATCTGGCGACGGCACATTTATCCAAAGTGGATCAAGTCATCGATGGAGTTACAACTGCAACCATCGTTCAAGAAATAGACCTAATCAACATACCGCTTAAAATTTCAAACATCGAAGAGGATGTGAAAGAGGCAGCTGATAAAGGACAAGGCTTGATTGATTATGGCACAACCACAATACGTGGACTAAATGCCAAAGGCCTAGATATAAATGCCATAACGCTTCCCCTTAACTTTAGCAAAAACGAGACTACAGACTTCTTCCTGTCCTTTAAAAATACAGACGAAGAAAATGGTGGATTAGTTCCGGTCGAGCATCCGAATGGAGTTCATGAACTGACTATCAGCCTAGAAGCAGGCAGAAAGTACAGGCTAGAAAGCGATGGGGTCCCAATCGAAATAGACAGGCCAACAAGTACTGAGTCTACTGATGAAGAAATACTCAATGAGATTGTCACCTCAATCCAGAATCATAAAAATTATCCTTCATTAGACTTTGTCATCGAAGCAAATGCTGCCAATGATGCCATCAGACTGATCTACAAAAAAGACGCTCCATCAGTCAGTGATGCAACATTTACGTATGATGGTGGTCAAACCATTGAGGCAACAAAAGTTGATAGTGAGTTAATTCTCTGGCAGCCATATAAAGACTTAGCCTTGGCCATTGAAAATGATTCACTAACAAACAAGGCAGTAACTTCACGCCAAGAAAGCATAGAAGAAAGCGAGAAACTGAATCAAGACAACAGCAACTCCAGCGCAGCTTCGGGTTCGACAAATATAAGTCGAGCACAGAATTCAGTGTACAGAGACTGGAATCCATATGAGATATATGTTCCGAGATCTGATATTGATGAAGACGAAACAAAGCCAACTATTGAAAGGGTGTACACAGATTCACTGGGAAACAACATATTAGTTGTATTCAACGAGAGACTTTATCAAGATCCAGATTATGAACCCGGCTCTGACATAACGGATCCAGATTCATTCGAGATCATAGACGGGCCAAGAGCGCTAAATATCAATTCAATAACCTTCCCCAAACCACAGTATCCACATGTTATCAATTTAGAGCTTGACGAAAGCATACAAGCCGATGAAACGTATAATCTTAAGTTTGCAAATAGCTCGCTTTATACTCCGATAACAGATGAATCTCGCCAGAGGAATAGGCTGCAAGACATAACTGTTGAAGTCAAGAATAATGTAACCCAACCGACAATCAACATCAGCTCCGAACAAGTCGCATCGGGGGGAACCAGCTCTGATCCATTCATCAACCTCACATTTACAATTTCTGAGAAGACAAACGGTTTCTCGATAGATAAAGAAACTGATAGACTCTTCGGTGATGTTACATTAGAGAATGGTAGTATTTCAAATCTACGTAGTATCGATGGAGCCACTTATCAGGCCAAGTTAACACCTGATCAGGGTTCTGCCACTCTAAGTAGCTTCCTGCCAGACGTTGAATCGGGCAACTCAGGAACAGGCAAAGAAGATGCGGTTGATCCCATCGAAGAAACTCTTGTGGTGACAGATCCAGACGGATTAACAGGTAAAGATAGCAGCGGCGCAAGCTACACCATCTTCCAACAAGCAAGTGAACCCAGCAACGGCGAGGTGACACTTGGCGATCCGATTCCAGGCAATCCAGCATCATTGGAGTGGTCTTATAAGCCGGACGAAAACTTCAGCGGAGAAGACTCATTTGAAATCTCAATCACAGATGACAATGGAGGGATCTCTTACGAAACAATAACTGTTAACGTCATCGCTCAAAATGACTCCACTCAAATTTCTGGAGATCTCACATCGACAGGGAAAGAAGACAATCAAATCAAAGGCGTTATCACTCTCAATGACATTGATGGACTCACCAATGGAAATATCGTAGCGATAGCGACTACGACAACAAACGAGCCAGCAAAGGGTAACGCTTCCATCGCTCTGAAGAGCAGCGATAGCGATAGTGGCAACGTGATCGCCGAGTGGACTTATACACCCAATGAAGATGTCCACGGAGATGATAAATTCACTGTGGTTGTTACTGACGATGCTGGTTTTACGCAAGAGCAAGTTATCACTGTAAACATCGCAAGTGACGATGACAAACCATTTGTTGTCTCAGGAATTTATGCATCCGCAGAAAAAGGAGCCAAAAAAACTGGCACTGATAGCTACAAGGAGATTACAGGAACATATGTAGCAACAGATGCAGATAACACCTCCGATAATTACACGGCCACCCTTATTTATTCCGAGGACGGCAAAGCAAACAGTGGGTCTGCATCAGCCAATGGCAATACATGGTCATATACACCCAACACTCCATCAAATAGCGATAAATTCACGCTCATCGTTGAAGACGAAGCGAATAACAGAACGAGCCAAGAATTTAATTTAAGTTTCTACCATGTCGATACAAAATCCACATTCCAATCTGGCGATATATTTATAAAAGATAGCGAAGAAGATGATATGTCTGGAGACATCACAATTGAAGATACGGATGGGCTTACAGAGCTAACCGTTACGCAGGTAGATACAGCACTGAGTGGTTTAGAACTGAAAGACATTATCCAGGGAACTTCGGATAGTCCAAATACAGCAAAAATTTCATGGGAGTATAAGCCCACTGCAACATCGCCAGATGGCAATCTGAGCTTCACCATCGAAGTGACAGATGATCTCGGTGGAAAAACACGCCAAGTGGTTAATCTGATTCGTTATCCCATAAACGGAGTAGCAACCGCATCGAGCGGACACCATGTAACCTTAGGGGCCGGTGAGCTAACTACATTAAAGACAGGAACACTGATCTTAGAGGACCCCGATGACAACAACGAAAATACTTTAACAACATATGGATTGGTTAATAATGACAACGAATCCGATAACGGTCGCCCCATTACAATGACGACTTCAGGTGTATGGACATACTCACCAAATGGCACTAATGGATACGATTATTTCCTTGCAAAACGAAAGGACAAGAGAGAATTCGAAACCGTTCAAGCGATTAATCTCTATCTTGGAGAAACCGCAGCGGCGGTAGATCTCATCGATGGAGTTGTGAGTGGAACAGCGCCATACATATCAACAAGCCCGGAAGACATCACAGGAACACTAAACACAGGGGCAACAGAAGGGACATTTGAAATTATCGATCAAAGAAAGGATTTGGGTGGATTGCGAAGCAAAAATGGGGCTAGCGTTAAGATTGAGAAAACAATTGAAGATGGGATCACAAAAGGGAAATGGACATATGCACCTGCGACTGATTTTAAGAGAGGCAATGATTTCTTCCTCGTTAAATTTACCGACTTAGTTGGCACCGAAACAATACAAGCCATCAATGTGTTCATTAGCCCCGTCGATACTCCATCACAAATAACAGGCACAACATCCTTGGAAATCAATGAGGATTCGGCATCGAGCTCCAATACCATCAGTATCAGCGATGACGATAGCAGTAACGGTGAAAACACGTATTCAATTCAAACTAACGGCAAGAATGGCACTGCCGTTGTGAACGCAGATAAGTCGTGGACATATACACCCAAGGACGACTTTGCAGGTGATGACTACTTTACGCTTCAGATACAAGATGAAGAGGGCAACACAACAACACGCGCCATTAATATAACGATCAAACCAGTAGACGATGCCACAACAATAACTGGAGATACCAACGCAAGTCTAAATGAAGATGCTGGTTCATTCACGGGAAAACTAACGCTGAGCGACATAGATAAACTCAAAGAAGTGGTTATTCTCAACCAAGCACTTCATGGAACAGCAACAATTACTGACGGTTCAGTCAGCGAAGAAACAACTTACACGATACAATATACATACGTACCTTTTGACAATTTTAATGGTACGGACAAATTCAATATCGCAATCATAGATGAACTAGGTGTGGCCACCATCCAGACCGTCAACTTAACCATTCAAGCAGTAGAAGACGAAGCAATTGGATGGACAATTACTGAACTTACGCCTGCCGAGGAAGATACGACTATAACAGGCATTGTTTATGCCACAGACGTTGATGGTGCTCTGGAATACACCATCAATACTGAAGCGGCAAATGGAACAGTACAGATGTTGAATCAAAAAGCTGGAATCTGGCAATATGAACCCAACACCGATTATCATGGAAGCGATAGTTTTACAATTAGAGCGACAGATGCGAAGGGAGGAACATCAGACAAGGTGTACAACTTTACTGTTGCAGAGGGCAATGATCCTACGATCTTCACATCTGGTCTCAGTTTTACAACATCGCAAGGCAGTGGGTCTGAACCTGGCAAAATCACATCGACACTGCAAATAAGTGACACCGATGGGCTCACCGGTGATAACGATCCATCCAAAACAATCACGCTGGCTGACAATCGTCAACCAAGCCATGGTGTTGTTGAACTAGGAAGCATTCAACGCGATGGCAATAACACCCAGGCGGCGTCAGTAAGCTTTACCTACACTCCAACGAATGCAGATTTTTACGGAAGCGATATTTTCACGATAGAGATTACAGATGACAAAGATAAAACGACGAAAGAAGAAGTAGAGGTGACATTTACACAGGACTGGCCAGAAACACGAGTCTCAGTTCCTTCAAAGATGTTCAAAGGAGAATCAGATAAATACAATCAAGAATCAAACATATTCACTTGGACATACGTGCCAGATCAAGATGTCTCTGTTGATGCTTACTATGCCAATCAGAATAATGATCCTGCACCACTGATTATCCCTGTAGCCCTAGACAACCCAGACGCTTCGGATGTCACCACACAAACAATTTTTGATACTGCAAGCATCTACGACTCATCAGTATCGGAAACACTCCTAATTGAGAAGTCACTGAACTATGTCATAGAAGAGGGATATAAAAGGAACTTCAATTTTCTACCGGCCGACTTTGACAATGCCAAAGTTGAATCAGAGAATAATAATGCGTGGGGTGCCTTCCTAGGACGTTATGGAAATGAAGGTGAAAACGGCGATAAGTCTCCAACTACTAGTGTAGAAATAGCGTTGGGAGGAAAAGCTCAAACAATTGAATTTGATTTCCTACGTATGGATTCGTGGGATAATGAAAAATTCAATGTTTGGACTGGAAGTGAGAAAATCCTTTCGGAACAGTTCCAAACAAATACGACAAAAGATGCAAAGACAGGAAGTAAAGTCATTGATGGGTCTACTTACACATATACCATTGAGCCATACTCAACTCTGGCGAATACTGTATTCAGTACGTGGAAAGATCAGAAGTACCGAGTGTCAATCACAACTCCAGAAGGATTGGAGACTATCGATTTAGGATTCAGTTCAACACTCGACCAGCCGATTTCAGATGAATCCTGGGGTATCGACAATCTTTCTTACACGAAACCACCTGTTGGTGGTGGGGATTCTATCTACTCAAGACGATTCAATTCACAACCGACCGACATCGAGAATGCGGAAGTGACAACTGAAGGCAGTAGCGAATGGGGTGCATTTCTTGGCCGCTTTGGTGGAGAAGGTACGGGGGGCAGATTAAAACCAACCACAAGTGTACAAATACCATTAAATATCGGCCCTCATCTAACACCGATCGAACCAACAAACGACACTCAGACAGCAAGAACTGTTGAAGGTGGCAGAGCACAAACCATCGAATTCGACTTTTTGAGAATCGATTCATGGGATAATGAATACTTCTATGTCTTTTCGGGCGATGAAATTATTCTAGAAGAGCGATTCAAATTTGGAAGCACGAATCCTGCTATCTATAATGGCAGCAAAACCACAACTGATGGATTAACCTATCACTATACAATTGAGCCAAACGGTAAACGAGCAAACACAGTATTTAGTGGCTGGGATGATCAGAAGTATCGGATAACCATCACAACACCACCCGAACTGGCAACGCTTGATTTAGGCTTCAGTTCTTCACTTGATCAATCAATTGCTGATGAATCGTGGGGTATCGATAACTTAGTGACACCGGTTACGAGCCTAGAATTAGAATTACTCAATGAGGAGAACTTACTTGATATCCGTGGCTACATTGAATTGAGCGACACAATTTATCAAATAGAGCCGACGGTAACATTAAACATAACACCATTGGAAACACCTGTAGAGGTGTTAACGGTAGGCGAAAGCGCCAATTCTACAGATGACAATTTAGAATTTACACTCAATCCCACTGAGGGTTCACTATTTACAGACGGATTGATCGCAGCATTTGGAGATGTCAATCTCGGCGGTAATGTTTCTGATCTATACACATCAGGGCCTGAGGGTGGAGGGATCTCATTAGATCCAGTGTTTGAAGAGTTAGGTAGCACAAGCACACTGCCTGAGCAATTAGTTGTTCCGATTCATCAAATTGGATTTGATCTCCTAGACAACGATCCAATCTTGGATAGCTATGTGGAAGTTGTGACGTTAAATGCCTTCGACACACTGTCTCCTGTCGTCCCAAGCAACCCGACGGAAACACTTCTCTCTGCTGTAAAACGAGACTTTGATCTTCGAGAATTGCTAGGTGGGGAACCTCAAATTGGTGAGACCTATCAAGTTGACATCACTGCACGTTTGGGAACGAAAGAATCGCCAATCGGGTTACGAATGATGATTATTGACGAGAATGAAACTCGTATTCTGAACCGGTTGCAGGATGTTGAACTGGATATGCTGCGACATGGTGATTTATCGACAAAAGACGAACCCTTTGAAATCACAGATCGAGATATGCTTAGCTTCCCATGGACACGAGAGTTATCAGATGCCAATGCCATCTTGCGCATCATGCCCGAACTAGAATTAGAAAAAAATATCGATATCAATAATATCGAAATACGAAAGTCACTTGTAGGATCAGCACAAATACCAGCCTATGCAGATATTAACATTAAGAGCGGTCGTGTGAATATCCCACTCCTAAATGAAGGATCTGCAACTTGGGCTGATGTTGATAATGACGGAGATCAAGACTTACTCTTGAGTGGTGTATCTCGCGAAACAGGGATGCTGAGCACACGATTGCTCAACAATCCACTAATTGGTGGCGGCGATAACTTCTCGGACATTACAATATCTCTTCCCGGTCTCAAGAGGGGCAGTACAAGTTGGGCCGACTACGACAACGACGGAGACCTTGATTTAGCGATCACAGGGGCGCAAGGTTCTGAAGAGTTACCCTATCTCCAAATATTCCGGAATACGACAAGTGAACGCATTGAGGATGCGGAGGCAGGCGAGCCCAAATTTGCAGGAATGGTTAATCGACAGCCTGATGTTCCTAAGGCAGAAGATGTAGGCTGGAATTCAGAACACAATGCGATTCAATTCAACTGGAATTTCAGTCATCTGACGAATGACGATGCTCCGTACACATATAACTTAGCGATAGGTACTGAACCAGGTATATTTGATATTCAGTCACCATTAGCAGATCCAGAATCAGGGAAACGCAGAATTGCAAGCCCTGGAAATCAGGGATTCCATAATGCTGGGTTACTGAATTCTGCCATCGCCGGTGAGCGCTACTACTGGTCAATTCAGGCTATTGACGCCGGTATGCGTGGATCTAGCTGGGGTGAAGGGGCAGCCTTTACCGTTCAACCATTGGTTCCTCATTATCAAGGATCGCAATTTGAAAATTCAGAAACAAACATTCAGGAAACTCTCTACCTTTCTGTGTCACCACAAGCTGAGGAGACATATAGTTTAAGCGATGGATCACTGACCATCACTGCTAAGACTGATCCCATCGATCCCACCGGAAACGGTCTGACCGAAGAAGGACTTCTTGCACATCTGGTTAAGAAGCTATCAGAATCAGAAGAAGCAAAATCACTTGCATTTAATGTCTCCCTCAATTCGTCGGAAGATCTGATTAAGCTCAACTATAAAGAGAGTGGAAGTCAGAACGGATTCGCGACTCTCACACCAAGTGGTGAAGCCTCAATCGAGGCCACAGTAGGTGACCTGGCATACGCAAAATCGGAAACAGAACACATAGAGGCCAAAGCCACTGGAAAAATCACAGATATTCAAGATTCAAGCGATGGATCAAAAATGATCTTCATCACCGAAACGATTGACAGTAACAGAACGATCACACAAATTATTCCAGCTCACCTCACACTTTTGAAGTCGACTGAAGATACTGTGGCAACTGGAGACTTGCTGACAAGTTTGAATGTCGATAATCATTCCGTCAATATTGATCTTGATAATGACGGCGTCGCTGATGAGATCAGATACGACAGCAACAGCCAAAGGTTGTTTGTGCAGCAGCTCTCTGATGAAGGCAATGCACAACCGTTTGTTGGACAAAGCATGGGGCGTTGGAGCGACGGCAGTCAGACAACACCAACGGCAGGAAAAATTACCAATATTCAAGACGATGCTTTAGGCACAAAAAAGGTCACACTGCAACCAGTTGATCAAAATCAGCCTGAGCTGACGTTGACAATCCCATCAGGCTCAGAACTCATTGTTGACGTTGGTGACGTTGTAGAGGCTAATGAAGAGATTATCCAGAATGATTTCTTGGCCATTTTACCAACCACATCAACAGACACATCTGCGACCAACGTTTCGCTCAGAACAATCGACAGGACATTCGTCAGCGAAGATGGTAGCGCTTATTGGACTCTCAGCCAAATCAATGGCAATGATGTAGTAGAGGAAGTAATTGGTTTTGCGACTGGAGATGACGTAAGCCTCGATAGTGAACTCAGCCTAAGAAAGAAATATAAACTTGACACCAATCAGATACCTGGGCTAACAGAAAAGATTACACTTAGATTGAATGGCAGAAACATTCGAGAGCAAATTGGCGAGCTGAAACTTGATGCAACCACCGGCGAAAGCGAAGATCAATATTCGAATCTTAGCTTCACCCTTGAAGACCTTAGAAGCGGAGCTATGCGCTTTGAATTCAATAATCCAGATGATCCTTATCACGAATTAAACGATGAACTGGGGCGCCTTCAAACATCTCTGCCGCTGTTATCAGTCACTGGTGATCAGACCTTAAAGTACTCGCTCTCGATCACTGATCTTGGCGACAGTAGAGCCGATCTACTAGCCGAGTGGGGAGATAAGAATGAGCAAGAAGTCTATGGGAATCTGATTCCGAATTATGCACTCCATAGCAACACCGCACCTATCGCACCCGAGATTAAAGAAGCCAAAATAGAGGGCGATTTCGATACTTTCACAGTGTCGATCTCAATGCAATCAGGCGAAGATATTGAAAGTGATCTGACAATTGAAGACCATCACAATTGGCGCTGGGTGCATACTGAAAGTGCCATTGAATTTGATGGCGAAGATGATCACATAACTATTGAAGACAATAGCGATATCCCTACAGGTGCATCATCGTTCACCGTTGAAGCGTGGATACGGCCAGACCTAACCGAAACTCGAGGAATTCTCAGCTGGAGAACACTAGGAATCGATGGTGAGGATAACTCACTGCAGATGAATAGTAACAACGGCATTAGACATACTCTTAATGGTCAAGAGTTGCCGGCATATGGCGACGATCTCAATCTCTCCGACGGTAATTGGCATCATATTGCCGTTACATACGATACTTCTACAGGCGAGAGGATCATTTATGTCGATGGCATCAAGAAAGCATCAGATATACCAAATGTAACTACATCCACCACTGAGACAGCAACAGCCAGCGAAATAAAAATTGGTGTTGATCGCAACAACCAATATTTTGACGGAATGATGGAAAGCACTCTGATTTGGAATAGAGCACTATCTGAAGCGGAAATCGCCAAGAGGCAAACAACTCCATCGAACGGAAATGAATCAGGCCTGGTTGCATTCCATACGTTTGACGAAGGTAGTGGTAATCGTGTTGATGCAGATGGGACAACGTTATCCGACCTCACAGGAACACTGATTGGAGGTGCAACATGGACTAGACCGACGACTAAGTCGAAGTGGTTCTCTGTAGCCGACATTCTTGAATCGGAAGAGGAAACAAAGATGCGTCTGTCAAAAGATCAATTACTTCAAACTGGTGTGAATTATGAAAAACTAACGTCTGGAACACTATCCTTGCAGGCACAAGTGATTGATGCTGGAGGCCATCAAGCCACTTCAGAATCGTTTGACCTGCAGGTTCCAGAGCCTCCTGCTGAGGACATTCGTCCAGAGCGTTTGCAACTGGAGAGCGTCAGCTTCACAGAGGGAGACAGCCTTCAGCACCTGGGTAGTCATCTGGTTCCACTATTCCTAAAAGACCGTAATCTCACGGTTCAATCAAATGATATTGCTCTTTCAAACATTAGTCCGACAATTAAGCTTTATGTTCCCGATTGGTTGGTAGAAGTGGGTGCTTTCGTACTACGTTATGAAAATGGTGCAGAAGTCCTCAATACATCTTTCCACACCGCAGAGAGCGACAACGATCTACTTGTTGCTGAGTTAAGCGCCGAGCAACTCTCAGCATTGGCTTTTATGCCAACGCGTGAAGCCGTTGGTCGCGCCCCGATGTCGTTGCAATGGACCCAAACCTTTGAAGATACGTCTGTTCCTGATATCCAGTTGATTCAGCCACTCGAGCTCAGGTTTAGAGATGGAGGAGATCTCATTCCATCCACTCAGCATGAAAACTTCAGTAGCAATGAAGAAACCGATACCTGGGAGCTTTATCTTCCTCAAGATGCAGATCTCATCGACGGTGTCAGTGGACGTCGGTTCTCCTTGGAAGATGGCGCAACACTATCTGCATTGAATCTCCCGGGATGGAATGAGATATTCAACGATCTATTCAATGAGGATGATCTTAAAATCACTGCCGAGATACAGCCTAATAATTACTTGAAATATACTTTTAGCGGATCTCAAGCAGCTGGCTTTGTCAACAGCCTTCAAATCCTTAACATCGAATCTGATCTGCTTGAAAACAAATCATTGACACTTAGACAAGATCCGGATGGAGGCATTGCCAGCAGCGTAAGTGCGATCTTTGAAGTTACAACAGTCGAGCCTCTTGCACTCGACCAGCATTTCATCAATTCAAGTAACGATGACGAAGTCATTGATATTGAAGAGCAACAAAAGCCATTTGTAATTAACACGGATCGGAATCTGATCATTCCAACGACAACTAATCTCCCTGACAACTACCGTGTTACAAATATCACTCGAGTAGACAATGCAAGCGAAGCTGATGTTCTTGACACCAGTAAACTCAATGAACTTATTCTGTCATTGCCGTCAATTAGGCCTACAGCAATAAGCATTGATGACATCCTGAATAAGCCCAACAAACGGACCATTGATGTAAATTTCAATAATGCCTCAGATGTCTTCGTTGCTGGGCCTGGAGATTTTGGCATCAATATGTCAGAGGCTAACCGGGTGATTGAGGTCACCGCTTCCGGCATCAATAAGATCAATGGTAAAACACTCGAAGAACTTAGTGCTGAATTGTCCGAAGAAAATAACACCAACACTACTGATAACAATGCAGACAATATTGAGGCAAACATCTTTAGCACTGGAGCAAGTGAGCAAACTCCTGTGGGTGGTTCAGCAAGCAACAATCATCTGTATGTCACAATCACCAATGAAAGTGAATTCAACAGAGTTTATGCACCAATCAACGGTACCTTCATTCATGTTCTCGGGGAGGTCTTTGAGGTTGGATCAGAAGATCCAGTGAATGATCAACTTCAAGGGCTCAGAGACGTCCTGAAAACAGGACTTAATTATGAATTCGGCGCTGGATATGGAGACTTAATAGATCCAATGGTCTTTGAAGAAGCCCAGTGGGATCATGATGAACACATGGAATATGAAGGAGAGAACGTGACATATCTTCGCTTTAATACAGACGAACTCAGAGATGATCAAATAGCCACTCTTGAGATTGAAATTGAGAAGCTGTATATCACTGAAGGCAATGCTACGTCAAGCACAGATACATCTAGCGATAGTGACAATAATAGCGAGAGCAGTTCATCATCATTCATCAATCCCGACGGCAGCATATCGCTATGGCTGAGGTGGGCGACCAATGAGGAAAACGATGATTCAACGTCTACACAAACATTGTATGACGGATATGCAGCATTCCTTACCGAGCATGATGCCAAAGAAAATAGCAATGCTATCGGCATATTGACGAGTGAGAGTGAAGCCGAATTGACATACATCCCAGAGCAAGGCACCTTCCAATCTTATGAGATTAATTACTCCTACTTCGGAACGGAAAACAGTGATCTGAGTCGCTTACTGATTGTGGAGAGCTCGCCAACAGAAAGTGTGATTGAGCATCTCAACCACACCACGGGTATTGGAGCTGACCATCAATTGGTACTTCCTTTTGGTGTCGACAAAACCGTCGTCGAGCTCAACTTCCCGATAGAGAGTACTGCTGAGCAAAGAATAGAGTTTGAAGTGGATGCCGAATCGACAGCAACCATCACACTTCCAGGTGATTTAGATGGAAATATGCCAGGCCTCGATATTGGCCAACCCAGTGAAGACCCCAAATGGGATGCTGGACAACTCTGGAGCACAATTACCATCCCTTTACGTGGAGATCAAACCATCGTTAGTAATGGAATTCAAACTCTTTCTATCTCGCCAGAAGCCTCCACAACCTACACCCTCAGTGATGGCGCAACCAAAGTGGTGGCGAGAACCTCAGACAAGGCAAGCTTGGCAAGCCTTGTCAATACTTTAAAAAACACCAGTGAGTATGCAGATCTGCAGTTCACAATCGCAGCTTCCTCGACCAATGACTATCTTCGCATTACGCACAAAGAGGGGATCAATCAGGTAACAGCGAGTCTCACTCCTGATGGTGGTGACACAATTTTTGCCGAAAACTATCCCTATCCAGATAAAGACTCGCGTTCAGAGAGAGATATTGAGGCATTCAATATAACAATTGAAACCGATGAAACCATCAAGCCCAACGAAAATGTTGTTGAGCTTCAATTGATCAACGATGATATACAGCCTGAGCTCAGCATCGTTAATCTTGAAGTTGAAGGGCAACAAATCACTTTAGAAGCAAACCTTGAAGTCCCAGATGGTGCTCGTCCTCTACTGAGTTCTGAAATTGGCTCAGCACGTGTTCGATTGCTTCGCCATGACCAGCTTCTCGATATCTATCTCGGTGATCTTGACTTTGAGCGTTCAGGACCATTAGCGACAAATTCAACCTCTGAAGCTGTGTTCACACTTCCCGATGGCCTAACACCAAGTTCTGATCTTAGGATTGAACTTGAGATGTCAAGGAGCTTATTTGATACAAGTGACACGTTTGTCTGGGAAGGTTACTCCAACGAAGGAGGTGCCTGGCAATTAAGCCGGGATGAAGTCAATACAATCAATACGACAAAAAGTCCGGCCACTGCCATTAATCTTTTTACGGGTCAGATCGTGCTTGTGACCGATGGGCTACTACAGGCTGGAGATACGATGACAGGCAAGGCAGGCGAACCACTTCCTGCCTACATCACACTTTCATCTGATGCACTGATTTCTGAAGATGATGTCAATCTGGATCTTGAAAGCTCCAGTAATTCAGACAATACCGTTTCTGTTGGTGATTTCGATACAGGAATCCCAGATGGGTTTGATGCAACAGACAATCCAGGTGTTCCTGATGGAATGGATGGCTCCAATAGCAATCCCTATGCATTGATGGCTTATGGGCCAATACCTGGTGGACAAAACGAGATTGAAGCCATCGCGCTAGACCCTGCCTTCACAACAGGCACAGACAACACCGTGACTGGGGTACCAGATGGGATGGGGACCACCAACACGATTGGAGTCCCCGATGGCATGGATACAGGCTCCACGATTGGAGTCCCCGATGACATGGGCACTGACAACTCTGTCGGGGTTCCTGATGGCTTCCTCCCAGACGACAATCCAGGTGTGCCAGATGGCTTCCTCCCAGAGGACAACCCAGGAGTACCGGATGGAATGGGTGGCGCTGCTGACCCCGCTGTAACCGGCAATGAGTTTTCCGAAGCAGGTCGATTCACGACCGCGACAACCACAAATGAAGATGGCTACATCGAAAATAAGACCATAGAAAATTCCTTTGTACTTGCCAATAGCCGATGGTTGCTTACAGCAGAAGAAGAAGAAAGCACAGGCCGAGTGTTTCACCATGCTTACTACCGCCCCGACCTAAACCCCAACTCGCAAAACACAATTAACGGCCTAGATTTACCGGAAAATGTCATCGATGCAGCTGGCGATCGACCGGTTGCACTGACATTGACTTCTAATGAAACCGGTGAGGTGATCCAACGCTGGGACATGAGCCGCAAAGTGATTGATGGGAAGCAGATCATGAACACTTACACCGCAGCAGAGCTAGACAAACTGATGGACGAATTACCAATTGATGCTGGTGCGGAAAGCTCTTTCTCAATCAATCTGAAACTCCACGAAGTCATCCAGATCACTGACGGGGATGACGTTACTGGTGTTGAAATCCCTGACGGTAGTTTGAATCTATTTGAGCAGACACTGCATTTCGGCACCTCCTCTCTCTTCAGGGAGGCAGCACATCCTGCATCAGCAGATCCCTTCAAGCAAGTTGATCACATCAGCTTCCAGGAAGGGCATGGTGCTCTCCTGATTGATCTTTCCGATTACGGATCAAGCACCTCTTCCTTTGAAGAGAAGGTTGACGAAATTCTCGCTACTCTAGAAACAAACAGGGTGGCAACGTATCTAGCTGAGCAATTGGAACTTCAATTGAAGCTGCTTGGATACGACGCATCCAACTACACAGAAGGCTTGGTCGACCTGAATGCTTTCAAACAAGGTGTTACAGGGCATAGCGTAGGAGATGGCGGAGCTACTTGGATCTCTGATATGCAGATGCATGATGCGAATCACAGTGAAGATTCAGATGCTCTTGAACCATCTCCCTATCGTGTCACTGTGATTGAGGATGACAGTGCAAGCGCCTCGACACTCGAGGCCTGGGCGATCAAACCCGAAGACAACCTGCAAGGGAATTTCAATCTTGAGGTCACCTACAGCAATGGTCGAACACTGAAACGTCACAACTTGGGCGTGACCATTAACAATCTTCCGGATCGACCGGCTCTGACCGAGACTGCTCGGGATCAAATGACCCTGCGTTTGGAGACGGGTCAACGCCCAACGGGCCAAGAGCAGATCATCAGCCTGAACAGTCTGGTCACTGATCCCGATGGTGATGTCCTCTCCTTTGAACTCCAAGGAGAAGGTGTGCCACCTGACGGCATCACCTTCGATGGCGAAGCTGGAATGATCACCATTGGTGGAATTCCCCATGACAGCATCGGTAATCACCTGTTCACGGTCCGTGCCAGCGGAAGTGATGAGGATATTGAACTTGAGTCGATCGACCTGCATTTCGATGTCAAGATCACGCAGCGAAACATTGAGCCGATCTGGAATCTTCCCTTCCAACTGCAGGCGGCGGCGGGTCAAACGACGAAATGGGATCTTGAAGCCAACAACTGGGTAATGGATGCCAACGGCGATAGTCTTCAATACCAATTCCCCGACCCAGAGCTCACACCTCCAGGAATCACTCTTGAGGATGGTGTCCTTGAAGTTGATGCAACAGTCGCGGCAGCCATCCTTCACAGGCTGGAACTACAGGTTCAGGACGGACCCAATCGTGATCCAGTCACTGCAAAGATCAATTTGGTGGTGCCACCGATGGTCCAAGCGGACGTTGCCACATTGCAATCAATCCCTTGGGAAGAACGTCAAACCACCGAAGGTGATGACTTCCAGCTTCTCTTGCAGTTCGATCAACCGCTCAAGAGCGATACAGAACTGCAGTGGGAGATCACGACGTCCGCAGACCAAACTGACGCGATCGATCAACTCAACCGCACAGAAGGAACAGTCAGCGTGGACGCCGGAAGCAGCCTGGCCCTGCTGAGCATCGAGACAACTGACAACGAGCTCGTCACCAGTGATCAGGAACTGCTTCTTTCCTTCAGCAGCGATTCAGAAAAGATCTCACTCCCCGATAGCGCTCAACGTCTGCTTCTGAGAGACAACGATGGCATCACGGCTGAACTCTCGAGTCAGTGGATCGACAACGACAGCTTCGATCTCGTGTACACCCCGGGCGTGGCAGGGATGGCTTCGACAGGACTGACGATTCGGATCTCAAATCCGGAACTCACCGAACGTCTTATCGGAGCAGATCTCACCAATATGTTCGCCACTGGTTGGGAAGGAGCGTCCATCGAGGACGACACGCTTGTTCTGACCTGGAGTGATCCTCTCGCCGCGACATGGCCAGGAAGCAGCAGTGTGCATCTGGGCCAAATTCACCTTGCTGCCACAACCGCAGAGAACGAGCTGAAAGACAGTCCAGAATTGAGCATCCTTGCGGAGGCTGAGCGGGGCATCTCGGTCTACTGGAACGATTCTCCCTGGCTCGCTCCAGAAGAGGATGCCGAGCAGCAGGAAACTGTGTCTCAGATCGTTCAGGCAGCCGCCAGCGGTGCACCGGTGGTTGTCGAAGATCCTGATCTCGCAGAAGCCATCCGCTTTGACAAGAACGGAAAACCCGAAGTGTTGAATCCACGTTCGGTTCTCGAGCTTCTGTTCAGCAGCGATTCCGCCATGGAGGTCAACGTTGGCGGAGCAAGTATTGATGTCAACCTTGATCAGTTCATGACTGAAGCTGAGGATGGCGTCCTGACACTGGCCGACGACCTCGTGGCCTTGCCGTCGTTGAGCACCGGCGGTGGAGGAAGCAAGAGCAAAGCCTCCGAAGCTTTGATTCTGGCTGGTCCCAGCAACGGTGAAAGCTTCAAGAATGTTGGATTTGGCGCCGTGGACGAGAGCCTGGCTGATGATTTACGTGACATTATTGTTGATGCCGTAGACAGTGATCTGGCCGAAGACACAGAGTTCCTCGGAGAGCTTGCCTTTGATCTGGAGACTCTCGGGTTCGGCGAGCTTCAGATGGTTGAGCTTGAGCTCGGAGGAGAGGGCCTTGCCAATCCCAGTATTCTCAAGCCCAATGAGGACGGCGTCTGGGAATCGTTCGACTACGACCCAATCAGTGGAACCGGAGCGTTGTTCATCGATGCCGATAACAATGGCCTGTTTGAAGCTGTTGAACTTTGGCTCCAGGATGGTGGACGCGGCGACTTCGACGGCATCGCGGATGGAATCATCACTGACCCATTAGTGATTGCATCTCAGCCGGCAGATGTCTTCGTGAACGAATCACCGACTGATCTGACGCTGAGTGCCACCAATTTTGACGAGAACATAGCCGCAGGAGCTGTAATAGCCACACTGACAACGGCTGATCCAAATGAACAAGATACCTTCACCTACGAACTGATCAGTGGGATCGGAGACACAGACAACACCTTCTTCACAGTGGAGGAGGACCAATTAAAAATCAAAGAATCTCCAGACTTTGAATTCAAAGACTCCTATGATGTTCGCTTGGTGAGCACAGACTTGCGTGGCGAAACAATTCAGAAGAATTTCAAACTCAATGTCAATGATCTTCGCGAAGTCGTAACTGATTTCGACTTTGACGATAGTGGAAGTATCACCTTCCAGAATGATGCCGTCATCGGCTTGCGCAATCTGATGGGTACATTCCCTGGCGACGCTCTCACCGATGGTGCCCTGTCAGCTGATGCCAGCCTGGACAACAACACCATCAACACAACAATGAACGAGCTGATTCAGAGCGGTGGATTTGACTTCGACCAAGATGACATCATTAACCCTCTTGTGGATGGATTGCTCATGACAGATGAAATGCAAGGGGTGGTCGACATGATCTAAGAACCAACCACAGAGCATCAACCAAAACCAGATATCTCAGATGAATTTTTTCTTGTGATTTCCACAAATCCGGTGGACTTACAATTTTGTATTCCGATCATCGACAGGATGTCAGCGAGCCTTGCACCATGGGGAGGCGGCTGAGATTCACGAATCAGCCAGAGCTTAAGCTGCATCAACACCGTGGCTGGATCTGCCTGCAAACAAAAAAATGATCGACCTTGTTCGATGTCGTTTAACTGGTCGCCGATGAACTGTTTAGCGAGGGCATCTGTCTTTTTCATAGCCGCCCGTCGCACCACAAAGTCAAGGCAGACAGAATCAAATGGAGAAAAACCAAGATCTGTTGAGCCATTGCTTCTGGTGTACCTGCTGACCATCGCTGCCGTACAGAGCATGGGTACCAGACCAGGCATGCTGTATTCCATGCCAGTGAGCTGCAGCCAACCATGATGAACGCGCTCAGCATCCAGAGCCTGAATCGCTGTATCATTCACCAAAGGGCGCACCTCAATCGCGCGTAAACAGGCATTACGGTGATTGCCATTGATACTATTTTTTTTACTAAGACGGCCAACAATCACAACAGGCTGATTGAGAAACAGACGCAGTTCGTGTCGTTCAACCGTCACAGCAGATCAAAGAACAGACAAATCATGGAGAGACTTGATCAAGAAACAATATGTCTCATAAAATATCCGACAATTCACTGATCCCCAAAGAATCCATCACTTTACCAATGACCGACGTCGCCGTAAAACTGATCTTGATTCGATCGAAATCATTATCACGCAGATCCGAATACCCAAAGACATCACCATCAACAATCAACCGATCATCACGATTGAAATTGGAAATTTTCAGCTTCTTGGAAATCAAATCCTCTGCCTCCAAACTGACGACGTCAGCATTTCTATCATCGCCTAAATCGATTTTCATTTTTTTAACCTCGCCCTTGATATCCACTTGATCACTTCCTTCCCCCAGCCTGAACTTAGAGTTTTTGCCGACCGTGACATCTTGACCCAGGATGACCTGATCATCTCCTTGGCCAGTCGACACAGAAGATTTCAAAATTGCCCCATCCACAAAGCGAACAACATCATCCCCCTTAAACATTGAAATCGTTACCTTCTTCATCTTGCGCACTTCACTGACCAACTCTGCATTAAGCCCTGAGGCAAAGACGATATCTGACTTGGCCATCTTTTTTGCATCCAACTGCAAGCCGGGGACCTGCATCTCAACGTCAAGGTTCTTGACAAATGACGGAGCATTCAATGCAATTTTGTTGGCCAACGAATGATCAATGGAAATCAGATCGGAGAATTTCTCAGGGACGATGATCTCTGCATCTGAGCTGGAAAGCTTCACGGAGTCGCCGACTTGAATCACCTTGTCAACCACGCGTTGAATTGAGTCAACCACCTGATTCACAGCTCCAAGGCTCTCCAAAGCAGTTCTGACCGAAGGTGCTGATGAACTCGAAGAAGCAGTGTTCGATGAAGAAGCAGCGTTCGATGGTGATCCTGGAGACTCGGATGCGGATGGTTCAATCGTCGGCTCTTCTCTCACCTCCTCCGCAGGAGCTTCCACCGATAAGGTGATTTCAGTACCAGGGTTGAAGGCATTGGTCGGCAAATTTCCCGCGAAGGAAGCTGGAACAACAACAGACTCAATATTGGTCGCAGCAAATGCTCCACGCCCCAAGGCTTGAACAGACTCGGGAATGATGACTTGCGTCAGAGGAGTGTTATAGAAGGCATAGTCGCCAATCGACGTCAACGACTCTGGCAATCGGACGGCGGCTAGATCGGTATTGTCAAACGCGGAAGCGCCAATCGATACGACGGAATCCGGTACAACCAGCTCTGTCAGGTCAGACTGACGAAATGCACCCTGCTCAATTGTGATCAGCGAATCAGGAAGACTGACTTCCGTCAAGCTCGTTTCGTCAAAGGCAAAACGACCGATCGTCTCAAGCGTGGTCGGCAGAACCACCGTCAGGAAGAGATTGTTCTGACGGAATGCGAACTCGGGAATCGCTATCGTCCCTTCTTCAACAGTCAGCTCATCACCATTGAGTGCGTAATTAAAGCTCACCGAACCGGCCGAAATAAGGTTGATTTTAGCCAGCCAGAACAGAAGTGAGCAAAGCTCTTCACCTTTATTTGATTTCCAACAAAAAATAATTCCCCTTGATCGGCAGCCTCTCCAGCACCCTGGATTACGCTCCCACCTCAAGCATGGGGAAAGCCAGCATCAATTGTCATGACTGAGTTGAGAGCAAAGCAGTCATTTCAGAATTATGGCCCATCGTCATTAAAGCTTTCCAGGATCGTGAGCGGTGATCACCGTGAAGCGAAAGGCAGCAATACACACCTTGGTATATCAGGAGAAGCGATTCTTCTTTCTGACCTGTTCAGAGAGTCGCCGAATTTCCATGTTTTCATCACGATCTCCAGCGCCGCACGACTGATCAAGACTGCTCACATAAAGGTCAGCCGTTTTCACAACAATCGGACGCTGCAAAACGGTGGCGTCCATGCCATTTTCACTCATGAGATCTTGAAGGATGCTACGGCCTTGAGCGTCTGAGATTCGTCCATTCTGTTTCTGGCATTGGAATGCCGCAAGGTAACCAACAACAACAACTTCCTCATCGGTCAAAGCAGGAGTGAACTGCTTAAGCACAACACTGACAAGCGAACCTACAGTGGCAATGCCGAACAAACCAATCACAACAACAGCAAAGATCAGCCTGGGCTTATTAACAGAACGCTTTTCGTCCGAAGGAATCAAAGCATTGGGGATCGCCATGATTCGGCTGAAGCCTTAACGCCTTCTCAGAATGGCGACTTCCTTCAGTCGCGTCTACCACGCCTGCCGCTTCAGGAATCTCGATGTCGCGAGCCAGTCATGATCGTTGGACGAGAACGTCATCCTGATCACAAAACCGACAGCAACCAAATGTTTAGATATGTAAACATGCGTGGGTTTCATGCGGTCGTCCAATACAACCCGCTATCTGGCCATGGCCCGATTGCAGCGACGGCTCGCCTACCTCAGACGGGCTGAACGCACCAATGGCCGGATCGCCATGGTGGCCGTTGTGGCCGCCACGCTGGCTGAATGGTCGCTCGGCCATCCACTGATCATGCGACCCGGCGGCTTCTGAACGGAATGCGTGAATCTCTGTGTTCAAACGATTCGTTTTATGTTCCTTGAGGAAATTATTCAGAGCTCGCCCTTAAGTTCTCTGAAATTGCATTAAGGAGCAGGAGAGCAATGCGCAGCTATGAACAAAGAAAACGTCACAACGAAGTGGCCACTGGCCTTTCATTTATCGCTGTAGCCGTGATGGTTCTTGGCTTTATGGGAATTGTCCAGCACTTCGGGCTGTCCCTGGTCTGACCCCCCTCGGATATCAGCGACGTCCGATCACGTCCTCCCAGGACACCAGTTGCTGACGATGGCAGGTCACCGTCGTGGTCTGGGAATCAGACGTGGATGGTTCCGAGTGTGCGTGCTTTGAATCGTTGAAACCGGCTGCACGTTGGCCACGTGGTGAACGATGGTTCTTGTTGGTTTTTGGCATGGATCAATCAAGGTTTATTCCAATCCGATCGCTTGCTCGACATCTGTCGATTCGCTCTCAACAACATATTAGGCCTTCCTCCTCATGAACGAAAGGCGGAAACCCGTCTGATGGACATGGATCAGTCGTCGATCACGGTGATTCCGCTGGCCTGCTCCTCCAAGTGCTCGGCTCTTTCGAGAACAGCCTTGAGCACATCCTCGGCATCGGGGTCGAGTCCGAGCTGATCCAGGGTGAATGCCACGTCCCTGGTCGCCGTGAGCACAGCAGGAGAGACCTGCTCAATGGGAACAGACCGGGATCGACGTCGCCTTGATTTCTGCCCGGCCCTGGGGCTCGCCTCCTTCGCCATAGTGACCGCCGACGTTGAGTTCATTCTGGACCGCAGCCGCCGGTTCCACATCGTTCAGGAGGTGGCACAGTGCCAGTTATCGGCCAAGAGACGCAACCGTTGATGTCCTACGCAACTCCTCCGGCGGAGACACGGCAGTGCACCTCCTGCAGAAATGTTCTGACCCTGAATTTCTTCAAGCTGGATCACCAGGAATGTCGCCACTGCGAAGGGAAGCGCCTGGCAGATCTGATCGATGCAAGCTCCGAAGAGGACTGAGACGAAGGAAGGCTTTGAGCACAACGTCTGAACTCCGGCCAGCTTTAGCTATTCACCGTAGAAGCGGCAGAAGCTCAGCATGTCGAGCTGATCAACCCCGACGAGCCGTTTGGTCTCCGCCCAGGCATGAGATTCGCGCTCCCCTGAATCCGGTGCTCCCCAGAAGGCAGCACAGAGCGAACGCAGCTGGTCGTTGCGGGACAGACGTTGATCGATCCGCACCAGCGCCACAGCCATGACCATGGCGCTGACGGTCATGAGCAGTTGAAGAAGCGCTGCGACACGGGCACGGTCTGGAGCCATTCCAAGATCCCGGATGGTGTCGGTTTAGCGCCACGGCCCGTCTCGTGACAGCAGTGGTGCGTTCCACCCGACATCATCAGGACAGTGGATCGCAACCGAATGCAGACCCCTCGCCCGATCAACGACGCCGGCAATGGTTTGGTGCTGGTGGTGGCACTCCTGCTGAGCGCCTTGCTGCTGCTGGGCCAGGCCACCTTCATCGTCCCGGCCGGACAGGTTGCCGTGGTGACCACCCTCGGAAAGGTGAGCGGTGGCTCTCGACTGCCTGGCCTGAACCTGAAGATCCCTTTCCTTCAGGCGGTGTATCCATTCGATGTGCGAACCCAGGTGCGGCCGGAGGAATTCGCGACGCTCACCAAGGATCTGCAGGTGATCGAGGCCACGGCAACAGTGAAATATGCGGTGCGTCCTGACGAAGCCGGGCGGATCTACCGGACCATCGCCGGCAATGATCGGGAAATCTATCCACGCATCATTCAGCCCTCCCTGCTGAAAGCGCTGAAATCAGTGTTCTCCCAGTACGAACTGGTGACCATCGCAACGGAATGGAATGACATCTCCGCTCTGGTGGAGCGAACAGTGGCCCAGGAACTGGACAAGTTCGAATACGTTGAAGTGCGTGGCCTTGATCTCACCGGTCTGCAGATCGCAGAGGAATATCGGGCAGCGATTGAGCAGAAACAGATCGCCGAGCAGCAGCTTCTGCGTGCCCAGACCGAGGTGAAGATCGCTGAACAGGAGGCAATCCGATACGACACGCTCAACCGCAGCCTCGACGATCAGGTGCTGTTCAAACTGTTTCTCGACAAATGGGATGGCCGCACGGAAGTGGTTCCGGCACTGCCTGGCACTACAGGTGGCTCAACTCCGGTGATCGTTGGAGGTCGCCGTTGAGGCAGGAGTGTTCCGGATCTTTGCCCCAAAACCCCGTCTGAAGGAGGGGCAACCCCTCGATCAGCTGCACCGCAGCTACGACAAGGATGCCGAGCTGAATGAGCCCTATGTGGTGCTCAGCATTGGAGCCGGCCTGATTGCAACCTTCGGATTGCTCTCTGACAACACCGCCGTTGTGATCGGGGCCATGGTGGTTGCACCCTGGATCCTCCCCCTTCGCACCGGTGTGTTTGCCATTCTCGTTGGCAATTGGGGCCTGTTGCTGAGGGCATCACGCACCCTGAGCATCGGTGTGGCCAGCACCACCATGCTGGCCATTGCGCTTGGCCTGTGGGCGGGTACGCGTGGCTTGCTGGTCGCCGAGGCCATGCCGGCTGAAATCAGCGGCCGGGTGAATCCCAACCTGATCGATCTAGCCATCGCCCTGATCGCCGGAGCCATGGCGACCTACGCGAAGGTGAAGCCCAGCACAGTGAGCTCAATGGCAGGCACAGCGATCGCCGTTGCACTGGTTCCGCCCATCTGCGTGATGGGTCTGATGATCGCGAGTGGCGAATGGGAGAACGCAGAAGGTGCCGGTTTGCTGTTCGCCGCCAACCTGCTCGGGATTCTGATCGGCGGGGTGACCGTGCTGGCGATCCGTGAGCCGTATTTACGGGGTCAGCTACTCACCAGCCGGCGCACAAAGATCCCATTCATTGGCTCCCTCGTGTTGATGGTTGTGATCACAGTTCCTCTGCGCAATCGCTTCGTTGCCAAGCTTTACGACAAACGCACAGAATTTGCACAACAGAAAATCGAAGAGACAATTCGCGATTATCTCCAGAGCAAAACATTGACTTTCGGAGCCAACGAGTCGCTGGCCTTGAACAGCATTGCCTTTGACTGGCCGAACTTCTGGGAGAAGCGACGATCTCCAACCGTAGAAGTGGTGGTTCGGGTCACCAATCCCAATCTTCCCAGTTACAAACAAGTCCAGATCATTCAAGACACAATCAATGAGAGGATCGGATCTCGACTGGAAGGCCTGAAATTCCAGGTTCAGGTCCAACGCATCAATGTTTCCGTGGTGGAGGGCCGTGAGGTCAAACAACCGGATGCTTCCGCACCCGGATCACCACTGCTCAGTCCGCAACAGACCAAGCAGGTTCTTGAACAGGGAGCTCTGGAGCTGGATTCCGATCCTGAACAAACCACCCATCGGAGCCGCTCTGAAACCCGTTGATGGGGTGAACAGGCCTCCCCTCCTGATCAGCCCGCTTTCCGGAAGCGCATCAGTCCCCAGCTGAGGCGACCCTGCTGGCCACCATCCACCCAGTGGCCAAGACCCACATCCATGCGGTCCAGATATCCGGCACTGATTTTGGCTTCCAGTTCAGCGCGGCGGGACCGCGTGTCCTGGCGGACCCGGTCGTAGTGACGCACCAGCATCTCAGTGCGTTCATCCCACACCTCCAGCGTCAAACCAACCGCCTCTCCCCAGGTCTTGTAGCGAGCAGGTGAAGCGAGATCCGGCAAGTGAATTCGGTCAAGAATCGGCTGAAGAAGCCCCATCTCCACACCATCGGCCGCCATCGGATCGGTGAACACGAAACAGCCACCAGGCTTCAGCAGGCGGGACACCTCGGCCAACACCCGGGCCCGATCGCCGGCATGCAGGATTGCATCCTGACTCCAAACCAGATCCGCGCTGGCATCGGCCGCGGGCACCTGCTCAAAGGATGCGTCGTGGACTGTGATCTGTTTCGCCAGCCCAGCCTCAACATTCAGTCGGCGATGCCGATCATTTTCCACCGTGGAGATGTTGATTGCATGGACCGGTCGTTCACTCCAGCGAGCCAGACGTCGGGAAGCCCCCCCGTATCCGGAACCAAGATCCACCACACACCCCCCTGAGGGCAGATCGGTCGCCAGTGCCAGAAGCGCCTGCACTGTGCGCTCGCTGGCAATCGCGATCTCCTGGAGAGGAGTCTCATAGAGACCGATGTGAATGTCCTCACCTCCCCAGACCAGTTCGTAGAACTGGTCTGCATCGCTGCTGTCGTAGTAATGAGCCGCAACATCATCCGCCGCGGTGCCACTAGTCTTGCTCATCGATCTCAGTGCATCGTTGCATCAACATCAAAGCGGTATTCCTTCTCCGCCACATGAATATAGAAGTCGGGATTTTCATAACTCCGTTGATAGTCACCAAAGCTGGTGATGTTCTGGAAACCGACCTCCGACATCAGACGTCTGACATAGCCATAACGCAGCGGGAACATATTGAGGTGATAAGTGCTGCCATCACCGAAGGCATAACGGAATCGGGCGAGCCCCTCATCCACATGCTCGGGGCCGACCTCCACGTCCTGACCGCAGTAGACGTTGCCTTTGCCCTGGCGTACAGCAGAGCCGCCTTCAAGCAACCGGTCGTAATTGCGGTGATCAAGGATCAGAAGGCCGTTGTGCTTCAGCACGGCGTAGTACTCAGCGAGAGACTTGCGCCTGTCACGTTCCTTGAACAGGTGGGTGAAGGAATTACCCAGACAGATCACCGCATCGAACGCACCATGGATATCTCGGTTCAGAAAGCGCCAGTCAGCCTGGGCCGTACGCAGGAGTTGATCGCGATTACGGGCATTCCGGAAGGCCCTGGCCAGCATGTTGGGGCTACCATCGGCGCTGACGACATCAAAGCCTTCCTCCAGCAGGCGGACCGAATGAAAGCCGGTGCCGGTGGCGACATCCAGAACCGAGTGGGCGCCATGCTCCTTGAGAATACGGATAAAGAAGTCACCCTCCGCCTCAGCCCGTGCGTTCCAGTCGATCAGGCGGTCCCAGCGGTCGGTGAAGTCCTCGATGTACTCCTGCTGATAGTGATCCGTTTCACGAACGGACTCCGGAGAATCACCGAAACGTTGATGATCAGATTCAGCGGAAGTGAACTCGTTCTTCGTTGATGTCATACCAAATGGGCCGAATGTTTACCCAGACCCACTTCCTTAGAACACGATTTCAAACGTGACGAACAATGGAAGAAGTGATCCGACTCCGAACAGAGCGACTGCTCAGATGATTAAACCCTATACACAAACTCCTCAGTTGTCAGTGATGGCGCAAACCTGTCGCCATTCATGCCGCGCAGCCGCGCCTGGAATCGACTGTGCCGGATGGACTTTCAGAATATTTCAATCAATCGAAACAACAACAAGGCAGAACAAGGCTCTGCCTGCTCACACCCGTAGCATTTGGTTGCGTTGATCAGCGAAAATGAATGAGCTGATCCGCATTGAACAGCTTTGGAAAGTCTTCGGCGGCCGGCGTGATGCCGATCCAGAGACTCTGCTGCAGGACCCGCTGGCACGGGTCGCCGTCCGGGACGTGTCCCTGACGATCGGCGAAGGTGAGATCTTCGTGGTGATGGGGCTGTCGGGCTCGGGCAAGTCCACGCTTCTGCGCATGCTGAACGGCCTGATCCAACCCAGTGCAGGGGAGATCCTGGTCAGCGGGCGGCGCCTCAGAGATCTGAGCGGTTCGGAGCTGCTCATGCTTCGCCGACGCAGCATGGCCATGGTCTTCCAGTCCTTCGCCCTGTTTCCGCATCGAAGTGCCCTGGAGAACGCCGCCTTCGGACTGGAGGTGGCCGGAATGCCGAGGCGTCAGCGCCAGGAACGGGCTCAGCAGGCGTTGGAACGCGTCGGGCTCGGCAACGATCTCCATCGCCGACCGGACCAGCTGTCCGGCGGGATGCGACAACGGGTGGGGCTCGCCCGGGCACTCGCTCTGGATCCACCGATCCTGCTGATGGACGAGGCATTCTCAGCCCTGGATCCCTTGATCCGACGGGACATGCAGGATCTGCTGCTCGATCTTCAGCGCGAACATCGCCGCACCGTGGTGTTCATCTCCCATGACCTGGATGAAGCCGTTCGCATCGGCGATCGCATCGCCCTGATGCAGGAGGGGCGGCTGCTGCAGTGCGGCACCGCAGAGGAACTGCTCCGCCACCCGGAGGAGGAAGCCGTGAGCCGTTTCTTCAAGGCAGTGGACGCCTCGGCGGTGCTCCGTGTCGGCGCCTTGGCAGAGCCGGCCCCCGATGGCATGGTCCTTGATCTGGGAAACCGCAGCCTTCCCATGCTGAACGCCGCCACCCTGGTGCGGGATGCCATCCCTACCGTCGCCCGGGCGAATCGCCCCGTCCCCGTGGTCGGTGATGACCACCATTTGATCGGTGTCGTCACCCCGCAGACGCTGCTGCGTGCCATCGCCACGCCATGACCGATTCCATGCTCCCCCTGCTCGCGAGTTCAACCGAAGCCGGCACGATCGGCATGGCCACTGATGCGATCGTGCGCTGGCTCCTGGACCATGGCCAGGGTCTGTTTGATGCAGTCAATGCCCTGATCCTTGGCATGGCTGAGCTCTGTGAACAGATCCTGTCGGCCCCTGCCCCCTGGGTACTGGCGATCCTCATCGCTGCGCTCGGGCTCTGGCGGGTGAGTGCCGGATTCGCGCTGCTCACGCTGCTGGGGCTGAACCTGGTTCTGGTGATGGAGCTCTGGGATCCCATGATCAGCACGCTGGCGCTTGTTCTGGCGTCCTCTCTGCTGGCGCTGTTGATCGGACTCCCGCTTGGCGTGCTGGCTGCCCGTCAGACCATTCTTTGGCGAATCACCCGGCCGGTGCTGGATCTGATGCAGACGATGCCGGCGTTCGTTTACCTGATTCCCGCCGTGATGCTGTTCAGCACAGGGGCCGTGCCGTCCATCCTTGCCACGCTGATCTTCTCCATGCCCCCAGTGGTGCGTCTCACCGTTCTGGGCATCCGTCAGGTTCCAGCGGATCTGATGGAAGCGGGTCGGTCCTTCGGCTGCTCCGAGCTTCAACTGCTGCGCCAAGTACAGCTCCCGAGCGCCTTGCCCACGGTGATGACCGGCGTGAACCAGACGATCATGCTGGCGCTCTCGATGGTGGTGATCGCCTCGATGATCGGAGGCGGTGGACTGGGAGACGTGGTGCTGCGTGGCATCCAGCAGCTGAACATCGGCCTTGGCTTTGAAGGAGGCCTGGCGGTGGTGATCCTGGCGGTGATCCTCGACCGGCTGACTCAGAGTTTCACCACACCCCCGTCAACGTCTCTGCCGGACCGGTTTCGCAGCTTCCGTGATCTGTGGAGGGTTCGATGAAGGCCAACCATCGCTGGCAACGACGTTCCGTTCTCCTGGCAGGCATCGGCCTTGCCGGCGCATCTCTGTTCAACATCGCCCGGCGTGGCCGCGAGGAGAGCGGATCGGTCAACACAACCGCTTCCTTGCAGAGCCAGGAGCAGTCGATGGACAACGCAAGGCCGTTGAAGCTGGGCTGGTCGCCCTGGGCCGATGCCGAGGTGGTGAGCCTGATGGCGGCACAGCTGATTCACTCACGCCTGAACGTGCCTGTGGAGCGCGTGATGGCAGACATCGGCATCCAGTACGAATCGGTTGCACGGGGAGATCTGGATCTGATGCTGATGGCCTGGCTGCCTGGTACGCACCGGGACTACTGGTCTCGCATCCGGGATCGTGTCCTCGATCTGGGGCCGATGTATTCGGGTCGTCTCGGTTGGATTGTTCCGGACTACGTTCCGGAGACGGTGCTGAACAGCATCGAACAGCTCAAGGATCCCGACCTCGCGACCCGCTTCGCCAACCGCGTTCAGGGCATCGACCCAGGTTCAGGTCTCAATCAGGCATCGCTGGAGGCATTGAAGCGCTACGACCTCAATGACCTGGACCTGGTGGCGTCCAGCAGTGCCGCGATGGCGGCGGTGCTGGCCCAGGCCATCGACGAGAAACGCTGGATGATCGCCACCAGCTGGACTCCTCACTGGATGTTCGCCCGCTACAACCTGCGCTTTCTGAAGGATCCCGACGGAGTGTTCGGCGGCACGGAACGCATCCATGCGGTGGCACGCCAGGGGCTGGATCTGCGCGCCCCGTCGGTGACCGCCTTCCTCAGCCGGTTCCACCTGCCGGACAGCGACCTTGATGGCCTGCTGCTGCAGGCGCAGGAGCAGTCCGCGGAGGAGGCGGTGGCGGATTACCTGGAGCGCAATCCGGCTCGGGTCACCTATTGGTGCACCGGCCGCATGAGCGCCAGCTAACCGCACCATTCAGGCTCAACATTCCAACGCAGTCTTCACTTTCTGGTGAGGATCACCCAGAAGGCATGAATGATGGCGATCGCTCCCATTCCGAACAGCGGTGGCAGCCCCAGAAAGCCACCGAGCGCGAGCGCGAACAGCACGAGGTTCAACCAGAACGGCCCACTGAAGCCCACCTGCGTGAACACCCCGAGCGGAGGCAGGAACACGGCAATGATGAGGCGGAAGATGTCACCACAAGTCATAGACGCTCAGATCACACCCCCTTTCTTGTAGCAAAACGAACACTCATCAGAGCAATGCCTCGTCGATCCCCATCGGCCAACGGGAGCGAACCCGGTCGCGCAGCATCTCGAAATCGTCAAAGCTGAACCCCGGACCGACACAGCAGCTCACCAGGCTGTGCTCACCTTGACTTCGCGCCGCCATCCAGACCCCGGCTGGAACGCACCCCACGGGCTGATCAGCGCTGAGCACGTCTTCATCCGTGGCCTTCGCACCATCTGGATGCTGAAACAGGCTGAGCGGAGCTCCTCCGAGGAAGGTCCAGATCTCATCACCACCATGAACGCAGTGCCAGCGACTCACATCGTCGGCATTAAGAAGGAACAGCACGGTTGTGATCGCACTGCGTTGTTCGCCATCAGGCCTGGTCACCTGAATGGAACTGCGTTGCACTTCCCGGTACCACCCGCCCTCGGGATGGAGCTGCAACCCCAAACGCGACACAAGAGCATCAAAAGAGTTCACCACTGATCTGACCAGAGCTCTGCAACGCTGCCACAACAAAAAGCCCCCACCTTGCGGTGAGGGCTTTCCGATTCAGTTGATCTGAATCGTTTTGGCTGTTCCAGAAGGAACAGGTTGATTCCAGATCAACCGATGGCAGGTGCTTGCAGAGCCACAGGAGTGGACTCAGCAGCAGCCAGGTCGAGGGGGAAGTTGTGAGCATTGCGCTCGTGCATCACTTCCATGCCGAGGCCGGCACGGTTCAACACGTCGGCCCAGGTGTTCAGGACGCGGCCCTGACCATCAAGGATGGACTGGTTGAAGTTGAAGCCGTTCAGGTTGAAGGCCATGGTTGACACGCCCAGGGCGGTGAACCAGATGCCGACAACAGGCCAGGCAGCCAGGAAGAAGTGAAGGCTACGGCTGTTGTTGAAGGAGGCGTATTGGAAGATCAGGCGACCGAAGTAACCGTGGGCAGCCACGATGTTGTAGGTCTCTTCTTCTTGGCCAAACTTATAGCCGTAGTTCTGGGACTCGCTCTCGGTGGTTTCACGCACCAGGGAGGAGGTCACCAGGGAGCCGTGCATGGCGGAGAACAAGCTGCCGCCGAAGACACCTGCGACGCCCAACATGTGGAAGGGGTGCATCAGGATGTTGTGCTCGGCCTGGAACACCAACATGTAGTTGAAGGTTCCAGAGATGCCCAGGGGCATTGCGTCAGAGAAAGAACCCTGACCGAAGGGGTAGACCAGGAAGACAGCGGATGCTGCAGCGACAGGTGCGCTGTAGGCAACGCAGATCCAGGGGCGCATACCCAGGCGGTAGGAGAGTTCCCACTCGCGACCCATGTAGGCGAAGATGCCGATGAGGAAGTGGAAAATAACCAGCTGGAAGGGGCCGCCGTTGTACAGCCACTCATCGAGGGAAGCAGCTTCCCAGATGGGATAGAAGTGCAGGCCGATGGCGTTTGAAGAAGGAACAACAGCACCGGAGATGATGTTGTTGCCGTAGATCAGGGAGCCAGCGACAGGCTCGCGGATGCCATCGATGTCGACCGGAGGTGCGGCGACGAAGGCGATGACGAAACAGATGGTGGCAGCCAGCAGGGTGGGGATCATCAGCACACCGAACCAACCGACATACAGACGGTTGTTGGTCGAGGTGACCCACTCGCAGAAGGACTGCCAACTAGAAGCGCCGGAGCGCTGCTGGATGGTGGTGGTCATGAGAACGGAAAGAAGTGCCCCCGAAGGGACGGTTTAAGGAAGGGCAGGGATGCCCTGCCTCCATCCAATGTAACAGAAGTTTGCGGTGTATGTGCGGACATTGCGCGGCGTCCGGCGGCGCACCCCAGGCCAGGACAAGGGGGTCCAGAAAGCCTTAAGGTTTGATTGCCCCCTTCGGGATGCGTCTTGGTTCTGATCCGCTGGCTCCATTCGGGGCAACGCTTGGAGGAAACCGTTCCTCTTTCCCAGGCACGGCATCGCCGCCATGAGCTCGAGGCCCAGGGAGCCACGGTTTATTGGAGTGAACGTCTGGTGCAAGCGGCAATCTGCTGAGAGCCTGGATCAACCGTTCTCCGGACCATGGTTTCTCGCGTCTCCAGGCCGATGTCTGTTGCAGCCCTCTGTTTCGGACTTCTGCTGCTCGGCGGATGTCAGCGTGGATGGATTCCAACACCAGGCGCAGATCAGTCCAGAACAGGCGCTGGCTCCGACGATGCCCTCAGGAGGCTGGAGCTTCGCCTGGATCAGCTGGAGAGACGCCTCGGGGATCAGAGCAAGGGAGCCGCTCCGAAAGACGCCAGGACTCCGGCAGGTCCGCTCCAATCGCTGACGCTTCGCATCGGAAGCGACGACGACAGGCTCAGGTTGTACTGGGCCGATGGTCAACGCAGTGACCTCAGTTGCAGCAAGGAGGGGACGGGGGTCTGGGCCTGCGGTTGATGGACAGGAGCATCCGGAAACACCTGTGTCCCAGCCGCGGGGATGCATCCCACCGCTCCAGCAGCAGAGTGACGTCACATCGCAAGTGCTCCGATGCGTCCGTTCCCTGCTCTGCTTGTCAGCCTGGGACTGGCTGTGACTGGGTCGATGGCCATCGCCCAGTCCAACAATTACCCCTTTGCCCAGACCAAGGCGGCCAATCTGGCCCGGATGAGGGCCGAGCGACTAAACGGCGGATTACGTCTGTACCGATCCGATCAGTGCATGCATGCTCTTCGGGGAGAGGCTTGCCTGATCTCCTCGACGGATGAAGGATTCCTCTTCCGCTTCAGGGGCGGTGAACCCGGATGGCAACAGCAGATTCCGCCGCAACCGACCCTGGTAACCGAAGTTCTGGTCTCACCAGACGGCGATCGGATTCTGGACGTCTCTTACAACGGACCGCTGCTACCAAAGGGGAACAGCTCTCCTCCGGTCGTGCCACCGGACAATCCATGAGTTTCTTCAGCCGATCCCTCGGACTCCTTCTGATCGGAGCGAGCCTGCCCCTCGGCCTCGGCCCCGTTCCGGAAGCCAGAGCCCAGGTCTCCGATGCCCGGCAGAGAGCTGTGAATGTGGCTCGGATGCGTGCCGAGGCCATCAACGGTGGACTGAGCCGCTACCGCGCGGCCCGCTGCATGTACGGGACAAGCGTCGGTGGAGGTGACTGCATCGTGAGCACCGACGACGGCTACACCTTCCGGTTCGACGGTGGTGCTCCCGGTTGGCAGGAGGCCGGCGCACCTCCGACCGTGGAGACCGAACTGAAGATTTCTTCCGACGGACGTCAGGTGGAAGCAGAGATCTACAACGGTCCTCCCCGCTGACATCAGCTCTTCAGCAACTGCTCGAGGGCCGTCCGCCAGGCGTCTTCCACAGGCCAAACCTCCCGCCGGGTCAGCGACAGAGCGATTCGCTTCTCGGCGTAAGCGGCCTCATTGATGAACACGGGAACATCGTCCACCTCGCCCTCGAAGCCCTGAATCGCCGGCAGACCCTGTCCACACAGTTCAACGAACAGAGGCTCCTCTGACGCCAGCGGCTGCCAGTCCCGGCCGAGACGATCACCATGCAGCAGGCCTGAGATCTGATTCCCGTCACGTCTCGGCAGATCCAGGCTGCAGCGATGGAGATGCACCACGAGCTGTCGTGGGTAGCTCGCTGCCGCCCTGCGCGCTGCTGCCAGGGAGGCCAGGCAGGTTTCCACCGCCAGACGGGTCTGTTCAACGATCCGAACATCCAGAAGCGACTGCGGCACCGGCCCCACCTCGATCACCAGACCACAGGGCCAGCACTCCACGAGGAAACCGGTCTGACGATCATCAGCCTCATGCAGATACACAGGTAGTCCGAGCGCACCCTGCACGAGGCTCGCCAGAGCCAGATCAGCAGGCCGACGGCCGTAAACCACCAGACAACTGCCCATGGCCGCCGTGGTGCTGTGCAGATCGAGGGCCACCCGGCAGGGATGCGTGCCCTGTGGACCATGCCGCTGCACCAGGGACCGGGCCCGGGCAAACTCCAGCGCTTCGCCGTCATCAGAGGCGAAGCGGTCCGGCAGAAAGCTGCGGTTGAGATCACGGTCGATGTATCGGCGATTGGCCGCTCGTGCATCGGGATTGCCGATCAGCGGCTGAACCGTGAGGCCATGGTCATCAATCAGATCAGGCGTCCTCTGCCAGGCGTCCAGCAGCCAGGGCGCGTTCACCTCGTTGCCATGGGTCCCGGCCACAAGAAGAACGTCCGACGCCGTCATCAGGGGCACACGCTGCTGCACGACTGAAGCATGGGCTCCCAGACTGGCCGCAAACATCCAGACGATGTCGATCCCTCCGATCGTGGTGATGGCCGCCCGCTCAGGGTGGCGATGGCAATGGAGCCGGCTGATGGGAGGCCTGGGTCCTGCTGATGCTGATGGGAACTACTGCCGCCCGATCAGTGATCATCTCGAGGCAGAACGACCCGACCAAGCGCAGCTGAGGGGCCGCTCAGAACAGCAGCGGCCCCATCTGATCATCGGCCGCAGCTGTCCATGGGCCCATCGCACCTGGCTGGTGCATCGCCTGAGGGGCCTGGGAGACAGCCTGACCGTGCTCATGGCGACGGCTGATCACCGCGCCGGACGCTGGCAACTGGATCCGGCCTGGCTCGGCTGCAGCAGCCTGCTGGACCTCTACAGAGCCTGCTTGGCACCACCAAGTCATCGGGCCACGGTGCCGGCGCTGGTGGATCCCCAGGGACCACGCATCCTCGGAAACGAAAGTGCACAGCTGGTGGAGCTGCTGAACCGATGGCCCGCCTCCGAGGATGCTCCGGACCTCGATCCTCCTGATTTTCAGGAGATGATCCAGCGGTGGCAGACCCTGCTGCAGCCGGCGGTGAACGACGGTGTCTACCGCTGCGGTTTCGCCCGGGGCCAGCAGGCTTACGACCGTGCTGAAACAGCGCTGTTCGAGGCTCTGGAACAGGTGGAGCAGGCGCTGGCGGAGAGGGGTCCGTGGCTGTGCGGCGAGACCCTGACCCTGGCAGATGTCCGACTCTTCCCGACGTTGATCCGTTGGGAACTGGTCTATTCCCCTCTCTTCGGCTGCAGCCGGAGACCCCTCTGGCAGTTTCCGCATCTATGGGCCTGGCGCAGGCGCTTCCACGACCTGCCCGGAGTGGCTGAAACCTGCGATGCCAAGGCCTGGCGTCAGGATTATTTCGGAGCCCTGTTTCCTCTCAATCCCGGGGGCATCGTTCCAGCCGGCCCGGAGCTGAGCACACTGGTGAACAGCACCATCCCTGAGGCATGAGCACGGCCGACCCCCAGTTCGACGGTGTCTACGGCCCGTACACGATCAACGAGCAGGATCGCCGGGAGGTGCAGCGCTACCGCATCGCCCTTCTGATCTCGGGCCTGGCGATGAGCGGAGGAGTGCTGCATTGTTGGGCCCTCGGCGGATCCTGGGCCTGGCTGTGGCTGCTGCCCCTGACCGCCGGGATCGGTCTGGCACTAAAGTGGATTCACATCTATCTGAGGCCGTTGCACCGCGCACTCCAGCTGTTCTGGTTGCTGGGATGTGTCGGATGGGGGGTCTTGCTGATCACAGCGGGACCTGCTGATGCCCTCGCCACACTGGCCGGCAGGCCGCTCTGGATCCTGGCCATCGGGCCACTCTTCGCGGCCCTGGCCGGAATCGGCTTCAAGGAATTCTTCTGCTTCCAGAGACCGGAGGCGATCGGCCTCACGCTGCTGCTTCCCCTGGCGTTGCTGGGCCGTCTCGTCGGTCTGCTCAGCGACGAATCCGGGCTGGTGCTGGTGGGTGTTGCCGGCCTGCTTCTGGTCGTGCTGGCTCTGCGGAAATTTGGCATCGAAGCCGCTGCGGATGTCGGCGACAAGAGCGTCTTTGCTTACCTGGACGGTCAGCTGCCTGCCGGGACCTCGTGAGTCTGATCAGCCTGGTGGGGGCCGGAAAGGATTTCGGCATCCGCACCCTGTTCGCTGAGCTGGATCTCCACATCGGGGAGGGGGAGAGACTCGGACTGATCGGCCCGAACGGAGCGGGCAAATCAACGCTGCTGAAGGTGCTGGCCGGCCAGGAACCCCTCGGAGATGGGGAACGGCGTTGCTCACCGCGGCTGCGGGTGGAGCTGGTGGGTCAGGACAGCCGCGTCACACCCGGACTCACGGTTCTGGAGCAGGTGCTGCAGGGGTGTGGTGCCAAACGGGATCTGCTGCTTCGTTTCAGCGCCCTCAGTGAGGCCGTGGCAGCGGATCCCGATAATCAAGCGCTGCTGGCGGAGCTGGGCGACCTGAGCCAGCGGATGGATGAGGAAGAGGCCTGGAGCCTGGAGCAGCAATGCCGCGAAGTGCTCCAGAAACTTGGGATCAGCGACCTGCAGAAGCCGGTGGAAGCTCTCTCCGGTGGCTACCGCAAACGGGTCGGACTGGCCTCAGCCCTGGTGGCCAGCCCGGACGTGCTGCTTCTGGATGAACCGACCAACCACCTGGACGCCACAGCGGTGGAGTGGCTCCAGAGCTGGTTGGACCGTTATCCAGGAGCCCTGGTGCTGGTCACGCACGATCGCTACGTGCTCGATCGCATCACCCGTCGGATGGTGGAGGTGTCCCGGGGCCGGGCGCGCACCTACCAGGGCAACTACAGCACCTATCTGCAGCACAAGGCCGAAGAGGAGGCATCCGAAGCCGCCTCGGCAGCCAAGTTCAAGGGGGTGCTGAGGCGGGAGCTGGCCTGGCTGCGCCAGGGCCCGAAAGCACGCAGCACGAAGCAGAAGGCTCGCCTGCAGCGCATCGAAACCATGCGTGAAGAACAACCGGTGCAGGCCCGGGGAAAACTGGAGATGACCAGCGTCAGCCGACGCATCGGCAAGCTGGTGATCGAAGCCGAGGGACTGGGGGTCACCACCGACAGCAGTGCCGAAGGCCGGAGGCTTCTGGATGACTTCACCTACAGCTTCAGCCCCGAGGACCGGGTGGGGATCATCGGCCCGAACGGCAGCGGCAAATCCACGCTGCTGGATTTGATCGCCGGGCGCCGCAGTGCCACCCACGGCTCCCTGCGCCTTGGGGAAACCGTCCACATCGGCTATCTGGACCAGCACACCGAGGCATTCACCAAGGGCAAGGGAATGGAGCGCAAGGTGATCGAATTCGTGGAGGAGGCTGCCAGCCGCATCGACCTCGGAGGCGAGCAGCTCACCGCCTCTCAGCTGCTGGAGCGGTTTCTGTTTCCACCAGCGCAGCAGCACAGCCCCCTGGCCAAACTCTCCGGGGGCGAGCGGCGGCGTCTGACCCTTTGCCGGATGCTGATCCAGGCTCCGAATGTGCTGCTGCTCGATGAGCCCACCAACGATCTGGATGTGCAGACGCTGAGCGTTCTGGAGGACTTTCTCGAAGACTTCCGCGGTTGCGTGATCGTGGTCTCCCACGACCGCTATTTCCTCGACCGCACGGTGGACCGTCTGTTCTGTTTCGAAGCCGGCCGGCTGCAGCGCTTCGAAGGCAACTACTCGGAATTCCTCGACCAGCAGCGGCAGCAGGAGCGACAGCAGACCAGTGCCGCAGTTCCTTCATCCCGAAAAGACTCCAGGGACAAAGGTGACGAGGAGAAGCCCCGTCGCCGCAGCTTCAAGGAATCGAAGGAACTGGCGTTGCTGGATCAGCAGCTCCCTGAACTGGAGACCAAGCGGGCGGCCCTGGAACGGGAGCTGACCTGTGAGGGATCCGAGGTGGCCAGGCTCAGCATCGAGCTCGCCGAACTGATCAGCAGCATCGAACAGGCGGAGGAACGCTGGCTTGAGCTGAGCGAACTGAGGCCCTGATCTCACAGGGCCAGGGCGGCGATGTCAGGGAACTGCCGCAAACGAAAACGACTTCACTCACCTCTGAGATGGGTCGTAATGTGGTGAGCGGCATCGGGGAGATTCCATGAAATCCATCGACGAGCACATCAACAAGGACAAGTCCGAGATCGAAGCGGCCAAAGCCGCAGGCGATGAGGCCAAGGTCCGTCACCTCGAAGATGAACTCCACTCGCTCGAGGAGTACAAGGAGCATCACCCCGAGGACTCCCACGACCCGACGTCCTTGGAGCTCCATTGCGAGGCCAATCCGGACGCCGATGAGTGCCGGGTCTACGACGACTGATCAGACAGGTCGAACCACGAGGAGATCTGCGAATCAGATCTCCTCGTTGAAGTCCGAAGGGCTGCCGGTAAGGCTACAGACCACAGACTCTTCGTTCTTCATGGCCTTCACCTCAGCGATTGGGCGCCCCATGCGGCGCAGTACATCGATCTCTTGTTGGGTCTGACAACGGGCGATGATCTCGCCATTGTCGTCAAAGCAGGTGTAAAAAGTCATCACGGCTGTTGGATGCCAACTTCGTTATGGCGAGGAGTGAGCGGCCTCACAAGTTCAGATGTGCCGGCCGACACGGAGCCTCAGATCCCCAGTTCGCGCCAGACGCGCGCCAGCAGAGCATCGAGATTGCTCCCCATCGCTGCTGAGACGCACAAAACGGAACGACCGCTGGCCCCTTCGAGGTCACCGACCAGTTCAGCCAATTGATCGTCCGAAACAAGTTCCTGTTTGTTCAGCACCAGGATGCGGGGTCGTTCCACGAGCCCATGGCCATAAGCCTCCAGCTCGTTCTCCACCACCCGCAGATCGCCGATCGGATCGTCTGCCCCAGCATCAACCAGATGAATCAGCAATCGGGTGCGCTCGATGTGGCGCAGGAAGTCGTGGCCAAGCCCGGCTCCCTGCGCGGCACCGGCGATGAGTCCTGGGATGTCAGCGAAGACAGTTCCATCACCGCTCGGTCGTCGCACGACCCCGAGATTCGGGACCAGGGTGGTGAATGGATAGTCGGCGATTTTGGGGCGGGCGGCTGACACCACCGCGATCAGGGTGCTTTTGCCGGCATTCGGCAGGCCGATGATGCCGACCTCGGCCAGCAGTTTGAGCTCAAGCTGAAGCGGCCACTCCTCTCCATCGCGACCCTCGGTGAATTTCTCGGGAGCGCGATTGCGGTTGCTCAGGTAATGAGCATTGCCCAGCCCTCCGCGCCCGCCGAAAGCGACCACCAGCCGTTCACCGGCGTTGATCAGATCGCCGAGCAGGATTCCAGTGGTGAGATGTCGCACTTCCGTCCCGCACGGGACCTTCACCACCAGTTCACGCCCTGAGGCCCCGGTGCACTTGTTCGGTCCACCGCGCCGGCCGTCGTCGGCAGCGAACAGACGCTTGTATTTGAAGTCCAGCAGAGTCTGGAGATTGGCGTCGGCCTCCAGCACGACATGTCCGCCGTGACCGCCATCGCCGCCGGAAGGTCCACCTGCCGGCACATACTTCTCGCGTCGGAAGGCCGCGATCCCGTCGCCGCCGCGGCCACCTCGAGCCGTGAGCCGTGCCTGATCGATGAACTGCACGGTGGCGCCGGGTGGGTCGAATCCACAACCCTAGGATCAGGTGGCTGCAGTCCCAACGCTTGGCCGGCGTCCGATTCGAAGCCCTCTGCAAGAGCTACCCAGGCCGACGAGGGGGCCGTCCCGTCGACGTGATCCGAAGCCTTGATCTGATGATCGAGGACGGTGAATTTCTCGTGCTTGTCGGACCTTCTGGCTGCGGCAAAAGCACGCTTCTTCGTCTTCTGGCAGGACTTGAACTCCCCTCCGCCGGAGAGATCCTGATCGGTGATCGACCCGTCAGCAGGGTGCGGCCGGCCCAACGGGATGTGGCCATGGTGTTTCAGAGCTACGCGCTCTATCCGCATCTGAGCGTCCGGGACAACCTCAGCTTCGGGCTGCGACGCAGCCACTCTCTGCCGCCACTGCTGCGTCTGCAGGATCAGCTGCACCGAAGTGCTCGCCACCTGCCGCCCTCCCTGCAGGTGCCCAGTCCCCGCGAGCGACGCATCGAAACGCGCGTGGGGGAGGTGGCTGAGTCGCTGGAGCTGACGGACTTGCTGGATCGATTGCCGAAGGAACTCTCCGGTGGCCAGAAACAGCGGGTCGCTCTGGGACGTGCGATGGCCCGGCAACCAAAGGTCTTTCTGATGGACGAGCCGCTCAGCAATCTCGATGCCAAGCTGCGCAACAGCACCCGGACCCGCATCGTCGAGCTGCAGAAACAGCTGGGTACCACGACGCTGTATGTGACTCACGATCAGGTCGAAGCGATGACGATGGGTCATCGCATCGCCGTGCTGAATCAGGGATACCTGCAGCAGCTGGGAACTCCCATGGAGTTGTACCGATGGCCCTCGAATCTGTTCGTCGCCCAGTTCATCGGCAGCCCGCCGATGGCCCTGCTGCCGGTAACGGTGGCACCCGCAGCCACCCTGCTGCTGGAGGATCGCCGACTGCCGGTGGAGGGGCCGATGGCCGAGGCACTCCCTGCACTGGAGGGGCAGGTGCTCACGGCAGGGCTGCGGCCGGAAGGCTGGAGGGTCGCCCCCTCCACCAATCGCAACCTGCCGGCGGAGATCCGTCATGTCGAAGTGCTGGGCAACGAGCAGCTGATCACCTGTCAGCTGCTCCATGGCGGTCACCTGGTGACGGTGCGCACCGAGGCGGACCTTGCGGTGATCGTGGGAGGAAGGCTGCACCTGGATCCCGATCCCCAGGGCTGGCGGCTGTTTGACGCCGAAGGCGATGCCATCTGCCCACCAGAGCCTGCCCGGAGCTCACCCGAAGAGCCACAGCTTCCCCGTCTCTGAAGGCTCCCTCAGCGCAGCCAGACCACGCTGCAGCCCGGTCCACCATCGCCCTGATCCGCATCGGTGACGCGTTCCACGTAGGGCACCGTGTCCAGCCAGGCCCGCAGGCCGCGCTTCAGCTTCCCGGTCCCGATCCCGTGGATCACCCAGACGGCACCGGACGCCGAGCGCAGGTGCTCCTCCACGGCAGCCTCCGCTTCATGAACCCGAAGCCCACGGACATCCACCGTATTGCGCGACGTGCGCACCTGACCGCCGCCTCCTGAAGGCGTCCGGGCTTTCACCTTCACCACCGCCTCCGGCGGCTCCGGCTTGCGGCCATCGAGACTTTCCACCGCCGCCAGCTCCACGGTGCTGCGCATCACGCCGCAACGCACGGTGAGCTGCAAGCCATCGTCTGACATCTCCAGCACATCAGCAGCCTTCCCGAGAGCCAGCAGACGGATGCGGTCCCCCACCTGGGGCCGCCAACCAGCGTGCGCCCGGCGCTCCGGTTCAGGCCGATGACGGTCCTCCAGCTTGCGCAGGCGCTGGCCGGCCCGCCGGGCCGTCTCACCATCAGCCTGGCCGTCCCTCAGCCGACGGATCAGGGTGCGCACCTCCTTCTGACCGTCACGGATCGAACGCTCCAGACGCTGCCGGCCCTGCTCCTGGCGCTCCGCTGACTGCTGTTTCTGCTGCTGCCAGCGCTGCAGCAACTCCTCATGCAGCAGCTCGGTGCGGGCCAGCAGTGCCGCGGCGTCCTCCGCCGCGGCCTGCTGGCGTTGCCGTTGCTCCTCAAGACCGCGGATGACACTGTTGACCTCTCCATCTCCGGCTGGCGCGAGCAGCTCCTGGGCCTGATCCAGCACCTGCCGGTCCAGGCCCAGCCGGGTTGCGATCGCCAGGGCATTGCTGCGCCCGGGGATGCCCCACAGCAATTCATAGGTGGGTGAAAGCGTCTCAGGGTTGAAAGCCACCGAGGCGTTCTCAAAGCGGCCATCGCCGTACTTGAGTGCCTTCAGTTCACCGAAGTGGGTGGTGGCGATCGTGAGCCGGGCCCGATCCGCGAGAGCCTTCAGCAAGGCCGTCGCCAGGGCGGTGCCCTCGCTGGGGTCGGTGCCTGCCCCCACCTCATCGAGAAGCACCAGAGCCGGGGCGGGCCCCTGCTGCAATGCGTCCAGGATCCGACCGATCCGCTTCACATGGCCGCTGAAGGTGGAGAGGCTCTGCTGCAAGGACTGCTCATCACCGATGTCCGCCAGCACCTGAGCGCACCACGGCAGCGACGGCTGACCGGAACAGGGAAGCAGCATGCCCGCGCGGGCCATCAGGGCCGCCAGACCGATGCTCTTCAGGGTCACGGTCTTGCCGCCGGTGTTGGGACCAGTGATTGCAACGACCCGCAGCTCTTCAGACACCTCCACCGAGATCGGCACCACAGCCGGGCCTTCGTCATGCTTCTCCTGCCAAACCAGCAGGGGGTGGCGCAGATTCTCCAGCCGGAACGGCGCCTCCGGCCGGTCCTCCAGCTGGGGCACCGATCCTCCCAGCCAGCGACCGTAACGGCCTCGAGCCAGCGCCAGGTCCAGCCGAAGCAGCACTCCATTGAGAACGTTGAGCGGCTGCTCCTGCTCCGCCACCCGCTCGCTCAGCTCAGCCAGGACCCGCAGCTCCTCCTCACGGATCCGGGCCTCGATGTCCACCAGCCGGTTGCCGATGGCGAGCACGGAACGGGGTTCCACGAACAGGGTGCTGCCCGAGGCCGAACTGTCATGCACCTGCCCTGGCACCTGTCCCACCGCTCCGGCCTTGACCGCCAGCACAGGACGCCCGTGGCGTTGTGCGATCACCGTGTCCTGCAGCAACGGACCGAGACGCCGCAGCAGATCCTGCAACTTGTCGCGGCGCTCCTGCCGCAGACCGTCCCATTGCCGCCGCAGGCCCGCCAGGGGAGCGCTGGCACGGTCGGCCACACGTCCCCCCTCCTCGAGAGCGAACTTCAGCCGCTGCTCCAGCTCCGGCAGGGTCACCATCGCAGCGATCAGATCGCTGCAGGCCGGTCGAAGCTCCGGTTCATCGATCTGCCGCCGAAGCCGTCGTGCCGTTGCCAGGGTCTCCGCCACCGCCAGCAGCTCCTCCCCGGATGCGGTGCCGCCTTTGCTGCAACGCAGCACAACCGGCCGCAGATCCCGTACGCCTCGGAAGCTGATCCCTCCCTCGCTCAGATCATCGAGGGTCACCAGTTCCACGGTCTCCTTCAGAGCCGTTCGACTTTGGGCAAGGCCAGCCGGCAGCGGCAGAGACCGTGCAGCAACGCGTCCCATCGCCGTGGACGCGAACACGGAGAGGTGCTCGCACACCCGCGGCCACTCCAGGAGCCCGAGCGTCTCCTGCAGAGCACGATCCCGCTCGACGGGGGGGTCAGCTGCAGTTGGAAGGAATGCCACCGGGGGGTTCATAAAGCATCTCCAGCCAGTTGCCGTCTGGATCCTTCAGGTAGAAGGAAGCCGTGCCATCGCGGTGGTCATGCACAGACCCCACGAACACACCGGACTGCTGAAGCTGTTGATGGATCTGATCCACGTCGTCGCGGTCACGGAAGTGGAAGGCGAAGTGGGGGCCGGCAGCCTTGTAATCCGGACCCAGCAGGGCAAGCCCGTCGCGCCCTGGCCCTGCCTCGAGATAACACCAGTCGTCCGCTTTCCACACAAGGCGCATGCCCAGCCCCTCGTAAAAGGCCACGGCACGGGTGACGTCCTGGACGCGGATGGCCACATGGCCGAGACGATCCACCGATGCCATCAGGGGAAGCTCACTGAAGGGTCATTCTGAAGAGTGATGTGACCGAACCGTCGGCAGGTCAGCCGCCCTTCAGCCAGCCGGCCGCATCGCAGGCGTGGTACGTGAGGATCAGATCAGCTCCGGCCCGCTTGAAGCTCAGCAGCGTTTCCAGCACCACAGCCCGTTCATCGATCCAGCCACGTTCGGCAGCGGCCTTGACCATCGAGTATTCGCCGCTGACGTTGTAGGCGGCAATCGGCAGCTCCGACTCCTGCCGCAGCCGATGAATGATGTCGAGGTAGGCCAGACCCGGCTTCACCATCATGATGTCGGCGCCCTCCTGCTCGTCGAGCTGGGCTTCCGTGATCGCTTCCCGGGCATTGGCGGGATCCATCTGGTAGGTGTCTTTGTTCTTCGGGATCGGTTTGCTGCCCGCAGCCCTTGGGGCAGAGTCCAGCGCCTCCCGGAAGGGCCCGTAATACGCGGACGAGTATTTGGCGGTGTAACTGATGATGCCCACCTGATCGAAACCCTCGTCATCGAGAGCTTCCCGGATGGCTCCGACGCGCCCGTCCATCATGTCGCTGGGTCCGATCAGATCCGCGCCTGCTGCCGCCTGCACCACGGCCTGCTGACAGAGCTGCTCGATCGTCTCATCGTTGAGCACGATGCCCTGCTCGCTCACGATGCCGTCATGGCCGTCGCAGGAATAGGGGTCCAGGGCGACATCGGTCATGATCGCCATCTCCGGCACATCTCCCTTGAGCTGACGGATCGCCCGTGGGATCAGACCGTTCTCGTTGAAGCACTCAGCCCCGTCCTCGGTCTTCAATCCCTCGGCCACCTTCGGAAACAGCACAACGCAGCGGACGCCGAGATCCCAGGCCCGTTGCACCTCCCCGCTGAGCTGCTCCAAACTCCAACGGTTCGCTCCCGGCATGGCGCCGATCGGTTCAACACCTACCCCTTCGTGCACGAACAGGGGGTAAATGAAATCAGCCGCCGACAGACTTGTTTCTCGCACCATGGCTCGAAGAGCGGGAGTGCGACGCAGACGTCGGGGGCGGTAGGTGAGCTCCATCTGACCCGGGAACCAGCCGTCGATCGTAGGGCTGGGGGGGCTGTGTTCAGAGGCTGGCGGACTTCAGCCAGCTGCGCCGTGGATCCTCCGACCGAAGCACGCGCAGCTGCTCGAGCAGACGGCGCTCCTCATCCGACCACTGGCCCGGCAGTTCCAGCACCAGCGAAAACAGGAGATCTCCCCGCCCGCTCCGGCCGGGCCATCCCTTGTTACGCAACCGCAGGCTGCGGCCGGGAGGAGTTCCGGGAGGGATCGTCATCTTGGCTTCGCCATCCGGGGTCATCACCGGCACCGTGCCGCCGAGGGCGAGTTCATCGAGGCTCACGGGCAGGTCTGCGCGCAGCTGATCTCCATCGAGACGCCAGACGGGATGATCCGCCACGGAAAGATTCAGGTAGAGATCACCTCGGCGTCCTGTCCCCGGCTGGAGGTTGCCCTTTCCCTTCAGCCGCAGTCGCGATCCGGTGCGGACACCTGCAGGAATGCGCACCTGAACCCTTTCATCATTGACTGAGAGTGTCCGCTCCGTGCCGCGGAACGCCTCCAGAAAACCGATGGAGACACTGGCCTCTGCGTCCAGGTTGATGGGCGAGCGCGTCGCCTGAGCACCCCGGGGAAATCCGGCTGCACCGGCAGGGCCACCGAAACGACCGAGCAGATCGTTGATGAAATCGTCAAAGTTTCCGTAGCGCCCGAAATCCACATCGAATCCGGCACCCGGGGCACCGCCTCCCATGCCCCCGGCACCGGCCTGGCTCCAGTACTGGCCGAACTGCTCGTAGCGCTGACGCTTGTCTGGATCCGAGAGCACCTCATACGCCTCGCTGATCTCCTTGAACCGCGCTTCGGCTGACTTGTCTCCAGGATTCACATCGGGGTGGTACTGCCGCGCAAGCTTGCGGAAGGCGCGCTTGATCGCATCCGCGTCAGCGCTGCGCTCGACCCCGAGCACCTGGAAGTAATCCTTGTATCCACTGCCGGCCATGGCGGTGCGCCTGTCTCCCGACCATCCCAACAATCCTGACAGTGTCCCAAGCGACCGGTGTTCGGTGCGGGTTCACGATGGAGGGAAGCCCGAACGGCGACGATCGACCTAGCTTCTAAAAACTTGAGGTCCGATGGCATGACGCCGCGTGTGAAGACTCTGCTGGCCGGCATGGCGCTCGGGCTGAGTTTCAGCACCACCCCGCTGGACGCCAAGGAATGGAGCGGAACCATCGGTGAGCCCCTCCGCGATTCGAGCGCGCAGGCCCTGCAGCTCGTCGACCATCTGCGCGGCATCGGAGCCCGCTTCTTCGGGGCCTGGACGTGCCCTGCCTGCTTCCGCCAGATGAATCTGTTCGGCAAGCAGGCCGGTGCCGAGATGCCCTACGTGGAATGCCGCAAGCCTGAAACCCTCCCCACACAGGCAGAAGCCTGCCGAGAAGCGGGGATCCGCGCTTATCCGACCTGGGTTCTCTCGGATGGTCAACGGCGCGAGGGCGTCCAGTCTCTCGAGGCCCTGAGCACCTGGACCGGACTGCGCTGAGATGGCGCTGATCCACGGTCTGCATCGACGCAATCTGCGGGGGGATCTGCTCGGTGGTGTCACCGCAGCCGTGGTCGCACTGCCGCTGGCCCTTGCCTTCGGTAACGCAGCGCTCGGACCGGGCGGAGCGATCTACGGCCTGTACGGAGCCATCGTCGCCGGCTTCCTCGCGGCCCTGTTCGGCGGCACACCCGCTCAGGTGAGCGGACCCACCGGGCCGATGAGCGTCACGGTGGCAGGTGTGGTGTCAAGCCTTGCCGCGGTGGGGGTCTCCAGAGATCTCTCCGCCGGCGAAATGCTGCCGCTCGTGATGGCTGCCGTGGTGCTCGGAGGTCTCTTCGAGGCACTTCTGGGCGTTCTGCGCCTCGGTCGCTACATCACGCTGGTGCCCTACTCCGTGGTGTCCGGCTTCATGTCGGGGATCGGCGCCATCATCCTTGTGCTTCAGCTGGGGCCTTTCATCGGGGTGAGCACCCGCGGCGGAGTCGTGGAGTCTCTCGGCACCCTGCTGTCTGACCCGACGCCGAACCCCGCCGCCATCGCCGTCGGGCTGATGACGCTGGCCGTGGTGTTTCTCACGCCGGCACGCATCAGGGCATGGATCCCTTCGCCTCTGCTGGCCCTGCTGGTCGTGACGCCGCTGTCGCTGCTCCTGTTCAGCGACGACCGGCTAAGGGATCTGGACCTCGAGCCTCTGACGCGGATCGGGACGATTCCCGATGGTGGCCTGCGTCCGGTGATGCCTGATTTCAGTCGTCATCTTCCCGAACTGGTGAAGGCAGGCCTGGTGCTGGCCCTGCTGGGGGCGATCGACTCGCTGCTGACCTCGCTGGTGGCCGACAACATCACCCAGACCAATCACGACTCCAACCGGGAGCTGATCGGCCAGGGGATCGCGAACTCCGCAGCCGGTTTCCTGTCAGGGCTGCCTGGAGCAGGGGCCACGATGCGCACGGTGATCAACATCAAATCCGGCGGAGAGACACCGATCTCCGGGATGACCCACTCACTTGTCCTGCTGCTGGTGCTGCTGGGGGCGGGGTCGCTTGCGGCAGAGATTCCCACCGCTCTGCTGGCAGGGATCCTGATCAAGGTTGGACTGGACATCATCGATTGGGGCTTCCTGCTGCGGGCCCACCGGCTGTCCACCAAAACAGCGGTTCTGATGCACGGCGTGCTGCTCATGACTGTCTTCTGGGACCTGATCTGGGGGGTGCTGGTCGGGATGTTCGTCGCCAATCTGCTCACCGTCGACTCCATCACCCAGGCCCAGCTCGCTGGGATGGATGAGGACAATCCCCACGACGGGGAGGCGACACTGCCCTCGGACCTCTCTGAGCAGGAGAAAAACGGCATCCGTCGCTGCGGCGATGCTCTGATGCTGTTCCGGCTGCGGGGACCGATGAGTTTCGGAGCCGCCAAGGGGATCAGCGCCCGGATGGGACTGATCAGGAACTACAAGGTGTTGATCCTGGACATCAGTGAAGTCCCGCGCATGGGGGTGACGGCCTCCCTGGCGATCGAACGGATGGTCAAAGAGGCTGAGTCCCTCGGTCGGCTCGCGATCGTCGCGGGTGCCAATGAACGGCTACGGGCAAGGCTGATGGCCTTCGGCATCAACGCGCCCATGACCGATCGCCGTGAGGCGCTCCGACGCGCCGAAGAATTCATCGCTCCGACGCATTGAATTCTCAATCAAACGTTCGAATCAACTCCGGTGAGTGACACCCGGGGAGTGCATTCTCACCTCTTCAGGCTTCGCAAGGCTGCCTTCCAGGGCAAGTGATTCGGCTTCGGCCAACACCTCCAGACGTTCCATCACCAGCTCGCGTGACCAGCGGGCCTCCGCCAGGGTCCAGTAGATCCCGAAATGACGGGCCTCACTGTTCAGCAGATCTGCGTAAAGCGCTCGCAGCTCAGGATCCGGGCTGTGCTCTGCCAGCAGGGCCATGCGCTCATGGGATCGGGCTTCGATCAAACCCGCCACCAGAAATGAATCCAGCATCCGCTGGGGTTCACCGCGGCGGATATGGCCTGACAAGGCAGCTCCATACCCAGCCGAGGGCAACGGTTCCAGATAACGACCTCTGGATTTGATCAGGGTCAGAACCTGCTCGAAATGCTCCAGCTCCTCTCTCGCCAGAGGGCTGAGCACCTCCCCGAGACCTGGCTCGCAGAGATAGCGGAACATCATTTGAACAGCGGATCCCGCTGCCTTGCGCTCGCAGTGGGCATGGTCGATCAGCACCTCCATCGGCCTGGCATTGGCCTGGTCCACCCAGCTCCAACTCGTGGGGGCCGCCAACCAACGAATCGACTGAATGCTCTTGTCCGGAATCGCGACGGTCATGAGCTGGTGGTGCGCAGATGATTCAGCAACCCCTGCAAGGCCAGGCTGTAGCTCCCGGAACCGAACCCCATCACCACACCGACGGCCCGATCGGCCAGCAGGGAGCGATGGCGAAAGGGTTCCCGGGCATGGGTGTTGCTGAGATGCAGCTCCACATAGGGGATCGCGACCCCCAGCAGGGCATCCCGCAGAGCGATCGAGGTGTGGGTGTAGGCCCCGGCATTGATCAGGATGCCCTGGCTCCTCCCCATGGCCTGGTGGACCTTCTCCACCAGGGCCCCCTCGAAATTGCTCTGAAAGCAGTCCAAGGTCACGTCGGCCGCCTGCGCTTCGGCCTGCAGGTTCTCCTCGATCGACGCCAGGGTGCCGCTTCCATAAATTCCCGGCTCCCGCTGGCCCAGCAGATTCAGATTGGGTCCGTTCAGCAGCAGCAGATGCATGGGGCTTCAGCCCGGAACTGTTGACGTGATCGTATCGATCCGGTCGGGAGCGACACACCGGCTGGTAAGTTCATGCGGTGTGGTTCGGGTCGGTGCCCGAGTGGTTAATGGGGGCGGACTGTAAATCCGCTGGCTCTGCCTACGTTGGTTCAAATCCAACCCGGCCCACCTTCCACATGCCCTTGTAGCTCAGCGGTAGAGCACTCCCTTGGTAAGGGAGAGGTCACGAGTTCAAGTCTCGTCAAGGGCTTTCACTCCCCGTCACCACCACGGCTGATTGGCAGCCCAGGGCATCAGGGGTGGCGTTCAGGCCGTTCGATGACCAGATGATGGTCCCGCTCCGGATGTGATCGGAAAGGGGCAGGTGCTGCTCGCGGCTGCGGTTGATCACCACCTGCAGGCTGTCTGTCTGACCGAGCAGACCGTCGCTGCCGAGACTGCTCCAGATGAGACAGCCCTCCCGGATGGCCGACTGGTGCGTCCGCAGTGCGGCCAAGTCCCGGATCAGCGACTGAAGCGCCTCACAGCGGGGCCGGTTCCAGGGGAACCCTTCCCGACAGCCGGGTTCTGGCCCACCCGCCAGGGCGGCCTCGGTTCCGTAATAGACGCAGGGAGCTCCGGGCTGGAGGAACAGGAGAACCAGGGCAAGCTTCAACGCTGCGACATCGCCCTGGAGGCTGTGGAGAGCTCTGGGTACATCGTGGCTGTCCAGCAGGTTCATCTGAGCCCGGGTGACCTCTGGCCGATACCAGCCTGCGGTGGTGTCCCAGATCCCGATCAGCTGCTCTGTGCTCAGGGGGTCTAGCGGATACTCGGGGTTGCGGTAGTCCCGACGCAGGTGATCACCCGCCACCCAGCAGAGAGTGCTCCAGCCGAGGCGGTAGTTCATCACCCCATCGAAGTGCTCTCCCTGCAGCCAGGCTCTGGCGTCCCCCCAGATCTCACCGACAATCCAGGCGTCCGGGTTCACCTCCCGCACCACACGGCGGAACTCGACCCAGAAATCCGCCGGGACCTCCGCCGGCACATCCAGCCTCCAGCCGTCGATGCCGCGCTCGATCCAGTGCCGTCCCACGGCGAGCAGATGGTCCCGGACGCCGGGATCCGCGTGGTTGAACTTCGGCAGATCCGGAACGGCCCACCAGCAGTCGTAACCGCAGTCCATGCCCTCTTCGGGATAGGGACGCACGGGCCAGCTGTGCACATGGAACCAGTCGCGATAGGGCGAGTTCTGCCCGTTTTCCACCAGATGGTGGAAAGCCCAGAAGCCCCGACCGCAATGGTTGAAGACACCGTCCAGCACCAGACGCATGCCGCGCTGGTGAACGGCGGCGATCAGGGCATCGAGGGCAGCGTCCCCCCCCAGCAAGGGATCAACCGTCAGGTAGTCGTACGCGTGATAGCGATGATTCGCCGCCGAACTGAAGATCGGCGTCAGGTACAGACAGGTGACACCCATGCCCTGAAGTTCCTCCAGCGCCTCGATCACCCCGTAGAGGTCACCCCCCTGAAACCCCTGTTCCGCAGGGTCGTTTCCCCAGGGTTTGAGCGAAAGCGAGCGCTGGGCCACAACCCTGCCGCTGCGGCGGAAACGGTCAGGAAAGATCTGATAAAGCACCGCATTCGACACCCACTCGGGCGGATCGTTGAAGGCGACCGCACCTCCCATAACCTTTGCAGGCGGCGGTCTCCTCGCTAGCAGGGGAGAAACGGAACGGCCATGGCGGATCAGCCTCTCCTGTTGGCCCTGGATCAGGGCACCAGCAGCTCCAGGGCTGCACTGTTCACTGCGTCAGGGGCGCTGGTGGCCAGTGCCAGCGCCCCTCTGCCGATTCACTACCCCGCGGATGGCTGGGTGGAGCAGGACCCGCAGTCGATCTGGAACAGTCAGCGGCAGGCCCTGATCGATCTGCACAACGCCCTCAGCGAAGAGCAGCGGCAGGCTGTGGTCACCTGCGGCATCACCAACCAGCGCGAAACCACCGTGCTCTGGAGGCGCAGCAGCGGCGCCCCCTGCGGCCCTGCCCTGGTCTGGCAGGACGGGCGCACCGCCGACCTCTGTCGTCAGTGGAAGCAGGAGGGACTGGAGCAGGAATGGTGTCACCGCACCGGCCTGCTGCTCGACCCATACTTCAGCGCCAGCAAGATCCGCTGGATGCTGACGCACCACGAGGACGCCGCTGCTGCCGCTGCCGCCGGGGACCTCTGTTTCGGGACCGTTGAATCCTGGCTGCTCTGGAATCTCAGCGGCGGCCGTCATGGCTCCGACGTGAGCAATGCAAGCCGAACCCTGCTGATGGACCTGGAGCAGCGCTGCTGGGTCGAGCCGTTCTGCGATCACGCTGGCCTGCCGATGGCCTCGCTGCCGGAGCTGCTGCCCTGCCGCGGCGACTTCGGACAGATCCGCGAGGGACTCCCCTTCGCAGGACTACCGATCCAGGCGCTGCTGGGGGATCAGCAGGCCGCCACGCTGGGGCAGCTCTGCCTCGAACCTGGGGAAGGCAAGTGCACCTACGGCACGGGAGCCTTCCTGGTGATCAACACCGGCGAGCGCATCCGTCGTTCCGATGCCGGCCTGCTCAGCACCCTGGGCTGGACGGACGCCGCCGGGACACCCACGTACTGCCTCGAGGGGAGCCTGTTCAATGCGGGCACCGTCGTCCAGTGGCTGCGGGACGGCCTACAGATCATCGACAGCGCTGATGCGGTGAACCGCCTGGCCATGGAGGTGCCCGATTCCGGCGGCGTAATGCTTGTGCCGGCATTCACCGGCTGGGGGACCCCGCACTGGGACCCGCAGGCCCGGGGCCTGATGGTGGGTCTGACCCGCGACAGCAGCCGTGGCCACATTGCCCGGGCCGCTCTGGAAGGCATCGCGCTCTCCGTGGCGACCCTGGTGGAGCTGGCGGAGAACGCCCTCGGCAAAAGCCTCGGGGAGCTGGCTGTGGATGGGGGAGCCGCCGCCTCCGATCCGCTGCTGCAGGCCCAGGCGGACAGCACCGGACTGACGGTGCGGCGGCCGGCCAGCCTGGAGAGCACTGCCCGCGGAGTCGCCCTGTTCGCCGGTCTTCAGGCCGGCGTGGTGACGGACCTGCACGATCTTGCTCAACAGCGCAGCGAAGGAGCCGATCGATTCGAGCCGCAGATCGACACATCCGCCCGCACGGCCTGGCGACGGCGCTGGAATGACGCCGTGACCCGCAGCCTTGGCTGGCATGGCTGACCCAACCTTCGATCTGCTGGTGATCGGTGCCGGCGCAAGCGGTGCCAGCGTGGCCTACGAAGCCGTGCGCCGCGGTCTGTCCGTGGCGCTTCTGGATGCAGGCGACATCGGTGGCGGCACCAGCTGCCGCAGCACGAAACTGCTGCATGGAGGCGTGCGCTATCTGGAGCTCGCCTTCAAGACAGCCGATCTGGCGCAGCTCCGACTGGTGCGGGAAGCCCTGCTGGAACGTGGCCACTGGCTGCGGGAAGCCCCCTTCCTGGCCCATCGTCTCGAGCTGGCCCTTCCCACCGGGACCCTGTGGGGGCAGGCCTATTACCGCGTCGGTCTCGGGATGTACGACGCGCTCGCCGGCCGCCAGAACATCGGATCCAGTCGTCTCCTGGGGCGTCGCCAGCTGGAGCGGACCCTGCCAGGGCTGAAAGCCTGTCAAGGTGCCGTCGCTTACAGCGACGGCCAGTTCGATGACGCGCGTCTGAACCTGTTGCTGGCGCTGACCGCCGCACAGGGAGGAGCCGAGTTGCGCAGCCACTGCAGCGTGGTGGAGCTTGAGCAGGGAAGCGATGGCCGTCTCTGCAGTGCCGTCAGTGAGTCCAGAGACGGCGTGCGGGAGCGGTGGAGGGCGCGGGTGATTGTGAATGCCACCGGCATCGGGTCGGATGGCATCCGCCGGATGGCGGATGTGTCAGCCGCACCCCGCATGCTCACCAGCCGCGGCAGCCACATCGTGCTGAAGGAGCAACTCTGCCCGGCAGGCCTGGGGCTGCTGGTGCCATCCACGGATGACGGCCGGGTTCTGTTCATGCTTCCTTTCTTCGGGCGCACCCTGGTGGGGACCACCGACGAAGCCTGTCCTCAGGCGATGGCGACCCATCCCACCGATGCCGAGCAGGGGTATCTGCTCGATTACGTCCGACGCTGGTTCCCTGGGAGCTCGGCAACGGTGACGAGCCGCTGGGCGGGCGGCCGCCCTCTGCTGAAGCCCGCCGGGGCTGGACTGGACAGCAGCCGGGTGGTGCGGGAGCACGAGGTGGAGACCCTGCCCTGCGGACTGGTGAGCGTGATGGGCGGCAAGTGGACCACATGCCGCCCGATGGCGCTCGACACGCTTGAGGCTGTGGAACAGCAGCTAGGAGCTCCGCTGTCCCCACCCCAGCCCCTGCCCCTGATCGGGGCGGCAGAGACCGCCGACGGCACCGCACAGGGGCTTGAACAGCAGCGGCAGGAGCTGGAGGCCCTGCTCGAGGATGCCCCTGGGCGCAACGAGCAGATCGCTCATCTGCAGGGAAGTCACGGCCTGAACGCCAAGGCTCTGATCGAGAGCGCCCCCGCCGCCGATCGCGTTCCGCTCAGCCAGGTGATTCCGCTCTGCGCAGCAGAGATCCACCATGCGATCCGCCATGAACACGCCCGCGATGTCGACGATGTGCTGAGCCGGCGCTGCCGACTGGCCATGGTGGATCAGGCGGAGGCACAGCGGTTGAAGCCGCAGGTCGAGCAGGCCCTCGATGGAGCCGGAATCAACCCTGCGGCATGAAGGGCTCGGACTCCACCTCCGCGGCGACCTCGGCATCCACCTCACCGATCAACCACCAGTTGAAGCCGTAGGCCGGCAGATACACGAACCAGCTGCTGGAGGCCTCGGGGAACTCGCAGCCCCACATCACCTCCCGGGTGCGCTCCCCGTCCCAGTCGGAGAGGTCGAGGCTGATCGATGCCCCTGCAGCCGTGACATTGCCGGCCACCAGAACGGTCATCGCCTCGGTGGATCGCACATAGACGATCACGCCCGGATGAGCACAGGAGAGCAGGCGGAAGCCACCGCTGCGCAGGGCCGGAAGCAGCCGCCGGCAGGTGAGCATCCGCCGGTGCCAGTTCAGCAGTGATCCCGGCAACTGCTTCTGCACCTCCACATTCACCACCCGGTAGTCGTAACCAGGGGCCGTGATGGGGGGCAGCACGAGCAGAGGATCGGGAGCCGTGGAGAAGCCACCGTTGCGGGCGGGCGTCCAGGCCATCGGAGTGCGGTTGGGGTCTCGATCCCGCAATCCCGGCCAGTCCCCCATCCCCAGCTCATCGCCGTAATAGAGACACGGCATGCCCGGCATGCTGTAGAGGAGCCCGTGGAGAAGCCTGTTCGATCGAGGGTCGCCGTTGAGCAGGGGCGCCAGGCGCCGATTGATACCCCAGTTCAACCAGTGCCCCTGCCCTTGCGGCAGTCCGACCCGGATGGTCTGGATCACCTCATCCGGGATCAGATGACCATCCCCCAGCCAGAGCTCATCGTGATTGCGCAAAGGCAGAGCCCATCGGCATCCCGCCACGGCATCCTGCGCCTCCTGCAGACACTGCCCGAGGGTGCGGACACTGCCGCTGGCCACGGCCGCGAACAGGTGGGCCGTGAGAGCGAAGTTGAAGGCACCGTGCAGCTCGTTCTCAGCCAGATAGGGAGCTGCCTCCTGCACCGGCTGAATCGCCTCCCCGAGCAGAAGGATCTCGCGGCCATGGGAATCGACCCGCTCGCGCAGACGCTGAAGAAAGGCATGGGTCTCCGGCAGCCCCTCGCAGCGGGTGCCCTCCGCTTCGCAGAGGAACGGCACGGCATCCAGCCGGAACCCGTCAACGCCCCGCTCCAGCCAGAAGTCCACCACCTCCAGCATCCGCTCCTGCACCCAGGGGTTGGCGTAGTTGAGGTCGGGCTGATGACGGAGGAAGCGATGCAGGTAGTACTGCTCGGCAACCGGGTCCCATTCCCAGTTGGAGGCTTCGAAGTGACGGAACAGAACCGGGGCGTCGGCGTAGCGCCTCGGGTCATCGCTCCACACATAGACATTCCGCTCGGGGCTGTCCTTCGCAGCCCAGCGCGCCCTCTGGAACCAGGGATGGAGATCACTGGTGTGATTCAGCACCAGATCGAGGATCACCTGCATGCCCTGACCATGGGCAGCGGTGAGGAACCGATGGAAGGAGGCGAGATCACCCAGATCCGGATGGATGTCGTTGAAGGCGGTGATGTCGTAGCCGCCGTCCCGCAGGGGTGAGGGGTACACCGGCGTCAGCCAGAGCGTCTTCACGCCAAGCCATCGCAGGTATGGCAAACGGCTTGCCAACCCCTTGAAATCTCCGATGCCATCGCCGTTGCCATCGGCGTAGCTCCGAACGATCAGTTGATAGATGACGGTGCCGGACCACCAGGGCTGGGCTGCGTCCATCCCCCGGACACTGCTGAACCACTGCTAGACCCGATTGGCCTGTTCGTCAGCCCTGTGCCCCTGACTTCTGCCCATCTGGAGTCGATGCGTGACCTGGTCGGGTGTGGCCGGAGTCGGCCGATCGCCTGGAGACAGACGCAGCTGAAGCAGCTCCGATCCCTTGTGATGAGCCATGAGCAGGAGGTGATCACCGCCCTGGCCAGCGATCTCGGCAAGCCTCCGACGGAGGCGTTCTTCGAAGTGGTCGCCCTGCTCCAGGAGCTGAAGCTGACCGAACGGAAGCTCCGCCAGTGGATGCGTCCCCGCCGGGTGACGGTGCCGCTGGCCCAGCGACCTGGCCAGGCCTCCGTTGTGTCCGAGCCCCTCGGATGCGTGCTGATCATCGGTCCCTGGAACTACCCCTTCTCCCTGACCCTTCAGCCGCTGATCAGCGCCCTTGCCGCCGGCAACACCGCCGTTCTCAAACCCTCCGAACATGCCCCGGCCGTGGCGGACCTGATCGCCCGGCTGATTCCACTTCACTTCGAGCCTGAAGTGGTGCGTGTGGAACAGGGGGATGGGGCCGTCGCCGCCGCTTTGGTGGCCATGCCCTTCGATCACATCTTCTTCACCGGCGGCGGCACGATCGGAAGCCGGGTCCTGTCAGGGGCCGCCGCGAATCTCACTCCCGTGACCCTGGAGCTGGGGGGCAAAAGCCCGGCGATCGTGCTTCCGGGAGCTGATCTGGAGGTGAGCGCCAGGCGTCTGATCTGGGGCAAGGGGCTCAATGCCGGGCAGACCTGCATCGCACCTGACCATCTGCTCGTGGCGGACGGCCTGCGGGAGCCGCTGCTGGCAGCGATGACGGAGGCACGCCAGGAGATGTACGGCGAGGCGCCGCTGCGTTCCGATCAGCTGGGGCACATCGTCAATGACCGCCAGTTCCAGCGGCTGGAAAGCCTGCTGGAAGGAGCCCGGGCGGCTGGACGGATCCTCCTGGGCGGCGAGGTGAACCGGGATGAGCGCCGCATCGCCCCAACCGTGATTCGCGTGGAGAACCGGCAGGACCCGCTGATGGCTGACGAGGTCTTCGGTCCGCTGCTGCCTCTTCTGGATCTCGGCGACCTGAACAGCACCCTTGCCGAGATCCGACGAGGCCCCAAACCGCTAGCGCTGTATGTCTTCGGAGGCAGTGATGAGCAGCAGCAGCATGTGCTGAACACCACAAGCTCGGGAGGCGTGTGCATCAACGATGTGGTGATGCAGGCCGGGGTCCCCGACATGCCCTTCGGGGGCGTCGGTGGCAGTGGCATGGGCAGTTATCACGGCCAGAGCGGTTTCGACACCTTCAGCCATCGCAAAGCCGTGCTGCGACGCCCCTTCCGGTTTGATTTCAAGGTGCGCTATCCCCCCTACAAGCTGGACCTGAGCGTGCTCAGACGTCTGGCCGGCTGAAGGGAATGATGGGTTGACATCCCTTCCGCAGCAGCGGCTCTGGGGACTGGCGCATCCGGGAAAAAACCGTACATTCGACTCAGCTCAGGTCAATGCATGCGTCTGCCCTCTTTCGCCGCCCTTGTCCTGACGGCCCTTCTGCCACTGTCCGCGGCGGCTGCAACGGTGACCGTCCGTTCCGGAGAGACACTGTCCGACATTGCGGCGCGTTACGACGTCTCCGTGGCTTCCCTGATGCGGCTCAACCGCATCAAGGACCCCGACCACGTCGAAATCGGCAGTCGCCTGAAGGTTCCCGGCCACGCGGCCTCAGCCACGGCCGGTCCGGGGCGTCACCGGGTGAGTGAAGGGGAGACGCTCGGTGAGATCGCCGTGCGGTATCAGATCAGTTCGCGCGATCTGATCGCCTTGAACGGCCTCCGCAATGCCGATCATGTGGAGCTTGGTGAAACGCTGAAGCTGCCGGCGAACGCCGTGCTCCCGGTGGCCAAGCCGAAAAAGGAACCGATCAACGTGGTTCCCGGTGCCAGCCAGCACACCGTCGGGCAGGGCCAGACCCTGAGCCAGATCGCCCGGGCCTACAACCTGCCGATGACGAGCCTGGTGAACTTCAACCAGCTGGACAATCCCGACCAGGTGACGGTCGGCATGCGTCTTTACCTGAAGGCGCCGGTGGCAACGGTCCAGACCGCCAAGCCACAGACAGCAGTCAAACCATCAACAGCCGTCAAGCCGACGACAACCTTTGCAGTCAACACAGCCACTGCTCCAGTCAAGACAGCCACCAAGCCTGTTGCTCAGAAACCGGCAACGAAACGACCAGCGGCCAAGGCATCGAAACCGGTTGATGCGGTGATCGCCAAACAGGCTGAGTGGCGGACCTACGGCCCTCTGCAGGTGGACTGGGCCAACTGGCGCCCGATGGGAGGCAGCCAGGTCGTGCCGAGTCTCAACGACAAGGGACAGGCCCTCTATCTGGCCGTGAACTGCTCCGCCGGGAAGATCAACGCCACAGGCGCTGATGGCAGCTGGAAAGCCTGGGCCGCCCCCTCCAGCAGCTTCGAGAAGGATCTCGTCAAGGATCGCTGTCAGGCCCGCGCCTGACGCGGCTCAAGCCGCGTAATCCAGCGGCCAGGGGTCATCCAGGAAGCGACGTCCGCTGTCCCTCAGGTACAGCCTCTGGACGCCGTCGTCACTCTCACGGATGAGCTCCTCCTGAACGAGACGACGGGCCAGCCAGGTCCAACGCTCGTTGCGACCGGGCTCAACCAGGGCCAGCCGCTCCCCAAGGCGCCGCAGATCCGTGCCGTCCTTTTCCGCCAGATGCTCAAGCAGGGTCTGCGCCTGAGTTGACCAGTCGCGCCGATCCGGGGTTGCGGTGCAACGATCACAACGGCCGCAGGGTTGAACGAGTTCGCCCACTGTCAGCAACAGAGCCTGCTCCCGACACATCTCCCCTTCGGCCACCGCCTCCATCCTCCGCAGCTGCTGCTGGGCCAGATCGAAACGGCTGCGCTCATCCGCTGATATCTCGCCCCGAGCACCCGCCTGCATGGCCCAGCCGAGGCTGGTCCTGTCCCCCGGTGAAAACAGCACGAGACAGTCGGCCGGCAGACCATCACGCCCGGCTCGACCTGACTCCTGCAGATATCCCTCCGGAGTCGAAGGCAGATCGAGATGCAGAACCAGACCGACATCGCCCCGATCCACTCCCATGCCGAACGCCACAGTGGCCACCAGCACGGGGCGCTCCTGGTCGAGAAACTGGGTCAGAGCGAGCTGGCGCGCCTCAGGATCCAGTCCGGCGTGGTACGGCGTGGCCGGGATCTCGTGCTCCTGCAACCGCTCGGCCCAGCGCTCCACGGACCGCCGGGTACGGGCGTAGATCAGGGTGGCCCCTCTGGAGGCCTTCAGAGCCTCCAGCACCATCGGCATTGGGTCACGGGGGCGTCGGCGCATGGCGTAGCGAAGATTGCTGCGACGCGCTGAGCTCACCTGCACCGAAGGACTCCGCAGGTCCAGCAAGCGGATGATGTCCGCCCGCACACGGGGGGCTGCTGTGGCGCTGAGAGCCAACATCGGCACTCCCGGACAGAGACTCCGGATCTGACCGAGCCGTCGGTAGTCCGGGCGGAAGTCATGCCCCCAGGCGCTGATGCAATGCGCCTCATCCACCGCGAGTGCCACCAATCGCCCCTCACTGGAGTGGGTTTCGAGCATCTGCCGGGTCGCCTCGCCTTGCAGGCGCTCAGGTGCCAGGTAGAGAAGACGCAGCGATTCATCCCGCAGTGCGCTCAGAGCCTTCCTGCGGCGATCGGGAGCCAGACCCGCATGCAGACAGGCTGCGGCGATGCCGCGTCGCTGCAGCTGCAGCACCTGATCCTCCATCAGGGCCACGAGGGGAGAGATAACCACGACGAGACCACCGCGCACCAGAGCAGGCAGCTGATAGCAGAGCGATTTGCCGCCGCCGGTGGGCAGCACCGCCAGGGCGTCTCGCCCCGCCAGAACAGCTTCCACAACAGGGCGCTGCCCAGCCCGGAAGCTGGACCACCCGAAATGTTCCTGGAGCGACTGTTCCAGACGGTCCAATCCACACCAGATCTAGTGAACCCAGCTTAGGCCGACACCAGCGGTGGCGTCAGGGCAGGGGCGGTGGCTCCAGCTGATCCGGCGACTCCTCCACCAGCTGCAACCGAACCCGCTTTCCCCCAGCCAGCTCACCAAGGGAGACCCTCATGGTGGAGCCGCTGAGGGACTGCAAAGCGTCGAGCACATCCCGAAGGTAAGGGGTGCTGCTGCCGCTTTCCACCCAGAGACGCTCCTGCAACCCCCCCAGTCGCCTCCAGGAGGTATGCAACTTCAGAACAGCGGCCTCGAGGGCCTGCGCCTGACCAACGGCATCTGCCAGCAGACCGAGGGCATCGAGACGCTGTGCCTCCTGCATCGCCTTCTCAAGATCGAGTTCACCCTGCTGGAACGCCCGCACCGCCACACCGGCTTCCGTGGCCTTGGTGATCCAGCGAGCGGTGCTGGTCACATCCTTGATGCGATCCAATTCCGGTTCATCACGCAACACCTTGCGCAGGTCCTCCTGCTGAGGCTCCGGAAGCTTGGCCAGCTCACGAACCAACGGGGCGACCGCCCGTGGTGGCAGCAGGTTCTCCTGGGTTCTCTGGCGGATTTCCTCCGGCAGCAGCGGACTGGTGGCGGCCGTGAACTCATCTGTCAGCCGCCGCACCTGCTTGCGGGTGATCTCCTGCCCCTCGTTGGCGGCCTCGGAGATCATCACCTGCACTTCCGGAGCCGCCTGGGCCGTCTCCAGGAAGGCCCGCTTCGAGAACTGATTGACGCTGCCTTCTTCGAGCATGCCCCCACCGACGAGATCGTCAGCGGATTCGGCCAGTTGAATCAGGCTGTAGGCGCGGGTCTTGCTGATCTCCCGCTCCCGCAACCACTGCAGAAATCCGGCGCCACGCCCCTCCCCGCCGCGTTTTTCGCGATCCCTCACGGCCCCCAGGATTCGACCACGCCAGATCTCGGTCTGCAGATCGAACCGGTCGCAGACAGCCCAGGCCTGCTCAAGCTGAGCGAGGAACTCAAGCGTGCTGATGTCATCTCGCTCTGGATCCGGGAGGTCCAGCTGCAGAGCGGGTTGTTCAGGCACAACAGATGATGTCAACGGAACCGGACAAGACGAGGGGACGACATTCTGTGACGCTGCGCGTTTCCGCCCCTGACCGGGCGATACGCTCCCGGTTGCATCCCTCCATGCCCTGCGATGGCGATCTCCCGCGGCGCCAAGGTGCGCATCAAGCGTCCCGAGTCTTATTGGTTCAACGAAGTCGGTACGGTGGCGTCCATCGATACCTCCGGAATCCGCTACCCCGTGGTGGTGCGTTTTGAGAAGGTCAACTACACAGGCCTGGACGGCACGGATGGCGGCGTCAACACCAACAACTTCGCGGAAGCCGAGCTCGAGCCGGCCTGAGGCGTTTGCCTGAGCTTCCTGAAGTCGAGACGGTCCGCCGCGGTCTGGCGGACCGTCTTCAATCCTTTGTGATCGCGGATGTCGAAGTCTGCCGATCGAGAGCGATCGCCAGCCCCGGAGGTGAAGCAGAGTTCCGGGACGCTCTTCGCGGCGCTGAAGTCGGAACCTGGTCGCGTCGCGGAAAATATCTGATGGCAGAACTGCTGCCAGGTCGCGGCACCTGGGGCGTGCACCTGAGGATGACCGGACAATTCCAGTGGCACCCACAACCCAGCGAACCGTGCACACATACCCGTGTGCGGATCTGGAATGAACAGGATGAAGAATTGCGCTTCGTGGATATGCGCAGCTTCGGCGAGATGTGGTGGGTTCCTGATGGCCAGGATCTGGAAACAGTGATGACAGGGCTGAAGCAATTAGGCCCCGAACCATTCACCGAAAGCTTCACAGCACCGTATCTCAAGCGTCGACTGAAAGGATCCACTCGATCGATTAAAAGTGCCCTGCTCGACCAAAGCCTGGTGGCCGGTATCGGCAATATTTACGCGGATGAAAGTCTGTTTGCGGCTGGAATCCGTCCGCATACTCCGGCAGGGCAATTATCGCTGACGCAACTGGACAAGCTGCGCACCTGCCTTGTGGAAGTGCTGCAAGCAAGCATCGGCGCCGGAGGCACGACCTTCAGTGATTTCAGAGATCTCGAAGGGGTCAACGGCAACTACGGCGGGCAGGCCTGGGTGTATCGACGCAACGGGAAACCCTGCCGCATCTGCGGAACCATCCTGCTCAGGGACAAATTATCCGGACGCAGCACTCACTGGTGCCCCAACTGTCAGAGCTAACTTTTGTAGGCACAAAAAAACCACCTCGAGAATAGGTGGTTTCTTCGTATGAAATGTTTTACCTGGCATCGAGCTATTTTCTCAGGGGGCTACCCCCCAAATATCGTCGCCGCTGATGCGTTTCACAACCGAGTTCGAGATGGATCGGAGTGGTTCCACACCGCTATGGACACCAGGATAGTTAAACATTCTCATGGGTTTTGAACCCTGAGAACTGCATAGGATCTGCAACTTTCGTTGCGCGTCTGAATCAAACAAAGTCTGTCTTTCAGGCAAGAACCAAGAAGTTGGTCAAGCCCTCGGTCTATTAGTACTCCTCCGCTGCATCCATTACTGGACTTCCACGTAGAGCCTATCAACGGGTGTTCTGCCCGTGACCTTACTGGGTTACCCCATGGGAACACTCATCTTGAGGTGGGCTTCCCACTTAGATGCTTTCAGCGGTTATCCACTCCGCACATGGCTACCCAGCGTTTACCGTTGGCACGATAACTGGTACACCAGAGGTGCGTTCCTCCCGGTCCTCTCGTACTAGGGAGAAATCCTCTCAATGTTCCTACGCGTACACCGGATATGGACCGAACTGTCTCACGACGTTCTGAACCCAGCTCGCGTACCGCTTTAATGGGCGAACAGCCCAACCCTTGGGACCGACTTCAGCCCCAGGTTGCGATGAGCCGACATCGAGGTGCCAAACCTCCCCGTCGATGTGAACTCTTGGGGGAGATCAGCCTGTTATCCCTAGAGTAACTTTTATCCGTTGAGCGACGGCCCTTCCACTCAGAACCGTCGGATCACTAAAGCCGACTTTCGTCCCTGTTCGACTTGTTGGTCTCACAGTCAAGCTCCCTTCTGCTTTTGCACTCGTCAGCTGATTTCCAACCAGCCTGAGGGAACCTTTGCGCGCCTCCGTTACCTTTTAGGAGGCGACCGCCCCAGTCAAACTGCCCACCTGATACTGTCCGCTCCCCGGATAACGGGTGAACGTTAGAACCCTAGCTCTGAAAGAGTGGTATCTCACCAGTGACTAACTCATACCCACAAGCATGAGATCAACGTCTCCCACCTATCCTGCGCATTCAGAGCCCGGGCACAATACCAAGCTACAGTAAAGCTTCATAGGGTCTTTCTGTCCAGGTGTACGTAGTCCGCATCTTCACAGACAATTCTATTTCGCCGAGCCTCTCTCCGAGACAGCGCCCTGATCGTTACGCCTTTCGTGCGGGTCGGAACTTACCCGACAAGGAATTTCGCTACCTTAGGACCGTTATAGTTACGGCCGCCGTTCACCGGGGCTTCAGTCGCCAGCTTCGCTTACGCTGACCGGCTTCCTTAACCTTCCGGCACTGGGCAGGCGTCAGCCCCCATACATCGTCTTGCGACTTAGCGGAGACCTGTGTTTTTGGTAAACAGTCGCCAGGGCCTCTTCACTGCGACCACCTTGCGGTGGCACCCCTTCTCCCGAAGTTACGGGGCCATTTTGCCGAGTTCCTTAGAGAGAGTTACCTCGCGCACCTCGGTATTCTCTACCACCCCACCTGTGTCGGTTTCGGGTACTGGCAGTTATGCCTTAACGGGTATAGAGCTTTTCTTGGAAGCATGACGTCACCAACTTCGCTGCCGTAGCAGCTCGTACTCACGCCTCAGCTCGGAACGTTTTCTCCGCTCCTCAACGCCTCGAACGCTTGAACCAGTAACCAACATCTGGCTTGGCTAGCCTTCTCCGTCCCTCTTCCCAAAACATAACCGGTACAGGAATGTTGACCTGTTATCCATCGACTACGCCTTTCGGCCTCGCCTTAGGTCCAGACTAACCCTCCGCGGACGAGCCTGCCGGAGGAACCCTTAGGGTTTCGGTGCATGGGATTCTCACCCATGTTTTCGCTACTCAAGCCGACATTCTCACTTCTATGCAGTCCACGTCCGCTCACGCTAACGCTTCGCCCCACATAGAACGCTCCCCTACCATAAATCCGCAGCTTCGGTACAACACTTAGCCCCGTTCATTTTCGGCGCAGGATCGCTCGACCAGTGAGCTATTACGCACTCCTTTGAGGATGGCTGCTTCTAGGCAAACCTCCTGGTTGTCTATGCAATCCCACCTCCTTTATCACTTAGTGTTGATTTGGGGACCTTAGCTGGCGGTCTGGGCTGTTTCCCTCTTGACCATGGAGCTTATCCCCCACAGTCTGACTGCCTGACTACACACAGGGTATTCAGAGTTCATCTCGATTTGGTACCGCTCTCGCAGCCCGCACCGAAATGGTGGCTTTACCCCCCTGCTGGAGCATCAGACGCTACGCCTCAACGTATTTCGGGGAGAACCAGCTAGCTCCGGGTTCGATTGGCATTTCACCCCTAACCACAGCTCATCCGCTGACTTTTCAACGTCAGTCGGTTCGGACCTCCACTTGGTATCACCCAAGCTTCATCCTGGCCATGGTTAGATCACCCGGGTTCGGGTCTATAAACACTGACAAACGCCCTATTCAGACTCGCTTTCGCTATGGCTCCACCATTTCCGGTTTAACCCGCCAGTGCCTATAAGTCGCCGGCTCATTCTTCAACAGGCACACGGTCACCCTATGAGTAGGGCTCCCATTGCTTGTAGGCTCACGGTTTCATGTTCTATTTCACTCCCCTCCCGGGGTTCTTTTCACCTTTCCCTCGCGGTACTGTTTCGCTATCGGTCACACAGGAGTACTTAGCCTTACGAGGTGGTCCTCGCGGATTCACACGGAATTTCACGTGCTCCGTGCTACTCGGGATACAGCTAGGTCAGTTCAGTTTTCAGGTACGGGGCTTTCACCCTCTGTGGCGTGTCATTCAAACACTTCTCCTAACATTCCTGATCCACGTTGCTGTCCCACAACCCCGATGCTCGAAAGCATCGGTTTAGGCTCTTCCCCGTTCGCTCGCCGCTACTGAGGGAGTCGTTTTTACTTTCCTTTCCTCCAGCTACTAAGATGTTTCAGTTCGCTGGGTTGGCTCGCGCCAGCCTATGGATTCAGCTGGCCGTACTAGGGGTTGCCCCATTCGGAAATTCCCGGATCAAAGCGTGCTTCCAGCTCCCCGAGACTTATCGCAGGTAACCACGTCCTTCATCGCCTCTGTGTGCCAAGGTATCCACCGTGAGCCCTTTGTAGCTTGACCAATTAACCTCTAAAACGCTTACCGTTGTTGAGACGGATTCTTCTGTTTTCAACTTCAGTTTTCACTGAAACTGAAAATAAAATCAAACTCCTCGTCGCTCGACACGACAAGAAGAACATTTTAGAGTCTCGGCTCTTGCTCAAAAGAATTTTCATTGCTCTGGTTCTAGGCATCCTTTCGGATACTCAGACTCAAAACAATGCATCCATGAGATGCTTTGTTTTTTCCAGACTTCACCTATGCAGTTGTCAAGGTTCTGCCAGACTCCAAATCAAATCATTGATTGCTCAATAACTTGAATTGAGCCCAGCATCTTATCAACCAAATCATGAGTTCTCACTCATCCTTGGAATGACAGGAAGCTGGGGTCATCCAGCGGACATCATCCAAATCACACCTCGCATTTCGAGTCATTTCCCGTTACACGGAAAATGGAGATTGAGTTCGGTCAGTGGAGGTTAGGAGACTCGAACTCCTGACATCCTGCTTGCAAAGCAGGCGCTCTACCAACTGAGCTAAACCCCCAACACCGAATGGGCCATCCTGGACTTGAACCAGGGACCTCACCCTTATCAGGGGTGCGCTCTAACCACCTGAGCTAATGGCCCAGGAAAAAAAACTCAACCCTTGTGGGGTGTGACCTAGACAAAGTTTAGGAACTGATCATCTCCATAACTCAAATCAACATTGCTGCTGATCCAGTTACTTCAACGCTGAGGTACCGATCGACCTAAGGTGACAGGATTTCGGCCTAAGAATAAAAATACTCAGGCATCAAAATCGTTGTTTGTCTCCCTGTTAGGAGGTGATCCATCCGCACCTTCCGGTACGGATACCTTGTTACGACTTCACCCCAGTCATCAGCCCCACCTTCGACGTCCTCCTCCACAAGGGTTGGAGTAACGGCTTCGGGCGTGGCCAACTTCCATGGTGTGACGGGCGGTGTGTACAAGGCCCGGGAACGTATTCACCGCAGTATGCTGACCTGCGATTACTAGCGATTCCTCCTTCACGTAGGCGAGTTGCAGCCTACGATCTGAACTGAGCCACGGTTTATGGGATTTGCTTGTCCTCGCGAACTTGCTGCCCTTTGTCCGTAGCATTGTAGTACGTGTGTAGCCCAGGATGTAAGGGGCATGATGACTTGACGTCATCCACACCTTCCTCCGGTTTATCACCGGCGGTCTCTCTAGAGTGCCCAACTAAATGCTGGCAACTAAAGACGTGGGTTGCGCTCGTTGCGGGACTTAACCCAACATCTCACGACACGAGCTGACGACAGCCATGCACCACCTGTCACTGCGTTCCCGAAGGCACCCTCTCGTTTCCAAGAGGTTCGCAGGATGTCAAACCCTGGTAAGGTTCTTCGCGTTGCATCGAATTAAACCACATACTCCACCGCTTGTGCGGGCCCCCGTCAATTCCTTTGAGTTTCACACTTGCGTGCGTACTCCCCAGGCGGAACACTTAACGCGTTGGCTACGACACCGAGGGGGTCGATTCCCCCGACACCTAGTGTTCATCGTTTACGGCCAGGACTACAGGGGTATCTAATCCCTTTCGCTCCCCTGGCTTTCGTCCATGAGCGTCAGTTATGGCCCAGCAGAGCGCCTTCGCCACTGGTGTTCTTCCCGATATCTACGCATTTCACCGCTACACCGGGAATTCCCTCTGCCCCTACCACACTCAAGCCCAACAGTTTCCACTGCCATGATGGAGTTAAGCTCCACGTTTTAACAGCAGACTTTCTGGGCCGCCTGCGGACGCTTTACGCCCAATAATTCCGGATAACGCTTGCCACTCCCGTATTACCGCGGCTGCTGGCACGGAATTAGCCGTGGCTTATTCATCAAGTACCGTCAGATCTTCTTCCTTGATAAAAGAGGTTTACAGCCCAGAGGCCTTCATCCCTCACGCGGCGTTGCTCCGTCAGGCTTTCGCCCATTGCGGAAAATTCCCCACTGCTGCCTCCCGTAGGAGTCTGGGCCGTGTCTCAGTCCCAGTGTGGCTGATCATCCTCTCAGACCAGCTACTGATCGATGCCTTGGTGAGCCTTTACCTACACCAACTAGCTAATCAGACGCGAGCTCATCCTCAGGCGAAATTCATTTCACCTCGCGGCATATGGGGTATTAGCAGCCGTTTCCAGCTGTTATCCCCCTCCTGAGGGCAGATTCTCACGCGTTACTCACCCGTCCGCCACTAACCCGAAGGTTCGTTCGACTTGCATGTGTTAAGCACGCCGCCAGCGTTCATCCTGAGCCAGGATCAAACTCTCCGTTGTAGTTCATGTCCTCTTACAACTCAAATAATTGCTTACCTGAATCGCTCAACATGATTGCGTCACCCATTACTCAGCAATTGCCGGCAACAGTTGAGGCCTCCTTCCCGCTGACACAGAAAGGGTTCTTAAGAGTGCATCTCTAGATTTCTCTATTAATGACTTTCCAGGATCTCAGATCCGGTTGTTGCTCCACATTGCGCACACCGGCAACCGCAAGGCTCGTGAAAACCTCGCCATTGCAAGCACAATGCTTCTCTGCAACACGTTTGTTCTTTTGACGGGACCTCACACCTTCATCGCTTCTTCATTCAAATGCTCATCTCACCTTGCGGCTCAATACTCATCTGAACGCGATGAAAGCGTCAGTTCCTAAACTTTTCAATTGTCCAGGTTCGATCAACTATCCTCTCCTCCCTTTCAGAAGGTGGGTGTTGATCAACGCGGTCTCGCGACCGCTTCTGAAACTTACAACACCGTGGGATCTCTCCCTTTCCGGCCTCGTAAGCACCTGCAGACACTCGGAAACACTCGCTTCCTCCGCAGGCTTGCGCACTCGCCTCTCGGCTCCTGCGCAAGACAAAACCATAACACCACAACACCCACCCAGGCAACAACAGCGACCCTCGGGGATCAGCAGAATCGCTTCCACTGCCGAGACCCGTTGGCATGACTAGCTTCCCAAAAGGATGACGGGATGCGATGCCAACCGGCTTCACACAGCAGAATCAACGGTTCCGTCCGAGCTCGAAAGAAGATCAGGTTGTTCAGAAGGCCCGCGAGCATTTCGAGCGCACCCTGATCCAGATCCGCGGGGAACTCGCAGGGAGCGTGGCAGCCCTGGAGCATCCGCGTCACGACGAGGCGCTGAACTACGGAGAGATCTTCCTTCGGGACAACGTTCCCGTGATGATCTACCTGCTGCTTCAGGGGAGATACCCCGTGGTGAAGCAGTTTCTCTCGGTCTGTCTGGATCTGCAGAGCACGACGGTGCAGACCCGCGGCGTCTTCCCCACCAGTTTTGTGGAAGAAGAGGGTGATCTCGTGGCCGATTACGGCCAGCGATCGATCGGACGGATCACGTCCGTGGATGCCAGCCTCTGGTGGCCGATTCTGTGCTGGCTCTACGTCAAGCGCAGCGGCGATTCAGAATTCGGACGCAGTCAGCGTGTTCAGCGCGGGCTGCAACTGCTGCTGGACCTGGTTCTCCATCCGAGCTTCGAAGGCACACCGGTGCTCTTTGTTCCGGACTGCGCCTTCATGATTGATCGCCCCATGGATGTCTGGGGAGCACCGCTGGAAGTAGAGGTGCTGCTGTTCGCAGCGCTGCGCAGCTGCATCGGACTGATGGAACTCTGTCAGCAGCACGACAGCAATGCGCTGCTGGAGGAACGTCTCCGGCTGAGCCGCCGATGGATGCACGATCTGCGCCAGTACCTGCTCAAGCACTACTGGGTCACCAGCAAAACCATGCAGGTTCTGAGGAGACGCCCAACGGAGCAGTACGGCGACAATCAATATCAGAACGAATTCAATGTGCAGCCTCAGGTGATTCCCGACTGGCTGCAGGACTGGCTGGAAAACCGAGGCGGGTATCTCATCGGCAACATGCGCACCGGCCGACCGGACTTCCGCTTCTACAGCCTCGGGAATTCACTGGCCTCCCTGTTCGGACTGCTCACCGCGCCCCAGCAACGGGCCTTGTTCCGGCTCGTGCTGCATAACCGCCAGCATCTGATGGCTCAGATGCCGATGCGCATCTGCCACCCCCCCATGGGTGGTGTGGAGTGGGAGAACAAGACCGGTTCAGACCCCAAGAACTGGCCCTGGAGCTATCACAACGGTGGGCACTGGCCGAGCCTGCTCTGGTTTTTCGGGTCATCGATCCTGCTGCATGAGCGGCTTCACCCGCATGCGGACGTGCTGCTGATGGGTCAGATGAAGACCATGCTGGAAGAGTGCTACTGGAGCCATCTGAACCAGCTGCCCAAACAGCAGTGGGCCGAATACTTCGATGGGCCTACCGGCACGTGGGTTGGGCAGCAGTCCAGGACTTATCAGACCTGGACCATCGTGGGCTTTTTGCTGCTGCATCACTTCCTGCGGGTGAACCCCGACGATGTGCTCATGCTGCAGCTGGAAAACGGTCTCCAATAAAAAAGCCTCCGGGTCGGACCCGGAGGCTTAAGGCGATGGTTCCGATCGGTGATCAGAACAGGCCGAGTGTCAGAGATTTGTCGATCGGCATCGCTGCTCCGATACCCAGATAGATGGTGGCGACGGTTCCGAACAGGAACACCGTCATGGCCACGGGACGGCGGAAGGGGTTCTGGAACTTGTTGAAGCTCTCGATGAAGGGAATGAGCATCAGTCCCAGGGGAACCAGGGTCTGCAGAGCGATGCCCAGAAGCTTGTTGGGAACAACGCGCAGGATCTGGAACACCGGATACAGGTACCACTCGGGAAGAATTTCAAGAGGGGTGGCGAAGGGGTCGGCCTTGTCTCCGAGCATGGCCGGATCAAGAACAGCGAGCCCAACAACGCAGGCGATGGTTCCGAGGATGACGACCGGGAAGATGTAGAGGAGGTCGTTTGGCCAGGCTGGCTCTCCGTAGTAGTTGTGCCCCATGCCTTTGGCGAGCTTGGCCCGCATCTTGGGATCAGAGAGATCAGGCTTCTTGAGGATGTGCATCAGAAACTCCGGGTGATGGTTGAAGAGTAGAGAAATCGATCACAACGGACCAGAAATGCCCTGCTTCCGGATCATCAGGAAGTGCATGAGCATGAAGACAGCCAGCAACCACGGCATCACAAAGGTGTGAAGGCTGTAGAAGCGCGTGAGGGTGGACTGGCCGACGCTTTCACCGCCCCGGAGAAGTTCCACCATGAAGTCGCCGACCACAGGAATGGCAGCGGGAACACCGGAAACGATCTTCACGGCCCAGTATCCAACCTGATCCCAGGGGAGGGAGTAACCGGTAACGCCGAATGAAACGGTGATCACGGCCATGGTCACACCAGTGACCCAGGTGAGCTCACGGGGACGCTTGAAGCCTCCGGTCAGATAGACCCGGAAAACGTGGAGGATCAGCATCAGCACCATCATGGATGCACTCCAGCGATGCACTGAGCGGATCAGCCAGCCGAAGCTGACATCCGTCATCAGGTACTGAACCGAGGTGTAGGCCTCAGCCACGGTCGGCTTGTAATAGAAGGTCATCGCGAAGCCGGTCGCGAACTGGATCAGGAAGCAGACCAGGGTGATGCCACCCAGGCAATAGAAAATATTGACGTGCGGCGGCACGTACTTGGAACTGATGTCGTCGGCAATGTCCTGAATTTCAAGACGTTCCTGGAACCAGTCGTAAACCGGTGATGAGTTCGCCATGCACAAGCGGGCTCGAGTTGCGAAAGTCTACTGAGCACGCTTCAGCCACGGCGCCGGAGGGACCGCTATGTATCCGACTGTTAACGGAAACTCAGAACGGCTGCGGCGCAGAGCGTCTGCCTGCCTACGCAGCCTGATCGCGCTGCTGATGTGCTGCGGACTGGTCCTGCAGCCCTTGGGATCTGCCCAGGCCCTCAGCGATGCCCAACAGCTGGTGGTGGAGAGCTGGAGGCTTGTGAATCAGGGCTATCTCAGCCCTGAGCGACTGGATGAGATCCGCTGGAGACGCCAGCGCCAGAAAGCCCTGGAGCGTTCGATCAGCAGCAGCGAGGACGCCTATCAGGCGATCGAGGCGATGCTCGCGCCCCTCGAGGATCCCTTCACACGGCTGTTACGCCCGGATGATTACGCCGCTCTGAAGGACAGCACGACTGGAAATCTCAGTGGTGTGGGGCTCCAGCTCGGCCCGGGATCAGACAGTTCCAGAGTTGTGGTGATCTCAGCGCTCGACGGCTCCCCTGCCGCGGACGCCGGTGTGAACAGCGGTGCCGAAATTCTCTCGGTGAACGGTGTGGCGGTGGCTGATCTCGGACTGGAAGGAACGGCCAACGCTCTGCGCGGCGACGTGGGGACCACGGTTCTGCTGATGCTGTCGGATGGGGTGGATGGGGAACATGAGCTTTCGCTGGAGCGACGCAGCGTTGACCTGCGTCCGGTGCGCACCCGGCGGCTCCGCAGCGATTCCCACACCTACGGCTACCTGCGCATCACCCAATTCACCGAAAGCGTGCCCGAGCAGGTCGGTCAGGCCTTGGCTGAATTGCAGGACAAAAACATCGAAGGGCTGGTGCTGGACCTCCGCAACAATTCAGGCGGTCTGGTGAGTTCCGGCCTCGCTGTGGCGGATGACTTCCTGGCGGGCGGAACCATCGTGGAGACCCGCAACAGGGAGGGCATCAATGACTCGATTCAGGCGGGATTCGACAGCCTCTATGACGGTCCGATGCTCACCCTGGTCAATGGAGGGACAGCGAGCGCGAGCGAGATCTTGGCGGGAGCACTGCAGGACAACGGGCGTTCGACGCTGCTGGGCGGCCGAACCTTCGGCAAGGGCCTGATCCAGACCCTGACCAACCTCAGTGACGGCAGTGGGCTGGCGGTCACCGTGGCCGGTTACGTGACCCCGGACGGACGGGACATCCAGGGCACAGGCATCGAACCTGAGCGGGTGCTGGATGGACCCGAACCGCTGAATCCAGGAGGGGATGGTGATCGCTGGCTGAACGAGGCCCAACAGTCTCTGGAGGCTCTGCTTGAAAGAACGGCGGACGTCCCCGCGGGATGAAGCAGCGCACTTATCACGACCCCCTGCACCGGGGCATCCGACTCGACGGGGATGTCCCGGCGGAAGCGATGGTGATGACCCTGGTTGACACCCCACCTTTTCAGCGATTGCGCCGGGTACGTCAGCTGGGGCCAGCCTTCCTCACGTTTCACGGCGCGGAATCCAGCCGCTTCACCCATTCCATCGGGGTGTTTCATCTGGCCAGGCGCGCCTTCACCCAACTGCTGAACCAGAACGCAGAGCTGGAGGGTGATCGAGGGCTGCTGTACGCCGCAGCACTTCTGCACGACATCGGCCATGGCCCCCTTAGCCACACCGGTGAAGAGATGTTCGGACTGCATCATGAGGACTGGTCAGCCCGGATCATTGAGGAGGACCCGGTGATCCGCGGCTGCCTCGAAGACCATGCCCCCGGAACGGCGGCAGCCGTCGCTGCCCTGCTTGCCAAGGGAGTGGCGGAACGTCTCGTGATCAAGAGACTGGTCAGCAGTCAGCTGGACTGTGACCGGCTGGACTATCTGCTGCGGGACAGCTACAGCACCGGAACGCGTTACGGACAGCTGGATCTCGATCGCATCCTGGCGGCCCTGATCCTCGCTCCGGACGGCGACCTGGCCCTGCATCCGAAGGGCCTCATGGCAGTGGAGCACTACCTGGTGGTGCGCAATCTGATGTACCGGAGCGTTTACAACCATCGCCTGAATGTGGTGTGCAACTGGCTGCTGGAGAGGCTGGTGCGCACCGCCAGGCAGCTGGGGCCCGATCAGGTCTGGGCCGATGCCGTCATGGCCCGATGGCTCTGGGAGCCCGACGGCCTCGACCTTCCCTGTTTTCTTGCCAACGACGACGTCCGCACCGGATATCACCTGCAGAGATGGCAGCAGGAGGGACCGGACTCCCTGGCTGAACTCTGCAGCCGTTTTCTGGATCGACGCCTGCTCAAGGCCATGGCGGTGGAACACATCGGAAGCGAGGACCAGTTGAAAGCCTTGGCGATCGCCGGACGTCTGGCGGAATCCATCGGCCTGGATCCGGCCTCCTGCTGTGGGCTTCGTCACCAGCAGATCCGTGGATATCACCCCTACAGAGGCGGGCTGCGGCTCTGGAATGGACGCCGTCTTCAGGCTCTCGAGCAAGCATCCGCACTGGTGGCCAGTCTGTCGACACCTGCTGAAACGTCCTGGTTGATCCATCCGCGGGAGATTCAGGAGGATCTGCAGGCCGCTCTGGATGGGGAGGGGTTCTGAAGCCGAACCTTCGACCTGTCGCCTGTCTCCCGTTGAATGGGGCACACCAGGCTCCCGGCGTCGATGACCATGCTGCAGCTGCCGGACCGACACCATCAGCACTGGCGGGATGCTCTGGAGGACCGACTGCAGGACGCCTCGCCAGGGCCGATTGATCTTGACTGCGGGGATTGGCTACTGACCTGCAGCGATCTTCAGCAGCTGAGTGGCATCGCTGCTGCCCGCGGCTACACCCTCCGGACCCTGCTCGGACAATGTCCGGAGACCATCGTCAGCGCTTCGGCCCTCGGTCTCGATGCACGGCTGCAGCCGCACCTCGTGGAAGACGACGCGACAGCTGATCCATCTCCATCGACAGGGGAAGGGCTGCTGTTCCATCACGGCACCCTTCGATCCGGCGACCATCTCCAGAGCGACAGGGATGTTCTGCTTTACGGAGATGTGAATCCTGGTGCACGGATCAGTGCTGCTGGACACGTCCTTGTGTGGGGACGTCTGCGCGGAATCGCCCATGCCGGACGAGATGGCGATCCTTCAGCGCGGATCATCGCCCTGCAACTGAGGCCACTTCAGCTGCGCATCGGAGACGTGGTGGCACGTGGACCGGAGGATCTGCCGCAGGAGGGTCTGGTGGAGCAGGCCCGCCTGGAGGACGGTGAGATCGTGATCGAGGCGGCACCCGCTCAGACGCTCCCTCGCCGCTGATCAATTGGGTTGCCAGTGCAAACACTCTGTTTATCCTGGCGAGACCCAAGCGAATCCCTGGTGTCGACGACACGAACGATCCTGATCTGCTCGGGCAAGGGCGGCGTCGGCAAGACGACGACAACGGCGAATCTCGGAATCGCCCTCGCACGCCAGGGTGTCCGCACGGTCGTTCTGGATGCCGACTTCGGCCTGCGGAATCTCGACCTGCTCCTCGGCCTTGAAAACCGCATCGTCTACACAGCTCAGGAGGTTCTGGCCGAGTCCTGCCGGTTGGAACAGGCGCTGGTCAAACACAAACAGGAACCCAATCTGGCGCTGCTTCCGGCCGGTAATCCACGGATGCTGGAGTGGCTGACACCCAAGGACATGCGAGCCATCACGGCACTGCTTGAGCCCTCCTTCGACTACATCCTCATCGATTGCCCGGCAGGAATCGAGGATGGTTTCAAGAACGCCTCGGCCGCAGCACGGGAAGCCGTGGTGGTCACCACACCCGAGGTCGCTGCCGTCCGTGATGCGGATCGGGTGATCGGCCTGCTCAACAGTCAGGGAGTCACTCCGATTCAGCTTGTCCTGAACCGCGTCCGTCCGAAGATGATGTCGAACCAGGAGATGCTCTCCGCCGACGATGTCACCGACATCCTGGCTCTGCCGCTCCTCGGACTGGTGTTCGAAGACGAACAGGTGATCGTCAGCACGAACCGTGGAGAACCGCTGACCTTGACTGGAAGCAATTCCCCTGCAGCGAAGGCCTTCAAGAACATCGCCCGCCGCCTTCAGGGAGAAGACGTTCCTCTCATGGATCCCTCCGAAGCCCGTTCAGGGTTGCGCGCCAAGATGCGCCAGCTGATGCAGACCAGGATCTTCTGAACCGATGACGCTCAAAGATCTGATCGACAAATTGCTCCGCCGTCAGCCCGCCAGCGCCGAATCCGCACGGCAGCGACTGCAGCTCGTGCTGGCCCACGACCGGAGCGACCTCAATCCCGAGCTGCTGGAGCAGATGCGTCGGGAGATTCTCGAGGTCGTGGCCCGTTACGTGGAAATCGACGTCGAGGAGGGAGACGTGAGTCTGGAGACCGAGGATCGCGTCACGGCGCTGGTGGCCAATCTGCCGATCCGACGGTCCCTGAAGTGAGAGGCGCGGGGAACACTTCTCCCCAGAGTCCTCCCGTACTTGAGATCTCTCAACCACCTCACCCCCAGTGAGCAGCGCGTGACTGCTCTGCTCACAGAGGGCCTCAGCAACCGCGCCATCGCGGACAGACTGGTGCTGAGCCACCGCACGGTGGAATGTCACATCAGCCGAGCACTCGCGAAGACAGGATGTCGCAACAGGCTGGAGCTGGCGCTCTGGATGATTACCATGCATGGGATGCCGGCTTAGCTCAGTGGTAGAGCAGCGCTTTTGTAAAGCGAAGGCCGTCGGTTCAAATCCGTCAGCCGGCTTTCGGATTTAGCGCTCAGACCCGCCAGCGGGTTGCGAGGCGAAAATCCAGATCAACGTCAGAAGGGCCATCCAGCCCAGTCCTCGCACTTCGAGCAGAGCGGTGGCGACCTTCTCCAATGGCTCAAAAAGCCAGTGGAACAGGCTCATGAACAACAGGCAGAGGCCGATCAGGGCAATCATCGGTCTTGACAACCTGTGGGCATCACAGCGCCCCTGCGCAGGAGGCGCCAGCGGCCTGGACCATCCCAGGCCAGCACGGTGCTCGCCTGGCCTGACAAACGAGGCCATGGCTGAGGCCCCAGCTGCGGGAGATCCGGAAAAACGACCGCAGCCTCGGCCGCTGATGCGCAGGAGGGCTCACCTGAACGGTTGGCGCTGGTGGTTGCGAGCGGACCGCTCCGGCTCAGCAGCGAACGCGTCAGGGACGAGTTCGGCACCCGCAGTCCGAGGCTGCCTCCTCCTGGATTGAGCCATCCCACCACGGGGTCTGTGGAGGGCAGAACAAGGGTGATTGCACCCGGCCAGTGATCCAGGGCCATCGTCATGGCCTCGTCCCTGCAGGATTCGTCGCAGAGACTGATCAGCTCGTCAGCGGAGGATCCCATCAGGATCAGCGGCTTGTCGGCGGGGCGCCGCTTGATCGACCAGAGACGATCAGCGCACTCAGGTTGGATGGCAAGGCCAGGGAGCGTGTCGGTCGGGATCACGGCGGCTGAGCCTGCCAACAGCCGTCGAGCCAGTTCCGGAGCCTCGAGGATGTCGATGAGGGAAGAGCTCACAACGGCCTTCGCCCCATCGCGAAGCGCATCACACCCTGCAGATCGGGGGCTGCGTCCACATCGCTCAGACCGACTCTCTGCATCAGTGCCACCACGGCATCGCTCTGATCGTGGTGATGTTCGATCAGAAGCCATCCCCCCGGCGACAGAGCCCTGGGGGCATCCTTCACAACGGCACGGACGCTGTCGAGTCCATCGGCGCCGCCACTGAGGGCGAGATGGGGTTCATGGTCCCGCACGACCGGCTCGAGACCATGGATCAGGTTCGACGGGATGTAGGGCGGATTGCTGAGCACGAGATCGAACGCACCCCACCAGGGCCTGAGCGGCTCCCACCAGCTGCCGCAGTGGAGCGTCCAGCAAGCGCAGGCGCCATGCGTTCTGAGATTCCGCTCCGCCAGAAGCAGGGCGTCAGGACTGATCTCCACCGCATGCACCGGAACGTCGGGCCAGCTGCGCCCGAGGCCGACGGCGATGGCGCCTGACCCTGTGCCGAGATCGGCCAGCCGCCGAGGAGCACCAGACAGCGGCCTTGACATCGCCAGCTCCAGCAGCAGCTCGGTTTCCTGGCGCGGAATCAGAGCGGCCTCCGAGACCTCAAGGACCACATCACGCCAGGGGCAGAGGCCCACCAGATGCTGCAGGGGCACCTGATGCTGCAGGTGACGCAACCAGTGATCTTCAAGGATCTCGAGCGGACTCTGGAGGATCACGGTGCGGTCAGCATCGACCATCAACAGCTGCAGATCGCGCCAGGACAGGCCGCCGCCGAGGTCCAGAAGCCAGTCGAGGTCAACACCGCGACCACCGCGCTGCAGCTGTGCCCGTCTCCAGGCCATCAGCTCCGCGCCAGGGATGCTCCGGGGATCCGTCAACGTCGGCAGGGACGCCAGAGATAACCAGACTCACACACGACCCTGCCAAGCCGCTCCATCTCAAGAAGCCGGCGAGCCAGGGCGGCAGGAGATTGCCTCAGACGGCTCGACAGATCCTCCAGGGAGGCACCGGAGGCCATGGCCTGCATCAGTTCGATCTGCTCCGCCCTCTCCGGGTTCAGCTGGGATGGAAGCGGCTCAGGCTCATGCCGTAGCAAAGGCCCTGGCCCGAGATGCCTGACGAGGGCTTCGGCCGAGAGCAGCGGTGCCGCCTGGTTCTGCAGCAGAGCGTTGCTTCCCCTGGCCGACCAGCGCAGGGCATCCCCTGGCACCACCCAAACCGGGCAGGAGCGCTGTTCAGCCTGCCGAGCAGAGATCAGCGCACCGCTGCGCTCTGGGCACTCCACCACCACCAGCGCCGAGGCCAGGGCCACGATCAGACGATTTCGATGGGCGAAGTGACCCCGCTGGACCGGCTCCCCGAAGACGCGTTCCGAGATCAGCAGCCCCTGCTCCGCCACAGCCTTCTGCAGAGCATCGTGATGACGGGGATACACGCGATCGAGACCGGTCCCGAGCACGGCCACAGGAGCTCCATCCGCCTGAAGGCAGCCCCCATGCACTGCGGCATCAATGCCTTCGGCAAGGCCGCTGATCACAGGCCAACCTGAGCGCGCCAGGGCATGGCCAAGGTCCTCCGCCATCCGGATGCCATGCGGAGATGCCGACCGCGTGCCAACCACCGCAACCGCTTGACCCGACGTCAGGCACTCCAGGAGGTCCAGCCGTCCGCGTCGGAACAGCAGCTTCGGCGGCTGAGCCATCCGATCGAGCCGCATGGGCCAGGCGTCATCGCAGGGCAGCAGCACCTCGCGGGGAACCGTGAGATCCGGGTGCCTTCCAAGGTGGCTGCGATAACGCTCAACCGCCTGCAACACCGGTCGAGGCCAGGGGAGAGCTTCGGCCAGACGCGGCTCAGGCCAGCTCCAGAGAGCCTCAGGTCCGATGCCATGGTCCCTGGCGACAGCTCGCAGATGGGACAAACGCACCGCTCCGACACCAGGACACTGACTCCAGACCCACCACCAACCGCGCATCCCGCCAACCAGTACACCTGTACCAGATTAGACCGGTGGCTCCTCGTGGCCTCCTCCCAGCAGGCGGTCGATCACCGCCTGCACCTCCAGCGGCACCCGCCTGAGCACCACTCCACCCTCTTCACTGCGCCGCAGCATCACCAGCTCCACGACCGCCTCCGCCATCACCGTCTCACCGAGCAGGAAGCGGGTGGTCCAGGGCCAGCGCACACCACGCCTCGCCTCGCAGCGACTCTCGAGGACGACCGCATCCCCGTGCCTCAGCGCCTGGCGGTAGTCGATCCGCAACGACACAACCGGCATCTCAATGCCCTCATCTGACATGACGGCATAGGAGAGGCCCGCTGCGCAAAGGGCCTCCACCCTGGCTTCCTCAAGCCAGGCCACGTAAGCGCCGTGCCACATCACGCCGGCATGGTCGGTGTGCTGTGGAAGCACCCGCTTGCGCAGACGCCAGGGGCGCGTCGTAACGCTCTGCCTCTGCTGACGACTCATCCTGTTTCCCGCCCCATAGGCTTTCGAGACAGGCTGCCTCACCTACGTGTTTAGGAATCTGCTGATCGCCGACTCAGGGAAGGGTCATGTCGAAGAAATGGTCCGCATGCTGCAGGACGTCCCGAGCCTGAAAAGGGCCCGGGCCACCTTGCTCCATGTGGTTCCGGAGCAAAGCAAAGCGAAAGCGGAAGACCACCGCGCCGAGGCAGAGAGCCTCCTGGGTAAGGCCACCGAGCGGATGGGTCTCCAGGCCGACAGCGTGAAGATCCTGGTCCGCGACGGGGACACCAAACAGGTTGTGCTCAAGGTTGCCGAGGAGATCGACAGCGACCTGATCGTGATGGGATCCCGGGGGCTCGGACGCCTTCAGTCGATCCTCGCGAACAGCACGAGTCAGTACGTGTTCCAACTCTCGACCCGTCCGATGCTGCTCGTGCGCGATGACCTCTACGTCCGCCATGTCAACCGAGTGATGGTGACGATCGATGGAACCGGCGTGGGGGACGACGCCCTGCGCACCGCCTGCGAGCTGATCAGCGAGATCCCCGGAGGAACGCTGACGGGTGTTCATGTGGTCCGTCAGGAATCGACCCCGACCCGCGGAGGACGCACCCGCGCCGATGAGATTCTCGACGCTGCGGTTCAACGCGCCCGCGGTTTCGGAGTGGAGCTGCGCCCGATGACCAGTTTCGGCAAGGACATCGGCCGGGCTGTCTGCGCCGCGGCCGGTGAAGCCAATGCTGACCTCGTGGTGATCGCCTCGCAGGACCGCCGCCCGCTCGTGGCACGGGGGCTGGTGGATCTCGACAAACTTCTCGGCGGTTCGGTCAGCGACTACATCCGGGTTCACGCTCCAGCGCCGGTGTTGCTGGTCCGGGAACCGGAGCGCTGATAACCCCTCAGCTCTCCTGACTGTTGGTCTGGATATACAGAATGATCAGGAAGATCGCCGGCACCAGGATGAACAGGAGGCTGGCGACAAATCCGAGATCGTTGGTTTCCATAGCCGCAGTTGGAATCCTGGCGAACGTATCACCGTCGAGCGGCCATGGACGCCACAGTCTCAGCCCTCTTCATCGGCGTTAGCAGGAGTCCCGTCCTCCGACTCCTCCAGCTCGGCTTCCGGTGGCACCGGCCACGCGGTGGGACCATCCGGCAACGGAGCCTGCCGGGCCGCCGCCAGACGGGCCTCCGCATCCGGCAGGCGGACCTGAGGACGGGTCAAGACCAGCAGGGAACGATCCACCAGGGCCTGACAGGCCAGGCGCCACTCCTGCGGGCGCCGACGCAGCTTGGCCTCCTCCACCGGGGTCCGCTCCGAGAGAGCCTCCACACCATCCTCGTCGACAACGGCGACGAAGCAGGTGATGCACTGACCGCAGCCGCCGCAGTTGCCGAGCTGACCCTTGAGCCCATAGAGCTCAACCCCTTCCCGCAGAGCGACGTCGCGGAGGTTCTCCTCCGGGAAGCACTCCACGTCGCGACCTTCTCGAACAAATCGGATCACCGGCATGGGAAGAGCGGGCAGAAGATGACCATCATGGGTTCGAGGGTTGCGTTTTGTGAACAACCTGCCTCGAACATTCATGTCACCGCTCGTTTCAGCTGGAGGGGGGGAAAACCGCCAGACGGAACGAAACCCTTACGATCGGCCGGAATAGCTGCTAACCGTGCAGCTCTGTCCCCCCCGAACCTGACCCATGGGATTGCCCTGGTATCGGGTGCACACCGTCGTCATCAATGACCCGGGCCGCCTTCTGGCAGTGCACCTCATGCATACAGCCCTTGTTGCCGGCTGGGCCGGCTCCATGGCTCTCTACGAGCTCGCCATCTTCGACCCGTCCGATCCGGTCCTGAACCCCATGTGGCGTCAGGGCATGTTCGTGATGCCCTTCATGTCCCGTCTCGGCGTCACAGGCAGCTGGGGTGGCTGGAGCATCACCGGAGAAACCGGCGTGGATCCAGGCTTCTGGAGCTTCGAGGGTGTGGCAGCAGCGCACATCATCTTCAGCGGACTGCTGATGCTCGCCGCCATCTGGCACTGGACGTTCTGGGATCTTGAGATCTGGCAGGACCCCCGGACCGGGGAACCGGCCCTGGATCTCCCCAAGATCTTCGGCATTCACCTGCTGTTGGCCGGTCTCGGCTGCTTCGGCTTCGGTGCTTTCCACCTGACCGGGGTCTTCGGTCCGGGAATGTGGGTAACCGATGCCTACTCGCTAACGGGTCACCTGGAACCAGTCCAACCGTCCTGGGGTCCGGAGGGCTTTAATCCGTTCAACCCTGGCGGCATCGTCGCTCACCACATCGCGGCCGGGATCGTCGGCATCATCGCCGGCATCTTCCACATCACCACCCGTCCACCCGAGCGTCTCTACAAAGCGCTGCGGATGGGCAACATCGAGACCGTTCTCGCCAGTGCGATCGCCGCAGTGTTCTTCGCCGCCTTCATCGTGGCGGGAACCATGTGGTACGGGTCAGCTGCGACCCCTGTTGAGCTGTTCGGACCCACCCGCTATCAGTGGGATCAGAGTTACTTCAAGACTGAAATCAACCGTCGCGTCCAGACCGCCATGGACGATGGTGCAACGCGTCAGGAGGCCTATGAGTCCATTCCTGAAAAACTGGCTTTCTACGACTACGTCGGCAACAGCCCTGCCAAAGGTGGTTTGTTCCGTGTCGGCCCCATGGTGAATGGCGATGGACTGGCCACTTCCTGGGTGGGTCACATCGTCTTTGCTGACAAAGAGGGGCGTGAACTCGAAGTTCGCCGCCTGCCCAACTTCTTCGAGAACTTCCCCGTTGTCCTGCAGGACGAGCAAGGGATCGTTCGTGCCGACATTCCTTACCGTCGGGCGGAAGCCAAATATTCCTTCGAGCAGCAGGGCGTCACGGCCCAGGTGTTCGGTGGAGCCCTCGATGGCCAGAAGTTCAGCGATCCCGCTGACGTGAAACGCCTAGCGCGCAAGGCTCAGCTGGGTGAAGGTTTCGATTTCGATCGCGACACCTACAACTCTGACGGCGTCTTCCGCAGCTCACCCCGCGGCTGGTTCACCTTCGGCCACGCCACCTTCGCGCTGCTCTTCTTCTTCGGCCACATCTGGCACGGAGCCCGGACCCTCTACAGAGACGTGTTCGCCGGGATCGATCCTGACCTTGGAGACCAGGTTGAATTCGGTCTGTTCGCCAAACTGGGCGACAAATCCACACGACGGCTGCCTGAAGGCTATGTGCCTCCAGCAGGCTCCCCTCTCAAATAATCGCCCTCTAAAGGAGTCCTCAGATGGAAAGCTTCGCTTACATCCTCATTCTCACGCTTGCGATTGCAACCCTGTTCTTCGCGATCGCCTTCCGCGATCCTCCAAAGATCGGCAAGTGAGTCCACCCCATGGGAACCCCGCTTCGGCGGGGTTTTTTTATGGCCGGACTCTGGGGCTGAGCGTCCCATTCCGATCTCGTCATCAGTCCGGGTATGGCGCAGTCTCACTCCAGCCCAAAGAGTCCGAAACATCCTTTGTTGAGACCTGTGTCCAGCACACCCTTCTCAAGCTTCGAATCACTGTCTACAGTTGGTGCACTTTGCTACCAGCTCCGACTTGCAGTGCCCCTCCTGCCAGAACACGGACAGCCGGGTGCTCGAGTCACGCGCGGCGGATGGCGGACGCAGTGTCAGACGGCGCCGCGAGTGCCTGAACTGCGAATTCCGCTTCACCACGTATGAGCGGGTAGAAACCGTGCCGATCTCGGTGATCAAGCGCAACGGAACCCGCGAGATCTTCAGCCGCGGGAAACTGCTGCATGGTCTCAACCGTGCCTGCGAGAAGACCGGTGTTGACGCATCACGGCTTGAATCCCTTGTAGAGGAACTCGAGCTGACACTCCAGCAGCGCAGTGGCCGAGAGGTGACCAGTGCGGAAATCGGAGAGATGGTGCTGGTTCAGCTCAAGGAGATGAGTGAAGTGGCCTACATCCGTTTTGCATCGGTGTACCGGCAGTTCCGCGGCATCGACGATTTCGTCTCCACCCTTGAAACCATGAACAGCGACAGCAAGGGACATCTCGCAGCTGTGAGCTGAGTTCACTGATCTGTAGAGTCCTTAATTCTCCACAGGTTGTCGGCGGGCAGCCCGTGTGAATCCTTCGCACTGCCCATCCGAGGTAGACCGCCACTGCTCAATGTCTGCGACTCCGATCGAAGAACAGGCCCAGAACATCGATGCGCCGCCCAGCGATGAAGACACCGGCGCGGTATCAGCCACGCTGGATGCAGCGGAAGCCGAATTCAGCGAAGAGGATCTGAGCATCCCTGAAGAGGTCCCGACCGCTGACGACCCCAGCAGCCGTGCCAGCAGCCGCAATCTGGATGATGCCGGATTCACCATCGATGAATTCGCTGCTCTTCTGAGCAAGTACGACTACAACTTCAAGCCTGGCGACATCGTCAACGGCACGGTCTTCGCCCTGGAATCGAAGGGCGCCATGATCGACATCGGCGCCAAGACGGCTGCCTTCATGCCTCTGCAGGAGGTGTCGATCAACCGGGTCGAGGGTCTCAGCGATGTGCTGCAGCCCGGTGAGATCAGAGAGTTCTTCATCATGAGCGAGGAGAACGAAGACGGTCAGCTGGCCCTCTCGATCCGCCGGATCGAATACCAGCGCGCCTGGGAGCGTGTGCGTCAGCTGCAGAAGGAAGACGCCACCATCTATTCCGAGGTGTTCGCCACCAACCGCGGTGGTGCCCTCGTTCGGGTGGAGGGGCTGAGAGGCTTCATCCCCGGATCCCATATCAGCACCCGTAAACCCAAAGAGGAGTTGGTCGCCGACTTCCTGCCCCTGAAGTTCCTAGAGGTGGACGAGGAGCGCAACCGTCTGGTGCTCAGCCATCGCCGCGCCCTGGTGGAGCGGAAGATGAATCGCCTGGAAGTGGGCGAAGTGGTGGTGGGTACCGTCCGCGGCATCAAGCCTTACGGCGCCTTCATCGACATCGGTGGTGTCAGCGGTCTGCTGCACATTTCCGAGATCAGCCACGAGCACATCGAGACCCCCCACTCGGTGCTGAACGTGAATGATCAGATGAAAGTGATGATCATCGATCTGGATGCCGAGCGCGGCCGGATTTCGTTGTCCACGAAGGCTCTCGAGCCCGAACCAGGCGACATGCTCACCGACCCCCAGAAGGTGTTCGACAAAGCCGAGGAAATGGCGGCCCGCTACAAGCAGATGCTGCTGGAACAGGCTGAGGAAGGAGACGATTCCCTGGGTGTGATGCTGGTCTGAAGCCGGAAACGATGCCGAGACTCCTGCTCAGGAACTCCTGCATCGGCACGATCGACGCGGTGCTGTTCGACAAGGACGGCACCCTGTCCCACAGCGAACCGCATCTGCTGTCGCTGGCCCAACAGCGCATCGACACCGCAGCAAGCCTCTGGTGCGAGCGCTCTTCGGAGCAGTCCCTGGAGGCGCAGCTGCGCGACGGCTTGCGCCATGCCTTCGGGATCATTCCAGAAGGCCTGCGTCCCGATGGAACCATCGCGGTGGCGGCCCGTCAGGACAATCTGGTCTCCGCCGCCACGGTCTTCTGTCTACTGGGCAGCAGCTGGCCGGACGCCCTGACTCTGGCCAAGGCCAGTTTTGATCAGGTGGACATGAACGATCAGGCGGCCAGCACAACGCAGACGCCATCACCGCTGCTTCCGGGTGCGGAAACCTTCCTCCATCAGCTGGAAGACCACGCAGTGCCAGCGGCGGTGATCAGCAATGACACCCGCCCAGGCATTGAGCAGTTCCTCGCCCATCACAAGCTGACCACGCTGTTCCAGCAGAACTGGAGCGCGGATGATTCCCCACGAAAACCCGACCCGGAGGCCGTCGCTCAGCTCTGCGCGCGCCTCCGGCTGGAACCGGCGAACTGTGCCTTGATCGGCGATGCGGAAACCGATCTGCAGATGGCCGTCGCCGCGGGCGTGGGAGTGGTTGTTGGCTATCGGGGCGGCTGGAGCAGCCACCCCCACCTGCCGTCGGCCCACCACGTGATGGACCACTGGCGTGAGCTGGCGCTGGAAGTCAACCCGTAAACTCCTGCATCACTTCCCGTGAGCATGAGCCGTTACGTCTTTACCTCCGAATCCGTCACGGAGGGGCATCCCGACAAGATCTGCGATCAGGTGAGCGATGCGGTTCTTGACGCGCTGCTGGCTCAGGATCCCACCAGCCGGGTGGCCTGCGAAACGGTGGTCAACACCGGACTGTGCATGATCACCGGTGAGGTCACCTCCAAAGCGCAGGTGGATTTCATCCACCTGGTGCGCAATGTGATCAAGGAGATCGGTTACAGCGGCGCCCGCGCCGGTGGCTTCGATGCCAACAGCTGTGCGGTGCTGGTGGCTCTCGACCAGCAGTCCCCTGACATCGCCCAGGGCGTCAACGAGGCCGACGACCACGCCGGTGATCCCCTGGATCTGGTGGGTGCCGGCGACCAGGGAATCATGTTCGGCTACGCCTGCAACGAGACGCCCGAGCTGATGCCGTTGCCGATCAGCCTGGCCCACCGTCTGGCCCGTCGCCTGGCCGAAGTGCGCCACAACGGAACCCTGGGTTATTTGCTTCCCGATGGCAAAACCCAGGTGAGCGTCGTCTACGAAAACGACAAGCCCGTCTCGATCGACACGATCCTGGTCTCCACTCAGCACACCGCTGAAGTGGACGGGATCAGTGATGAGCAGGGCATCCGCGAGCGCATCACCAAAGACCTCTGGACCCATGTGGTGGAGCCGGCGACAGCCGATCTAGCCCTCAAGCCCTCCCGCGAGACCACCAAGTATCTGGTGAATCCCACAGGCAAGTTCGTGGTGGGAGGGCCCCAGGGCGATGCCGGCCTCACCGGCCGCAAGATCATCGTGGACACCTACGGCGGCTATGCCCGCCACGGCGGTGGTGCTTTCTCCGGCAAGGACCCCACCAAAGTGGACCGTTCGGCCGCCTATGCCGCGCGCTATGTGGCCAAGTGCCTCGTGGCCGCAGGGCTCGCCGAACGGGCTGAAGTGCAGCTGAGCTATGCCATCGGCGTGGCCAAGCCCGTGTCGATCCTGGTGGAATCCTTCGGCACCAGCGCACTGGCCAACGATGCCCTCACCGCCCTGGTGCAGGAACATTTCGATCTGCGCCCCGGCGCCATCATCGAGACCTTCGGCCTGCGCAATCTTCCCCGGCAACGGGGCGGCCGTTTCTATCAAGACACTGCGGCCTATGGCCATTTCGGACGCAACGACCTCCAGGCTCCCTGGGAGGACGTGACAGCCAAGAGCGAGGAACTTGTGAAGGCGGAAGGCAAGCGCATCCAACAGGAAGCCTTGGTCTGAATCCATGCAGGATGCACCACTGGTCCTGGGCATCGACCTGGGAACCAGCGGTGTGCGGATGGCGGTGATGAATGCCGACCGAGAACTTCTGCACACGCAAGCCATCCGCTACGCAGAGGGCATTCACCGACCGCAGGACTGGCTTGAGGCCTGCAGATCTCTCCTGCACAGCATTCCAGACCCTCTTCGCCCCTGCCTGCGGGCTCTGGCAGTGGATGGGACATCGGGCACGCTGCTGGCCTGCAACCACCAAGGTGCACCTCTGACGGAAGCGCTCAGCTATGCCCGGGCATACCCGGAACATGGCCAACGCGTCCATTGTCTGGTGCCGCGGGGGGGACCTGCGTCAAGCAGCAGCGGCAGTGTGGCCAGGGCACTGCATCTCATCGATCAGTTCGGTCCGAATCTTCTGCTGCGTCATCAGGCCGACTGGATCAACGGCTGGCTGCTCAATGACTGGCGATGGGGCGAGGAAGGCAACAATCTGCGCCTGGGGTGGGATCTGGAGAGCAAGAGCTGGCCAGCCGGAATTGCAGCCCAGGAATGGGCACAAGCACTCCCTGAGGTTCGAGCCAGCGGAGCCGTTCTCGGCATCATCGATGCCGGTCGGGCCGATGAACTGGGCCTGCCCCATGGGCTGCAGGTGGTAGCTGGCACGACGGACTCGAACGCAGCCGTGCTGGCTGCCGATCCTGGCCCCGATGACGGCATCACTGTGCTGGGCACCACCCTGGTGATGAAACGCTTCATGGCTGCTCCCATCCGAGGAGCAGGGGTGACCGTGCATCGGGTGGGAGGCCAATGGTTGTGCGGCGGCGCCTCCAATGCCGGCGGTGGAGTGCTGCGTCGCTTCTTCAGCGACGATCTGCTGGCAGAGCTGAGCCGCCAGATCGACCCTGAGCGCGACAGCGGCCTGACGCTGCGGCCGTTGCCAGGGCGGGGGGAGAGATTTCCCGTGGACGACCCCGATCTACAGCCGGTGATGGAGCCACGACCGGTCAGCGATGCGCTCTACCTGCATGGGCTTCTGGAGGGGTTGGCGGAGATTGAAGCGAAGGGTTGGGCTCGCTTGACAGAACTCGGGGCGGATCCACCGACTCGGGTGGTGAGCCTTGGAGGCGGTGCCCGCAACCCCCAGTGGCGTCGCATCAGGGAACGCCGGATTGGCCTTCCCGTGGTGAGCTGCTCGACTCCTCCAGCTGCCGGAGTCGCGAGGCTGGCGCTGCAAGCCGTGTCCCAAAAAGGTGCGTCGGAGCATTAAGAAAACTTGCACAGCAGCGGTATCGCTGATCAAAAATGCAATGGGAGCTCGAAACCAGCTGACAGATTGCTGGCAAAAATTTTGTTGCAAGCCTTTCAGCCTGATGAAGACGTTGACGCAATCACACTATTGTCGGCGGCACGAATCCTCCTTTTGAATCACTCATGGTCGTCATCAAACCGACGCGTGATTTCACCAGCCTGAGCCGTATCTCGTACACGGCCTCAAATGGCTCGAAGGAGCGCAAGGGCAGCGTGACCAATCGCTACCGGCAAGAAAGCAAGCAGGGGCGTCTGTTGCCTCAGCCCGGCAAGGCTGCCTCCACCAATCTGGAATACAAAGAGAACCAGTGCGCAGCTCTCGGCAGCGGCATCGGCGCCCGCCATCACCAGGAATGCCCCTTTGCGGTGATGGCTGATCAGTACGCGTCAACTGGATCAGAAGCTCTCGAAACCGCTATCTCATCTGCCTATAAACAGGTTTATGGCAATCTCGGGCCTACCGAAAGCCAGCGCAGCGTTGAGCTCGAGTCTCGATTGCGCAATGGCGATATCTCAGTTCGTGATTTTGTGGCAGGCCTTGCGAAATCTGATCTTTACAAGCAGAGCTATTTTTTCAGAACGTCACCGATTCGGGGAATCGAGCTGAATCTCAAGCACCTGCTCGGACGTCCACCCATTAGCCAGGCAGAGGTGAGTGCCTGTATCAGCCTGATTGCCGAACAGGGTTACGACGCTTTGGTCGACAAAATCACCCATTCCGGTGAATACCTGGAAGTTTTTGGAACAGATACGGTCCCCTACTCAAGAGCCTGGACCTCAGAAGCTGGATTCCACTGCTCCACGTTTGTCAATCACAGTCAAGTCACACAAGGCAACGCCGCCTCCGACACCATCACTGAAAGGCGTAGTCAGCTGGTCGTGGCATTGAACAATGCCCGCAACATCAGCACCAAAAAAGGTTTCGATGTTTCTGGCTTCGTGTACTCCAAGGCAGTTCAGGATCCCACCTCAGGAGCCTTCAAGAGAATGTTCAACCCGAAGAACTCGAAAAGCTGGGTCTGAGCAACAGCTGCTCCAGGCCCACCCGTCCATGCCCCCGCTTCAACCAGGAGCTCAGTTCAACGCATGCCCACCAAACCGCAAGAAGTGCTGTCCGTTCTGCTTTTCATCGCCTTAGCGGGCTATGTGGGCTACAGCGGATGGAATCTGGCAACCTTGGTCTGGCAGCGTTTGCACTGAGCGGTCGTCCACACCGTTCAAAGCCCCCCCCTGCACCCCATTGCAAGAACCATGTCGGCCGACCCCCTCACTCCTGAGGTGAGTGCACGCATCTGCGCTCACATGAACGACGACCATGCCGAGGCTGTTCTGGCCTATGCCCGTCATTACGGCGGCATCGACTCTCCCTCTGAGGCCAGCATGCTCGAGGTTCAGGCCAGTGGGATGCTGCTCAACGTGGATGGGAGCGATCTCCACATTCCGTTCGACCACGCGCTCAGCGACAGCGAGGACGCCCATCGCACCCTGGTGGCGATGCTTCGTGCCATGCCCCGGACAGAAGACTGAACAAGATCGGGGAACACTCAGATCAGCATTCCTCCCGACTGTTCTGAAGTCACTGGTTCTCTCGGCACGACGTCTTCTTGTACAGCCCTACTGCACCCTCTGCCGAAGATCGGTCTCCGACTCCAGAGGGCCTATCCCATGCGACTCCTGTCAGACGCAACTCCGGCTTCCCAAGGGAGGCCTGCAGGGTGACACCCCGCTGCCCTGGAGAGCGCTCGGTCATTACGAGGGAGGTCTGCGCTCGCTTCTGCTCCGGCTGCGCGAGACCCCTGACAACCAACGCCTGAAGTCCCTGATCGCATTGCTGAAACTGACGCTGACCTTTCAGCCGTGCGATCTCTTGGTGCCGATCCCGAGCTGGAAAAAACGGCGCCAGAACCCTCTCCCAGAGCGCTTGGTGGATGGTCTAGGCGTGGCCTCAGCCAATCTTCTGGAACGCCGTTTCGCCGGAACAAGCCAGCACAGGTTGAACCGACTCAGACGTCTGAGCAACCCAGGCGCGAGCTTCCGACTGATCCGCCAGCCTTCTGCAGAACACACTCTCTGGCTTGTGGACGACATCCTGACCACTGGAGGGACGGCACTGGCAGCTCAAAACGCACTGCAGGAGAATGGTTTGCTCGTCAAGGGAGTGATCTGTCTGGCCCGCACCCCGCTGCATCGGAATCAAGGACACCGTCTGCCACGGGCGGTGATCTAAGATGACTTTGTCGCGCAGGCGACGCGCCGGGATAGCTCAGTTGGTAGAGCAGGCGACTGAAAATCGCCGTGTCCCCAGTTCAAATCTGGGTCCTGGCATCAACCGATGCCGAATCTGTCGTGTCCTCCATTACGCCGGATTCCTCGACTGATCGCGTTTTTGACAACGCTGACAGTTTCGCGATGGTGTTCGATCGAACCTGGAAGTCTGTGGCGCAGAGGAGTACGGATGACGAGGCTGCGGAACAAAGGCTGGAAGCTGTTTTTGAGGCCATGGCCGATCATCCGTTCGTGATCAGTTCGCCTGATATGGCTCGTCAGGTGGCAGCATTCAGGATTCGTCTTCTCGACCTGAGCTAATCAGGCAGAAAGCAGGTCGATCTGCGGATCATCGACGTATGTGGTTTCGTCGCTCTCGCCCGGAGAGGGATCACATTCTTGGTCATCAACTTCGACCTGTTCCTGCTCCTCTAACGAATCCTGCGGGACCTGAGCAATCGAGAGGATCTCTGCCGGGGCCAGCCGACTGCGCAACTCCGTCACTTTGGCCTCACTGGCCGAGAGCAATTCAGCGGTTTGATCTGGAATCAGATCACGAACCTCCGAAGAAACCTGCTGCCCCTCAACAGCGGTCAGGCGAGCTTCGAGCTCCAGCACTCGGTCTGCCAGTGCTTCAGCCACTTCACTGAGGCTGTGCAACTGCGCACAGAGCTGCTGCTCGAACTCGGACCGCTGGAAAGAAAGGGCCACCGAAACGCACCTCGTCGGATATTTCGCCGATGGTATCGATGCTGCAGAAGCTGTCCACAGACCGGAACGTCAGGAGGCAGGATTGGGCCAAGAACTCATCAGGGGTGCAGCTTGCGTCCGCTTCAGCTGGCCCGTTTGAGCCTGTTTCAGGGCTGCCTCGGGTGTCTGGCCGTGATATTTGCCGGGATGTTGAACCGAATAATGATCTCCGAGCTCGCCTTCCCGGCGCTGCTGGTGGGTGGTGCACTGGCCTTCGAACAGCTGATGGCGCCCGCCAGGGTGATGTTCGGACAGGTGTCCGATCGGTGGCCGCTCAGGGGACGCCACCGCACTCCATACATCTGGATGGGAACTGCCGGCTTCTGTGGACTGGCCACCCTTTCGATCCCAGTGATCTTCGCCACCGCTTCCGCACTTCAAAACGGCGCAGCCATGGCCATCACTGGATGGACGCTCTGTCTCTGCGGTCTGTTCGCCCTCTACGGGCTGGCGATCTCAGCGGCCTCCACTCCTTATCTGGCACTGGTGATCGATCTGACGGACGAGTCGGAACGCCCCCGCGCGGTCGGAATCATCTGGTGCATGCTCACCATCGGGATCATCGCGGGAGCCATTGCGATCTCGATCACCACTCGCTCTCTCGACGGCATCAGCGACCCGGAGGTTCTCAAGGCTGCTCTTCAGACGTTCATGAACAGGGTTGCCTTGATCATCGGCGCGATCGTGCTGCTGGCAACAATCGGCATCGAACCGGCCAGACGCATGGAAGCGGGTAACCAAGCAAGCAAACAGGGCGTCACCCTGCGCCAGTCATGGGCTCTGATCCGCTCGAGCCGTCAGATTTTGATCTTCTTCGGCTTTCTGCTCTGCTTCACCCTCGGCCTCTTTCTCCAAGATCCGATTCTCGAAAGCTACGGTGCCGAGGTCTTCGGGATGCCGATCTCAAAAACGACGCTTCTGAATGCCTTCTGGGGGACTGGGACACTCGCGGGGTTGCTGATCGCAGGTCTCTGGTTCACACCGACCTTCGGCAAGCTTCGATCCGCTCGCACCGGCTGCTGGATGATTCTGGCCTCCCTTCTGCTGCTGGTGGCAGCGGGCTTGATCGCAAACACTGGAACCCTCCTCGTTGTGATGGTTCTCTTCGGTCTTTCTGCCGGGATCGGAACCAACAGCGCTTTATCACTCATGCTGGACCTCACCCTGCCCCAGCTGGCCGGCACTTTCGTTGGTGTTTGGGGACTGGCCCAGGCGATGTCACGTGCCTTGGGCAAGGTCATTGGAGGCGGGCTGCTTGACCTTGGTCGCCTGGTCAGTGGGGCTGATCAACCCTTGCCCGCGTTCGCCTTCGTTTTCGTGATCGAAGCAGGCGTGGTCCTCATTGCCATTTGGATCCTCGGTCGACTCAACACAGCTGAGTTCAGAAAGGATACGGAGACGAAGCTGGAGACCTTATTAATGGCCAGTCTCGACGACTGAGCCCTGCTTACATGGTTGAACTGTCGGTCAGCAGATGGACCTCCTTTCGGATCCGGATCTGCTTCCCCTACTTGAACGGTCGACCGAAGGAGAACTGGAGATCCATGGGGGCATCGGACGACTGCGGATCGATCTCAAACGTGACGACATCCGCCTCTGGCAGGACACCCTTGTCACCATCAGCACACCCTGCAACCTGCTGCTGGCGTGTGAGAAGGGGGAGGTTGACCTCGAGGCCACCCGATTGACCTGGGTGGTCGGTGCAGCCATACGAGCCGCACAGGTGCAGGGGGCAGATGAGGCTGGCGGCCTGCTTGAAAAACTCGCGGTCGATCACCATTTGGTTCTTGCTGCCCAGCAACATTGCCCAGGGCTTGGCGGACGAATCACCTGGGCGTTCTACCTCGAGCGCCACGGCTGGCTGACCGCGACACCGGTCGCCGCAATGCCCTATGGATGAACAAACGCCCGATGCGACATTGCAGCGACTGATCCGACAGGCGCGGGTGCTGGGTCTCGCGCAAGACCCTGAGCTTCCGGCAGAAGTTCGGCGCTGTCTTGCTTCCGCCGATCAGCAGCGGCGAGGCCTCCACGACGAAGAGATCCTGCAAATCTGCACACTCTCTGGCGTTGACCCTCGTCTTCCGAGGACTCTTCAGGACAGAGCGGAGCTACTGGTCACAGAGGCACGCCAACATCTACTGATGCAGCAACCCCAACTGACGGCCCCCGGCGGGGCTTTGCATCCTGAAGAACGCGCGGAAGCCTGCTGGAGAGACTGCTGGCATTTCCTCCGGGTTCTGATCTATTCCATCGCTTCAGGCCGAAGCGCGTTTACAGACCCAGAAGGCATGGCGGCACTCAGAAAGCTGTACGCCCTCAAGGGGGTACCTATCCACGCCATGACCATTGCGCTGGAGGAACTGCACCATCTGACACGGAAGGAGACGCACAACCCTGATCAGCAGCAGCAAATCTCAGCCTGCTTCCATCATCTGATGAGAAACCTCAATGAAAGTGCAGTTAAGAGCTGATAAGCCGCTGCCCGATCAAATGCCATTCAAAGGAGGATATTGCCAAGTATTTCTACCTAACCGCGAATGGTGATCGACCTCCGCGCCTACCCCCTCAGCACCCAGAACAGCCGGGTCACCAATCTGGACGGCGATGGAGACACCACTCGCCCGCCGCTGACCGGATCCGTTGGAAGCGGAGATGCAGACATCAGAAGCGATCTCGACGAGCTCATTGAGCAGGCCTACAGGCAGATCTTCTTTCATGCGATGCAATCCGATCGCGATCCATCCCTGGAATCACAGCTGCGCAGTGGCAACATCACGATGCGCGACTTCATTCGAGGCCTTCTGCTGTCCGAGCGTTTTCAGCAGGGGTACTTTCAATGCAGTACGAACTACCGCATGGTCGACCAGGTGGTAGGCCGCGTTCTTGGACGCCCCGTCTATGGGGAGGGAGAGCGCATGGCTTGGTCGATCCTCATCGCAGAGAAAGGTTTCACAGATTTTGTGGACGGCCTTCTTGACAGTGACGAGTATCTGCAAGCCTTTGGTTATGACCTGCTGCCCCGGCAGCGGAATCGTGTCATCCCCGGACAGCCCATCGGAGAGATGCCGATCTATCAACGCTTTCCGCGCTACGGCTCGGACTGGCGTGACGCCCTGGCCAAAAGAGGCTGCTCGACGTCCAGCGCTCAGCTCAATGCGTCGATGATCTCGTCAACATGGAGCAACGGCCAACCTCCTGCCTGGGCTTTGAAGCTCTGGCTCGGTCTCGCAGCCATCGGCGGTTTCGAAGTCGGCCGGGTGATCCTTACGATCGCCTTTGAGATGTTGCGCACCTGAGATGCCGCTACCCAGATCCGGATCTCTCAATCTGCGTGATTGGACGGCTCCGGAAGACCGCTTGCCCGAGCATTCCGGTGCCACGCCGATGGATGCTCGCGGAGCCAACTGGAGCGGTCTGAATCTGGGCGAACTCGATCTCCGGGGGGCACAACTCTGTCGCTGCGACCTGAGAGGCACTGATCTCAGTCGCTGCCGACTCGACGAAGCGGACCTCCGCTTAGCGCGCTACGACAGTTCAACGTCAGTGCCAGAGGACTTTGATCTGCGCAGCAGTGGAGCCGTTGGGCCTGGCGCAAAGCTCAATGGCGTTTATCTCAACAGCACAGATCTGCGCGGCATGGATCTGCGCGGCAGCGTGCTGATGGGTGCTTACCTAAGCGGGGCAGACCTGAGCGGAGCCCTGCTGGACGGAGTCTCCTTGGCAGGATCAGACCTTCGCTCTGCAACCTTGCGGGGCGCCATGTGCCGAGGGACCAGGTTCGGCAATAGTGAACTGGACATGGCTGATCTGCGCGGAGCTGACCTCGAGGGAGCCGCTCTCGACACGATCGAATCCATCCGAGGGACCGATTTCTCATCCTGCAGCGGCCTTGAAGCCCAGCTCGACGCCCTCCTGAGCCGACCGTTGCACGAACTTGATTGCTGGAACCCCATCACCCGTTCCACCACAAGAGCAAGTCTGGAATCGCTCAGAAATCAATCTTGACCTTGAAAGAAAACGCGTCCGGCCCTGGGCAGACGGCCGATATCGTCATGGCACGCAACATTTGAACACAACTGATTGAGGTTTATAAAGAACCCGCTCCGCTTGAGCGCTTCTGACGGACGATTGCATGGCGAAAACGCGTGAACATCCATGCCCTTCGGTCCTGCCTCGCTGCTCGGGGTCGAACGCTTCTCTGATGAAAGTGAGGCGCCAATTGAGCTGGTCCCCTGCGATGACGACGCCAGGAAGGAAGAGATCATCCGGGCTGTCTACAAGCAGGTGCTCGGCAATGCCTATGTGATGGACAGCGAGCGCCAAGTCGTCGCGGAATCCCAGTTCAAACTCGGAGAAATCAGCGTCCGTGAACTGGTTCGTCGCATCGCCAAGAGCGACCTGTATCGCAGCCGCTTCTTTGAAAGCTGCGCGCGGTATCGCTACATCGAGCTTGCCTTCCGCCATCTGCTGGGCCGTGCACCGGTCGACTTCGAGGAGATGCGTTGCCATTCCGAACGTCTTGACAGCACCGGATACGACTCGGACATCGACAGCTTCCTCGACAGCGACGAATACCAAAATGCCTTCGGTGAGTGGACGGTTCCGTTCCAGCGGGGCTGGAAGACCGAGAGCTGCGGAACCTTGCAGGAATTCACCTGGAGCTTCCAGCTCCTTCGCGGCAACAGCAGCAGCAGTCTGAAAGGAGACCTGGCAGGCATCAGCAGCAAGCTCGGTGGCTCGGCCTACCAAAATCGCCCCATCGCTGTCGTCCCCCCTTCCTCGAGAGAGGCCTCTGGATGGAGCTTCCGTCCGGCCCGGAATCTGCAGGATGCTCCAACTCGCCTTGGCGCTGGAGCCAGCGATCAGGGCCTCACCTACCGAGTAGAGGTCACCGGATACAGCGCCAACAACGTGCGTCGGATCTCCCGCTACGCCCGTGGCAACCGAGTCTTCTACGTGCCGTTCGACAAGCTCTCCGAGCAGTTCAAACGCATCCACCGCGAAGGAGGGAAGATCGCCAGCATCACGCCGGTGACCTGAAGCCCACCATCACTACTCGCGACTTCCCCGACACTCTCCTCACCCTCACCTGAACAATGGCCAGCAATCAACCCTCACTCGGCTTCGGTGCCACGACGAAGTGGGACTCTCCCGTCAGCTTCCAACGCAAAGGCCGTGGTCGTCAGAAGCCTGCCCTGACAATCGGGGAGTTCCTGAAGCAGTCATGCGATCAGATGGCCATCGGGGTTGGTCCCCGTAGCCATGCGGACTGCCCCCATCGCGTCACCAGTGAGTGCTACAGCCCTGAGGACGATGGCTCTCTCGATGCGGTCATTGCAGCGTCGTACCGACAGGTCTTCGGTAATGCCCACGTGATGGATTTCGAGCGGTGCAAAGAACTGGAGGCTCAACTCAGGGACGGGCGTTTAACTGTGCGCGATTTCGTCCGCGGCCTGGCCAAGTCCAGCTTCTACAAGAGCCGTTTTTTCAACAGTGTTGCTCCGCAGCGGGGCGTCGAACTGAACGTTAAACATCTGCTAGGCCGCGCTCCGGAAAGTCAGGCTGAAGTTTCCGCCATGATCACTCTGCAGGCGGAACACGGACAGGACGCCCTCATCGACAGCATCGTCGACTCCGCTGAATTCCTTGAGGTGTTCGGCAGCGATGTGGTTCCTTATGCCCGGTCCTGGAGTTCTCCGGCCGACCTTTCGACGGCTGCTTTCCCGATGCTGGCTGCTCTCCAGAGGAGTTTCGCCGGCAGTGACAGTGCCCGTGGAGGAAGCCCGGCGCTGACCCGCAGCCTGGCCAGCGGCATCGCTCCCCGCATCAGTGTCCCCAGTCAGGCAGTCGGGGTTCGTCCATCCGCAAGCTTCACCACAGGACGTTTCAGCAGCAAGGATCCTGGAATTACAAGCGGGAGGGACACCGCTCCACTGCGCGGCGACGCTTACGTCACCTTTGGTCTTGGCCAGCGTGAACAGGAGACATTCCAGCGTTGCCCAGGAGACAGCCCTGATCAACTCAATGCGCTGATCCGCTCCGCATACAAACAGGTGATGGGGAATCCTCATCTGATGGAGTTCGAACGGGCCCTCTCCGCGGAAAGCAAATTCATTGATGGCTATCTGAGCACCCGAGAATTCGTGAGGGCTGTGGGTCTTTCAGCTGAATACAAGCGCCGCTTCTTCGAAACCAACGCTCCTTATCGCTTTATCGAGCTGAACTTCAAGCATTTCCTGGGCAGAGCTCCCCAATCCCAAGCAGAAATCAGCGAACACACCAGAATCCTCGCCGAAGGTGGATATGAAGCTGAAATCTGTAGCTACGTCGACAGCGTTGAGTACCAAAGCATCTTTGGTGAGGACACAGTTCCTTACGCGAGGATCCTCACTGAGAACGGCCGCTCACAGGTGGCCTTCAATCGGCATCTCAGCCTTGCGGAAGGTTACGCAGCAAGTGACACAGTTTTAAGTAGCTCCTCTCTCGTCACCTCCGTGGCCACGGGCCTTGTTCCAGCTGGCTGGAGCGCGACAACAACACGGATCAACCGCACCGGGACCCAATCCGGTGCTCCTGATCCAACCAAGAAGCGATTCCGGATTGTCGTCGCTAACCAGACGGCTCGTTCTCGCCAGCGCACTGCTGGCAGCACTTATCTCGTTTCCGGCAAAGACATGTCCAGCCAGATGAAGTACATCCATGCACGTGGTGGCAAAATCGTGTCCATCACCGAGGTGATGTAAGAGCAGATCAAGTCCCACATTGGGAGCCAGGTAATCTTCCGGCTCCCACAGATTTTCAACTCAACCCCAGCACCATGACTGAGCCCACGACTCTTGCCTCACAAGCCAATGTTGATAGCAGTCATGCCGCTGAGGTCATTCTCCAGGCGTACCGTCAGGTCTTTGGAAATAGACACCTGATGGAACTCGATGTGAACACCTCACTGGAGGCACTGTTCATGAATGGCGATCTTACTGTCCAGGGATTTGTCACAGCTCTCGCCCAATCGGAAACATACAAGAGGCTGTTTTTAGAGCCAAACGGCCCTTACAAATTCGTTGAACTAAACTTCAAGCATCTTCTGGGTCGACCACCTCATGATCAGGCTGAACTGATGAGTCACGTGCGCCTGCTTCAAGACGAAGGATTTGAGGTCGAGATTGCCAGCTACACCTACAGCGAAGAGTATCTCTCTGCTTTCGGTGTCGATCAGGTTCCTTACAATCGCGCCTCACAAAGCATGATTGGAGGCCGCACCCTGAACTACACCAGAGCTAGTGCATTGGATGCCGGCTACTCAGGTTATGACAACGCCCGACGTGACTCCAAATTGCTGAAGAGCCTCTGCTCAGACAACTCACCAACCATTCTTGAACGCAAGAGTGTTGGCAACGCAAGCTCCTTGACCATCAATTGGACGTCAAGCCGTCAAATTGGTGCCAACCGACGCGCTGTCCAAAAATCGGTGGTTAGCCAAACTTCCATGTCGGCCACCATACGAACCATTCTCGCCCAAGGGGGAAAGATCATTTCTATTGCGAAGGCTTAATCCTTCCCACCGATTCCGCGGTCTAAGCAAGCGAATCAGTCATGATGGGCGAGGGGGCATCCAAATGCCCCCTCGCTGACACATTCAACAATTTCACATCTGAAAACGGTTTTCCTCATGCCAATTCTTCGCCCAACATCGAGCGAACAACCGACTCAGACCACTGATTTTCAGCAATCAGTAGCTTCAACACCAATGGCCATGTCGATGATGATCGACTCCATGGTTAACATGATGCAAATCAACCGTCCGCCACTGGATGATCGCACTATCGATCCAACCATTAGACAGAATGACAATTGAGCGATTTGTTGCTCAAAGCCTGGGGCAATGGCGCTCAATGCGATCTGGACATTCTCTCGCTTTTCAACAATTTGAAGACGTCCTTAGCGAAATCAATATTGAATCAATCAATAAAAACCACAGAGACATTCAGGGACTCCTTGAAAGCTCAAATGTAGCTCACGCAAACAACTCCAATGTTGTTGCTCCCTTCAAAATGCAGTGGTCTGCCGAAAGTGACTGGGAGCCGGACGATCCATCACAAGTCTCCTCAGGCTCATGCCTAATCATCCCATTACAAAAAGACGATTCCTCCGGAACATTGATTAGGAGCGTGGGATACGCAGAGTCAGAACCTGCCGAATCCACGTATCACTTCCTAGATGACGGAACGTTTCTACTCACAACGCATTACGAGCAATCAATTGCAGAAGAAAGGATCTGGTTTGCTTCTGAAAATGTGCGCTGCAGATCTTCCGTCCTAAAGACATCTGGCGGCTCAGGAATCCTACAGACATCATTCGCCTCCGAAGTCAGAAGAATATCAGCATAGGAATAAATGTATGAGTGATCATTTGGCCCTCACCGAATTTGCAAAGACCCTTGCGGGCTCTTACGACAACTTCGATCAATCACAGAACAACCCGAAAGATTTTGCACGCATCAACATTTATTTCCGACCATTGCCATGGCATATCTTTCAAGGTCCAGGCTTTTATTCCGAGCAATGTTATGACTATGCTCCCTGGGATCCATATCGGCAAGGAATTCATCGTTTAACCATGGTTCACGATCTGTTCGTGATGGAAAATTATGGCTTTGCCGATTCTCGCCGAGTTGCTGGAGCCGGACGAAATCCTGAACTCCTAGATGCTCTCCGCATTGATTCGTTTGAAAAACGATGCGGCTGCGCAATGCAATTTCAGACCAAAGAGCCTGGACACTACATCGGCAATGTTGAGCCAGGCAAAAATTGCCTGGTTCCGCGGGACGGAAAATTAACGTATTTAGTCAGTGAAGTTGAGTTCAATCAGACCAACTGGATTAGTCGCGATCGTGGATTTGATCCAGAAACCAACGAACAAGTCTGGGGATCTGAACATGGCTTACTGCGCTTCAAAAGAACCTCAAGCTTTGCCGATGAAATTACCAATGAATGGCTTCAAGCAAAGCCCTGAAGAATGCTAGACCACGAAAAACAAATGAAGGCCTGGATACGATCACATCATTTGATATGTGTTGGGAGTGATTTTATCTTTGAAACTGTAGATCAGACTCAGCTAGACAAATTTGATTTATGTATTCAAGCCATCGGCGGCAAGATTAGAACCGTTAAAGCGATTGGCAATTGGCCCATGGGTCCCAGGCGCTCATTTAAGATTTTACAAGCTACCGCGAGTGTTCCTCGACCTGGTGGCGAGAACTTAGTCACGTATTGGGCCAAAAAAGGAAGTAAAGCTACAAGATATTCAGAAATAAATTCTTGAATTGAAGGAAATTCATTCTTCAAACCATCCCATCCAGGTATCTTTAGAAAAATTCGTATGCTTACTCCATTTTCTTAAAATAGTTAAGGAGTCAAATTCATAACCTCTAGAGGCAGCAATTGAAATGACTTGATCCTGATTTAAAGCAGCTTTAATTTCAGCTTGCAGTTCGGGATCTTGGCGAACCAATGCAATAAATGATTCTAGAGTTGAATCCTTCTTTGCGTTAGAGGCCGAATCGGTCATGTGAGGCCCAGACTGGGAAGCGTCTTATCCATCTTAGACGGATTCCCTGGCTCAAGCACCATCCATCAACATGGCACGCCATTGCAAAGTTTTTCTAAACGCCCATGACCAATGCTCAACAGGCACAGCTCGAATCTTTTCCAGTTCAAAATCACTCAGAGAGGCCGCATCTGATGACACATATTGCTCCCATTCGCTCAATGGGAACAAAAATCCTTGGGACGCCGCATAGTCAACAATCTGTTGATCCGACACACACGACTTCAATCCTGTAGCAATCGCATGATCATAAACAACAGACTGGATGAATTCATCAATCAACAGTGATGATGATGCCATGCTCAACAACTTTCGATCCAGAGTGCAAAGTTGACCTTGTCGCAAATCATTTGAAGCACTAATGGGCCACCAGGGCACCTCAGCAACCGCCACGGAATCTTTTGCTCAAGGATGCCAGAATCAATAATTATCTTTGGTGGACTAGTCGCCTGCTCATAAGGGATCAATGCAGATCCGTTCAAACTTGGCTCAATCTGATGAACAATCTCTTTTAACTGATCCAGTTCTGTGATCTTATTCAGCTCAGTCTGTACATCCGAACGACCTTGGACAGATTCGACAAATTCCAGGAGGGCTTGTTCACGCTCAGGAGAAACAGGCATAAGCGCTTGACCAATACGGACGAGTATAACAGCGAACCAACTGCACTTCGTTACAAAAATGCAGGATTTGAGCTGGGCCGATTAGCCAAGCCTCGTGCCTTGCCGCAACTGGTGCAACTATTCATCCAAACCAGGATGATGCTAGAATAAAATGCAAATTTTTTCATAGTTTCAACCGTAGATCCTTCAGAACCAACCCGAATATTCTGGTGAGCCTGCTCATCAGATCGTCATGATCAGGATCCAACGATTTCCTTGTTCGCACTTACAACATGGCAGAGCGGTTCGACAATCTGGTTGAGGGCTTGACCGAGGAGCGCGCCTTAGCCGTGATTCTTGCCGATCCAGACACGTTGGATCGTCCGGTAGACAAATACATGGCTGCAACAAGACTGGGAGCTAGCGATTCCGAAGAGTCACTTGACATCCTGATCAAGGCTTCGGAGTTAAGTCCAGAGCATCTGTTTAATCGCATCACCCGACGAAAAGCGATCGAAGCGCTTGGCAGAAGAAAAAGCCCCAAAGCCTTGCCATCTCTGTTTCAGGCGTTGTCCTGCACTGACGAAGCTGCCGTGATCAACGCCGTCGATGCCATCACCAGGATCGGCGCACCGCTGACAGACACCGACCACAAGAATCTGCTGAAGGCACTCGAAGGAGAAGATATCCAGAAAAGGGCTGTGGTCCAGGCCTTCTGTCGACTGGAAGTGGCCAGTGCAGAAGCGAAAATCCGCCCCCTAGCGGACGACTCCAACCCTCTGGTCTCCGGTGCAGCTAGAGCGTATCTGGCCAAGGTGCACCGCCAGACTTCCGGACTGGATACTCTCGTCTCGCAGCTGATTGATCCCATAGCTGGGAGACGCCGATCCGCTGTGATTGATCTTGGTGATGCTGGTGACGTCACCAGGCTTGAGGTCCTCGTGACCGCACCTGTATCGATGTCTCTACGAGCCAGAAGTGCTTTTCAACTGGTTGACCCAGAGAAAAAATGCCATGTACCTGACGAGTACCAAGCATTGTTGACGAAACTTCTACAAGACGACCCCCGAAAACTAAAACTCCGACAGGAATGGATCTGCTCTGTTGATGCCATTGAAATAGAAAACAATCTTCAACACCGCGACGAGGCCCGTCAATACGGCGGCGCTGCAAGCCTAATGGCCATGAGTATGCCTGAAAAAATAGTTTTGATTGATGAGATCAAACAAAAGTTATGGAGTGACTACGTCACCCACTACTACCTGACAGCAGTCGTCAGCTTGGAGAAACTTGACGAACGCAGTGAGCTGATCCGCCTTGCCTTAGCCGAAACGATTCCGCAGTACACAAAATCCAGGATCGCGGCTGCCTGGGGATGCCTGAGCTTGGGACTATCGGATCAGAGACCAATCCTGGAGGAGCTTGCAGTGTCCGCTCATTGGCTACCACTGAAGTGGACCTGCCGACAGGTGCTTAAACAGTTGTCATGATTAAAGGGAGATTCTTCACTGAAAACCACGCCCACTGAAGTTGGGCGTTGCTGATTTTCCTTTTGTCAATTTGTGTGTCCTGACGTGCTCCTCATGGAAATCTGTCAGTTGAGCAGGGTTAATGTCCATCTCGATGCGGAATGCATCTCCTCCAACAACGTATTCCCCAACCTCATGCTCGACGCATTTTCCCGGGCTGCTGTCTCGGCCGATTCCAGCGGCTCCTTCATCGGTGGAGGCGAACTCGCTTCCCTGAAGTCCTTCATCGCTGATGGCAACAAGCGCCTTGACGCTGTTAACGCGATTTCTTCCAACGCCAGCTGCATCGTATCCGACGCCGTCGCCGGCATCTGCTGCGAGAACACTGGTCTGACCGCCCCCAACGGTGGCGTCTACACCAACCGCAAGATGGCTGCCTGCCTGCGCGATGGTGAGATCGTTCTCCGTTACGTCTCCTACGCCCTTCTGGCTGGTGACGCTTCAGTTCTGCAGGACCGCTGCCTGAACGGCCTGCGTGAAACCTACGCTGCCCTGGGCGTTCCTACCGGATCCGCTGCCCGCGCCGTGGCCATCATGAAGGCTGCTGCAGGTGCTCTGATCACCAACACCAACAGCCAGGCCAAGAAAATGGCTCTGACTTCTGGTGACTGCACCAACCTGGCCGGTGAAGCTGCCAGCTACTTCGACATGGTGATCAGCGCTATCAGCTGACCCAGAGATTTCATTTCTGTACATCTCGAACAACCCTCTTTTCAATCATGAAATCCGTCATCACCACCGTCGTCGGCTCAGCCGACAGCGCTTCCCGTTTCCCCTCAGCATCCGACATGGAGTCCGTCCAGGGCTCCATCCAACGCGCTGCTGCTCGCCTCGAGGCTGCTGAAAAGCTGGCCGGCAACTACGATCAGGTTGCTCAGGAAGCTGTTGACGCTGTTTACAGCCAGTACCCCAATGGAGCTACAGGCCGTCAGCCCCGTAAGTGCGCCACTGAAGGCAAAGAGAAGTGCAAGCGTGACTTCGTTCACTACCTGCGTCTGATCAACTACTGCCTGGTCACCGGCGGTACCGGCCCCCTCGATGAGCTGGCCATCAACGGTCAGAAGGAAGTGTACAAAGCACTCAGCATCGATGCTGGAACCTACGTTGCTGGTTTCTCACACATCCGCTCCCGCGGTTGTGCTCCTCGCGACATGAGCGCTCAGGCTCTGACCGCTTACAACCAGCTTCTCGACTACGTCATCAACTCCCTGGGCTGATTCTCAGTTCAAGCTGAGTGATGTACTCGATCTGATGGAGGGGGTGGGCAAATGCCCTCCCCCTTTTTTTTACCCATCATTATTCGAGAACCAACCAATTGATTTACTGTCAAATAACAAGAGGTCGATCACTGGCTGAATCTTGAGAGCCATATCAATAAACCGCCCTAATGCGTTGGTGACTGCATTTCTTGACGAGCTGAATGCTCACATTCAGTGATCAATCATGAAACAACCGTTTTTTGATTACGCGTCACTGTACCTCCCTCTCCAACACGCTTTCTAGAGCCAATTCAATTCATGATCTGGCCAGCATGTTTGAGAGAGCATAAAATCATCAAACTCAACCCTATTTCTCATCATGCTAAGTACGCAAACAAGTCCGGAAGGCATGGCTGCAGCCAACCGCACCAAGCCTGCCTCCTATTCCATGGCCAGCAAAGCTGGCAAAAACACGGTCCATCGCACTGTTGCTGGATCCATCGCTGAATTTAAGCGCAACACCTGCTCAACGATGGGGCTTGGTATTGGGCCAAGACTGCACAGCGAATGTCCGTTTGGTTCAGTCTTTGATGAGTACCATCCAAACGATTCAGCAGCACTGGAGCGCACAATCATTGCTGCCTACAGACAGGTTTACGGGAATCTGCCTCCGACCGAAAACGAACGCTGCACATCACTGGAAGTTCGCCTGATGAATGGCGAAATCACAGTTCGTGACTTCGTCAATGGACTCGCCAAATCCCCCTTCTACAAGCAGAACTATTTCCATTCTGTTGCTCCACAGCGTGGCATTGAACTGAACTTTAAGCACCTGCTAGGCCGCGCTCCTCTAAACCAAGCTGAAATTCAGAAAAGCATCAAACTCCAAGCTGAAGAAGGCTTTGATGCTTTGATAGACAGCCTGACAGATTGTGCTGAGTATGCTGAAGTCTTCGGCTCTGACATCGTCCCTAACTGGCGTACAGCTGATTCTTATGCAGGGATGATGACATCATCGTTCAACATGATGAGAGAGCTGGCCAGCACTAAAGTTGCCGTAAGTGATAACGCGCAGGGCAGCCGCAGCAGAACCTTGAACCCTCTGGCTACCGCAGCCGCCAAGGCATCGAGGCCTGTCACCTTCACTTACCAAGCGGTCGCAAAACCTGCTGCCAGACTGCCGCAGCAGCAGTATTCCGGACACCAGCCCCCGAAACAGACCGGCTACGTTGCCTTCCGTCCTTTCGGAATCCACTTCTGAGCTGACGTTTCCAAACAGAAACAAGCTTGAGCCATCTTTGGTTCGAATCAGCTCCCTTTCATCGAAAGGGAGCTTTTTTCTTGAAATCAATCGGTCCGTAAGGGTAAGGATTCGAACGCAAGCCCCCCGTTTACAACAGGTGAACATCGTCGATTAGATTGATTGGAGGATGACAACAGTGCTTGCAGTGCTCCAGGATTTCACCGATGTCTCATCGATCAGCGGAAGCCAACTCACGGAAGAAGAAGCACTGCAGCTTGCTGATGAGCTCAGCACACAGTTAGGTGAAGGTGAAATCCCTCAATCAGATACAGAGTCACTCGAGCGCATGGTCGCCGGGCTCGGAGATGCGAGAGGCGCCCTACGACTGACCTTTGCAAAGAGTCTTAGCGCTGTAGGAGACGAAGCTCTACCAATTCTTTGCAAAGCACTTCGACAACACCAAAATGTCATTGTCAGAAGAGCATCAGCTAAAACGCTCAATTTAATCGGCAACAAAGACGCTTTACCTTATCTGCTTGAAGCCTTTTTAGAAGACGATGATCCAGTGGTACTCGGCTCCTCTGCTGGAGCGATGGCAACCATTGGACCGGACGCCATGGATTCCTTACTAGGAATCCTGAAAAATCCAGACTGCACACCATTTCAGGTTGGCTTGATCAACCTGGCGCTAAGTTTCATCGGTGCCAAAGCACCCGAGGCATTGCTAGAGGCTGCAGATTCAAACGTGGCTGAAGTTCGAGTTGCTGCAATTTCAGCATTAGGAGATCAAATACAAAAGAGTGATGATCCTCGGGCGCAAATCAGAGTATTCAAAGCACTAGATGACATCTCACCGGAGGTCAGAGCAGAAGCAGTTACACTGATTGGAAAATCATGCGATGCAGAAGATGTTGAACATATGCTGTGCAAAAAGTTGATCGACGAAGACAATCAGGTACGAAAGAATGCTGCGATGGCACTGATGAAATTAGAAGCATACAATTCAGTCGAAAGCATAGAAACAGCAAAGTCAACAGAGGAAGATGACACAGTTCAAGCAGTATTCAACGTTGCCATCAACATACTAAGTAGGGATTTGTGAGAAGACAGGCGCAAAAGCCAATGCCAACAAGGGCACTGAAGCTTCCAAAAGATGCCCCAAACGACCCAATCTCTCTCTTGTAACATAAACAGAAGCGTTTTGAGTAATTCTGGCAAGAAGCGGATGCATGCTGATAAAATGCAGATATTCCAATGGTTTTCCATGTCACGTGCTGAATTCATACGCTTTCTTAAAGTTCTAGAAGAAGATTTACCATTTCGAGCTCTTTTCCAAGAAGCTGAGCCCGAGGAAATCCTCAAACTCGCAGATCAACATGGATTTATCTTTTCAGATGAAATAAAGGGTCGCTTCCTGAATCGATGGGCAGGTGTATATTTCTGCCCATTTGCCAATGATGTGGGAAGACTATGCCCAAAAATGGTACCCGAAGGATTTAGCACACTCCTACATTATTCACAGACAACATGTGCCAAAGAGGACAAAGTAGAACGTTTTGATTTTCGTGCTGGAGGCTATTATAAGGGAGTAAAAACAGTAACTGGATAAAGCAAAAGATATTAACTCCTAGAATTTAATAGGTTCTGAAGACGTGCCAATGCGGACTGAGCTGCTTCCTGAATCAATGGATCATCGTTGTTTTCTTGAAGTGTCTGTAAAGCATCTTCAGCCATAGGATTCGGGATATCGGCAAGAGCCTGAGATGCACTAAAGATCAAAGCCACATTTTCACTGCTGAGAGACCTTGCCAGAAGTCTGATTGCCTCTTCAGACTTAAATTCTTGCTTACCAATCTGACCGAGACACATCAAAGCACCTTGTACGACCACCATATCTGTATCATCAATCCCTTGTTCCAGCATCTCCATCACTGAATCAGGAAAAGGCTGATCAGGAAAGTTCTTGAATAATTGCACGAATGCCTTCGGGCAACAACGCCTTGCAGTTTGATTCTCAGTTGTTCCATAAAGTTCAATCAAAGGATTGAAGGCAGAACTCCCAAAAAAACCAATGCCTTTAACAGCGGCTCTATACACCTTCGGGTCATGGTGAGAGAATAAATCCAATAATTTCGGCATTGCTTCTTCGTGATAATGTTCAGCAAGAATTAAACAGGCTTCTTCCTGAATTCTGGGATTGGGGTGCATCAGATCCTCAAACAAAGAATTGATGGCAGGCACTGGCTGGTTGTCGCTCACTGCGATTCTCGATCAATTTTTATATTAGATTTTAGCATCGGTTCTCATACAGGAGGCACAGCATTTGTCGTCAGCTCATGGGTGCATTCTCCAGCAGCGATTGCGCTTTCCAACGAACCAACATCTCAGGGTCTGAATGAGCAAGATCCTGCACTTGGCCAAGATATCGAGAAAAAGACTCATTAAAAAAGGTTGATTTAATCACAATTAAAGCGGCATAACGGACATCCCAAAATGGATGTCCGTTATGCGACAAGGCAGACTTCAGAATATGCTCACATTGATGAGGATATAAGCGGGCATAAGATAATAATGCAGCTGATGGAGACTTTTTGAATTGCGGTCGCCTATCTCGAAAAGCATCAAATAAAATGTCATGAATTGACGCAAGTGCCTCAGCATTCCAGTCTCTAATCAAACCAAATAGATGCATCATGAAATAGTGTGCACCATAGTCGTTGTGAGCTTTCTCCTGCCAGTTTGCCAACACATGGTGCCAAACATCTTCTGAATCGCGATCCAATAAGGCTTGCATCGCCAAATAACAGCGACTGAAATCAGGATGAAAGAGACCTTCAACTAAAAGCTTCGTTGGGAGGGGATCACCATAGTGATGGAGCACCGTGATCGACCTAGGATCATCCCGAAGAACCTGGTCAACAGCTGACAGAGCCTCACTTTTTGGCTGTTTTGCCAACGAGTTTTCTACAAGAGCACGCACAGCTCTAAGCCGAAATGCTGGTGAAACGGGTGCCTTGAGTAACGAAGGTAAGAGTTCAATCCCACCAGCATCGATGACATCCTGGACTGCCGACTGACGATCCATCTGATTAGAATCAAACAGATGATCACTTAGCTCACCAAGACGTGTTCGATCTCCTGACAAGTTAATCGTGGCCGCAATTGCCGCACCTCTTACAGAAGACCGTTCATGATCCTTCAATGAAGCGATTCTCGATAGTGCCGTGATGACACTGAGCTGAGACAGACTCTGAATAATAACTCTTTGATTTTGATTGGGATCATCCAACAACTGAATCAAGCGCTGATGCACAGACTGATCCTGACAGTTCAACCGTGCCAGGGCCCAAGCAGCATTTTCGACCATATAGATATCAGAACTATCAAGAAAACTGGCAATCTTCGACTGGGCTGAATCAACTCCCAATCTTGCAAGAACTTCGACAGCCTTTCGTTGTGCCAAACGAACAGACGATTCAGTTGATGTCTTGCAAAGAAAGCTCAGCAAAGCGTCGTTCGCTGCAGGGCTAGGGAAGTTAATCAAGTGGGAAACAGCCATATAATAGTCACTACCGCTATCAAGATCTTGAGCATCCTTTTCCAAAATCTCAATAGCGTCATCTTGACCCAGACCAAGATGAATATTGTCAAATAGACCTGACATCCTAGGAGAAGAATCTTAAATTGATCCTACATGCCGACCGACGCCCAATGCTGTGTTGATCAAAGCCCGAAAAGCTAGTACTGGCACCTTGAGTTCAGCTCCAGTACATACAATACACACAAGTACCTATAAACTGATTGAGAAACTTTCCAGCCATTTACTCGGCCCATCTATCGAAGCATAGTATTGAACCTAGGTCTTCATATTTAACCTAAGCGAATATATGCCTTGCAAATATTAATACAGGAACAATCTGATGCTTCAGGCGTCTAAAGCAATTCGCAGAGAATGAAAGCCAAAGTACTCATGATAAATCACCAAATCGGTTGGACATCAATTCAACCACTCAAATTTGAAGTTTCTGCAGATCATGATTAAGGAGTCACAGCCCAGATCAAATCTGGGCTGAATCATCAGATCCGGTTGGATTGTTCTGATTGAATCTTTGGAGAGAGAGCGCAACAAGCACTGAAATTGGCGTAATGCATTTTGATCAGGAGTTTGAAGAAATCTCAAAGACACCATCGGCAGGGCGGCTGGCCTTCAAGACATCCCAGTTGATAGCTTGAAGAAAAGTCTTTTCATCCTGCGTCTCGACCACATCCACACCCCAGAAACCTTGTTGCAATGGAGCTCCTGGAGTTGCCTCGGAGTCTTTACGCCCGCCAAGTGCCAACACTGTATGGTTTGAGTCGTGCCCAAGCTGAGATCTCAGTTTTTTCCAAGCAACAACCAAATCCTTCGCCATATCGCTGGGCGATGAATCTGATGTCAAAGACAAAATCCAATGAGGGTGATCGATCACATTTGCAGAGGTAATTGTTGCGGCGTTGGATTGAATTCCCGCTGCCAACTCTTCAAGCAGGAAAGCTGGCACTTCCTGAGAATGAACCTGCAAATTATGCGAGAGAATGAATGTAGTCATGAAAAGAACTCCTTCTTATCAACCTTAATGGAGCCATAGCTCGAGCGTGATCAAAACCTCAACACATTACAGTCATCAAAAAAGGGGGGCAGATGCCCCCCAATAGATCATGTCCGGTACTGAGTCAGGACAGAGCGTTGATGGTGTAATCAAGGTAGCTCTTGAATTCATTCAGAGCCTGAGCGCTCATGTCGCGAGGTGCGCAGGCACGATCGCGAGTGTAGGTGAGAGCTTCGATGTACGCGTTGGTTGGAAGCCCAAGAGTGCGATAAACCTCTCTTGCTCCGGCGATACCCCACTCATCGAGGGGGCCGGTGCCGCCAACGATGAGGCAGTAGTTGATCAGTCGGAGGTAGTGACCGAGATCGCGGTAGCACTTGTCGATCTTCACTTGGGTGTCACCAGCTTCGCCAGGCTGCTTGAGGTAGGCGTACTTATTGAAGCAGGCATCGCCGGCTTCACGGGTGACGTTGTCCAGGCCAGCGGCCAGCTTTTCAGCGGCCTCCAGACGTGCAGCTGCACGCTGAATGTTGCCCTGAACAGCCTCGAGGTCGTTTTGAGAAGGGAAGCGACCGGCTGCATCAGCTGCGGTCACTACAGTCGTGACGACGGATTTCATTTGAGATCCTTAGGTAAGGGTGCTGAGGAGGAAAGAAGAAGACGTAGTCAGTCGCCGATCAGCTGATTGCGCCGATCACGCGATCAAAGTAAGAGCCAGCTTCAGACACCAGTGCAGAGCAGTCACCCTGGGTGGTTTCCATCTTGCGGTACTTGGCGCCACCGCTTGCAGGCGAGTTGGTCTGACCGATCAGAGCCGTAGCTGCAGACTTCATGATCGCCACAGCACGAGCAGCAGACTGAGTGGGAACACCCAGGGCGATGTAAGTCTCTTTCAGACCATTGAGGCAACGGTCATCCAAAACGGAAGCGTCGCCAGCCAAGAGTGCGTAGCTGATGTAGCGAAGCACGATCTCGCCGTCACGAAGGCAGGCAGCCATGCGACGGGTGGGATAGCAATTGCCACCGGCCTGGATGAGGCCAGTGTTTTCGCAGATCATGCCGGTGACTGCATCAGAGACGATGCAGTAAGCATTGGAGGTGATGGCGTTGACAGCGTCCAGACGCTTGTTGCCGTCACGCACGTATGAGCGGAGGCTAGCGAGCTCGCTACCACCCACGGGTGCAGTTTTAGCGTCAGCGCTGACGACTGTGCGGGAAAATGCGTCGAGCATTGGGGGCCAGACAGTTTTGGAGATGCGGTGCTTCGGAAACCGCCTGGGGAACAAGTCACGAGGACCTGAGAGCCCAAAGGAGGGAGAAGCGCATCGCCAAGCTAAACCCCAGTCCCAGGCAAGCTTCCAAAACCGTCGCGATCACGCAAGGGTTTGTCACCTTGGGGCGTAAAGCAGCGATTCCCCCCTTCCTGACAGGCAGCTTTGAGAGCTCCACGAACGGACAGGTCCCCTCCGAAGCGTCGAGGAACTCAGCCAAGGCCAGGACTGGGAGTTAGAAGGCTTAAAATCCAAAAATGATCGACCAGTGCTTTATGGACCAATCCGCTTCTGATCTGCCAAGTCTTGAGGAATTACAGGAGTCTATTGATGAACTGTCTGCCTACCGAGAGAGACTTTTTCAAGACGTGGTCGGGCTCGGGAAGAAACTTCGACTGTCCCAGAAAAAAATCGACGCAACAATTGCTGAGCATCCAGAGCTACAACGACTCGACGAAGTCATGTCTCAGCTTGTAGCGCAAAGAAATGCCCAGCAGGCACAAGCCTGACTCCCAGACTCAAGACCTTGCACCTCGTCTGACCTATTTAGTTCTACACGTTAATCATGATGTCGCCAATATCCTCTCCCCCAATGACTATGGTGGACTTCTTCGAGTCAAGCCGTGGAACCTGGTTGAATCGACGCGCTGTGCATCATCTGGATCACCAAGATGACGAAGCAGCAGATTCAAATCTTGTGATCGAACCTTTCAAGGCAGACGACCCTGCTGTCAGCAGAATCTGCGAAGCTCTCAATATCAATACAACAAACAGCACAGGGGGAGCACGCTTTTGGTGGGAAAGCAATATCAAAAAAGGGGTCAGGAACGATGACTACGCTGCCGTGGTCATCGACATACCCGACAATGGGAACGATCGCAAGGGATTCCTCCTCAGAGATGTGGGATACGTGGAAAAGCAAGCCGTTCTAAGCACCTACAGCTTCGCCGAGGATGGTGTACTGACGATCACCACGCGATATGACACCAATATCGGTATCGAACGATGCTGGTTCGTCACTGATCAGATCCGCATGAGGGTGAGCTCAGTTCAGTGCTTGGATGGTGTCGCAATGACCACCTACTGCACTGAATTCCGCTGTCCCACTGACGCTGACATCACGGCTATCGCTGAGCATGCCAAGCAGATGGCCAGCAATACTTCATCCCACGGAGCCTGACTGTCATGTTTGATCCGTTTCTTGAAGAATTACAAACTGCGATCAAAGCCCGCGGCGGAATATCCGTTGAAATACCGGCAGGCCTGGAACGCAATCAATCTCAAAAGCGCACCAGTACCATTCAAAGTTGGCTCTGGAAGGTTCCAGGTTTTCGCCGCTGGCGCGTCACTCGACTTGACGCCGGTGAAAGTCTCCAAGTTCTCAACTCTGTTGCCTACCCCGATTACAGCTTAGATCATCCCCTGATGGGAATTGATTTGCTCTGGTTTGGTGCTCGTCAGAAGCTTGTGGCAGTTCTTGACTTCCAGCCACTGGTCCAAGACAAAGATTACCTTGACCGTCACTTTGATGGCCTGAAGGATCTGAGTGCCCGCTTCCCTGATCTAAATAGTGAAGAGACGATGCGATCCTTTGATCCGAATCAATATTTTTCGTCCTGGCTGCTGTTCTGCCGTGGTGGTTCCGAACAGGCTGAAACATCCTTGCCTCCCGCCTTCAGCTCCTTTCTGAAGGCCTACTGGGACCTGCACGATGAAGCCTCCACAGCCTCGTCCTCAATATCACCGGAAGACGTGCAGAAACTTCAGGAGAATTACGACGTCTACAGCGCCGACCGGGATCCAGCCCATGGACTGTTCACCAGTCACTTCGGCAAGGACTGGTCGGATCGCTTCCTGCACGAGTTTCTCTTCCCCGCCTCCGCTCGCTGATGACACCCGAACGCCCATCGAGCACCGATCCAGTCGTCCTGCCTGGCTGGACCTGGCAGCCCTTTCTCGATGATGCAGTGAATGCCCTTCATCCACTGAACATCCAGCCCTATCCGATCGCCGAGGAATTTCTTCAGAAACAGGACATCACCGGGTCACGATCCAAGCCGGTGACCGTCACCACGGCCACATGGGCTTGCCGAACCGAGAAGTTCCGGCAGGTGCGAGCCGCTTGTGTGAATGCCGGGGCGGCAGCATCAGTGCTCAACTTCGTAATCAATCCCCTCTCCCGCTTCGACCTGCCGTTTTTCGGAGGTGATCTGGTGACCCTGCCTTCCGGTCATTTGCTCGCACTTGACCTGCAGCCGGCAGACAAATCAGATGAACAGCACACCCGTCCGGTCTGGAATCGGCTGTTGCCGATTTTCGAGCGTTGGCGGGAGAAGCTCCCGGATGGGGGACCGATCCCGGAGGAGGCGCAGCCTTTTTTCTCACCAGGCTTTCTCTGGACCCGGCTGCCTCTCGGAGAAGAGGGAGAACATTTGATCGAGACCGTGGTTCGTCCTGCCTTCAACGACTATCTGAGGTTGTATCTCGAACTTGCAGCTGAAGCCGAACCTGTTTCCGATGCACGACGGGATGATCTGCTCGCCGGACAACGCCGTTACACGGATTACCGCGCCGAAAAGGATCCCGCACGCGGCATGCTGACTCGCTTTCACGGCAGTGACTGGACTGAGAACTACATCCATACAGTTCTGTTCGATCTCTGAAGGAATCGCCGAAGGACACCCATCAGACATCCCTTCCGGCGACAGGGGTTAAGCATTATGAACAGGCTTCGTAAGCTCTCCGAGCACTTGGCGAGAATCGCACCGACCCCGACGGGACTTTCCTTACGATGTCCCTCCGGTGTCTGTGACACCCATTTAGACGCTGCCAAGAGGAGTTCCAAATGTTCGACGCCTTCACCAAGGTTGTCGCCCAGGCCGACGCCCGGGGACAGTTCATCAGTACCAGCGAGATTGACGCTCTCGCCGCCGTCGTCTCTGACAGCAACAAGCGTCTGGATGCCGTCAACCGCATCTCCAGCAACGCCTCCACAATCGTTGCCGATGCAGCCCGCCAGCTGTTCGCTCAGCAGCCTGCACTGATCGCACCAGGCGGCAACGCTTATACCTCCCGTCGCATGGCTGCCTGCCTGCGCGACATGGAGATCATCCTTCGCTATGTCACCTATTCCGTCTTCACCGGTGACGCTTCCGTGATGGAAGACCGCTGCCTGAACGGTCTGCGTGAGACCTACCTCGCCCTCGGCACTCCCGGTGCTTCCGTCGCAGCCGGCGTGAACCTGATGAAGGACTCCGCTCTGTCCATCGTCAACGACAGTAACGGCATCACCTCCGGTGACTGCGCCTCTCTGAGCAGCGAGATCGGCACCTACTTCGACCGCGCAGCCGCATCTGTGGCCTGATCCAGGCATCAGCCCTTTTCGTCTAACCGCTTCTTCTTTTCATCATGAAAACCCCCCTCACCGAAGCTGTCGCAGCTGCCGATTCCCAGGGACGCTTCCTGAGCAACACCGAAGTTCAGGCCGCTTCCGGTCGCTTCACCCGCGCCAAGGCCAGCCTCGAAGCTGCCAAGGCACTGACGTCGAAAGCTGATTCTCTGGTGAACGGCGCTGCTCAGGCCGTCTACACCAAGTTCCCCTTCACCACCCAGATGGATGGGTCGAACTACGCCTCCACATCCGAAGGCAAAGCCAAGTGCTCCCGCGACGTCGGGTACTATCTGCGCATGGTCACCTACTGCCTCGTCGCAGGCGGTACCGGCCCCATGGACGACTACCTGATTGCCGGCCTTGCCGAAATCAATCGCACCTTCGAGCTCTCCCCATCCTGGTATGTTGAAGCTCTGAAGCACATCAAAGCGAACCACGGCCTGTCCGGCGACGCAGCCACTGAGGCCAACAGCTATATCGATTATGCAATCAATGCTCTGACTTGATCAATCAAGCTTGACGCAACCAATCAAGTCCCCCTTGAGGGGACTTTTTTTATGTCAGTCAAATGAATGTCATGCAACCTTCTCTTAAACATTTTCTCGATCAGCTCTGCGGCGAGTTCAGCAATCAGCAGCAAGCACTCGATAATCCACCATTTTTTGCCCATATCTTCATTCGCTATCGCCCAATCGAACATCTTCAACCTGGCTCAATATTGATAGATCAAAGCTATGCAATTGACCCAAAAAATCCCTACCGACTCAGGGTCATCAAGGCAGAAAAGCTCGAATCAGGAATTATCAAACTTTGGAATCATACATTTCGAGACCCACACCGCTTTGCAGCGGCTACATTTAACCGCACCCGGAGGCAAGAGATTAACGAAAGTGACTTAATCTGCCTTGAGCAATGCCACTACCAGGTAACAGAAAGGGACGATGGATACCACGGAGAACTAGAAGAAGGCTGCCGCTGCATTGTTCACAGAGACGGCAGGGATACAATATTAGTCAGTTCCTTCCATCTGCAGGGTGACGCATTATCAACATTAGATCGCGGCTATGATCCTAAGACGAATGAGCGGTGCTGGGGATCCATTGCAGGGGAATATCAATTTAAAAAATCAGCATCCTGGAGCGCAGATTGGGATTAAGCCATTCCTCTTGGACTGCATATTAGTCATCATTGAGTCATGAAATAAAGCCCTGCACTGCTGCGAGCACACTTTTAGACTCCAATACAAGTCAGGTTCTGAAGCGATCCCAACCCTTGATTCCGATCAATTCTCCAAAATCTGCTCTCAATGCTCTCGACCATGAAGACGCGAGCGTGCGCTACCAGGCCGCTTGGTGGCTGGGAAAGCACAGATCGGTGGAAGCCGTACCGAAATTGATGGAATGCCTGAACGACGAACGAGATAGAACAGCTGCAGGGGGCTACCCATTGAGACGCCAGGCGGCACGATCGCTTGGAATGATCAAGGACTCCATCTGCACGCCAGAACTCATCAAAACACTGGAGACAGAGGATGTTCAACTGCACGAGGCGACTCTCAGAGCACTGATTGAGATCGAGGACCATCGATGCCTTGATTCGCTTGTAACATATCTGGACAAAAATATCGAAGCAAAGCCGGTAGAGGCGCTCATCGAAGCTCTTACAGCTTACAAGGCATGGACAACTCACGAACAAATCAGACCATATCTAGATTCCGATTCCGAGCGAATCGTCAGCTCAGCGGCATCATTTTTTTTCTGCTACACAGGTGAATCAATTTATCTCAATACAATCATTTCGCTCCTCGATCACGACAATCGGTTCATCAGGCAATCAGCAGCCTTCGACCTTGCCCATATTGCCAATATAACAACTTCCAGGCCCATCATTGATGCAAAAATTCCCAATAACATCAAGATGTTTGCTATCAAATCGATACTCAATGGATCGATCAGCCAGCAGACAAACCCTGAGTCGATGACTCATGCCGAACAGATAGAACGCCGAAAAAACCTATTCCAGGAACTGGACAACCTCACGAGAGAGAATTTCTCGGGCAATCTTTTAATTGACAAAGAAGCGGCTAACAATAACCTTCCGCCGACGCGCCTTGACGTGACGGAGGCTGGCAAACTTTCAGATGTTTATTCAAAACTTAGGTCACCATCCCTGGCCGATCGCAAAGATGGAGTCAAGCAACTGGCCTACGATTCGACGATGGACGAGTCAAAACTGCTTGATCTATACTTTACCGAATCGGATCAAGACATCAAGATGGGGCTGATCAAGGCCATGGCGGAACTAAAGAAGACAGCCTATCTACCAGCCCTGTTCGATGCAGTTGGTGTTGAAGTTGGTAATCACTGCCAAGGAAATATACGACGTGTAGCAACATGTGCTCTTGGGGATATTGATTGGCAAGAGCAGTCGGATCCGCAATTAATGAACCAAACAATGGAAAAATTGCGATGGACCTTACAACGACCTGATGATTGGGGTCTGCGCTACAGCGCTTGCTTGGCCTTGGAAGCCATCAGTTCAACCAGAGCCATGGAGCTTTTGCGCCAGGCCAGGGAAGACGAGTCAGACATCGTGGTCTCAGCGCGCATTGCCTTGGCCTTATCAAACACAGGCGAGCACCTTCCAGCTTCAATGTCGATCAAAGATGACAAAATGGGGCGAGATCAGCCATGAAGTTGCTGTTCGTCTGCCTTGGCAACATATGCCGCTCCCCAGCCGCCGAAGGCGTGTTCCTGCACCTGCTGAATCAGCGGGGACTCAGCGACCGGTTCGTGGTGGATTCCGCCGGCACCGGTGGCTGGCACACAGGCAACCCCGCTGACCGGCGCATGCAGGCGGCCGCTGACCGGCGCGGGATCCCGTTACCGAGCCGTGCTCGTCAAATCAGCCTCGACGACCTCAGTGATTTCGATCTGGTCCTCACCATGGATGACGCCAACCTGACGGCCGTTCAGGGCCTGGCCCATGAAGCCGGACGCCGCGCCACAGCGACCGTGCGGCCGATGCTGAGTTACGCCCAGCGCTTCACTGAAACCGAAGTTCCGGATCCCTACTACGGAGGAGAAGCCGGTTTCGAGCATGTGCTTGATCTGCTGGAGGACGCCTGCGGCAACCTCCTGGACGAGCTCAGTTCCCAGGCGTAGGCCAGACCTCTTCACCCACCCGCGAGCGGAACTGCCCCACCAGCTCATCAATCACGGCATTGATGCTCATGCCATCGGTGATCAGCTCCACCGCATCGGCAGCCTTCACCAACGGGGCCTCCTCCCGGGTGCTGTCCAGCCGGTCCCGCTCGGCGATCTGCGCCTCCAGCTCGGAGCGCTCTGGAACGGGGAAGCCGCGCTGCTCTAGATCCAGGGCCCGACGGCGGGCCCGCTCCGCGACCGTGGCGGTGAGAAACACCTTCAGCTCAGCGTCGGGAAACACGGCAGTGCCGATGTCACGTCCCTCCGCCACCAGACCTCCCTTCGCCCCCATCGCCTGCTGCTGGTTGGTGAGCGCCTGACGCACACACCGATGGGCCGCCACCGCGGACACGGACGCCGTGACCTCCGGCGAGCGGATCACGGTGCTCACATCCTCTCCATTCACCAGGACCTGCTGACCACCCGCAGGAAGCGACTTGAGCTGAAGATCAAGACCATCCAGCAGCGGCTCGATCGCCGCCCCATCGGCAGGGTCCACCCCATGGCTCTTCACAAGCCAGGTCACGGAGCGATACATCGCCCCGGTGTCGAGATAGGTCAAACCCAGACGCTCAGCAAAGGCTCTGGTCACCGTGCTCTTACCGGCCCCGGCCGGTCCATCGATGGCGACTAGAGGAGCTCGACTCATCAGAAATACGTGATCAATCAGACGGGTACCGCCGCAACGAACCGCCGCGGCCAACAGAGAGATCGTCTTCTCCTCACCGCAGGGCTGCAGAGTGACGGGATCCACTCTCTCTACATACTCCACCTCCAGGCCGGCATCCCTGAGTGCGTTGGGAAGTCGATCGATGGCGCCATCGTCAGTCGCCTGCAGCAGCCGTGGCAGAGCAGCCGCCCGTTCGCGTTGTTCCCCGGAGAGATAACGATTGCGAGAGCTGAGCGCCAGACCGTCCGACTCCCGCACGGTCGGAACACTCAGCACCGACAACGGAAGACCCAGGTCAGCCACAAGCCTGCGGAGGATGACCAGCTGCTGCCAGTCCTTCTCTCCCAGCACAAGACGATCCGGACGCACCATGGCCAGAAGGCGGGCCACGACGGTGGCGACTCCATCAAAGTGGCCAGGGCGACCGCCACCACAGAGTGACCGCTGGAGAGAATCCGGCACCTGAATGCGCATCACATCCTCAGGCCCATCCGGATAAACCGTTGCAACGGACGGAACCCAGATCGCATCGGCCCCGCAGGATTCGGCCACAGCAACGTCAGCATCCAGAGTGCGGGGATAACGCGCGAAATCCTCGTTGGGAGCGAACTGCAGCGGATTCACAAAGATGCTCACCAGCACCGGGCCCTGATCCCAGGAACGGGCAGATCGCATCAGCTGGCCATGTCCCCCATGGAGTCCTCCCATCGTCGGGACAAAAGAAAGGGGACGGTCCAGGCCTCGACGCCAGACGCTGAGTTCCGCAGCTGATTGCAGCAGGTGTGGCTTCAGCGCAGCACCTCGAGGCGGACTTCAGCGATGCCGGAGCCAGTCAGTCCGAGAGTGCTTGCGGCTCCATGCCCCAGGTCGATGACCCGATGAGCCACGAAGGGACCGCGGTCGTTGATCCGGATCACGGCGGACCGACCGTTCCAGAGATTGGTCACTCGCACCTTGGTTCCAAAGGGAAGTGTGCGGTGGGCCGCCGTCATCGTTCCCTGGCGGTAGATCTCACCGTTGGCCGTGCGATTGCCGTAGAAGCCCGGGCCGTACCAACTGGCTTCCCCTGTGATCACCTTCGCAACATCAGGAACAACCTTGACCTTGGGCTTCGGCAAGACCGCAACAGGTGGTTCCGGAGTCTCCACCACATCGTCCGGGAGGAGCATCGGGCCCTGTTCGGACGACATTTCGGAAGAAACCTCCAACGGCTCGCCTCCGTCCAATGAGGAAAGATCGCTCGCCACGACCGGGATGACGGCAGCACTTGCCGAGATCGCTCCGGTCAGGCTGAAAAGAGTCAGAAAGGTTCGCATCCTGAATGGCCATCGCGATCTGCCCCACGGCTGATCGCCAGAACAGGCCTGCTTAGAAGTTCGACACAAGGAACCTAGGGAGCATCTCTTGCGATCACGCCCCGCCTCCATCGCGGTCTTGGCGCCGAAAGACAGGCTGCTGCCATGACGAGGTCCGGCATGAACACTGAGGTTGCTCCGCAGGATCCGAAGTCTTTCTGATCAGCTGCACTTCTCACAGCGATCAGCCTGCCTGATCAGGCAGGCTGACGCTGTCTGCACCGTCACGACAACGGCGCCGGGGCAGGATCAGAACATCGGCTCAGACCCATGGACTACAAGAGCGCCGGCGTCGACGTTGAAGCGGGTCGCGCCTTCGTGGAACGGATCAGAACCTCTGTGGAGGCAACCCACCGACCCGAGGTGATGGGAGGCCTCGGCGGCTTTGGAGGAATGATGCGGCTTCCAGAGGGGCTGCGCCAGCCCCTGCTGGTGGCAGGGACGGATGGAGTCGGCACGAAGCTCGAACTGGCCCAGCAGCACCACGGGCATCACGGTGTCGGCATCGATTTGGTGGCGATGTGCGTGAACGACGTGATCACCTCCGGCGCATCCCCCCTGTTCTTCCTCGATTACATGGCGACGGGCGCCCTGTCCCCTGACGCCATGGCCACGGTGGTGGAAGGCATCGCCGCGGGCTGCCGACTCAGCGGCTGTGCCCTGCTGGGGGGGGAAACCGCTGAGATGCCTGGGTTTTATCCAGATGGCCGCTATGACCTTGCAGGCTTCTGTGTCGCCGTCGTCGAGGCTGACGAACTGATCGATGGAAGCAGCATCCACCCCGGCGACCGCGTCATCGGATTGGCCAGCAGTGGTGTCCACAGCAATGGCTACAGCCTCGTCCGCAGGGTGCTGGAGCAGATGGAGGCCGACGCTTCCACCGTCTACGGCTCACAACAGCGGCCGCTGATCCAGGACCTGCTCACGCCGACGCAGCTGTATCCAGGCGTGGTGCAGAGCCTTCTGAAGAACGGACTGACTGTCAACGGCATGGCCCATGTGACCGGAGGTGGCTTGCCGGAGAACCTCCCTCGCTGCCTGCCCGAAGCGACACGCATCGCCATTGACCCAGGAAGCTGGCCGCGACCGGATCTGTTCGCATGGCTTCAGCAGGCAGGAGACATCCCAGAACGGGACATGTGGCACACCTTCAACCTCGGCATCGGTTACTGCCTGGTGGTTCCCTCCGATCAGGAGAACGCCGTGCTTGACCTTTGCCGTGAGCAGCAGCAACAGGCCTGGAGCATCGGGGAAGTCCTCTCCCGAGCAGCGGGTGATCCAGCTGAGATCAGCGGAATTCCTCAGTAATTGCTTCGCTTTCCAACATCAGAGCAGGCCGAAGGGCGTTTTCAATTTCAATCGATTAAAGTCACCCCCAGCACATCGGATTCTTTTCCGATAGCAGCGTCGATACATCCGGACAAAACTGATGCCTCTTGATAGATCCCAGCGCACAACGCGGCGTCGGTCCTCTGCGGGACCCACGCCTCCTAGACGCCCCATCTCCACCTCCCACGAACGACCCAACGGACACCGACAAGGACCGAGGCCGACCTTTCTGACCCTGCGCGATCACGGCAAAGTGTTCGTGGCTGATCTCCCGCACCTTTCTGACGGACAACTGGCGCACATCAGCAAGGAAGTCGCCGAGGTCCTTGACAGCCTTGAACGCCGGATCAATGACCTGGAGCAGGAGCTCGGGCAGGCACCTCAGGATCGCGACACCCTGATCAAGGCCACCACCAAACGGGATGTGACCCATCGGTTCATCCGGGCCATCGAGGAGGAGCAGGAGCAACGACGCAGCAATCCGGCTCTTCGCAACGCTGCTGGAGAGTCCCTGCCACGCACCTTTCTGGAGGTGGCCCGGCACCGTTTGCCCGGTGCCACCTTCGACTCCCTGCTGCAGGAGGCTCTGAGCGCATGCGAGCGGCAACTGGAAGCCGCCAAAGCCGCTCCGAAGCCTGACCAAGACAAGGTTGTACCACTGCGCAGCGAGGCCGCCAACAGCCTGCCGGTGGTGGTGAGCCCTGATCCGGAGGATCACATCGCCGAGGCCTGATCGCCTCGCTCAAGCACTCTCGAAGGGATTGGCAGGCATTCTCACCGGACACCTGCTGCGGAGCGTGTCCAGCCGATCCTGTTCCTCTGGGGTGAGCTCCCAGCTCAGGGCAGCGGCCGCCTCCCGAGCCTGGGCAGGACTGCGCAACCCGGGGATCGGTGTTGCTCCATGGGCTCGGCACCAGTTCAGAGCCACCTGAACCATCGAGACACCGCGACGATCTGCCACCCCCTTCAGTTCCTGCCGCAACGGGAGGCTGGCCGGCAGCAAACGGTTGAACAGCCTGCGACGCAAAAGCGTTCCAGGACGAGGCTGCGCATCGGGAGGCTGGCCGAGCACTCCGAAGGCCAGAGGGCTGTAGGCGAGCACCTCGATGCTCCGCTTCCGGCAGATCGCCAGCAGGTCCTGCAGTCGGTGATCCCCGGGAGCCATCAGGGAGAACTGCACCTGAACACTGCTCAGACGCACGCCACGCTGCTCCAGTCGGTCCTGCATCCATTCGAGACGCCTGGGCCCCATGTTGGAGACGCCCAGCTCGCGCACGGCACCGTTCAGCACGAGATCAGCCAGTCCATCCAGAAGCGACACCTCCTGCCAGGGGGCATACCGAGCCGTCGACCAGTGCAGCTGGACTCTCTCAAGATGCCCCTGGAGGCGGTCACGGCTGGCAGCGAAGGCTCGATCCAGTCCGCGTCGGCCGATCCTCCAGGGGAACGGCGCCAGTTTCGTGGCGACCAGAAGCTCGCCTTGCAGGGTGGCCGGCAAGGCCTGAACGAAACGACCGAGAAGAGCTTCGCTGCGCCCGTTCAACCGCCCGGTGCCGTAGGAATCCGCGGTATCCACCAGACGCAGGCCTGACCTGACCGCCTCCAAGAACGTCTCCTCCAGCACAGGGTCATCCCGTTCGGGCTGGTACCCCCAGACCAGCTGATTGCCCCAGGCCCAGGTGCCGAAGCCGATCCCGTTCAACCGCCCCGCGTCCCTGCGCGCCATGATCGCCCCATCATCCGCACCATTCATGGTCTCCGCCCCATCTTCCTCCGGCACTAGCGAGGCTGCGGATCAATCCGCCGGAACCGGCCAGAAGAGCGAGGACCAGGAGCCGGTCCTCTGCAACCACTGTCGCCGCACAGCTAGCAATGGCATCCGCTGCCTCGGGATGTGCGTCGCCGATAACGACTACTGAGTTCCAGGGATCGACGTGGTGACCACCGGCTGCGAGAGTCGGGGGCATCCGAACGGGGATGTCAGACGTTGGTGAGCATTCGAAGGCGGCACCCAGATTCGAACTGGGGATAAAGGATTTGCAATCCTCTGCCTTACCACTTGGCCATGCCGCCGATCGGGAATCGCCATTCCCATCAGGGGATCGTATCAGCCACGAAGAAGCTGCTCTTCTCGTTCTCAGCAATGGCCACGGCGAGGATCTGATCGCCCTGCGGGTCCTGGAGGAGATCCACCGGTTCCGTCCGGGGCTGCCCCTTGAGGTGCTGTCTCTCGTGGGCGGTGGCAGTGTGTTCAGCAACGCCATCCAGGCTGGATGGCTGCAGAGGGTCGGCCCTAACGCCAGCCTCCCCAGCGGGGGCTTCAGCAATCAGAGTCTCCGCGGGCTGCTGGAGGATCTTGCCGCCGGTCTGCCGCTGCTGAGCTGGAATCAGTGGCGCCTGGTGAAACGCCTGGCCAGACAGGGGCGGCGGATGCTGGCTGTTGGCGATCTGCTGCCGCTGGCCCTGGCGTTCAGCAGCGGTGCTCCCTACGGATTCATCGGTACACCGAAGAGCGACTACACCTGGCGAAGCGGTCCGGGGCGTTCCATCAGCGACCGCTACCACCGCGTCAAAGGCAGCGAATGGGATCCCTGGGAGTGGGCTCTGATGCGTTGTGACCGCTGCCGTCTCGTGGCGGTGCGCGACCGACTTACAGCCCGGGGTTTGCGTCAACACGGGATTGACGCGCTCGCTCCCGGCAATCCGATGATGGATGGTCTTAAAAGAGTCGCGGTCCCGACAGCGCTCTGCCGTTGCCGTCGCGTGCTGCTGCTCTGTGGCAGCCGCATGCCGGAGGCCATGGAGAATTTCCGGCGCTTGCTGGGGTCCCTGTCCTCGATGCACACCCCGGTCCCTCTGGCGGTGCTGGTGGCGGTGGGATCGCAGCCGCCCCTGTCAGCGCTCGAGCGGGTGCTGCTGGATCAGGGCTATCGCCGCAGCCTGCCCCCGTCGGAGTCACTCGAGGCGGCGGCCTGCTGGGTGAGCGGACGACGCATGATCCTCATCGGCCCCGGGTGCTTCGCGCGATGGGCCACCTGGGCGGAAGCCGGACTGGCCACCGCGGGCACCGCCACGGAACAGCTGGTGGGCCTGGGCATTCCGGCCGTCTCTCTACCGGGACCGGGACCCCAGTTCCAGTGGGGATTTGCAGTCCGTCAAAGCCGGCTGCTGGGAGGTGCCGTGCGGCCCTGTCGCACTCCATCCGAGCTGGCCGAACGACTCGCTCAACTGCTGGATGATGCAGCACTGCGGACGAAGCTTGGTGGCATCGGACGGCACCGGATGGGACCTCCCGGAGGCAGTGCACGCCTGGCACGGCTGGTCCTGGACCGGTTGCACGGATACTGAAGGCAACCGGTAAGCAGAGATGGCCGCCCTTCAAGATCCCGAATACGTGAAGTTGTGCGCCAGGCTCGCCAGCGGGCTCGGCATCAGCCTTGCCAGTGCCCGACGCCAGGTGGACATGGCATCAGCCCGTGCTGGTAGCAGGGCTGTGGAAGACCGCCGTCGGGTGGCTCAGGAGATGCTGGATGAGCTGGACACATCCCGGAGCCAGGAACTCGGAGCCCTGCTGCAGTCCAGCGAAGGGCATGCCGACTTCATGCTCGAGGACTGAGCTGTCCGCCCCCGTCAGTGCTCGAAGGTCTGGTTGAAGCGCAGACGATCCAGCTCAGCCACGACAGGGATGCAGCCAAAACAGCGCTGGGCCAGCTCCCAGCGCCCCTCACGGCGCAGCATCGTCTCCAGTTTCCGGCGTGCCGGCAACAGATAGCGCACATCGTTGGCGGCATAGGCCAGCTGCGCATCGGTGAGTTCGTCGACGCGACCCCAATCACTGCTCTGGGCCCCCTTGTCCAGCTCCACACCCACGAGTTCCTGCACCAGATCCTTGAGTCCATGGCGAGGGGTGTAGGTGCGGCCCAACCGACTGCCGACCTTGGTGCAGAACAAGGGGTGGACGGCGATCCCCAGCCCGCTGGCCAGAGCCGCCACATCGAATCGGGCGAAATGAAACACCTTCTCCACCGTCTCAGCCTCCATCAACCTGCGCAGCTGGGGAGCCTCGCTCTGACCGAGGGCAATGCGCACGCAGGCGACGCGATCGTCCTGATCAGCGATCTGCACCAGACAGAGGCGATCGCGACCATGCACCAGTCCCATCGCTTCGGTGTCGACTGCCAGGGCATCCGTCTGCAGGTAGCGGTCGGTCCAGGCTTTATCAAGGTCCCTGTCAAAGACAGCGAATTCAGCAGGACTAGTCGGCGAATCAGCCACGGGTGAGCTCCCGGCATCTGCTCGAGTCTGGCGGGCCCGCGGCCAACCGAATCACAAACTCCCCCTTGAATCTCAAAATGAGATCGCCTTTCATGGAGTCAGCGACTCAGCCGCTGTGTTCTCCCGCCGCAAGCCTTCACGCACCTGCCTTGCAGATATCGAACAGTATTTCCGCCAGCCGCCGCCGCAGTTCCTCGACCTGGAACTGGCCGTCTGCTGGGTTCTGGAATGCCTGCTCAAAGACGACAACTATCCCTCCGGACTGCTGCAGCAGCTGAACAGGGACAAACCCCAGCTGCGGCTCTCCGAAACCGTGCTGCAACAGGCCCTCGATTTTCTCGAGCAGCAGGGTTCGATCAGCACCTACACCCAACGCTGCCCGAGCCGGGGACGTCCACGGCGGATGCTGCATCTGCAGGCCGACGCCAGGCGTGAAGCCGAACGGCTGATGGAGCCCTGGCACAGCTGGCTTGATTCCCACAGCCTGGTGCTCTCCTGATCCCAGAAAGCGCGGAGCACCTGAGTAGGGTTTCTGCGAATTCAGGCCCACCATGCCGCCGGGCTTCCAATCAACACTTCTGCTCACGGTGCTCCTGGCCATCGGCCTGGTGTTCTTTCTCCGGGCGGCCAGCAAGGATCGAACCACGGTGGTGGACATCCAGTCCCCCAGGCCACCGCTGGAAGTGCTTGAAGGGCTCAGTCACTGGTTGGAAGCCCGTGGATGGAACCGGGATGGCGGAGACGCCGAACGCCAGCTGCTGCGCTTCAGCGGCGAGGTCTCCGCGAGCCGCCCATTAGCCGTGCTCCTCTCGCTCCTGGCGGCCACAGGAGCCGGCAGCTTCGCTCTCGTCCTCCGTCAGCTGGCGCCCGGGCTTTATGCCTGGCCTCTGCTTCTGATCGCCCTCGGCCCTCTGGCCGGTGTGATCTACATCCGACGGGCGGCCCGCACCGAACAGCTTGAACTGCGGCTGCTGGAGGAAACATCTCAAGGGGGCAGTGCCCTGCGCCTGCGCGCCCACCGCGACGAGCTGATCGCCATCGAGCAGGAGCTGGCAGGCCCGCTTGAACTGGCCAGTGATGGATCCCTGCTGTCCTCTCCGATCTGACTTCAAACCGATGCCTCTCCCGGGCTGGATGTGCCGTCGCCGCACGTCCGTCAGCTTTGCCGTCACGACGCTGTCCCTGGTCGCACTTGTTCTGGCCAACGCCGGGGAACGCCCCCTGCAGCCGAAGGATTCAGGGCAGCAGGACCTGACGGTTGCCGGTCGCAACTGGTTACCGGATCCGCCTGCGGCAGAGACGCCCCCCCCTGCTGCAGTCAACGGAAACTGCCCCAGGCCGTCGGATCCGGATCCCTTGCTTGGAGCCCGAACCCGGATGCCGGGGAGCTGGCGGGGCCTCGATCCGGTGAGCAAGGATCTGCCGATCGTTGTGATGGCCGGCCATGCCGACTCCCAGGCCATGGACGGAGCAGGAACTCCGGGATACGCGGTGGATGTTCTCAAGCAATCGCCCATGGACGCCCGCATGCGGGACGAACTGTTCTGGAATTTCAAGGTGCAGGACGCTGTCGTGCGTCTCGGTCAGGCACGTGGGCTGAACATCAGCGGTTACACCCCACCGTCTCTGACCATCCGCAACCACGCGAACCCTGCCACCAACTGGTCCCAGGCGAAACGACGCTCAGCCCGCGGGGAGTACGTCCTGGAGATCCACTTCGACGCCTACAGCCCCTATGGCTTCGGTTCCGGCCTGATCCCGGCTGTCAACCGCCGGCTCAACACTGTGGATGAAAGCCTGGCGGAAGCGTTCGGCCGCTTCCCACGCCTGTTCCGGGGTGGGCTCGGAGGACCGCGCCGCGGGATCGGCATCCTTGAGATCGGCATGCTTCAGGGCGCTCTCGAGCAGGGCCTCAGGGACCCCGCACGGCGCGAACAGACCGTGGAATGCCTCGCTCTGCGCGTCGTCGATGCCCTGGTACGGGGAGTCGGACGCGGCTGAGCGTCAGGACACCGCCTGATGGGGACGGCAACGATCCTCGAGTGAGGCATCACCCAGCCAGTCCTGAGGCTTGGTGAACACCTCAGTGAGCAGAGCCTCTCTGGACCCTGCCTCGGCCTTGAAGCCGTACTCCCAGCGCACCAGGGGCGGCAGTGACATGAGGATGGATTCCGTACGGCCATTGGTCTGCAGACCGAAGATCGTGCCGCGGTCCCAGACCAGATTGAATTCCACGTAGCGACCCCGGCGGTAGAGCTGGAAGTCGCGTTCCCGATCGCCGTAGGTCAACGGCTGACGTTTTTCGACAATCGGGGAATAGGAGGGAAGAAAAGCTCGTCCACAGGCTTGCCCGAGGGAGAACAGCTGCTCCCAGCCCAGCGGACAGGATCCCAGCTGCGAGGAGATAGCCGCGGCCGGACCGGCCTTGTCCTGGCCCTTGTAGAGCAGTCCGTTGGAGTCCTGATAGTCGTAGAAAATCCCGCCGACCCCCCGGGTCTCATCGCGATGCTTCAGGAAGAAGTACTCATCGCACCAGGGCTTGAACACCTTGTGCAGATCCGGATGCACCGAATCACAGGCCGCCTGGTGGGTGCGATGGAAATGACGGGCGTCGTCGAGGAACGGGTAATAGGGCGTCAGATCAGCACCGCCACCGAACCACCACACCGGGCCGGCCTCGAAGTAGCGGTAGTTGAGGTGAACCGTTGGGATGTAGGGATTCCGGGGATGCAGAACCATGGAGGTTCCGGTGGCGAACCAGGGATGCCCTTCGGCTTCGGGCCTCTGCTTGAGGATCGAGGGAGGAAGCTGGTCTCCCTGCACCTCGGAGAAGTTCACGCCACCCTGCTCGAACACGCGTCCCTCACGCATCACCCGGGACCGGCCCCCTCCGCCCTCAGGACGCACCCACGACTCCTCGACGAAACGCCCCTCTCCATCGAGGGCCTCCAGGCCGGCGCAGATCTCGTCCTGGAGGCCGATCACCATGGATCTGGCCCGGTCGCGGGAATCGGCAGGCGGACGCTCCAGCGCAGCCTGCGGGGCTCCAGACGCCGGACTCCCGGAACGACCGAGAACGCGTTGAAGCAGGCTGCGGACCATGGAAGTGACGGGTTCTGATCTGTGAACCTAAACAGCCCGGGTGAGGCCCCGACAAGATCCCGACAGGGACTGTCACGCAAGGCCACCCCTAGGATCCGCTCGCATCAGCTCTGAACATGGTCACGGCGGAGCAGGCGGTCAGCTGCCTGGAACAGGTGAAGGATGCCGGCAGCGGCCGACCGGTCATGGAGCTCGGCTGGATCGATCAGGTGCGCGTCGCGCCTCCGCGGGTGGTGTTCCGATTGATGCTGCCTGGATTCGCCCAGAGTCAGCGGGAGCGAATTGCCAGCGAAGCGCGCACTTTGCTCACCCAGCTCGACGGCATCGCAGAGGTTCAGATCGAAGTGGGACCACCCCCCCCTAGTCAGGGGGGGATCGGCCAGGCTGGACATGGTCAGCCGGCGGAGCGTCAACCGATTCCAGGCGTGCGGCAGGTGATCGCCGTGAGCAGCGGCAAAGGCGGAGTCGGCAAGAGCACCGTTGCGGTGAACCTCGCCTGCGCCCTGGCCCAGCAGGGACATCGAGTGGGACTGCTCGACGCGGACATCTACGGCCCCAACGTTCCCACCATGCTGGGTGTGGCGGACTGCACCCCGGAGGTGCAAGGCAGCGGTGATCAGCAGCGCATCATCCCGATCGAAAGCTGCGGCGTGGCCATGGTGTCGATGGGGCTTCTGATCGACGAGCACCAACCCGTCATCTGGCGGGGTCCGATGCTGAACGGAATCATCCGACAGTTTCTCTATCAAGCCGAGTGGGGGGAACGGGACGTCCTGGTGGTGGATCTACCCCCCGGAACGGGCGATGCCCAGCTGTCTCTGGCACAGGCCGTGCCCATGGCGGGCGTTGTGATCGTGACCACGCCGCAGCAGGTCTCTCTGCAGGATGCCCGGCGGGGTCTGGCGATGTTCCGCCAGCTGGGAATCCCCGTGCTTGGAGTGGCCGAAAACATGACCGCCTTCATCCCTCCGGATCTGCCCGACCGCCGCTACACCCTGTTCGGCAGTGGCGGTGGAGCCACCCTCGCTCAGGACTACGACGTGCCGCTGCTGGCTCAGATCCCGCTGGAGATGCCACTGCAGGAAGCAGGCGATGCCGGCCGGCCGATCGTGACCAGCCGGCCTGATTCCACCAGTGCCCAGGAGTTCCGACAGCTGGCCGAAGCTGTGTTCCATGCAGCCTCCCTGGCAGACAAGCTGGGGCAGCCGACCTGAGGATGTTCAGCACCAGCCGCGGCCGACGGGGGAGACAGCGGGAATGGGTGCTCTGGGGTGTTCCGCTGGCGATGGTGGCGGTCGCGGGCGTTCTGATCGCCAGCACGCAGCGTCAGGCTGACTATGCGAACTGGTATCAGCACTGGGTCACAGCAGCCGTGGGCACAGTGATCGCGCTCATGCTCGAGAGGCTTCCCCTCAGCCGGCTGCGACCTCTGCTGATTCCGATCTACATCCTCACCGTGGCCAGCCTCGTGGCGGTGCGGCTGATCGGCACCACCGCCCTCGGAGCTCAGCGCTGGATCAGCATCGCAGGGGTGCATGTGCAGCCCTCGGAGTTCGCCAAGGTCGCCGCCATCCTGCTGGTGGCCGCCGTGCTGGCCCGGCACCCCGTGGAACGACCGGTGGATCTCCTGCGACCACTCGGTGTGATCTCCGTCCCCTGGCTGCTGGTGTTCATCCAGCCGGACCTGGGCACCTCTCTGGTCTTCGGCGCTCTGATGCTGACCATGCTGTATTGGTCGGGCATGCCGTTTGAGTGGCTGGTGCTGCTGCTCTCACCACTGATCACAGCCCTGCTCTCCGGGCTGCTGCCCTGGGCCATGGCGGCCTGGATTCCCCTGATGGGAGTGCTGGCCTACTCAGCTCTGCCCTGGAAGCGGCTGGCAGCCCTGATCACCGTGACCATCCACGGAGCCATGGCAGCAGTCACCCCATGGCTCTGGATGCATGGCCTCAAGGATTATCAACGCGATCGTCTGGTGCTCTTCCTCGATCCCGCCAAGGATCCACTCGGCGGCGGTTATCACCTTCTGCAGAGCACCGTGGGGATCGGTTCGGGAGGACTCTTCGGCAGTGGCTTCCTCCAGGGGCAACTGACCAAGCTGCGCTTCATCCCTGAACAGCACACCGACTTCATCTTCAGCGCTCTCGGTGAGGAGACCGGATTCATCGGCTGTCTGCTGGTGGTGATCGGATTCGCGCTGCTGATGGCCCGGATGCTGCAGGTGGCCCGCGCCGCTCGCACCGATTTCGAAGCCCTCGTGGTGATCGGGATCGGCACCATGGTGATGTTCCAGGTCGTGGTCAACATCTTCATGACCATCGGTCTCGGGCCTGTCACGGGGATCCCTCTTCCATTTCTCAGTTACGGACGCTCAGCGATGGTGGTGAACTTCATCGCCCTCGGCCTCAGCCTCTCCGTTCTGAGGCAGAGCCGATCGACGTCGGCAGGTCACTGGTGAGCGGAACCAGCTTCAACGACCTGCGCCGGCTTCTGGCCAGGGACCAGGTTCACGGCACCTGTGATGAAACCGGCGTCCGGCGGCTCTGGTGGGCCGCCCTGGAAACGCTGCAGCAGGAACTGCTCAGCAACGGTCATCCTGGCGGCCTCTGGCTGGCCGCACCACTGCCTGCGCTGTATGAGCCGGAGCTGCTGCGCCACCTGAATGGATGGGTCTGGGCTCCGGAGAGCCTCGACCGTCTCGCACCGGGGCAGACGGCGCTTCCGGCCGCCGGTCGGGAGGCGTCGTTCGAGCAGGGCTCGCACTTCCAGCGACTGCCGCTTCAGGACAGCGATGGACAGGATCCGTTCCTGCTGGTCATCACGCCGACACTGCAGCTGGCCCTGGCTCTGATCGGAGATCCCGGACAGCGTCAGCTGCTGATGCGCAGTGATCCGGAGACCCTCACCGACGCGCTCGCGCTGCTGGGCCATCGCTTGCAGCAGGAGCACCCGCTGCAAGCGGAGACACTCGCCGAGAAACTGGCCGACCTCGGGCCGCTGCACAGTGATGACGAGCTGCAGCAGCGCTTCTGGCCGAGACTCGCCGAGCGGCTCGCCACCACGGCACCGAGCCTCACCCTGCAGACCTCATCACCGCAGGCCTCATCACCGCAGGCTGTGCCGGACGCCAGCGACCGGGAGGATGACCTCAGCCTGCTGGAGGCTCTGACCCATGAAGTGCGCACCCCACTGGCGACGATCCGCACGCTGATCCGCTCCCTGTTGCGTCGCAGGGATCTGCCCTCGATCGTTCAGGGCCGTCTGCGCCAGATCGATGTGGAGTGCAGTGAACAGATCGACCGCTTCGGACTGATTTTCCACGCCGCCGAACTGCAGCGTCAGCCGCAGGAAACCAGCCTGGCCAGAACCGACCTTGAGACGATCCTGCGATCCCTGGCTCCGGGCTGGGGTGATCAGCTGGAGCGCCGGGGCATTGGCCTGGTGCTCGATCTGGAGGCCGGCCTGCCTCCTGTTCTGAGTGATCCCCGGCGGCTGGAGCCGATGCTCGGAGGCCTGATCGATCGCAGCGGTCGAGGACTGCCGGCGGGAAGTCAGCTGATCCTGCTTCTGCGGGCAGCCGGAGCTCGCCTCAAGCTGCAACTGCTTGTGGAATCAAGCGATCAGTCGCCTCCCGGCTCTGACGGGAGTGCAGCGGACGGTGACACGACTGAGCAGGTCGGCCCCGTGCTCAGCTGGGATCCGACCACAGGAAGCCTGCAACTGAGCCAGCAGGCCACCCGACAGCTGCTGGCCAGCCTCGGAGGTCGGTACCACGCTCGCCGCGAACGGGAGCTGACGGTGTTCTTTCCAGTGGCCGAGGAGAACGGCTGAAGCCTCCGGGATCCCTTTGTTGACTGGTGTGAAGGTTGCAGTCCCAGCGCGGATCCTGGCCTGCTCACAGTGCTACTTTCCAGTCGTATCGGCCCGTCTGGAGTCCTGCAGCCAATGACAGCATCGGCGTTAAACGGTCAACTTCCACAGAACATCGGCAGCACCGGCGGTCTGCTGAATTCCGCTGAGACCGAAGAGAAATACGCAATCACCTGGACCAGCAGCATCGCTCAGGTCTTCGAGCTGCCCACCGGCGGTGCCGCGACGATGAACGCCGGCGAAAACCTGATGTACTTCGCTCGCAAGGAGCAGTGCCTTGCCCTCGGCACTCAGCTGCGGACCAAGTTCAAGCCCCGGATCGAGGATTACAAGATCTACCGGATCTTCCCCGGTGGAGACACCGAGTTCCTGCATCCCAAGGACGGCGTCTTCTCCGAGAAGGTGAACGAGGGTCGCGCCATGGTGGGTCACAACCCTCGCCGGATCGGCCAGAACACCAACCCTGCCAACATCAAGTTCAGCGGTCGCAACACCTACGACGCCTGATCGCGTCCCGACGGCAAAGCCGTCGCCCGGAGGGAGCCCCCTTCGGGCAGGGGCTGCGAGGATGCGCTCATGTTCAGTCCTGATCGCGCCGCCTTTCAAAAGGCCGCAGACTCCGGCGCAAATCTGATTCCACTGGCCCAGAGCTGGCCAGCGGACCTGGAGACCCCCCTCACCACCTGGATCAAGGTGGGAGCAGATCGTCCCCCCGGAGTGCTGCTCGAATCCGTGGAAGGTGGTGAAACACTGGGTCGCTGGAGTGTGATCGCCTGCGATCCGTTGTGGACAGCATCCGCCCGCGGTGACCGGCTGACCCGTCGGTGGCGTGATGGAGCGTCAGATGTCCATCAGGGCAATCCCTTTGACGGCTTGCGTCACTGCCTGTCTCCGTACCGGTGCGCGAATCTGCCTGGGCTGCCTCCACTGGGACAGCTTTACGGCATGTGGGGCTACGAGCTGATCCATTGGATTGAGCCCACCGTTCCGATTCATCCGCAGGACGACACTGCACCAGCGGATGGCATCTGGATGCTGATGGACGGCATCTTGATCTTCGATCAAGTCAAACGTCTGATCACGGCGGTGGCCTACGGCGACCTCAGCGGCGGCTGCAACGTGGAGGTCGCCTGGCAGTCAGCTCTGGCGCGCATCGCCGACCTGCGTCGCCGCATGGACGCCCCCCTGCCGGCGGTCGCACCTCTCCAGTGGAGCCCGAACGCGGATGTGCTGCCGGACGTGAGCAGCAATCGCAATCGGAGCGACTTCGAAGCGGCGGTGGAATCCGCACGGGAGCACATCGCCGCGGGGGACGTGTTCCAACTGGTTCTCAGTCAGAGGCTGGAGGCATCGGTCCCCCAGTCACCCCTGGAGCTGTACCGGAGCCTGCGGATGGTGAATCCGTCTCCCTATATGGCTTTTTTCGATTTCGGAGACTGGCAGCTGATCGGGTCCAGCCCGGAGGTGATGGTGCAGGCGGAACCAGCGGCGGACGGGATCCACGCCAGCCTGCGGCCGATCGCCGGCACGCGTCCCAGAGGACGGAACCAGTTGGAGGACAGGGAACTGGAGGCGGAACTGCTGGCAGACCCCAAGGAACGCGCCGAACACGTGATGCTGGTGGATCTCGGCCGAAATGACCTGGGACGGGTCTGTCAACCGGGAAGCGTCACGGTCAAGGATCTGATGGTGATCGAGCGCTACTCCCACGTGATGCACATCGTCAGTCAGGTGGAGGGGCGCCTGTCACCTGAACACGATGTGTGGGACCTGCTGATGGCTGCCTTCCCAGCCGGAACCGTGAGCGGGGCCCCGAAGATCCGGGCGATGCAGCTGATCAACGAACTCGAACCGGATGCGCGCGGTCCGTATTCCGGGGTCTATGGCTCGGTGGATCTTGCCGGCGCCCTGAACACCGCCATCACGATCCGCACGATGGTTGTGCGCCCCGGTGAACAGGGCGGCTGCCGGGTGAGCGTGCAGGCGGGGGCTGGTGTGGTCGCTGATTCGAAACCCGCGGCGGAGTATGAGGAGACACTCAACAAAGCCCGAGGCATGCTCACAGCGCTGGCCTGCCTGAATCCGCTCCCGTCATGAGGGATTCACTCCTGCTCAAGGGCTTCGAGGTGGAACTGTTCACCGGCCGCCCGAACGGTGAAAACGTCGGTGTCGCCACTGAGGTGGTGCGCGATCTTCCTGATTTCGTCACGGAGCCGGATCAACGGAATCTGGAATACACAACAGCGCCGATCGCGGACTACGCGCTTCTGACGGAGGCGCTGCTCGCCCCCCGAAGGATCCTGCGCACCTGGCTCGCCGAGCGTGGACTGACGCTGCTCCCAGGCAGCACCCTCAGCCTCGGGGACCCCAGCCGTTTTGAGCGCTCCGATCCGGAGAACCCGTATCACGCTCTGATCGAGAACAGCTATGGCACCCGGGTGGTGACCGCCAGCATCCACATCAATCTCGGACTCACTGACCCTCAACTGTTGTTCGCAGCCCTGCGGCTGGTGCGCTGTGAAGCCGCCCTGCTGCTGGCCCTCAGCGCGAGTTCACCGTTCCTGGGAGGTCAGCTCTGTGATCACCACTCCCAGCGCTGGCAGCAGTTCCCTCTCACGCCCGGCAAGGTGCCCCTGTTCCTCGATCACGACCACTACAAGCAGTGGGTGGAAGAGCAACTGGCCATCGGATCGATGCGCAACGAGCGACACCTGTGGACCTCCGTTCGCCCCAATGGGCCGCGACGTCCCTACGACCTCAATCGGCTCGAACTCCGCATCTGCGACCTGGTCACCGATCCGGCCGAACTGCTGGCGATCACCACCCTTCTGGAACTGCGGGTGCTCAGCCTGGCGAGGCACTCCCGGCAGCTTGATCCTCTGCAGAGCAGCAGCCTGAGCCCCGATAAACTGGCGGAGCTCGCCGACAGCAACGATGCTGCTGCGGCGCAGCTCAGCCTCGATGCCGATTTGCACCACTGGAGGGATGGGGCTCCTGTGGCGTGCCGCCGCTGGGTTCAGGACCTGATTGAAAGCATCACCCCCCTCGCCGAAGAGCTCGGACTGCAACAGCGACTGCTGCCGCTCGAGGGTCTCCTGGCGAGCGGGAATCAGGCGATGCGCTGGCGTGAGGCCCATGCCCGCGGCAGCTCGATTGCTGATCTGCTCCGTGCCGGCAGTGATGCCATGGAGCAACAGGAGCAGCTGCTCCACGAACCGAGCCCCGCTTTGGGATGATCATGGCCAGTCACCCGTCCAGCGGAGCTTCGATGCCCCAGTCCACCGCCCAAGCTCCCGACGGCGAACAGCCCAGGGCCAGCGGTGGAGGCCAAGGAGCTGGCCGCCTGCTGCAGAACCGCCTTGAGCTGGTGGAGGACCTCTGGCAGACCGTGCTGCGCAGTGAATGCCCGCCGGAGCAGAGCGAAAGGCTGCTGCGTCTCAAGCAGCTCAGTGATCCCGTGGCCCTGGAAGGTCGGGACGGGGAGAGCACCAGTGAAGCGGTCGTCGAGCTGATCCGGGCGATGGACCTCTCCGAGGCGATCGCCGCGGCCCGGGCTTTCTCGCTCTATTTCCAGCTGATCAACATCCTCGAGCAGCGCATCGAAGAGGACAGCTACCTCGACAGCCTCAGGCCCAGCTGGAGCCAGCAACCCGAGGCGGGTGATCACTTCGATCCCTTCGCACCACCCCTGGCCAGCCAGACGGATCCGGCCACTTTCGGTGAAGTGTTCGAGCGGCTCCGCCGGATGAATGTCCCACCCGGCCAGGTGGAGAACCTGCTGCAGGAACTCGACATCCGGCTGGTGTTCACCGCTCACCCCACTGAGATCGTCCGCCACACCGTTCGTCACAAGCAGAGGCGTGTGGCCCATCTGCTGCAGCGGCTGCAGTCGGACTTGCCAATTGCCCGTCAGGACGAGGAGAATCTGCGGCGCCAGCTGGAAGAAGAGATCCGGCTTTGGTGGCGCACCGACGAGCTGCATCAGTTCAAGCCGACGGTTCTGGATGAGGTGGACTCAACCCTCCACTATTTCCAGCAGGTGCTGTTCGCGGCGATGCCTCAGCTGCGGCGACGACTCACGTCTGCCCTGAGCCGCCACTACCCGGATGTGCAGTTCCCCCAGGCATCGTTCTGCACCTTCGGATCCTGGGTTGGATCAGACCGGGACGGCAACCCTTCGGTGACCCCGGAGATCACCTGGCGCACCGCTTGCTACCAGCGCCAGCTGATGCTCGAGCTCTACATCGGCTCGGTGCAGGCGCTGCGCAATCAGCTCAGCATCTCGATGCAGTGGAGTCAGGTGGCGCCTCAGCTGCTCGAATCGCTGGAAATGGACCGGCTGCGCTTCCCGGAGGTGTACGAGGAACGGGCGGCCCGCTACCGCCTGGAGCCATACCGGTTGAAGCTCAGCTACATCCTCGAGCGCCTGGAACTCACGCTGGTGCGCAACAACCAGCTCTCGGAAGCGGGCTGGCAGACCCCGCAGGAAAGCACTGCCCAGGCTCAGGACGGACTTCAGGGCAATGAGGCCCTTCACTACACCTCGATCGATCAGTTCCGGAGCGATCTTGAACTGATCCGAAACAGCCTGGTCTCCACAGAGCTGAGCTGCGAACCCCTGGACACCCTTCTGCACCAGGTGCACATCTTCGGGTTCTCGCTCGCCAGTCTTGATATCCGTCAGGAAAGCACCCGTCACAGCGATGCGATCGATGAGCTGACCCGCTATCTCCAGCTGCCCAAGGCCTATGGCGCCATGGAGGAAAACGAACGGTTCTCTTGGCTGCTTCAGGAACTGCAGACGCGTCGCCCTCTGATCCCCGCTGCGGTGGAGTGGTCGGAGCCCACGTCTCAGACGATTGCGGTGTTCCGCATGCTGCATCGCCTCCAGCAGGAGTTCGGGCAACGGATCTGCCACTCCTACGTGATCTCGATGAGCCACACGGGCTCCGATCTGCTGGAGGTGATGCTGCTGGCGAAGGAGACCGGCCTGGTGGATCTTCAGGCGCAGCAGGCTTCGCTGCTGGTGGTGCCGTTGTTCGAGACGGTGGAGGATCTGCAGAAGGCCCCCGCTGTGATGGAGAGCCTGTTTCAGACCAGCCAGTACCGCGAACTGCTGCCCGCGGTCGGCGTCCAGGGACAGCCGCTGCAGGAACTGATGCTCGGCTATTCCGACAGCAACAAGGATTCAGGCTTCCTCTCGAGCAACTGGGAGATCCATCAGGCCCAGATCGCCCTCCAGGAGCTGGCCAGTCGCCATGGTGTGGCCCTTCGGCTCTTCCACGGCCGTGGCGGATCGGTGAGTCGCGGCGGTGGACCGGCTTATCAGGCCATCCTTGCCCAACCGAGCGGCACGCTTCAGGGACGGATCAAGATCACCGAGCAGGGCGAGGTGCTCAATTCCAAGTACAGCCTGCCGGAGCTGGCCCTCTACAACCTTGAAACCGTCACCACCGCCGTGGTGCAGAACAGCCTGGTCACCAACCAGCTGGATGCGACACCCAGCTGGAATCAGCTGATGAGCCGTGTCGCGACCCGCTCCAGGGAGCATTACCGGGCTCTGGTGCATGACAACCCTGATCTGGTCGCCTTCTTCCAGCAGGTCACTCCGATCGAGGAGATCAGCAAACTTCAGATCTCCAGCCGCCCGGCCCGCCGTAAGAGCGGAGCGCGCGATCTCTCCAGCCTGCGAGCCATCCCCTGGGTCTTCGGCTGGACCCAGAGCCGGTTCCTGCTGCCCAGCTGGTACGGCGTGGGAACGGCTCTCGCCGCCGAGGTCGATTCCGATTCTGAGCAGCTCGATCTGCTGCGTCGCCTGCATCAGCGCTGGCCCTTCTTCCGCATGCTGGTCTCCAAGGTGGAGATGACCCTCTCCAAGGTGGATCTGGACCTTGCTCATCACTACATGACCAGCCTGGGCAATCCGGAGCAGAGAGAGGCCTTCGAAGCGATCTTCCAGTCGATCGCGGATGAATACGCCCTCACACTGCGGCTGGTGCTGGAGATCACAGGGCAGCAGCGCCTGCTCGGAGCCGATCAGGCTTTGCAGCTGTCCGTCGACCTTCGCAACCGCACGATCGTGCCCCTCGGCTTCCTGCAGGTGGCCCTGCTGAAGCGCCTCCGCGATCAGAACCGTCAACCACCCATCAGCGAGGCACCTGGAGTGTCGGAGGACCGGCGCACCTACAGCCGCAGTGAACTGCTCCGCGGTGCTCTGCTGACCCTCAACGGCATCGCCGCCGGCATGCGCAACACAGGCTGAGTCTCCTTGCTTCCGTTCTTCCAGCAGTCCTCAACCCCCCAGCTTCCGACCGGATACCGGCTGGAAACTGTTGAGCCTCCCTCTGCTGCTGCGATCAACCAGCTGCTGGCCTCCTGCCAAGAGAGCACCCATGCCGAAGATCTCTGGCCGCAGGCTCTCGCCCGCAGCCTCTGGCATCTGAGCATTCTCGAGGAATCCAGCGGTGAGCTTGTGGGCTTCGTGCGGGCCACCAGCGATCTCGCCCTCAACGCCAACCTCTGGAATCTCTCGGCTCGGCCTGGCCCGGACCAGGGGGTGTTGCTGACCGTGCTGGTGCACCGAGCCCTGCACATCCTCCGCAGGGATCTGCCTGGATGCAGCCTTTCGGTGTCCGCCTCATCGATGGCGATCGAGTCGCTTCAGTCGTGCGGTTTTGTGATCGACCCGAGTGGAATCCGAGCCATGGGCCTGAGGCTTCAATCACCTCAGACCTGATATGAACACGAGCATGGAGGGATTCGAACCCCCGACCCTCAGAACCGGAATCTGATGCTCTATCCAGCTGAGCTACATGCCCACTGAACGGCCTGAGCCGCAGCAGGAGAACGACCCGGAGGCCGCTCCATTCCAGGTACCTTACCCACAGATCGCTCCCGGACCCATCCGGCTCCACAAGCTCCATCTGCAGGGGTTCCGGAACCACACGGCGCTGCAGCTGGAGCTGAACCAGCCGCGGCTACTGGTGATCGGCCCGAACGGCATCGGCAAGTCCAATCTTCTGGAGGCGGTCGAACTGCTCGGGAGCCTGCGCTCCCATCGCTGCAGCAGTGACCGTGACCTGATCCAGTGGAACGCCTCGAGGGGAGTGCTGCGGGCGGAGGTGGGAGACGGTGATCGCTTGGAGTTGGAACTGCGGCGCAGCGGTGGACGCCTGGCCCGCCGCAACGGCAAGGTGCTCGACCGGCAGCTAGATCTGATCGGCCCCATGCGCTGCATCGGATTCAGTGCGCTCGATCTCGATCTGGTGCGGGGTGAACCGGCCCTGCGACGGCAATGGCTGGATCGGGTCGTGCTGCAGCTCGAACCCGTTTATGCGGAGCTGATCAGCCGTTACGGCCGTCTGCTGCGGCAGCGGAGCCAGCTCTGGCGCCAACGCAGCAACCGCGACAGGACAGGACTGGAGGCACTGCTGGATGCTTTCGACATTCAGATGGCGCTGGTGAGCACCCGCATTCACCGGCGCAGGCTGCGGGCCCTGCGGCGTCTGGAACCGATCGCCTGTCGCTGGCAGAGCCATCTCAGTGCCGGCAGCGAACAACTGCATCTCAGTTACCAGCCCGGCAGCCGACTGGACGAGGAGGAAGCAGAGGAACCCTGGCGCCTGTCGATCGAGGAGCAACTCCGGCAGCAGCGGGAGGAGGAGGAGCGGCTGGGCAGCTGCCGGGTCGGCCCCCACCGCGATGAAGTCGCGCTGCTGCTCGGCGACAGCCCCGCTCGTCGCTTCGGCTCAGCAGGACAGCAGCGATCGCTTGTGCTGGCCCTCAAACTGGCGGAGCTTGAGCTGGTCACCGATCTTTGCGGGGAACCCCCGCTTCTGCTGCTGGATGACGTCCTGGCGGAACTCGATCCCCAACGTCAGCGCCTTCTTCTGGAGGCGGTCGGCTGCCATCACCAGTGCCTGATCAGCGCCACGCACCTCGACGGCTTCGACGGAGGCTGGCGTCAGCAGGCTCAGATCGTCGGAGAAGAAGAGCTGAACAGCGAGGTTCACATCGGATAGTCTTGGCGACTCTTTTCTGAATTCCGCCTGATGGAGCAGACCCTGTCTGACCTGCATCCCAACCCGGGATGGACCGACACCAATGGCCAACCCACCGACATGGTCGGCAAACATTGCATTCTCGAGCTTTACGACTGCGACAAGAGTCGGCTCGACGATGAAGCATTCCTGAGAACCACCATCACAACCGCAGCGAAACGTGCTGGTGCAACCCTTCTCAATCTCATCACCCATCGATTCGAGCCGCAGGGTGTGACGGGCCTGGCCCTCCTGGCCGAATCCCATATCTCCATTCACACCTGGCCGGAGACCGGCTACGCCGCCGTCGATGTCTTTACCTGTGGTGACCACACCATGCCCGACCGGGCCTGCCAGGTGCTTCGCGAGAAATTACAGGCCGGCAGTCATGCGCTCAAGAGCTTCCTGCGAGAGACGCCATCCGCTGTTGCGACGGATCTGAGGACTCCCATCGGTCTCAACCGCTGACGGGAACCCTGTTGAGCTTGCCGCTCACCAACCCCTCAAGATCCAGGCTCACCGAGGTGAATCCCAGGTTCAGCAGCGTCGGCACGAGGCTCGCTTCATCAGCGAGCCTCAGCAGATCCTCAAGACGGTCCCTGGGCACTTCGATCCGTGCCACAAGTCCCTGACTGCGGACCCGCACGCGGGTAAACCCGTTCCTGATCAACCATGCTTCTGCATGCCCCACCCGACGCAACCGCTCGGCGGTGATGCTCTCTCCATAGGGGAATCGGGAGGCGAGGCAGGGCTGAGCCGGCTTGTCCCACCAGGGGAATCCAAGCGCGTGCGACAGACAACGGATGGCTGCCTTATCGATCCCCAGCTCCGCCAAGGGAGAACGCACCCCCGCTTCCTGAGCGGCCCTGATTCCGGGGCGATGGTCTGCCAGGTCATCGAGGTTCACCCCGTCCACCACCTGGGCAGAGCCCGCCGCCGCTGCAATCGGCTGCAGATGGGTGTGCAGTTCCCTTTTGCAGGCGAAGCAGCGATCCATCGGATTGCTGCTGTAAGCAGGGTCTTCCAGCTCCTGGGTCGCACACTCCCGATGCCGGATCCCGATCCAGCCGGCCTGCAACCGTGCCTCCTGCAGCAGATGGGGGGCCAGGGCCGGCGACACCCCGGTGACGGCAAAGGCCCGCTCGCCCAGCTGCTCATGGGCGATGGCAGCCACCAGCGTGCTGTCGACACCGCCGGAATAAGCCACGCAGAGCCCGGGTGATGGCGCCATCCAGGCGCGCAGCTGCTCCAGCAGGTCGGCCTCTCGGGTCGGTAACGGCTCCTGCGGACGGAACATCAGCTTCTCAACCCAGTCGATCTCGGTAGGCTCCAACCGTAAGAGCCGACTCCATGCCCCGAAGCATCGGGATCGTCACCGCCGCCGACAGCCGTGAACGCAGCCATGGTCAGCTGCACATCTACGACGGTGAGGGAAAGGGCAAGAGTCAGGCTGCCCTCGGCGTGGTGCTGCGGACCATCGGACTCGGGATCTGTGAACAGCGACGGACCCGCGTTCTGTTGCTGCGGTTTCTGAAGGGTCCCGGGCGTGCCTACGACGAAGACGCCGCCATCGAAGCTCTGCAGCAGGGTTTCCCCCATCTGATCGATCATCTGCGCACCGGACGCGCCGATCACTTCACGGCGGAAGAGGCCACGCGCTTCGACCGGGACGAAGCGGAACGCGGCTGGGTGATCGCCAAGGGGGCGATCGCCAGCGCGCTCTATTCCGTCGTGGTCCTCGATGAACTGAATCCTGTCCTGGACCTGGGACTGCTCGACATCGAGGACGTCGTGAGAACCCTCGGCAAGCGTCCCAGCGGCATGGAGGTGATCGTCACAGGACGGGCTGCACCCGCAGCGCTGATCCGTGGTGCGGACCTGCACTCCGAGATGCGGGCCCACCGTCGCCCGGGAATGGAGGACGATCGGGTGATCCCGCTGAACATGAGCAGCGGCATCGAGATCTACACAGGCGAAGGGAAGGGGAAATCCACCAGCGCCCTTGGCAAGGCCCTTCAGGCAATCGGACGCGGCATCAGCCAGGACAAGAGTCACCGGGTTCTGATCCTTCAGTGGCTGAAAGGCGGCACCGGATACACGGAGGACGCCGCCATCGCCGCCCTGCGCGAAAGCTATCCGCATCTGGTGGATCATCTGCGGTCCGGGCGGGACGCCATCGTCTGGCGCGGCCAGCAGGAGCCGATCGACTACATCGAAGCGGAGCGGGCCTGGGAGATCGCTCGTGCCGCCATCTCCAGCGGTCTCTACAAGACCGTCATCCTCGACGAACTGAATCCCACCGTGGATCTGGAACTGCTGCCCGTTGAGCCGATCGTGCAAACCCTGCTGCGCAAACCGGCCGAGACGGAGGTGATCATCACAGGACGATGCAAGAACCCGCCTGCTTACTTCGATCTGGCCAGTGTCCACTCCGAGATGGTGTGCCACAAGCACTACGCCGAGCAGGGGGTTGATCTGAAGCGCGGCGTCGACTACTGAGCCGAGTCAGTACCGGGCCATGGTGGGGTCCACCTGCTGGGCCCAGGCATCGATGCCGCCCTGGACGTTGCTCGCAGGAATTCCCTGCTGAGACAGAACCTCCACGGCCTGCGCGGAGCGCCCACCAAGCTTGCAGTGCACGAACACGCGGCAGCCGGCTGCGAGCGAACGCACCTGCTCCATGGCTTCACCGCTGAGAATCGTGGCGAGAGGAATCAGATGGCTGCCGGCGATGACAGCAACATCGGCTTCGGACTGATTGCGGACATCGATCAGCACCACATCCTCGGCGCCGGAATCAAGCAGCTCCTTGAGCGCGGTGACGCTGATGCTGTCCATGGAGGCAACCTCGCCGCGGCAGAACTGGCTGTAGTCAATCAGGCCCTTGACCGCCGGCCGGTCCGGATCCCTCTCCAGGCGCAGCTCCCGGAAACGCATCGACAATCCATCCACCACCAGCAAACGACCATCGAGCGGATCCCCGATTCCCGTGATCAACTTGATCGTCTCGGTCGCCTGAATCAGCCCCACCAGTCCAGGCAGCACTCCCATGACGCCGGCCTCCGCACAGGACGGCACTTCACCGGCAGGCGGAGGCTCCGGCAGCAGGTCCCGATAGTCAGGACGCCCCGGCCCACGGTTGAACACACTGACCTGGCCATCGAAGCGTTGGACGGAGCCGTAGACCAGCGGCTTGCCCAGCAGAACGCAGGCGTCATTGATGAGATACCGGGAGGGAAAGTTGTCCGTGCCATCGCAGACGACGTCGTACGGACGGATCAGCTCCAGGGCGTTGTCGATGGTCAGCATGACGTCGTGGACCTCGACCCGGCAGTGGGGATTGAGATCAGCGATGCGATGAGCCGCCGAGCGTGCTTTGGACCGACCGACCCAGGCACTGCCGTGAATCACCTGCCTCTGCAGATTTGAAACCTCCACCACATCGCCATCGACGATGCCGATCGTGCCGATTCCCGCTGCCGCCAGGTACAGCAGCAGCGGTGATCCAAGGCCGCCGCTGCCGACGCACAGCACCGACGCGCCCTTCAACCGTTCCTGCCCGGTCCTGCCGACCTCCGGCAGGATCAGATGCCTTGCGTAGCGCTGCTTCTCGTCCGCAGACAGCGCCGGATGCTCTTGGGGAGTGGTCATGGCGCTTCGGGGAGCCGATCACCGCAACGAGTGTCCCAGACCTCGATCTGAACCTCCCGCACCCGGCGATCGCCAGCCAGCCACCAACCCTTCAGATCGCCATCCCCGGAGAGGATCAGCACGAGAGACCCCGGAATGCCCCAGTGCCGATCACGGGGGGAAGGTTCCGCCGAACCCCTGGGATGGGAATGGGCCACCCCCAGCACCTGCTGACGGTGTTGCCTGGCCCAGCGCTGCGCCGCCAGCTGCTCCCGCGGATCCAGGGTGAAGCGCTGATCTCGAGCGGATCGCGGCAGCCAGACATTGCAGCAGGGCCAAACCTGTTCCAGACGCCAGAAACCGCGTTGTGAACAGCTTCCGATCAACAACGCACACCCCTCATCAGGTTCTGCGGCGGTCAGCGACCGACGGAGAATCGTGAGGCATCGATGATCGAAGCCCAGCATGGATGGCGAGATCGGGAACTCACCGATACGCTCTGCTGACGTTGTTGCGGATTCCGCCAATCCCATGAGTAACGCCGTCTCCGATCTGAAGGATGCCGTCACTGGCGAGACTCCGGTTGTGGACGCTGCCGCATCGGCATCCCCGGAGGACACCACCTCCTTCGCTGAGCGCTACAGCGAAGTGATCGGCAAGGTGAATGAAACCCTTGACAAGGTGGATTGGAACCAGATGGGTCGGATCGGCAAGATCGCCGGAATCTTCGCGGCCGTCATCGTTGCTCAGATCCTGATCAAGGGAATCCTCGACACGATCAATCTGCTGCCGATCGTTCCCGGTCTGCTGGAACTGCTCGGCCTCGTGGTGGTCGGACAGTGGAGCTGGAAGAACCTCACCACCAGTGACAAGCGCAATGCCCTGGTTCAGCGCATCCAGTCCCTGCGTCAGGAATACCTGGGCTGATCAGCTCAGAGCATCCAGCGGATCAGTCCCTGCAGGCTGGCTCTCGCCTGACTGACGTAGGACCCACCGAACAGATTCGCGTGGTTCAGCAGGTGATACAGGTTGTAGATCGCCACCCGGTCTGCTTCCCCTGAGCGGGGAGGCAGAACCGTCCGGTAGGCCTCCCGAAACTGCCTTGAAAACCCGCCGAACAGGCTGGTCATCGCCAGGTCGACTTCTCTGTCGGCCCACCAGGCCGCGGGGTCAAAGATCGCCCCACGACCATCTGAGAGAACCCCGGCATTTCCGCCCCAGAGATCGCCATGCACCAGAGCAGGCTCTGCCCCGTGGTCATCCAGCCGTGCTTCCAGCGCACTGAGAACCCTGTTCAGTTGGTCGGGTGGACATCCGCAATCCCCGAGCAGGGCCAGCTGGGGGCGTAACCGAAGGTCGACGAAGCACGCTCCCCAGCGCTCTCGCCAGCCTCCGGGCTGCGGCCCGGCACCGATGAAGCCGTCGCGATCCCAGCCGAAGCGTCCGGGGGAGACACGATCGGAATGCTGATGAAGCAGCGCGAGACCGCGACCGAGCTTCTGCTGATCGGATCCCTCCAGATCCATCCACGGCATCAGCAGAACAGCGCCACCGGAGATGGACGACACCGCCAAAGGCCGCGGCACCAGCAGCAGCGCCTCATCGGCATGGTCGTGCAGAGCTGCGAGTGCCTCGGCCTCGACCTCGAACAGAACGAGCGCATCAGCGGGGCCGCTCTTGGCGAAGAGACGGCGTCCATCGGCAAGCTGAAGGCGGCTGGCCTGGTGGATGCAGCCGCCCCCGACAGGTGTCACGGCCTCGACCGTGGCTCCTGCCAGCACCCCCCCGGGGGAGACCAGGCCCTGCAGCAGCTGCTCATTCATCCCCGACCGAAGCCAATGCTTGCCAGCATGGATCGGATCGCTTCCGCACCTTGGCCCCAGACGGAGTGATCGTCATCGGTGGAGGCATCGCCGGCCTGACGGCGGCATGCCTGCTGGCCCATGAGGGCGTGCCGGTGACCCTGCTGGAAGCCCATCACCAGACCGGAGGCTGTGCCGGAACGTTCCGGCGTGGACCATGGACCTTCGATGTCGGCGCCACCCAGGTGGCCGGGCTGGAACCCGGAGGGAGTCATGCCCGTCTGTTCCGGCATCTGAACCTGCCGCTGCCGGAGGCTGACATCCTCGATCCCGGGTGCGTGGTCGATCTCGCCGACGGCAGTCCGCCGATCCATCTCTGGCATGACCCGGAGCGCTGGCGGCTAGAGCGTCAGCAGCACTTCCCAGGAAGCGAGCGCTTCTGGGCTGTCTGCAACACGCTTCACCGCAGCAACTGGGCCTTCGCCGGCCGGGATCCTGTGGTGACACCCCGCAGCCTCTGGGACCTGGGTCAGCTCATTGCAGCCCTCCGACCTGCCACGCTCGCCTCCGGCCTGTTCACAGGCATGACGATCGCCGACCTGCTGGTGCTCTGCGGATGCGGCGAGGATCAGCGGCTGCGGCGGTTTCTGGATCTGCAGTTGAAGCTTTACTCCCAGGAGCCGGCGGACCGGACCGCCGTGCTTTACGGAGCGACGGTGCTGCAGATGGCGCAGGCTCCTCTGGGGCTTTTCCATCTGCGGGGATCGATGCAGGTGCTCAGCCATCACCTGGAGGAGGCGCTCGTCCGCGACGGCGGCAGGCTTCTGCTTCGCCATCGCGTCACGGGCCTGCAGCGACACGACGGAGGCTGGCAGGTGACGGTCAAAGCTCCGCAGCAGGGAACGTTGCGGCTGGAAGCACAGGATGTGATCTGCAGCCTGCCGCCCCAGTGCCTGCCGGATCTGATTCCGAAAGATCAGTGGCCAACCGGTTACGAAAGACGTCTGAAAGGCCTGCCAGAGCCGAGTGGTGCACTGGTGTTCTACGGCGCCGTCCGGCGCGAGGCGTTGCCGGACTCCTGCCCGGGACATCTGCAACGCGGTAGCAAGCATCCGGGTTCACTCTTCGTCTCGGTGAGCCGAGCGGGGGATGGACGTACCCCCGAAGGAGAGGCCACGGTGATCGCCAGTGTGTTCACCCCAACCGCCGACTGGTGTCTTCTGGCTGAACCCGCCTATCAGAAGCGAAAGCAGGAGGCGCTGCAGAGCATCCGCGGCGAACTGGAACGCTCGCTCCATCTCCGGCCGGACGTGTGGCTGCATGCCGAGCTGGCCACACCACGAGGCTTCGCCGGCTGGACAGGCCGTCCGCGCGGCATGGTTGGGGGACTGGGGCAGCACCCAAGCCGCTTCGGACCGTTCGGGCTGGCGGGACGCACTCCGATGCAGGGGCTCTGGCTCTGCGGAGACAGCTTGCATCCGGGGGAAGGAACGGCCGGAGTGAGCCTCTCGGCCCTGAATGCCAGCCGTCAGCTGCTGGCGGAACGCGGAAAGCGCCTGATCATCAGGGATTGACCTCGGGAGCCGCTTTCAGAAACTCCGGCCTGAGGGCCTGGGTGCGCTCGAGTTCCTGTCGCAGCTGCGGCCAGTTGTCCCGGAGCACAGCCTCTTCCAGTTGCTCAAGGCTCCATCGGTAGGCGGCCAGTCCCTTCAGAACCGCCTCCCGGTTGCTGGACGCCATCGCCACGCCGAGATCCGGGTTTCCACCGCCGACGCGGCTGGTGTCGGCAAATCCACTGGACGCCAGGGCGATCGCGAGCTGTCGAATCTCCGGGTCCCGTTCCTCTCCTACAGCCCGCAGCAGAGCCGCACTGACCAGCACGGGCAGATGGGAGATAAGAGCGACCGCCTGATCATGCTGAGCGGCACCGGAGGTCAGCCAGTGGCAGCCGAGATCTCGGGCGACAGCCTCGACCACCGCCAGCGCATCGGGATCGGTCTGAGCATCCGGCGTCGCGATCCAGGGTCTGCCTTGGAACAGACCGGCCAGGCCGGCCTCGACCCCGGCTGCCGCGGTCCCTGCCATCGGATGACTGGCCACGAAGCGTGGATGCCGGCCGTTCCAGGCCTCGAGCACAGGCTTCTTGACAGATCCGACGTCGGTGATCACGGCATCCCGCGGCAGAGCCTCCAGCAGGGCGGGATCCGGGTTCAGCAGCAGAGGAATCGGCAGAGCCAGGATCACCAGATCACAGCCGCGCAGGCAGGCAGGATCCGTGCTCACCGCCGACACCAGCCCGCGGGCCAGAGCACGCTCAGCCGTCGCCTGACGATGCACCAGACCCTGCACTCGCCAGCCGCGACTCTGCAAATCGAGGCCGAGCGATCCGCCGATCAGACCCAGACCGACCACACCCGCCTGTGCCGCCATCAACCCGTCCCTGTCCTGCGGTCATGTTGATCGATGGATTGCAATGCGCCGTGGCGGATGGAAACCCTGCGTAGGGTTCCCAGATGCTGGAAGCTCAGGCTCACCAACAACTCAAGACGCTGCTGCGCCGCGAGGAATCGGATTGGCCTCACCACCTGACCCTCAGTCGGTTGGTGGGCCGCAGCCTGCGCCGGCGGGACACCACGCTGCTGCGGCTCTCCTCAGGCACTGACCAACGCTGGTGGCTCGGCCTCCTCGTTCCTCTGTGTCTCGGATCCCACGACGCCGTGCTGGTGATCGATCACCAACAGCGCAGGCGGCTGCTGGAGATCGAGTTACCGCGTCTGAAAGATCAGGGCTTCCGCCTGCCCTGCTGGGAGGGAGACGATGCCCCTGATGGAGACCAGCTCTGGCTTCTGGATGAAGCAGGGCTGGTGCGCGCCCATCGGAACAACAGGCTGGGAACGCGTCAGCTGCTGCTGCCTCAGGTGGACCGTCTCAGCGACCGGCTCCGCAACAGCATGGCCATCCACATCGGTGTTGGGGACTGGGAAAGCCTGCGGCGGAGCCATCCCGCTGCAGACAGCGCACTGCTCGAGTGGCACAACCGTCTCAGCAGCCGACTGTTCCGCCAGGCCGCAGGGGCTGATGCACGGGTCCGCCTGCATGCCAGCGACACCCTGGCGCTGACCGACCTTCTGCGGACGATCGGTGCTTCGCCTGCGCCCTGGCCCTCCTTGCTGGCGATCGAGCAAAGCCGCTGGGCCAGCTGGGCGGAGTTGGATCACGGTCAGCTGCAGTGGCGGTGGTGTCTGGAGCCGCTGGAACCGCTGCAGCTGCTGGATGGCCTGCTGCGGGAGCGACCGGTGCTGATGCTCAGTGAAGCCGGCTCGACGGATCGACTGGACTCCGAGCTGGACGCTGCTGATGTTCGGCCTGATGTGACCGCCACGCTGCGGGATGCGGAGCTGATGGAGCCTCTGCCGGTGTACGCACCACGCCGTCAACCGCTGCCGAACACGGAGATCTATGCCCAGCATCTGCTCGAACAGAGCCGCAGATTGATTCTGGGGCGATCGGGCCTCAGCGTGGTTCTGCTCGATGACGCTGATCTGAGGCGCTGGCTCACCAGTGGTCTGGCCGGTGAATTCGGCAGTCGGGTGATGGAGGAGACGACCGCCCCGGAAACCAACGGTGTGATCAGTGCCCGCTGGTCCTGGTGGCTGGAGCACCGCGACCAGCTGCCTGAACCCGATCAGCTGATCGTGGCGCTGCTGCCGATCGCCAGCCTCCGCTGTCCGCTGACGGCGGCACGGGTGGAACGCATGAAACAACTGGGCGGTGACTGGTTCCGCACCCTGCTGCTTCCGGAGGCTCTGCGCCTGATCCCTCCGGCCATCGCTCCGCTGCGACGCGGCGGTGGCCGCCTGGCGGTGCTGGACGGAAGACTGCGCGGCCGTACCTGGGGAGAGCAGGTGCTGCGTTGCCTCGAACCCTGGACCCCTCTTCAACGGCTGCTGCCGGACTGAGTGGCACAGCCCGTCAGACCATCCTTAGGTTGAACGGAGGACATCGAACACCGCATGGGAGAAGCCCGCCGGCGCGCGGCCCAGGGACTGCCGCCCCGCGAACCGAAATCAACGCGAAAGAGCCCGGACACCTCTCCCAGGATCGTCCCGTGGCTGCCGCTGACCCAGAACCAGACCCGAAGCTTCGTGGCTGTCACCACGCGCGGCGCCTGGATCGGGATCGGAGCCATGGTGCTGTTCTGGATCACCGTGCGCTTCATCGGTCCCGCCGCGGGCTGGTGGAGCCTTGCGGACATGCCCTGAACGACTCTGCGTCAGCCACCCCTGATCGGGACCCACGATTCTGAAGAAAACCTTTAGCGTCGTCTCAGATAAGTCTGGGCATGTTTCCGCGTCTCGCTGAGCACTATCGCTCCGTCGTTCAGGATCTGGTCATGAGCCTGCAGGCCCTGGCCAACGGACTGAAGGACCACGGAATCACAGCCACCTGCTACTCCTGCGGCGATGGCAGGGATGGCCACGGAGCATCCTTTGTGGCGGACCTTGGGGATGGCCACATGGTGCGGTTTCTGGTCTCTGACTTCGGGATCAGCTGGGTGGAATCACGCAACGGTCGCGAGCTGGTGAAACTCGAAGGTGCTGAAGCGATTCAGGAGCTTCAGCGAATGAGCAATCTTCTCCACCAGGGGCATGGAAGCAGGGCCGGCAGCAGCCCGATGACCACCGCCGAACCGCTCTGATCGTCGGCCCCTGACGATTCAGGCCGCAGCCTCGGCGTCCTTCGCGTCAGCCTTGCGGTCCACTCCGGTGCGGGCTGCCGCAGCGATCGGGCGCATGGAATTGGCCGTGACCTCCGACCCCTCCGTCAGTTTCTGACGCACCAGTTGCTCCACGGTGATCGTGGTTTCAGGGTTCTGCTCCAGCCAGGTGATGGTGTTATCGCGGCCCTGGCCGATGTTGTCGCCTTCGTAGCTGTACCAGGCACCTTTGCGCACGACCACACCGGTTTCCTCCGCAAGGTCGAGCAGACAGCCCAGCGTGCTGATGCCGCGACCGAACAGGATGTCGAACTCGGCGATGCGGAAAGGAGGTGCCACCTTGTTCTTGGCCACTTTGACCTTGGCGCGGATGCCGTACTCCTCCGTGCCCCGCTTGAGGGTCTGAATGCGGCGGATATCGAGTCGCACCGAGGCATAGAACTTCAGCGCGTTGCCGCCCGTGGTGGTCTCGGGATTGCCGTAGGTGACGCCGATCTTCAAGCGCAGCTGGTTCAGGAAGATCACCGTGCAGCCGGACTTGCCGATGTTGCCGGTGATCTTCCGCATGGCCTGACTCATCAGACGGGCCTGGCTGCCGACGGCCAGATCTCCCATCTCGCCCTCGATCTCAGCCCGTGGAGTGAGAGCGGCGACCGAATCGACCACAACGATGTCGACAGCCGCGGAACGCACCAGCTGATCGACGATCTCCAGAGCCATCTCGCCGGTGTCGGGCTGGGAGACGAGCAGGTTCTCGATGTCCACCCCGAGGGAAGCGGCATAGACCGGATCAAGGGCGTGCTCAGCATCCACGAAGGCCGCCACACCACCGCGCTTCTGGACCTCGGCGATGGCGTGCAGGGTGAGCGTGGTCTTACCGGAACTCTCAGGCCCGTAGATCTCGACGACACGACCCTTGGGATAACCGCCACCGAGAGCAAGATCGAGAGTGAGCGCACCGGTGGAAATGGTTTCCACCCGCATGCGGGAGGCGTCGCCGAGACGCATGATCGACCCCTTGCCGAAGTTGCGCTCGATCTGACCGAGCACCAGGTTCAGCGCCTTGTCGCGCTCACCGGGACGGCCCTCCGGGGAACGGGCATCGGAGGCGGAGGATTTCATCTCTGCAGGCATGGAAACGACCTGAAGCTAAGGAACGAGAGATCCAATGCCACGGAAGCGCGGAATCGTCTCAAGTAGTACAGGCGTACGCTAACGGATCAGGGCCACTGCGCCAAGGGAGCCGCCAGATCTTCCGGCTGCAGCAGCTGAATGCCATCGGGAAGCCCCGTGCTGTCGGATGGCCTGAGATAGCCCCAGCTCACCAGCAGACAGACGAGCTGCTCCAGGCCTGGAGTGGCACGAACGGTCTCGAGGGTGGCACGACGATCCTCCAAAAAGGCTCGCAGAGGGCGCTCACGCTGGAGCCGCAGGAGAACCTCCGGCTTCGCGCCCGCCTCCCGGCCGTACAGACGCCATGGGTGCAGTCCCAGGTCATCAAGAAGTTCGGCTGTGAACGTCTCGCTCTTGGTCGTCAGCACCGCCCAGTCCACTCCCTCGTCAACCAGAGCCCGCAACCGCTCCACCACACCTGGGAAGGGTCTGTGGAGAGCCAGCCAGCCGGAGCGATCGCAGGTGACGGCATCTGCCCGCGCACGATCCAAAGCATCCTGCAGCTGGGGCACGCTCCAGCCCCTTCGCCGCAGCGCCTTCTCACGCTCGCCGGGGTAGTCCGCGATCCAGGCACCGGGGTCGAGGGCCTCCACTTCCGCAGCCTGAAGAACCATCTCCCAGCCGTGATGAACCCATGGCCGCAGCTGGCGGAATCGCTGAGGCACCTCTGAGGTCGGCGACTCGGACGGTCCGCCGGGAAGCAGCCGGCAGGCGCGACAGGCACTCCACCAGTATTCCTGCATTCCGTCGACGATGACTCCGTCGAAATCGAAGACGAGGAGAGGTCTGTCCGTCATGACAGAAAAACTGGGCCGCTAGGATTCGAACCTAGGAATGGCGAGACCAAAACCCGCTGCCTTACCACTTGGCGACGGCCCAACGATCCGGGCGATTCCGCATACGGACGCCGCTCCGGCTTCCCAATAGTTACACATAACAGGCTCACCTTCGTCAATCCTTGCCGCTGGTCACGACATACCTCGGAGGTGTCGTCAGGGGGGAAACACCCGAAGCCTGCAATGGTCAGCCTGACCGAACACATCGCTGCGCAGCCTGTAGCGACTGACGAGATCCGCCTGCATGCGGCGCACCCGTTCGCTGCGCGGCAGCAGTTCCACCGGGCGCCCCTCAGGCATCACCACCTGCTCCACAGCGAGCCGGCACTCCTCGAGACCTGCCAGCTCATCATCCTGTCCGCCAGGTGGCGTGACCGCCTCGGGCTCCTGCAGCACATCCCTGCGCAGGAGCAGTCGATCCAGAGCCCTCTCCACCTGAGGAAGACTGTCGGATTTGATCACCAGAATCGGCACCCTCAGGTCCCGGGCCTGGCGCCGCAGGCTGGGCTGTCGCCCGAGGCCCTGACGGATGCTGAGCACGACATCGGCTTCCGCGAGGTCCTCAACCACCCGCACTGGCCAGCGATGGCGTCGGCTCGCCTCATCCACCAGTCGGGACGTGATGCCACAGCAGATCACCTGGAGGTCCTCAGTGGCGACAGGACCGGTGTCCACCTCGGACGCATCGCTTGCCATCAGAGGCCCCGGGACAGAGCGCAACTCCGGGTTCGGCATCGGGACCGCCGCCAGCGCCGGGCGCCGATGCGGGCGATTCTCCTCCCGCACGTCGACCAGTCGCAGGGAGCCGTCAGAGGCGAGCTCCCGCATCTGAACGCGGGGCTGCTGCCCCCGGAGCAACTGATCGACTGTGGCCGCCACATCGGTGTGCACCGACCAGCGGTGGCGGCTGTGCATCTCCACCGCAACCGGGAAGGTGGGCTCGGCCGCCCGCTCCAGCACCGTCTTCTGACTGCGGCGTCGGCGGGCCTCGTCATCACCGAGGGTCACCGACTGAATCCCACCCACCAGATCGCTGAGGGTGGGGTTCTTGATCAGATTGGCGAGGGCATTGCCATGAGCGGTGGCCACGAGCATCACGCCCCGTTCAGCGATCGTTCGGGCCGCCTGTGCCTCAAGCTCCGTGCCGATCTCATCGATGACGATGACCTCGGGCATGTGGTTCTCGACAGCCTCGATCATCACCTGGTGCTGATGTTCCGGACGGGTCACCTGCATGCGGCGGGCCCGGCCGATGGCGGGGTGGGGAATGTCGCCGTCGCCGGCGATTTCGTTGCTGGTGTCGATGACGACGACACGCCTCTGCAGGTCATCAGCCAGCACTCTGGCGATCTCCCTGAGAGCGGTGGTCTTGCCCACACCCGGCCGTCCCATCAACAGAAGGGACTGGGCACTGTCGAGCAGGTCACGGACCATCCCCACCGTTCCGTAAACGGCGCGACCGACACGGCAGGTGAGGCCGACCACCTCTCCCTGACGGTTGCGAATGGCGCTGATGCGATGGAGTGTGCGTTCGATCCCAGCCCTGTTGTCGGCACCGAAGCGACCCAGCCTGGCCACCATCGCCTGCAGGTCCTCTTTGGTGAGACAGGCTTCGCCCAGCGCCAGGGCACGACCGGGATAGCGGGCTTCCGGAACCCGCCCGAGATCCAGCACCACCTCCAGCAGCTGTTCCCTGCGTTCGAGCGGCTGCAAGGCCTCGCGGACATCGTCCGGCAGACGTTCGAGCAACCGGTCCAGGTCGTCAGTGATCCGCTGAGTGGTCATGACGATGGATCATGACCGCCTTCTAGCAAGATCGCTCGCCGGCCGGGCGGCGGATCCAGGGCTGCACCAGGGCTTCTGCCTGATCCAGGGCCAGGCGTCGCCCCTCAGGCCACTCGCGCAGCGGCTCTCCACGGTCACGGGCCGCCTGCAGCAGGGGCAACAGCTGACTGCGGGCCATTCCGCCGAATGCGATTCCTGCCGGACGCTCTTGGATCCCGAGATGTCCGAGGGTTGCGGCATTGGTTCCCCCGGCCAGCTGGAGGGGTCCCGGAGGAGCGATCGGAATCATCTGGCGCCAGAGCTGGACGGCAGCACGCGCAGTCCCCGCACCGACATCACCACTCATCGGACGGCCATCAAGCTGCCAAAGGGGCAGAAACCGATGACGCCGGAGAGAGGCATGGCGCTGCCAGAGCTCACGGCTGAGATCGTCCGGGGTGAGACCGTGACCCTCCAGACCGCAGCTCACCGCCAGGCGCCGCAGGGAAACCCCGGCCGCGGAGAGGTGCGAGAGCAGAACGGAGAAGGCGTCTCCCCGGCCTGGTGCTGTGTGCACCTCCACGGCATCCGGGCGGATCTCCTTCAACAGATCCACCATCGCTTCGAGGCCGATCCGATGGTCATGCTCCTCGATCAGCCCCAGCGGACAGGCCGGCAGACAACGGCCGCAGCCGTAGCAACGCCCGGCCGCGATGCCCCCGGAGCTTGAGATCGCTTCCGCGGGGCAGACCCTCTGGCAGGGACGGCTGCAATCCTCCGGACAGCGCCGCGGATCGAACCAGGCCTTGCGGAAGTGGGCATCGGACCCATCGCTGAGGCTGACCATCAGCCAGGGACTGTTGGCCGACCGCCCCTGAAGCCAATCGAGACCCTGACGAGCCGCCCTGACCACCGCTGGATCAGCGGCGACATCAATGCAGTGCACCCCCGCGAGACCGTAGATCGCGCAGAGATCGGCGATGGCCGGCAGATCCTGATTGCTGGCTCCGCAGATGAGCTTGACCCAGCGGCCCTCGGCCAGGGCCCGCTCGGGACTCAGCTGCCGAGAAGCTCGCGCATCGGCTGCCATCGCAGACTCCTGGCTCCTCCCATCTCCACCACGATGCGCAGTCGCGGCTCGCGGCGGCAGAGATCACAGAGAGACAGCAGCTCCGAACGGGAGAGCACCTGGCCCTCCAGCAGCCAGAGAGCGACCTGTTCATCACCGTCAAGCAGATCACCCAGCTGAGGCACCACTTCTTGAACCTCGCCGACGGCGGCACCTCGGCCGACGCTGTGATGGCCGAGATGAGGAGGACGGATGCCGTGCTTCTGAGTCAGGAAAACCTCCGGATCCCCCAGACCCCGTGCCGAGGTGAGGCGGGTTCGGTAGCCGGCGCCGCGCAGACGACGGAGCAGGCGGGTTTCGGCACCACCCTCGAGAGGGGCGTGAACCGCAAGACATCCGCTGGCTTCGAGGTCACGGCGAAATCCCCGACCGGTGAGAAGCAGGGGCATGGCTGGTCGATGTCTGAAAGGGAGTCTGGCAGGAGGGGGAGAGTTCAGGGAAGGCAGGGAGGCAGTGATGTATGTTTCTTGTTTGTTCTGCATTTCTGTGCCCGTCCGCTAGCCGGGCCTCCAGGACGCGGAACGGATTCGGCGATAGCGCCGGATCTCCAGGCCAGTGCGGTCACCCACATCGCGTGAGGACCGCCGGGAAACTGCCCACCCGCTTCGGCGGATCGACAAGTCCCAGCCTCGCTGAAACCGATCGCTAGCTCCATTCGGATCCACGCATTCCCCGGAGTGCTGCGCGATCCGAACCACGACTGCGTCACGTTGATCAGCACGTCAAGCCCCGACCGGTTCGCCGGGCGGTGGCTGTTCCCGCTGGCGTTTTTTCCCTCCCATGTCCATCGGCATTCTCGGGAAGAAGCTGGGTATGTCCCAGTTCTTCGACGAGCAGGGCAGAGCGGTCCCCGTCACCTTGATCGAGGCCGGTCCCTGCCGCATCACACAACTCAAGAGCGATGACACCGACGGCTATGCCGCGGTGCAGATCGGCTTCGGCGAAACCCGCGAGAAGCTGATCAACAAGCCCTCCAAGGGTCACCTCAGCAAATCCGGCGACGACCTGCTTCGTCATCTGCGCGAATACCGCGTGGATGCCGTTGACGGCCTGGAGCTGGGTGGATCCATCACGGTCAGCGATTTCGAAGCTGGCCAAAAAGTGGATGTCAGCGGTGACACGATCGGTCGCGGTTTCTCCGGTTTTCAGAAGCGCCACGGTTTCAGCCGCGGCCCGATGACCCACGGTTCCAAGAACCATCGGGAACCGGGTTCCATCGGACCCGGAACCACGCCAGGACGCATCTATCCGGGCAAGAAGATGGCCGGTCGCTACGGCGGCAAGAAGATCACCACCCGCGGCCTCACCATCCTCAAGGTGGACAGCGACCGCAACCTGCTGGTGGTCAAGGGCTCCGTACCGGGCAAACCCGGCGCTCTGCTCAACATCCGACCCGCGGTGCGGGTGGGTGCCAAGCCCGCCAACGGAGGTAAGAAGTGATGGCTGATTGTGTCGTTCGCGACTGGCAGGGCAAGGAAGCCGGAAAGGCGACCCTGGACCTGAAGGTGGCCAAGGAGACCACCGCCGTCGATCTGATGCATCGGGCTGTGCTGCGACAGCAGGCCCATCTCCGCCAGGGCACCGCCAGCACCCTGACCCGCTCCGAGGTGCGTGGTGGTGGCCGGAAGCCTTACAAGCAGAAAGGAACAGGTCGGGCACGACAGGGCTCGATCCGCACCCCACTGCGTCCTGGTGGCGGCATCATCTTCGGACCGAAGCCGCGCACCTACAACCTGGCGATGAACCGCAAGGAACGTCGCCTGGCCCTGCGGACCGCGCTGATGTCCCGCATCGAGGACATGACGGTGGTCAAGGACTTCGGAGCTTCTCTGGAGGCCCCCAAGACCAGAGAGATCATCGACGCCCTCTCCCGTCTCGGCATCGCAGCTGACGCCAAGGTGCTGATCGTGCTGACCACGCCGGCCGATGTGGTCCGACGCTCGGTGCGCAACCTCGAGAAGGTGAAGCTGATCGCCGCGGACCAGCTCAACGTCTTCGATCTGCTCCACGCCAACGCACTGGTGCTGGGTGAGGACGCTCTCGCAACCATCCAGGAGGTCTACGGCGATGACTGAGCGTTTCCAGGGCCGCCTGGCGGATGTCATCCGCAGGCCGCTGATCACCGAAAAGGCGACCCGTGCCCTCGAGTTCAACCAGTACACCTTCGAGGTGGACCACCGCGCCGCGAAGCCCGACATCAAGGCTGCCGTCGAGCAGCTCTTCGATGTGAAGGTCACCGGCATCAGCACCATGAACCCTCCCCGGCGGAGCCGTCGGATGGGTCGCTTCGCCGGGAAGCGTTCCCAGGTGAAGAAAGCCGTGGTGCGCCTGGCGGAGGGCAACTCGATCCAACTCTTCCCTGAGTCCTGAGGGGTCTGAAACGTCATGGCAATCCGTAACTTCCGCCCTTACACCCCCGGCACCCGCACCAGGGTGGTCACCGACTTCAGTGAGATCACCGGCCGCAAGCCGGAACGGTCCCTGGTGGTGTCCAAGCACCGTCGCAAGGGCCGCAACAACCGCGGTGTGATCACCTGCCGCCATCGCGGTGGCGGGCACAAGCGTCTCTACCGCGTTGTCGATTTCCGCCGCAACAAACACGGCGTGACCGCCAAGGTGGCTGCGATTCACTACGACCCGCACCGCAACGCCCGTCTGGCACTGCTCTTCTACGCCGACGGCGAGAAGCGCTACATCCTGGCTCCCGCCGGAGTTCAGGTGGGCCAGACCGTGGTCTCCGGTCCTGATGTTCCGATCGAGATCGGTAACGCCATGCCGCTTTCCGCGGTGCCGCTGGGCTCCAGCGTGCACTGTGTCGAGCTCTATGCCGGCCGCGGTGGTCAGATGGTCCGGACCGCAGGGGCCAGCGCCCAGGTGATGGCGAAGGAGGGCGATTATGTCGCCCTCAAGCTGCCCTCCACCGAGGTCCGCCTGATCCGCCGGGAGTGCTACGCCACGCTCGGCGAGGTGGGCAATTCCGAGGTCCGCAACACCAGCCTCGGCAAAGCCGGCCGACGTCGCTGGCTGGGGCGTCGACCCCAGGTGCGGGGCAGTGTGATGAACCCCTGCGACCACCCTCACGGTGGTGGTGAGGGCCGGGCACCGATCGGCCGATCCGGCCCGGTGACCCCCTGGGGCAAACCCGCCCTCGGTCTCAAGACCCGCAAGCGGAACAAGCCCAGCAACCGATACGTGCTCCGGAAACGTCGCAAGACGTCCAAGCGGAGCCGTGGCGGACGCGATTCCTGATGCCAACCATCGTTTTGCCGCTTGCTTAAACCGCTATGGGACGTTCACTCAAAAAAGGCCCGTTCATCGCTGACAGCCTGCTTCGCAAGGTTGAAAAGCAGAACGACAACGACGACAAGTCCGTGATCAAGACCTGGTCACGGGCCTCCACGATCCTGCCGATGATGATCGGTCACACCATTGCCGTTCACAACGGCAAGAGTCACGTGCCCGTCTTCATCACCGAGCAGATGGTGGGGCACAAGCTGGGGGAGTTCGCTCCCACCCGCACCTTCAAGGGCCACATCAAAGACAAAAAAGGAGGCCGCTGACGCCATGACCACGTCAACCCCCACGGCCCCCATCGCCCAGGCGCACGGCCGCTTCATCCGAGGCTCCGTGTCGAAGGTGCGCCGTGTGCTCGATCAGATCCGGGGTCGCACCTACCGCGACGCGCTGATCATGCTCGAGTTCATGCCGTATCGCTCCACCGGACCCATCACCAAGGTGCTGAGGTCCGCTGTGGCGAACGCGGAGCACAACCTGGGTCTTGATCCGGCTTCGCTGGTGATCTCCAGCGCAAGTGCTGACATGGGCCCTTCCATGAAGCGCTACCGGCCCCGGGCCCAGGGTCGCGCTTATCAGATCAAGAAGCAGACCTGCCACATCAGCATCGCTGTGGCAGCTCAGACCGATTCCTGACCCCCGAGGACTCTGACCCAATGGGACACAAAATCAACCCAACCGGTCTGCGCCTGGGGATCACCCAGGAACACCGGTCCCGCTGGTACGCCCCCAGCAAGAGCTATCCGGCCCTCCTCCAGGAGGACGATCGGATCCGCAAGTTCATCCACAAGAAGTACGGCTCAGCCGGCATCAGTGATGTGCTGATCGCCCGCAAGGCCGACCAACTCGAGGTCGAGCTCAAGACCGCTCGCCCCGGCGTCCTCGTCGGTCGCCAGGGCAGCGGCATCGAGGACCTGCGCTCCGGCATCCAGAAGACGGTCGGGGATCAGAGCCGCCAGGTTCGGATCAACGTCGTCGAAGTGGAGCGCGTGGACGGCGATGCCTTCCTGCTGGCTGAGTACATCGCCCAGCAGCTGGAGAAGCGGGTCGCCTTCCGGCGCACCATCCGCATGGCTGTCCAGCGCGCTCAGCGCGCTGGCGTCCTCGGCCTGAAGATCCAGGTGTCCGGTCGCCTCAACGGCGCCGAGATCGCCCGGACCGAATGGACCCGCGAGGGTCGTGTCCCCCTGCACACGCTGCGGGCGGACATCGACTACGCCACCAAGGTTGCCAGCACCACCTACGGGGTGCTGGGAATCAAGGTGTGGGTGTTCAAAGGGGAGGTGCTGGGCGATGAAGCCCCGCAAATCCCGGTGGGTGCCACCCCCCGCCGCAGGGCCAGCCGTCGGCCCCAACAGTTCGAAGACCGCTCCAACGAGGGGTGAACAGGAGGCCTGAACCATGCTGAGTCCAAAACGCGTCAAATTCCGGAAAATGCAGCGAGGCCGCATGCGCGGCGTCGCTACCCGGGGCAACACCATCGCCTTCGGTGAATTCGCACTGCAGGCACAGGAATGCGGCTGGATCACCTCGCGCCAGATCGAGGCCAGCCGTCGCGCCATGACCCGCTACGTCAAGCGGGGCGGGAAGATCTGGATCCGGATCTTCCCGGACAAGTCGATCACGATGCGCGCTGCCGAGACCCGGATGGGTTCCGGTAAGGGCAACCCGGAATTCTGGGTGGCCGTGATCAAGCCAGGGCGGATCCTGTTCGAGATGGGCGGTGCCGAAATCACCCCCGAGATCGCACGGGCTGCCATGCGCCTTGCCCAGTACAAGCTGCCCGTGAAGACCAAGTTCATCTCTCTGGATGAACCGAAGGAGCAACCGGCTGCGGAAGCACCGGCTGCTGCTGAAGCAGTCACCGTGGAGTCCTGACCATGGCCCGTCCCAACGCCGCTGAGGTCCGCCAGCTGTCCGATGCGGACATCACTGAACAGATCGACGGTCTGCGCCGCGAACTGTTTCAGCTCCGCTTCCAGCAGGCCACCCGCCAACTGGCCAACACGCACCGTTTCAAGGAGGTCCGCATCAAGCTGGCCCAGCTTCTGACGGTGCAATCGGAGCGTCAGCGCTCCGCCGCATCCTGATCCCCCCCCTCTGTACCCATGGCAGTCAAGGAAAGGGTCGGCACCGTCGTCAGCGACAAGATGGAAAAAACGGTGGTGGTGGCGGTGGAAAGCCGCTTCCCACACCCCATCTATCAAAAGACGGTCAGCCGCACCACCCGTTACAAGGCGCACGACGAAGACAACACCTGTCGCGTTGGAGACCGCGTCCGCATCACCGAGACCCGTCCGATGAGCCGGCACAAGCGCTGGACCATCGCCGAGGTTCTCAGTCACAGCCCCAAGGCTGACAAGTCGGACAAGGCTGCGACCCCTGAGGCCGAGGCCCCACCCGCTGAGGAGGTGACCCCGTGATCCAGCAGGAAACCTTCCTCACCGTCGCTGACAACAGCGGCGCCAAGCGCATCCAGTGCATCCGTGTGCTGGGAACCAACCGTCGCTACGCCCATGTCGGCGATGTGATCGTCGCCGCCGTCAAAGATGCGATGCCCAACATGGGTGTCAAGAAATCCGATGTGGTGAAGGCCGTGGTGGTGCGCACCAAGGCCACACTCCGCCGCGATACCGGCAACTCCATCCGGTTCGACGACAACGCTGCGGTGATCATCAACGATGACAAAAACCCGAAGGGCACCCGCGTCTTCGGACCGGTGGCCCGTGAACTGCGCGATCGCAGCTTCACCAAAATCGTGTCCCTCGCTCCGGAGGTGATCTGACCATGGCGACTGCAACCAGCAAGGCCAAGCCCACCGATCGCATCAAGATGCGCATCCGCAAAGGCGACACCGTTCAGGTGATCGCCGGCAAGGACAAGGGCAAAACCGGAGAGGTGCTGCGCACCCTGCCGAATGAGAACCGGGTGATCGTCGAAGGCATCAACCTGCGCACCCGACACGAGAAGCCCACCCAGGAGGGCGAGACCGGTCGCATCGTGACCGAGGAGGCATCTCTGCATGCCTCCAACGTGATGCTCTATTCCACCGACAAGAAGGTGGCCAGCCGCGTGGAGATCGTCGTCGAAAAGGACGGCAGCAAGAAACGACGGCTGAAGAAAACCGGTGAAGTCATCGACTGAACCCGACTTCTGACCACGACCAGAAGCACCCCACACCCCCCATGTCACTCAAAAAGCGCTACCGGGAGACCATTCAGCCCAAGCTGAAGAAGGATCTCTCCCTCACGAACATCCACGAAGTCCCCAAGGTGATCAAAGTCACCGTCAACCGGGGACTCGGCGAAGCCGCCCAGAACGCCAAGTCCCTTGAGGCCTCGGTGAATGAGCTGGCGCAGATCACCGGCCAGAAGGTCGTGGTCACACGGGCCAAGAAGGCCATCGCCGGCTTCAAGATCCGCCAGGGCATGCCGATCGGCTGTGCCGTCACCCTGCGTGGTGACCGGATGTATGCCTTTCTGGAGCGCCTGATCAACCTGGCTCTGCCCAGGATCCGTGACTTCCGGGGTGTGAGTCCCAAGAGCTTCGACGGCCGGGGGAACTACACCCTGGGCGTCCGTGAGCAGATCATCTTCCCTGAGATTTCCTTCGACAAGATCGATGCCATCAGGGGCATGGACATCACCATCGTGACCACTGCCCGTTCAGACGAAGAGGGCCGGGCCCTCCTCCGCGAGATGGGAATGCCGTTCCGCAGCAACTGAGCCCTCCCCGTCGACACCTATGGCCAACCACGACCCCATTTCCGACATGCTCACCCGCATTCGCAATGCGAGTGAGAAGCGTCACGAGACCACCAAGATCCCCGCTTCGCGGATGACCCGCAGCATCGCCAAGGTGCTGCAGCAGGAAGGCTTCATCTCCGAGATCAGCGAACAGGGTGAAGGGGTGCGCACCGAACTAGTGCTCGCCCTGAAGTACAGCGGCAAGCATCGTCTTCCCACGATTCGCTCGATGCAGCGGGTGAGCAAACCAGGCCTGCGCATCTACAAGAACACCCGCGGACTGCCCAAGGTCCTGGGCGGCCTCGGCGTGGCGATCATCTCCACCTCCAAAGGTGTGATGAGTGATCGCGATGCCCGACGCGAGGGCGTCGGTGGCGAAGTGCTCTGTTACGTCTACTGATCTGGAGCTGAACCATGTCACGAATCGGCAAAAACCCCGTTCCACTTCCCGACAAGGTGACCGTTTCCCTTGACGGCCTGACCGTCACTGTGAAAGGACCCAAGGGAGAACTGCAGCGCACCCTGCCTGATGGCGTCAGTGTCAGCCAGGTCGACAGCACCATTGTGGTGTCTCCCACCAGTGAAAAGCGTCAATCTCGCGAACGTCACGGACTCTGCCGTGCCCTCGTCGCCAACATGGTCGAAGGGGTCAGCAACGGTTACAGCAAGAGTCTGGAAATCGTCGGTGTGGGCTCCCGAGCCCAGGTCAAGGGCAAGACCCTTGTCGTCAGTGCCGGCTACAGCCACCCGGTCGAGATGGAGCCGCCCGACGGCATCACCTTCAAGGTGGAAAACAACACCAAGGTGATCGTCTCCGGCATCGACAAGGAGCTGGTGGGCAACGAAGCCGCCAAAGTCCGCGCCATTCGTCCCCCAGAGCCCTACAAGGGCAAGGGCATCCGCTACGAAGGCGAGTGGATCCTGCGCAAGGCGGGCAAGTCCGGCAAGAAATAAGCCTTGTCCTGACGTTCCTCCCCTTCCTTCCCCATGTCCACCACCTCCCGCAAACAGCAGACCCAGAAACGCCACAGGCGTCTGCGTCGTCATCTCAGTGGCACGGCCAATCGCCCTCGGCTGGCCGTGTTCCGCTCCAACAATCACATCTACGCCCAGGTCATCAACGACGAAGCGCAGAGCACCCTCTGCTCCGCGTCCACCGTTGACAAGGAGCTGCGTGCCGGCCTCAAGGCCAGTGGCGGCAGCTGTGACGCCTCTGTCGCCGTCGGCGAGCTCGTGGCCAAACGAGCCATCGCGAAGGGCATCCAGCAGGTGGTCTTCGACCGTGGCGGCAACCTGTACCACGGCCGGATCAAGGCCCTTGCCGACGCCGCCCGGGAAGCGGGCCTTCAGTTCTGATTCCTGCTCTACCCATGACCGATTCCTCCCCCCAATCCAATCCAAACGCCGTTCCCGGCGCAGCTGATGTTCCTGCAGCGGCTGAAGGCCAGCAGCAGGAACAGCGCCGTGGTGGCCGCGGTGAGCGTGGCGAACGCCGCGGTCGTCGCGGTGATCGTCGCAATCAGGAGCGCGACTCCGAATGGCAGGAGCGCGTGGTGCAGATCCGCCGTGTCTCCAAGACCGTGAAAGGCGGCAAGAAGATGAGCTTCCGGGCCATCGTCGTCGTCGGCAACGAGAAAGGCCAGGTCGGCGTCGGCGTCGGCAAGGCCGGTGATGTGATCGGCGCCGTCCGCAAGGGTGTCGCCGATGGCAAGAAGCATCTCGTGAAGGTGCCCCTCACCCGTCACAGTTCGATCCCGACCCTGTCCAACGGTCGCGACGGCGCCGCCAGTGTGCTGATCCGCCCCGCTGCCCCAGGTACCGGTGTGATCGCAGGCGGTTCGATCCGCACGGTGCTGGAACTTGCCGGCATCAAGAATGTCCTGGCCAAGCGCCTGGGCAGCAAGACCCCCCTCAACAACGCCCGGGCTGCCATGGTGGCCCTGTCGCTTCTCCGCACCCACAAGGAGACGGCCAAGGAACGGGGAATCTCCCTCGAGCAGATCTACTCCTGATTCGCGATGACTCTCCGACTCGACTCCCTCAAAGCCAACAAAGGCGCCCGACGCCGCAAACTGCGCAAGGGTCGCGGCATCGCCGCTGGTCAGGGCGCCAGCTGCGGTTTCGGCATGCGTGGCCAGAAATCCCGTTCCGGCCGTCCCACCCGCCCTGGTTTCGAGGGTGGTCAGATGCCTCTCTACCGCCGCGTCCCGAAGCTCAAGCACTTCCCGCTGGTGAATCCGAAGCATTTCACCGTGCTGAATGTGTCGGCCCTCAACGACCTCAAGGACGGCAGCACCGTCAACCTTGACTCACTCGTCAAGGACGGGATCGTCACCAGCCCCAAGCATCCCCTGAAGCTGCTGGGCAACGGTGATCTCAAGGCCAAAAAGCTGAACGTGCAAGCCGCTGCCTTCACGGCCTCCGCCCGCACCAAGATCGAAGCCGCCGGCGGCACCTGCGAAACCCTGGCTTGATCTGGGGGTTCCCCCCCTTCAGCCCTAGGGTCTGAGCCGTCCGACGGATCCTGATCCGCGGACGGCTTCGCTGCTTCAGCCCAACACACCTTTTCCGGACATGCTCGTCAGTCGGGGACGCAACCCCAACGCCGCCGAAGTGATCAGCCAGTTGGTCACCAACCCGGGGCTGCGCAACCGGGTGCTCACCACCCTCGGACTGCTGCTGCTCGTCAGGCTTGGGATCTACATCCCGATTCCGGGCATCGACAGGGACGCCTTCCGCAGTTTCATCGACCAGGGCGGCCAGCTGATCGGCTTCCTGGACATCTTCACGGGCGGGGGCATCTCAACCCTTGGCGTGTTCGCCCTCGGCATCCTGCCGTTCATCAACGCCTCGATCATCCTGCAGCTGCTGACGGCAGCCTTGCCGCAGCTGGAAGACCTCCAGAAGAACGAAGGCGAGGCAGGACGACGCAAGATCGCCCAGATCACCCGCTACGTCGCTCTCGGCTGGGGCCTGATTCAAAGCGTGGTGTTCGCCATGATCCTTCGGCAGTACGCCCTGGAGGGACTGAGCGAGGTCGTCTTCGTCGTTCAGACAGCCCTGTGCCTTGTCACCGGCTCCATGGTGGTGATGTGGCTGAGCGAAGTGATCACCGAGCGCGGCATCGGTCAGGGAGCCTCACTGGTCATCTTCCTCAACATCGTGTCCACCCTGCCCACGGCTCTGGGGTCCACGATCGAGAAAGCCCAGACCGGTGACCGCGGCGATGTGCTCGGCATCATCGTGCTCGTGCTCGTTTTTCTGGCCACGATCGTGGGAATCATCTTCGTTCAGGAAGGAGCCCGGCGGATCCCGATCGTCAGCGCCAAGCGTCAGGTGGGTGGGGCCGGAGTTCTGCCCACCCGACAGAGTTATCTGCCCCTGAAGCTCAATGCCGGCGGCGTGATGCCGATCATTTTCGCTTCGGCGCTGATCTTCCTGCCCGTCACGGTCGCCAACCTCACCAGCAACGAGTGGCTGATCCGAGCCGCCAGCGCTCTGAACCCAGGCGCATCCAACCCGTGGCCGTACGCCCTGGCCTTCTTTGCGTTGATCCTGGGTTTCTCCTACTTCTATGCCTCACTGACCGTGAATCCGACCGACATCGCCTCGAATCTCAAAAAAGGTGGTGTCGCCATTCCAGGGGTGCGTCCCGGCAGTGCCACCGCCACCTATCTTTCCGGTGTTCAGAACCGGCTCACTCTGCTGGGCGGTCTGTTCCTCGGTGCCGTCGCGATCATTCCCGCAGCCGTGGAACGCGCCACCAACGTGCAGACCTTCCAGGGCCTGGGTGCCACCTCACTGCTGATCCTCGTGGGCGTGGCGATCGACACGGCCAAGCAGGTGCAGACCTATGTGATCTCCCAGCGCTACGAGGGTCTGGTGCGCCAGTGATGCCTGGCGCACCACCGATCATTCCCGCCAAACACCAACGTCCACACCACGATCCACGATGAAAACCCGCCTCCTCTTTCTCGGTCCCCCCGGCGCCGGCAAGGGCACCCAGGCCGGCCGACTGTGCGAATCCCACGCCATGAAGCACCTCTCCACTGGCGACCTGCTGCGCGGAGAGGTGGCAGCCGGAACCGAGCTCGGCAAGGAGGCCGAAGCCGTCATGAACAGAGGCGAGCTGGTGAGTGATGAGCTTGTCCTGGCGATCGTGGAAAGTCAGATGAAAGCGCTCGGCGGCGGCGGCTGGCTGCTGGACGGCTTCCCCCGCACCGTCCCTCAGGCCGAAGCGCTGGAACCGCTGCTCCTTGATCTGCAGCAACCGATCGAGGCCGTCGTGCTGCTCGAGCTTGACGACGCCGTTCTGATCGAGCGTCTGCTGACCCGAGGCCGGGCCGACGACAATGAGGCGGTGATCCGCAACCGGCTGGAGGTCTACCGCGAGAAGACCGCTCCCTTGATCAGTTTTTACCGCGACAAGGGTCTGCTGATCCAGGTGCCGGCGCAGGGAAGTGTCGAAGAGATCTCAGATCGGATCGTCAAGAGTCTGAGTTGACCCGCGTGATAGGGTTGCCGTTTGGAAATTTGGAGAGCCACGCCTCATGAAGGTGCGTTCCTCAGTTAAAAAAATTAGCCCTGACGATCAGATCGTCCGGCGCCGGGGTCGCATCTACGTGATCAACAAGAAGCGCCCCCGTAACAAACAGCGCCAGGGCTGACCCTCCAGCTCCGTTCGCAGCAAGCGCTGCTAGGCCAGGAGGCCAGCAGCGCAAGTCTCCACAGCCTCCGGATCGACGGAGGCTTTTGTCCCTCCCCCCCCTCGATTGAAACTTCGTGGCACGGATCGCCGGCGTTGACATTCCCCGCGACAAGCGGATCGAAGTCGCCCTCACCTACATCTATGGAATCGGGCCCACCCGGGCACGGACCATCCTCAGCAAATCCGGAGTCAATCCGGACATCCGGGTCAAGGATCTCGAGGATGGTGATGTGCAGAAACTCAGGGGGGCCACCGAGGCCTACACGATCGAAGGCGATCTGCGCCGCCAGGAAGGCATGGCCCTAAAGCGCCTTCAGGACATCGGCTGCGTCCGCGGCCGTCGCCACCGCATGAGTCTGCCTGTGCGCGGCCAGCGCACCCGCACCAATGCGCGGACCCGCCGGGGCGCCCGCAAGACCGTGGCCGGCAAGAAGAAGTAATCCACCTCCCTCCCACATCGTTATCGGCCCATGGCCAAACCCGCCAAGAAATCCGGTCCCAAGAAGGCCAAGCGCAACGTCCCCAACGGCGTTGCCCACATCCAGAGCACCTTCAACAACACGATCGTCTCGATCACCGACACCGCCGGCGAGGTCATCTCGTGGTCATCGGCCGGGGCGAGCGGTTTCAAAGGTGCCCGCAAAGGCACACCCTTCGCTGCCCAGACCGCTGCCGAGGCTGCAGCCCGTCGGGCCCTCGAACAGGGAATGCGCCAGATCGAAGTTCTGGTGCGCGGCCCAGGATCCGGCCGTGAAACCGCGATCCGGGCCCTTCAGGTCGCCGGACTCGAGATCACGTTGATCCGGGATGTCACCCCTCTGCCCCACAACGGTTGCCGCCGGCCCAAGCGCCGCCGCGTCTGAACCGGCTTCGTTTCAGGTTCCCGTTCCCTACCCCGCCACAGACCGTGCTGCAGTACCAGATCGATCGCATCGAGCATCAGGTTGATGAGGACCGCGCCCAGACCGGCGTGTTTCTCATCGGCCCCCTCGAGCGCGGCCAGGCCACCACTCTTGGCAACGCCCTGCGCCGGGTGCTGATGGGAGGCCTGGAAGGCAGTGCGGTCACCGCCATCCGCATCGCAGGCGTCAATCACGAGTACGCCACCGTTCCGGGCGTTCGCGAGGACGTGCTCGACATCCTGTTGAACTGCAAGCAGCTGTCGATCAACAACCGATCGGGTGAGCTGGAGATCGGCCGTCTTGTGATCGCGGGCCCCGCCGATGTGAAAGCAGGCGATCTGCAGTTCTCCTCCCAGGTTCAGGTGGTGGATGTCAACCGTCCGATCGCGACGGTTGCCGCTGGCCACAGCCTGGAGCTGGAGGTGCATGTGGAGCGAGGCGTCGGCTACCGCCCCGTCGACCGCCACAACGAGGACACCAGCGCCATTGATCTGCTCCAGATCGATGCCGTGTTCATGCCGGTGATCCGGGTGAACTTCAGCATTGATGAGACAGCAGTAGCCGAAGGCGGTTCCGCCCGCGAGCGTCTCAAGATCTCTATCGTCACCGATGGATCCATCACTCCCGACGACGCTCTGGCTCAGTCAGCCAACCAGCTGATCGAGCTGTTCCAGCCCCTGGCCACGGTGACTCTGGTGGAGGAACCCGGTGTCGAACCGGAGCCCTCCGCAGAAGCCCAGATTCCTCTCGAAGAGCTGAACCTCTCCGTCCGGGCCTACAACTGCCTCAAGCGGGCCCAGGTCAATTCCGTCTCCGACCTGATGGGCTTCAGCTACGAGGATCTGCTGGAGATCAAGAACTTCGGTTCCAAGTCCGCCGATGAGGTGATCGAAGCGCTTGAGCGCATCGGCATTTCCATCCCCCAGAGCCGCACGACAGCCTGAAGCTGTCCGGCCTGATCGTTCCCACGACCTGACCACGCCTCCCCCAGAACCATGCGTCACCAATGCCGAGTTCCCCAGCTGGGCCGCCCTGCTGACCAACGCAAGGCGATGCTGAGGGCCCTGACCACCCAGCTCATCCGAGAAGGTCGGGTCACCACCACCAAGGCTCGTGCCAAAGCGCTCCGCGATGAGGCGGAGCGCATGATCACCCTTGCCAAGGACGGCAGCCTTGCCTCCCGCCGGAGGGCCCTCGGCTTCATCTACGACAAGCAGCTCGTGCATGCGCTGTTTGATAAGGCACCCGATCGCTACAGCGACCGTCGCGGCGGTTACACCCGCATCACCCGCACCGTGCGCCGCCGCGGCGACAACGCCGAGATGGCCATCATCGAGCTGGTCTGACTGAATCCTCGTCAGCAGTAACGGATCAGCCGATCCCCCACCGGATCGCTCTCAGCCTGCAGTACGACGGATCGGAATTCTGCGGCTGGCAGCGGCAACGGAATGGCGTCAGCGTCCAGGCCGTTCTGGAGAACGCGATCGAGCAGCTCGATCCACACCGGCCCATTCACTGCTTCGCTGCGGGCCGCACCGATGCCGGAGTGCACGCCGCCGGCCAGGTGGTTCATTTCGACTGCATCGGACCCATTCCGGCACACAAATGGGCTCCTGCGCTCAACGGACGGCTGCCACCCAGCATCCGGGTGCGGGAGTCGGTGGAGCGTCCTGCCGACTGGCACGCCTGCTATGACGCCATCTACCGGCGCTACCGGTACACGATTCACAACGGCCGTCGCCCCAATCTCTTTCTCAGCGCCTGGAGCTGGCACCGCTATCAGCTCCGCCTGGATGAGATCAGCATGCGGACAGCCCTCGAAGGCATGCTCGGGCGGCATGACTTCGGTGCCTTCATGAAAGCAGGCAGCCGTCGTGCCGACGCCATCACAACGGTGCAGGACGTTCTGGTGGAACGTCAGGGGGACATGCTCAGGGTGGAGATCCAGGCCAGTGGGTTCCTCTACGGCATGGTGCGGCTCCTGATGGCACAGCTGGTGGCCGTGGGAGAACACCGGCTGAGCCTCGAGCATTTCGAGCGTCGCTGGCGTGAACGCCGCCGCAGCGACGTGAAGGAAGCGGCACCGGGTCAGGGGCTCTGCCTGCTGCGGGCCGGCTATCAGGACGAGATCTTCAGCAGGGCTGGTTGGTATGATTCGCAACCGTGGTTTTTTCTGGCGGACTGTGATCCCCCTCCGGATCCTCTTCCCCCGCCGAAGAACAGCGCTCCAGAATCTCTGACCACCCCATCGTCATGATTGGGGCTCCGTCGGAGCGTAAGCTCACTGTTTGAGCTTTTGTCGCGCCCGATTCCGGGCCGACTCTGCTGTCCAGCTCCGTTCCAGCAGCGGAGAACCTCCGAACCGGCATGCCGGCGTGATGAACAAGACCTCCCTTCCCCCGATTGATTCGATCGACCGCCAGTGGTACGTGGTGGACGCTGAGAATCAGACCCTCGGTCGCCTCGCCACAGAGGTGGCCGCCGTGCTCCGCGGCAAGAACAATCCCAGCTTCACGCCTCACCTGGACACCGGTGATTTCGTGATCGTTGTGAACGCCGAGAAAATTCAGGTGAGCGGCCGGAAGCCGCAGCAGAAGCTGTACCGCCGCCACTCGGGACGTCCGGGCGGCATGAAGGTGGAAACCTTCCAGGCCCTGCAGGAACGCATCCCTGAGCGCATCGTCGAGAAGGCCATCAAAGGAATGCTTCCTCACAATGCTCTCGGTCGGCAGATGTTCCGCAAGCTGAAGGTCTACAAAGGCAGTGACCACCCGCACGCCGCCCAGCAGCCCCAGCCCCTCCAGCTCAACCCCTCCGCTTCCGCCAAATGAGCAGCAACACCGTCGTCTACTGGGGCACAGGCCGCCGCAAAACTTCCGTCGCGCGGGTGCGCCTGGTCCCCGGCAACGGCACGATCACCATCAACGGCCGTCCTGGTGACAATTACCTGAACTACAACCCCGCCTACATCTCCGCGGTGAAGGCCCCTCTTGAAACACTGGGGCTGAGCAGCGAGTACGACGTTCTGGTGAACGTCCGCGGCGGTGGTCTCACCGGCCAGGCCGGTGCCATCAAGCAGGGGGCCGCCCGTGCCCTTTGCGAACTCTCGGCCGACAACCGCAAGCCGCTGAAGACCGAGGGTCACCTGAGCCGCGACCCGCGCGCCAAGGAACGCCGCAAGTACGGTCTGAAGAAAGCCCGTAAGGCACCCCAGTTCTCCAAACGCTGATCATTCCAGCTCCTGCCAGCTCCCGACCCATGCCCAAGCCCGACATTCATCCCACCTGGTATCCCGATGCCAAGGTGATCTGCAACGGAGAGGTGGTGATGACCACCGGCTCCACCCAGCCGGAGATCCACGTTGATGTGTGGAGCGGCAATCACCCCTTCTTCACCGGAACCCAGAAGATTCTCGACACCGAAGGCCGGGTGGACCGTTTCATGCGCAAGTACGGCATGGGCAGCAAGAAGGCTGGGGACGACAAGGCGGCCCAGGCGGAAGCCAGCTCCTGAGGCTGAGCGCGGGGCATGGACGCCTCGACCCTGATCACCAGGCTGGAAACAGCCACGGCCAGCTTTCAGAGCCTCGAGCGCCAGCTGGCCGACCCGGATGTCGCTGCTGATCCGAAGCGGCTCGAGACGATCGCGCGGGAGCGGTCCCGGCTCGAGCCACTCGTGCTCGATTTCGAGGCTTTGAAGCAGCTGGAGAAAGAGCAGGACGATGCCCGTCAGCTGCTCAGGGAGAGCCGTGGGGATGCGGCCATGGAGTCCCTGGCTCAGGAGGAGCTCGACGCCCTGGCCGAGCATCGCGTAACCCTGCTCGAGCGCCTGACACTGGCCCTGTTACCTCGGGATCCTCGGGATGAGCGCAGCGTGATGCTGGAGATCCGCGCCGGAGCCGGTGGCGATGAAGCCTGTCTCTGGGCCGGGGATCTGGCCCGGATGTATGAGCGCTACGGCCAGAAGCTCGGCTGGGCCGTGCAGGCGGTGAGTTCAACAGAAGCCGATCTTGGAGGCTTCCGGGAACTGATCCTCTCGGTGAAGGGGGACAGCGTTTACAGCCAGCTGAAATTTGAAGCCGGCGTTCATCGGGTGCAGCGGGTGCCCGCCACCGAATCCCAGGGCCGTGTGCACACCTCCACCGCCACGGTGGCGGTGATGCCGGAGGCAGATGCCGTCGAAGTGCAGCTCGACCCGAAGGATCTGGAGATCAGCACCGCCCGATCCGGTGGTGCTGGCGGACAGAACGTGAACAAGGTGGAGACCGCTGTGGACCTTCTGCACAAGCCCTCGGGCATTCGGGTCTTCTGCACCCAGGAACGCTCCCAGCTGCAGAACCGCGAACGCGCTCTTGACATCCTGCGCGCCAAATTGCTCGAACGGGAACTGGAGGCAGCGGCCGCGAAGGAGAGCAGCGACCGACGGGCCCAGGTGGGCAGCGGCGATCGAAGCGAGAAGATCCGCACGTACAACTACAAGGACAACCGCACCACCGATCACCGTCTGGGCCGTAATTTCTCCCTCGAGCCGGTGCTCGAAGGACAGCTGGAGGATCTGATCGGGGCCTGCATCGCCGAGGAGCAGCGTCAGAAGCTCGAAGCGCTCAGCGATCAGGACGACACCTGAGTGCCAGGACGCTCAAGCGCCGATCACGTACTTGGCCCATTCACTGTGATGTCCGGAGTGGATCTGCCGGCTGGCTTCGAAGCTGAGGCTGCTGAGCGGCCGACGCGGGACCCGCGACAGAGGCATGTCAGCTTCCTTCGGCGTGCGGTTTCCCTTGCGGACATTGCAGCTGAGACATGCCGTGGTGACGTTCTCCCAGGTATCCCCGCCACCACGGCTGCGGGGCACAACATGGTCGATCGACAGCTGTTCACCGCGGGCTCCGCAGTACTGACAGGCGTGACCATCACGGTGAAACACGTTCCGACGTGTTAGGGGCAATTGCCGAAACGGCACTCGCACGTACTGACGGAGTCGGATCACGGTGGGCAGATGGGTGCCCTGACGGATCTGGCGGGTGACGTCCTGCTCGAGGCTCTCGGCCTTGCCTTTGAGCATCATCACCATGGCCCGACGCCAGGTTGTGATGTTCAGCGGCTCGTAGGACGCGTTCAGAACGAGAACCTGGCCCATGCCAGCTCCCAGATTAATCGCCATGCTAACGATCCCACCAAGGCCCCTTCGGTAACCCTGAGCACGCAAACCATGCCGGAGCCGAGCCCCCGACAGCGCGCCTGGGTGGAGGTGTCACCCTCCGCCATCGAGGCCAATGCGAAGGCCTTGCTCGCTCATCTGACCGGCGGGGCCTCGCTGATGGCGGTGGTGAAAGCGGACGGGTACGGTCACGGGGCCGAAACCGTGGCGCGGGCTGCCCTGCGCGGCGGAGCGACGAGCCTCGGCGTCGCCACCCTGGAGGAGGGGATCACCCTGCGACGGGCGGGCATCGATGCCCCGGTGCTGCTGCTGGGCAATCTCATCGAGGCGGAAGATCTGCGCTGCTGCCTGCACTGGCAACTGATGCCGACACTGAGCAGCCTGCAGGAGGCGCGTCTCTGTGCAGCCTTGGCTGACGGCAGCGGCCGCCGCTTCCAGGTGCAGCTGAAACTGGACACGGGTATGACCCGTCTCGGCTGCGACTGGAGGGAGGGCCCCGCCATCGCCGATGCCATCCAGAGCCTGCCTGAACTGGAGCTCTGCGGCCTCTACAGCCACCTGGCCTGCGCTGATGAGCGCGACGAGACCGTCACCTCCCTGCAGCAGAGCCGCTTTCAGGACGTTCTCGATCAGCTGCCGGATCACGGCCGTTTCCTCTGCCGCCACCTGGCCAATTCCGCCGGCACCATGCGGGATCCGACCCTGCACCATGACCTTGTGCGGGTGGGTCTCGCCCTCTACGGCCATGCGCCCGCCGAGCATCTCGATCACCTGCTGCCCCTGCAGCCCGCCCTCAGCGTGCGGGCCCGCGTCACGCTGATCCGCCAGGTTCCTGCCGGCGTGGGTGTCAGCTACGGGCAACGGTTCGTGAGCGATCGCCCCTGCCGTCTGGCGGTGGTGAGCATCGGCTACGCCGACGGCGTGGTGCGATCCCTGAGCGGCAGGATCCACGCCCTGCACCGCGGCCGAGTGCTGCCGCAGGTGGGGGCGATCACGATGGACCAGCTGATGCTGGATGCCACATCGGTTCCGGATCTGGAACGCGGTTGCATCGTCACCCTGCTCGGTTGCGACGGACATGCCGAGATCAGTCCGCGCCACTGGAGTGAACGCTGCGACTCGATTCCCTGGGAGATCCTCTGCGGCTTTAAGCAGCGGCTGCCGCGTCTGGAGGTGTGAAACCGAAGCAGTCGGTTGGCTTTGGGCAGCCTGTTGGTAGTCTGTTGTTGCCACTGGAGAGGTGGCTGAGTGGTTGAAAGCGGCTCCCTGCTAAGGAGTTACAGGAGGCAACTCCTGTCGAGGGTTCGAATCCCTCCCTCTCCGTTTCCGGCCCTGCGCCGACGATTCAGTTCTCCTCTGGAGAGCTGAATCCGTTCAGAGCCTTCGCCAGCTCAGGAAGCAAGCGCTCATCCCTGGCGCGATCGGGGCCGGTGCTGAACACCACCAGCAGCGTCGGGGGCTGATCCGGAAGCTGCCACCAGGCTGCGTCATGGCGGGCCTGGCTCATCCAGCCGGCCTTGCTCCACAGCCGCGTGCCCAACGGCAGACCCTCGCCCAGGAAACCGTCCACCTGGTTCTCCGGATCCGCGCGGCGCAGGTCCCGGTCCAGAGAACGATCGAGCAGGTCTCGCAACCGTCGGCAGGCCGGCGGGGAGACCACTCCACCGGTCATGACCGCCTCCAGCATGCGGGCCGTGGCAGCGGTTGTCAGCGCATTGCGATTGCTGTTGTCAGCACCGTAAAACTGCTTCTCACGGCCGTAGGGGCCATCTCCCCAGGTCTTCTGGCAGCAGTTCACCTGCTCGAGTTCGGGCCACGCGAGTTCGGCGAGCCAGTCATTCACTAGCCTGCGCTGACGCTGCCACTGCTGCCAGCGATCCCCTTGAAGTTCAGGACCGCTGGTCGTGCCCGTGAGAAGGTCCAGCACAAGACCGGTGGCGTCGTTGCTGGAGTCGGCGATCATGTCGCGGAGGGCCCGTCGCAGCTCCTCGGCTTCGGGGATCAGATCCCGCTGCAGCCAGCGCTCGGCGGCGACCGCATAGAACAGTTTCACCACGCTGGCCGGATATATAGGCCGCTCCTCGCTCCAGCCAGCACCGACTCCGGCACCGGCCTGCGGTGAGTCGTCGTCGTACCGGATCCAGGTGATGGCCAGACTGTTCCGCAGCCCCGGCCGGCCATCCGCCGCCAGGTCGTCCAACACGCTCTCCAGCCTGGAGGTCATCGCGGTGTCGGGACGGTAGAACGCCATGGCAACGGCATCGGGCCATGGCGACCCTAAGCACCCTGCTGGCACCGGAGCTCGCGCTCACAGGAAGCTGCTGGAGGCTGCGGACCAACGCGAACGGCTACAAACGGGCCGTGGGCAAGGCCCTCGTGACCCAGGCCTCGAACGGGCGCAGCTTCCGGATCCTGGAAAGGCGTGGATCGCGTCTGTGGATTCAGTTGCTTGAGGACGGCTACCGCTGCTGGTTTGAACTGGAAGCCGTGCTCGGCCGGGCCGAACAGCGGAGCACCTGGCGGCCGGCCCTGCTGCCGGAGGTTCAGATCGCCTCTCGACTACCAGCGGTGCTGGCCTGGACGGAACGGGCTGAACTGCAGGCCAACAGGTATCTCTGGGGCGGCACAACGGAGCCGGACATGGACTGCTCCGGGCTGATGCAGATGGCCTTTGCCAGCCAGGGCATCTGGATTCCGAGGGACGCCTACCAACAGGAACGGCACTGCCAGCCGGTGGCGGTGGCGCCGGATGCGGTGGGCCTGCTGAGACCGGGAGATCTGATCTTCTTCGGATCCTCGCGGCGCTGCACCCATGTCGGCCTGCACCTCGGCGGTGGCCGCTACCGCCACAGCTCGGGACAGGACCATGGCCGCAACGGCATCGGCGTGGACAGCCTGTTCAGCGCCGACCGGCACCCGGTGGCCTGCCACTACCGCGCGCAACTTCGCGGGGCCGGGCGGGTCGTGCGCTGCCACGACGGCCATCATCTGGCCTGAAGCGCGACCTCAGCGGTCCGGCTTGAACCGATCGGAGATCTGAGACAGGTACACCTCCGGGCCGCTCATGCCGTTCTGCCCGGGAATGGGCAGCTCCGGCAACTCGAGATTCGCCGGTCGCCCCTCCAGGGCAGCCTTCAGCGACTCGATCATCATGGCGTTGCCGGAATCCTTGATCGCCTCCAGGGCCTGCTGCAGACGCTGTTCACGGCTGTCTGAGCTGACAGCGCCCACCGCAGCCGGGGTCTGCCCGGAAGCGCGGACGGAATCCAGCTGGCAAACGAGGTTCTCCCAGAGCAGGGCCATGGTCGGATCAGAGGAGGTGATGCCTCCATAACCAAGCACGGGACAGCCTTCTGATCAGGCCCGATTAAGTTTCCCGCCATGAACACCGCGGCATCGATGGCCACCTCCATGGATCTTTCGGTGGTGGTGCCTCTGTACAACGAGGAGGAAAGCCTTCCGCATCTGGTGCAGCAGTTGCTGGACGCCCTGCGGCCGAGCGGTGAACGCTTCGAGCTGGTGCTGGTGAACGATGGCTCCAGTGACGGCACAGCCACCGTGCTGCAACGCCTCAGCGCTGAGGTGCCGGAACTGGTGGCGGTGCTGCTGCGCAAGAACTACGGCCAGACTGCTGCCATGGCCGCCGGCTTCGATGCCGCTGTCGGCGAGGTGATCGTGAGCCTGGATGGAGACCTCCAGAACGATCCCGCCGACATCCCGATGCTGCTGGCAACGCTCAGGGAGGGCTACGACCTGGTGAGCGGCTGGCGTCATCAGCGCCAGGACGCCGCCATCCAGCGGAAACTCCCCTCCAGGATCGCCAACCGATTGATCGGCCGGGTCACCGGAGTTCGTTTGCACGACTACGGCTGCTCCCTCAAGGCCTACCGCAGGGAGGTGCTCGCCGACATGCGCCTCTACGGCGAACTGCATCGGTTTCTCCCCGCCCTGGCCTTCATCGAAGGCGCTCGCATCACGGAGGTGAAGGTGAACCACCGGTCCCGGCAGTTCGGTGCCAGCAAATACGGGATCGATCGAACCTTCCGCGTGCTGATGGATCTGCTCACGGTGTGGTTCATGAAGCGGTTCCTCACCCGACCGATGTATGTGTTCGGCTTCGGGGGGCTGATGGCGATCGTCGGCAGCCTGATCGCCAGCACTTATCTGCTCGTCGTGAAGCTGATGGGGCAGGACATCGCCAACAGACCGCTGCTGACCCTGGCAGTGGTGCTCGGCCTGGCGGGGATCCAGCTGTTCTGCTTCGGGCTGCTGGGGGAGCTGCTGATCCGCACTTATCACGAAAGCCAGGGGCGGCCGATCTACCGCATCCGAGCGACGTTGCGGGGCGGTCGCGAAGCCTGAACCGGGCCCGGTTGCGATGCCCCCCGAAGCGGGGCAATGGCGGCGGCCGCCGCTGTCACCACCCGCGAATCGCTGTCGTGCAAGGCCCGGCGAAGCAGCGGCAGCACACTGCGATGACCCCACAGCCCGGCGATGGTGACCGCCTCGAGGCGCTGTTCAGGGCCTTCCGTCATGGCCGCGCGCAGACAGATCAGCAGGAGCCGGCTCTCACGGGCATCCGTCGGCGGCTGCCAGAGCGACACATCCTGATCCGGAGCCTCGGAGGCATCGGCCTCCGGCTCGAGCACCAGAGACAGCTGGGCTCTGTTGAGACGAGCCACCTCTCCAGCGTCAGTGCTGCTCAGCATCGGTTTGACCGGCCGGCGCAGCAGCCACAGGGCTCCGACAAGAACGACAGCCGACACGCTCGCGAGGAAGGTCTGCATCTGGATTGAACTTTTATGTCGCCGTCGAGGGCCTGAAGAGGCCGCCAGATCGGTGATCCCTACAGTAGCGGCGAAGCTTTTGGGCCTGACATGACTGGAGAGTTCGCTGCCGCCTGGCTGCCTGCGATTTTTGTGCCGATCACGGGAATCGTTTTCCCCGCCGTGTTCATTGTCCTCGTCGGTCGCGTCATCACCGCTGCCGAATGACCGCAGGCTGCGGATCTCCACCCACCATCAGCGCACCAACCCCATGACCGTCACCCCCGTCTCTGATCCCTGCGTCGGCAACCTGGCCACGCCGGTGAACAGCGGCTATTTCATCAAGGGCCTGATCAGCAACCTGCCCTTCTACCGCTCCGGCATCTCGCCCAACTTCCGCGGACTGGAAACCGGAGCCGCCTTCGGCTACCTGCTGTACGGCCCCTTCACCATCCTCGGCCCGCTGCGCAACACCGAGTATCAGCAGACCGCAGGCCTGCTGGCGACGATCGGTGCGGTGCACATCCTCACCCTGCTGTTCCTGCTCTACAACCAGCCCGGCAAACAGCCGAACATCCCCCCTGCAGACGCCACCGTCGAAAATCCACCTTCCGATCTGTTCACCCGCACCGGTTGGGCTGATTTCACCAGCGGCTTCTGGCTGGGCGGCTGTGGCGGCGCCGTGTTCGCCTGGTATCTCTGCAGCACCGTCCACGTGCAGGATCTGTTCAAGATCGCTGCCGGCGTCTGGAGTGTGGGCTGATCAGCCCAAGCTCGTCTGAGCACGGTCTCCAGGACCGCTCCTGACCAATCGAAACGCTGACCCCCGGCTGTCCCTTCCCGGAACAGCCAGGGGTTTTTGACTGTCAGGATTCAGGCCAGTCCGAGTCGTCCCGGTGCGGTCGCTCTCCCAGCCGTTTCTGCGCCGACCGGTCTTCACGATTGTCTGCAGCCTGCTGATCCTGCTGGCGGGCCTGGTAGCCCTCACCGGACTCGGACTCGAGGATCTGCCGCAGTTGGCACCGACCCGGGTCAGCGTTGGAGCCACCTTTCCGGCCGCCTCGCCGGAGGTGGTGGAGCAAAGCGTCACCGCCGTGCTGGAACAACAGCTCAAAGGGTTGGAGGGGCTGGAGAGCATCAGCTCCAACAGCCGCCAGGGAGGCGCCAGCATCAGCCTGCGCTTCAGCGAAGGCGCTCCCGAGCTGAATGCCATCAAGGTGCAGAACGAGGTGAACCTCGCCACCCGCCGCCTGCCTCAGGCGGTGAGCCGTCAGGGCCTGAGGGTGCGCCGTTCCTCGGATGACCTGCTGATGATCCTCGGCTTCAGCCATCCACCCGAGCAATACGTTCCCACCTTTCTGGCGGGCTGGCTGGATCAATCCCTGCGCGAGTCGCTGCTGACCACACCTGGGGTCGGTGATGTGCTGGTGTTCGGCAGCAGTGAGCTTTCCTTCCGCCTCTGGCTCGATCCGGATCGACTGGAACAGGCCAACCTCACCATCACCGACGTCAGCCGCGCCCTGGCCGACCAGAACGTGCTGGCAGCCATCGGCAGCCTCGGCGCCTCACCGGCTCCGGATGGTCAGCTGATCAGCCTGCCGGTGGATGCGGAGGGACGGCTGCTCAGTCAGGAGGATTTCGAGAACCTGATCCTGCGCCGCCTCGACAACGGCGGCTTGCTGCGGCTCAAGGATGTGGGTCGCGTCGAGCTGGGACAACGCAGCTACGGCAACCAGGCGATGAATCTCGACGGGGAACGCTCCGTGGCAGTGGGCCTCTACCAGCGGGATGGCGCCAACGCCCTTGACGTGAGCCGGGCCGTCAAGGCCGAACTGAAGCGGCTGGAACCCAGCTTCCCTCCGGGAATCGAACTGTCGATGATCGTGGATGTGGCCGACAACGTCCAGGCCAATCTCGACCGCACCATCGCCACCCTGCGTGATGCCGTCGTGCTGGTGCTGGTGGTGCTGGTGCTGTTTCTGGGACGCTGGCGCCTGGCCCTGATCCCTGGTCTCGCCGTCCCGGTGGCCCTGGTGGGCAGCCTGCTGCTGGTGAAGCTGAGCGGGTCCAATCTCAACAGCCTGATCCTGTTCGGGATGGTGATGGCCACCGGCATCGTCGTCGATGACGCGATCGTGGTGAGCGAGGACATCGCCGGTCGGATCGAACGGGGGGATGAGCCCCGGGCCGCCGCAGAAGATGCCATGGCCGAACTGGCCGGAGCGGTTGTTGCCACCTCCCTGGTGCTGGCCGCCGTGTTCGTGCCGGTGCTGCTGATCCCCGGCTCCGTGGGGCGGCTGTATCAACCGATTGCCCTGGCGATCAGCAGCGCGATTCTGTTCTCCACCCTCAACGCCCTCTCGTTCACACCGATGGCCTGCGCCCGGGTGCTGGACTCAGGTGAGGGGCGGCTGCCGGGTCCGATGCGTCAGCTGAGCAGACGGCTGCGTCAGGGCATGCGTGATCTGCAAGGGCGCTACTCCAACACACTGGAGCGCTGGCTGCGGCGTGCCCCGCTGGTGCTGGGACTGCTGCTAGCGGGACTGCTGTTCACCGGCGGCGGGCTGGCGGCGATGCCCACCGCCTTCATTCCCGACGAGGACCAGAGCCAGATCCGTGGGTACTTCAGCCTGCCGGAGGGGGCCAGCCTGGAGCGCACGGTGGCGGTGATGGATCGGATCCGCGCCGTGGTGGCGGAAGAGCCTCTGGTGCGCACGGGCAACTTCTACGCCGGCCGATCCTTCGGCCAGAGCGGCGAGGACCGGGGCTCGTTCTATTTGCGGCTTCAGCCGCTGGAGGAGCGCTCCGGTCGCGATCAGAGCAGTGAGGCTGTGAAACGACGGCTGACCCGTGCCATCCGCAGCCAGGTCGGCGACGCCCGTGTGGTGGTCACAACCCCACCAACCGTGCGGGGCTTCAGCAGCGAATCCGGCCTGAAACTGGAACTGCTGGACCGCAGCGGTGGACAGCTCAGCCTGCAGGATTTCGAAGCCGTCGCTCAGCGCTTCATCAACACCGCCGAAGCCAGCAACCGCTTTGAACGGGTGAGCACCCGCTTTGACGCCAGCTCCCCCCGTTGGCGCCTCAGCCTCGATCGCGATCTTCTGGCAGGGCTCGACCTTGATCTGAGCACCACACTGCGCGACATCGGCACGGCCATCGGGGGCCGCTACATCGACGACACCTACGACGGGGGCCGCATCCGCAGCATCTATGTGCAACTGGACGGAGAGAACCGAACAGGCCCTGAGGATCTCAGCGGCTTGATGGTGCGCAACCGCCGAGGGGAACTGGTCTCTCTGGACAACGTGGCCACCCTCAGCCGGGCGGAAGGAGCCAATGGCATCCGCCACTACGGCCTGAACCGAGCCATCACGGTCACGGCCGTGCCGGCGCCTGGGGTGAGCAGCGGTCAGGCGATCCGGCAACTCCAGGCCGCCGGCGAGGCGGTGGGGGGCAACAACATCGGAATGGCCTTCACTGGCCTGGCCCAGGAGGAGCAGAAGGCAGCCCGCTCGACCTGGGTGCTGTTCAGCCTGGGGGTGGCGGTGGTGTATCTGCTACTGGCGGCGCTCTACGAGAGCTTTCTCGATCCGCTGATCATCCTTCTCACGGTGCCAATCGCCCTGATGGGAGCCTTGATCGGTCTGAAACTGCGGGGTCTGCCTCTGGACGTCTACGGCCAGATGGGTCTGCTGGTGTTGGTGAGCCTTGCCGCCAAGAACGGCATCCTGATCGTGGAGTTCGCCAACCAGCGACTGGCCTCGGGCATGGAGCTGCGGGAAGCGATCCTGGGGGCGGCCGTGAATCGGATGCGGCCGATTCTGCTCACGGCGGTCACCTCACTGGCTGGTTTTCTGCCTCTGCTGCTGGCTCAGGGCTCGGGATCAGCCAGCCGCATCAGCATCGGCACCGTGGTGTTCAGCGGTCTGCTGGTGTCCTCCGCCCTCTCTCTGTTCGTGGTGCCGGCGGTCTACCTGATCCTGAAGCGATGGAACGGCCAAGGAGGATCCGTAGCATCGCCGCTGCCGGAGGCATAGCCCATGACCGATCCATCACGGCCCCGCCGGCTGATCATTCACGCCGGTACCCACAAGACCGCATCGACATACATCCAGGCTCGCCTTGATCTCAACCGTGATCGGCTGCTGTCTCAGGGGATCACCTACCGCTTTCCCAGCTCCGAGAGCACGACGTTCAAATCGCTGACCAAGGCGATCAGCGACGGCGCCTGGTCGCTCTGGGACGCTTACCTGAGCAGCTGCAGCCACTCATCTGACGATGTGCTGATAAGTGCCGAACAGTTCTCGCCGCGACTGTGCGACCCGAAGGTGATTGCCCGGCTGCGTCAGGTGGCGAGCAAACACGGCTACGTGCTGAACATCGTCATCTTCATCCGCTCGCAGCTCGACTACATCAACTCGCGCTACGCCTACTCCCTCAAGCGCTTTTATCACACCCAGACCTTCGAGACCTACCTCACGGAAGTGCTGGAGGGACGCCTGCCCTCCTGCGGCACCTTCAGCGGACCGCGGGCAAAACGCCAGGACGTGTTCGATTTCTGGAACTATTTCTCCGCTCTTCTGGAGGCACGCCGAGACGGCCTCGAGGTGACGTTCATTCCCTTCCGGCAGACGGATCGTGATCCGTTCGTGCAACTGCTTCAGGCCCTGCAGCTGGATCCAGGCCTGCCCTGGGCGATGAGCTCGGACGATTCCCGCAACCGCAGCCCGGGGACCCGCGGCACCTGGCTGGCCCGGGCTCTCGGACTGCGCCTGGCCGAACACGGCATCTCCCATCGGGTGATCAGAAATTCCTCCGCGATCATTCCGAGCGAAGAGCGGTTCCGCGGCTGGAAGGATCCCTCCTTCTGGGGCTACGACAGCGATCACAGCCGTCGTGTGACCCGCCATTTCAAAAGCAACAACAATCAGTTCGCGGAAGCGGCCTGGGGGAAGCCCTGGAAGCAGGTGTTCGTGCACGATGACAAGCTGCGCAAACGGCCCCAGAGCACCTTCAGCCCCACCTCTCCTTCAGAGGCGGTTCGCATGAATCACATCGCTGACCACCTGCTGCTGAGGGTGGCCCGACGACTGGAACCCCGTCCTTTGCACCTGCTAAGGGAACCCCTGGAACGACTCAGCTCTGTCTTGATCTAGCACGATAACTACACTATACCGTGCATATATCTTGAATATATCGTGCCTCAGGGGCGTCTGAGGGTCAGGCAGCGGCTGCACTGCCAGGCACCATTCGCGTCGTAGACCCGCTCCATCCGTTCCAGACGATCCGGTGCCGCAAGCCACCAGGCCTCGATCGCGAACTTCTCCCGGTGGTGGAGCGGATCCGGCACGCGGATCGCTCCACCATCCGGCAGCCAGCGCAGACCCTCCAGCTCCCTCTCCGTCAGATGAAGTCGGCATGGGCTGATCTCAGGCTCCGACAACCCAGCTGTGCTCAACAGTTCCGACTGCTGCCCCTGCCAGGAACCGAGCAGTGACTCCGCGGTCAGCAATGGCCGCTCATCAGCAGGGCTTCCATCTCGATACTCGCGGATGAGCACCGGATGCTCGAAGCGGCCGGTTCCATCCCAGAACAGCACCAGACGGTGCCGCCTGTCGCGGAACAGGAATCCGAACTCGGTATGGGCCCGGACCATCGGAGCAAGTTGCCATGAGCCGCGGCTGAAGCTTCCCGAGGGGAAAAAGACCAGCTGTCGGTCAGGGCCATGAAAGCTCTGACGGATCGTCCGCACTGGCTCACCCTGATGGGGGTCGCTGTTCGGATCCGGATCATTGGGCCAGAAGAGAAGCGTCAGCTCCAGAGGCACACCTGCCGGAGCGGGTTCCAGCAAAAGCAGCGACGGCTGCCGCTTGATCGGCTGCAGATCGTCGGCAAGTGTGTCGAAGCTGCCACGCCAGCGTCCGCAGTTGAGCAGCAGTTGATCCCACTGACTGGTCAAGGAAACCGCAGAGAACTGCCGAGAGCCTATGCAGCGCTGTGATGCAGCGTGTCGCGTGGAGACTCCCCGAACAGTGCTCGGTAGTCACGCGAGAAATGATTGCGGCTGTAGAAGCCGAAGTAGGAGGCGACCGCATGAATCGTGCGGCAACCGAGCTGACGCTGGAGGTCGGGGTTGCTCAGCACGTGGTGCACCTGCTGAAGGCGAACGCGTTTCAACAGCAGCATCGGCCCGAAGCCGAACATCTCCCGGCAGCTCACCGTGAGAGTGGTCTTCGTGGTGAACAGCGCCCGGCAGACCTCCTGGAGCGTCATCGGGGTCTGTCTATTTCTGAAGGAGAATTCAACGACCTCACGCACGAGATCGCTGCGGTGGGTCTGAGTGACGGGACGCAGACAACTGTCCGGCTCTGAAGCGAGAGCGTCGAACAGCTGAGCTTCCAGCAGGTCTGCCTGAAAGCATCCGTGAGCGTCGACGCCCTGCCATGCCGGCGGTTCCATCAGCTGCTTGAGTCCCTGATGGGACGCCTCACTCAGAACGGCTGTGTTGCTGCCATCAAGGTGATCCTGGAGGCGCCCGAAGGGATCGAGGGCAGCCATCTGCTCGATGCGCCGACGATTCAACAACACCGCACCGATCTGACTGCCCCCGGGCGATGTCCGCAGCAGGGTCTGAGCAAGTCGGGTGTTGAATCCCCCCAGCGTCCTTGGAGACAGAGCTTCTCCGAAATGGCGATGCTCTGCGATGTTGTCCGTGTGCTCGATGGTGAAGGGGACCCACTCCGGGTTTCGGGCTCCCTGAACGAGCAGAGCCTGATCCGCCTGGATCGAAACCAGGATCATGTCCTGCTGACGCTCGACCCGGATTCGCCCGTTCAGCGGTCCGGGAGAGATCTGAAGCCACTGGTAATCGCAACCCAGAAGTCTCCAGATCTCCGTGCACTGCTCTGCGCTGGTGAACTGCCTATCCAGGCAGTAATGCAGATCTTGTCCAGCGCTGACGGTCTGCATTGAGGATTCAAACGCACTGGAACAGTACTTATTTTTCGTCGCGCTTGTCCTCAAGGTGACGATCGGAAACCTCTCTCATCAGTAAACAATGAAAAACCCTGTCCGGACAATGCCGGACAGGGCAGGAAACGAGGAACGACTCGTGATTCAGTCCGTTGGAGTGATATGGATCAACCGAACTTGCCTGATGTGGACGCGATCAGGAACGCCGCGTAGGTGAGGACATAGCCCACTGAGAAGTGAGCCAGGCCGACCACACGAGCCTGAACGATCGAGAGAGCCACAGGCTTGTCGCGCCAGCCCATCATGTTGGCGATGGGGCTGCGCTGGTGCGCCCAGACGATGGTTTCGATCAGTTCCTGCCAGTAACCCCGCCAGGAGATCAGGAACATGAAACCGGTGGCCCAGACCAGGTGACCGAACAGGAACATCCAGGCCCAGACGGCGAGGTTGTTACTGCCGAACGGGTTGTAGCCGTTGATCAGCTGGGAGGAGTTGAGCCAGAGGTAGTCGCGGAACCAGCCCATCAGATAGGTGCTGGATTCGTTGAACTGAGCCACGTTGCCGGACCAGATGGCAAGGTGCTTCCAGTGCCAGTAGAAGGTGACCCAACCCACGGTGTTCAGCGCCCAGAAGACAGCCAGATAGAAGGCGTCCCAGGCCGAGATGTCGCAGGTACCGCCACGGCCGGGGCCGTCGCAGGGGAAGGAGTAACCGAAGTCCTTCTTGTCTGGCATCAGCTTGGAGCCGCGGGCATCCAGCGCACCCTTCACAAGGATCAGGGTGGTGGTGTGCAGACCCAGAGCGATGGCGTGGTGCACGAGGAAGTCACCAGGGCCGATGGGCAGGAACACATCGGTGTTGCCATTGATCGCATCCAGCCAGTAGTGGTCACCCGGAATGTTCTGGGAGGCAAGGCTGGCGGAACTGGAGGCGTTGGACAGCAGCACGTCGAAGCCATAGATCGCCTTGCCGGAAGCGGCCTGGACGAACTGGGCGAAGACGGGCTCCACCAGGATCTGCTTCTCAGGCGTACCGAAGGCCACACAGACGTCGTTGTGGACGTACAAGCCCAGGGTGTGGAAACCGAGGAACAGGGAGACCCAGCTCAGGTGGCTGATGATCGCTTCCTTGTGCTCGAGCATCCGAGCCAGGACGTTGTCCTTGTTGGCTTCGGGGTCGTAGTCACGGATGAAGAAGATCGCACCGTGGGCGAAGGCACCGCACATCAGCGCGATGGCGATGTACTGGTGGTGGGTGTACAGGGCTGCCTGAGTCGTGTAGTCCTTCGCGATGAAGGCGTACGACGGCATCGAGTACATGTGCTGCGCCACCAGGCTGGTGATCACGCCGAGGGAGGCGAGAGCCAGGCCGAGCTGGAAGTGCAGGCTGTTGTTGATGGTGTCGTAGAGACCTTTGTGGCCAGCACCGAGGTCACCAGGGGTGCCCTTGGGCGGGTTGTGGGTCTCGAGGATCTCCTTGATGGAGTGACCGATCCCGAAGTTGGTCCGGTACATGTGGCCGGCGATCACAAAGATGCAACCGATGGCCAGATGGTGGTGGGCGATGTCGGTGAGCCACAGAGCTTCGCTCTGGGGATGGAAACCGCCGAGGAAGGTGAGGATCGCAGTGCCTGCGCCATCGGCGCTGCCGAAGGCCTGGTTCAGAGAATCAGGGTTCTCGGCATACACACCCCAGTTGCCGGTGAAGAAGGGTCCAAGACCGGCGGGGTGAGGCAGAACGTTGAGGAAGTTGTCCCAACCGACGTGCTGTCCGCGGGCTTCGGGGATCGCCACGTGAACCAGGTGACCGGTCCAGGCGATGGAGCTGAAGCCGAACAGAACGGCGAGGTGGTGGTTCAGACGCGATTCAGCGTTCTTGAACCAGGCCAGGGAGGGACGGAACTTGGGCTGCAGGTGCAGCCAACCGGCGAACAGGGCCCAGGCCGACAGGATCATCATGAAGATGGAACCCTGGTACAGCTCGGCGTTGCTGCGCATCCCGATCGTGTACCACCAGTGGTACAGACCGGAGAAGGCAATGTTCACCGGGGAGGACGCACCCGCCTGGGTGAAGGCGTCAATGGCGCCTTGACCGAAGTGGGGATCCCAGATTGCGTGAGCGATGGGGCGCACGTGCAGAGGGTCAGCGACCCACTGCTCGAAGTTGCCCTGCCAGGCGATGTGGAACAGGTTTCCCGAAACCCACAGGCCGATGATCGCAAGGTGACCGAAGTGAGTGGAGAAGAGCTTCTGATAGAGGCGCTCCTCCGTCATTCCGTCATGGCTCTCGAAGTCGTGAGCCGTGGCGATTCCGTACCAGATACGGCGGGTTGTCGGGTCCTGAGCCAGACCCTGGCTGAACGAAGGAAATTTCGTTGCCATTAGAGGGAAAGGTCAGTGAGGTCAGCCGACCACAAGAATGTGGGCGTGGAAGAAGGCCCACGTGGTCGCAATTCCGCCCAGGAGGTAGTGGGCAACACCCACGGCACGGCCCTGGATGATGGAAAGCGCACGGGGCTGGATGGCGGGTGCCACCTTCAGCTTGTTGTGAGCCCAGACGATGGACTCAATCAGCTCCTGCCAGTAGCCGCGGCCGCTGAACAGGAACATCAGGCTGAAGGCCCAGATGAAGTGGGCGCCCAGGAACATGATTCCGTAGGCACTGGTGGCAGAGCCGTAGCTGTTGATCACCTGCACGGCCTGAGCCCACAGGAAGTCACGCAGCCAGCCATTGATGGTGATGGCGCTCTGGGCGAAGTTGCCATTGGTGATGTGCGCAACGGAACCGTCGGCATTCACCGTTCCCCAGATGTCGCTCTGCATCTTCCAGGAGAAGTGGAAGATCACAACCGACAGGGAGTTGTACATCCAGAACAAGCCCAGGAACACATGGTCCCAGGCGGACACCTGGCAGGTACCACCGCGACCAGGACCGTCGCAAGAGAAGCGGAAGCCCAGGTTGGCCTTGTCTGGAATCAGGCGGGAGCTGCGGGCGTACAGGACACCTTTCAGCAGGATCAGCACCGTCACGTGAATCGTGAAGGCGTGAATGTGGTGGACCATGAAGTCGGCGGTGCCGAGCGGCATGGGAGCCGCGGCGACCTTGCCGCCGACAGCGACCACAGAACCGTTGAACACTTCACTCACGCCGGCGAGGGCGTTGGGAGCGGTGCTACCGGCTGCAGCGGCATGAACGTTCTGGATCCACTGGGCGAAGATCGGCTGGATCGAGATCGCCGAATCACTGAACATGTCCTGGGGACGGCCCAGGGCACGCATGGTGTCGTTGTGGATGTAAAGGCCGAAGCTGTGAGCTCCGAGCCAGATGCACACCCAGTTCAGGTGACTGATGATCGCGTCGCGAGCCTTGAGCACCCGGTCCAGAACGTTGTCGACGTGCTTGGCGGGGTCGTAGTCACGCACCATGGCGATGGCCGCGTGAGCAGCGCCACCGACGATCAGGAATCCACCGATCCACATGTGGTGGGTGAACAGACCGATCTGGGTCGGGTAATCAACCGCGATGTACGGATACGGAGGCATCGCATACATGTGCTGGGCCACGATGATGCTCACGGATCCACCGATGGCCAGGTTCACAGCCAGCTGGGCATGCCAGGAGGTGGTCATGAACTCGAAGAGTCCGTCGTGACCGTTGGGAGCGGGGAACAGCAGGGGATCTCCCTTCTGGCCCTCGTGGATCTCCTTGATGGAATGACCGATGCCCCAGTTCGTGCGGTACATGTGACCGGCGACGATGAACATCACGGCGATCGCCACATGGTGGTGGGCGATGTCGGTCATCCACAGACTGCCTGTGACAGGATTCAATCCACCTTTGAAAGTAAGGAAATCGCTGTAGGCAGCCCAGTTACCGGAGAAGAAAGCTCCCACACCGGAACCGATTCCCGGATAGAGCTGCGCCAGAAGATCCTGATTGAAGAACTCGTGCGGCAGTGGGATATCGGCCACGGAGGCGATGGTCTTGCCATTCAGCACCAGCGGTTGGCCGGCGTCGATGGCATCCATCAACTTGGTGACAGGCAGGGACACATGGATCAGATGACCGGCCCAGGACAGTGAACCGAGACCCAGCAGACCTGCCAGGTGGTGGTTCAGCATCGACTCAACGTTCTGGAACCACTCCAGCTTCGGCGCTGCCTTGTGGTAGTGGAAGACACCGGCGTTGAGCATGAGACCGGCCATCACCAGCGCACCGATGGCCAGAGCCATGAGCTGGGTTTCGCTGGTGATGCCCCAGGACCGCCACATCTGGAACAGGCCTGAGGTGATCTGGATGCCGTGGAAACCGGCACCGACGTCGCCGTTGAGGATTTCCTGGCCGAACACCGGCCACACCACCTGAGCACTGGGCTTCACGTGGGTGGGATCGGCAAGCCAGCCGGAATAGTTGGAGAAACGGGCGCCATGGAAGAAGGCACCGCTTAGCCAGATAAAGATGACGGCCAGATGGCCGAAGTGGGCGGAGAAGATCCGCCGAGAGACCTCTTGCAGGTCACTCGTGTGAGCGTCGAAGTCGTGAGCGTTGGCGTGAAGGTTCCAAACCCAGGAAGTGGTTTTGGGACCCTTCGCGAGAGCGCGGTCGAAATGTCCGGGCTTGCCGAACAGTTCAAAGGTTGCTGGATTGTCAACCTTCTCGACCTGGCTTTTCGCGTCACTCCCACGCTCTGGTGGGCGGATGGTCATCGAGTCGTTCCTCGAGGGACGGGTATCGAGGTGGAGGGCCACCCCTCCGACGGACCGGAATCCGTCGGGGCCCCGGGCACAGCTCCGCAGGGGAACCGTGACAGGGCGTCAGGCCGCTTGGGAGCCGAAACCCCTTTGCTGCACTGAAGCTGGGGCCCCAAAAAGGGACCGCTGGCGAAAGCATAGGGGCTGATGACGACGTTTCCGGACAGTGAGTTACAAAGGTTCAATCCCGCCATGGACCAGTCAGGAACAGGGGTCTGCCAATCGCTCGCAATCATTGAAATCTGGAAGATTCAGACGCATTAACTACACAAAAAAGACCGATTGCAGGACTTGGTTGACAAAAACTGGTGAAGACGCCATGAGGCTGTCCAGAATGGGGGAATCATCGTTACCGCCATGCCGAAGCCGGGCCTGAAGCCGTTGCTGGGGGTGCTGCTGTCCATGCTGCTGCTGGTGGCAGTGCCGGTTCAGGTTCAGGCTCGTGGGGGCTGGTTCAACCCTGGTAGCGGCGAGGGCCAACCATCAGGGCTGAGCGGGCCCACCGGCTCGAGGCTGCAGGAAGTGGCCCCGCCGGGAGCTGTCGAGCAACTGCGCCGGCAGCTGGATCAACATCGACCGAAGCTGCGTCTTCGCAGCCCGGATGACAGCACGGTGACCCGGGCTGACCAGGTTGACCTGGTGCTGGAGGTCGATGACTGGCCGCTGCGCGATGCCGGCGATCTCGGACTCGGGCCGCATGTGGCCGTCCAGATCGATGGGCAGCCGCCCGTGCGGATCAGCGAAGCGCCAGACGGCAAGGTGCATCTGACTCTCGAGAGCCTGGCCCCCGGCAGCCATCGCTTGAGTGCATGGGCGGCCTACCCATGGGGTGAGGCGGTGACCTCACCGGGAGCGACGATCCAGAGCCGGCTGCATCTCTGGCAGCGGCTTACCTCCACACAGCCGGATGCCGATGAACCGTGGCTGGTGCCGATCGGAGCTGCGACGGGGACCAGCGACCAACCGATTCTGGTGGACTGGCTGCTCTGGAACGCGCCGCTGCAGAACCTTCGGGATGGCGACCAACGCTGGCGCCTTCGCATCAGTCTCAACGGAGACAGCTTTCTCGTTGACCATCAGGAGGCTCTGTGGCTGAAAGGCAGCAACGGACGGGAAGGGGCGACGCTGCAGATGGAGCTGCTGGATGGCAGGGGCGAACCGATCAACCCTGTTTTCAACAATCGGTTGCTGAGACTTGCGCCCGCCACGGCCCCACGCCCGGCCTGGATGAAAGAGCATCTGAATGAGCGCGACCTTGCCCTGCTCAGCGGAGCCCCCCTGCCCGTGAAGGAGGAATCGGAGCCCGAGCTGGAGCCCGAGCCGGAGCCGGTCGCAGAACCGGAGCCTGTTGTGAGCGAGGAGCCTGATCCCGTTTCAGCTGAACAACCGCAGCCATCCGAGGAACCCAGCACTGAGCACCCCAGCACTGAGCAACCCAGCACTGAGCAACCCATCGTCGAAGAGGGCATCAGTGAGAACGGCATGGTTGAAAGCAGTGAGCCGGCGCCCGGGGATGAAACCCTCACACCGAAGTCCAGCCTGGGAGGATCAGCCCGAGAGCTGCTCAACCCCGATGGCAGCCTGCGCCAGGCCTGAGCCTGTCCCATCGCTCCTGCTGAACTGACTGCCACGATCCCGTCCACGACCTCCCGGCGACTGGCCATCGGCCTGTCCACCGCAGCGGAACCGCTGCTGCAGCGCCTGATGCAGCGCCATCATGCCGATGAGACGCTGCAGGCCATCAACGGTCTGGAACCCGTTCTCCAGAGGCACTGGCATCCCGACAGTGTTCTTTTGGTGGTGGGCGCCGTGGGGGCGATCACCCGACTGATCTCTCCTTACCTAATGGGAAAAAAGAAGGATCCGGCTGTGCTGGTGCTCGATCCGAACGGCCAGTGGGTGATCCCGCTGCTCGGTGGGCACAGCAACGGGGCTGAACAGCTGGCCAGAGAACTCGCCGCCGATCTCGGTGGACAGGCTGTTCTGACAGGGGCCTGCGCCAGCGACCAACGACTGGCGCTCGACAGCTTCGGGGAAGGCTGGGGATGGCGACGGGGCGGAAGTACGGACGCCTGGCGAACCCTGATGCAGGGGCATGCACGTGGTCACGCAGTGCGTGTCCACCAGAACCATGGCGCGACCGACTGGCAGCGGATCTCAGCGGGACAGGGCCTGGTGGAGGACAGCCCCGATTCAGCACAGCTCAGCATCGGAGCGGAGCTGCAAACCCCTTGCCGCTGGCATCCGGCCAGCCTCTGGCTGGGGGTGGGTTGCGAGCGCAACACCAGCCTGACCCTGGTGGAACGCGCCATCGATCAGGCCCTCGCGGAAGCCGGACTGGCTGTCGAGGCCGTCGCCGGTCTGGCCAGCGCTGATCGCAAGGCTGATGAAGCCGCCTTGTTGCAGTTGCGTGAGAGCAGGGATTGGCCCTTTCGCACTTACAGCGCCGAAAGACTGGATGCCATCGACGTGCCGACGCCTTCTGAGGTGGTGCGATCTGAGCTGGGCACAGCCTCCGTGGCGGAAGCTGCTGCCCTGCTCGCCGCCGGGGACGACGCCCAACTGAGGCTGAAGAAACGGATCAGCAAGGCGCAAGCGAACGAGCATGGAGCTGTGACCGTGGCCATCGCGGAAGCAGCCGTGCCTTTCGCCCCGCAACAGGGAGAACTGCACCTGATCGGCAGCGGCCCTGGAGATCCCGCGTTGCTGAGCGGGGATGCCCGTCGGGCCCTGGCCCGCTGCTGCGTCTGGGTGGGCTATGGCCTCTACCTCGACCTGCTGGAACCGCTGCGTCGCAGCGATCAGGTGCGCTGCGATGGTGAACTCACCCGTGAATGGGATCGATGCGAACAGGCTCTGGGCCTGGCGCGGCAGGGAGCGAAGGTGGCCCTCATCTCATCGGGCGACAGCGGTATTTACGGCATGGCCGGCCTGGCCCTTGAGCTCTGGCTGCAGCAACCCGCTGACGCCAGACCTTCCTTTGAGGTGCATCCAGGCATCTCGGCAATGCAGTTGGCCGCCGCCCGAGCGGGAGCTCCGCTGATGCACGACTTCTGCACCATCAGCCTGAGTGATCGACTCACACCCTGGCCGGTGATCGAGCAGAGGCTGCAAGCAGCTGCCGCCGGCGATTTCGTCGTGGCGCTGTATAACCCCCGTTCCAGGGATCGCAACTGGCAGCTGGAACGGGCCAGAACTCTTCTTCGCGAGCATCGCGCAGGCACAACCCCGGTGGTGCAAGCTCGCCAACTCGGCCGTGCTGAGGAAGTGGTGGAACTCACAAGCCTGGAGGACTTTGAAATCGAGAGCGTGGACATGCTCACGTTGGTGCTGATCGGCAACAGCAGCAGCCGAATCTGCGATGGCCGCATGGTGACTCCGCGCGGCTATCCGGGAGCTATTCTGAGCTGAACCATGCAGACCTTCCACACGTAGAAATCATCACAAGCTGATGTAAAGGCTGACAAGGCGCTGCTACTCAAGAAGAGCAGCCTGGATAGCAAATATCATCACGAACAATGCGCGAATCAGGAGACAAAATCCATTTGGAACGAATGCTCAATCTCACCGCAGTCAGAGATTGGTGCATGGACCTGATCTCCATTCATTCGCTGTCTGGCCGCCATGATGACGCGAGAGCCTTGACAGAGGAACACATGGAGATGCTCAAACAGATTGACTCGAGGTCAACTCTGTGGATGCACATCGAGAAAACGACTTAATTACACCCTCTTGACCGCAAGATTGCCAACGCACACCTACATAAGCCGATATCGCAATCAATAGAATCACAGGAATAGCGCAGCGTGTTATGACCATTGGCACAAACGCCAAACCTTTGACTTAGATGGCAGATCTCATATATACATTCCCTCAGATCAGGCGGGCAATATATAAATCATTTGCTTGTATCAAATGTAACGCTGTTAGCACTCAATGAGCACTCCTAGCCCTGTCGGGCCATCGGTGGCTCAGGCTCAATCGCTGCACCTACGGAACTCACAGCAACTCGTCCTGACACCTCCCCAGGGGAATCGTTGGGTATCGATCCAAGTCATCGACGGATTCATCCGCCTGAGTGCACACCATGGAGATCAAATCCCTGAGACAACTCTCGCCTTGATGTCGCCAATGGAGGGAGGAGGATTCCTGCATCCGAAGAGTTGCAACCTTCAATTGGAAGCTTTGTCAGAGTCAATATTGACCATTCAGTACGGACAAGAGTCAATCAGCCAACAAGATGACTTCCTGACAGAATGGCTGATGGCACTGCATGTCGTACGTCATCCCGTCAAAGCGGAAGAACGACTCTTCAATCTCTTGAAGCTTCTGGTCTACAGACTCGGGAGGAGAACAAGAGAAGGCTGCACACTCAGTTTTTTACTGTCTCATTCAAGGCTTGCAGAAATCATTGGCACAACGCGCTCAACGGTAAGCCGCTCCATGGGAAAACTCAGGGAAAACGGATCCATCTCGGTCGAAGAGTCGAAAGGATTACTCACCATCAAAGACTGAACTGACAAACAGAATCCAACCCAACAAGCACATCACTCGCGACCGCAACGGCATGATCCACCTTTCCACTTTGAACATTTTGATTTTTTACAACCCTTTTTCTTTAGGGATAAAAACACCGACAGGTTGCGAAGACCAGATTTCAAAGCTTCAGCTCCTAGCCCTTTGTTTTTGAACTTTATCACCACGATGAGGCAGCCGCCCGAAGACTTCGGGCCATGTCAAACCGTGAACTTTTAATGATGCTTGAACCTAAGATCAGGCAATAATCAACAAATCATCGCCGAGGCAGCTCCCAAAGGCCAACACTTATCAAATATCACGCCAGCAAGCATCATATGTTACAAGCAAGCACTTCTTTTCTTGCTTTCCGAAAGAGGCCCTTTAGGCAAAATTAGGCAGCCCATTTTGGGCATTTTCTGTGTGAGGAATTCCATGAAGCTTTTCCAGCAACTGCTGGTGGCTCCTGCTGCTCTGGGCCTTTTGGCTCCTGTGGCACATGCTGCTGATCTGAACATCGCCGGCGTCTCTGATTACGCCGCTGAAGAGCAGGTCACCAGCGTCACCCAATTTTCTGACGTCTACCCGACCGACTGGGCTTACCAGGCTCTGAGCAACCTGGTTGAGCAGTACGGCTGCGTCGCTGGCTACCCCAACGGCACCTTCCGTGGCAACCGTGCCATGACCCGTTACGAGGCCGCAGCTCTACTGAACGCCTGCCTCGATCGCATCACCGAGGTCACCGACGAACTGCGTCGTCTGATCAGGGAGTTCGAGACCGAGCTCGCCATCCTGCGTGGACGCGTGGACGGCCTCGAGGCCCGCGTCGGCGAACTGGAAGCCACCCAGTTCTCCACTACCACCAAGCTGAAGGGTCAGGCTGACTTCTTCATGGGTGGAGTCACCTACGACGATCGTGACGAGTGCAACGATGAAGATACGACGGGTACAAACGCTGGGAAATGCACCAGCGATGCCTTCAACTTCTCCTACAGGCTCACTCTCAACCTGAATACGTCTTTCACCGGAAAAGACCGTCTTTACACCCGTCTACGCACGGGCAACATGGACAACGTCTGGACACAGACTGATTCCTATCTCGCAGACGCCAAAAAGGGTGACAACACCCTTAAAGTTGACAAACTCTGGTACACCTTCCCGATCGGTTCTGAATTCAAGGCAACAGTGGGTGCCTTGGTTGAGAACTACTACATGATTGAGACTCCCACCCGTTACAAGCCTGTTCTGAAGGCTTTCAAACTCGGTGGTTACGGAGCCGTTCTCGGTGCCAGCACAGGCCAGGGCTTTGGTCTCCAGTGGCGTCAAAATGTTGATCGGGGTGAGCCAGCTCTGAACATTGCCACCAACTACGTCGCCGATGGTGGAGACGGTGCAAAGAGTGATCCAAAGGAGGGCATGTTCGGGGAAAATACCGACGCCTACTGGTTGAGCCAAATTGGCTACGGCAACCGCAAGTGGCATGTTTCAGCTCTGTATGCCCTGAAGAACGCCGGTCAGCACTGCGCTGGAATCGATGATGACGGCGACTGCGACGCCATCAGCACTGGTGCAAAGGCCGCCATGGGGTATTCCACTCCTCATGCGAAAAACCTTGGCCACCCACTGCATGCCGTCGGCCTTCGTGGCTATTGGCAGCCTGAGGATTCTGGTTTCATCCCTACCATCAGCGGTGGTATCGACTTCGGCTTCGCTGAGGGTCAATACGATGGCAACGCTGAGGCCGTTAAAGGCTGGATGGTTGGCTTAAATTGGAATGACGCCTTCATGGATGGCAACAAGCTGGGGATCGGATTCGGCTCCTATTCCAGCTACGCCACCGAAATCCAGGATGAAGGTTCAGGCAGTGAGCCTAGCTTCGCGATCGAAGGTTATTACGACTTCAAAGTCACAGATAACATTTCGATCAAACCAGCTGTGTTCTGGGTCGACAATGCATACGGCAAAGACACTGCTGATGGATCCAATAAGCTTGGTGGCTTGGTTCAAACCACCTTTAAGTTCTAATTGACTCCATAAAATAAAATAGGAGGGAGATAACATCCTATCTCCCTCCTATTTTTTATCTGACCAACAAGCGGAGGCAACAAGTTGCCTCCGCTTGTTTTTATTGATTTAGGTTTAAATCACCAGCAATTCTCACCTTCACCGATCGGTACACAAACATCCTCTTCTTCGGCTTGCTTCATCAGAGCAGCGGCATCAGCATCGGGAAGACTTTTCTCATCTACGCCCTGATCGGTGGACCACTCTTTTAAGCCACCTGCAGATTGAGCTTGTACTGCATCAGGAATACCCGTAGAGACAAGCAGCGTTGTAGCTGCAAGAAACATTGAAACTGGCGAAACTTTAGCCATTGATTGATAAAACCTATCAATATCATTATGGGCAAGGGGCACCGAGTCAAGAACAGCTTTGATTACATGGTCCTGTAACAAAAGTTACTTGACTTTTAGTCCGCCAATCTCCGAACAGCATTGCTGTAGGACTGATAGATCAGATCGAGCTCGTCTGAACGACCATGGCGAGCAAGCAATCCTCTCGCACCACATTCGAGATTAAAGAGTAACGCACGATCTTCGCTGGATTTCACATGACTCTCAATCCAGCCCACACAAACAATGCGTCTTCCCCAATTTACGGAATCAACAGCATGCAGGCTGGAACTGGGATAAAGAATCACCTGTCCTGGAAGGAGACGATGCTCACTTGAATCTTGTAAGCCTTGTATACGAAGAGCTCCCCCCTGATATTGGGAGGGATCACTCAAGAAGAGCGTGAAGGAAAGATCTCGCCGGCCTTGCTTTGTAAAAGGATTATCAACATGCAAGCCGTAACCATCACCTGGATCACAACGCGAAAACATGACGCCATGAACCTTTTTAATTAAGCCATAAGTCTTGATTAATTGGTTTGCGCATAGTGCGTCCTTAACGAACTGAGCTGCTTTCGTTGCTGCTGGACAATCCGGCGAAAGCTGACGATTGCGTTTCACCTCTGCGGCATGGCGACCAGCCGTCAGACGGCCATCAAGCCAAAACTGCTCTTCACTCTCCAGCGACAATCGCAACGAGCACGCTTCATCAACATTCAAAAGCGAAGTGATGAGAAAATCCATGCCTAGTGAAGAGGTTAACGAATGATAAGGCCGGAGCAGCTGGGATCATTCGACACGCCAACTGCACCCAAAGGGCACTTGATTTGCTGTTTACAAGGCTAATATGGAAAGAATTCAACTGATCCATGAAGAAAGGAGCAATTCTTTGCGGGCTCGGGCTCATCCTTGGTCAGCTGTTCTCAGCATCCGCATCCGAAGCCAGAGAAGTTCGTATTTACTCCGGACGGCACTACAACACTGACAGGAGAGCTTTCAAAGCCTTCAGCCAAGAAACAGGCATCAAGATTCGATTAATTGAAGCAACTGGCATTTCTTTGATCGAAAGATTAAAGCGTGAAGGAAAGAATTCCAAGGCCGATATAATTTTACTGGTTGATTCGGCAAGAATTAACAATGCAGCCGAAGCTGGCCTTTTAATGCCGATACAATCCAATAAACTCGATCAGTATGTGCCTAAGGAATATCGAGATCCGAAAGGTCGCTGGTTTGGATTAACACGGCGTGTTCGAGCAATCATCGTCAATCCAGCGATTGTCAAACCAAGTTCGATCAAAACATATGCCGATCTTGCAAATCCTGAGTTCAAGGGAAAGCTGTGCCTACGGAAACGAAAAAATGTCTATAACCAGTCGCTGGTTGCCGATCAAATGATTCTGAAAGGAACTGCCAGTGCCTCAAATTGGATTAAGGGCATGGTTTCGAACATCAATCAACCTTTTTATAGTGGCGACTCATCGCTGATTCGAGCCGTAGGGCAAGGAAAATGCGGGATCGGCGTCGTTAATCATTACTATCTAGCAAGAATGCAAGCGGGTCAAAGCGGTCGGAAGGACCAGACTCTTGCGAGGTCAATCAAACTCATTATGCCCAATCCAGCTCACGTCAATATCAGCGCTGCAGGTCTGGCTGCGTCCGCAGAAAATAAAACCGAAGCTATTCAACTGATTGAATATTTGGCTTCGCCAAAAGGAAGTGACGCATTGGCTGGCCCAACTTATGAGTACCCCTTACGTGGTTTCGGAACTTCGGCGGAGCTCAAAGCCTTTGGGTCTGTCAATCCCGACAATGTACCAATCAGTAAGTTGGGCAGTACTCAGAAGAAAGCAATACAAATCATGGCTCAGAACGGCTGGCAATAATAAAGTCATTGCCTTTCACTTGAATGGCCTCATACAATTAAAAGCAATTGAGAATGCTAATCATTAACACTTTGCGAGGTGAAAATCGCACAAGTTAGTGGCTGGTTGGCGACAGATGGCTCGTTTTGTGTGCATGATGAAAGCCATCTACAGTGATGGGGAGTCATGACGTTCTCGACAGCCGGTTCGGCCACAGCCCAATCTGTTGCAGTTGGACCTATGGGGAGGGCCATGGCCGAGGCCATGGATTCGGATCTTCTGAATGGACTGCAGCAACACCTGAACATGGAGAGGCAGGCGCATACCGCCTACTTTGCAGCGTCAATCTGGTTCGCAGAAAGAGAATTACGTGGGTTCTCTCGCTTTTTCCAAAAGGAATCAGCCAGTGAGCACTCACATGCGGGTCGCGTTGGTGACTACCTCATTGCCCGTGGACAAACAGTCGTGCTTCAGGCTCTTGAGGCACCGAATCAGACTTGGGAGGCTCCTGTGGACCTCATGTCCACATCATTCCTGATGGAATGTGACCTCACGGCTTCACTTCAGCAGCTCTACGCGATGGCGGAGAGAGCCACTGATATCCGCACCACAGTTTTTCTTGATCCAATCATTGAGCAACAGCTGCAGTCTGAACACGAATTTGCTCATCTCCTCGGGCGTGTTCGCTTTGCTGACAGCCAGGCTGCAGCGCTTTTAATTATTGACAATGAGTTATCTCAGGATCAGCATCAGCCCGCATCTCTTCAATAAAGCGGAGACATCTGAGATTTCGATGAGTGGATCTTAATCCGCCCTAGGAGCTCGTTGAGTAAATTGAGTTGCCAAGAATCGGCGTGCCCATATCGGGCCAGGGCGCAACCGGCCGCATTCAGTTCTTGGCATCGTGCACGAAGAGAGCGGCATTCAGCGCAAAGCCGGCCTTGCAGGATGTGGTCATGGCAACGGGTCAGCGAGCGTTCGCATGCTTTCATTCGCCTCCAAATCCATTCAGCCTCCTCACAAAGGCTCGAAAGAATGCTTTCCGACCGGTTCATTGGAGCCATCAGAATGAGAGCGGTGCGCTTTCAATGAGTTCCGGTGAAAAGCTCATCGAAAGATTCCCACCACTGAAATCGACCAATTCAGACTGTCGCCACTTCGACATCAGGCGAGTTGTCGTCACCCTTGTTGCTCCGATCAATTCACCAAATCGGTCGTGGGTGAGGCGGAATGGCAGCTGGAAGGAATCACTGCACCTCAGACCAAGACGATTGACCAGCAAGGCCAGCAGTGCATGAAGCCGTTGTTCGGCCTGACCGAGATGGCGGATGCGTAAGAGCTGCAACGTCCATTCGTTCACCGCATCAATTCCGATCTCGTTCTCACCAACGGAATCCCGGCGACACCGCAGAGCCGTGAGGGCTTCGACGCAGGCTCCATCACTGCAAAGGCGATCCGTACGAAGCCGATCACCGGACTGCAGGAAGGCCAAGGTCATCCCTTCTGTTTCCTCGCAGGGGCAATAGACCCTGCAAACCCCTTCCATCACCTCAAGAACACTGGCCTGGCCTCGCGCTGCCGGATCAAGAAGCACGGTCTGCATCCGCGGCATTGCCATCGGAGCTGCCGGGTCATCCGGCAGAAACCTGTACGCAGAAACCATCACAGCTAACGAGACTGAGAATTGATTGCAAGAGTACAGAGATCAAGTCGCGATTGCAAGTCATTCTCAACAAGGCTCGCAACAGGGCGATGCCCCCCTCGACCTGCCTCAAACGGAGGCCAGGACAGGCATGTCGACCCAAAACAGCAGCGTGCTGAATGCAGCTGTGGTGCAAAAAGCACCACAGCTTGACGCCGATGCACGCCAAATGGGTGATGCACGGCATCTGCAGGAGGGCAATACGAACAGCGACCCCGTCGATCGGAGATTCAATTGCGAATTCGGTTGAGTAGGGGTTGAAGCTCATTTCGTCAGGACACCGCGTTTGGCCCATCTCCGCCGATGCCTGATCGTTCCGCTGACCGTCAGCCTCCTGATACCACTGGCGGCCGAAGCCAGCGAGTCACTGAACCGCCTCAGCCGCTGGATGGATCTGACCCCGGAGGACTGGACCTATCGGGTGCTGGCGCAACTGAACCAGCAGCACAGATGCGTCTCCGACCAACCCGATGGCATGGCCCGGCGCCAAACAGCCATGACCCGTATCGAAGCAGCGGCTCTGTTGCAGGCTTGCTTGAACAAGGTCAGCGTGACGACGGATGCCCTCAGGAGCCTGATCCGGGAATTCGAAGCGGAACTGGCCATCCTCAAGGGCCGCGCAGACGCCGTGGAGGCCCGTCTCGGGGAACTGAACGGGCCGTCCTTCTCCACCACCACAAAGCTGAGCGGTCTGGCGACGATCGTGCTGGGCGCAAACCGGTTCATGGGGTCCGCCGACGCCCTCGTGGGGCAGAACAACCAACGCTTCGGAGCGACAAGCTTCAACAACGATCTGCAGCTCAGCCTGGAGACCAGCTTCACGGGGAAAGACCTGTTGACCACCGTGCTGCGTGCTGGAAACTTTGATGGCGACAGCAATGTGTTCGGAGGGGCGGGACCCAGCAGCTTCGCCACCCTGGAAATGGCGTTTCAGGAGGGCGACGCGCCGAACCTTCTGGCGATCGACAAAACCTTTTACTCCTTCCCCATCGGTGACGCCTTCACCATCACCGCCGGACCACGGGTGGGGCAGGAAGACATGCTCGCTCTCTGGCCAAGCCTGTACCCCGCTGACGCCATCCTCGATGTGCTGACTCTCAATGGCGCTCCAGGGGCGTACAACAAGACACTGGGCGCCGGGGCAGGCATCAGCTGGAGCCCAGGAGACAACCTGAGCCTGTCGCTCAACTACGTGGCAGCGAACGGCAACAGCAGTTCCCCGCTCGCTGGCGGGATCGCAACAGCCCATGCCGACAGTGCCGCGACGCTGCAGGTCGGATACGAGCATGAACGCTGGAGGCTGGCGGTGATCTACTCAGCCCTGATGAGCGGGGACGAGCAGATCGCACCGGGCTTCACCCATGCCTTCGGCGTCGGCGGCTCCTGGCAGCCGGAGCAGAGTGGCTGGCTTCCATCGATCAGTGGCGGGTGGGGTTACAACCGCCATGACAGCGACAGTCAATCCTGGAGCCTCGGGCTTGAGTGGAGCGATGGGCTGATCGATGGAAACAGCATCGGCATGGGGGTGGGACAACCGATGATCGCCAGCACAATCGATGACGGCCTGGTGTGGGAATGGTGGACCTCCTGGCCGATCAGCGACTCCATCAACGTCACTCCCGCTCTGTTTCTGCTGACCCGACCGCTGGGGGACGCATCACCATCGCAACGCACGGTTCAGCAACTCGGAGCCCTGGTGAAGACCAGTTTCCGGTTCTGAGGACGCCCACGAGCCTGACCATCACCCCGAGCCAGAGCATCAGATCATTCACGCGGATGGAGTGAGATGACCAAGTTCAATCCAGCAGTTTTTTTCAATCTTGATTGGTGGCGATGGGCATCAGCCTGAGCAGGAAAAAGGGACGGATGACACCCACAATTTTCTGACAAAGCAGAAGAATTCCCCCAGTGCAGATGATCTGCACTGGGGGAACTAACGCTGTTGGTAGGGGCTGAAAACGCAAACCACAGCACATGTTGTGTTGGTCGGGGATGACACCGCCGTGTTCAATATTCCTTCAATGAGCGTCAAAAAAGACCGCCTTCGCAAACTGCCACAAACAGAAGCATGCTTTGTAGCACTTGCTGTTTAATGGGATTGCCTGGAGAGGTGTCCAGGTTCAGGGACTGCTCCCTTGGTGTGAAGGCCAGGGGAGTTTTTATTTTTCGCGGAAAATCTCCACTGGAATCACTGCTCACGCGTGTTGCTTTTACAGGTTCCGAGCAAAGCCATCGGTTCAACACTCGTTGTCTGGCATTACATCATTGTTCAGGACTTGGATCTGCCCAGCATGCGAATCCAGACGAAGAACAGGACCCCGACAGGAACGATGATCACCAGCAGCTGGGCAATCACGAAACGCTGCACATCCGGAGCCATGTCAGTTCTGGCTGAGCGCTGCCACCGCACCGGCCGCCGCCAGAGCAATGATTCCGCCCATCCAGAGCCTGTTCTGGCGAGCCAGCAACCACTCAGCAGAGCTCGACCAACGCAATCGACCTGTGGCCACTGAAGCGGTCAGCCCCAGCAACAGAACCGTCGGAATCAAAAGCGCCAGCAGAGCCTGCACCAGCATCTCCAGTCTTGTTCAGCAACTCAAAACGCCATCGGCGTTGAAAATCGGGATGACAGGATTCGAACCTGCGGCCCCTTCGTCCCGAACGAAGTGCGCTACCAAGCTGCGCTACATCCCGTTGGTTCCATCGTAGAAGACGGCCCTCAGGCGGGCAGCAGATCCCTTGCCCCCATTAAGGTTAGAGATTGACCCTGTTCAGCCGTGCTCAAGCCGGAGTGGTTGCGCGTCAAAGCCCCGCAGCGGGAACGGATCGGCGCTGTCGCCGACCTGCTGCTCGACCTGAAGCTGAACACCGTCTGCCAGGAGGCCAGCTGCCCCAACATCGGCGAATGCTTCGCTGGCGGCACCGCCACCTTTCTGATCATGGGGCCGGGATGCACCCGCGCCTGCCCTTACTGCGACATCGATTTTGACAAGAGCGTTCGCGCCCTCGACCCCTCCGAACCAGAGCGGCTCGGTGAAGCGGTGGCCCGCCTCGGCCTGAAGCACGTGGTGATCACCTCGGTAAACCGCGACGACCTGGCCGACGGCGGGGCCTCCCAGTTCGTGGCCTGCATCGAGCAGGTGAAGCAGCGCTCACCGCTCACCACGATCGAGCTGCTGATCCCCGATTTCTGCGGCAACTGGGACGCCCTGGCCACCGTGATGGCCGCCGCCCCCCATGTGCTGAACCACAACATCGAAACGGTGCCGCGCAAGTACCGCCTGGCCCGCCCCCAGGGCATTTACGACCGCTCGCTGGAGCTGCTGCAACGGGTGCGCCAGGGCTGGCCAAGCGCTTACAGCAAATCCGGCCTGATGGTGGGTCTGGGTGAAACCGACGAGGAGGTGATCGATGTTCTGCGCGACTTGCGCGCCCATCGGGTGGACATCGTCACCATCGGCCAATACCTCTCCCCCGGCCCCAAGCACCTGGCGGTGGACCGTTTCGTGACGCCCGAGCAGTTCGACCGCTACCGCCGCGTCGGCGAAGAGGAGCTGGGCTTTCTGCAGGTGGTGAGCACCCCCCTCACCCGCAGCAGCTATCACGCCGGTGAGGTGCAGCGGCTCATGGCCAGCCATCCCCGCTGACGGGGATCCACTGCTGCAACGTCCAGCTCACCAGATCGGCCTGGATCATCGGGTCCTGCTGCACCCACGCCAGGGCCTCGGAGTAGGTCTCCGCCTCAAAAATCAGCAGCCCGCCGCCACCGGGGCGGCGCTGTTCATCCACCAGAAAGCCGCTGCGGATTCGCCGGCCCGCTGCACTCTGCTGCTCCACCCAGGCCCGGTGGGCCTCCAGGTGCGACCGCCGCTGGTCCAGGGACAGCTCGGCGGTCTGCGGCGTGAAGGTTTCGTGCTTAATGAACCAGGCCACAGGTTGCCGCGGCCGGATCAGGCCGCCACCGCCTGCTTCTGCGTCAGCCCCATCGCCGCTCGCTCGCTCGGTGGCACCAGCACCTTGAAACGACCCTTCGCCGCGGCCCAGTCCGCCAGCAGCGCTGAGGCTTTGCTGCTGCCGGTCGCCGCCTCATGAGCCTCCAGCAGGCCCTTGAGCACGGTCTCCTGCTCAGCCGTGGTGATGCTGCAGACCTCCACGATCTCAGGGTTCACTCGTGGCACGACGCGATCACCCTCATCCAGCAGGAAGCTGACGCCGCCGGTCATGCCAGCCCCAACATTGCGGCCGGTGCTGCCCAGCACCACCACCACACCACCGGTCATGTACTCGCAGCAGTGGTCGCCGGCTCCCTCCACCACAGCGCGGGCACCGCTGTTGCGCACCCCGAAGCGCTCGCCGGCACGGCCGAGGGCGAACAGTTCACCGCCGGTGGCGCCATAGAGGCAGGTGTTGCCGAGGATCACCTGATCACCGGGATCAGCGCAGCCATCGGCAGGCACCAGGCTGATGCGGCCACTGTTCATGCCCTTGCCGACGTAATCGTTGGCCTCACCCTCCAGCCGCACGTTCATGCCCTGCACGAGAAAGGCGCCGAAACTCTGGCCGGCAGCACCCTGGTAGGTGAGATCCAGCTGCCCGTTGAAGCCGCGGTTGCCGTGGCGCTGGGCGATCTCACCGGCCAGGCGGGCGCCGACGCTGCGATCGGTGTTGATGATCGCGATCGTGCGGCTCAGGGAGCCGTGGCTCTCCAGCGCCGCCAGCAGCTCGGCGTCGGCCAGCAGTTGATCCTCAAGAATCGGGCCGTTGCCATGGGCTTCGGCACTGTGACGCAGCCAGGCACGGTCTTCTGAGCCCTGGATCGGCGCCAGCAGGCTGGAGAGATCCACACCCTGGGTTTTGGCCAGCTGCACCGCACGGGGTTGAAGCAACTCGCTGCGGCCGATCAGATCCTCGAGTCTGGCGACGCCGAGCAGGCTCAACAGCTGACGCACCTCTTCCGCCACGTACCAGAAGAAATTCACCACGTGCTCGGGCACACCTTTGAAGCGCTTGCGCAAGGCTTCCTTCTGGGTTGCCACCCCCACCGGGCAATTGTTGGTGTGGCAGACGCGCGCCATGATGCAGCCCTCGGCGATCATCGCCACCGAGCCGAAGCCATATTCCTCGGCACCGAGCATGGCGGCGATCACCACGTCCCAACCGGTCTTGAGGCCGCCATCAGCGCGCAGCAGCACCCGGTCGCGCAGGCCGTTCTCCAGCAGGCTGCGGTGCACCTCGGTGAGCCCCAGTTCCCAGGGGCTACCGGCATGTTTAATCGAACTCAGCGGTGAGGCACCGGTGCCGCCGTCATGGCCGGAGATCTGAATCACATCGGCATTGGCCTTGGCCACACCGGCTGCGATGGTGCCGATGCCGATCTCGGCCACCAGCTTCACGCTCACCGGGGCCTTGGGGTGCACCTGATGCAGGTCATGGATCAGCTGGGCCAGATCCTCGATTGAATAAATGTCGTGATGCGGCGGCGGCGAGATCAACGCCACGCCAGGTTTGCTGTTGCGCAGCCAGGCGATGTATTCATCGACCTTCGGGCCGGGCAACTGGCCGCCCTCACCGGGCTTGGCCCCCTGGGCCACCTTGATCTCCAGCTGTCTGCCGCTGCGCAGGTATTCAGCCGTGACACCGAAGCGCCCTGAGGCCACCTGCTTGATCGCTGAGCAGGCCGTGTCGCCATTACGCAGGCCACCGATGCTCGGGAATGCGGCCGAACGCCCCTCGACATCCACATCATTGAGCACCTGGAAGCGGGCCGGATCCTCGCCGCCCTCGCCGCTGTTGCTCTTACCGCCGATGCGGTTCATCGCCACCGCCAGCACTTCGTGGGCCTCACGCGACAGGGCCCCAAGACTCATGCCGCCGGTGCAGAAGCGGCTGCAGAGGCTTTCGGCACTTTCCACCTGATCCAGGGGAAGCGGCGTGGGCGCCAGCTTGAACTCCAGCAGATCCCTCAGGGCCGTGACCGGCCTGTTCTCCAGCAGGGTCTTGTAGGTGGAGAAATGGTCGTAACCCGGACCGGTCTTCACGGCCGCATGCAGGGCCTTGGCCATGTCCGGACTGTTGAGGTGGTACTCACCGCCGGTGCGGTACTGCACAAAGCCCATGAACTCCAGCTTGCTGCGGTTCAGCTCCGGGAAGGCCTTGGCATGCAGCGACAGCGTCTCGTTGGCCAGTTCGGCCAGGGTCATGCCGGCCACACGGCTGGTGGTACCGGTGAAGGCGGTGGCGATCACATCGGCGCCGAGGCCGATCGCCTCGAAGATCTGAGCGCCGTGATAGCTGGCCAGCAGCGAGATGCCGATCTTGGAGAGGATCTTGCGCAGGCCGTTCTCCAACGACACCCGCACATTCGCCTGCACCTTGTCGGCGTCCAGAGCCGGCAGCTTGCCCTGCTCGATCCGCTTCAGTGTTTTGGGATGAGCCAGCCAGTGACGGGTGGTCTCCCAGGTGAGCCATGGGCAGACAGCGCTGGCGCCGTAACCGATCAGGCAGGCCATGTGGTGCGTGCTCCAGCACTGGGCGGTATCCGCCACCAGCGAGCAATGCAGCCGCAGCTTCTGACGCAGCAGATGGTGATGCACCGCCCCCACCGCCAGCAACGCCGGCATCGCCACAACGGTGGCCGTCAGCGGAGCCAGAGCACCGGCACGGTCGACACGGTCGGACAGCACCAACACCTGAGCGCCGCCGCGCACTGCCTCCTCCGCTGCCTGGCAGAGCGCATCAAGGGCTGAGCTAAGGCCACCGGCACAGGCCTCAACAGCCACCTGAGTCGAGAGGGTTGTCACCGGCAGACCCTGCTGGCTGATCGCCACCAGCTCGGCTTCATTCAGCACCGGGGTATCCAGGTGAATCACCGCGGCGGCCTCCGCCTGGGGCTTCAGCGCCGGGCGACGTTCACCCAGATGCATCTCCAGGCTCATCACCAGCTTTTCGCGCAGGGGATCGATCGGTGGGTTGGTGACCTGGGCGAAGCGCTGCTTGAAGTAGTCGTACAGCAGGTGCGGCTTCTCGGAGAGCACCGCCAGTGGGATGTCATCCCCCATGCAGTAAGTGGGTTCCTTGCCCAGACCGGCCATGTCCTCGATCACCAGATCGAAGTCTTCCGCGGTGAAACCCATGGCGGTCTGCAGCCGCAGCAGATCCAGCTCGCCGATCTGGCGCTCCTTCGTCCAGGGCTGGGGAGCGACGCTGCGACGGTGCTGCTGCAGCCAGTCGCTGTAAGGGAAACGCCCGGCGGCGTCCTCCTTCACGGTCCAGTTGTCCAGCAGCTGCCCGGCCTCCAGATCCACTGCCACCATCTGGCCCGGACCGAGGCGCCCCTTCTGGACCACGGTCTTGCCGCTGAGATCCACAACGCCGGTTTCCGATCCCATGATCACGAACCCATCCGCGGTGGTGCACCAACGGGCCGGTCGCAGACCGTTGCGATCCAGGGTGGCGCCCACCCGCTTGCCGTCGGCGAACACCAGAAGGGCGGGACCGTCCCAGGGCTCCTGGATGCCGGCATTGAACTCGTACATCGCCGTCACCTGCGGACGGCTGTCGAGATCGGGCTGATTGCGGAAGGCCTCCGGCACCAGCGTGATCAGGCTGTCAGTGATCGAGCGGCCACTGCGCACCATCAGCTCAAGCGTGGCGTCGAGATTGGCCGAGTCGCTGAAGCTCGGGTTGACCACCGGGTTGAGGTCAGCCGCTGAATCTCCCCAGACCTCCGAAAGGCTGGCTTCTGAGGCCTTCGCCCAGTTGAGGTTGCCCAACAGGGTGTTGATCTCACCGTTGTGACCCAACAACCGCATCGGTTGAGCGAGGGGCCAGCGGGGCAGGGTGTTGGTGCTGAAGCGGCGGTGATAGACCGCGAAGCTCACTTCAAAGCGGGGGTCCCGCAGATCGGCGTAGTACTGCGCCAGCACCTCGGAGCGCACCATGCCCTTGTACACAACGGTGCGGCTGCTCAAGGAGGCCACGTAGACATCCAGCGAGCCCTCGAAGCCCCAGGCCTCTCGGGCGCGGGCACCGATCCGGCGGCGCAGACGCAGCAGCAGCGCTTCAAAGGCATCGCCCTCGGCATCACCGGCCAGCAGCCACTGCTCGATCACGGGTGCGGTCTGCCGCGCCATCGGTCCCAGCACAGCGGGATCCACCGGCACCACCCGCCAACCGGCGGAGCTCAGCCCCAGAGCCGCAGCTTCGTCCTCGCAGAACTGACGCGCCAGGTCCCGCTTGCCGGGGTCCTGAGGCATGAACAGCATTCCAAGACCTTTCGCCGATGCCGCATCAGGCCAGAACGCCCTCAGATATGTCCATGGGATTTCGCAGAGCACCCCTGCGCCATCGCCGGAATCCCCGTCACCACCACAGCCGCCACGGTGTTCCATGCAGCCGAGACCCCGCAGAGCCTGCTGCAGAACCCAGTGGCTGGTCTCACCCGACAGCTGCGCCAGGAATCCAACGCCGCAGGCATCCTTCTCTCCCGCGACCGACTCGGGCGCTGGACTGTCCCGATAGGGCCAGAACGCTGCGGGACAGGTGGATTCGGGCATGGGCGGAGACCGGACAAACACTTGGGTCTGCAGCGACGTCCTCTGCAGAAACCATCTCTTCCAGTGATCCTAGGCAGGCGCCTTTCGCTTCCCACGCGCTTCCATGCTGCCCCTCGCCCAGCTGCCTGAACCTCCGCCGGAGGTGCGTTTTGCTGCCAGCCGCAGCGGCAACCGCATCCTGATCGCCGGCCAGCGCCTGTCGGGAGGCTGGCAGTGGCAGGGGCAGCGCGATGACCAGCCCGATGAACTCTGGCTGCCTCTGGATCTGCTGGAGGGTCAGCTGGGCTTCAGCCGTCTCGAGAACGGAAACCTGGAGTGGTACGGCGAGCAACGTCCTCTGGAGAGCATTCCGCAGCGGCCCCTCGGTGATGAAGTGGCGCTGGAGGTGGCGGACTGGCTGGGGGCGGTGGGGGTCCGGAGCAGCACCCGCGGCCGTCAGCTGCTGCTGGAGCTTCCGGCACCACTGCTGCAGCGCCTCAGACGTGGCAAGGGCAGCAACGCCGGCCGGGTGGTGTTCGACCTCGATGGACCGGTGTTCGTGCAACGGCTCGGCAGCGATCTGCTTTTGGATTTCCGCAGCAACCCTGGCCAGCAACGCCTGCTGCGGACCCTGGGGCTGCAACCGCGCCAGACCGAGAACGGACTGCGCCTGCAGGGCCAGGCAACCCGGTTGAGCACACTCACCCTGGCCGATCCCTGGCGCGTGGTGCTCGACGGCCTCGGGGAGCCGGCAGCCGAGGCCGTGAGGGCTCAGCAACAGACCCCCCTGCCCCTGAGCCATCCCGCTGTAGCGGGCCTGGTGCGCCGCGGGCTGGTGCTGGAGCGCCGCCAGGTGACCGTTGGGGTGAAGCCGCTGGAAGTGCTGCGGGCCGGAGGCGACCTGCCCAACCTTGGACTGAAGCTCAAACCCCTGACGATGGTGGGCAGCCAGCAGGGCCTGCGCTTCCTTCCTCAGCTGACGCGCCCCGCCGGTGCGGTGATCGGGGTCAACGGCGGGTATTTCAACCGGATCCGCCAGCTCCCGCTCGGTGCGCTGCGGCGTAATGGTGTCTGGCTGTCCGGACCGATCCTCAATCGTGGCGTGATCGCCTGGAACCAGAACAGCGCGCTGCAGTTCGGACGGCTGCGGCTGGACCAGGACCTGGTGGTGAATGGAGGACGCCGCTGGGGTCTCGGCTATCTCAACAGCGGCTACGTGCAGAAGGGCCTCAGCCGCTACACCCGCGCCTGGGGACCGGTGTACCGGGCCCTCAGCGGCGAGGAGCAGGCGCTGCTGGTGCGCGACGGAATCGTCGAGACCCTTTATGCATCCGCAGCACTACGTCGGGGGGTTCCACTGGCGGCACAGACGGATCTGGTGGTCGCCCGCGGTGGTGCGCGGCTGCCGGCTCAACCCGGGGACAGGGTCACGCTGCGGCTGCGGGCAAACAGCATGCTCGGGGAGTCCAGCAACGTGCTCGGAGGCGGCCCCCTCCTGCTGCAGGAGGGCCGCGTGGTGCTCAACGGCCGCGGAGAAGGATTCAGCCCGGGGTTTCTCAGCCTGTCGGCGCCCCGCACCGTGGTCGGCAGCGGCGAGGGCGGCACGTGGCTGCTCACCCTGCGCGGGTCCACCGGCAGCGATCCGACCCTGCTGGAGACAACCCTGGCCATGCAGCAGCTGGGGCTGCGGGATGCCCTCAACCTGGATGGCGGCAGTTCAACCACCATGGACGTGGCCGGTCGCAGCCTGATGAACGGACGCGGCAGCTCGCCCCGGATCCACAACGGCCTGGGCCTGGTCCCCGGCTGAGGCCTGTCATTGTGGGGGCCGCATTTCCATCGCCGATGGCTGCCGCCAACCTGCGCCTGACCCCGACGGCAGCAGCGGAACTGGGCCGCCAGGCGTCCGTGGCCGGCACTCCCGGCCAGATGCATCTGGATCTCACGCCCGGTGAGTGTGCCGAGCATGTGATCCGCATCCGTCCCGGCCATCTCGCCGGTGTGGCCATCGCCCGTGCCGATGGCGTCACCCTGCATGCCCCGCGTGAGCAGCTGAGCCTGCTGCAGGGGCTGATCCTCGACTACCGGGGCGACCTCAGCGGTGGAGGCTTTCTGATCCGCGGTGGCGATGCCATCCAACCCTGCGCCTGCGGCAGCGCATTCAGTCGTTAGGGATAGAAGGGGCCGGTCAACCGGTATCGTGTTGGATTGTCGAATCAGGTCGGAGCGTCCGACCGCTCGCCGACCCTCGATGCCAACCATCCAACAGCTGATCCGCACGGAGCGCCAGCGCCTCAAGGCCAAGACCAAGTCCCCGGCCCTGAAAGCCTGTCCCGAACGCCGGGGCGTGTGCACCCGGGTGTACACCTCCACGCCGAAGAAACCCAATTCGGCTCTGCGCAAGGTGGCCCGTGTACGGCTCACCTCCGGATTCGAGGTCACCGCTTACATCGGGGGCATCGGCCACAACCTTCAGGAGCACTCCGTTGTGCTGATCCGTGGCGGTCGTGTCAAGGATCTGCCCGGTGTGAGATATCACATCATTCGCGGAACCCTGGACACCTCCGGCGTGAAGGACCGTCGTCAGTCACGCTCCAAGTACGGCGCCAAGGCTCCGAAGGAGTGATCTCCGATCACCCCATCACCACCTCGTCACACCACACAAACGTCCTGAGCTTTCATGTCCCGCCGCAACGCCGCTGAAAAACGCCCGATCCTTCCGGACCCGCAGTTCAACAGCCGACTGGCCTCGATGATGGTGGCCCGGTTGATGCAGCACGGGAAGAAGTCCACGGCCCAGCGGATCCTCTCGGACGCATTCGGCCTGATCAACGAGCGCACCGGTGGTGATCCCCTCGAACTGTTCGAGACCGCGGTCAAGAACGCCACTCCGCTGGTCGAGGTGCGGGCCCGCCGGGTGGGTGGTGCCACCTACCAGGTGCCGATGGAAGTCCGTCAGGAACGCGGCACCGCCATGGCCCTGCGCTGGCTGGTGAGCTTCTCCCGCTCCCGCAACGGCCGCAGCATGGCTCAGAAACTCGCCGGCGAACTGATGGATGCCGCCAACGAAGCCGGCAGCGCCGTTCGCAAGCGCGAAGAGACCCACAAGATGGCAGAAGCCAACAAGGCTTTCGCCCACTACCGCTACTGAGGCTGACCAGCCAGCCCATCAACACACTTGTTCATGGGCTTGCCTGTAGAGTCACCCCGCCTTTTCACGCCTCACCCCCGGAGATTTTCCTGTGGCCCGCGCTTTTCCCCTGGAACGCGTCAGAAATATTGGTATTGCAGCACACATTGACGCTGGTAAGACCACCACGACTGAACGGATCCTGTTTTATTCAGGAGTGGTGCACAAAATCGGCGAAGTACACGATGGCGCCGCCGTAACCGACTGGATGGCCCAGGAGCGTGAGCGTGGCATCACCATCACGGCAGCAGCCATCTCCACCAGTTGGCAGGACCACCGAATCAACATCATCGACACGCCTGGGCACGTCGACTTCACCATCGAGGTGGAGCGCTCCATGCGCGTTCTCGATGGTGTGATCGCTGTGTTCTGTGCGGTCGGCGGCGTTCAGCCTCAGTCCGAGACGGTCTGGAGACAAGCGGATCGCTACTCCGTGCCCCGCATGGTGTTCGTCAACAAGATGGACCGCACCGGAGCGGACTTCCTGAAGGTTCACAGTCAGATCAAGGACCGTCTGAAAGCCAATGCTGCACCGATCCAACTGCCGATCGGTGCTGAAGGGGAGCTGAGCGGCATCATCGACCTGGTGGAGAACAAGGCCCACATCTATAAGGACGACCTGGGTCAGGACATCGAAGTCACCGATGTTCCCGACGACATGAAGGATCAGGTCGCCGAGTGGCGCAACGTCCTCATGGAAACGGTCGCGGAAACCGATGAGAGCCTGATCGAGAAGTTCCTGGAAACCGGCGAACTCAGCAATGAAGAATTGAAGAGTGGCATCCGTCAGGGCGTGCTGAAGCACGGTCTGGTGCCCGTGCTCTGCGGCTCCGCCTTCAAGAACAAGGGTGTCCAGCTGGTTCTCGACGCAGTGGTCGACTACCTACCCGCTCCTATCGACGTTCCCCCCATCCAGGGTCTGCTGCCCAACGGCAGCGAGGCGGTTCGCCCCTCCGACGACAGCGCGCCCTTCAGTGCGCTGGCCTTCAAGGTCATGGCCGATCCCTACGGCAAGCTCACCTTCGTTCGGATGTATTCCGGCATCCTGTCCAAGGGCAGCTACGTGCTGAACTCCACGAAGGATTCCAAGGAACGCATCTCTCGCCTCGTGGTGCTGAAGGCCGACGACCGCGAGGAAGTTGACGAACTGCGCGCCGGTGACCTCGGCGCAGTGCTCGGCCTGAAGGCGACCACGACCGGCGACACCCTCTGTTCCGTTGAAGACCCGATCGTCCTCGAGACCCTGTTCGTTCCCGAACCGGTGATCTCTGTGGCCGTTGAGCCCAAGACCAAGGGCGACATGGAGAAGCTCTCCAAAGCCCTGGTTGCACTGGCTGAGGAAGACCCGACCTTCCGTGTCAACACAGATCAGGAAACCGGTCAGACCGTGATCGCCGGCATGGGTGAACTCCACCTGGAAATCCTGGTGGATCGCATGCTGCGCGAGTTCAAGGTGGAAGCCAACATCGGCGCTCCGCAGGTGTCCTATCGGGAGACCATCCGCGGTTCAGCCGGTGGCGAAGGCAAGTTCTCCCGCCAGACCGGTGGTAAAGGCCAATACGGTCATGTGGTGATCGAAATGGAACCCGGCGAGCCGGAATCCGGTTTCGAATTCATCAACAAGATTGTTGGTGGTGTTGTTCCCAAGGAATACATCAAGCCTGCTGAGATGGGCATGAAGGAGACCTGCGAATCCGGCGTTATCGCCGGTTACCCGCTGATCGACGTGAAGGTCAAGATGGTCGACGGCTCTTATCACGACGTCGACTCCTCGGAGATGGCGTTCAAGATCGCCGGCTCCATGGCCTTCAAAGATGCCGTCAAGAAGTGCAATCCTGTGCTTCTTGAACCGATGATGAAGGTCGAGGTCGAGGTTCCCGAGGATTTCCTCGGCTCGGTCATCGGCGACCTGTCCTCCCGTCGGGGTCAGGTTGAAGGTCAGGCGATTGACGATGGCACGTCAAAAGTCTCGGCCAAGGTGCCCCTGGCCGAGATGTTCGGCTACGCCACCGAACTCCGATCCATGACCCAGGGTCGGGGTATTTTCTCTATGGAATTCAGCCACTACGAGGATGTTCCTCGCAACGTGGCCGAGGCCATCATCTCCAAGAATCAGGGCAATTCCTGATCTCTAACCCCCCTTAATTCACCCCCTCGATTCTTCACAAAAAATGGCACGCGAGAAGTTTGAAAGGAACAAGCCTCACGTCAACATCGGCACCATTGGCCACGTTGACCACGGCAAAACAACCCTGACCGCTGCGATCACCAACGTGCTCGCCAAGAAAGGCCAGGCTCAGGTTCAGAATTACGCCGACATCGACGGTGCTCCTGAGGAGCGTGAGCGCGGTATCACCATCAACACCGCTCACGTCGAATACGAGACAGATAGCCGTCACTACGCCCACGTGGACTGCCCCGGTCACGCGGACTACGTGAAGAACATGATCACCGGTGCTGCCCAGATGGACGGCGCCATTCTTGTGTGCGCCGCCACCGACGGCCCCATGGCGCAGACCAAGGAGCACATCCTGCTGGCCAAGCAGGTGGGCGTTCCCGCTCTGGTGGTTGCACTGAACAAGTGCGACATGGTCGATGACGAAGAGATCATCGAACTGGTCGAAATGGAGATCCGCGAGCTTCTCTCCAGCTACGACTTCCCCGGCGACGACATCCCTGTGGTTCAGGTCTCCGGCCTGAAGGCCATCGAGGGCGAGGCTGAGTGGGAAGCCAAGATCGAAGAACTGATGGAGGCTGTTGACTCCAACATCCCCGAGCCCGAGCGCGAGGTTGACAAGCCCTTCCTGATGGCTGTGGAGGATGTGTTCTCCATCACCGGTCGTGGAACCGTGGCGACCGGCCGTATCGAGCGCGGCATGGTCAAGGTCGGCGAAGAAGTCGAAATCGTCGGCATCCGCGATCCCCGCAAAACAACCGTCACCGGTGTGGAGATGTTCCGCAAGCTGCTCGACGAGGGCATGGCTGGCGACAACGTCGGCCTGCTGCTGCGCGGCATCCAGAAGGAAGACATCGAGCGCGGCATGGTGCTGGTCAAGCCTGGCTCCATCACCCCTCACACCAAGTTCGAAGGTCAGGTGTATGTGCTGAAGAAGGAAGAGGGCGGTCGCCACACGCCTTTCTTCGCTGGCTATCGCCCGCAGTTCTACATCCGGACAACGGACGTGACCGGCCAGATCACCGCGTTCACCGCGGAAGACGGCAGCAACGTGGAAATGGTGATGCCCGGTGACAACATCCAGATGACCGGTGAGCTGATCTGCCCCGTCGCCATGGAAACCGGCATGCGCTTCGCCATCCGTGAAGGCGGCCGCACCATCGGTGCTGGCGTGGTGTCCAAGATCATCGAGTGATCGTCATCAACCGATGACTGAGATGGGGGATCTCCGGATCCCCCATCTCTTAAACTCCAAGAGTGCTGACGGCTATGGCTCCAGCACCTTCAGAACCTCGACAATTCACCCTCTCCTTCCCCTAGGGGACACCGTCTGCGCTTCCTATGTCCACTGCCATCGCTCAGCAGAAGATCCGCATTCGCCTGAAGGCGTTTGACCGCCGCATGCTGGATCTCTCCTGCGACAAAATCATTGAGACGGCCGACAACACCGCTGCGACAGCGATCGGCCCGATTCCTCTTCCCACGAAACGCAAGATCTACTGCGTGCTGCGTTCACCCCATGTGGACAAGGATTCCCGCGAGCACTTCGAGACCCGCACCCACCGTCGCATCATCGACATCTACAGCCCTTCAGCCAAGACGATCGATGCGCTGATGAAGCTTGATCTGCCCAGCGGTGTGGACATCGAAGTGAAGCTCTGATCCCGACGGAGACAGACATCACTTCCTACGATTTACACACTGTTCTGGACGACGTTCGTGTCTGATTACGCCGTCAGGGAGCTGCCCCTGTTCCCCCTGCCGGACGTCGTTCTGTTCCCGCAGCAGCTGCTGCCGCTCCACATCTTCGAATCCCGGTACCGCATGCTGCTGCAGTCGGTGCTCGAGTCCGACAAGCGTTTCGGCGTGGTCCGCATCGATCCCGAAACCCGTGAGATGGCTGAGGTCGGCTGCTGCGCCGAAGTGCTCCAGCACCAGACCACCGACGACGGTCGCAGCTACATCGTCACGCTCGGCCAGCAGCGGTTCCGCGTTCTGAACATCACCCGCGAAACCCCGTTCCGCAGCGCAATGGTCACCTGGATGGAAGACGAGCAGGTGGAGGACCACAGCGGCCTCAACGAACTGAGCGACTCGGTCAACCACGCCCTTAACGACGTGATCACCCTCTCCGGCAAGCTGCAGGGGCAGGAGGTGACCCTGCCCGACGATCTGCCCGATCTCCCCCGTGAGCTCTCCTTCTGGATCGGTGCCCATCTGGACCCCCATGCGGCCGGTGAACAGCAGGCCCTGCTGGAGCTCACCGACACCCACGAACGCCTCAAGCGTCAGTTTGAAATGCTCGATCACACCCGCCGGCAGCTGGCGGCACGGACCGTTCTGAAAGACACCCTGTCGGACAGCGACACCGACAGCACAGACGCCTGATGCTGAGCCAATTTCTGCTGATTGCCGCCGCAGCTGGTGGTGCTGCACTGCTGCTCTGGCTGCGCCGGGATCGCCGCTACGAATCATCAGACAGTGTCGCAGCGGCCTACGACGCCTGGACCGATGACCGACTGCTGGAACGGCTCTGGGGAGAGCATGTCCATCTGGGTCATTACGGAGATCCTCCGCAATCCAGCGATTTCCGCGCCGCCAAAGAAGCGTTCGTCCATGAGCTGGTGCGCTGGAGCGGGCTGGACCAACTCCCGCCTGGCTCCAAGCTGATCGATGTGGGCTGCGGCATCGGCGGCAGCGCAAGGATCCTGGCCCGTGATTACGGTTTTGACGTTCTTGGCATCAGCATCAGCCCTGCCCAGGTGCGACGGGCCACGGAGCTCACAGCCGAGGGGCTCAGCTGTCGCTTCGCTGTGATGGATGCTTTGGATCTTCAGTGTGCCGACCAGGGTTTCGATGCCGTCTGGAGTGTGGAGGCCGGTCCCCACATGCCGGACAAGCAGCGCTACGCCGATGAACTGCTCCGGGTGCTGCGTCCCGGTGGCACGCTCGCCGTGGCTGACTGGAATCGACGGGACCCCTCCGACGGCGCCATGAACCGCTCTGAACGCTGGGTGATGCGCCAGCTGCTTCACCAGTGGGCCCATCCTGAATTCGCCAGCATCAAGGGTTTCAGCGGCAACCTGGAAGCCAGCTGCCATCGACGCGGTGACGTCGTCACCGGGGACTGGACCGCCGCCACCCTCCCCTCATGGATCGACTCCATCGCCGAAGGATTGCGCCGACCTGGAGCCGTGCTCGGTCTCGGCCCGGGAGCCGTGCTTCAGGGATTGCGTGAAACCCCCACTCTGCTGCTGATGCGATGGGCCTTCGCCACCGGACTCATGCAGTTCGGAGTGTTCCGTCTGCGTCGTTGATCTGCTCGCTGCTGGGATAGGCCCCCAGGTTCGCCAGGTGGTCGCAGAGCGGTGTCAGCTCGGCAACAAGGGCCTCCAGTAGCACTTGGCTGTCGACGGGAAGCTCCACATCCACGAAAAACACGTATTCACCGAGTTCACGCTTGGACGGTCGGGACTCGATCCGGCTCATGTTCAGGTTCTGACGGGCCAAGCTGGCCAGCGCCTCCAGCAGGGCTCCGGGGGCATTGCGCCGCAGCGAGAAGGCCAGACTGGCCACGTCACCGGAGCAGCGGCGCTCCCCCCGTTGAAGCAGCAGGAAACGGGTGCGATTGCCCGCTACGTCGTTGACCGGATGAGCAAGCTCCTTCAGGCCGTGCTCCTCTCCTGCCTTGCGGGAAGCGATCGCGGCCCGGAAACGACTGCCGCAGACCATGCGTGCAGCCTCTGCGGTTGAGGATGTCGGTAGCTGCAACGCCTGCGGCAGCTGGCGGGCCAGCCATCCGGAGCACTGCGCCAGAGCCTGCGGATGCGACAGCACTTCGGTGATGCTGTCCAGAGAACCGCTGCTGAGCAGCGAATGACGGATCGGAAGAACCAGCGCCCGTCGGATGCATAGGTCCCGGTGTGACCAGAGCGCATCCAGGGTGGCGGTGACCCCACCCTCCACCGAGTTCTCCACCGGCACCACCGCAGCATCGCAGCCTCCGGAGGCCAGCTGCTCCACCACCGCCCGCAGACCGACGCAGGGAACAAGCTCAGGCTGCGGCAGCTGTTCCAGGGCGATCAGCGACTGGGCTGCCTGCTCGCCGTAGGTCCCCGTCGGGCCAAGGAATGCGATGCGTGTCGGCATCGGGGCAAAAGGCTGGGACTCGATAGGATCATGCCGCGTCAGGTGATGTTCATGCCTCTGGCCTTCAAAGCCAGTCAGCAGCTTGATCTCCCTGTCAAGCGTCATGCCGAACGGCTGCCGAATTACCTGCAGCAGGAGGAACGCCTGCTTGCTGCACTGCTGGATGCCCATCAACTCACCAGGCTCAGCCCCGGTCGTTATCGCTACGTGGTCACGAGCCTCCAGGTATTCCAGCTGCAGGTGAAACCGATCGTCTGCCTGCAGATCGAGGCCGATCCCTCCTGCCTGCAGATGCGCGCCGTTGACTGCGAACTGGAAGGGCTGGGTCTGGTGGATGACTTTCAGCTCACCCTCGAAGCCATCCTCAAAGCGACACCCCGGGGCCTCTGCGGCGACGCCAGGCTGTCGGTGAGTGTCAGTCAGCCGCCGCTGCTCAGGCTGGTGCCCCGCCGTGCGCTGGAGACGACCGGGGAATCACTTCTCAAAGGCATCCTGGTGGGCATCAAGGCCCGGGTGGGCCAGCAGCTGATGGCTGATTTCCGCCGCTGGTGCCGGGAGACCGATGCGGGCAACTCAGCTCTTCAGCAGGCGCGTCAGGAAACTGCGGCGATGCAGAGCGGTGGGCCCTGACGCCAGCAGAGCCTCACGGTGCAGAGCCGTGCCGTACCCGACATGCTTCTCCAGGCCATACCCCCTGAAACGAACCGCCAACCGTCGGATCAAGGCATCCCTGGCTTCCTTGGCGATCACACTGGCGGCCGCGATCACCGCTGATCGGCTGTCCCCTCGCACCAGAGTGCGCTGAGGTCCGGTCCATAAGCGCAGAGGCAGGGTGCCATCCACCAGCACAAGCTCAGGGCGAGAGGGAAGCCGCTGCAGGGCCCTCAGCATGGCCAGCTCCGTGGCCCCACGGATGCCCATTCCATCGATCTCACGCGCCGAGGCCTGACCGAGAGCCCAGGCCACGCTGCGCTCTTCGATCCTGGGAACAAGGGCGGCACGGCGCCGCGGCGTGAGTTTCTTGCTGTCCGTCAGGCCAGCGGCCTGCAGGGCGTCAGCGGCCTCCCCATCGAGCACCACGGCGGCCGCAAAGACTGGGCCGAACAGACAGCCACGACCGACTTCATCGATGCCGGCGATCGCCGATCCCGAAGGAATCGGGTCATCGCCGGCATCGACCACTCAGCTGGATGCCGTCGCTGACGAGCGCCGCCGTCGGCGGCGGGGTTCCTCCAGCTCCTCCTCCGGTTTCTCCTCTTCTGCAACCGCGATGGCAGCGATCTCCGGCTCAACGGAGGGCAACTCCTGCTCAGGCAGCACCTGCGGGGTGATCTCCAGGGGGGTGATCTCCACCATCAGCGGCGCCGTTTCCGGCTCGGCTTCAGACGAAACCCTGTCCGGGACGGACGACTCCTGTTCACTCACAGCCACCGGAGCCGACTGACCATTGCGGCCGGACCCGCGGCCTCCCCGTCCGCGCCGTCGCCGGCGACCTGAGCTGGCGGCCAGCTGCTGACGCGCTTCCTCGAGCACCGCTTCAGGATCCTCTCCCGGGCTCACCACCCGCACCAGAACGTTGTCCGACTCCGGCGGAGTCTCCAGCAGCAGCGCCGGATTGAGCCCCAGCCAGCCGTAAACCTCCTGCTGCTCCGCCGTCATCGGCACTGCCACCAGCTCGGGCTCGGGGCGACGGGTGGCCGCTGTGTTCTGCGTGTCCTCCTGGGAATCGTCAACACCGTTCTCATCGCTGACCACGGTCTCCGCTCCCGCAGCTGCAACCACTGGTGTCGTGTCCGGCCCACTGCGTCCACGGCCACCCCGGCGTCGACGGCCGTTGCCTCCCTCGGCTGGGGAAAGCACCTCTGCGCGGGCGGAGGCGGCGGACCGCACCAGACCGCTCGCGGTGGCCAGCGGCTGCAGCAGATCCTTGCCCGGCAGCACAGCCACATGACCGAGGCCGCCGCAGCTTGGGCAGGCACGGCCGAAGAGTTCATAGATGTTCTGGCCTTGGCGCTTGCGGGTGAGCTCCACCAGTCCCAGTTCAGAGAGCTGAGCAATCTGCGGCCGAGCCGCATCATCACGAACCGCCCCCGTGAAGTGCTCGAGCATCTGCAGCTGATCGCGCCGCGAATCCATATCGATGAAATCGATGATGATCACGCCGCCGATGTTGCGCAGCTTCAGCTGACGGGCGATCTCAATGGCCGCCTCGCAGTTGGTCCACAGCACCGTTTCGCGGGCGTTCGCAGAACGGGTGAACGAGCCGGAATTGACATCGATCACCGTCAGGGCCTCGGTGGGCTCGATGATCACGTATCCCCCCGATGGCAAATCAACCCTTGGCTTCAGGGCATCCCGGATGGCGGCGTTGACTTTGTAGTGCTCCAGCAGCTCGTCTGGCTCACTGTGAGCCTCCACCAGAACGGTGCTGCCCTCAGCACCGAGAAATCCCGTCACCCTCTCGACCGCAGCGGGATCATCCACGACGACCCGGGCAAGATCCGGGCCCATGTGGTCCCGCAGGATCCGGTGGATGAAATCCTCATCCCGGTTGAGCAGCACAGGAGGGCTGGCGGTCTCAGCGGCCTGCTGAATCGCCTCCCACTGGCGCAGCAAGGCCTCGAGATCGTCGATGAGCAGCTCATCACTGATGCCCTCCGCCTCGGTCCTGATCAGAAGACCCGCTCCAGGCGGCTTGATCAGCACACCGAGTGCCCGCAGCCGGTTGCGCTCCGTCTCCGCGCTGATCCGCCTGGAGATGTTGACGCCCTGGCCGTGGGGTTGCAGCACCAGATACCGGCCCGGCAGGGCAAGGTTGCCTGTGAGCCTGGGCCCCTTCGTTCCTGTCGGCTCCTTCATCACCTGAACGAGCACCTTCTGGCGCGGTTCCAGTAGTTCGGTGATGCCGGCAGCCCCCTTCTTCAGGCGCAGTGGCCCCAGATCGGTGACATGGATGAAGCCGTTTTTCTCACTCTCTCCAATGTTGACGAAAGCCGCATCAATTCCCGGGAGAACATTTTCAACAGTGCCGAGATAAACATCGCCTATTTGATAACGGCCCTGGGCAACAATCAGCTCATCGACGCGCTCATCGGACAGCACCGCTGCGATACGCAGCTGCTCCGCGATGACAATTTGCTGGGGCATAAACAAACGGAGTAGGAGCCCTTGATGGACCTCGGAACCGATCAGTCGTCATCAGACGATCTGCATCGGGTGATGAAAGGAAAAACGCCGGATCGGCAGAAATAGTGCGGAGTCGGAACTCCTCTGTTTCCAGGCTCGCGGTTCCGGTCAGAGCATTCAGACCGCCGCTAGAGCATTGGGGTCTTGTGTCCTGAATGGATCAAAAAAGACCGGGAGCAACGAAATGCAGAAAATGCATTTGGTCGTCCTTGCAGCAAACTAGCACTGCACCAGCTGCAGCTCATCCCGGCAGAGCGCTCGCAGCTCCAGCGCCACCCCCAGCTGCTCCGACAGCCAATGCTGGATCTGTGCCGGGCGGAGACTGCGGCCCATCGGATCCACCTCCGCTTCGAGGCGCAGGCGAATGCGTTCACCGCCTGGCTCGCCGAGCGGCTTCAGGCTCCTGAGTGCTGGCCGGCAGTCCCTCTGGCGCGGCCGGCCCTTCTTGTCGGTGTCATGCCAGATCAACTGCTCGGAAGCGATCAGAGCCGTCAGGCCCGATGACCAATCCAACGGGGCCTCATGGTCATGGGGGAGGGCGGACCTCAGGAGATCAAAACTCCACACCGCCGCCCGGATCTGCTGGGACAGGCTGGGACCACTGACCGGCACGTCGCTGACCTGCAGCAACCGGATCTCCTGGGGAACAAGAGGCTGCAAGGTCTGTTGGAAGGTCCCGGAGTCCAGAGGTTCGCTGAACTCCATATCCATCCATTCGCCATGGGCTTCCGCCCCGAGAGGAAGCGCCAGAGCCATCTGAAGGCGTGGCAAAGGATGAAAACCGCCGGTGAAGCTGATCGGAAGGCCGCTGCGGCGCAGGGCACGCTCCAGCATCCGCACCAGGTCCAGATGACTGAGCAGGGCCATGGAACCGGTCTTGGCGAAACGGATGCGGAGCCGGCAGACCCGTGCACTCGGTGGTGCCTTGCTGGGAACCTGCGTGGGCACCTGCGGTGGAGGAACGACCACGTTGTGGCCCAGATCCGGACCGCAGACGCCGCAGCTGCTGCAGCCCTCGAACGAGCAGTCGGGGACCACCGCCGCAGCCAGGGCTCGCTTGAGATCCTCCGCCAGCCAAGTCTTGTCAATGCCGGTGTCGATGTGATCCCAGGGAAGCGGCTGTCGGCAGAAGCTGTCGAGGTCGTCCCGGTCCAGTGCCGCCACCGCGGTCCAGCCGCCCACTTCCATCTGGCGGTACCGGCCTTCCAGACCTGCCTCGGCGATCGCCCCGGTCCAGGCCGCGTAGGTGCGATCAAGCGATTCAAACCAGGCATCCATCCCGGCCCCAGCCCGCCAGGCGGCTTCAATCACAGGGCCCAGACGGCGATCACTGCGGCCCACGAAGTCCTCCATGGCCGAGAGCCGCACGTCGGTGTAGTTCACCTTCAGCCCTCGCAGGCGCCGGAAGGCATCTCGCAACAGCTGCTGACGACGTTCGAACTCAGCCGTTGAGACGCTGTGCCACTGAAACGGGGTATGGGGCTTAGGCGTGAAGTTGCTGATGGTGATGTTGAGTTTCAGCCGACCCAGATCACGGCAGCGCTGCTGCAACATCACGCAGGTCTCGGCGATGCCGAGCACATCGGCGTCGGTCTCCCCCGGCAGACCAATCATGAAGTAGAGCTTCACCTTGCGGTAACCGTTCTCCATGGCGGTACGGATGCCGTTGAGCAGGTCGTCATCCGTCAGTCCCTTGTTGACGATGTCGCGCAGCCGCTGGGTGCCTGCTTCCGGAGCGAAGGTGAGGCCGGCCTGCCGCGTGCCTCCGAGGATGTGGGCGATGTCCTGATCAAACCGATCCACCCGTTGGCTGGGGAGCTGCAGCGTCACGTTCTGATCCGCCAGACGGTTGCGCAGCTCCACGCCCACGGCCGGCAGGGCCAGGTAATCGCTGCAGCTCAGCGACAGCAGCGAGAAATCGCTGTAACCCGTCTGCTTCATTCCGGTCTCCACGGCCTCGATCACCGCCTCGGGCTCCACATCCCTGGCCGGTCGGGTGAGCATCCCGGGCTGGCAGAACCGGCAGCCGCGGGTGCAGCCGCGGCGGATCTCCACCGTGAGCCGGTCATGCACCGTCTCCACATGGGGCACCAGACCCATGGCGTAATGGGGCATCGGTGTGGCCACGCGGCGCAGAACGCGCGGTGGCAATTCCGGATGCAGTGGTTCGAGGGTGACGCCATCAGCTCCGGGGGCATAAAGCGCCGGGACGTAGACCCCAGGCACCTGTGCCAGATCCCGCAGCAGCTGGGAACGTCGCGACCCATCCGCCTTGGCCTGGGCCACCACCAGCCCGATCTCCGGCAGCAGCTCCTCACCATCACCGAGAGCGATGAAATCGAAGAACGCGGCGTAGGGCTCAGGGTTGCTGGTGGCCGTGGGACCGCCGGCAAAGATCAGCGGTGGCGCGGCCGGATCGCTGAGCGGCAGATCGCCGCGATCCTCCGCTCGGATCGGCAACCGGCAGAGATCCAGCATCTCGAGGATGTTGGTGGCGCCGAGTTCATAACTGAGGCTGAAACCGAGGATGTCGAAGGCCGGCAGCGGGCGTCGGCTCTCGACCGCGAACAACACCTGCTGTCGCTCCCGCAGCCGACTCGCCAGATCCCCGGCAGGGAGATAGGCCCGATCACACAGCTGCCCGGGAACAGCATTGAGGATCGAATAGAGAATGATGTGACCGAGGTTGCTGGAGCCCACCTCGTAGATCTCGGGATACGTGAGAGCCCACCGCACGGAGGCGGACGACCAGTCCCGTGGTTCCACCCCCAGCTCGTGACCCATGTACCGGGCCGGCTTGTTGATGCCGCTGTCCACCAGCGCATGGAAATCAACCGGGTGATCCAAGGCAGACACAACCACGGCGGATGTCCTCACTCCTGAATGCATCGTATGGAGCTGCTGGCAAGGCAAGATGCCCCGACAGAAGCTCCTCAGGTTCCGTGGTGCAGGTCAACGGCAATTACCTCAAGCTCAAGGCGGGCTACCTGTTTCCCGAGATCGGTCGTCGCGTGAAGGCCTTCAGTGCCGCCAATCCTGATGCCGCCCTGATCCGCCTCGGCATCGGCGATGTGACCGAGCCGTTGCCCCTGGCTTGTCGCGAAGCGATGAAGTCAGCCATCGATGCCATGGGAACCGCCGAAGGCTTCCACGGCTACGGCCCTGAACAGGGATACGGCTGGCTGCGGGAGGCCATTGCCAAGCACGATTTCCAGGCCCGCGGTTGCGAGATCAGTGCCGACGAGATCTTTGTCTCCGACGGCTCCAAATGCGACAGCAGCAACATCCTCGACATCCTCGGGGAGGGCAACCGCATCGCCGTGACCGATCCGGTCTACCCGGTGTATGTGGACACCAACGTGATGGCAGGTCGCACCGGTAATGCCGGGGATGAGGGCCGCTACGCCGGGCTCACCTACCTGCCGATCAGCGCCGACAACGGCTTCGCCGCTCAGATTCCCAGCGAACCGGTGGATCTGATCTATCTGTGCTTCCCAAACAATCCAACCGGAGCGGTGGCCACCCGGGAGCAGCTGAAGGCCTGGGTCGACTACGCCCGCAGCAACGGGGCCCTGATCCTGTTCGATGCGGCCTATGAGGCCTTCATCCAGGATCCGGCCCTGCCGCACTCCATCTTTGAGATCGAGGGTGCGCGCGACTGCGCCATCGAATTCCGCTCGTTCTCCAAGAACGCCGGATTCACGGGAACCCGCTGTGCCTTCACCGTGGTGCCCAAAGGTCTGAAGGGCAAGGCCGCTAACGGTGAGGACGTGGAGCTCTGGGGCCTGTGGAACCGCCGACAGAGCACCAAGTTCAACGGCGTCAGCTACATCATCCAGCGCGGCGCAGAAGCCGTGTACTCCGAAGCCGGTCAGGCAGAAGTCAAGGCGCTGGTGAGCTTCTACATGGAGAACGCAGCGATCATCCGGCATGAGCTCAGCAGCGCAGGGCTCACCATCTACGGCGGGGAGCATGCGCCCTACGTGTGGATCAAGACCCCGGAGGGCATGGACTCCTGGGGCTTCTTCGATCATCTGCTCAACAAGGCGAATGTGGTGGGCACCCCTGGCAGTGGCTTCGGAGCAGCGGGTGAGGGCTACTTCCGCCTGTCTGCCTTCAACAGCCGCGCCAACGTGGATGAGGCCATGGCACGCATCAAGGCTCTTTGACAGCGCTGTGTTTCGGATTCCTTTAGGTTTGAATCTGCCGAGTTATCAGGCCATGGCGGTGGAGACCCCCAGCCGCAGCCCCGGCGGCGCTGCGGTGATGGAGAAAGCTCCCGAGCGGGTGCGCAAGCAATCCCCCCGCTACAAGGTGCTGCTTCACAACGATCCCGTGAACACCATGGAATACGTGGTCACCACCCTGCAGCAGGTGGTGCCCCAGTTGAGCGAACAGGACGCCATGGCGGTGATGATGGAAGCCCACAACACTGGCGTCGGTCTTGTGATCGTCTGTGATCTGGAGCCGGCGGAGTTCTACTGCGAAACCCTCAAGGCCAAGGGGCTCACCAGCACGATCGAACCGGAAAGCTGAGCCGCATCCCTCTGACGCTGCTGGATTCCCTGATTCAGCTCAAACCGAAAGGACTTCCCACCCTTCTGCTGATCCCCGTGCTCTACGGCCTGGGATGGGTCGCCGTTCGGCCGTTGGAACCGTTCGGGCTGACGCCGGAACATCTGGCCCTGATCGGAACCCTGATCAGCTTCCTGCTGTTCATGCTCCTGCTTCCCCGCTGGAGCCGACTGCGCTGGGGCGCTCGCAATGGCTGGCGGGCTTTGGGCCTCAGCGGGGGTGGGCAGGGCGGACGACCGGCTCCGCTGGTCGCCTGGCTGCGCGGCACCGGCGTGGCCGGGGGCCTGCTGCTGCTGGTGGTGATCCCGGTGCTGGCGGGCAGCTGGGGACACTGGCTTGGGGAATGGTCGCTAGGGCGCTGTCTAAATGCCCTGCTGCTCGCGATCGGTGTGGGACTGGCGGAGGAGCTGATCTTCCGGGCCTGGCTCTGGGAGGAACTGAATCAGCTGTTTGGCTCGACCGGCGGCGTGCTGGCTCAGGCCGCATGCTTCAGCCTGGTGCATACCCGCTTCAACCTCGGTGTCTGGCCGATGCTCGGACTGCTGAGCGGACTGTTTGTTCTCGGTCTGGTGTTGGCGGTGCAACGGCAGCTGGATGGGGGATCGCTGTGGGGATCCATCGGCCTGCACGGGGGACTTGTGGGGGGATGGTTCCTGCTGCAGAGCAGCCTGCTGCAGCTGTCACCGGATGCTCCTGCCTGGCTGGTCGGTCCTGGCGGCCTGAACCCGAATCCCCTTGGCGGTCTTGTGGCGGCAGCAAGCCTGACTGTGGTGCTGAACCGTCAAGTGACGGCTGTCGCCAAAGCAGCGCGACCTGACACAGGAGCCCGCAGGGAGTCCTGAAGCGGTGCAACTCCGTAATCGCGTTCCAGCAGGTTCATCACGGTGCGGCCGAAATCGCCTGGATTGCGATCAAAGGCCTCCAGGCACACACGCCCGAAGGTGCTGCCCATCGGCTCCGGATTCCAGAGAAGCTTCCGAGCCGTCCAGGGCATCATGCTCATCGGGTTGTAGCCAGGCTTGATCAGACCCTGCTCGAAGCCGTACTGCTCCAGGTGTGTGTGGGGCTGCAGGCCGATGAAGAAGATGGCCGGCTCAACCCGGTCTGCCCCGAAGATCGCCTCAAGTTCACGGTGATACGCCACGGTCTGGCGGATGGTCTCGGGTCGTTCGTCGATCACGTTGAAGGAGTAATTCACCGAGACGTGGTCCCGGAAACCGGCATCGGCCAGCATCCGGCAGCTCTCCAGAACGATGCGCAGGTTGTAGCCCATGCGCATCTTGCGCACGAGCTCCTGAGAGCCTGAGGTGATGCCGATCTCGAAATAACTCATGCCGGTCTCCACCATCAGCTGTGCCAGCTCGGGATCCAGGTTGTCGGCACGGATGTAAGCGGCCCAGCGGATGCCTGTGAGCCCCTCGGCCTTGATCGCCCGCAGCAGCTCCTTGGCGTCCTCGATGTAGCGGCGTGCCGGGATGAACTGGGCATCGGTGAACCAGAAACCGCGCACACCCCGGTCGTAGAGCTGGCGCATTTCCTTGACCACCTCCTCCACGGGGTTGAGTCGCACCTGCTTTCCTTCCACAACGGTGTAAACGCAGTAACAGCAGTTGTGGGGGCATCCCCGCTTGGTCTGCACGCCGACGTAGAAATCTCCGCCTTCGAGGTACCAGGTGAGCTGAGGCCAGATCGAGGCGATGTAGTCGTAATCGCAGGCCGTTTTCGGACGACTCTCCGGCTGTTCATGGATCAGCCCGGGGCGGGGTGGATCGCCCACCACAAAGCAGCGTTCCGACTCAAGGGACTGACCCAGAAGCAGCTTTTCCAGAAGCGGCTCCCCTTCCCCAACAGACACGATCGTTCCCTTCGGCAGAGACCGTCCGAGCTGTTCGTAGAAGACGCTGACCGCACCTCCACCCAGAACCGCACGGGCTGACGGCTGATGGCGACGGGCGCGCTTGAGACCCTGACTCACCAGGCTCTGGTTGCGGTGCAGTTCGCCGTAATGACTGGTCATCAGCCGCAGGCCACCGAGAGCACCGTGCAGACGCTTCAGCGGGTTGCGGGCATAGAAGACCTCGAATGAGTTCTGCAGCGGATTGCCTCCGCGGCCATCCACCGGGGCATAGATCTGAATGTCCCGCCAGGAGAACACCAGCAGCGATGGGCGGAACTGATCGATCGTCTGGAGCAGCACCCGCCGCACATCCAGCACCGGAAGGGCAGCGAGATCGAGAATCCGCTGCGGCATCTCCGGGAAACACTTGTGGAGATGGTCCGCGAGGTAGATCGGCCCGATCGGGAAGATTGGATTGCAGGGCAGCCGCACAAGCAGCACCCGTTCCTGTTGTGGGGACAACGCTGATGCTGCAAGGCGTTCCGGGACGCTAACAAGCGCATCCGCCGGCGGGGCTCAAGCTGACTTCACATCAACTTCATAAAGCCGGCGATACACACCGCAAACTTCTGTTACATTGGATGGAGGCAGGGCATCCCTGCCCTTCCTTAAACCGTCCCTTCGGGGGCACTTCTTTCCGTTCTCATGACCACCACCATCCAGCAGCGCTCCGGCGCTTCTAGTTGGCAGTCCTTCTGCGAGTGGGTCACCTCGACCAACAACCGTCTGTATGTCGGTTGGTTCGGTGTGCTGATGATCCCCACCCTGCTGGCTGCCACCATCTGTTTCGTCATCGCCTTCGTCGCCGCACCTCCGGTCGACATCGATGGCATCCGCGAGCCTGTCGCTGGCTCCCTGATCTACGGCAACAACATCATCTCCGGTGCTGTTGTTCCTTCTTCAAACGCCATCGGCCTGCACTTCTATCCCATCTGGGAAGCTGCTTCCCTCGATGAGTGGCTGTACAACGGCGGCCCCTTCCAGCTGGTTATTTTCCACTTCCTCATCGGCATCTTCGCCTACATGGGTCGCGAGTGGGAACTCTCCTACCGCCTGGGTATGCGCCCCTGGATCTGCGTTGCCTACAGCGCACCTGTCGCTGCAGCATCCGCTGTCTTCCTGGTCTACCCCTTCGGTCAGGGTTCTTTCTCTGACGCAATGCCCCTGGGCATCTCTGGAACCTTCAACTACATGTTGGTGTTCCAGGCCGAGCACAACATCCTGATGCACCCCTTCCACATGTTGGGCGTCGCAGGTGTCTTCGGCGGCAGCTTGTTCTCCGCCATGCACGGCTCCCTGGTGACCTCCTCCCTGGTGCGTGAAACCACCGAGAGCGAGTCCCAGAACTACGGCTATAAGTTTGGCCAAGAAGAAGAGACCTACAACATCGTGGCTGCCCACGGTTACTTCGGTCGCCTGATCTTCCAATACGCCTCCTTCAACAACAGCCGTAGCCTTCACTTCTTCCTGGCTGCCTGGCCTGTTGTCGGCATCTGGTTCACCGCCCTGGGCGTGTCAACCATGGCCTTCAACCTGAACGGCTTCAACTTCAACCAGTCCATCCTTGATGGTCAGGGCCGCGTCCTGAACACCTGGGCCGACGTGTTGAACCGTGCCGGCCTCGGCATGGAAGTGATGCACGAGCGCAATGCTCACAACTTCCCCCTCGACCTGGCTGCTGCTGAGTCCACTCCTGTGGCTCTGCAAGCACCTGCCATCGGTTGATCTGGAATCAACCTGTTCCTTCTGGAACAGCCAAAACGATTCAGATCAACTGAATCGGAAAGCCCTCACCGCAAGGTGGGGGCTTTTTGTTGTGACAGCAACGGGTCCCCGTCGTGCGATTGTCTCTGCATCAAACAGGTGGGATGGACTATCGGGCTGCCAGTCGCATCGCGGATCGCATGCGCCGGGGAATCTGGGAGAAGGACTGGAACTGTCTTCGCTACGTGGGCAACCGCTTCGAACGCGGCAGCTGCTACCGGGAAGCGTGGAAATCACTGGCTGCCTGCACGGAAGGGCAGACGGAGCTGACTCTGCCGATCTGGCAGGGGCCGCAGCACCCCTGCCGTCGACTGCTGATCCTGGAGCGCACAAGAGATCTTGGAGACGAGCTGCGCATCATCCGGTTCGTGGCCCATGCCGCCCGCGACGTTCGACAGGTCACCGCGCGCGTGGAGGCGCGGCTGATCCCTCTGCTGCAGAGAAGCTTCCCGACCGTGGAGTTCGTGGACAGAACGCAGCCACTGGATCCAGCAAGCTTCAGCCACATGGCTGCTCAGGAGAGACTCGCCTACTGGTACGGCACCGATGAAGAGGCGATCAGAAAGTCCTTTCTGCCGCTGGTCCCTCCGGACGCCGAAGAACCAGCACGGGGCATCGGCATTGCCTGGTACTCCAGAGCCATCGGCAAATCCCTCCCCTCCATCGACGACTGGGCCCACGCGCTGTCCGACGTCCCAGGCCGGATCCAGTCCCTGCAGTACCGCGAGCAGGACGCAAAATTCCAACAGCTCAGCGCCCAGGCGGGCCGGCCGATTAAGAGGGGACGTCGGGTCAACCAGAAGAAACACCTGGATCAATTCGCCGCTCAGGTCGCCGGAGTCCGCGGGGTCCTCACCATCAGCAACACCACAGCACATATGGCAGGCGCCCTGGGCATCCCCAGTGTGGTGGTGCTGGACAACGGCATCGTGACCACCTGGCCCTATGTCGCCACCACCACGCCCTTCTACCCCCACTGCCGATTGATCCGCCGGGAACAGGGGACCTGGCGGGAGGCCCTGCTCGCTGGCCGGGCACAGTTGCTCGCGATGATCGATTCAGAGATCCGATGAGGCTGCGGCGCTGGCTGGAGAGGCAGAACTGCCGCCGACGGCACGAGGCGTCACGACGGTCGTTTCTTCAGGATGCGATGCATCTGCTGGAGTTCAACGGGATCGACGGTGATTACGTGGAATTCGGCTGTGACAGAGCACAGACCTTCCGACTGGCCCATCGCTTCAGCCGTGATCTGGGCATGCACCGGCATCTCTGGGCCATCGACAGCTTCAGCGGCATTCCGGCTCCACAGGGCTTCCGCGATCTGCACCCACGCTGGATCGAAGGTGAACGCCAAACCAGTGAGGAGCAGTTCAGGCGTCTCTGCCGCCGGGCCGGCATTCCTGCAGGCGCGCGCACGGTGGTGCGAGCGACGTGGGAACAGCTGCCCCATCTGGCACCGGAGAGGCTGCCGCACAACATCTCCTTCGCCTACGTCAACTGCCCGCTGCACAGCAGCGTCAGCTCCGTTCTGCAGTGCCTTGCACCCCGCCTGAAGCAGGGGATGCTGATTGCCTTTGAGAACCATTTCGCCTGGTCACGATTTCATCGTTCAGGGGATCAGTCAGCACTGGATCAGTTCTCGCAGATCAACGACGCATTCCAGTTCCACCCGTATCGGACCTTCGGTCTCACCGGAGCATCCTTTCTGGTTGCCGAACGCTTTGCATGACGCGCATGCCAAGCTTCAGCCCAATCTGAGCCATGCAGGTGCGGAAGACGCTGCTCCGCTGGGGCCCCTGGAATTACAGATTCTGGAGGGAGCTGACACGCTGGTGCTACGAGAAGGGGCTGAAGAACCCGCCGGTGGTGAACACGTCGGCTCACTTCCCCGCCAGCGGAGAACTACAGAACGCGTACACCGACATCCGTCGTGAAACCCTGGAGGTGGCACTCTCCGGTCGCCTGCCGGCGAACCACGAAATCATGGAGCAGCAGCGGACGCTCTATGAATTCGACCGGAAGGTCTGGGGCATGCTGCCGCTGCGGGGTTACGGCTACGACTACCCCGCCAATCAGGCCCTGATCCCCACCCTGAGGAGTTTTCTGGCGCGCCATCGCGATGTTGTCTCCGCAGCGGTGAGCCTGTTCCCTCCCGGCAAGGTGCTCCGCCCCCACCGAGGACCGTTCAAGGGCGTGTGGCGCTACCACCTGCCGCTCTATGTGCAGACACTCGCGGATGGGAGTACCTCCTGCGAACTGCTCATCGATGGAACGACGTATCACCTCCATGAAGGTGAAGGCCTGCTCTGGGATGACACGTTCCTGCATTCGGCCGTGAACCGGTCGGATCAGCCACGGGTGGTGCTGCTGTTCGACGTGTTTCGCCACGACCAGCCGTTCTGGCTGATCGGACTTGGATGGCTGTTCCTCTGGGGAGCCCAGCTCTGGCAGCACGTGCAGTGCATGCGCCAACGCGCGCTGCTGAAAAGTGACCCTGGTGAGGGAACCGCCGGTGCCGTCTGAGCTGAATGGCATCGGAAGGCGACTGATCCAACGGTTCCGTCCGCCGAGGCCGGTCCAGCGGATCAGTTTCAACAATCTCTGCTGGCATGCGGAACAGGCCGCGCTGGCGCGATCGGTCGGGGATCTGCGCAGCATGCGTGAAAGCGCCAACAAGATGGAGCGCTTCGGGTACTACAAGGAGGCCTGGCGCACGTTCCACCAGATCTCCGAACTGGAGAATCCAGGCTCAGGACTGCCATGGCGGGGTCCGCGCCAGCGCGTCGAGGGATTGTTCGTGCAACGTCGGCTGAGGGATCTCGGCGATGAACTGCGCCAGGTGCACCTGGCTGCCCGGGCAGTTCAGGAGGTTCCGGTCGTGGTGGTTCTGACCGAAGAACGGCTGGTTCCTCTGTTCGAGCGCAGTTTTCCTGCCGTGCGCTTCATCAGCGAGATCTCAGAGATCAACCCCAAGCTGCGCATGCCCGTCACCAGTTACGAGCAACTCGCCTACTTCTACGGTCGCGATGAGGAGAGCATCCGCAACGGCTTTCTGCCGCTCAAGCCACCGCCTTCGCCCGAGACCGAGCGCCGTGGCCTGGGCATCTCCTGGTATTCGAAGGCGATGTACAAGAACCTGCCGGATCTCGACGACTGGGCCGAGGTGCTGAGAACGGTGCAGGGACGGATTCAATCGCTGCAGTACCGCGAGCGGGCCGCCGGCCGCAGAATGCTCGCTCAACGGAGCGGCAGGCCGATCCGCACCTCACGACCTGTGAATCAGTTCCTGGACCTTGATGGCTATGCCGGTCAGATCGCCTCCGTGCGCCGGGTGCTCACCATCAGCAACACCACAGCCCACCTGGCAGGAGCGCTGGGAATCCCCTGTGTCGTGGTGCTTGACGATGAAAGCGTCACCACCTGGCCGGATCATCAGGAGCGGTCGCCCTTCTACCCCAACACACGCCTGATCCGGCGCCGGGGGAGGGACTGGCAGACGACCCTGCGCGAGGGATTGGAGCTGCTCCAGTCGATCGAGGTGAAACCCGGCACGATGCGGCCGCAGACCGAGCCGTGATGGAGAGAATCCGCTTCCTCGCTGCATCGCTGGCCCAACGGCGACAGGACGATCGCGAGATCGCCGGGTTCTTCAAGATCGCGTTCCGATTGCTCCACTTCAACAGGATCGAGGGAGACTTCGCCGAATTCGGCTGTGAACGGTTCCGCCAGGTGCCCCTGGCCTGGCGCGCCATCCGCTCCCAGCCGACGCAGCGGCAGATCTGGGCCATGGGCAGTTTCGAGCCCCTGCCGGCAGCCCGAACGGCCCAGGACCTGCACCCGCGCTGGCTGGCCGGGACCGCAACCATCTCGGAGGGGGGGTTCCGGCGACGCTGTCGTCTGGCTGGTCTCCCGACGCATGCCTGCCGCATCAGCCGCGTGGATCTCACCGCTCTCGATGCAACCGTCACCGAGCCATCGCGCATCGCGCTGGCCAGCATCAGCTGTCAGCAGTTCAGCGCCGTCCGAGCGGTGCTGCGCTGGCTGGAACCGAAGCTGACCAACGGCATGATTCTGGCTTTCGAGCACTACTTCTGCTTCAGCCGCTTTGATCGTTCCGGAGCCCGGCATGGTCTGGAGGAGCTGCAGATGCTGAGGCCGGATCTGAATTTCATCCCTTACCGAACGTTCTCTCAGGCCGGCCAGTCCTTTGTGGTGGAAGACGCCTGAGGAGTCTTGCCCGTAGCCTTCGACGAACGGCATTGACCCATGGGAAGCAGCTTTGGCGATCTCTTCCGGATCAGCACCTTCGGGGAATCCCACGGTGGCGGCGTCGGCGTGATCGTGGAGGGCTGTCCGCCGAGGTTGAAGCTGAACGTGGCGATGATCCAGGCGGAACTGGACCGCCGTCGTCCCGGCCAGAGCCATATCACCACGCCACGACGGGAAGCGGATCAGGTGGAAGTGCTGAGCGGCCTGATGGACGACATCACCCTCGGGACGCCGATCGCCATGGTCGTGCGCAACAAGGATCAGCGACCCGGCGATTACAAGGACATGGCAGTGGCGTTCCGTCCGTCCCATGCGGATGCCACCTACCAGGTGAAGTACGGCATCCAGGCACGCAGCGGCGGCGGCCGCGCGTCCGCGCGCGAAACCATCGGCCGGGTGGCAGCTGGTGCGATCGCCAAACAGCTGCTGCACAAAGCGGCCGGCACGGAGGTGCTGGCCTGGGTGAAACGGATTCACACCATCGAGGCCGACATCGACCAGCAGAGCGTGTCGTTAGCGGACGTGGAAGCGAACATCGTGCGTTGTCCCGACCCTGCCACCGCCAAAGCCATGATCGAGCGGATCGAGGCGATCGGTCGGGAGGGCGACTCCTGCGGCGGTGTGATCGAGTGCGTTGTGCGTCAGCCCGCCATGGGGCTTGGCATGCCCGTGTTCGACAAGCTCGAGGCAGACCTGGCCAAGGCGGTGATGTCCTTGCCGGCAACGAAGGGCTTCGAAATCGGCTCGGGCTTCGGCGGCACCTTGCTGAAGGGCAGCGAGCACAACGATGCCTTCGTGCCGACTGAGGAGGGGCGGCTGCAAACCGCCACCAACAACTCCGGCGGCATTCAGGGAGGCATCAGCAACGGTGAGCCGATCGTGCTGCGCGTTGCCTTCAAGCCGACGGCCACCATCCGCAAGGAACAGCAGACGGTGGATGCCGAAGGCAACGCCACGACGCTGGCCGGCAAGGGACGGCACGACCCGTGCGTGTTGCCGCGGGCCGTGCCGATGGTGGAGGCGATGGTCTCCCTGGTTCTCGCTGATCACCTGCTGCGTCAGCAGGGGCAATGCAGCCTCTGGTGAAGCCGGGGGCCGACCTCAGGCGGAGGTGACGGGAGCTTTGCCGTTGCTGCTGACAGCCTGAGACTCAGCGGCAGGCTGAGCGGAACTGCGGGTGCGGGTGCGACGGGACGGCTTCTGGGCAGCCGCTTTCTTCTTGATCGTCTTGCGAGGTCGGGACGCGGAGGAGCGGCTTCTGTGATTGAGAACCAGAGCCCATTCCTCATCCGTGAGAGTGGATGGCTTGCTTCCGTGGGCGTAGGCGAGCTTGGCGGCCTTCTCGATGTCCTTGATCAGGTTGGTCCAGGATGTGGCGAACCGCTTGTCGGACTGAGACTTTGCGCCGCTTTCCACCAGAGTCTCGACGACCCCGGACGCAGAGACCTTCTTGCGACGACGGTTGAAGATCTCCTTCTGCAACTGAGCGATCAGGGCATCAGCCTTGTCGCTGAGCTTGATGGTGAGCTGCGACATGACGCAGAGAAACAGCTATCTCATCTGTAGCATCCTGGACGCATGTCAACCAGTGGGGTGGCATCTCCGCTCCATCGGCGAAGCCTGCAGCCAGCGCAGCAGATGCTCATCGACGCCATCCGGCCCGATGACCCGACGCCCAAGAGCGACGGCGTCATGGCCAGCCGACAACCATTGCTCAAGATCGGAAACGGCCAGACCACCGGCGGCGATCACGGCCGGGCGCTCCCCAAGTGGAACCAGCAGACGCGACCAGTAGCGGCATCCCAGGGTTGCCGCCGGGAAGAGCTTGACCAACCGGCACCCGCAACGGATCGCCTGCATCACTTCCGTAGGGCTGAACACCCCCGGAACCAGAAGAATCCCCTGCCGACGCGCCTGATCCAGCAGGATTGGATCCCAGCAGGGTGACATGGCGTAACTGAGATCCAGATCCGCCAGCTCTGCGAGAGCCTCCTGCTGGACAACGGAGGCTGCGCCAACCAGCAGTTGCGGACAGGTTTCTCTCAGCCGTCTTATGAATGGGGACCAGAGGTGGTGGTCCCGCCAGGCCACCTCCACATGAACAAGCCCGCTGTCCTGAAGCAGACGAAGCTGGTCGAGGAGTGAACCGGAGCCGGCTTGGCCGGCAAGATCCTGCTCATCCGGACGAACCACAACCAGCAGAGGCTGCTGTTGGAGGGAGGCGATCAGGGCATCCTGCCTTGATCGCCAAACGGATTCCGGCCGATCAGACGTACTCGGCAACGCGGACGTCGCGGGTGATCAGAAGCTCCTGCAGCTCCTCGGCATCAACTGTTTCCTGCTCGACGAGCAGCTCGGCCAGCTCATCGAGAACAGGTCGGTTATCAACCAGCACCTTGGTGGCTCGCTTGTAGGCGACATCAACAAGATCCGACACCTCCTGATCGATGGTGGATGCCGTGTCCTCGGAGAAATCACGTTCAGCAGCGATATCGCGACCCAGGAACATGCCGCCTTGGGAACGACCCAGGGCCACCGGCCCGAGTTTGTCGCTCATTCCGAATCTCGTGATCATCTGGCGAGCGGTGGATGCCACCTGCTGGAGGTCGTTCGATGCGCCCGTGGTCACTTCGTCTTCTCCGTAGACAATCTCTTCTGCGACACGGCCGCCGAGAGCGACAGCCATCTGGTTCTGCAGATAGGCACGGGAGTAAAGACCTGACTCCATGCGTTCCTCACTGGGAGTGAAGAAGGTGAGGCCACCAGCGTTGCCGCGGGGAATGATGGAAATCTTCTGGACCGGATCGTAGTCAGGCATCAGGGCGCCAACGATCGCGTGACCGGCTTCGTGATAAGCCACGAGCCACTTCTTGCGCTCGCTGATCACGGCGTCCTTCTTCTCAGGACCAACCATGATGCGCTCGATCGCATCACTGATTTCGTCGTTGCTCACTTCCGTGAGCTCACGCCGGGCCGCGAGAATCGCAGCCTCGTTCAGCAGGTTGGCGAGGTCAGCGCCGGTGTATCCGGGAGTGCGGCGGGCCACCTTGTCGAGGTCAACATCCTTGGCGAGGGTCTTGCCGCGGGCATGAACACCAAGGATCTGAAGACGGCCGGAGTAATCAGGACGATCGACGGTCACCTGACGGTCGAAACGACCGGGACGCAGTAAGGCCGCATCCAGGACATCAGGACGGTTGGTGGCCGCGATGATGATGATTCCGGTGTTGCCCTCGAAGCCATCCATCTCGGTGAGCAGCTGATTGAGCGTCTGCTCGCGCTCGTCATTTCCACCGCCGAGGCCAGCACCCCGCTGACGGCCGACCGCATCGATCTCGTCAATGAAGATGATGCAGGGAGCGTTCTTTTTGGCCTGTTCGAACAGATCGCGAACGCGGCTCGCGCCGACGCCGACGAACATTTCGACGAACTCAGAACCCGAGATCGAAAAGAAGGGAACTCCGGCTTCACCAGCCACAGCCTTTGCCAGAAGCGTCTTGCCGGTGCCGGGGGGACCGACCAGCAGACAACCCTTGGGGATCTTTGCGCCGACGGCTGTGAACCGCTCTGGGTTCTTGAGGAAGTCAACGACCTCCGTAAGTTCGAGCTTGGCGCCCTCGATGCCGGCCACATCGGTGAAGGTGACCTGCGTCGAAGGTTCCATCTGAACGCGGGCCTTGCTCTTGCCAAAATTCATGGCCGGATTGCCACCACCACCGGATTGAGCCCGGCGGAACAGAAAGAACAAGCCGCCCAGGAGCAGCAGCGGGAAGATCAGGCTGCCGGCTGCCTGCTGCCAGGCACTCGGCTGGCTCGAGGGCTGGACAGCGATATCAACGTTGTGCTCAGTCAGCAGACCCAGCAATTCCTTGTCAGGAGCGAGATTCACCTCGGCTCTGCGCCCATCGTTCTCAACAACCTGCGCGGTGCCGCGGTCGGGTGAAATCAGAACCCGACTGACCTGATTCTCCTGAACGGCCTCGACGAAATCGCTATAGCGCATGGTCCGCGCTTCCTGCTGGGTGTTGCCACCACCGAGGAAGGCCGGGGCGATCACAACGATTGCCAAGACAAGAAGGGCCGTCAGACCGATGGTTCTCCAGCGCTTGTTCAAGGTTCGCCTCCCAAGTGAAGGAATGTTAACGGGTCCATGAGAGCTCAGGCCGACCGAAGCACCTCAACGACGCTGCGGAAGGCGAACCACTCCGGGATGTCCTCACCATTGCGCAGCATTTTGCGGAACTGGGTTCCGCTCAGCTTCTTCACATGCAGACCGCGGGCCTCCGCGTGCTCAGCGGTGACATATCCCTCTTCCTCGGTGTAGACGAGATTGAGGGAGGGCACGGTCTCCATGGTGAGATCTGGAGCGCACTCCTTGGCGAAGTTCTGGGCGTCGTAGGGGCCGTAGAAGTCGTCACCGGTAAGGGAGGACTTACAGCCGGCCATGTCGCGGCCAATGATGAAGTGGGTGCAGCCGTAGTTGCGGCGGATGATCATGTGCTGCAGGGCCTCCCTCGGGCCGGCCATGTGCATGGCATAGGGCAGATAGGCCCAGCGGATCCGGTCGTTGTTCACTTCGGCAGCCAGACGCTCGTAGGTCTGGAAGCGCACAGCGCCGGGGATGTCGTCCTGCTGGGTGGGTCCGCAGGTGGGGTGCACCAGCACCACAGCGTTCTCGCTCACGTTCTGGGCATGCAGCGCCCGCGTGAACAGTTCGTAGTGAGCACGGTGGATCGGGTTGCGGCACTGGAAGGCCACCACGTCCTCACCGTCGGGAAGGTCAGCCCGCACCTCGGCCGGGGTCTTGCACGGGAACACCCGCTGGGGAAGCTCCAGACCCTTGAGGCTGCCGCCCAGGTAGAAGCGCTTCCGCTCCATGCTGATCATGCGAACCGCAGGGTGCTCGATCGACGTTGTGCCGTAACAGCCCTTGGCCTCCACAACCTTGTTCGGCTCCCACTTGTCCTCCACATGGAGAACAGCAAGCTCCTGCCCTTTGTAGGTGAGCAGAACCTTGTCGCCAACCACCACGTCCTCGCGATCGGTGTCCATCACGATCGGCAGGCCGAACAGCTGACCTGCTGCCGTCCGGTGTCCGGCGACCACCGCGTCGTAATCCTCCTGATGCATGAAGCCGTGGAGGGGGGAGAACCCACCGACCGTGAGCAGCTCGACATCACAGGCATTGCGATCGGAGCACTCAAGGGTCTTGCCGGCCGATGCACGGATCGCACCACGATCCGATTCCGGCACCATCAGATCCACCAACGAACCGCCGTAGGGAGCGATCACGCCGGATCGCTGGGCGGCTGCAGAAGCGCTGGCTGTCATGAGTGAGGGACCGAATCGGCGAGATTCTCCCAGACGGCTGCGATGAACACAAAAAAAGGGGCCCGAAGGCCCCTTCACAGTGAATGGACGGGTCGAAAGGGGATCAGGACTCTTCGAGACGGCCGTAAAGATCTCCGGTGATCTTGATGTCCACCACTTCACGGCCTCCCATGTCGGAGTCCGAGGGCTGAATGGCACTGAAAACGCCGGCGAATTCGCCTGTCTCAGGATCAACCTGTGTGATCGAGAGGCTCATGGTGCCAACACCATCGATGTAGCGCTTGTTGTTGTCCTTCTCCAACTGCTCGTCATCGCCTCCCAGTGCCACCAGACCCTGGGCGTACTGCACACCGGTGGTGAGGGCCCGGCCCTTGGGATCGATGAAGTTGCTGGTGCGGTAGCTGGGGGTGCGGTAGTTGCCCTCGAAGTCCGTGCTGGTGGTCAGTGCCGCGCCGTCAGCGGTGGCCTTCAGGGACTTGCTGGAGAAGGTGAAGGGAAACTCCTCGCCTCCTGGCACCAGGACGGTGATCGGCTGGAAGTCGATGCCACCTTTCTCCTGGAATTCCAGTCCGGCTTCGGTCACGGTGAGATCACCGAAGACCTCATCCAGGCTGGAGGTGTAGCGAGTGAGGATCTTGCCTTCAACGAACTCAGCCTGTTGGCGGATGTTCTTGGGCTCCTCCTTTGCATACACCTGAACAGGATGCATGCAGAGATCGCGCAGTTCGTAGCTGCCACCCACATTGAGTGGAATCGAACCACGGGCGGAATCGCCGATCGTGGGGCAATCGTTGGCTTTGCCCGTGTTGTGGATGTCGTCGTAAGTGACGTTGGACGCGCCACGCTGGACAGCTTCACTGTCACCACTGCAGGCCGTGGTGAAGAAGGTGAGGCAGAGCGCCAGCACGACGGCCAGCAGAGGACGGATGCGCATGGGAGAAGCCGGTCGGCTGGAGAACGCTGAGGTTCGGCTGATCGACTGATCAGGCCGAGGTTTGCGGATCCTACAAGGCTGAAATCGACTGCCAGGCTGGCCTTTTGCAGCTCTCAACAACTTGTCGGACGCGCCTCGAGACAGGGCTTCAGTGCCAGCAGGCGATCCAGCAGGTTATGGGCGAGGGCGAGCTTCGAGCGAACCGGCAGGTGCTCAGCCGCTCCGCCTCCGAGCAACCAGCCACCGTTCCGGTCAACGGAGAACCCCTGGTCGGGCCGGTCGATCGGGTTGACGAACAGAAGATCGCACCCTTTGTTGATGCGCTTCTCCTCCCCACGACTGAGCAGCTCCTCATCAGATCCGGTGAGCGCCGCGAAGCCCAGCAGCCTCTGCCCCGGTGGACGACGAAGCACCAGGCCACGCAGGAGATCCGGAACCTCCTGCCAACCCGCCTGCATCAGGCCGGGGAGCTCCTGTTTGGCGGGTTTCTCAGCGAGCCCACCATCGCGGCGACGCAGATCAGCGACCGCGGCCAGCATCGCCACCGCATCGGCAGCGGGCTGATGGCGAACCAACTCCCGCTCAAGATCCTGGGACGAGGAAATCGGATGGGCGTTCAACCCCTCCAGCCAGGCATCAGGCACCTGCAGCGGGCCATGGATGAGATCCACATCGGCGCCGCGCATCCTGGCTGCCTGAGCCAGCAGAACACCCATGCGACCGCTGCTGCGGTTGCTGAGCAACCGTGCTGCATCAAGGCGCTCCTCGGTGGCTCCAGCCGTCACGAGCAGACGCCTCCCCTGCCAGTCCCGACGCACGATCGCCCTCTGGCCTTCACCGTTCAACAGTGAGGCGGCTGCGAGTTCGATCAGCTGCGGATCCGCCATGCGCCCGTCACCGATTCGATCGCAGGCCAGCAGACCGGCTGAGGGCTGCAGGGGCACCACATTCGGGAAGCCGTGCAACGTCTGCCAGTTCCCCTGAACCGCAGGATGCCTCCACATGGCCGTGTTCATCGCGGCAGCGGCCAGAACCGGGCACTCGCAGGCCAGCAGGAGGCTGGCCAGCAGGCCATCCGCGAGGCCCTGGGTCCAGCGAGCCAGCGTGGAGGCGCTGAGCGGTGCCACCAGCACCAGCTCCGCCCACTCCGCCAGCTCGATGTGCAGTGGCCTGCTGCAGCTCGGGCTCCACTCGTCTCCATCCTGATAGCAGCGGTGACGACTGAGACTCGCCAGAGCAACCGGACTGACCAGTTCCGCAGCACTGGGCGTGACCAGACAGCGGACCTCGGCACCCGACTTCACCAGCGCGCTGACCAGCAGCGGAGTCTTGACGGCCGCAATGCTGCCGCTGGCGGCCACCAGCAGCCGACGACCCTGCAACGGATCAGACGGCTGCTCAGTCCTCATCAAATGGTTCCTGGTCAACCAGATGCACGTAGGGAGCCGTCAGATCAGGACGGTGGATGGCCAACGCCCGCAGCAGATGCCAATCGGACAGCCCATCGAACGGCGTGGAGTAGTCGTCCTCATCCAGACGTCGCGCAAGCTCCGCGACGGAGACCTCATCAAAGGAGGCAAGTCGTTCAGGCGTGATCGTTGCGCCGGCGGAAACGGACTGCATCGCTGCGATGGGAAGCTCATCGCCAAGTGTGGCCCAGAGTCCTGCGGCTAGCTTGACGTGGCGGGGAATTAGCTCAGTTGGTAGAGCGCTGCGATCGCACCGCAGAGGTCAGGGGTTCGAATCCCCTATTCTCCACTGCGGTTTTCCACACCTGCTGGAGAAGTCGACGCCCCCTGGTGCTGACGGGGGTGTCGACACTCGTGCTGATCAGCGTTCTGGTGCGTCCTGTGGCACTGATCACCTATGCACTGTTGGCCTTTGCCGCGGGGATCAGTCAGGCGGATCAGAGCCGCTCTTGACACACAATGCGGTAAAAGGGAAGAGTGAAATTTCCTGTTGTCGATGTCGCAGTCGAAGCGTGAGCAGGTCGTCAGCCACCTGCGTTACATCCGTCAGGAGCTCCGTGAGATGCATCAGGGCGTCATGGAGGACGGTCTGCTTCCGGAAGCAGGCGAAGTCCGAGGGGTGATGGCCCAGATGGAGGCCCTTCTGGAGCTGCTCGAAGGCAAGTCATCCCGCAAGGCCAAGGCGGAGAGCAGCTGAGCCCTGACAGGCGGCTTGCCAAACCAATGCGGAGAAGCTTTGCTTCGCCAGTCCCCATCACCCGGCTCGGGATCCTCCCGGGCTTTTTTATTGGAATCCCCTATCTGTAGCGGATGATGCCTGCACAAACCCCAGCTGTGGTGTAGACAGAGTTCGGCAGGGTCCGCTGGTCGGGTGATGGGGATCACCAGAACCCATCCCTGCCTCTTTTCCAGCAATCCGAGACGATGATCTCCCGTCTCCAGTCCACCCGGCTCCAATCCAACCTCGGCCAGGCCAACCGTCGCCTGGAGCGTTGGGCGGGAAACCCCTGGCGGCGTCTGTCACTCCGGTTGATCGGCCTCCTGATCGGCTTTCTGTTGGGAACAGCCATCACCACGGTGTCCGGCGCGCTTGGTCAGATCGACCCGGTTGCGGCTCTGCTGGTGGTGATCGGCACCGAATTCACCGTGCGTCTGCGACGACCGGCCCAGCCCGGAGAACGCTCTCCAGTGCTGTTCCAGATCCTGGACATGAGCCGGATCGGCCTGCTTTACGGCCTGTTCCTCGAGGCCTTCAAGCTCATTTAAACAAGGTGATTCGCTGACACCGACAAAACAGGACACGCTTCATAGCCTTCGGATAAATCTGTTCGGAAGCCTTATGGCCGGCGATCATTTTTTCCTGGAGCTGGAGCCCCCAGAAGAACGCCTCCGCCATGCCCCTCATGTGGTGATCGTGGGCGGCGGCTTCGCCGGGGTGCACGCCTGCAAGGCTCTGGCCAAGGCCGATGTGCGCATCACCCTGATCGACAAGCGCAACTTCAACCTGTTCCAACCCCTGCTCTATCAGGTGTCCACCGGGCTCGTCTCCCGCGGTGACATCGCCACCCCACTGAGAGAACTGGTCGGCAAGCAGCGCAACGTTCAGGTGCTCCTCGGGGAGGTGACCAACGTCTACCCGGAAGGCAAGCAGATCGTCTTCAACGGCAAGGCCTACAGCTACGACCACCTTGTGCTGGCGACCGGTTCCGGCAGCACCTTCTTCGGTCACGACGAATGGCGCACCTTCGCGCCGCCGATGAAGATCCTCGAACACGCCGAGGAAATCCGTCGACGGCTTCTGATGGCCATGGAACAGGCCGAACAGACTCCGGATCCCGATGCTCGTCAGTTCCTGCAGACCGTGGTGATCGTCGGGGCCGGTCCCAGCGGCTGCGAAATGGCCGGTGCGGTCTCAGAGTTGATGCAGTGGGCTCTCAAGAACGCTTTCAAACAGCTCGATCCGAAGAAGACCCGGATCGTTCTGGTCGATCCTGGCGACCGGGTTCTGAAGGCCATGCCGGAGATGCTGTCGGAGGCAGCTCTGCGATCGCTCAAGAACGACGGCATCGAGTTCCTGCCCAAGGGCCGTGTGCAGACCATGCGCCCGGGCGAGCTGATCGTGGGCACCCCGAACGGTGATGTCCGCATCCAGGCCGCAACCGTGATCTGGACCGCGGGGGTGCGCGCATCCCACCTCGGCAAGAAACTCGCCGAAGCCACCGGCTGCGAAGTGGACCGGGGCGGACGGGTGATCGTTCAGCACGATTTCTCGATCCCTGACCATCCCGAGATCCGTGTCGCGGGTGACCTCAGCCGCTATGGCCACACCACCGACGGCAAGCCTCTGCCCGGCATGGCGTCTCCCGCCAAACAGGCCGGAACCTATATCGGAAGGGATATCGCCGCGATCGTCTCCGAAAGACCCAGACCGACCTTTCAGTACTTCGATTTCGGCAGCATGGCCGTGCTCGACCGAGCCAGTGCAGTCGCTGATCTTCGGGGCCTGCGCTTCGCCGACGGCATCGGCTGGATCCTCTGGGCGTTCGTGCACCTGGTGCTGATCCCCGAATGGGAGAACCGCATCTCCCTGTCGATCAAATGGATCTTCGCGCTGCTCACCCAGCAGCGCGCTTCCATCCTGCTCACCGGCATGCCCAGCCAGCACATGGCCCTCGATGCCGTGGACGCCCACTTCCCGATGCAAGCCGGTGAAGGGGTGTCGATCGCCGAGCCGGATGCCGCTCTCAAGGCGGCCATGGACTACTACTCCCACCAGATGACGGGGCATCCACAGACTCAGGAGCTGATGGAGACCAGTGAGGGTTCTGAAGCCGATTCGGCAGCGGCCATCAAATAGAGAAGAGCCATGCGGATCGGCACGCCGTTCCGCACCTGTTCCTCAACCCGACACAGCACCGGATCATCCAGCAGAGCGCCGGTCATCTCAACCCCCCGGTTGACCGGCCCGGGATGCAGCACCGGTACGGTCTGTCCGCACTGGGACAACCTCTCGTGGCTGAGGCCGTAATCGCGGTGATATCGCTCAAGGGTGGTGAGCAGCTGTTGGCCCATGCGCTCCTTCTGCAGGCGCAGCGTCATCACGGCATCCACCCCCTCGAGAGCCCGTTCCAGACGACGTTCCACCCGGATGCTGCCCCGCTGGGGAACAGGGTCCACGCTCTGACCCGGTGGCGGAGCCTTCACGAAATCCGCAAAGGCATCCGGCAACAGGCTGGCTGGGCCGCAGAGCACCACATCCGCGCCGCAGGCGGTGAGAGCCCAGAGGTTGGAGCGGGCCACCCTCGAATGAAGGATGTCTCCGACAATCAGAATTCGCTTGCCCTGCAGCGCTTCAGGCATGGGGTGCCTGGGATCGAAATGGCGCGCCAGGGTGTAGAGGTCGAGCAGCCCCTGGCTTGGATGGCTGTGCAGGCCATCACCACCGTTGAGCACAACGGTGCGTTCACCGGCCAGCTCGAGATCCCTGGCGAGCTGCCTCGGTACCCCTGTCGAGCGATGGCGCACCACAAGAACATCCGCCCCCATCGCCACATAGGTCCGCGCCGTGTCCAGCACGCTCTCTCCCTTGCTGAGGGAACTGCTGGAGGGCGAGAAGCTCTGCACATCCGCTGAAAGGCGCTTGGCGGCCAGCTCAAAGCTGCTGCGGGTTCGCGTGCTCGGTTCGAAGAACAAGGTGGCCACGAGGCGTCCCTGAAGGGCCGGCAGGCGACGCGCACCGGTGACCGGCAGCGATCGAAAGCGATGGGCCAGTTCCAGCACAGCCGCGTAGTCCTCCCGTGAGAACGCCGCCAGATCAAGGATGTGTCGATGGTGCCAACCGCTCATCGGCCGTACTCCTCATCGGGGAACCAGGCCAGGCCCCTCGCTGGTGTGCGATCCCCCTTGGCCCGGCGACTGACGCTTCGACTGGCCTGCAGATACCAGCGCAGCGGCAGCTGCTCGCCCTGAGAGATGCCGATGCGCGTTGTGGTCACAAGGGTCGGACTGACGAGGGATGCCGGCCGCTGGGCCAGCCACACGTCATGTTGTCCGGTCACCGGCCGGCTGTCATGACCACGGTCGATGCCGAAGCGGCGGGCCAGCAGACCAGGCCCCGCGGCAACACGTTCCGGCTCCCCGGGAACCGCCACGGCGCGGAGCAGCACCCCATTGGCCCAGTTCTGGCGGTCCGTGACCACGTTCACGCAGTGATGAATGCCGTAGCTCACATACACATAGAAACGTCCAGGCGCTCCGAACAGCGTTTCGTTCTGGGGTGAGCGTCGTCGATGGCCATGACAGGCGGGTTCGTCCTGCGCGTAAGCCTCCGTTTCGACAATCACACCCCAGAGCAGCTCGCCATTGGGCAGACGTTTCACCAGACGGCAACCGATCAGCTCCGGCCCCACCTCTTCAGCAGGACGGGCAAAGAACGCAAGGGGAATCGCATGCATGCGGATGACAGGCCAACGACACACAGTCAGGGTGGTGACGACCCCTCCGGGACGCCGCCATGAGCAGCAGCCTCCAGGCCCGCCGTGACGGGGTGTTCCTGGTGCTGGCGGGGTTGTTCCTCGGAACGCTCGGGATGCTCAACATCCTGGGGCTGACGCGATTTCTGCAGTTCGGCAGCATCGGCAACTGGCCGATCGTTGTGGCCGTCGGCGCCCTGCCTTACCCGATCACCTTTCTCTGCACCGATCTGATCAGTGAGCTCTGGGGGGAGCAGAAAGCGAATCAGGTGGTGTGGGTGGGTCTTCTTCTCAATGGCTGGGTGCTGCTGATCCTGTGGCTGGGTGGACTGCTGCCAGCGATGCCGGGCACATCCGAGACGACCTTCCGCACCATCCAGGCCCTGAGCTTTGGATCCATCGGAGCCTCGATGGTGGCCTATCTCACCGCCCAGTTCGTGGATGTGCGGCTGTTTCACTTCTGGAAGAAACTCACAAACGGCCGAGCCCTTTGGTTGCGGAACAACGGCTCCACCCTGGTGAGCCAGCTGGTGGACACCAGCGCTGTGGTGTTGATCAGCCATTACGGAGCTCACGTGCTGCCGGTGCGTCCCGGAGAGCCTGTGTTGCCGCAGCTGGGCAGTTTCATCGCCAGCGGCTACCTGTTCAAACTGCTGGCTGCCTTGGCCGACACCCTGCCGTTCATCTGGTTGACGGGGTGGCTGCGGCGCTGGCTGGAGGTACCCGGCGACGGGCGTGAACTGACCGCGGACCAATGCTGAACGCTGCAGCGAAGCGCCGTTGCCGCCAAGCTGATGCCATTGCTCCGATCGCCATGGACATCGCGCTTTCCGGCTTCAACCTGGGCACTGTGCTGCTGGGCAGTGTGGTTCTGTTCCCGCTCGCGACCCTGTTCTTCGGAACCCGTGGCGGCTACTACAACACCGATCAGTACGACGGCAACGGCACCGCCCACTGAGCATGACTGCAAGCCTGCCCGGCCCCGTCGAGACCACCGAATCGATCCGTCTTGCCCTGCGCAGCTGGCCCGAAGTGGAGAGCTATCTGCAGAACTGCAAGGGGGTGATCATTCCGCTGGGGTCCACCGAACAACACGGCCCCACCGGTGCGATCGGCACCGACGCGCTCACGGCCGAAGCGATCGCCCTTGAGGTGGGCCGCCGCACCGGAGTGCTGGTGACACCGGCCCAGGCTTTCGGGATGGCTGAACATCATCTCGGCTTTGCCGGAACGATGAGTCTCCAACCGGCCACGCTTCTCGCGGTGATGCAGGATCTGGTGCTCTCGCTGGCCAGGCACGGCTTCGAAAGGGTGTTCGTGATCAATGGCCATGGCGGCAACATCGCCACCACAAAGGCCGCTTTCGCTCAGGCCCATGGCACAGCCGCCAGCCGGGACCTGCCGGTGGCTCCGAAACTGCGCTGTCGTCTGTCCAACTGGTTCATGGCAGGACCGGTGATGCGACAGGCCCGCGAGCTCTACGGCAACAAGGAAGGACATCACGCCACCCCAAGCGAGATCGCCGTCACGCTCGCTGTGGAGCCCAGCCTGCAGAGCAAGCAGCGCGATCTCCCGGACCCGGCCCCCGCCGGACCGATCCACAGCCCGGAGGATTTCCGCCGCAGGCATCCGGACGGACGCATGGGGTCCCACCCCTTCCTGGCCACTCCAGACCATGGGGTCGCCCTGCTTGAGACAGCCACTTCGGCATTGAGCGAGGATCTGCGCAGTTTCCTGAGCGAGGCATGAGCCGGATCTCCGCCGACGACGTGCGCAAGGTGGCCAAGCTGGCGCGCCTCGACCTTCCTGACGAGAAAGTCGCCACTTACACCACCCAGCTTGAATCGATCCTCGAGTACGTCAGTCAGCTCGAGAGCATCGACACCGAAGGCGTTCCTGAAACCACGCGTGCGGTGGAAGTCACCAACGTGACGCGTGAAGACAGGGTCACACCAACTCCTGTGCGGGATGAGATTCTCAATCAGGCCCCCCAGCGCGAGGGAGATTTCTTTCGGGTTCCGAGGATTCTGGCTGAATGATCAGTGACCGAGCGGACGTCTCGGCTCTGTCTTGATCGCAATGCAGTCGACGAATGCCAACCATCGTTTCTGAATCGCACCTGTCGGCATGAATCTGGCAACCCGTCGCATTTTTCCGCTGCGAGACTTGTGACTGCGGACGCCGACAAGAATGTCGTAGAGAAAGTTGTAGCCGTCGCGGCGGGTTTCAAAGATACCGAGACGCTGCGGTGACCCTTTCGAATCCAGAAGCGGCTTGGTGGCCTCGTAGGCGGGTTTGTATTCAAACCAGGGAATCGAAGGCCAGAGGTGATGAACGAGGTGATAGTTCTGGCCCATGATCAGCCAGTTCATCACCCGCCCTGGATAGATCCGAGCGTTGGTCCATCGGTTGCGGGAAGTGAATGGCCGGTGCGGAAGGTAGTCAAAGAAGAGTCCGAGGGTGACTCCGACCATGAGAGCCGGTGCGAACCAGCAGTTGAAGATGAACGGAAGGAAATCAAATCGTGCGGCAGCGATCACGATCACAGCAAAGACGCTGCGCTCGAATCCCCACTGAAGCAGTTCCCAGCGTTTCCAGAGACGACGCTGAAAGAAAAACCACTCGTGATAGAAAAATCTTGGAGCAATCAGCCAGAGGGGACCGAAGGTGCTCACGATGTGATCCGGGTCGTTCTTGGGATCATTGACGTGCGAATGGTGTTCCAGGTGGACCCTGGTGAACACCGGGAAGCTGAACCCGAGCAAAAGGGCCGAACCATGGCCCATCGCCTGATTGACCCACCGGTTGGGATGCGCTGCGTTGTGGCAGGCGTCATGAATCACTGTCCCTTCGAGGTGCAGGGCGAGAAACCCTGTGCAGAGGAGAACGGGCAGAGGCAGTCCGCCGACGAACCATCCCCAGATGGTGAACATCGCCAGGAGATAACCACCCAGAAACAACGCCACGGTGGGATTCCACACCGATGGGGGATCAACGAACTCCCGCGGAACCGATCGATAGCCCGATCGGACCTGGCGGAACTGCTGTCGATGAGCCGGGCTCTGGTTCATCCGGAGATCTGGTACCAAAGCTGAAACGGTCCGTAACCAAGCTAGGGAAAGGAATGCCCACCGGGGGACTTGAACCCCCACGACCTGGGCCACTGGTACCTAAAACCAGCGCGTCTACCAATTCCGCCAGGTGGGCCTGACCCGACTCTAGAGAGCGATCCACAATGAAGGCATCGACCTGGCGTGACCGATGCTTGCGACCCTCAGTGGCGATGTCTGCCTGCTGTTCGGTCTTGCCCTGCTGCTGCTGCCGCTCCTGGCGGTGGAACTCAGCCGACCCCGGGATGGGGTCTGGGGGGCTGTGATCCTGTTGCTGGGTCTGGTGCTGGTGACCAGCAGCGACCGGTTGCGCGGCGCCCCGATGCTGGCGGTGCTCTGCGGTGGCCTCCTGGTCAGCCGCCTCAGTGCCGAGGTGGGGCAAAGCCGCTGGCGGGCCCTGAGTGATGAAGAGCAGGAGCGCCTGAGTTCCCCGGACCACTGGCTGGCAGGACTGCAACAGCTGGGCGCCGCCTTCGGCAGCCTCGGCGAAGGGCTGGGAGGCCTGGCCAGGCAACTGAAACCCAGCGGCAAGTCCGGCGTGTCCGGGAAGCGATGGATCCGAGCCGATGACGACCCGGCGACCCCTGAGCCGGGTACCGAGCCCAGCTCAGCACCCGACGATGCCGAGGGCTGATAATCCCCACTGGAGCTGGAAATTCCCGTGAGCAAGGAGTCGCGCGACGCCGCCGAGGGACGTCCCTCCTACAAGGACACGCTCAACCTGTTGCAGACCGGGTTCGGCATGCGTGCTAACGCCGTTCAGCGAGAACCGGAGCTGCAGGGGTTCTGGGCCGAACAGGGAATTGATCTGAGCCTCGGTCTGGAGAACAGCGGTGCGGTGTTCACGCTGCACGACGGACCTCCATACGCCAATGGCGCCCTGCACATGGGCCATGCCTTGAACAAGGTGCTCAAGGACGTCATCAACAAATATCAGGTTCTGCGCGGACGCCGGGTTCGCTTCGTGCCGGGCTGGGACTGCCACGGTCTACCGATCGAGCTGAAGGTTCTGCAGTCGATGGATCAGGAGCAGCGCCAGGCGCTGACACCGATCAAGTTGCGCAAGAAAGCCGCGGCCTATGCCCGCAAGCAGGTCGAAGGCCAGATGAAGGGATTCCAGCGCTGGGGAATCTGGGCCGACTGGGATCACCCCTACCTGACGCTGCAGAAGGAGTACGAGGCCGCCCAGATCCGGGTGTTCGGCGAGATGGTTCTCAAGGGCCACATCTACCGAGGGCTCAAGCCGGTGCACTGGAGTCCAAGCTCACGCACGGCCCTGGCCGAAGCCGAGCTGGAGTATCCCGACGGTCACACCAGCCCCAGCGTCTTCGTCGCTTTCCCCGCCGTGCAACTGCCGACTGCTCTGCGAGAGGCCATCAACGCCGAGGGCATCAACCTGCCCGACGACGACACCAGCCTCGGGAACTCCCTTCAGGTCGCGATCTGGACCACCACCCCGTGGACCCTGCCGGCCAACCTGGCGGTCTCGGTGAACGATCGGCTCGATTACGCCCTCGCCGACGACGGCACCGGCCGGATGCTGCTGGTGGCTTCGGATCTGATCGAAACACTCACAGCCACCCTGGGACTGCCCCTCAGCCGCAAGCTGACAGTGAAGGGAGCCCTGCTGGCAGGCCTGATGTATCGCCATCCCTTGCTGGACCGCACCAGTCCGGTGGTGATCGGGGGTGAGTACATCACCACGGAATCCGGAACGGGTCTGGTGCACACGGCTCCAGGCCATGGCGTCGACGACTTCCACACCGGTCAGAAGAACGGTCTCCCCGTGCTCTGTCCGGTGGATGAAGGCGGCACCCTCACCTCAGAGGCGGGCCCCTTTGCTGGGCTGAACGTTCTCAGGGACGCCAACCCGGCGATCATCGAAGCACTGGATGCCGCTGGAGCGCTGCTGAAGCAGGAGACCTACGGCCACCGCTATCCCTACGACTGGCGCACCAAGAAACCAACGATCTTCCGGGCCACGGAGCAGTGGTTCGCCTCTGTGGACGGCTTCCGCCAGCAGGCTCTGGACGCCATCGATGACGTGCAGTGGACCCCCGCATCGGGACGCAACCGCATCGAGGCGATGGTGAAGGAACGGGGCGACTGGTGCATCTCGCGCCAGCGCACCTGGGGCGTGCCGATACCGGTCTTTTACCACCGCAGCAGCGGAGAGGTGCTGCTCAACGCCGACACCCTGTCTCACATCGAGAGCCTGATCGGCGAGCACGGCGCCGACGTGTGGTGGGAAAAAGACGAGGCCGATCTGCTGCCTCCGGCCTATGCCGACCAGGCCGACCAATGGCGCAAAGGCACCGACACCATGGATGTCTGGTTCGATTCCGGCTCGAGCTGGGCCGCCGTCTCCAGCCAGAGAGACAACCTCAGCTATCCCGCCGACCTCTATCTCGAAGGCACCGACCAGCACCGCGGCTGGTTCCAGAGCTCCCTGCTCACCTCCGTGGCCGTCAACGGTCATGCCCCTTACAAGCGGGTGCTCACCCATGGCTTCGCTCTGGATGAGAAGGGGCGAAAGATGAGCAAATCGCTCGGCAATGTGGTCGATCCGATGGTGATCATCGAGGGCGGCAAGAACCAGAAACAGGAGCCTGCCTACGGCGCCGATGTGCTGCGGCTGTGGGTGAGCTCAGTCGACTACTCCGCCGATGTCCCCATCGGGGCCGGCATCCTGCGGCAACTGGCCGACGTTTACCGCAAGGTGCGCAACACCAGCCGTTATCTGCTGGGCAACCTGCACGATTTCGATCCGGCAAGCGACGCCATCCCCGTGGCAGACCTGCCCCTGCTCGATCGCTGGATGCTGCAGCGCAGCGCCGAGGTGATGGATGAGATCACCGCAGCCTTCGAGAGCTTCGAATTCTTCCGGTTCTTCCAGCTGCTGCAGAACTTCTGCGTCACCGACCTCTCGAACTTCTACCTCGACATCGCCAAGGACAGGCTGTATGTCAGTGCCCCGGCCGACCGGCGCCGGCGCAGCTGTCAGACCGTGATGGCGTTGATCATCGAACGACTGGCCGGTCTGATCGCCCCGGTGCTCTGCCATATGGCCGAAGACATCTGGCAGAACCTGCCGTATCCGGTAGAGGAGAACTCGGTGTTTCTCCGGGGCTGGCCGGACGTTCCGCATGAGTGGCGCGACCTGAGCGTGGTGGAGCCTGTCCAGCAGTTGAGGGAGCTGAGAACCGCAGTGAACAGGGTGCTGGAGGACTGCCGCAGCCGGCAGGAACTGGGCGCTTCCCTGGAGGCAGCCGTGCGCATCGAAGCCCGAAGCCCCGGACTCCAGTCGGCTCTCAGCTGGCTCGACGGGCAGGGAGATGTGCACGTGGATGGTCTGCGCGACTGGCTGCTGGTCTCCCAGCTGCAGCTGGGGGGTGAACCCTGGGCCGAGCTGCTGGCCAGTCAGGACGACCCGATCGCCTTGATCGAGGTGTCACGGGCGCGCGGCACCAAGTGTGAACGTTGCTGGCACTACGAAGGCGATGTCGGAAGGCATCCCGAGCATCCCCACCTCTGCGGTCGCTGTGTGGAGGTTCTGGAGCGGCGGACTCACCAGCTGGCCTGAGCCAGCAGATCCTCCGGAGATATCCCTCCGATGAGCAGAGTCACGTTGGAGGGATTCAGGGGTCCTTGCAGCAGGTCCGCCCGATCAAGCCGTGTTCCTTCCGGCAACACGGAGGTGTCGGGGTCAAAGGCCGTGGGGTGGGTTGTGCTGCTGCTGAAGCCGCGAAAGATCAGCAGTTCAAGGGGCTCGTCCCCCACCGATCCCAGCAGACGCACGACGCGGTCGGGATGGTTTCGGCTGCGCTCCTCGATCGCACGAACCAGCATCTCAACCGTCATCGCTCAGAAGCCCCCAGCCACCCGCCCCTGGCGGGGCAGACGGACCAGCAGCCACTGCAGCAGACCGGCCAGGTAAGCCACCAGCGCCACGTACCCGATGAAGGCAGCCACCGCCTCGGTCCACTGCCCCCCGAACACGAAGTCGAACACGATCTCCACCACGCTGTGGACCCCCTTTGGAGCCTCTTGCCAGGCCAGACAATCAGCACTTCCGCCCTGCTGCATGCACCCCAGTGCGGTGGTGGTCATCGCGACACTCACGATGGCAAATCCACTCAGGGCCCAGCGCCACAGTCGCACCGTCAGAGGCAGAGGACGCCAGAGAGGAAGGTCCTCCAGTTCTTCGTTGAGATCCACCCAGAACCAGACGGAGACGGCCATCAGCAGGGGAGCGATCACAGCCGTGAGATATCCCAGGGGCCGCTGATCCGTCAGCAGCAGCATGCTGATCCCCATCAGGCTGGCCACTTTCCAGTAGAGAGTCAGCAACCGCACAAGGGATGCTTCGCGCCGAAGAGCTGACCAGACCAGCAGCACCAGAGGCAACCCGAGCGCGAACGTGGCCGCAAGGCGGTAAGTGAGCCACACCAGCGTTCGATAGGACAGCTCGTTCACTGCGCAGAGTCGAAGTCGCGTCATTATCGATGGCCCTACCGACCATCAGGGTTGATAGGGTCCGGTCCATGGCGACGTTCTCACCCCTCGACTGGTTCCGGGCTGCCTCCGCCAAGCCCACCTGCCGAACAGCTCTGTCCAACAGAGCTTCGCTCGATGAGGCCGTTCAGGACGTCACTGACCAGCTCGGCCGTCGGGGTGATGCGGATCTGGCACTTGTCTTCGCGTCGGTCGGCTACGCCAGCGACCTGCCGCGACTTCTCCCGATGCTGCGCAGCCGTCTGAAGGCGCGTCTCTGGATTGGATGCGCAGGTGGGGGGGTGATCGGCACGACCGCGGGTGGAACCGCGTCGGAACTGGAACAGACAGCCGCTCTGAGCGTGACGCTGCTCGGCCTGCCAGGAGTCGAGCTGCAGGCCTCTGCACTGACGACCGACAATCTCCCTGATCTGGATGGTTCCGCCCAGTCGTGGCAGGAATGGACCGGAATCGAGCCAACGCGCTGCCGCAGCCAGATCGTGCTGATCGATCCCACCAGCACAACCATCAACGACCTGATCAGCGGACTGGATTACGCCTACCCCGCCGCCGGCAAGATCGGCGGCATCGCCTGCCCCCACAACGCTCCTCACGGATCTCTGTTTCTCAACGATCAGGTGTTGACGGGAGCTGTGGTCTGTTCGATCGGTGGCGACTGGACGCTGGACACCGTGGTGGCCCAGGGATGCCGACCGATCGGGCCGGTGTTCGCGATCGAACAGGTTCAACGCAACGTGCTGCTTGAACTCAGTCACGGTGAGCGGCGGGGAAGTCCGGTGGCCTGTCTTCAGGAGGTCCTGGCGGATCTCACCGATCAGGAGCGCGATCTCGTCCGTCACTCGCTGTTTCTGGGTATCGAGAGGCGTGATCTGCAGCTGATGGCCGACGGCACGCGCCGGGACGGAGGTGCCTTCCTGGTGCGCAACCTCATCGGTGTCGATCCCAGCAACGGAGCCGTGGCTGTGGCCGACAAGGTGAGACCGGGGCAGAACGTGCAGTTTCAGCTGCGGGAAGCGGAGGCCTCGAGACAGGATGCGCTGATGCTGCTGCGCGAGGCCGCCGGCCAGGATCGCGAGGGGACTCAGGCCCACTTCGGTCTGTTGATGGCCTGCCTGGGTCGAGGCAAGGGGTTGTTCGGGGAAGCCGATGGAGATGTGTCTCTGGCCAGAACGGTGATGCCCGGGCTGCCTGTGGCAGGTGCCTTCTGCAATGGAGAGATCGGCCCTGTTGCCGGAGCCACGCATCTGCATGGCTACACCGCCTGCTGGGGACTGCTGCGACAGATCCCCTCCCCGACTGACGACTGACCCTCTGAACCGTTGCGCCAGCACGTCAATCCCCTCAGCCGCTTTTTCCAGCTGCCGCTGCAGCTGCCTCCGCCGCAGGAGCTGTTCCGCAATCCGGACCTGCCGATCCATCTCGACATCGGCTGCGCGCGGGGTCGCTGCCTGCTGGGCCTAGCGGAGCTGAAGCCCGACTGGAATCATCTGGGTGTGGAGATCCGACGCCCGCTTGTGGTCTCTGCTGATCGCGACGCGATGGCCAGCGAGCACGGCAACGTGCGCGTGCTGTTCTGCAATGCCAACATCAGCCTTGAGGCGTGGATGGCGGCGCTGCCGGACGATCGCCTCCAACGGGTGTCCATCCAGTTTCCCGATCCCTGGTTCAAGCGACGCCACCGCAAGCGTCGTGTCCTGCAGCCCGCCTTGCTGCTCGCCATGGCGGCAGCCCTGCAACCCGGCCGAGAGCTGTTCCTGCAGAGCGACGTGCTGGCCGTGATCGAACCGATGGTGGCCCTGACCGAACTCTGCGGCTGTTTTGAGCGTCCGGAGCAGGACCAGCGCCCCTGGCGGAAGGACACCCCATTGCCGGTGCCCACGGAACGGGAGCGCTACGTGCTCGCCCAGGCCATGCCGGTGTATCGGGTGCTGTACCGACGCAACAAAGACCCCTTACCCGATCGCGATGTGCTGGAAAGCCGCTGGCAGGAGATTGATAATCCCGCTGAAGACGCCGGCATGGCCCCCTGAACGATGGCTGAACCGCTGTTGCTGCGCTGGCAGGGTCTGCTTCGTCCGGCAGACCTCGTTTTGCAGCGGCTGGAATGGCTGAGCGGCGGTGTGCTGGTGCTGCTGCTCACGGGCCTGCCCCTGTTCACGCGAGGGGGCCTGTCCCTGGTGATCGCGGCCGTGGCGCTGCTCTGGCTGCTGTGGTCTCTCTGCAGCCCGCCGGAGGAGATCGGAACCATCAGTGGCTGGCTGCTGCTGATTCTCGGAATCGCCGTTCTAACCACGGGGTTCTCACCAGTCCCCATGGCCGCGGCGAAGGGATTGCTGAAACTGCTCAGCTACCTGAGCGTTTATGCCTTGATCCGCAAACTGCTTGCGTGCAATCCCGCCTGGTGGGATCGCCTGCTGGCGGGACTGCTCAGTGGTGGATTGCTGAGCAGTGTCTTGGCCTTGAGGCAGCTGTATGCCTCCACCGAGGAACTGGCCAGCTGGGCGGATCCGAACTCGATCAGCACTGGAACCATCCGGATCTACGGTCCACTCGGCAATCCGAACCTGCTGGCGGGGTATCTGCTGCCCCTGCTGCCTCTGGCTGCTGTCGCCCTGTTGCGCTGGAAGGGAATCGGCAGCCGACTGTTCGCCGGAACAACGCTGATTCTCGGGGTGGCAGCGACCGTCTGGACCTATAGCCGTGGCGGTTGGATCGGCATGCTCGCCGGGCTGGCGACGTTGATGCTTCTGCTGATCCTTCGCACCACACGCCACTGGCCACCCATCTGGCGCCGCCTCCTCCCCCTCGCCGTGCTGTTGCTGGCTGCAGCCCTGCTGACCGTGGCCGCCACCAAGCTCGAGCCGATCCGAACCCGGGTCGCCAGCCTTCTGGCCGGTCGCGGAGACAGCTCCAACAACTTCCGGATCAACGTCTGGCTGGCGGCGATCGACATGGTCCAGGATCGACCCTGGCTGGGAATCGGTCCGGGGAATGCAGCCTTCAACAGCGTCTACCCGCTGTATCAGCAGCCGAAATTCAACGCCCTGAGCGCCTATTCGGTGCCGCTTGAGCTGCTGGTGGAGATGGGCCTGCCGGGATTGATCGCCGGACTCGGACTGCTCTGGAGCGCACTGCAACGCGGGCTCCGAGGTCTGACCCTGCCGCAACCGGCTGCCGGTGCCGTTCTGGCCAGCCTGGCCGCCATCACCGGACTGCTCAGCCAGGGAATCACAGACACGATCTTCTTCCGTCCTGAGGTGCAGCTGATCGGATGGTTCTGCCTGGCCACCCTGGCCGCCCAACCGAGCGAAGCGTGATGCTGTTTGCAGGATTCGACGCCGGACAGACAAGAACCCGCTGCCGAATCAGCCGCTGGACAGCTGACGGCTGGATGACCGTCTGCGAAGGCCAGGGTTCCGGCGTGTGTCACCTTGACGCCCCCGACGGTGCCGCCCGTTTCCGGGACGCCGTGGGCAGCAGTCTCAAGGCCGCGCTTGGCCAGAGGCATGCGCTGGAGCTCGATGCCGCCGTCATCGGTGCCAGTGGGATCGAGCAGGGAACGGAGCTTCAGCACCGGGCCGGCGACCTGTTCGCACAGGAGCTGTTGATGCCACCAGACCATGTGCTGGCGACAGGTGATGAGCGCACGGCGTTGCACGGGGCATTCCCGGACAGCCCGGGAATCGTGCTGATCAGTGGCACCGGCATGATCTGCATCGGATGCAATGCCAGGAGAGAGGAAGCTCGCAGCGGTGGCTGGGGTTGGCTGCTGGATGGTGCCGGGGGCGCCTTTGATCTTGGCCATCAGGGTCTGCAGCTCAGCCTTCGCATGGCGGACGGCCGTCTGCCGGACCATCCCCTGAGGCAGCGGCTCTGGCACGCCATGCACTGCCATAGCAGTGCCCAGGTCAAAGCCATGGTGGTGAATCCGGATTTCGGGGCTGCCGGCTTTGCCGCTCTGGCTCCTCTGGTGGTGACAGCAGCCGAGGAAGGACTCGTGGAGGCATCCCACATCCTGCGACGCTCGGCTCATGCCCTCACCGAGTGCGTCATCACGGTTGGAGGCCGACTCGAGCTTGCCGCTCCCCAGCTCGCCGCCCGTGGGGGTGCAATCGAGCATCTGCACGGCTACCGCCGGATGATCGAGGAAGTGCTGAGCCATCAACTTCCTCAGGCTCGATGGAGTGCTGCCTCCGGGGACGCCTGCGATGGAGCCCTGACCCTGGCCCGCGACCTCAGGCAGCGTTGAGATGCCGATCCGCGACGGCAGCCAGATGGGTCGTCCAAGATTCGACCATCCGCTGATCGGCAGCCTCCACCATCACCCGCAGCACAGGTTCCGTTCCACTGGCACGCACCAGCACTCGCCCCTCGTCTCCCATGGCCTCCTCCGCAGAGCGGACCGCATCACTCAGAGGAGGGAAACTGGCCCAGCCCTTGCGACGGCTGCGATCCGGAACCCGCACATTCACCAATTTCTGCGGGAAGGCCTGAAAACTCCGATCCAGCCAGTCGCAGAGACTGATCCCCTGGGCGTGACAAAGCGTGGCCAACTGCAGGGCCGTCAGCACACCATCCCCGCAGAGCCCATGGGATGCCGAGAGGATATGGCCGGATTGCTCTCCGCCAAGGGCTGCACCACTGGCGACCATCGCAGCGTGCACGTGCTGATCACCCACGGGAGTGCGATCCAGCAGACCTCCGCGTTGCTGCCACGCCCGCTCGAAACCGAGGTTGGACATCACCGTCGCCACGAGACGCTGATCAGGGAGCGTCTGCTGCTGCTGAAGCACTGAGCCCCAGAGAAACAACACGTGATCACCGTCCACGACGCGGCCGCGGCCGTCCACCGCCAGCATCCGATCGGCATCGCCATCGAACGCAAAGCCCATCGCAGCACCCCGTTCGACCACTGCCTGCCGCAGAGGATCGAGTTGGGTTGATCCGCAGGCGACGTTGATGCGAGCTCCGTCGGGCTTGCCGTGCAGAACTGTCAGATCAGCTCCGAGGGCCTCGAAGACGTCGGCCCCACAGGCCGTCGCGGAACCCCAGCAGAGATCAAGAACGATCGGCACACCATCGAGCCGTTTTGGACCCACCGAGGCCAGCAGAGCTTCGCGGTAGGAGCTGAGCAGATCGGAACGCTGATGCGCTGCACCGCAGCGGGACCCATCGGAGTCACCCACCTCTGCTTCACCGCGGAGACCGGCTTCGATGCGGGCCTGAAGATCACTACCCAGCTTGGTGCCATCCGCACCGAAGGCCTTGATGCCGTTGTCCTCCGGGGGATTGTGACTCGCAGAAACCATCAGACCGCCGGCAGCGCCGACCTGACGGATTAGCAGTGGCACGGCCGGCGTGGCACAGAGGCCCAGGCTCCATACCTCCCGACCAGCCGCTGTGAGACCGGCCGTCAGAGCCGAAGCCACCATCGAGCCACTGCTGCGCGAGTCCATCCCGATCAGCACAGGCCCTGGCTGGGACAGTGCTCGCCCGAACCAGTAGCCCACCTGCAGGCACAACGCCGGGGTGAGCACCGAGCCAACCCGGCCTCGAATCCCATCCGTCCCGAACCCGGGAACCGAAGAACCCAGTGAGGGTCCAATGGGCGGGACAGCGGCTTGAGCCATGAGTCTCAATCGTGGCCTTCAGGCTACGGGCGTTGTTTCAGGGGACCGGACGTCCGGGGACAGGTGCAGCTCCGCCCTCAACGCCAGCGATGCGGCCTCCAGATGAGCACGATCAACTCGATGCCCGCCCAGGCAAACATCAAGGCCAGCACCCATCCCGGCAGCATCTGAAGCGGCCAGAGCCAACGGAGGGCCCAGATCGTCGTGGCGATCAGCAGCACCAGCAGCGTGCGCCAGCGCTGACGGCGTCCCGGTCGTGAGGAAGGCATCGCCGGTCGCAACCTGGGCCACACAATGGCATCAGATTCTGGGAAGATGTGGCGACAGGGTCCCGGCTCGGAGCTGCACTGCTCATCGGGACGGCCGCTGTGAGTCTCCTGGCGATGATGTTTGGTCAGCAGCAGCTGCGCCAGCACCGGCATCGGCTCGACCCAACGGCAACAGATGCGGAGCTGTGGCGCGTCTATCGACGATCGCTCGACCCGGAGCAACGCCGTGAGGCCGCTCTGCTAATGACAGGTCGCAGCGCTGGAGACTTCAACCGGCGCCGACGGCTGCTGCAGGGTCAAGGCTGGGGCACGGCCCCATTGGCAGCCGTGTCCCTTGCCCTGGCGGCGGAAACGGCAGAGCGACTGGGGGCTTCCCAGACGTCCTTGAAGCTGTGGCGAGATGTGATCAGACGCTTCCCGGAACAGACCGCCTCCGCCTGGGGGCGAAGCCGTCTCGGGGAAGTCGAACCCCTCTTGCAGCAGGAGCTTCTGACAGTCCAACCGCGTCATCCCGCCGCGCTGGCAACGGCCCGGGCTCTGGAAGCGGATCCGGTGCATGGCCATCGCGGTGCTCTGCATCTGGCCCGCTGGGGAGTGCAGTGGCCCGGCAGCGCAGCGAGGCTTCGCGCTGCCTGTGATGCCAACGGCACCGGTGCACCGGATCGGGAGCAACGTCAGCTGCTGGCCCGTGGTCTCGCGCAACTGGGAGACGGAACAGCAGGGCTCGCCTGCCTGCAGCAGCAGCAGCCGGCGGCGGGGACCGCTCTGGCCATCGGACGCGCGCTCTTGGCTGGAGGACGTGAACAGCGCTCGGAAGGGGAACAGCTGCTGCTGGATCTCACCCGGCGTTTCCCCATGGACTCCGCCAGTGATGAAGCCGCACGCCTGCTGAGCGAACCACTCCGGCCTGACCCCGACCTGCTGGATGCCTTGCCCGAAAGCCTGCAGAAGCGATCAGCTGCAATTGCAGCCGCCCGTGTCCGGCTGGCTGCCGGCAGGGGGGGAGCCCAGGTGCTGACACGCTGGCCTGATGATCCGGCGAGCTGGCAGCTGCAATGGGATCTGGCACGGGAGGCCCTGCTCGATGGCGCATGGGGTGACGCCAGAAACTGGTTGACAGCTCTGCCGGACGGAGCGATGCCCGAGGCACTGGAGGGACGTCGGCTCTTCTGGCATGGACTTGCTGAACAGCGGCTCGGCAATCCAGATGCCGCAAACGGCATCTGGCGCCGGCTCATCGATGGGCAGCGTTCCGGTTACTACCGGTGGCGGGCCAGGGTCCGTCTCGGGAAACAGACAGGCCTGGATCTTGGCGAGGGCTCCAACTCCACCTCGGTCCCGGATGTCTGGACTCCACTGAACAGTGCGGATCCCATGGTCAACAGGCTCTGGCGCCTAGGACTCGTCGATCAGGCCTGGGAGCAATGGCGCAGCACAACCGACACCGTCGAGCCGCTGTCCCGGCATGAGCAGCTGGTGGAGGGACGTCTGCGACTGGCGATCGGGAACACCTGGACTGGACTTGAGCGTCTGTGGCGCCTGAGCCTGCGGTGGCATTCACCGAACTGCTCCCAACGACTGCTGCTGCAACGCCAGCAGCTGCCACGACCGTTTCAGGAGGACTTTCTGGCGGCTTCGGAGCAACACGATGTGGCTCACGATCTGCTGTTGGCCATCAGCAAGCAGGAGTCACGGTTCTCGCCTGGAGTGAGCTCCGTCGCCGGGGCGCGGGGCGTGATGCAGCTGATGCCCACCACTGCCGAAGAGCTCGCAGGCCGAAACCTGAGCGATGCCGACCTCGCCGATCCCAGCCTGAACATCCGCCTCGGCGCGCAGTACCTGCGTCAGCTGATGGAGCGATGGCAAGGCGATCCAATGCTGGTGGTCGCCAGCTACAACGCAGGTCCCGGCGCCGTCAGTGACTGGCAACCACAGACCCTGGCTCTGGACCCGGAGCTCTGGGTAGAACGGATTCCATACCCTGAGACCCGTTATTACACCAAGAAGGTTCTGGACAATCTGCTCGGGTACCTAGAGCGGAACCGCCGCTTCTGTGAGGAGCGTGCCGGCCGGATTGGGCAGGGCACAACCGAGCCCGATCCCCGAGAGCAGAACAGCCGTGAAGCCGATGATGGTGAGCAGGGGCGGCGGAACGATGCCGATCCTGATCAGATCCAGCCGCGCGAGCAGAACGGCTGAAGCCAGGATCATCACGTCGGTCAAACGGTGCAGCCGCATCACGTACAGCCCCAGCACGATCACCATCAGCAGGGTGACCACGAGGCTGATCACGCGGCTGGACGCCATCAGCATCGACACCTGACGCATCAGCAGATCAGGGATCGTGAAGACGACCACCACGGCGATGACCTGAACCAGCTGGATCAGCCAGAACACACTCACGCTGATCGACTGGTTCTGGGCGTAGATGCTCTGATTGACGGTCCAGTGGTTGCCCATCACCAGCGCTACAAGGAAGAGCCCCCCCAGCAGAGGAGCCCGGAAGGGCAGCGTGAACAGGCTCAGGATCGGCATGGCCAAACGCTAGCCACAGCCTTCGGAGAGCCCTGTCAGAGTGCACCCGAACGGAGTCCGTCATGTCTGCCAGCCCACCACCAGCCAGCCTGGGAGCATTCCAGAAAGGCCTTCTGCTGGCGGTGGCCTTCGCGCTCGCGTTGGCCCTCCTTGTTCTGCGCGGTGGCCTGCAGAGCGAATCCCCGATGGAGCAGTTGGCACGGCGTTCTCTGGATCCTGATGTCGCGCTCAGCAATGGCCAGCCGACGCTGATCGAGTTCTATGCCGACTGGTGCCAGGCCTGCCGGGAGATGGCTCCAGGGATGCTGAGCCTGGAGAAATCCACGCGGGATCGCCTCGACGTGGTGCTGGTGAATGTCGACAATCCCCGTTGGCTCGATCTGGTGGACCGGTACGAGGTCAACGGCATCCCCCAGCTGAACCTCTTCGCAGCGGACGGTCAGCCTCGTGGTCGTTCCATTGGCGTGCGGTCTCCGCAGGAACTCCTGGCGCTTGGTGACGCCCTGATCAACGGCACCCCCGTCCCAGCACTTCAGGGAATCGGAAGCACGAGCACCCTTGAGGATCTGGCCAGTACCAACAGAACCGGACCCCGCAGCCACGGTTGACGAGCATGACTGGGCCATCACCGTCATGATCACAGGACCGAGCTGCTGAACAGCACGCCATGGAGCGTTTCCGAGTCGATCTGATCGCCGCCACGCCGAATCCGCAGCAATGCATCTATGCCGCGATGCATCAGGACTACAGCGAGGGTTTTGTGGCCGCTGATCGGGACAGCTGGCCTGACGAACAACGGGCTGGCGAGATCTGCATCAAACGGCTGCTTGCCGGGGAACGGGGCCATTTCGGTCCGCTCGAACATGCTCAGATCGTTCTGAACGTCGGATGGTTTCCGCATTCGGTGATGCAACAGGCCCGGACGCATCGGGTGGGCGTCAGTTTCGATGTGCAGTCGATGCGATACACCGGCGAGCGCATCTGCCGGGCTGCGGACGGCGAACTGCCCCTGGAGGAGGTCTTCTACCTACGACCTGTCGGGGACTACAGCGACCGACAGGGGAAGAAATACCTCTACAGCCAGGCGGAGCGTGAACTTGATCTCAATCACTGCCAGCAATCAGCGGAGCGTTACAGGGATCTGCTCCGTGCCGGATTTGCGGAGGAACATGCCCGCGGCATCCTTCCCTTCGACTACCGCCAGCATTTCATCGTGAGCTTCAGCCTGAGGGCTTTCCTTCACTTCATGGATCTGCGGGCGAAGCTCGATGCTCAGCTGGAAATCCGCAGACTCTGCGACCTGATGTGGCCGCATCTGGTGGACTGGGCTCCGCAGTTCGCCGAGTGGTATGAGAAGAGCCGGCTGCACAGAGCGCGTCTGGCTCCCTAGATGCGCGCCAGGGTGACACGCTCCGGCTGATGCTGATACTTACCCTGCCGATCGCTGTAGGTCGTGTCGCAGGGGTCCCCCTCAAAGAACAGCAGCTGACAGATGCCTTCATTGGCATAGATACGGCAGTCAGCACCGGAGCTGTTGCTGAACTCAAGCGTCAGATGCCCTTCCCAGCTCGCTTCAGCGGGCGTTGTGTTGACGATGATGCCCAGCCGCGCATAGGTGCTCTTGCCGAGACAGATCACCGTGATGTTGGCGGGCACCCGAAGCTTCTCCAGGGCGACACCGAGGCCGTAGGAATGCGCTGGAAGGATGAAGTAGCCACCGTCCTCGTCCTCATGCAGAGGCGTGGGCTCCAGATTGGCGGGATTGAACCGCTTGGGGTTCATCACCGTTCCGGGCACATGCCGGAAGATCATGAACTCCTGCGGGGATAGGCGAAGGTCGTAGCCGTAGGAGGAACATCCGAAGCTCAGAACCGGTCGCAGACGTTGCTCAGGATCAAGATGGCGCACCAGACCTGCCTGAAAGGGCTCGAGCATGCCCTTCTGAGCCTGCTCGGTGATCCAGCGATCGTTCTTGAGCATCAGAAACCCCTGCGCAGTTCGGTGACCTGATCCGCCATGGCCATGACGCTGGAAGGAATCGCCGGCCCAGTGATGATCACATCCATGGAGCCTGGACGCTGTTGCAGGCTCGACAGAAGCTCATCTTCCTTCAGGTAGCCGAGCGCTGCCGCGAGACCGACCTCATCCAGCACCAATTGATCAAGGTCGCCTTCAGCGAGATGGCGCCGGCAGGCCTGCCAGACCGCATCGACGGCCTCGGAACCACCAGGCTGATCGGGTTCTGCAAGACACGCCGGAATATCCGGACGCAGCCAGGTGAGGCCGCCACAGAGCAACACACAGCCCTGCGGCCCCTGCTTCACCCCCCCCTTGAGGAACTGGGCGATCAGAACGCGGCTGCCGAGCCCTGCCGCCCGCATCGCCTGGCTGAGAACACTGGAAAAACTGCCCCGATAGGAGGCCGTATGCACCTGCAGCTGGCCCTCTGGAGCCACCAGATGCAGCGGCGCGGGTGCGGGAAGCGGCGGAAGCGGACGCAGACCGGCCCTCTCCAGCGCGTGGCGATCCCCGGTCAGGGCTCCAGAGGATCGATGGCTGGTGGTCAGGCTTGCGGTCATCGCGTCGGGTGTCACCAGGGATACACCCTGCAGACCTCGAATGTAGCGGCGCGATGCGACTCCACAAGGGCATTGACACTACCGATGGTGTGCTGTGAAATCAGGTTCATGGTGGATCCCTCCGAGACCCGAGCCGATGGGCGTCGTCCTGATGCCCTTCGGCCGTTTGAAGTGAGCTGGGATCCGATGGGGTTCGCTCTCAGTTCATTGATCGTGCGCACCGGACGCACCGCAGTTCTATGCAGCGTCTGCCTTGAAGAGTCGGTGCCGCGCTGGCGGAAGGGGAACGGACTGGGCTGGATCAGCGCTGAATACCGGCTCCTGCCCGGCTCCACACCTCAGCGCCAGTCGCGCGAATTGCTCAAACTCTCCGGCCGCACCCAGGAGATTCAGCGATTGATCGGCCGCAGCCTGCGCGCCGCGGTGGACCTGGAAGCTCTTGGAGAACGCAGCCTGCTGATCGATTGTGATGTGGTCCAGGCGGATGCCGGCACCCGAACCGCGTCGGTCACCGGGGCCTGGATGGCTCTTCAGCTGGCATGTGACCGTCTGATCGCCCAGGGGGTCCTGGAGCGCCAGCCGATCCGGAGTCAGGTGGCAGCGGTGTCCGTCGGGCTCCTGGAGGGCAGGCCGCTGCTGGATCTGGATTACAGCGAAGACAGCCAAGCTGACGTTGATCTGAATGTGGTGGCCTCAGGCGACGGGAGTCTTCTGGAGATCCAGGGCACGGCCGAAGGAGCTCCGTTCAGCCGCGGGCAGCTGAACGTCCTGCTGGATCTGGCGCAGCCCGGGCTAGACGCCCTTCTGGCCGCCCAGAGCAATGCCCTGAGCAGCCGCAGCTGATTGCGTAATAACGGCTACACAGCTGAACAGGGTCGATCCTTAACTTTTAACCAGTCGAAACGGATTGTTGGGAACCAGCAGTGGGTTCAGCCGTTACGTCGCCGTTCCGGCTCATTCGGCCCAGGACCAGCCGGTCAGCTCATCCCGCTCGCTGCTTGATGTCATCAGAGATCTGGACGGCGCCAGCACGGAACTTGTCGAACGAAACAAGACCATCTTCTTTCCAGGTGATCCCGCCGAGCGGGTCTACCTGATCCGTCGCGGTGCCGTGCGGCTTTCCAGGGTTTATGAGTCTGGCGAAGAGATCACCGTCGCTCTGCTTCGTGAGAACAGCCTCTTCGGAGTGCTGTCGCTGCTCACCGGCCACCGTTCCGATCGCTTCTATCACGCTGTCGCCTTCACACGGGTGGAGATGGTGACGGCACCGGCCGGCTCAGTCCGTGCCGCGATCGAGGCCGACACCGCAGTCGGGCTCAGGCTGCTTCAGGGTCTCTCCAGCAGGATTCTGCAGACCGAAACAATGATCGAGACCCTCACGCACCGGGACATGTCCTCCCGCCTGGTGAGTTTTCTGCTGGTGCTCTGCCGGGACTTCGGCGTGCCGGACCAACTCGGCATCACCATCGACCTCCGTCTCTCCCATCAGGCCATCGCCGAGGCGATCGGCTCAACGCGGGTCACCATCACCCGACTCCTGGGAGACTTGCGTCAATCCGGTCTCGTTCAGATTGACCGCAAGAAGATCACGGTTCTGGATCCGATTGCTCTGGCCAAGCGGTTCAGCTGAGAGTCGGCCCCACTGGGAGGTGACGCCGTGAGCGGATGGCTGCTGATCATCGCGCTGCTGGTGCTCGGCGGCGTGCTTTCAGCTCTGGGCGACAGGTTGGGCAGCCGTGTCGGCAAGGCACGCCTCAGCCTGTTCAACATGCGACCGCGACGGACGGCGGTGCTGATCACGGTGCTCACCGGCAGCCTGATCAGTGCGCTGTCCCTCGGTCTGATGCTGCTGGTCAGCCGTCAGTTACGGGTTGGGCTGTTTGAGCTCGACGGACTGCAACAGAAACTTCAGGACAGCCGCCGACAGCTGCGGCAGAACAGAGGTGCCCTGGAGTCAGCCGAGGAAGAACGTCGTCAGGCCATTGCCCAGACGCAACGCATCGATGCCGAGCTGTCGACGGCCAAGCAGCGGGCAGCGACACTTCGTGAGGAGCTGGAGCCTCTGCAGCAGCAGCGCGTCCGGCTGGAGGCCGAGCAGCAGCGCCTCAGTCGCGACATTCAGCAGCGGGACAGGGACATCAAGGTCCGGGATGCAGACATCCGCCGCACCGAGGAGGAACTCAAGCGGGTTCGCGCCAGCATCCAAGCCGGTGAGGCGGAACTCAAGGAGCTGGAGCGCAACCTGATCGCCCTGCGCCGCGGTTCCGTGGTTCTCAGCAGCGGAGAGGCTCTGGCCACAGCCACCATCCGACTGGAGAGTGCAGGACAGGCGAAGACGGTGATCGACCGTTTGCTGCAGGACGCGAATCTCACGGCCTACCAGCAGGTCCGACCCGGTGAGACCCCCGACAGACAGATCCTCCTGGTTCCCCGGAACGATGTGCAGCGTCTGCGGACGATCATCAGCAAGCCAGGCACATGGGTGGTTTCGATCCGCTCTGCCACCAACGTGCTGCTCGGGGAGACCATCGTCTATGCCTTTCCTGACGTCCGACCGAACCGGCGCATCAGTCGCAGCGGCGAAGTACTGGCGTCGGCAACCCTCCCGGACCAGGATCGATCACCGGAGATGGTCCGCCGACGCCTGAACCTTCTGCTCGCCTCTGCGTTCGCCGAGGTGCAGCGTCGTGGCTCCCTCGTGGAAGGACTCCAGTTCGACGGGACGGTCTTCGCTCAGCTCGGCATGGCTCTGGTGGACCGCCCCGCAGAAGAGGGGGATCTGACCCTTGAGGTGATCGCCGAGAGCGACAGTGACAGTGGCGATCCGGTGCTGGTGGCGTTTCGGGTCAGCCCATGACCCGACTGGCCGGTGTTGATCCCGGGAGAAGCAAATGCGGCCTCGTGCTCGTGGACACCGAATCCCTCCAGGTGCTCGGCGGAGCTGTCGTGATCTGTGAGCAGGTTCTGGACCGGCTGAGCGACTGGCAGGTCGCCGGAGGACTGGACGGGATCGTGCTGGGTGACGGCACCGGCAGTGCGGCATGGCTGCCGAAGCTGCAGTCCCTCGCTCCTGTTCAGCAGGTGAATGAATACGGCACCACCCTGCGAGCCCGCCGTCGCTACTGGGAGCTGTGGCCTCCCAGGGGGTGGCAGCGGCTGATACCCCGCGGCCTGCTGATCCCACCCGAGGAGCTCGATGCGATCGCCGCCCTTGTGATGGTGGAGGACAGCCTGGGAACACCGTGCCGTTGGTCGGGTGCGAAACAGCGCCTCAGAAGCGGGCCCGAACGGTGAAGGTGTAATCACCGCCGGGTTCAAGTCGATAATCCGAGCGCACGAGGAATCGACGCAGAGCGTCCTGGATCAGAGCCCGCCCCAGGGAGGGCTCCACGGTCAGGTCACCGCAATCAAACGCCCAGCGGAACTGCCACTGAAAGCCTCCGGCCGCCACCTCCCCCTCAACGCACTGCTCGCTGAAGCACTGGCGCAGCACCCGGAGGTGGGCAGTGGTGGCGGGGAGCGCTGTCATCCGCCGCTGGCAACGCTCTGCGGCCGGTAGGCATTGATCCAGTTGCCGGCCCGTTCCATGCCCTGGCGCTGAATGCGTCCCAGACCATCAAGAACGGCATCCAGCACAGCATCCACACAAGGTTCCTCGACCTTGCTGAAAGCACCGAGCACATGCGACACGGTTCTGGCCCGTCGCTCATCGGGAGTGTCCGCAGGGGCACCGATTCCGATCCTCAGCCGAGGGAACTCCTGCCCGCCGAGATGCTGAATCGTGCTGCGCAGTCCGTTGTGACCGCCTGCACTGCCCTGAGCACGCAGTCGCAGGCGGCCCAGAGGGAGGTCCATATCATCCACCAGAACCAGCAGCTGATCAGCTGTCAGTCCGAACCAATCGAGCGCAGCTCTGATCGATCGACCGCTGTCGTTCATGTAGGTCTGGGGCATCAACAGGCGCAAGCGAGCCTCGCCATGACCGACCTCGCTGGCCAGGCCGTGCAACTTGCTCTGCTGATGGAACTGAACACCCTCCCGAGAGGCCAACCGCTCCAGAACCATGAACCCGATGTTGTGGCGGGTCCCCGCATATTTCGGCCCTGGATTACCCAGACCGACCACCAGCCTCAGATCTGCGGACATTGGCCGGATCAGACCTGGGGTGAATCGTTGTCCTGGGGGGAGTCTCCGGAGCCATCCTCGAGCTCGGGATCGGCCATGGCCTTGTTGATCTCCCGCTCGAACTCCTTGGAGGCGGACTGAAATCCTTTCAGCGTTTTTCCCAGCGTCTTGCCGAGTTCCGGAAGACGCTTGGGACCGAAGACAAGCAAGGCAACGGCGCCGATCACCGCCATCTCAGGGAGGCCGACGCCGAAGACATTCATGACAACCGATCAGCCGAGGCCGTTCCAGTTGACGTTGATGCCTTCCAGGATCAGGGACTTGTTGTACAGCTGAAGGATCACCAGCAGAAAGACGAGGAAGAGCACCATGAAGATCCCCATGACTGGGGTGGTTCCCCAGCCAGGCACGACCTTGCCGTACTCGGAGTTCAGAGGGCGGAGGAGGTCTCCCAGACGGGTGCGTTGAGCCATGGCGACGCTTGGTCTCGGGTGGTGAAAAGTGCCGATACTGTAGGGGCCGGCTCCGGCTTGGAGTCGATCCTGTCGAGAGATGTGATGGAAACGTCTTCCCCGGCCATGTCGGTGGCGATCGGTGTGCTGGCTGTGTTGCTGAGCCTCACCGGCTTTGGTGTCTATCAGGCATTCGGTCCCCCATCCAAGGCGCTGGATGACCCGTTCGACGATCACGAGGATTGAACCAACCGCAGATCGGCAAGCTCCCCCGGCAGTAGCTCGATGGCCTGACTGGGTTCACCCCCCTGGCGGGACACGAGCCAGCCTTCCCTGGGTTCCCAACGGCAGCGCGATGGCCCTGGATTGAGACAGCGGAGGCCCAGGCCGTCATCCTCCGGCCGCAGCGCCACAGGAACAAGCTCCCCGGCGAGAGCTGGCAACCATCGCCGCGACGTCGGGTGTCCGGCGAGAGGACCACTCCAGCCCGGCTCCCGGAAGGCGATCGCCGCCTGTGGCACGCAAGCGCTGCTCCATGAGCCGGTGACCGGCATCAGAGCCAGTCGCTGACGGTGCCAACCACGATCCGCCCCAGGGTCAGGCCAGGTCGGACCGCGCAGCAGGGAGACACCGATCCGTTCGGGCACCACATCCACCCCCTGGGGTCCATCCAGCAGGACGGCAAGTCCACCCCCAGGGGCGTTCGCCTGGGTGGCAAGCCAGGAGATCAGAGGCACTTCCCATCGCGACTGCTCCCGCGACGTGCATGCCATCGCCGGACGCTCCAGGACAGTGCCGGCGGAGTCCGCCGCATAACGGACCGCTGCGGAGCCAAGAGACAGCTCCAGACGAAGCAGTTCATGGCTCTGGCTCCAGTCGATGCTGCAGATCAGCTCGATCCAGGGGCAGTCGGCCTGCAGACGCATGTCCAGACGCATGACACTCGATCCCAGCCGGTAACGCTGCACGACATGGACCACCAGGGGGCCGCGCTCCAGCAGCTGGCATGGCCCCAGCAGCTCAACCGCCAGGGGATGGCGGCGGTACTCCGCTGCAAGATCCCAGGCGTCCCAGAACTCCCCGCGGTCCTGGAAGCGGGCCAGCTGCAGCGGACCTGCCAGCTGAGCCACCCCCTGACTGTCACGCAACTGGAGCAGCCCTCCCGGCCCGCAGTCCACCTCCAGCAATCCATTGCTGAACCTCCAGCGATCGCCATCCAGTCGCTGCAGCTTCACCGGAGCCCGGATTGGAACGACCTCAACCGCTGATGCATCGCATCGGTTGAGAACGACTGAACTGATCCCCCTCTGAAGGGGTAGCTGCACCCACACTCCCCCGGTGGGACACGCCTGTCGCGGCAGAACCATGTCAGCCGCCGACCACGCCCCGGCAGGCAGACGCAGCAGGGGCGACCAGCGCGCCAACGGCTGCAGACCGAACCAGAGCCAGGTCTCCCAACAGCGGGGAGGGCAAGCCGAGCCCTCGCATAACTGCCGCAGCTGATGGTCACGCTGAGACACCGCCTTCCTCCGGGCTGAACGCCAGACCGCTTCGGCCTGGTCGAACACCTCCGGGATGGAGGTTCCTGGAAGGATGTCGTGAAACTGCTGAAACAACAGCGGTTTCCAGTCCCCCATCTCGCCTGCCGTCCCTTCACATCCCCTCAGGGCAGCGACGGCATCCACCTCACGCAGCAACCGCTCCAGCGTGCGGTTATGTCGCTTCTGGTCCGGACGGCTCGTGGCACAGCCGCGGTGCAGCTCCAGATACAGCTCATCCCGCCAGACAGGAAGACGACCGGCGTGCGGCTCAAGGGAAGCCAGATGATCCCTCACCGTTCCAGCACTCCGTTTGGGCGCCTGGGGCATGGCGTCCCAGAGGCGCATCTGATCGAGCATCTCGTCGGTCGGTCCGCCGCCGTGATCTCCCACTCCCGGGATCCAAAGCGCCCGGTCCAACCCTGTCGCCAGCTGCCAATCCCGCTGTTCATTCAGCATGTCCAGCGGTTCACCCCGCCGGCCGATCGGCGGCAGCATCAGAGCGAACAGCTCAGCACCGCCACGGCTGCGCCAGCGGAACAGACGATGGGGGAAGGGCTGGTCAGCATTCCACGCCAGCTTGTGGGTGCAGAACCAACGCACACCTGTGCGCTCCGCCACGGCCGGCAGACCGGCGGTGAACCCGAAGCTGTCCGGCAACCAGGCCAACTCATGGGTCCACTCCGGGAAGACGCGCCGGCTGTAGGTCTGCCCCAGGTGGAACTGCTGCCAGAGCGACGCACTGCTCACCAGCACGCAGTCCGTTTCAACCCAGGGACCATTGATCGGTTCCCAGCGCCCGGCTCGGCTGGCGGCACGCACGCCGGCGAACAGTGCCGGCCGATGCCGCTCCAGCCATTCGTAGAGGGCCGGGGTCGAATGGGCGAAATGGAGCTCAGGCCAGCGCTGCAGAAGGTGCAGTGCGGACCGGAATGTGCGCTCCGCAGCCTGCCAGGTGTCGGCGACCGGCCATAGCCAGGCCAGATCGAGGTGGGCGTGACCCAGCCAGTGCAGAGATCCCGGTGCCGGCTCAGCACGGGCCAGATGATTCTCCACTGCATCCAGGGCCTGCAGGGAAAGGGGATCCAGCTGTTGCCACTGCGCCGGCAGGTCTCCACCGGCAGCGAGGTGCAGCTGCAATGCCTCAGGGAGCAAGACCCGATCTGGGTCCGACGCCTCGCAACACGGCTCGAGATTCAGACAGCTGCTGATCAGAGCGCCGTCATCGTGCAGAGGACTGCTGAGCTCCAGAAGCAGCCGCAGCGGTTTCCCCTCGCGACAGCGATCGGGAACGATCCAACGACAGACGGTGTCGAAGAGGTCTCCCTCATGCACGAGCTCCCCATCCACCCAGAGCCGCATCCGCTCAGCCCACCAGCTCAGGGCGAGACGTCCGCGACTTTCACGAGATCGACTCCAGCTCTGCGGCCAGGACAGATTCTGCTCAAGACGGATCCAGCCACGTCCGCGCGGCCAGATCAAAAGTCCGCGCGCAGCCCAGTCAGGACGGTGCTCCTGGCCCCAGGCATCACCGAGATGGGGAGGGCGATCACCGGGGCCGCTGCGCCGCCAGCGAGCCTGCAGATCGAGGCGTGAGCGACGTCGAAACGTTTCAATCCACTCCGATCGCCCGGCCCGCAGCGAGTCCGACCCTGAAGTGACCCTGTCTTGCCCCATAAGATGATGTCGCTTAAACAGACGCCGGTCGGTCTCCATGCTCGCCCTCAAGATCTCCGTTTACTCGGTCGTCTTCTTCTTCATCGGCATCTTCGTGTTCGGCTTCCTGGCGAGCGACCCGAGCCGCACGCCAAGCCGCAAGGACTTGGAAGACTGAATCCGGGAACCAATCAGGACCGCGCAAAACACTGGTCCGCTGGATCAGGTTCTTTGATCGGCTCACTGTCAGGATCGCGAACCGCAGCTGGTTCGTCTTGGCGTCAAAGCGCCTGTCTTTCTGCCTCACTGGACTGCTGCTCGGCGGATCCGTGGGATCGCTCCCTGTGCGCTCTGAGATCAGAGCTGCTGAGGAGATCCTTGAACCGCCGAAAACGCTGCGACTGACTGCAGACCGTCAGTTTCATGACAGTCGCCGCAACGTCAGCATCGCCGAGGGAAACGTCAGAGTCGTTCTGGGAAAAGATGAGTTGCTGGCTGACCGGATCGAATTCGACGCCGGGTATCGGACTCTTTTCGCGCGGGGCTCCGTTCGCCTGAGACGCCAAGGGCAGTTTTTTCAGGCCTCAGCGTTCCGCTACAGCCTGATCCAGAACGAAGGCCAGCTCGATGACGTGTATGGCGTCATCGACCTGAGCGAATCCGACGGCGGGTTCTTCCCGGCGTTGTCCTCTGAACAGAAAACTGAATCCAGGGAGAGTCAGCCAAACGGGTCGGTGGTGCCGGAATCCCCGGCCATGGCCTGTCCTCCCCTGCTGCCTGCGGTACCGGACTGGCATCCCCAACCCTGGGCAGTGACCGCATGGGGGGGGCAGATGATCGATTCCAATTTCGGGGACACGTTCCTGTTCAACGGTCGGATGCGACCGGAGTACCTGCTGGGTGTCGGTCTGCAGAAACGCATTCTCAGAGCCGGACCTCTGTCCCTGGAACTGGAGGCGGACCTGTTCAAACACATGGCCGGGCAGCAGCCTGGAGGCGAGTTCAATCAATCCACCCCATTCGCGGATCTGCCGGCGCAGAGCTTCGGGGAAGGGATCGTCGGCATCGGTGCCCGACTCTGGGTTCAGCCCTGGTTGAGCTTCGGCTTCATTGAAGGCCTCAGCTACAACACCGACTACAGCCTTTACGAGAAGACCTACCGGGAGAACTACACCCAGCTGCTCAACTACCTCGGCTTCGAAGTGGAGGCGGCTGTCTCATCCGAGCTCTCCCTGGTCGGACGCATCCACCACCGATCCGGAGCCTTCGGGACCTACAGCGGCGTGGAGGAGGGAAGCAATGCCTATCTTCTTGGACTGCGATACCGCTGGGGAGAAGAGCAACCTGAGCTGCAGCCCGGTGAAATGCCCCCCCCACTGGGGTGTGAGGATCCCGATCGCGAAGACCGGGTCAGCCCGACAACCCTGTCTGAACGTCTCGAATCGGTGGCCCTCGGCGATGGTGGCAGCACCCTGGAGCATGTGCCGCCGGCACAGCCCCGACCGATCAGCACGCTTTCCCCGGCGGAACAGCAGGCGTTACGCACCGAAGCGATCGCCTCCATCGACCAAAGGGTGGAGAAGGTGAGCTTCCGGGGGAATCTCGCCATCGAACGCCGCAGTGGTGTTCCGGTGAAACGACTCAATTCCAGCGTCAAGGACGAAAACCGCTTCGGCGTGGTCAAGGTTCCGCAGCTGCAACGACTCGGAAGCACCCAGCTGATCAACGGCACCATCAGCCGCTGGCGGATCCAGGCCTCTCGGGTGCTGATCACCGCTGAAGGCTGGCAGGCGAGTCGGATGGGATTCAGCAATGACCCCTACACCCCCTCGCAGACCAGAATCGATGCTGAAGGGGTCATCGCAAGAGAACAACCCAACGGTGACCTTCTGATCTCCGCCCGTCGCAACCGACTCATCGTCGAAGACAGGTTGCCGGTGCCTGTGAGTCGGCGGCAGGTGATCGCCAAGGAGGAGGAGGTGGAAAACCGCTGGGTGATCGAAGTCGACAACAAGGACAGGGATGGCCTGTTCGTCGGTCGCAATCTGAAACCGATCGAACTGGGGTCGGACACCGAGGTCGCTCTGCAGCCTCAGTTCATGGTGCAGCGGGCCATCGATGGCAGCAGCAACGGAGAGTCGATCAATGCCGGAGATCTGTTCGGCCTCAGAGCCAGAGTGAGAGGTCGATACGGTCAGGACGAACTGGATGCTGAGGCTGATATCAGCAGCTTTCAGCCCGATCAGTTCCTCGATGGGAGCCGTTTCTGGGGGACCTTCGGACGCCGTCTTGACCTTGGACGGCTCGGAACCGTCAAAGCCAATCTGTTCGGCGCCTACAGATACAGGACCTGGAACGGATCGCTCGGCGAAACCGACATCGATGCCGCGTACGGGCTCTACGGAGAGCAACGGGGGGCATGGGAGCAGGGTGAGAACCGCCACCGGTATCTGCTGCGGGCGGCACTTGGCGACTACTACGCCGAGCGATACGGCAGCGGCAGGATGCTGAGAACCGGCCGGGGCAGCGTGTTCGGTTCTCTGACCAGTGTGTTCCCGCTTCTGAAAGGTGAGACCGCGGCTCTGACCCCTGCGGCGGCTTACCGCTACTCGCCGGTGCCGATCGTTCCGGGCCTCACGCTCAACACGAACCTGAACAGCTCTGTTGCTCTCTATGGCGATGGTCGCCATCAGAAGACCCTGAGCTTCAGCGGTGGACCCACACTCACGCTTGGAACGTTCAGCCGACCGTTCCTTGATTTCACGCAACTGACTGTGATCGGAGGCGGCACCCTGCGCTACGGCGCCAGCCCCTTCGACTTCGACCGTGTCGTTGATTTCGGCACCCTCGGCTTCGGCCTCACGCAGCAGATCGTGGGGCCTCTGCTGCTCAGCACTGGAATCAACATGAACGTCGATCCCGGCTCGCCTTACTACGGCGATGTGATCAATTCCAATATCGAGCTCCGCTGGCAGCGCCGCAGTTACGACGTTGGGGTGTACTTCAACCCCTACGAAGGCATCGGCGGTGTGCGCATTCGCCTGAATGACTTCGATTTCAACGGAACGGGAGTCCCGTTCGTTCCCTACAACCCGATCAACCCGGAAGACAAGCGCGACGAACTGCCGCTCTGATCAGTCTCCGCCGCCGTAGATCAGATGACTGCCGGTGAGATCGGCACCGGCATAACGGATGCCTTCGGAACGCACTCCAGGGGCATAGGCATTGATCACGACGGCGTCGCTCAGATCGGCCAGGCGCAGATCCACACCACTGAGTTCGGCATTGGTGAGGTTGGCCCTGCGCAGGTCAGCCCTGTTCAACCTGGCACCGCTGAGATCAGCCCCCTCCAGATTGGCGCCCACCAGAACAGCACCGCGCAGATCGGCATCCCGCAGATCAACACCGATCAGATGGGCACCGGAAAGATCACGGCCCCGCAGATCACACCCCCGGCAGGCACCTGTTTGGCGCAGTCGCTGCTCAGGAGCCCCGTACGGCATGACGTTCAACGGCACCACTGGTGCAGCCTGCGCGAACGGCGACAGCGGAAGCAGCAGAACCGCGGCGGTCAGAGTCCGCTGCAGGGCGGAGGAATGCATGGAATGACGACCTCTGTCTTCTTCATAGACCAAAGAGTCTGATTGCGCCGCCGGCGGTTGCTCCGATCAGGTGGCGAAACGATTCAGATAAGGCAGCCGTCCCATCAAGGCCTGCAGTTGTTCGCCGTGGTCCAGCAACTGCGAGGTGGCGTCCCAGCGGCCGCTGCACAGCATGTCGCGCGGACCGGGATCGATGCTCACGGCACAGTCAGCGCTACCGCTCACCATGCGCATCGTTGTCAGATTCAGTGACCAGACACCGCCGGGTTCGTTGAGCACCGCCTGTTGGAGGGAAGCGATCTCAGCCGCCGATGCCGTCGCACAGGGGATTCCAAGAGCCAGACAGTTGCCGTAGAAGATCTCAGCGAAACTGACGCCGACAACGGCTCTGATGCCCCAGCGCATCAGAGCCTGGGGCGCATGCTCGCGGCTGGACCCACATCCGAAGTTGCCGTTGACCACCAGAATCGAGGCGCCCTGGAACTGCGGCTGATCGAAGGGATGCTGGCCGTTCAGTTCGCTGCGGTCATCAGCAAACACCTGATCTGCCAGGGCATCGAAGCTCACACATTTGAGAAAACGGGCGGGAATGATCCGATCCGTATCGATGTCTTCACCGGCAAGCACCATGGCGGTGCCTTCAATCATCTGGATCTGACCCGAAGGAAAAGGGCGCATCAGCTGGCGTGTGGCTTGAGGAGAGTGCGGACATCGGTCACCCGACCGTGGATGGCGGCAGCGGCGACCATGGCAGGACTCATCAGCAGGGTCCGTCCGCTTGCCGATCCCTGCCGACCTTTGAAGTTGCGGTTGCTGGAGCTGGCACTGATCTGGCGACCCTGCAGCCGATCGGGATTCATCGCCAGGCACATCGAGCAGCCCGGCTGCCGCCATTCGAATCCGGCGTCGATGAAGACGGCATCGAGGCCTTCCGCCTCCGCCGCCCGGGCCACCTGCTCGGAACCCGGCACCACAAAGGCGCGGATCCCGTCCGCAACCATCCGACCACGGGCAACCGCCGCCGCGGCCCGGAGATCACTGAGACGCCCGTTCGTGCAGCTGCCGATGAAGCAGACGTCCACCGGCAGTCCGGCAATGGCCGTGCCCGGCTTCAGATCCATGTAGCGGTAAGCCTCTTCCGCAATGGGGCGATCCCCCGCCGGCAGCTGCTCGGGGGCGGGAATGAGCTCCTGGATGCCGAGTCCCTGTCCTGGCGTGATCCCCCAGGTGACGGTGGGCGTGATGGAGGAGGCATCGAAAACCACCTCGTCATCCACCACGGCATCAGGCCCACTGGCCAACGAACGCCACCAGGTCACCGCCCGATCCCAGGCCTCTCCGGTCGGAGCATGGGGCCGACCGCGCAGATAGTCGAACGTGACGTCATCAGGATTGACGTACCCACAGCGGGCACCACCCTCGATCGCCATGTTGCACAGGGTCATGCGCTCCTCCATTGAAAGAGCTGCCACCGCAGGCCCGGCGAATTCATAGGCAAAACCCACCCCACCCTTGACGCCGAGATGCCGGATCACATGCAGGATCAGATCCTTGGCGGACAACCCTTCCGTGAGTCGGCCCTCCACCTGAATCCGGCGCACCTTCAGCTTGTTCATGGCCAGGCTCTGACTGGCCAGCACATCGCGCACCTGACTGGTTCCGATCCCGAAGGCGATCGCACCGAATGCTCCATGCGTGGAGGTGTGTGAATCCCCGCAGGCCACGGTCATGCCGGGCTGGGTGAGGCCGAGCTCAGGCGCGATCACATGGACGATCCCCTGCCGGCCACTGCCGATCCCGTTCAGTTCGATGCCGTACTCGGCGCAGTTCCGCTCCAGGGTGGTGAGCATCTCCTCCGCCAGGGGATCGGCGAACGGACGGGCCTGATCGGTGGTGGGAACGATGTGATCGACGGTGGCGACCGTGCGATCAGGGCAGCGCACGGACAGGCCCTTGTCCCGCAAAGCAGCAAAAGCCTGGGGGCTGGTGACCTCATGGATCAGATGCAGACCCACGAACAGCTGGGTGGATCCTCCGGGAAGCTCCGCCACCCGGTGCAGATCCCACACCTTGTCGTAGAGGGTGCCGGAACTCAACAGCTCAGCCGCAGCAGCAGAAAACACTACCCCCGGACTATCCCCGAGAGAGCAGCCTCCGCCGGAGACCATCGAGCACCCGGATCACACTCAGTTGCTGCACCGCCAGACGACCGCGCCGATCTCCGAACCGCTCAGCCCAGGCCTGACAGCCATCAGGGCCGGCCACAGCCAGATGCACCAGTCCCACAGGCTTGTCCGGCCCTCCACCGTCCGGCCCGGCGATCCCGCTGATCGCCAGGGCCCAGTCACTGCCGAGGCGGTCCCGAGCCCCTTCCGCCATGGCCGTCACCACTGGATCGGAGACAGCGCCATGGCTCTGGATCAGATCCGGAGACACACCGAGCAACAGCTGTTTCATCGCGTTGCTGTAGGCGATGACGCCCCCGAGGAACACATCGGAACATCCGGGTACCGCCGTGATCGCCGCTCCGACGCCACCGCCTGTGCAGGACTCTGCAACCGCGAGCGTCTCCCCGCGCTCCCGCAGCTGTCTGAGCAGCACGGAAGCGAGACTCTCCTCGTCACGGCCGTAACAGTGCTGACCGCAGCGAAGCAGAAGCTCCCGCTCCACCGGTTCGAGCAGAGCCTCGGCCTCTGCATGATCAGAGCCACAGGCCGTGAGGCGAAGTTTCACATCTCCAAGCGAGGCGTAAGGAGCCACCGTCGGATTGCTGCCGTTCAGCAGGTCGGCCACCTGCTCCGCAAGATTCGATTCGCCGATGCCGGAGAAGCGGAGCTGCCGGCTGACGAACACACCTTCAGCGCCACCGTGACGTCGCAACCAAGGCTCAGCCGTGGCACTCCACATCGCCCGCATCTCCGATGGCACACCCGGAAACGTGAGCACTGTGAAGCCAGGCCTTGGGGACCAGATCATTCCAGGTGCCGAACCGAGCGGATTGGGCAGGACCTCGGCCCCCCGAGGCAGGCAGGCCTGGGAGCGGTTGCTGGCCGCTACTGGCCGTCCACCGGTGGAGAGTTTTTCCTGGATCTCCCGCCAGAGTTCGGGCCGCTCCTCAAGGGCCGCGCCGAAGGCGGACGCCAGGGTGGCGGTGGTGAGGTCATCCGGTGTGGGACCGAGACCCCCGGTGGTGATCAGAACACTGCTGCGCTCAGCCGCCTCCTTTGCAGCAGCGGTGAGGCGCTCCACGTTGTCCCCGACAACGGTCTGGCGGTAGTGAGGCAAGCCGAGGCCGGCCAACCGCTCGGCGATCCAGCGTGCATTGCCGTTGAGGATGCTTCCCAGCAACAGCTCGGTGCCGACACACAGAATCTCGACGCCGCGCTCAGCCATGACGATCGCCGCAACGGGCGATGTCGGACATCTCCGGAGGTGCGGAGGGAACAACATCACGCAGGGCCAGCTCCGTCTGGAGCTGGCGGCGACTGATCACCACCGTTCCCACCAGCAGGGCCGAAGCGATCGCCAGCCAGAGAAAACGCATCTCCGCATTGGCCACCACGAGAGCGAGCGCCGCCAACCACTGGGTAAACACGTAGATCAGCAGAACGGTGCGTCGATGGCTGAAGCCGGCACGCAGCAGGCGGTGATGCAGATGCCGCCGATCGGGGTGGAAGGGGGATCGGCCTTCCCGCAGCCGACCCATGATCACGGCGGACATGTCCGCCAGAGGCAGGGAAAGGATCAGCAATGGCAGCAACAGACTCACGGTGGTGAGTCCCTTGGCCGGACCGACGATGCTGACCGCCGCCAGTGTGAATCCCAGGAAATAGGAGCCCCCATCGCCCATGAAGATGCGGGCGGGGTTGAAGTTATGGCGCAGAAATCCGAGACAGCATCCCGCGAGAGCCGCAGCGAGAAACCCTGCTGCCACCTGATGCAGGGAGAAACTCACCGAGACCAGACCGACGGCTGCAATCCCGGCGACTCCCGCCGCAAGGCCGTCGAGTCCATCCAGCCAGTTGATCGCATTGGTGATTCCCACCAGCCAGACCACCGTCGCCAGAAGGCTGAGGCCATCGGAGAGCACGATCGCTGAGCCGGTGGAACTGAACCAGGGAAGGTCGATGGCTCCGATCCGGACACCCTCCGACCAGATGACGCAGGAGACAGCTACCTGTCCGGCCAGCCGCGGCCATGGAGACAGGGCGAACAGATCATCTGCCAGCCCGATCAGGAAGAAACAGACCGACCCGGCCAGAGTGCTCCAGATCAGTTGATCGCGGGCTGGAGCCAGGAGACCGAAACCGCCGAACAACCAGACCGCGGCCAGAGCGAGTCCGAAGCCGAACACCATGGCGATCCCGCCCAGCCTCACCATCGGCGTGCTGTGCTGCTTGCGCGGGTCGGGTTTGTCCGTGAACCCGAAGTGGAGACCCAGAGCGCGCACCAGGGGAACCAGCACGCTGGTGATGGCAGCTGCCAGCCCGAAGCTCATCAGTGCAACCGCAATCGGGCTCGCTGCGAGGTTCACGGAAACTCCTGGAAGGGTGCTGCCCTGAGAGTGGTTATTGACCTTCCGATCCTAAGGAGGCTCTTCCCACGGATCCAGGGAACCCTGGACCAGTCAAGCAATCGCCGGCTCTCTTTGCTCCACATAGAGAGGGAACCGGCTGCAGAGCACCTCCACACGGCTGAGACAGCGCTGCTGAATGGCGTCGTCTTCAGGATTGAGCAATCGATCAGCGATCACATCAGCCACTTCACGGAAGGCCTCCGCATCGAAACCTCTGGTGGTGAGAGCCGCTGTACCCAGACGCAGACCGCTGGTGACGAAGGGGGATTCCGGGTCGAACGGAACCGTGTTCTTGTTGGCGGTGATGTGCACATCACTCACCAGCAGATCGGCCACCTTGCCGGTCATGCCGATGCAGCGAAGGTCGAGCAGGACCACATGGTTGTCCGTGCCGCCGCTCACCACATCGATGCCGCGCTCGATCAACCGTGCCGCCAGGGCAGCTGCATTGGCCACCACCTGCTGGCTGTAGGACCTGAAGGCCGGCTGCAACGCCTCTCCGAAAGCGACTGCCTTGGCGGCGATCACGTGTTCCAGGGGCCCACCCTGGCTGCCGGGGAAGACCGCCTTGTCGAACTTCTTGGCGAATTCAGCATCGCGACAGAGGATCAGTCCACCGCGGGGTCCCCGCAGGGTCTTGTGCGTGGTGGTTGTGACCACATCGCAATGAGGCACAGGGCTTGGATGCACTCCGGCAGCCACGAGACCGGCGATGTGAGCCATGTCCGCCAGCAGATAGGCCCCTACCTCATCAGCGATCGAACGGAACGCGGCGAAGTCGATCGTGCGCGGATAGGCGGAGTAACCGCAGACGATCAGCTTCGGCTTGTGCTCCCTGGCCAGTGCACGGATCGCGTCCATGTCCAGACGCTGAGTCTCTCGATCGACGCCGTACTGAATGACCTTGAACCACTTGCCGCTGACGTTGACCGGAGACCCGTGGGTGAGGTGACCGCCGTGGGAGAGATCCAGGCCCATGATCGTTTCGCCGGGCTGGAGAAGAGCCAGGAAAACGGCGAAATTGGCCTGGGCTCCGCTGTGGGGCTGGACATTCGCCCAGGCCGCCCCGAACAGCTGCTTGGCCCGCTCAATGGCCAGCTCCTCGATGGCATCGACGTGTTCACACCCCCCGTAGTAACGCTTGTTCGGCAGGCCCTCGGCGTACTTGTTGGTGAGCACCGAGCCCTGGGCCTCCATCACGGCACGGGAGGCGAAGTTCTCGCTGGCGATCAGCTCGAGGTGGGTTTCCTGTCGATTCTGTTCCCGGTCGATCAGTCCGGCGATCGCCGGATCGGCCTGGGCCAGATCCCTGTTGATCGAACGCTCGGATTGCTGACTCATGGAGCTGGGTTGTCGTGAACTGATCGTAAGGAAGGACTCTGAGTCCAGGGAACTGTGTTCGACCAAAAAAAAACTGCCCCGGAAGGCAGTTCAACAGCGCGCCTGGAGAGATTCGAACTCCCGACCCTCTGATCCGTAGTCAGATGCTCTAATCCGCTGAGCTACAAGCGCTGGCGTGAATCCATGAGAGCCCATCGAGGGGGCCTCCGTCAACTGGAGCACAGTCGGGGCCAGGATCGCCTCTGAACTCCGACACCGCCGCGATGCCGATCCGCTGGTACGGCCCCGCCGACCCTGACAATCCCACCTACCGCCATTTCGAGCGGGTGGTGAACCTCTGCCTGCATGCCGGCCTCTTCGCCGCTCTGAACAGCGGTCTCTGGTTCGTTCAGGAGATGCGCCATCCATGGAACTGGCTGCCGCTGTTCAGCGGCCTCTGGCTGACGGTTCTGATCGCCCATCTGCTGATCGTTGCCAGGCTGCGGCCAGATCCATCCACTGCCGATCCGGACGCATGAGGGCACCATGACCTCAGATCGTTCGAGATCCGATGTCGCTCTCAGCCGCCGATCTGCAAGATCTGCAGGCCGCACTTGCTGATCGTCTGTACGTCCAAATCAGTGGATGGCATCTCCACCTGGGGGACGCCGAGCTGGCCGGGCCACTGGCGATCGAATGCAGCGCTCTGGTGGACCAGGGAGCAGCTGTGGCGGCTCGTCGAGCCGTGGAAGCCGTGAAAGTGCAGATCGCCGGTGGAGCCAGCCAGCTTCCGCTCGCCCGGTTGCTCCCTCCGGCACAACTTCGTGAACTTGAGGAAATTCTGGAGCCCTACTGCCGATAAAGTTGCAGACCTTGGAGCGTCCACGGCGTGCTGATCATTGAGGTGACCAATCCGCGCGAGGTGGTGCGCCAGCGGATCGGGCCCCTCGGGGAACGCCTGATCGGAACCGTTGTTGACGCAGAAGCCCAGGTGGAGAAAGCTTTAATCCAGGAGCTGGAAACCGCCTTCAGGGATTACGGCATCGAAGCCAGGATTGTCTCGGTCCAGGGTCCGCAGCTGGTGGGGCGTCAGCAGCTGGAGCTGCCGATTCAGGTCCGCGAAGATCGGGAGATCCGACTCAGCGAGCCCTGAACCGGCGGATCAGGCTCCGAACCAGTTCACGCACCTCCCGCACACCGAGAGTCGTTCCCACCAGCGCGAACAGTCCAAGTCCCAGCAGGCCTGGAACCATCACCTGCAGAAGCAGGCCCGACATCCCCACCGGCCAGCTCAGAGCGACGGAGAGACCCCAGGCCGGAAGTGCCGCCGCCAAGCCGGCCATCGACAGCTTCAGTGCGTCCAGCCCCCAGCTTTGCAGTGGCAACCCCTGGAGACGCCGTTGCAACACAAGCAGCAGAGCCAAACAGGTGATTCCGTTGATGGCGACCGTCGCCAGCACCAGGCCCGGTGCCCCGAAATTCACGGGGGACTGGTCGCCCCACGGGGTCGGCCCCCCGACGAGCAGCCAGTCGAAGATCACGTTGAGACCGATGCCCGCCAGCGAAAAACGGAACGGCGTGGTGCCGTCGCCAAGGGCATAGAACACCCGCACCAGAACATCCCGGCCGAGATAGGCCGGCATTCCCAGGCCATAGGCCATCAACAGCCCCGTAACCAGCTGAGCCGCGGAAGCATCGAAGGCTCCGCGCTCATAGACGAGCGCGACAATGGGGGCACCCAGGGCGATGAACAGACCACCCAGAGGAATCATCGAAGCGGTGGACAGCATCAGCCCCTGGCGGATCCGCTCGATTAACTGAGGGCGATCTTCAGGGGCGGTGAGACGCGCGAAGGTCGGCAACAGCGGCACCAGCAGGGCGTTTGAGATCAGGCCCAGCGGCGTCTGCACAAGAAGATTCGCGTAACCGAGACCCGCGGCCGCACCTGCGATCCCGGAGGCGAAGAACAGATCGGTGAACACATTGATCTGCAACATGCCCGATGAGAGGGTCGCCGGCCCCATCACCCTCCACACTTCGCGCACGCCGGGATGGCGCCAGTCCCAGACAAGCTGGAAGCGGGCGAGTCCCTGACGGATCAGAGCCGGCAGCTGGATCAGCCACTGCAGCAGCGCCCCGACCAGGGTTGAGGCAGCCAGCACCACACCCCCGGTCATGGCTGCGGCCGGCAGCGCGATGGCACTGCCCAGCTGCCACCAAAGCAGACCGACACCCAGAATCAGCGCCGCACTCGACATCAGGGGCGAGATCGCCGGGATCCAGAACTCATCCGCTGCATTGAGCGACCCGAAACCCAGACCGATCAGGCCGGCCAGCAACGCCATCGGCGCCATCACCTGCAGCTGCACCGTCGCGATGGCATGCAGCTCCGGGCTCAACCCAGGCCCAACCAGGGTGATCAGCGGATCCGCCGCCAGCACCAGCAGAACGGTGACCAGCAGCAGCAGCGCACTGACGCTGGTGTTCAGGGCCGCAAGGATGTGGGCGCTTTCGTTGCGGGGGCGGCGACTGAGAACACTGACCATGGCGCTGTGAAACGGTCCGTTGATTCCCCCCAGCAGAATCAGCAGGAACCCCGGCAGCACATAGGCGTAGTTGTAGGCGTCGTAAGCCGCTCCAACCCCGAAGGCAGCGGCGATCACAAGCTGTCGAACCAGACCGCCAACCTTGCTGAGCAGCGTACCGAAGGTGACGACCAGTGCGATCCCCTTTAGTGAGCGCGCCATCCAGGCCCCAGCGATGGCTGCATTGTGCTGGGCCTGCAGGAGACCATGGGCATCACTCGGCTAGCGCCATGACCGGCCTTCCATCCCGCGGGGATGCCCTGCTCACTTTTGAAGCCCTCGCAGAGGGCCAGCTGATCAGGCGTTACAAACGCTTTCTGGCCGATGTGGAACTCAGCGACGGGCAGGTGATCACCGCCCACTGCGCCAACACCGGCCCGATGACCGGCGTGCTGATCCCAGGCCAACGGGTGCGGGTGCGGCATGCTCCCTCCCCGAAACGGAAACTGGCCTGGACATGGGAACAGGCGGAAGTGACCGGCGCCGATGGATCACCCTGCTGGGTCGGCATCAACACCGCCCTTCCCAACCGACTCATTCGAGCCACGATCGATGCAGGTTGCCTTGCCGAAGAGCTCGGGACGATCGAGAGCATCCGAGCCGAAGTCGCCTATGGAAAAAATCGTCGCAGTCGCATCGACCTGCTGCTCACACCTGCGGCCGACAATCCGGATCAGCGGCCGATCTACGTCGAAGTGAAGAACACCACCTGGACCGATGGCACCCTGGCTCTGTTTCCGGACACGGTGACCGAACGGGGGCAGAAACACCTAGTGGAGCTGATGGACCTGCTGCCTGAAGCCCGTGCGGTGCTGGTGCCCTGTCTCAGTCGAGCCGATGTGACATCGTTCGCCCCGGGAGACGCGGCTGATCCTCGCTACGGCGACTTGTTCCGTCAGGCCCTTGACCGCGGGGTTGACGTCCTCCCCTGCTGTTTTCGTTTCGAATCGAACCAGATTCGATGGGAAGGCCTGCGGCATCTCAAGCCAGTTTGAAATTTGGTATCAACACAAACATTTAGGGGCCCGTCCCGCGGGCAGCGTGACCATGTTCGCCTGAATACAACTCCAGGCGCGTTCAGCAGCTCTGCACTTTCGTTCATGACAACTGCCTTCCAGGCGCCGCCAAAGCGGCGCATCAAGACGCTTCAGGAGGCCAGCCTTCTTGAGGGCCCGATGCTCCTCCTTCGCAGCATCCGAGGTTTCAGCTCCAACCGTTCACTGGTTTGGTTGGCCTGTGCGCCAATGGCCCTGATGGGCCTCGGCATCTTCACCTTCGCCGCCAAAGCAGAAGAACTGCCCGAACTCAACGCAGCCTTTCTGGCCAACAACCTCTGGCTTCTGGTCGCCACGATTCTGGTGATCTTCATGAATGCCGGCTTCGCCATGGTGGAAGCCGGCATGTGCCGCCAAAAGAACGCCGTCAATATCCTGTCCAAGAATCTGTTCGTGTTCGCCCTCGCGGTGACTGCTTACTGGTTCTGCGGTTACGCACTGATGTACGGCGACGCGATCATTCCTGGCTGGTTGTTTTTCAATCAACTGTTCTTCGACCCCACCGTTTCAGCCGAAACGATCACCGATGCCGGACTGGTTCCGACCGTTGATTTCCTGTTCCAGTCGGCCTTCGCCGGCACTGCCGCCACGATCGTTTCCGGTCTTGTGGCCGAGCGGATCAAGTTCGGCGAATTCGTGATTTTCGCCCTGGTCCTCACCGCCTTCATCTATCCAGTTGCCGGCAGCTGGGAATGGAACGGTGGCTGGCTGAACAGTGTGGGCAGCGTCGAATTCATCGACTTTGCTGGTTCCTCAATCGTGCACTCCGTCGGAGCCTGGGCAGGCCTCGTCGGCGCCATGCTGCTCGGACCCCGGATCGGCAAGTATGTCGGCGGAAAGGTGCAGGCCATTCCCGGCCACAACATGTCCATCGCCACCCTCGGCGCCCTGATTCTCTGGATCGGCTGGTACGGCTTCAACCCCGGTTCCCAGCTCGCCATGGACCAGTGGGTTCCCTACGTGGCTGTGACCACCACCCTCGGCGCTGCCGGCGGTGCGATCGGTGCCACGGTGATTTCCACGATCACCTCCAAGAAGCCTGATCTCACCATGATCATCAACGGCATCCTGGCTGGCTTGGTGAGTGTGACGGCCGGTTGCGGCAATCTCACCCTGATGGGTTCCTGGGTTGCCGGTGCCGTTGGCGGCATCATCGTGGTCTTCTCGGTTGCCGCCCTCGACTCAGCGGGCATCGATGACCCGGTGGGAGCGTTCTCCGTCCACGGCGTCTGCGGCGTCTGGGGCACCCTGGTGATCGGCCTCTGGGGCTACGACATCCAGGGCGACGGCTCACCTCTCGGACTGCTTGTTGGTGGTGGCATTGAGCAACTCGGCATCCAGGCTCTAGGCACCGCTGCCTACGCCATCTGGACTCTGGTGACCTGCTTCATCGCCTGGAAAGTCATCGGCGGACTGTTCGGCGGCATCCGCGTCACCGAACAGGAAGAAACCGAGGGCCTGGACATCGGCGAACATGGCATGGAGGCCTACGCAGGCTTCTCCACCATCAACAACTGATTTTCCCTTCGGGATTCACTCCAAGCCCGGCCTTCAGCCGGGCTTTTTTTGTGTTCCAGACGCAGCAGGCCCCATAGAGTCGTTTCACACCAGCGCCCGCCATGGACACCCACGCCTTCAAGCGCTCACTTCACCACTCCGAGCGCTACAACCGGCGTGGCTTCGGTCGAGCCGAAGAGGTCGCCGAGAGTCTGGAACAGGCCTATCAGAGCGGCCTGATCGGAACGATCCGGGATAACGGCTACCGCCTGACCCACGGGCGGCTCACCGTGCGTCTGGCCGAAGCCTTCGGTTTCTGCTGGGGCGTGGAGAGAGCCGTCGCCATGGCTTATGAGACGCGGCGTCACTACCCGAAGGAACGCTTGTGGATCACCAACGAGATCATCCACAACCCCTCCGTGAATGATCATCTGCGTGAGATGGATGTGCAGTTCATCCCTGTCGAGCAGGGAGTGAAGGATTTCTCCGGGGTGACCTCCGGTGACGTGGTGATCCTGCCGGCCTTCGGAGCAACGGTTCAGGAGATGCAGCTGCTTAACGAGCGGGGCTGCCACATCGTCGACACCACGTGCCCCTGGGTCTCCAAGGTCTGGAACACGGTGGAAAAGCACAAGAAGCACACCTTCACCTCGATCATTCACGGCAAGGTGAAGCACGAGGAAACCCTGGCCACGAGCTCTTTTGCCGGCACCTACCTCGTGGTGCTGGATCTGGAGGAAGCGCAGATTGTGTCTGACTACATCCTCGGTAACGGCAATCGGAACGACTTCATGGAGCGCTTCGCCAAGGCCTGCTCACCCGGTTTTGATCCGGACCAGGATCTCGACCGACTCGGCGTCGCCAACCAGACCACGATGCTGAAGAGCGAAACCGAAGAGATCGGACGACTGTTCGAGCGGACGATGCTCAGCAAATACGGTCCGACCCACCTGAACGACCACTTCCTGGCTTTTAACACCATCTGTGACGCCACACAGGAGCGTCAGGACGCCATGTTCTCCCTGGTGGACGAACCCCTGGATCTGATGGTGGTGATCGGTGGCTTCAACTCGTCCAACACCACCCACCTGCAGGAAATCGCTGTCAGCAGGGGTATCCGCTCGTTCCACATCGACACACCCGATCGCCTCGACGCCGAGACCAACTCAATCGAACACAAACCCCTGTCGATGGATCTGTGCCTGAACGGTGATTTCCTGCCGGCAGGCCCTGTCACCGTCGGGATCACCTCAGGAGCGTCGACACCCGATCGAGCCGTGGAAGAGGTGATCGAGAAACTGATGAAGCTCAGCGAGGCCTGAGCTTCATAAACCCTTTACATTTGGCGTCGATTCATGTGCCGACACCGGCATTTCGTTCTCAGTGGTGCTCTTGTCGCACTCCGACACAGACAATCTGCGTCAGTCGGCCGACCCCCAGGTCCGTTGCTACACCAGCAGCTTCTCCGACAGGATGGAGATGCTCGCTCCGACCGCCGTCGTGGCGGACTACCTGGACCGGCATGAGGTCTGGTTCGAGCGCTGCGCCGCACCGATCCAGGTGAAATGCCTCGACCAGCAGTCCTACGGACTGACCCTGGGACGCTTCGGCAATTTCGGCTTCGAGATCGAGCCCACCATCAGCCTCCGGCTGCTGCCCCAGGATCAGCTGATCTACAGGATCGAGACCACTCACCTGGCGTGGGGGGATCCGACGCTCAGAAACCATTACGAAGTCGACTTCCAGGCCCGCATGGAGCTGAAACCCTGGGCGGAGGCTGAGGGCATGGATCCCGGTCTTGCCACCGCCGTGAGCTGGGATCTCGATCTGTCCGTCTGGATCCGGCTTCCGAAGGTCATCACCGTGCTTCCCGAAGGACTGGTGCAATCGAGTGGCGATCATCTGCTGCGTCAGATCGTGCGACAGGTCTCCCGTCGTCTGACCTGGAAAGTTCAGGAAGACTTTCACGCCCAGTACAGCCTGAAATGCCCGCCAAGACGGCGGGCAGCCTTCTAAAACAGCAGTCAATGGGGCCTAAGTCACAGGCTTGAGCTTGTATCCACACACGAGGCTCATATCCAAAGGCAACCGCTTGGACGCAGTGCTTGATTGATATAAACCCTGGCCTGAATCACGACATCAGCAAGGGGAACTCCATGGACCAATGCCGCCGTGATCGCAGCACTGAGAGTGCATCCCGTTCCATAGGTGTGCGGTGCGGCAATCGCAGGTTGCGATTGCCAGATGCCAGCTCCATCGCAAGCAGCAAAAAAATCCTTGCCCACCAGACCAGCCACGCCACCACCTGTGATGAGCAGTGCGTTGGTTCCACGGTCCAAGAGGGACTGAGCCGCGCACTCCACATCGACCTGGCTAGTGATCTCGCGTTCCGCAAGAAGAGCCGCCTCATGAAGATTGGGTGTCATTAATATGGCTAACGGAAACAGGAGTTGCTGACACTTCGCGACTGCATCCGTACAAAACAGACTCCACAAGATCTGAGAACTACAACATCCTCGTCTCTAAGGCAGGGATGACAGGATCCGAAAGGACAGCCACAGCCTGCTGGCCGACCGAATCACAACTGAGGTGCTCAACATGCGTGACACCAAGACTGTTTTGGGCCGTAACGCAAATAATCACTGGAACGCCATGGACATTGAAGCCCTGAAAGGCTTTGAGATCCGTCTGGATACCAGAACCACCAGACAAATAGTTTCCTCCAATAGCCAGAGCTGATAAGCAACGCTTATTTCAGTCCACCACTGATCGGCATGCCACAAATCGGGTATTTACTGATTCACATTGTGCACATCAGACATGAAATTCACCATAAACGCTTCGAGCTCTACAGCCTGCACGAGCAGTTTTCGACACCACCATCAAAACCCATCCTCTTCACAGTGTTCAATACAATTTGAACGGTCGTGAAGAACAAATTATCACCAATCATGGTGATAAAAATTCGATATGAGCATGTGGGGAGTTAGGATCCATCCTATAGGATTAACTAGACTATCAACTAACAACGCGCATCCTTTTACAGTCGTCAATTCATCACATCGAAAATGTCCAACTGGAGCGAGCAACTGCAAGACATCGGCTTCGAGAAGACGAAGAAGGCCGATGGTACCGTGAGTTACTGCTACAAAGCCGCCCATCGACGGAGCTCCTTCTGGACCCAAATTACGGTGAAGCAAGTTGATCGGCCCAATCCAAGCTCATGGCAGGTGACCTATGCACGCTCTGAGATACACATCGGCATCTGGAAAATCCACAACGCAGTCAGCAATATCAAGGTTATTGTGTACGCAAATTCCAGCTCAATGCTCGACGAAATCAAAGCAAACATGCAATGCAAACCAAACTTTTTACTTAAAATCAGCAACTGATATAGCGGGCTCCTCCATCAAAGAGACTGACGCAAAGATGTATTCCGAAAGAAATTACACACAACATGGCTGCAAGAGCGCCATAATGCAGGAAATTTTATAGAGTATGCCCTCCAAGACCATCAATTCCAAATTGATCAACATCAGTTTGCTCGCCTTGCGTTTGTTCGCATCGATACTGATGGTTCACCACGGACTTGAAAAGCTATCTGATGTTGAAGGTTTCACCACGTTTGTTGTTGATGAATACTTTCCATATCTTCCTTTTGATCACAGCCTGTGGACGATTGCCGCTGCATACACCCAGATGTTCGGATCAGCATTACTACTGATCGGCTTAGCCACGCGAGTATCCGCGATCAGCCTGGCATCCACCATGGTGTTTGCTCTGCTGTTTCACAGCATGGACACAGGTCTGCAGGGCGCTCCCTTTGGCATTGTCGAAGCCCACAATTATGAATACGAAACATCGGCCCTTTACTTCGCAATTTTCTCGGTCCTAGCTTTACTCGGCGGAGGCATCTTTAGCGTTTCCACTGTGTTGAAATCGTCAGTTCCGACGCGTCTCCAACCTTGGGTATGAAACCTGAATGATCAAACGTCCCCGCCTGGATATTAAGACCTTTGAACTTGCACTCAACAATGCTGGTCTGGATCCGTACGAGCTGGAGATTATCGAACACATCCGCTACATCGGAATCTTCGACGAGCTTTCATTGAGGAAATCGCTTGCACTTCCTGCCAAGCCACCGGCCCTTTATCGGCTCAACAAAGCCTGTCAAAAAATTGCTGCACAGCTACCGCAACAGGCACAGCTACTAATGGAATGGTCTGCTGGACAGAGTCCGGATCAGATCAGCTGGACAGGCAATCTGGTTTGCAGCATCGGGTTCAACGCCGACGGAGAAAGACTCGAACCAGAATCGGGTACAGTTCTTTATCACACGTTTGTTATTCATAAAGAACTGTTCAATGGACTTGGTGACGACTGACCAGTCGTTTTGAACAGATCACTGACAGCCAAGTCATGACCACTTAACGGCTTCTTGGGAAGATTCTGAAGTCTCAAAAGGAAGCTTGAGTTCAAGAATCGCAAGATTCAGCGACAGTGTAATCAGAGTGGCGATGAGCACCCCGTAAGCGTGGATCAAATATCCATAGACAACCCACCAGAAACATCCGCTGCAAAAGGCAACCAAAAGAACAAAGTATCCATCTTAAGCATTCTGGTTTTCCATATTTTCAAGACCTTAGGAATAAAAGTGCCCGTCAAAAGAAGCGCCGCCACAGAAGCGAAGACTTCAGCAATCATCACTCAAATTCAAAAGCACGAAGCCAATAAATTCATAGCAAGCGCGCAAAGAACAAAATGCATTATCTTCCACAAATAGACATCTAATTTAATAATCTCATACCATTGAAGGCCCATGGGGTTCATCAACAAAACGTCGACCAAAAAGCAGATTCATTCGTAGATTGCATAACATAACCGAGTCAAATAAACACCTTGCCTCGGACCGAAATCATTCATAATCACGTATATTGAGCATTTTTCATGCGTTTCACAATCATTTACGCATCAGCAACTGGCCATACAGAAGATATAGCGGAAAGGCTAAACAGACTGCTACCAGGTTCGGAATTGAAAAATCTTGATAGAATTGATTTCACGAAAGAAATAGAAAAGGCAGAGGCATTAATTTGTTGCACTCCAACCTGGAATACTGCCTCTGACGTTAAAAGATCTGGCACCACATGGGATGATCATATAGACAATATCCCTCACCTAGAACTTAAAGATAAACCCATTGCTATTGTGGGATTGGGTGATTCAGCTGCTTTCAGTAAATATTTCTGTGATGCGATGGAAGAGCTGTACAGATCATTCGAATCTGCAGGAGGTCGAATGATTGGCCATGTATCTATTGAACAATATATTTTTGACAAATCTAAAAGTGTGATCGGCGAAATGTTCTGCGGACTTCCCATCGACGAAGATAACGAATCAGAAAAAACTGATGATCGCCTGCAAGCCTGGGCAAGAATCATCCTTGAAGAGGCAAGCTCAACATAACTTGGACAAAAACTTTGAGCAATTTCACACATTCAGCCCAAGCAAATTACATTCCAATTCTGCTATGTGAAAACCACATTAATTGCACTTTCTCTTGTTTTTTGTTAGATAAAATCAACTGTCACTCTGTCGCCAACTGAGTAACAGCTGGGGCCTTCACCACAATAATAGCCAGCAATTCAATCGGTCAAGCTTTTATCTCTTGAGCAGCTAAAAGAAGAGATAAAAAGTACGTTGTTTTAAAATATCTAGAAATATAAAATTCTTAACGGCATTCTCATGGATCCAAGATGTTTGCATACAAGAGTGAGCATGTTAGCTGGGCCAGAATATATCCTCAAACTATTTTCCAGACTATAAGATTAAAATTTACTATACAAAACGAATTCAATTTTAGCTCAAGGCTCAAGCAGGGTGGATTATTAATTTCAAGGCCAAGAGATCAGTATGATTAAAATGCATGAAAGGCATGTATATGGCAAACGACTGGCTTCAACCAAGGGGCCCATTGCTTAGTGATTATATTCAAATAAATTATAATCTAGCTTGCATTACATTGTTAACCAAGAACGAACTTGGCTAGGAAAAAATTCAATCCATATCATCACATCATTGCTAATGGCCGCGCCAAATCCGCATTGTTTGATCCATGCTTATCTAGATCAAGGCATCATCCAGATTGACCTAAAACTGAACGCTCTCTTCACCCAAAAGCTGTTGTCAAGGAAGCCAGTTAGATACAATATCAAAGCGAATCGCGCCTTACAATTTGACTGAAAGAAAGCGCTAAATAATTTAAAAGCTTTTCAAGACGGATTCAGACCCAAATGCCAAAGCAAGTAAACCTCCAATCAACCGCAAACAAAGCAAACATTTTTTAATGCAAGCTAATTCTCACTTACAACTTATCGGGTGGCATGTGGGGCGAAGCGAAGCAGAAGGTTCAGACCAATGAACAACATTCGATTCTTCAGACCCATCACAGCCATACCACCCAGCGTTCCGAGGGGCGTCACGTCAGGAAGAATTCAGCCCCAGAAGCTGTCAGGATGGGGAAACTTGTTCGGCAAAAGATCTTTGCGTTGTCCTGGACTACAGGTGCGCGTTTTCTTGGCCTTGATCCTCAATTCAAATCCGGTGCATCGAGTGAGATCCATCCTCATTCCAACAAGAGGATTTGAATGCCCCCCATGAGTGAGCTGCCCACCACGTCAGCGGGCAGCCTTCTAAATGGGCTTCAGCGGTTGGTCCAGATCTTGTTAACGATCTCCATGCCGCTGACGGCTTGCCAGAGAAACAGCGTCATCATGCCCATGTTCAAACCCACATGGGCCTTGCGGGCGATCAAATTGCCACGTTGCATCAACGGTGAAAGAGACGCAGCAACAGCAATCATTCCGGTCATGGCCAGACCAACCAGCAAATGCGGCCCGACAAACAACTTGCCGTTATTCAGATACGTCACGGCTATACCACCCAGGGTGCCGAGAGTCATCACGGCCAGCAGGATGCTGCCCCAAAGGTAATGGCGCTGGGCAAACTTTTTCGGCACGAGATTTTTACGCTGCTCTGGCGAACCAGTGCGCGTCTTTTTGGCCTTGATCCCCAAGTACAAAGCCCAGCCGCCTGCTGCAAGCAGGGACCATTCCATGAGCGGATGCACAAAGTTCAGGCTGAAGGGAAGCGTGGCCAGCATCGAGCGTTTTGGAGCGACCGTCCGAGGCTAGGGGTCGACGGTCCCTGACCTGTGTCAGTGCAGAAAATGGCGGCGTCCTGTTAGCAGCATCGTCATCCCGAGCTCATCACAAGCCTGAATGGACTCCGCATCCCTGAGACTGCCGCCGGGATGAATCACGGCCGCGATGCCATGCTCCGCAGCAAGACGGACGGTGTCGTCAAACGGGAAGAATCCATCGCTGGCCAGTACTGAGCCGGCGGCCTTGTCCCCCGCGGCCTCCAGCGCGAGTCGGGCGGAACCCACCCGGTTCATCTGACCGGCTCCGATCCCAAGGCTCTGGCCGTCCCTGGCCACGACGATGGCATTGGAGCGCACATGGCGCACGAGGCGCCATGCGAACTCCAGATCCCGTTTCTCCTGGTTGGAGGGCGGTCGCTGCGTGGCCACGGTCCAGGTGTCCGGCTCACAGGGACGATCGTCCAGATCCTGAACCAGCAGACCGCCGAGAATGCTGCGGACATGATCAGGGCCAGCAGCATCCACGGCCGCGGCAGACAGCTCCAGCAATCGAAGATTCGGTTTCGACGCCAGGATTTCCCGTGCGTCAGGACTGAAGCCAGGGGCCACGACACATTCCAGAAACAGGCTGGTGAGCTCGCGCGCTGCCGCAGCCTCCACCAACCCGTTGATCGCGACGATCCCCCCGAACGCGCTGATGCGATCACCATCGAGGGCCCTTGTGAGTGCCAGCGGCACCGCGGCGGCCACCCCCACCCCACAGGGATTGGTGTGCTTCACCACCACGGCAGCGGGCTGCTGGGCCGGATGCTTGCCATCAGAGCCGTAACCGAACTCTCGAACCGTGGCCAGGGCCGCCTCCAGGTCCAGAAGGTTGTTGGTGCTCAGTTCCTTGCCCTGCAACTGGATGGCACCACCCCAGCCCTGCTTCGCATGGCTGTACCAGCAAGCCATCTGATGCGGATTTTCGCCGTAACGAAGGGTCTGCCTCAAAGGAACAGCCTCGAGCCAGGGGCTCTCTTCAAGGGACACCTGCCCTGACATCCAGCGGCTGATGGCGGTGTCGTAGGCGGCTGTGTGCTGAAAGGCCTCTAAGGCCAGCTGTCGGCGCAGGTCCTGCGGCACACCGTGTCGGCTTTCATCCATGGCAGCCAGCACCCGGTCGTACTGATCAGGGCTGGTGAGAACCGCCACATCGGCATGATTCTTGGCAGCAGCACGAACCATGGCCGGACCGCCGATGTCGATGTTCTCGATCGCCATCGCCCAGGTGACGTCCGGCTTGGCGATCGTTTCCCGGAAGGGATAGAGATTCACCACCACCAGATCAATGGCAGGAATGTTCTGCTGCTGGAGATCGGCCTGATGGGCGGGATCATCCCGCCTGGCCAGGATGCCTCCGTGAACACGCGGATGCAGGGTCTTCACCCTCCCACCGAGAATCTCTGGTGCTCCGGTGTGCTCGGAAACCCGCGTAACAGGCAGTCCTGCCTGCTCAATCACCTTGGCCGTTCCACCGCTGGACAGCAGCTCGTAGCCATGCCGGCGGTGCAGAGCTTCAGCAAGAGGCACCAGACCGGTCTTGTCGGAGACACTCAGCAGAGCGAAAGGAGCCATCAGGGCCAGGCTGCGCAGTCATGAGCCAACCTACGCAGCAGTGATCCGGCGTCTCCATGCATCACCGCATCGTGCTGCTGCATGGCTGGGGAGCCGATGCCGATGATCTGCGTCCGATTGGTGAGGCTCTCGCAGACGAACATCCATCGCTGTTGGATGTGATCTGCCTCTCGGCACCGGAAGCCCGTCCCGAAGCATCAGGTCGTCAGTGGTACGACCTCTTCCCCCCGCGGTGGGACAGCGTGCCTGAGGCGGTGGATCTCCTCCGCCGGCGTCTCCTCGATCTCGCCGACAGCGATCATCCCCTGGACAAGACCGTCCTGATGGGATTTTCCCAGGGTGGTGCCATGAGCCTGGACAGCGGCTGCTCTCTGCCGTTGGCAGGGGTGATCTCATGCAGTGGCTACCCTCATCCCGATTGGCAACCACCTCAAAACCACCCTCCCGTTCTCCTGCTCCACGGGTCAGGGGATCCGGTGGTTCCCGTGACAGCCATGGAGTCGATCTGGGAGCGGCTGCAGGGGGATCGACGTCAGCGAGTCACGTTCCAGGACGGTCACACGATTCCCCATGCCGCGCTGCTGCCGATGCAGAACTTTCTCGGCAGCGTGCTCTGAGAACTCAGACGAAGGCGTACTCGTATTCCTCCATCTCCTCCCAGTCGTCCGCTGCCATATCGAGACCTTCAAACAGGGTGTCTTCGCCGACGGAATCAACGATGGAGCGCAACGAAGGAAACAGGAAGTGGTTCTCTTCGGCGTACTGGGCGCTGAACAGGCCCTTTTCGCCCCAGAAGAAACGGTCGGTGGTGTGCTCGTTCCGGCGCACATTCAAGAGTGCGGGTGGAACAAGACCGGCCTCGGCGATGTAGCGGCGTGCCGCGGTCACAGGCTTGTACTCACCGGTTTCCAGGTGATGGGTGGCCACATGCGCCAAAACCCGCTGTCCGGCGAGACGACGACGACTGATGCGCTTGCGCTTCTTGGACATGAACGGGATCCGGGGTGAGGGTTACTGGGGAATGTGTGGACAAGACGGTTATGAACCGGAGACGCCTGAGCCTGTCCGGGCACTGCGCGTGATGGATCTCGACGCAGGAACGTCATGAGCCGCGTCATGCAACGGTGAAGGACTTGCCGTCACCATCGGAAGAACACCAACACTCCAGCAATGCCGGAGCCGGCACCCAGCAAAGAACGCTTCAGTCTCTGCTGTAGCTTTGGTTGCGGTAGAAAAGCAACCCTTGCGAGTGTTGATGGACACACGCTCATGCTGAGCGGTGTCTCGGCCAATATAAGTATCTTAAGACTTTTCCCAGATTTTTCAAGTCCCCTTAGCCAACCGCCTGCGGTTCTGTCGTCATCCGCCCATCTGTACCCATGCAGCTGACGGATCGCTTTTTTGGTTTTGCCGATCAGCAGCTTGAGGGGGTCTCAGGTGGTTCGGGGCTGCGCCGTCTCGGGCTGTATCTGAGTCAGCCCGCGGCGGATCAAAGCCCCTCCCTCGTCCTGATCCGCCAGTGGTCCATCGATGACCGGCAGCTGCCGCCCGCCGACAACGATCCTGAACTGCGCCTGCCTGCCCGCGGGCGTCGCTGGTACCCCCTACAGGACGGCGATCTGATCCTCGGAGCACTGCGGGCTGATCTGGATCCCAGAGAGGATTGGACCGCGGATCTGGATGCCCGGCTTCGCCTCTGTGCCGGAGCGATCAGCCACGGCCTCTCCAGAGAACTGGAATGTCTTCAGCTGCGTGACCAGCTGACGCAGCAGAAGGATCAGCTCCGCACACTGATCCATCAGCTGCGGAATCCCCTGGCGGCGCTGCGCACCTATGCCCAGCTGCTGCTCCGCAGGCTTGAAGCGGACAGTCAGCACCGTTCCCTTGTGGAGGGGGTGTTGACGGAACAGAACCAACTCGGTCGTTACATCGATGCCCTTGCCGGTCTGGGAGGACCGACACTTCCTGCCAACGGTGATCCTTCCGCGCCACTCCTGCTGCCGCCCGGCCCAGCCGAATCCGACATCACCCTCAAGGAACGGCTAATTCCGCTGATCGAACGGGCGAAAGCCATGGCCAATCTTCAGGGACGGCCCTGGTCTGGGCCTGAGCAATGGCCCGCGTGGTCCGAACAGACCACGGGCGGGGCTGCGGTGAGTGAGATCGTTGCCAACCTGCTGGAGAACGGATTCCGCTACAGCCCCCCGGGCTGTGCCATCGGTCTGGCCCTGATGGAGGACGGTCTCGCGGTGTGGGATGCCGGACCACCCATCGCGGAACATGAGCGCAGCCGAATCTTCGAGCGGGGCGTGCGCGGAGAGGCCGGACAGGAACGGCCAGGAACAGGTCTGGGCCTGTCCCTGGCCCGGCATCTGGCAGAGCGGAACGGCGGAAGCCTGCAGCTGTGCGTGAGGCCCGGCGACCAGCCTGTGGTCTCTCCAAGTTCTGATCTACCGGCGCTTGGCAACCTGTTCAGGCTGACGTTGCCGCCGGTATCAGTGAGAGAACCAAAAGCGTGAAGCCCTCGGTCAGCACCAGCGAGGCCCCGTAAGAGTCACCCGTGTGACCGCCGAGCCGTCGTCCGAGTCGATCAGCACAGAGGACGGCGACAGGCAGACCCACCAGGGCCGAAACAGGATCTGAGAGCCATGCCAGAAGGGGCAGCGCCAGCAGTGCCGGGACCGCATCCAGCCACGGGCGGCCATGCTGCCGATGGAAGGCAGCGGAACCCTCCGACCGCAGATAGTCGAACCGCGCCATCGCCCAGAGCGGCGCCACCCGCGCCCAGAACCCCGTCAACAGCAGCGCGATGGGAGCAGAGGCTCCCAATTGGATCAGCGCAGCCACCTCAAGGAAGAGCAGCATCACCAGCGCCAGAACACCGCTGGCACCGACACGACTGTCCTCCATCGCGATCAGACGACGCTCCGCCCCTGCGGCCAGACCATCGGCGGTGTCCATCAACCCATCGTGATGCAGCCCCCCGCTGAGCCAGATCCCAACGGCAAGCACCAGCGGAGCCAGCGCGATCGGCGACCAGCCCAGCTCTGTCAGCACCCACCAAAGAGCTGCCTGCAAGCTGCCGAGCAGAAGGCCGATCCAGGGAGCGAAGCGAGCGATGCGTCTGAACCGTGGCGGCGGCCATGGCCAGGCCGGCAGCACGGTGTAGAAAATCCAGGCTCCGGAGAGATCCGCAAGCCAACAGGGCGGGGTCCGCGCGATGGCCATGCCGGGTGGGTCAGCTCTCACCGTAGGTTCAGCGCAGGGGTGCCACGGACTTGTTCGGCTTCCAGATCACAGCGCATTGCCCGCGGACAGCTGCCCGCTGCGGCCGCTTCACAACGCCTCACGGGGTGGTTCAGACCCCTCGGTTCATGCCGGTGGGGACCCTGGCGACGGTGAAGGGCGTCAGCACCGGGCAGCTGCAGGAGACCGGCGCCCAGATGGTTCTCTCCAACACGTACCACCTGCATCTCCAGCCGGGGGAGGACATCATTGCCGAGGCGGGTGGTCTCCACCGCTTCATGGGCTGGAGCGGTCCGATGCTGACCGATTCAGGCGGCTTCCAGGTCTTCAGTCTCGGCGATCTGAACCGCATCGATGACCGTGGAGTGGTGTTCCGGAACCCGCGCGATGGACGGATCATCGACATGACACCCGAACGCGCCACATCGATCCAGATGGCGCTCGGTGCCGATGTGGCCATGGCCTTCGATCAGTGCCCTCCTTATCCGGCCACAGAAAATGATGTGGTGGATGCCTGCCGGCGCACCCACAGCTGGCTGGAACGCTGCGTCAATGCCCACACCCGTGAGGATCAGGCCCTCTTCGGCATCGTCCAGGGCGGTTGTTTCCCCCATCTGCGACGGGAGAGCGCCCGCGCGGTCTCGGCCTTCGAACTGCCGGGCATCGCTGTCGGTGGGGTGAGTGTCGGAGAACCGGTGGAGGAGATGCACCGGATTGTGAGGGATGTCACCCCTCTACTCCCCGTGGACCGCCCGCGCTACCTGATGGGAATCGGAACCCTGCGCGAGATGGCCTTGGCTGTGGCGCACGGCATCGACCTGTTCGACTGCGTGCTGCCCACCCGGCTGGGCCGTCATGGCACGGCCCTGGTGGGAGGCGAACGCTGGAATCTTCGCAACGCGCGCTTCCGCCATGACCACACTCCCCTCGATCCAAGCTGCCGCTGCATCGCCTGCACAGGCCACACGCGGGCCTACCTGCACCATCTGATCCGCAGTGACGAATTGCTCGGTCTGACCCTGTTAAGCATCCACAACATCACCCAGCTGATCCGCTTCACCAACGCCATGGCGACAGCCATTCAGGACGAATGTTTTTCAGAGGATTTCGCTCCCTGGGAGCCGGACTCCCCAGCTCACCACACGTGGTAGCGTCCAGCCCTCGCCCGAATCGACACCAGGGATGGCCGCTTACACCCTCGACCTGCTGGCACAGCTGCCCGAGGCCTACCAGGCCTTCTCTCCACTGATCGACATCCTGCCTCTGATTCCGGTCTTCTTCCTGCTGCTTGCCTTCGTCTGGCAAGCCTCCGTCGGCTTCCGCTGAACACCCGGTTCAGGCCCGACCCTTCCGCAGCACATCCCAGACGAAGGCCGGCAGTGAAAGCATGCGACGCCAGCGGCTCGGTTCCTGAAGCAGCCGGTAGAGCCACTCGATCTGCCATCTGCACATCCAGGCGGGAGCACGACGTTTGACGCCTGCCCAGACGTCAAAGCTTCCCCCAACACCCATCCAGACACCACTAGCGCCCTGGCAGACCCGCTGGGACCAGGTTTCCTGGCGAGGCACGCCAAGGGCGATCAGCACAAGATCCGGCTTCAGGTCCCGCAGTTCAGCCTCAAGACCCGGCCAGGCCTCGGCAGGCTGGTAGCCGTCCACCGCCAAGGCCAGATTCAGGCCAGGAAGGCGCTGCGGCAGGTCCCGCCGCAGGACATCCATCACAGCAGGCGCTGATCCCACAAGGGCCACCCGCCATTGATGAGCCGCTGCATAGCGAAGCAAGCTCCAGGACAGCTCGATCCCGGCGCTCTTCACCACGTTCACCCCCTGCAGCGACAGGGCCCAGACCACTCCGGCACCGTCCGGAATCACAAGATTCGCCGTGGCGATGGCCTGGCCAAGCTCCGGGTTGGCACGGGCCGCCATGGTCATCTCGGCATTGAGCGTCACAATGCGGCCGCCACCGGCGGCATGAAGTCCGACCGCAGCCGCACGCACATCGCGACAGGCATCGACGGGAACTCCGAGAACGCTGCAGCGGCGACGGTCGTCGGGGTTGGTGCTCACGGGATCGATCACCGAAGGGCGGCGTTGGAGAATTTAAGGATGGTGGTGGAGCGGCTCATGGTTGTGTCGGCAACGGAGACCATCAGCGACCCAAGCCAGAGCGACCGGATCCTGGAGCAACTGGATCGATCGATCGAAAGGGTGGTGCTGCAGCGACAGGATCCGATCAGCGGACTACTGCCTGCCAGCACCGCCCACACCGTCCACGGCGATTACGGCGATGCCTGGGTGCGGGACTGCGTCTATTCCATCCAGTGCGTGTGGGGACTTGCCCTCGCCCACCGACGACGTCATGGCGCGCGCTGCAGTCGGGCCTGGGAGCTGGAACAGCGGGTGCTGGCCCTGATGCGGGGTCTGCTGCGATCGATGATGCGGCAGGCCGGAAAAGTGGAGCGGTTCAAGAGCAGCCTCGACCCCGGCGACGCCCTCCATGCCAAATACGACAGCCGCAGCGGTGAGCCCGTGGTGGCCGATCACGCCTGGGGTCATCTGCAACTGGATGCCACCTCGCTCTATCTGCTGCAGCTGGCCCAGCTCACCCGCGGCGGTCTCCCCGTCATCCAGAGCATGGATGAAGCGGACTTCATTCAGAACCTGATCTATTACGTGGCGAGGGCCTACAGGACCCGCGACTACGGCATCTGGGAACGGGGTGACAAGGGAAACCATGGTCTGCCGGAACGCAACGCCAGTTCCATCGGAATGGCGAAAGCCGCCCTGGAGGGGCTCGAGGGGTTGGACCTCTTCGGCCACCACGGTGACGGCAGCCGTCAACTGCTGATTCCTCAGGGAGCCATCGTGCGGCTGAGACGGGCGCTTGAGAGCCTTCTCCCCCGGGAATCGGCCAGCAAGGAAGCCGACAGTGCCTGCCTCTCAGTGGTGGGCTACCCCGCATGGGCGGTGGAAGACCGCTCTCTGATCGAGCGAACGGTGCGACGGATCCGACGGGAACTCGGCGGTGCTTACGGCTACAAGCGGTTCCTTCGCGACGGTCACCAGACACCGGTGGAGGACGTTTCACGACTGCATTACGAGCCGGAGGAGTTGTCGGCCTTCGAGGGGATCGAATCGGAATGGCCGCTGTTCCTGGCCTTCGAACTGGTGACGGCCTGCTGTGAAGAACGGTGGGACGACGCCCGCCGCTGGCGAGCCCGACTCACCCCCTTGGCGGTGGAGCAGGACGGGGAGCAGCTGTTCCCGGAGTTGTACCGGGTACCCGACGACAAGGTGGACCAGGAACGACAGGTCCCCGGCAGTCAGCCCCGCCAGGCGAACGCCAACCTGCCGCTGATCTGGACCCAGAGCCTGGTCTGGGTGGGAGACATGCTGCTCGCACGACTGATCACGCCGGAGGAACTGGACCCCTGCGAACGGCGTTCACCCACCACCCTTGGAGCCGAAGCGGTGCTGGTCGCCATGGCTGCCGAGACACCATCTGTGCTGGAGGCGCTGATGGCAGCAGGTCTGTCGGTGGACGGCGGCGGCGACGTGACGGTGCGGGCCTCCGCCGAGCTCAGTGACGATCTCTGTGTGCTGGGAAGCAACGCCAAGCTCGGGCTCAGTGGTCAGCCGGGACAGCGCATTGAAACCGAGGAAACCGCCCGGTTTTACCGCCGGCGGGGCATCGCCATGGCCCATACGGCTGCGGTGCTGGAGGACAGCAACAGCTATCTGGCCGATGACCCGTTGCAACTGGCGGACACCGTTGTGGATGAACTGCATCTGCTCCAGCGCCACTGGCGTGGGGAGGGTCTGCCGCTGCTTCTGATCCCGGTCGGAGCGGAAGCGCTGCAACGCCACCCGGAGGCCTTCCTGAAACTCGGTCATACCCTGCAGTCGGGTGAGATCGCCGGAATCCCGGTCCGGTTCGACCGGCTGAGCGAGCTGGCGCCTCACGGACAGTGGCAAGCGCTTCCAGAACCCTCAGATGCACCGACCAGGCAGCGGCGCGTCCGCGACCAGTCACCACCGCTGCTGCGCGACGCCACCGATCTCAGGGACCTGACGGCCGCCGAGGAGCAGGAACTGGATGAGACCTCGATCGAAGAACTGCAGATTCGGCTCTGGAACAGCGCTTCTCTGCACGAGCAGGCCGAAGTGCTCGAACTGCTGCAGCAGCGACAGGGCGGCGGTGGGATCCAGGGGACCAAGCAGGGGGTGCCCGTGGATATCAATGCGCTGTTGGACGAGGTCTATCACCGGGGGCTTCATTGCGGAGACTGGAGTGTCGTGCGTCGCTGCGCCGGCGCCATGGGAATGGTGCATCCCCAGCTGGAGGATGCCCTCACCGATCTGCTGGTCCGTCAGAAGCAGGTGGTCGTCGGTCGCAACTACACCGCCGACTCCCGATTGAGCGCACCGCAGGACAGCAGTGCGATCGCGGCTCTGATCGATCGCACCAGCGGCCGCGACGGTCGCGAACGGATGCTGGAACAGGAACTGCTGCTCGCCCTCGACAGCGTGGCCCGACGCGAGCCCGATCTTCTCAAGGGCAGCCTGACGCTCCAGCTCGGACAACTGCTGCTGCTGCTCACCTCGGAACTGGCCGCCGAGCAGCAGCTCAGTCAAGACGAAGCCTTCGAAACACTCTGCAACGAGGCACCGCACGCGGTCCGCTGTCGTCTGCGTGCCGTGTTGACGGACGTGGATCACGCCCGCGCGGCACTGAAGCGGGGCGAACAGCTGCATGTGAGCGGCCGCGTGCAGTGGAAGGTGCCTGATCCGCTGGCGGAGCCTCCCAGCAGTGGGGACTGGTTGCAGCACCGCATCCGACTCGGGACGCTGCAAAGGGTTCCCCGCGATTTCTACGCCGGCATCTGGTCCCTGCTGCAGCACTGCCGCGGCCTCGTGATCGGGGACAAGCTGGAACGCCGCAACAGACTCAACAGCCGTCTGATCCTGGAAAAGACAGCTGGGGAACGCAACTTCGCCACCCAGGTCGAGCACCTGCTGAGCCGGATCACGGCTCCGGAGTACCGGCAGCTCTGCACCGAATGCCTGCTCTCCCTGATGGCCTTCGTGGAGGCCAACCCGGAGGTGCGATTCGAAGACGATCTCGCCCTGGATGTGGTGATCGGCCATGCCGTGCGTGTGGGTTGGCAGCAAGGCCACCCTGAGCAGGACCCCAGCTCCTACGCACAGCACAAAGCCATGGCCTGGGGTCAGTTCTACGGCTCCTCCCCGGATGTGTGTCGCCGCTGGCAGATCGCAGCCCTGCGGGAACTGGCGGAACAGGAAGGGCTGGTGTGATCGGAGATCAGATCGGATCAGTCAGCGGCACGCCCATATCGGGATGCTCGACCGCCTGCTCGATCAGGTCCGCCAGTCGCAGTGCCCTGGACGCCTGCTGACCATCCACGGCCGGGGTCTCCCTGCCCCGGACGCACTGCAGGAAGTGTTCCAGTTCGGCGTAGAGCGGCTCGATCGACGTGGTGCTCACCTCCTCGATGAAGCCGTCATTTCGGTACAGGAGCTCGCCATGGTCCGCGGAATACCACTCATGGGCGCGGCGATGGATGTGAAGGGTGTGGTTGAGAAAATCCGTCTCCACGAGGCTCGAGCGGCAATGCGCACTGAGGCTGCGGATCTTGCGGTGACTCATCTTGCTGGCGGTGAGACTGGCCACGACGCCGTTGTCGAAACCGAGGGTGGCGTTGACGTAATCGATCGGGCCTTCGGAACTGCGACCTCCGGCCGCAGCGAGACGCACCACCGGAGCCTGGGCCAGCTCCAGCACGAGATCGATGTCGTGAATCATCAGGTCCAGAACGACCGAGACGTCATTGGCTCGATCGGCATGAGGACTGTGGCGGCGCCCTTCCAGGACCACCACCTCCTCATTCGCCACCACCTTCGTGAGTTCCCGGAACGCGGGGTTGAACCGCTCGATATGGCCAACCTGGAGCAACCGGCCGGCACGCGTGGCCGCCTCGATCAGAGCTGAAGCTTCATCCTGGCTGGCCGCGATCGGCTTCTCGATGAGAGCGTGAAGGCCGGCATCAAGGCAGGCCATGCCGACGGAATGATGCAGAAGGGTCGGAACCGCGATACAGACAGCCTCCACCTCCGAAAGCATGGTCCGGTAATCCGCGAACCAACGACAACCGAACTGCTCGGTTGCCAGCTGTCCCCGCGCCGCATCCGGATCGGCCACACCCACCAGATCCGCATCCTTGAGCAGGCTCAGCACCCGGGCATGGTGCCAACCCATGTTGCCAATACCTATCACCCCGACCTTCACCGGAACCATGGGGTCGGGAGACATCAGCGAGCCCTGGACGCAGGGGGAGATTATCGGGGATTCACTTGTCATCCTGAGTCTGATCCGGCAGGACCAGACGGACCCGCTCGATCCGCGGCCCGGCCATGGCTGTGATTTCGAACTGAAGACCGTTGAAGCGCAGTGCTTCTCCGGGGGACGGGATGTGCTGCAGCCGCTCCAGCAGGAACCCCGCCAGCGTGTGATGGTCGTCTGCCTCTGGCAGCTCGAGGTTCAGCTGGCGGTTCAGCTCGAAAATCTCAAGATCACCCGCCACCAGCCAGATCCCCGGTTGATCCTCAACCGGATGCAACTCGGGCTCATGGGGGTCGTGCTGCAGCTCGTCCCCCACGATCTCACCGGTGAGATCCGCGGCGGTGACCAGACCCTCGGTACCACCGTGTTCATCCACCACAAGAATCAGAGGCTGCCCGCTGCGGATCATCGGCAGCAGTTCAGCGAGGGTGCTGGTCTCCGGCACGCGCACGGCTGGCTGCAGATAGGGCTCCAGGGGAGACTCGGCAACCAGTTCACCCCGGGAGATCGGTGCCGCCATCTGACGTAGATCGAGAATCCCCCTGACGTCATCCAGCGACTGCCCGATCACCGGGAAACGGGCATGGCGCGTGTGGTGGACGGCTTCCATCATCTGAGCGAACCGCACATCCACCGGCAGGGTCACCATCCCCGACCGCGGAACCATGACCTCACGGACCTGGGTATCGCGCAGCGCGAAGACCCCCTCGAGGATGTTGCGCTCGTCCGGGAAGAGACCCGTGACCCGGCCGGATTCGATCAGTGTTTCCAGCTCCCCGGCCGAGAGCACCGGCACCAGCGCATCCCACTGGGGCGCCAGTCCTGCCAACCGCAGCAGAAGTGCCGACAGCGATTCCAGGACATTGATCAGCGGGGACAGACAGCGCATCACCGTCTCCAGGACAGGAGCCAGCCGCAGTGCCGCCGACTCGGGACGATTGAGCACCCAGGCCTTCGGCAAGAGACCGGCAACGAGCGTTGCGCTCAGAACGATTGTCAGAAACAGCCCCGTATCCAGCCAGACAGCGCCGGCAGTTCCGTCCGGCCAGAGCCGCATGCCGAGTCCACGACCAGCCCAGCCGAGCGCGACGATGGCGAGAGTTGCTCCCAGCTGGGACACCATCAGAGCCCGTTTGAGGTGACGCTGCAGGCGCTGAACAGCGGACGCGCCGCGCAGCCCTTCCTCCACCAGCACCTCAACACGGCTGGGTCGCAACCGCAGCAGTGCGATTTCGGCAGCGGCAAAGAAAGCCGGCAGGACCATGAGCAGGACCAGCAGGAACAGCCGCATCAGAAGAAGTGGATGGGGGTCGCGAGGATCGAACTCGCCTTAGGCGAATTATGAGTTCGCTGCATTCACCAGATTGCTAGACCCCCGGGGTCCTGCCTGAGTGTTACCACAATGGAGCTGTCCCTGGGACGCTCCCGGATAGACCAGCATGGAATCCATTCGGCAGATCCATGGTCCTCCAGGGAATCGCAGGACTCTGCTGCTCCAGCAGAGCAGCCGTGGTGTTGTGAATCGCACTGCTGTCCCAGATGATCGTCTGATCTGGGAATCCCAGGCCCATCCATCGGTTGCCATCCGTTCCACCAAGAGCGAAACCGAACAGGTCAGTGATCTGATGCATCAGATCGATCCCCCTGGCATAGGGAGCTGTCCAGGTGAAGAAGCGTTGAGTGACCAGCTCTGAGGTGGACTGAACCGGCTCGCAGACCGTGACCTCCACCGGGGCCGTTCCTGGCTCTCCGACCTCCAGGGAGCTGCTGCAGAGGACGGGACCTGCCTGGACTGGAAGAGCAGCCACCTGAATCAGGATCAGCAGAAACGGAACCGAGAGCAGCCGCTGCATCGCGGGACGTCATGCCTGATGAGCGCAAACTAAGGAACGTTGTTGCGTGCGGCCAGTCCCATGCCCAGTCCTCCGGCCCCCGCGGAAGACCCGACCAGGCTCCTGCTGAAGCGCCTTGCCATGGAGGCTTACCGACGGGGGACGTTCAAGCTGGCTTCAGGCCGCCAGAGCGAGCATTACGTCAACTGCAAGCCGGTGAGTCTCAGCGGTCGGGGCCTGGCTCTGATCAGCACAGCCATGCTGGCTCATGTGGAGGAGGACGCCGCCGCCGTCGCCGGTCTCACCCTTGGAGCTGACCCGCTCGTGAGCGGTGTGGCGATGGCGGCTGCCCTGTCCGGCAGGCCTCTCGATGCTCTGATCGTGCGCAAACAGGCGAAGGGCCATGGAACTGCCGCCTGGCTTGAGGGTCCTCTGCCGGCTCCAGGATCGATCGTGACCGTTCTCGAAGACGTTGTGACCACAGGAGGTTCAGCCCTCAAAGCCGTGCAGCAGCTGCAGGACGCCGGCTTCCGCGTGCAGCGGGTCATCACCATCGTGGATCGGGAGGAGGGAGGTGCAGCCGCAATGGAATCGGCCGGGCTGGAACTGATCAGCCTCTATCGACTTTCAGAGGTGGCCGGATGCGCCCTGGAGCTGGCGGCATGACCGCAACGTTGCTCTGGCTGGACGACTTTCCGCTGCTGCGGCTGGAGGGGCCTGGAGCCCGTGACTTTCTCCAGGGTCAGACCAGTGCCGACCTCAGGGAGATTCCAGAAGGTGTTCTGGTCCAAAGCTGCTGGCTGAGCGCGACAGGACGGCTGAGGGGGCTGCTGGAGATCCGGATGGATCCGACGGGCGCGGATGTTCTGGTGCTGGCTGGAGATGCCGGCGCCATCAGCAATGGCTTCGATCAGGTGATCTTTCCGGCTGATCGCGTCCGCGTCAGCGCTGGCAGACGCCAACAGCGTCTTCAGACCCTTCCCGACGCTGACACCGTGGCCTGGCTGGTCCCGGGACAGGGGCTTGCGAAGGACTGCTCGGACCTGCCACTGGCGGATGCTGATGCCCTCGAACAGTGGCGACTCCTTCAGGGTTGGCCGTCGAGCCAAGAGCTGACAGGCGACACCAATCCCTTTGAACTTGGCCTGGCAAGGCGGATCAGCCTGTCAAAAGGTTGCTACCTCGGCCAGGAAACCATGGCCAAGCTGGCGTCGAGCGGTGGGGTGAAGCAGCAGCTGCGCTGCTGGAGCAGCACAGCTGCGATCAGTGCCGAAGCAAAACTCGGATGCAACGGTAACCGTGCTGGTGTCGTCACCTCCAGCCTGGAGGTGACACCAGGTCAACGCTGGATCGGTCTTGCGCTGGTGCGCCGGCAATGGCTGCAGGAAGCGGAGCTTGAGGGACCGGAAGGTCAATGTCTGATGCTTCAGCGGCCTGGAGGATTTCAGGACCCGCCGGTTTCTGCCGGTTCCTCCTGATCAGGAGCACCATCCCGCTTCAGCAACCATTCAGCGACAGCCCAGGTCGCCAGACAGTCATCGCGGTTGTAGAGGAAGATCCGATCCAGGGCATGGGAATTTCCCCGGCGTCGCTCACCTTCCCCCTGCCACTGACGCCACCAGAGCAGCGCACGGGCTCCATCGGCGCCGGCCTGACCCCAGCGGAATCCACGCCAGGCCGCAACGGATTTGAGTCCGTAACTGTTCAGCGGCAAGCGCCAGTGGCTGCGCACCCTGGCATGCACATCCACGAGCCGCTGCCGCAGGTCGGTGAGATCAGCATCCGAAACTCCCTGGCGCTGGGCCATGCGTCGCAGGGCCAGGGACTCCGTTTCTCCGTAATGCAGCACGGGCCAGGAGGCGAATCGATCCAGCAGGCACGTCAACCGTCTCCAGCTGCGTTCCTCCGGATGATCCTGAAGCATCAGGACAGGGTGATATTTAGCGGCATGTGGCAGCCAGGCCCCGCTGGAATCCCTGGGCAGGCAAACGAAACCATGCAGAAAATCGTGACGGGCGTCGGGATCCGACTCGATGTCGTACAGCAGAACTCCGGGCGCTGTCTCAAGCTCCGGCACAGCCGGTGACCTCAGCAGACGTTCCACCCGGCCGTCCCGCTGAACCCGTGCCTGGGCCACCAATGTGCGCGCCACCACGCCGTGCTGATCGCCGAAGCGTTCCATCTGCGCCGCCAGCCGATCGGGTTCAGCCGCCGCCAGATCCTCAAGGCCGCGGATGCCGATCTCCATCAGCATTTCGCGCCGGCGGGCGCCGATGCCGCTCACCTCACTGAGATGCCCCTCGGAGGCGGCAACGGCGTTGCAACTGACGCGCCAGCTGCAGAGAGAACACTTGCGACGATCCGCCGCCAGCGCCGGAGGTTGGGAACGCTGCAGATCCTGGCCCAGCTTTCGCAGAGCCTCGCTGAGCTGGCGACGGAGACCTGAGGACAATCCGACCCGGTCCCGCTCCAGCCGCCGACCGGATCCCCCCAGCACCAGCAGGTCCTGGACAGGACTGTCCTGAACCTGCTCCAGAAGATGGCCCATCAGGGCCAGGGGCAGCTGATGTTCCCTGGTGAGACGACGACCCTGACGGGCGATGACCGGCTGGTAGGCGAAAGCCCCCCAGCGGCTCTGTCCCTTCACCCGTCGAAGCAGCGGTGGATGGGCCTCGAGCGGCTCCCCGGAGGGACCGGTGCCCTTCAAGCGCAGACCGACAACCGACTCGGCACCATTGCGACAGGACGCCTCTCCCCGTCCGGGAGGCTGCCGTAGAAGCGCCGCGAAACACCGCTGCTGATCATCGAGCTGAAGATTGCGATGCGCGGTCCAAAACCGATCAGCCGCATCACCATGACGATCCAGCCACGCCTTGCGCCGACAGCGCAGCCAGCTGCGCAGCAAACGATCAGTGAGAGCGTTGTCGGCAGGCGGGGTGTCACCCATGAAGCGACCCTACGGCGCGCAACTGCTAGATCCTGTTCGCTGCCAGGTGTTCCATGTCCTCAGCTCCCCTGCCTCTGCACCCTGCGCCGATCCGATTCGGCACCGATGGCTGGCGTGGCGTTCTCGGGGTGGACATCACGGTGGAACGCCTGCTGCGTGTGGCGGCGGCAGCGGCTCAGGAACTCGCCCATCGCGCCCCGGCAGGTCTTGACAGTCGCACCGTCGTGATCGGCTATGACCGGCGCTTTCTGGCACCTGAACTGGCCGAGGCGATCACAGCCGCCGTCCGCGGCAGCGAGCTGGAACCACTGCTCACCGAGACAGCTGTGCCCACACCCGCCTGCAGCTGGGCGGTCGTTGAGCGTCGTGCCCTGGGCGCTCTTGTGATCACCGCCAGTCACAATCCCTCCGAATGGCTGGGGCTCAAGATCAAGGGGCCCTTCGGTGGTTCGGTGGAGGGCGACTTCACCGCCGCTGTGGAGAGACGACTGGCTGCCGCTGGGATCACAGCTCCGATTCAGGGAACGATCCACCGCTTCGACGGAAGGCAGGAGCATCTGGAGGGTCTGCGCCGCAAACTCGATCTGACGGCCCTGAGAGCGGGACTCAGGTCCATGAACCTGAAGGTGTTCGTCGACCCGATGCATGGCTCGGCAGCGGGATGTGTCTCCGAGCTTCTGGACTGCTCCGGCGATGGTCTGGTGGAGGAGATCCGCAGTGAGCGCGACCCACTGTTCGGCGGTCATCCGCCGGAACCGCTGGCTCATTACCTGAGCCAGCTGATCACTGCGGTGCAGGCTTCAACGGCAGCGGGGACGCCGGCGGTCGGACTGGTGTTCGACGGAGACGGAGATCGGATCGCCGCTGTGGATGAAACGGGCCGGTTCTGCAGCACCCAGCTGCTGATGCCGCTCCTGATCGATCATCTGGCTCGGGCAAGGCAACTGCCTGGAACCGTGGTGAAGACCGTGAGTGGCTCGGACCTGATGCGCCTGGTGGCCGAGGGGCTCGGGCGCGAGGTTCAGGAGCTGCCCGTGGGTTTCAAATACATCGCTGCGGAAATGCTGGCCGGCGAGGTCCTCATCGGCGGAGAGGAATCAGGCGGCGTCGGATTCGGGATGCACCTTCCCGAGCGAGACGCCCTGTTCGCGGCGATGCTGGTGCTAGAAGCCCTGGTGCAGAGCGGGCAACCTCTGGGGGCACGTCTGAATGACCTGCAGCAGCGCCATGGCGGAGCCAGCCATTACGACCGGCTCGACCTGCGGCTGGCCGATATGGAAGCCCGCCGGCGTCTGGAGACCCTGCTGGCGGATGCACCACCGGAGGAGGTCGCCGGCACCGCCGTGCAGAGCGTGATCAGCACGGACGGCATCAAACTCCGAATGGGTCCGAGCCACTGGCTGATGCTGCGCTTCTCGGGCACCGAGCCGTTGCTGCGTCTTTACTGCGAAGCCCCCGATGCCGAACGGGTCAACGCCGTGCTGAGCTGGGCCCGACGCTTCGCCGAAGCCGCATGAAACGTCTGATTATCGCCAGTGGAAACCAGGGCAAGATCCGCGAGTTCCAGGGTCTGCTCGGCGCACTTCCTCTGGACGTGCAACCCCAGCCCACCGGTCTGGAGATCGAAGAGACCGGCGCCAGTTTCGCGGCCAATGCCCGCATCAAGGCTCGGGCCGTGGCGGCCGCCTGTGGCGAATGGTCTCTGGCCGATGACTCGGGCCTGAGTGTCATGGCCCTGGACGGAGCCCCCGGTGTGCATTCGGCGCGCTATGCACACACGGATCCGGAGCGGATCGCAAAACTGCTGGATGCTCTGGGTGAGGTTGAGGACCGCTCTGCCTGCTTCATCGCTGCCCTTTGCCTGGCCGCACCCGACGGGACGCTGCTGCTGGAGGTGGAGGGTCGCTGCGAGGGCTCGATCACCACAGAGCCCCGCGGTGACGGAGGCTTCGGCTACGACCCCGTCTTCGAGGTGTCGGGCACCGGCCTCACCTTCGCCGAGATGCCGCTCAGCGAAAAGAAGCATCACGGGCACCGGGGGCGGGCTTTCGCCCAGCTGGAACCAGGCCTCAGGAAGCTGCTTCAGGCCGCCTGAACACACCCAGGTGCTCTGAGTCACGGGGTGCTGAAAAATGAGTCCTGTACGGTGACCTCTGCCGCTGACGAGGTTCATGGCCATCGCCATGACCACGGGTTACAGCGCGCAGACCGAAGGCGCACTCCTCTGCATCGAAGCCGCCTCGGACTGGGCCTTGACTTGTGTTGACCAACTGGCTGTCTCTGACAGTCACGTGCTGATCGATTACGGGGCCGCCGACGGCGGTACTGCCGTCGGTCTCTGGAATCAAGTGCTGGATCACCTGCATGGCAACCAGCCCGAGGCCCACCTGACCCTGATCGGCAACGATCTGCCGAGCAATGACAACGTCGCTCTGGCCGAGAACCTGGCCCTGCAGCTCCCGCGCCCTCCGAAACCGACGGTGCTGGTGAGTGCCCGCAGCTTCTACGAACCCTCCGTGGGGCCGAACACGGTGAGCTTCGGCTTCTCCGCCACCGCGATGCACTGGCTGAGTGCATCACCTGGCCAACTGGAGACGCATACCCATGTGCTGGCCTCAGGGGATGCGGAAGCACTGGAGCGCTTCACAACCCAGGCGATGAAGGACTGGACGTTCATCCTCGAACTGCGCAGCCGCGAACTGAAGGTCGGCGGGCGCCTGCTGACCGTGAACCTCTCCCGCGATGAGGAAGGCCGCTATCTGGGTCACAACGGTGGCGAAACCCGCAACGTGCATGACCAGCTGCATCAGATCTGGCGTGGCCTGGCTGATGCAGGCGTGATCTCCGAGGAGCAATACCGCAGTGGAACGGTTCTGAATTTCTACAAGTCTCCAGAGGAGTTCATGGCTCCGCTGAAGGACACCACCTCAGCGCCTTATCGCAACGGCCTGCGGCTGGTGAACGAACGCACGGTGTATGTGAAATGCCCGTACCGCCGCCGCTGGAACGAGAACGGAGACACCGCTGCTTTTGCAGCAGGGCTGATGGCCACCATCCGCAGCTGGAGCCGACACAGCTTCGCCAGCGTGGCAGGGGACAGCATCGCTGATCAGGTTTACAAACAGCTGGAGCAACGGATCGCTGAAGCTCCGAGTGAGTGGAGCCTGGATTACGTCGAGCACCACCAGATCATGGAGAAGGTCGCCTGATGACAACCCAAACAAGACCCACACCGAGTGTCTCGGTGCTTGCCGAGCACGTCTCGGATCACCTCTCGGTGTTCGTGGTGGCGGAGGACACCGACGCCAAGCGACCTGCCAACGGTGGCCTTCGTCTTCTCAATTACCCCAGTGATGAAGCCTGCATCGCTGATGGCGAACGTCTTGCGGGGTTGATGACCCACAAGCACGATCTCTACGGCACCGGTTTCGCCGGCGGCAAGATCGTGGCCCGGGCCTCGGAGCCTGCAGCGGTCAAGGATGAACTGATCAACATCACCGCCGAGCTGCTGCAGTCGCTCGACGGAGCCATGATCACCGGCTGTGACCTCAACACCAGCCTTGAGGACATGGAGCGGCTGACCGAGCTCACACCGCACGTGCTGGCTGCGGTCGGCAGTCCGGTGGATGCCAGTGCTGCCACGGCTCACGGCACCCTGGGCGCCGTCGAAGCCGTGCTGGAGACGGACCTGAAAACTGCCAAGCCCGGTCGCGCCCTGGTGCACGGATGCGGCGCGGTGGGAGGCACCGTCGCCCGCGCCCTGGTGGACCACGGCTGGACGGTCTTCACCGTGGATCTCAGTCGTGAACGGGCTTCGATACCCGGCGCGACACCGCTGCCGCAGGGATGCTCCTGGTGGGAGCTGAAACTGGACCTGCTGCTGCCCTGCTCCATCTCCGGCCTGATCGATGCAGACATGGCAGATGCCCTGCGCACCGAAGCCGTGGTCCCGGCTGCCAACGCCCCCTTCCAGAACCCGCAACTGGCCGATGAGCTGCGCCGCCGTGGCATCCGTGTGCTGCCGGATCCCCTGGTGAATGCCGGTGCCGTGATTGCCGATTCCATCGAGCGGTTCTCCCCCGAGGCCTGGAACAACGCCGGTGCGGAGGACGTGTATTCCTTCGTTCGCTGCGAGGTCCGGCAGCGAGCCGCCAACTACCTGAGTCGGCGCGATCAGGGGCTCTCGGTTGGGGCTGCTCTGGTGGACGTGGCTGAATCCAGCAGCGACCCCATCGGACTCAGCTTCGGAGATGCCGCATGACCCAACCCTCCTCTCTGCCGTCCCAGGCCGCTGTCGTCATCATCGGCGGCGGAATGGCCGGGCTCAGCTGCGCCGCCTCCCTGGCCCGTCACGGCATCGGCGATGTGGTGCTGCTAGAGGCCAGGACCCTGGCCCATGCCAGGGCGAGCAGCTTCGGAGAAACCCGGATGTTCCGCGAGATGTACTCCGATCCGGTGCTCTGCAGGCTTGCTCAGGAGGCCAATCGCCTCTGGAGGGAGGAGGAAACCCATGCCGGAGAGCAACTGCGCGAAACGCACGGACTGCTCTTCTACGGCGAAAGCTGGGATGAGGAAACGATTGAGGGATCGATTCCCGGCGCCCGCCGCGTGATGGACGACCAGGGCATTCCCTATGAAGCCCTCCGTGCTGAAGAGATCAAGGCACGGTTTCCGCTGAACCCGAAACCGGACTTCACCGGACTGTTCGAGCCCACCGCCGGCGCGGTGCGCAGTGACAAGGTGATCGCCCACTGGACCCGCACCGCCCGCAACGCAGGTCAGAAGCTGATCGAACACACCCCCGTGGCCGGCATCGATCCCGATGGCGCGGGCGTCACCCTCGAGAACGGCCATCACATCAGCGCAGGCCAGGTGGTGGTGACCAGCGGCATCTGGAGTCAGCTGCTTCTGGCTCCGCTGGGGCTGGCTCCGAAACTCGAGGTCTGGCCGATGCTCTGGGCCCATTACACCGTCGATCCGGCCCTGGCCGATCGCTATCCCCAGTGGTTCTGCTTCCAGCAGGAACGCGGGGACGACGGCGGTCTCTATTACGGCTTCCCCGTTCTCAGCCACACGGCTGATGGCCGCCCGCGGATCAAAGCCGGGATCGACTGGGCTCCCCAGGAGCTCCGCGTGGCCGAGCCCAATGCCATGGCCACGGAGCCGCCGCCAAGGCTTGTGGAACTGCTTGACACCTTTCTGTTCAAAAACGTTGAAGGCGTACAGGAGCGCGTGGAAACGGTGATGAGCCCGTACTCCATGACCAGTGATGTGAATTTCGTGCTGGATCGGCTCAGCCCGAACCTCAGCCTGTTCACGGGAGGCTCCGGTCAGGCCTTCAAGTTCGCCCCGTTGATCGGGGACTCCCTGGCACGACTGGCCAGTGGGAACCAACCCGCCGTTGATCTGTCCTGCTGGAGCCACCAGCGCACAGCTGTCCGTCTCTGAGCCCGTTTTCCATGTCTGATTCCGCCAAGACCCCACGCCACTGGATCCGGGAAAGCCCTCTCTGGGTCGGCGCCGGACCGCTGCTGATCTTTCTGCTGGTGGCTGCTGTCGATCTCACCCTGGCTGAAACCTTCACCAGCGAAGGCAAAGCCTTCGTGAGTTCCCTGCTGGGAGGTGTCTGGCTCTGGATGGTTGTGGTTCTGTTCCTGATCGCCATGGGCATGGCCATCAGCCCCCTCGGCAGCCTCAGGCTCGGAGGGCCCGAGGCAAAGCCCAGCCTGAAATTTTTTGACTGGTGTGCGGTGCTGATCTGCACCCTGCTGGCAGGGGGAGGAGTGTTCTGGTCCGCTGCCGAACCGCTCACCCATTTCCAGTCCCCGGCGCCCCATTTCCAAGGCATCGAAGGCAGCAGTGCGGCTGCGGTGGATCCGGCTCTTGCGGTCAGCTTTCTCCACTGGGGTTTTCTGGCCTGGGCTCTTGTCGCCACCACCGTGACGATCACCTTCTCGATCCTGGAGCGACGTGGTGAGCCGCTCCGGCCGCGAACCCTGCTGGTGCCGTTGCTTCCCAAAGCCATGGTGGAGGGGCCGATCGGCGCACTTGCCGACGGACTTTCCGTGGTTGCTGCCATCGCAGGTACCGTCGGACCGCTGGGGTTCCTGTCGCTTCAGCTCAGCAATGCGGCGGGAAAACTGCCGTGGCTCAGTGACACGGCCGGCATGCAATCCCTGGTTGTTTTGCTGCTGACGGCGGTGTTCGCCACTTCAACGGTGAGTGGCATCCAGAAGGGCATCAAGTGGCTCTCTGAACTGAACGTATGGCTGACGCTGGCCATGGCGAGCGGACTGCTGCTGCTCGGCCCTGGCTTGTTTCTGATCCAGCACTTCGTGAGCGGATTTGCCACCTACCTGACGCATCTTCCCCAGATGGCTCTGAACCGGACCTCCGCCAACGAGGGCTGGGTCAATGGCTGGACCGTTTTCTATTGGGGCTGGTTTCTTGGATATGCACCCCTGATGGGCCTGTTCACTGCAGGAGTCAGCCGCGGACGCACCATCCGGGAGCTGGTTCTGGCCGTGGCGATCCTCTGTCCGTTGGTGACCAACATCTGGTTCACACTTCTCGGAGGCACCGGCATGGCCCTCGAGCTGGATACGGCGGGGGCCATCAGCGGTCCCCTCGCCGCTGAGGGACACGCAGGAGCGCTGCTGGCGATCCTCCAGCAACTTCCCATCTCGGGAGTGTTCATCCTGGTGGGCCTGGTGCTGGTGGTGCTGTTCATGTGCACCAGTGCTGATTCGATGAGCTACGCCGCCGCGATGGTGGTGAGCGGTCGCCAGGAGCCCCCAGCCGCACTGCGACTGTTCTGGGCTCTGATCATTGGCAGCCTGACGCTTGTGCTGCTGCGGATCGGATCGGGTGCCGATTCCATCGATGCCCTCCAGGCATTCATCGTGATTGCTGCCGTCCCGGTCACACCGCTCGTGCTCGCAACCCTGTGGAGCGCCCCCCGCCTGGCCTGGAAGGAGCTGTCGAGAATCAACACCCAGTCTCAGTGACTGTTGTTTGCCAACCAACAGTCACTGCGTCAGGAATATATTTTTGACGTCTGTTTCAGGGATCAAAACAGGCAGTAATCCAGCTGCATGCGCACCGCGATCTCTGGATCCGGAGCTTCATCCGGCCTGAATGGCGCGTCTTCTGAAACTGATTTCAGCATCGGCCGCGGAATGCCGCCGATGCTGTTTCTATTGATGCGGATCAGCTTCACCCTGGCTGCACCGATGGATTTGGCCGTTCTCTCAGCTTCCTGCTTGCCACGCCGCAGACCAGCCTGCATCAAGCTCTGCTTCAACGTTTCCGAATCGTCCTGATCAGGGATCGACTGCATCCCCACAAGGCGAACTCCGGGCAACCGTCCTACCGACTGAATCAGTGTGTTGTAGTTCCACTTTTTCATCTCACCGGACATGCGCACAATGCTGACAAAGCGCCCCTTGTCATCACCACGGCTGCTCTGACGGGATGTGGTGGGCGAAGGAACCGTGAGAGTCCCTGACACCAGAGGATTGAGCTGCAAGCGCAGCGTTGAGAGTCTCTGATTGAGCTGATCCATGGCCGCCTCCTCGCGATCTCCCTCACCATTGAGCAGCAGATGGAAACGGAAACGATCGATGGAGAGTGTGCCGGTCTCGTTGATCGACAGCTGCAGCACCGTGCCGGCGCAAGGAGGCTCCTGAGCCTGCACGGCAGCTGTTCTGGAGACAACAGCTGTTGCTGCCATGGCTGTACCCAGTGCAGCAAGCATGAGATTGATCGTTCGACGGACTGAACTGCGCAACTTGATCCAGCTGCTGCTTGCTTCGATATAGATCCTCTGCACACCCTGAATGTGTCCAGTGGATGTACAGAAGGGGCCTGGTTATGTGCAGATCCGACTGAACTGTCAGTGGGTGGGAGCCCAGCTGCCGTGCAGACCGTGGGGGACGGGCAGGGGCAGCTCCAGCAACGCCACCTCAGACAGATCGCGCGCATCAAGGATCACCAGATCCGATGCCTGGCGGGCTCCGTTCCAGACCAGGTCCAGCACCCAGCCGTCATCTTCCGACCCAGCATCAGGGCGGCGCACCATCAGCGGCTCACTCACAAATCCGCGGGGTGCAGCACTCCACGTGTGGGTGGTGCCGGACTTCAGATCAAGTTTCTGAATCGCCTGAAGCGGATCGTTGCCGGTTTCCCGCTCCGCCACCGCCATCCAGGCGTATTGGGCACTCAGCCCCTGCCGGTCTGGATTCACCATGGCGAACTCGCAGGTGCGCTCTGAGATCCGCTCAGTCTTCAGGGTTTCACGGCTCAAATCAAGGCGGCAGCGGTGCAGGATCCCTTCCGGCACCGTGTCGAAATCCACCTCAGCGAAATCCTCATCAGGACCGATCGTGGGGAAGTCGTCGTACACGATGCTCTCCACGACCACGTGATCGCCGTCCTCGAAGGCGTTGAGGTGGTGGAAGACAAATCCATCGGGGGCCTCGAGGATGCGGGGCTTCTGGCCGGCGAAACGACCGGAATCCCGCGGGATCAGCCAGAAGCGCCCCTTGCCGCCCGGCTTGGACTGCAAACACTGGGCTGCTCCCTTCTCACCGGTGACGAAGGGCATGGGGTTGAAAGCGATGGCGTTCTGCAGGAACACCGCCCAGTTGGCGGTGATGGCGAAATCATGCAGAAAAGCGAAGCCTGGAAAGCTGTCGGAGCGATCGTGAAGCAGGGCACCGGCTTCCGGACCTTCGGTGGCGAACTCCATCAGCCGGATGGTGCTGCGGGGCCCAGTTTTGACTCCGAAGGTGACCATGCAGGGGCGGCCGTGGTGACCTGGATCAAACCGAGGATGGGCACTGAAGGCTTCACCCTTCTTGAGCACACCATCCAGACGCGAGAGTCCGCGGGTCTCCAGGCTCTCAGGATCAAGGGCATGGGGTTCAGCGGCCTCCCAGAGAGCCAGCAGCTGATCACCCAGGCGCACCACATTGGTGTTGGCGATGTTCTTCAACCGCAGGTCGAAGGCGTTGGCCAGCCGCCCGCCGGGCTTCTGGCTGCCGAACACACCGCGATACAGCACCTTGTCCGCCTTCTCTTCCGCCAGCCAGCCCTCCGTACGCACGAAGCGATTGGTCAGCTGCACGCGTCCGTTGTCGAAACGCATAGCGGCGATCATGCCGTCGCCATCGAAGGGGTGATGAACTCGATGTCCGTCACGCTCGAGGCGACCGGGACCGTTGCGGTAAAACGTACCGCGGAGTTCGACCGGCACCGTTCCACGAACAGGCGACAGCGCCACGTCGGTGAGCTCCTGTTCCACATTGACGAAGGCACTGGCCCAGTCGCTGCGGTTGTAGGGGCGGGCAGGAGCGACGGTCACGGGCAGGCGATCGATATCACCCCATCCTCTCGTAACGGACTATGAAGCGCGGCTTCGGTGATCAGTTGGCTCCCGCCTGCTCCAGCACACCCTTGCTGCTGGGAATGGCACCGGCCCGACGTGGGTCGATTTCCGTGGCCATGCGCAACGCCCGTGCGAAGGCCTTGAAACAGGCTTCCACGATGTGGTGGGAATTCACGCCGTCCAACTGGCGGATGTGCAGGGTGAGGCCACTGTTGTTCACCACGGCGCCGAAGAATTCCTTCACCAGCTCGGTGTCATACGTGCCGATTTTCTGGGTGGGGATACTGAGGCTGTAGCTCAGGTGAGGGCGGCCTGAGCAGTCGAGAACCACCTGCACCAGGGCTTCATCCAAGGGCGCCACGAAGTGACCGAAGCGGTGAATGCCGCGACGGTCACCCAGGGCCTGAGCCAGGGCCTGGCCTACAGCGATGCCCACATCCTCATTGGTGTGGTGATCATCGATGTGGGTGTCCCCCACCGCCTTGATCTCCAGATTGATCAGTCCGTGGCTGCTGATCTGATGGAGCATGTGGTCGAGAAAAGGAACTCCGGTTCTGGCCTGGCACTGACCGGTGCCATCCAGATCCAGCCGCACCTTCACATCGGTCTCGCCGGTGACCCGATGGATCTCTCCCTGCCGTGCCATCTCCGCTGCTCAGCTGCCCTCATGCTGCCTCACATACCGGTGACGCAATAGCCCGCATCGACGTAGATGGTCTGACCCGAGATGCCACTGGCCAGATCACTGAGCAGGAAAGCAGCGGTGCCGCCCACCTCCATCTGGGTGACCGTGCGGCGCAGGGGCGCCTTCTCCTCCACGTTGTGAATCATCTCGAGGATGCCGCCGATGGCGGAGCTGGCCAGAGTGCGGATCGGGCCGGCACTGATGGCGTTCACGCGCACCTGCTTCTCCGGACCCAGCTCCGCTGCCAGGTATCGCACTGATGCCTCGAGGGCAGCCTTCGCCACACCCATCACGTTGTAGTTGGGGATGGCGCGCTCAGCCCCCAGGTAGGAAAGCGTGATCACCCCGGCTTTCTCGCTGAACAGCGGCTTGGCATGGGCACAGAGTGGCGCCAGAGAGTAGGCACTGATATCGAGCGAGCGGGCAAAGCCTTCGGCGGTGGTGGCGCTGTAATCGCCGATCAGTTCCTCCTTGCCAGCGAAGGCGAGACAGTGCACCAGACCATCCAGCACGCCCCATTTGTCCTTGATCTCCGCGAAGACATCGGCCATCTGCTCGGCGTCCTGAACATTGAGTGGCAGAAACAGGCTGGGCTCCAGCGGCGCTGTGAGCTCCCGCACCTTGGCTTCAAAGCGACCCTTCTCATCAGGCAGGTAGGTGATGCCCAGCTCAGCGCCCGCAGCCTTGAGTTGCTGAGCGATGCCCCAGGCGATGGACCGGTTGTTGGCGATGCCGGTGACGAGGATCTTCTTGCCGGTGAGATCAAGCAGCATCGGGACGGACCGGAACGGGTTCAGATCGCGCGATTCTCCCCCATCCCCCGCCAGGATCTCGACTCGCTCGCTTCAGAAGACCGGTGCCCAGCACCCCGTCACCTCCCAGCCCAGGCGATCTGCCCCGTCAGTTCGCCTCACGAGACGCGCTCGAGGCGCTGCTGATCAAGGAATTCCCCAGCGCTGAGGGACCGCTCAGCCCGATCCTTGGTGGCCGTCAGGCCGCAGAAGCCAGATTGGCGCGGGTGCAGCCGTCCCGCTACGCCAAAAGCCGCAACCATCTGAACGGCGCCGTCACCGGCCTGTCCCCGTACATCCGCCATGGCGTGCTGACGCTGACGGAGGTGAAGCAGGCGGTCTTCCAGCGCATCCGGAAACGGGACGACGGCGGCAAGCTGATCAACGAGCTGGGCTGGCGCGACTTCTGGCAGCGGATGTGGCTCGATCTAGGCGACGGCATCCACGACGACCTGGAGGCGTTCAAGACAGGTCATGACGCCGCCAGCTATTCCCGGGAGCTTCCCGAAGACGTCCGCGAAGGCCGCACCGGACTGGCCTGCATGGATGGCTTCCGCGAGGAGCTCGTGACCACCGGATGGCTGCACAACCACGCCCGGATGTGGATGGCCGCCTGGCTGGTGCACTGGCGTCGGGTGCATTGGAAGGCCGGTGCCGACTGGTTCCTCGAGCACCTGTTGGATGGCGATCCCGCCAGCAACCACCTCAGTTGGCAATGGGTCGCCAGCAGCTTCAGCCACAAGCCCTACTTCTTCAACCGCGGCAACCTCGAGCGCTACAGCATTGGCCGCTACTGCGATGGATGCCCCAGCGCCGACAACTGCCCATTCGAGGGCAGTTACGACCAGCTGGAGAGCCAGCTTTTTGCCCCGATGCCAGCCATTCGGGACGGCGGCAATGGCACCACCCGGCGTGATGGTCGGGGTCGCAGCGGTGCCAGTGCCGCCCTGGCCCGCCCCAAGCGCTAGGCCCCGAACAACGTCATGACGATGCAACGACCGATGCTCTGGATTCACGAGGAGGCCCTGGGACCGGCCAATCCCGCCCTGCGGGCCTGGCCGGACGCACCGGCTCTGTTCGTCTTCGACACCCATTGGATCGAAGCCAATCGGATCAGCCGCAAGCGACTGGGCTTTCTCTACGAGGCGGCCCTGGAGCTAACCGTCAGCCTCCGCAAGGGCGATGTGGCCTCTGAGGTGCTGGCCTTCGCAAGGCGACACGAAGCGGACGGTGTGGTGACCAGCTCCGCCGTGGATCCACGGTTGCAGCAGATCCTCCAGGCGATTGAAGCCGAGCTCCCCATCTCGGAACTGGCTCCCGATCCCTTTGTGGAGCTGCCCCGGCCACCACGACTCGGACGCTTCAGCCGCTACTGGCGCGAAGCAGAACCCGTCGTCTGGGCGGCGTACTGAAGCCCACGGGTGTCCCGCCGTTTCAATTGGGGTCATCCCCCAGCAATGCCTTCTGTCTCTGAAGCTCCTCGTAGGGGTCGGTGAGCAGATCCTCCTCCTCCAGTGCCGGCAACTGCACCGGGGTCACTTCCACCTCAGAGCGTGGGGGATCCACCCACTGCCAACGGGCATCGGGAGCGCGCTGCTTGCAGAGGGCTTCCAGCTCCTGCTGCAGGGATGAAACGACGGCATCCCGCGTCATGGCCTCGAAGAATTCCTGGCGCGTCGCCAAACCGGAGCTGAAGGCTGCTGAGCCACGACCATTGAACAGCCGGGCCGGATCCGGAAGCCATCTGGGCCTGCAGATGGAGGGATCCCGGGTGTCGGTCTCCAGAAAGATGTGCAGGCCGAAACCATCCGGCTGATTCACGACAGCCAGACCGTCGTGAGGCTCATTGCGCTGCAGCGGATAGATGGTCCACCCCTCCTGCTGATCCTTGGATCCGCAGGCCAGCAGAGACAGGCACAGTCCCAAGCTCCATGCCGTCTGACACCAGCTTCGTCCCGGCATGACCCCACCTGAATGCCAGTGGTCGCCATCCTGATGGAGAGCACCTGTTCCTGCAGTGGAGACATGGCCCTGACCCCCTCGACGATGCTGCCCCTGGGCACAGATCTGCCGGACTTCCAGCTGCCCACGACCAGCGGGGCGTCCCTCACTCGTTCAGCCCTGGATCAGAAGCCGGTCCTGATGATGGTGATCTGTGCCCACTGCCCCTTCGTCAAGCACATCGAACCGGAGTTGACCCGGCTGGACCGGGATTACCGGGATCGGATCCAGCTTCTGGCTGTGAGCAGCAACAGCTTGATCACGCATCCGCAGGACGGAGCCGACCAGCTCATGAAGCAGGCGGAACGTCACGGCTGGAGCTTTCCTTACCTGATAGATCAGGACCAGACTCTGGCCCGCTCCCTGCGAGCCGCCTGCACACCGGAGTTCTATCTGTTCGCTGGCAGCCATGAGAGCAGCCGCCAGACGCTGCAGTACAGAGGCCAGCTCGATGGAAGCCGTCCCGGCAACGACCAGCCTCTCGATGGAAGCGACCTGCGGACTGCTCTCAACGCAGTGCTCGCCGGCGAACCGGTGAACCCCGATCAAATTCCATCGGTAGGCTGCAATGTGAAATGGCATCCCGGCCTGGAACCGGACTGGTTCGGCTGATCTAGGGCCTGAGGCGCGGCCTAAGGTGAGCGCCATGCACGTGCCTCCCTTCAGCCTCAGCCAGCAGATCACCGATCTCGGCACGGACCTCGAGAAAGCTGTTCTCGGTGTGCTGCGCAGCGGTCAGTACATCGGCGGGCCACAGGTCAGCACGTTCGAGCATGCTTTTGCCGACAACGTCGGCACGCGCCACGCCATCGGCTGCAACAGCGGAACCGATGCTTTGATCCTTGCCTTGCGGGCCATCGGGATCGGTCCTGGCGACGAGGTGATCACCTGCGCCTTCAGCTTCTTCGCCACGGCCGAGGCGATCAGTGCGGTCGGAGCGACACCGGTCTTCGTGGATGTGGATCCGGAGACCTTCCTGATCGATCTGAATCAGATCGAGGCCGCCATCACCGGATCAACACGCGCGCTGATGCCGGTGCATCTGTTCGGTCGGCCGGTGGACATGACCCGTTTGATGGACATCGCTTCCCGCCATGGCCTGCGGGTGATCGAAGATTGCGCCCAGGCCACCGGAGCGACCTGGCAGGACCAGGCGGTGGGCAGCTTCGGCGATGTGGGCTGCTTCAGCTTCTTCCCCACCAAGAATCTCGGCGGAGCAGGCGATGGAGGCGCCGTCACCACCGATGACGACACCCTCGCCCAGACCATGCGGGAACTGGCCGTGCATGGGATGCCACGCCGCTACCTGCATACGGCCCTGGGATACAACAGCCGGCTGGACGCCATCCAGGCTGCCGTGCTCAACGTCAAGCTGCCCAAGCTCAGCGAGTGGATCGACCGCCGTCGGGAGATTGCCGCGCGCTACCGGGAGCTGCTGTCTGAACTGCCCGGTATCACGCTTCCGACAGACGAAGAGGGCCACAGCTGGAACCAGTTCGTTGTGCGTGTCAGCAGTTGCCCCACCGGTCAGCCGACCTGCCAGGCCCAGTGCAGCCCCTCAGCGATCAGCAGCAGTCACGGACTGCCGGAGAGCTGCTGCCGTGACTGGCTGAAGGAGCGGCTGCAGGACGAAGGCATCAACACAATCGTGTACTACCCCATCCCGATTCACCGCCAGCCCGCCTACAGCCATCTGGATCTCGAGGCCGGATCGATGCCCGCAACCGAGAGAACCTGCTCCCAGGTGCTCAGCCTGCCGATCTTCCCGGAACTCAATGAACTGGAGCAGCAGCAGGTTGTGTCTGTTCTGGAGCAACTGATCAACCCCACCTGCGACGTGAATCAGCCGCGGATGGTGGCGTAAAGCGCCTTGAATTGCGCCTGTTGACGCTTGTGCTCAACAAGCGGCTCCGGATAACCGCGCCGTTCCAGTGCGCCGATCTCGCCGCTGATCAAATCCCTGCTGCTGACGTGACGCAGCTCCGGCAACCAACGACGGATGTATTCGCCATCGGCATCGAACTTGCTGGCCTGAGTGGCCGGATTGAAGATGCGCAGCGGTTTGGGATCCATGCCACTGCTGGCGCTCCATTGCCAGCCACCGTTGTTGGCAGCCAGATCGCCGTCCACCTCCAGCTCCATGAAGGCGCGTTCGCCCCAGCGCCAGTCGCAGATCAGATCCTTCACCAGGAATGACGCCACGATCATGCGGCAACGGTTGTGCATCCAGCCGCTCTGGTTGAGCTGGCGCATCGCCGCGTCAATGATCGGCATCCCGGTTTGACCCTCCTTCCAGCGCTCAAACCAATCGGCGTTGTTCTCCCACGGAAAGCGCCGCCACTGCTCGCGGTAGGGACCATCCGCCAGCTCGGGGAAATGGAACAGCGCCTGCTGATAGAACTCGCGCCACCCCAGCTCCTGCTCCCACACCCCAATGGCATGCCGCTGTTCATCGCTGCGGGCCTGCTCGCGGGCCTCCAGGGCGGCACACCAGGCCTGGCGCGGGCTGAGGGTGCCCACACTCAACGCCGCACTCAGATACGACGTGCCCACAACACCAGGGAAGTTGCGATCGGGCTCGTAGCCGAACAGAGCACCATCACAGAACGAACTGAGCTGCAGCAGAGCCGCTGATTCGCCGGGGCGGCAGGGGCAGATCTCACTGCCATGAAACCCGTGGCTGCCCAACAGAGCATCCAAGGGGGCGGTATCAGGCACCACCCCCTCCTCCAGATCGAGAAGATCAGAGGGAGCTTCAACACAGATGGGCGGCTTGGCCTGCACCTGGCCGCGCCAGTTGCGCAGGAACGGGCCATAGACCCGATAGGGATCACCTGCTCCGGTCTTCAGCAGCTCGGGAGCGATCAGCAGCTGATCCCAATCCACCACCACCGTGCGGCCATCCGCCTGCAAGCGCTTGGCCACCTGCCGGTCCCGTTCCCGGGCATAGGGCTCCACATCGCGGTTCCACACCACCGACTCCGCCCCGATCTGTTCCGCCAACTGCGGCAACACCGCCACCGGATCCCCTTCGAGGATCAGCAACCGGCTGCCGGCCTCCCGCCAGCGCTGCTGCAGTTCGATCAGGCTCTCGATCAGGAACCACAGCCGAGCCGGAGCCATCGGCGGCAGTTGCTCAGGCGGATCGATCACCTTCGGATCGAGCACATACACACCGGTGACGGCTGGGCTGATCCCCACCGCCGCCACAAGACCGAGGTTGTCCGCCAGCCTCAGATCGCGGCGGTGCCAGAACAGAACGCGAGGCGTTGTCATCCCAGGCCCAGCAATTGTTTGGCCCTGTACCAAGCGGTGACGCTCTTGCCATCCAGCCATTCATCGCCGGATCCCAGCCGGGCATCCAGATCCATCGGCGTCATCAGCACCACCTCCAGATCTTCATCGTCATCACCGGCTGGGGGATTCTCCAGAGGAGTGAGTTCCCGGGCAAGGAAGCAGTGGATCACCTCGTCGGAGTAACCGGGGCAGGGCAGCATCGGACCCAGGGCATCCCAGCGGGCAGCGCTGTAGCCCGCCTCCTCCCCCAGTTCCCGCTGCATCGATTCCAGCGGATCCTCCCCTTCTTCCAGAGTTCCCGCAGGGAATTCCAGCAAGCGCGCCTGCACAGCGAAGCGGTACTGACGCAGCAGCACCACGTGCCCATCCGGCGTGATCGGCACCGCCAGAGACGCGCCCGGGTGGCGGATCATCCCGAAGGTGGCTTCCACCCCCATCGGCAATCTGATCCGGTTGCGCTCGAAGCGGATCTTGCAGGCATCCACCGCTTCAACGGTGTCCAGCAGCTCGAAGGGCTCCGGGGCCGGCAGCGGCGCCATGGGATCAGGCCGATTGGCTCACCAGCATGGCGGGTGAGCGGCATGCATCGCCTGCAGCAGCGGCTCCATCACAAAGGCCCGCAGATGCAGCCGCGGATGGGGCAGCACCAACCGAGGATGCTCCAGGCGCAGTTCCCCCCAGAACAGCAGATCCAGATCCAGGGTGCGGGGGCCCCAGCGCTGCTCCTGGCCACGATCGCGGCCGAACTGCCGCTCCATCTGGTGCAGGCGATCCAGCAGCTGCAGAGCTGCCGTTTCGGTCGGCTCAATCGCCATGCCGTCCACCAGCACCACCGCATTGAGATAGTGCGGCTGCTCCACCGGCCCCACCGGGGCGGTCTCCAGCAACTCCGACCAGCGGCAGCGCGCGGGCTGCTCGGTCCAGGCCGTCAGTTCTGCCTCAAGCAGAGGCCGCACAGCCCTGAGGGTGTCGCGAGGCCAACCGACCGCACTCGGCCGGTTGGCCCCCAGGGCCACGGCCAGCGTGGCATCGTCCGTTGAGGGCATCAGCGAGACTGGCGCGCACATGCGGGCTGAACGCATCCATGGTGGCAAGTGGTGTTGCGGTGACCGACGACCGGGCGACCCGAGCCTTTCCCCTGGCTGCGATCACTGGCCACGGCACCCTCAAGCTCGCCCTGCTGTTGGCGGCCGTTGATCCAGGCCTGGGCGGCGTGGTGATCGCCGGTGGGCGCGGCACCGGCAAATCCGTGCTCGCCAGAGGCCTCCACGCCCTGCTGCCCCCGATCGACATCCTCGACGTCGACAGCGGCGTCGGCCGGAACCTGGATCCCCTCAATCCGGAGGAATGGGATGCGGCCACCCGCGAGACGATCAGCGGAGACGCGCCCTCTCGGGTGATCCCGGCACCCTTCGTGCAGATCCCCCTCGGCATCACCGAGGACCGGCTGTTGGGAGCGGTGGATGTGACTGCATCACTGGCCAGCGGCAGCGCCGTGTTCCAGCCGGGCCTGCTGGCGGAGGCCCACCGCGGCGTGCTCTACGTCGATGAACTGAATCTGCTCGACGACGGCATCGTCAACCTGATGCTGGCGGCTGTGGGCAGCGGCGAGAACCGGGTGGAACGGGAAGGTCTGAGCCTCAGCCACCCTTGCCGGCCCCTGCTGATCGCCACCTACAACCCGGAAGAGGGCAACGTCCGCGATCACCTGCTGGATCGCTTCGCCATTGCCCTCTCCGCCAACCAGCTGGTGAGCACCGAACAGCGGGTGGAGATCACCAATGCGGTGATCAGCCATGGCCAGTGCAGCCGCTCATTCGCAGAGACCTGGCGTGAGGAGACCGACGCCCTGGCCACGCAGTTGCTGCTGGCCCGCCAGTGGCTGCCGGATGTGCAGATCAACCGCGAGCAGATCGAGTACCTGGTCACCGAAGCGATCCGCGGCGGCGTGGAAGGTCATCGCTCCGAGCTCTATGCCGTGCGGGTGGCGAGGGCCCACGCCGCACTCTCCGGCCGGGACAGGGTGGAGGCCGACGATCTGCAGGTGGCCGTGGCCCTGGTGATTGCACCGCGGGCCTCCCAGATGCCACCCCCAGATCAGCAGATGGAGCCCCCACCTCCGCCTCAGGGCGACCAGCAGAACGAACAGGACAACCCACCGCCGTCACCGGAGGGATCAGACAACGAAGAGAACGATCCGCCGGAGGACACCAGCGAGGACGACAACACCAACGACGACGAGGGGGACGGCGAGGAGGATCAGACCCCGCCGGCCGTACCCGAAGAGTTCATGCTTGATCCCGAAGCGATCGACGTGGACCCTGACCTGCTGCTGTTCAATGCCGCCAAGGCCAAGAGCGGCAACAGCGGCAGCCGTTCGGTGGTGCTCAGCGACAGCCGCGGCCGGTACGTGAAACCGATGCTGCCCCGCGGTCCCGTGCGCCGGATCGCCGTGGACGCAACGCTGCGAGCTGCCGCGCCTTATCAGAAAATTCGGCGGGAACGGGAACCCGGCCGCACCGTGATCGTGGAAGAGGGCGATCTGCGTGCCAAGTTGCTGCAGCGCAAGGCCGGTGCCCTGGTGGTGTTCCTGGTGGATGCCAGCGGCTCGATGGCCCTGAACCGGATGCAGAGCGCCAAGGGCGCCGTGATCCGCCTACTCACCGAGGCCTATGAGAACCGCGACGAGGTGGCCCTGATTCCCTTCCGTGGTGACCAGGCTGAGGTGCTGCTGCCCCCCACACGGTCGATCACCGCCGCCCGCCGCCGGCTGGAATCCATGCCCTGCGGCGGCGGTTCACCCCTGGCCCATGGCCTCACCCAGGCCGCCCGTGTGGGCGCCAATGCCCTGGCAACGGGTGATCTCGGCCAGGTGGTGGTGGTCGCCATCACCGATGGTCGCGGCAACGTACCCCTGAGCACCTCTCTCGGACAGCCCGTTCTGGACGGTGACGAGAAACCTGACCTCAAGCAGGAGGTGCTGGACGTGGCGAGCCGTTACCGGATGCTCGGCATCAAGCTGCTGGTGATCGACACCGAGCGCAAGTTCATCGGCAGCGGCATGGGCAAGGACCTGGCCGAAGCCGCCGGGGGGCGATACGTGCAGCTTCCCAAAGCCAGTGATCAGGCGATCGCTGCCGTGGCACTGGATGCGATCAATGGGATCTGAGCTACCTGGAGGTCTCCGCCGGATAAAGCTCAGCAAACAGCTCACCGAGTCCGATGGTCACGCTGCGCAGGCCTTTCATGAACTCCTCATCTGAGGTGAGTTTCTCCACATCCCCTCCGACGGAATCGATCTTGGCAGTGAGGTCAGCGGCATTGGCCGCCGTCTGCCGCAACTCGTTCAGGGTCTTGGGATTGTCCAGAGCAGCCACGATGTTGTTCACGTGAGCCGAAGCCTTGACGGCATTGCCGGTGGCCGCATTCAGGTTCTCGATCATCGGCTCGACCTTGGCGGCCTCGGCCCGCAGCTGCTTCACCAGCAGCTCGATCTCCGCAACAGCCTGATCGGCGTTATTCAGGAACAGTGAGGCATCCTTCGACGTGGTTTCAAACTGCTGGGTGGACTGCGCCAGAGCAGGGATGAGATTGGCTTTCTGGGCCTCAGACAGCAGAGCCTGAATGGTCTCGGTCACGGTGCTGAGGCTGGGTGCTTCCTGCCCCTGAATCGTCGCTCCATTGCAGAGCTGCCTGCTGCCGGCACAGTCAGCCGCACTCGCCAGCGGTGCCTCCTCCGGCAGTGGCTTGCCCTTGCTGACCAGGGCAATGAGAGCATCTCCCCCCAGCAGAGAGCCGGAAGCGACCGTGGCGGTGACCGGCTGAGCCAGTTTCAGATCCCCTTGGTTGATCTCCAGATCCGCAACGACCGCTTCTGGAGTCACACGGATCCTCTTCACGGAACCCACCAGAATGCCCCGGTAGGTGACTGGTGAACGCTCCGCCAGTCCGCCCGCATCAGCGAAACGCGCTGTCACCATCCAGGTGCTGGCCCCGAGCCGTACCCCCCTCATCCACAGAGCTGTCGCGCCGAAACCGACGATGCCCCCAAGCACGGTGAAGCCGACGATGGCATCGCGGATGCTGCGTCGCATGGCGGTCAGGACTCCATGGGCTGCATGGGTCCGCGAAGACTACCTGTCCTGAACTGCTCCACGTAGGGGTTGTCGGTGCTGCGGAACTCCTCCACGGAGCCCTGCCAGCGAAAACTGCCGCCGTACAACATCACAACCCGTTCCGCCGATCGCTCGATCGTGCTGCGCACGTGGCTGACCACCACCGAACAGCCTCTGGCCACCGTTGTGGTCTTCACGATCAGATCCTCGATGCGGGTGCAAGCCACAGGATCCAGTCCAGCGGTGGGCTCGTCATAGAGCAGCAACGGCATGGCCTGATCCCCGCGTTCCGGATCATCGACGAGAGCCCGCGCGAAACTCACCCGCTTCTGCATTCCACCGCTCAGCTCGGATGGGTAGAGATGGGCCACGTCGTAGAGCCCCACCGCCTCGAGGCAGGATTCCACCCGCTGGCGGATCTCACTGGCAGTCATGCGTCCCCGCTCCCGCAACAGAAAACCGACGTTCTGCTCCACGGTGAGGGAGGCCAGCAGGGCAGGGTTCTGAAACACCAGACGCACATCCGGAGGTCGGGTCTGATCCAGCCGCAGATAGGTCTGCTGCTTCCCGAAGAGACACAGTTCACCCTGCGTGGGCAGCTGAAGACCGGCTAACAGGCGCAGCACGGTCGACTTACCGGCGCCGGAAGGACCCACCACCGCCAGGCGCTCTCCGGGCTGCATCTGCAGATTCACCCGATCCAGCACTGGCCGCTGCCCCCACTGCATGGTGAGGTCGCGCATCTCAACGACGGGTTGGACCCCGACCACAAGCATGAACGCACATGTGCTGCCATCTTTGCCCGACCGCCGAGTCTCCGTACAGTTCAGGGACTGCCGTGCTCGATCGCCCCTAAGCGCAAGTGACTACGCACAGCAAACGACGGGCCAGGGCGATACGGGCCCAGCGACGCAAGGATCTGGTGACCCGATCGCAGCGGGCGGTCCGCTGGCTCCAGCCGGGACTGGTGGTGAAGCGTTGGCTGCTCACCTCCGGACTCGGCCTGATGATGGCTCTGCTCGGAGCAGCTGTCTGGGCTGATCTCAAGCCGATCTACTGGATCGTTGAGACCCTGAGCTGGATGTTGAGCACTATCACCACGGTGCTTCCGCGGGAGATCACGGGCCCGCTGGTGCTGATCGTCGGGATCGGGTTGGTGCTGTGGGGCCAGAGCCGCAGCTTCGGCTCCATCCAGCAGGCCCTGGCGCCTGACAAAGACACGGTGCTGGTGGATGCCCTGCGAGCCAAGAGCCGGCTGAACCGCGGCCCGAACATCGTCGCCATCGGCGGGGGCACCGGTCTCTCCACCCTGCTGAGCGGCCTGAAGCGGTACAGCAGTCACATCACCGCCATCGTCACCGTTGCTGATGACGGCGGCAGCAGCGGCGTGCTCCGTCGGGAACTCGGGGTGCTGCCCCCCGGAGACATCCGCAACTGTCTGGCAGCACTCTCCACCGAGGAGCCACTGCTGACAAGACTGTTCCAATACCGCTTCGCAGCTGGAAGCGGCCTCGAGGGCCACAGCTTCGGCAACCTGTTCCTCTCGGCTCTCACCGCCATCACCGGCAACCTGGAGACGGCCATCACGGCCTCCAGTCGCGTACTGGCTGTTCAGGGCCAGGTTGTGCCAGCCACCAGCGCCGATGTGAGGCTCTGGGCGGAGTTGGAGAACGGAGAGCGGATTGAGGGAGAAAGCAACATCGGCAAGGCACCAAGCCCGATCGTTCGGCTCGGTTGTCTGCCGGAACGCCCGCCAGCTCTTCCCCGCGCTCTCGAAGCGATCGCCAACGCCGATCTGATCCTGCTGGGCCCCGGCAGCCTCTACACCTCGCTGCTTCCCAATCTGCTGGTTCCGGAGCTGATGTCGGCCATCCAGTCATCCCGCTCGCCAAGGCTCTACATCTGCAATCTGATGACCCAGCCCGGAGAGACCGACGGTCTGGATGTGGGTGGTCATCTCCGGGCGATCGAAGCCCAGCTGGCAAGCCTCGGCATCGACGACCGACTGTTCACGGCTGTGTTGGCTCAAGACAACGTGGAATCCTCGCCACTGGTCGAGCGTTACCGAGCCCGCGGTGCGGAACCGGTCCGTTGCGATGCGGAGCGACTGCGGACGGAGGGCTATGACGTCACCCTGGCTCCCCTCCAGGGGTCACGACCGACTGCAACACTCAGGCACGACCCCCGCAATCTCGCGCTCGCCGTGATGCGTTTTTACCGCAGCCACCGCAAGGATCAGACCCCACGGGAGCGTGATCAGTAGGCGTCCTGCATCTCGTAGAAATCAGGCTGGATGTAGTCCTTGCGCAGCGGCCAGCCTTTCCAGTCCTCAGGCATCAGCAAACGTTTGGGATGCGGATGCCCTTCGAACTGAATGCCGAACATGTCGAAGGTTTCCCGTTCCTGCCAATCAGCTCCTCGGAAGAGCCCATAGATCGACGGCAGAGTCGGGGTTCCTTCACGCGTGAGGAACACTTTCAGGCGCACTTCCCGAAGCTTGGATTCCTCTCCGGCGGCCATGGCCTGCACCTGTTCCCGCATGGCCAGCAGGTGATAGAAGCAGACAAGGTGTTGTCCAGGACCTTCGTCGTAGCCGCCGTGGCACTGGAGATAATCGAATCCGTGGCTCTTCAGAGCCGCAGCGATGATCGGAAGGAATGCCGCATCCACGCCGATCTGCTCGACACCGGAATGATCCGGATCGAGATAGTCATGCTCAAAACCCTGCTGGGTCAACCAGATGCTGACAGGGCCGGGTTGTGCTGCAGCCAGAGATGACGAGTCGTCTTTCGGAGGAGTCGTGGGGGTTTCACTCATGAGTCGACAGCGTCGGCAACGGGGGTGAGAACAGCAGCGTCCGTGGCCAGCAGTTGACCTTCCGGGGCAGCCGCGAGAGCGGCACGCTGGGAATCAGCACGCAGATAGGAACCTGTGACCTGGGCTTCAACCCGCTTCATCCGGTGTGAAACCGTGAAATAGCGATGCGTCTGCTGATGCTTGCGACGTTCGGCCAGGGACTCATCACCGACCTTCTTGCGCAGCTTGATCACGGCGTCAAAAATCGCCTCCGGACGCGGCGGGCAACCCGGGAGGTACAGGTCGACAGGGATCAGCTTGTCGACACCCCGAACAGCGGTGGTGGAGTCTGCGCTGAACATGCCGCCGGTGATCGTGCAGGCCCCCATGGCGATCACGTACTTGGGCTCAGGCATCTGTTCATACAACCGGACCAGAGCCGGGGCCATCTTCATGGTCACGGTGCCGGCCACGATCAAGAGATCAGCCTGGCGTGGTGAGCTGCGAGGCACCAGGCCGAAGCGATCGAAATCGAAACGGGAGCCGAGCAGAGCAGCGAACTCGATGAAGCAGCAGGCTGTTCCATACAGGAGAGGCCAGAGGCTGCTGAGCCGTGCCCAGTTATGGAGATCATCCAGGCTGGTGAGAATGACGTTTTCGCTCAGATCGTTGGTGACGGCGGGAGCTCCGATCGGCCCGCAGCTGGCTTCCCTGAGATCGCGGACAGCGGTGATCGAGGGGCTTTGGATGGACGGAGTGGTTTCAGACATCATTCAGCTCCATTCGAGTGCGCCTTTGCGCCAGGCGTAGGCCAGGGCCACCAACAGGATGGCGATGAAGATCAGCGCTTCGATGAACGCCAGCAGACCGAGTCGGTGAAAAGCAACGGCCCACGGATAAAGAAACACGGTCTCGACATCGAAGATGACGAACACCAGTGCAAACATGTAGTAGCGGATGTTGAACTGAATCCAGGCACCGCCGATCGGCTCCATGCCGGACTCATACGTGAGTTGCCGCTCACCAGCCCGACTGCGCGGCGCCAGAAGTTTGTTGGTGATCAGGGCGAGTACCGGAACCGCTGCAGAAATCAGCAGAAATCCGAGGAAGGCGTCATAGCCGGGCAGGGCGAACATGAACGTCCCCGTAGTCCAATCCATTTTGGCATTCACTGCCAGCAGTTGACGCCGATAGAGTCACTCCGCACGACAGCACAGCGGTGAGCGACGATCCGGCGACTGACCAGCAACAGGCGATCGGACAGCCAGAGGCGATCGAACATCCAGAGGTGATCGAACAGCCAGAGGCGATCGAACAGCCAGAGGCGATCGAACCTGCGGACGGTGCAGAAAAAGATCCCACCGAGACCGACCCCCGGACTCATCGCTTTGAGTGCAGGAGCTGCGGCTATGTGTACGACCCCGACGAAGGGGTCAAGAAAGTGGGCATCGAAGCAGGCACCGCCTTCGAGGACCTGAATCCACTCAGCTTCCGTTGTCCGGTCTGCCGCAGCCGGATGCCGGCGTTCCGGGATATCGGCCCCCGCAGCAAGGCCAGTGGCTTCGAGGAGAACCTCAACTACGGCCTCGGTGTGAACCGACTGACCCCGGGGCAGAAGAATGTGCTGATCTTCGGCGGGCTGGCCCTGGCATTCGCCTTCTTCCTTTCGCTGTATTCCCTGCGCTGACCGGCATCACCATGAATCGCCTGCTCTCCTCCGCCGCCAATCTCCTTCTGGTGCTCGTGCTGGGCATCAGTCTCAGCGGCTGCGTCACGACCCGCCTGCCCGTTGCAACGTCCAGTCCCTGGCAGGCCCAGAACCTGGACACGGAATCGAACCCCCTCGATGTCGGCTTCACCGACCGCTCCCACGGTTTCCTGGTGGGCAGCAACCGCATGATCCAGGAAACGGACGACAACGGAGTCACCTGGAATGAGCGGAGCCTGGATTTGCCGGAGGAAGAGAACTTCCGCCTGATCAGCATCGATTTCAATGGCGACGAAGGTTGGATCGCAGGGCAGCCGGGCCTGTTGATGCACACGATCGACGGTGGTCAGAACTGGACCCGCCTGTTTCTGGACACGAAGCTCCCCGGGGAGCCCTACCTGATCACGGCGCTTGACAAGCACTCCGCCGAACTGGCCACGAACGTCGGGGCCGTCTACGAAACCCACGACAGCGGCGGCAGCTGGGAAGCGAAGGTCTCCGATGCAGCTGGATCCGTCCGTGATCTGCGTCGGCGCGAGGACGGTGGCTACGTCAGCGTCAGCAGCCTCGGCAACTTCTACGCCACCTGGGAACCGGGGGAAAGCGTCTGGCAGGTGCACCAGCGTGTCAGCAGCCAGAGGCTGCAGAGCATTGGGTACCAGCCGGACGGGCAACTCTGGATGCTCGCCCGCGGCGCCCAGATCCGACTGAATGACGAGCCCGGCAATCTCGAAAGTTGGAGCAAGCCGATCATCCCGATCACCAATGGCTACGGATACATGGACATGGGCTGGGATGCAGAGGGTGCCATCTGGGCCGGCGGCGGCAATGGAACCCTTCTGGTGAGCCGAGATGGGGGTGACAACTGGGAAATCGATCCGGTTGGAGACCGGCAGCCCAGCAACTTCACCCGCATGGTTTTCGATGGCGATCGAGCCTTTGTCCTTGGCGAGCGGGGAAACCTGCTGCGCTGGGTGGGCAACGCTCTGTAACTGAGCCTGATCACCAGGCCCGCGATCCTTGGTCACCCCCTAGGATCTCCGGGCTGATACACCCCTAGCCATGGCTGCAGGCTCCACCGGGGAACGCCCGTTTTTCGAGATCATCACAAGCATCCGCTACTGGGTGATCCACGCCGTCACCCTGCCTTCGATTTTTCTTGCGGGATTCCTGTTCGTATCCACCGGTCTGGCGTACGACGCCTTTGGCACTCCCCGACCGGACGCCTATTTCCAGGCGACCGAAAGCAAGGCCCCAGTCGTCAGCCAGCGCTATGAGGGCAAGTCGGAACTCGACGTTCGCCTGAAATAACCCCATGACACAGACACCGATCAACACCACGCCGCGCAACTATCCGATCTTCACGGTGCGTTGGCTGGCTCTCCATACCCTCGGCGTGCCCACCGTCTTCTTTCTCGGTGCCCTGGCCGCGATGCAGTTCATCCGCCGCTGATCCGATTCCATGGAACGCAATCCCAATCCCAACAACCTTCCGGTTGAACTCAACCGCACAAGCCTGTATCTGGGCCTGCTGCTGGTGTTCACCACCGGTGTGCTGTTCTCCAGCTACTTCTTCAACTGAGGTCTGACCCATGAGCAGCAAGAAGTCTCTTTATCCCGATGGCCGGATCCCTGATCGCCTTCCTGATGGCCGTCCGGCTGTGCCCTGGCGCTCCCGCTGGACCGAAGGTGTTCTCCCTCTCTGGCTTGTGGCAACGGCCGGCGGAATGGCCGTTCTGTTTGTGGTCGGTCTGTTCTTCTACGGCTCTTACACAGGAGTGGGTTCCGCCTGATCTCCAGAATCATTTCCGTGGTTCAACCGGTCCTGTGGACCGGTTTTTTTATGCCTGAATCTCAGACCTTGTAAAAATCGCGGTACCACCGGGCGAAACATTCCACTCCGGTTTCAATCGCCGTGCTGGGGCGAAAGCCCACCCACTGTTCAAGAGCCTGGGTATCGGCAGCTGTAGCCACCACATCTCCCGGTTGCATCGGCTGAAAATCCTTGATCGCCTCTCGTCCCAGGGCTTCCTCCATCACCTCGATGAAGCGCAGCAGCTCCGTGGGCTGGCTGTTGCCGATGTTGAACACCCGGTGGGGCGCAGCCGCCGTCGCCGGATCCGGCTGCAGCGAATCAAAGTCGGGGTTCACGGTGGCCGGCTTGTCGCAGCAACGCAGCACTCCCTCGACGATGTCGTCGATGTAGGTGAAGTCGCGCTGCATCCGGCCATGGTTGAACACCTTGATCGGCTCGCCGGCCAGGATCGCCCGGGCAAACAACATTGGGGCCATGTCAGGCCGTCCCCACGGCCCGTACACCGTGAAAAAGCGCAGGCCGGTCGCTGGCAGACCGTAGAGATGGCTGTAGGTGTGCGCCATCAGCTCATTGGCCTTCTTGCTGGCGGCGTAGAGACTCACCGGATGGTTCACCGGCTGCCGCTCGTGAAAAGGCAAATTGCGGTTGCCGCCGTACACCGAACTGCTGGAGGCATACACCAGGTTCCCAACCGCGTGGTGCCGGCAGCCCTCCAGGATGTGGCCGAAACCCACAAGGTTGCTCTGGATGTAGGCCGCCGGATTCTCAAGCGAATAACGGACCCCTGCCTGGGCCGCCAGATTCACCACCACCTGCGGCCGCTCCGCCGCGAACAGGGCCATCAGGGCCTCACCATCCTCCAGCGCCATCGGCTCAAACCGCCAGGCTCCAGCCGGAGCGATGGCCTCGATCTGGCGCAGACGGGCCTGTTTCAAGGCCGGGTCGTAGTAGCTGTTGAGGTTGTCGAGTCCAACCACCCGATCACCCTGCGCCAGCAGCCGCTGTGAGAGCGCAGCACCGATGAAGCCGGCAGCACCGGTGACCAGAACCGTGCGCGCCATCAGCCCTCGCCGTCCCCGACACGCCAGAAACTGAGACCGGCGGCGCGCACCTGATGCGGATCACTCACCGCGCGGGAATCGAACACCCAGGCCGGTCGGCGCATCCGAGCGGCCAGATCGGCCCAGTTCAGCTGGCGGTACTGACGCCACTCCGTGAGGATCAGCACCGCATCTGCACCGCTGACAGCCTCTTCCACGGAACCCGCCAGAGCCCAGCTGCCCGTCCCGCTGAGAGCGTCTGCCGCCGCTGCCGCCTCCTGCTTCAGATCACGGGCGATCTGAACCGGGTCCACCTTGGGATCGTGGATGGCCAGCTGCGCTCCCTCCTCCAGCAGATCAGCGCAGATGCGGATCGCCGGCGCCTCGCGGGTGTCGTTGGTGTCCGCCTTGAAAGCGAAACCGAGGATCGCCAACCGCTTGCCGGTCACCGTGCCGAACAGCTTCTGCACCACCAGCCGCGCGATCCGGTGCTGCTGCCAGGTGTTGAGAGCCACCACGCTCTCCCAGTAATCAGCCACCTCCGGCAGGCCGAAGTGGCGGCAGAGGTAAACCAGGTTGAGGATGTCCTTCTGGAAGCAGCTGCCGCCGAACCCTGGGCCGGCGTTGAGAAACTTGGGCCCGATGCGACTGTCGGTGCCGATCGCCCGCGCTACTTCGCGCACATCAGCGCCACTGGCTTCGCAGAAGGCCGCGATCGAATTGATCGAACTGATCCGCTGAGCCAGGAACGCATTGGCCGTGAGCTTGGAGAGTTCACTGCTCCAGAGATTGGTGCGCAGGATCTGCTGCTGCGGCACCCAGTGGCTGTACACCGCCGCCAGAGACTCAATGGACTCCGGGTCCTCGCCGCCGATCAGCACCCGGTCGGGCGATTCCAGATCCCGGATCGCCGTGCCTTCAGCCAGGAACTCAGGATTGGAGAGCACCGAGAAGCTGCGGCCCTGATCATCCGCCTGGGCTGCCTCCAGGATCGTCTTGATCGCCGCAGCCGTGCGCACCGGCAGCGTGCTCTTCTCCACCACGATCGTGTGTCCCGTCGCCGCCTTAGCGACGGTGCGGGCACAGGCTTCCACCCAGCGCAGGTCACTGGCCTGCCCGGCTCCGAGCCCCTTGGTCTTGGTGGGGGTGTTCACCGAAATGAACACCATGTCCGCCGCCGCGACGGTGGCTTCCACCGCCGTGGAGAAGCTGAGGTTGCGGCCTCGGGCCCGACCCACAACCGCATCAAGACCCGGCTCGTAGACAGGAAGCTTGCTGAGATCGGCATCGTTCCAGGCATCGATGCGCGACTGGTTGATGTCCACCACCGTCACCTGGATCTCCGGGCAGCGGTCGGCGATCACCGCCATCGTCGGCCCGCCGACATAGCCCGCGCCGATGCAGCAGATGCGTTGAACCGTCACGCGCGCAGATCCACCTCAAGTTCGAGGACCTTACGGAAGGAGTCGATGGTCGGGCCCAGTCCCTGCTCCAGTGGCACAGTCGGCTGCCAGCCCAGCTCCTGCCTTGCCAGATCGATCAGAGGGCGTCGCTGACGGGGGTCGTCCTGCGGCAACGGCTTTTCGATCAGCGGCAAATCAGGATCGATGCGATCCCGCACCAACTCCGCCAACTGACGAATGGTGAACTCCCCTGGATTTCCGAGATTCATCGGACCGGTGCCGTCACCGTTCATCAAGCGGATCAGCCCTTCAATCAGATCGCTGACGTAACAGAACGAACGGGTCTGGGAACCATCGCCGAAGACGGTCAGGGGCTGACCTCTCAGCGCCTGCACGATGAAATTGCCAACCACCCGACCGTCATCGATCAGCATGCGCGGGCCATAGGTGTTGAAGATCCGTGCCACCCGCACCTCCACGCCATTCATGCGCTGATAGTCGAAGCAGAGGGTCTCGGCGATGCGTTTGCCTTCGTCGTAACAGCTGCGGATCCCGATCGGATTGACGCAGCCCCGGTAACTCTCCGGCTGAGGATGCACCTCCGGGTCGCCGTACACCTCACTAGTGCTGGCCAACAGCAGCCGAGCTCCCACCCGCCTGGCCAGGCCGAGCATGTTGTAAGTGCCAAGAAAACTGGTCTTGGCCGTTTTCACAGGATTCGTTTGGTAGTGAATCGGCGAAGCCGGACAGGCCAGATGCCAGATCCGATCCACCTCCAACTTGATGGGCTCCGTGACGTCGTGGCGGATGAGCTCGAAACGGGGATGGCGGATCCAGCGCTCGATGTTGCGCTTGCGGCCCGTGAAGTAGTTATCGAGGCAGATCACCTCCTCACCCGCCTCCATCAACCGATCAATCAGATGGGAGCCCAGGAACCCGGCCCCGCCGGTGACGAGATGAATCCGCATCTCAGGGGCTGCGCAGCACGTCCACGATGGCGGCAATCTCCGCCACTGCCCAGCTGACCTCCTCACCCTGACCGAGCAACGGCTTCAGCCGCACCTCAGCACGGTCCGCCTCGTCGTCACCCAGCACCAGGGCCCAACGGGCACCGCAACGATCCGCCCGTTTGAACTGCTTGCCGAAAGCCGATCCCGAACCGTCCAGTTCGACGGTCAGGCCAGCAGCCCGCAGACCACGAGCAAGCGTCAGAGCCATGGTCTCTGCCTGGTCGCCGCGATTGACCACGTAGGCATCTGGGGCGGACGAACCCACCAACCGAGCCGCCAGCCCGTTCGGATCCGCTTTGGCGGCCGCCTCCAGCACCAGCAATAGCCGCTCCATCCCAAGGGCCCAGCCGATGGCCGGTGTGGCGGATCCACCGAGCTGAGCAATCAGGCCGTCGTACCGACCGCCACCGCAGACGGTGGCCTGGGCGCCCAGCTCGTCGCTGGTGATCTCAAAGGCGGTGTGGCTGTAGTAGTCCAGGCCCCGCACCAACCGCGGATTGAGTCGGTAGGGAATGCTCAGGGCGGTCAGCCCTTGCTGGACGGCCTCAAACCGCAAGCGGCTCTCGGGGCTGAGGGCATCAGCCAGGGTTGGCGCCTGCTCCAGCAAGGCCTGGGTGTCCTTGTTCTTGGAGTCAAGAATCCGCAGCGGATTGCTGCTCAATCGCGCGCGGGAGTCCTCATCCAGCTGCTCCAGCCGCTGCTCCAGCCAATCCACCAGGGCCTTGCGATAGGCCTGACGGTCGTGCGCCGAACCGAGGCTGTTGAGCTCCAGCTCCAACCCGCCGACTCCGAGGCTGGCCAGCAGATCCCAGGCCAAAGCGATCACTTCCACATCACTGCGGGCACTCTCCGCCCCCAGCCACTCCACACCGATCTGGTGAAACTGACGCTGTCGTCCGGCCTGGGGCCGCTCGTAGCGGAACATCGGGCCGGTATACCAGAGCTTCTGGGCGCCCTGGCTCAACAGTCCGTGCTGCAGCGCCGCACGCACCACCGATGCGGTTCCCTCCGGCCGCAGCGTGCAGGCCCGCTCACCGCGATCGGTGAAGCTGTACATCTCCTTGCCCACCACATCGGTGCCTTCGCCGATGCCGCGGCAGAACAGGTCGGTGGTTTCCAGGAGCGGCGTACGGATCTCGCCGAATCCGGAACGGCGCAAGTGCTCACGGGCAACGGCTTCCACCGCCTGCCAGCGCTCCAGAGCCTGCGGCAAGAGATCCACCATGCCTCTGAGGCTCTGCAGCTGCGACACGGCATCAGATCGGAACAGCGCCTCAGTTTGCCGTTTCAGCCGACGATGCTGCCGCTGGCCACCAGATCCATCAGCGCCAGCTGCCGGGCAACACACACCTCCCGGTCATAAAGCTGTTCCACATGGCGACGGGCGGCTTCTCCGAGAGCTCTGGCCCTCGGCCGGTTCTGCAGAAGTTCGGCGACGGCCTCCGCCAGATCCCCTGGAGCGAAGAAGTTCACGAGCAAACCGCTGTGACCATCGCGAATCACCTCGCGAACCGGAGCCGTATCGGAGCCGACGACGGCACAACCGCAGGCCATCGCCTCCAGCAGGCTCCAGCTCATCACGAAGGGGTAGGTGAGATACACATGACAGGCACTCAGCTGGAGCAGTGGGATAAATGAGCTGTACGGGAGCGTGCCGGTGAAATGCACCCTCGACGGGTCGTATCGCCCCTCGATCTCCGCCAGGAAACGATCACGCCACTCGCCGTCCGGGCAGGCCGCTCCGTAGCTGACCCCGGTGGTCTCGCCGACAACGATGATCCGGGCATCCGGACAGCGCTTCTGAAGAGCAGGCAGGGCCCGGATGAAGGTATGGCAGCCGCGGTATGGCTCCAATCGTCGGTTCACGAAAGTGACGACGGGCTGGCCTGCCTCAAGCCGAGTGCCATCAGGCAGGGTCATGGGCGCAGGCGAAGGGTCCGGCACCGCGCGGGCCATGTCCACCCCGTCATGAATGACGCTGATCCGTCTGCGCCAATGCTCCGGGAAGCTGCTCGCCTGAAAGTGCGTTGGCGAGATATTCCAGGTTGATTGCTCCAGCGTGACGTGCAGATAAGCATTTTTCATGATCAATTTTGCCTTCCTCTGCCAATCACGTTCGGACTCAAACTCGGAGTCAAAATTGGTGTCAAAACCATGCTCCTGATAAAAGAATTCCTGATAACTGAGCATCGGAACCTCAGGCCATACGGTTCGCAGAAACAGAGCTTCGCCCCAACCTGGGTGCACACAGATCAGATCGGGAACAAATCCCTTTCCCTTCAAACGCCAAGCGGCCTCTGCAACGGCCTCGGCTCGAATCACCTTCGATTCTGTCTCCACCACGAGCGGATGCGCATTTTCAGCATTGCCGCGCTTCAGTGGATAACGAAAATAATGAACAGAATCGGGAACCATGCGACTGGTATCCATCGACTGGATTCCGAGAGCAACAATCTGATGGTTACCCTGTTGCGCCAGCCTCTGAACGATATGTATGTATTGACCAGGAAAGTTCTGATGAACAAAAAGAACTCTCATCTCATCCCATCAGAGGCGCTGAAGCGATTCCGCCTTGTCCTGGAATTCGCCGAGCAGCAGTTGCAGATAAGAAACCTTGCGCAGCTTGATGTTCGCCGTGAGGCTCATACCCACCTGCAGAGGGAGTGACGTGCCGCTCTTGAGTTTCAACTGCTGTTGCTGCAGTTCAACGGTGACCGGAAAGCTGAGTTGTTCACGCTGTTCCTGAGGGTCCGGAGGCAGAGCATCGGAACCGATCTTGGTGACCTTGCCATTCAGCACACCGAAATCGGTTGACGGATAGGAATCGATGCTGATGTCTGCATCCATGCAGATCGAGAGATCCTGCGGGCAACCCGGCTTGCCCTCCTGTCCCTGAGGAAGTTTGACGAAGCCGATCTTGTTGCTCGGCACCTCAACTTTCGCCTCCAAGGAACCATAAGGAACGACTTTCATCACCGTCTGGGTGGACTGGGCTGTGAATCCGGTGGACGTGGGCTTGAGATCAAACACCACGCCATCCACCGGGGATTTGAGCTGCTGATACCGCAGGGTCACACGCGTTTCTGCAAGCTTGGCCTTCAGATCAGCCTCCTGGGACCGGGTCTGCTGGATCGCCTGCTGCAGTTGCGTGATGTTCTGTTTGAGGATGGCTGATTGTCTGTCCCGATCGACGCGGGTCTGCATCAGGCGACCACGGGTCTCCTCAACGGTGTTTCTCTGCTGAAGCAGTTGCAGCTCCGGCGTGGCTCCCTGGCGGGCCAGTTCCTCCAGACGTCCGAGGATGTCCGAGGCCAGAACGAGATTTTTCTCGAGCATAGCCACCTCCTCTCGATTCATGGCGAGGTAATCACGGAGCTCCTTGCGTTTCAGACTCAGTTCAACGTCCTTGAGTTGAAGATTGTTCTGAAGCGCCTGCATCTGGGTCTGAAGAGATCGCTGCTGCTCTTCACTCGCTTCGGTGTCCAGTTTCATCAACACCTGCCCGGCTTTCACCTGCTCCCCCTCCTTGACCAGGATTTCGTCAGCAACGCCCCCGACAGGCATCTGAATGTCCTTCACCGAGCCGATCGGCTCCAACTTTCCTGTCGCCACGACGATCTCTTCGGTTCTCGCGAGAGCCAACCAGGCCACACCGAACACCGTAGTGCCGATCAGCGTCCATGTGACGGTGCGCATCCAGAAGCGCCCCTGCTGAAGCACGGACTCATCGAATCGAGTGATCGACACTGTTTCGCCGTTCACGTCCTGCACACCGTTGGTCGGCTGCGCCACGCCGGTGGAATCATCGCGTTTAAAAGGGTTGAGTTTCATGGTCAGGCGTCCCCCTGCTGGCGGTATAGGGCGAAATAACGACCCCGGTGATTCATCAGTTCCTCATGGGTACCGAGTTCAACAACAGCGCCCTTATCCAGCATCACGATGATGTCCGCATTGCGGATGGTCGACAGGCGGTGGGTGATGAAGAACACGGTGCGGTCATTGAGATTCTCGAGAAGGTTGTCGCAAACCTTGCGTTCGGTTTCGTAGTCCAGTGCGCTGGTGGCTTCATCCATCACCAGCAGCTTCGGATTGCTCAGCAGCGTGCGGGCGATCGCCACGCGCTGTCGCTGTCCACCGCTGAGAGATGCCCCGCGCTCACCGACGGAGGTGCTGTATCCGCTGGGTAGTTCCATGATGAAGTCATGGGCATTGGCCAGACGCGCCGCACGCACGATCTCCTCACTGGAAGCCTCAGGATTGGTGAGAGCGATGTTCTCGCTCACGGTGCCGCTGAACAGCAGAGGATCCTGCGGAACGATGCCGATCTGGCGACGCAGGGAATACAGCTCGACCTTGTCGATGTCGTAACCATCGATGAGAATTCTGCCCTCCTCAGGGGAATAGAGACGAGGCAGAAGCTTCATCAGAGTGCTCTTGCCGCTGCCGCTCTGCCCGACGATGCCGACAAAGGTGCCGGGCTTGATCTCAAGGTTGACGTCCTTGAGAACTTCCGGCTGGCCGGGCCGGAATCGGAACGAGAGATTCTCGAAGCGCACCTGACCTTCCAGAGGCGGAAGCATCACTTTTGATTTATCCACCTCATCGGATTCTTCAGGAGTGTCGATGACATCGGCAAGGCGTTCAAAGCTCACCCGAAGCTCCTGGATCTGCTGCCAGATCGTGGACAGACGCAACAACGGCTGGGTCACATAGCCGGAGATGATCCGGAAAGCGATCAGCTGACCGAGAGTCAGCTCTCCTTTCAGCACCATCGAGGCACCGACCCACAACACCATCAACTGGGAGATCTTCTGCAGCACCTGGCTGGTCTGGTTCAGAGCCGTGCCGGTGATCGTCTTCTCGAAGGTGCGCGCGATGTACTGGGAATAGAACTCCTGCCAACGCCAGCGGCTGACCATTTCAACGTTCTGGGCCTTGACCGTCTGAATGCCGGTGAGCACCTCGACCAGGTGGCTCTGAGTCTTGGCGTTCTCCTCGGCGGCGGCGCGGAACTGACGACGGAACAGCGGTGCTCCGAGAATCGTCATTCCGACCTGGATCGGCAGCACCGAGAGGGCGATCAGTGTGAGCAGCCAGCTGTAGACGATCATCACAAGGATGTAGATGACCGAAAACGCCGCATCGAGAATCGTCGTCAGGGCCTGACCTGTCAGGAAGTTCCTGATCTTCTCGAGCTCGGCGACCCGCGTGCCCAGTTCCCCGACGGGCCGCCGATCGAAGTACCCGAGGGGCAGACGCAGCAGGTGATCGATCACTTCCGCTCCCAGGCGCTGATCGATTCGGTTGGTGGTCTCAGCGAACAGGAAGGTCTTGAGGCTGCCGAGCACACCTTCCAGAATGGTCACCACCACAAGGGCGATACCGAGAACCTGCAGTGTGTCGAGACTTCGCTGCGTGATCACCTTGTCGATGATCACCTGAATCAACAGCGGGTTGGCCAGGGTGAAGAGCTGAACCACGAAGCTCGCAGCCAGCACCTGGGTGAGCACTCCGCGGTAGCGCTTCAGAGCGGGCCAGAACCAACCGGGGCCGAAGTTCTGCTCAGGCGTCGCGTTGGAGCGCTCCATCAGCAGCAGCTCGATGCCTTCGGGAAAGCTCGTTTCCAGTTCCGAAGTCGTCAGGCTCACCATGCCGTGCTTCGGAGAGGCAAACTTCAGGCCGCGCTCGTTGCTGGCAACCACAAGGGCGAACCCCCCCTTCCAGGGAATCATCGACGGAACCTGAAGCCTGGTACCCGCTGAAGCCGGAACCCGGGCGGCCATCACATGCAGACCGAGGCTGGCAGCCAGCTGTCCGCAGAGCTGAAGATTGGGGGTGAGGCCACGCCGCAGGTTGTCGCGCAGCACCTTCTCGATCGAATCGCGCCGGAACGGCAGCTTCATCAGCTGCGCCAGCATCTGGAAACAGGCCAAGGTCTCATCGATCGGACCGTCGGCACGGATCAGTCGAAGGCTGTCGACCACATTCCGTTCCGGGCTGTAATGGCTCACGGGAGGCAGGGATCCCTCCTCCTCCGAGGCCGGCAGCAGCGTCAAGGTGGACGTCGATGCATCCTCCACCGCGCTGGCAGTGGTGGTGAGACTGGCGTCACCCCCGAGGGCATCCATCACCTCCTGAGGCAGAGCCACCAGGCGGGGGGCGAAACGATCGGTCGGAGGCAGATCCGAGTCGGCCTGAACGAGACGACCAGGGGAGGCTTCTCCCCAGGAGGAGGAGAGGAAAACCGTGGCACCCTCATCCTGAGCGGCTCGGATCGCTTCAGCGGTCGGAGCGCAGTGGCGACAGGCCTTGTAGTGGGTCTGAAGCAACTGCAGCGAGGAAATCTCGGCATTGGCCGAGCCTGCGATCAGGGTTTCTAGAAGGAACTGCAGTTCCTGAGGCCATAGCTGGCCATCGCACCATCGGCGGAAACTAGACTCTGTCTTGTACAGATGCAGCCACGTCTCATCCGGGATCGCCGCAGCCACCACCTCCTGGGCAGCGACGACGTTCTCACAGGGGTGACCGCAGAGCAGACTTGCCGCTCCCAGGATGCTCCCCGGCCCGAACTTGCCCACCGTGGTCATGCGTCCCCGCTGCTCACCGACCAGGCGGGCCTGGCCCTGCAACAGCACCAGCACGCGGGCGGGAATCTCACCGTCCTCCACCAGCTGATGTCCGAGATCAAACTTGAGGCCACGCGTCTCCTGCTGCAGCCGGGCGGCACCCTCAGAGCTGAGATCCTTGAACGCCGGCAGCTGAAGCAGGGGGAAGGGGGGTGACTGGGTCATGACGTCTGCTCGCTGGCGTCCGAGCCATCTCCCTGAAGGCGACTCAAGCTAGACGCGGTCAGCTCGTTGATCCAGGCGTCGAACATCTCCTTGCACATGGCGTCGGAGACCTCGTCGGTGAAGGTCGAGGGGGAATAGCGCTCCAGCCGGACCACCAGCCACCAGTCAGAGACCTTGAACGGTTCCAGCAAGTCCCCTGATTTCGCCACCCTCAGCTTCTCCACAAGAATCGGGTGGGCCTGGGTGAGCGGGACTGGTCCGACGATTCCGTTGGTGTTGCGTTCAGGCCCTTCGGCATGACGGCCCGCGAGATCAGCGAAGTTGGCTTCACCGGATTCGATCTGCAGATAAAGCTCCCTGGCCAGAAAACGGTTGCTTAGGCGGAGCAGGCTGTAAACAACCTGGTCGAGCTCGTTCTTGCGTTCCAGGAATCGGGCCTCAGCCTTCGGTGCGAATTTCTCTCGGGCCATGGCACTGACGCGCAGGGTGCGCAGCAACTGGCCGCTGAGATCATCGTCACTCTTGCCGAGTTCCGTCAGGAGATCAGGCCACTGCTCAAGGGAGGTGTATCCCCGGCGCTTCAGCAGACCGAGCCTCGCTTCAGCCAGCTTCTCGTCCGAAACAACCGCTGCCGCTGTGGTCTCGTCGATCACCATCTTCTCGATGAGCGGACGCAAGAGGTTGTGGTGCTCGAGGAGCTGCTGCCCCTCTGGACTGATCACGCGGCTCAGGTCCTGAACCGTCGTTCCGGTTTCCACGTCATCTCCTGATCCCGTCGAAAGATAGAGGCGGATTCAGGACCTTTCAGCGCAATGGTCGGAGACCTTGCCCGATCGTTCGGTTTCCCGCGCAGAATCATCAAAACCCTTGGCTGATCCAGGCGGAATGGCGCGATTTCTGATCACGGGTGGGGCGGGATTCATCGGCAGTCACACCTGTCTTGTGCTGTTGAACGAGGGCCATTCCCTTCTGGTGCTGGACAACTTCAGCAACAGCAGCCCTGAACCGATGCAGCGCGTGCTTGAGCTGGCCGATCGCCACGACAACGCAGCGCTGACCCTGGTGGAGGGGGATGTGCGCTCCGCAGAGGATCTCGAGCGGGTGTTCGGTGCCGCCCCAGGCGCTGTGGATGGGGTGATTCATTTCGCCGGGCTCAAGGCGGTGGGGGAATCCGTGGCCGACCCTCTCCGTTACTGGGATGTGAACCTGAGCGGCAGCCGTTGCCTGGCGGAAGCGATGGAGCGGCACGGTTGCCGCACGCTCGTCTTCAGCAGCACCTCCACGGTGTACGGAGAACCGGAGGTGTTCCCGCTGCGCGAGGACACACCGACAGCGCCCGTGCATCCCTATGCCCAGACGAAGCTCGCCGTGGAAACGATGCTGCAGGCACTCTGCCGAGTGAGCCCCTGGCGCATTGCCAGCCTCCGTTACTTCAATCCGGTTGGTGCTCATCCGAGTGGGCACATCGGAGAAGATCCCCTGGGCGTCCCCAACAACCTGTTCCCGTTCATCACCCAGGTGGCCGCCGGACGACGGGAGTCTCTTCAAGTGTTCGGACAGGACTATCCGACACCGGACGGCACCGGAATCCGCGACTACCTCCACGTGATGGATCTGGCGGAGGCCCACAGCAGCACCCTCCGCCATCTGCTCGGACAGCCAACCCCCACGCATCTCACCCTCAACATCGGAACAGGCCGCGGCCTTTCCGTGCTTGAGGTGGTCAACGGTTTTGAAGCCGCCACAGGCCTCACCATCCCAAGACGGATGGTGGAACGTCGCCCGGGCGATGTGCCCCGCCTCGAGGCCTGTCCTCGCAAGGCAGCAGAGGTGCTGGGGTGGAAGGCCAGCCGGACGCTGGAAGATATGTGCCGCGACGGCTGGGCCTGGCAGCTGGCGAATCCGATGGGGTACAGAAGCGGCTCATGACGACCGCCGTCCCTGAGGATGCCCTGGTGCTGGCGGGCGGCGGCCACAGCCATGCCCTGCTGCTGCGCCGCTGGGCCATGCACCCGGAGCGGAGACCGAGGCGCCCCGTGATTCTGGTGAACCGGCACAGCACCGCGCTGTACTCGGGAATGGTGCCCGGGTTGATTGCCGGGATCTATCAGCGGCAGGACGCAGCGATCGATCTGAGGCGTCTCGCGGATCGTGCCGGGATCGCTCTGGTGATCGCGGAGATCACCGGCGTAGACCGCACCGGCAAGCGGCTTGAACTCTCGCAGCGACCGCCCCTGCGCTTCGGACTGCTCAGCCTCGATGTGGGTGCGGAGACGAGACCCACAGGCGGAATTCCGATCAAACCGCTGGAGCCCGCTCTGGCTTTTCTCGAAGCGGAGGATCTGAAGAAGCCGGCCGGGGATGCAGCGCCGTTCTGCGTCGTCGGATCAGGGCTGGCGGCGGTTGAAGTGGTGTTAGCCCTGCGGCACCGCTGGCCGGAACGATCGCTGCGACTGCAGGCGTTTCCCAAGCGCCTGGAAACAAGGGTGCTGCAGGTTCTGAAGCGTCATCGGATCGAGCTTCAGCCAGCTGATGCACCCTTGCCGGGACCGTCCCTCCACTGCACCGGAAGTCGTGCTCCCAGCTGGCTTCAGGCCACCGGTCTGCCGTTGGATCAGAACGGACGGCTGCTCACGGATCACCACCTGCAGGTGGAAGGGGAGACCCTGATCTTCGCCAGTGGAGACTGTGCTGTGATCCGATCCGATCCCCGGCCCGCATCAGGGGTCTGGGCTGTGCGGTCAGCAAGGCCCCTGGCGGCGAATCTCGAAGCCCGATGCCGGGGCGGAAGCACCCGACCCTGGCGACCGCAGCGTCAGGCCCTGCAGCTGCTCGGAATTCCAGGATCAGCTCCACAGGCCCTGGCCCTGAAAGGCCATTGGCGGCTGGGACCCTTTCGATGGCTCTGGTGGTGGAAGCAGCGGATCGATCGCCGGTTCATGGCGGGATTTCAGCAGCTGCAGACGATGGACTCCATCGATCCGGACGCATCGATGGCCTGCCGAGGCTGTGCCGCCAAGCTGGCAGCCTCTCCCCTCGCCGCAGCCCTTGCCGAGTCGGGGCTCAGCTCCGCTGCGCAGCAACCGGAGGATGCCGCTGAACTGCTGCCAGCGGGAACTGCAAGCTCAAACTGGCTTCAGAGCGTCGATGGCTTTCCAGCTCTGCTCAGCGACCCGTGGCGAAACGCCCGGTTGACCGCTCTGCATGCCTGCTCCGACCTCTGGGCTTGCGGAGCCATGGTGACCAGTGCCCAGGCGGTGATCACCGTTCCGGCCCTGTCGAGCCCGCTGCAATCCGAGCTGCTGCGCCAGACCCTGGCGGGCCTGCAATCGGCACTGGAACCTCAGGGAGCCGCGCTGATCGGTGGGCACACCCTGGAGGCCCGTCATCCGACCCCGGCACCGGCCTCGCTCGGGATGCAGGTGACCCTCTGCGTCAATGGTCAGGTCCGGCGGAAACACACCGGAACCGGTTGGAGCAAACGAGGCCTGCGGCATGGCGACCGACTGCTGCTCAGCCGTCCTCTCGGCACCGGCGTGCTGTTCGCTGCCGCGATGCAGGGGGCTGCCGACGCCGAGGATCTCGACCGTGCCGAGCGCATGATGGGCTCAAGCCAGCACCCCCTCCTGGAGGAGCTGCTCCGCGAGGAAACGGAACAGGAGGAGCTGCATGCCTGCACCGACATCACCGGGTTCGGCCTGCTCGGACATCTCGGTGAAATGCTTGACGACGACTGTCGCCTGCAACTGGATGCCGTGAAGATCCCCAGCCTGAACGGCGCTCTGGAACTGCTGGAGGCCGGTCACTGCAGCAGCCTGGCCCCTGCAAACCGCAGTGCCTGGCACTGGCTGGATGCACCAGCCGGAGGGGCTGGCCCAAGGATCCATCTGAACCTGGAGGGACTCCGGATCGGAGGTTCACGCCATCGGGCTTTACTGGAGCTGCTGGTGGATCCGCAGACCTGCGGGCCGCTGCTGATCGGCTGTTCAGAAACGCTGGCCATCCGGCTGGAATCCCTGCATTCCTGGCATCGGATCGGCTGTGTTCTGTAACTCAGGTCTCCCCCGCGATACAGAGGAGGACCCTGGCATTGGCCAGTTCGGCTGATCTGACCTCACAGCGATAGCCGGCCTGGCTCACACGCCGCTCGAGAGGGAGAAGCCGGCGGCGCATCACCGGCTCGGGCCCAGACGCAGCCAGCCAGATGACGGTGGGAGCAGGGAAGACGTTCAGACGGTCGTCAAGCTCGTCCTCATCTCCCCAGGGAACCTGGGAAACCCCTTCCATCCGATCGCTGAGGTTGAACAGTCGCGGGCGCGGTGAAAATCGCTCGGTCATCCCGGCCGTCAAGCGGCTGACGGCGCGGAAATTGCTCTGCTCGCGCACCCCGCCAGCCCGGATCTCGCGAAAGCTGTGGAACCACCAGCCCAGCAACAGCAGGGAGACCATCACGGCCAGCAGCCGTCGCCCGAGGCGGTTGAACGACAGAGCCGCTGTCTCCACCGCCAGCCAGGTCACGACAGCAGGCACCAAGACCACGAAGTAACGGCTGAAAGCCAGTGGCTTGAGGAAAGACACCAGCACCACCGCAAGCACCATCAGTCCCGAGGGGATCAGGCCACTCCGATCGAGCAGGCGCCATCGTGCCGACCGGTCCAGTTCCCCGCCATCCGTTGTCAGACCCCGACGACGCAGCAGCAGCACAACCGCCAGCATCACCAGCAGTCGCGGCAGAGGCCACCAACCCAGACCCCTGGCGAGGGTGTCTTCCAGCAACGCAAAGTCAGGAAAGCCGATCCAGCTGCCGGAGCGACTGCTGAACAGGTAGGTCGAGGCATAAACGATCCAGAGCGTTGTCGGAAGCAGTCCGATCAACGCCGCCCGAGCCAGCGGCCAGCGGCGCTGCCAACCGTCCCAGCCTGCAGCCGCAGCAAACAGGAAGGCTCCGTAGAAATGCGTCAGCGCTGCCAGAGCAACACTCAACCCGTACGTCCAGGCGGCACCACTGCCGTCCAGCCAGCGACGGCGACACCACCAGCTCAGCGCCACAAGGGCCACCAGCAGGGCGTAGCTCTTGCCCTCCACCGAAAACCGGATGGGGTAGGGACTGCAGATCATCAGCAGAGCCGCCACAGAGACCGCGGTTCGGGTGGAACCAAGGGAAGCCATGGCCGCGGACTGACGCATCACCAGCGCCGCTCCGGCCAGGTAAGCCAGCCAGGACATCAGCCGCAGAGTTAGCGGTGTCTGAGCCAGAGCCTGTCCCCAGACCCAGAGCACGATGTAATAAAGAGGAGGGTGGGTGTCGTTGCGGAGCATCTCCAACAACCCCGTCAGGCTTGGTTGAAAACTCTTTCCGACGCTGTAGAGCTCATCGGACCACAGACCGGTGGCATCGATCAGCACCAGCGCCTTGATGGCGAAGAGTGAGCACACCAGCAGCATGATCAGTCGTGGCATCAACGCCCCTCCTGATCAATCCGCTGCAGACGAAGCCGGCTGAGCTCGGCTCCGAGTCCAGGACCGGGGGACCAACCCGCATCGATCAGTTCCGCGGCCGTCAGTGGTGAGCGGACATGGCGCCAGCGCCCCCACCAGCGCAGCAGGAGCCTCCACTCCGCAGGGCGATGACAGACCGCCAGCACCACGGCCTCAGCGGACCAGCCGCTCCCTTCCAGCGCGCGGCACCACTGGGAGGGTGGTGCGCCTGGCGGAGGTGCATGCTCCTGCAGCCAGGCCAGCAGATCCCGGCACTGTCCGAGCACCTTTGTTTGCTGTCCTGGAAGGTCGAGTCGCTTCGCCACTTCAAGCGGATCGGCTGCCCCCAGCAACAGCGACGGCAGCAGCGGCACCCGAAGTCGGCAGGCCCCCGTCAACCGCTGCCTCCATTGCAGATCATCCTGCATGGCAGGGTCCACAAGGGCCATCGCACTCCAGCCTTGCAGAAGCGATAGAGCTTCCGCCCAGGGTTCCCGCTGGAGCAGACGGTCCAGTTCAATGCGCAGCCTGGTGGAGAGCGCCGGGGGCGCCTTCCCCTTGACATCCCTCGTCGACCAGCGCCAGGGCCAGCGCTCCATGGTTTGACGCAGCTGCTCAAGGGAGTCATCGGCCAGATGGAAATCGAGACGGGCTGCGTAGCGGGCGGCTCGGACGACCCGGGTGGGGTCATCGCTGATGCTGCCGGGATGCAGCAACTCCAGAGAACGCTTCTGCAGAGCCCGCTGACCCCCATGGGGGTCAATCAGTTCTCCGGAGATCAGATCGAACGCCATCGCATTGATGCTGAAATCGCGCCGCACCAGATCCGCCTGAAGGGTGCCGGGCTGCACGACGGGATTCTCCCCGGGGGCGGGATAGGACTCCCGGCGAGCCGTCGCCAGATCCAGGAGCACACCGTCCAGACAGAGCTCGACGGTGCCGAAACTGCCGTGCTCCCGGCAGGCGGTGAGGCGCTCCGAGCCGCAGATTCGCTGCAGTGCAAGGGCGAGCTGGCGGGCGTCCCCTTCCACCACGAGATCGAGATCCGGAACTCCGCGCCAGGCCACACCGTGGCGTCGATGCAGCAGTCCGTCGCGCACGACCCCTCCGACGAAAGCGAGATGAGCGCAGCCGAGCTCCCGGGAAGCAGCCCGGAGAGCATCCAGCAGAGCATTCGGCACACCCGGCAGGTCCATGGCGCGGCGTGCAGGACAATGCACCGATCATCCCGGATCCGGCACTTGTCCGCTCTGACCCGCTGCCTGCAGGAGGAAGCCACCGCCATCGCGTCAGCGGCGGAACGACTGAGCAGCGAGCAGGTGGAAGCGGCGCTGACCCTGTTGGAACGCTGTGCCGATCGCAAAGCCAAGCTCGTGATCACGGGCGTGGGCAAGAGCGGCATCGTCGCCCGCAAGATCGCCGCCACCTTTTCCTCGATCGGGCTGATGGCCCTGTTCCTCAACCCACTGGATGCCCTGCACGGGGATCTCGGAGTGGTGGCACCGGAGGACGTCTGTCTGCTGCTCTCCAACAGCGGCGAAACCGCTGAGCTGCTGGAGGTGCTGCCGCATCTGAAGCGACGCGGCACCGGCCGGATCGCCATCGTCGGACGGGCGGAATCCTCCCTCGCCCGCGGCAGCGATGTGGTGTTGGAAGCCGGCGTCGATCGGGAGGTCTGCCCCCTGAATCTGGCGCCCACCGCCAGCACGGCCGTGGCGATGGCGATCGGCGATGCGCTGGCGGCGGTCTGGATGGAACGGCGCGGCATCTCACCGGCGGACTTCGCGCTGAATCACCCGGCCGGATCGCTGGGCAAACAACTCACTCTGACGGCGGCCGACCTGATGGTTCCGGCCTCGAAACTGCATGCCTTGAAGCCCGAGACGCCTCTGCCTGAAGTGATCGGTGGCCTCACCCGCGATGGTATCGGCTGCGGCTGGGTGGAGCGCTCGGATCAGAGCGGTGCCCTGGTGGGGATCATCACCGACGGTGATCTGCGCCGCGCACTGCAGGATCACAGCACCGAGGGCTGGAGCCGCCTGACGGCCGCGGATCTGATGACCGCGGATCCGATCACGGTGGAAGGGGAAGTGCTGGTGGTTCATGCCCTGGAATGCATGGAGCGGAACCGCCGCAAACCGATCTCGGTTCTGCCTGTGGTGAATTCGGATCAGGAGATGCAGGGACTCCTGCGCCTTCACGATCTCGTGCAGGCGGGTCTGGCGTGAGCCCTTTGCGCTGGTGGTGGCTGCAACGCCGGCTGCGCGACGTGCAGCTGCTCGTGCTCGATGTGGATGGCGTCCTCACCGATGGAGGTCTCTGGTTCTCAGCCGACGGGCAGTTGCTCAAACGCTTCGATGTGCGGGATGGTCTCGGCATCCGGCTTCTGCAGACAGCGGGGTTGGAGATCGCCTTCCTCAGCGGTGGTCAGGGAGGAGCCACAGAGGTGCGTGCCCGTCAGCTGGGCATTCGCCACTGCCTGGTTGGGATCAAGGACAAACCGATGGCACTCAGTGCCCTGCAACGGCAGCTGGAGGTGAGCCAGGCTCAGACCGCATTTCTCGGGGATGACCTCAACGATCTGGCGGTGCGTCCGGTGGTCGGGCTGCTTTTCGCCCCGGCCGATGCCTGCCGACCGGTGCGGCGCGGGGCCGATGCCGTGCTGCACCACCGCGGGGGGCACGGAGCCGTTCGCGAACTGGCGGAACGACTGCTCCAGGCCCGAGGTCGCTGGCAGATGCTCAGCCGCAAGGGCTGGCGGGATCGAAACGACTAGGCGGAGGCCGCCATCTGGCGGGCCTGCTCCAGTTGATCGGCGGTATCCACCGACAGGGAGGTGCCACTCACCTCGAAACTGGCAATCACTTGGCCTGCCTCGATCAGGCGCAACTGTTCCAGACGTTCGAGATCCTCCAGTGGCGATGCCGGCAGTTGATCCCATGCCGCCAGCACATCCCCGCGGAAGCCGTACATCCCGACATGCCCCCAGTAGGTGGCATGTCGGTGCCAATCGGCAGGGTCCACATCGCGCACGTGCGGAATGGCCGAGCGGGAGAAATACAGCGCTCGGCCGTCATGGGCAAGCAGGGTCTTGACCACATTCGGGTTATGAACCGTCTCCGGATGCAGCCGATACACCGGGGTCACAACGGCAGGCACGGGATCGAGACGACCGAACTCCGTAACCATCCCCTCGATCACCGCCGGATCGATGAAGGGCTGGTCGCCCTGCACGTTGATGATGGCCGTCTGCTCCGCCACAGGGACCTGATCCCCCCAGGCCAGGGCCATCAGCTGATCGGCCACCGACGCGATCCGCTCGCTGCCGGAACTGCAGTGCTCCGAGGTCATCAAGGCAGGGAAGCCGAGTCCCTCCGCCAGATCACGCAGCTGATCGCTATCGGTGCACAGCACAACAGTTGCCACACCGGATGCCTCCCGACAGCGCTCCAGCACCCGCTGGATCATCGGCTTGCCGCCGATGTCCGCCATCACCTTGTTGGGCAGCCGGGATGACTGCAGACGGGCCGGAACGGCCACCAGGCTGCGTTGAATCGTCATCAGTCCCAGAGCTTCATGGCGTCATCGCGGGCGCTGAACCACTCCGCCGCCAGCGGTCCGCCCATCGTGCGCTGTTCGCGGAACCAGGGGCCCCCCAGAGTCCAGTGCAGCATTGGCGAGTCCTCCTGGGGATCGGGCGGAACCTGCACATCCACCAGGTGGTTCCAACCTCCGGTGATCGCTCCGATCTCGTGGTCACCCTCCAGCCAGTGGAAGCGATGCAGTTCCAGACCGGTGGCGGAGTTGACGTAATCAACGGTGAGCTTGGTGCAGCGGTTGCAGTTCAGCAGCATCAGTGAACTCCAGTTCTTCTTGGGGTAGGCGCTCTGAACCTCACCGAGAAATTTCACGGTTTCCCCTGGAACATGCTCGTGCTGAACGCACATGGCGCCAAAACTGTCATCACGCTGGTCCCAGAGACCCTTGATATCGGCGCGGCAGAGCATGTCGCAATCCATGAACAGGGCCCAGCCCTGATACCCCATCAGATGGGGCACCAAGAAGCGGGTGAAGGAAAAGGCCGTGCTCTGCTTGGGATCCCGCTCTCTCCGGTACAGCCCCTGGGCCTCCAGCTGCGGCGTCACCAGCGGCGTGATCGCCAGCGGCACGCTGCTTTGCTGATAAAGGCTGTCGATCAGGACGTTGGTCGCAGCCCGCTCCCGTGGGTCGTAGCCGATGAACACCGGGATCGGCTGACTGGCGGAGGACACGGACCGTCGGAGGCTGGGCTGGAGGTTAATCGGTGCCTGAAACCGGTTCGATCGGAGCCAACCGCGGATCCAGGATCTTGGGTCCCATACCAGCGAATTTCACGGCGATCGAGACCTTTTCGCCGCTGCCGAAGGTGTGGGTGACCTCACCGATTCCGAAGCTGGCATGGCTGACCCGATCGCCCACACACCAGCTGCGGCCAGGCGCTGGACCGGCCTGACGGCGGCGCACCGCATTGGCTGGAGCGGAGGCCGGTGGATCCCGATCAACCCGGGTAAGCCGCTCCAACCGGCGTTCCCGCCGCAGCGCGGCACCTCCTGACTGGGGAATATCACCCTGAATCAGCCCTTCCGGCAGCTCCGAGAGAAAAACCGACGGCACGGCGGCCTCCCGCATCCCACCCCAGAGCCGTCGTTCACTGGCGTGGGAAAGAAAAAGCCTCTCCTTGGCCCGAGTGATGCCCACGTAGCAGAGACGCCGCTCCTCTTCAAGAGAAGCGGGATCATCGAGCGATCGGTAACTGGGGAACAGCCCCTGTTCCAGCCCCACCAGGAAGACCACGGGAAATTCCAGGCCCTTGCTGCTGTGCAGGGTCATCAGAGTGACCCGATCCGCCGCGGTGTCCTTGCTGTCCGCATCACTGGAGAGAGCGGCGGTGGCCAGAAAACCCTCCAGGTCGCCCTCATCGTTCTCTTCCTGGTACTGCAGCGCCGCATTCACCAGTTCCTGAAGGTTGCGGCGTCGCTCCTCCGCCTCATCGGTGGCTTCTGTGATCAATTCAGCGACGTACCCGCTCTTCTCCATCACCTGCTGAATCAGCTCGGACGGAACAGCGTCCTGCACCCGCAGCCGCAGATCATTGAGCAGCTCGCAGAACTGCAGCAACCCCTTGGCCGAACGGCCTCCCAGAGAGCGAACCGCTTCGGCGTCGCTCACCACATCCCAAAGGGGAATCCCCAGCTGGTTGGCAGCATCGGTGAGGCGTTGGATCGTGGTCTTGCCGATGCCGCGCTTTGGCACATTGATCACGCGCAGCAGGCTGACGGTGTCCGCCGGATTCACCAGCAGTCGGAGATAGGCCAGAAGGTCCTTGATCTCTCGCCGGTCATAGAAACGCAGACCACCCACCACGATGTAAGGGATGCCCCAGCGCACCAGGGATTCCTCGATCGCACGCGACTGGGCATTGGTGCGGTAGAGCACCGCCATGTCTCCCCAGCTGAGTTCGGGATTCGCAGCCTCCATCATCCGAATCCGGTGCACCACGGCCTCGGCTTCGGCGATCTCGTCGTCACATCGCGTGAGAGTGATCAATTCGCCCTCGCCCCGGGTGGGGCGCAACACCTTGTCGATGCGTTCGCTGTTATTGGCGATCAGGGCATTGGCAGCCTCCAGGATCGTCGCGGTGGAGCGGTAGTTCTCCTCCAGCTTCACCATCGTGTGCGTGGTGTCATCCGGGGCCTGATCGCCGAAATCGTCCTGGAAGCCCATCAGAATCGTGAAATCGGCAGCCCGGAAGCTGTAGATGCTCTGATCGGCATCTCCCACCACGAACACCGAGCGCCCGCTCCAGTCCTCCACACTCTGCGGATCCCGCCCGTCGGTCACCAGCAGCTTGATCAGGTCGTACTGAGTGCGGTTGGTGTCCTGATATTCATCCACCAGCACATGCCTGAAACGGCGGTGCCAGTAGCTGCGCACCTGTTCGTTCTGCTGGAGCAGCTGCACCGGAAGCAACAGCAGATCATCAAAGTCAAGGGCGTTGTTGGCCGCCAGAGCCTTTCGATAACGCCGGTACACGTCCGCGGTGAGCTTGCCGCGCTGCCCTTCCGCATTGGCCTCCAGCTGATCGGGAAGCCAACCCTGATTCTTGGCATTACTGATGGCCCATCGGGTCTTCTTCGGCTCAAAACGCTTGGGATCCAGTTGGAGCTCCTGAGTGACGATCTCCTTCACCAGGCTCTGAGCATCAGCCTCGTCGTAGATCGAGAACTGACGGGTCCAGGTGAGCCCCTCACTGTCCTTGAACTTGTCGATGTCGAAGCGAAGCATCCGCGCGAAGAGCGCATGAAAGGTGCCGATCCAGAGCTCCTTGGTGACCTCCCGGTAGATACGCGAGCGCAGCTGACGCTGCTCCACCGGCGGCAGCGTGCTCCAGGGTTGACCGAACTGGCTCTGGGCCAGCCGTTGCGCCAGCAACAGCTCCAGCCGCTCCTTCATCTCTCGGGCGGCCTTGTTAGTGAAGGTGACCGCCAGAACCTGAGCTGGATCCACCCCATGGGCACCGATCAGATGCGCGATGCGATGGGTCAGAGCTCGGGTCTTGCCGCTTCCAGCTCCAGCCACAACCAACAAGGGCCCTTCGTGGTGATCCACAGCCCGTCGCTGGGCGTCGTTGAGTCCTGCAAGAAAGCTCATTGGTACAACTCAAAAACGAAGACGGCCGAAGGACGAAGGCAGACATTGACTTGCTATCGCAACACCAAGAACACTCATGCATACAAAAGCCAGAGGAATCATAGGCTCGGAATATCTCGGGATGAAATGGCTCAAAAAAGCATAGAAAAGAAAGTACCCAGCCGGGATGATCGAGATGGCCAGCCAGATGAATTTCTTCTGGACGATCCCAAGAACAACAGCAACAAATAGTGCCGCATAAGCAAAGAAATTAAGACCTGTTCCCAGCCAGTATTTAATTTTCGCAAATGACCACAGGCCACGCCAGGCCATCGGGGCAGAGACGAGAATGTGTTGAAGAGGATTTTCACGAATTCGCTTCAATGCAACAGCCTGCTTCTCTTCTCGCAGGAGACCCATGGAGCTCGGCAATGCGCGCTTGCCAATCTGATAAAATGAACGTACATCCTGATACCGATTTTCTTCAAGCGCAAGTCGATCACACGGATGATTACGATTAAAACGGTCCAACTCATGGCCACATTCAAAATCATTTTCCGACAATGACATTGCAGGCCCGAGAACATCATCACGAACAATGACAGGCGCGTAAGCATAAAATGAGTTCCTATATTCCTCAGGAGTCATTGTATTAAACGAAGAGCGGATCAACAACACGTCACCACCACCCTGAGCGATCACTGGCCGGTTGAAACGCAGCGAATTTCTAGCGACCCAAGGCAGCACCGCTAAAGCAAATCCGAGCGAAATCAATGCAAAAGTTCGCAGGAAATATGGAGATTTACAATGCACATAAAAGGCCAGAACAGGAATCGCCACCAACGCAACATAAGCACCGCTTGCTTTGGTCAGCACCAGGAGCCCAAAGCCCAATCCAGAGGCCATGAGCCAACGCCCTCGCCCTTGCTGATGAGCGAACACAAGCAATAGCGAAACCCACACGAGGCAGGCGGATGCAGGCAGCTCCGTATTCAGATCATTGATTTCAAATTGAATGAAATAGCGATCTACCAAGAAAAACAAAGCCAAAGATAAGCCGTCCGCGATGAATTCAGGCAGAATCAAACGGCGCAACAAGATCCACAAGCCCCCCAACAAGACGGCCACATAACTCACATTAACTCCTTTGGCAATGTGCAGTAAATCCTGATCTTGATTCGCTTGGGTGAAGTCCATCCCAGGCACAAACCAGGACGAAATCAAAAGATGAATTCCCAGCAGAACATTGGGGAATGGCTCTCTCCGGAAGCCATGCTCAGGCATGCCCTCAAAGACTCCCTCTCCATAAACCCCATGACCAACAAGGTTCAAGGCAGACTGAAGGTTCTGACCAGCATCGCTTCCGATCTCATCACCATTGATGCCATGAGCGCTTTGAAACAAAATCCACAGAAATCCGGCCAATGCCATCAAGGCGGAAATCCTGTTGAATGAAGTTAAAGTCATCCTGCGCAAAACAGGGCGAAGGAGAGAGACGACTTGCTTTGGCATTTGCGCATCCATGCCTTCAACGCAACTATAGTGCTAAGGCTTTGGACAACGCAGAGTTGCAGCCTATAATTTGTCAAGAACGATAACTTACGATGAAGAGCACTAGCATTGTTATCCCCTGCTTCAACGAATCGAGGGCAATCGAGTCAACAATAAGGGATATTTTTAGCCATTTAAAGCAGCATGAAAGCCAGTTCACCGATGTCATTGTCATCAATGACGGCTCAAAGGATGGCTCAAAAGAACTCTTGGATCAACTTGCTGCAGATCTTCAAAACGAACCATTCCGCGTCGTCCACCACAGCCGCAATCTTGGCTATGGCGCTGCATTGAAAACTGGGATACGTCGTTCCAATGCAGACCTGATCTGCATCACCGATGCGGACGGAACTTATCCGAATCACAGGATCCCTGAACTGATCACCTCAGCCTTTCAACACGACATGGTGGTAGGTGCACGGACAGGGGAAGATGTTGACTATTCAACCATCAGAAGCATTCCAAAACTGATTCTGGTGCCATGGGTCTCCTTCCTGTGCGGCAGCAATGTTCCAGACATGAATTCGGGTCTACGCGTGTTCCGCCGCGATCTTGCAATGAAATTCCTGAGCCTGCTACCTGATGGATTCAGCTTCACGACAACAATCACAATTTGCATGCTGCGAAACCGCCACGATGTACTCTTCGTGCCGATCAGCTACACCAAACGCATCGGCAAGAGCCATATCAAACCAATTCGAGACACCGCAAGATTCGTGCAGTTAATTGCACGAACAGGCATGTATTTTGCACCAATGAGACTGCTCACACCTGTGGCGGCATTCTTTGGGGTTCTTTTCATCCTAAGCAGCGCTCACGACGTATTCATCCTGAACGACCTAACTGATAAAACAATTTTACTTGCCTTCATCACATTGAATGTGATGATGTTTGCTCTACTTGCCGACATGATCGACAAGCGAAGTGCCCATTAAGATCTGGTGATCCGCTGAGGAGCAGTAGGATTCTGCTGAGTAAGGGCAGGTCCATGGGAAAACCCTCCATTCAGCTTGGTGACATCACCTTCGCCAATGACCGCCCGTTTGTGCTACTTGGTGGCGTCAATGTATTGGAGGATCTGGACTTTTCCCTGCACTGCGCTGCCCATTACAAAGATGTTTGCAAGCGCCTGAACATCCCGCTGGTGTTCAAGGCCTCTTATGACAAGGCGAATCGCTCATCCATCCATTCGTATCGCGGCCCAGGACTGGACGAGGGACTGAAGATTCTCAAGGCGGTGAAGGACACCCACGGCATTCCTGTGATCACCGATGTGCACACACCGGAACAAGCTCACTTAGCAGCACATGTCGCTGACATCATTCAATTACCGGCCTTCCTGGCCCGCCAGACTGATCTGGTGCAGGCCATGGCCGAAACCGGTTCGATTATCAATATCAAAAAACCGCAGTTTCTGAGCCCGGAACAGATGCGGAACATTGTTGAGAAGTTCCGCGAGTGCGGGAACAACCAGTTGCTGATCTGCGAACGCGGTACGAATTTCGGCTACGACAACCTCGTTGTGGACATGCTCGGATTCGGAGTGATGAAGCGCAGCTGCGATGACCTTCCTCTGATCTTCGATGTCACCCACGCCCTCCAGTGCCGTGATCCAGGTGGAGCCGCGTCGGGAGGTCGACGCTCCCAGGTCGTGGATCTCGCCAGAGCAGGCATGGCATTGGGCCTTGCAGGACTGTTTCTTGAAGCACACCCTGATCCAGGCAAAGCCCGCTGCGATGGTCCAAGTGCCTTGCCACTGAACCTGCTCGAGGCATTTCTGGAGCAGGTGAAAGCCGTGGACGATGTGGTGAAATCCCTGCCCGACCTGCAGATCAATTGATCTGAGCACAATGCTTGGGTGAACGACCGTTCACTGGCTTGGAGTTGTGTGGCTGTTGTTGATCAGCATTGGACTGTTTGCAATCCTCATCCTGATCCCTTCGGGCAAATGGCTGCCTGAGGTGGCCAGTGAAAGCGGAAAACTGTTGCTGAAGCTCTACAACACAATTTCACATCTTTTTTCCTCCTGCTTCTCACTGCAACCTGCTTATTCATGCTTCACAAAGCACAGACTGAAACTGTCTCACAACACCCACCAGAGAAGAATGCAGAAAGCATAAAAGGATATTGCAATGGGTTAGAAGACACCCTCTGGTATCGGATTTATTTGCTTTCCATGCATCTCTGATGCTTCATCAAGCAAGCTGACTTACAAGAAAATCATCAGCTGGTACAAAGATATTCACACTGATCACTTATTGAACAACTTCGCATTGCGCTTGGAACTTGTCAAAGAAACAATGTTCCGTAATGATTTTCGCTTCTTTTCTGTATCACACAAGGATCTATACATTCTGAACTGGCTGACACCCTATGTAAGCATTTGGATGCTGGTGAACGCAGCAGAGCTTTTCACAATCTGCATTCTCAGCACCAAAACAGCTGGTGAATTAAGCAACAGATCTAACAGGAATGAGATTCTCCTGATTTTCAGTATCCTATTTTTGATTGACACCGCTACAGGATTTACATTTTTCCAGTTTATTTACAGCGAAAGAGTCGTTGCTCTTCTGTTTGCAGTCTATATTTACTTCTATACTCGCTACTTAAATTCAAACGACCCCGAGATCAATACCTAACAATACTTCCGGCACTGGTCAGCATCTTTTTCAAAGATACAGGCTTTATCCTCTTCAACATACCACCAATGTTCGTGTTGCTTGCTCGGTGCAGAGGGGGCTCTCGCGAACAAATCAAAACTGTCAAGAAAAACACTGGAAGCCTGGATCAAGGCATACAGGCTGGAGATATATCTCATCAGTTTAATCTTTGTTCTAGCATTTCATTCCTGTTTCTAAGCTACATACCAAGCTTTTACCATGGCAATAACGCCTACGACTCTGATCTTCGATTTTCTCGCTTCGAATCCGATTACAGATTTGAAATCCTGATGCTGACCATGGCGACACGAAGCATCTTGATCTATCTTCGAAAAGTGCGATTTTCTCTACTGGATGCTTTCAATATCGGCGCCTTAGCTTACGCCCTTGGATTTTTCGCCCTTGTGGGGTTTCGCTCCAGCAATGACATGGCACTGCCTGTTCAACTCATCGCGGCACTGAACTTGACCATGCTATGAATCTGGGCGACAACACCACTGATTCACAAAGGCTAAAATACAAAGCTGATTGGCATTGCAGGAGTTGTAGCAAGCAGTTGCCTGTTTGGTATCGAGCATCTCGAGGGAAAAGGCTTTAACCACAGAATCAGCAAGATGAAAGTCAACCAGGAAAGCTGGGTACAAACCTATGATCAATTGCGCACAATCACAAAAAATGCTCTAGAGAATGGAGAGGAGGTTAACATCATCTACTCCAAATCATGGTTCAGAAATCGCGGGCCTCTGGAGCGTTTGAATTTCGACCGTCTTATTTATCCTAACCTAGAGGCTGATGTATCCACTGTCATGGAAGGGGTCGACAAAGGGTTTTACTACTCCCCCGTTAAAGGAGATTTCCTTGTGAATATTGACTCTGGCAAATACCTGGCAACACATCATGTTGACATGACCGCCTACAAGGAGATTTATGATTACAATCCCAATGAGAATAATGGCACAATCTTCAGGCGAATTCAATGAGAAAGTCAACACAAAAGTATAAAGTCTTCCTGCTTGGCGTTGGCGCACAAAAGGCAGGCACCTCCTGGCTACATGAGCAATTGCATCGCCGTCAGGACGCAGATTTCGGCTTCTGCAAGGAGTATCACATTCTTGACGCAATGACATTGCCGCAATTTGAACATTTCAGGCCGACACATGCAGCTCCCTGGAAATGGAGAACCTGGCGCCGGCGACGTTTCCTGACAGACAGCTCTCGCTATTTCGACTACTTCAGCCGCTTACTGAACAAGTCGTCCATTCAACTCACCGGTGACATCACCCCGTCGTACAGCTGCCTTTCGCCCGAAACGATGGCTTGGGTGCGTCAGGAATTTGACCAAAGAAACATCGCCACCCGAGTGGTCTTCCTGATGCGGGATCCAGTGGAGCGAATTCTGTCGCAACAACGGATGAAATTACGCAAACTCGGAGAACTTCAGCCGGACATGGAACGGAATCATTTGCTGCGAACCGCCCATAAACTCAAGCAGCAGTCCAGTCAGCGCAGCGATTATCTGCACACACTCAAGGCGTTAAGCCAGGCATTTGCCCCCACAGATCTGTTCATTGAGCTCTACGAACGTCTGTTCACCGAACCCGTTTATGAGCAGCTCTGCAGTCATCTGATGGTTCCATACCAGCAACCGAACTGGAGCCATCGGGTGAACGAAAGTCGCTCCACCACCGATCTGCCGGACGACGTTCTTGCCAGCATCGGTGAAAGCCAGGCTGCGGTGTACCGCGGCGTTGCCGATCAACTGCCGGAGCTTGATCTGTGCCGGCACTGGCCAACGGCTAGCCGCTGGTGCCGCTAGTAGCCAACTACACCAAGGACTGGAGAACATCGTTGGAATACACCAGTTTCCGGTTCAGTCCAGCCACAGCCGGAATCAGCAGAGCCGTGCGAAGCAGCCAGTCGTTGGAGGCCATCCAGGCGGCGTCGTAACGGATCGCCCGCGAGCGAGCCGGATCAAACCGCATCCGATTGCCCGAAAGGATATGGCTTGTGCTGTTAGCTCCGGGCGACAGCATCTGATCGGCATAGGGCAGAGCCAACCAGTCGCACAACAGCTGCAGCGAACGTTCGGGTTGGAGCGCCAGTTCCTCGTAGCCCAGACGAAACACAGGCCGGCCGCAACGCTGCAGAGCCCGATCGAATTTGCGATTCACATACCACCAACGCAACAAGGTGCGCAGCTCAGACAACGGCTGCGCTGATTCGCGGGCTGGCTTCAACCGGGAGTGCAGCCAGGAGCGGACGTCACGCACCAGGTGAATCACCCGCACATCCAGTTGATCAGGCATCGCCTGGGGCAGCACCAGTTCATCCTGAAAGGAATCGACGATCACACGGTGGGGGTCCCCAGTGGCGGACGGCATCGCGCTGGAGAACTGCATCAGACGCTGCATCTTGTCCGGAAGTGACAGGTGGTCATGAGCCACCAGCCACTCCAAGGCCGGTCCCCAGATCGGGCAGTCCTTGGCAGTGGCCCCACAGGTGCAGAGTCGGTCCTGTCGTTGTGAACCACGCAGCATGGCGGGACCACGTTGTTCTTCACCAGGTTCCGGAGTCTTCAGAATCCGGGCAGCTTCCCCAAGACCCATCACCAGGGGGTGAGCGCCAAGAGCAAGATCAAGGATCGTGGTACCGCTGTGGCCCAGACCGCGGATCAGCAGCAGGGTTGGGGGACGACTCATGACAACGCCCGGGCCGAGGAACTCACCCGCAACAGCAGCTTGGTGACGTCCCGCAAATGATGCTCCACCGTGAAGTGCTGGAGGGCGCGCCTCTGGCCGGCCTCTCCAAGCTGCTGAGCCAGCATCGGTTCTGCGAGCAGGGTCAGCATCGCCTGGGCCATCGCGTCCACGTCTCCCTCCTCCACCAGCAGGCCCGTAGCCCCATCGACAACCACATCAGGAATCCCGGCATGACGGGTGGCGATCACTGGCAGGCCGCTGAGCTGCGCTTCCATCACAGCCACGGGGCTTCCCTCACTGTCTCCATCCGGGGCCACGATCGAGTGCTGCACGAAGGCACGCACCAGACGCATCCGTGCCGCCACCTGCTCCTGAGAACAGACCCCGGCGAACACCACATTGTTCTGCAGCTGATGCTGAACAACAAATCGCCTCGCTTCTGCAAGAAGCGGGCCCTCTCCCACCATCCATAACTGCGGGAGCGGTGAGACATCGGCTCGCTGCAGACAGAGCTGAAAGGCCCGCAAGGTGAGCAGCGGACCCTTCTTGGCCACGAAGCGACCGACCGCCAGAAACAACGGAGGCGATTGACAAGGCTGACTGCCATGAAACAGCGCTGGGTTGGCACCTGAGGGGCTGATCTGAATCCGCTGCCGTTCAGCACCGAGCTCCTCCAGGCGACAGGCCATCCGTTCCGATTTCACGATCACGCCACCGGCCAGACGCAGCAGCCGGCGGTAGCGCTCCTCCAACAGCCCAATGCGGTTCCGGGCCGACGCATCGGATCCACGGAAATGCACCACCAGCGGCACACCACTCCAGCGGCAGGCTTCCATCACCCGCACCGCTTCGAAACCGAATTCCGCAAGCACCACATCCGGGGGATCAAGGCGAATCAAGAGCCAGGCCACCCATGCAGCCGGCAATCCGGCGAGTCGCAGCAAATGCAGCCGCGTCAGCAGCTTGCTCAGCAGGATCGCGCTGCCGTACAGACACCGAAGGGGTTGAACGAGGGGGCGCTCGTCACCGAACCAGGCCTGGATCCGAAACGGAAGTCCCGCCAGGTTGGCGCGGATGAAGGTTTCACTCGCGGCCTGGCGCGTTGGAGCGAACACCATCAGTGCACCCTGAAGAGCCGCCGGCATCACAGAGCTGGGAGGGCGAGCACGGAGCGCCAGTGGGGCTCCACCACGCTCCAGTCGAGTGACCGGAGCTTCTCACGGGCGGCATCACCGAGCCGATCCCGCATCCCGCCATCGTCGATCAACTGCTGCAACGCCCTCGCGAACGCGAGGTGGTTTTCGGTGGGCACCACCAAGCCGTTCACGCCATCTCGCACCATCTCCAATGGCCCTGGCGATGCATCACTCACCACCGCGGGGAGTCCGGCCGCCATGGCTTCCAGCAGCGCATTCGGCATCCCCTCGAAACGGGAGGGCAAAGCAAAGATCGAGGCCCGCTGCATGAAGCGGAAAGGATCCGAGCGGAAACCCTCGAACACAACGGAATCACCGATCGCCAGATCCGCCGCCAGCCATTGCAACCGTTCACGCTCCGGACCATCGCCCACAAGGGTCACGCGCCAACCTTCTCGGAGCGACGGGTCCAGCTCGGCAAAGGCTCTGAGCAGAAGATCCAGGCCTTTCTGCGGCACCAGCCTGGCCACCGCAAGAATCTCCTGCTCAGCGCCATGGGAGGGCTCCGCATCCTCGTGAAGCACACCGGCGGGCAGGGGATTGGGCAGCAATTCCAACCGCTGCCAGTCACCCATCTCCTGCAGAGCCTCCAGCACGCCCTCGGTGTTGGCCGTCACCACATCGGCTCGGCGGTAGTACACGCAACGCAGCCAGCGCCAGAAACGATCCATCGATTGCCGTCGTGGATCATTGCGTTCCGACACCACCAGATGAATCGGCAGATCCCAAGCCGCGGCACAGCAGAGAATGTTGGTTTTGCTGAGCAGTGCCAACACCCGCCCTGGTTGCTGCTCAACCAGCAAGTCGCGCAGGCGTTCGTAACGCAGGCCGCCAACACTTTCCATGCAGCAGCACAACAGCGCGTTGGCCAGTCCACCCCGGCCCGGTTGCAATCGATCATCAACCCAGGGCAAGGCGAGCTGGATGCCGCGGAGCAGCACGACAGTGACGAGCCGAACGATGAACCGCCGCACCTTGATCAGCTGGGCAACGGTGAAGCGCCGCCCGCGTGCATGCCAGGAACGGTTCTCCACATCCCGCAGCCAGGGATGGAGGGATTTCGGATCTGGATCCATGTCCAGCATGGACACGTTGTCGGGCAACCGGTGCTTGACCGGATGCTCCGGTCGAAGCGACAGCACCCGAACCTGGAACCCCTGTGCGGCGAAATGTTCCGCTGCGAGCAGGCCGACTTTCTGAGCGCCCCCTGCTCCGAGATGAGGCAGCACCACCCAGAGATCATCCATGGCTCAGTCCCTCGACAGCATCGAGAAACACATCCCGAAGGTGTCGCTCGCTGAAGCGGTCGCGAACGCACATCGCCTGCTCAGCAAACCGGGCGCGCTGCTCCTCACCCCGCAACAGGCTCTCCAACACCTCAATCCAGACGTCTGACGACGCATCAACCGGCAACAACCGCCCGTTCTTGTGATCCTCGATCAGATCGGCCGGACCGGTAGGGCAATCACTGGCAACGCAGGCGCAGCCTGCAGCCATGGCCTCCAGAAGCACATTGGGGAACCCCTCGAATCGCGATGGCAGGAGGAACAAGCTGGCTCTCGCGTACCAATCGGACATGTTGCCCACCGGACCCGGCAGCAGCAGTCTGCTCTGCCGATCTGAGCCATCCCCAAGCAATCGCCTCAGCCAGGCCTGCTGATCAACGCCCTGATACGGGATATCCCCCAACCCCAGCACCACCAGATGGAGCTCCGGGATGCGATCGGCCAACCCCCTGAAGACGGGCATCAACCGATCAAACCCCTTCTGATAAGCCTTGGTTCCCGCCGCCAACAGCACAGGGACCTCAGGCGGCAACAGGGCATCGGGGGACAGAGCCGGCTCATGGTTCGGAAGCGGCCAGACCACAGGATTGGGCATCAATTGCTGATGCTCAGCACCGCAATGGCGCCGCAACCAACGGCCGGTTGTGCGGGTTTGCACCAGATGCAGATCAGCCCAGGGATAGGACAAGCGCCGCAACCATCGCCAGGGCAACGCCGGGGGGCGCGCCGGGGGATAGTTGCGCTCTGAGACCACACAACAAAGTCCCAGTCCACGACAGGCCAACAGCAGCTTCACAGCTGGCAGCACCGTCACCCCCACCGCCACATCGATCGACTCCTGGCGCAGCAGCGAGCGCAACGCCAGCAACCTTGCGGGAAAGGCCCACCAGCCAAGCCGTTCCAGAGCAGGCGAGAGACGAGGCTCCTGACGGCGGACCACACCCTCCGGCACCGGATAGGCATCCCGCTCCGGTCCATGGCGCGTGATCACCACAACCCGCCAACCGGCATCCCGGCACCAGACTGCCCAGCGCAGCAAGGTCCTCTCAGCTCCACCGAGCTTCAGGGAGTCGATGCTGAAGGCGATCGTTCCCGCCACCTGCTGGTTCACGCCGCGGCCTGTCCGCTTAGGGCGGTGAGAAAGCGCCAGGCTTTTTCAGCCCGATCCAATCGCAGCACCGGGAAATACACCAGCAACACCGGCTCAACGAAAAGAGAGGCGGGTGGTTTCAGCGTCGCTTGGCCTCCGGGCCAGCGGCAACCTCGCAGACGCTCCAGCATCCAGTCGGCAAAAGCGCGATGGTCCTCCTGGGTTCGTTCCGCAATGGGGTCAAAGCGATCGGCATAACTCGCCGATCGCAGGCGCTCCACCTGCGCGACCACACCATCCAGACGGCAGCTGTCTCCGGCATGCCAGGCCATCACCGCCGCAATCGCCAGACAACGCATGATGTTGCGGGTCATCCGAATCGCGGTGGTCCGATCAATCGCAAATGGGTCGTAACGCCGGGCGCACTGCTCAAGCTGCAAGGCGGCTTGGTTGAGGGCGGGATGATCCTGCAACGCCATCAATCCGCGCAGCCTGGTGAGATGAGCCGAGATCAGCAGCTTGGCCCGGTTCACTCGATTCGGCCTCAGGCACTGATAGGTATCGGAGTCATCGTCCAACGCAGCGATGATGTCATCCAGAGCGTTGCAGCAACGCCGAAGAAGGGCTTGATCTTTCTGATCGATCGCCCTGTAGGTGCGCACGACCCGGCAGTAACCGGATAGGTGGAGCGGCAGCACCGTGCTCGAAGCCAGAGCATCGAACATCGCCAGCTGATCCCCGCGGTCACCAGGACGGGAACCGCGGCGGAACAGCAGTTGATGCATCAGCTCAGCTTCACCATCCAGATGCCAGATCTGTTCAATCAGACGGCGTCCCTTGTCGTGGTCCCCTTGAGCCAAGGCTTGGCTGGCCCGAACGCTGAGCAAGGGAATGCTGAACGGCCACCTGCGGAGAAAAGCATCCAGCAGGCGGCTGCTGAGCCGTTGCCATCCCAATCGATTCATGGCCTGAACCGGCAGCAGACCCACCTGGGCAGCGACCCAATCAACCCGCAGCTGTCGCCGCACCCGGTGATATGGGATCGCCTGCGGCGGAGCCGGCTCCTGAGGCAGAAGTCCGTGTCGGCCGAGACAGTGCAGCATCGAGTCCGTGCGCCGCTCATACGTGAACTGTTCCGCACGAGCCAAGCGTTGCTCCAAAGCCGGAACATCACCTTTCAGCACTGCGGCGATCGACTGTTGAAACGCAGTGGCATCTGGCGGACAGAGCGTGGCCACGTCCCCCTGGTCCAACAGCGACGGAATGGCCGTGGCCACCACAGGACAACCAGCGGCCAGGTATTCGAAGAATTTCATCGGATACATGTGGCGGGTGTAGTCGTTGAGCTGCAGCGGCAGCAGGGCGACATCGGCCGATGCCAGATACGCCGGCAGCTCGGAATAGGGCCTGGGGCCGAGCAGATGCACATGGGAATGGGAAGCCAGGGGCTCCACGTCGGTCGACGGATCCGTTTCACCGACTGGACCAATCAGCACATAGGTCCATTGCGGAGTCGAGGCGATCAGGGCCTCCAGCATCGCCAGATCGAGCTTGTAGGCATCGATGGCGCCGATGAAGATCAGGCAGGGCCCTTGGATCGCGGGGAGATCAGAGGGACGCAGCAGCTCTTGCGAACGGGCCCGTCCGAAATGCTGAGCATCGGCAACATTGCCGAACAGATGCGTCCCGGCATTGAGCGGTGCCAGCTCCTTCTGCAACTCAGGAGCTGTCGTGAAGACGGCATTGACGGCACCGCACAGATCCTGTTCTGCGCGTTCAAGCGATGCTGAGGGCATCCCTGGCTGCGCTTGGATGCGATCGACGCAGTGATAGATCGTGGCCTGGAAACGCCCGAGCTTCAGATAAGAGCGGGTGTTCGGGTTGAAGGTCCACAACAGAGGAGTACGCAGATCCAGACGCCAATCCGCCCAGAACAGCGCAAGACCGAAGCTCCAGCGGTTGAGTCGCCCCGCCATTCCAGTGGTCCGCCCTGGAAGCACCAGTGGCGACACCACCCAGATGCGCTGACGCACCTGCCGAAGAGGATTCAAGCTTCTCAGCAGTCGGCGCAGGATTCGCCCGGCATCAGCCCGACCAGCACGGGCACCGCGAACTCCAAGGGAGTCGACATAGAGCACTCGATGACCGGCATCCGCCAGAGAAACGGCCAGGTGCTGTTTGTTCGTCCAGAGCGGATGATCCCAGTCCGCTGTGGACAGGAGGATGACATCAGCCATGGCCTTCAGGCGTCATCGAGCATCGCCATCTCACGGAAGCTGGTGGACGTCGCTTTCAACGTTTCGAAATCGCCGTAAGCCCGAATACCTCCATCTGCGATTTCGTAGATCCGATCGCATTTCTTCACTGTGGACAGACGATGGGCGATGACCACCATCGTGCAGCGCCGACCCACCAGCTCCAGCGCCTGCATCACGTCGTACTCGGTCTTGTTATCCAGAGCGCTGGTGGCTTCATCGAGCACCAGCAACTTGGCATTGCGGTAAAACGCTCGAGCCAGGGACAACCTCTGACGCTGACCACCGGAGAGCTTCATGCCGTTCTCCCCACACATGGTGAACAGCCCATAGGGCATGTCGGCAACAAAGTCAGCAAACTGAGCAGCTTTCAAGGCGGCCCACACCTCGTCATCGTCGATTTCATCGGGACTTACACAGAACGCCACATTTTCACGCACGCTGGCATCCAGAAGACGAATCTGCTGCGGCACGAATGCACAATTGGACTGCCAGGCAGGCATTTCCTCATCTGACACCGGCAGACCATCGAGCAACAGTTCGCCCGATTCCGGTTTGTACAAACCCAGCAGCAGGTGAGCCAGTGTTGTCTTGCCGCTTCCGGTCTTGCCGACCAGCGCAATGCGCGAACCCACAGGAATGGACAAATCCAAATTGCGCAGCACCGGTTCACCCGAGAGCCCATAGGAGAAGGTGATGTCGCGCAACTCGATCAGACGGCGAGGCATGACCCCCTCCGGAGATGGCACGGACGGATCAGTGAGCGAAAGGCGGGTTGGACGCATGCACAGCAGATCAAGGGCATCCTTCACTTCCGGCAGACCACCCCGCAGTTTGTTGAGGCTGCGGAACATCGATTGCAGGGGGCCTGAAATGCGGAGAAGCACAACCAGCACCGTTGCCAATTCAGGCATGGCCGCACGCAACTGATCGCTGTCCCCACTCACCAGGGCCGGTGCAAGACCGACCAAGAACAGAATGGTGATGCCGGAGGGCTCAATCAAAAATTTGGGGACATTCGGCAAAAGATTGGAAAGTCGGTCGTTGCGCTTGGCGATCGTTCCGTCGCGCATGAAACGGTCAACAAAAAACTGATGCGAGGAATACAACTGGATGTCACGCATCGATCGCAGCGACTCAGAGAAAGTGAGCCGAATCCGACGCGTGTAACGCATTTTCTGGCGCAGAAACAAGCGCAGATAAGGCGTAATGATCAGCGAAGCAATCAGATAGGCAATCAACAGAAAAGCGAAGACTGTGAGTGCCTTACCACCTAAAGCAATGGCAACGCCAACCAGCAAGGCCGAAACACTCAATACATTCCCGGAGATGGCGATCATCGGCGAAATCACCGTTGACGTGACTCTGGTAAGGATGCGATTGAATCGCTCAGAGAGAACAGCGGAGCGTTTCTGCGTGAAGAACTCGTAGTTCTGCATCAACAGATTGCCATACACCTTATTGACCAGATCTGACCAGATATCTGCGGCAAGAAGCGCCTCCAGTAACGCCACCCCGAAGCGCACGATGGAAGCGAACCAGAACGACGCAATCAGCAGTAGAACGATCCAACCCGCCTGATCCAGAAATCCACCTCCAAAAAAGCGGATCCCAGGAATCTGATCCTCCAATTTCGCTCCAGCCAGGAGCCCTACCAGCCTGGCGAGCAGACCCACCAACAGGATGTCAATGACACCCTGGAATAACGATGCAGCGAGAACAACAAGGAGAGACTTACGCCGTTCCGGTGACAACTCACGAAAAAGAGTGCTCAGTTCTTTCCAGGTCTGGCTCTGCAAAACGGGCATAGAACGAACTGATCTCTTCGCCGAAACGAAACTGCAGGAAATCTCTGATGACTTAATGAGTTAAGCCGTCAGTTCTGACGTTTCAGGACCGTTTCGGCCAGCCGGGTAACCGATCGACCACTCTCCTTGCGCGATGGAGCATCTGAGCCAATCGCAATCTCCACGTGGATGGGCTGCTGAGGGGATCATCCTGTTGCCACTGCAACTGCAGCTGATCGAGGTCACTCAGCACCTGTCGCCAACGCTCCAACAACTGCTGTTCACCGCTGCTCTGCAGCAGAGCCCCCAGCTCCGCCATCGGCGGCCGCCATCGCCGTGGTTCGGCGACGGCGGCCTGAATGCGTTGCAGATCATGGGCCAGGCTTCCGCAACCGATCTGATGGGCTGATCGGCCCGGATCGCAGTGGTCGGCCAGGGCGTGATTCAGGCTGGAGAACACAACACAGCCGCAGGCCATAGCCTCCAACGGCGGAAGGCCGAAGCCTTCCGACACGCCCCGACCCCGCCAGTACTCGGCGGAGTCGTAGAGGTACACCTTGGAGTTGTTGAACAAACCCACCAGATCCTCCACCCAACCGCTCTGCACCTCCACCGAGAGCCCACGCTGACGAAGAGCTGGCACCAGCCTCTGAAGGACGTAGTCGCTGCTTTTTCGGGCCTGGACCAGCACATCAATGGGACGCTCCCGGCCACTGGCGTCGCCACGATCGCCTCGGTCCAGCCAGGACTGCTCCAGGGCATTCGGAACCAGGAACAGTGGATTCCGCGGCGCTCGGTCACCCCAGTATCCGAGCGTGTTCCGGCTCACGGCAAGAACGCCAATCCCAGGGGGTACATCGAATCCATAACCACTGCTGTGGGCGTGGTACGCCACACGGTGGCCCCTCAGGCGGCGGATCAACCCTGGAACATCAAAACCCCAGCTGACGATCCAAAGCACATCGTCCGAGGGGGATTCATCGCGCAGGAGATCATCCAGAAACAGAACATCGTCCCGACGTTCCCGGTACGTGACGATCTCCGTCTCACACAATGAGGCCACCAGACGTGCCGTCTGCAGCTCAACGCTCAGCCCACCACAGCGGAAACGACCGCTGGTGCCGGGAACCAGAAAGCGAACAAGCCTGATGGCCACGGCTGCTTCAGGCGGTTGCCGCCTCCGTGCTGCCGGTGCGCTGCCGACGGGTCAGGAAACCGAACAGCACCTTGCCGATCGCTGCAACCAGATTTCCCTCCAGCTCCTTGAACATGTTCATGTTCAGGTGGAAGGCGTGGTTGGCTTCCTCGACGATCCGATCCGCTGTGGACTGATCGATGGGCAGCTCATCCATCGCGGCGCGATAGGCGGTTTTGAACGCCTTCTCATCGGCGATGTCATCAAAGACGTAGAAACGAAGCCCATCATCGCCATCCATATTCATCGCTTTCTGAGCGATGTTCTTGAGAATCTGACCACCAGAGAGATCACCGAGATAACGGGTGTAGTGATGGCCAACCAAGAGCTCAGGGGAGTCCTTCGCTACGGCATGAATCCGTTCAACGTAAGTCGCTGCGGACGGGGACGGTTGAATCTGCTCTTTCCAACCCGCACCGAAGTAATAGGTGAGGTCTTGCTCGAGAGATTCGCGACGGTTGAGCTCTTTCTTGCCAATCGGCCCAACAATCGGATGATCGCCCAGCTTGTCGATCTCCTCTTCCATCGCCTCGTAGACGAAGTAGAGGTCTGCAACAAGCTTGCGATAGCTGGATTTGTCTACGACACCCTTGAGGAAGCAGCTCACGAAGCCGGTGTTCTCGGCCATGGTGTGCGATTTCTTCGTGCCTTCACGAAGCTGTGCAGCCAGTGTGACGGACATGATCAGCCTGTGGTTTAGCTATTCCTCGACCTTATTAGGAGATATCCAACCAGCGACCGTCTGAGTTGCGAAGGGTTACGGGGCAGCCTCATCAGATGCGCCCGCTGAAAACAAAACGAACAGGTCCTGACAGATCTGGCGCAGGCATTGCACCTGATCCGGCTGGGGGAGATGGGACCCTGCGGGCTGCCAATCACCGACGGTCGCCAGTCGCCAGCGCTCGCCGTCGTAGGTCATGCCGCGCATCAGCACACCCAGCAGGTGACCTGGCTGATCGGCTTCACGCCTGCTGAGACGAAGCTGCATCAGCAGGCTGCGGCATTGCAGCCGCGGGCTCCAGCCCGGGAAGTGAAAGGAGAGATCGATCGACTCAGGTTCGCTCCACTGACGTGTCAGGGCGTCATCCCTCCACGGACGCAGATTTTCCTTGGCGGCAGGAAAATGTCGCCGCACCAGAGTCACTGCGGAGGCGATGACCCGGGCCTGCTCCACGCTGCACACCGTTTCACCTGCGTTCACGACTGACGTCACACCTCAGCCAATCCTGCACGGATCCTCCCTGGCCCGCCGTTACGGTGACAGCAATTCGTGTCGATCATGGAACGCCCTCTCCATCTCGGTCTGCTTGGGGCCATGCCGGAGGAGATCGGTTCTGATCTGGCTCATCTGAACAACCTGAGTCGCGAAACCTTCGGCGATCTGGTGATTCATCGCGGCGAATGGCAGGGGGATGGCGGGACGCCGGTGCTCTTGACGCTGGCCTGGAGTGGTTGGGGCAAGGTCTGCGCTGCTCGCACCGCCACCCGTGTGCTCGCCTCAGCTTCCTCAGAGGCGCCGATCGATCTGCTTCTGTTCACCGGAGTCGCCGGTGGTGCGGACCCAGCCCTGCAGCAATGGGATGTGGTGCTGGCCGATTCGGTTGTCCAGCACGATCTGGACGTGCGACCGATCCTGCCGAGATTCGTGGTGCCACCGCTGAACCGGGCCGTTTTGGCACCCCAGGAAACCTGGTTTCACTGGGCACTCAACGCTCTTGAACAGAGCCACTCCTCCGGTGCACTCCAGGGATTCGGCCGGCCCAAGCGAGGGTTGATCGGAACCGGTGATCAGTTCATCGGAGATGCCGCTGTGATCGCAGCCCTGCGCGACGCCCTGCCCGAACTGCAGGCCGTGGAAATGGAAGGTGCCGCGGTGGCGCAGGTGGCCGAACAGGAGAACGTTCCCTGGTTGGTTCTGCGTGTGATCTCGGATGGGGCGGATTCGGAGGCCGCACAGAGCTTCAATGACTTCGTTCAGGCCTACGACGCACGGGCCTGGACGTTGATTGAGACGCTGCTCCGGCGACAGGCCTCAGCGCCCCGCCGATGAGAACCGCGGCGCTGCTCCGGCGCCTGGGGCGCTACGGAGCAGTGGGTGCTGTGACGGCAGGTGTGCATCTCGCCGTGCTGATCAGCCTTGAGATGGTGATTCCCAGCTGGCTGGCCAACCCTCTCGCTTTTCTGGCCGCTTCTGTGGCGGGTTATCTCGGCCATGCTCTGGTGACCTTCCGGGAGGAGACCGGTGGTCGTCGCTTTGCCCGCCGCTGGCTGATCCTCCAGTACGGCATCAATCTGAGCGTCTGCGCCCTGTTGCCACTGCTGCTGAAGGACTGGGCCCATCCGGCATGGCGCACCCTGCTGCTGGTGTTCACCCCCACAGTGCTGAATGCCCTGATCTGGAGCCGGGCTGCTCGCTTCAGCCAGCGACAGCGTCACACCCAAGCCGTGCCTGCCCTGATTCATGCAGACGACCTCGGTCTGGCCCCGGAGGTGAACGAAGCCATCCTGAGCCTTGCGACAAGCGGTCAACTGCAAGGCGCCAGCCTGCTGGTGGATGGGACATCAGCACAGGAGGCCGCCGCCGCCTGGCGGACGCTGCCCGGCGCGACGGGACTCTGCCTGCATCTCTGCCTGACGGAAGGCCCAGGCTTGGAAGGCTGTCCGGATCTACCGGCGAGCTTCGGAACGTTGCTGCTGGCATCACTGCTGCCCGCGCGTCGCCAACGATTCCTGCCGCAACTGGAACGAGCCATCGACCATCAGATCCACCGCTTCCGGACACTCACCGGACAGCGACGCATTCCGCTTGACGGCCACCAACACATCCACCTGACGCCCATCGTTCTGGACTGCCTGCTGAGAGGGTCCGAACAACATCAGATCCCCTGGATTCGCACCATACGGGAGCCTCTGCCCACAGATCTGCCCCTGTCCTGCTGGTGGTCTGCGCTGCGCAGCGGAGGCCTGCTCAAGTGGCTGGTGCTGCAACTGCTCAGCGGCCTGGCCATTCCCCGGCTGAAGCGAGCCGGCATCAGCACCAACGGCGCATTCAGTGGTGTGCTGTTCACAGGACGCATGACGGGACGCCCTCTCGAGGCGTGCCTCCAGGGACTGGCATGGAGACCAACGCGCGAAGGAGACACACCCAATCTCCTGCTGAGCCATCCGGCAGTGGCCGGAAACGCTGCCGCCATGGAGCGCAACGGATTCCAACTGTCCTCAGACTTCTTCAGCAGTCCGGACAGGCAGCGGGAGTGGCAGGCCCTCAGGACTCGTGCACCGCGCGGATGAAATAGTGCGGCCGCCTCTTCACATCGATGTAGATCCGGCCGATGTATTCGCCGAGCACACCGATGCCGATCAGCTGTATTCCACCGAGAAACAGAATCGCCACGATCAGTGAGGCATAGCCCGGCAGGTCCACCCCAAAGACAACGGTGCGCAGAACGATCAGCGCGGCGTAGAGGAAGCTGAGCAGCGAAATCAGCACACCGATCACCCCCCACACCTTGAGGGGCTTCACGGAGAAGGAAAAGATGCCATCAAGGGCGTAACGCCAGAGCCTGTAGGAGCTCCAGGAACTGCCCCCCCCCGGACGTGCCACGCGGCTGTACGGGATTTCCACGCTGCGGTATCCCGTCCAGGGCATCAACCCCTTGGAGAAACGCGTGGCTTCCCGCATCTGGGTCACCGCTGCCACCACCGGAGCACTCAGCAAACGGAAGTCACCGGCCCCCTCCTGCAGCTGAATCGAATCCACCAGCCGATTGAACACCCGATAGAACCAGGAGGCTGTGGCCACTTTCACCAGAGACTCGGCGTCTTGGTCATCCCGCACAGCAGTGACCACCTCGGCCCCCTGCCTCCACGCTTCAACCATCACTGGAATCCGCTCCGGTGGATGCTGCAGGTCGGAATCGATCAAGACCACCGCCCCGCAGCGTCCAGATGCATGGTCGAGGCCGGCCAACATCGCCGCTTCTTTGCCGAAGTTGCGCGTGAGCTCCAACAAGACCAGCGGAGCGCTGGGATGGGCCTCCTGCCACTGACGGATGACCGAGACCGTGGCATCGCCAGAGCCGTCATCGATCAGAACGAGTCGATCCACAACGTCGAGCTGGAGGACCGCCTCTATGAAGCGACAGATGATGCCCTCTTCGTTGAAGCAAGCCGCCACCACCCAGAGCTGCTCGCTGCCCATGCCTCCCCAGCTGTGATGCCTGAACCGTAGGGCTCCCGGCTCAGTCATAGGCTCGGCCTGCTGACGCCCGACCAACCGCCATGGCCCAGTTCGAGAAGCTCACCGCCCCCAGCCAGGGCACACCGATTCGCTTCGAGAACGGCCAGCCCGTGGTGGCCGACAACCCGATCATTCCCTTCATCCGCGGGGACGGCACGGGCGTGGACATCTGGCCCGCCACCCAGAAGGTGCTCGATGCCGCCGTCGCCAAGGCCTACGGCGGCAGCAAATCCATCGAGTGGTTCAAGGTTTACGCCGGCGATGAGGCCTGCGACCTCTACGGCACCTATCAGTATCTGCCAGAGGACACCCTCGAGGCGATTCGCGCCTATGGCGTTGCCATCAAAGGCCCCCTCACCACCCCGGTGGGTGGCGGCATCCGCTCCCTGAACGTCGCGCTACGGCAGATCTTTGATCTGTATTCCTGCGTGCGGCCCTGCCGTTACTACGAGGGCACCCCCAGCCCCCACAAGCGTCCCCAGGATCTGGACGTGATTGTCTACCGGGAAAACACCGAAGACATTTATATGGGGGTTGAGTGGGAAGCCGATGACGCCGTCGGCCAGGAGCTGCGCAAGCACCTCAACGAGGTGGTGATCCCCGCCAACGGCAAGTTGGGCAAACGCCAGATCCCGGAAGGATCAGGCATCGGCATCAAACCGGTGAGCAAGCACGGCAGCCAGCGCCACATCCGCAAGGCGATCCAGCACGCTCTGCGCCTTGAGGGCAGCAAGCGCCACGTGACCCTGGTGCACAAGGGCAACATCATGAAATTCACGGAAGGCGCCTTCCGCGACTGGGGCTATGAGCTGGCCACCACCGAATTCCGCGACGTGTGCATCACCGAGCGGGAGAGCTGGATCCTCGGCAACCTCGCGAAGGATCCGAACCTGAGCGTGCAGGCCAACGCCCGCATGATCGAGCCGGGCTACGACAGTCTCACGCCGGAGAAAAAGGCCGACATTGATGCCGAAGTGCAGGCGGTGATCGATGCCATCGGCAGAAGCCACGGTGGTGGCAAGTGGAAAGCCATGGTGCTGGTCGATGACCGCATCGCCGACAGCATCTTCCAGCAGATCCAGACCCGGCCGCAGGAGTATTCGATCCTCGCCACGCTCAACCTGAACGGCGACTACATCTCCGATGCCGCGGCCGCGATGGTGGGAGGCCTGGGCATGGCCCCCGGCGCCAACATCGGCGAGAACGCCGCCATCTTTGAAGCCACCCACGGCACAGCGCCGAAGCATGCCGGCCTGGACCGGATCAACCCCGGCTCCGTGATCCTGAGTGGCGTGATGATGCTCGAGTTCCTGGGCTGGCAAGAGGCCGCTGATCTGGTCACCAAGGGCATCAGTGCCGCCATTGCTGACAAGCAAGTCACTTACGACCTGGCCCGACTGATGGAACCTCAGGTGGACCCAATGAGCTGCAGCGGATTCGCTGACGCGATCATAAGCCACTTCTAAGCCTGAAACTCAAACAATTACCAGCACTCATAAATGATTATTAGCCATAGTCAACGATTCATTTTTATCGCCAACCGCAAAACAGCATCAACCGCAATAGGAATTGCATTGTCAAGCGCCTGCAACAAACAAGACGTGATTACGCCATTAGGGGAAGACGAAGAAATCCGCAGGCAACTTGGTTATCCCAAGCCAAAAAACTTCATACCTTGGTCCAAAAAATTGGGATACCTTTCGCTTCTCACACAGCGAACTCTGACTGGCCTTTGGATATCCGAAAAACTTAAAGAGGTTGGCTATTATACACATATAACCCCTGAAAAGATTTTAAATTTTCTACGACCAGGAGCCTGGGATGCCTATTTCCGCTTTTGCTTCGTTCGAAATCCATGGGATCTCGTGATCTCACACTATTTTTGGAAGATTCGAAACAGGTCTCAACCATTAAGCCTCGATTCTTTCCTGAGTAACGCAAAAATTGAAGGCATCGCAAGACGCAGTCGAGAAATGTATACATTGAACAGCAAGCTGGCTGTCGATCGACTGTGTCGCTATGAAAATGCTCAAACGGAAGTGAATCAAATATTTGAGGAGCTAAATCTTCCAGGCAATCCAAAGCTGCCAGCCGCCAAGAATCAATTCCGCAATGACAAAAGGCATTACCGTGATATTCTAAATGATGATCAAGCTGCGAAAATTGGACTAATTTTTAAACGTGAGATTGAGCTGGCTGGCTACAAATACTGAATTTCAAACACTATAATACCCCTTTTCCCTTTTTGGCTTCATTTGCGCATTTAGAAGCAGGAATAGAACGTCAAGTTCACCCCTTGGAGCCTCTTAACAATCGTAAGCCTCATACCAACAAACAAGTCAGTGTTGAAACACAATCTCAGGGCAGACATCGACGGTGTAAAGAACTATCGACAATCGTGCTGCCATCATCACAAGGTTCTGACGGTCACGTGTAGCGCTGTTCGTCGCGGAGACGGTCCAGAAATCCTTCCTTCGCGAGCGTCTCGATGATCAGCCGTTCAATCGTCGCCTCGTCGTCGGCCATCTCGGTAAATCTGTTTTCGCGGGGGAACTGAGCGAACGAGAACCCCGGCTCACCTTCCAGACCGAAAAGGGCACACAGATCGCTGTTGGCGATCTGCTCACGGAAACCAACTGCCTTCACCTCCGCAACGGTCTCCAGAGCATCCAAAAAGGATTGATGCATGGCAGCAGTCAGCGCCGAGGTCCCGGGACGAGACCTTTCACAGCGCGCCTGACGTGACACGAAACGATCAGCTGAAAGATAGGAATTCCCGTGCTTCTTCCGCATTTCGCACATCCGAATGTAGTTGGAACGCAGATAGGAGATCGGCTCCCTGAGCACCACAATCACCTGCGGCTTCTGGCCAGAAGCATCAAGAAAAGCACGACACAATTCATAGACAGGAAAGGTCGGTACAACGGACTTAGAGAAGTTACGTTTTTTGGCCCAAATGGAAAAGTTTGTCTGCGCCAAACGCTCACTTGAGATCAACAGCTTACGGCCATCACGCTGCGACTCTTCGATCATCTGACGGACAACACATCTCAGGTATTGGCGGAAGACAGACTGATCAGGACTGTCCTGCCTGCTGGCGGCAATGGCAACAGGAAAAAGGATTTTCCCCGCCAAATGATGACGCTCTGAAGAGCTTCGGAGTTGCAGAGGTTTCTCCAAGCAATGGTCGACGAACTGCAGCCTGGAATCCCAACCGACCGGCAATGACGATATCGAAGATGTGAATGGCTTCTTAGCAAAGACGAGATGATTTCTCAGCTCAGGGAAGACATAACGCTGAAGAACCGTTGTCCCTGTACGTGAAACCCCGACATGAATCTTGACCCTGGAAGATGAAGACTCGGCCATCACATTGACTCTTGTCCTGATGACCTGATCCAAGGCCTGGGTGGGGCTGAGAGTAACCCAGAACAGAAAGTGCTCCGTCAGAATCGCAGCATGACTCAGTCCTCCAGGCCGGATCAGAGCGCCTCTGTCAACCTGCCGGGACTCCCCGCCGGTGCGGCCGACCCATGCGTCCACTGCGGGTTCTGCCTGCCCACCTGTGCCAGCTACCGGGTGCTGGCCAGTGAGATGGATTCCCCCCGTGGCCGCATTCATGCTCTGCGGGCGATCGAAGCTGGAGAGCTGGAGCTCGATGCCAGTGTTGCCAGTCATTTCGAGACGTGCCTTGGCTGCTTTGCCTGCGTCAGCGCCTGTCCGTCCGGCGTCCGCTACGACCAGCTGATCGAGCACACCCGTCCGAAGCTGATCAATGCCGGCCATCGCAGCCCATGGGAGGTGGCCTTCCGGCGTCTGCTGCTGCAGGTGCTGCCGTACCCGAGCCGCCTGAGAGCCCTGCTGCAACCCCTGCGGATCTATGCGGGAACGCCAGTTCAAGCGCTTGCCCGCCGAGCTGGACTCACCCGCCTGTTCGGTCCCCAGATCGAAGCCATGGAACGGCTGTTGCCCCCTCTGACCGCCGACAGCTACAGCGACCATCTTCCGCAGCTGAACCCGGCCACGGGCGAACGACGAGGGCGGGTGGCGCTGCTGCTGGGCTGTGTGCAGCGTTGCTTTGATCCCGCCGTCAGCAAAGCCACTGTGGCGGTGCTTCAGGCCAATGGCTTCGAGGTGGTGCTGCCTCCCGACCAGGGCTGCTGCGGAGCCGTGAGTCATCACCAGGGAGAACTAGAGCTGACCCGCCAGCTGGCCTCGGATCTGGTGCGCAGCTTCAACGCGATCGAGGGGGATCTCGATGCGGTGCTGGTGGCAGCCTCCGGCTGCGGCCACACGATGAAGGCCTATGGAGAGCTGCTGATGGGTGATGCCCGCTTCCGGGCCCCCGTTCTGGATGTTCACGAATTCCTGGCGGAACACGGCCTGAGCGAACCCTTCCGCCGACGCCTGCAACCCCTGGGGATCACGGTCGCCTTCCACGACGCCTGTCACATGATTCACGGGCAGGGGATCCAGGCTCAGCCGAGGGAGTTGCTGCACAACATCCCCGCTCTGCAACTCCGGGAAGCCACGGAAGCTGGCGTGTGCTGCGGCAGCGCCGGCATCTACAACCTGGTGCAACCGCAGGAGGCGGCGGAACTGGGGCGCATCAAGGCAGACGACCTCAGCAGCACCGGTGCCGATCTGGTGGCGAGCGCCAACATCGGCTGCACCCTGCAACTGCGTCGGCATCTCGGTGCGCGGGCCAGCGTGCATCACCCCATGGAACTGCTGGCGGCCTCAGCCGGCCTGCATCCGCTGCCAGGCCTCCCGCAAGGTGCCGGCATCGCCGAGGTTGCCCGGAAAGGTGAGGATCGGCAGCTGTTGCAACCGCCCGCCTGACGGGCGCACGAGAGACAGACCCGGCAGCAGCTGACCCTCCAGATGCAACGAACGCAAGGCCAGTCCTCCGCTGAGGAGGGTCTGAGTGGTTGTGCCCCCTTTGCTGATCAGGTAGCCGAGGGAGGGAGCCATCGCCGATGCCAATCGTGCCATCAGCCGGGCGAGCTCACGCGACAACCGCCGATCCTGCCGCTCACGGCCACCGCACACTTCGCCACGACTGCTGAACAGCACCGGCGTGGCCCCTCTGACCAGCGCATGCTGAAGCTGCTCCCGCCACACCTGTTCCAGATCCGCTAACAGCAGATCAGAGGTCGGACCCTCCAGCACTCTCGCAATGCGGGGCACCGGAAGCTCGATGGGCACGCAGGATTCTTCCGAGAGCAGCAACGCCAGCTGCTGATCGGCAAGGGGCACATGGGATCCGACCATCACCAGTCCCGGCAATCGGCAGCCTCGACCATCCCGGCGACGCAAGGCCGCCAGGCCTGGACCATCCAGGGGCTGGGGGCCTGGATCCGCCAGGGCTTTCACCAGGCTGGCGGCAGAGCGGAACAGGAAACGTTTCTCCCGGCCCAGACTGCGCACCGCTGCCGCGAAGGCGGTCAGCTGGGGAAGACGCTCAGCATCCACCACCACCGCCGCATTTCCCACCAGCTGCCGCAACCGCTCGATCAGATTGGGCAACCCGCTGCCGCAGGCGGCATCCAATTCCCGCCCGCTGATCCGCACCACATCGGCAGCGTGGATGGAACCACGGCTTCTCTCCTCCAGCCAGCCGGGCAGATCGCTGGTGCCGTAACCGAACAGCCGGTCGCAGGCGAAGGGCGTGGTGTGAACGGGCGCCCCCCGAAGCAGGTGGACTCCGTTGACCGTGGTGCGCCCACCCTCCAGAAAAGCCGGCACGTGGAAGGTGGCATCAAAGGGTCCGAAGCACTCCGCGAGAACGGCAGGCTCCAGCACTCCATGGCCGCGGAGGGTGGAGTCACCACGGCTCACGAGCAGCACATCGCTGCGTTGGAGGCCCTCGGCGCTGAGGGCAGCATCGAGATTGGCAGCGATCTCGCGGTTACGTTCCCCTGCAGCCTCCTCGGTCAGCGCCCGGGTGTCCGCCAGCAGAAACAGCAGTGGGGACGGGTGACGCAGCCCCTCCCGCAGGTCCTCCACGTCCCAGTGCAGCAGCAGAGGGCAGCTGTGAACCGTCTGCGAGCCGGTTGGGTCGTCGTCGATCACAACAACCTTCATGGCACCATCGTGCCGTGCCTCCTTCCCCTGCCACCCGCAAGGAGCTGATCGCCCTGGTGCGCCAGTGGCACGATGCGGCCTCCCCCTGGATTCCCAGCGGTCTCGGCACACGCCTGGACTGGGGACCGCCCCTGGATGCCAGTCATCCGGTGCTGAGCTGCCGCGGTCTGAACCGGGTGATCGACCACGCCGTGGACGATCTCACCATCACGGTGCAAGCCGGGTACCCCCTGGCCGACCTGCAGGCTGTGCTGGCGGAGCGCGGCCAGTGGCTGCCTCTGGACCACCCGCGCGGAGAAGCTCAAGGCAGCATCGGCGGTCTGGTGGCCCGCGGGCTGGCAGGGGGCCTGAGGCAGCGTCATCTTGGCGTCCGCGATCAGATCATCGGCATCACGTTGCTGCGCAGTGACGGTGTGGAGGCCCGTGCCGGAGGGCGGGTGGTCAAGAACGTGGCGGGATACGACCTGATGAAACTGCTCTGCGGCAGCTGGGGCAGCCTGGCCCTGATCACCGAACTCACCCTGCGGGTGCAGCCGATCCGGCCAGCCCACGCCACTCTTCTCCTGCACGGCGACCTCAGCTCCCAGAACAGCTTCCGCGCCGAACTGCTGCGATCGACCCTCACCCCAGAACGCTGCGACTGGCAGAGCCGTGGCGATGGCCACTGGCAACTGGGGCTGCTGCTCAGCAGCGTGTCGGATCAAGCGGTGGAAGACCAGATGAAGCGCCTCGAGGCGATCGCCGGGAGCCATCGGCTGAAGACGGAACGGCACTCCGGTGCCGATCCACTGGACAGTGGCCTGCCCTGCATGGATCCGACCTGGCTGGTGCGTGTCGCCCTTCCCTCCGCCGTCCTGCATCAGCTGCTCAGCGATGGGACCCTCCTCGCGCTGAAGGGATGGCAGTGGGATCTGGCCGCCGGTGCAGGCTGCGGTGATGGCTGGTGCTCTGAAGCAACGGCCCCCTACCGGGTCGACGCCCTGCGCCGGAGGGTGATCGACCTCGGGGGCCAGCTGACGGTGCTCAAACAACCTCAGGAGGCCGGCTTGCCGGCCTGGCTCGACGCCCCGGCACGTCCGGTGATCGAAGCCGTGAAGCGACAGTTCGATCCGCGCCAGCAACTCTGCCGCGGACGATTGCCAGGCGTCTATCAGGAGACGGCGTAACGGCAGCTGAGGGCAAAGCTGGCACCGGGCTGGATCTCAAGCTTGCGATCACCGGAGATCAGCGACTGACGTGGGCCGGTCCAGGGCTCGACGCAGACCATGGCACGCGGAGGCTCCGTCCAGATCACCGTCAGATCCATGGGCTCCTGATGCTGCAGCTGCAGCTGCTGGCCGTTGGTCCGATCAATCAGCGTCACCGGACCGGCAGGACGGCAGAGGAAATCCACCCCGTCCGGCAGACGACCCAGCTGAGACGCGGTGTCCGTCTCCGCCATCTCCAGATGGTTGAGGCAGCGCTCATTCAGACCGGCCAGATCGGTCTGAGCCAGATCACTGATGTTGAAGTAAGGGTGCAGACCGAAGCTGAAGGGCATGACGCTCTCGCTGCGGTTCTGGATCGTGGTGTGGATCTCCAGGGCCTGAGCCACCGGGCGGATCTCCATCTCCACAAGGAAGGAAAAGGGATAGGCCGCGAGGGTGTCCGCGGTGTCGCTGAGGGTGAGCCTCACGCCGCTCTGATCCTCCAGCAGCTGAAGCTGCCAGGGAAGATTGCGCGCGAAACCGTGCTGCTTGAGGGTGTGCGCAACGCCGCTCACCTCCAGGAGATCGCCAGGCAGGTTGCCGCAGATCGGGAACAGCACCGGGATGCCGCCACGGATGCTCTTGCCGGGGTCGGCATAACGCTCCTGATCGAAATAGAGCACCTCCCGTTCGCCGCAGCGCCACTCGGTGACGATGCCACCTCGCTCGGGAACGATCCGCAGACGATCCCCGCTCTCGGGATGGATGTATTCCCAGTGGGAATAGGGGCCCGTCTGCTGCGTCAGTGTCATCGGCATCCGCCATGGCGGCTGAGGTGGCTGGAAACTAGCTCTGGCCAGCAACCATGCCGGTGCTCTGGCTCACCTCAGGTCTCCTGAGCCAGTCGAGCAGAGCGCCATTGACCTGATCGGGCACCTCATCGTGAGGACAATGCCCCGCCTCCAGCACCACTTCCGTCGTGGACGGCGGAGCATGACGCTGGAACGTGGCACGACGTCCGGGAGCATTGATCCAGGGATCCCGGATGCCCCAGAGCAGCAGCAGGGGAGCTGTCAGTTCAGCGAAGAGCTCATCCAGAGGCTGACCGCGAGGGATATCGAAGACGGTCCGGAACACCCCGAAGGCTCCGGGGTCCAGGGAAGGCCGGCGGATCGACTCCACAAGGGCCTCATCCACATTGGTGCGGTCCACGTACACCTGCCGCAGTGTGCGGCGGATCGTGGCGGGACGCCTGAGATTTTCGAACAGAAGACGCTGCAGCACGGGGCTGCTCAGCAGGGCACTGCCGATCGACTGGCGGGCGATAGCTCCCCAGCCCTGAGGGGGCTTTTGCTCATCGCTGAAAGGGCCGGCCGCATTGAGCAGCACCACCCCGGCGCACTCCCGTTTCAGAGCCGCTCCCGCCGCAAGGGCGGCGAACCCTCCGAGGGAATTCCCGGCGATCACCGTCGGCCGACCGATGCACTGGCGCACATAGGCCACCAGCTGATCCCGCCAGAGGGCACCGCCGTAGGCCAGGCCCGCAGGCTTGGCGCTGCGGCCGAACCCGAGCAGATCCAGAGCATGCACGTCATGACTGCGGGCCAGAACCGGAATGTTGTGACGCCAGTGGTCCGTTGAAGCGCCGAAGCCATGCACCAGCAACAGCGCCGGACTCTCAGGATCAGGCTCATCAGGGCGATCCACCACCGCATGCACGGGATGGCCGAGATGGCTCCAGGTGACGCTCTCCACAGCCGGCCAATCAGAGCAGCGATGCTAGGCAGGAGTTTTCAACAGCGAATGCAAGGGCTGGAGGCATACGGCGGACCATTGACGGATGCCGTTCTCTGGCGTGGAGCCCTGTTCTGGGCACTGGCCCTCTACGTACCGCTGAGCGCACCTCTGGGTCGCTTCGAATCAAGCCTCTCGGACAGTGCGCTCTCGGACCAGTGGAAACAGATCGCGCTAGTGGTCAGCAGCCTGCTGCTGGCGATGGCCGTGGGGCTGGTGGCCCAGTTGCTGATGAGCTGGGCCCTCGGACCGGGATGGGCCTCCAGCCTGGCTCTGATCGGCATCGGCTGGAGTCTGTTGCTTGCCCTGTCCAGTTCCGGAGACGGGTCCGACTGACGCGGTGAGCGGATTCAGGGAACCGAGGGACCTGCCGTCGGATCGGCTACCAACTCTTGTGGCACCGAGTCCCCGTCCTCCGGGGGCTTGCCCTTGAGCACAATCCGGAGAAGAACGGGAGCCAGGAAGGTGGTGCCGATCACCATCAGCAGGATCGCCGCCTCGAGGCCGGGAGTGAGCAGGTTGGCCGCCGTGCCCAGGCCAAGAAAAATCAGACCCACCTCTCCGCGGGGAAGCATGCCCAGGCCGACCACGAGGTTGTTCGTCTTCTCCTTGCCGAAGACTGCCCAACCGGCGGCGACCTTGCCGACAATGGCCACCAGGAACATGAACGCTGCGATCACCAGCGCCGAACGGGAGGAAGGATCGGAAGGATTGATCACGGAGAGATCCATACCGGCACCCACCAGCACGAAGAAAACCGTGGCGAAGAGACTGACGATCGGCGTGACCGCCACCTGGATCTCATGCCGGTGTTTCGATGTGCTGGCGATCAATCCAGCCGCGAAGGCACCGAGAGCAGCCTCCAGACCGATGGCCGTCGCCACGAAGCAACTCGCGCCCAGGAGCAGATAGGACCCCACGAGCTTGGATCCGGGAGCCTTGAGCTGATCGATCATCCAGTCGAAGGCGGGAGCAGCCCTCTGACTCAGCAACAGTGCCACCGCCACGAACACCACGGCAGCCAAAACAAGCTGCACGATCGGTCCGATGTCGAGGGATCCTCCTGCAGCCAGAGACACCACGATCGCCAGGATCACGATCCCGAGAATGTCGTCGAGCACTGCAGCACCGATCACGATCTGCCCCTCCCGGGTTCGCAGATATCCCAGTTCGCTGAACACACTCGCGGTGATCCCGATGCTCGTCGCCGTCATGGAGGCTCCAGCGAAGATCGCCTGAATCGCATCAACGTGGAAGATGCTCATCAGGCCGATGGTGCCGAGTGCAAACGGCAGCACCACACCAACAACAGCGACGGAGAAGGCCTGAGCCCCCACGGCCATCAGTTCTTCCAACTCGCTTTCGAGACCGGCGAGGAACAGCAGGGAATACAGACCCAGATTCGAAACGGAACTAAGCGCCCCAAATGATTCGTTGTAGATCTCGGGGACCTCATCCGGTGGGATGTGGGCCAAGCCGCCCACCACATCACTGAAGGCGGCACTGAGATGCACCTGGGTCTCCGGAGGCACCAGCAGATGCAGACCGGACGCGCCGATGATCACACCAGCCATCAGCTCACCCAGAATCGTTGGGAGCTCGAAACGGACCAGAAACTCCGAGAGGGTCCGCGCTGCGATGAAGATCAGAATGAACCGGAGTACGCCGACCAGCGTTTCGGCCACCTCAAGGTCATGGCTGCTGATCTCACTCAGCAGGGCAGGAAACAGCATTGTGCTGCGCAAGGCTCAAGCCGACCTTAGTGGCGGTGTCCGATGACGCTGGTGATTGCCAAGGTCCGGATCGTGTGGATAGATCCCTGATGTCGGGTCGCTTTCGGGCAGCCCAGGACGTGACGGCTACTTTCCGGAGAACCGCATGGTCCCAGCGCCCGATCGGCGCCTGAGGCCGTGGGTGTTTCCCAAAAGTGTTGCCTTCCTGACACTCCATGACGACCGCGCCTCATCAACAGCAGGCCCTCGCCGCCGTGAACGCTCCCTCGGACGACGAGCTTCAGCTGCTTGACGCTTACTGGCGTACAGCCAACTACCTGGCCGTCGGGATGATCTACCTGCAGAGCAACCCTCTGCTGCGGGAGCCCCTGCGGCCTGAGCACATCAAGCCCCGCCTGCTCGGGCACTGGGGCTCCAGCCCCGGTCAGGCCTTCATCTGGACCCATGCCAACCGCCTGATCCGGAAATACGACCTGGGCATGATCTACATGTCAGGCCCCGGTCACGGCGCCCCCGGCGCCCGCGGACCGGTCTACATCGACGGCAGCTACAGCGAGCGCTATCCGGACAAGTCCTTCGACGAGAAAGGCCTGCAGAAGTTCTTCAAGATGTTCTCCTTCCCGGGGCACATCGGCAGCCACTGCACCGCGGAGATGCCCGGCTCCATCCACGAAGGAGGTGAACTGGGCTATGTGCTGTCGCATGCCTGCGGTTCCATCCTCGACAACCCCGAGCTGATCACGATCGCCTGCGTCGGCGACGGCGAGGCTGAAACCGGCCCGCTGGCCACCAGCTGGCACATCAACAAGTTCATCAACCCGATCCGGGACGGTGCCGTCCTGCCGATCCTCCACCTCAACGGATACAAGATCGCCAACCCGTCGATCCTCAGCCGCATCGACCATGAGGAGCTGGACAACCTGCTGAAGGGGTTCGGCTGGACGCCGATTTTCGTCGAGGGCGCGGACCCGATGACGATGCATCGCGACATGGCGGTGGCCTTCGAACAGGCGGTGCTCGACATCCGCGCTCAGCAGGAGCAGGCCCGCACCAGCGGTGAAGCCTTCCGGCCCCGCTGGCCGATGATCGTGCTGCGTTCCCCCAAGGGCTGGACCGGTCCCCAGGACGTCGACGGCAAGAAGATCGAGAACTTCTGGCGCTCCCATCAGGTGCCCGTGGCCGACGTTCGGACCAACGAGGCACACCTGCAGCTGCTCGAGGACTGGATGAAGAGCTACCGCCCCTGGGAGCTGTTCGACGAGAACGGTGCCGTCAAGGAGCACATCCGTGCCCTCTCCCCCAACGGGGATCGCCGGATGGGCAGCAACCCCCACACCAACGGCGGTGTTCTGCGCCGGGACCTGCTGTTCCCGGCGATCGAGAAGTACGCCATCGATGTGGACACGCCCGGCACCGTCGAGGCGGAGAACACCTACCCGCTCGGCGAGGTGATCCGTGATCTCATTCGCGAGAACCCCGGCGCCTACAAGCTGTTCGGACCTGACGAAACCCACTCCAACCGTCTTCAGGCCGTCTACGAGGTCTCCAAGAAGGTGTGGATGGCCAATTTCCTCCCCGAGGACCTGAACGGCAGTGAACTGTCCCGCGACGGTTCGGTGATCGAAATGCTCTCCGAACACACCCTGGTCGGGATGATGGAGGGCTATCTGCTCACCGGGCGCAACGGCTTCTTCCACACCTACGAAGCCTTCGCCCATGTGATCTCCTCGATGTACAACCAGCACTGCAAATGGCTGGAGCACTGCGAAGAGATCCCCTGGCGCGCACCGATCGGTCCCTGGAACTGCCTGATCTCCTCCACCGTGTGGCGGCAGGACCACAACGGATTCACCCACCAGGACCCAGGGTTCATGGACCTGGCCGGAAACAAGAAGGGATCGATCACCCGGGTCTACCTACCTGCCGACTCCAACAGCCTTCTCGCCGTCGCCGAGCAGGCCCTCACCGAGACCGACGTCTGCAACATCATCGTCTCCGACAAGCAGAAACATCTTCAGTACCTGACCCTGGATCAGGCCCGTCGTCACGTGGCCAAAGGGCTCGGCATCTGGGATTGGGCCTGCAATGACGACTGCGGCACCGAGATGGATGAACCGGATGTAGTGCTGGCCTCGGCAGGAGACATCCCCACCAAGGAGTGCCTGGCAGCCATCGAGATCCTGCGCGAACAGATCCCGCAGCTGAAGATCCGCTACGTGAACGTGGTGAAGCTGTTCTCCCTGTCCCCCTCCTCGGAACATCCCCACGGCCTCAGCGATTGCGATTTCGAGGATCTGTTCACACCGGATCGCCCGGTGATCTTCAACTTCCACGGCTACCCGTGGCTGATTCACCGGCTCACGTATCGCAGACCGAACCATGCGAACTTCCACGTTCGCGGTTACAAGGAGCAAGGAAACATCAACACCCCCCTGGAACTGGCCATCAGCAACCAGATCGATCGATTCAACCTGGTGATCGATGTGATCGATCGGGTGGAGAGCCTCGGCTCCCGCGCCGCTCACATCAAAGAGCGGATGAAGGACGAGATCCACAAGCACCGCAACCATGCCTACACCCACGGCATGGATGCGCCCGAGATCAACAACTGGCGCTGGAAATTCGGCCACGGTGCCTGAAACGGCTGAGCCAAACCTCGCTTTTATCTCTCCTCGCCTGAGTTCCTCTCAAACACGCCTTTTCCCATGACCTCCTCCCAACCCCTCGATCTGCGTCTGCCGACACCTGGCTGTTACAACGATCCCGAACGCGCCGGGCTTGATGCCAAAAGCGTGTTCGACGGCATGACCGAGCACCTGTTCTTCACGCTCGGCAAGCTCGCGCCCACCGCCAGCCGCCATGACCTCTACATGGCTCTGAGCTATGCGGTGCGGGATCGCCTGATGATGCGTTACCTCGCCACCACCGAGGCGATGCGGGCCCACCCCCAGAAATCCGTGGCCTATCTCTCCGCGGAATTCCTGATCGGCCCCCAGCTGAACAACAACCTGCTCAACCTGGGAATCCAGAAGGAGGTCGAAGAGGCCCTGCGGAATTTCGGGATCGAGTCGCTGCAGCAGATCCTGGAGGTGGAGGAGGAGCCGGGACTCGGCAACGGCGGCCTCGGCCGTCTGGCGGCCTGCTACATGGAATCCCTCGCCAGCCTGAAGATCCCCGCCACGGGATACGGCATCCGCTACGAATTCGGCATCTTCGACCAGCTGATCCGCGACGGCTGGCAGGTGGAGATCACCGACAAGTGGCTGAAGGGCGGCTGGCCCTGGGAACTGCCCCAGCCCGATGAAGCCTGCTTCGTCGGCTTCGGTGGCCGCACCGAGAGCTACATCGACGACAAGGGCAGCTACCGCTCCCGCTGGATCCCCGCCGAACATGCCATCGGCATCCCCCACGACGTGCCCGTCCTGGGATATCGCGTCAACATCTGCGATCGTCTGCGCCTCTGGCGCGCCGACGCCACCGAAAGCTTCGACTTCTACGCCTTCAACATCGGCGATTACTACGGCGCCGTTGAGGAGAAGGTGGGCAGCGAAACCCTCTCCAAGGTGCTCTATCCCAACGACGGCACCGATGAAGGCCGGCGTCTGCGTCTGAAGCAGCAGCACTTCTTCGTCAGCTGCTCCCTCCAGGACATGCTGCGCAGCCTCGACAACCGAGGCCTGTCCGTGGAGGACTTCCCCAAGTACTGGACCGTTCAGCTCAACGACACCCACCCGGCCATCGCGGTGGCGGAGCTGATGCGCCTGCTGATCGACGACCGTCACCTGGATTGGGAGAAGGCGTGGGACATCACCTCCCGTTCCGTCGCCTACACCAATCACACCCTGCTGCCGGAGGCCCTGGAGAAGTGGGACCTCAACCTGTTCAGCAGCCTGCTGCCCCGCCACCTGGAGCTGATCTACGAGATCAACCGCCGGTTCCTCCAGCAGCTGCGTCTGCGTTACCCCGGCAACGACGCCATCCAGCGCAAGCTGTCGATCATCGATGAAGACGGCAGCAAGGCGGTGCGCATGGCGCACCTGGCGACCATCGGTGCCCACCACGTGAATGGTGTGGCAGCGCTGCACTCCGATCTGGTGAAAACCGACCTGCTGCCGGAATTCGCCGAACTCTGGCCCGAGAAATTCACCAACGTCACCAATGGCGTCACACCCCGCCGCTGGGTGGCCCTGGCCAATCCCGAGCTGTCCACCCTGCTCAACGAGCACATCGGTGAGGAGTGGATCTCCAACATGGAGAACCTGCGCAAGCTGGAGGAGCGTCAGAACGACCACGGCTTCCTCGAGCACTGGGGCGAAACCAAGCTGTCTGTGAAGCGCAAGCTGGCCGGCTACATCCACAAGAACACTGGTGTGCTGGTAGATCCCTCCACCCTGTTCGACGTGCAGGTGAAGCGCATTCACGAATACAAGCGCCAACACCTCAACGCCCTGCAGGTGATCACCCAGTACCTGCGGATCAAGAACGGTCAGGCCGATGGCATGGCCCCTCGCACGGTGATCTTCGGCGGCAAGGCAGCTCCCGGCTACTACATGGCCAAGCTGATCATCCGTTTCATCAATGGCATCGCTGACACGATCAACAGCGATCCCGACATGGACGGACGCCTGCGTGTGGTGTTCCTGCCGGATTACAACGTGAAACTGTCGGAGCGGGTGTATCCCGCCTCCGATCTTTCGGAGCAGATCTCCACCGCCGGCAAGGAAGCCTCCGGCACCGGCAACATGAAGTTCGCGATGAATGGCGCCCTCACCATCGGCACCCTCGACGGCGCCAATGTGGAGATCCGTGAGCTGGTAGGTGCCGAGAACTTCTTCCTGTTCGGCAAAACCGTCGAAGAAATCAAGGCTCTCAAGGAGCAGGGCTACCGTCCCGGCGACTTCATCGCCGCCGTCCCTGAGCTGCAGGAAGCCCTGCGCCTGATCGAAATGGGCCACTTCAGCAATGGCGATGGCGAACTGTTCCGGCCTCTGCTGGACAACCTCACCGGCAACGATCCCTTCTTCGTGATGGCGGACTTCGCCGACTATCTGCGCGCCCAGGAAGCGGTCAGCCTCGCCTGGACCGATCGGATGCACTGGAACCGCATGTCGCTGCTGAACACAGCACGAACCGGCTTCTTCTCCTCCGACCGTTCCATCGCTGAGTACTGCAAGAACATCTGGAACGTGGAGGCCCTGAACGTCGAAATCACCTGCGACGTGCGCTGATGGCCGACCTCTGCCTGGTCATCAATCTAGGCAGTTCCAGCCTCAAGGCGGCCCTGGTGGATCCCACCGGGACCACCCCCTGGCACAGCAGCCGCAGCATCGCTGCGGGTGAATCCCTCGATGAGGTGCTGGAGAGCTGGCTGGCACCGGAATTGGAACCCCTTCGCCAGGAGGTGAACCTGATCGGTCATCGGGTGGTGCACGGAGGTGAGCGCTTCACGGCACCGACCCGAATCACACCAGAGGTGGAAGCGACCCTCGAGGAACTGATTCCCCTGGCCCCACTGCACAATCCGCCAGCCCTGAAGGGCCTGGCCTGGAGTCGGCGCTGGGCCCCGCAGCTGCCTCAGTGGGCCTGCTTTGACACCGCCTTCCACAGCAGTCTGCCGGCGGCGGCCTACAGCTATGCCATTCCCCAGAACTTCCGCTGCCGTGGCTTCCGCCGCTTCGGGTTCCATGGCATCAACCATCAGCATGTGGCGGAAACCGCCGCGGAGCAGTGGCGCAGTCAGGGCAGGGACCCATCAAGGCTGCGGCTGATCAGTGCCCACCTCGGCGCCGGCGCCTCGCTGGCTGCCGTGAAAGGGGGGCGCTGCATCGACACCACAATGGGCTACACCCCGCTTGAGGGCCTGGTGATGGCCACCCGTTCCGGGAGCATCGATCCAGGCCTGCTGCTGGAGCTGATGCGAGAGGGTTACAGCGAGGACCAGATGGCCAGAATTCTGCAGAAGGAATCCGGATTGAAGGGGCTGTCGGGCCTCAGCGGCGACATGCGTGACATCCGTGAGGCCGCTGCCCATGGCCACAACGGGGCCATCCGGGCCCTCGAGGTATTCCGTCACCGCTTGCTGCAGTTGCTCGGCTCAATGGCAGCAAGCCTCAGCGGAGTGGACGTGCTGGCACTCACGGGAGGGATCGGCGAACACGACCGACAACTTCATGACGAACTGAGCGAGTCTCTTCGGTGGTGGGGAGAGTTCACCACCGTGGTGATTCCAGCAGATGAGGAGGGAATGATCGCCCGCCTCTGCCGACGCCACAGCGAAACGCCGGCGTCAGCTGCGGTCGGGTAGGTCGGGCGTTTGATGCAGCAGACGGTTCAGCCGCAGCCGATCGACATTCAGAGGATCGGGAGCCAGCTCACCCGCCAGTTCCCGGAATTTCTGCTCGATCTCTTCGGGAACGCGCACATCGAAGACTCGCTCCATCAGAGCCTCAATCGAGAACAGATGGGCATTGATGTTCTCCAGGTCAGCCATCGCCTGCTGAAGCGCATCAGACGACTCCTCACCACCTCCAGCGACGGAGAGAGGCTGAGCTGACGAAGCCTCGGCCGCACGGGAGCCGTGCTGCTTCTGAAGGTCTTCGAGAACACGACCCGACAGGGTTCGGAAGGATTGCAGTGCTGCCCAGCTGAGCTCCTGCTGCTGGCGCAGCGTTGGGAACTCACGGATTAAACGGTCATGCTCCCGGTAGAACCTCTGACAGTCCGGGCATTGGCAGGGCTCTTCCGGCACCGCAGGACCTCTTACACATTCCACATCATGGCATCCGTCAGGCCGCGAGGGGATCAGCACTGTCGTCGGCATCCTTCTCATCATCCTCAAGGGTTCCAGGCAAAGGAATCTCGATGGACGACACCACCTGGATCACATCCCTGAGCCGCATGGAATCGGCGAACCAGCCCATGGCCTGTTCGGTGTCGCCGCGACGTTCAGCATCGCTGGCCTGATCCTCATGGGCTTCAGCCAAAAGGGCAAGCCAGCACAGGCAACGGGCCTGGACCACAGAGAGATCGAGATCCGCCTGCTGGGAATCGGCGATCCGCTCACTTTCCTGCTGCACCAGCAGGCGAAGACGGAGATCGTGGAGCTGGGTCATGGCAGCCACCTTGTTGGCCCAACCCTAGCGGTGGTGCGCGATCAATCCACCCCACCAGATGTAGCGGTGATTACAGCGAGATGAGGCACGTGACGGGGCTGGCGGGACTCGAACCCACGACCTACGGTTTAGGAAACCGTCGCTCTATCCGGCTGAGCTACAGCCCCAGGGACCGAAAGCCCTGGACCCTCAAATTATGCCCACGGGGCATGATGGAGACTGAAAGCAGGCGAGGTGGTTGCAATCGGATCCCACCGGATCCGGTTGAGGAAAGTCCGGGCTCCCCGATGGCCAGGCTTGCTGGGTAACGCCCAGTGCGGGTGACCGTGAGGAGAGTGCCACAGAAACACACCGCCGATGGCCCCGTGGGGACCTCCCCCAGGCACAGGCAAGGGTGCAAAGGTGCGGTAAGAGCGCACCAGCAGCATCGAGAGGTGCTGGCTCGGTAAACCCCGGCTGGGAGCAAGGCCAAGGAACGACGGCTGGCCATTGGCCCCGTTCCGTCTGAACGCGCCGCTCGAGGCCGGCGGAGACGTCGGCCCCAGATAGATAACCGCCCACCCTCCTTGGAGGTGTGAACAGAACCCGGCTTATGTCCTGCTTTCACTAATTCGCAACAGATGCAAATACAGGGTTAATCAACAAATTTTATTAACTATGATATTACTTACTGCTCCTTTTCCGATTTGACCGGATCCATACAAAGCGCTATGCAAAATTTGATGCAAAAATACGAGAGCCCTTCGCAAAACCTATGACGCCACAAACAAACAGCTTCATTTGGCCCAGGTATCAAATATCTCAGCCGCAATCCTCAAAAGTCTAGAGCGTCCGACGAAATCAGCACCGAAGAGATTTTCAAAACTTCAACCACATAACTAAACTTATCGAAAATTCGAGTGACATTCTTGCGGTATCGGCAAGTGGAGGCAAATATATCGCCAGGGGATAGATTGCCCGTGATTTCTAAATTCCTGCATATGACAAGCTTGAACAATCGACTCAACTCAGATAGTTAGGTTAGTGCTGATCTGGCCCTTCAAACATGGTGAAGGCAAGCCATGAAAATCTATTTAGCAAATCCGAAGCAATCGAAGCGCTGCTGCAATCTCTTTTCTAGTAGCAATCAAACCTATCGCCAGCATTCAACCCACACCAAAACATGCTCGCATCCATTGCCAAGCCACAACATAAAGTTCAAAATTCGACTACTCAGCCCACAGTTAACAATTAGAAGCATGCATACAAGGGCTAGCTGTTCCGAAGATTGGTCCGGGCCAAACCTTGCAGTCATCTTCAAGTCAACAGTCCCTATTTACCTCAACCTAATTAATAAATAAACAAAGTCAAAGAAGTCTTCTCCGGCGCAAAATATCCCCGCACTGCTGATCGCAACAGGGAAGCATTCAAACCAATCCTGTCGGACCACTGTCCCTCCACGAACCATTTGAAACTACAATTAAATCTTACAACCATCTACTAAAGCAACAACTAACAATAGCCATACTGCCTGAAAGTCGCCATGCTCACTGATCACACCTTATGCAAAATCTGATTGCAGGCATCAAATAGATCCTTTCAAGCATTTCAAACACAGAGCGTGCATAAAACCCTACCAACCAGACAAACTAATAGTCGACAGGTCAAGACTCTCTAAGCGTTATTTTCTTCAAGCCACCACTACTGCAAAGAGTCAATAGCCTATGCTACAATAAGAATAATAATTAAAATTTAAAAACCATGTTTGAACTTACTTTCTCACCTGAAATCATAGATTTTCTGGAAGCTAAATATTCAGGAGCTGAAGGTATTCTCGAATATGGATCGGGAGGATCCTCTGTGCTTGGACTATCCTTAAAAAAACAACTCGCCGCTGTCGAATCCGATCTAGAGTGGCTAAATCGACTCAAAGAATACTTAGTCAGCCTTGATTTAATAAGTAACTTCAGAGGAATTTATTCCGATATCGGGCCCACCAAAGAATGGGGACATCCGCTAAAATCAGGGAAAAATTTTCAGAAGTTTCCGTCTTATGCTCTTCTTCCATGGCAAACAATGAATTATGCGCCAGATACTATTTTAATTGATGGTCGTTTTCGTGTTGCTTGTTTTATTGCCAGCGCAACGATGACCAAAAGGCCAGTAACTATTCTATTTGATGATTATCTGGATAGGCCACAGTATCATGTCATCGAAGAGGTTTTTGCTAAGGAATATTCTATTGGCAGAATGGGAATCTTCAATGTTCAACCAAATCGCATAAGTGCCCAAAGGCTCTGCGACTTTATCCCCTATTTTATAAACGCAGCTTAAACACAATGCCTTATAATATCCAAATACCAAGAACAACAAGTAAAAGATTTAAATGCACACTGGAACTCAAAATAGCACAATCAAGCAGCATTAATAAATGGGCACAGATATCAAAATCAGAAACAGTTATTTTCGAAATCTTTATCTCATCCAAGGGATTTTTTCAGGCCACGTTCGAAATATCATTATCTCAACGTGAATGTCGCGAAGGCACCGTTGACTTAGAACTTACATTCCACGATCATCCCATTTATTACCCATCCACATCCATCCATGGAAATGGATTGCAATCATTTTCGGCACTCCCATATTCACCAAATTATTCTGAGAATCTCACAAAAGCGATTCTCACCCCAATTTCATATGAAGACTCAAAAAAGATTGCTGTTTTAAATGCAGCATTAAGCAGCTCTCCCCCGCACGCTTTCTCAAGTCCACAAATCTGTTCCCAACTGCAACAAGTAATACTAGATGCAATTGATACTGGTAAACCTCTATCAGTTATTCGACTTGGAGATGGGGAAGGTCGACTACTTGGGTTTCCACACATCTTTGATATAAATGAGATAGTGAGCGAATGCTTAAACTATCAATTCGGGAAAAAATGCCTCAAAATGCTGGCAAAAAAATACCCCTATCAACCAACAATATCTGGTACATTTTACTTAAAAAATTTACTTGAAGAATCGATTAAAACAGCCGATATTGTTTGCGCTCCAAGCATCATTCGATTCAATGATCCAATTTGCGAAAAACTTTTCAACCCTAGAGTCGCGGCAGCATACGCAAACTTATATACAAGAGTGTTCGCTGCCAGGACTTTTGTTCCTGACACATTCATCTTTCTTCGCCTTCACAAACTTGGACTCATTGAACCAATATTAAAGGCTTCAGAGTTCATAACAGTCATTTCACATACTTCAGCATCAAAACAACTGAGAGACACCTACGGAATCGAAAACATAGATCACATTCAAATTCCAGGCCACTCAACATTTATGCGTACCAGCAAGCCACATTACCCGATTATGTATAGGAAGATTCAGCGCAAGATCAACGTTAAAAGCAAAAAACACCTCTTCTTAGTTTCAGCAGGTTACCTCGGCAAGCACTATTGTAAAGTTGCAAAGTCTAAAGGTGGGATTGCGATTGATATTGGCAGTTTGTTTGATTCCTGGATCGGCATTGGGCGTCGTGATGCGATTGCCAGGGAAGGTTTTAGATTAAAGACATTAAGCAAAGAAGCCTGACCTTGAATGATGACGCAGCTCCCAATAAAATCGTTCTCGTCGATCCATGAATTTCTTGAGATTTCTAATCTTTTGCCTTCAAGTGACGCATTAGTTCTTGAAGCTTTAACTCATTCCTCTGTAAAGAAGCACTACAACCATGAACAACTGGAGTTTTTCGGTGATGCCGTTCTGAGGCTCGCCGCCAGTGAATTCATCCGCAACGGTTACCCAACAATGGATGTAGGCCAGCAGTCTTCCCTGAGGTCACAATTGGTAAGCGATTCATGGCTAGCGAATTTTGGTAAAATCATGAATATTGATGAACTAATATTGAAAGGTTCAGATGCCATGCATGACGTGACTGCAATTAAAACTATCAGGGCTGAGATGGTTGAAGCTGTAGCAGGAGCTGTTTACATTAGGCAGCAAACGACCAAAAATATAATTTTACTATTTAAGGCCGAATGGGAAATAACGGCTAAAAAATTCCTTCAGAATCCATACCACTTTAATTGCAAGTCAGCGCTACAAGAATGGAGCCAATCTCACCAATTAGGACTTCCTAATTACACTACAATTGAGCAATCAAAACTACATGGAGATGATCTACGCTTCAGAAGCATTGTGATTGTTTCGGAGCAACTTGAAGGAGAAGGCTGGGGCCGCTCTCGCAAAGAAGCTGAGCAGTCTGCGGCAAAAAATTGTCTTCAACGGTTAGACGCACAATGATCAGTCAAAACAGAGCCGCAGAAATCACAATGAACTGCATCTTCTCGATGCCCTTGACGACCGCAGATACCGCACTGCTCATCCTTATTCTCTGATCGTCTGCTCTTTAGTCCTGAATAAGTCAGAAGTCCAGTGGGGATCGCGATGATGCCGAATCCGAGCAGCATCACCACCGAAGCCAACAACCGTCCCAGAGATGTCTGGGGAACGTAGTCGCCGTAGCCGACGGTCGTCATGGTGACGATGGCCCAGTACACGCCATTCGCCACAGTCTTGAACTGGGTGTCTGGATTGACGCTTTCAATCACAAAGATGAAATAGCCCAGCACCACCTGCAGCATGACGACGAAGAACAGATACACCGCAATCGTGCGGGCATTACTGCGCAAGGCTTGCCCCATGCCCCGTGCTTCGTCGACAAAACGGAGCAACTTGAAAACACGCAGAATTCGGCCGAATTTGAACACCCAGAGCAGAATTTCACTGCGCACCTGCGGCACGAAGAAGAACAGCACTGCTGTGAAATCAACCAGCCCGTAGAAGCTGAAGAAATACCGTTTCGGCCGTTCACTCACATACAGATGCAAGAAGAAGTCAGCCGAGAAAACGGCCAGGCAGATGTTCTGAATCGCATCGATCCAGGCCACATTGGTTTGCCGCAGGGCGGTATTGCCAAAGGGATCCGGTTCCAGCATCAGAGCCAGAACACTCAGCAGAATCGCCCCGAAAACAATGATGTTGTAGAGCTTTCCTGCCGGTGTGCCCGCTTCCAGAACGACCGTTCTCAGTCGGGAGCGCAAACGTCGCGGAACGGCCATATCGATCAGGCGGGCTTCAGATCCCTCAGCCGAAGCGTCACCAGCTTGTCCCAGTTACCACCCTCGAACAGCACTGCAGCTCGATCACCACTGATCCGCTGAACGAAGCCGGTGTAACCGTTGTAGATCGACGTCACATCCACAACGGTGACCGTGGAGCCAGGGAGGATCGGGGCTGCAGCGCTCGCCATGGATCGGGCACGGTTTGGTCTGACGCCATTATCAGCAGAGCGATCGACCACTGCATGGATGACAGCGAGGAGTGGCTCATGGTGGGACGGGTTGTCGGAGCCCAGGGGCTGCAGGGAGACCTGAGGATCAATCCCAGCAGCGACTTCCCGGAACGCTTCACCCGCCCTGGACCCCGCTGGCTCAAGGCAGGTGCGGGGGGCCATCGCCAGGAAGTCGCCCTGCTCCGCGGTCGCCAACTGCCGGGGAAGTCGTTGTTCGTGGTGCATTTCGAAGGAGTGGACGATCGCGCTGCCGCGGAGGCCCTGGTGGGCCGTGAGCTGCTGGTACCCGCTGACGATCGGCCGGAGTTGGAGGAGGGGGAATTCCACCTGCTCGATCTGGTTGATCTGGAAGCCCGCCTCGAACCGCAGGGGCCAGCGATCGGGCGGGTGACGGATCTGATCAGCGGAGGCAACGATCTTCTGGAAATCGAGCTCAACGATGAACGCCGGGTGCTGGTGCCGTTCGTGGAGGCGATCGTGCCGCGCGTGGTTGCGGAGGAAGGTTGGCTGCTGCTGACGCCGCCACCGGGGCTGCTGGAGCTGTGAACCCATCCTCCAGTCGACAAAGCACCCGGCATCAGGCGATCCTTAGACCCTCGATGAGCGGATGTCTTGGCGGCCACCCCACTAATACCGGTCATCCTCTGTGGCGGAACCGGGACCCGTCTCTGGCCGCTGTCGCGCGCCAGCTACCCGAAGCAGTACTGGGCTCTCAGCGGCGATTGTGAGTCCACCCTGCTGCAGCAGACCCAGCAACGACTGGATGGCCTCGACGGCCTCGGATCGCCGCTGCTGATCTGCAACGAAGACCACCGATTCATCGTGGCCGAACAGATGCGCCAGATCGATGTGGAACCGAACGCGATCCTGCTGGAGCCGATGGGACGGAACACGGCCCCGGCGGTGACCGTGGCGGCCCTGCAGGCGACGGCGGATGGCGCGGATCCGTTGCTGCTGGTGCTGGCCGCGGATCACGTGATCCGCGATGCCAGCCACTTCCGTGAGGTGGTGGAAGCGGGCCGGCGATCGGCGGAGGAAGGACGACTGGTGACCTTCGGCATCGTGCCGACGGCACCGGAAACGGGTTATGGCTACATCGAAGCCGCCCAGCCCTTCTCCGGCGGCCCGCTTCAGGATGTACCGATCGCCCGCTTCGTGGAGAAACCCGACCGGGCCACGGCGGAAACCTTCCTGAGCACGGGACGCTTCACCTGGAACAGTGGCATGTTCCTGTTCCGGGCCAGCGCGATGCTGGCGGAGCTGGAACGCCTGTCACCGGAGGTGGTGAGCTGCTGCCGGGCAGCCCTCGAGCAGGACACTGCGGATCTGGACTTTCTGCGGCTCGAGCGAGAAGCCTTCGCGAAATGTCCGAACATCGCCATTGATGTGGCGGTGATGGAAAAAACCGAACTCGGGACGGTGCTTCCGCTCGATGCCGGCTGGAGTGATGTGGGCAGCTGGAGTGCTCTGTGGGAAACCTCAGACCGGGATGAGAATGGCAACGTGCTGCAGGGCCGGGTGATCAGCGAAGGCAGCCGCAACTGCTACCTGCGCAGCGAGCACCGACTGGTGGTGGGTCTGGGCGTCGAGAACCTGGTGGTGGTGGAGACCGATGACGCTGTGCTGATCGCCGACCGCGCCAGAGCACAGGAGATCAAGAAAGTGGTGAAACAGCTGGAGACCGATGGCAGCCCGGAAGGGAAAGCCCACCGCAAGATCTACCGCCCCTGGGGCCACTACACCTCCGTGGTGGAGAGCAGCCGCTGGCAGGTGAAGCGCATCTCGGTGAAACCGGGGGCCAGCCTTTCGCTGCAGATGCACCACCACCGCGCCGAACACTGGGTGGTGGTTCGCGGCACCGCCGTGGTGGAACGCGACGGCGAGCAGCAACTGCTCGGTGAGAACCAGAGCACCTACATCCCCCTGGGGTGCCGTCATCGCCTCTCCAACCCAGGCAAGATCCCTGTGGAACTGATCGAGGTTCAGAGCGGCGCGTACCTCGGGGAGGACGACATCGTTCGCTTCGAAGACCGCTACGGCCGCAGCGATCAGCGCATCCCGGTCCAGTTCTGAAACCAGCCGCGTCTCCAGAACCAGCTGATCGGAACCACCGACAGTCCGAACATCACTGCCAGGCAGATCACCTGGACGCTCGCTAAGGCGCCTCGAGCGAATGGCATCACTGCTGCGCCGGACCTGGCGACCGTGGAGGCAGGCCTCGATTCAGCTCCACCGACATGACGCCAGTCATCGGATCGCATCACTCCACCGTCACACTCTTAGCCAGATTGCGGGGTTGATCCACATCCAGTCCGCGATGGGCGGCGATGTGATAACTCAGTAGCTGCATCGGAACCATCGTGAGCAGCGGGCTGATCCACTCGCTCACCTCCGGGACCGGAAGCAGCTCATCGAAGAGGTCCGTGTCCGGACCCTGCGGAGCCACGCCGATCAGCTGCGCGTCGCGGGCCTTGGCCTCCTGAGCATTGCTGAGCACCTTCTCGAAGACGGCACCCGGAACGGCGATGGAGACCACGGGGACATGGGCATCCAGCAGGGCGATCGGACCATGCTTCATCTCCCCGGCCGGGTAGCCCTCGGCATGGATGTAGCTGATCTCCTTGAGCTTCAACGCCCCTTCAAGGGCAATCGGGTAGTTGATGCCGCGGCCCAGAAAAATCACGTCCTGGGTTTCAGCAAACCGATGGGCGAGGGCTTCGGACTGGCGATCATGGAGCTCCACAAGCTCCTGCAGCTGCTGTGGCAGCTGGCGCAGCTCGTTGGCCATGGCCTTGATCTCATCTGGCGAACGGCTGCCGCGCTGGGCCGCAAAAGCCATCGCCAGGCCATAGAAGGCAAGCAGCTGTCCGAGGAAGGTCTTGGTGGCGGCAACACCCACCTCGATGCCGGCACCGATGTCGAGGATGTGGGGCACCTGACGGGAGAGGGAACTTTCCGGCCTGTTGGTAACACCCAGCTGTCGCGGTGCGAAAGCCGGGTCGCCGTGAGCCGTCCGCCGTTCCGCCTCCATGGCCAGAGCTGCCAGGGTGTCGGCGGTCTCGCCGGACTGGGTCACACCGATCGTGAGGGTGTGCGGAGCCAGCGGAGGCGGTGCATAGCGGAATTCACTGGCGTAATGGACCGCCGTGGGAATCCCGGCGTACTGCTCCAGCAGATAAGCCCCCACGAGCGCGGCATGGCGACTGGTGCCGCAGGCGAGGATCTGAATACGCTCGAGGCCGGCATAAAAGGCATCTTCGAAGGGAAGCGCCACAGGCGTCTCCGGTGCCAGGCCTTGCGGCAGATGACGGGCCACCCAGAGCTGTGCCGTCTCCGGCTGCTCATGGATCTCCTTGAGCATGTAATGACGGAAGTGGCGCTTGTCGGCCACATGATCCGTGCCGGACAGAACCGAAGGCATGCGCTGCTGCCGCTGCCCCTCGGCGTCGTAGAGCTCCACCCCGAGAGGCGTCAGCAAGGCCACCTCGCCGTCCTGCATCGGCAGGATCGTGCGGGTGAAACCGGCTAGGGCCGGCGTGTCGCTGGCACAGAGAAACTCCCCCTCCCCCAGACCGATCAGCAAGGGCGCGGCGCGTCGGGCCACCACGAGAGCTCCGGGAGCGTCCTGCCAGATCACCGCCAGGGCATAGGCCCCCTGCAGCTGAGGCAGAACCGCCTGCACCGCCTGCAGCAGCAGGGGGCCTCCGGCCTGACCACCACCCGCCTGGAGCCGCTTCAGCTCGGCAGACACCAGATGAGGGATGACTTCGGTGTCGGTCTCCGACTGGAAGACCACCCCGGTTGCCTGCAGCTCATCACGCAGGCTGCGATGGTTTTCGATGATGCCGTTCTGAACAACCGCCACACCGCCATCGCAGCAACGGTGGGGATGGGCATTGCGCTCTTCCGGTTTGCCGTGGGTGGCCCAGCGGGTGTGGCCGATACCGCACTGTCCTGGAGCCCCCTGCTCGTCGAAACGAGCCGTGAGATTGACGAGCTTTCCCTTGGCTCGCAGGCAGTGCAGCACGCCGCTGCCTGAATCCAGGGAACTGGAGTCGACCGTGGCGATGCCGGCGGAGTCATACCCCCTGTATTCGAGCTGGCGCAGGCCCTCCAGCAACAGTGGGGCCGCCTCACGGGAACCGACCAACGCAACGATTCCGCACATACAAAAAAGCCCGGCTGTGGCCGGGCAGAGCTTATGGGGTTTTCAGAGGGACGTTGGGACGATCAGTACGCCAGACCCATGCTGCGGGTGGTCTCGTCGCCCAAGTAAACGCGGATGCTGAGGAAGTCGGTGGGGCAGGCGGTTTCACAGCGCTTGCAGCCGACGCAGTCCTCGGTGCGCGGCGAAGAGGCGATCTGACCGGCCTTGCACCCGTCCCAGGGCACCATCTCGAGCACATCGAGAGGACAGGCACGCACGCACTGAGTGCAGCCGATGCAGGTGTCGTAGATCTTGACGGCGTGGGACATGCCCGGTGCTCATGGATGGCTTGGTGCCAAACGTACCCGCCAAGACACCCTCCCAGAGCTGGGCCGTCACCGTTGTTAACGCCCGGCTCAGGCGCCCCAGAGGCGTGCCCGTAGGATGCAGCGTCCCGTTGCCACGGCCCATGTCCCAGGAAGCGATCCTCGAGAAAGTGCGTTCGATCGTTGCGGAGCAACTCAGCGTCGATGCCGGCGAAGTGAAGCCGGAATCCAACTTTCAGAACGACCTCGGCGCCGACTCGCTGGACACCGTGGAGCTCGTGATGGCCCTTGAGGAGGCCTTCGATATCGAAATCCCCGATGAAGCCGCTGAGGGCATCACCACCGTTGGTGACGCCGTCAAGTACATCGAAGACAAGCAGGCCTGAGGAGCGGCATGGTGGAGGGTCTCCATCGCGTCGTGGTCACCGGTCTCGGCGCGGTCACACCGATCGGCAACACGGTTGAGGAGTACTGGAGCGGCCTCATAGGAGGTCGCAACGGGGTCGCCCCCATCACACTCTTCGACGCTTCAGCTCACGCCTGTCGCTTTGCGGCGGAAGTGAAGGCGTTCGACCCGACGGGGCTGATCGAACCCAAGGAAGCCAAGCGCTGGGATCGCTTCTGCAAATTCGGCGTGGTGGCGTCCAAGCAGGCCCTTGCTGATGCAGGCCTCGAAATCACCGACGCCAACGCTGACCGCATCGGCGTGATCATCGGCTCCGGCGTCGGCGGTCTGCTGACGATGGAGACGCAGGCCCACGTGCTGGAAGGCAAGGGACCGGGACGGGTGAGTCCGTTCACGGTGCCGATGATGATTCCCAACATGGCGACGGGCCTGGCGGCGATCGCCCTCGGCACGAAGGGACCCAGCTCAGCGGTGGCAACCGCCTGTGCCGCTGGTTCCAATGCCATCGGTGATGCCTTCCGGCTGCTACAGCTGGGCAAGGCGGACGCCATGGTCTGCGGAGGAGCGGAGTCGGCGATCACCCCCCTCGGGGTTGCCGGGTTCGCCAGTGCCAAGGCGCTGTCCTTCCGCAACGACGACCCCGCCACCGCCAGTCGTCCCTTCGATGCCGAACGGGATGGATTCGTGATCGGAGAGGGGGCCGGTGTTCTGGTGCTGGAGACCCTGGCCCACGCCGAAGCGCGCGGCGCCACTGTGCTGGCGGAAATCGTCGGCTACGGCATGACCTGCGACGCCCACCACATCACCTCTCCCAGTCCCGGTGGCGTGGGGGGTGCCGAAGCGATGCGTCTTGCCCTCATGGATGGAGGCATCGATCCCGCCGACGTGGATTACGTCAACGCTCACGGCACGAGCACCCCGGCGAACGACAAAAACGAAACCGCCGCGATCAAGAGCGCCCTCGGGGATCGGGCCCTGCAGATCCCTGTGAGCTCAACCAAATCGATGACCGGCCACCTGCTGGGTGGCTCCGGCGGCATCGAAGCGGTGGCCTGCGTTCTGGCCCTGCGCCAGGGGGTGGTTCCCCCCACGATCAACCACAGCAATCCAGATCCCGACTGTGATCTGGATGTCGTGCCCAACACCGCCCGGGATCAGACACTGGGCACGGTGCTGTCCAACTCCTTCGGTTTCGGCGGCCACAACGTCTGCCTGGCCATCCGACAGATGAGGTAACCGGCGACATCGACGTCATCGGTCAAACTCGTACGCATTTCTTACGCACTCCCCCCTATTCACCATGGTCGCTGCTCCCGCTTCTCTCGACACGCTCTGCATCAACAGCATCCGCTTCCTGGCGGTTGATGCGGTCAACAAGTCCAAGAGCGGGCACCCCGGCCTGCCCATGGGTTGTGCCCCGATGGGCTACACCCTGTGGGACAAGTTCCTCAAGCACAACCCCAAGAACCCCAAGTGGTTTAACCGCGACCGCTTCGTGCTGTCTGCCGGACACGGCTGCATGCTGATCTACGCGCTGCTGCACCTCACCGGCTACGACTCGGTCACCATCGAGGACATCAAGCAGTTCCGTCAGTGGGGCTCCAAAACACCTGGTCACCCCGAAACGTTTGAAACCCCCGGCGTTGAGGTGACCACCGGTCCCTTGGGTGCCGGCATCTCCAACGCTGTGGGTCTGGCGATCGCCGAATCCCATCTGGCCGCCAAGTTCAACAAGGCTGACGCCGAGATCGTCGATCACTACACGTACGTGGTGATGGGTGATGGCTGCAACCAGGAGGGCATCGCTTCGGAAGCCTGCTCCCTGGCCGGCCACCTCAAGCTGGGCAAGCTGATCGCCCTCTACGACGACAATCACATCACCATCGACGGCCGCACCGATGTGTCCTTCACCGAGGACGTGCTGAAGCGCTATGAGGCCTACGGCTGGCATGTGCAGCACGTGGCGGACGGCAACACCGATGTGGATGCCATCGCCAAGGCGATCGAGGCCGCCAAGGCCGTCACCGACAAGCCCTCGATCATCAAGGTGACCACCACCATCGGCTACGGCTCCCCCAACAAGGGCGACACCGCCGGTGTGCACGGCGCACCGCTGGGAGAGGAAGAGGCTGAGCTCACCCGCAAGCAGCTGGGCTGGAACTACGGCCCCTTCGAGGTGCCCCAGGAGGCCTACGACCAGTACCGCCAGGCCATCGACCGTGGCGCCAGCCTCGAAGCCGAGTGGAACCAGTCCCTGGCGGCTTACCGCACCAAGTACCCCAGCGAAGCCGCCGAGTTCGAGCGCATGCTCCGCGGCGAACTTCCTCAGGGATGGGACAAAGATCTGCCCACCGCCGGCCCTGAAGAGAAGGGTCTGGCCACCCGTAAGCATTCCCAGATCTGCTTGGGTGCCCTCGGCCCCAACCTGCCCGAACTGATCGGCGGCTCCGCCGACCTCACCCACTCCAACTACACGGATATCAAGGGAGAGACCGGTTCCTACCAGCCTGAAAGCCCCGAGAAGCGCTACCTGCACTTCGGTGTGCGCGAGCACGCCATGGCGGCCATCCTCAACGGCATCGCGTATCACGACAGCGGTTTGATTCCTTACGGCGGCACCTTCCTCGTGTTTGCCGACTACATGCGCGGCTCCATGCGCCTCTCGGCCCTGAGTGAGCTGGGTGTGATCTACGTGCTCACCCACGACTCCATCGGCGTCGGAGAAGACGGCCCCACCCACCAACCGATCGAAACCATCCCGTCACTGCGGGCCATGCCTGGCATGTTGGTGTTCCGCCCTGGCGACTGCAACGAAACCAGCGGTGCCTACAAGCTGGCGATTGAAAACCGCAAGCGCCCCAGCGCCCTGTGCCTCAGCCGTCAGGGCATGGCCAACCAGACCAACTCTTCGATCGACAAAGTGGCCCTGGGCGGCTATGTGCTCGAAGACTGCGATGGCACCCCTGATCTGATCCTGATCGGCACCGGCACCGAGCTCGACCTCTGCGTGCAGGCCGCCAAGCAGCTCAGCGAAGCAGGCAGCAAGGTGCGCGTGGTGTCGATGCCTTGCGTTGAACTGTTCGACGAGCAGAGCGACGCCTACAAGGAAGACGTGCTGCCCAATGCCGTGCGCAAGCGCATGGTGGTGGAAGCGGCTGAATCCTTCGGCTGGCACCGCTTCATCGGCCTCGATGGCGACAGCGTGACCATGAACCGCTTCGGCGCTTCAGCTCCGGGTGGAACCTGCCTGAAGGAGTTTGGCTTCACTGTGGAGAACGTGGTGAGCAAGGCCAAAGCACTGCTGAATTGATCAAATTCTCAATCTATAAATTCACCTCAAACCCTCGCCAGCGCGAGGGTTTTTTTATAGACACGCTGCCCAACCATGAACAATGATCCAGAGAGGTCCGCTCTATTTTTAATCCACTCGCTAGCACCTGCAGGAAGCCAGGGTGATACAGCTTGGAACGCCGGAACATTTTTGGCATCCAATCGCATTCAGCTCGAACCAGCCAAACAAGCTGTGATCGAACTGGGGTTTCAACCAAAACCGCTCAACGTCCGCGCCGAAAAACCAAACTGTCTTCAAGCACTGGGAGATCCAAGTTGCTGCATCGTGGGCAAACTCAGCCATCCCGACGAAACATTTGCACAAAATATTTTACTTGCCAACCTAGCCGCGATTTCAATCTTAAAAAGCCGATCCGTACCCATTCTTGTTAACTACAGCGACAATCTTGCCGGTCAAACCAAAACATCGGTTGCGAGCCTCTATCGAAGTCTGTTGTGGCATGCGGATGCCGTGATTTATCCCTGCCAAGCCATGCAACAACTTGGCAAACCCTGGCTTAATCTAAAAAATCCAGCCCAAGAGTGGATCATCGAGGACCCTTGGCAAATCGAAGAGCAGCCCTACCGAGAATTCAAGCCTGATCAACCATGCAGGATCATCTGGTTTGGCCACTCATCCAACTCTCAGTATCTGCTTGATGAGCTACCCAGACTACTTCAATCCTGCAACACACATGCCAACTATGAGCTCACCATCCTCAGCGATTCTGCAATCCAAAACAAGGCAAAAGAGCAGCTCAAGGAACTACCTCAATGCAAGCACTGGACTCTACGATGCATTGAATGGGACAGCAATTCTCAACCAAAACAGCTGGCCTCTGAGTTAACCAGGGCACACATTGCAATTATTCCTTCGAATATTCAAGACAAGCGAAAACTTGCAGCCAGCCACAACAGAGCCGTCGATTCCATCCAAGCGGGCTGCATGGTCATAGCATCTCCCCTGCCAAGCTACAAAGAGCTCAATAAACTCCTCCTACTAAGCGAAAATTTTTCCGAAACAATAAATACCGGAATCCAACAATATTCAAGGCTGACACGCAAATGGGAAGTTCATCGCAAAAGCCACATGGAAAGATTTTCGCCATCCACAAATGCAGCAAAGTGGAGAGATGCCATCAAAACACTTACTCAAAGCTACAAATAAAAAAGAATGACCTGAAATCATCTAATTTACACAATCATTCGGCACACAAAGAGATTCACAATTGCAAATTCCTGACATTTTCAATCAAAGGGAATCATGCAATAACTGATTTCATTCCAGCTTTCCATTCGATCATTGGAAGCGGAGCTCCCATATGGCAGACAATCATCGATGGAAGGAGTTCTATTTTCCGAATCAATGCAGGAGGCGTAACGAGCTCATCTGGCCTCAAATTTTTGGAACATCTTTCATGACGAGTCGCCTGGACATTAAGGGAATGAGCCAACCCAAGAAAATAGGAGAGCGCATTTGAAGAGTCAGAATCTCCACGAAAACCCTTCCAGTAGCACGCATGGACATCTTCGATAATATACAGCCCTCCATCCCTTACATGTTTCGCCAAAGTTTTAAATGAAGCAATAATATGCTCCGATTGATGACTCCCATCGTCAATAACAATGTCAAATTCACCTCTCTGAGACGCAACATCTTCTAGGAAAACAGGATCAGCCTGACTGCCACAGTAAACAAGCCCCTTTTCAGGAGCAAGTTGATTATTTAAAGCCAGGCACTTTTGATTAATATCAATTCCAGTCCAACGAAGCAAGTCTTCACCAAAGAAATTCTTCCACAGCCTATATGAACCGCCATGCTGTACCCCAATTTCCAAGAAATCAACCTTTGAGCCATCCGATTTAGTAAAAAGCCTTTGATACTCAGGTAAATAATGCGCTAACTTCATGCAATTCAGCGTTTCGACGCCAGCAGATTTCATTATCCGCCCAAATTTATTTAAAGCAAATTCATCAAAGTGTTTTTGTGAGCTCTTACCGCTCACAGAGCTGTCGCCTCCAGCAGACCAAACCTCAATATCATGCCCTTTCATGACCTAACGACATATGTCTTGCTATGATAACACGACATCGAAAATCAAGACTTGAGCACAACACCTAATCATGAAAAATCAGTTGCCCCAGTGCGACTTAATTTAGGATGTGGCGACAAAATCTTGCCTGGCTACATTAATATCGACACGGTATCAGCGCGCAAAGAAAAAAAGCCTGACATTGTTGCCGATATTAGAGATTTACGAAATATCAAAACATCAATTGCTGACGAAATACTAGCCGTACATGTGATTGAACACTTTTATTACTGGGAAGTCATTCCATTACTAACGAGCTGGAAAAGAATCCTGAAGCCTGGAGGAAAGATTATTCTTGAATGCCCCAATCTTCTCTATGCATGCAAAATGCTATTGGAAAATCCAAGCAAGGCATCATCAGCTGATCAGAATGGGCAAATGTCTATGTGGCCTCTTTACGGCGACCCAAGCTGGAAAGATCCCCTGATGTGCCACAAATGGGCTTACACCCCTGATTCACTAATCAAAGTAGTGACATCAGCAGGCTTTATAAACGCAAAACAAGAGAAGGCACAGTTTAAGTTACAAGAACCAAGGGATATGAGAATTACAGGCATAAATCAGTAAAATCATTTTCCTTTCGACATTACTCTAAGTTCGTGCAACATGAGATAGGGCAGAAACTTGACACCATCAATTGTTCGAGACAATTTCTGATCAAGATCTTCCTCAAACTTATAAAGTTTTGAATCGGGAGACGTTGACCAAGCTCTAGCGATTGCGGAAGAATCGGGGAACAATTGATTTAAAGAGCTCGCATGAAAACGATGATAGTCATCTGAATAACGATGATAGCGCCACACCCAAGGAACAGATAAATACATTATCCCGCCAACACAGATCGCCTTCTTGATATTCTTGGCCGCGAGGATTACATCTGGGACATGCTCTAAAACACTACATGAAACAAATAAGTTAACTTTTCCTAAAAGCTCCGCAGGCGGAGCACATTGAAGATCCCAGACAATATCTACGCCCTTTCCTTCTTCGACATCAGACGTTAAAACTTTATAGCCTGCTGTTTCAAGCAGTTGAATCATATCTGATGAATGCCCTTCTAAAGCAGCTCCCGTAATTAATGCCAAGTTTGCGCCTTCTCTTGGATTTGCAATCTGCAAATTAGCAAAAACTGCTTTTAAAAACTTAGGCTGCGAGGAGTCACCCATTTCAAGAACTAATAAGTATTTTAAGGCAGTTAAAGCACCGCGATCTTTTCTTCCAGTACAGATTGCAAGTCTTCAAGATCTTTATCTGTAATCTTCGTCTGCATCGGGCAGTGCTTGGGACCGCACATCGAACAGAACTCTGCTTGTTTATAGATATCTGCAGGGAGTGTTTCATCATGATATTCCTTGGCGCGCTCGGGATCGAGTGACAACTCAAACTGCTTGTTCCAGTCGAAGTTGTAGCGAGCCCGGCTTAGTTCATCATCCCGGTCGCGGGCACCCGGACGATGACGGGCGATGTCAGCAGCGTGTGCTGCGATCTTGTAGGCAATCAACCCTTCGCGCACATCCTCGGCATTGGGCAAACCGAGGTGCTCTTTAGGAGTCACATAGCAGAGCATCGCTGTGCCATGCCAGCCAGCCATGGCCGCACCGATCGCTGAGGTGATGTGGTCGTAACCGGGGGCGATATCAGTGACCAGAGGACCAAGCACATAAAAGGGTGCCTCATTGCACTCCTCCATCTGCTTTTTCACGTTGAACTCAATCTGGTCGAGGGGCACATGACCAGGGCCCTCCACCATCACCTGCACATCGTGCTTCCAAGCCCGGCGTGTCAGTTCACCCAGAGTGTGAAGCTCAGCCAACTGCGCTGCATCGGAGGCATCATGCTGACAACCAGGGCGGAGCGAATCGCCGAGCGAGAAGGTGCAGTCGTAGCGCTTGAAGATCTCACAGATGTCGTCAAACCGCGTGTAAAGCGGGTTCTGACGGTGGTGATACAACATCCACTGAGCCAGGATGCCGCCACCACGGCTCACGATGCCGGTGATGCGGCCCTTCACCTTGGGCAGGTGCTCAATCAGCAAGCCCGCGTGGATGGTCTGGTAATCGACACCCTGCTGGCAATGCTTCTCGATGATGTGCAGGAAGTCGTCTTCATCGAGCTTTTCAATCGAGCCATGAACACTTTCCAGTGCCTGATACACAGGAACGGTTCCGATCGGAACCGGTGAAGCGTTAATGATCGCTGTACGTACCTCATCGAGGTTCACGCCACCGGTCGAGAGATCCATCACCGTGTCGGCGCCGTACTTCACCGCCAGCTTCAGCTTCTTCACCTCTTCCTCTGCATCGGAAGCATTCGGCGACGCGCCGATGTTGGCGTTCACCTTGCACTTGCTGGCAATGCCGATCGCCATCGGCTCCAGATTGGTGTGATTGATGTTGGCCGGGATGATCATTCGCCCCCGGGCCACCTCCTCCATCACCAGTGATTCGGGAAGGTTTTCACGCTTGGCGACATACGCCATTTCCTCCGTCACCACGCCTTGGCGGGCGTAGTGCAGTTGAGACACATTGGCCTGGCCCTGACGGGGAGACACCCAGGAAGCGCGCATGAGTCGATCGTGCGATGGACAGTCCAGGGGTTGGCTCAGGCCTCTGCGATCACGCTGATTCACTTCCCTTCGTCGGCATGACCCGGTTCAGGTTCGGAGGGTGTGATCTCAGCCCTGCGTCGTTGATGAACGACCGGGCACCCCTAGTGGTTTTTGCAAACTAGCAAGCGTCCAGTCACAAAAATGCGTGCAGGTGTTGCTGAAAATTGGAAGAAAGTTCGATTGGTGTCTGTAAAAGCCGAGATCCATTCCCTCAACTGGCCTGACGCCGAAGAACGCATCCCACAGCAACAAGCTGCGGTCTTCCAGCACTTTCAACTGCCAATCAGGCAACACCGCATGCGAGCCGACCACAGCCAGTGGATGGACGCTGTATGGAAGAACTCAGCTGGCAAGCCGAGGCACAAGGAATGATCTACAAAGCCTGGTACCCAGCCATTTCCACCACCCCAGCAGGGAAGGGTTGTGGCGCCTGGGCAACTACGGCAGCTATGGCATCGGCAGCGTTTTTGCAGACCGCGTTTTTCACCTCCATCAGGGTCGCTTTGCGAACAACGTGGATCTCTTCGTGCAGATCTGCACCTCAATCCGCAAAGGCAGCTTCAGCACAGAGGGCTACCGCTCCTGCATCAGCTGACCTGCAGACCATTCAGCGCCGATGCCACCACCCGGTGATCAACGTCCTGTTGGAGGGGTTGGAGCAGGGCGCGGGCCTGATCACCCAAGGGCTGATCAGCGCCATCCCGCACGACACGACCGAGAATTTCTGCCCCGCTGACCCGCACAGTGCCATCGCCATCCTTGATCGCGAGAGTGGCCAAATCCAACAGCCAGTTCAGATCGATCTCCGGTTGTTCGGCTAACGCCGAAAGGATGCTGCAACGCACCAACCAGGCGTCATCTGCTTCAAAGGCGGAGCGCAGCAGAGGCCAGGACCGCTCCACGCCATAACTGGCCAAAGCATTGGCCGCTTCCGCCCGCACGTTCGAATCCTCGTCGTCCACCAACAGGCGGCTCAGCACCTGCCAGCCCTGCTCCGTGCGCTTGTAGCCGAGGCCGCTGCAACTGAGGGAACGCACAAGGAACGGTTTCTGTGCCGTACCCAACACCAGCAACGGCACCGCCTCCTCATCGCTGCAGAACCGCAGCTGGGTCAGGGCCGGCATCGCCCGCACCGGATCACCACTGGAAATGGCGTCCCGCAGGGCGGGAAGATCGGGGCGCTGGTCGTCGGGAGCGGACGTCATCGGAATCAGTCGGTTTCAGCCCGGCTGGTGCGCAGAGCTGACAGCAGCCTGGCGCGTCGACGACGGCGACCGGCGGCACTGCTGACGATCAGCCAGGATCCGACCAGCAGCGCCGGCAGGGCGTGGGATCGGTCGGTCCCCTGCCGCTGCTGCATCGCCACCACCGCCACAGCGATCAGCAGCGGCGCCCCGAAGGACATCAACACAGGCATCAGTTTCCTCACGGCGTCTGACGCTCCAGCATCCAGGCCTGCAGCGTTGCCGTCAGCACCTCGATGCCAACCGGCAGTGAGGCCTCGTCCGGATCAAAGCGACAGTGATGCAGGGGTGCACAACCCTGCGGTCCAGCCACCCCGAGCCGAAGCATGGTGCCCGGCACATCCCGCAGCAGTTCGGCGAAATCCTCGGCCCCCAGGGAGGGTTGCTCCACTGCCACAACCCTGGTGCATCCCAGCCTTTCCACGGCGCAGCGCTCCATCAGAGCGGTGAGTTCCGGATCGTTGTGCACCGGCGGCGCAATGCACCGGTACCGCACATCCGCATCTCCGCCGGCGGCTCGGCAGATGCCCTGAACCGTCTCTTCGATCCAGCCCGGCAGCCGCTCGTGCAGAGCCAGATCCAGGCAACGCACCGTACCCAGCAGCCGCACGCGATCCGTGATCACATTGAACGCCCTGCCGCCCTCAATCCGCCCAAAACTGATCACCACCGGCTGCAGCGCATTCAATCGGCGAGCGATCGTCTGCTGCAGCTCCGTCACCACCCTGGCCGCGATCCAGATCGCATCCACCGCCTCATGGGGACGGGCGCCATGGCCCCCCTCCCCGTGCACCGTGATCTCCAGCTCCCCGGCAGCAGCCGTCAGGCAACCGCTGCGGATGCCGACCGATCCGGCCGGCAGGTTCGGCACGACATGCACACCGAACAGAGCATCCAGCCCCTCCACCGCTCCGGCATCGCGCATCCAGACCGCCCCCTGGGCGAGTTCTTCAGCAGGCTGGAACAGCAGGCGCACCCGGGTGGACAGCCCGTCGTCGGCCGCCAGCAAACGGGCCACCCCAAGACCGATGCAGGTGTGCAGATCGTGCCCGCAGGCATGCATCACCCCCTGACGCCGGGAGGCATGAGGCAGCCCGGTGCGTTCCTCCACCGGCAGAGCATCCATGTCAACGCGCAGACCAACGGTGGGGCCGTGGTCCGGACCAAGTTCCGCAAGCACACCCGTGCGGCCGACCGCTTCACGCACACGCCAGCCGGCGCGCCTCAGTTCACCAGCCACCAGAGCAGCGGTCTGGTGTTCTTCACCACTCAGTTCCGGATGGGCATGCAGATGACGCCGCAGCTCGATCAACTCGGGAAGCGCCTCGGGCAACAGATCGAGCACGGTCATCGGCTGTCAAGCGCCAGGAATGCCATCAGATCCGCTATTGGAACAGGGGGCCAGCGCCGGATCTGCAGCAGCCACTCGCCATCCCTGTAGCGGTTGTCCAGACCGGAGGCGGCGGCCCAGTGGCTCTCCGCTTCGCCGGACGCTCCGCGTTGCCACAGCAGAGCGCTGAGGGCAGCACGGGCATCGGCGAACAGCGGATAGCGCCGGATCAATTTGCGCAGCTCCGCCTCGGCCCAGATCTGGTCACCCTCCTGCCAGGCCGCCAGTGCCTCACTGGAACGAGCCATCGCGAATCCCGGCCTGGCCTCTGACGCACGCCCGTAGAGCGAACGGGCTTCGGCCCAGTCCCCTTCGGAGCCACGCACATTGCCCAGGTTGTAGAGGGCGGAGGCCTCCATGGGATCGCGATCCAGAATCCAGAGGTAATCCGCCGCCGCCGCTGACCAGTCCTGCAGGGCCTCTTCCGCGGTGCCCCGATTCAGATGAGGATCGGCTTCCTCAGGGGCCAGGGCGATGGCACGAGTCTGATCGTCAATGGCACCTGTGGTATCACCGAGGGCCAGGCGCACATTGCCGCGGTTGCTGAGGGCGGCGGGATCCTCAGGCAGAACCTCGAGAACGCTGTTCCAAAGCGGCAGCGCCCGCACGAAATCCCCCTCACGGCTGGCGCTCAGAGCCTGCCCGTAGAGCACCTCCCCTTCGAGAGCCACGGCCGGGAACGCACCGAACAGCAGCAGGCTCAGCACCGCCAGCGTCAGCAACGCCTTCATGCAGCCTCCACAGATCCCAGATGCCGGCGAGCGGCATCAGTGACAATGCGACCACGCGGGGTGCGCAGCAGCAGACCCTGCTGCAGGAGGTAAGGCTCGATTACGGCCTCCAGCGTCGCGGGATCCTCGCCAAGAGCCGCCGCGAGCGTCTCAAGACCGACAGGTCCGCCGTCGTGATGTTCCAGCAGCAGGGAGAGAAGCCGGCGGTCGCTGGCATCCAGTCCGCGGTCATCCACCCGGTGCAAGCTGAGAGCCTGACGGACCAGCGGCTCATCCACGGCTTCGCCGGCACCCTGAACCGTGGCCACGTCGCGGACCCGGCGCAGCAGACGGTTGGCGATGCGCGGGGTACCGCGACAGCTGCCGGCGATGCGGGCACAGGCCTGTGGGGTGAGGTTCACCCCCAGCAGACCGGCCGTGCGCGCCACGATCGCTTCGAGATCCTCCTGGCCATAAAACTCCAGGCGCTGAATCAGGCCGAAGCGGTCCCGCAGCGGTGAGCTGAGCGATCCGGCACGGGTGGTGGCCCCCACCAGGGTGAACGGAGGCAGATCAAGGGAGCGGGTGCGTGCAGTGCTTCCCTTGCCGACCGTGAGATCCAGACGACGGTCTTCCATCGCCGGATAGAGCAGCTCCTCCGCCACACGGGTCAGCCGATGGATCTCATCGATGAACAGGAGCTCCCGCGGCTGCAGATTCACCAGCAGCCCGACGATGTCGCGGGGGCGTTCCAGTGCGGGAGCACTGGTGATCCGGCAGCTGACCCCGAGCTCCTCCGCCAGCACCAGCGCCATGGTGGTCTTGCCGAGGCCAGGCGGGCCGTACAGCAGAACGTGATCCAGGGCTTCGCCGCGGCCCATGGCCGCCTGCACTGCAATGCCCAGCACCTGCTTCAGCTCTGGCTGGCCGATGTAATCGCTCAAGCGTCGAGGCCGCAGCCCGTCATCGGGTTTGGCTGCAGCCTCCTCCGGCAGCGGCTTGGCATCGAGCATGGCCTCGCGGCGCGGTGCCCGCCCGCCGGCATTGGAGGAGACGATCGCCATACAGGCAGGGTACCCAGCTCTGGATAGGGTCGGGAGACGGAGGCGTAGGTATGGCGAAAGGCGGGAGCAAGAAAGCCGCGGCGGCAGCGGCACGGGCAGCGGCCAACCGTCTTCTGGCGGACAACCGTCAGGCACGCCATCAATACGAGATTCTGGAAACCCTCGAAACCGGCATCGAACTGGTCGGAACGGAAGTGAAATCGATCCGTGCCGGCAAAGCCAACCTTCGGGACGGCTTCTGCCTGATCCGCAACGGAGAACTGCAGCTGCACAACGTGCACATCTCGCCCCACAGCCATGCGGGCAGTTACTTCAACCACGACCCACTGCGCACCAGACGGCTGCTGGCCCATCGGCGCGAGATCGACAAACTGCGCGGCCAGCTCGATCAGAAGGGACTGACCCTGGTGCCCCTAAACATCCATCTCAAGGGCTCCTGGATCAAGCTCACCATTGGTCTCGGCAAGGGCCGCAAGCTGCACGACAAGCGCGCTGCCGAGAAGGAGAAGCAGAGCAAGAAGGAGGTCCGGGCAGCGATCGCCCGGCTCTAATCCATCAGGTCGAAGTCGTTCTCCTGCATGGGAACGCCAGGGGGCCTGGGAGCAGAGGACGGTGCCTCCGTGGACGGTCTTCCGTCGGACTGGACGGAGGGTGGACGGCCAGGCTGCGGCTGGGGGTTCGGGGCCGCTGGCGTGCTGGGCGTTCCTGTGGCGGGATCAGGGAACGGATTGGGATCAATGGCCGGAAGAGGGGGCCGGCCGGCACGATCGGCCCGGCAGGAGAGCGTCAGCAGACCCGCAGACACCCCTTCGTTGGTGACCAGAACCTGCACAGGTGAGCCCGCCGCCGCCGGCAGGGTGACCACCCTCAGGGGGCCTCGCTGCTTCTCCACCTGACCCTGCGCTCCAAAGATGGTCATCTGCATCAGCGGCGTGCCGTTGATGCCCAGCACCAGATCATGGCCGGCCGGAACGATCACTGAGATCAGTCGGGCGCCGCCCGACGGCACCCGCAGCGACAGATTCGTGGCCGTGCCTGGTTTGGCCGTGACGTTCTCGATCGTCACCTCGGAAAGGCTCTGGATGGCGGCGGCATACCAGAGCTGGCGATAGGGCTCTTCAGGCCTGCGGCCCTGGATATCGCCGGGCAGCAGGTCACGGGCTCCGGCACTGACCAACTGCTCCACCACCGTGCCGTTCACACCCTGACTGACCAGGTCCTGCCGCTGCTTGCGCCAGTCCGTCTCCTTCAGCTGGCCAAGCCTGGAGCGCATCCCTGGCGGGAGCCGCTCGATGCGGGCGAGCCACTCTTCCGCCAGATCATTCCAGACGCGGCGCAGCGGGGCGTCCTCCAGGGAATCGGACGGCAGCCGTCCGCCCCGTTCCGGGAATCGAGCCAGCAGGCTGCTGTCCACCAGCTTGAGAAACCAGGTTCGGTCGACCTGCAAGGCCCGCAGACGACTGAGCAGCTTCTGCCGTTCATCCACCTCCGCCGGCGGCAGACTCATGCCCTGGGAACGACCCACCACATCGCGACTGGTGGAGGGAGCCGTGTCCCGGGAGGCTCCCCGCGACAACACGTACCAGCCGATGGCTGTGCCGGCGATGGCGGAGAGAGCGAGGGCCAGCACCACCGGCCAGAGGCCTCCCTCGGCTCCCTGCTCCCGTGCTTCGGCTCGACTGCGGCGCATGGATGTGGGATCCGCGGCGGGAACAGGGTCAGCCGGGCTCCTGAGCGAAGGCAGATCCGGAGCCGGACGGCCCGCGGCCCGGGGAGCAAGCACCACGGTCCGATCGGCTCGGGCGATGGGGCCGATGCTGTCCGGCATCGACAGCGGCTCGAGCGCGGCCAGCACCTGGGCAGCGTCGGCAAAGCGCCTGTCCGGGTCTTCGAGCAGCAATCGCTCGAGCACGGCTCGAAATTCAGGCTGCAGCTCGAGCTGATCCGGCCATGACCATCCTCCTCCATCCGAGGCGATCAGGCTCTCAGGGGTGCGGCCGCTGAGCAGCACCAGCGCGGTGACCCCGAGGCCATGCAGATCCATCCAGGGCGCGCAGGGTTCCGAACGACCCTGGGCACGGGGGGCATAGCCCGGCGTTGCACCGGCCAGAGGAGCCTCTCCACAGATCTGGACCAGGCCGAAATCCAGCAGCACCGGCAGACCGTCACTGTGACGTCGCAGCAGGTTGCGGGGATTGACATCCCCATGCACCAGACCGCGACCGTTGATCACCGCCAGCAGTGGCAGGGTCTGACGCAGCAGCAGCAGAACCTCCCCTGCACCGAACACCATCTGTCGCTCGCTGCGTTGGCTCAGGATCAGGCTGTAGGCCTCGCCCTCCTGCCAGTCCCGCACCGTCCAGAGGCTGCCGTGAGACTCCAGCAGTTCACCGCAGCGCGGCAGCTGTGGATGCAGCAGAGACTGCAGCCGCGGCCAGATCTGCTGAAACCGCTGGCGGGATTCGGAACTCTGAACCTGGCGGATCACCAGGGGGGTGTCTCCGGCCAGGGTGTCCAGGGCACGCCAAAGCCGACCCTGGATGGGATCGCCCTCGCTCAGGAGGTCTTCCAGGCGGTAACGCTGCGCCAGGACGGTACCGGCACCCAAGGCGCTGGATTCGCTCACAAGCCGACGCTGCTTCAGTGGGCTGGCTGATCGTACCGACGGTTCGGCCGTTGACATTGCCTCTTCTCTTAGGGTCCGGGCCAGCGCATCCCTATCTCGTGCTGCTCGAGACCCTTCTGGAGGTGCGGCGTCGAAGCGAAGCCCTGATCTCACCGCTGGAACCGGAGGATCTGGTTCTCCAGGGCATGGAGGACGCCAGCCCTCCGAAATGGCATCTGGCCCACACCACCTGGTTCTTCGACACCTTTCTGCTGCAGCCGCATCTGCCGGGCCACACCGCCTGCGATCCGCGCTGGAGCTATCAGTTCAATTCCTATTACGAGGCTGTCGGGGAACGGCATCCCCGGCCGCAACGGGGGCTGCTGAGCAGACCCACCATCAGGGAGGTGCTGGCCTGGCGCCGCCGGATCGATCTCGGACTGGAACAACTGCTCGACCGCTCCTGCCTGGAGCTGCATCCGGTGGCTGAACTGGGGCTGCATCACGAACAGCAGCATCAGGAGCTGCTGCTGATGGACCTGTTGGACGGATTCAGCCGTCAGCCGCTTGAACCGACCTACGCAGCGGACGCGGATCTGACCCTTCGGGTGAGCAACGCGGGTTGGCTGACCTGCGATGGGGGACTGATGGAGATCGGTCACAGCGGCACAGGCTTTCATTTCGACAACGAGGGGCCACGACACCGGGTGTGGCTGGAGCCGTTCGAGCTGGCGACGCAACTGGTGAGCAACGCCGACTACCGGGCGTTTGTCGCCGATGGCGGGTATCAGCGACCGGAGCTGTGGATGAGTGAGGGCTGGGGGCTGCGGCAGCGGCTGAACTGGCAGGCCCCGCGTTACTGGCTCGGCAGCGGGGAAGCGGCCGAATGGCAGGACGAATTCACCCTGGCCGGACGCCAACCGCTCGATCCCGCTGCACCGGTCCGTCATCTGAGCTGGTTTGAAGCCGATGCATTCGCCCGTTGGAGCGGGGCCCGTCTGCCGGTTGAAGCGGAATGGGAAGTGGCCGTGACGCAGCACGGCGAGCGAATCGCCGCTGCTCACGACGCTCTCTGGCAGTGGACGGCAAGCCCTTACCGCCCTTACCCGGGCTTCACACCACCGGACGGCGCCATCGGGGAATACAACGGCAAATTCATGAGTTCCCAGTTCGTGCTGCGGGGCAGCTGCTGGCTGACGCCCCACGGCCATGCCCGAGACACTTACAGAAATTTCTTCCCTCCCGCCAGCCGCTGGATGGCGTCGGGAGTGCGCCTGGCCCGATGAGTGTCGAGCTGATTGATCTGCATCCTGCGCCGGCCGACCTGCATCGGCTGGTGGAGGCAGGCCTGGCCCAGCAGCCGAAACAGCTGCCGGCCTGGCTGCTCTACGACGCCGAGGGATCACGGCTGTTCGCCGAGATCTGCGACCAGCCTGAATACACCCTCACCCGCACGGAGATCACCCTGCTCGAACAGCGGGCGCCAGAGATCGCCTCTGCCGTGGGTGAGGGCGTGGTGGTGGAATTCGGGATCGGCAACGCCCGCAAGGTGGATCCATTGCTGACGGCGCTGCGCCCCCCTGCCTTCATCGCCCTGGACATCAGCCGGACGGCTCTGGAGGACTCCCTCAGCGCGTTGGCGGAGGGGCACCGGGACACCCCGATGCTTGGCATCTGCTGCGATCACAGCACTCTGGACGCCCTGCCGCACCATCCCCGCTTGCAGGGAACGCGACGCATCGGTTTTTTCCCAGGCAGCTCGCTGGGGAATTTCCAACCGCAGGATGCCGTCTCCGTTCTGGAACGCTTCCGGCGACTGCTGGCCGGTGGCCCGTTGCTGCTCGGGCTGGACCAACCCCGCGATCCCGGCCTGCTCGAAGCCGCCTACAACGATGCTGCCGGCGTCTCAGCCGCCTTCGCCCGGAATCTGCTGCATCGGCTCAACCGGGAGCTGAACGGAAACGCCCGACCCGAGCAGTTTCACTACAGGGCCCAATGGCAGCCGCAGCAGCAGCGCATTGAGATGGCGCTGGTGAGCCGCTGCAAGCAGACCGTGCAACTCGCGCAGCAGAACTGGGCATTCGCCGAGGGTGAAGCCTGGATCACGGAACACAGCGTCAAATACAGCCCGGAAGCCGCCGCTGAACTGGCCTCCAGAGCGGGCTGGCGGATCCGGCAACGCTGGCATGACCCGCACGACACGCTGTCGCTGCACTGGCTGGAACCGGCAGACTGATCGGTGACCTCGGCAGCGTTATGAAGCAGGACGAACGGCGTGAAGCGATCCGATCCCAGCGCGAGCAACTGATCAGCGAACTCGAAGCGCTCTACATGAGAGCCTTCGATCGCCTCGGGCAACTGGAAGGCGATGTCGGTGAGGTGAAGGCGGCTCAGCTCACGCAGATGATCCTGAACTCCAAGACGCGAGCCATCGAACCGTTGCTCAAAGAGATCGAGAAGCCCCTGATCACCACTCCTGCCGACCAGCCATGAGCACCTGGTTGGAGCAGCTGGAGCGTGAGCTCGACAAGCGTCTGTCGGAGTTTCTCCGCAACAACCCGGTCCAGGACCAGCTGTTTCAGGACCAGCACCAGCAGGATCGGGCCTCAGCCCTGAAGCGGCAGCGACTGCAACTGCAACAGGACGCTGAGGAACAGCGCCGGCAGCTACTGGCACTCGCCGACCAGGTGAGGGACTGGCGGGAGCGGATTCAGCGGGCTGACCAGGCCGGGGCGACGGATCTGGCGGATCGGGCCCGTCGGCACATGGATGAGCTGATGACCCAGGGACGCACCCTCTGGAGTGACCTCGAGAATCTCGGACGCCGCTTTGAGGAAGTGGACGGTCAGCTCAACGCATTGAATCGTCAGCCTGAATCAGCGAACCGGAAGGATCTGGACCGCGACTGGGCTCTGTTCGAAGCGGAACAGGAGCTGAAGCGCATGCGCCGGGACGCAGGCTTCAGCGACTGAAAGCTCAGGCCTTCGGTGCCGGAGGTTCAAGACTGACGCCCTCGGGGGGAGGAGTGGGATCAGGATCGGCGATCAGCATGTGCTGCAGGACGATCTCAGGGCGCTCACTGTCGCGCCAGCGGATCCGATAGGCCGGCATCTTCGTGCCACGGCTGGTGGTCTGCTCCACCGGCTCCATCACCCAACCCCGGCGGGAACGGCCCTGGGGATTGCGCTTGACTACCGCATCGGCGTGTTTGAAGCGAAACCCTACGCGCTCACCACTCATGGGATCTCGACAATGCCACTGTCCTAATTATCCACTGTAGAGGGGCCATCCGCCTTCGCTTCGGGCCTGAGCAGCGGGAAGGCGATCACATCACGGATCGACGGACTGTCAGTGAGCAGCATCACCAGCCGATCGATGCCGATGCCCAGGCCCCCTGTGGGAGGCATTCCCACCTCCAAGGCCTGGACGAAATCCTCATCCAGCCCCTGCGCCTCCAGATCACCGGCCGCCTTGCGGGCCTGCTGGGCTTCCAGCCGCTGACGCTGATCGACGGGATCGATCAACTCGCTGAAGGCATTGGCGGTCTCGCGCCCGACGATGAACAGCTCAAAGCGCTCCACAAGACCGGGTTTGCTGCGGTGCTTGCGGGCCAGCGGGGAGATCTCGATCGGGTAGTCGGTCACGAACGTGGGCTGGATCAGCGTTGTCTCCACCCGTTGTTCGAAGGCCTCGTTCAGAAGACGGCCGATGCTGTCTGCCTTCTCCGGCACCTCGAGCCCCGCCTCTGCCATGGCGGCAGCGGCCTGATCACGGCTGCTGAAGGCGGTGAAGTCCAGACCGGTGGCGTCCTGCACCAGCTCATGCATGGTGGCGCGCCGCCAGGGTGGCGTCAGATCCACGTCCGTGCCCTGATACGTCAGGCGGGTGCCTCCACACACCTGCTCGGTGACCGAGGCGAGCATCGACTCGGTGAGATCCATCATGGTGATGTAGTCGGCGTACGCCTGATACACCTCCACGGACGTGAACTCAGGGTTGTGACGGGTGCTCACCCCTTCGTTCCGGAAGATGCGGCCCAGCTCGTACACACGCTCGAACCCACCCACCACCAGCCGTTTCAAGTGCAGCTCCGTGGCAATCCGGAGGAACAACGGCAGATCCAGAGCGTTGTGATGGGTGATGAACGGGCGGGCATCCGCTCCCCCGGCCTCCGACTGCAGCACCGGCGTCTCGATCTCGAGGAACTGACGCTCGTCCAGCCAGCGGCGAATGCCGCTCACCGTCAGCGCACGGCGTCGGAACGTCTCCCGGGACTGGGGGGACACCACGAGATCCAGATAGCGCTGGCGATAGCGCTTTTCCACATCCGCCAGGCCATGCCACTTGTCGGGCAGCGGTTGCAGCGCCTTGCTGAGCATGCGCCAGTCGCCCACCTTCACCGAGAGTTCCCCGCGATCGGTGCGTCGCAGGATGCCGGTCACCCCTAGCCAGTCGCCGGCATCCACCAGCGAGGTGATCTGCTTGAACCAACCCTCCTGCTGGGCCTCAAGGCAGGCCTTCTCAAGGAACAGCTGAATGGTTCCGGTCTCATCGGCGAGGGTGAAGAAGGCGAGCTTTCCCATCACACGGCGGGTCATCACCCGACCTGCGACGGACACGGTCACATCCCGCTCCTCACCCTTGGGCAGGTCGGCGTGCTCCTGCTGAAGAGCCGCCATCCGATGGCTGGGTTCGAAGGTCAGGGCATAGGGTCCTTGATCCAGCTCCTGAAGGGCTTGCGCCTTCTCCAGGCGGGTGTCACGCAGATCAGACACGACGGCAGGGGCAGACGGGCGCCATCCTGCCCGTCCGCGTCGCTGGTTGTCCCGCCTCAGGCGCTGGCGACGGCTCCCTGATCTCCGAGGCGCTGGGAGGCGTAGCCAATTCCTCGAACCGTGAGAATCAGCTCTGGATTGCGGGGATCGGGTTCGAGTTTGCCCCGCAGTCGCGCCACATACACGTCCACCACCCGAAGATCCGCTGATCGCCTCGGTGGGTAGCCCCACAGCTGCTCAAGGATTTCAGCCCTGGGCACAATCGTGCCCGGCTCCCGGAACAGCAGCTCAAGCAGGCTGAATTCCGTGTAGGTGAGATTCACGCGCTCACCAGCCTGCGTCACCTGACGACGGTTGGTGTCGACCACCAGCTCTCCGACCCGCAGAATGCCCTGACCCGTCGGCATTTCGCGGGTCTCAACGACGGCAGCACCACGACCGACCCGTCGCAGAATGGTGGCGATCCGCGCCTCCAGCTCCTTCGGACTGAAGGGTTTCGGGAGGTAATCGTCAGCGCCCAGATCGAGGCCGGCAACGCGTTCCGAAATCGCCTCAACCGCTGAGAGAAAAATAATCGGAACGCATGATTCAGCGCGCAGACGCCGACAGACAGCAAAGCCATCCAGCTTGGGGAGCATCACATCAAGCACCACCAGATCCGGTGCTTCACGGTGAAACAGCTCTAACGCCTGTTCTCCGTCTTCAGCACAGACGACGCGGTACCCGGCGAGCTGAAGACGCATCACCAGAACGCGACGGACGGCTGCCTCGTCGTCGACCACAAGCAGTGTGGCCTTCGGTTGCGAGGGCTCTCCGCCCGCCATTGGCTACAGGTGTTAACGCTTGCAACCTTACCGGCAAGAGTGTTGAAACCGACGCAAACAAGCTGTTACAGGAAAGGTTTACGTATTGCCTTAAGAATTGACGTCATGGCCAGCGTGACCGCGAGTAACGATCCCACTCATCGGCAGCCATGGCCAGCGCCGCATCGCTCTCGATCTGGCCCAGCATCGCGCGTTGCAGCTGGGTGTAAACGATCTTCTGCAGCCGTTTGATACCTGGCAGAGCGGGCACCAGAACCCTGGCCTGATCAAGGATCCGGGCGGAGAGCAGACGAGCGGTTCGAATCTGCGCCTGCTCCGCTGTATCGGGCTGCTCCTGGTCGAGGGCCGTGCGCACCTGCTCAAGAGCCTGCTGGGATGAGGGCAGGACCCTGGCCTCCCTGGCGAAACGAGCCTGATTGGCAGCATCGGTCAGAAACAGGGCCAGGGCCACGGCCTCGGCGGGATGTCGGCTCTGGCGCGGAACAGCCAGCGTCATCAGGGCGACATTGGCTGTGCCGTCCTCTCCGGTGAGGGGCGGATGGGGTTCGGTCACGGCCGCCACGCCGGGGGCGTTGGTCTGAATGCTGCGCAGAAATTCCGCCCCGGTGGCGGCGAGAGCCAGATCACCGCTCTGGAAAAGCTCGATCGCCCGTCGCTGGCCCTGACTGACCACCTCTCGCGGCAGCAGACCCTGCCGGTAGAGATCCGTCCAGAAGCGGAAGGCGCGCCGACCGGACGGACTGTTGAACGCAGCTCGCCTCTGCCCGTCGAGCAAGACCACGCCCATCTGCACCAGCGACTCCAGCATCTCGGCGGAGTCATCAGGCACCACGGTGACGAACAATCCATAACGACCGGTCCGTTCCCGGATTCGGCGGGCGAACTCGGGCACCGCATCCCAGCTGGTGGGGGGAGAGTCCAGCCCAGCCTCCTCCAGCAGGCGGCGATTCACCAGGCTGAGCCTGACGGTGAGGTACCAGGGGATGGCGATCTGACCGGCCTCCGGATCCCGGCAGGCCTGCCAGACCGACGGCAGATAGCGCTCCGCTGCACCGGAGGGCAGCAGCGGCGTGAGATCGCTCAACCCTCCCTTGCTGGCCAGATTGGCCGCGAACGGTGGGTTGAGATTCACCACATCCGGGGCGGTGCGTGCGTAGACCGCCGCCAGCAACTTGCGCTCCACAGACCCCCAGGGCAGGTCGGTCCAGCGCACGGGGAGCTGCGGTCGCCGCTGTCGCCAAACCGTCAGCAGATCATCGAAGTAGGGGTTGAACTTGGGGGCCAGCTGGAGAGTCCAGAGATTGAGCTCATCAGCTCGCGAGCCGCCCCGACCGCAGGCGGCCAAGCCAAGGGCTGCGGCTCCGAGCAACAGCTCCCGTCGCGTCACCGGCCCGTTCATGACGTGCCTCTTTTGCGCCACAGCAACAACTGCATCGAGACCAGCATCGGTGCCAGCAGCGCCGTGACAAGGGTCTGACAGAGCAGGGTCTGCAAGCCCCAGCTGCGCATCCAGGGATCAAAGCTCCAGCCCTCCTGGATCACCAGCTGCAATAAATGACTCAGCCCCACCGTCACCGATCCGATCCAGGCCAGCAATCCGAGATTGAGCGTGCGCTGAATCGCGGGGGGTCGTCGGCCCAGTCGCCCCCACCACCAGCCCAGCAGCAGCAGCGCGGGAATCTGACTCACCCCTCCCAGGCTGAGGCCATCCAGCACAAGGCCGAGAGCGATCCCCGCCACGGCGCCCGACACCGGTCCATCCACCAGCGCCCAGGGCAACAGCCAGAGCACGGCCCAGGCCGGAGACACCCCATCGAGTCCGAGCCAGGGCGGGCTGGCAAGACTCAGCACCGGCACCAGCAGAGCTGTGACGACGCAACCCGGTTGACGATGCAGACGGGCCATCGCTCAGTCGATCCGCACCTGAACCCAGTCGATCGCCTCCGGCGCCGCAATCAGCTGAACCACCGCCCTAGGAGCGGGAACTGCACGCTCATCCACGGACTGGATCACGCCGACGGGAACATTCGGAGGCAACAGCGTGCTGGCGGGAGAGGTGCTCACCAAATCGCCGGCCCGCACGTCGAGATCCTTGTCGATGAAGCGCAGCTGGGGACGGTGGGTGCCGAGCCCCACCAACAGTCCATGACGTCTGGAGCGGGGCAGCCAGACCCCCACCTCACTGCCTGGAGCGGTCAGCAGACGAACGCGGGCTGTGGTGGGGGTGACACTCTGAACGCGTCCCACCAGTCCGCCCGGCCCGAGAACGGCATCAGCGTTGCGGATGCCGTTCAAGGATCCCTTACCCAGCTCCAGCTGCTGCCACCAGCCGCGTGGCTGGCGGGAGATCACGGCAGCCGCCACGGTGCTGTCGGCCCCGGTGTTCCTCTGCAGCTCCAGAAGATCACGCAAGCGCTGATTGTCCTGCTCCAGCAGGGACAGACGGGCCTGATCCTCCAGAGAAGCTGCGGATGAGACCCATTCGCGCTGAGCCGGACCAGGCCAGAACGGTCGACTGAACAGGGCATAGGCATCGGCGAAACCCGCTCCCTTGCTCAGTCGCACCATCAGCAGTCCCAGCAGCAGAGCGAGCCATGGGGCGACCCGCCCGAGGGCACGCCAACGGCCGTTACCGGGCCAGAGGGACGCCCCCATCGGATCAGGCGCCAGCCGCGGATCGGACGAATTCCGGTGTGTCGACCACCCGTTGCAGACGCTTCCAATCCTCGAGGACCTGACCGCAACCGTTAACCACACAGAGCAGCGGATCCTCCGCCACATGCACGAAGATCCCGGTTTCGTGGCTGATCAGGTCACTGATGCCGCGCACGAGTGCTCCGCCCCCGGCCAGCATGATGCCGCGATCGACGATGTCAGCGGCCAGTTCCGGTGGCGTGCGCTCGAGAGTCCGCTTCACGGCCTCGACGATCACGTTGAGAGGCTCAGCGATCGCCTCACGCAGATCACCCGCCTTGAGGTTGATGGTGCGGGGAAGACCGGACAGCAGGTGCAGTCCGCGCACATCCATGGATTCCTGGTCGAAGGCGTCATCGGGGAAGGCGGAGCCGATGCGGATCTTGATGTCCTCGGCGGTGCGCTCACCCACCACCATGTTGTGCACCTTCTTCAGGTAGACGCCGATCGAATCACTGATCTCATCTCCGGCGACGCGGACGGATTCACTCAGCACCGTCCCGCCCAGGCTGAGAACGGCCACCTCGGTGGTGCCACCCCCGATGTCCACGATCATCGTGCCGACCGGTTCGGTGACAGGAAGTCCGGCACCGATGGCAGCGGCCACCGGTTCATCGATCAGATGCACCTCCCGGGCGCCGGCCATGCCGGCCTCACGCACGGCACGCCGCTCAACCCCGGTGACTCCGCTGGGAATCCCCACCACAAGTCGCGGCGCCATGATGCCGCGCCCTTCATTGCCCTTGGTGATGAAGGTCTTGAGCATCTGCTCAGCCGCATCGAAATCCGCGATGACGCCATCCCGCAGCGGACGCACGGCTCGGATGTTGCCGGGGGTCCGGCCCAGCATCAGCTTGGCCTCATCGCCAACGGCCAGGGTGGCTCCACGCTCGAGATCGAGCGCGACGACGGAAGGTTCCTGGAGAACGATGCCGCGGCCGGAAACGTAGATCAGCGTGTTGGCCGTGCCCAGGTCGATGCCGATGTCACGGGACAGCTGAAAACGTCGGAAAAGCACGTCCACGGATCAAGTCGCCGAATCTTAAGGGCGTTCTACGGGTCAGCTTGTGACGGACGCCGGCCACGGTGGAACTCCTTGAAAGCAGCCACCTGAACCGTGGCGCATCATTGTTCTCAAGACTTAGGAGACCTTTTTTATGGGCGTCAATTCCGTCACCCTCGTCGGTCGAGCCGGCCGCGACCCCGAAGTGCGTTACTTCGAATCCGGAAGCATGGTGGCCAACCTCACCCTCGCCGTGAACCGCCGCAGCCGCGACGACGAACCGGACTGGTTCAACCTCGAAATCTGGGGCAAACAGGCCCAGGTCGCCGCGGATTATGTGAAGAGGGGCTCCCAGCTGGGCATCATCGGCAGCTTCAAGCTCGACCGCTGGACGGACCGCAACAGCGGTGAGGAGCGCAGCAAGCCCGTGGTCCGCGTGGACCGACTGGAGCTGCTTGGCTCCAAGCGGGACAACCAGGAGGCTGCCGGCAACTTCGGCGGCAGCCAGGCCTCGGATGAAGAGATTCCCTTCTGATCCGCACCCCGGCGCTGCGGTCAGTCCCCGGACTGCCTGCGGCGCCAGACGCGCAACCCCAGCCAGATCCCACCGGCCAGCACGGCGATCACCAGCAGCAGCTTCACAAGCTTGGAGACGGGATCGATCCAGACCTCAACATTGCTGTACCCCTCACCGAGCACCATGCCGGCGACGGTGAGCAGCAGAGTCCAGATCAGACTGCCGGCGGTGGTCCAGATCAGAAACGGTGCCATCCGCATCATCTCGATTCCGGCGGGAACCGAGATCAGGGTGCGGATCCCTGGCACCAGACGGCCCCAGAACACCAACGCGGTGCCGTAACGCGTGAACCAGCGACGGGAGCGGGTCAGCTCCCCCGGGCTGATGCCGATCCAGCGACCATGGCGGGCCAGCCACTGCTCGATCCGCTCTTCATTGATCAGTCGACCGATGCCGTACCAGGGCAGCGCCCCCAGCACCGTTCCCAGCAGGCCGGCGATCACCACGGGGATCAGCTGCAGCTGGCCCTGCTGCACGTAAAAACCACCCAACGGCATGATCAGCTCCGATGGGATCGGGGGAAAGAGATTCTCCAGGAACATCGCCGCGAAGATCGCGGTGTAGCCCAGCCACTGATTGGCTTCCACAGCCTGTCCGATCAGCTCCGGCAAGCGGGTGATGACATCAGAAAGCCCCATGGAGCCTGCGCGGGATCGCGCAAGTCTTCCATGAGGCAGAGGGGTTGAGGAGCCTGCGGTCGATCAGTAGCGGTAGTGGTCGGGCTTGAACGGACCTTCCACGGGCACGTTGATGTAATCGGCCTGGTCCTTGCTCAGCTCGGTGAGCTTGGCGCCGATGCGGTCGAGGTGCAGACGAGCCACCATCTCATCGAGATGCTTGGGCAGCACATAGACCTCCTTGCCGTATTCGCTCCCTTTGGTGAACAGCTCGATCTGAGCCAGCACCTGGTTGGTGAACGAATTGCTCATCACGAAACTGGGGTGGCCGGTGGCGCAGCCCAGGTTCACCAGACGGCCTTCCGCCAGCAGGATGATCCGATTGCCGCTGGGCAGGGTGATGTGATCCACCTGCGGCTTGATGTTGTCCCACTCGTAGGACTTGAGGGAGGCGACATCGATCTCATTGTCGAAATGGCCGATGTTGCAGACGATCGCCTCGTCCTTCATCTTCAGCAGGTGCTCGTTGCGGATCACCTGGTAATTGCCGGTGGCGGTCACGAAGATGTCCATCTCTTCGACCACGTCCTCGAGACGCACAACGCGGTAACCCTCCATGGCCGCCTGCAAGGCGCAGATGGGATCAACTTCGGCGATGCAGACGGTGGCACCGAGACCGCGCAGGGACTGGGCTGAGCCCTTGCCCACATCGCCGTAACCCATCACCAGCGCCTGTTTGCCGGCCACCATCACATCGGTGGCGCGCTTGATGCTGTCGACGAGCGACTCGCGGCAGCCGTAGAGATTGTCAAACTTGCTCTTGGTGACCGAGTCGTTGACGTTGATGGCAGGGAAGGGCAGCTCCCCGCTCTTCTGCATCTTGTAGAGACGGGCCACACCGGTGGTGGTTTCCTCAGTCACGCCCTGGATCTGCGCCTTGGTGCGGCTGTAGAAGCTGGGATCCTGAGCCAGCTTCTTCTTGATGGAGGCAAACAGGTAGGTCTCCTCCTCATTGGCGGGGTTCTCCAGAACAGTGATGTCCTGCTCCGCCTTGCTGCCCAGCATCACCAGACCGGTGGCATCGCCGCCGTCATCCAGGATCATGTTGGGGGAACCACCATCGCCCCACTCGAGGATGCGATGGGTGTAATCCCAGTACTCTTCAAGGGTTTCACCCTTGACCGCGAACACCGGGATGCTCTGTGCCGCGATGGCGGCAGCCGCATGGTCCTGGGTGGAGAAGATGTTGCAGGAGGCCCAGCGCACCTCGGCACCGAGTTCGACGAGGGTTTCGATCAGACAGGCGGTCTGGATCGTCATGTGGAGAGAACCGGCGATGCGCGCCCCCTTCAGGGGCTTCTCAGTGCCGTATTTCTGACGCAGCGCCATCAGACCGGGCATCTCGGTCTCGGCGATGTCCAGCTCCTTGCGGCCGAACGCTGCCTGGGTGATATCTGCAACGACGCAGTCGGTGCCTAGCTTCAGCTCAGGCGCGGTTGTGGGCGCTGCCACCATGACGTAAGTCTCCCTGGGGAATTTGAATGTGAATCTCTGCGGAGACGCCGAGGCTTCGGGCTCGTCAGGCGCGGACTCTACACAGTGTCTCTGGGAACTTGAGACCCTTGAGACCACTCGAGCCCTCGGGCGGGGGCTGGCACAACGCCTGCCGAAGGGCGCCATTCTTCTCCTTGAGGGTTCTCTGGGCGCAGGCAAGACCTCTCTGGTGCAGGGCCTGGCCCTGGCCTGTGGCATCAGCGAACCGATCACCAGCCCGACCTTCTCGCTGGCTCAGCACTACCCGGACGGCAATCCGCCCCTCGTGCACCTAGATCTCTACCGGCTGGACACCCCCGGATCAGCGGATGAGCTGTTCCTGCAGGAAGAGGAAGAAGCCCGGGCCATGGGAGCCCTGATGGCCGTGGAATGGCCGGAGCGACTCAGGCTGGTGCTCCCTGAGGCCTGGCAGCTGGAACTGGCCTACCAGGGAGAGGGGCGGAAAGCCCGACTCACGCCACCTCATGCCTCGGCGATGAAGGCCTCCACCTCCTGCGCACTGGGTTGAGGATCGATCCCTCCGGCTCCGCTGCAGACCAGAGCACCGCAACCGGCGGCGAAGCGCACCCGGTGCGCAGGGGGAAGATCCCAGCAATGCAACAGGCCCGCCGTGAAGGCATCTCCGGCACCGGTGGTGTCCACCACGTCCGACGGACGGAACGCCGGAAGGCAACCGGAGGCACCCTCCATCCACCAGGTCACCGGCTCGGCTCCATCGGTCACCACCACATCCGGGGCCTGGGGCAACAAACCACTGATCACCTGCGCTTGCGCTGAACCGAAGAACCAGATCGCCTCCTCGCGAGCGAGCTTGATCAGGGCCGCCTGCTCGAGCAACGGCCGGATGGCCGCCACCGCGGAAGGCGGCGGCCCTGCGGACGGATCAGCATCGGCATCCCAGAAGGTGGGTCGCCAGTTCACATCGAGGGCAATCGCCGTGCCCTGGTTCCGGGCCTGGCGTACCGCAGAAAGCAAAGCCGAGGCCGAACCAGGTGCGGCCAGCGGAAGCGTGCCGATCAACAGCCATCGAGCCTGGGGCAAGAGGGCCGGCTCCAGAGCCTGGTCGGCGAAACCAGCCCCTTCATCCCCGGCAAAACCTTGAAACTGGCGTTCGCCATCCCTGGAACGACGCACCAGAACAATGCGGCTGGGACGCTCGGCATCGCGCTGCAACAGCGCAGTATCCAGACCACGCTCAGAAAACAAACTGGAAAACGCCTCCCCAACGGCGTCCTGCCCCAATCGACCGACAAAGGCCACCGGCGTGCCCAAGCGGGCCAAGCCGCAGGCCACGTTCGCTGGCGCACCGCCGAGACGATCGTCCACTGGCAAATCCTCCGCCGGATCACCGCCGGGCGGACCGAGCCGATCGATCAGCGCTTCACCCAGGCAGACCACAGAGCAAGGGGCGGTTATTGCGGATCCCATGGCGACAGATGCATCGCTCTTTGGCGCCAGAAGTCGCCATTGAGCTCATCATCCAAAGCATCCAGCCGAGCACGATGAATGTCACGGAAAGAATCCAGGCCATGGCGTTGGGAGCGGATCCGATCGCTGCTGTCCAATAAGGCCTCCAAAAGGTTGTTGCGATCCGCAAGCGACACCGTGCCTGCACGACAACGGTCGTTCAAAAGTCGAACCACCTCCACGACAGTTCCATCAAGAGAGCGTCGTGGACTGACTCCTGTCGGCGTGGGCAGGGGCTTCAGACCACGCAACGCCTCAGTGGCATTGGCGTGGTGCGCAAGCCAGGCGACCAGATCATCCAGCAGGGATGAACGTCGATAGGAGACCCAGTGGACCGCACAACCAGCGGCCTGCATCTGTTCATCCAGAAAGGCATAACGGAACACCTGTCCCCGCTCCGCATGCTCCGGCCGTCGGTCCCGCTCGATCTGTTCCTGAAGAAACTCCTCATAGGAGGAGGTGCGCATCACATGCCCTTTGAGGTTCTGGAGGTAAAGGCTTGGATAAACCTCTCGAAGCGGTCGCGCCACCAGAACAGCCTCCGCAGAGACCGGCACCAAACCCAACGCCCCTTCTAAGCGCTGCGGGTCCAAACGACAGAGACATTCATGGGACAGCAACAGCACGCTCGGCCAACCCGTTCCCTCCTCCTCCTCCATAACGGCCTCGAGGTCGTCCAACTCCTGACGGCGCAAATGGCGGAATCGAATTCCGCTCTGCTCCAGCAGAGCGTGATTGGCCCCAAGCAGTTCCTGGAACGCTGTAGAGCCCGTTTTCATCGGGCCGGCATGGAGCAATAGCTTCATGAGCGAGCCCGCAGCGCCGCAATGATCTTTGCGTTGGCTGCCGGAAAGGCGTAGTTCCCCAGATCGTCCGGAAGCACCCAACGCACCTGCTGACTGGCCAGGGGTTTCGGCTCTCCGGACAACCAGCGGCAGACATGCACCACGAAGCGCAACCGCTTGTGGCTGTAGGCGTGATCAACGCTGATCAGTTCCTGACCCACCGTCACCTCGATCGCCAGCTCCTCCTGGAGCTCCCGGGTGATACAGGCCTCGATCGTCTCTCCAGGCTCCTGCTTGCCACCGGGGAATTCCCAGAGACCACCCAGCAACCCCTCTTCCAACCGCTGGTCGATCAACACCTCACCTTCGGCGTTGAGCACGACGCCGACGCCGATCACCTGAAATGGAACCGGTTTGCGTTCCTCACTCACAGGCCAGCGACTGGGCTCGCCGGCAGCGTAGGCAGCGCAGTGCCGTTGCCAGGGACACGCGTCACAAAGCGGTTGACGTGGGGTGCACAGGGTTGCCCCGAGATCCATCAAGGCCTGATTGAAATCTCGCGGGCGATGCGGATCGAGAAGCTCATGGCTCCACTGCCAGAAGAGGGCCTGATCCCTGCCGGGAGCTCGGTCGTGGGCCCTGAGGCGAGCCAGAACGCGCCGCACGTTGCCGTCCAGAATCGGCACGGGTGCATTGAAGGCACTCGACAGGATGCTTCCGGCGGTGGTGCGTCCGATCCCCGGCAACGCCATCCATGCCTCGAGATCCCTGGGCCAGGAACGCCCTGAGATCTGCTGAGCCGCCTGATGCAGGCGGCGGGCCCGGGAGTAGTAGCCGAGTCCTTGCCACAACAGACGCACCTGCTCAAGCGATGCCGCCGCCAGAGCCTCCACGGTTGGAAACATGGCCATCCAGCGATGCCAGTAGGGGAGCACCACCGCCAGCTGGGTTTGCTGCAGCATCACCTCAGCGATCCAGATCGGATAGGGATCCAGGGGCTGATCAGGAGCAGGTCGGTCCCCGCACGAGATTCGTTTCCAGGGAATGTCGTGGCGACCGTGGTCGCTCCACCAATTCAGCAGCAACGGCCTGAGCTCCGCATCGCTTGAACGACATCCGTTGCTGCGTGTTGGCGTCATGGACATCAACCGATCCTCGCCAGCGTTCCTTTAAATGTTCAGCACAAGTCGTCTTCGCTGCGTGGTCCGCTCGTTTCTTTTGCCCGCGCTTACCAGGTCATTCCAGGCATGACGCTGCAGGAAGGTCTGTGGTGCTGGGGGGATCGCAACATCGGATGGACGCTGATGGGGAATCCCGAGGCACCCCTGGCCGTGCTGTTGATCCACGGTTTCGGCGCCAACACAGAGCACTGGCGTTTCAATCAACCGGCCCTGGCGGCGCTGGCTCCGACCTATGCCATCGACCTGCTCGGCTTCGGCCGCAGCGACCAACCGCGGGCGCGACTGAAGGACGAACCGGAGCAGCCAGGGTCCGTCCTCTACGGATTTGATCTCTGGGGGCAGCAGGTGGCGGACTTCTGCCGGACGGTGATCGATCGGCCGGTGCTGCTGATGGGCAACTCGATCGGCGGGGTGGTGGCCCTGCGGGCAGCACAGCTGCTGGGCGACCGCTGCTGTGGCGTGGTGCTGATCGATTGCGCCCAGCGCTTGATGGACGACAAGCAGCTGGCGACACAGCCCGCCTGGATGGCCTGGATCCGGCCATTGCTGAAAACCATGGTGCGCCAGCGCTGGCTGAGCACCACCCTGTTCCGCAATGCGGCCAGACCAGGGGTGATCCGCAGCGTGCTCAAACAGGCTTACCCCAGTGGTCAGCACGTGGATGATGCCTTGGTGGAGCTGCTGTTTCAGCCCACTCGCCGGAATGGTGCCGCCGAAGCGTTCCGCGGCTTCATCAACCTGTTCGACGACCACCTCGCACCGCAGCTAATGCAGCATTTGGCGGTGCCTGTGGATCTGATCTGGGGCGAACAGGACCCCTGGGAACCCTTACCGGAAGCTCAGCGCTGGGCTGAACAGATCTCCTGCGTGAAATCCATCAACGTGATCAGTGGCGCCGGCCACTGTCCCCATGACGAAGCACCGGATCGGGTCAATCCAGTGCTTCTCAGGCTTTTGGAAACAACCAACCAGCCTCAGCAGGCCACGTAGGCCTCCACCTGGTCACTGATGCGACGCAGACCGGCCAGTCCGTCGCGCTCAAGATTGCGGACCCGATCACGGCTCATGCCGAGGATGCGACCGATGCCCGTGAGGCTCATCGGATCTTCGCCATCCATGCCGTAACGCATGCGGAGCACCTGCTCCTGCAGATGGGGCAGCTGATGCAGCAGATCGCGCAGATCTCCCTTGAGGCAGTCCTCTTCCACCTGGTCACTGGGGAGGTCTCCATCACCTGCCAGAAGTTCCAGCAGCTCGGTGTCATCGCCATCACCCACCTTCATCTCGAGGCTCACCGGCTGACGGGCGCGACACATCAGATCCTTGACGTCGTCTTCCGGCAGCTCGACGAATTCAGCCAGCTCGGTGACCGTGGGCGTGCGACCGAGATCCTGACTCAGCTCACGCTGCCCTTTCTTGAGCTTGTTGAGCATCTCGGTGATATGGATCGGCAACCGGATGGTGCGGCTTTTCTCAGCGATCGCGCGGGTGATGCCCTGACGGATCCACCAGTAGGCGTACGTGGAGAACTTGTATCCGCGGGTCGGGTCGAACTTCTCGACGCCGCGCACCAGACCGATGGTTCCCTCCTGGATCAGATCCAAAAGTTCCATGTTCCGCTTGGTGTATTTCTTGGCGACGCTCACGACCAATCGCAGGTTGGCCGCCACCATCCGCTCCTTGGCGCGCCGTCCGTGCTGAAGCTTGCGCTTCAGTTGCATTGCGGACATCCCGGAGGCTTTGGCGAGAGCGTCCTGGGAAGGCCTGCCGCCGTCGCGGCTCTCGATCTCCTGTTCCAGAGTTTCCAGATCCATCAGCTCCTGAACCTGTCGTCCAAGCGTGATCTCCTGCTCATGGGTGAGGAGGGGAACACGACCGATGTCACGCAGGTAGGAACGGACCAGATCGACGTCAACACTGACGCTGCGGGCCGCCGAAGCGGGCTTTGTTGCAGCGGCGATAGCCGGTGTCATGGCGCTTCATTTAGTTATGTAAAGCGTACTCCTAAGAAACGTAAACGAACTCTCAGAAAGCAGAAGCAACGGCGATTTGGGTAGAAATACCTGTCGCCTGGAGCAGCTCCGGCAGGTTCATCAGCAGCCACTCCGCCGTCTTGAGATAGATGAGCGTGCCGGCCACGTCCGTGCAGGTGGTGATGAACGGCGTCGACATCAAGGCCGGATCCAGACCCATGCGGTCGAACAGCAGCGGAAAGGCTGCGCCGGCGGTGGCCGCCAGCGTGGTGATCGCCAGCAGGCTGATGCCCACCGACAGGCCCACCAGGGCGCTTTCTCCACGCCACCAGGCGAAGGGCACCACCAGGATCATCATCAAGACCCCCAGCAGAGCTCCGGCCAGCGCTTCCCGCACCACGGCCTTCATCGGTCCCAGCGCCGTGATGCTCTGGGTACTAAGGCCCCGGATCACCACGGTGGAGCTCTGAGCACCGACGTTGCCGCCTGTGCCCCCCAGCAAGGGAATGAAGGCTGCGAGCAGCACCACCTTCTGCAGCACGTCCTCATTGGCGGCGATGACTTCGGACGTGAAGAAACTGGCCACCACCAGCACCGCCAGCCACACCACCCGACGACGGGCGACGGTGAACAGATTGCTGCTGAAATAATCGTCTTCATCGCCGGCCTGCACGGCGCCGGCGGCATACAGATCGCGGGTGGCCTCCTGCTCGATCACATCGATGACGTCATCCACCGTGACGATGCCCACGAGCCGCTGCTCGAGATCCACCACCGGTACAGCAAGGAAGTCGTACCGCTGGATCGTGCGAGCCACCATCTCCTGATCGGTGTCGGTGCTCACGCTGAGCACGTCTGCCGTCATCACATCCCGGATCCGGTCATGGGGATCAGCAGTGACCAGATCCCGCAACGACAGGATGCCGGTGAGACGCCGTTCGGTATCCGTGATGTAGAGCGAATAAATGGTCTCGGTTTCACGGGCCCGGCGCCGGACGATGTCGAGCGCCTCGAGGGCTGTCTGGTTCTCCTTCAGAGCGATGTATTCGGTCGTCATCAGACGACCGGCTGTCTCCGCCTGATAGCCCAGCAGCTCGGCCGTGACCTTGCGTTCCTCCGGACTGAGCTGATCGAGCAGCTGACGCACCACCTTCGCTGGAAGCTCCTCGAACAACCGCGCCCGATCATCCGGAGACATCTCCTCCATCACCTCCTGCATCTCACCGGAGCGCAGCAGATTCAGCAGGTTCTGCTGGGTGGCTGTATCCAGGTACTCGTAGACACTGATCGCCTCGTCCTTGCTGAGCAGTCGGAAGGCAATGGCCTGCAGGTTCTGCGGCAGGCTGCCGATCGCCTCCGCCACATCCACCGGCTGGACCGGCTCCAGCAGCAGCTTCACAGCGTCGTAGTTGCCGACGCTGAGCATGGCCTCAAGCTGACGGGTCACCACCTCCGCCAGGAGGTGGTGCTCCACGGTCACGCCTCCGGCGGACGCTGCAGCTACCTCGCTCATGGACGACCGGCAAGGGCCCCAAGTGTATGGGCAGTTCCATTGGGTAACGTCTCGGCGAGCAGGCCTTTCAGACGATGACGATCAGCATCAGCAACGTGTCCGTCCTCAGCGCGGATGGCAGCGAGAAATCGCTCGGCGACTACGCCGGACGCGTGCTGCTGATCGTGAACGTGGCCAGCCGCTGCGGCTTCACCCGCCAGTACTCCGGTCTGCAGCAGCTGCAGGAGCGCTTCGGCGACCAGGGCCTGTCCGTGCTCGGCTTCCCCTGCAATGACTTCGGGGGTCAGGAGCCCGGCAGCCTGCCGGAGATCCAGAGCTTCTGCTCCACCACCTACGGCGCCAGCTTCGAACTCTTCGGGAAGGTGCATGCCATGGGCAGCACCACCGAGCCCTTCACCACCCTCAACCGGATGGAGCCTGCCGGTGATGTGGGCTGGAACTTCGAGAAATTCCTTGTGGGGAAGGACGGCACGGTGATCGAACGGTTCAAGAGCGGCGTGGAACCGGAGCAGCTCAGCGAGGCGGTTCAGGCGGCTCTTGACGCCTGAACCGACGTCCGAAGACAAAGCCAAGGGCAGCAGCTCCCAAGCCCAGCCCGAGGGTGAGAGCGATCAGGCCAACCGCTGAACCCCACTCCCCGCGACTGAGATCACGCATCGCAGCCAGCATCCAGCTGCTGAAGGTGGTGAGCGACCCGCAGAAGCCGATGCCCAGGAGCAGCTGACGCCGTGGTGCCGCCGGCAGCCCGGCCAGCAGGCCAAGAATCGCGGCGCCCAGGGTGTTCACCAGAACATTGCGATCCTCCAGCTGAACAGCCCATTGCCAGCGCAGCAGGGCCCCCGGCACGGCACCCAGGGCCACCAGCAGGAGCTCCTCCAGTTCAATCCTCAGGGGGGGTCTGGACTCAGGCATGCATCCCCAGTCCGTATCCGGCTGCGGAAGCCAGCAAACCTGCCAGCACCGAGGCTGCTGCCAGAGCAGCAGCGGCCAGGACTTGGCCGGCCCGCAGCTCCTGAAGAAGTTCCACCACGAAGGTGGAGAACGTGCTGAGGCTGCCGAAGAAGCCCACCCCGATCAGCAGCACGATCCCGGTGCGGGCGGAGCAGGTTTCCTCCAGTGCCAGCACCAGACCGAGGGCAAAGCAAGCGAGCACGTTCACGGTGAAGGTGCCCCAGTGCTTCTTCGGAACCATCGGCTCGAAATGGTTCACCATCTTCAGGCGCAGCCAGGCTCCCGGAACAGCCCCGATCGCCACCAGCAGGGCTTCAGGCACGGAGCCAGCCTCGTGGACAGTCCCCGCTGAGCACCTGCACCTGAAGCCAATCCTGTCCGTCATCCCCCGGCCAGCGGCGCAGCAGCCGACAGGGGGTTCCGATGGCCAGAGTGCTCAGGCTCGGCGCCACCGCCAGCGGACTGAGCCGCAGCGGGCAGTCGGAACTGATGTGCAGCGGACCGCTGCCGGAGCGACGACGGACCTGAGGCTGACGGAACTCACCGCCACCAGCCGGCAGGGCTGCCGGTGCCATCAGCGCCACCCCCAGCAGCCAGCTCCAACGCAACACACCTCCCATCGGAACAGTCCCCATCAGATGTCCAGAGCCGCCATATCCAGTTCAGCGCTGTGGGTCTCGATGAATTCCCGACGGGGCGCGACTTTGTCGCCCATCAGAATCGTGAAGATGCGATCCGCTTCCAGTGCATCTTCAATTTCGATGCGCTTCATCATCCGCGTGCTGGGATCCATGGTGGTTTCCCATAACTGCTTGGGCATCATTTCTCCAAGGCCCTTGAAACGCTGAATGGTGTAGTTGGCTTTTTCGCCAAATCCTTTCAGGGTTTTCTGCAGATCCGATTCGTTATAACAATAGGTGTGATTCTTACCTCTCTCCACTTTGTAGAGCGGCGGACAGGCGATGTAGATGTAGCCGCCCTCAACCAACGCTTTTTGGTAGCGATAGAAGAAAGTAAGAATCAACGTGCGGATGTGAGCGCCATCAACATCAGCATCGGTCATGATCACAATGCGGTGATAGCGGAGATTCTTTTCATCAAAGTCTTCTCCCTTGATGCCAAGCCCGAGCGCCGTGATCAAAGCCTGAATCTCGGTGTTCTTGTAGATCTTGGCGTCGTCGGTCTTCTCGATGTTGAGGATCTTTCCGCGCAGCGGAAGAATGGCCTGGAAGCGTCGGTCCCGCCCCTGTTTCGCTGACCCTCCAGCGGAGTCTCCCTCCACGATGTAGATCTCAGATTCACCCGGATCACGGGAACTGCAGTCGGCCAGCTTGCCGGGGAGCGTGGAACTCTCCAGCACACTCTTGCGGCGCACCAGCTCCCTGGCCCGCCGAGCCGCTTCGGCAGCATTGAAGGCCTGGATCGCCTTCTCCAGGATCAGGCCGATCACGGAGGGGTTGAATTCGAGGAACTGACTGAGCGACTCACCGACCAGATTGTCGACGATGCCACGCACCTCGGTGTTGCCCAGCTTCGTCTTGGTCTGACCCTCAAATTCCGGCTCCGGCACCTTCACCGAGAGCACAGCAGTGAGCCCCTCACGGATGTTCTCTCCGGCGAGATTGGAATCGGCTTCCTTGCGCTTGCCGAGCTTCTTGGCGAAGGCGTTGAGGGTGCGGGTGAGCACCGTCTTCAGGCCTTCAATATGCGTGCCACCATCCACGGTGCGGATATTGTTGGCGAAGCCGAGAATGCTGTCGGAATAGGCATCGGCACACCACTGCAACGCGGCCTCCACCTGAACGCCATCCTTCTCGGAATTCACATAGATGATCTCAGGATGAAGGGCTTCCTTCTCCTTGTTCATGTAGGAGACGTATTCCTTGATGCCACCCTCGTAGAAATAAATTTCCTCGTGGGCAGATCCATCGGCTTCGCGGGCTGATTCACGCTCATCACGGAACACGATGCTGACACCGCCGTTGAGATAGGCGAGCTCCCGCAACCGTGCCGAGAGGGTGGCGTAATCAAAGATGATCCCGACCGTGAAGATCTCCTGATCGGGCTTGAAACACACGCTGGTGCCGGTGCGGTCCTGTTCCCCGTCGGGGAGCGGTTCCGACGCAAGGCTGCCGATGGGCGCACCCCGCTCGAAGCGCTGACGGTGCACCTGGCCCTGACGCCGCACCGTGACCTCCACCCATTCACTGAGGGCGTTGACGACGGAGACACCGACACCGTGCAGACCGCCTGACACCTTGTAACCACCGGAGCCGAACTTGCCCCCGGCATGCAGAACGGTGAGCACCGTCTCCAGGGCGCTCTTGCCGGTGCGGGGATGCACATCCGTGGGGATGCCGCGGCCGTTGTCACTGATCGAAGCGGAACCGTCCTCCCCCAGAACCACCACGATCTGATCGCAGTGGCCTGCGAGAGCCTCGTCCACCGAGTTGTCCACCACCTCGTAGACCAGGTGATGAAGACCCCTCGGCCCTGTGGAGCCGATGTACATGCCGGGGCGTTTCCGGACGGGCTCCAGCCCTTCCAGCACCTGAATCTGCTCAGCGCCGTAAGCGTTCTGGACCTTGGAAGCGTCGCTCATGCCGCAGCTCTTGAGCCAGGAGACAGGGTTCTAAAAGGCTGTAACAGCCTGAAACCTCGACCTGGCAGGCTCAATCTACCACCGGCCGTCCATAGAGGCTTCCAGAGGCCTCTCACGCGCCGTTTCATCCAGGGGTGCACCCCCGGCCCGCTGCTGATGCCCTCAGACCCGCTGGTGATCGTGCTGCTCGGGCCCACCGCCAGCGGCAAGACGGCCCTCTCCCTGGGAATCGCCGAGCGGCTCGGACTACCGGTGATCAACGTGGATTCCCGCCAGCTGTATCGGGAGATGGATCTGGGCACCGCGAAGCCCACCGCCGCCCAACAGGCGCGGGTTCCGCACCATCTGCTCGACCTGCGCCCGCCAGATCAGCCGATCACCCTCCAGGAGTTCCAGGCGGAAGCCAACCCCTGCATCGACGCGGTCCTGAAACAGGAAGGGATGGCCCTGCTGGTGGGCGGCAGCGGCCTGTACCTGAAAGCCCTCACCAGTGGCCTTCGACCGCCTGCCGTGCCGCCGCAACCGCAGCTGCGCCGGCAGCTCGACGCGCTCGGCCAGACCATCTGCCACCCGCTGCTGCAAGCCGCGGATCCCGCCGCCGCCGCCCGGATCGCCCCGGCGGATGCCGTGCGCACCCAGCGAGCGCTGGAGGTGCTCTATGCCTCCGGACAGCCGATGAGCCGTCAAGCCACGGCGGAGCCGCCGCCGTGGCGGGTGCTCGAGCTGGGGCTCGATCCGGTGGACCTGCGGGGGCGCATTCAGCAGCGGACCGAACAGCTCTACAGCGACGGGCTGGTGCAGGAGACCCAACGCCTGGCAGAGCGTTACGGCGACAACCTGCCGCTGCTGCAGACCATCGGCTACGGCGAGGCGTTGAAGGTGTTGGCAGGGGCGATGCAGACGGCGGAAGCGATCCGGATCACCAGCCAGCGCACCCGTCAGTTCGCCAAGAGGCAGCGCACCTGGTTCCGGCGGCAGCACAACCCCCACTGGCTGGAGAGCAACGATTCAGAAGCTGAGGCGATGACACTGATCGAGCGACAACTAAGGTGAGGAATGCAGACCACCATGTGTCACCTGCTGTCTGCTCCTGTCCCCTTCTCCGCCTGAATGCCCCCACGTCCCCGTTTTGACCGTCGTGCTCCTGTGCGGGAGCTGCCCAACATCAACGACCGGATCAATTACCCCCAGCTGCGGGTGGTCGACTCAGACGGCAGTCAGCTCGGCGTGATCAGCAGGGAGGAAGCGCTGGATGTGGCTCGGGATCGGGAGCTGGATCTGGTGCTGGTGAGCGAGAAGGCAGATCCCCCGGTCTGCCGGATCATGGATTACGGCAAGTTCAAGTTCGAGCAGGAAAAGAAAGCCAAAGAGGCCAAGAAAAAGTCGCACCAGACCGAAGTTAAGGAGGTCAAGATGCGCTACAAGATCGACCAGCACGACTACGACGTGCGGATCGGTCAGGCCCAGCGCTTTCTCAAAGCCGGCGACAAGGTGAAGTGCACGGTGATCTTCCGAGGCCGGGAGATTCAGCACACGGCCCTGGCGGAGACGCTGCTGCGGCGAATGGCCAAGGACCTCGAGGAGAAGGCCGAGATTCAGCAGGCACCCAAGCGGGAGGGCCGCAACATGATCATGTTCCTCACTCCGCGCAAGACCCCGCTCCTGAAGAAGGATGAGAAGGAGGCGGCTCCCACCAAGGCCGTCCGCACCATCCCGTCACCGCCGCGTCCCACCGCCGCCAAGCTGGCCGGCCGCCAGGCCTAGGCGAGGGAACGTTCCAGCAGCTGCCATCCGAAACGGGCCGCCTCCGGGTTGTAGCTGCTGCGCGCGTCGCACATGAAGCCATGGTCAGCCCCCTCCAGCTCCAGGTAGCGGAAGCGTTCTCCCTCCGGATCGCTCTCCCGAAGCGCGGCCTGGATCGCGGCCCGATCCTCAGCAGGGATCAAATGATCCCCTGTGCCGCACAGACAGGTGAGCTGCCCCTGGATGCTGGGCAGCAGTGCGAGGGAGGGCGGTCCACCGCCGGGCCGCATGCGGCTGACGCCGGCACCGTAGAAATCAAAGCTGTGCTTCACCGCCGGCAGGGTGGCCGCCAGCAGAGCGGCGTGGCCGCCGAAACAGAACCCCACCACACTGACCTCGGCCCCAGGACAGACCCGGGCCAGCCAGGCGATGGCCGCTGAAAGATCACTGAGAATCTGATCGGTGGTGGTGGCGTCCTTGTGACGCCGTCCTTGAGCCAGATCGGACGTTTCATAAGCGAGATCCAGCTCGGGGGCTGTGCGGGCGAACAACGGCACCGCCAGAGCCGGCACTCCTGCAGCGGCGAGACGATCGGCGACACCACGCACCCAGGCATTCACACCGAACACCTCAGGCAGCACGATAACTACACGTTTTTGTGTCATATTTGCATCAATATCGTGCTGGTCAGCAACGGGAGGCGCCCACCAGCAGCGGAGCGGCACCTGACCGTCCACCACCTGAACCCAGTCGCTGTATCGGGAGTTGGAGATTGTCACAGGTCCGCAGGACACACACCCAATTGTCACCGCGGGTTCCGGTCCTTATGGTGGCCGCATTCCGACCTGGCCCACCGGCGTGCGATTCCACATCCAGCAGGAAAGCGACATTCCGGCATCAACCCAGCTGTACAACCAGATCTGCTTCGCCATCGCGGCCCGGCATTACCCCCCCGGCCACCGGCTGCCCAGCACGCGCCAGCTGGCGATGCAGACCGGCCTGCACCGCAACACGATCAGCAAGGTTTACCGGCAGCTGGAAACCGACGGTGTGGTGGAAGCGATGGCCGGATCCGGCATCTACGTGCGGGATCAGCAGAAACCACGGGAGATCCGCACCCCTCCCCACATCCGCAACCGCGGCGTCACCGACCTCGATCGCGAGGTGCGCAAATGCGTGGACGGTCTGCTCAACGCCGGCTGCACCCTGCAGCAGACCCGCGAGATGCTCACCCGAGAAATCGACTGGCGGCTGCGCTGTGGCGCCCGGGTGCTGGTCAGCACACCCAGAGAAGACATCGGCGCGTCGATGCTGATCTCCGAGGAACTCGAGCCCTGCCTCGATGTGCCCGTCGAAGTGGTGCCGATGGAAGAGCTGGAAAGCGTGCTGGAGAGTTCCAGCAACGGCACTGTGGTGACCAGCCGCTACTTCCTGCAGCCGGTGGAGGACCTAGCCAAGAAGCACGGGGTGCGTGCCGTCGCCGTGGACCTCAACGACTTCCGCCAGGAACTCGCGATGCTGAAGGAACTCCGCCCGGGCAGCTGCGTGGGCCTGGTGAGCATCAGCCCAGGCATTCTGCGGGCCGCGGAGGTGATCCTCCATTCGATGCGCGGCAATGAACTGCTGCTGATGACCGCCACCCCGGACGTGGGCAGCCGCCTGCTGGCGCTGCTGCGGGCCTCCAGCCACGTGCTGTGCGATCGCCCCAGCCTGCCGCTTGTGGAGCAGAGTCTGCGCCAGAACCGCTCGCAGCTGATGCGCATGCCCCAGGTGCACTGCGCCGAGAGCTACCTCAGCACCGATACGATCGAACTGCTCCGCAAGGAGATCGGCCTGCAGACCCCAGCGGCCGCCAGCTGACACCCCCGCGATGTTCGATCACATCCGCGCCGATCTCGCGATCATCCGCGAGCGTGATCCGGCTGCCCGCGGCTGGCTGGAGATCCTGTCCTGCTATCCGGGCCTGCATGCGCTGACGCTGCACCGTTTCAGCCATTCGCTCTGGCGCTGCCGGCTGCCGCTGAAACTGCTGGCCCGCTGCATCAGTCAGCTGGGTCGGGCCCTCACCGGCATCGAGATTCACCCCGGCGCCCGCATCGGCCGCGGCGTGTTCATCGACCACGGCATGGGTGTGGTGATCGGTGAAACCGCTGAGGTCGGCAACCGCTGTTTGCTGTATCAGGGCATCACCCTGGGCGGCACAGGCAAGGAGCACGGCAAGCGCCACCCCACCCTGGGCGAGAACGTGGTGGTCGGTGCCGGCGCCAAGGTGCTCGGCGCGATCACGATCGGTGCCAACACCCGCATCGGAGCCGGGTCGGTGGTGGTGCGCGATGTGGAATCGGACTGCACCGTGGTGGGCATCCCGGGCCGGGTGATCCACCAGAGCGGGGTGCGGATCAATCCCCTGGCTCACTCCGCCCTGCCCGATGCCGAGGCGAATGTGATCCGCAATCTGATGGAGCGGATCGATGAGCTGGAGAGCACGGTGCTCAATCTGCAGCGCTGTCTCCAGGAGGTGGCAGCCGGGCGTCAGGTGCGGGAGGTCTGCCGCGGCGAGGCCCAGAGCCTCAAGGACCGGGAAATTCTTGAATTCCTGGGGGAGAACACCGGGTGATCATTGACCACGACCTCCGTCTTGTGCTTCTTCACGTTCCGAAGTGCGCTGGCACTGCACTCCGACGAGCCTTCATGGAAGACAACAGCCGTGACGTCGTAAGCCTCTTTGATTTTCAATACAGCACGGTGCTGCAACGACAAGTCGATCTCGCCCACATGCCCTTGATGGATCTCAGACACTTCCAAGAATGGAAGTTTCTGAGCCGTTACAGGGTGATCGCCTGCATCAGGCATCCGTACCAGAGACTGGCCTCAGCCTGCCGTGAGTTCCTGCGACAGAAGAACCGGGACAGCCAGATCCAGATGACAAGAACTCCCCCCACGAAGGATCAAATGCTCGCGTATTTACGGCGTCTCCCTTCAGCGATGGATGCGCATGACTTGCGCTGGGTGCACGGGTTCCCAATCCATTGGTTTACCCACTACGGAAAGCGACCAAAAGTTGACCACCTGATCCGTTGCGAACACATGAAATCTGATCTTGATATGTTGGCTCAAACTCTTGATCTTCCTATCAGCCTACGTCAAACTCTGTGCAAAGTCGCCCAGGGAGAAAGTCACCAGGAGGCCATCAACCTCAAAGGGCTATCCGGAGATCCAAACCTTCAATCACTCGCCAATATCCTCCATCGCCAAGATTTCCGCTGCTTCAATTACAAACGGAATCAAACCAGCTTTAACGATCCGGAACTCAAGGACTTGATGGAGCGTTGCCTAAAAGTTGGGCCCTCCCATGAACTTCCGCTGACAAATTTAACTCCACAGATGCGCTGGTACTGGGGCCGCAGCAGCACAAAGAGCGATCAACTTCTCAGGGCTACACGGAATAGAAAGATTAGATCATGAAAATCATCTTAACTCTACTATGTCGCGATGAAGACGACATCCTGGAAAGCATGCTTCGCTTCCACTTGGCAAACGGTGTCGATCACATTATCGCTACAGACAATGGATCTGTTGATCGCAGCGTCAATATCTTACAACGCTTTAAGAAACTGGGTAAATTGCAATTGATTCAGGAGAAAGAGCACAACCACGACCAGGCAGTATGGGTGACGCGCATGGCAAGGATGGCAGCAGAGCAGGGCGCAGACTGGGTAATAAATAGCGATGCTGATGAATTTTGGTGGCCGACAAGTGGAAACTTGAAAAATATTTTAGAGCAAATACCACCACACATCAGCGCCTGCAGTGTTAACCGTACAAACTTTCTGCCCCCTCCACGGAATTCTTTAGGCCGGCAGCCCTTCTACATGAAACAGGATCTTCGGGAACGAGTGTCCTACAACAGTCTCGGCCAAGAACTTCCCCCAAAAGTAATTCACAGAAGCCATAAAAATATTATTATCAGCGATGGTAACCACAGCGCCAGCCATGAAGGGAAATTGTTAAAGACAACTCCATGCAACGGAATTGAAATCTTGCACTGGCCAATTCGTAGCTACTCACAATTGGAGCGAAAAATACGTCAAGGAACAGAAGCCTTAGAGCGCAACACGCGAGTGGATTCTGGCGTTGGTCATGCCTGGAGAAATCTTTATCACAACCACCTCGTCGAGGGAAGCTTGAGCAATTACTACGACGGGCTGCGCCCAAATGACGGAGAGATCAGCAAGATGCTTAAGAGAGGGGAATTAATTCGAGACAAACGACTGCAGCGAGCACTGCGTCGATCACCCTCGTGGCTTCCATGGTGAACAAAACCAAACCACGCATCGCAGTCATTACTCCCTATTACAAGGAATCTCTCGAAACCTTGGAGCAATGTCACAAGAGTGTCAGAGCCCAAAGCGAAGAAGCCTTGCATGTCATCGTCGCAGATGGTCATGCACACCAAACAATCAATCAGTGGCTTGCTCACCACATCCAACTTCCAATGAGCCACAACGACATTGGATCAACTCCAAGACTGATTGGCTCGTACCACGCCATTGGACTTGGAGTCGAAACGATCACATTCCTTGATGCTGACAATTGGTACGCACCAAATCATCTATCTACAGCATTTGAGGCAATGCAAAAAATGGAAGCAGACGTTGTCACCACAGGCCGAATGCTATGCAGGCTTGATGGTTCTGAAATGGGGCCTTGCCCCCAGATTGATCCCGATAACTTCATCGACACCAATTGCATGATGCTTGGTAAAAATGCATTCTCACAATTGCACCACTGGGTCTTGATGCCTAAATATGGACATCTGATAGGCGATCGAATCATGCTTCACCACCTCAAAAACGCAGCCTTAAGGAGAATCCATCTCGATCAGCCATCTGTCTACTACCGTTGCAGCAAAGAAGGCAACTACAAGCTCATGGGAGTACCAATTCCGGAGGGTGTCCAAAAACGCCCGAACTATGAAAAATCTTTCAGAAGCTGGGAAGAAGATGGCTTCCCTCCATTGATATAAAAACAATACATTTTCACCGCAGAGAGTCATTTGAAGCTTCGGGCGAGACAACCCAACGGCACAAGCAAAGCCTGAAGATGTCACGATTAAATGCATTCAAAAAGGACCAACGGCCTGACCAAAAAGCAAACATTGCGAATAGAGATCGCCAGAATTTTTCGATGCCGATTACCAATAACGAAGCAGACTAGGGCTAAACCTTTGCAGGCGCCGGCTGGAACATGAACATCGAATAGATCACGTTGCGGCGCATGTTGGTCATCATTTCGAGGAACATGTCGTAGCCCTCATTCTTGTATTCGATCAGGGGATCCTTTTGGCCGTAGCCCCGCAGGCCGACGGATTCGCGCAGGGCATCCATCGCCTGCAGATGTTCCCGCCAGAGAGTATCGATCTGCTGAAGGATGAAGAAGCGCTCAGCCTCCCGCATCAGTCCCGGACGCTGCTGCTCGATCTGGCCTTCCTTCAGGTCGTAGGCGTTGCGCAGCTGCTCCTGCAGGAACGCCTTCAGTTCCTCCATGCCCAGGCCCTGAATCTGCTCCGGAGTGAGATCCTCCAGCAGGTGAATGAATTCCTTCACCTTGCTCACCAACTGATCGAGATCCCATTCCTCCGGCGGTAGATCCGGATTCACATAGGCCTCCACTATCTCGTTCATCGTGCGCTCGCCGTACCCGATCACCTGTTTCTTCAAGGCGCTGCCATCCAGCACTCGACGGCGTTCGGAATACACAGCCCGGCGTTGGTTGTTCATCACCTCGTCGTATTCGAACACCTGCTTGCGGATGTCGTAGTAGTACGTCTCCACCTTCTTCTGAGCCCCCTCCAGAGAGCGAGTGAGCATGCCGGACTCGATCGGCATGTCCTCCTCCACCCGGAAAGCGTTCATTAGCCCGGCGACCCGGTCGCCGCCGAAGATGCGCAGCAGGTTGTCGCCGAGGGAGAGGAAGAAGCGGGTGGAGCCCGGATCTCCCTGGCGGCCGGCACGGCCACGCAGCTGGTTGTCGACGCGGCGGGATTCGTGCCGTTCCGTGCCGATCACGTGCAGACCCCCCGCCTCACGCACCCGCTCCTCCTCCTGCTTCACCACCGCGTCGTATTCAGTCCGCACCCGGGCAATCGATTCCCGAAGGGACTGGATCTGAGGGTCGTCGGTGGGAGCCTTCTCGGCGGCTGTGGCAATGCGCTCCTCCAGCTCAATCACCGTGAGGGCCCGATCCCCCCAGGCCGCCACCAGATCGCGGGCCAGCTGCCCCAGCAGCTGATCGGTGTCATCGGTGAGAGTGCAGGGGAACAGGCTCTCGCTGCTGCGCGCCGGCGCTTGGGGGGCCTCCGAGAACCCAGCCGCTGTGCTGCGCTGCAGCGGCACCGGGGGCTTGTGGCCGTCCTCGGGGCGCACGAGGCGGGGCAGCAGCACCTCCCGCAACTTGAGGCGGGCCATGTAGTCGCTGTTGCCACCCAGGATGATGTCGGTGCCGCGGCCAGCCATGTTCGTGGCGATGGTGACGGCGCCGGCACGGCCTGCCTGGGCCACGATCTCCGACTCACGCTCCACGTTCTCGGGCTTGGCGTTGAGCAGGTTGTGGGGAATCTGCTGCTCCGCCAGCAGCGAACTGAGCAGTTCACTCTTTTCCACGGAGGTGGTGCCCACCAGCACCGGCCGGCCTTTGCGATGAATCTCCGCGGTTTCGTTGGCGACGGCGCGCCATTTGGCCGGTTCGGTCTTGTAGACCTGATCCGCCCAATCCTGACGGGCTCGCACCCGGTTGGTGGGCACGATGGTGGTCTCGAGCTTGTATGTCTTCTCGAACTCCACCTCTTCGGTCTTGGCCGTACCGGTCATGCCGGCCAGGCGGGGATAGAGCAGAAAGAAGTTCTGGTAGGTGATCGAGGCCAGGGTCTGGGTCTCGGGCTGGATCGGCAGAGCTTCCTTGGCTTCGATCGCCTGGTGCTGACCATCGCTCCAGCGGCGACCCGGCATGACGCGACCGGTGAACTCATCGACGATCACCGCCTCGCCATCGCGGACGATGTAGTTCACATCCTTGACGAACAGCTCCTTGGCCTTGAGGGCATTGGTGATGTAGTGGGCCCAGGGGTCCTGGGGATTGAACAGGTCCTGCACCCCCAGCATCTGTTCGGCCTTGGCGTAGCCCTCATCGGTGAGGGTGCAGCTGCGCTGCTTCTCATCCACCTCGTAATCCCCCTCGGGATCAATGCCGTCCTTGCCCATCTCGGCAGACCGCTCCAGGGATTCGGCCACCTGAACGGCCTGCTGGTACTTCTCCTGAGGGCGCTCCACCTGACCGGAAATGATCAGCGGCGTGCGGGCTTCGTCGATCAGGATCGAATCCACCTCATCGATCACGCAGTACTGGAACTGGCGCTGCACCACCTCGCCGATGTCGGCCGCCATGTTGTCCCGCAGGTAGTCGAACCCCAGCTCGGAATTGGTGGCGTAGGTGATATCGCAGGCGTAATTGCGGCGGCGCTCCTCCGGTCGCATGTCCTGCTGGATCAGCCCCACCGACAGGCCCAGAAAGCGGTGCACCTGGCCCATCCACTCGGCGTCGCGGCGAGCCAGATAGTCGTTCACCGTCACCACATGCACGCCGCGGCCGGTGAGGGCATTGAGGTAGCTGGGCAGAGTGGCCACCAGTGTCTTGCCTTCGCCGGTCTTCATCTCGGCGATCTGGCCTTCGTGCAGCACCATGCCGCCGATCAGCTGCACATCGAAATGGCGCATGCTCAGCACGCGCTTGCCGGCCTCACGGACGATCGCGAAGGCTTCCGGCAGGATCTCATCCAGCACCGGCCGCTGGTTCTCGAGCGTGCCGGCGTTGTCCAGCCGCTCGCGGAATTCGGCCGTGCGACGGCGAAGGTCGTCGTCGCTGAGAGGCGCGATGTCCTCTTCGAGGACACTGATATCGGTGACGATCGGCTGGTAGCGCTTCAGCTTGCGGGCATTGGGATCACCCAGCAGGAGCTTGAGCATGGTGACGGCGGCTACCGGAAAGTCAGTGGCAGCCTACTGAGGCCCTCCGGCTCCATCGCCCGCAACCATGGCTGAACGATTCCCGGACTTTTTGGGGCTCGGAACCCAGAAGGGCGGGACCACCACATTGCACAGGCTGCTGTCAGCCCACCCACAGGTCTTCCTGCCGGACTGCAAGGAGGTGCACTACTTCGACCAGAACCACCACCAGCCCCCGGCCTGGTACGCCAGACACTTCCAATCCATCGGACAGGCGCAGTGCTGCGGCGACATCACGCCGTTCTATCTCTTTCATCCCCAGGTCCCGAAGCGCATCCATGCCTTGCTGCCCTCTGCACGTCTGGTGGTCTTGCTGCGAGACCCCGTGGAGCGAGCGCTTTCTCAGATTTTTCATGCCCGCAAGCGCGGTTTTGAAGAACTCTCACCAGCCGACGCGATCGCTGCAGAAGAGGAGCGGCTGGCCAGCGGATGCGCCATCAGCCTGCAGAAGCACAGTTATGTCGCCCGAAGCCGCTATTTGGAACAACTGGACCGCTATCAGGCTTTGTTCCCCTCCGACCAGCTGCTGGTGCTGCAAAGCGAAGCCTTATTCGAGGCACCTGAACCACTGTGGCAACGGTTGCTGATGTTCCTAGATCTTGCGCCAGAGCCATTGCCTCCACTGCCACAAGCCAATGCCGGCGATGGAGGCGCAGCTGGCGTTGACCCAGACCTACGTCTGAAGCTCAGGCAGACCCTCGCCTCCACCGCCAGAGACGTGCGCGAACGTTACGGCTTTGGCTGGGACTGGGAGTAGCTGCAATCGGTGTTCCACGAACCCGCAACAGCAACGGCACAGTGAGTGTGGCGGGATGACTGATGCCATGTTCCCAAAGTCCGTCTTCACCCCAGCAATCACCATGATCGGCGCAGATCAGCACCGTTCCATCAGAAAATCTGTTCAATAACGGCGCCAGCCGTCCATCCACCCATTCCAGACAGGCCTGTTGACGACGGGCACTCTCAGCCGCATCACAGGCATCTCCTCCAAAGGCAATGCAAGGACTGGGCTTCCGTGGCCAGGAGGCTCCAACATGCCAATAAGGCACATGGGTCTCGCCCACATTCAGGAAAAGAAACGTCGACTGATGATTCGGAGTCTCCTTCAGCTCCTGTTCAATCCAAGCGAGCTGACCCTCCAAGCTCCAGGTGTTCCCAGCGAAATGGAAGCGCTCGAACGGAGCTCCTAGGACGGCACCGGTCTCGCTCTGAGGATTGAACCAGTCCACGGCCCCACTTCCCAGGGTGCGGTAACCGCTGCGTCGGAATCCTTCAATCAGATTCGCACCTTGAAGCTGGAAACCGTCGCTGTCCTGACCAGCGCGACCGGCAAAAGCCATGCGAAACAGCTTGCCGGCTTTGGGGTTGAGCCAGGGATCCGTACAACCCTCCACGCCGGGGGTGAAGCCCATCCACATCGCGGCATGGCTGCCGTAAGTGAAATAACTGGGAGCCTGGGCGCGATGCAACGGACCGACCGCTGACAAGTTCGGAACCGAGCCAGCTGCTTGCGCCGCAGAAAAGGTGTCAAAGCGGCATGAATCCAGGCTGAGCAGCAGAACGTCGGTCTCAGCCATCCGTCCGTCCGATTCCAAAACAGCCGAAGCGTATGCCCCGAATCATCAAGCAGGCAGGCGGGACATCAGAGGGAGGATGAGTATGGCCAACATTCGAGGGTTCTTCGTGAACCTCGACGGTTGCCAAGAACGCCGCGAGCGACTGGAAGGAAACCTCAGGGAGTTGGGAATGTCCCAACGTCATGAGCGTTTTTCAGCGATCAGAACACACGCACACGTCGACTTTTTCACCGAGCAGATGCTTCGCATTGCCGAAAAAGAATCCTGACTTGTGTACGCCTGCGATCCGCATCTTGATGCAGAAGCTGACAACGCTCAGTTGAAGAGCTGATCTCTCATCAACCAAGGATGTCTTGCTCTGTCAGGCAGAGGTAGCGGATCGCCTGACGGCCTGCCCATGAATACGCCAGATGAAGATCCCCGGGGTGCCCTTCAAGAATCGAGGGATAGGCAAGCTGGCCGTTCAAGTCCCAATTCATCGAACCGCAGAAGCCAAAACCCGTGTCGATGTCGCGGATCCAGGGCCAGCTATCGCCATCATCCTCACTGAGCGCGATGGAGAGAGGCCAACGCGTGCGGGGCCAACGGGCTTCTCCCCATGGTGGCGTTCCATCAGCAGCATCAGAATCTGGTCCGAAACTGAAGCGGTTGAAGATGAGAGCCAACCGGCCGCTTGCCAGACGCAGACCCTGGATCGAGCTGTTGTTGTTGGGCAGATCCAAGGGAGTAGGAGCCGTCCAGCTGCTCCCCTGGTCATGACTGCAAGAGCGGTACACACGATCGGCGAGTCGACTGCGGAACAACTGCAGCAGTCCATGGCCATCGGCAGCTGTAACGAGCGAACCGTGAACCCTCCCAACGCTGTCGGGCACCGGGATCGCTTCTCCCTGGACCCGCCCACTGGCATCGAGGTGCAGCAGCTCGGAATGATCAGCTCCAAAGTTCCTGCCCTCCAAGCTGCGATAGATCGGCAGCAGCCAGTGGCCCCTGGGTAAAGGGTGAGGTGGATGGCGACAGAACGCCGGCGTTCCCAGCAGGTCCTCAGGCGATGACCAAGCCTCAGCCGCCCAAGTGAGCGACTTCTCAGGCTCAAGATTGACCAGCGGCAGCTGCTGGCGGCGCAGCTTTGCCGTCCATTGCATGGAAAAGCTGCTGTCGTGCTGCTGCCAGCTGAGATCATCTGGATCGCGGCTGCGCTGAGCCGTGTGAATCAGATGCAGCTCGCCATCACTGACAAACAACAACGGGTTCTGCTCGGAACGCAGTGGATCCTTGGAAATGCGCTGAGGTGGGGTCCAGCGACTGGATCCACGCACAAGCAAGCTCATGTGTATCGACATGCCAGCAGTCCCCTCCTGCCCACCTGCCATCCAGACACAGGCCAAACAGTCGTGACGAAGCCAGCAGAGTTGCGGCGCGTGGTTTTGCACATCCACCGGTTCCAACAACGACCACACGCCCGGCTGAAGTGGCGTGATCAGGAGGCGCCCGAAGTCCACTGCCTCACACAGATCGAGCGCCGATTGCTCAGGGGAGAACATCAGGGAACCTCGTCGAGCTGACGAATAGCAGCCGCCACGCTGGTCTGCATCGCCAGCGCGGAATAGCGCTGGCGCACCTCATCAGACATCGCCTGCAACTGATGCAGCAGATCATCCTGGCGCTGGCGCACGTGCTGATCCAGCTGCTGCACACCATCAACGAAGCCAAGCCAGTCGCCAAATGCCACCTCAATGCCCAGGCCATACCCCCTTGCAAGAGCAAACAGTTCTCGCCCCCCGAGGCCGGAATAGCCCACAACGGCACAACCACAAGCAAGGGCCTCAGCCACAGGCAGGCCAAATCCTTCAGGATGCCCGAAGGAGAGAAACATGAGGGATTGCTGCAGGGCCTGCACCACCTCGGCATGGCTGCAGTTGCGGATCGGCAACAGACTCCAGTCCCTGAACCAGGGCTGCTGCTGCAGCAGTGCCATGACGACTTCAGCATCAGCATTGTTTTTGCGTGGCATGTAAACCACTTGCCGCTTCTTGAGGCCACTGGGCTTCAGATGTTCAGTCTCCAGTCCGTTGACGATGCGCCGCACGCGATTGGTGTGCAACCCAAACCCAAGGCTGAGCAATCGGCGGTCATGCTCGGAGACGCACCAGATCTGTCGCAACTCCTGGTGTCGATACATGGCCAGAACCTTTTGAGGTGAAAGAAGGGGCTTGCCCTGCACCCCGAAGCTGTAAGCACCGTTCTGATTGAACAGAACCTTCGGCACTCCCGGCGCCAATTTGGGAACCAATGGCAGAAATGTCTCCGCAACAATCACCACATCTGTTTGCGGGTTGAACTGGGTGCCCATGATCCAATTCGCACGGGCGATCGTGGAAACCTTGCTCTGGAACCAACCGGGGTGAAAATCGGCTGACTCCTGCACCAGCACCGCCTGATGACCGCAGGCCTTGATCGCTTCGGCGAGGCGATGCATCTGCTTCACCCCACCAATCGGGCGCGGGAGATCGGGGTAGCAGGCAATCCAGAAGCAGCGCTCAGATCTGCTCATGGGCAAACGACCACGGGTGATGCTTCAGGATCATGGAACGCCTTCCTTAGCAGCTCCGCAGCATGGCGCCGTCTGAGCAAGCCGCCAATCTGCTGCTGATCACGTTTGATCAATGGCGGGGTGACTGGGGGGACCCCCACAACCCAGTCGTGGACTTGCCGGCACTGCAAGAACTCGCCGCCGAAGGATGGAGTGCGCAGCGCTGCATCACCGCCAGCCCTCACTGCGTGCCAGCACGGATGAGCTGGATCACTGGGCTGCAGCCCAGTCAGCTCGGGGTCACCCGCAACAGCGATGTCTCGCTACCGATGGATGCTCCCTCAGTGGTGAGACCTCTGCAGGAGCTGGGGTGGCGTACGGCTCTGATCGGCAAGACCCACTGGAGCAGCCATCACAAGACGGGCGACCTGCGCGAGCATCAACCGCTGCTTCGAGCACTGGGATTCGACACCGTGGAGGAGGTCGCCGGTCCCCGAGCACTGCGGCGCATGGAATGCGCGTTAACCGATGCCTGGCGTGCAGCCGGCGTGCTGGAGGCTCAGCGAGCTGACCTGACAAAGCGCTACGGACCAGGGCGAACCGCAGCTGCCTGGACCATTCGCCCATCGGTGTTGCCGCAAGCGCTGTACCCCGACATCTGGATCGCGGATCGTGGCCTAGAGCTATTGGATTCCATGCCCAGCAACCAACCATGGCTGCTGTGGATCAGCTTCACGGGTCCCCATGAACCATTCGATACGCCCGCCCCGTGGCATGGCCTCCACTCCAACAGCGCACTGCCATTGCCAACACCCAAGCCGAGCTGGATCGACTCCCTGCCACAACACGCCGAGCTGAAACGCTGCGCAGATGGGTGGCGCGAGCTGTTGACCCCTGAGCAGATCCAGGCCTGTCGAGCTGACTACGCCGATCACCTCAAACTTCTGAATGACCAGCTCCAAAACATTCTCCAGAAGCTGAACCAGCGAAGCGACGCTGACAACACAGCAGTCGCGCTCACCTCAGATCACGGAGACATGCTCGGGGATGCCGGCATGCTCTACAAGGGCACTTTTCTTGAAAGCGCCATCCGCGTGCCATTCATCTACCGAGCACCGAAACGAACGGGCCATAACCCGCAGAACTTGAGCAATCAGGCGTTAGCACTCACAGATCTGTTGGGGCAGATTCTTCAAGGACTTCCCAGAGGCGGGGCACTGCAGCCAATCCTTCGCTGGGGTGCCCGTCAACCGGGAGCCGTCGCCGAGTTCGCCAACGAGCGGCTGTACGTGAGGGGGCAACGCAAACTATGCCTGGATGCTGAGGGTGTCCCAATCTGGGCCACCGATCTTGCACGGGATCCGAGCGAACAGATCAACCTTTGGCCCACAGGTGGTGTGCTGCATCCGTGTTGGCAACGACTGAAAAGCTGGACACAGCGCGACCAGGCACTTCGCTCAAAACCGAGGTGGCTCTGGCGCAGGCTTGCCAATCCGTAGCGTCAGCTGGGATTCAGGGTGGAGATCAAACCACTCCGCCCACGTGCGGAACCGCTCTACGTTGTTATTGAGATAGGCCTGCAGAAGCGGCTGTTCATCAGATGGAACCCTGCCATGGAGAACATGCACGGGCAGCCCCTGCCCAGCCACCCAGGGCTTGGTGGTGCGGAAGTTAGCCTCGGCCGGCAACACGGCAAGGCGAAGTCCACGGCGCTGCATCAACCTCCACACCACCGAACGCAGCGACGCCTGATCCCAAGTCTGGCCAAAGCGATGATGCAAGCGGTCGTACAAGCGCAACCAGCGGCGCACCAGGCGCCTCTGCAAGGGCCCGCGGCGGAAGAGCAACACACCGGAATTCAATTCGGGGAAGAGGGCAGGAACGCGCTTGTCGCTCCAGCCGGGGGGATGACGCACCGGTGCATGCACAGCCGCCAGATCAGCAGGGCCTAAAGCTGCAAACAAGGCATCGACTGGGGCCGTCAGACGCGCATCACTATCGAGAAAAAGAGTGCGTGGAAAGGGCAACATCTGAAGCGGTCCGATCTTGTCCCGATAACCACCGACGGGATCAGGGTGGGCCAGCACTTGGTCGAAAACATCAGCATCGCTGGCTTCACCGATACGATCGGTGATCAGCACAAAGGGGCGTCCACATGCATATTCAGTGGATGCGCGGGCATTATCGAGCGCCTCATGAACATGTTGCTCACCGGTCGCGATGAAGAGAATCCCTTCTTGAGCAGTCACAGGAGCTAGGAAGACTGATGAGTCAATGACGCTGGTTCCCAGCTACCAAGAAATGCATAGGGTTTATCTTGCTCAGTCCTTTGACGCTTTGCCAAGCTCGCGCGAATCGACGCAAGCTGAGGATGACTGGGATCCAGTGATGCGGCTTGCTGCAGGTGATATTGGGCCAGACTGAAATCTCCGCGCATGCTGGCGAAACTCACCAAATTCAGGCATCGCTTCGGGGATGGACCATCCAGGCTGAGCGCATGCATGAGGCAAATTTCAGACTCATGAAAACGACGAAGATTGAGATAAATATCCGAAACACAATCATAAAGAGGAGCGTAAGAACCCAATACACGGTGCACTTGACTGCACAATTGCAAAGCAAGTGTGAACTGTTTCTGCGATACAGCATCCGTAGCTTGTTCGAGCTGCTCTAGAGCAACCGAGCGCTCCTCTGGTTTTGGCAGGGAGTCGAGCAACTTCGCTGCAGCTGGATCTACAGCTGCAGATTTGCGAAGACCAGAATCGCGAACTTCCTCTTCAGAAAAGGCCAGGAGCAAGGGATCCGCAAGCGACCAGCCCTCAACGTTCTCCGTCGCAGGCGCTGGTGAGGTGGGCTGATGAGAATCTTCAAACTCCAAACGATTGAGATTCACCTTGGCATCGTTGTAATCCGGGTTCTCTTTCAACAACGTCGTGAGAATCTCTCGAGCCTCCTGATACCGCGCCAGATCAATCAACAAATTGGCATAGTTATTTTGAATGGGAGCGGACGCAGGATTGAGTTGCAAGGCACGCTTGAACAACTCCTCAGCCTGATCGAGCTTGCCGAGGCGCCGGTTGTTGGCACCAAACAACGATAAGAAATCAGGATTCAAGCCAAACGCGGGTTCAAGGCATTCCAGCAGTGGCGCTGCCGCTGCAAATTCACCGATTCGAAATAAGGAAGCCGCCAAAAGCTGTGCTGCCATTGGATCAGATTCGGGCGTCACAGCTTGGCCACGGGCCATCGCTACAAGGTCGTGATAACGACCGAGCTGGAACAACTCCGACAGCTGCGACTGGGGTTGGGTAGGAGCTGTCATTCCTGGATCGGATCTCCCTCAACAAAAGCATGCGATCCCGAAGCAGACTCCTCTTCGGTATGCACCGGCCCATCCGGCATGGGGCATCCCGCTTGGAGCCAGCTGGAGACTTGCTCCAGGGCCGTCTGCCATCCCTGCTGCTTGGTTTCCCGAGCAATGCCCACCGATGGGTACCAGTAGCTACGCATCACAGCTGAATCACTCAACCAACGCCAATCACTATGCAAACTCAGCAGGCACTGCGTGGGAATGTTCAAACCACCCGCACCATGAATGGTCGTGTTGGCCACGCTGATCACCGCATCACAAGCTGCAACCTGATTCAGCCACAGCTCCATGTTCTTGAGAGGATTCACTTTCTCGTCATGAATGACTGGGATCCCTCGCACTTGCCAGCCGCTGATGACCGATTTAACATCACCGTATTGAAGACTGACAAAGCGATAATGAGGAAACTGCTTCATCAAGTCTGCGATCAGATCTACATGAATTGACTTTTGCTTCATACGATCTGCCTGGGCTCCACCGCGCCAGCTGATCCCAATTATTTTTTCAGTTGCTCCCATCGAATAATTCAATCGGAATTGGTGTGATGAAGCGCCTTCAGCAACGAGAATTGGAACTCGAGGAGCATAGGTATCAACTGTTGTAAAGCGATGCTGGCAGATCGAACCCAGCGGACATTGAACATCAAAAAGGCCTGGATGGAGCCTGCCCTCAGCAACATCATTCTGACTCCAGATCGACACCTCACCTTGCTGAATTTCGGTTGAAAGAGAACGTTGATAAATCGGCAACAATCTGCCACTCAATAGCAAGCCAACGTGAGCAGACTCCTGAATCAAAGGGGGCAGCAATGAAGCGAACATCATCGTGTCCCCAACGGCCTGCTCCTCAAGCAACAGGATGCGTTGCCCCTTTAACTCAGACCCACGCCAAAGGGGCAATTCGTGCAGCGAGAAAGGCTTTTTCAGTGCCCGTTGCCACTTCTGCTTACCGGGAGCGGGCGTTCTCAAACCATACTCATACAGGCTCCAACCTTGCTGGAAGAGCTGGTGTTTCAACAGGATACAACTGCTGTTCCAATTGCTGCGGTCATACAGTTTTTGGGCCTTTTTCTGCTCTTCAGGAGTGACTAGCAAGGCTGTACTCAACACCTCCGAGGCCAGTTGAATCGACTGAAGCGCGGCTTCCAACTCCTCTCGATTGAGTTCAAAAAATGAGCGGGCAAAGATAAATTCAGCCTTTTCCAAGGGTGTGCAACTTTCAAGCCGCAGCTCAATTGTGTCGAGCACAAGCTGCTGCTGATCCTCGGCGAACGAGTGTCCACCCTCATGGTTGCAAATTCGAAACAACGACCAGAGCAATTCAAAGCAAAGGCCCAGATCTTTGATGGCAGAACGAATCATCTGCAGAGCCCACTGCACTCGGCTCTCACTCAGCAAAGCATCGATGCATTGCGTGTAAGCAATCTTAAGCTTCGGATCATCGCCAGCACGACAGCAACGAAGATGCGTGAGATAACATTGAAGAGCCTCACTGGTTTGACCAGTTGATTTCAACAAGTTTGCATAATTTGGCAGGATGTCTGAATGATTCGGATACCGAGAAAGACCTTGCTTATAAATTATTTCAGCCCTTTTTTCGTCTCCAGATGCACGCAATAATGCACCATAATTTTGAAATAATATTGGCTCAACCTTATTCTGATCCAATGCACGCTCATACTGGCGAGCTGCTTCTGCAAGATTGCCCTCACCATGGGCTTTGATAGCCAGCGGAAGTCCCACAGCGTTTGTTCAGATCATTGGTGGATAATCCAATCATGCCTGAAATCAAAACCTCTCAGGGTCAACGGCTGCTGATCCTCCACCCCAACTTCCCTGGTCAGTTCAAACACCTCGCGAAAGCTGCCGCCAGTGCCGGACATGACGTCCGCTTCTTATGCCAAACCCATTACAACCGCAGCATTCCTGGCGTCCTGCGCATGAAACTGAAAGGTTCAGCAGGTCGAGAAGCGCTGCTGCAACAGGCAGCTTCAACTTTAGAGCAAACAAAAAAACTTGCAGAGCAGTACCGGCTGGGCTTCTTAAGTCTGCAAAAAGCCAACTGGACACCCGATGTGGTGGTCAGCCACTCCGGATGGGGCTGCGGTCTGTTCGTCAAGGAGTTCTGGCCCCAATGCCGGCATGTGGCTTACGTGGAATGGTGGTTCAACCCAACCTCAGAGTTCTATCGATACGACTCTGAAAACCTCGAACTGGGGATCCATCCCAACGCGATCTGTAAACACTGGCAGCGCAACCAGCCCGTAGCCCTTGAACTGAGCGCCGCCGACGCTGTTGTGGCACCAACGGCTTGGCAGCGACAGCAACTACCTATCTCCCAGCAAGAACGCTGCCAGATCGTGCATGACGGCATTGACCTGCAAACCTTCCGACCTGCTGCAACGCCCACACACCATCCAACTCCGCTGCTGACCTACGGCACACGGGGCATGGAACCCATTCGCGGGTTCCCCCAATTCATCCGTGCCTTGCCAAAGCTTCTCCATGAGAGACCCGACCTAACGGTGGAGATTGCAGGCGAAGATTCCAGCAACTACTCCGGCAGCCCCCCGAAAGGATTTAAGAGCTGGGGCACGTGGGCACAACGATTTCTTGAAGACCACGGGGTCGCCGAGCAAATGCATTGGTTGGGGCATCTACCCCTCACGCGGTACGTGGACTGGTTGCAGCGCAGCTGGTGCCACGTTTATCTGACCCATCCCTTCGTGGCCAGCTGGAGTCTTGTCGAAGCTCTCTCCTGCGGAACAAGGCTGCTGGTCAGCGACGTTGCACCCGTGCGTGAGTTCTGTGAGGGGCAGCCAAATGTGAGCTTCGTCGATCACCGCAATGCAGCAGAGCTCTCTCTGCACCTGGCTCAAGTCTTTCAGGCGAAGCCCGAGCCAGACCCTGCCAACAGACGCCAACAGCTGCTGCAACGCTGCTCCCTGGCATCGTCCTTGAACGGCTGGAGCCTTGTGTCTGGTTTGAAGCTGACCACAAACCATTGACTGGGCTTGACCTCTTCTTTAGTTTCCGTACGGTTTCTATCGACCTCTTCCTGTCTCCATGGCAATCCTGATTACCTCCCCCGGTCTGGTGACCACGGGGACCGAAGGAGCCGACGAGATCCTGTTTGGATCCTCAGTCGCCGCAAATGGCTCCGTTGTCAATGCCCTTGCTGGCAACGACACCATCACGCTCACTGCTGCTGGCAGCACCATCAGCGCTGTTGGTGGCCCTTCCATCAATGGAATGGGTGGAGCTGATGTCATCAGTGTCAGTGGCTTACCTGACTTTTCAGCCGGTGTTGCTGCACTCAACGGTGGAGCCGGTGGTGACACAATCACTATTTCTAACACTCTTGGTGGTGTTGCAGTTAACGGTGGCGACGGCAACGACCTGATTAACGTCCTCAGTGGTTCGGTTGAGACACTGAATGTTGGTGGTGGCAGTGATACTGTCAACATTGCAACCGGTTCGGTTGTCTCTGGTGTCACGCTTGGTGCTGGTGCAGATTACTTCTCAGCTGTAGGCGATGTTGCAGGAAATCTTGTCGCTGGTGGCGGTGCAGATACCATCACCCTCGCCTCATTCAGCAAATCTGGAGCAATCCTTAACGCTGATTCAAGCGCAAACGGCGGTGGTGCTGATTCCATCAGCGTTGTAGCCCTCGGTGATAACGCAGACATCAAAGGCAAAGGTGGTTCCGACACCATCAGCGTCACAACGATCGGCAGCGGTGCAATCGTTGAAGGAAATGCTGGTGGCGACCTGCTGACTGTCGAATCATTCGGCAGTGCACGAGTTCAAGCTGGTTCAGGCAACGACACCATTTCTATCGGTTTTGTTGCTACAGGAACAGTTGTTGCAGGCGGTGGTGCCGACAGCATCACTGTTTCCGGCGCAGCTGGTGTTTATGCAGGTCTTTCAGTCGGTCTGGGTGCTGGATCCGATACCTTGACCTACAGCACTGGAGTTGCTGGTGGAACTTACGGTTCGGTTGACGTTAGTTCGCTGAGCGACTCCACTGTCTCATCTATCGACACCGTTAGTTTCGCCGGAACCACAGGCGTAGCCGGATCAGTGATTTTCGATGTCGGCAGTTCCACGCTTGCTGGTAGCGCACAGCTCACCACAGGCACCTTTGCTTCTGGAACTACAACAGTGCTCTCCGGTGCAGGTGTAACTGGCACCTTTAATAACGGAGAGATGGTTATCGAACAGACTGTCACTTCTGTGGCAACGATGGCTGGTTACGCTGATTCGCTCACCAACACCAAGAGTGGAGCAACTGTTGTCTTCACCAATGGAGAAGATGCTTTCCTGTTCATTCAGGGTGGGTCTGCTGGAACTGATGACGACTACGTCGCCAAGATCGATGCTGCAGCCGGTGCTGGCCTGGGAATGACCCTCGATGGAGCAACCGCTGAGGCGGTGAAGGTTGACTTCACAGTTGATTGATTAGGTTAATTCAATCTTCTAACTAATTTCTATACCCCTTCTTCCACGAAGGGGTATTTTTTTGTCTATAATTCTCGCCTGACTCTCACAGTGATCACAACATCACCAAGATCACTTCCAGGAAATAAGGAAATAGGTACACTCCCATGGCTATCGGTGTATTCACTGGCAGCTTTAACTGGGACCAATCCAAACTCAAATCAATCCAATCCATGTACCCCTTCAAAACAAAAGGATATTTTGTGTAAAACTCTCCCTCTCCCCTCCTCATCCTTAAAGCGTTCAGCTTCATCAATCAGCATGGAGCCCAATGATTAACAAGTAGGCCTGATCCGTAAGACCGAACCAGAAACCAGATACAAAACCAAGCGCGTCCAAGAAACGAATCAGCAGGCAAGCTACTTCACTTGCCCAGGATATCAATCGAAATTATGACGGTTCAACAAACCCACGCCACGCTTATTTCACGGCTCATAACAAGGTATTCATTCGCCCTGTTGTTGATAAAGAGCGGCGTAGCGCTCATTCATCTCCATAAGTTCTGCATGCATCCCCTGCTCGACAAGCCGGCCATCATGCATCACCAAGATCAAGTCACTGGATTTAATCGAGCTCAAGCGATGTGTGATAAATAAAACCGTTCGGCCTGCAGCCCACTTCTGCAAATTCATACACAGTTGCCGCTCGGTGTTGTAATCCAAAGCACTGGTGGCTTCATCCATCACCAGAAGCTGGGGATTGGCCAGAATGGTTCTGGCAATGGCAATTCGCTGGCGCTGTCCGCCACTGAGGTTGCTGCCGCGTTCCGCCAGAGGCGTGGCATACCCCTGCCCCAATCCCATGATGAAATCATGAGCACACGCCAAGCGTGCAGCTTCGATGATGGCCTCCGTACTGGCCTGTGGATCATTCAAAGCAATGTTTTCAGCGATCGTGCCCTCAAACAAAAGTGAATCCTGAGGAACGATGCCGATCTGCCGCCTCAAGCTGGAGAGATTCACCTTCGTGATGTCGTAGTCATCAATGAAGATGCGTCCCTGCTGTGGCTCGTACAACCGGGGCAGCAGTTTCATCAGCGTGCTCTTGCCACTACCGCTCTGGCCCACCACTCCCACAAAATGACCGGCCGGAATCGAGACAGACACACGATCCACCTGGTAAGGGCCCTTCGATCCAAATCGGAACTTCACATCTTCAAAGCGCACATCCCCCCTGATCGAAGGCATGGCAATTTGATCCACGTCCTCCCCGACAGACAGCTCCGGCGTCTGATCAAGAACATCAGAGAGACGCTCCATCGACACCTGCACCTGCTGATAGCCCTGATAAAGCGTGGAAAGCTGCAGCAACGGCCCGGTGACGTTGCCGCTGATGATTCGAAAGGCAATCAGCATGCCCAACGTCATATCTCCCTCCAAAACCAGCCACATTCCCACCCAAAGCACCAACAGGCCACTGAGCTGATTGAGGAATTTACCGATCTCTCCAGCTGTGGCACCCAAGGCCACACTCTTGAAGCCTTCACTCACGAAGTGGCGATAACGGTCTTGCCATTTCCAACGCGCGGTGAGTTCGAAATGCTGTGCTTTCACCGTCTGAATTCCACCGAGAACTTCAATCAGATGGCTCTGGGTGCGAGCCTGAGCTTTGGCGCGCTCACGGATCAGATGCCGGTAGATCGGTGCCACACCGAACACCAGCAGGATGTAAATCGGCAACGTGCTCAACGCCACCACCGACAGAAGCGGCGAATAAATCAACATCACCACCAGATACAGCGCAGCAAACACGATGTTCAGCACGCTCACCAGAGCCGTGCCGGTCAGGAAGCCTCGAATCGTGTTGAGCTCCCCGATCCGCTGCGACAGCTCGCCCACCGGCCGCTTGTCAAAAAACGGCAGGGGCAAGGCCAGCAGGCGATCAATCACGGCACTCCCCAAGGTGAGGTCCATGCGGTCAGTGGTGTCCACAAAGATGTAGGTGCGCAGGGCCATCAGCAGGCCCTGAAAAATCGCCAGCACCACCATCAGGCCGCCCAGCACATTGAGGCTGCTGAGGTTTCCCTGGCTCAGCACCTTGTCGATGATCTGTTGAATCAACAGGGGGATCGCCAACCCGAACAGCTGGGCCAGCAGCGACGCCAGGAACACCAGCACAAGTGCCCGGCGGTATTTGCCCAGCAGCGGCGTGAACCAGCCCCAGCCGAAGCGACTGGAGGGGGTGCTGCCCACCCGGCGAGGCAACACGAAGTTGACGCTCTCGCCAAGCTGCTGCTGCACCGCCGCGATCGGCAGCTGCTGCAGGCCACGGCGCGGATGGCCCAGCACCAGAGCGTCGCGCTTCACTGCAAACACCATCACCGGTGAACCCTCCAGCATCAGCAGCGCCGGAGCCTCCAGGCTGCCCAGATAGCGGCTGTCAACACTGCCCAGCTGGGATTTGAGGCCCATCAGTTCCATCAGGCCTGCCAGAAGCTCCAGGCTGAGGGACTTGTCTCGCCGGAACTGATCTTCCAGAACTTTCTGGAGCGCGTCGCGACGAAAGGGCACCCGCTGCTGCAGGGCCGCCATCTCGCACACAGCCAACGCCTCCTGAAGCGTGCCCTGCCCCCGCACCAGCGGGTACCGCTGACTGTCCGCCAGGGTGTCGTCCTCAAGAATGCCCAGCTGCTGCAAAGAAACCACCGGCAACTCCTGCTCCATGTCGTCAACCGGCAGCTGCTGATCCAACGGCAGAGGAGCGTGATCCTGCGTCAGAGGAGGGAGACCCACCACGCGATAGGGCAGCTCATCCCCTGCTCTGGCGGGCAGCAGCGTGCCCTCAACAAGGCATTCACCCACACGGTGATTCGCCACCTGAGCGCTGCTCAGGTACCACTGCATGTCATCAGGCATGCCATCTGGCCTGGTGAACGCAGTTCCCTGGGCGACCGGGACAACCCTGGCCTGAGGCCACTGGCGCTGCAGCAGCTCTCGCCATTCATCGGGTCGGCTGACCTGAAGCTCCAGAGCAGCACTGGCCACCGCAAAGGCCTCCTGGGGGTGAACCTTCTGAGCAAACCAATCTGCAAAGGCCGGCGAGGTTTGAATGCCGTCCAGAAAATCCTCGGCAGGCAGCGCCAACACCTGCGTCTCCTCGGAAGCCGACACCCACTCACAGGGTTCAGCTCGCAACAACGACACCCAGCCGAGGAACTGACCGACTCCTCGACGATCCAGGGTGATCACCTCGCGTTCATCGAGCTGCACGAGGAGCCGAACTGTTCCACGCATCACCAGATAGATGCGGTTCTGAAGCTGATTGGGCTTGAGCAGCTGCTGGCCAGGCCGCATGTTCAGCAGCTTCGCCCGTCCAAGCCAGCGGTTCAGATCATCCGAAGACAACAGCGAGAACGGTTGCTGACGCCGTAACGAAGCCACAAGAGCATCAAGGGACGGCGAGACAGAAGACGCACTCAAGACTGCCTGGGCTCAATCAATCCGAGGAGATTAGATGAGTCAACAAATGGTCGACCACAACGGCCTCCCAGCGAGCGAGATCCTCTTGCAGCAATTGTTCGGAGGTGGTCTCATCAAAAACGGCGGGCTCCCGCTTCTCCAGTTGATAAACGACGTGTTGCTTGCCGAGTCGCCGGGGTTCCTGCACCACCGTGCTGCGCAGGTTCTGAAGCAGAGGGATGAATGCCGGGGGCAACGCCTCCAACCGTTGACCCTTGATCAATCCACCCTGGAACCGCTCCTTGCCCTCACCGAAGGTCCATGACAGTTGCTCAAAACCGGCCTCGCCGGCCTTGATGCGGTGATAAAGCTCCAGAGCAAGATCACCATCAGACACCCGCAACATGCGGAAGGTGAAGCGATCAAGTTGGCTCTTTCGAGCCAGATACATCGCTTCCAACCGGTGGGCCCACTGCTGACGCGCCCAAAGCTTCAGTGCCGCGTCCCGCTGAAGCCATTGGCTGCGAAGCTGCTCACTCCAGCCTGGCGGTGGCTGATCCCCTTCACAGGCTTCAGGATCTGAAGGCAAGTCCTTCAGCACCTCCTCCACCAACTGACGGCGCACCCAATCCCGCAACACCGGCTTCAGCTGGCCGGACCAGAGCAGGCTGTCCAGAGCAGGATGCAGCTCTCTGCTGAGCTGATCCAGGCGCAGCGGCGTGCACCAGAGATGAAGATCAGGCTCCGCAGGAGCCATCAGACTGATGTTGCTCACTGCTGGCGGATGCGACGCACACTGTCGGTCTGATCCACCAGAAGGTCACTCACAAGACTGATCACGCGCTTGTCCCGCAGCTTGAGATTGGTGGTGACGGCCATACCGGCTTTCAGTGGAATTCGAACACCATCGCTTTCCAGATAGGGACGCTCCAACTTCAGTTTCACCGGGAAGCGATAAAAATTCCTGGTCTGATCGGGGGGCAGCGCATCCTCAGCGATCTGAGTCACCTGGGCCGGCAACTCTCCGTAACGCGTGAAGGGGAAGGCATCCACCCGCACCTTCGCCTGCTGGCCTGATTTGATGAATCCGATGTCCTGGTTGGGAACGAAAACTTCGGCATAAAGGCCCTGCTGAGGAACGATCGAAAGAATCCGTTCGCCGGGCTGCAGCACGCCATCAACACGCACCTTTGGGTCGAACACCACTCCACTGCTCGGAGCCAGAACGTTCTGGTACTCCAGCTGAACCTCTGCTTCCTTGAGCTGATTGCGCATCTGATCGATGGACTTGCTGCTCTGCAGCTGAAGTTGCTCCGCCTGCAGCTGCAGCTGGTTCTCCTCTTCCGTCAGCTCACTGACCTGCTTTTGCAGCGCGAACAGCTGGTCCTGCTGCTCGAGGTATTGAAGCCTCTGGAACCCCCCCTGATCCACGAGGCTCTGCATGGCTTCGAGCATGGTGGTCTTGGTCCGCATCCGCTGCTGAAACACCTCGCGGCGACTCATCAAGGTGGCGCGCTGACTGGCGAGGGTCCTCAGCTGGGTCGCGAACTGCTTCTGCTCCAATGCGATCAGTCGATTGAGCGTGTTCTTCTGCTCCAGAGCCCTGCGGGTGTCAAAACGCAGCAATTTCTGTCCCTTGCGCACCATGTCGCCATCACTGAACAGCACCTCAGCAACTCGCCCTCCCGCAGGAGTCTTCACTTCCACCGTTCCACCGATGGATTGCAGCTGGCCTTGCACCGTGACCACCTCATCAATTCTCAAAACGATGCTGCCGACAACAGCCACGCTTCCAAGGCTGATCAAGATGGCCACCAATCCCTGAGCCCAGAACGGTGTCTGTCGAAGCACCAGGGAGCGGTTGCGTGCCAACCAGCTGTTGGCCGCATCACCAGCACGCTGTTGAAGGGTCAGATCAACCGACTGTGCCGTCGTCTCGACCAGGGCTGAACTGGCCTGATCCTGCCTGCTGCTCGGATCCTTCAGGGAGCTGAACCGACTCGACATTGCGGGACATTAGACCGGGTTGGGAGACTCAAACCAGTCAACCGCTGCCATGACTGCGATCCGCTTGCTTCGGCATGCCCCTGGTGCGCCAGGCCTGCGCTGGCTGGGTCTTGGACCCAATCTCGCACCGACGCGAGGACTTCTGAAGCTGCAACGGCTGCTGAAGAAGCATGCGTTCTGGGCCGGAATCCGCTCAACCGCTCAACTCCGCCACATGCTCTCCGGCAGCACTGTGGTCGTCAGCCTCTGGCGAGGCAAACGCCTGGTGGGGTTCGGTCGTGCCCACTCCGATGGCCTGTACCGGGCCGTGCTTTGGGACATTGTGGTGGCTGGAGACTTACAGGGCCGTGGGCTCGGGCGTCAGGTGGTTGAAGCACTGCTCGAAGCCCCGGCACTACGCAAGGTCGAGCGGGTTTACCTGATGACCACGAACAGTGGTGGGTTCTATCAACAGCTCGGCTTCAGGAATGCCGACACCCAGCAGTTGCTGATCCGTCGAATGCAAGCAAGCGGATGAAGAGATTCGAACTCTCGACCCTCTCCTTGGCAAGGAGATGCTCTACCACTGAGCTACATCCGCATATCGCCTTCTGGGGATGTATCCCCTGCGACCAGGTGATCATGCCCCAAAGGGGTCCCGATGGTCAATCCGCTCGCGCTATGGCAGCCATCAGCGACCCCATCTCCAGGGCCTGAAGGCCGTACGACCAACCCAGGTTGCTCTTGATCCCAGCCCGCTCCAATGCCTGCTGCATGGTGTCGGTCGTGAGCACACCAAAGATCACCGGAACGCCGGTCTCCCGAGACACCGATGCAATGCCCTTGCTGGACTCGGCAACCACCACATCGAAATGGGGAGTGTCTCCGCGAATCACCGCCCCCAGCGTGATCAAAACCTCATAACGACCGCTACGGGCCAGTTGCTGGGTGACGATCGGCAATTCAAAGGACCCTGGCACCCAAGCCACATCGAGCTGACTGCTGCTGGAGCTGGTATCGATGCCGTGGCGGGCCAGACAATCCAGACAGCCGCTCAGCAGCTTGCCCGTGACAAGGTCGTTGAAACGGGCCACCACAACGGCGATGCGCAGTCCCGACGCATCGGTGAAACGTCCCTCGAAGGTGGCCATATGGTCCTCAGACGACGAAGAAACTCACTCCCCAGTTGAGCAGAACGAGGGCCACCCACACAGCGCTCCCCAGGAGGATCAGACGATTGGAACGGCCGCTGTCCTCACTGGAGGCATACAGCACCGGCACCGCGACGATCAGAGCGAAGGAAGCCACCACGAGGGCAAACACAGTGAGGGTGTTGAGGTACTGCATGGAAGCGCGGTTCGTCGGGTCATTGTCACACGTGGGATCCTGCTCTTCGCTTGATCGAAGACCAGCCGTCACAAGCGCCGTGCCATGAGTCGCCCACCGCAGGTCAGCTTCATCACCCCCGCGCACAACAGGCCGCGGGAACTGCGGGCGGCCCTAGCCAGCTGCCTCTGCCAAAGCCTTGAGGACTGGGAGGCAGTGGTGGTCGATGATCACAGCGATGACGCGGATCTTGAAGCCGTAGTGGCTGGATTCTCCGATCCGCGCCTGCGCTATCACCAGCTCGATTCAGATCAGCGGGGGGTGGCCGATGCCCGCAACAAGGCCGTTGCCCTGGCTGCCAGTGACCGTTTGATCACCCTCGACAGCGACGATCTCAACCATCCCCACCGCGCGGCCCGCTGCGCCCAGCTGCTGGATCCAAACCAGGCGCAACTCATCTACACCCGCGTTCGCTTTTTCAGCGCCGTGCGACCGGAGGGGCGACCGAAACCAGTGCTGCAACCCTTCTCTGCGCCATTGCTGGAGATGCTGAACTTCATCACGAACCCCGGCACCGCCTTCACCCGCGCTGCCGTGACCGCCGCTGGATCTCCGGCGTACCGGCCAGAGCTCTCCATGGCGGAGGACTACGACCTCTATCTGCGCATGGCCCGAGCCGGCGTGCAGATGACAGCCGTGAGCGAGGAGCATGTGAGTTATCGCAAGCACCCAAACGCCACCACCACCGCCCGGCACAACGACCTGCACGCGGCTGTGATGCAGGTGCGCACGCTTAATGCCGTCGAACCATTTCCACTGGAAGCGATCCGGGCCCATGCACTGCCGGAGCTGTGCCGCAACGTGCTGGAGAGCCCAGAGCAGCGGGCTCTTTGGCGCGATGACCGCTGGATTCCATGAGCGCCGCCGCCCGGACAACGCCGCCGATCTTTCTGATCGGCTTCAACAAATGCGGCACCACGTCTTTCCACGACTACTTCAAGGCAAACGGCATCAGCTCTGTGCACTGGCGCGCCAACACCCTGGCCATGGCCCTGCACCGCAACCAGCTGGCAGGGCAGCCCCTGCTGAGCGGCATCGATCGCTGGACGGCCTACACCGACATGAACTGCATCCCAGGCAGTCCCTGGGGATGCAGCAACAGCGATGACGCACCGCTGATCGAGGGGTGCCGCTACTTCAGGGAACTGCACCAGCACTATCCCGATGCCCTGTTCGTGCTCAACACCCGTGATCCCTTGGCCTGGGTCCGTTCACGCCTGAAGCATGACCAGGGCCGCTTCGCCCAGGCCTACCTGAACGCCCTGCGCAGCGACGGCATCCGCAACCGCCGCCAACTCAAGCAGCGCTGGCTGCTGGACTGGTACCTACACCACAGCGAAGTGCTGCAGTACTTCAGCGCTGAAGCGCCCAAACAGCTGTTGCTCTTTCACATCAGTGAAACCCCGGTGAAACAGCTGAATCGATTCCTCAGCCCCCATTTCACAATCCAGCAACCTCAGTTTCCCCATCACCACCGCTCGGCGTAACTGGGCAATTGCGGTGCATCCTGCGGCTGCTGGATGCCCTGCTGCAGGAGCAGCCAGTAACGGTCAAAACGCTCCAAGCGATCCGCCGCCAGCCGGTTCGGCAGCGCTCCGGCCGAGAGATGCACAATGGCGGCGTTGTCGCGCACATCTGGCAGGCAATAGGCCATCGGATTGCAGGCGAGGTCATGCCAGGGATTGTCTTGTTGGCGCGGACGCATCCAGCTGAGCAGGTTGAACTGACCGGGTAAGTACTGCACCCTGCCCCGAAGCACCGCATTGAGCGCGCACTGCTCGCGAAAACGGCAGAGGGCTCGGTTGTGCAGGTAATACTGCACAACATCAGGGGGCGTCAGTAGTGATGCCAGGCAGCTGCTGTCAAACAGCAGTACGCCGGCATTGAAGTAGTGATAGGGGGTCTCCAGGCCAAGAAGCAGAGCCCGATCGGGCATGGGCCGGCCATGGGAGGCGGCAGCCAGGGGCCGCTCCTCGCTGAGGGGCAAGCCATCGAGCGCCTCGAGATTGGACACGCACAGGGTGTCGGCATCGACGTAGAGGTAACGGCCGGGACTGAACTGCTGCAGCGCTTCGATACAGAAGAAATAAGGGCGCACCGCAGCCGGCAGTTGATGCAGGGCTGCGTCGTCGCCAATGGCTTGATGACGCAACGGCACGGCAAAGGCAGCCGCCAACGCGTTGAGTTGCGGAAACGTTTCACCCGCAGGACTGACCAACACAAGCGACTCAAAGCGCTGATGCAGCAGAAACGAAGTGAGCGCCACGGCCGCAAGGGACTCAAAGCCCTGATCCAGCGCCATCAGCAGATGCATCGCCAGCCCGACACACGACAACCCTCGTATCCTCGGGCCAACGGTGGTTGGCTCGGTGGCACAGCAGGACTCCCTCGCCCTGCAGGGCAGCCTGTTCGGAGAACCGGAACCCGCAAAAGCAACCACCAGCCTTCAAGGCAGCACCGCTGCGCTGGAGCTGAGCGAACTCACGGACGCCAAGCTCAACGCCGATGCCGCAGCACGGCCGCGACAGAGACAAGATTCGAACAAACGCAGAGCCGGCGCCAGCGAATCAATCCCTGGAGACGTTGCAACGCCGGACGACGACGACCTGCCCGCCTGGGCCCACCACACCCAGGTGGATCCGCAGCAGCTGACGCCGATGCTGCGCCATTACGTGGAGCTGAAGGCGGCCCATCCCGAGCGGGTGCTGCTTTATCGCCTCGGGGACTTCTTCGAGTGCTTCTTCGAGGATGCGATCAAGCTCTCCCGCCTGCTCGAACTCACGCTCACCGGCAAGGAGGGGGGCAAAGCCATCGGCCGTGTGCCGATGGCGGGCATTCCCCATCACGCCGCCGAGCGCTACTGCGCCGAACTGATCCGCCGCGGCTGCTGCGTGGCCCTCTGCGATCAGCTGGAGACCACCCCGGCCAAGGGAGCCCTGCTGAAACGTGACATCACCCGGGTGCTCACCCCCGGCACCGTGCTGGAGGAGGGGCTGCTCAGTGCCCGCCGCAACAACTGGCTGGCGGCCGTGGTGGTGGAGCCAGCCACCCGACAGACGCCGTTCCGATGGGGGCTGGTGAGCGCCGATGTGAGCACCGGCGAGGTGCAGCTGATGCAGCGCCACGGCAGCGACAGCCTGCATCAGGAACTGAGCCGGCTGGAGGCCTCCGAACTGCTCTGGAGCGAACCCGATGAGCGACCGGCCTGGTGCCCCGATCGGCTGCAGCTCACCCCGATGCCCAGCACCCCCTTCAGCCGACCGGAAGCCGAACAGGCGCTGCTGCAGCACTACCAGCTGGCCACCATCGACGGTCTGGGCCTGCAGGAGCTGCCCCTGGCGCTGCGGGCCACCGGCGGCCTGCTGGCCTATCTGCGCGACACCCAGCCCCTCGAGGAGGCCAGCCGGGTGCCGCTGGAGCGACCTCACATCGTGCACAGCGGCGACGCCCTGGTGCTGGATGCTCAGACCCGCCGCAACCTGGAACTCACGACCACCCAGCGGGACGGCCAGTTCCAGGGCTCCCTGCTCTGGGCGGTGGACCGCAGCCTCACCGCCATGGGAGGCCGCAGCCTGCGGCGCTGGATCGAGGCACCTCTGATACAGCGGGCTGCCATCGAAGCCCGCCAGCAACTGATCGGCCGGCTGGTGGAGCAACGCCGTCTGCGGCAGGCGATCCGCCGGTTGCTGCGACCGATGGGCGATCTCGAACGGCTGGCGGGACGCGCCGGCGCCGGTCATGCCGGTGCCCGTGATCTGGTGGCGATCGCCGATGGCCTCGAACGCCTGCCGCGGCTGGCGACGTTACTGGAGAGCGATGCCGCTCCGCTGCCCGACGGCATCGCGCTGCTGCAGGCCCTGGATCCGGCGCTCTCGGCATTGGCCAGCAGCATCCGGGAGCAACTGCTCGAGACACCTCCTCTCTCCCTCAACGATGGAGGCCTGATCCACGACGGGGTCGACCCGCTGCTGGATGGCCTGCGCAATCAGCTCGACGACCAGGACGCTTGGCTGGCGCAGCAGGAGCAGCAGGAACGCCGCCTCAGCGGCAACAACAACCTCAGGCTCCAGTACCACCGCACCTTCGGCTATTTCCTGGCGGTGAGCAAAGCCAAGGCCACCGCCGTGCCGGACCACTGGATCCGCCGCCAGACCCTGGCCAACGAAGAACGCTTCATCACGCCGGACCTGAAGGAGCGGGAGGGGCGCATCTTCCAGCTGAGGGCGCGCGCCTGCCAACGCGAATACGACCTGTTCTGTCAGCTGCGGCTGCAGGTGGGCGCGGAAGCGGAAGCCATCCGTCGCGCCGCCCGGGCCGTGGCCGCCCTCGACGCCCTCTGCGGCCTGGCGGAGGTGGCCGCCACGAGTGGTTACTGCTGCCCGCAGATCAGCGACGACCGGGTGCTGCAACTGGAGGAGTCACGCCATCCCGTGGTGGAGCAGCTGCTGGTGGAGCGAGCCTTCACCCCCAACGACGTGACCCTCGGGAATGGTCAGGACCTGGTGGTGCTCACCGGCCCCAATGCCAGCGGCAAGAGCTGCTATCTGCGGCAGCTCGGGCTGATCCAGCTGCTGGCGCAGGTGGGCAGCTGGGTGCCGGCGCGGTCAGCGCGCATCGGCCTGGCGGATCGCATCTTCACCCGCGTCGGCGCCGTGGATGATCTGGCGGCCGGCCAGTCCACCTTCATGGTGGAGATGGCGGAGACCGCCAACATCCTTCACCACGCCACAGACCGCTCCCTGGTGCTGCTCGATGAGATCGGACGCGGCACCGCCACCTTTGATGGTCTCTCGATCGCCTGGGCCGTGAGCGAGCACCTGGCGGGCGATCTGCAGGCCCGCACCGTGTTCGCCACCCACTATCACGAGCTCAACGCCCTCTCACGGGAACGGAGCAACGTGGTGAATTTCCAGGTGCTGGTGGAGGAGACCGGCGATGACCTGGTGTTCCTGCACAAAGTGAGTGCCGGTGGCGCCAGCCGCAGCTACGGCATCGAGGCCGCCCGACTTGCCGGTGTGCCGTCCAGCGTGGTGCTGCGGGCCCGGCAGGTTCTCGATCGTCTCGACCAGGACGACCTGCCTCTGGCCGCCTGACGCTTCAGACCTTGCCCGCCATCTTCTGACGCAGCTGCTTGATGCGGTCGCGCAGGTTGGCGGCGTCCTCGAAGTCCAGCTTCTTGGCCGCCTCCTTCATCTTCCCTTCCAGCTGTTCAATCAGCTCCGGCAGCGCCTCCAGGGCCATGCCGGCATCGGGGTCCTCCTCCAGGGCCTTGGCGGCCTTGCCGGCCACCTGCACCAGATCGGCATCGGGGCCGTCCTGCTTCAGCTTGCGGCTCAGTTCCAGGAAACTGAGAATCGAGTTGCTGGCCTTCTTGCCGGCGGCGGTGGGCACCACACCGTGCTTCTCGTTGTAAGCCTGCTGAATCGCCCGGCGGCGCTCGGTCTCCGAAATCGCCTTGGCCATGGAATCGGTGAGGTTGTCGGCGTAGAGCAGGGCCACACCCTCCACGTGGCGTGCCGCCCGGCCGATGGTCTGGATCAGCGAACGCTCCGCCCGCAGGAAGCCCTCCTTGTCGGCATCGAGGATCGCCACCAGGCTCACCTCCGGCAGGTCCAGCCCCTCCCGCAGCAGGTTCACGCCCACCAGCACGTCGTACTCACCCAGACGCAGGTCCTGAATGATCTCGATCCGCTCGATTGAGTGGATCTCCGAATGCAGGTAGCGCACGCGCACCTCGTTCTCCGCCAGGTAGTCGGTGAGGTCCTCCGCCATGCGCTTGGTGAGGGTCGTCACCAGCACCCGCTGCTGCTTCGAGGCCCGGTCGCGGATCTCTCCCAGCAGGTCATCCACCTGACCGGTGGTGGGCCGCACCTCCACGATCGGATCGAGCACGCCGGTGGGGCGGATCACCTGCTGAGCCACCTGTTCACCGCTCACCCCCAGCTCCCAGTTGCCCGGAGTGGCACTCACAAACACGGTCTGACTGGCCTTCTCCCAGAACTCCTCCCCCTTCAGCGGGCGGTTGTCGGCAGCGCTGGGGAGGCGGAAGCCGTGCTCGATCAGCACCTTCTTGCGGGCCTGATCGCCGTTGTACATCGCCTGCAGCTGCGAACAGGTGACGTGGCTCTCGTCCACGATCAGCAGCCAGTCCTTGGGGAAATAATCGATCAAGCACTCCGGCGGAGAACCCTCCTCCCGGCCGGCCAGATGACGGGCGTAGTTCTCGACGCCGTTGCAGTAACCCACCTGCCCCAGCATCTCCAGGTCGTACTTGGTGCGCTGCTCCAGCCGCTGGGCCTCCAGCAGCTTGCCCTCGGCATTGAGCACCTCCAGCCGCTCCCGCAGTTCGCTGCGGATGGCGCCGATCGCCGACTCGAGACGATCCTTGGGCGTCACGAAGTGCTTGGCGGGGTAGATGTTCACCGCATCGATGCTCTGGAGGATCTCACCGGTGGTGGGGTCCACGTAACGGATCGCCTCCACCTCGTCGCCGAACAGCTCGATGCGCACCAGCCGGTCTTCATAGGCCGGGCCGATCTCCAGCACGTCCCCCTTGATCCGGAAACGCCCCCGGGCGATCTCCACATCGTTGCGGCTGTACTGGTTGTCCACCAGCTCGCGCAACTGACGGCGCACATTGAGCGTTTCCCCCACCTCGAACTTCACCGCAGCCTTGAGGTATTCACTGGGGATGCCCAGGCCGTAGATGCAGCTGATCGAGGCCACCACAATCACGTCGCGCCGTTCGAACAGGGATCGGGTCGCCGAGTGACGCAGCATGTCGATCTCCTCGTTGATCGACGCGGTCTTGGCGATGTAGGTGTCGCTGACCGGAACGTAGGCCTCCGGCTGGTAGTAGTCGTAGTACGAGATGAAGTATTCGACGGCGTTCTCGGGGAAGAACTCCCGCAGCTCATTGCACAGCTGCGCGGCCAGCGTCTTGTTGTGAGCGAGCACCAGCGCCGGTCGGCCGGTCTTGGCGATCACATTCGCCATCGTGAAGGTCTTGCCCGTGCCGGTCGCTCCCAGCAGGGTCTGATAACGCTCGCCGCCGTTGACGCCTTTCACTAGCTGCTGGATCGCCGTCGGCTGATCCCCCTTGGGGGAGTAAGGCGCCGTGAGGTCGAAGGCAGGCATGAACGCCGGCGTGGCGGTCGCTCAGCTTATGGGCAATGCCGCGCGAGTGAAGTCCACATCTGCCAGGCCGAGGGCGTTGATCACGATGGCGCTGATCACGCCGTAGGCCACGGCACCCAGCACGGCGCTGGAGAGGCCGTTCTTCAGGCTGAAGCCATTGATCATCCGCGCCGCCATGGCAAACAACACCACGGTGATCAGCCAGTTGAACAACCAGGTGATCGGTGCGATCAGGCCCCCCAGACTGGCCACAGCCCAGGGCAGAGCGAGGATCAGCTTCAGGGGCAGGATCAGCAGCGTGCCGAGCAGGCCGATCACCACGGCCGACGAGAGCGCCGTGCCGAAGCTCGCCATCTCAACGCCGAGAGGGAGCGCCCCCACAAGCAGCAACACCAAAGCCCTGACGGGCCACTGCAGCAACCATCCGATCATTTTCGAACCGTGGGGGAGGACTCGACGCTCAACGTAGAAATCAAGCCCTCCGCTGTCAGCAACCGGGGCGACTCAGAGACGGCTGGGGACGGCCTGCAGCAACGCTGCCCGCAGACCGCGAACCACGGCCACCATCGCCAGCTCATCGCTGAGGCGGTTCACCGCAGAGCCGACACCGACGCCTGCGGCACCAGCGGCAATCGCCATCGGCAGGGTCACCGCCGAGAGTCCGGACGCACAGAGCACGGGCACATCCACGGCCCGACTGATGCAGTGAGCCGCCGCCAGGGTGGGAGCCGCCTTCTCGATCAGGCCGAGGCTGCCGGCACTGAAGGGCCTGGCACTGGTGCCGCCCTCGGTCTGGATCAGGTCTGCTCCGGCCGCCACCAGATCCACAGCCAGCTGCTCCTGCTGGTCCAGCGGCAGCACATGGGGCACGGTCACGCTGAGCACCACCTGAGGCAGCAGCTCCCGAGTGCGGCGGGTAAGTGCCAGCACCTCCTCAGCGCCGAACACGCGGCCCTCGGGATAGAAGGCATCGAAATTGCCGATCTCCACCATCACCGCACCGGCTGCGACCGCCGCTGGGAACTGCTCGGGCTCCACCGAAGACACGCAGACCGGCACACCGCCGGACTCACGGATTACCAGCGACACCAGTTCCGGATCGCAGGCCACGTCGATCAGATCAGCCCCGCCATGGCCGGCCGCACGAGCCACACGCGCGACGCTGGCCGCATCGAAGTTCATCAGGCCGGCGATCACCTTGAGCGCCGAACGCTGCTCGAGGCTGCGCTGCAGAGCGACGGGCAGCTGCTGGAGACGGGACATGGAGACTGGACAGCGATCCGTTGATTCTCACACCGTGGGGGAACCCTGTCCGCCGCCGTGAGCTGGACTCCCTGGCACGATCGACTGCATCGCCGCTTGCTGCAACAGCCGGCCTTGCTGCCCAGCGGAAGCCGACTGCTGCTGGCGGTCTCCGGCGGCCAGGATTCGATGGCCCTCTGTGCCCTGCTGACGGAGCTGGTGCCGTTGCACCAGTGGGACCTGACGCTCTGGCATGGCGACCACGGCTGGCATCCGGACTCCGGGAGGATCGCAACGGAACTCAGCGACTGGGCCCGCAGCCATCAGCTGGCGATCCGAATCGAGCGGGCGGAGCCCACCGCAGTCGCCAGCGAAGCCGCTGCCCGGCGCTGGCGTTACAGCTGCCTGATGGAGCAGGCCAGCGCCGAACAACGCGATGTGGTCACCGGCCACACGGCCACCGACCGGGCCGAAACCCTGCTGCTGCAGATGGCCCGCGGAACGGACCTGGCCGGCCTCAGCAGCCTGCGACCTCTGCGGCCCCTCTCGGCAGACGCACCCGAGGGGCCCTGGCTGCGGCGGCCTTTGCTGAGCTTCAGCCGCCATGACACCGGCGCCATCTGCCGCGACCTGACGCTGCCGCTGTGGCTCGACCCCAGCAATGCAGATCCGGCCTACGCCCGCAACAGGGTCCGCCTGGAGCTTCTGCCGGTGCTGGAGGCCCTGCACCCCGGGGCGGAGCGGCGGATGGCGGATCTGGCGGAGCGACTGTCCCAGGTGCAGGACACCCGCCAGGAACTGGCGGAGCTGGCGCTGCAACACCTGCAACACCCCGATGGTCTTGACCGCCGCGGCCTCGGTCGTCTGAGCGGTTCCAGCCGACGACAGCTGCTGGCCCTCTGGCTGGACCAGCAAGGGGTGACGGGCTGCGATGCCGCCCTGCTTGAGGAGCTGAGCCGGCGACTCGCGCTCGGTGCCGCCGGCGGCGGCTGTGATCTGCCCGGGGGCTGGCGCCTCAGCTGGCAGGGGAATGATCTGACGCTGCTGCCGCCCGCAGCAGCGCGTTGACGGCCGCCCCCACCAGACCCGCTCCGCCGCGGCTGCTGTCGAGCCGGATCTGGGGCAGATCACTGCAGGCCAGATGACGCTTGCTGTCCTCAACGCCAACGAAGCCCACCGGCATGCCGATCACCAAACTCGGGGCTGGCTGGCCAGCCGCCACCGAATCCAGCAGCAGCTCCAGGGCCGTCGGCGCACTCCCGATCAGCACCAGTGGTGCCGGGGCGACGGCACTCAGCTCACTCCAGGCGAGGGCCATACCAGCCGCCGTGCGGGTCGAACCCGCGGGCGCCTGGTCAGGGGCCCAGTCCAGAACACAGTGCACCGGCGTGCCCAGAGTGCGGCCGGCCATCGGTGCCACCGCCGCGGCCGCCATCGCTGTGTCGGTGAGGATCCCCGCGCCACGCCGCAGCGCCTCCACCCCCCGGTCACAGGCACCGGGGCTGAACCGCAGCAAAGGGGCCAGCGCCGGATCGCCGCTGCTGTGCACCAGACGTTCCAGCACCTGCTGCTGCAGTGGATCAAGTCCGGTGCTGCCCAGCAGAGCACGGATGCGCCGGATGCTTTCGGTGAAGATCGGGTGGTCCTGGGCCATCAACGCCATCATCAGCGCATGCCCATTCATTTGATCTGGGGAGATGACGCCGCGGCACGGGACCGGGCCATCGATGCGCTGATCAAAACGCTGGTGGACCCCGCCTGGAGCAGCATCAACCTCAGCCGCCTCGACGGTGCCGAAGCCGGGCAGGCGGCTCAGGCTCTGGAGGAGGCCCGCACGCCGCCGTTCGCCAGTGGCAGCCGCGTGGTGCTGCTGCAGCGCAGTCCGTTCTGCAACGCCTGCCCCACGGAGCTGGCGGATCGCTTCGAAGCCTCCCTGGAGCTGCTGGCGGACGACGCCCATCTGATGTTGGTGAACCCCGCCAAACCGGATGGTCGCCTGCGCACCACCAAGGCGCTGCAGAAGCGGATCAAGCAGGGACTGGACCATGAGCAACGCTTTCAACTGCCGGCGGTCTGGGACGGCGCCGGTCAGCGACAGCTGGTGGAACGCACCGCCGATGCCCTGGGACTGCAACTGGAACGCGATGCCATCGACCCCCTTGTGGAGGCGATCGGCAACGACAGCGCCCGTCTGGAATCGGAACTGCGCAAGCTGTCGCTGCGGGCCACCACCATCAACGCAGCGCTCGTGGAGGAGCTGGTGGGCGGTCTGGCCACCAACGCTCTGCAGGTGGGGGATGCGCTGCTGGAAGGAAATGCGGGCGAAGCGATCACCCGTTGGGATGCCCTGATCGATGCCGGTGAACCGGCCCTGCGCATCGTCGCCACCCTCACCGGGCAGATCCGCGGCTGGCTTTGGGTGAGCCTGCTGGAGCAGCAGGGAGAGCGGGATGTGGCGGTGATCGCCAAGGCCGCCGGCATCGGCAACCCGAAGCGCATCTATGTGATGCGCAAACAGCTGCAGGGGCGGCCTCCCAAGCGGTTTCTCTCCCTGCTGGGACGGCTGCTGGAGGTGGAGGCGCGGCTGAAGCGGGGATCATCACCGGAGGATGCCTTCCGCGACGGCCTGCTGGGGTGAGAAACTCCAGCGTTGCTGGGATCCCGCGCATGGCCCTGTTGGTGCAGAAGTTCGGCGGCACCTCCGTCGGCAGCGTCGAGCGCATCCAGGCCGTGGCTCAGCGCATCGCCCGCTGCCGGGAGGAAGGACACGACGTGGTCGTGGTGGTCTCCGCCATGGGGCACACCACCGACGAACTCACCGGGCTGGCGGCAGCGATCAACGCCGACCCGCCACGACGGGAGATGGACATGCTGCTGGCCAGCGGCGAGCAGGTGTCGATCGCGCTGCTAGCGATGGCTCTGAACGCTCTTGGGGTGAGCGCTGTGTCGATGACCGGCCCGCAAGTCGGCATCGTCACCGAATCCACCCACGGCCGTGCGCGCATCCTCGAGATCCGCACCGACCGGGTGCAGGGTCGCCTGGCAGACGGCTCCGTCGTGGTGGTGGCCGGGTTTCAAGGCACCAGCAGCGGCAGCGGCGGAATCGCGGAGATCACCACCCTGGGCCGCGGCGGATCGGACACCTCGGCCGTTGCTCTTGCCGCGGCGCTCGGCGCCGACGCCTGCGAGATCTACACCGATGTGCCGGGTGTGCTGACCACGGATCCACGCAAGGTGACCGATGCCCAGCTGATGACCGAAATCAGCTGTGACGAGATGCTGGAACTCGCCAGCCTCGGAGCGTCTGTGCTGCATCCCCGTGCGGTGGAGATCGCGCGCAACTACGGGGTTCCCCTGGTGGTGCGCTCCAGCTGGAGCGACGCCCCAGGCACACGGCTCACCAGCCGCAGTCGCCGCCCGATCGGTCGGGACGGCCTCGAGCTCGGCAGTCCCGTGGACGGCGTGGAACAGCTGGATCAGCAAGCGGTGCTGGGGCTTTCAAGAATTCCCGATCAACCCGGCATCGCCGCCCGTCTGTTCGAGACGCTGTCCGGGGCGGACATCAACGTCGATCTGATCATCCAGTCGACCCATGAGGGCAGCAGCAACGACATCACCTTCACCGTGGCGGAAGCGGATCTGGAGCGGGCCAAGGACGTCTGTGCCGGACTGCTTCAGAGCCTCGGGGGAGATCTCTCGGCCGAAGGGGGCATGACCAAGCTGAGCATCAGCGGCGCGGGGATGATGGGTCGTCCCGGCATCGCCGCCGGACTGTTCACGTGTCTGTCGCAGCAAGGCATCAACCTGAGGCTGATCGCCACCAGCGAAGTAAAGGTGAGCTGCGTGATTGACGCCGCGAACGGACGCAAGGCGCTGCAGGCCGTGCGCGAGGCCTTCGAAGTGCAGGATGCACAGGTTCAGCTGAATCCATCCGTCTGCGACAGGGGCGAACCGGAGGTGCGTGGGGTCGCCCTCGACCGGGATCAGGCGCAGCTGAGTGTGCGGCACGTGCCGGACCGTCCGGGGACGGCGGCAGCCCTCTGTTCAGCCCTGGCCGAAGCCGGCATCAGTCTTGATGCGATCGTCCAGTCCGAGCGGCAGCACGGTGATGGGTCGCGGGACATCAGTTTCATCCTGCGCAAGGAGGACCGGGACCGAGCTGATGTCGCCCTGGCCCCCCTGCTGGCGCAGTGGCCCGGGGCCGCCTTGGAGGAAGGGCCCGCGATTGCCCGGGTGAGCGCGGTCGGGGCCGGCATGCCGGCCACCGCCGGAACCGCGGGCCGCATGTTCCGGGCCCTGGCGGAAGCCGACATCAACATCGCGCTGATCGCCACCAGCGAGATCCGCACCAGCTGCCTCGTGGCGGACGCCGCGGGCGTGGCTGCTCTGAAGGCGGTCCACGCCGGATTCGAGCTGGGCGGCGGAGAGCATCATCAGGCGCAGGGAACCGCCTCACCCATTGACAGCGACTGATGGACGGCGATTTCCAGCAGAATTACCAGGCAGCCGAACAGGCGTATGGGGAAGGGCGGTATGCCGATGCCGACACGCTGGCCACGAGTCTGCTCAAGCAGCTGGAAGCCACCCCGGACACGCCCGAAACCCGCGCAGCGAAACTGGGCTGGCGGGCCATCGTCGGCCTGTTGCTGGGCCACATCACGCTGTACGGGCAGAAGCAGCCCGACCCGGCAGCGGGTTTCTATCAGCTGGTTCTGGACAGTGATCCCCAGGAGACGCTGGCGGAACTCGCCCGTCAGGGGCTGAACCGTTGTCAGGCACAGCAGCCCGGCGAAGCGCAGCGGCCGGACCTGCTGCAGGATCCGTTCGTCAATCCCGGCTCGGCAGCAGCACCGTCAGCACAGCAACAACAAGCTCGGCCCACCGCCATGCCTTGGCTGGATGCACCGTCGCCTGCGGACCAGGAGCCTGAACCAAGTCCGACGCCAACACCAAGCCAGGAACCTCTCAAAGCCCAGGAACCCTTCCAAATCCAGGAGACTCCCACAGAGACTGAGCAGGAGGAGACTGAGCAGCAAGAGGCTGAAACCAGCGACCCAGAGCAGGTGCTGAGCGGCGCCCTGCTGAGAGTTCGCCTGGATTCCTCCATACAGGAAGGGGACCCTCAGCAGAGAGCCGATGACAGTGCATCAGCCTCTCTGCTGCAGCGGCTACAACGACTGCTGAGGCGTTCAGACCGCCGCTGAACGACGGCGACGGGTGCGGCCGGCAGGAATCTCCGGTTCCGGCTCCACCTTGGGCTCCACCTGGGGCTCCACCTGGGGCTCCACCCTCTCGGCAACTGCCGCCTTCGCCGCGGTGGGAGCCACCTTGACGGGCGCTGGCGCAGGATCACGACGGCCATTGCTGGCACTGGTGGGACGCCCTGCGCGACCACGGGGAGCGGGACGGTCGTCCTTCTCCTCCATCGCCTTCGACTTGTAGGCAGGCGTCCCGGAAGGAGCCGGCTGCACCAGGCAGAGAATCAGCGGCTCCACCTGCAGCTCACGGCGCATGCGCCGGCCGAGGCCCACTTCCACTTCCCGCTGCACACCCATCCAGTCCACTTCCGGGGCTTTGCCGCCGGTGTTGCGGCAGAGCTGCTTCCACTTGTTCTCGAGCACCCAGCTGATCTCGCGCTCGGTCCACATCGACATCTTGCGGGCATCGGCGGTCGTGACCACACCGCGCAGGTTGACCCGAGGCGGCGCCACCATCTGACCGTCGGTGCTGATGGCCGCGAGGATCGTGATAATGCCGTCCTCCGCCAGCTGCTGACGCTCCTTCAGCACCCTGGCGTCGACGATGCCGTTGCGGGATTGATCAAGCAGCTCGATGCCGGCCTTCACCGGATCCCCCTTGCGGATCGAATCCGGAGTGAGCTCAACCACATCACCGTTGTCGATGATCAGCGTGTTGTTCTCCGGCACACCCATGGAGTGACCGGTCTTGGCGTGCTGAACAAGCATGCGGTGCTCGCCGTGCACAGGCACAAAGAACTTCGGCTTGGTCAGAGCCAGCATCAGCTTCTGGTCCTCCTGGAAGCCGTGACCGGACACATGGATGCCTTCGCCCTTGCCGTAAACAACCTTGGCCCCGAGCATCATCAGGCGGTCGATCGTGTTGACCACGGAAATCGTGTTTCCAGGGATCGGGCTGGCGGAAAAGATGATCGTGTCGCTGGGCTTCACCTTCACCTGGGGATGCTCCCCACGGGAGATGCGGCTCAGAGCAGCCAGCGGCTCACCCTGACTGCCTGTCATCAGCAGCAGCGTCTCGCGATCGGGCACATCATTGATCTGCTTGATCGGCACGAACAGATCATCCGGAGCACGCATGTAGCCGAGCTCGCGGGCCTTGGCGATCACGTTGAGCATGGATCGCCCGAGCAGGCCGACCTTGCGGCCGTTCTTGAGAGCCAGTTCGAGGATCATCGAAACCCGGTGGATCGAACTGGCGAAGGTGGTGATGATCACTCGCCCCTCGGCACTGGCCATGTGGCGATCGAGGTTGGGGAAGACCGAACGCTCCGGCGGGCAGAAACCCGGCACCTCTGCGTTCGTTGAATCGCTGAACAGGCAGAGAACACCCTGTTCACCGTGGTGCGCCAGGCGGGCGATGTCGAAGAATTCGCCATCCACCGGTGTGTGATCGAACTTGAAGTCGCCGGTGAAGATGATCGTGCCCACCGGAGTGGTGATGGCCAGCGAATAGCTGTCGGCCATCGAGTGGGTGTTGCGGATGAATTCCACCGAGAAGTGCTGACCCACCTTCACCACTTCCCGCGGGGTGACGGTCTGCAGCGTGGTGCGATCGGTGACTCCGGCCTCTTCCATCTTTCCGGTGAGCATCGACAGGGCCAGGCGCGGCCCGTAGATCACCGGAATGTTGAAGTGCTTGAGGTGATGGGAGATGCCACCGATGTGGTCCTCATGCCCATGAGTGACGATCATGCCCCGGATCCGCTTCTGGTTCTCGCGCAGGAAGCTGGTGTCAGGCAGCACCACATTCACGCCATGCATGCCGTCGCTGGGGAAAGCGAGGCCGGCGTCCACCAGCATCAGGTCATCGCCGTACTCGAACACACAGGTGTTCTTGCCGATCTCGTGCAAGCCGCCGAGGGGGATCACCCGCAGGCAGGGCTCCTGGCCTTTCGCGGATCTGGAACTGTTGGTCATGGAAAAAAGGGAACGAAAGAGAACTTGTGTGCGTAAGCCTTTGAACCGGACCTAGGTCTGGCGCAGGGCGGACAGGATCTGGGACAGGGCATCTCGCATGGCGTCAGGCAGAGGGTTGAGCGGAAGACGGGGATCGCCGACGGGGAAGCCGCTGAGCTGGAGAGCTGCTTTCACCGGGATCGGATTGGTGGTGGCAAACAGGGCCTTGAAGAGGGGCTGCAACTGTTCGTGGTGGCCGAGCGCCATCGCTCCCTCACCACTGAGATGAGCTTCGATCATGGCGCGGATGCGACGCCCTGCGATGTGGCTTGCCACGCTCACCACACCGACGGCGCCCACGGCGAGCATCGGCAGAGTGAGGCCATCGTCGCCGCTGTAGATCGCCAGGCGCGGACCACAGGCCAGACGCAGCTGCGTGACCTCCTCCGTGGTGCCGCTGGCCGCCTTGAAACTGGTGATGTTGGGGCAGTCCATCAACCGAGCCGCCGTGGCGGGTTGAAGGCTGCAACCGGTCCGACCGGGGATGTTGTAGAGCATCAGGGGCAGATCCGGTGCCGCAGCCGAAACGGCCCGGAAGTGAGCCTCCAATCCATCCTGAGGCGGCTTGTTGTAGTAGGGCGCCACCACGAGCGCACCGTCCGCTCCGGCCTCGGCAGCCTCGCGGGTGGCAGTCACCGCTTCGGCGGTGCTGTTGCTGCCGGTGCCCGCCAGCACTTTCACTCCAGGACCCACCGCCTGCCGCACGGCTTCCAGCAGTTGCCGCTGTTCCTGCCAGCTGAGGGTGGGTGACTCACCGGTGGTGCCGCACACCACAAGGCCATCGGACCCCTCATCCACGAGATGACGGGCGAGACGGCCGGCCAGCGCCAGATCAACGGCTCCAGCACCATCGAAGGGGGTGACCATCGCCGTGACCAGACGGCCGAAGGGAGTGGGGGATCGTTCAGCGGAGGGACTCATGACCGCACCAGCAGCTCAGCGATCTGAATGGCATTCAGCGCAGCACCCTTGCGGATCTGATCACCACAGAGCCAGAGCTCCAGAGCGTTGGGGTCACTGATGTCCTGGCGGATGCGACCGATGGCGACGGGATCGCGCCCGGTCACGTCCGTCGGCATCGGGAAGCGGTTGCAGCCGTGATCCTCGATCAGCTCCACACCGGGCGCCTTCCCCAGCAGGGACCGAGCGGTTTCTACCGGGAACGGCTGCTCGAACTCGATGTTCACGGCTTCGGAATGGGCCCGGAGCACGGGCACCCGCACACAGGTGGCCGAGAAGCGCAGATCCGGCAGACCCATGATCTTCCGGGTTTCATTCACCATTTTCATCTCCTCCTCGCAGTAACTGTTCTCCTGCAGAGGTGAGTTGTGGAGAAACAGATTGAAAGCCAGGGAATGGGGCAGCACCTCACTCGTGGGTGTTCCTCCATCGAGAACGGTCTGCGACAGGGTCTTGAGTTCCTCCATCGCCCGGGCTCCTGCACCGCTGGCTGATTGATAGGTGCTGACGAGCACCCGTCGCATCGGCTGATGCGCCGCCAGAGGCGCCAGGGCAAGCGTGAGCAGAATCGTGGTGCAGTTGGGGTTGGCGATCACGCCCTGATGCAGGAACGCCGCATCGGGATTCACTTCCGGAACCACCAGGGGGACCCCCTCCTCCATGCGGAAGGCGCTGGAGTTGTCCACCATCACCGCGCCGGCCGCCGTGATCGCTTCACGCCATTGACGGGAAATCGATCCACCGGCGGAGGCCAGCACGAGATCGATGCCCTCGAAACTGGAGGCATCGACTTCCTGCACGGTGAGGGAGCGGCCGTTCCAGGTCTGGGTCTGACCGGCGGAGCGGGCTGAAGCCAGAAGTCTCAACTCGGCGACAGGAAATCCACGCTCCTCGAGAAGAATCAGAAGCTCCTGCCCGACAGCGCCACTTGCGCCGAGAACAGCAACGTTCAGGGGTCGATCTGGAAGGGATGGAGGCAAGCGTGCGGTCTGATCTGAACAGAAAACGGGCCGAAGAAGTGCCGGATGGCGCGCCGCATTGCAGGGGGCTGGCGCGTCCGGTTCAGCGATGAACCCACCCTACCGGGGAGTGGCGTGGCCAACCATTTCTTAAAGTGATGGGCTGCCCTGTGATCCAACCGACCCGCCATGAGCGCAGCAGCCCTGAAGGTGAGCACCGAATCCAAACCGGGCAGTCGACTGTCGGTGAAGGTCACAGTGCCGGGGGAGCGCAGCAAGGCCAGCTACGAGGAGGCGATCAGCAGCCTCAGTCGCAACATCAACCTGCCCGGCTTTCGCAAGGGCAAGGTTCCCCGCACGGTCGTGATGCAGCAGCTTGGAGCGGTTCGCATCAAGGCCACAGCGCTGGAAAGCCTTGTGGACACTGTCTGGCGCGAGGCCATCAAACAGGAAGCTCTGGAACCGATCAGCCAGCCGGATTTGAGTGGCGGCTTCGAGGGTCTGCTGGCGACGTTCGAGCCCGGTTCGGAGTTGACCATCACCCTGGAAGCGGATGTGGCCCCAACACCGAAGCTGAAAACCACCCGAGGGCTGACAGCGGAATTCGAACCGGTGGCGTACGAGGCCTCGAAGATCGACGAGATGCTGGAGGATTCGCGCAAGCAGCTGGCCACCGTGGTGCCTGTGGAGGACCGGTCGGCAGCCAAGGGCGATATCGCCGTGCTGGGCTTCAAGGGCACCTACAGCGACGACGGCAGTGACATCGAGGGGGGCAGTGCCGATTCGATGGATGTGGACCTTGAGCACGGCCGCATGATCCCCGGATTCATTGAAGGGGTGATCGGCATGAGCATCGGCGAGACGAAAACCGTTGACTGCCAGTTCCCGGAGGAATACCCGAAGGAGGACGCCCGCGGCCGCAAAGCGTCCTTCGAGATCGAGCTGAAGGATCTCAAAACCCGCGAACTGCCGGCCCTCGACGACGCTTTCGCCCAACAGGCCAGCGAACAGAACACCCTGACGGATCTGCGCAAAGACCTCGAGCAGCGATTGAAGGATGACGCCGAGCGGCGCCAGACCAGCAACCGTCGCGATGCCCTGGTCGGGGCCCTGGTGGAGCAGCTGGAGGTGGAGCTTCCGGAAGCACTGATCCAGCAGGAGAGCCGCAATCTCCTTGAGCAGACCGCTGCTCAGTTCGCGCAGCAGGGTATGGATGTGAAATCACTGTTCACACCCGACCTTGTACGCAATCTGATGCAGAGGTCCAGACCGGAGGCCGAAGAGCGTCTGCGCCGCAGCTTCGCCCTCACCGCACTGGCCGAAGCGGAAGGCATCAAGGTTGAAGAGCCGGCTGTGGAAGCCAAGCTCGAGGAGGTGAGAAAGGAGCTCTCGGCTGACGCCAAGATCGATCCGCAACGTCTGCGTCAGGCCGTGATGGATGACCTGATCCAGGAGCAGCTGATGAGCTGGCTGGAGGAGAACAGCACGCTCACCGAACGGGCAGCCACGACGCCATCGGAGGCCTCCGAGGCCAAGCCTGCTGGCAAGAAAAAGGCTGCCAGCAAGAAGACATCCGACGAGTCCGGGTCCAAGGCGGACTCCGACGCGTGAGCACCGCCCATAGATTGATCTCACTCAGACAGGCAACGAGCGCGTGATCGACGCCCGCAGTCACCACCCCATCCAGAACCGCTGGCGGGCCGAAATGCCCATCTCGGCACCCGGTCCTCTGCCGACCGTGGTCGAGCAGTCCGGCCGTGGCGACAGGGCCTTCGACATCTACTCCCGATTGCTGCGCGAGCGGATCATCTTTCTGGGCACCGGCGTTGATGACGCCGTGGCCGATGCCCTCGTCGCCCAGATGCTGTTTCTGGAAGCCGAGGATCCGGAAAAGGACATTCAGATCTACATCAACTCGCCGGGAGGCTCCGTGACGGCGGGACTGGCCATCTACGACACGATGCAGCAGGTGGCTCCTGATGTGATGACCATCTGCTATGGGCTGGCGGCCAGCATGGGCGCCTTCCTGCTCAGCGGCGGCTGCAAGGGCAAGCGCCTCGCCCTGCCGAACGCCCGGATCATGATTCACCAACCTCTGGGGGGAGCGCAGGGACAGGCCGTCGATATCGAGATCCAGGCCAAGGAGATCCTGTTCCTCAAGGAGACCCTCAATGGACTGATGGCGGAGCACACAGGTCAGCCCCTCGACAAAATCTCCGAAGACACCGACCGGGACTACTTCCTTTCACCCTCAGACGCGGTTGAATACGGCCTGATCGACCGTGTGGTGGACAGTTCCAGGGACGGAGGAATCGTTACGGAGGGCTGACAGCGCCTCGCCGACTCACGATCCTTGGTGTTCAGGGAGACCCTCCTCCGGTCGTGCTCTGACCACCCTCGTTGAAGTGAACGGCGTTCGATGGCCAAGTTCGATGCCCACCTGAAGTGTTCCTTCTGCGGGAAGTCGCAGGACCAGGTTCGCAAGTTGATCGCCGGCCCGGGCGTTTACATCTGCGACGAATGCATCGACCTGTGCAACGAGATCCTCGACGAGGAGCTGGTGGACAGCCAGGGCAATGCGCGTCAGAGCGCTGAGCAGCACAGGAAGTCCGCTCCCGCCACCCACAAGAGCGGCAAGCCGGCTCCGACCCTGGCCTCGATCCCGAGACCGCAGGAGATCAAAACCTTCCTGGATCAGCAGGTGGTGGGTCAGAACTCCGCCAAGAAAGTGCTCTCCGTGGCGGTTTACAACCACTACAAACGCCTGGCCTGGCAGGGTGACGGCAACGGTGAGACCGAGCAGACCGCGACGCGACTGCACAAATCCAACATCCTGCTGATCGGCCCCACCGGCTGCGGCAAGACCCTGCTGGCCCAGACACTGGCGGAGCTGCTGGACGTGCCCTTTGCTGTGGCGGATGCCACCACTCTCACGGAGGCCGGCTACGTCGGTGAAGACGTGGAGAACATCCTGCTGCGGCTGCTGCAGAAAGCCGACATGGATGTGGATCAGGCCCAGCGCGGCATCATTTACATCGACGAGATCGACAAGATCGCCCGCAAGAGCGAGAACCCTTCGATCACCCGTGACGTCTCCGGAGAAGGGGTGCAGCAGGCTCTGCTCAAGATGCTGGAGGGCACCGTGGCGAACGTGCCTCCCCAGGGAGGCCGCAAGCACCCTTATCAGGACTGCATCCAGATCGACACCAGCCAGATCCTGTTCATCTGTGGCGGTGCCTTCGTCGGCCTTGACGATGTGGTGCAGAAGCGGATGGGCCGCAACGCCATCGGCTTCATGCCCAGCGACAGCCGCGGCCGCAGCCGCACCAACCGGGACCTGCAGGCGGCCCAGGTGCTGCGCCATCTCGAACCGGATGATCTGGTGAAGTACGGACTGATCCCGGAATTCATCGGCCGGATGCCGGTGAGTGCCGTGCTGGAGCCCCTCGACGAAAGCGCACTCGAATCGATCCTCACCGAGCCCCGCGATGCGCTGGTGAAGCAATTCAGCACGCTGCTGAGCATGGACAACGTCCAGTTGGACTTCGAGCCCGCCGCGATCGAAGCCATCGCCCAGGAAGCCCATCGCCGCAAGACCGGCGCCCGGGCTCTGCGCGGCATCGTCGAAGAGCTGATGCTCGATCTGATGTACGACCTGCCCTCCCAGACGTCGGTCTCCTCGTTCACCGTGACCCGAGCCATGGTCGAAGAGCACAGCGGGGGCAAGGTGCTGCCGCTGCCGGGCGCGGACCAGCAGAAGACCGCCTGACGCCTTGGCCACCGCAGACCACCTGCAGGTACCGCGGCAGCACGGACTGTTCAACCATCACGGCATCGACCTGGGAGACGGCACCGTGGCCCATTACCTCGAGGGCCGCGAAATTCTTCGCAGCCCCGTCGAGGAGTTCTGCCAGGGGCAGCCCATAGCGGTGATCGAACACGAGCACGCCTCACCGTCGGGAGTGACCCTGAGACGGGCGATGGGCCGGATCGGGGAACAGAACTACAACCTGCTGTTCAACAACTGCGAACACTTCGCCACCTGGTGCAAAACCGGTCGGCACCGCAGCGGCCAGGTGGAATCGGTTCTGGAACGGGCCCGCCATTGGAGCCAGCTGATGCCGGCGGCCCTGATGAGCGGACTTGAGCTCCTGGTCCAACGCGGACTGCTGGATGACAACGCCCGCCGGATGGCCCGTGAGGGGGTGGCCAAACTTGAGAAGCTGCGGGTGAAGCTTCTCAGCAGCCTGGAGACCCTGCTGCAGCAGGCCGGTGACGGCAGCAACCGCCAGCTGTTGCTCTCCGGCCAGAGCCTCGCCGATGAACTGGCCGCAGTGGAGGATCTCAAGGAACGGATTGATGCCCTGCTGGATCAGCCTCCGGCCCTGCCTGAGGCCGGCTCACCTGAGTACCCTCGCAGCAACGCTGGCGGCGCATGAGTCCGGGCTATCAGCCGCTCCACCACAAATATCGTCCCCAGCGCTTCGATCAGCTGGTGGGTCAGGAGGCGATTGCCGCCACCCTCGGCCATGCCCTCACCAGCAACCGGATCGCACCGGCGTATCTGTTCAGCGGCCCGAGGGGTACAGGCAAGACCTCGAGCGCCAGAATCCTGGCTCGCTCGCTGAATTGCCTCAACAGCGACGGGCCGACACCGGAGCCCTGCGGGCACTGCGAGCTGTGCACAACGATCGCCGCCGGAACCGCCCTGGATGTGATCGAGATCGATGCCGCCTCCAACACCGGCGTCGACAACATCCGGGAGCTGATCGAACGCTCGCGCTTCGCGCCGGTGCAGGCCCGCTGGAAGGTGTACGTGGTGGACGAGTGCCACATGCTCTCCACCGCCGCCTTCAACGCCCTGCTCAAGACCCTCGAGGAGCCTCCACCACAGGTGGTGTTCGTCCTGGCGACAACAGACCCGCAGCGGGTGCTGCCGACCATCCTGAGCCGCTGCCAGCGCTTTGATTTCCGGCGGATCCCACTCGATGCCCTCGAGACACATCTGAGCTGGATCGCCCAGCAGGAAGCGATCGAGATCCGGCCGGATGCCCTGCATGTCGTGGCACAGCGAGCCCAGGGAGGTCTGCGCGACGCCGAGAGCCTGCTGGATCAGCTCAGCCTGCTGCCGCCCCCGATCGAAGCCACAGCGGTATGGGATCTGCTGGGAGCAGTCCCTGAACAGGAGCTGCTTGAGCTGGTGAAAGCGATGACCGCTGCTGCACCGGTGGAACTGCTGGAGGCGACCCGCAATCTGCTGGACAGGGGCCGCGATCCTGGAGCTGTGCTCCAGGGCCTGGCCGGGATCCTGAGAGACCTGGTGCTGACGGCTGCCGCACCGGATCGACCGGAACTCACCGGGGTATCGCCCCAGTTCCGCGATCAGCTGCCCGATCTGGCCAGGGCCCTCGGTCGCCCGCGACTGCTCCAGTGGCAGAACCAGCTGCGTGGGGCGGAACAGCAGCTGCGTCAGAGCGTGCAACCGCGCCTCTGGCTGGAGGTGCTGCTGCTGGGGCTTCTGGCAGAGCCGGCTTCGTTGAAGGACCCCGTTGTCGCTGCGCCAGCCACCAGGCCAGTGGCAGCCGCGATCAGCCCACCTCCCCCGACCTCTCCACCGGCAGCGAGTCCTGAACTGCCCTCCGTGAGCCCACCGGCACCGCCGGAACCTGCTCCCGTCGGCGCCAACCTGCCCGAGCTCTGGCAGCAGATCCTCGGCAGCCTGGAGTTGCCATCAACCCGCATGCTGCTCTCGCAGCAGGCTCAGCTGGTGCGCCTGGATGCCAACCGTGCCGTGGTGCAGGTGGCCGGCAACTGGATGGGGATGGTGCAGAGCCGAGCCAGCCTGCTGGAAAAGGCTGTGGCTACGGCTCTGGGCGGCAACCGCCAACTGGTGCTGGAAGCCGGTGGCAGCACGATGACGGCCCCTGTTGTCGCCTCTCCCCCTGCTCCGGTGGTGACGCTGCCAACCGGTCCGGCTCCAACACCCGCTCCACCGTCAGGACCAGCCCCGGAACCAACGGTCTCCGTCAAGCCAGCGGCCCCTCCGCAACACACATCCAGCCCGGCCGGTCCGACCACCACGGCTCAAACCCCACCGGAACTTCCATCCGGACTCGATCGCAACGCCCGACAACTGGCTGATTTCTTCAATGGACAGGTGCTCGATATCGAACAGCCCGTCGACAACCCTCAGGCCTGAACAGGCTCCTGCTCTCCATGACTGGTCTTCGCCCAGACGAGACGCTTCGGGAGAACAGCCATCTTGAGAGCCACCCAGGGGATCACGACGAACCAGTGGGAGAGATACAAAATGGCCAGAAGAAGCTGCAGTGGACCAGCCGAGGGAATCGGTGGACCTTCACTGCTGATGCGACAGCCTCGCCAGTAAGCCAGCCCCGACACGCTGAAGGCCACAAACGACAATGGCCAGTAACTCGGCGCAGTGCGCGTCACCAGACTGGTGCTCAGATCGGCGAAGGACACCACGGGAAGGCCGTACTGCAGCAGGAAGAAACAGGCGAGATCCCAGCGCTGGCGAAGGCTGAGCTGGCCTGAGGTGAGCGTGGGCCAGTAATCGAAGAAGCGCTGCAGTCCACCTTCCGCCCAGCGCTGACGTTGCTTCCAGAGAGCCGCCAGACCTGGCACGGCCTCCTCCTGCACCGGCGGATCCCAGAGAATCCCCACCAGAGCTCCGTGAGTGAGCAATCGGAAGCTGAGATCCAGATCGTCGGTGACCGTGTCCTCATTGAATCCCCCAGCAGCCTCCAGCACCGAGCGGCGGATCAGCTGACCGTTGCCGCGAAGCTCCGCCACGCCGCCGCCTGAGAGCCGACCCTGCTGAATGACGGCGTCCAGTGCCATTTCCATGGCCTGAGCCCGGGTCAGCCAGTTGCGATCGGCATCGATCACGGCCTTGCGCAGCTGAACAGCAGACCAGCCACCGTCGAGGGCATAGGGGATCAAATGCTCCAGCAGATCCTCCTGAAGCTGCGCATCCGCATCCAGCACCAGCAACCACTCCCCACGAAGCTGCTGCAGTGCCGTGTTGAGAGCCCCGGACTTCCCACCGCCCGCATCGCGGGGCCGGTGGATCACCCGAAGCGAAGCATGGGTGGCGGCTAGGTCGTCGAGCAGCTGCGGCGTGCGATCCAGACTTCCGTCATCGATCACCCAGGTGGACAGACGTCCGGATGGGTACCGCAGGGCCGTCAGACGCTCCACCAGGCGGGTCACGACACTTTCCTCGTCGCGGGCGGCCACCACCACATCAAGGGTGGGCAGATCGCCTGGGGTGCCGGCCGGAAGCCGACGGGAGGGTTCACCCTGCAGCACAGTGCGCAGGCCATATCCACCAAGCATCAGCGCCAGGCTGATCGCCGGCCAGAGAGACCGGGCCGGATCGAGCCAGTGGGGTGCTGCGCCGGCGCAGCCGCAGGCGAACAGGAACGCTGCCGACTTCACCCTGCGGTGATCTCCAGAGGCAGCGGTCGGAGCCATGCACCATTTCAGGTGGAGAGGACTCTAAGGGGACTGAGTCTGGGGCGACAGCGGTTCATAAAGCGTCCCCGGGTAGTAGCGGCTGAGGATCCGTTCCGTTGACCAGCCGCGCCAGGCCAGATCGATGGCACCGGCCTGGGAGAGTCCGGCTCCATGGCCGAAGCCACCGCCACGGACCAACCAGCTGGTCTCGCCCTGGGGCTGAAGCACGAACAGGGTGCTGGGAAGAGTGCGGAAGGTCCGCCGGATCCGATCGAGCCGCAGCACCACTGGACTGGCCGATCCAGAACCCTTGATCTGCAGCGCCAGAACCCGTCCGCTGGCCCCCCGTTGAAGCACGGAAAGATGGATCGGAGCACTCAGAGCAGCTCCGGCTGAACCGAGGGCGCTCCGGATCCCTGCCGTCGTGAGCGTTCGTGTCCATCGGAAGCGGGGATGGTTCCTGCCATAGGCGCCGGCTCCATCCGCCAGAAGGGCATCCACCCCCTCCGTCGCGATGAGCGGCAGAGGATGGCGCATTACCCAACCGGCATCTCCATCGGCCTCCGCACGGAGATACGGCTGGGGCTCCATCGCCCAGGCCTCGGTGCCACTGGCCATCAAACCGCCGTTGCTGGCGTGGTACACCGCGCTGATCGGGCTTCCGTTCCAGCTCAGCAGTCGACCACGGGTGGCAGCAATCGCCTGAAGCACCGCAGGGCCCGCCTGACGCGGGTCGCTGTACACCTGGCACTGGGTATCGCTGCACAGGTGGTAGCCATCGATCCGGAAACGATGGCTGTTGGCCAGAGCCCAGGTGCGGGCAAGCACCGTCTGAGCCTGCAGAGCCGACGGCGGCGAGCCAGCGCCGATCTCATGGGGAACCACGCCTTCCAGGTAGCGCTCCAGAGGCACCTGCTCGATCAGTGTCCAGCTGCCGTAGGCATCCCGCTGCAGGCGGAATGGCCCCCCGTAGCGCCCGCCCTTCCACTTCAGACCCTGAGGGGCGTTGATCCGGATCGGACCCTGGAGCGTGAAGCCTCCTTCAGCGGTCTGAAGCACAGGCACTACCACCGAGTCGATGCTGCCGTGCCAGTCACGGACCGCCAGGCCGTCCGGCAGCGGCGCTCCCTTCGGAGCCCAGACCTCCCAGTCGTCAGGATGAGCCACAACAGCTGCAACCCCAATCTCCCGCCAGCGTTTGGCCACCCGTTCCGCGGACTCGAAGCTGGCGAATGGACCGGCCACGCGACGCGAGAGCGTCAGCGGTGTCTCCCTCGGCACACTCCGCCAGCTGATCGTCAGGACCGAACCGCTCCAGTCACGGCCACTGGCATCGCTCAGCGATAGCGGACTGCCGGCTCCATGCAGCGTCAGCGGGGCGCTCTGATCAGGCCGACCGAGATGGGCCTGCAGAGAAACCCACAGCCGATCCTCCGGACCGTTGACCGGCGGCGGGGGCGGCACAGACGGATGGGTCACGGCCATTGGCACCTGAGGAGGAGACACCGGTCCCTCCGGCTGGATCTCCCTGGCCCGGCAGCCCGTCGACGACCAGACCAGCACAGCCACCGACAGCAGCCGGATCAACACGCTCATCGTGCGAGAGCCCTCATCATCGGTTCAACAGAGGAAGGTGCACGTGGCGTCGTATCCTTATTGTTTGTGCCCGAACGAGCAGACATGCCCAAGCTGAAGACCCGCAAAGCTGCCGCCAAGCGGTTCAAGGCGACCGGCAGCGGCAAGTTCATCCGCCGGCGCGCCTTCCGTAATCACCTGCTGGATCACAAGACTCCCAAGCAGAAGCGCCACCTGGCCACCAAGGCCGTGGTTCACGAAACGGACGAACTGCGCGTGATCCGGATGCTCCCGTACGCCTGAATTGCTTCGTTCCGTTCCGACCTGATTACACCCTTCCAACGTCATGGCCCGCGTCAAGAGAGGCAACGTCGCCCGTAAGCGCCGCAACAAGATCCTGCGGCTGGCCCGTGGCTTCCGCGGTGGCAACGGCACCCTGTTCCGCACCGCAAATCAGCGGGTGATGAAAGCCCTCTGCAATGCCTACAGGGATCGCCGTCGCCGCAAGCGCGACTTCCGTCGCCTCTGGATCGCCCGTATCAATGCCGCCGCCCGTATCAACGGTGTGAGCTACAGCCGGCTGATGGGTGGTCTCAAGAAGGCAGATGTGCGCCTCAACCGCAAGATGCTGGCTCAGCTGGCGGTGGTTGACCCCGGAAGCTTCACGAACGTGGTCACCGCTGCCAAAAGCTGATCCCACGCGATGAACCTGCTGCCCCAGACCTACCTGCTGGGCCTGGTCGGCCTGCTGTCCATTGTGGCGGTGGTTGTGGGTCGTCAGTTGCTGCGCGTGCGACGCGATGAAGCCCGCCTGATCGAATTGGAACAGGCGGGCGCAGCGGGATCCCGCCAGGCATCCGACCTGTATGAACTGGGATCGGTTCAGCTCCGCAAACGGCTTTATCCCCAGGCCGCCGCGTCGTTGAAGCAGGCCTTGAAGCGAGCCAACGGTGAGCCGGATGAAGCCAGGGCTCTGATCGAGAATGCCCTGGGCTTTTCACTAGCCGCCCAGAAGGATTACGAGGGAGCTGTGCGCCACTACAAACTGGCTCTAAAGGCGAAACCGGATTATCCGGTTGCCATCAACAATCTTGCTTTCGCCCAGGACAAACTGCTCAAAAGTGAAGAGGCAGCCGATCTCTACAGACAGACTCTGGTTCTGGATCCCGGAAACACCACGGCCCGGAAACGTCTCAAACAGCTGGAGCGACGTCTGGGCTGATCAGTCGATCACCAGAGAGGCTGCACCGGAACACTCTGCTCACAGCTGCTGTCGAGAGCGAGACGGCCTCCGACACCGGTGGAGGGGTCCGCCATGTTCACCAGACGCGGAGCCTGCCAGGCCGTTGGACTGAAGCCCTGCAGACCGAGAAAGATGCCTCCGGGCTCGAGACCAGGAATCAGGGCATTGCCTAGAGGAATGAGGTCGAGCTGATCGGACTTGGCATGCAGGTTGCCCTGGACAGGCGCCGTGGTTGTACCGAGATCCATGGTGCCCCGCAGATCCACCATCTGACCCATGGGGGTGAGCGACGTCAGGTTCAGGGTGACGTAGACGGTCGGGTTGCCATCGAACGGCTTGTAGGTGCCGCACCAGCGGCGGGGGAGGGTTCCGGCGAGATCACTCGCTCGGGCAACAGGATCAAAACTTTCGACACTCCCCTCATCCACCTTGAGAGGGACCGCCAGCTGGATCGGATCCAGGGGGAGCTGGGGATTCATCCGGAAGGGCACCTGACTGCCGATCGAAAGATCCATGGCAAGCAGGAAAGGCATCAACCGCGCATCATGATGAGCGCAAGGTAGGGCGTTTTGCTCATCTTCGACGGCAGAGCGATGCCGTTCCCTCAACCTCACCACGCGTCATGGTTCCGACGTCCTGTGCCAACGACCAGCTGGTCATCGGCGGTCGCCCGTTCCGAAGCCGTCTGTTCACCGGAACGGGCAAATATCCCGACCTGACCACGATGAAGCAGAGCATCGAGCACTCCGGCTGCGAGATGGTGACGGTGGCCGTGCGTCGTGTTCAGGCCGTTGCCGCAGGCCATGCCGGCCTCATGGACGCCATCGACTGGACACGCATCTGGATGCTGCCTAACACCGCCGGCTGCCGCGATGCCGACGAAGCGGTGCGGGTGGCACGACTGGGCCGTGAACTGGCGAAGCTGGCCGGCCAGGAGGACAACAACTTCGTGAAGCTGGAGGTGATCCCCGACAGCCGTCATCTGCTCCCGGACCCGATCGGAACCCTCGAGGCAGCGGAACGCCTTGTGCAGGAGGGTTTCGCCGTGCTCCCCTACATCAATGCCGATCCGCTTCTGGCGAAACGCCTGGAGGATGCCGGCTGCGTCACGGTGATGCCCCTGGGCTCACCGATCGGTTCAGGACAGGGACTCAACAATGCGGCGAACATCGCCCTGATCATCGAGAACGCCAGCGTTCCCGTGGTGGTGGATGCCGGCATCGGGGTTCCCAGCGAAGCGGCCCAGGCGCTTGAGATGGGGGCTGACGCCGTGCTGGTGAACAGCGCCATCGCTCTGGCCGGGGATCCAGCGGCCATGGCTGAAGCCATGGGGCTGGCTGTCGCCGCCGGTCGCTCCGCATACCGAGCCGGCCGCCTGCCGAAACGCGATAAGGCGGCCGCCAGCTCTCCCACCACGGGACTGGTTCAGGAGCAAAGCGCCGGCAGGTAACGACAGATGAAGACCAGTGAATCTGGCGATACATTCCAAGCCGCTAAGCAATTGGACTCATAAGGTCCAGGCACTCGCAGTTCCACCATGCAGGTCACGACGGAAGACGGCGGCCGCCTGAACGCTTTCGCCAAGGAGCCCCGCATGGAGGTGATGGATGCGGAGACCAGCCGCATCCGCGGGCGAGGCTCCATGCTCATGACCCTCGGAGGCACGGTGCTCGTGCTGGCCCTCGTGGCGATGACCGTCGCGATCAGCTGAAAATCCCTGTAGTAACTTGCCTCAACTGAGCGTTCCGCTCGTTCCTGCAGGAGTCTGAGTTGAAAGTTCTCGTCCTCGGCGGTGACGGCTTCTGCGGCTGGCCCTGTGCGGTGAACCTGGCCGATCAGGGCCACGAGGTGTTGATCGTGGACAACCTCAGCCGCCGCAAGATCGACATCGATCTGGAGGTGGAATCACTCACCCCGATCACCACCATCGGCGAGCGGCTGAAGGCCTGGGAGGAGATCGGCGGCAAGCCCATGCGCTTCGTGCACATGGACATCGCCCACGAGTACCAACGCGTGCTCGATCTTCTGCTGGAGGAGAAGCCGGATGCCGTTGTTCACTTCGCCGAGCAGCGGGCAGCGCCCTACTCGATGAAGAGCAGCGCCACCAAGCGCTACACCGTCGACAACAACGTCAACGGCACCCACAACCTGCTCGCCGCGATCGTGGAGAGCGGCCAGGACATCCATGTGGTGCACCTCGGCACCATGGGTGTGTACGGCTACGGCTCCCACCGCGGCGCCACGATTCCCGAGGGCTACCTCAAGGTGGAGGTTCCCCAGCCGGACGGCAGCCGCTTCGAGGAGGAGATCCTCCATCCGGCCAGCCCGGGCAGCGTCTACCACATGACCAAGACGCTCGATCAGCTGCTGTTCCTCTACTACAACAAGAACGACAAAGTCCGCATCACCGACCTGCACCAGGGCATCGTCTGGGGCACCAACACCGATGCCACCGACCGCGACCCGCGCCTGACCAACCGCTTCGATTACGACGGTGACTACGGCACCGTTCTCAATCGCTTCCTGATGCAGGCTGCAATCGGCTACCCACTCACGGTGCACGGCACCGGCGGCCAGACCCGCGCCTTCATCCACATCCGTGATTCGGTGCGCTGCGTGCAGCTGGCCCTTGAGAATCCTCCGGAACCGGGCGAACGGGTCAAGATCTTCAATCAGATGACCGAAAGTCATCAGGTGGGAGAACTGGCCCAGAAGGTGGCTGCTCTCACCGGCGCGCAGGTGAACAACCTTCCCAACCCTCGCAACGAAGCGGTGGAGAACGATCTGATCGTTGACAACCGCTGCTTCATCGAGCTGGGTCTCAACCCGACCACCCTCGATGACGGTCTGCTGAAGGAAGTGGTGGAGATCGCCACGCGCTACGCCGACCGCTGCGACCGCGACCGCATCCTCTGCACCTCCGCCTGGACCAAGACCCAGGCGCAGGCCATCGGCACCGCCTCCTGACATCAGACTTCACCCTTGAAAGTCGCCTTCTTCACTGAAACCTTCCTGCCCAAGGTCGACGGCATCGTCACCCGTCTGACCAAGACGGTCCGGCATCTCGTGGAGGCCGGGGATGAGGTGGTGGTGTTCTGCCCTGAAGGCTGCCCGGAGGAGTACATGGGAGCCCGGGTGATCGGCGTGCCGGCCATGCCGCTGCCCCTCTACCCGGAACTGAAACTCGCCTTGCCGCGACCGGCGGTCTCCGAAGCGATCGACAGCTTCCAGCCGGATCTGATTCACGTGGTGAACCCGGCCGTGCTCGGTCTAGGGGGCATCTGGCTGGCGAAGACCAAAGGGATTCCCCTGGTGGCGAGCTATCACACCCACCTGCCCAAATACCTCGAGCATTACGGGATGGGCATGCTCGAGCCCTTGCTGTGGGAACTTCTCAAGGCTGCCCATAACCAGGCACTGCTCAACCTCTGCACCTCCACGGCGATGGTGCAGGAACTGAGTGACAAGGGCATTCAGCACACCTCGCTCTGGCAGAGAGGAGTGGACACGGAGCTGTTCAGACCCGAACTGCGCAGCCCGGAGCTCCGACAGCGGCTGTTGGGCACCCACGACGACCGGGGCGCCCTGCTTCTCTACGTCGGTCGACTATCGGCAGAAAAACAGATCGAACGGATCCGACCGGTGCTGGAAGCACTGCCGGATGCCCGCTTCGCTCTCGTCGGTGACGGGCCCCACCGCCAGCAGCTGGAGAAGCACTTCGAGGGAACCGCGACCACCTTTGTGGGCTATCTGGCCGGCGAGGAACTGGCCGGTGCCTACGCCAGCGGTGATGCCTTCCTGTTCCCCTCGAGCACGGAAACCCTCGGGCTGGTGCTTCTGGAAGCCATGGCTGCCGGCTGCCCCGTGGTGGGCGCCAACCGCGGCGGCATCCCCGACATCATCACCGACGGTGTGAACGGCTGCCTCTACGAACCGGGTGGGGAGGATGGCGGTGCCGCCAGCCTGATCGAAGCCACCAAGCGACTTCTGGGGAACGACGTCGAACGACAGGCCCTGCGCAAAGCGGCGCGCAACGAAGCCGAGCGCTGGGGATGGGCGGGGGCCACCGAACAACTGCGGGGCTACTACCGCCAGGTGCTGGATCAGCCTCAGCTCACCGCCGCCTGAGCGGATGCGATGGGCGCTTCAGCGCTGACGTGTCTTCTCCCAGGCAGCCAGAACCGTCTTGGCCATCGGCAGGGCATGGACAGACCCCCCTCCCGGTGTGTTCTGGGCGAAAGCCACCACAACGATCTCGCCCTCCGGATACGGGGCGTAGGTGCCGAACCAGGCATGGTCGGGACCACCGGTGCTGTCTTCTGCGGTTCCTGTTTTGCCTGCAGCAGGAGGAATGCCCGGTCCGTTGAGGCCAAAGCCTGTGCCTGCGGACACCACCTTTCGGAGACCCTCGCGGATGGTCTTCAGCGTGGAGGACTTGATCTCCACCCTGCGTCGGTGCTCGGCATCCAGCCAGTTCGTCTGGCCCTTGGCCAGGTGCGGCGTCACCAGCCAGCCACCGTTCGCGAACACCGCGTAAGCGCGGGCCAGCTGCAGAGGCGTGATCTGAACAACCGACTGACCGATGGAAGCACTGGCCATGTCCTCCGGAATCCACGGCACTGAACCGGGTGCAGCCCAGCCACGTCCCTTCGCCGCCCAGCGTTCATCACCGACCAATCCCACGCTCTCCTCCCAACCGATCTCGATACCTGTCTTCTGCTGAAAACCCAGCTGATCGGCCGCCTGTTTCAGCGCCAGGGAGCCCACGCCGACACCCACCTGATAGAAGAACGTGTTGCTGGAGAAACGCAGCGCGTCCACATAGCCGATGGTGCCGAAACCGACCCCGTTGTGATCGGGAAAACAGTGGCCGCCGTACGTGATGCAGGCCGTGGTGTGCAATTTCGTGTCCGGAGGGAACTTGCCGGATTCCATCCCTGCCATCGCCGTGACCGGCTTCCAGGTGCTCCCGGGGTCGTAGGGGTTCATCGCCCTGGACAGCAACGGCTTCTTCGGATTGGAGAAGAGCGCGTCGTACTCCTTCTGCGTGGTGATCAGCTTCGAGAAGAAGTTGGGATCAAACCCAGGCTTGCTGGCCAGGGCGAGGATCGAACCGTCTTCAGGATCCAGAGCGACCACAGCACCCCCCGGCTTGTCTGCCAGGGACAGCTCCGCAGCCCGCTGCAGATCAAGGTCGAGCGTGAGGGTGAGATCTTTCCCGGCCACCGAAGGCCGATCGCCAAGGTTCCGCTGCACCTCACCCATGGCATTCACCTCCAGCATCTGGCCGCCCCACTTGCCGCGCAGATGCGTCTCGTACGCCGCTTCGACACCCGTGCGGCCGATGCGATCGCGGATCTTGTAGCCCTTCTCTGCCAGCGCTTCATATTCCTGTTCCGTGATCGGCTGGGTGTAACCCAACGCATGGGACGCCAGGGTTCCATGCGGGTAGTGGCGCAGGATCTCCACATCCACCTGGGCACCCTGGAGCGTGCTCGCCTGTTCACGGAAACGCAGCACCTGTTCCGGCTTAAGATTCAGGGCGAGGGTGGTGCGGTAGCCATCACGATCGACGCCACGGTCGCGGCGTTGATCCAGCACATCGGGCTTGAGATTCAACAGCGCAGCAAGCCTGTCGCGTAAGCCGGGCCAGGCTGAATCGGACACGAGGCGGGGCTCGACATACAGGGTGTAACTGAGTTTGCTGGTGGCGAGCACCCGTCCCTTGCGATCCAGAAGGCGACCGCGGATCGGCGATCGCGGAACCAGTCGGATGCGGTTTTCATCAGCCAGTTCACGAAAACGGGCGCCCTCCAGCAGCTGCATCCAGACCAGGCGCGCGACCATGGCACTGCAGAACAACAGCACAACCACCAGGAGCACAAGCGGCTGCTGACGCAGACCGGTCTGACGCTGCTGGCTGGTCACGGCCATGACCTACACCTGCCCTTTCGGAGGCAGCAGAGCTCTCAGTGTCTCCAGACGACCCGCAATCCGCTCAAGCATGGCGTTCAGCTCCTGCTGATCCATCTCGGCAGTGTCCGGGTCCTGCACCGACACCGTGACCGGCATCACAGGATTGCCGAGACCTGGACTCACCTGATCCAGCTGATCGCGGAGGGAACGGGCAGCCGGTTCACCCTCCTGGCGAAGCTCTCCGAAAGGATCGGCAGCCCCTGCAGTGAACAGCTCGGCGACCCTGGCCGGACCGCCTTCCCGCGCCCGTTCAACCATTGCCAGACCGACCGGCAGGACCTCCTGCATCAGGGTCAGGCGCAGCTGGTCGAGGGGATTGGAGGCTGCGGGTTCGTCAGCCATGGGGCCTGGGTTCAGCGGATCCCAGTCTGTCCTGACGGCAGCGAAAGTGTCGGGCAGACGGACTGGCGCATGCCCATCGACCAGCCGGCGAAACCACAGAGCACCATCAGCATCACCATCGGCACGAGCGCCTTCTGAGTGGTGTCGAGAACGATCCATTCCCGCCAGGCCCGCCAGAAGCGCGTGCGCTCGAAGCGCCGATGCTCCCTGGTCTCCTCACGGCTGCGACGACGCAGTGCCTTGTCCACCCAGCGCTCGAAAGCCCGTTTCTTGGTGATCGTCATCTTCCGCTCCACCTCCAGCAGCTGACCGGAGCCCAGCTCGGGATGGAAGGTGCTGATCAGCTCCAGGCTTTTCAGGAACATCTCCACCGCTCCATCGCGCACAGCGATCTGCTGATCATCCAGCTGGCTCCAGTCCACTTCCGGATAGAAGCGACATCGGTTGGCGATGATCTGATCCTCCGTCAGCTGACCGGGCTCCCGCAGCCAACGGTCGGTGTTGCTGTCGAACCGACGCCAGTACAGGAAAGGATTGAGATAGATCGTGCGCCCACCCAGCTGAATGCTGTCCTGCTGCAGACGCCGCTGCAGCTGAAGATCCTGCTGTTGTGTCGCCGTCACGGATTCAAAGCCGGTGGCCCAAGGTATCGATCCCGGTCGGCCCCCACCAGCCCTCAGACGCTCATTCCCACTCAATCGTGCCGGGCGGTTTGCTGGTGATGTCCAGAACAACCCGATTCACTCCCTTCACCTCATTCACAATGCGGTTGGAGATGGTCTCCATCAGGTCGTACGGCAATCTCGACCAGTCGGCGGTCATGCCGTCCTCACTGGACACGCAGCGCAGCACCACCGGCCACGCATAGGTGCGCTTGTCGCCCATCACACCGACGGATCGCACCGGCAGCAGCACCGCAAAGGCCTGCCAGATGTCGTGATACAGCCCGGCCTCTCGGATCTCCTCCCGCACGATCAGATCCGCATCACGCAGGCAGTTGAGCTTCTCGTCGGTGACCTCGCCAAGGATGCGGATGGCCAGCCCCGGTCCAGGAAACGGATGCCGCCGGACGATCTCCTCCGGCAATCCCAGAGCTCGGCCGACTTTGCGCACCTCGTCCTTGAACAGCTTGCGCAGCGGTTCCACAAGCTTGAACTGCAGATCCTTGGGCAGACCACCCACGTTGTGGTGGCTCTTGATCTTCACGGCCACCCGTTCACCGGTCTTGGGATCAACGTTCGTGCCGGCGCTCTCGATCACATCCGGATAGAGCGTCCCCTGAGCGAGGTAATCAAAGGGCCCGAGCCGCCTGCTCTCCTCCTCGAACACCCGGATGAATTCGGTGCCGATGATCTTGCGTTTCTCCTCAGGATCGGTGATTCCTTTCAGCTTGCCGATGAAACGCTGACGGGCGTTGATGTATTCAACGTGAATATTGAACTCGCGGTCGAAGAAATCCATCAGGAATTCGGGTTCCCCTTTCCGCATGAAACCCTGGTCAATGAACATGCAGGTGAGCTGATCACCGATCGCCTTCTTCAGAAGAAAGGCGAGGGTGGAGGAGTCAACACCGCCGGAAAGAGCCAGAAGCACACGCTTCTCTCCCACCTGACTTCTGACCAGACGAACCGCTTCATCAATGAATGTCGTGGTGGTCCAGTCAGGATCGCAATTGCAGATGTGATAAACGAAATTGCGGATCAGAGCCATGCCGCAGGTGGAGTGAACCACCTCCGGATGGAACTGCACGCCGTAGAGCCGGCGCTGCAGATGTGCAACAGCAGCTTCCGGGGTGTTGACGGTGTGCGCCAGACGCACAAAGCCCTCCGGCAGGGCTTTCACCGAATCACCATGACTCATCCACATCGTTGAGCCACTGTCGACATTGGTCAGCAGATCCGTCGGGTCGTCCACCTCGAGCGGCGCCTTGCCGTACTCGGCCTTGCCGGTGGCGGCTTCCACCACACCCCCCAGCTGCTGCACCATCAGCTGCATGCCGTAACAGACGCCAAGCACTGGGATGCCCAGCTCCCAGATCGAGGGGTCGCAGAGAGGGGCACCGTCGGCATAGACCGAACTGGGTCCGCCACTGAGGATGATCCCCTTCGGCGCGATCCGGCGCAGCTCCTCCGCCGTCGTGCTGTACCCCAGCACCACCGAGAAAACTTCGGTCTCCCGCACTCTGCGGGCGATCAGTTCGGAGTATTGGGAGCCGAAATCAAGGATGACGATGGCCGGCTGACGCTGACCGTCTGACGAAGGCTGGGACATCGATCCTGAGTGGTGCCGCTCACGAAGGAGCGTCAATCCCTCAGCGTAAAGAAGCGGTCCTCCGCCACGGGGCCACGCCAGCGCAGGCTCCTGCCGCGATCAAACAGAACGGCACCGATGCGCATGGACCAATCGCCGTAGCGAGCGATGTAGGCCCGGCTGCGCTGCTCCACCGTCGCCGCCAGGTGACGACCGAGCCTCTCTCTCGCCTCGGGCTCCAGCCCCTGCAGGGCCTCCTCGACGGAATGCGCGTGCCGCAATCGCTGAAGCTGCTGCGGCAACAGATCCTGATCCACTCCCAGCGCCGTGAGCACTTCGAGACGGCCATCCGCCAGGTGGTGGTGGGTGTGGAAAATCCCACCCGCCAGCTTGACGAGCTTGCCGTGGTAACCCAGCAGCAGCAGATCCTGAACGCCGGCCTCTGCCGCGGCCACCAACACCGGTCCGATCCAGTTGCCCACCTTCAATAGAGGCTGCCAACCCGAGCGTCGGGCCAGATCGAGCCCGTTCTCACCGATCACCAGCACCAGTTGACCGGCGAAGTACTCATCCGTTGCGAGGGCCTGCAGTTCCGCAAGCACCGTCTGCAACTGATCGGGATCCGCACTGCGCTGCACTTCTGCCTGGGTGCCGATCAGGGCCAGGCCATCCACAACACCAAAGGCGGCATTGCTGGTGCGCTCCGCCAGCTCGCGCCCCCGTGGAAGCACCACCTCCACCCGCAGGCCACGATGCGACGGCACCAACGGTTCGAGGTTCACCGACAGCAGAGTTCTGGCAAAGGCGGAGAGACAGGGTTCCCCGTCGCTCTGCATGCGCCCCACTCCCTCTCCGGCCACCAGAACGATCGGGACCGCATCACGCTCGCACCATTCCACAAAGACCCAGATCTCCAGACCTCGTGTCAGATCCAACCCCTCTCCTGGATCACAGCGGCTGATCGCCAGGGCGGAATCACCACCTGCCAGTGGAGCTGCCGAAAGCACGGGAACTGCCACAGGGGCATCCCGATCAGGAAGCTGCAACGGCTGCTGACCCTGAAACGGGCGATGCAGCAGAGCACACACAGCGGCACGGGCCGCGGCTGTCACCCACACCGGCAGAGTCAGTCCGGAAGCGGAGACGTTGATGGGCAGTGGAGCGGCTGTTTTCTAGAGTCGCTGATTGGCATCCTCCAGAGCCGTGCAGGACAAGCTCACCCTGATGATTCCGGGCCCGACACCGGTTCCCGAAACGGTGCTGAAGGCCATCGGCCGCCATCCCATCGGCCATCGCAGCGGCGACTTCCAGGAGATTGTGCGACGCACCACAGAACAGCTGCAGTGGCTGCATCAGACCAGTGGGGATGTGCTGGTGATCACCGGAAGCGGCACAGCCGCCATGGAGGCCGGAATGATCAACACCCTGAGCCGTGGTGACCGGGTGCTCTGCGGAGATAACGGCAAATTCGGTGAACGCTGGGTGAAGGTGGCACGCGCCTACGGCCTGGACGTGGAGGTGATCAAGGCGGAATGGGGCCAGCCACTGGATACCGAGGCGTTCCGCAGCGCCCTGGAAGCTGACACGGCCAAGGAGATCCGTGCCGTGATCCTCACCCATTCGGAAACCTCCACCGGGGTGATCAACGATCTTCAGACCATCTGCGGCCACGTGAAAGCCCACGGAACCGCCCTGACCATCGCCGACTGCGTCACCAGCCTCGGCGCAACAGATGTGCCTATGGATGCCTGGGGCATTGATGTCGTCGCCTCCGGCTCCCAGAAGGGCTACATGCTGCCTCCGGGACTGAGCTTCGTTGCCATGAGTGATCGGGCATGGGAGGCCTACGACCGCTCCGATCTGCCGAAGTTCTATCTGGATCTTGGACCGTATCGAAAGACTGCAGCGAAAAACAGCAACCCATTCACGCCAGCAGTGAATCTCTATTTCGGCCTGGAAGCCGCTCTGGGGATGATGCAGTCGGAGGGGCTCGACGCGATCTTCACCCGTCATTCACGTCACCGCGCCGCCGCCCAGTCCGGTATGAAGGCGATCGGCATGCCTCTGTTCGCTGCCGAAGGCCATGGCAGTCCGGCGATCACAGCCGTGGCACCGGAAGGCATCGATGCGGAGTTGCTGCGCAAGACAGTCAAGGAGCGTTTCGATATCCTTCTGGCAGGCGGACAGGATCACCTCAAGGGCAAGGTTTTCCGCATCGGCCATCTCGGTTTCGTCTGTGATCGGGATGTGCTCACTGCCGTCTCTGCCATCGAAGCAACGCTGCAATCCCTTGGACTGCATCAGCGCAAGATGGGTTCAGGCGTGGCTGCGGCGGCAGAGGCTCTGAACTGAGCAAAACCAATGAGCGAGAACAATCTCGCTCAATTGCGGGTGTAATTCAGTGGTAGAATGTCAGCTTCCCAAGCTGAACGTCGCCGGTTCGAATCCGGTCACCCGCTTGTTGAAGATCTAATCAGGCTCTTGGTTTGATCAACTGCATGACCTGTGGACCTGCGCATCCGGCGCGGCGCTCACGATCCAAACCCTTGAGAATCAGAGAACTTGCTTCGGCGATCTTTCCTGATTCAGCAACAGTGCGCGCTTGTTCGAAATAACCTTTTGCAGCCAATGTGTGGGCTTGCCGTTGCTCAGCCGCGAGAGCTGATGCCTTGGGAAGTGTGAGCGTCAAATTCCAGATAATTCCCTTGGTTAATATCTTACCGCGGTGGATCAAATTCTCCAGTCTTCCAGAGAAGTATCAAGAACTTTGATTGCTGATTCAGCTCAGGTGCCTGGCTCTTCTGCGTTTCCGCCGAGATCTGTGATCTGATCACGCAGAAAACTGCAACGCTCACTGTCACCGCGAGCTTCGGCAACAGCCAGAGCGAATTCGAGCTTCTCGAGCTGATGGCCACCCTCAACGAAGCCCGATCGCGTCATGACCGTCAGACCCTGGAGGGTTCGGGATGAACTGAGTGAGGTGCAAGCACCTGAGGCAGGGATGGTGGAAGCCATAGTTGCCTTTCTTTTCATTTTGGCATCAAGCGCCACCCTTATGCGGCGATGTCCTGACCGTGGTGTGACGCATCGAGGGACGAACCATCCTCACGCCAGCCCTCCTCCGCCGTCTCCGTGCTGAGAAGGTCGCGGGTCTCACGGAGCATCCGTTCAATCCCATCGAGCATCTGTCGCTCCTCCTCGGGAACCGTCTGACCGTCCTGACGCTGCTGACGCAACTGAAGCTCCATCGCCTCGACGCGCTGCTCGAGGGTCAGCAGCCTCTGGGAGAGGGTGGTGATGGTCTGGGCCAGATCCTCGGCAGTGCGCGTGATCCGAAAGGACACCGATGAGCTCATCCGGTCAGGTCTCGACTGGCCCGATGACAGCACATGGGTTGCTCAGCCTCAAGTTCAGACTGACGAAGTCTGATGATGCGAACGATGCACCCAGTCGCCACGCTGTTGACCTACCTGGCTGCCGGCACCGCAGTCGGGCTGCTGGCTCTGCTCAGCCGCATTCCGGCCGCTCCGCTGGCCGGTGCCCTTCTGGGAGCAGGCCTGTTGAGCATGAGCGGTCGACTGGACAGCGCGGACTGGCCCAGCGGCACCAGGACCGTGCTGGAGATCGGCATCGGCACGGTGATCGGCACAGGGCTGACGCGCGCTTCCTTCGAACAACTGCAGGCACTCTGGCGGCCTGCCCTGCTGATCACCGTCACCCTGGTGGTCACCGGCATCGTGATCGGTCTCTGGAGCAGCAGGCTGCTCGGCATTGATCCCGTCGTCGCCCTGCTGGGAGCTGCCCCGGGGGGCATCAGCGGCATGAGTCTGGTCGGTGCGGAATTCGGCGTTGGTGCGGCAGTGGCCGCCCTGCACGCGGTTCGACTGATCACGGTGCTGCTGGTGCTGCCTGTGGTGGTGCGACTGCTGACTCCGATAACCCTTGGAAACTCCTGAGACGTCTGGACACCGCAGCCCCGATCGATACCGTTGGCCCAGTTTCCGCAGCATCGGTTCATGCGAGGTTTCGCTCCCTTTCCGGCCCTGGTCAGCCTCGGCCTGATCGGTGTCTGCGCTGCCACCGTGGCCGATGCTGCGGAACGCAAGCAGGACAAGGGCGCCAAGATCTACTGCTACATGCGCTCCAGCGGTAATGACCACGCCGTGAGCTGGAATGCGGCCTACGCCGTGATCAAGCGCCAGGGGAAAGGACCGTTCAAGACATCGCCGCAGCACGCCTCTGTGATGATCACCGAGTCGGTGGTCAACGACCCCGGCAATTTCCCCGACTGTGGCCAGTTCCTCGGCGATCTGTTCGGAGGCAGCACGCAGACCTCCATCTCCAGTGGCCGACCTTCCCCTGCACCAACCAGCGACACTCCCAGCGGTTCTGAGACATTCGACGAGAGCCGATACAGCTACTGAGAAACGGGGAATCCTGCTGATTCCGATCGCCGCATGCCTCCTGATCAACTTCGGCTGCCGGGCACCGGAGCCCCCGGACACAAGGCCGTCAGCTCAGAACAACGCCGCAGCACAAGGCTGTCTTGAGGCCTTCAGGGCAGATCAGCTGGAAGCAGTCCTTGATCGCTGTGATATTGCCGTGAAGGAGACACCGGAGGACCCCGCTGCACGAAGCGATCGCGCCCTTGTGCTCAACCTGCTCGGCAGGACGGCACAGGCCTGTGAGAACGTCGCGCAAGCGATCCAGCTGCAGCAACGACGGGGTGCCGCCGTTGAGCCGATGCTGCGTCATGAGCTGAGTGTGCGTCAGGCAGCCTGCAAGCAGGAACGCACCATGGCAGGCAGGGACTGACGCTCGAGGGCGATGCGACGAGGTCCAAGCAAGACATCGATGCGCTCGGCCTTGCTGGCCACCAGACCATCCACCAGCTGATCAGCAGGACCGAGCTGCAGCCAGTGGCAGGTCAGCCCATCCCCCATTCCGAGCCGATGACAGCGATCCTCCGCCTGCTCCAGATCTCCTGGAGTCCAGGGACGTTCCAGAAGCACCACATGTCTCGCCCGATGCAGGGTGAATCCAAGCCCGCCCGTGCCGTAAGTGGCGAGCAGCAGATCGCAGTCCTGCTGCTGAAAGCGATCCACAGCGCGCTGACGATCCTGTGGACGCTGACGTCCAGTGAGCAGCTCTCCCCCGACCCGCTGATGCAGCAGCACCAGCGGATCAACGAAACCACTGAAGACCACCACGGCTTGCCCGTCTGAGCGCAACCGTGACAACAGGGTCTCCAGGGCGGGGAGCTTGAACTCCGAGGCGATCCGACGCAGAGAGGTCAGCACCGCCAGAGGCTCGGCATCGGAGCGCACCTGACCGAGCCTGACCCGGTGTCGATAGTCCTCCACAACGAGATCGACGCGGTGATCGAAGCCGAGCGCCTCCCGCTCCGTGAGCTCGACAGGATGCAGTGCACGCCGCTTGGGGGGAAGATCCAGCACCTGGGCTTTGCGGCGATGAAGGATCAGCGGACGGGTGAGACGCCTCAACCCCTCGAGCTCACTGGCACCATCCGCCTGCCAGCGCTGACGTCCCCGCTGCTCACGCCAATGGCCCTGGCAGAACCGTTCCTCATAGCTGCGTCGGTCGCGGGCAATCGGGTGATCGATCGCAGCAAGGAGTGGATAAAGCTGAGCAGGACGCCCGTTCTTCATCGGGGTCCCGGTGATCATCCAGATCGCCCGCAATCGGGGATGGCGTGCCAGACGCAGCAGGGCAGCCGTGCGTTTCGCCCGGATCGACTGAGCGAAATGGGCCTCATCCACCAGGAGCACTGTGCCGGCAGGCGGCAGATCCCCGGGAAGCCTGGCCCAGCTGGCCAACGCAATGGAGAGACCGACGGCATCCGCCTCCTGACGCCAGTGGCGATGAAGCCCGACGGGCGCGATCACCAGAACTCTCACCTCCATGCAGCGGACCATGGCGCGGGCCGCCAACAGAGCCGTCAGCGTCTTGCCCAGACCCATCTCATCGGCCAGCAATGCACCCCGTCGCGCCAACAGCCAGCGCACACCGCTGCGCTGATGCCGCAGAGGCTGACGACCATCGGGCAGAACCTGCTGAAGATCGGCCGACGCCACCAGATCTCTGTGGGACGGCATCGGCGGCAGAGGGTGACGGCTCCAGCTCAGCCATTGCTCCAAATCCGGCGCGATGTGAAACCGCTTGCCGAGTTGCCTCTGCAGGGCATCCGCCGCAGCCAGTGGGAATTCCCAGCCCGCGGCGGGGCCATGCCAATGCCCCCTGGGACGGATCCGTTTCAGCTGCGCCTGTGTGACCGCATCGAATGGACTTACGACACGGATCAGACCTGCGGGAGACAGACCTAGATAACAGTGAGCAGGTGACGATGGCGTCGTGAACGCCCCCCACAAACATTCACTTTAATGGCGGGCAGCTTGAGAGCAAGAGCAGAGATGAAGTTTTCCTCTGGAGCTGGAGAAACCTTTGTTTTTGCAGCGCTCGACACATTGACGGAGCATGCATTCGAGGCAAGATTCGTTTAGCCGATTGACTCGGATGCACAGCAGAGATGCCGTTTTTCTTGACGAACTCTGCCCGAAATTACGCGTCCGACGTTGGAGACAATCCCTCCATACTCACACCGGTCAAAGTTGTATTTACTGCGGTAAACCTTCCGAATCCATTGATCATGTCCTTCCTCGCAGCAGAGGTGGACTGAGCGTTACCGAAAACTGTGTCCCGGCATGTCTGTCCTGCAACGGTCACAAGTCTGATTCGGATGTCTTCGAGTGGTACCGGCGACAGCGCTTCTATGACCCCCGAAGGGCCATGGCGATCCGCGCCTGGATGGATGGTGATCTGCGTCTGGCTCTGAGGTTGCTGCAGTGGGCTCAGCCGAATCAGGTCACACCCGCCGACCGAACAGGTGACAAGAACCTGACCTTCCAGACCATCTGAACCCTCACCAGACCCGACAGACCGGCTCCGGATGATGCCGCTGACAGATCGAAGCGTCAGCAACTGGATCCTCCGGAGCCAGCAGCCCAGCCACCAGGCAGAGGAGCAGAGGCAGAATGATGGACAGAGGGACAGCGGCAGCCTCGCCGGTCGACACCGGACCGCATGACCGCAGACAGGACGAACTCATGACCACAACGAAGCACTGATACAGGTGTACTGATGCTCAATGAGCTTGTCAACCGCAGCCGGGCTCTGCCTGCCAGCACGAAAGTCCTGATCCTTGGCGGGGGATACAGCGGCCGGATGCTCGCGGCACTGCTGCGGCGGCTGGGGAACACGGTGCTCTGCACACGACGCGATCCGTCTCGGCCCGATGCCGACCTGCTCTTCGACAGCGACCGCGACCTGCTGCCGCAACCTGATGCCTTGCAGGGCATCACCCATCTGCTCAGCACCATTCCGCCGTCACCGGAAGGAGAGGATCCCGCCCTGCACTGCCTGCGATCCCAGCTGGAATCAATGCCGTTGCAGTGGGTGGGATATCTCAGCACCACTGGGGTCTACGGCGATACTCAGGGGAACTGGGTGCGTGAAACAGACCCGGCACGACCCGGGCAAGCCCGCAGCCGGCGACGTCTGGACTGCGAAGAGGCCTGGCGGAATTCCGGGCTGCCGATCCAGATCCTGCGTCTGCCGGGCATCTACGGCCCGGGGCGATCCGTCCTCAACACAGTGCAGGAGGGTCGGGCCCGTCGGATCGACAAAAGCGGGCAGGTTTTCTGCAGGGTGCATGTCGAGGACATCGCCGGTGCCTGTCTGCACCTGATGCATCGCTCAAAAGAGGGCTTGCATCCCGCCATAGTCAATGTTGTCGACGATGAACCGGCCGCCAGTACCGAACTTCTGGACCACGCCTGTGCACTGCTCGGCAGAAACGCGCCGAAGACGGAGACCTTCGAGCAGGCCAGTCTGCAGATGAGTGCCATGGCACGCTCCTTCTGGAGCGAGAACCGAAGGGTGAGCAATCATCTGCTGCGGGATGGTCTCGGTTATGACCTGCTTCATCCCGACTATCGCGTCGGATTGCAGGACTGTCTGAAGCAGGACGTCAGTCCTTCGTCGCCGGCGTAGCAGGGTTACCGATGATCAGGCGGTTGAAATCGATGGGTTCCTCCTCGGTGTCAGCGGCAGGCAACCCCATGTCTCCCAGCATCTTGTTCCAGTTCACCGTCAGCCACTGATTTCGAAACCCCGTGGCCAGCCCCACGAGCAGCAGACCCAACAGGAACAACCGCAGCACAGCGATGGAGACATCCGACCACGACGCTACCCAACGCCTTGTGATCGCTCTGGGGGATCCTGCGGGCATCGGGATGGAAGTGACGCTGAAGGCGCTTGCCTCTCCAGAGCTGCCGCAAGCGATGAAACCGATGCTGGTGGGCTGTCGCCGAACCCTGCTGGAGACCCACGACCGGTTGAGACGGCTCGGCTGCACGGCTTTGGCCGATCCGGAGCATCTGAGGATCGAGGATCGACCACTGATCGCTCCCATCCAGCCGGGGCAAGGTGATGCACGCAGCGGCGAAGCGAGTTTCCACTGGCTCAACGTCGCCGTGGACCATCTGGTGAGCCGCGGCGCGCGCGCCCTGGTCACCGCACCGATCGCTAAACATCTCTGGCATGCAGCGGGACACATCTATCCCGGTCAGACCGAACGCCTGGCTGAACTGGCGGGTTGCCCGCAAGCATCCATGCTGTTCACGGCACGTTCTCCCCTGAGCGGCTGGCGGCTGAACACCCTGCTGGCCACCACCCACATCCCGTTGCAGCAGGTACCCGACGTTCTGAACGAAGAGGTGCTGGTCGACAAGCTCGATGCTCTGCTGGCGTTCTGCCAACGTTTCCATCCCAGACCTCACCTGGCACTCGCCGGTCTCAATCCCCACGCCGGCGAGGAAGGTCAACTTGGAGCAGAGGAGAACGACTGGATCAGGCCCGCCCTGGACCGCTGGCGGCTGGCGCACCCGGACGTGCGCCTTGATGGTCCGTTGCCGCCGGACACCTGCTGGCTGGCCGCCGGACGGGCCTGGCAAGGACTGGATGAAGACGCGGCACCGCATGGATACCTTGCCCTCTATCACGATCAGGGGCTGATCCCGGTGAAGCTGCTCGCCTTCGATGCAGCTGTCAATACCACCCTGGGCCTGCCTTTCCTGCGCACGTCGCCGGACCACGGCACCGGTTTCGACATCGCCGGACGAGGAATCGCCCGACCTCAGAGCATGATTGCTGCTCTGCAGGCGGCCTGGGAGCTGACGACGCCCTAGGCGGGCCTCACGCGCATCAGCACCTGTCCAAATTCAACGGGCGTGCCGTTGTCAACAAGGATTTCGACCACATCTCCACTCACCTCGGCCTCCAGTTCGTTCATCAGCTTCATGGCCTCGAGAATGCAGATGGTCTGGCCGACGTTGATGCGGTTTCCGACTTCAATGAACGGAGACTCTCCAGGGGCAGGAGCCCGATAGAACGTGCCCACCATCGGTGCGGTGATGTCCACCAGATCACTGCGCGTGGCAGCCGCGGCCGGAGGAGGGGACGCGGGAGCGGTCTCGCTCACGATCGGGGCAGCAGCGGCGACGGGAGTCGGAGCCACCGTGGTCATCACGGTCTGGGTGGGGAGATTGCGCCGGATCTCCAGTCGGAAATCGTCGCTCTCAAGGCGGAATTCCTGAATGTCGCTCTCACCGAGCGCCTCAAGAAGCCGATGCAGTTGGTCGTGATCGAGCTGCATGATGATCAGTTGTCGCGGCCGAGGTAGCTGTCGTTGCGGGTGTCGACCTTGATCCTCTCGCCGATGGAAAGGAAGAGGGGAACCATCACCTGAGCCCCTGTCTCGAGGATGGCTGGCTTCGTGCCGCCGGTGGCTGTATCTCCCTTCACTCCCGGATCGGTTTCGGTGATCTCAAGCACAACGGAATTGGGCAGCTCCACCTCCAGGGGGCTGCCGTTCCAGGAGACGACGTTCACCTCCATTCCCTCCTTGAGGTACTTGCGACTCTCTCCGATCTGTTGGGCTGACAACCGGGTCTCTTCATAGGACGCCATATCCATGAACACGAAATCCTCCCCTTCCATGTAGGTGTGCTGCAGAGAGGACTTCTCCAGGATCGCCTGGGGAACCATCTCGCCCGCGCGGAAGGTCTTCTCCACGACGCTGCCGCTCTTCACCGCCTTGAGCTTGGAGCGGACAAAGGCGGAACCCTTGCCGGGCTTGACGTGCAGGAACTCCACCACGCGCCAGACCGCACCATCGAGTTCGATCGTGGTGCCGGTGCGAAAGTCGTTGCTGGAGATCATTCCGGCTGGACGGTTCAGGGGATCATACGGCTGTGCCAAAGTCCCGTCAGCACTGGGGTTCCCCTTGGCCCATCAGCGTTTTAAAGCCCTCCTGATCACCCTGATCACCACCGGACTGTTCCTTGTGGTGACCCCCGCCTGGGCGGGACTGCCGCAGGGGAATGCCGTGAAGGACCCGGCCGCGATCCTCAGGGACGCCCTGCCCTTTGATCAGCAGGACATCCGCACCCTGCAGCATCGTCTCGAGCTCACCAGCAATGACCTGCGGGCAAAGCGCTGGAGTGCTCTCGGCAAGGCCGTAAGCCGCAGTCAGGCGCTCCTGAACACACGTCGGAGCACCATCCTCAATGCGGTCCCGGAAGACCGGCGCAGCAGAGCCGAGGATCTGCTCGCAGAGGTGGACACCGGCCTGGAGGATCTGCAGCAAACCGTTCAAGCCACTGACAAACCGGAATTCATCGCCAATCGACGCAAGACCTTGCGCCATATCGGTGATGTGGAAGCTCTGCTGGTCGAGGACGGCTTCGAACGCGCGATCCCTGCCGAATTCGATGCCCTGCCGCGTCTGCAGGGGCGCGCAACCCTCACCATCAGCACCACGCAGGGGGATCTCACCACCGTCGTAGATGGCTACAACGCCCCCCTGACGGCAGGTGCCTTCGTTGATCTGACGTTGAAGGGGTTTTACGACGACCTGCCCTTCATCCGCGCCGAGGACTTCTACGTGATCCAGAGCGGAGATCCCGAGGGACCGGAGATCGGCTACGTCGATCCCGCCACAGGGCAAGAACGCCAGGTGCCCCTGGAGATTCGCGTGCCCGAGGAACCGGAGACCCTCTACAACGAAACCTTTGAAGACGTCGGCCTCTACAAGGCGACGCCGACTCTGCCCTTCGCCACGCTCGGCACCCTGGGCTGGGCCCATTCGGCCCAGGCCATCGACGACGGATCGTCCCAGTTCTTCATGTTCCTGTACGAAGCGGAGCTGACTCCGGCAGGGCTCAACCTGGTGGATGGTCGCAACGCCGCTTTCGGCTACGTCGTTGAGGGATTTGATGTGCTCGAAGAGCTCACCACCGATGACCGGATCCGATCGATCAAGGTGATCGATGGTGCCGACGGCCTCCGATCGCACGCATGATCGAAACCCTGACTGACCTGGGTGAAGCGGAGCTGCTGCGGCGGCTGGCGGGCTTCGCACCGGTCGGCCAGCTGGATGACGACACCGCGTGCCTGGGAGCGGACCCGCGTCCGTTACTGATCAACACCGATGTGCTGGTGGATGGCATCCATTTCAGTGACGGCACCACCGCCCCCATGGATGCAGGCTGGCGGGCCGTGGCGGCCAACCTGTCCGATCTGGCGGCAAGCGGTGCCGATCATGTGGACGGCATCACGGTCGCCCTGGTGGCTCCGGGAACAACACCATGGAGCTGGGTGAATGGGTTGTACGAAGGAATCGCGGCCGCTCTCGAACAGCATGGTGGGGTTCTGCTGGGAGGTGATTGCTCAACCGGCAGCCAACGACTGATTTCGATCACAGCCCTTGGCCGTCTTGGTCCTCTGCGACTGCACCGCAACGCAGCGCGACCAGGGGATGTGCTGGTGACGAGCGGGCCCCACGGCCTCAGCAGGCTTGGCCTGGCGCTGCTGCAGAACGATCGTCTCCTGCAGGACGGCGACCTGCCCGAAACGCTCAAGGCCGAGGCCGTTGCTCAGCATCGCCGTCCGATTCCCCGCTTTGATGCCCTCAAGGCCCTGGTGAACTGCAAGCCGGCGCATCTTCCCTGGCGTGCCGGTGGCACAGACAGCAGCGACGGTCTGCTCGCAGCCGTTCAGGCACTTTGCAGCAGCAGTGGTTGTGGTGCGGAGCTGGATCATGCCCGAGTGCCGCGCCCTGGGCAGTGGCCGCCGGGAGAACCCTGGGACCGCTGGTGCATGACCGGCGGCGAGGATTTCGAACTGGTGCTCAGCCTTCCTGAGGACTGGGCGGAAGCATGGCTCAGGGAACTCCCCGGCAGTCAGCGATTCGGACGGATCACCGCCAATCCAGACAGCCTGATCTGGAGCGGAGATCACGCTGCCGTTGAACTGTCCGGGTCCGGCTTCGATCACTACGGATCGGCATAAAAAAACCCTCCCCGAGGGGAGGGAATGGCATCAGACCAGAGCTCTGAGAATCACTTCCAGTTGCGGGCCACGACCTCGGCCAGATCAACCACACGCTGGCTGTAGCCCCACTCGTTGTCGTACCAGGCCAGGATCTTCACTGCCTTGTCGCCCATGGCATAGGTGAGATCGGCATCAAAAATGGTGGACTCGTTGGTGCCGGCGTAGTCGGTCGAAACCAGCGGCAGATCGCTGTACTTGATGATTCCCTTCATGCCGTTCTCAGAGGCTGCCTTCATCACAGCCTTGACCTCATCGACGCTGGTGGCACGGGAAGGACCGAAGGTCAGATCAACCGCGGAGACGTTCGGAGTGGGGACGCGCATGGCAAAACCGGTGAGCTTGCCCTTCACCTGCGGGTAGACGAGAGCAACGGCCTTGGCGGCGCCGGTGGTGGTGGGAACCATGTTCAGGGCCGCAGCACGGGCACGACGCAGATCGCGATGGCTGTTGTCCAGGATCCGCTGGTCACCGGTGTAACTGTGGATCGTGGTCATCAGACCCCAGTCGAGGCCGAAGGTCTGATCGAGAACCTTGACGATCGGTGCCAGGCAGTTGGTGGTGCAGCTGGCGTTGGAAAGAATCTTCCAATCTTCGTGGCGGTATTCGTGATCGTTCACTCCCACGACGAAGGTACCGACTCCAGGGCCTTTACCGGGAGCGGTGAGGATCACCTTGCTGGCACCTGCCTCGAGGTGCAGGCTTGCTTTTTCATCGGTGTTGAAGACACCGGTTGACTCGAGAACCAGATCGACGCCCCAGTCTTTCCAAGGGCAGTTGAGGGGATTGCGATCGGCGAAAAACTTAATCTCCTTGCCATTGACGGTCATGGTTTCGTCAGTGGTTTCGATCTGGACGCTGGGGTCGAGCTTGCCCAGAATCGAGTCGTAGGTCAGCAGGTGAGCGCTGGTCTTCGGGTCGGATGTGGAGTTCATGCCCACGATCTCGATTCCGGTATCAGCGCCGCGGCTGAGCCAACCCCGCATCACATTGCGACCGATCCGGCCGAATCCATTGATCGCAACGCGCAGGGTCATGTCAGAAGCGGGATTGCCGCAGAAGGGTTTTGGCCGCAGATCATACAGAAATAAGAACAAAAACCTTGCTCTGACCCCAGCCGGATTGGTCAAAGCAACGGTCGATCTGTCCCAAAACAACCAGGACGACACTGAAGGACTGCCTTATCTTTCAAGCCTCTGACTACGTTCCTTGGCTCTCCTGCTCGACAGTCGCCAGCCCGTACATTTCATCGGGGTCGGTGGCATCGGCATGTCAGCCCTAGCCAGGATCCTTGCGGATCGCGGGCAACCGGTGAGTGGATCCGACCCGCGGGACAACGCAACGGTGCAGAACCTGCACGGACTCGGGGTGCGCATCTTCTCCGAGCAGACAGCCGCATCCATCAACGCCCTTCTCGAGTCGTCCGATCAGGCACCGATCGTGGTGATCAGCACCGCGATCCCCGATACCAATCCGGAACTGATGCGGGCCCGTGAAAAAGGTCTGGACATCTGGCATCGCTCCGATCTGCTCGCCGCCTTGATCTCCCGGCAGCCGTCGATTGCGGTGGCCGGCAGCCATGGCAAGACGACCACCAGCTCACTGATCACCACCCTTCTGCATCAGGCCGGTGAAGACCCCACTGCCGTGATCGGCGGGATCGTCCCCTGCCTGGGCAGCAACGGCCATGCGGGTCAGGGTCGACTGCTGGTTGCGGAAGCGGATGAATCCGATGGCTCACTGGTGAAGTTCCAGGCAAGCCTTGGCGTGATCACCAATCTCGAGCTCGATCACACCGACCACTACGGCGGTTTGGACGACCTGATCACGACTCTGCAGCGCTTTGGAGATGGCTGCGGCCGCCTGCTGGCCAACCACGACGATCCGATCCTGCGGAAACACTTCCACGCCGATGCCTGGTGGTCGGTCCGCAACAGCGACGACGCCGACTTCGCCGCCCTGCCTCTGCAGCTGGACGGTGACCGCTGTCACGCCCGTTTCTTCGAAAGCGGCAAAGCCGTTGGTGAATTCACCCTGCCGATGCCGGGCCTGCACAACCTGAGCAACGCCACGGCTGCCCTTGCCGCCTGCCGAATGGAAGGTCTGAGCCTGGACCGACTGATGGGAGGCCTGGCTGTGCTGCAGACCCCAGGGCGTCGCTTCGACCTGCGCGGCACCTGGCAGGGGCGCCACATCGTTGATGACTACGCCCATCACCCCAGCGAAGTGAGAGCAACTCTCGAGATGGCTCGATTGATGGTGGACAGCGGCCGCAGCCCTCTGCCCAGCCCGCCGCGCCGGTTGCTGGCCGTATTCCAACCCCACCGGTACAGCCGTACACAGGAGTTCCTCGGTGAATTCGCCCTCGCCCTGCAGAACTGTGACGCGCTGATGCTGGCCCCGGTCTACGCCGCAGGTGAAAAACCGATCGCAGGGGTCTGCAGCCGCACCCTGGCGGACCGTGTGCGGGCCCTGAGACCTGAGCTTCCCGTCCACGTGGCCGACAACATCGATGAGCTGGTCTCTCTCGTGCGGGACGCCAGCCGCCCTGAAGACCTGGTTCTGGCCATGGGAGCCGGTGATGTGAACGGCCTGTGGTCACGACTGTCCAGGACACCGGTGGCCGCCTGATCGGAATGCCTGGTCTCCCTTCCCGCAAGCAGGTTCCTCTCGCCGAGTTCACCACCTGGCGTGTGGGAGGACCGGCGGAGTGGCTGGCGGAACCCACCACCATCGAGGAAACGACCGCATGGCTGGACTGGGCGCATCAGAACGATCTGCCCTGCCGTGTGATCGGCGCCGGCTCCAATCTGCTGATCAACGATGAGGGCCTGAGCGGCCTCACCCTCTGCCTTCGCCGCATGCAGGGTGTGACGTTGGACGCGCGCAGTGGCCTGGTCCAGGCCCTCGCAGGGGAACCGATCCCGTCCCTGGCCCGCCGGGTCGCACAGGCCGGTCTCCAGGGGCTGGCATGGGCCGTCGGCATCCCCGGCACGGTCGGCGGTGCCGCCGTGATGAATGCGGGTGCTCAGGGTGGATGCACAGCTGAATCGCTGGAATCTGTTCAGGTGATCCCGATGGCCGGTGGTGAAAGCTTCGAGCTGACACGCGACCAGCTCGCATTCGATTACCGCCACAGCCGCCTGCAGAACGAACCCCTGCTGGTGCTTTCGGCCCGCTTCCGGCTGGAGCCCGGGCACGACCCTCAGGAACTGAGGCGCATCACCTCAAACAACCTGAGCAAGCGCACCAGCACTCAGCCCTACAGCCAACCCAGCTGCGGCAGCGTGTTTCGCAATCCTGAACCCCTCAAGGCCGGTCGGCTGATCGAGGACCTGGGCCTCAAGGGAACGCGGATAGGTGGCGCTGAGGTGTCCACCGTCCACGCCAATTTCATCGTCAACACCGGTGCCGCCACAGCCATGGACATCGACCGGTTGATCAGCTTCGTGCAGGCACGGGTGCACGAACGCCATGCACTATCTCTGCATCCGGAAGTGAAACGCCTCGGTTTCGCAACAGCGGCTTAATCTGCCGACTACCTCAGCACCACGATGGCAGGGTTCGGACTACCCAATTTCGGTCAGCTGACCGAAGCCTTCCGCAAGGCCCAGCAGATCCAGCAGGACGCCCAGAAGCTGCAGGAGGAACTGGACGGAATGGAAATCGAGGGCAGCAGTACCGATGGCCGCGCCAGCATCTGGCTTTCCGGCAATCAGCAGCCGCTGCGGGTGCGCCTCGATCCGGCGCTTCTCCAGGAGGGTCAGGACGCCTGCGAAGCCGCCACCCTGGAAGCCCTGCAGGCGGCCTACGACGCTTCAACCGCCACGATGAAGCAGCGGATGGAGGACCTCACAGGAGGACTCAACCTCAACCTGCCCGGGATGAGCGGCTGAGCTTCAAGAGTTCCTCCAGCCCTGTTGTGTAGAGGTCATAACGTTCCCAGTCCCTCCGAATGCCACAGCCGGGCTCAGCCCGATGCAGGCAGTCGCGGAAGCGACAGGGCCAGGGATCCAGCTGGTGACGCAACTCAGGAAACAGCAGGGCGAACTCCCTCGGTTCATCCGGCAGATCCGGTCGATTGAAGCCTGGGGTATCCGCAACGCGACATCCCTCAGCTAGAGGAAACAGCTCCACGTGCCGAGTGGTGTGACGACCCCGCTGCAGTCGTCCGGACACAGCTCCGACCCGCAACGCCAGGTGCGGCATCAGTCGATTCAGCAAGCTGCTCTTGCCAACACCGGAAGGACCGCAGACGACCGTCAGCGGCGAGGCTGAAAGTCTCTGCCGCACCCGGTCGAGCCCCTCATCAGTCCTGGAGGAAACCGCAATCGGCGCGTACCCCCAGCCCTGCAGACGAACCTCAAGAGCCTCCAGATGATCCCGGCTCACCAGATCGGCCTTGGTCAGAAGCAGTTCAACAGCGAGGCCGGTGCGTTCGGCGGTGAGCAGAAACCGACTGGCCTGATCCGGATCGAAACCGGGCTGTTCGACAGCGAGGGCCACCACCACGGTGGAGGCATTGGCCACCGGGGGTCGGCTCAGCAGGCTGCTTCTGGCATCCACCCGAGCCACAACGGCGCGGCCCTGAACGCTGTCGATCGCCTCGACAACCACCCGATCGCCGACATGCACCACTTCACCCCGATGGCTCAGACGGGTGCGCCGTGTGCAGAGCAGCCGCGGCGGAACTCCTTCTGGAGCCGAGTCCAGCTCCACCTCCAGATAATTCGCCTGCAACGCCACAACGATTCCGATGGCATCGCTCACAGCTGATCAACCCCCGCAGACGACACGCAGAACAATCCAGCTGGAGGAGTCATCGGTGATCTCCACCCGGTGACCCGCTTCGCGCAATCCGGGGATCACCATCTCTTCAGGTTCGCCGCGATCCAGCTGGACATTGAGGAGATCACCAGGCTGCAAGGCTTCGAGAGCCAGTCGACAGCGGATGAAGTTCACCGGACAGGGCGTGCCCCTGAGATCCAGAGAACCGCTGCTCATCCCTTCTGACCGAACAGTCGGGCAAACAGCCCGCTGTTGTGGTGGTGATGCTGCTTGCCACGGGCCGAATGATGACCGGCCAACTGCTCCAGCAGCCCTCGTTCGGCGTCTGAGAGACGACTCGGAAGCTGAACGGTGACCGTGATGCGTTCATCGCCTCGGGCGACGGGATTTCCCAGCTTGGGGATCCCCTTGTTGGACAGGGTCAGAACCGATCCGGGTTGGGTTCCAGCCGGGATCTCCAGTTCGGTGGGACCGTCAACGGTCTCCACTTCGATCGTGTCACCGAGGATCGCCTGCAGATAGCTGACGTTCACCTCGGTGTGAATGTTGAGGCCATCCCGCTTGAGACGGGGGTGGGGCCTCACGGTGAGAAACACGTAGAGATCCCCGGAAGGGCCGCCACGGGGGCCGGCATTGCCCTCGCCCGAGACCCGCAGACGGGTTCCGGTATCGACACCGGCAGGGATGTTGATCCGCAGTTTCTTGCGGACCTGATGCACTCCCTGGCCACCGCAGGCTGAGCAGGGATCGGCAATCACCTGTCCGGTGCCTCCGCAGGTCGGACATTCCGCCACCTGGGTGAAACTCCCGAACGGCGTGCGGGTGGCGCGACGCACCTGACCGGCCCCTCCGCAGGTGCCGCAGGTGGTGGGTCCGCTCCCCGGCTTGGCCCCGCTGCCATTGCAGGTGTCACAGGTTTCCAGATGAGGGATCTTGATCTCCTGTTCCTGACCGAAGACCGCCTGCTCGAAATCGATGGTGAGGTCGTAGCGCAGATCATCGCCCTGCTGAGGACCACGTCGTCGCTGACGCCCCCCGGCCTGTGCACCTCCGAAACCGCTGAAGAACGTCTCGAAGAGATCGGCGAAACCGCCCATGTCGCCCATATCAGGCGCTCCGGCGGCACCGCCGAGTCCTGCTTCTCCGAACTGGTCGTACCGGGCCCGACTCTGCGGATCGCTGAGCACTTCATAGGCCCTGCCGATCTCCTTGAAGCGATCCTCCGCACCCGCTTCCTTGTTGATGTCGGGGTGGTACTGACGGGCCATGCGGCGATAGGCCCGCTTCAGGGTGTCGGCATCCGCATCCCGAGCAACACCGAGAAGCTCATAGAAATCAGCCATCAAGAGTCCTCCGACTGGGACTGTTCCGGCTGGGGCTGTTCCGAGTGGCTGTCGGCAGCTGGAGCATCACCGGAAGGACCTGGTCCCATCGAGACCTTGACCATGGCGTGGCGCAAGACGCGACCGTTGAGGTGATAGCCGCGCTGCAGCTCCTCGATCACCACATCCTCGGGGTGCTCCGTGTTCTCTTCACGAAGAACAGCTTCATGGAGCGTGGGATCGAACTCCTGACCCACCACCTCCATCCGGGCGACCCCCTGCTGCTTCAGGACTTCGACCAGCTGCTTGTAGAGACCCTGATAGCTGCGATGGAGGGCCTGAGCCTCTTCACCCTCAGGGCTGAGCTGCTGACGGGCGCGCTCGAAGTTGTCGACAACAGGAAGGATCTCGCTCAGCGTCGAGCAGACCAGCTGCTGACGTAGATCATCCTGATCCCGGCTCTGACGCTTGCGGAAATTATCGAAATCAGCTGCGATTCGCATGTATTGACTCTGCAGGGCGTCGTGTTCCGCACGCAGGGTCAGCAACTCCTTTTCCAGCTGCTGCAGGCGCTCGGCAGGATCGACATCCGTTCCGGTGGTACCGGGCTCAACCGGCGATTCCTGAACGTCGGGGGACGCGACAGGCTCCATCGACTCGGCGTTCTGGTCCTGCGCTGGGGTGGAGGCGTCGCCGCTCATGCTGACCGGTCAGGAATTGCTGCCTAGACATGTTGAAGGGCGACGCAGACATCCCACAAGTTGCGGAAGCCCGCACCTTCCACTTCACCTCCCGCCCGTGACCCTGGCCCGGCCGATTCCAGATGCCGAAGAACCGGCTCAGTAACGGCTGGAACTGGAACTGTTGCTGCAGCAGACCGTCCCCGGTCCGAAGCAGCTCAGCTGCTCGTGGCAGCTTCTCCAGGACGGAAGCACAGGACTGGACGCGGATCAATGGCGCGCACTTCGGGCTCTGCCGATTGCGATCGACGACGACCATCTCGACATCGCCGTCCCCAGCCACTGGGATGAACAGGATCGAAGCGAGTTCCTGGCTCAGCATCCTGGCAACGGTCGGCAGATCCGCCTGCATCACTCGCTGGAAAGCGATCTGAAGGCCGCACTCCAGAAGACGGAGACCCGCGAAGCCGTCGAGCCGGTCCCGACGGCCTCCCCCTCGGTGGACCGGGCCGTCGAAGAGACGGCTGCCACCTATCTGGAGGAATTCACCGTGGATGGGGTGCTCGAGGAGGACCCTGAAGAGCTGGCCGAGCAGAGCAGCGGCACGATCGACCTGGAGGCGAGTCTGCGGGATGCCGACGCCTCACCGGTGGTGAGTCTCGTGGACAGGATCCTGCTGCAGGCAATGTCCGTCGGCGCAAGTGACATCCACGTCGAACCCCAGCAGAAGGGTCTGAGGCTTCGCTACCGACAGGATGGTGTGCTTCAGCAATACATCGAGCCACTGCCGGGGCGGTTGATCCCTGCAGTCACCTCCCGCTTCAAGATCCTGGCGGACCTGGACATCGCCGAACGACGTCAGGCTCAGGACGGACGCATCCGCCGCCGGTATCGAGACCGGGTGATCGACTTCCGGGTCAGCACCCTTCCGAGCCGTTACGGCGAGAAGGTGGTGCTGCGTCTTCTGGACAGCGATTCAACGCAGCTCGGACTGGATCAGCTGATCTCCGATCCAATCACCCTCGACCTCGTGCGTGAACTGGGATCTAAACCGTTCGGGATGATTCTGGTGACCGGCCCCACCGGATCAGGCAAATCGACAACGCTCTACTCGCTGCTGGCGGAGCGAAACGACCCCGGCATCAACATCTCCACCGTCGAGGATCCGATCGAATACACGCTGCCTGGAATCACTCAGAGCCAGGTGAACCGGGATAAGGGATTCGACTTCGCGACAGCCCTGAGAGCCTTCATGCGACAGGACCCGGATGTGCTGCTGGTGGGGGAAACCCGCGATCTGGAAACCGCGAAGACTGCCATCGAAGCCGCTCTCACGGGCCATCTGGTGCTCAGCACGCTTCATGCCAACGATGCCCCGAGCACGATCGCCCGGCTGGACGAGATGGGTGTGGAGCCCTTCATGGTCTCTGCTGCCCTGATCGGGATCGTGTCCCAGCGTCTGATGCGCCGGGTGTGCACCGCTTGCCGGGAGCCCTACCGACCCAGCCAGATGGAGCTTGGACGCTTCGGTCTGATGGCAAGCGACGAAGCGAAGGTGACCTTTTTCCGGGCCCAACACCAAACGCCGGGAACCTCCGTCTGTCCCCGCTGCAAGGGCAGTGGTTACAAGGGCCGCGTCGGTGTCTATGAAGTGCTGCGGATGAATGAGGACATTGCAACGGCAGTCTCCAAGGGGGCGACCACCGACGTGATCAGGCAGCTGGCCCTGGAATCCGGAATGAAGACGCTGCTGAGGTACAGCCTGGAGCTGGTGCGACAGGGCCACACCACCCTCGAGGAGGTGGGCCGCATGATCCTCACGGATTCAGGTCTGGAATCCGAGCGGAGAGCCCGGGCCCTCAGCACAATGACGTGCAGCGGTTGTGGCGCCGGCCTTCAGGAGAGCTGGCTCGAATGTCCCTACTGCCTGACGGAACGCCAGTGAGGAGATGGGTATGAATCTGATGATCGAAGAACTAATGGTGCAGCTAGTCGAAGCAGGCGGCAGCGATCTGCACATCGCCACCGGGCAGCCTCCCTACGGACGTTTCAGCGGCGAACTGCGCCCGATGCTGGAGGAACCCCTGGAAGAGGAGGACTGCAACAGGCTGATCTTCTCGATGCTGAACAACAGCCAGCGCAAGACCCTCGAACAGACCTGGGAACTGGACTGCGCCTACGGACTCAGAGGCGTCGCCCGTTTCCGGGTGAACGTGTACCGGCAGAAGGGCAGTTATGCCGCCTGCCTGAGGGCACTGGGAAGCAAGATCCCCAGCATCGAGGTTCTGAACCTGCCTCCGGTCGTTATCGAAACCAGCAAGCGTCCACGAGGCCTGGTGCTGGTCACAGGACCCACAGGTTCCGGCAAGACCACCACCCTGGCTGCACTGCTGGATCACATCAATCACACCCGCAGCGAACACATCCTCACCATCGAGGATCCGATCGAATTCGTATACCAGAGCGATAAAAGCCTGGTGCACCAACGCCAACTCAACGAAGACACCAGGAGCTTCGCCAATGCCCTGCGTGCGGCATTGCGGGAAGACCCAGATGTGATCCTCGTCGGCGAAATGCGAGACCTGGAAACAATCCAACTGGCCATCAGCGCTGCTGAAACCGGTCATCTTGTGTTCGGCACGCTGCACACCAGTTCGGCTGCCCAGACGGTGGATCGCATGGTGGATGTGTTCCCGCCAGGCCAACAAACGCAGATCCGTGTGCAGCTCTCGGGAAGTCTCGTGGCCGTGTTCTCCCAGACCCTCTGCCGCCGCCAGAATCCGGCTCCCGGTCAGTTCGGTCGGGTGATGGCACAAGAAATCATGATCAACACCCCGGCGACGGCCAACCTGATCCGGGAAGGGAAGACTGCTCAGCTCTATTCCCAGATCCAAACCGGTGGGGAACTGGGCATGCAGACACTTGAAAAAGCGCTGGCGAACATGGTGGCAGAAGGTGAAATCAGCATGGCTGAGGCCACTGCCAAAGCCAGCAAGCCGGGGGAACTGGAACGTCTGGTCGGTGATCCCTGAGCGGCGGCGCCGTACCTAACCGATGGCCAGCTTTGTTGCCACCTACACCGGGTCAACCGGACAGCCACGCACCCTGACCGTCAGGGCCGCTGATCTGAGCGAAGCGCGGAAACAGCTTCGACGACGGGGCATCCGCGCCACCGACGTGAAGCCGAGTGGCAATGACACACGTGGAAGCGAGAAGAAAGACGCTGGTGGAGGGATGTCTTTCGATCTCGGCCGTGCCTTTGAAAAGGCACCAGGGGTGAAGGAGAAAGCCGTGTTCGCCAGCAAGCTGGCGGCCCTGGTGGATGCCGGGGTGCCGATCGTGCGCAGCCTCGATCTGATGGCAACACAGCAGAAGCTGCCGATGTTCAAGCGAGCTCTGGTCAGGGTGAGCCTTGATGTGAATGAAGGCGTTGCTCTCGGAACCGCAATCAGGAAATGGCCGAAAGTTTTTGATCAACTGAGTGTCGCCATGGTGGAAGCCGGCGAAGCCGGCGGTGTGCTCGATGAGTCGCTCAAACGTCTTGCCAAACTTCTCGAGGACAACGCCAAACTTCAGAACCAGATCAAGGGTGCTCTCGGATATCCCGTCGCCGTTCTTGTGATTGCAATCCTGGTGTTCCTGGGCATGACAATCTTTCTGATTCCGACGTTCGCTGGAATCTTCGAAGATCTCGGAGCCGAACTCCCAGCGTTCACCCAGTTGCTGGTCGACCTGAGCAAACTGCTGAGATCCGTGATGGCTCTGTACATCGTCGGCGCACTCCTGATTGCGGTTTGGATGTTCGCCCGTTTTTACCAGACGCACAACGGACGCCGTCAGGTGGACCGGCTGATGCTGAAAGTTCCTCTCTTCGGAGAGCTGATCATGATGACGGCAACAGCGCAGTTCTGCCGGATCTTCAGTTCACTTACACGAGCAGGCGTGCCGATCCTGATGTCCCTTGAGATCTCCAGCCAGACTGCAGGAAATTCCATCATCTCCGATGCGATCCTCGAATCCAGAGCTCTTGTCCAGGAAGGAGTTCTGTTGAGCACAGCCCTGATCCGTCAGAAGGTTTTGCCGGATATGGCACTGAACATGTTGTCGATTGGGGAAGAAACCGGTGAAATGGATAAAATGTTGAGCAAAGTGGCTGATTTCTATGAGGACGAAGTCAGCGCAATGGTGAAAGCGCTGACCTCAATGTTGGAACCAGCCATGATTGTCGTTGTAGGTGGAATCGTCGGCTCAATTCTTCTGGCGATGTACCTGCCGATGTTCACCGTGTTTGATCAGATTCAGTGAGAGCTTGCGAAATCGCCTGACCTGCCAACCAACCGCCACTCCAGCAGGCCTGAAAATTGAAGCCGCCGGTCACTCCGTCCACGTCCAACAGTTCACCAGCCAGGTAAAGACCGGGACAGCGTCGGCTCTCCATCGTGGCCAGGTTGACGTCCCCCAAAGCGACACCGCCGGCGGTGACGAACTCCTCCCCGAAGGGTCCACGCCCCTTGATCGACAAACGCTGCGCGCAGAGCAACTCCACCAGTTGACGCTCGGCCTTCAACGGCAGATCGGCCCAACGGCGATCCGCCTCCACCCCAGCCATGGTCAGGAAAGCCTGCCAGAGCCGCCGTGGCAGATGCTCCAAGGGCTTGGCTGCTGAAAGGGTTCTCCTGGCCTGGTCCTGCCGCCATTGCTGGAGCCGTTGCTCCACCTCTTGACGACCCAACCCAGCACTCCAATCCAGCTTCAGCTCACCCCGATAACGGCTCTGATGCAGGGCCCTGGCCGCAAATGCCGAGAGGCGCAAGGTGGCCGGCCCGCTCAGACCGCGATGGGTGATCAGCACCCGCCCGGTCTGGCGGAACCGCTGGCTGCCCAGCTTCAGATCCAGGCCCACATCGTCAATGGCGATGCCGCTGCAGGCAGTCAGTTCCGGGGCCTGCAGCGCAAGGCTGAACAGCGATGGCACCGGCGGCACCACCTGGTGCCCGAGGGCTTCCACCAGTTTTCGGCCACTGGGATGCCCTCCCGTGGCCAGCATCACACTGCGCGCATGCAAAGGCTCCAGGCCGCGGCCCTCGAGCACAAACCCCCGTTCGGGGTGAACGCGCAACTGCTGGACCATGGCCTTCGTACGCAGCTGTACACCCGACGCCCTCGCCGCCTTCTGCAGGCACTGGATCACCGCCTCAGAACGGTTCTGCTGCGGAAACATCCGTCCATCGGGTTCCTCCACCAGGGTGAGCCCGTGCTCGTCAAACCATGCAATCGCATCGCCGCAGGCGAAGTGGCTGAAGGGACCCCGCAAAGGTCGACTGCCACGGGGGTAATGGGTGGTCAGTTCGCGGGGGTCCCAGCAGGCATGGGTCACATTGCAGCGACCGCCGCCGCTGATGCGCACCTTCTGGAGCGGCTCAGGAGTGCCCTCCAGCACCATGACCTGCTGAACCCCCTGCTCTGCAGCTGTGATCGCTGCCATGTATCCGGCTGGTCCACCGCCAACGACGATCAGATCAAGCGGGCTGGAAGCGGAGGGCGACGCCGTTGTTGCAGAAGCGCTTGCCGGTGGGACGGGGTCCGTCATTAAACACATGGCCCTGATGACCACCACAGCGACTGCAGTGATACTCCGTGCGGGGGAGGATCAACTTGAAATCTAATTTCGTGGTGACGGCACCCTGCAGCGGTTGCCAGAAACTGGGCCACCCGGTGCCGCTGTCGAACTTCGCCTCAGAGGAAAAGAGGGCGAGATCACAACCGGCGCAGTGATAGGTCCCCGTCCTCTTCTCGTTGTTCAGAGGACTGGTGAAGGGCCGTTCGGTTCCCTCGTCACGAAGCACGTTGTAAGCCGCGGGAGACAACCGCTGACGCCAGGCTTCCTCTGACAGATTCCATTGGGGATCATCAGCCTTGGACGCCGCCAGCACCTGCCGCGGTGTCCAGAGGGAGCCCACCAGTCCTGCGGACACCGCAACCAGAAGCGATCGTCTCGAGACAGCGAAGCTGCTGAAGGACATCATCACCGGATGAACAGAGCCGGTTCTAACCGGAGTGGGCCTTCACCGGCAGGCAGCATGGATCCATGAACACCGTCGCCACAGCGGACATCACAGGTGCCTTCCGATTCAGCGTCGCACCGATGCTCGACTGCACCGATCGCCACTTCCGGGTGCTGATGCGGCAGATCACCCGGAGGGGACTGCTCTATTCGGAAATGGTGGTGGCCCAGGCGTTGCATCACACCGATCGACGGGACAGGTTGCTGGACTTCGACCCGGTGGAACACCCGATTGCCCTTCAGGTGGGCGGGGACGACCCGACCCTGCTCGCGGAAGCTGCCCGTCTCGCCAGCGCCTGGGGATACGACGAGATCAATCTGAACGTGGGATGTCCCAGCCAGAAGGTTCAGGCTGGCAATTTCGGTGCCTGCCTGATGGGAGAACCCGATCTGGTGGCCCGCTGCGTCGAGGCGATGCGCAACGCAACCGATCTGCCTGTCACCGTGAAACATCGCATCGGCATCGATGATCTCGACAGCGATGCTCTGCTGACCGCTTTTGTGGATCGTGTGGCGGCAGCGGGCGCCAGCCGCTTTGCCGTTCATGCGCGAAAAGCCTGGCTGGAGGGACTTGACCCCAAACAGAACAGGACGATTCCACCTTTGCAGCATGAACGCGTGATGGCGCTCAAGCGACGTCGCCCGGAGCTGGTGATTGAACTGAACGGCGGCCTGGAATCACCTGAAGATTGTCTGGAAGCCCTTGAGATCTGCGATGGAGCGATGGTGGGACGCGCTGCCTATTCCCATCCTCTGCGCTGGACCAGCGTGGATGCGGTGATCTTCGATGAAGGTCCCCGAACGATCCTGGCGTCGGATGTGGTGACAGGACTGATTCCCCACGCAGAGGCCCATCTACAACGGGGCGGACGACTGTGGGATCTCTGCCGTCATTTGGTGCAGCTCGTGGAAGGGGTACGAGGCGCGCGGCACTGGCGCCGCGATCTCGGCAACCGGGCCCAGCGACCTGGAGCCGATCTGCGGATCCTGGAGGAGGCCGGCCGCCAATTGCGAGACGCCGGCCTTTGAAGTCGAATCAGCCCTCGGCGCCGCCGTAACCGGAGTAGTCGTCACCGCCACCGCCGCCACCGGAGGAACCACGACGACGACGGCTGCGGCCGTCGTCATAGTTGCCACCTTCACCGGCAGTGTCGCGGGAACCTGCGCCGTAACTGCGATCTTCCCAGCCGCGGGCACCGGATCGACGGTCAGCACCGGCATCTCCGCCGCCTTCACGACCGCCACCGCCATAACCGCCGCCGCCTTCACGACCACCGCCGCGATAGCCGCCACCACCACCGCCGCCGTAGCCGCCACCACCACCGCCGCCGTAGCCGCCACCACCGCCGCCGCCGTAGCCGCCACCACCGCCGCCGCCGTAGCCGCCACCACCGCCGCCGCCGTAGCCGCCACCACCGCCGCCGCCGCGCCGAGGTGCACTGCCGCGGGGTTCTGCCTTATTGATCCGTAACGGCCGACCCATCAGCTCGGCGCCCTGAAGGCCCTCGATCGCGGCTTCCTCTGTTGCTTCATCCGCCATTTCCACAAAGGCGAATCCGCGTTTACGGCCGGTGTCCCGCTCAAGCGGAAGGGCGCAATTCACAACTTCACCGAACTGGGCAAACAGTTCGACCACATCTTCCTGCTCAGCGCGGAAGGGGAGATTGCCAACGAAAATGCTCACGTTTGAAGTGGACCGGGTACGAAAAAGTGGACCAAAAGGACCTGAATCATCGCCATGGGTCCTTGACTTCTTAGAGAAGCGCGTACCTCTGGCATACGAATCGTAGACCCGGCCATGCAGACGGGTCATCCCGCTGTTTGAGATTCATGCAAACGCTGAGACCAGATCTCAAGCTGTTCATCCACCCGGTCAAATGCTGTACCCCCCTCACTGCGCCGGGCCGCGACGACCGCCTGCGGCTCAAGGGCGGCATAGAGATCCGCCTCAAAGGCTGGATGCAGGTCCTGCCAGGCCGTGAGGCTGAGGTCTCGCAGCAGACAGCCATCCTCGAGACAACGCCGGACCACGGCACCCACCAGTTGATAAGCCTCTCGGAAAGGAACGCCGCGGGCAACGAGATAGTCAGCAACATCGGTGGCATTGGAGAAATCCTCTCCCACCGCTTGATGAAGCCGTTCGGGGCGGAACACGAGACCCTCCTCGAACAGGATCGCCATTGCCTCGACGCAGTCGCGCGTGGTCCGAAACGCATCGAACAAGGCCTCCTTGTCCTCCTGAAAATCTTTGTTGTATGCCAAGGGAAGACCCTTGATCATCGTCAGCAGACCCTGCAGATGGCCGAACACCCGGCCGGTTTTACCCCGAACCAGTTCCGGAACGTCAGGGTTCTTCTTCTGCGGCATCAGGCTGCTGCCCGTGGCGCAGCGATCACTCAATCGCACGAATCCGAATTCCTCGGAAGCCCAGGCGATCACCTCCTCCGCCAGGCGGCTGAGATGAGCCATCACCAACGACGCTGCCGCACAGAACTCCACACAGAAGTCGCGATCGCTCACGGCATCGAGACTGTTGGCGTAAATCGCATCGAAACCCAGTTGTGCCGCCGTCCGACGGCGGTCGATCGGCACAGGGGTACCGGCAAGTGCAGCAGCCCCGAGGGGTGAGATGTTGACTCGACCTCGCACATCCTGCAGACGGTCCCGGTCACGCTGCAGCATCTCGATGTAAGCCAGCAGATGGTGCGCCAGGCAGAGAGGCTGAGCCCGCTGCAGATGGGTGTAGCCCGGGATCAGAGTGCGTCGGTGCTGATCCGCCTGGGACCAGAGAGCCCGCTGCAGGCGAACCAGATCGGTGTCAAGACCGTCCAGGCGACGGCGTAGCCACAACCTCAGATCAGTGCCCACCTGATCATTGCGACTGCGCCCCGTGTGCAACTTCTTGCCCACCGGCCCCAGCAGAGCGATCAAGCGCCGCTCCACAGCGAAGTGAACATCCTCATCGGCCAGACCGGGCTGAAATGTCCCCTCTGCCGCTTCGCGGCGGACCGTCTCAAGACCCTCCACCAGCTGATCGCCCTCCTCCGCGCTGATCACCCCGCACCCGGCCAGCATCCGGGCGTGAGCGATGGAGCCATCCAGATCCTCCTGGAGCAGGGTGAGATCGAATCCGATCGAAGCATTGAATGCTTCGATGAAGGGGTGGAGCCCCTGCTCGAAACGATCACTCCAGGTTCCCGCTGCACCTCCGGTCACTCCAGCTGCCATTGGGCCAATCCACAGTGTCTTCAGCTTGTCAGGCGGATGTCAGCCCTCAGAGCTGCGGTTGGGATCGGACGCTCGGAAGAGTCACTGCCTCAGGCACCTTGAGCACAACCATCGACGCATCGTCCTCCAGCTGCCGGTCAGCCCCGACGAAACGATCGAGACGCTCGAACAACGTGTTGAGAATTCCCTGAGACCCCTCACCACTGCGACAGGCGCTTTCGAGAGCGCGGATCAGCCTCGCCTCATCGAAGCGGTCGCCGGTGATTCCCGGGGCTTCAGTCACGCCGTCGGTGTAGTACAGAAGTACGTCTCCGGGCTCTAAACGCACCTCACCGAGCCCGTAGTCCGCCTCGGGCTGCAGCCCGATCAGCAGACCGGCAGCGTCGAGACGACTGATGCTGCGCCTGTCCGCGCACCAGAGGAGCGGTGGATTGTGCGCCGCGTTGGCATAGCGAAGCTGACGGGTCCGGGGATCGAAATCCGAATAGAAGAGCGTCACGAACCGGTGGGACTGCGCCAGATCCTCCTGAGCGAGCTGATTGAGATCGTGAAGAATGCGATGGGGAGGCAGTCCGCTCAGCACCTCGGCCCGCAGCATGCCGCGCAGCATCGTCATCAGCAGTCCGGCAGGGACGCCCTTTCCCATCACATCTCCCATCACCAGGGCCCAGCGACCCCGCTCACGACGACGTCCGATCAGCTCGGGACGCGTCGGGATGAAGTCGTAGTAGTCCCCTCCAACCTGAAAAGCCGGACGGCAACGTGCCGCCAGCTCCACCCCCTCGATGACGGGACATCGATCCGGGAGAAGCTGGGCCTGGATCTCGGCTCCGATGCTCAGCTGCCGATCGACCCGCTCGTGGCGACGGGCTTCCTGCAGCATCTGGTCATTCTCGATGGCGACGCCAGCGAGATCGGCCACAAGTTGCGCATGACGGCGATGGACATCGGTCCAGACCAGATCACCACCCTGGTCGAACACGTACAGACGTCCCCTGGGGCGACCTCTGGCAACAACGGATGTGGCGAACATTCCGGCCTTGGGCAACTGCCGCTGAACAAGGCGATCCATGACGACAAGCTGACTGTCCTCCGTTCCGAACCCGGCAGCCTGCCCGGGGGTGAATCCCGACAACCGGCGCAGCAACTCCTGACATGGCTCCAGAGGCACAGCCTGAAGCTGATCTCGCCAGAGCCGACCATCCGCCTGGAACGGCACGAGAACCGCCCCTTCCACATTCACCAGACGAGCGGCCACCACAGGAACCAGCTCAAGAAAGCGATTCAGATTGGTGAAACTGCGGAGAGCGAAAGCCAGGGAAACCAGCAGATCCTGATTGCGCTTCTGCTCGCGGCTGAGGCTGTCGAACAACTGCCGCAGCGATGCCATCGCCTGCGGCGTGGGGTTGACTCCTCGAACCGCAGGAGTCGGATGCCGACGGGGCGGCTTGCTGCTCACGGCTCAGCCCCCCAAGAGGCTGCAAGGTAGCAATGCTTCAGCGACCAGCCAGCAAAGCTTCCACGAATTCAAAGCTGTTGAAGGGCCTCAGATCCCGGATCCCTTCGCCGGCTCCAATGAAACGGATCGGCAGGTCTGCTTCCGAAGACACGGCCAACGCCACTCCACCGCGGGCCGTGCCGTCCAGTTTGGTGATCACGACACCAGTGAGCCCGGCCGCATCGGCGAAGGCCATGGCCTGCCGCAACCCGTTCTGACCCTGGCTTGCGTCCAGCACAAGCAACGACTCCACCTTCGCCTCCGGCGCCAGACGATCGATGATCTTCCGCACCTTGGACAGTTCCTCCATGAGGTTGTGTTTCGTCTGCAGACGACCGGCGGTGTCCACGAGCAGGAGATCACTGCCGCGGGACCGGGCGGCACCGATGGCATCGAAGACAACAGCAGCGGGATCCGCGTTGCTGCTGGGGTTGGAAACGACTGGAACATCACTCCTCTGTCCCCAGACCTCCACCTGCTGAACGGCAGCGGCTCGAAAGGTGTCGGCAGCTGCAATCAGAGCGGTGTAACCACTGCGAACAGCAAGATTCGCGAGTTTGCCGAGGGTGGTGGTCTTACCGACGCCGTTCACACCGACCATCAGCCAGATGTTCAGGGTTCCCCGTTCCGGAGCCAGCAGGTTCACGCCGCTCGACCGGATCGGTGCATCAAGAAGGCCACGGAGCTGTTCCTTGAGGAAGCGGATCCCCTCGCTGGGGTCGACCACCTCCTGATTCATGCGTTGTCGGAGGGCCTCCAGCACCTGATCCGTCGCTGTCACCCCGGCGTCAGCTCGCAGCAGAAGTGTTTCCAGATCATCGAGAACCTCGGGAGTGAGAGGGTCATCCCCCAGGTTCTCGAGCAGCCCTGTGACGAATCCCTGGCGCGTCTTCTCCAGACCTTGACGCAACCGACTGAGCCAGTCGATCTCTTCGAGAGAGACCTGATCAGCTCGTCGTCCCTGCGCCGCGAGCACTTCCGCTGACCAGGTGAATGCATCGTCAAAGTCACCGAGGCTGGGCTCCGCGGAGTCATCCGGAGAGGCTGTCGGCGCGGGCGTCGGCGAAGGTGTCGGCTCGATTTCAGCCGCACGGGCATCCTGATCCTGCTGACGCTGAAGGCGCTGAGCCGCGGCCTGCTCCAGCAATGAGGGGCCTGATGTCGGAACCGGCGCAGAGGTCGGAACAGGACTGGGTGTTGGCGTCGGACTCGGCGTCGGGACCGGAACCGGCGCGGACTGCTCGGCGATCTGTTGCTGTTTGAGACGCGCGTAAGCCTCACGTGCCCAGACGAGAGCGTCGTCTTCCTTGACCTGCGGCACGTCCGACGGCTGCTCCATCGGCGTCTCCTCCGAAACCGGCTCCGCTGTGGGTTCGGGACCGACCGGCAACGGGGTGGGCTCCGGGGTCGCTTCGGGCTCTGAAGTCGGGGCCGCTTCAGTCCGACGTTGGAACCAATCGAACACCATCAGGCTGATGCGGTGGATGCAGCGTTCTGAAACCGCCTCAGAACACCATTGATCATGCGTCGGCCCTGCTCATCGCTGTAACGGTTGGCCAGTTCCACAGCCTCGCTGATCGCCACGGGTGCAGGAGTGCTGAGATCCGTCAGATCAACCACCGCAAGTCGGAGGATGTCGCGATCGATGCGGGGCAGGCGGTTGAGCCTCCAACCCTCCATCACCTGATCCAGTCGGGCGTCGATCGCAGAACGCCGCTCCATCACCAAGCGAACCCTGGAGAGAGCGTCCTGGCGGATCTGCTCCTGATCGGCCAGAAGCAACAGGCGAGGAAGGTCAAGACAGGCGGAGAGACCGTTCAGCACCTGCTCTGCTGCGCTGATGGATGAACGCAGATGCGATGTCACCGTGGCGGTCGGCACCGACACATCCTGGTTGAGCTCACTGTCCAGCAGGCTCTGCTGTGCACGTTCGAGATCGGCCGCACTGCCGTCCAACGTCTCGCGCCAGAGGATCATGAGGCTGTCGAGAGCCTTCTGAAGCAGGCCATCCATCGCCGGCTGTTCCGCCAGAGCTGCATCGGTCTCCGACGTCTGCCCCAACACCAGCAACGCCAGTTCGCGGGCGAGGGATCTTGAGTGCATGGAATCAGGCGGTGGGTGAAACGGAGGAACGGAGCTGGGCGATCAGGCTGGAAAAACTTCGGTTTACCTGGGTTTCGCGCTCATCGGGGTTGACGATGCCAGCCGAAATGATCGTGCGGAAGGCCTCCTCCACAGAAATATCGAGCTCACGCACCGAACCTTCGGGAACAAGGGTGTACCACCCGGTGGTCGGATTCGGCGCCGTTGGGATGAAGACGCTCAGCAGCGGCTGTTCGAGGTCCGATTGCAGAGACGGACCGACCTGACCGGTGACGAAGCCGACGCTGAACAGTCCTTCACGGGGGTATTCGACAAGGACAACGCGACGGAATCGGGTTGAGTTGTCGCGCAGGACAGTTTCGAGCAGTTGCTTGAGTGTTTTGTAAACCGACCCGGCAAGAGGAATTCTGGTGAGCGTGCCCTCGCCGAACTCGAGCAGCCATCGGCCGACGATGTTCCTGGCCATCAATCCGATGAGCAGAATCCCCATCAGGGGGACGGTCAGTCCCAGCGCCAGGTTGATCAGATCCTGGAGCAGAGGGTTGAGGGTGATGAACGGGTTGAACTGCTTCGGGATCGATGTCAGGAAGGCCAGCACGAAGCGGCTGACGATCGTCGAGAGCCAGATGGTCGTGGCAAGAGGAATGACCACCAGAAGTCCGGCGATCAGATCGTTCTTCAGATCCTGCTGAAGCCTGGCGGTCAGCGGCTGATCGGGTCTGGGATTGGACTGGACCAAGGAGCTTCTGAGCCCAGAGTCATTTATGCGTCCAACCTAACCAGCGCTCAGAGCACAGCGGCCAGGGCAAGCAGCGTGAATGAGATCGCCAGGACGACGGCACTGGCCGTGCCACCGATGACACGCTGGCGACCCGAACGGCTTTGCTGACTCTCCAGCTTCTCGATCTGGTCGTCCATCTGTGCGATCTGGGTGTCGATCATCGTTTCGGCCGCACGCTTCTTGTCCTCCGCCGATGCGTCGGAAGCCAGCTGACCGGCCTGAGCGAGCTGTTCACCGAGCTGTTCCACCTCCTTGGGGTTTTCGCGGAAGCTGCGGGCATCCTTGATGGCCTGACGTCCCTGCTCAAGACGTTCGGCAGCCGGACCATCGGCAGCGTCAGCTCCCAGCGAGAAAGGAACAGCCACGATCATCGCCAGGGCCAGAAGCGAGGAGATCGCACAGACCACGAGACGCAGTGGTGTGAGTCGACGTTCTGGAACGTCGACACGCGAACCGATCAGAGCGATCAGCAACCCCATCAGTCCCAGCGGAGACAAAGCCACCAACGGTCCGACGATCTGGGGTTTGGTTGTCTCGTCCGACCAGTCCACACCGACCAGCAGAGCCACCATCTGCAGAACGAGGATGACCACCATGGTGAGACCGAGCCAGCGGAGCAGAGGCGTCAGCCGGCCGTTGGAGGGGCCTCCCATCTCGAACTCAGTCACGGGACGATGCAAAAGCGCTCAACTTTAGGGTTGATGTCCGTCGTGAACAGTGATCCTCAGATTGGCCTCAGCCTTGCTCTGAAGCAGCGGGCACGAGAGGAGGGCTTCGAGCCTGTCGGCATTGCCCGTCTCCCAGGGAGTCCGAGGCTGCAGATGCGGACAGAGGCTCTGCAACGGTGGCTCGCATGCGGTGATCATGCGGACATGGCCTGGATGGCCTCACCGCGCCGCCGCGATCCGAGCCTGCTCCTGCCCGGATTGGCCAGTCTTCTGGCCGTTGGACTGAACTATCACGTCGAGACAGTGCCGAAACCAGGACGACTGCGCGTTGCGCGGTATGCCTGGGGACGGGACTACCACCGGGTGGTGGATCAGCGGCTCAGACGCGTGGGCCGCTGGCTGTCAGAGCAGCGTCCGGATTGCCGATGGCGCGTGTGCGTCGATTCGGCCCCACTCCTGGACAAGGCCTGGGCTGAGGAGGCCGGTCTGGGCTGGATCGGAAAGCACAGCAACGTGATCAGTGCCCAGGAGGGGTCCTGGATGGTTCTGGGACATCTGCTCACCACCGAAGAGCTGACACCGGATGAACCCGCCCGCTCCCTGTGCGGACGTTGCACCGCTTGTCTGGACGCCTGCCCGACGGACGCAATTCGTGAACCTTTCGTTGTCGACTCAGGGCTTTGTCTGGCGTATCACACCATTGAAAACAGGTCCGCTCGTCTTCCTGAATCGATCAGCGAAGCGCTTGGCCCCTGGGTCGCCGGCTGCGACATCTGCCAGGAGGTGTGCCCCTGGAACCACCGATCACTCCCGAGCACCAGAGATCCTGAGCTGCAGCCGAAACCCTGGCTGATGGATCTGACCCGCGACCAGGTGCTGAGCTGGGATGACGATCACTGGGACGAGCAGCTGAGAGGGTCGGCTCTGCGGCGGATCAAACCGTGGATGTGGAGGAGAAATGCGGCAGCTGCACGCATGAGTGAGCCCCCTACGATTTAGGGAACGACTCCACTCCATGGGATCCAGCCGAACGCCTATCAGCAGAGGTCTGCAAGCAGCGCTCGTCCTGGCAGGAACTCTGACTGTGGCTCTGCCGGCAAGAGCGATAGTTCCGTACGTCTACCTCCCGACATCCGAAGAACTGACGGGATCTGCCATGGGGATCGGGCGCACAGCCGCTCAGCTTCTGCAGTTCGATCAACCCCGTGAGGCAGCGAAACTTGCCGCGCTGGCGGTTCGCCTCAATCCGCAGGACGAAAGGCTCTGGTCCGTACTGGCTGAAGCCCAGCTGCGCAACGAACAACTCGATCAGGCCAGTTTCTCACTGGCTCGCGCCAAGAATCTCAATCCCGAAAAGGCGGGTCTCTGGTTTGCGGAAGCCGCGATCGCGCTGCGGGCTGAACGTCCGGAGGAGGCGATCCCGCTGATTGACCGGGGCCTTGCACTCGACCCCGACAACCACGCGGCCTACTTCGATCTCGGGAATGCCCGGATCATGCAAGACGAACTGCCGATGGCGCTGAAGTCATTTGAGAAAGCCACCGCGCTCAAGAAGGATTTCTGGGAAGCCCTGAACAATCAGGCTCTGGTGCTTTACGAGATGGGCAACCGGGATGAAGCGATCCGCCGCTGGCGTCGGGTGTTGAAGATTGAAGTCAACGCGGAACCGATGCTGGCTCTCGCTGCCGCTCTGTATCAACAGGAAAAGAGCACCAGCAGCGAAATCCTGACCCTGGCGCAGGACGCCCTGGCCAGCGATCCGAATTACGTTCTCGCACCGCATCAGGAGGAACAGCTGTGGGGCTATCGGATCCGTCAGGCAACAGCCAAATTGCTGACTGAACCGGATTTGGCCGCCAGTGTGGAGCGGGCACAAGCCAACGCCACATGGAAGAAACGCCGCTGATCATCTGTAGGCTGAGCGCCTTCCGCCCAGGATTCAGCGGACGAGATGGCTGAGGAGCGCGTTCAACCGATCGCCCTGCATCAGGAGATGCAGCGCTCCTACCTCGAATACGCCATGAGCGTGATCGTGGGCAGGGCTCTCCCTGATGCCCGCGACGGCCTGAAGCCGGTGCAGCGGCGCATTCTCTATGCGATGCAGGAGCTCGGCCTCACTCCGGACCGGCCCTACCGGAAATGTGCCCGTGTCGTCGGAGACGTGCTCGGCAAGTACCACCCCCATGGCGACCAAGCCGTCTACGACGCCTTGGTTCGTCTGGTGCAGACCTTTGCGAGCCGCCATCCACTGCTGGATGGTCATGGGAACTTCGGATCGGTGGACGACGACCCAGCGGCCGCGATGCGGTACACCGAAACACGCCTGGCACCGATCGCTCACCAGGCCCTGCTCGAGGAGATCGGCGATGACACCGTCGACTTCGCTCCCAATTTCGACGGTTCCCAGCAGGAGCCCACAGTTCTGCCGGCGCAGCTCCCTTTCCTGCTGCTGAACGGCTGCTCCGGAATCGCGGTGGGGATGGCCACCAGCATTCCGCCCCACAACCTGGGGGAAGTCGTGGATGGTCTGATCGCCCTGATCCGCCAACCCGATTTCAGCGACGACAAACTGCTGCAACTGATTCCAGGCCCTGATTTCCCCACCGGTGGTGAGGTGCTGCTCAGCGCGGGGGTACGGGATACCTATCTGCACGGCCGAGGCAGCATCCCGATGCGGGGAATCGCCCATATCGAGGAGGTGCATCCAGGCAAGGGACGCCACAAACGCAATGCCGTGGTGGTGACCGAACTTCCCTATCAGCTCAGCAAGGCGGGCTGGATCGAGAAGCTGGCGGAATCGGTGAATGACGGAAAGATCGGTGGGATCGCGGACATCCGTGATGAAAGCGACCGCGAGGGAATGCGGGTGGTCGTGGAACTGCGCCGGGATGCCGACCCTCAGAACGTGTTGAGCGATCTGCAGCGTCGCACTGCTCTCCAGAGCAACTTCGGAGCCATCCTTCTGGCGCTTGTGGATGGTCAGCCCCAGCAGCTTTCCCTGAGACAACTGCTCCAGACCTTCCTCGATTACAGGGAGCTGACGCTGATCCGAAGAACCAGCCATGCCCTGAGAAAAACCGAAGACCGCCTGGAGGTCGTTGAAGGACTGATCACAGCGCTGAACAGTCTTCAGGCTGTGATCGCCATGATTCAGGAAGCAGCGGATGCCGCCTCGGCCAGAGCGAGTCTGATGGTGCGCCTCGATCTGAACGAACGTCAGGCGGACGCGGTGCTGGCCATGCCGTTACGACGTCTCACAGGTCTGGAGCAGGACAGCCTGCGCAAGGAGCTCGACGATCTGCGGACCGAACGGGATCGTCTGAAGCTGCTGTTGGAGAACCGCGATCAGTTGCTCGACACCATGGTCGCGGAACTGAAGACACTGAAAAAGCGCTTCGCCACCCCTCGCCGAACCCGTCTTGTGGAGGGAGGTGATGCCCTGATGGCGGAACGAGCCGCCAGTCAGCGCCCAAACACCGAACTGCTGCGGCAACAGGCTCTGGCGGCGTTGCCTGGAGATGCGCGGTTGCTGATCCAGGCCGATGGTCAGGTGAAGGTTGTTTCGCCTCAGGTGCTGGGCCGGATGCACCTCAGCGAGCCCTGTCCTCTCGGGGATGAACCCTCACCGGCCAGGCTGATCCTGCCGATCGAACCACCTCCACGCCTGCTGGGAATCAGCAGCAGTGGACGGGTCGCATCGCTGCGGTGGGAATTCGCCGGACAGCAACCCGGTTCCCTCGAGCGGTTTCTGCCCACAGGACTGGAAGGTGACCCACTGGTGTCCATCGCTGAACTGCCTGACGGCGATGGATCCGATCTCAGTCTTGGTCTGCTCAGCAGCGACGGGCGTTTCAAGCGCCTACCGATGAGTGAAGTGCTGGATCTCTCCGGACGCGCCACCAGCGTGGTGAAGCTCAAGGAAGGCATCGAGCTGGCATCCGCACTGATCTGCCGGGAGCACAGCGATCTTGTGCTGGTGTCAGATCTGGGAAGGATTCTGCGACTTCCGGTGAATGAAACAACACTGCCGTTGATGGGTCGTCTGGCCCAAGGTCCGATGACGATGCGACTGCTGCCGGGAGAACAGCTCGTCGGAGCTCTCTGCATCAACGTGGCGGAACAGGACCCGACTCTGTTCATGGTCAGCGGCAAGGGACGCATGACCCGCCTCGACATCACTCCGCTGCGCCGTTGTGAGCGTGGAGACCTCGGCTGCATGGGAGTGAACCTTGGATCGGATGACGACAGGATCAGGGGCATCAGCAATGGTGACGCCCTGATCGGACTTATCTCGGACCGGAGCCGTCATGGTCGACTGGAAACCGGTGAAACCGCCCTCAGCTCGCTTGGAGGTGACTTCACCGATCAAATCGATCTACGCAGCGGCGAAGCCATCCGCTCTGTCGTCCCTCTGATACGCCGCTGATCAGCGACCGGCGATTCCAGCAGGCTCCAGCATCAGTTTGCTGTTGAGAAGCTGTTCGTCCATCGGAATTGGATAATCGCCATCGAAACAGGCTGTGCAGAAATTGCCCGATTCAGCCTTAGCCGCCTCCACCATTCCTTCCTTGCTGAGATAAGCGAGTGAATCAACCTTGAGGTGTTCCTGAATCTCCTCAAGAGTGAGCCTGGCTGCGATCAGCTGATCCTGCGTGTCGGTGTCGATGCCGTAGAAGCAGGGATGGGTCACGGGCGGGGAACTGATGCGCATGTGCACCTCCGTGGCACCGGCGTCCCTCAGGGCAGTCACCAGTTTGCGACTGGTGGTGCCTCGAACGATGGAGTCATCGATGACGACCACCCGCTTGCCGGACAGCACATCCGGCAATGGATTGAGCTTGACCCGGATGCCGGCCTCCCGCATCGCCTGAGTCGGCTGAATGAAGGTGCGACCGACATAACGGTTCTTGATCAGCCCATCCCCGTAGGGAATGCCGCTCTCCTGTGAGAACCCGATGGCTGCGGGAATACCCGAGTCCGGAACACCGATCACCAGATCGGCATCAACACAGGATTCGCGCGCCAGGGTGCGGCCGATGCGCTGGCGATAGCTGTAAAGCGATTCTCCGAAGAACTGGCTGTCCGGACGAGCGAAGTAGATCATTTCGAACACGCAGAGCCGATTCGGCTCAACACTCCAGCTCTGGCGTTCCGGAACGATGTCTCCAGCACGAAAGCGCACCAGTTCGCCGGGTTGAACATCATCGACGTAGCGGGCTCCGATGATCTCAAGCCCGCAAGTCTCACTGCTCACCACCCAGTGACCGGACTCAGGCTCGCCGAGATGACCGAAGACAAGCGGACGAATGCCGTACCCGTCGCGGATGGCGAACAGCCCCTGCGAGGTACCGATCACCAGGCTGAAAGCTCCCTGGCAGAGCTTGAGCGCTGAACGAATGGCTTCGGGCCAGTCGAGACCGCGGTCAACCGCCTGCTGAACGGCGAATGCGATCAGTTCCGAATCGGTGGTGGATGTGAACTCGGCCTGTCCGTCATCGACCGCCTGCCGAAGCTCCGCCGCATTGACCAGGTTGCCGTTGTGGGCGAGGGCAAACGCCCCCAGGCGGGTCATCAGCACCACCGGCTGAGCATTGCAGACCCGACTGCTGCCGGTGGTCGAATAACGGTTATGGCCGATCGCCAGATCCCCTGGCATCCGGGCAAGCACCTCCTGGTCAAACACCTGGCTGACCAGGCCCATGTCTTTGTGCAGACGGACCTTGTCCTGATTGAACACGGCAATGCCAGCCGACTCCTGGCCTCGATGCTGAAGCGCATAGAGGCCGAAGTAGGCCAGGTTGGCCACAGGCTGCTCCACCGCGAGAACGGCAAAGACTCCGCAGGCCTCTTCCATCCGATCGGGACGCTCCCCCACGAGCTGCTGCACAGGGCGCCTCGACTTCAGAAATCCTTCACAATTCTGCCCCACGCCCTGCCGCCCGCAAACGACGGGGCAACGCATCCTCATGGATTCGGCGCAGGCTCTCAATCAAATGATCCAGGACATCCCGATCTGCGAGACGCCAGTGCAGGCGAGCATCCTGCTGAACAACACCCAGAGGGGTGACCGGACAGGCAGGCGACGAGAGAACCAGACGCTCCCAGGCCTCGAGAGAGGCCTGTTTGACGGACACCACCACGCGCGCACCGCCTTCACCGAACAGCAGCCGCTGCACTGAACCGCTGAACGGCGAGAGATCCAGGGCAACACCAAGACCCGAAGCAATGCAGCACTCCGCCACCGCCACTGCCAGACCACCATCACTGCTGTCATGGGCTGACGCGATCAAACCCTGACGGATCGCCTGTCGCAGCAGGGTCTGAACAGACCGCTCCAGCGCGAGATCAACCCGTGGAGGACGTCCGGCCAGGGTGCCGTTGACGAGCTGCTGATAACTGCTGCCAGCCAGGCCGACCCGTTCATCCTCACGCTCCTCCGGTGGAACCCCCAGAAGAACAACAGAGTCCCCGACTTCACACCAACCGAGACCCACCACCCGACGGATGTCCTCAACCAGCCCGACCATGCCCACCACAGGCGTGGGATGGATCGGCCGTGCAGACCCGTCATCCCCCCGGGTTTCGTTGTAGAGGGAGACATTCCCCCCCGTAACAGGCGTTTCCAATGCCCGGCAGGCCTCTGAGATCCCGCGGCAGGCCATGGCCAACTGCCAGTAGCCAACAGGTGTTTCAGGAGATGGGAAATTCAGGTTGTCGGTGACCGCCAGCGGTTCGGCACCAACACAACTGAGATTGCGCGACGCTTCGGCGACTGCGGCCATCGCACCCCGCTCAGGATCAAGCGCAACCCAGCGGTTGGGGCAATCGACGGTGGCCGCGACGCCTCGATGAACAGCCTGAAGGGATTGCTCTCCCTGCTGAGGCCGCAGACGCACCACCGCGGCATCCGCCGCACCGGACGACACCACGGTATTGGCGAGCACCTGCTGGTCGTACTGGCGATAGACCCAGCGCTTGCTGGCGATCGTGGGGTCATCGAGGAGAGCAAGCAGAACGGAGCCCGGATCGTTCAGCTCTGGAAGATCCCGTTCCTGCCACTGCCAGAGCAGCTGAAGATCTGCAGGAGGCTCCTGCAGCAGATCGTGCTGTTCAACCGGTGTGTCATCCGCCAGGGCAGCTGCAGGCACCTCCGCAGCCACACCGCCCTGATGCAGAACCCGCACCAGCGGCTCATCCAGCACCCGTCCGACCACGGCAGCCTGAAGGCCCCAGCGATGAAAACGCTGCATCAGCCGTTCCTCACAACCGCTCTTGACCACGAACAACATCCGCTCCTGCGATTCAGACAACAGGAACTCGTACGGCGTCATGCCGCTCTCCCGGGCCGGCACGCGATCAAGGTCCAGTTCCACACCAAGACCACCCTTGGCAGCCATTTCGGAGCAACTGCAGGTGAGGCCGGCCGCTCCCATGTCCTGAGCAGCCACCACATCTCCGCTGGCGAAGGCCTCCAGACAGGCCTCGATCAGACCTTTCTCCAGGAAAGGATCCCCCACCTGCACCGCCGGACGGTCGTCCAGGGAATCCGCACTGAGTTCCGCACTGGCGAAGCTGGCCCCCCCCATGCCATCACGACCGGTGGTGCTGCCGACGTAGACGACGGGGTTCCCGATGCCGGCCGCTCCGGACTTCACGATCTCACCGGTCTCCATCAGACCGAGCGCCATCGCATTGACCAGGGGATTGCCGGCATAGGAGGGATCAAAGGCAACCTCGCCACCGACGGTGGGAACGCCGACACAATTGCCGTAATGAGCAATCCCGGCGACCACGCCCTCCATCAGACCGACATTGGCGGGATCCTCAGGAGGTCCAAACCGCAGAGCATTCAGCAAGGCAATGGGTCGGGCTCCCATCGTGAAAATGTCCCGCAGGATGCCGCCGACACCTGTGGCCGCCCCCTGGAAGGGTTCGACCGCCGAGGGATGGTTGTGACTTTCGATCTTGAAGGCAAGGCGATGCCCGTCGCCGAGATCCACCACACCAGCGTTCTCCCCTGGCCCGACGAGAATGCGCGGTCCATCGGTGGGAAACCCGCGGAGCAGGGATCTGGAATTGCGATAGCAACAGTGCTCCGACCACATCACGCCGAACATTCCCAGTTCGGCTCGGTTCGGAGCTCGCCCCAGACGTTTGCAGATCTCCTCCCAGTCTCTGGGCTTCAGTCCCTCGGCCCGCACCGCTTCAGCAATGTCGTATCCAGGGGCATCGGGAGCAGCGACCACCAGTCTGAGAGCACCTTGCACCAGTGTTGCCGACCATGCGTCAGCCGCTCAGACCCAGGGATCCTCATCCCGGTCCTTGCGACGCGACGGCTGAGGTTGATTCCAGAGTTCATCCTCCCAATCCTCGAGAGGATCGACGTCATCCAGGCGGGACCTGGAGGGTGCTGATGCCGGTGAACCCTCGTCCTGCCAGGGAGGCTCATCAAGCCAACCCTCAAGCCTGTCGCCGGCCCGATCTCCCATCTGACGCAACTGATCACGCCATCGCTGCGTGCGTTGCAGCAGGTCCTGCCGAAGACTGGCCCGATGCAGAGGCAGATCCTCCAATGTGGTGAGCCCTGTGGAAACCACACCGGGACGCTGATCGAGAATGCGATCCGGAGTCAGCCGCCAGCGGGAGCTGCCGGGCAGGCGTGGATCACTGCGGGCAACGAGGTACTCGCGGATCGCTCCGGTTGCCGTTATGAAACTGAGATCCACCAGAGTGCCCAGCCGATCACCATGACGGTTGATCAGATCCGCATCGATCAGCGTCGGAAGCCGATCAAGGGTGGCCTGATCACTGACGGAAGGATCCCCCCGCACGAACACCTGCTGATCTGTGAATCCACAGCATTGATCAAGCCTCCAGACGTCACGGCTGAGCCGTAACGCCGATGGCCGGCTGACCCAGCCGAGCAGACGATGCACAGGTGGATGCATCCACACCATCACACCGGGACCGTGATCAAGCCCACGATCACAGCGGACGGTGTGATTCAGAAGATCGCTGAGCAGAAGCTGGTCGGGAAGACTCAAGTCAGGAACGAATCTGAACGGGCATCACCAAATAGGTGAAGCTTTCAGTTTCACCTTCCGGCTTGAGCACCGCAGGAGTTGTCGGTGCATTGCAGTGAAGAACCACCTGATCAGTGCCGAGAGCCTTGAGACCATCCAGCAGGTAGCGAACGTTGAAGGCGATCTGCATGGCATCACCGGTCAACGTGGCTGGAAGCGACTCAGAACCCCTGCCCACATCCTGTGCATCAGCACTGAGCTGGACCACTCCATCATCAGGTTGGGTGCTGAATTTGACGACATTGTTGTGCTGATCAGCCAGAACAGCGATCCGCTCCAGGGCGGCGATCAGAGCACGGCGATCAAGACTGATGGTTCGGGTGAATCCATCCGGGATCAGCTGCCGGTAATTCGGATATGTGCCTTCCAGCGTGCGGCTGGTGACCATCTGATCAGCGGCCAGGAAAACCACCTGCCCCCGATCGCAGAACAGACTCACCGGCTCCTCTGATCGCCAGCCTGCCATCAGTCGCTCCACCTCCCGCAGAGAACGGGCGGGAAGAGTGACTGCGAAACCTTCCGACTCGGGGTCATCAGAGGGAGCAGCATCATGAAGGGCATCGTCCACCTCCAGAACGGCGAGCCGATGCCCATCGGTTGCCGCCGCCTCCAGGGACTTTTGAGTGAACCGGAGATGGACTCCTGTCAGCAGCTGCTTGGCTTCATCCGCACTGCTCGCGAACAGGGTGCCTTTGAGGGCCTGAACCAGACCGGATGCCTGCAGTTTCAGCGGCTGTCCGCTCTCGACCATCGGCAGATCGGGATAGTCGTCTGCCGGCATTCCCCGCATCTGATACGAGCCACTCAGGCTGGTGAGTTCCACCTGTTCCCCGGCGTCGTCCGTGGCCAGGGTGATCGGGCTGTCGCTTGAGAGCCGGGAGACGATCTCTCCCAGAAGCCGGGCCGGAAGGGTGATCGCGCCGCTGCTGTCGATGCTGGCTGCCAGAGAGGTCTGAATGCCGAGGTTGAGATCAAAACCTGTGAGGCTGAGGCGATTGCTGCCGGCATCGGCTGTCAGCAGCACATTCGCCAGCACCGGATGCGTCGGTCGCGTGGCGACCGCACGGCTGACCAGCTGAAGAGCGGCATTCAGCTCGGACTGGGAACAGACCACTTTCATCGTGCTGCAGGCCTGAACGTGTCGTGGAGGTGCCCCACGGTTTCACAGCGTTGAGGGAAGTGCAATGCCGTGATTCCATCCGCGTGCTCTTCGGCTGTTTTATTCAAAAAAAAAAAGAACAAAAGAAAAACAGCCGTCGTAGGGCCTGTGGGAATGGGGAAATCTCGGATCGA